>CBDFGQ010000001.1:0-124673 GCA_965247295.1 Dehalococcoidia bacterium
ACGGGCCGGCGTGTATCGAAACACGATCTCCGGCTACGAGACTGGCCGCGTCCGCCCGTCAACGCTGGCCCTTAATATGCTCGCTACGATCTACGGCAAGTCCGTGGAGTGGTTCTTTGGTGAGGAAGACGAACCCCAAACGGCCCCGGTCCACCTGAACGCCGAAGCGCCAGAGTCTGCAACCCAGCCCACACCTGAGTCGTCGGACGTCATAGTCTCCCTGGGCGAGAGGCTCCAAGACTTCAGTGCCCGCTTCGACCGGCTTGAGTCCTACGTCCAGTCAGCGGTCGCCGAATCAAGGGCCGACTACGACGCTGGTGGTGAGTCGCCCATGAGGGACCCGGTGGATGTGAACGAGGTGGCTGCGGCTGCTGGTGGGGGAGCGGTGGTCTTCGACGAAACAGTGGTGGGGAGGCTATGGTTCCGCCGCGACTGGTTAGACCGTCACGCCATAGACCCCAAGCAGTGCAGCATCATCAGCGTGAGCGGCGAGTCGATGGAACCCATCCTGCCTAGTGGGTGCTCGATTTTGGTGGACCGAAGCCAGGGACGGAAGCGTCGGCGGGAAGGGCGTGTCTTCGTCCTACGCACCGAAGACGGCCTGGTGGTCAAGCGTGCTGGGAAGGATGCTGAGGGAAACTGGCAGATCGAGAGCGAGCATCCAGCGTGGCCGCCGGTGCCTTGGTCGGGCAACACCGAGGTTATAGGCGAGGTGCGGTGGTACGGGGTAACGGTGTAGGGGGAGGGGACTGTGGAGGAGACAAAAGCCGTGATACCGGACTCAGTGTTCAGGTGAAAGTCGCTATGGAAGCGGGACAGGCGACGACCGGACCAATACCGGTGTCTGACCTTGAGGAGCTAGTTCCACGGCATCTCATGGAGCTTGCCAGAAGGGACAAACAGCGCTCCATCCCTGCCATCGCCAAGGATCCCAACGCAATTTCCCAGATCGAGGAGGTACTGAGCCAACTTCCGACCTCCCACCAACTTCTGCTGGGTGATTCCAGGAACGTCATTGGAGAGATCCCGGACCAATCGGTGCACCTGGCTATCACTTCACCTCCATACTGGACCCTAAAGGAATACAAGGAGCACCCCGATCAGCTTGGGCATGTCGACGATTACGAAGAGTTCCTAGACGCGATAGACGTTGTCTGGGACGGGGTCAGGCGTACCCTGGTGCCCGGCGGCCGCTTGGTGATCGTCGTAGGGGACGTCTGCCTGTCTCGACGCAAGTCTGGGCGCCATCGCGTGGTCCCTCTACACGCCAGCATTCAGGAACGCTGCCGTCTACTTGGATACGACAACCTAGCTCCGATCATTTGGCACAAGATCGCCAACGCCAGTCTCGAAGTGGCCAACGGTTCGAGCTTTATGGGGAAGCCCTACGAGCCGAACGCCGTGATTAAGAATGACATCGAGTACATCCTGTTCCAGCGCAAGCCAGGAGGATATCGGAAGCCTAGCTTAGCCGCCAGAGTCCTCTCGGTGCTCCCAATCGAACTTCATCAGAAGTGCTTCCAACAAATCTGGACCCTGGGGGGGGCGTCCACTCGAAACCACCCAGCTCCGTTTCCCGAGTCGCTGGCTGAACGGCTGATCAGAATGTTCTCCTTCGTGGGGGACACGGTGCTCGACCCCTTCATGGGGACGGGCACCAGCAATGTCGTTGCGGAGAGACTTGGTAGGAACAGCATTGGAATCGAAGTAGACCCCTCCTACTCCCGTATGGCGTATCAGCGCTTGCTCGGGAAGACCAGACCCCTTCCCTTCAGTCTTGCCTGAGCGAATCGACATAGCCCCTTCTTTCTTCGCTGGCGCTGTCCGCCACTTCTGGGCCGCGCGTGAGAGTCAGGGGGTTAGCGCCCGCGCCGGCGAGGGTCAAGGTCGAAGCGTTCGAGGTGGGAAACACTTGGATGGCTTCCTGTCTTCCTTCGTGACACTGATGGTCAACAACGGCGTTCCCACTACCGATATCTTTACGAACTGCCAACTACATAAGACAGGAAGGCTCCAGCTCCCAGGTTTCTATCGTCCTACGAAGGAGTGGGACTTGCTGGTTGTTCGAGACGGTCGATTGATGGCGGCTGTAGAACTCAAGGCTCAAGCAGCTCCCTCGTTCGGTAACAACTTCAACAACCGAACGGAAGAAGCTATGGGAAGCGCACTGGACCTCTGGACCGCTTATCGGGAGGGGGCTTTCGTTGGGTCGCCACAACCGTGGCTAGGCTACTTGTTCCTACTTGAGGACTGTCCCGCGACGCATCGCCCAATTCGCACCCCTGAACCTCACTTCAAGGTGCTCCCAGAGTTTCGTGACGCATCTTACGCACAAAGATACGAGATATTCTGCAGGAAGCTCGTTCTAGAACGGAAATACAGCGCCGCGTGCTTTCTCATGGCTAACAGGGATGCTATTGAGAACCGGAATAACTACACTGAGCCTGCCGAGGATCTGAGCGGCCAGCAGTTCGTCTCAGAGCTGCTAAGGCATGTGGTGCCGAAGTGAGTCGTATGTAGAGCGAGCATGAGATTATGCATTCAACTCGGCTGCCCGCTGCGACTGGCGGAAGGGCGGAGGTTTACGACGAGACGGTGGTTGGACGCCTGTGGTTCCGCAACGATTGGCTGCTAAGCCACTCCATCGACCCGGAGCAAAGCAACATCATCAGCGTCCGGGGAGCATCTATGGAGCCTACGCTGCCCGACGGCTGCTCGATCCTCGTGGATCGCAACCGCAGGGAGCCGCACGAGGATCGAATCTACGTGATGCGGACCGAGGAGGGCCTAGTGGTCAAGCGTCTAGACAGGGATGAGATGGGCCGCTGGGAGATATTGAGCGACAATCCTGACTGGCGGATTACGCCCATGCCCCCAGGCACGGAGATCATCGGCGAAGTGCGCTGGGCGGCGAGGACGTTTTCGTAATGCTTCGCTGGTTGCGTGATGCTTTGTTTCCCCGACCGGAAGGGCCGGAACAGGGCCGTTCCTCAGGCGGAGAAGGTCAGACTACTCAGTCGAATGTCACCACGTTTGCTGACTTGCCCCAAAGTTCTGGCCCCATCGATCTAGTCAGCCCTGCCTGCCCCTATTGCGGAGTCATTCAAGACCCGCCACCGAAGCGTCGCAAGAAGTGCAGAGATTGCGGTGAGACTATTCATACCCGCACCGACCACGTGGAGCGCAAACGATACCTGGTGACCGCCGCTCAGTCCGCGAAATTAGAGAAAGTGCGGCACGACCAAGAGTGGAAAGACCTTAGCCAGACGATACAAGGGGCAATGCAGGAAGGTAATTGGGGCTCCCTTCAGGGAGCCTACCAGCAACAGGCGCGCATCCTTTTTAACGAGGGCCGCCCTCATCGCCACATCTCGATTGAGGCTAGACGTGCAGGGTTGATCCGTTTCTGCGAATCAGGCGTACCTAGCGCCAAGGTGCAGTCGGCCCAAGATGAAAGAGTCTGCGACTATTGCGCATCGTTGGACGGCAAGGTCTACAGCGTTGAAGATGCCTTGGAACAGATGCCCATCCCCGGTCCTCACTGTACCGACGGTGGCGACGAGAATCCGCACGGTGGCCGTTGCCGCTGTGTCTACATCGCGGTGATCCCAGGGGTGAATGATGGCTGACAAGCCTGAGTTGCCAACGCCACCGAGATCATCGGCGAGGTGCGGGGGTCGGCGGTGACGTTTTAGGGGAGGAGAGGGCCTTGAGCAGCGAGGTATCCCGACCGGACCCAGGTAGTCTTTATGCTACCCGTTCGGTCTTGTGGAAAGCCGTGGATTACCTGACCGATGAGCAACGCGAGTTACTCTACGACATCTTTAAGGGTACGCTCGCGGACTTGCGCGCCAGTTGGGGCAGTGAGCCGGGCAGAGTTTTCAGAAATGACTTCCTGGACGAGCTTGAGAGAATCACGTTCCGATTGGCTCAGAGCCCGAAACTCCGCAAGGGTGATGGGAATAGGAGCCCTGTTATGGAGTTCGTCTGTATTCGTTGCGATGTCATGGCAATCGAACATGGGTCCTATCCTTCCTGCCCATCCTGTGGGACAACCAAATGGCTTGAGGCTTGGTACATATAGTCGGTTGCAACCTTCCTATCAGTTTACACCACCGAGAGCATCATTGGCGAGGTGCGGTGGGCGGCGAGGACGTTTTAGGGGAGTGAACAGAGTTGGATCACCTACCAGGCATAACGCCAATGAGGTGGATGACTCCTGAAGTCAGCGCCGCCTTTCCCGTAGTCGTGGCCGCAGCTTTGATAAGAAGTGGACTAGTGCGGTCTCACACTGATCTAGAAATTCTTGTCGAAGGCATGAATTATCATCGGTCAATCCTGCATGAGGACCATCCTCGACTGACTCGGGACGAGCACAACATGATTGCTCTTCTACAGGTTTGGCTTCTTCGTAGCCTGACGGAGTTTGTGGAAGACATCGACCCTGATCTCCTGCCTCCTGGTTGAAGGCTGCCATAATTATGATCCCTTTCTGGATTTGTGTAGTCCATGCATAGATATGGAACGATTGTACCATCCTCCGACTTTGAGAATAGCGGCGAGGTCCGATGGTCAGCGAGGACGTTCTAGGGAAAACTAAGAGTCTGAAGGAGGCAAGATGCCCCAAAGTGAGATAGCTGTCAGCAAAATTGAATTGTTCGAAGATCGAATCGAAGTATCGTTTCGGATTCAACAATCAACAGGAGCTACCGCCACCATGGTCGAGACAGTCCCCCGAAATCTCGAGAGTTGTGATGCCGCTGTCCACCAAGCTCGTCAGGTGCTTGCGCTGAAGTTACGCCGCATGGCGAACAGCCTGAGCGACCCTGATCGGGATGTGGCGACGGGCTAGGTCTGCGCGCTATGTCAATCAAAAGAGAAGCTATGAATTCGCAAGCCTCTCTAGTCTCCAGCGAAGCAACAAGTTGCCGGGCATCTTCTCTTTGGAGCGCGATCCATTCCATTTTGAAGTAGGCATTGGGCAGCATTTGATCCCCCCCTTTGTGATTTACGGAGTTCCATAGGAGTAGAACTATTGTACCACAGCGCCGAGGCCATAGGCGAGGTGCGGTGGGCGGCGAGGACGTTTTAGGAGTAGCGGGCCTGGAAAGGAGTGGAGCTATGCCCAGAACAGGGGAGACTTGCCAGTAGTCGGGGCTTTACCAGGGTGACTGCGGCCATACGCATCGATTCGGCAAGGGCGATACGTTTACTCCGTGCTCCTATTGCAAGCGGGCTGTTGTGTGGACCTGGATTGCTCCTTAGGCCGACCCGCGAACTCACGGGAGTCGTGCTCGGCTATGGCGCTGACGGAGTAGCCCAACAACAGTCCGATAATGCGGTGGTGCTGTCGAAGAGGGGCATGGTCGTAGGACCACTGGAGAAGCTCAATCACCCATGGAGCAGCGGCGAATCCTGTCATGGCGCAATCCATATCCCTGCGAGGCAGCACGAAGGGGATGGCAGGGTCCACTGCGACTTGGCTGAGTCGCACAAACGTGTTAACCATCTCCGCAGGTTCAAGACTGACGGATTCCAGTAGAGCCAGCGGACGTACCCCGCGCGACACCAAATAGGCTTGTTCCTGGATGAGATCATCCGAGAGCATATCGATAGTGTATCACTAGATCAAACGAGAAGAGACCCTTGGCTTGAGCGTTGGAGAGGTGGCCCGCCAGTACCGGGTTGACGAGAAGTTAGCCGAACTTCGGCTGCAATTTAGGGAAGAACCCGAGGACGGGTTTGTCTGGATGCAGGGGAAGTTGATTTGAGGACAGGAGACAGGGAATGACGGATACGGCGCCTATGCATCCCCCTGAGAGTGGTCTCTATGTGACCTTGGCTTGCATTTGCGAGCGAGCTTTGCAAGAAGCAGACGGCACGGTATCAATCATTCGGGTCACCGACGAATTTGTGGTCGAAGGGACTGATACTGATACTCCACAGGTAATGCCATCGTTTGTTGCGGAATTCACTATGGTTCTCGCCATTAAGTCCGAGGCCAACAGGGGTGAAGAAGTGGAAGTCAGGATGATCCCCGAGAACCCTTCTGGACAGAAAGGGAAGGTGAACGCCTTCGTTGCCGATTTTACGAACACGCAGAGCCATACCTATGTGATACGGTCTCGACAGCTTTTTGAGGAGCCTGGGTTCTACTGGTATGGGGTGTATCTCAACGATGCCTTGGCCACAAAGATACCGTTTGAGGTGACTTATCGACACCAATCGTCAATTGAGGACTAATGTCTTTCGATTGTGGTTGTGCGGAAGCCTTCCATCGGATTTTGTGTGGCGTGGCGGGTGGAGGAGGAGCGCCGGGAAAGATGATTTCCATCTCCGCTATGTGGAAGATGGGCCGCCGATCAACCAGAGCACGAAGCTCTTCGTTCAATTCTGCTTTGGTGATGGCGCCCTCCTGGAGCTGGACTAAGCCGCCGTCTACCGTATTAGCCAGCGCGATTGCTTGCTTATCTCCAGAATCGAGCAACACCTGTAGGCGCTCGATCACCCACAGATCAAGTGTACCAGCGCTCACCTCGCCGTTGAGGTAACGCCTAACCTGTTCTGCAAGTTTGACATAAAGGGAGTTCATGACAACACCTCATCCAAATGAAGACACCGTCATCTATCAGCCAGCAGGGCGGATACAGGAACTCTTCAACCAGAGCCAGGTTGCGAAGGATATAGCTGCCGGCAGACTCAAAGAGGATGTCGTCAGATCGAACCACCTTAAGCAACCTGGGCGAATAGGGGAGCCTTACTGTACTCACTCTCAGTATATCAGGTACTTCGACGAAAAGGGGAGAGTCCAAGCTGCTGTCCACCGATATTATCGTCAAGATGGCACGCTTGGCGCTTCCGGGAAGCCGGACCCTAAGACGCTCCGGATCGGCTCTAACATACTTCTGAGAGTAGAGGGCGGGTAAGGAGACGGTCCCGTCGGAGGTAGTCTGGATGCAGAGGAGGTTGTGGTGAGGGCTGGAGAGAAAGGCACGATGCGAACAATCGTCGATGACGCGAAAGTGCGGTCAGTAGCTTGGTTCAAGAACAGTTGGCTGGACAAACTCTCGATAGACCCGAAGCGAGCGTTTATCTGCCGGGTAACAGGTAAAGGGATGGAACCCACTTTGATGGAGGATTGCTCGATTCTAGTGGACCGCAACCGTACGCGTCGGCGGCCAGGGCGCATCTTCATGGTGCAGGCGAACGACGAACTCCTTGTCAGGCGCATTGGCAGGGACCAAGAAAGGCGCTGGCTCTTGCTGAGAGACAACCCAGAATGGCCGTCAATCCCTTGGTCTGACGACATGAAGATCATCGGCGAGGTGCGGTGGGCGGCGGGGACGCTTTAGGGGAATTGGCTAGGTGCTGAATTCAGGAGCGCTCACGCAGACTGTGGTATGAAAGGTGGTAGGCGCAGCTTAGAACAGAGCCGATTTAGCTTTGAAATGAGCTTAGGTGCTGAATCCCATCTTCCGCTCCATAACTTAGATTTGAAGATAAGGTCCCAGGGACGCCCTGGGGCCTTATCTTTCCCCATCTGACACCAGTTTGGGCTTGGAGCCAGGTTCGGGCAGTCATGAAGCCTGGACCTCCTCGCTCTGGTCAGGAAGCACTGGCTTCATGGCCTTCACCGGCGCCCTTGCCTCGGCCATCGCCTCCTGGAAGCGCAGCGCTGCCTCCTTTTGCATCCTTAGGTGAGACGTGGCTGTAGATGTCCGGGGTTGTCCCCACCCTGGCGTGGCCCAAGCGTTCCTGGACTACCTTGTGAGGTATCCCCTGTCGCAGCATCAGAGAGGCCCGGGGCAACCTGAAGCTACTGGGGTAAGCTGACCGGGGAGTTGCGGGAGCGGGCCATTGGCCACAGGGTGCTCGTGCAGCAGCAGTTCATTCAGATTCATGAAGACACTATTAAGGGTGGGCTTCAGGCGCTAAAGGAAGCCGGGGGGGGCAGTGGTAGACTGAGTTATTCCCTTCCAGGTATTCCGTGATAACTTTATGGGCATCAGGGGAGAGATTGAAGAGAGCTATCAGTGCCGGCGGTGCCGTCAGCTCGGTTAAGACCAAGGTCCTTTTGACCATGGAAGAGGCCGTGTAAGCCATTCTGTGAAACACGTAACGAATTCTGATATCACCAATGACTTAATTTCATCTTCGGTGAACAAGCGTTTGTCTGAATCGCCGCTGCTGGTCATGCCACGATCGACAACAGGAATTGTGAGGCAACGATACTCATTGACGGTGGGGCACCTAGCCTGTAATCTAGGCTCATATCCTATGACCTAATTAGGAAAAAGGAGTATTGAATGGCTACCAGTACGCAAACGTATGATGTTGACATCGCGGACGTGGAATACCTGCGTCACGGAGACACGCCCCTATTAGCGCGTCTCTTCAAGCCCAAGGGCAGTGGACCGTTCCCGATCATGCTTGAAGTGCATGGCGGGGCTTGGGTCATGGGAGCTCGTGAGGACGGCGACGCAGCCAACGAAGCGCTGGCTAAGACTGGTGTGATTGTGGCGGCATTGGATTTTCGTACGCAAGCACCCTATCCGGCCTCTGTGGCCGACATCCACTACGCAGTCCGTTGGGCTAAGACGCAGGCTGCGTCGTGGAATGGCAATCCGGACGGCATCGGCGTCATGGGCACTTCCAGTGGCGCCCACCAAGCCATGCTGCTCGGCATGCGCCCGAACGATCTCCGCTACGCCGCTCTGCCATCGCCGGCCGGCGCCGCGGCGGTTGATGGCGCCGTGGCCTGCGTGATTATGGTCTCTCCCGTGATCGATCCGCTGGGTCGCTATTTCTATGCGAAAGGCCTGCGGTCGGATTGCACGCCACCCCCAGGTATGGGCGAGCGGATACCCCCTATGCATGATCAGTACTGGGGTACGGAAGAGGCCATGGCCGAGGGGGCCCCGGCGCGCATCCTTGAGCGTGGAGAGAAGACGGCCCTGCCGCCCACGCTGGCCCTTCGCCGCAGCTACGAAGATTCGCATCCGCGCCCGGATTTCGACGAGTTCATCTCACAGTACCGCAAGGCTGGCGGCCAGATCGACGTGACCATCTTCGAGGAGGAGGGTGAAGGCGTACTCCGCGATCTCTCTTCTCAGGTCGCAGAACAATCGCTCGAGGAGATGGGCGCGTTCATCAATAAACACCTCGGCTAAGTCAGAAAGCCTGGTGCGCCTCTTTGCGCATTCGTGATTCCCATCTTGGTAAACGCCATGGGCGGTACGGGACCAACGCTCCTTAGCGATCCGCAAGATTCACCGATGTCGGATAAGCTTTGGTGTTCGGTCGCCTCTTGACGCGCGGGTTTACCGGCTCGCCACCGCAGCTGTATTCACTTCGCGAATGACCTCCACCGTTTCCGGGCTAGGCGCCTTGCGCAACTTGAAGTTTTGGGCCACCTCAAAGGACCGGTCCATGTCGGCCATGACCGCTTCGTCCGGCTGGACGATGTCGGTCGGAATGCCGATCTGGGCCCATGACGTATGTCCGGTCAGCCAGAACACTTCGGTCGGGTTGTTCTCCGGATCGCGGAAGTAGCAACCGATGGCGCTGGCATGACTTCCTGAACTGCGCCTGTTGCGAGGCCCGCTCCAATCAAGGTAAGAAAAGAAAACCCAAGGCCACCTTCCGCACCGATAGCAAGTCCTGTGGCTATACCGACTACTACGCTCATCACGAGGACGACAGCACATCTGCTATCTTCCCAAGGCGTGGGCTTCCTCTCAACACTGTTGTACTCTTCGGCAGTGATGCCAAAGTCTACAGTGATCGTGTAGATTACATTTGCACTAATTCGGTATAAGTGAGGGAGGGACACCTTGATCCCCCGGTTCAAGAACGTCTTCTACGGCTGGTGGATCGTCGTTATAAGCTTCGTCGTCAATGCCCTGAGCGCTGGATTTTACTGGCTTGGGTTCTCCGTGTTCTTCCTCCCAATCAGCAGGGACCTGGCTATCAGCCGGTCTGCCGCCTCCCTTCCCTTCACCCTCCGGGGAATCGTGGGTATTTTTCAGAGTCCTTTTGTCGGGCTGTTGGTGGACCGCATGGGTCCAGCCAAGGTCCTCTTCTTCGCCGCAGTTGTGGGAGGTCTGGGATTGCTCCTTCTCAGATGGGTCAACACCTACACACTATTCATGATCGTCTTCCTGTGCCTCGTGAGCCCGGGCATGATGTCCTTCGATGCCCCTACCACCACGGCAACCGGCCGGTGGTTCACCAGAAAGCGAGGCCTGGCGATGGCGATGGCCTACATGGGTTTCGCCTTCGGTGGAGTCGTGCTAACGCCACTGCTAGCCCTGGGCGTGAACACCGTTGGCTGGCGTGATACCGCCTTTGTCGCCGGGATTGCCACCTGGGTGGTAGCTCTCCCCCTGGCCACGCGATTGTATCGAACCCCGGAGTCGAGGGGTCTCCAACCCGACGGTGTCTCCACACCGGTACAGGCCGACCAGGAGGGAACACATTCAGCACCTGAGCTTGCCCCTCTGGAGTTCGGGGTTCGCGAGGCGCTGCGAACCCACACCTACTGGATGCTGTGCCTGAGCTGTGGTTTGCGGGCCACAGTTTTTATGGCAACAGGTGTACATCTGGTGGCGATCATGACCTGGAAAGGCCTCGACGAGGCGACAGCCGGGCTCTTGATAGGGGGGTTTGCATTCGTCTGGCTAATCACCCTACCGGTAATGGGATGGGCGGGAGACCGATGGTCCAAAACTCGTATCGCGGCTACCCCAGCCTTTCTCGGCACTTTGGCCATGGTTCTCCTGGTCCTGCTGGAAAGGGTCGAAGTATGGCAGATGGCGTTGCTGTTGGCCCTTTGGGCGACGAACGAGGGCTCCTGGGCCCTAAACTTTGCGATCTTGGCAGACCAGTTCGGTCGTAGATACTACGGCACACTCAGGGGAGGAATGCTCATGGTGATCAACCTGATGTCTTTCGGCGCCCCTCTCTACTCGGGCTGGGTGTTCGACCGGACCGGCAGTTACTACTGGGTGGTCCTTCCTGCCGCGATACTTTTGGGTGTAGCAGGACTTCTAAACTGGTTCCTTCCGCAACTACGCCAAATGGGCCCCACCTCACCGTCCGAGTAGGCCTGCCAAAAGGCACGGCAGGGACCACAATCTCTGCCAGTAACTTGGCACTGACTCGAGGGGGGACCGTCCTGAATCCGCCGTAATATCCTTACTTCGTTTGGCTACCTTGGTTTTTTTTGGAATTACGAAATTCGGCTTCGATCCCCAAAAAAGTGAGACACAGATGGGCTAGGCTCCTGCCCCCAACTTCTGCACTCCATAGAGACTCTTGGCACTACCGCACATTGCTTCCTAAAGACACCAAGCCGCCGTACGCAAATACGCACAACATGGGTCTCCATTCGCTGACTTCTGACTTCGAACAGTTGTGCAGGTGGAGGCTTAGAGTTGACAGGTATCCATGGGGGACACATACTCGGTCTGTCGCGCTGAGGACCCGCTGAAGGCTCTGGGCACATTGTACCGGGAATCCCGGATAGCAGAACACCAGGGCGGGGTGCTTTGACGCCGAAGCGCACACGCACGCGGGACGCACTACTAAATAAGGAGTAACCGCTATGCCGTGTTATACCAAAGGCGACGTCCGCATCCATTATGAGGAGGTCGGGTCTGGGTTCCCGCTTCTGCTCACCCCCGGCGGAGGCTTGAACTCCCTGATCAGCAAGTGGCCTGGCCAGGTCTTCAACGCGATGGAGGAGTTCAAGAACGACTTCCGCTGCATTACGATGGACCAGCGCAACGCCAACGGCGGCGAGTCCAGCGGGCCGATCCCGGTTGACGACCCGTGGGGAGCCTTCGCCGATGACCAACTGGGGCTGACGGACCACCTCGGCATACGGGAGTTCTACTTCATGGGCTATTGCATCGGTGGCCCGTTTGCACTCAAGCTTATGGAACGGGCTCCCGAACGCGTCGTGGCCGCCGTGCTCTGCCAGCCGGTTGGGCACAACACGAAATTCCCTGATTCTATGTACGACTCTGGTCGTGATGACTGGGCACCCGAGCTGTGCGCCCGGCGGCCTGATGTGACCATGGAGACTTGCGAAGCATACCTGCACAACCTTTACCGCGTCCCGCCGGACTTCGCGTACAGCGTATCTCGCGACTTCGCGCGTTCGTGCCAGACGCCGATGCTGATCATGCCTGACGACACACCATCGCACTCGTACGAGGCCGCCATGGAGTTAGCGGCGTTAGCGCCTAAAGCCGAGGTGACGGTATATCCCTGGAAAGAGCAAAAGGACGTGCTCGCCAGGACAATTAACCAGGTGCGTGAATTTCTCCGGGCACATCAACCCGTGGCAGCTGCCAGTTGAGACGGCGCTATAGGCCCTTCGCGTTCTATCGATGGCGGCGTGGGGCTACGACACGCTACAAGGGCGTGGGTCATGCCCGCTACCATCTCTAGAATCATGCAGGATGCCACTACTCCGAGGAGCATGCGTCATGGCAAACAAGATTCGCTTGGGGTTTGTGGGAGCTAACGTTCGCTCGACCTGGTCATCCCAGTCGCACCTCCCGGCGCTACTTGCCAGTCCGGATGTCGAGCTTACCGCGGTTTGCACCACCAGGCCTGAGAGCGCGGAAGAGGCGCGCCAAGCGTTTGGCGCAAAGCTCGCCTTCCACGATTTCCGGTCAATGGTGGCGTCGCCAGAGATCGACGCGGTGGCCGTGGTCGTGCGGGTACCATCGCACTATGAGCCAACGAAGGCCGCCATCGAAGCCGGCAAGCACGTCTTCACCGAGTGGCCACTGGGCCGGACTACCGCAGAAGCCGAAGAGCTGGCAACTCTGGCCCGGGCCAAAGGGGTGCAGACCGCGGTCGGCCTGCAATCGCGGGTCAGTCCCGCATTGCTGTATATCAAGGAACAGATCGAAGCTGGCTATGTGGGCGAAGTGCTGACCTGTCATGTCACCACCATGCGTGACGGCCCTTTGGAACGCCCTTCCAGCGGCACTTGGCAGCGCGATGCCAGCCTCGGCGCGAACACCCTGACCATCGCCAACGGGCACGTCATTGACGCCTTGCGCTTTGTGGTGGGTAACTTCACCCGGGTGGCGTGCATGGTCACGACCCAGGTACAGCAATGGTACGAGACCGATACGAAACAGTTGGTGGAGGTCACCTCCCCGGACAACGTGAGAGTCAGCGGACAGCTAGAGAGCGGCGCGTCGGCGTCGGTCCATGTCGCAGCTGTCCCCTGGGCCGGCAGCGGCTTTCGAATGGAGATCTATGGGCGGGAAGGCACGCTGGTCACCACGGGGAGTGTCTCGTCTCAGCGCGGTGAGATGCTACGGGTGCAAGGTGCACGGGGCAGCCACGAGTTGAGTGATCTGGCCATCCCAGATCGTTTTGTTTATGTCCCGGCCGACTTCCCCCGTGGCGATCCGTTCAACATCGGGCAGATGTATGCCCTGTTCGCCGAAGTGATCCGGACCGGGCAGAGCCGCCTGCCGACGTTCGATACCGCGGTTGACCTGCATCGCTTCATTGATACGATCAAGCAGGCGTCGGATTCGGGCCGGGAGCTGCCTGTCGCCTGATGCGACTACTGTCGCGCGGGACACGCAGATAATCTCCTGGACCAGGTGAGGGATCTCCAGGATAAGGCTCTGGCGGCGCTCACGATGGCTGAGCTCGCAGGGATCTGGGCCAGCTATGAATTTTGCCGACCAAATTGCCGACAAACCCCCAGGAATGGGTCGGGACGTTCTACCTCGAATGCCATCTTCCGCTCCATTTTTCTGTGTTGGAGTTCCTGGCGGCCGCGACTGGTGGTCTATCAACGGTTTTTGGCCCATGGGTTCCAGCCCCATTATGCCGCACGTTCGGCTTGGTCAGGGCCGGGTGGGGCCAGGGGAAAGGGTCGGCTTCTTCGCCAGCAGGAAGAGTACCCCACCCAGAAAGCAGATGCCGGCTAGGACATTGAAGGGAAGAACGTAGCTGCCCCAGTGGTCTCGATAAACGCCCGTGAGTAGAGGTCCGGCCACAAGCAACGCGTTCATGGGCACCATGGACAAACCCAATATTCTGGCAAAGGCCTTCCTCCCGAAGTAGTCTCCTCGGATGGCGATGGTGAGGGGCGCCCGTCCACCCACGCCGATGCCGAAGGCTACGGCGAAAACGAAGGCCATTGGCAGCCCATCGGCCAGGGTGATGGCCATGACGGACCCGGACATGAAGCAAGCGAACACGAAGATGGCCAGGTTTTTGGGGACCCGGTCCCCTATGTAGCCCCCAAGCACCTGAAACACCGTCGAGGCAGCCGCGTAGGCTGTTAGAATCCAGCCAGTTGTGCGCAAGCTGAGGCCTTCGTCGCTGAGCATGAGGGGCATGTGTGCCAGGACGCTTATCATCAGCACGTTTAGGAAGGCATGGCCCAGACTTATATACCAGAAGGCAGAGGTCCGTAAAGCCTGCCGTAGCGTGAAATCGGCCTCCTGGTCCCTAAGGCTCGGGCGCGCGCCTGCTGCCGTGACCTGGGGTGGGGCCACCTCATCCCCATCGGGGCTTTGCCCGTAGTCTTCCGGGCGGTTACGGATAAGCCGGGGGATGGACATGGCCGCCACCACACTGGCCGCCGCAACAATAGCGGCGGCCACCCTCCAGCCGGAGGGGTGTATATCCGGGTCCACCGCCCAGGCTATTACGGGCACCAGTGCCAGGCCTCCGACGCGGCTGCCCAGTTCCGCCCAGCCCATGGCGGTGGCCCTCCTGCGGACAAACCAGTTATTTATGGCCGTAAACAGCGGTATCCCGCCACCAAGTCCCTGGCCAAGGGCCATGACCATGAACGCCAGGTAGAACATCCACAGGTTCTGAATGCCGGAGAACATGAACAGGCCGGCGCTCAGCACCGATAGGCCGATCAGCACCATGCGCCGCGTGCCCAGCCGGTCGGTAAGGTAGCCCTCCACGGGACCCAATAGACCGGCCTCAAGCCGGGTGAACAGGAAGATGAAGGAGAGCTGGGTGCGGCTCCAGCCGAAGTAGCTCTCCAGGGCCACCATCCAGATGCCTATGGCGTGGAAGAGGGGTACCGCGACGATGACGTTAATGAGACTGGCGAGGCCCACAAGCCACCAGCCATAGAACACACCCCGCAGGTGCCCCAGCGGGTCGAAGCGTTGGCCGACCTGTGACACGAGGGACCCCCGGCGACCGGGCGCTCAAAGTGGGTCATCTCCTGGTCCCCGGCCCCAAAGCGAGATTGTATCACAGGGGGCGCCTCCGTTCGTGCACCTCGCTCCTCTATCTGGTTACATTCCGGCCGTGTGCTATGATTGGGTCGTCAAGTACTGGAACGGAGGTGCCATTATGCCATTCGGAGGGCCTGACTGGCTCGCTCTAACCCAGGAACCTGCCCTGGAGCCGGAGATTCCCATCTGCGATCCCCATCACCACTTCTGGGACTTTAGAACCGCGCGCATTCCATACCAGCGGTATCTTCTCCATGAGTTGGCCGCCGACATCAACTGCGGTCACAACGTGCGTTCCACCGTTTTTGTTGAGGCGAGATCGATGTACCGCCCTGACGGGCCGGAGGAGATGCGTCCCGTTGGTGAGGTCGAATTCGTCCAGGGTCTGGCCGCAGCCAGCGCGAGCGGTCTGTACGGCCCCGGCCGCGCTGCAGCCGGTATCGTCGGCCATGCAAACCTGAACCTGGGCGATCGGGTTGAGCCGGTCCTGGATGCGTTGCGGGCGGCCAGCCCCAACCGGTTTCGTGGCATCCGCCACTCCGTTACCTGGGACCCCCACCCGGAGGTGGAAAATACCGCCGCCCACAATATGGAGGCTCAGCTGGCCAGTGAGGGTTTCCGGGCGGGCGCGCGGGTGCTGGCCCGTATGGGTCTGTCCCTAGAGGGTTGGCTCTATTTCCCGCAGATGCCTGAGCTGGCGGACTTCGCCAGGGCCGTACCAGACCTGACCATCATCCTGAACCATATCGGGGGCTTGCTGCGGGATGGCCCCTACGCCAACCGGGACGACGAGGTGCTGGCCACCTGGCGGAGCGGCATCGCGGCCGTGGCGGACTGCCCCAACGTGAACATGAAGCTAGGTGGCATCGGGATGCCCCGCACCGGGTTCGACTGGCATACCAGAAGCGTGCCCATCGGCTCGGTAGAGCTGGCGGCGTCTATGGCTCCCTTTATGACTTACTGCATCGATCAGTTCGGCCCCGACCGGTGCATGTTCGAAAGCAACTTCCCGGTTGATAAGGTGTCCTACTCCTACAACGTGATGTATAACGCCTTCAAGCGGTTGTCCAAGGGGTACTCGGCTGCCGAGCGCGCCGCTATGTTCCATGACACCGCCGCCCGTGTATACCGGATAGACGTATAGCGACGGGACCGCCAAAAGTCTGGGCGATGCTAATGACGGTCCCCTGTCCAGAGCCCCCAAGGACGGGCGGTGGTCACTGCCGGGCGTTGTACACGGTGTGGGGAGTCATATCCTGGGCTGTCTGCGCTCCGTAGTAGCGGTACATGTAGGGCAACACCTGCTGGCTCACCTCCCTACGGTCCGTTTCCCAAGCGTCACGAGGGCGGTCCAGAGACGCCCTCAATTCCTTGAAAAACGCTTCTTTATCAACCTTTGTCAGCTGGCGGTCCCGCATCACCACTTCACCGTCCACCAGTACCGTATCCACGTCTACGCTCCTCCCTCGATGCACCACCGCGTCCACGATCGACACCTCGGGGTCCAGGTACGGCTCCTCTATGTTTTGCAGGTTCAGCAACACTATGTCCGCACGCTTGCCAGGCTCCAGGGTGCCCACCAGGTCCTGGTACGAGCAAGAATGCGCCCCGTTCTCCGTCGCCATCTTAAATACCTGATAGGACGTGGGCGGCACGTTCTCTACCCCCGGCACCCGGTGTATCTTCAGTACCAGCCTCATCTCTTGGAACAGGTCCTTGTCGTCGTTCAGCCCCGCCTCGTCGCTCCCTATGGCAATCCTGATCCCTTTCTCCAGAAGCCGCCCAACGGGGGCGATGCCGCTCTGGAGGCGCAGGTTTGAGCTGGCGTTGTGACACACGTTGGTGCCCGTGGCCTGCATCAGGTCTATGTCCTCCTCGGTCGTCCACACGCTGTGGCCACACACCACCTCGGGTCCAAGGAACCCCAGGTCGCCCAGGTGCTGGAGGGGCGTCTTCCCCCAGAGCCGCTGTCCGTACAGCTTCTGGTACATGCTCTCCTGAAGGTGGATGTGCATGGATGTCTTATATTTGGTGGCCATCTCCTTCATGGCCAGAAGAAGGGAGTCGGTGGTGCGGTGGGGCATGCTGGGTGCCAGGCTTATTCTAACCCGGCTGTATCGGTCCTGGCCGTATTTGGAGGCTAGCTCGCCCATTAGAACTATCCAGTCCTCGGTGGACCGGTCCGCCTGTGCCATGATGGAGGAAAACCGCTGGCCCAGTTCTGCGGGAAGGGTGGAGGCGAACTCTTCTACGGTGCCGCCGGATATGAGGGCGCTTTTGTCGTGAGCCGTCGGCGCGTAGGAAACCCGCATTCCCGACTCCATGTAGCCCTTTATGGCCGCATCGGCTATATCCATACCCATCGGTTTGGCGGCCTGGCCACCGCCGTGTATGGCCTGGACGGTGGTCGTCCCCGACTCGATCATCTGAATGGCCCCGTATAGCTGGTCCAGGTAGGGGTCTACATACTTAACGCCAAGTCTGGCGCACGCCCAAATACCCAGGGGCAGGTCCGGAATTCCTAGTTGAAATGGGGTGACACCGACGTGAAAGTGGTCGTTCACCATGCCCGGCATGACCACGTAGCGGGACGAGCCGATCACCTCATCCTCGGGGTGGCGCGCTTTCAGGTCCTCGTATTTTCCCACCTCGACGATCTCGCCGTCGCGCTGGTAGATGGCCCCGTCTGAGATCACTTCGGCCGAGTTGTCGCCTGTGATCTTGCAGATAACGTACTTACCGCGGATCAAGCTTGAGCTCATTGGGCCTCACCTCCTAATCAGTGGTTTCGGCGGCAAAAAAGGGACTCCTTTGGGCATCGTCGATTTTACACCTCCCATGGCTACCCTGCAAAGGACTCCCCTATTGGAGCGCGTTATTCCGCCGGGAACATATTTCATTCCCCCGACGTCTTACTTATCAGCAGTGGTTTAATCACACCAGCGGGAGAAACAGAAAATGAAGAAATGGCTCGTAGCCCTGACTACCCTGACCTTTGCCCTTGCCACAGCCGGCGCGGTCACCGCCTTCACACTCACCGGCAGTGAAGGCGAAGATCCCGGGGACGTGAACCCGGCAGGAGGGACCGCCCACGGTCATCCTGCCTACGAGGAGCCGCTATCCGAGGGCGGAGATGGAAAGGTTGTCACCACCATCGACGACATCGACCCCAACGAGTGCAACGCGGTACACAACATCAACGCCTGCACCCACGAACAGCTAGAAGAGCTGGGGATGGGCCCCATAACCGGCTCAATCACGGTGGGCGAACCTCACCCATGGGCGAACCTGACCCCGGGACAGACGTACATGGTAAGCCCGAGCCCCTGTTCGTGGATGGCGAGCCCAGGCACATGGCGCCCGTCCAGCTCGAGTGCGGTACGGGCGAGGGTGTCTACGTGACCTCCAAAGGTGAGGTCGGTTGCACGGCTCCCCCCGAGCTTGAGGATGGTCGGGAAGGGCAGAGCCATGAGGCGCAGGCCCCCGAGTCCGAGCCCCTTGTGCTCCCCGCAGCCGAATAACCTGGGCCTCCAGTTGCGCGGGGCTCACCGCAAAGTTTAGAATCGTGGGGCTGCGGCGTCCCTTCCAGATACATCCTCTGCGAGCATCCCGCGATGTATCTGACGTCGGGGGGCGGCGCGGTTAGATAAGGGGGAGAGATCGATATGGACCTAGAACTGGCAGGCAGAGCGGCTATAGTGACGGGCGGCAGCCGGGGAATAGGTAAGGCCATCGCCCTGGAACTGGCCAGGGAGGGAGTGGACGTGGCCATCTGCGCCCGCAACACCGTGGCCCTGGAAGAGGCAGCCGGGGAGCTCGCCAAGGAAACGGGCCGGAAGATCGTGCCGGTCCCGGGCGACACCACCAGCCGGGAGTCGGTAGACAGGATGATGGAGGAGGCATACTAGGCCCTGGGCAGGATCGATATTCTGGTCAACAACGCCGCCGTGCCAGGTGGACTGGTCACGGGGCCCCTGGAGGAGGCCAGCGAGGAGACACTCTTGGAGGACCTGAACACCAAGGTATTAGGCTACTTTCGCTGTGCCAAGGCGGCGGCGCCCTACATGCGCCGCCAGGGGTGGGGACGCATAATAAATATAGGCGGCACCTCGGGGCGCATTAGCGGGCTGCGCAACGCCGCCGTCGTGCACCTCACCAAGACCCTCTCGGAGCAGCTCGGGCCCCAGGGCATCACCGTCAATTTGATACACCCGGGCACCACCCGTACCGAGCGCAGTGGGCCCATGTATGCGGAACGGGGCCGCCAGCAGGGAGTCAGCCCGGAGGAGATCGAGGGCCGCGCCGCCCAGCATATCGCCATTCGCCGGATAATAGACGCCAGGGAGATCGGCTACCTGGTCTGCTTCCTCGCCTCTCCCAAGGCGACCTGCATCACTGGGGAGATGGTGTCGACCGGGGGCGGCCGGGGCACTATGCCCGTCGCATACCAGTGAGGCCGATGGCGGGGACACGAACTCGGTGGACGCAGTTGGACGTGGGTATTCTACCGTCATATCCAGGTAATGTGCTTACTACAACTAAGCGCCGCCCGCTCGTTGCTCAATCGGCCAACGCCCCTTCCAGATACTTTCGGAAGGCATCGGGGTGGTTGATGAGTCCCTGTAGCTCCATGGACGGCAGACGGTACGGGTTGGTACGCTCGGTAATGTAGCGGGTGGAGTGCGGTGGCCCACCATCTGCCTCGTCCGGCTCGGATACGCCCGCCAGCTCGGCGTATCGAATTGGTTTCCCATCCGCCTGGTACTCCGAGCCGACGATCCACATTCGGCCGAAACGGTACCTTTTCTTCACCTCCTCCTCGGCCATGCTGCTCCAGCTCGTTCCCGTGAAGGCGAAGTCCTTGGGGGTAAATCCCAGATTCTCCAGAATGACCTGATTGCAACGGTCGAGCTCGGTCCTCAAAACCTCTCCTGCCGGGTCTTCCAGGCTCAGCTCCGACAGGTTCGGGTGGCTGATAGTGTGGGCGCCGATATACCACCCCGCGTCTCTGAGCTCTCCGATCTCTTTCCAGGTCATGTGCTCTGGAGTTTGTGCCAAGGCCAAAGGGCGATCATAGGTGCCGTCGTAGGGCGAGGTGTAGATGAACAGGTTCCCCTTGAACCCAAAGCGGTTCAATATATCGAAGACCTCGTACCTCATCGACCGCACCGGATGGTCGAAATCTATCATGATGGGACGTTCGGGCAGGGATGCCGAGCCTTCCCGCCAAGCCGCGAGGTCGTCGTAATCGATGGACTTGAAGCCCATGTCGGCGGCGATACTCATCAGGCGGTCAAAGTGCTCGGCCGGCAACGGGTGAGGGGTCGCGGCCGTGCCGGCCGGCCGGATGCCGTGACACATGGTAATTGGAATCCTCATGCTTTCGCTCCTCCTGGCTTCAATCCGCCGTCAATGGTTATGGGACATAGTAACTTCGATCGAAGCAAAGTAGAATCGATGGTCGCCTCCCCGTAGGGCCCGCTCATCTCATCACTTCCACTACATCGTAGCCCTCTCCAGGGGTAGTCTATACCACTCTCCGTGGTCAGCCAAGGGGAATGAGAGTCTTTACGATCACGCCCGTCGGACGCCCCTGATGTGGTCCTGCTCCTGTTTGTTCCAGCGATGGCGGACTCGCGTTCTGTATACTGGCTGCCCTCGACGGCCATCCTTCCCGGTGGCACTGTATCGGGCTGAGTGGTATGCTGAGGTTAAGGGGCTTCCCCGCCTTCTTGCGGGGCACCCCCGATACCCACTTAGGCGAGAAGGTAGATACCTCACTCTCTGAACCTTGAGCAACTGGAGGGAGTTCCATGACGGCGACAGAGAATCTCAAGGCCCACATCTCCAAGGTCTACGAGGAGAAGCTACAGGCATCCTCCTGCTGCGCGGATACCGAGGGTTGTGGAGTCGAATATCCGGCGGAGGTGCTGGAGGGGATGCCGGGTGGGGCGGTCAGCTTTGGCTGTGGCAACCCGGTAGCCTTGGCCCGGCTCCGCCCCGGCGAAACGGTGCTGGACCTGGGCAGCGGCGCAGGTCTGGACTGCTTCCTGGCGGCCCGTGAGGTGGGACCCGAGGGTTCAGTCATCGGCGTGGACTTCACCACGGCCATGCTTGATAAGGCCAGGGAGAACGCCGCCCAGCTTGGAGTCAGCAACGTCTCCTTCCGTCTGGGGGACATCGAGGCACTGCCCCTGGAGGACGCCAGCGTTGATGTGGTGATCTCCAACTGTGTCATCAACCTGGCTCCGGACCGGGATGCGGTCTTCCGAGAGGCTTTCCGTGTACTCCGCAGCGGCGGCCGCCTGATGGTTTCCGACATCGTGCTGACCCGCCCGGCCACGAGGGAGGAGGCGGATGACATGGCCCTCCTCACGGGATGCATTTCCGGCTCCCTTCCGGCGGAGGAGTACGTCGCCAAGATTCGAGCGGCCGGGTTCCACGACGTGCACCTGGATGCGGAGACCCTCACCAAAGAGGGAGAGTTCTGGTACAGCGCGGCCGTCCTTGCCACAGTACCCTAGCGGGACGGGCTCTTCCTGGAACCTCACGACACACAAGAAGGAGCGCTGACCTTGTTCGACCTGATTATTCGGGGCGGGAAGGTGGTGACATCGTCCGGAGTGGGTAACTGGGATGTTGCCGTCCAGGGCGAGAGGATCGCTGCCCTGGCGGCTTCCGGAACCATTCCTGACGACGCAGGGCCAGCCATTGACGCCACGGGCAAGATCGTGGTGCCCGGTGGGATTGAGCCCCACGCCCATGTGGCCGCTCCGATGCCTACGCAGCGGAGGGAAGTGGGGAGTGTCGTCGATGTCACGCGGGCGGCGATCTTTGGCGGCACTACCACCGTGCTGGACTTCGCCCATCATGCCGAGGGGCCGGATATTTTCCGGACCATCGAGGGCAGGGAGGCCCGTTGGAAGGCGGACACCTACACGGACTACTCCTATCACTGCATGCTTACGGGTGACATCGCGCTCGGAGCGATCGCCCAGATAAAGGACGTCGTCGGCTCTGGGGTTCCCAGCTTTAAGATGTTCACGACGAACGTGCGTCCTCCCACGAGCATGCGCCTGGAACAGGGGACCACTTTCGGACATATAGCGGAGGTGTTGGGGGAGCTGGCCGAACATGGTGGGATTTCAGTCATTCACGCCGAGGATGACGATCTTGTCCAGTTCAGCTACAAGAAGTATCAGGAGTTGGGCCTCACGGACTGGTCCTACGTGCACGAGCTCCATAGTAACCTGTCCGAGGACCTTTCCTTCCGGAGGGTCACCCGGCTGGCCCAGGCGAAGGGAGCGGGCGTCTACTTCGTTCACGTCACGGCCCGCGAGGGGGTGGACGCGATAGCTGAGGCCAGGGCCCAGGGCCAGCCGGTGTACGGGGAGGTGCTGCACAATTACCTCGCCTTCAATGCAGACATCTACGATATGCCCGACGGGATGCAATACCATACCTACCCCGGCTTGAAGTCCGAGGAGGACCGCCAGCGGCTCTGGCAGGGGCTGCTCGACGGGACCCTGTCCACGGTAGCTACCGACGAGTTCTCTACTACCAAGGAATCCAAGCTACTGGGTCGAAACATACGTGATGTCGTGGGAGGCCACAACGGTATCGAGACGCGCCTGGGGATCGTCTACACCGAAGGAGTGGTGAAGCGCGGCATGTCCCTGCAGCGGTTCGTGGATGTCACCTCCGCCAATGCCGCAAAGATTCTGGGGTTCTGGCCACGAAAGGGTACCATCGCGGTGGGCAGCGACGCCGACTTGTGTATCATAGATCCCTCGATCCGCAAGGTGCTTACCATGGCCGACCTGCACATCAGCGACTATAGTATTTGGGAGGGGTGGGAGGTGCAGGGTTGGCCGGTGGTTACGGTTCTGCGAGGCAAGGTTGTGGTGGAGAACGGCAGGCTGCTGGGGAAGCCAGGGGACGGTCAGCTCATCCCGCGAAAGATTGACTCCAGTGTGCTTGCCCGTCCGGTCTGCTGATCGGACATGGTGCTTCCAGATGAGCGTCCTACGGAGGTTCGTGTAACGGCCTCGACGCCTGTGGCCGCTGCTGCCGAATCGGGTGCGGAGATGTACCGGTCCAAATCAGGTTAGGTACCTTCAGGCCTCTGTATAGCCCATAACTGGGACCTCTACCCAAAGCTCCATGGTTGCCGGCTGGGCCAGCAAGGGCTCCAACTTGTCGAGGATGGCCTTCCGGTGTGGCGAGCTCTCGTATTTTCTCCAGTCCTCCACCGTGGCCCACACCGAAATTACCAGCGTGGCATCTTGGCCGGTGGCGGACAGAAGGGTCTCGCCTGAGATATAGCCGGGTTGGTTCATCGCCAGCGCACGCGCCTCCCTGATTACGTCAATTACATCCTGCCAGGCTCCCTGCTTGGGCACGCGGCGTACCAATGCTTTTACGTCCAACTTGACCTCCTTCTAGCTCCGCGTTGCCCACCTGGCAGTCGAGGCCCTTGGTCCGGCGGAAAATGAATGCATCCACCTCGCTGGGGCATCTGCCGAGGGCTCTGGGTACCTTTTATTCCGCAGGTGGGAGCCTTCGGGCCACACAGCCCATGTTACAGGCAGCTCAAACGGGATTGAGGCGATTATAGTGGCACTCCCATCGGAGGTCAACGCTGTCTGGCCGCTCTCGGCTATGCTATAATCAACGGCACCTGCAAGATACGGTTGATCAGATGTTGCCTGTGCCTGGCGAACAATTGAACCTGGGTCGGTGGGAGCTGGGGCATGAGTTCGTGGAGGGGTACCTGAGTGCGGTGGGAGACCGCTCGCCCATCTACGTGGAGCTGGAGGCGGTCCCTCCGCTGGCCCTGGCTGCCCGGGCACTGGGGGCGCTGCTGCAGGTACTCTCGTTGCCTCCCGGCACCGTCCACGCTGCCCAGGAAATGAACTGCAAAGGGCTGGCGAGACTGGGAGATGAGGTGTCCTGCACCGCCAGGCTTTCCCGAGCCATCCGGCGAGGGGACTGGCGGTTCATGTCCGCGGAGTACGTCCTATGCCGGGCCGATGGAGAGGTCCTCCTCGAGGGGAAGAGCAACGTTTTGATACCTGTCAGTGAGGCGGAAGATGGGTAGCTGGGGAGTCGGGGAGACCCTGCCCATTGTGGAGAAAGTTATCAGCCTGGAGCAGCTTACGGATTACTCGCGGGTTTCCGGTGACCACAACGCCCTGCACCTGGACGCCCAGTACGCCGCTACTACCCAGTTCGGCGGAATCATCGCCCACGGCATGCTCACGCTGGCCTTTATCTCCGAGATGCTGACCGTGGCCTTCGGCCGAGACTGGCTGGCGACGGGCAGGTTAAAGGTGAGATTAAAGGCCCCCGCCTATCCCGGGGACACCGTTCGAACGTGGGGCGCAGTTGTTAGTGAGTCGCCGGGCCCCGGCCATCGTTCCCTGGAATGTTCTGTAGGGCTGAGCAACGGCCGTGGTGAGGAGCTGATTCGCGGCTCCGCTTCCCTCAGCCGGACCCTTTTACCCGAGGAGAAGGAGGCGCCTGGTGCGGGCTGAGATCCGTATAATCGCGACCCACGCGAGGAGGCAGACACTACATGAGTGCTGAGCAGAACGTTCCCCCCCATCGACCGATTAGCATCGCTGTCGACGCCATGGGGGGAGACTACGCTCCTCGTGAGATAGTGGAGGGAGCGGTGGCGGCAGCCACGGCCAGCGCCATCGACATAAAGCTGATAGGTGAGCGGGAGCAGGTGGAAGCCGAGCTGAGGCGCCTGGGCCGCGACGGAGGTTCTGCACGCGGGGGGCCGTCCATAGAGGTAGTGCCCTCACATGGCAAGGTTGCCGAAGATGAGCACCCAGTCCAGGCCATAAGGCACAGGCCCGAGGCGTCGGTGGCGGTGGGGACACGGTTGGTGAAGCGCGGAGAGGCCGATGCCCTGGTTTCCATGGGCTCCACCGGGGCGTCCATGGCCAGCGCCGCCCTGATTTTGGGGACCCTGGAGGGCCTGGAGCGGCCCTGCATCGGCGGTCCCTTCCTGGGCCTGGCCCCAAAGACAGTGGTGGTGGACATGGGCAGCAATGTAGACTGCCGGCCGCACCTTCTCCTGGGATTCGCGGCCATGGGGTGCGTCTTCGCTCACAAGTTCCTGGGAGTAGAGCGTCCCAGGGTAGGGCTTCTCAGCACTGGCGCCGAGAGCTCCAAAGGGAACCGCCAGGTGCTGGAGGGTTACCAGCTGTTTAAGCAAAGCAGCCTGAACTTCATCGGTAACGTGGAGGGGATGGACTTCTTTACGGGCAAAGCGGACGTGATCGTCTGCGACGGCTTCATTGGCAACATCCTCATGAAGTACACCGAGGGTCTGGGTGCTTCTATGGCGGCCTACTTGCGAACGGTGCTGGAAGGGAAACTCCCTCCCGAAGAGGTGGAGCCCCTGGCCTCCAAGGTGTGGGAGGTGAACAATCTTCCCAAGCTCATGGGTGGGCCCCTTTTCGGCGTGAACGGGGTAGTGGTCGTGGGACACGGTGCGTCCAGGGCCGAGGGCGTGGCCGGTGCCATCGACACCGCCAGGAAGTGTGTGGAGTTCGGCTTGGTGGAAGGCATGCGGGCCGAGCTGGCCGCGCTTCGTAAGGAAGGGCTTTTCGCCCCGAGTGCTTGAGGACCGTACACCCCTACCACCCGCTGGGCGGCCGCCACGACACTTGCCGGGTCAGTGGACCTCTTCTCTTCTTGTGGGAGGGGATCGAGATCCTGTCCTGAGCATGCCGAAGGATGAGGGGAAATTTTCCCCCATCCGCCCTCTGGCGAGGGTGGAGCCCCACGGTCTGTATACGGTAGACAGGATGGTGGCCGCTTGAAGCTAGAAGGCCGGGTAGCGCTGGTGACCGGCGCCTCCAGGGGCATTGGGGAAGCGATAGCCATCAGGCTGGCCCGTTCGGGGGCCAAGGTTGCCGCCGGATACCACACTGCTGCCGAGGCCGCCTCCGGAGTGGTGGAGAATATACATGCCTCGGAGGGTGAAGCCCTGGCCGTGGGCGGCGACGTGTCCCAGGAGGGCCAGGCGGAGGCCATGGTCAAGCAGGTGGTCGAGCGGTGGGGCAGTGTTGACATTCTTGTGAACAACGCCGGGATAACCAGGGACAGGCTCCTCCTGCGCATGGGCGCCGCCGATTGGGACGAGGTCATGAACGTGAATCTCAGGGGCGCCTATCTCTGTACCCGGTTCGTCCTGCCCCACATGGTGCGCCAGCGCCGTGGCAGGATAGTAAACGTGTCCTCGGTGGTGGGGATTTCGGGCAACCCCGGGCAGTCCAACTACGCGGCCTCGAAGGCGGGGCTCATCGGCTTTACCAAGGCGGTGGCTCGGGAGGTGGCCTCCCGGAACGTTACCGTGAATGCCGTGGCCCCCGGGTACATCACCACCTCCATGGTCCAGAAGCTGTCCGAGGAGGTCCAGAAGGGCATCCTGGCCCGCATCCCCTTGGCCCGCTTCGGCACTCCCCAGGACGTGGCTGAAGTTGTGGCCTTCCTGTGCAGCGACGCCGCGGGCTACGTTACCGGCCAGGTCATCGGCATCGACGGCGGCCTGGCGGCGTAGGATCATCGAACCCATGTAACCTGCGGTGACTTTGCTCCGGACCACGATACGGAAGGAGAGGGCTGATGAGGAAATGGCTGAACCCTCGGACTGGGCTGCTCGTCGCCGGCGCGCTTATCCTCGTTGCCGTGGGAATCGTCTACGCCATCGAGATAAGCAGGGACGATATACAGGGCCTGTTCGTCCTCGGGACCGTCCAGACCCCCGAGGAGACCATACGGCTGTTCCGTGAAGGCCCGCCGTCGACCGCCGACCTGGTCGAGCTCAATTTCGGCACCGGGGACCTGGACGCCTTCGGCTTCTTCCTGCCGCGTCGCGGGGTCCCCTTCTGGGCGGCGAACAGTGGCGGGGCGCAATTCCTGCTGACGGTACAGGCCACCAACGTGGCGATTACCCGGAATGGTGTCCCGATAAAGACGGGGTCCGGTATTATCGGGCTGCTGATGGGCCCGGCGGGTGGGAAGCTTCTCCTCGCGCCCAATCACGGCACGGTGCTCAATGTTGGAGCCCCTCCCGTGGCCCTGGAAGTGGGGATTCAGTTCCTCCAGACGCCGGCCAAGCTGGGGCTGGTGCAAGGTGACAGGGTAACGTTCACCGCCCTGTTCAAGGCCGTGGCGCCTGTGCCAACGCCCACACCTACGCCCACACCTACGCCCGCACCGGTGCCCCCGGGGGCCAAGTACGGGGGCGTGGCCCCGCTGGCGGGGCAATGGGACCCTGGGTTCCTAGACCTCCACTTCACCGCCAGCCTCAACTCGGGCCTGTTGGTGGCCGCTCCCCGGTTCAACCAGCTGGTGGAGTTCAACCCCGTCAATCCCACCGAGATAATCGGGGACCTGGCGGTGAGGTGGGTACTGAGCTCGGGCGGCAGCGTCTATACCTTCTACCTCCATCCGGATGCCAAGTGGACCGATAGCCACCCGGTGACGGCCGATGACATCGTCTTTAGCCTGGACCGGATAGTGGACCCCAACGCGGTAAGGCGCAGGGCGGGGGCCGCCCTGAAGCCCTTCTACGCCCGTGGGACGGCCACGGTGATAGACGACAAGACGGTGGAGATACCCCTCAAGTTCGCCTCGGCGGCCTTCCTGCCTTGGCTGGCCTTCGACTACATCAAGATGTACCCCAAGCACATCACCGAGAGCCTGACCCAAGAGGAGGTGAACTGCTGCTACGAGAACATGCTGGGGTCTGGGCCGTGGATCTTCGCGAAGCTGGAGCGCGGGAGCTCCCTGGAGTGGGAGAAGAACCCCAACTACTTCAAGGCGGGGCGGCCGTTCTGGGACGGGTGGAAGTCCTTCCTCATCAAGGACCAGGGCAGGACGATAGCCTCCCTGCAAACGGAGTAGGTGCTGATGACGTTGCAGCCCTACCGGTCCTCTCCCACCATGGACGTGTGGGAACAGCTCGAGACGGACACCGCCGGGCAGGTGGTGGCGGTGCAGGTGCAGGGAGCCGTCCAGCCCGGCCTGATGCTCAACTGGACCAAGCCCCCCTTCGATGACCCCAGGGTAAGGAGAGCCGTGATGCTGGCGCTGGACCGGGTGGAGCTGATAAAGACGGTCTTCAAGGGGTTCGGTAGGCAGGGCACCTTCCTGCCCGGCGGGACATCCATCGACGAGGCGGAATCTACCTGGCCCGGATGGCGGTACGTGGACAGCGCCGGCAACATCGTGACGGACCCGGTGCGGGTGGTGGGGGCGATGAAGCACCCCGACGACATAGCCGAGGCGAAGAAGCTGGTAATCGACGCGGGGTACGCGAACAACTTCACCGGCACCTTCATGGTCTTCAATAACCCATCAACCGTCCAGAGGGCCGACCTCGTTGCATTGCAGCTGAACACGCACTTCGGCTGGAATATAACTGTGAGTGTGCTGGACCTGGCGGCCGCCTTCGTCGAGCGTAACGCGGGCCGATTCGACCTCCACTCGGACAGCCCTGGTATCGAGCTCAACGACCCCAACTCCGTCATCGGGCAGATGTACCTGCCGGGTGGGGCCAGGAACCCCCTGAGCTGGAGAGACGACACGATAACGGCCCTCTCCGACCTCCAGGTCAGGGCGGCCACCCCCGAGGAGCGGTTCCAACTCATCTTGAAGATGGAGTCGCGCCTCAGGGCGGGCATCGCCCAGTGGGTGCCTGAGGCATGGCTGCCCATGCAGGGGGCGGTAAACGTCACGATCAGGAACTTCCATACTATACCTCCGACCGCCATCGCCAGCTCGATGCATACAATGAAGAAGATGGAACACCTGTGGCTTGATTACAACGCCACGCCGGGCGGGGGACTTGGGCCGTAGAGGCAAACCAGTCCTCAAAGGTTGATGCATGGAATCCACAGAACACAAGGGCAAGAGCCTTCTGTATCTCACGGTGGAGCCCGACGGGTACGACCCCCAGGTGGAGTATCCCCTGGTCATCATACTGCACGGGTTCGGGGCCAATATGCACGACCTGGCGGGCCTCTGCCCCTCCATCGAGCGCCGGGGCTATCTGTATGCCTGCCCCAACGCGCCGATGCCCTTCCAGTTCGGTCCGGGCATGACGGGCTACGGATGGACGCCGCCCCGTGGCGAAGGGACTGCGGAGGATGCTAGGCGGGCCGTGGAGCTGTTGGAAAGCTTCTTTGAGGAGGTGTTGGAGCAGTATCGCGTACCGCCGGGCCGCATCATCCTCATGGGATTCTCCCAGGGGGGTGGCATGACATATCGCTGCGGCCTCGGACGGTCCGATGTGTTCGCCGGGCTTGCTGCTTTGAGCTCCACCATGCCGGACCGGGAAGAGCTGCTCTCCTACTCCGAGAATCGCGCACGTAATCCTGCAAGCTTGGACCTGCCTACGGCCCAGGCTACTGCTGGAGGTAAAGAACAGCCCATCTTTATCGCCCACGGGACCAATGATGAACTGGTGCCCGTCGAGCGGGCCAGGGAGGCCAGGGAACTTCTGGAGGTGCTGGGCTACAGCCCCCAGTACAGGGAGTACCCCATGGGCCATGAGATCAGCCAGGGTGTGCTGGACGACCTGGTGACCTGGATAAAAGGCGTTCTGCCCCCTGCGACCTCGTAGGTCCCCTCGCCCATAAAGGGAGGGGTTAAGGTGAGGGGTGGACACCCCCGTATCTTAAGTATCCTCCTCGACCCAGGTGATCGTTTGGGTGGGACGTACGACTATGACCATGGTGTTTCCCTTCTCCAGTAGCTCCTTGGCAAACCGGGAGCCCCTATCCTGACCCCGATAGCGCAAGGCAGAGGGAGAGAGTGGTCCTCTTCACGTGGCTGTCGGTGACCCGGGCCTCTCCCGCGATGAGAACGTACTTGTATGGCTCCTCTGGGGAGGCGATCGAGACCGGCACTCTGGGGTCCCGCCGTATGTTGCGCACCTTGGCGGCAGTGCTGCCGGCGATGATGTGTAGCTCCTCCCCAGAGTACTCGTACCACACGGGGGGCAACGTGAGGTGAACCGTCCTCTCTTAGTGTAGCCAGGTGGGTGAGATGGGTCCCGTTCAGGTAGTGCTCCATCTCCGGGCGAGTCATGGGCCTTTCAGGCATTCTTTACCCCCCCATTAAACGGCATAGCCGGTCTGGTGTGCATAGTAACATACCGGATCCGGTGGGACGCCCGACCCCGGTGGCGTTGTCAGTCTACCTGTTGCATTTCGATCGTGGCGACTGTATACTGACTCTGGCATAAGTTAGGTTACCGGACCAACTTGCATTCACTCCTTGGCGCTGGATGACCTCAACAAAGCCAATATACTAGGAAAGGAGGTCGTCCAGTGACACTAGCGGATAAGGATCTTACCTGCGTAGAGTGCGGTTTGGTCTTCGCCTTCACCGTTGGGGAGCAAGAGTTCTTCAACGCTAAGGGGTATACCAATGAGCCCAAGCGCTGTCCCTCCTGCCGCGGGGCTCGAAGGAGCCAGGGCAGGGGTGGTTTTGACCAGGGTGGTGCACGGGAAATGCATCCTGCGGTGTGCGCCGAGTGCGGCTCGGACACGATGGTGCCGTTCAGGCCCCGTGGAGACAGGCCGGTTTACTGCAGCGACTGCTTCGGCAAGATGAAGGCCAGCAGTCCTCGTTACTATTAGGCTGACCACAGGAGAGGGAGGCCCCGAAAAGTCGGGGCCTCCCTCTTTTTATTGTTGCCTGTTTTCCCCTCTCCATTTCATGCCCTCCAACTTCTCCCCTCCAGGCCCTTGACACAGGCGTAAAGCTCGTGCATACAATTGTGCCGGTTAGCCCTGTGGGTTTTTCAAGCCGGACCGACCCGAGATAGCTCTGCCCCTCGACCAGAGCGGTCGTATTTGCCGAGGTCGCCCCATGTAGAAAACGCGTACCCGCCCATTACGACAGAGGGCAGTGAGTTCCTATGAAATACAAAGACCTGCGCGAGTTCATCGGCTTCCTTGAAAGCAGGGGAGAGCTGAAGAGGGTAAGGGCCCAAGTCAGCTGTGAGCTGGAGATAGCCGAGGTCTGCGACCGTGTGGTCAAGATGGGCGGCCCCGCCCTGCTTTTCGAGAACGTGGAGGGGTATGACACGCCCGTGCTGATTAATATGTTCGGCACGGAGCGCAGGATGGCCTGGGCCATGGGAGTGGAGCGCCTGGACGATCTGGCCGACAGGGTGAGGGACATGCTGGGCCTTATGCAGGGGCCGCCTCAGGGCATAATGGAGAAGCTGAGGGCCCTGAGGCAGCTGGGAAGGATGGCCTCTTTCCAGCCCAAGACCGTAAGGGACGCTCCCTGCCAGGAGGTGGTCCTGACGGGCGCGGACGTGGACCTGAACGCGTATCCCATCCTCAAGTGCTGGCCATTGGATGCCGGCCGCTACATCACACTCCCCCTGGTCATCACCCGCGATCCCCAGACCGGCACCCGGAACGTGGGCATGTACCGCATCCAGATCTATGACCGGTGCACCGCCGCAATGCACTGGCAGACCCACAAAGTGGGCGCCCATCACTACCGCGTCGGAGGGGAGATGGCTCAGGAGCGCCTGGAGGTGGCCGTGGCCCTCGGTGGAGACCCGGCGAGCATCTGGACGGGGTCAGCCCCGCTGCCTCCCGGTATGGACGAGCTGATGGTGGCAGGGTTCATACGGCAGGAGGGCGTTGAGCTGGTAAAGGCCAAGACCGTTGACCTCGAAGTCCCCGCCCACGCGGAGATCGTCATCGAGGGGTACGTGGTCCCCGGAGATGAGGCTCTGGAGGGGCCCTTCGGTGACCACACGGGCTACTACTCCATGGCCGATACATACCCGGTGCTGCACGTGACGTGCATCACCCGGCGCAGGGAACCCATCTACCCCACAATAATAGTGGGCCGTCCACCCATGGAAGACTACTACATGGGCAAGGTCACCGAGCGGGTGTTCCTGCCCATCATTCAATTGATCCTTCCCGAGGTGGTGGACATGAACATGCCCGCCGAGGGCGTGTTCCACAACCTGGTCATCGTCGCCATCAAGAAGGAGTACCCGGGCCAGGCGCGGAAGGTGATGTACGGTCTATGGGGAATGGGGCTCATGACCCTGGCGAAGACCATCGTGGTGGTGGACCACTTCGTCGACGTCCACGACCTCTCGGAGGTGACGTGGCGTGTGACCAACAACATCGACCCCTCCCAGGACATCCTCTTCGCCAGCGGCCCCCTGGACGACCTGGACCACGCTTCCCCCACGCCCAAGTTCGGCAGCAAGCTGGGCATAGACGCCACGGCCAAGGGCACCATGGAGGGCCGACAGCGGGAGTGGCCGCCCGACATCGTCATGAGCCCCGAGATCGTGGCCCTGGTGGACCGAAAGTGGGCGGAGTACGGGATTTAGAAGAACGGTCAGTGGGAGAATAAAGTCATGCGATATCTTGGCATGGCCCGTAAGGAGCTGAGGCATATAATTATGCCAGACGCGTTTGATGGGAGAGATGAAGGCGGAAACTATGAGGTCGTGGAGATAGGTGGAGACATCCTTTTGATGCCCCCTCCACTAGATCGGCAGCGTCTGGTGGAGGTTGAGCGACTGGCCAAATTGTCCATCGATGAACATCGCGAAACTTTAGACGGCCTCGCTCGTTGAACTGGATCACTTTAGAAGAGCTAATGCTCATCCACGAACGTGTCATCGAGGAGACTGGCGGAGTACAAGGTATAACTAACCCCGGCGGACTGGAATCGGCCATAACCAGGCCTTTCGCCTCCTTTGAACGGCACCCAGTGTTCCCAGCCCTATGGGACAAGGTTGGTGCGTTAGTACACTCGATCGTTGCTTTCCATCCCTTTGCCGATGGCAACAAACGGACAGCTCTGGTAGCCGCCGATGTGTGCCTGAGGTTGAATGGGTACCGTTTGCTACCGTCTGAAGAAGTAGAGCCAATTTTCTGGGCGATTGCCTGAGGCCAGAAGTCAGAAACGGAGATTGCTGGCTGGCTCCAGACCCACACGGAGCCCTGGCCGCGGGCATGAGCCCTGGTCAACAGGGAGTGCCCAGAGTACGACCCGTAGAAGGGAGGGCCAATGGACCAAAGAGTCCGACTCCCAGGGCGTAATCAGCGAACAGCTCGTGCCGGAGAATGCTACGTGGCCGCAGAGTTGAATCGCCGGGGAGCCTATGCCGTGACTTTGGCCGGCAACATGCCAGGAATCGACGTGATGGCGACTGACGCCGATCGGGAACGGACTGTGTATATCCAGGTAGAGACAAAGCGCCGAGGCACATGGCATGCGAGTAAAAAGCTGGCTGATAGAAGCCCTCGGAAGGACCACTTCTGGGTTTTTGTAGACCTGGGACTCACAAACACAGCCAAGCCGAAGTATTGGGTAGTGCCTGAAGCGTGGATCCTGAGCGACATCAAGGACAAGGATTCGGAGTGGAGAGAGCGGCACAAAGAAGATTACACAGTCGAATCCGAGCCTCCTCATCAGGCGATAGGCCGGGATAGGCTCCCCGGCTGGTCTAGCGGTAATTGGGAGATCGTTGATTTGCGGTCTTGCCAAGGCGAGTAAGGAAAAGTGGCGACTGGTATAGCTAAACCTTCTGCTGCTCTCCATAAGGCCCACCTCTTCTACGAGGCGGTGCGGTTTGAGCATACCCTGTTCGCGCTACCCTTTGCCTACGTGGGGATGTTCCTGGCGGCGGATGGGTGGCCCACTTGGTCCCAGTTCCTCTGGATAACGGTGGCCATGGTGGGGGCCCGTACCCTGGCCATGTCCTCCAATCGCCTGGTCCACTGGAAGGAGGACGCCGCCAACCCCCGCACGTCCATGCGGCACCTCCCCAGGGGGCTCCTGAAGCCCTGGGAGATGGGCATCCTTGTCGTGGCGTCCCTCGGCGTCTTTTTCTATGCGGCCTCCCAGCTCAACACCCTGTGCCTCATACTGTCTCCCATCGCGGCGGCGTACGTGGTGGCCTACTCCTATGCCAAGTACCACACCTGGACCACCCACTTCGTCCTGGGCTGGGCCGACGCCATCGCGCCGGTGGGGGCGTGGATCGGGGTCACCGGCAGCCTGGGGCCCGAGGGCGTCCTGCTGGGCTTCGCCGTTGCCATGTGGATCGGTGGTTTCGACATAGTATACGCCTGCCAAGACGTAGTGTTTGATGCCAGGTATGGGGTCCACTCGATACCCCGGCGCTTCGGCGCGGAGGCCGCCTTCTGGTGGTACAGGGGCATGCACCTGCTCACTGCGGCGTCGCTCCTGGCCCTGGGGGTGTGGATGGGTCTTGGCTACATGTACTATATCGGTTGGGTGATCGCCTCTGTCCTTCTGCTCTATGAGCAGAGCCTGGTGAAGCCCCACGACCTTTCCCGTCTTCAGTTCGCCTTTTTCACTGTAAACAGCTACATCTCGGCGGCCCTGCTCCTGTTCACTGCCCTGGCCGTCGTACTGTGAGGAATGCCTTATCCTGAATGATTCGAGAGGTGTGTGGAAAATATGGCTACGAAGCGAACCGTCATGTTGCTGGGGATGAGGAGATGAAACCAGTCGTCGTCGGGATCTCTGGGGGGAGCGGCTCACTTCTCGCCAGGGAGACGGTGGAGGAGTTGCTGCGGCGAGAGGTACCTACCATCCTGGTCTGCACCAACGACGCCAAGCTGGTTTGGCAGGAGGAGATGGATGAGTCCCTTAACGGGACCCTGGCCCGCTGGCACGAGCATCCCCACTTTACCCAGTACTCCATCGGCGATATGAAGGCGCCCATCGCCAGCGGCACTTTTCCGACCCTTGGGATGGCGGTGGTGCCGTGCAGCATGGCCAGCGTTGCCGCCATGGCCCACGGTCTGGCCACCAACCTGCTGCTCAGGGCGGCCGATGTGTGTCTCAAGGAAGGTCGCAGGCTGGTCGTGGTGCCGAGGGAGACGCCCCTCCACGCGATACACCTGGAGAACATGCTGGCCCTGGCCCGCATGGGCGTAGTGGTGCTACCTCCCGCGCCGGCCTTCTACCTGAAGCCCGGGAGCGTGCAGGATATTGTCCGCTTCGTAGTGGGCAGGACCCTAGTAGCCCTGGGGATCGACGAGACCCTGGATGAACGGCTCCAGTACCGAGGGCCCGGTGCGTAGGGGTGCCAGACGTGGGTGATATCGGCGAGTCACGCGGTCCCCAGTCCCCCGCAGAGCTAGAGGGAGAGGCCAAACGCCGTTACGTGGCCCAGATGTTCGCCCGGATCGCTCCCCGGTACGACCTTATGAACACCCTCATGACCGGGGGCATGCACCATCGCTGGCGGAAAGCGGCGGTGAAGGCCGCCATGGGACTGGATGGGCCGGCGCTGGATGTGGCCACGGGCACTGGAGATCTCGCCCTGGCCCTGGCCCGGGTGAAAAGCGTGAACAAGGTGGTGGGCCTGGACCTCCTTCCGGAGATGGTGATCCTGGCCCGCGCCAAGGCCCGCTGCAGGCGGCTCGGGGGGGAGGTGCGGTTTATGGTGGGGGACGCCCTCTCCCTGCCGTTCCCCGACGACAGCTTCGCCTGCGCTACGACTGCCTGGGGCCTGCGCAACATGCCAGACCTTCGGCGTTCCCTGGAGGAGATGGTGCGTGTGGTCAGGCCAGGCGGGAAGGTGGTTTCCGTGGAGTCGGTGCCCGTGAAAACCGGCCCCTTTCGGCACCCGATGCGCCTTTTCTTCCATCAGGTCGTGCCCCTGATGGGGCAGCTCGTCGCGGGAGACAGGCCGGCCTACACCTACCTGCCTAGCTCGGTTGAAGAGTTCCTGACCGTGGATGCCCTTGCCCGGTCCTTCGAGGAAGTGGGCCTTGAGGACGTGGATTACCGCACCATGGGCCTGGGCGCCTTGGCCCTACACTGGGGCACGGTGCCCCAGTGGACGCCTATCGCCGACCGCCCTCGGCACGGGGATTTCGTGGCAGACCTATAGTAGCTTAGACGTGGAAGGAGGTGCCATGCCTATAATTGACCACAGGACCCAACCGCCACCCGAGGCCGTGGATGGCAGGGAGTCGCGCCGTTTTGTCACCAAGGATGCCGGCGCCGCTTCCCTTACCGTGGGTGAGCTGGTGATGCACCATGGCTCGGCACTCCGTCTGCACACCCATCCTACCGACGAGGCCATTATCCTGGTGGAGGGCGCCGTACAGATGGTTGTGGGCGACGAGACCCGGACGGTTACTCCAGGCCATACCCTTCTGGCCCCGCCGGGAACGCCCCACAGGCTGGTGAACAATTCCGGTGCCGATGCCAAGATGTATACAATTTTCCCAACGGACAACCCAACAACCACGTATGTGGACTAGTGCCTAGTCAACAAGATTTTGACAGGATGTCGTTCTGAGGGAGCACAGCGACCGAAGAATCTAGGGACGGGTTACCCTTACCACCCCAGATTCTTCGCTTGGCTCCGAATGACAATTATCAGATTTAAGTGGACTGAGTACTAGCTCAGACGAATCCAGGGTCCGATGAAACGGGTCGTCACTGAGATAGAAATAGAAGCACCGCCCGAGAGGGTGTGGCGTATGCTGACCGGCTTCGCCGAACTGCCGGAGTGGAACCCGTTTACGCGTAATGCCGAGGGAAGATTGCACATGGGGTAACTAGGGAAGCGCATCACTGATCGGCCTGGACGGCCCGGTGGGTGGTGGGGCAGGCGGATAACTGGGTAAATTGCTTGGCCACACGGCGGCTTGACGAGAGGTTGTGGCGCGCTCAGGCTAAAGGGCCCTGACCCTAGACCCCGTCGGCGCTGTCCAGCTCCACGTCGAAGCTGAATGTCTCGCCGCCGGCGGTGACCCTTACGGTCCTTCGCTGGGGCGACGCCAGACGTGCCCCTGCCTCCGGCTCTAGCTCCCTGAGCTCCGTCACGGCCTGGTGCTCCCCTCCATCCACCCTCACTCGATATTGGTGGCTGGCGAACTCGATTGGGGGACTGCTTCCGAGGTCTCGGAGCACTTCCTCTTGCTCCTTCAAGGCCGTGTGTCCCTCCTCCACGCTGACCGCACGGAACGTTGCCGTATCCCCGGAGTTTGCCTGGGCCAGGATGGGTATGTCGGCGCTGATGACAGTGGCGATCTTGGTGTATCCGCCGGTTATACCCCGGTCAGCCAGGAGCACGATGGGCATGCCGTCTCCGGTTATCTGGACCGCTCCTAGGGGGATGCCGTCGGAGATGATGTCGGCACCGGACTTGTGCTGAATGGGTGGCCCATCAAGCCTGTACCCTGTGCGGTCTGACAGGGAGGTGACGGTATACGTGGAGGTGAGAAAGGTTTGGATTCCTTCATGAGTGAAGGCCTCCTCCTGGGGACCCAGCACCACTCGCAGGGCGTGGCTGTGGCCGTAGATGGGGATGTGAACGGATGGCAGCTTTCGACCTTGGGCCCGGGCAACCGCCCCGTTCCAGGTGGTCGGCAGCCTGTCCCCCGCCGCCAGGACACGGCCCTCCAGGCCCCCGAGACTGGCCCGAGTATAAGTTGAGCGGCTCCCCAGCACGGTGGGGACATCTAATCCCCCGGCCAAGGCCAGGTAGGCGCGGATCCCCTGCCGGACCTCTATGAATGCCAGGACATCCCCCTGGGCCAGGGGCACGGCTTTCCACATTGGCAGTGGGCGGTCGTTGACGAAAGCGCCCAGGTCTGCGCCGGTGATGGCCACAAGGGTATCGGCGAGGCACCGTAGTTTAGCTCCCGCCATGGAGATCTCCAGGCCGGCGTCGCCCTCCTGATTGCCCACCAGAAGGTTGGCTACCCGCAGCGAGAAGGGGTCAAGGGCGCCCGATATAGGCACTCCATATCGCTGAAAGCCGTACCTGCCCAGGTCCTGTACGGTGGTAAACATGCCCGCTTCTATGACTTCAACGATGTCCATAGGTCTCGCTAACTGATGGGACGTACCGTGACCTGATAGACTCCGATCCTGACCTGCCTCTCGAGGCCCCTGTACGTGTCCACGGTCACGGGAACGAAACGTAGGTAGTCACCGGCCTCAAGCAAGACAGGGGGCTCGCGCTGGGGATCGAAGATACGCACAGGCGTCCGGCCGATCAGTTGCCAGCCCCCGGGACCGGCGTTCGGATACACACCCGTCTGCCTCTCGGCGATACCCACGGAACCGGCGGGGACGGATGTACGGGGAGTCTGGAGACGTGGTGTGGCGATACGCTCTGACAGGCCTCCCAGGTATGGAAAGCCTGGAGCGAACCCCATCATGTAGATCAGGTAGTCCGTCCCCGAGTGGATTCGTAGCACCTCGGCGGATGTCAGGCCGTTGGATTCTGCAACGTGTCCCAGGTCGGGCCCGTAATCGCCACCGTAGACTGTGGGAAGCTCCACCACCTTCGGGGCCGTTACTGTTGCCTCCTCACTGCTTTCCTCTAGGGAGCGCAGTAGCTCCTCCAGCTCGGGCAACGAGACCTGTAACGGATCGTAGTAGGCCAGAATCGAGCGATAGCTGGGGACCAGCTCTACCACGCCGGGTATATTCTGCTTTTGAATGGCCAGCAGGAGGGCACGTACGCGGGCGCTGATCTCCGGGGAGATGGCGTCGCCCAGTTCGATGGACAGAGCCTTGTCGCCTGCGGGAAGGTACCTGGCACGCTGGTACATGGTCGGCCTCTCGACGGGCCAGGGACCTAAACCAGCTTGCTGAGGGGGACAATCTCCACGCCGGCAGCCTCCACCCCCGACTTCAGGGCCGCGGCCAGTTCCTTTGCTCCGGGGGTGTCGCCGTGGAGACAGAATGTATCGGCCTGGACCTCGATCTCCTCCCCGGTTATGGCGGTGGCCTTTCCCTCGACAACCATCCTGATGCTCCGCTCCACCACATGGTCGGTGTCGTGGATCACTGACCCAGGCCGGGACCGGGGCACCAGCGTGCCGTTGGCGTTCAGCGCGCGATCTGCAAAGGCCTCCTGGGCCACCCGCACACCCATCTCTTTCGCCACATCGGCCCACGGTGTGCCAGCCAGCACCACGAGTATCATCTCGGGGTCCACCTCCAGCACCGCTTCGCAGATGGCCCTGGCCAGAGGCCCACCGTCGGCTGCCATGTTGTACATGGCTCCGTGAGGCTTGACGTGCTGTAGCCTTTTCTTTCCGGTGAAGGCGGTCAGGGCACCTATCTGGTATAGGACGTCGTTTTTGGCCTCTTCCGGAGAAACCACCATGTTGCGTCGGCCGAACCCCTGAAGGTCGGGAAAGCTGGGATGGGCCCCGACGGCCACGCCGTATTCCTCCGCCAGGCTAACCGTTTTCCGCATCCAGGCTGGGTCGCCCGCGTGAAATCCGCAGGCTATGTTGGCCGAGCTGATGTACTTGATCACCTCTTCGTCGTATCCCATCTTGTAGGAGCCGAAGCTCTCGCCCATGTCGCAGTTGAAGTCTATCCTTGTGCCCACGATTTAGCTCCTCCTTGAGAAGCACATTCTGGCATTTCGCCGACCCTCAAATTATAGCGCATCCTACCTACACGTGCTATACTACGCCGAAATTGACCCGGCTCCCAGGCGTGGCGGTATAACGGGAGGTGCAGAGTCATTGACGGACTCTGAGCTTAGAGAGGCGATAGAGCTCACCGTGGGCGGTATCGGGACCGTTTTCCTGATTCTCGTCCTCTTGGTGTTTCTGGTGCTGCTGACCCGATGGATCGTTGATACTCGTTTCGGCCGTGGAAAGACCGGGGCCGTGGTCGCCTCAGAAACCACCATGGACCAGCGGGATAAAGCGCTGGCATCGGCCATCGCCATTACGGTCGCACTGGCCGAGGCACAGGCGGACGGCCAGGCGAAAACGACGGAAGAGGCGTCGGTTTAGTTGGATAATGGAACATGCCCGACATCCAACAGTACCTGAACGAAACCGGCATCTACCACCTGACGTGGGGCAACCTGCTGCTCGCTGCCGTTGGCCTGGCCTTCGTCTACTTCGCCATATCGAAGCGGACTGAGCCCTATGTGCTGCTCCCCATTGGCCTGGGGATCATTCTGGGCAACCTTCCCGATAACGCTCTCACTCAGCTGGCATCGGGAGACCCCCTGAAGGCCGACGCGTTTCAGGAGTCAGGTATCCTGGGCCTGACCTTCCACTTCGCCCTTTCGTTCTGGAATATCTTGCCTCCCCTCATCTTCCTGGGTCTGGGAGCCATGACCAATTTTGGCCCAATCCTGGCCAATCCCAAGGTCCTGCTGTTGGGGGCGGCTGCGCAGGTGGGAATCTTTGTGGCGTTTTGGGGAGCGCTGGGCCTTGCCCTGATTCCCGGACTCGGTCTGGACTTCACCAATAGCGAAGCGGCTGCCATCGGTATCGTGGGAGGGGCGGACGGGCCCACTACCATCTTCGCGTCGGCGGTGCTGGCCCCAGATCTACTGGGCCGCACCGCGGTGGTTGCCTATTCTTATATGGCGGGGGTGGTATTCATCCAGCCACCCCTGATGCGGCTGCTCACCACCAGACGAGAGCGGGAGATAGTGATGAAGCCACCCCGAGAGGTTGCCAGGATGGAGAAGCTGGCCTTCCCGATGGTAGTAATGATCGTTACAATCCTGGTCGTGCCCGAGGCTGCGCCCCTCATCGGGATGTTCGCCATCGGCAACCTGTTCGCGGAGAGTGGCGCGGTTCCCCGGTTGAGCCAGGCGTCCTCCAACGAAGTGTTGAACGTGGTCACCATTTTCCTAATGATCGCCGTGGGGGCCCAGCTCTCCGCCGATAATGTTCTGGAGCTGGAGACCCTGGCCATTCTGGGCCTTGGGTTGGTGGCCTTTGCCTGTGGCACTATAGGAGGGCTGCTCTTCGCGAAACTGATGAATCTGGTGTCGTCAGATAAGGTAAATCCCCTCATCGGCTCCGCCGGGGTGTCGGCGGTTCCCATGGCCGCCCGAATCTCCCACAAGGTGGGACAGGAATACAATCCCGACAACTTCCTTCTTCCCCAGGCCATAGGACCAAATGTCGCCGGAGTCATTGGCTCGGCGGTGGTTGCCGGCGTGTTCATCTCGCTGCTGACCTAGTGCCGAATCCGGGGGCATCAACGGTTTCGAAGCCCGAGCATGCCGTGCTCCCCCCTGGGACATCTAATCCTGATGGCCAGGAGCGGGGCGCCGAGTTCCTTGACACCGTAGGCACATCCTAGTAGTATGGTTTGTGAGCAAAAACGAATAGTTGAACCCCCTTATCCAGAGAGGCAGAGGGAGCGGCCCTGTGAAGCCGAGCAACCGGTCGACGCCGCGCTAGAGGCTACTGGCGCGATACGGTGCTAATTCCGACCCCGGCGTTTCGGGGACAGATGGGGAGGGCTTGTACAAGCTAAGCTTCTCTGACTGGAGAAGCTATTTCTTTGCTCCGCGAATCTTGGTCATGCAAAGGGACGGCCAGATGCCCGAAGTGAGATCTATGGAATGGTCCTGTGGCAAGCTGATGCTCCTTGACCAGACCCGGCTGCCCCTGGAGAGCGTCACCCTGGAGCTGAGCCACTACCAGGAGGTTGTGCGGGCCATCAGGGATATGAAGGTCCGGGGCGCGCCTGCCCTGGGTGTCGCCGCGGCGTATGCCGTGGCTATGGCAGCCCGGGATATCTCGACCGATAATCATCGCGAGTTCCTGGCGCTTCTTGATGAGGCGGGGCGCGAAATCATGTTGGCCCGACCCACTGCCGTTAACATCAACTGGGGCGTGCAGCGCATGCTGAAGGTAGCCGAGGGGGAGCGGGACATGGCGCGTATCCGGGCAAGGCTCCTCGCCGAGGCCCAGCTCATTCAGCAAGAGGATGAGGCCATAAATCAGCGCATGGGCCAGTTCGGCAAGGAGCTTCTTCCCGATGCAGGGTCTGTCCTGACCCACTGCAACACGGGGGCCCTGGCAACGGCGGGCTATGGGACGGCACTGGGCGTAATAAGGGCTGGCTGGGAGGACGGAAAACGTCTTCGGGTCCTGGCCACCGAGACACGACCGTATCTTCAGGGCGCGCGCCTGACCGCATGGGAGCTGGTCCAGCTGGGGATACCTTCCACCCTGATAGTTGACTCATCCGCGGGCCTTATGATGCAACGCGGTGAGGTGGACTGTGCAATTGTGGGAGCCGATCGAATAGCCGCGAACGGGGACGTGGCAAACAAGATAGGCACCTACACCCTGGCCGTCGTCGCAAAGGAGAACGGCATACCGTTTTACGTGGCCGCTCCCACCAGCACCATAGACCTGGACGTCCCTTCGGGAGACCTGATACCCATTGAGGAGCGGAGCCCCGACGAGGTGACCAGGTTCGGTGGGGCACAGACGGCGCCGGAGGGCATTGGCGTTTCCAATCCAGCCTTCGACGTAACGCCCCATCGGTACGTCGCGGCCATTGTGACAGAGAAGGGTATAGTTCGAGAGCCCTACAGTGAGAACCTGGCAGCCGTGGTCGGGGCCGCGTAGGAGGTGTGGTGGCTGAAGCCCAAATTGCGGTAATCGGAGGCAGCGGCCTCTACGAGATGGAGGGCATGGCCCACGTTCGCGAGGTGGCGGTGGACACGCCCTTTGGCCCGCCCAGCGACTGCGTTATCTTGGGTGAGCTGGAGGGGGTCAAGGTGGCCTTTCTCCCCCGTCACGGCAGGGGCCACCGCATAAGTCCCACCCGGCTCCCGGTGAGGGCCAATATATACGCCCTAAAGACCCTGGGAGTGGAGAGGATTATATCCATCAGCGCGGTAGGCAGCCTCAGGGAAGAGCTCAGACCACTGGACCTGGTGGTCCCCGACCAGCTGATAGACCGTACGCGGCAGAGGGCAAGCTCATTCTTCGACGATGGTCTGGTGGTTCACGTGGCCTTTGCAGACCCATTCTGCCCCGTGCTGACGGACCTGCTGTACCAGGGCACCGGGGAGAATGGGGCCAGGGCACACATGGGTGGCACCTACATGGTCATGGAAGGGCCGGCATTCTCCACCAGGGCCGAGTGCAACGTGCACCGAGTTTGGGGCGCCGACCTAATCGGCATGACCGCGCTGCCCGAAGCGAAGCTGGCTCGGGAGGCCGAGATCTGCTACGCGACCCTGGCGTGCGTTACCGACTACGACTGTTGGCGCGATGCCACCGAAGTGGTGACGGTGGATATGGTCGTGGCCAATCTGATGAAGAACGTGGCCACGTCCAAGGACGTGCTACGCCGCGTCATACCGCGAATACCAAAGGAGCGGTCCTGCGCTTGTTCAACGGCCCTCAGGGATGCCATAATTACGGCCCGGGACCGCATCCCAACGGAGCTGAAGGAGAAGATGCGTCCCATCGTGGGCAAATACTTGGAGTAAGGAGAGGCGGCTATGGCCAGGCAAGACCCTGGTGAACCATATTACCGTTTGGACTCGGAGGAAGCCAGCCGGATGCTGGATGAGGAGAAGGGTGGCGCCGTAATTGTGGATGTGAGGCGTGACGATGAGTGGGTGGCCGGCCATGCTACGGGGGCAATTCACATACCCATCGACGACCTTCTGGCTAGGATCGAAGAGCTGCCCCAGGGAAAGAAGCTCCTGTTCATCTGTGCCGCGGGGGTGCGAAGTGGCCTGGCCTGCGAAATGGCTTCTGCCATGGGATTCCAAGCCGAGAGCCTTTACAACGTAGAAGACGGCACCCCTACGTGGATCGAGAGAAACCTCCCCACCTCATTTGGCGATGATCCTTAGCGGGCCGGCGAAAGATGGGGTGTGCAGAGGGGCGAAGCCCCTTTGCCGGGATTCAAGGGGTGTCCCTCAGATACAGAATTCCCCGCTTCCTGGCCAGGAACCGGGTTAGGGGGATGCTCGAAAGGTTTTCCGGTGCCGTGCTAGAGGCCCGGCGGTGCCATGCGCGTCCGGCTGCGGCTTACCCTGGCGGCTGGGATTTGTTCGAGCCCGGACGGTGGAGGGGCCTATCTTGGATGTCATGGTGCCACCGTTGATGGCGGGAGCCGGCGTTGTAGCAGGTCAGCCGGGCCGTCAAGGGAGGCCTAACCCGGGAGGCGAGTGCAAAGGATGTCCGTCCTGGTGATGGGTTCGGTAGCCTACGACTCGGTGAGTACTGCCCAGGGGCGCAGGAAAGATGCCCTGGGTGGGTCGGCCACCTACTGCTCCCTGGCAGGCAGCTACTTTACACCCATGAGTATCGTGGCGGTGGTGGGGGATGACTTCGCCGCGGAAGACCTGGCCCTCCTGGAGGGGCACCGGGTGGAACTGTCGGGCCTCAAGACCCTTTCCGGCAAGACCTTCCGCTGGGCCGGCGAGTACAGCCAGGAAGACGTGAATAGCCGAAGGACCCTGGACACTCAGCTTAACGTATTTGCCGCCTTCGAGCCGGAGCTGTCGCCTGAGCATAGGACCTACCCCTATCTGTTCCTGGCGAATATGGACCCCGAGATTCAGCTCACGGTGCTGGAGCAGATGGCGGAGCGGCCCAGGCTCGTGGCCGCAGACACCATGGACTTCTGGATAGAGGGCAAGAGGGACGCCCTGACACGGGTAGTGGAATCGGTGGACGTGGTGTTTATGGACGAAGGCGAGGTCCGCCTGTACGCGGCGGCCCACATCGGAAGGGTCAACGTGGTCCAGGCGGCCAGGTATGTGCTCGGGCTGGGACCCCGGCTGGTCATCGTCAAGAGGGGCGAACATGGGGTAATCCAGTTCATGGAGGACTCTGTGTTTGCCGCCCCAGCATATCCCCTGGAGATGGTGGTAGACCCCACCGGGGCTGGAGACTCCTTCGCGGGGGGGTTCATGGGGTACCTGGCGGCCACAGGGGACCTGAGTCCGGCGGCCCTGCGCAAGGCTACCATCGTTGGCTCGGTAATGGGCTCATTCGCCGTGGAGTCCTTCAGCGTGGAGCGGCTGTGTTCCCTGACCAGCCTGGACCTTACGTCCCGGTTCCGTGAATTTACCCAGCTGAGCCAGTTCGATGGCCTGAAAGGAACGGAGATGCTACCCTGGCGGGGAACTAATTCGCAGGAGGCATGACTGCAATCATCCTAGGAGGAGTAGGTTGGAGACAAAAATTAGCAGCGGGGATGTCAAGGACCTATCCATGGCCAAAGAAGGCATCAAGCGCATTCAGTGGGCTGCGCGTGAGATGCCGGTTATCGGGAATATCAAGGATCGGTTCTCCAAGGACCGGCCGCTCAAGGGGCTGCGCGTCTCCGGGTGTCTCCACATCACCACGGAAACGGCCAATTTAGCCCTGGCCCTACAGGCCGGTGGGGCGGAGGTGGTGCTGTGTGCCAGCAACCCGTTGAGCACCCAGGACGATGTGGCCGCCGCCCTGGTGAACGAATATGGCATACCTACCTTTGCGATCAAGGGCGAGGACAACGATACCTATTACAAGCACATCCACGCCGCCCTGGACCGGGTCCCTAATATAACTTTGGACGACGGGGCCGACCTGGTGACTATAATACATACCGAGCGCCAGGAGCTTATCGAGGGCGTCATCGGTGGCACCGAGGAGACCACCACCGGCGTCGTTCGCCTGCAGGCGATGGCGCAGGCGGGAAAGCTGAGGTACCCGATCATCGCCATCAACGAGGCCGATACCAAGCATTTCTTCGACAACCGCTATGGAACCGGCCAGAGCACCCTGGATGGCATTACCCGTGCCACCAACATCTTGTGGGCGGGCAGGCGGGTGGTGGTGTTTGGCTATGGCTGGTGTGGAAGGGGAATTGCCATGCGAGCCCGTGGCATGGGGGCCAACGTCATCGTCATCGAGGTGGAGCCGGTGAAGGCCCTTGAGGCCATTATGGACGGCTACACGGTCATGCACAGCGAAGAGGCGGCCCGAATAGGCGAGGTGTTTATCACCGCTACAGGTGGGCTCAAGTCCATCGGGCAGAAGCACCTGGATGTGATGCGGGACGGGGCAATTCTGGCCAACAGCGGCCACTTCAACGTGGAGATAGATATACCGGCGCTGGAAGCGATGTCCGATGTACATGAGGTACGGCCCTTCGTGGATGAGTACCTCTTCAACGATGGAAGGCGGATTTACCTCCTGGCCGAGGGCCGATTGGTAAACCTCTCGGCGGCCGAGGGGCACCCATCCAGCGTCATGGATATGAGCTTTGCCAACCAGGCCCTGGCGGTCGAGCACCTGGCTGCCCATAAGGTCGGCCTGTCCCCAGGAGTGTACCCAGTGCCCCCTGAGATGGACATGGAGGTGGGGCGGTTGAAGCTTAGCTCTATGGGCGTAGAGATAGATACCCTCTCTCCAGAGCAGCGGCACTACCTGGAAAGCTGGGAGGAGGGTACCTAGTAAACATAGGAGGATACCTTAGTATGGCATTTAGCTTTATGGACTCACCCAGTTATCTACTGACCTCGGAGTCAGTTACCGAAGGGCACCCCGACAAACTATGTGACCAGATCTCCGACGCGGTCCTGGATTCCGTCCTTCAGAACGACCCCGAAGGCAGGGTAGCCTGTGAGACATGCGTCACCAACGGTCTCGTGGTGGTCATGGGCGAGATCACCACGGACAGCTATGTGGACGTCCCCCTGGTAGTCAGGGACACGTTGAGGCAGGCGGGCTACACACAAGCCGAATACGGGATCGATTACAAGAGCTGCGGCGTCATAGTCTCGATCCAGGAGCAGTCCAAGGACATAAGTTCCGGCGTAAGCCGTTCCCTGGAGATACGGGACATGGGGATCGGCAATAGCCATAGGGAGGACATGGACCGCATAGGCGCCGGCGACCAGGGCATGATGGTAGGGTTCGCGTGCAGCGAGACGCCGGAGCTGATGCCTTTGCCTATCAGCCTGTCCCATAAGCTGTGTCAACGGCTGGCCCAGGTGAGGAAGGAGGGGCTTCTCCCCTATCTCAGGCCCGATGGCAAGTCTCAGGTCACGGTGGAGTATAGCTACGGTGTCCCCAAGCGCGTCCATACCGTCATCGTGAGCGCTCAGCACTCCCCCGAGGTCCACTCGGATGTCCTCGCCAGGGACATAATGGACATGGTTGTCAGGGAGGTTGTACCCGAACACCTCAGGGACTCCGAGACGATATACCACATCAACCCCAGCGGCCGGTTCGCCATCGGCGGACCCATGGCAGACACAGGGCTGACGGGCCGCAAGATACTGGTGGATACCTATGGCGGCGTTGCCAGGCACGGGGGTGGCGCCTTCTCGGGCAAGGACCCCACGAAAGTAGACCGGTCCGCCGCGTACGCCGCGCGGTACGTGGCCAAGAACATCGTGGCCGCCGGCCTCGCTGACAGGGCGGAGATACAGGTCTCCTACGCTATCGGAGTGGCCACGCCCATATCGCTTAGCGTGGAGACCTTCGGCACAGGCAAGGTAGATGATGTGCTGATGCACGAGCTGGCCGCCAAGCACTTTGACCTCAGGCCCGCGGCTATTATAGAGGACCTGAATCTGAGGAGGCCGATTTTTAAGCAGGTGGCCAGTTATGGTCACTTCGGTCGGGAGGACCTGGACCTGACCTGGGAGCTGACGGATAAGGCGGCCCTGCTCCGGGCCGAGGCCGGCCTGCGGGTGGGCCAGGGCGAAAGCGCCTCGTCGGCCTAGGCCCTGGCGAAATAGCGGCCCTATCAGGAGCGCCAGTATGCCAAAGATCCAGTTCGGCACGGATGGATGGCGTGCCATCATTGCCGATGATTTCACCTACGATAACGTGGCCCTCTGTGCCCAGGGGGTCGCTAACTTCCTTAAGCAGGAGCACCTGGCTGAGAGGGGGCTGGTTGTCGGCTACGATACCCGGTTCGCCTCCAAAGAGTTCGGCGGGCGTGTGGCCGAGGTGATGGCGGGCAACGGCATCTCTACATTCCTAGCCGACCGAGCTGCCCCCACGCCCGTGTTGAGCTACGGCATACTCCACCGTAAGGCGGCGGGCGCCGCCATCATAACCGCCAGCCACAATCCTGCGCTGTGGAACGGGTTCAAGTTCAAACCCGACTACGCCGGCAGCGCCACCCCTGAGATCACTTCCCGGCTGGAACGAGAGATCGAGTCGGCGGCTGAGGAGGGAGTGGCGTCCCTACCTCTGGCAACTGCTAGGAGCGAGGGCCTGGTACAGGGATTCGATCCGATGCCACCGTATCTTGAGCATGTCGCGCGCCTGGTGGACCTGGAGGCCATCTCCCGGGCCGGTCTGCATGTGGTGGTTGACGCAATGTACGGTGCCGGGGCAGGCTACCTCCCAGCGCTGCTGACTAACTCCACGGACCGACGCGCCGCCGAGCCGTCGGGACGGGGGAATACGACCTCGGTATTGGAGGTACACGGTGAGCACAACCCGGCCTTCCCCGGATTAGAGCGGCCCGAACCGATTGCCTCGAACCTCGGCTACCTCTCCCGCCTGGTGGTGGAGAGGGGGGCCGATGTGGGTATCGGGCTGGACGGTGACGCCGACCGGGTCGGGATAGTGGATGAAAAAGGCGTGTTCATCACACCCCTCCAGACCTTTGCCCTGCTGGCTCTCTATCTCCTGGAGGTGAAGGGAGAACGGGGTGCTCTGGTGAAGTCGTTGACCTCAACCAGCATGGTCTACAGGCTGGGGGAGATTTATGGCGTGCCCGTCTACGAGTCGCCCGTTGGATTCAAGTACATCTGCCCCATCATGCTGCGAGAGAATGCCCTGATGGGAGGCGAGGAAAGCGGGGGGTTCGGCTTCCGTGGTCATATACCGGAGCGCGATGGCATCCTGAGTGGCCTGGTCGTCTTGGAGTACATGGCCCGGACTGGAAAGCGGCCCTCGGAGCTAATAGACCACCTTTACGACGTAGTAGGGCCGCATTACTACGAGCGGCGGGACGTGTCCTTTCCACCCGAGGCCAGAGACCAGTTGCGGAGCGGACTGGAGGGCAGCGAGCCTTCCGAGGTCGCTGGGATGCCGGTACTTTCCACCGATACCATAGATGGAAGAAGGTTCGTCTTTCCGTCAAATGCCTGGCTACTGGTCCGCTTTTCCGGGACCGAGCCGTTGCTCCGCATCTACGCGGAGGCCGAAAGCCCCGCAACGGTTGAGATGCTTCTGGACGGGGCAGAGGCCCTCCTGGAGCTTTAACGGGGGACACGCCACATACTCAGGCTGGACCCCCCTACCCGATTCTTACTTCCTCTAGCTGGGCTGGGAGTGATGTATGGCCGAAAAGAGTCTCCATGTGGGGCCGCCCCAAGCCAGGGACCTTGACGATCCAGCCCTGTATTCTCAGATAGATCCCACCGGCCTGGGCAGCAGGCTGAGGGGCTTTCCCCATCAATGCAGGCGGGCGTGGGAAGAGGCTATGGCCTACGAGCTGCCCCACGCGTATGAGAAGGTGGGGCGCGTTGTCGTGGCCGGGATGGGCGGCTCGGCCATCGGGGGCGAGCTGCTGGGGGACCTGGTCCGATTGGAGGATTCCCTTGCCATAAGCGTTTGCAGGGACTACCAGCTGCCGGCCTCCGTGGATGAAGGGACTCTTGTGCTGGCCTGTAGCTATTCCGGCGAGACGGAGGAGACCCTTTCCTGCTTCCGCCAGGCGCTTTGCCGCGGCGCCAGGGTCATCGCAGTCACCACCGGCGGCACCATCGCGGCCGAGGCGAGGGAGCGAGACGTGCCGCTGTTCACTGTGACGTACCGGGGCGAACCCCGGACCGCGCTAGGCTACAGCTTCTTGGTGCCCACGGTGCTCCTGATGAGGCTCGGTCTCATCCTAGATAGGTCTGGGGACTTCAATGAAGCTGTAGGGGTCCTGGAGGGATTGGCACCGGAGCTGGCCGAGAAGACCCCGTCGGCCGACAACCCGGCCAAGCGTATGGCCTCGGCTCTCGTGAGCCGGGCCATAGTTGTCTACGGGTCCGGGATCTTCAGCGGTGTGGCTCGACGCTGGAAGACTCAGTTCAATGAAAACTCCAAGGTGTGGGCCACCTTCGAGCAGCTACCCGAAGCCCATCACAACTCGGTGGTGGGCTATTCCCTGCCAGAGGATGTCAGGGCCCGGACCTTTGCCATTCTACTGCGGCCGGCGAACCTGCATCCCAGGATAGGGCTGCGCTACCGTGTCACCAGAGACCTGCTGGCGAGGGAGGCGATTGACCACCAGGTCGTGGAAGGACGTGGGGGCAGCGCGCTCAGCCAGATCCTGAGCACCGTCTTGATTGGTGACTACGTCAGCTACTATCTGGCCATTGCCCAAGGCATAGACCCCTCTCCGGTTCCCAATATCGAGTACGTCAAGGGACGGATCGCTACGGAGACCTGCCCGTAGGCGTTGACTGCCCCGGGTCGGCCGGGCTAGTGGCCAAAAGTACTGGGGTATTGCTAACCGTGGCATATGGATATAAAATCTTATTCTGCGCGGAAAATTTTTGAACAGGGGGGCAGATGATTGAGTGTAGTTGGAATTCACTTGTTGGTAGACCTTAAGGAGTGTAACCGAGAGCTTCTAGACGACCTGCCTTACATAAAGGACGCCATGACCGAGGCGGCCAAAGAGGTAGGAGCGGGCATAATCGGAGAGTCCTTCCACCGGTTTCAACCCCAGGGCGTCACAGGTATCCTGGCCATCACCGAGTCCCATATTTGTATCCACACCTGGCCTGAGCTTGGGTACGCGGCAGTGGATATATTCACCTGCGGCGCATCCTCTGAGCCCCGCAGGGGGGCACAGGTCCTGGTCGAGAGACTGCAGTCAAAGGAGCCCCATTTTACGGAGCTTAGGCGGGGAGCCGTCTCTCAGCCCGTAACCGCCCCTTAATATCTATACTTCTGGGTAATTATGGAAACGTCTGGTAAGTGGCACCACGAGTTGGTAACCCCCGACTTGGTGCTGCACTACCGTATCAAAAACGTAGTCCACACTGGTAGAACTTCATACCAGGCCCTGGATATTCTGGACACCGATACCTTTGGGCGGTGTCTGGTCCTGGATGGCAAGACCCAGTCCACCGAGGTCGACGAGCATATCTATCATGAGGCCCTGGTGCACCCGGCTCTGCTCCTCCATCCCAGGCCGGAGTCAGTATTCATAGGTGGCGGAGGAGAGGGAGCCACACTCCGAGAGGTGCTTCGGCACCGGAGCGTTCAGAGCGTGGTGATGGTGGATCTGGACAAGGAGGCGGTGGAGTTGTGTCGTCGCTACCTGCCCCAGCACCATCGGGGGGCCTTCGACGACAGCAGGGTAGAGTTACGGCACGAGGATGCCCGCCAGTACCTGGCTACGTGCTCCGAGAGCTTCGACGTAATTGTCATGGACCTGGTGGACCCTATCGAGGGTGGCCCGTCCTGCTTGCTGTACACACAGGAGTTCTACGGAATAGCCAGGTCCAAGCTGAGGCCCGGCGGCATTCTCGTCACCCAGGCGGGCCCAGCGGGGTTGTTGAATTACACCGAGTGCTACACGGCCATCGCACGGACCATCGCCCAAGGATTTCCCTACTCCTGCCCTTACAACGTGTACGTGCCCGCCTTCACGACCCTTTGGGGGTACGTTCTGGCCCTATCTGAAGAAACACCGCTAAACGCTGCCCCTGGTCTGGACGATCTTGCGCCCCACATAATCGACGATCTCATAGGCCAGAAGTTAGATGGAGTGTTGCGGTACTACGATGGTGTCACTCATCGTAGTATGTTCGCCCTCCCGAAGTACCTGAGACAGGGCATAGAGGAGGAGCTCCGAACCGTGACCGACTTAGACCCGGTGTACATGCTGTGATCCTCTGAAGTTCCAGTTAGGGCATATGGCGCCACAGGTGAGCAGGCGACCATTGCGGTTCAGTCCAGTTCCAAGTGCTCCGCTTATCTTGGGCCTCTGCCAGACCGCCAGCTTTGACATCCTTCACTCTCCTCCATTATCTGGTCCACCGGTATCTGGTCCACCGGCCGTCTCCGATCCTTTGGATCAATTATAAATTTGTCCAGCTAAACGGGCATCCAAGCGGTGCTTTGGGTCATGACGCGCCAAATCCCATGGTATGCTATTATATCTAGCTACGTAATCGACGCATGGTACGGGTGTTCTGACCGGGGGGACTAACGTGAATGTCAGCCTGAGGCCGCCGCAGGCGGGTCAAGGCTCTGGCGGGGGTTAGGACCATTGTGAGAACCTCCTCCCCTCCAGACCCTATAGGGTACGGCCGTCTTTGGGAGAATCAGACAATGGGAGTTGCACTATCTTTGTGCCGGGGGGAATGGACGTGACTGGATCCGACGCGCAGGCAATTGCCAGCTGCCCCACCTGTGGCGGGGCTATGAATCGGGAGATCGACGGCTTTCGGGTCCCGCCGATGCCCCAGGTCTTCTGGTTCTGCACCGACGTGGACTGCGTGGATGGCGGCAGGAACCGGCTCTACCGTGGGGGCTAGAAGGGGTCCGGAAAAGCCTGAAGGGCAATTGATCCACTAGTGATAATGGCGGCGTAGCTCGGAGGCGTAGCTGGTGCCGACCCTAATGGAGTTCTGTTGCAGCCACTCGCTCAGCCTGGTGCGCCCTGTAGGGGGCGACTCGGAGACCAGCAGCCCGGCCATGAGTCCTCGGACCTCGTCTCTGGTCAACACCACGTCCCTGACCAGGTAACCCACCAGTCGTAAGAGGTATAGGGCCGGCCCGGGGGGTGAGTGAAGGATTTTGGCCCGGCTGTGCACCGTGTCCGCGACAAGCCGGACCAGCTGGTCGAAGGTATGTGTCTCAGGCCCCGCGACATCCATTACGCTGTTGCCGTCGGCATGACCGGCGCCCACGGCTATTTCGGCCAGGTCCTCCACATGTACCGGCTGGAGCCGATATTCCCCCGACCCGAAGGACAGGAACACCGGAAATCGCCGGAGGAACCAGGCGATATTGTTTATCAGGATGTCCTCTTTGCCAAAGACCACGGTGGGCCGAAGGATGGCGTATGTCATCCTGGAGCTCGCGATGTCTCGCTCAACGATGGCCTTGCCCCGGAAATAGGGTAGTGGTGAGTCCTCCGAGGCGTTGCTTATGCTGATGTGCACTATCCTGCGCACACCCGCCGTTTCCGCGGCTTCGATGAGGATTTTTGTATTCTGTACGGCCTTTTCGAATGTGACCTCGCCGTAGGGGAAGCGCACCCAGTAGGTGTTGTACAGCGTGGTGGCCCCTTCCAGGGACCTAGCTAGCGCGCTGGGGCATCCGAAGTCCAGGGGCGCCACCTGCACCGCGTCGCCGAAGGGATTGTCGCGTTGGGGATGCCCGGTAAATGTCCTGACCCTTTCCCCCATTGCGAGCAACTGCTTGGCTATGTACTTGCCGGAATACCCGAAGGCTCCCGTTACCACGTTCAACTCCGGGTTGTCCAAGGGATGAACTCTCCCGCTAAGAATTAGGTAGACGCAGGGCCAGGAGACTCACCGCCAGCAGGAGGATTGTGAGGCTCATGAGAAGCAACGCTCGCTCGGCCGCCGAGACCAGCTTCCCACTATCCAGCTTTATCCGGCGGCCGTCGGCCATCTCCATTACCCCAACTATGTCCACAGCCTGCCTGCGGACGGTGCGTACGTGAGTGCTAAGGGTCCGCTGGGCGAGGCTCAGGGCGAAGCACCCGCAGCCCATGAGTACCGCTTCCACACTCAGGCTCAGGGCGTTTATCCAGTAGGAGGTCAGCACTGGGAAGGCACCCCACCCACAGGCGAACCAGAAATCGGAGTGGAACCTGTTGCGCCATAGGCCAAGATTGTATCCCACGGCGATGAACCCGCCAAAGGCCACGAAAGGCAACAGCCACAGCGTTACGACCAGTCCGGCCGCGATGCCCATTGCCATTGCGGTACCTATGGATACGACTGCCAGGCCGGCGAGGGTCCGTCGGGGGATCCCCGTACCCAGGGGGCGGCCGTTGAGCTCGTCCAGCGCGTGTGAGCCTATTCCCACGGCGAGGAAGAAGGCCAGCAGGGTGCCCACGAGCCTGTCCAGGTGGACCGAAGGCGCTATGGCTGCGCCAAGGACTACGTAGCTCAGATGCCAGAGGGTGTAGGGGGTGTGTAGTAGGTTAACGTAATCCTTCCACCTGTTGGTGGAAGTCAGAGCATAGAACGCGGGAGCCATCGCAGGTTTCACCGATATCCCTCCCCGGTGAAGTGGCCCGACCTGCTCGGGCCCTGGTCTCAGGTACCGGTCTCAGGTGACTTGGTGCCCCACATGACGACGGCCCCACCCAGGGATAGGACCTTTGCCTGGACATCCCGGACACCGACCTGTTCCCACATCTGCTGAATACGCTCGACGGTGTAGAAGCGACAGTACCGGGATATGCTGGGGCCCAGAAATGTGCCTACCTCCCTCCAGCCCGGTGAGACGAAACGAGTCGCTATGGGGAGTACCCTACACGCGAAGGCGTACCAGGCCACCCGGACGATCCGGTTTTGGGGCAGCCCAAACTCCAGGGATACCATCTGTCCGCCGGGTTTCAGGACCCTCGAAATTTCGCTCAAAGTTGCCTGAGGGTCTTCAACGTACCGCAACAAAAAGGTGAAACACACGGCGTCAAGGGAGGCGTCGGGGATGGGGAGGCTCTCCGCCCTGCCCTTCAGCAGGTGGACGTCCTTCTCCAGTCCGGCCCTGTGGACGTTGTGCCCGGCCTGGCGCAGCATCTCCCCGCTCAGATCGACCCCCACTACCCGGCACCCGTAGGACCGCGATAACTGAATGGCCACCCCGGCCGTCCCGGTGCACAGGTCCAGCACCGTGTCTCGGGCGGCTAGGTTCATGCGAGAGGTCAGATAGCGTCTCCATCTTCCGTACTGAAGGAATGAGTACAGGTCGGCGTACACGTCGTACTTGCCCGCGATCCCGTCGAAGAGCCAGCGCGCGTGCCTGTTTGGATTACCATTCATCTCCTGACCAGTGTAGCACAGGACGCGCACCTCTCCGAACTACTCCCAACCTGCCCCCGCCCCCTTGATGTGGGAAGGGTAGGCCTGCCCTGAGACTGTCGAAGGGATGGGGGTCTCAATCCTCTCCCATGCCCTCTGCTATACTTGGCGGAAAGGATGGCGACACGCCGCGGATGGACATAGTGGATATGGCAACGCTGCCTGATTACCTCAGGGAAGGCCTGGAGATCGTCTTTATAGGCATCAATCCCTCGACCATCTCGGCCAGAGAAGGTCACTACTTCGCCAACCCACGCAATCGCTTTTGGGATGCATTCAACCGCTCCGGCCTGGTGGACGTACAATTTTCGCCAGAGCTGGACCACACGCTGCCGGACTATGGAATAGGGTTCACCGATCTGGTGAAACGCCCCACGCCCCAGGCCCATCACCTCACCGCCGCCCAGTACCGCCAGGGTGCCCTGGCCCTGAAGGTAAAGCTGGATACCTACCAGCCCCTAATCGCCTGCTTTCACGGCCTGACGGCATACGGTCAATACCTAAAATTTGCGGATGGGGTAAAGGGGAAATCGTCTCTGGGCCTTCAGGTGCGGTCCGCCGGCAGGTCGCGGGTCTTCGTGGTGCCCAACCCCAGCCCCGCCAACGCCCGGTTCTCCTTGGAGGACCTGGCGGGCTGGTACCGTCAGCTAAAGGCGGTCCGGGATGAGCTGCGTGGTGGCTGATTGTTAGGGGAATGTTCTACCACATGGCTGTGGATGAAGGTGTCGAACTCCGGCCACGAACCAAGAAGGTGTTGGCGTAGCGCTTCCGTCAATAGTGGCGCAGGATTTCGTAGAGCGTGGTGCGCTGGGCAGGGACGAAGCCTGCGTCGCGGATGATGTCGGTCACCTCTTCGACGGTGGTGCGGTTGTAGAAGCCGGCTTCCTGCATTACGTTCTCGTCGAAGAGGGTGCCGCCGAAGTCGTCGCCACCGAAGTGCAGGGCTACCTGCCCTGTCTTCTTCCCCTCGGAGAACCAGGAGGCCTGTATATGCTGAAAGTTGTCCAGGTAGATGCGTGACAGGGCGATCATCCTCAGGTACTGGTTCGGCCCCGCCAGCCTCTTCACTCTGGATGCCAGGGCAGTATTCTCCGCCTTGTAGCTCCACGGGATAAAGGCGGTAAACCCGCCGGTCTCGTCCTGTAGGGCCCGCACGTGTTCCAGATGCTCGATAATGTCCTCGTCTTCCTCCAGGTGCCCATACATCATGGTGGCGGTGGTGCGGTAGCCGAGGGAGTGGGCTTCCCGGTGCACTACGGTCCAGTCGTCCACCTTTCCCTTGGGGAAGAGGCGGCTTAACTTGTATTTCACCCTGTTGGAAAGGACCTCCGACCCACCGCCGGGTATGGTTTTCAGGCCCGCACTCTGAAGCTCCTGGAGCACCTCCCTCACTGAGTGGTCCGAGACCTGGGACATCTTCATGATCTCCGGAGCGGAGAAGAAGTGGGGGTGAATCTGGGGGAAGCGGCACCTTGTCTCGTGCACCAGGTCCACGTAATACTCCAGGGGAAGCTTTGGGTTCAGGCCTCCCTGGAGCAGAACAGTGGTCACGCCCTTGGACGCCGCCTCGCCCATCATCTCCATCATCTTGTCGATGGGGTGGGTGTAGGCCTCGGGGCTCTTTTCCGTTCGATAGAAGGCGCAGAAGGTGCAATAGGCGTCGCAGACGTTGGTGTAGTTCAGATTTGTGTCTACGACAAAGGTCACTACCCGTTCCGGGTTATGGCGGTACCTGAGCGTCTGGGCCAGGGGCGCGAGGTCGAGCAGGCTGGCATGGCGTAGAAGGTACAGTCCCTCCTCGCCGGTTACCCGTTCCCCCTCCTGGACCTTGGCCCGGATGTGTTCCAGCATCAGCCGGCCTCTGGGCGGTCCAGTGACTCCACCATTCCTTTGAACAGGTCCATGGACTTTAACTCGCTGACGCCGGCCCAGTAGCGGAACCCCTGGAAGTACTCCACGATCTCCTTGGGGCTCATGCGCACGTCCCCGCGCATTTCGCCTATGACATTCATGTGCTCCAGCCCCTCGTCCACACAGGAGTATAGAACGTTCTCGAGGTAGCTGGCCCGCTTTGGGCTTATGTCCCGGTGAATGGCCCAGACGGCGAATACAAAGGGAGACTTGGTCCAGCGGTACCACTCCTCCCCCAGATCGTGCCGGTAGGGGTAAGAGGGCACCCCATAGCGGCGGCGCAGGGCCTCGTCGCCAATGAGAAGGATGGCGTCGTTGGGATCGTTCAGGGAGACGTAGCTTGCCGGTTTAATTTTGTATTTTAGGGTCAGCAAGACCTCCAGAAGGCGGCGGGACGTGGAGGTCTCGCTGGTTATCCCCAGGGTAGCCCCTTCCAGGTCTTGGATCGGACGCTTGGAGTACAGTAGGATGCTCCTGGACTTGTCGAGGGTGGAGATACAGAACTGCCCCAGACGGTTGAATCGGTTCTCCAGGCCCCAGTAGTCCACCACCGGCACGGGGCCCGCATCGATCTCTCCCTCTCTGGCCGCCCTGGTTAGCTCGCTGGGCACCAGGGGTTTGAGCTCCAGATCGTCGCGGACCATACTGTAATAAAAAGGCTCCGAGTTGAGGTACGGTATCCTACCTACTCTAATTTTCATATATGCGTACCACGTTATAGAGTGCGTCCCGCTCTACCGGGATTTTTTGGGCGTCCCTGATGAGGTTGCACATTCGCTCCCTGGCCAACCCCGCCGGGCTGGCAGCCTTGGCGGCGTGCGCTATCCGCTCTTTCCCGATAGTACCGTCTAGGTCGCTGGCACCGAAGTTAAGTCCCACGGCGGCCGTCTCCTCGGTGATCATGACCCAGTAGGCCTTGATGTGGGGGAAGTTGTCGAGAATCAGCCTTGCGGAGGCGATGGTCTTAAGGTCCTCAATGGCGGACGCTTGCCTGGGGACCAGATGGGTATCTCCTACTTGATACTCCAGGGGGATAAAGGCCAGGAACCCACCCGTCTCGTCCTGTAGCTCCCTCAGGCGCATCATGTGCTCTACCCTCTCCTGGTAGGTCTCGATGTGGCCGTACAGGAGGGTCGCGTTGGAGGGGATGCCCATACTATGGGCCAGCCGGTGGATCTCCAGCCATCTGTCGGCGTTGTTCTTGCCCCGGTACAGGAGCCGGTGCACCCGGTCCGAGAAGACCTCTGCCCCACCGCCGGGCATTGACTGGAGCCCTGCCTCTTTGAGGCGGGCCAGGGACTCATCCGGAGGGAGCCGCCACCTGCGGTAGAAGTAGTCTATCTCCGACGCCGTAAAGGCCTTTATCTGCACACTGGGGAACTGTCGGTGGATGGTGCTGACTATCTCCTCGTATTTCTCGAAGGGCCAGTCGGGGTGGTGGCCGCCCACCATGTGCACTTCCCTGGTGTCTTCGTCCACGTGTTCCAGAATCTCTTCCATGCTCATCTCATAGGCGTCCGGGTCGCCCTTTTTCTTGGCGAAGTCGCAGAAACTGCACGAGAGCACGCAGATGTTGGTGGGGTTGAGGTGACGGTTTAGCACGAAGTAGACCCTGTCGCCATCCCGCTGGACCTTGACGTGTTCCGCCATGCGACCCAACGCAGCCAGGTCGTCCGTCTCCATGAGTCGTATGCCGTCTTGCAGGGATAATCGCTCTTGGCCCAGGACCTTCTCCCATATAGGAATCAGGCCCGCGTCCATAAATGCTATCCCCTCTGCTATATGCATCGGACTTACATGTATCCTTCTAGCCCTGGCGTTGGAACTCGGCTACGTCGGTGGCAGGTACGGGTGTGCTCGAGGGTGAAATGGGGTTGTCCCCAGAGAGGATTGTAGGCTGCTCCTTCCATCGTGTCAAGGCGCAGCGATATCTGGAGGAGCCCTGCAGGACCTTGGGCCGGGCCATCCCTCAACGGTTGAATTCACCTTGACGCTGCACAAGTGGGACCATAAGATTGTGCTGGGGAGGCCCTCCCATTGCGTTCGCCACCATTGAGCAGGCTGATGATAAATGGAGTGTGCAGAGGGGCGAAGCCCCTTTGCCGGGAGTCTGAGAGCCTGCCCTGATCTTGCCGAAGGGGTGCTCCTCAGATACGAATTGCCTCCCTTCCTGCCAGGAACGGGACCAGGTCCGATGAGGATTCGCTCATCGAGACTCGCGACTTGGTCGATGGGGATGGTCGAAGGGTGTTTCAGCGCCTCGCTAGGGTACGACGGGCAATCTGATACTCGGATTAAAAGGGAACTACCTACGGAACTTCAATGTAAGAACCACACGACGCTCGCGGTGGAGGACCGGGCCGGGCAACGGTACTGCTATAACTGTATCATAGAGACACACCAGACCCGTGCCCAGAATTTGGCCCTTCGCATGCTTGGCGACTGGGCGACGGCGGAAGATGCTACCCAGGAGGCTTTCCTTGCCGGCTACAGGGCCTTCCCAGGCTTTCGCGGTGAAAATCTCCGGGCTTGGCTTCTGAGAATCGTCGCCAACACCTGCCGCGACATGCTTCGTGCCAGAAAGTCTCGCCCCAGCATATCGCTGGACTTTTCGCCCCTGAATCCGGACGAACCGGACAGTCCGGCCATTGACCTGCCTGGGTCGGAGGAGTCCCCGGAGGACTACACGGTACGGCGCGAGCTGGGAAGGGTTATACAGGAGGGGCTCCTCGCACTGCCAGAAGAGCGTCGGCTGGCGGTGGCCCTCGTCGATGTCCAGGGGTTCAGCTACGAGGAGGCTGCCCAAGTAATGAATTGTTCGTTGGGCACCGTCAAGTCCCGCATGGCCAGGGGCCGCGCGGAGATGCGGGACTTCCTTCAGCGACATAGGGAACTTTTACCCGGTCAGTTCCGTCAGGACAAATAGGGACATGAGGCTTTTGCGCAAAAAGGGTGACCACAGGAGTCTGGAGACCCTCTCCGAGTACCTGGACGGACGCCTCTCGGGCCGCGAGTTGGAGGACTTGGAACGGCACCTCGAGGCGTGCTCCATGTGTGGGGAGGAGCTCGAGTCCCTGCAATTTACCGTCGGACTTCTCAGAAGAGTGCCGATGGCGGAGCCTCGCCGTATATTCACCCTGGGAGAGGCGCCCTCACCAGCCCCGGTGAGGCGTGAAATGAGGGTGCCCGCCTGGGCGTACGGCGCCGCCGCATCGGTGGTCGTGCTCTTCTTTGCGGCGGTGCTTTCGGCGGACCTGGGCGGTGTGCTGGCCCAGGACGTGTCTGTACCTGAGGCCCCGGTGGAGGCAGCGGCCCCAGCGGCGCCAGAGGGCCTGAGGACGGAAGTGGTCAGAGAGACGGAAGGAGTCGTGATAGAGAAGGAAGTCGTCATAGAGCAAGAGGCTGTGGAGACTGAAATGTCGGCCCCTTCCGAAGTCGGTGTCTCCCAGGCCGCGGCTACTCCTGCCGTGGCTGCTGCTGAAATGGCGCAGGATGCCGCTCCGGTCGCGATGGCACCACCGCCCGAGGTGGCTCCCGTTGCGCCGGAGGCCGTGGAGGAAGCCGTCGCCCTACCTGCCCCTGAACTGGCAGAGGCGACTGCCGAGGTCGAAAGTACCGCCTCCGAGGCAGCTACCGCAGCGGGCGTTCCCGCCGAAGCGCCCTTCCCGACTCCCGCCGCCGGAGTGCTGGAGCCGGCCGACAGTGCCGTGCCTGCGCCCGTGGGGGACCAGGTGGCCGAGCCTACTCCACCTGAAGAGGCCATGGAGTCTACACCGGCTTTCTGGCGTGTCCTGGAGGGTGTGCTGGGTGCCGTAGCCCTACTCGTTGTGGCGGCTGCTATCTGGCGGCTACGGCGTCGTGGCGGGCGCGCCGTGTCTCGATAGGTACCGGGAACATTTCCTCGCCATTGTACGTCTCTATCTATAGGAGACTCACACTGATTCCCAATTAAAGGAGAGGTGCGACATGGCAAGAGAAATTAAGGGACATGCTATGAGAAGGGGCAAGGTCCTAGTGCTGCTGGCGGCCCTCGGTGCAACTGTGCTTATAATCGGCGCCTGTGGCGGGTCCTCCAGCACCGCGACCGCGGAGGGGATTGCCCAGCTGGAGCCGAACGGCCTGTCATCACCATCTTCGGAATCCGCAAGTCAGCCAGAGGGGCAGGCCGAAGGGGCCCAGGTCGGCGCTTCAATGCCGGCCGCCGCCGGCGAGACGTCCGCTCCCTCAGGGTTATCTTCCCTTGGTGAGATCGCGGAGGTGGAGCGGACCTCGGGTCCGCTGGAAACGGCTGTCAGCGCCGCCGTGGTCCCCGCGATACAGTACGTGCCCAACCAGCAGGTTGGTATCTGGGTGACGGGGTGAGGGGAGGTCACGACCACGCCCAACCTGGCTGTGCTCAGCGCCGGTGTTGAGGCCATGGCAAGCTCTGTCGAGCAGGCGAGGGGTCAGGCTGCAGGGGCCATGGACGGCGTGATCGCCACACTGAAGGCGCGGGGAATACAGGACAGGGACATCCAGACCCGCCACTTCAACATCTCGCCCGAGTACACCTATAACGAGCTGAAGAGGCAGCGGGAGCTGGTTGGCTACCGGGTGACCAACCAGGTGTCAGTAAAGATAAGGGACATGGACAGCGTTGGCATCGTAATTGATGAGGTGGCCGAGGCCGCCGGCGACCTGGTGCGGATTCAGGGAATAAGGTTTACCGTGGAAGACACTAAAGTACTGGAATCTCAGGCCAGGATAGAGGCGGTGCAGGACCTGATGTCCAAGGCCCGGCAGTTTGCCGAGCTGACCGGGGTCCAGCTTGGCAATCCCACATTCCTGAGCGAGGGCGGCGGAGCTGTTCCCAGAGTCCAGAATCTTGCCGTGAGGGCCTTGGCCGAGGCGGCGCCGGCGCCCCCAACGAGCATCAGCGGCGGAGAGCTGACGGTGACCATTACTGTGCAAGGCGCCTTCTCCATAGTTCAGTAGCTGGGACTGTGTGCTTGCACCACGGGGGTTACTGCCCGGCGGTTAGGAGGTCCCCCTCATCACGGTGATGGGGCCTCCTTCCGGTAATCGAGGCTTCCGACGGCGAGGTTGAACGGGGCTGGAGAGGGCTGTTAAACTGTCGGCGGCGTACCTGCGCCCGCCACGACTATGTATAAGGGGTCGCCCATGCTGTTAAGCGACAGGAGCATCAGGGAGGCGGTGGAATCCGGGAGGATCATTATAGACCCCTGGGACGAGAGTATGGTTCAGCCGGCCAGCGTGGACCTCCGGCTGGGTAAGAAGCTGCGGGTCTTTCGTAGCGCCAGCTTGCCCTATATAGATGTAATGCAGGAGTCCCCCGGCTTGACGGAGGAGGCAGAGATTGACGAAGTCAACCCCTTCTACCTGCACCCTAACGAGTTCGCCCTGGGGGTGATATACGAGAACATCTGCATCCCCAGCGACATCGCCGCGCGCCTGGATGGCAAGAGCTCACTGGGGAGACTGGGGCTTCTGGTTCACTCCACGGCTGGCTGGGTGGACCCCGGGTGGAGGGGACACCTTACCCTGGAGCTGAGCAACGTATCGGGGCTGCCCATCACACTGTACTACGGTATGAAGGTGTCCCAGATATCATTTCTGCAGCTGACGACTCCTGCCGAACATCCCTATGGCAGCAGGGCCCTTGACAGCAAGTATCAGGACCAGGTGGAGCCCGAGCCCAGCAGATATTACCGAAACTACGGCCCCAAGAGACGCAGGACCTCGCGGCGACCCTGACCCGTATCGGCTCCGCCTAGGCCTCCACGGACGCGGAAATCGGGCGCCGGCTGCACCGGGCCTGGCTGCTTTCAACTAACCAAACCATCCGCCACTGCTCCTATGGTGGCGCTTCTATTAGAATTGTGATGTTGCGTATCAGTCAATATGTCTTGACACTATGTGGAATAATCTCCAGAATTAGGCACAGAGCTGGAGATGCCAGGCCAGCCCAGATGCAGCCAACGGGTGGTTGGTGCAGCCTCCATGAGCGAAAGTAAGAACTACATGCGCAGGGCCCTGACCCTCGCCAGGCTGGCGGTAGGGACCAGCAGCCCCAATCCTCCGGTGGGGGCCATTGTGGTGAAGGGGGATGAGGATGTGGGCGAGGGGTTCACCCTGCCCCCAGGGCAGAGTCACGCGGAGATCGTGGCCCTCGACCGGGCTGGAGATAGGTCTCGTGGGGCTTCGCTGTACGTGACTCTGGAGCCCTGCTGTATCTACGGACGCACTCCCCCCTGTACCCAACACATCATCGCCTCGGGCGTTGCCGAGGTGCACGTCGCCGCTCCGGACCCCAACCCACGTATAAACGGCCGGGGCATGGCCGAGCTGAAGGCTGCTGGGATCCTGGTGCACCACGGTGAGGGGGAGGAGGAGGCTAGGTATCTGTACGAAGGATTTGCCAAGCATATAAACACCGGCGTACCATTCGTTACCGCCAAGTTCGCCATGAGCCTGGATGGGAAGATCGCGACACATACCGGCGACTCCAGGTGGGTCACAGGCGAGGCGGCCCGTGGCCAGGTGCAGGAGATGCGAAGGACCTGCGATGCCATAATGGTGGGCGTGAACACAGTACTCAAGGATGACCCACTCCTTACGGCCCGTGATGAGACCGGCCAGCCCTCGGCCCGCCAGCCCATCAGAGTGATCGTGGACAGCCGGGGCCGGACGCCGCCAGGGGCCCGGCTTCTGAAGGAACCGGGGCACACAGTTATCGCGGTAACCGGACCGTCCCCCGAGGGGGTCCAGGCTCTGGAAGAGGCCGGTGGCGAGGTGATGGAGCTACCCTCAAGCGCCGAGGGCCTGGTTGACATTCCTGCCCTGCTCCGGTCGTTGGGTGCCAGAGGGGTGGTCAACCTGCTGGTGGAGGGAGGCGGGACGCTGCTGGGCTCTCTCTTTGACTTGGGTGTGGTGGACAAGGTGGCGGCCTTTGTCGCCCCTGTCGTGATAGGAGGCCAGTCGGCTCCTTCGCCCGTTGCCGGCGAGGGGAGCCGCAGTTTGTCACAGGCCATGAGGTTGGAGCGCGTGCAGGTCCACCAGTACGGGGAGGACGTACTCATAGTTGGCTACCCGCCACAGGGATGGAGCGCCGGAGACATGGCCAGTCCTGGATCGGGAGAATAACGTGTTTACCGGGATAGTGGAACAGGTAGGACGGGTGACGTCCCTGGAAGCGCCGTTCAACGGCGTTGGGGTGCACCGCCTCAGCATCAGAGCCATCGAGTCTCTGGACGAATTGAAGCTGGGCGAGAGCATCGCGGTTAACGGGGCATGCCTGACGGTGGTGGCCCTGGCCGACAAAGGCTTCAGTGTGGAACTGGCGCCGGAGACGGTTCGCCGGACCAACCTTGGCGCCCTGGAGCCGGGAGGCGGGGTAAACCTGGAGCGTCCCCTGGCGGTCGCCGACAGGCTGGGCGGGCACATAGTCCAGGGACATGTGGACGGCAGGGGAAGGATGATCTCCGCTAGGAAGGATGGAGATTGCGTACTCATGGGATTTCGAGCTCCCAAGAGGCTCATGCGCTACATCGTCGAGAAGGGTTTCGTGGCCGTGGACGGCATCAGCCTGACGGTGGTAAACAAGAGGACTTCATCATTTAGTGTGTCGGTGATACCATATAGTCTGGAGCACACAATTTTAGGGGAAAGGCGAGTGGGCGACTCGGTCAACCTGGAGGTGGATATCCTGGCCAAGTACGTGGAAAGCCTCCTCAGGCCGTGACGTTGGTTTTCCCCACTCCACTCCCTGGAAGAAGGCGATATGCCCCTAGCAAGCGTAGAAGAGGCCATAAGGGACATAAAGCAGGGCAAGTACCTCGTTATCGTCGATGACGAGAAACGGGAGAACGAGGGCGACCTCGTGATCGCCGCGGAGAAGGTGTCCCCCGAGTCTGTCAGCTTCATGATAAACCATGCCCGTGGGCTCCTGTGCATGCCCGCCATCGGTGAGCGGCTGGACCAGCTGAACTTGCCTCCTATGGTCGACGGCCAAAACACGGCCAAGCACGGCACCGCTTTCACCGTCTCGGTCGACTACACCAATGGCACCAGCACCGGTATCTCGGCCTCCGATAGGTCGGCTACCATCAAAGCCATAATCGATCCCCAGTCCAAGTCCGAGGACTTCGCCCGCCCCGGACATCTCTTTCCGCTGAGATATGAGGAGGGAGGTGTGTTGGTGCGCGCGGGCCATACCGAGGCCATCGTGGACCTGGCCCGCCAGGCAGGCTTGTACCCTGCGGGCATTGTCTGCGAGATCATCAACGCCGATGGCACGATGGCCCGTATGCCCCAGCTTGAGGAGTTCTCCCGTGAACACAACATAAAGATCATCAGCATTGCCCAGATCATCGCCTTCCGCAGACGTCGAGAAAAGCTGGTGGAGAAAGTGGCCGAAGCCCGCCTGCCGACACTGCACGGCGAGTTCCAGATCCTGGCCTACAGGAGTGTGGTTGACCCGGGTGAGCACCTGGCGCTGGTCATGGGCCAATGGCAGCCCGATGAGCCCGTGCTGGTAAGGATCCACAGCGAGTGTCTTACCGGGGACGTCTTTGGCAGCATTCGCTGCGATTGCGGAGAGCAGATAAGGCAGTCCCTGGAGATGATCTCCAGGGAGGGAAAGGGCGTCTTCCTCTACATGCGGCAGGAGGGTAGGGGAATAGGTTTACATAATAAGATTAAAGCGTACTCCCTCCAGGACGACGGCATGGACACGGTTGAGGCTAACGAAAAGCTGGGCTTTGAGTCGGACCTTCGCCACTATGGAATTGGGGCTCAGGTGCTGGGCGATCTGGGGGTGAAGAAGATGCGTCTTCTTACCAACAACCCCCGCAAGATGGTAGGTCTGGCCGGCTATGACCTGGAGATCGTCGAACGGGTGCCCGTAGAGGTCCAGGCCACGGACGAGAACAGGGGTTATATGCAGACCAAGCGGGACCGGATGGGCCACATCCTGTTCCACTGCTAGGTTGGGAACCAGCGGTCCTTGCCCCTTATTCCGTTTCCACCATCTCCAGGAGGTAGGCTTTCACGAAGTCGTCCAGCGCGCCGTCCAGGACACTTTCGGGTTGGGTGCTCTGGTATCCGGTACGGTGGTCCTTTACCAGCTTGTAGGGGTGTAGCACGTAGCTCCTTATTTGATTCCCCCATTCCGCGGATATGTGCTCACCCTTCACCCTCGCCATCTCCTCGGCCCTCTGCTGCCACTGTCTGTCCAGCAGCCGCGCCATGAGAATTTTCATGGCAAACTCGCGGTTTTGATGCTGGGACCGCTCGTTCTGGCAGGATACCACCATGCCGGTGGCCAGATGAGTGATGCGCACCGCCGAGGCTACCTTCTGCACATTCTGCCCACCCGGGCCGCTGGAGCGGAAAAAGTCTACCTTAATGTCGTCGGGCCTGACTGTTATCTCCGGGTCTTCTTCCCCGGCGGGCAGTACCTCGGCAAGGGCAAAGGAGGTGTGTCTCAGGTGGTTTGCGTCGAAAGGAGAAAGCCTTACCAGCCGGTGGACACCCTTCTCCGCCTTGAGATAGCCGAAGGCATAGCGCCCCGCGACCTCGATGGTGACGCCTTTAATGCCAGCCTCTTCCCCGTGGGAAATATCGAGGACCTGAGCCTTCCATCCCCGGCTCTCCGCCCATCGCAGGTACATTCGCAACAGCATCTGGGCCCAGTCCTGGGACTCGGTCCCACCGGCTCCGGCGTGGATGGAGAGGATGGCGGAGCGCTCGTCGTAGGGGCCGGAGAGAGTTAGCTGGAGTTCATGCTGTGCCAGCATGTTGGAGAGCTCCCCGCTTTCGGCCCTGAGCTGCTCCTCCAGGGAGTCGTCCCCCTCCTCAATCGCCAGGTCCGTCAGCTCCAGGAGTGACGCCGCCCTGGACTGCAGGTCTCTCCACAGGGATACGGCATCCTTCAGCTGGGCCAGCTGCCGCATCTTACGCTGTGCCTCCTGAGAATCGTCCCAGAATGCAGGGCGAGCGGCCTCGAGCTCCAGCCTGCTAATTTCGGACTCTTTATGGGGGACGTCAAAGATGGACCAGAACGGTTTCGATCTTTCGGCTCATGTCTCCTAGCTTCAGCCTCAAGTCCTGCATCAATCTCACCCTCCCTATGTGTGTTTTATTGTTATCGGCTTCTTCGGCGCCTTCAGACGTCGTCGTCGGACCCCTGAACACTACCCTTTACAGGGCTCACTTCCGGCGGCCAGGTTCTAGCCGGCCCGCGGCCGCCTTGTGCGCCATCTTGGTGGTCTCGGGCAGCCGTGTACTGGTGCAGCATGCCTGGACCCACCGGACCGCCGACGGCAAGTCCACCTTGTGGCCCACCGAAACATAGACCGGACTAACGTTTGTCCGGGTCCTGACCGCCATCCCGATAACGGCGCCTTCCCGGTCAACAATTTCGGCGCGACAGCCAGCCTCGGCGCCCAATGACCCGTGCCGCCCAGTGAGTATCGACTTGGCGCATCCTATGGTTGGGGTATCAGCGAGCAGTCCCAGGTGGCAGGCCAGACCGAAACACCTGGGGTGGGCCAAGCCATGTCCGTCCGCAATTATGATGTCGGGTGCGAGTTCCAGCCCCTCCAGGGCGTCTATGAGCACCGGCGTCTCGCGAAAGGACAACAGACCGGGTATGTATGGCAAGGAGGGTTTCCCCTCGGCCAGGCTCACCTCTTCAACGTCAAGGGATGGATAGCCTAAAACCACCGCCGCCGCCCGGACCAGTCCTTCGCCATTGGGGGGAGAGATGTCCACGCCCGCTATATGGCGAACGCCATCGCCGATTACGTCGTGGCAAGAGACCATCGGCGCCAGTTCGCGTTGCAGGGCTACTGCCTCCTCGATGCTCACGTGCCACGGGTGCAGACTCCGCACTCTCACAGCACCATTATAGCAGCTTCCCGAAGGCGCCTACTGGCGACAGGTCAGTGCTCGGGACTCGATAGCAGGGGACTACTCGCGCCCCGCGGACGGGCGGAAGTCCAGTACCTTCAGGGACAGCAGCTTGTTGCCGTCGCGCCACTCGGTGCGAATCGTGTACACCACGTCCAGCATTGGGGTGTCTCTCACCCACTGGTCTGCCCTGCGGAAGGCAATCGCGTCCCAGGTGACGCTGCCTTCTTTGAGTTTCATCAGCAGGTGCTGTCCCTGGGCGCCCACGGGCCGAGCATGCTGCAGACCGAGGTTGCGGGTCAGGAAGGTGGGTGTAGGGTTCTCCATGCCAAAGGGCTCCAGGTCTTGCAGCCGTCGGAAGGTTTCCCCCACCAAGCTGGACACCGACACCTCCGCGTCTATGTCCAGGATGGGTTTCAGGTCCCGCTCCCCCAAAGCGTCCTCGGCCACCCTTTGCAGCCTGTCCCTTAGAGTAGGCAGGTGCTCCGGGTCCATCTGGAAGCCGGCCGCGGCGGGGTGTCCCCCGTGGTCTATGAACAGGTCACCGCATTGGTGAAGCGCTTCCACCATGTTGAACTCCCGTATGCTGCGGGCGCTGGCCCTCACGACTCCGTCCACCCGTGACATCACCACCGCCGGTCGATAGAACTCATCCACCAGCCTGCTGGCCACCAGCCCGAGGACGCCTGGGGGGAATTCAGCGATGTCCACGGCGAGAATGGGCGGCAACGGCGCCCAGCCCTGCACGATTTCACGGGCCCGTTTGTACGCCTCTTCGGTCAGCCGCTGTCGCTGCCGGTTGAGGGTCTCAAGCCGTCCGGCCAGAGACTCTGCCTCCGTGTCAGAAAGGGTCGTCAGGAGGCGGTAGGTGGTCTGGGCGCTTTCCAGCCTGCCAGCGGCGTTGAGGCGTGGCGCGATGACGAAGGAGATCGTCTCGGCGTCTATGGACTCGGGCTTAATCCGGGCCTGGCGGTAAAGGGCCAGCAGACCCGGCCTCCTGGTGCGCCCCAGCTCCTTCAGCCCCTCCCTCACAAGGAAACGGTTCTCGTCCTTCAGGGGGACAAGGTCGGCTACGGTGCTCAGCGCAGCCAGCTCCAGCAGGTCTCGCTTCCAGGGCTGCCCCACTAGCTCGTAGAGGCCCTGAATTAGCTTGAAGGCCAGGCCGCCTCCGGATAGCTGATCGAAGGGATAGCTGGATGTGGGGAGCTTGGGGTCTATGACTGATAGGGCGAGGGGTAGCGTCGTCTGGGGTGAATGGTGGTCGGTGATGATGACGTCCATTCCCAAATCCTGGGCCAGCGATACCTCGTCACGGGAAGTTACACCGCAGTCCACCGTCACCAGGACCGACACCCCTCGGTCCCAGAGGGCGCGGACCGAGGCTGCGCTCAGGCCGTGGCCCTCGGTCATGCGGTCCGGTATGTAAGGCACTACCGTGGCCCCCAGATCGGACAGGCCTTGAGCCATCAGTGCCGTGCCGGTGACGCCATCTACGTCGAAGTCGCCGAAGATCCCCACGGTCTCACCGCGCTTAATGGCCTTGTGCAGGCGATGGAGGGCGGGTTCCATATCGGGGAGCAGCGCGGGATCGTGGAGAGAGGGTTTGAAGAAAGACTCTATTTCAGAGCTGGTGGTTATATCGCGGTTGATCAGTAGCTGGGCCACTACGGGAGGGAAGTCCAGCCCTTGGGCGTCTCCCAAAGACGGGGACGGACGCAACCGCCATTCTTTTAGCTGAGGCATTATCCCCTGCCGTGGTGTCCCAGAGAGGGACTAGGGTTGGTCGGCGGCGCTAAATATTAGCACCGAGTTGTGCCCACCGAAGCCGAAGGAGTTGCTCATGGCAATCCTCAGCGCTTGGGGGCGGGCTTTACATGGTGTATAGTCCAGGTCGCAGTTAGGGTCGGGGTTCTCCAGGTTTATGGTGGGCGGTATTATATCGTGGCCGATTGCCAGTATACAGGCCGCGGCCTCCAGGGCGCCGCCGGCACCCAGGAGGTGCCCGGTCATGGACTTGGTGGAGCTTATGGGTACGTGGTAGGCCTCTTCGCCCAGGGCACGCTTTATAGCCTGGGTCTCCTGTTTGTCGTTAAGGGGCGTAGAGGTCCCGTGAGCGTTGATGTAGCCTATGTCTTCGGCCTTTATTCCCGCCCTATTTATCGCCAGCTTCATGGCTTTGGTGGCACTATGGCAGTCCGGCGAGGGCTCAGTGAGGTGGTAGGCGTCTGAGGTGGCGGCGTAACCCAACACCTCAGCCAGTGGCTCGACCCCCCTCCTTGCTACGCTCTCTTGACTCTCCATTACCAGGATGGCTGCCCCTTCCCCCATGACGAATCCGTCTCTGGCTGCATCGAAGGGACGGCTGGCCTTCGCCGGGGAATCGTTATGGCGGGAGAGGGCCCGCAGAGAGTTGAACCCGGCCACGGCAATGGGGCATATGGGCGCCTCGCTACCTCCCGCCAGGACTATGTCCGCCTCGTCCATGCGGATCATAGACAACCCCTGACCGATGGCGTCTGCCCCACTGGAGCAAGAGGACACGGGGCAAAAGTTAGGGCCCATAACCCCTGTGACCATGGATACCTGGGCGGGCCCCATGTCCGCCAGCATCATGGGTATTAGAAATGGCGTGACCCGGCGAGGTCCCTTTTCCTTGAGCACGTCGTATTGCTGAGAGAGTGTGATTATTCCCCCGATGCCGCTGCCCACGATAGCAGCAATCCTGAAGGGGTCGACGGTCTCGGGCTTGAGCCTGGCCTGGGCCAGGGCCTCACAAGCGGCGACGGCGGCGAACTGGGCGAACCGGTCCATCCGGCGAGCTTCTTTCTTCTCGAGGTAATTGGTAGGGTCGAAGCCCTTTACCTCTCCGGCGAACCTGGTCTCGAAGCCATCAAGTTCAAAGGCGGTGATGTAGTCTATACCCGATTCGCCCCTTACCAAGGCTTCCCAGGTGGTGGGCATATCCAGCCCCAGGGGGCTTATGGCACCCAGGCCGGTGATAAAAACCCGGCCGTTAGACCCTGACAACTTCCTGGTCCTCTCAGCCCTGAAGTGCCTTCGACTCGACCTAAGGCTGGACTGGCTTCTTGGATAAGTCGGAGAGACTCGTCAGGGCATCGTTCACTTCATTGATGCGGGCCACGATAGTCTCGCTCATCTGCCTACCGGTCTCGGAGATCTGGGTCCGGTACCGTCCGAGGGCCTCGCTGGCTTCACCTATGCGGCCGGATATGACCTCGGGGAGCTCCCTCCCGGTTGTGACCAGTTGGAGACGGTACCTGCCCAGGGCCTCGCTTGCCTCGTGCATCCGGGCCGAAATGGCCTCTGGGAGTTCCTCGGAGGAGTCAGAGAGGGTGTTGAGGACCTCGCTGATCTCGTTGATGCGTACCGAAATGGTGGCGCTGAGCTCTTTGGCGGCGTTGGCCGGTTGGAAGCGAGACGTCTGGAGCAGCTTGAATATCCGGCGGTACAGTTCATCCACTGGGTTAAGCTTGGCGTGGTACCTGTCGAACAGCCGCCCCGACTCCTCCATGCTCCATCGCTCGTCGTGGTAGACGAGCTGGCGCCCCGTGTACAAATGGTAGGGGCGCATCGCCCCCTCCGGCAGAATGTTGCCATCGGCGTCCAGGGGTGTCAGGTCGGTCCAGTTGGATGTGGCCGGCAGGGGCGTCAGTAGGTTGGCAGTCTGGTACTTGCTGACCTTGGTAACCCAATCGGCCATGCTCATGATGCTTTCCTCAGTGTCGTACGGGAGACCTATAATGGTCATGGCGACCAGGCTGAAGTCCAACTCCCCTAACCTGGTCAGGTCCTTATGCACTTGGCCCGGCTCCTGCCTTTTTTTCACCACTTTTAGGTTCTCGGCATTGTCCGACTCCACGCCAACGTACAGCATCCGTATGCCGGCGTCGTACATCGCGGTGGCCAGCTCGGAGTCCTGGCCTACCTCCGCCCTGGTCTGGCAGATCATGTACATGTCTTCTGTGTGGCCTTTCCAGGCCCGCAACCTTTCCAGGCGCTCGTTTCGATACTTGGTAGCCCGCAGGGGGGGAGGGTGCAGGTCATCGGAAATGAAGACACTGAACCTGCCGTCTCTGGAGGTGTGTATCAGGCCGTCGGCCGCCAGTTGCCGCAGCTGCCGGAGGCGCTTTAGCTCCGTTTCTCTACGCACCAGCCGGTATCCCAAAAACTGCTGAATAACCTGGCAATAGGTGCACTTTTCAGTGCAGCCCCGGACCGTTTCCAGTACTCCGGCCGCCATGGGGTTTTGGGGGGTCAGGTCGCGTACGGCTCGGAAGTCGGGCAGCTCCACGTAATCGGGGGCGATCACCCCGACCCTGGGGGTCTGGACCAGCTGGCCCACATCGTCCATGAACGAGATGCCGGGTATCTTACCGAGCATCCTCTTCTGATTGCTCCCCCTGTAGGTCAGGAGCACGTCGGTGACCTGTCCTACAATATCCTCCCCCTCCCTGTTCACGATCACGTCGAACCCGCCCTCTCTGATAGCCTCTTCGGGCAGGGGGCTCATCTGGGGACCGCCGCCCACGGTAGCCAGTTTGGGGTGGAAGAGCTTGGCCAGCCTGGCGATTTCGTAGCCCTTGGGAGCCTCGTTGATAAGGCAGGTCACCATAAGAATGTCCACGCCATCCAGGTCCGAGTCAGGATTTATCGGGCCACTGCGGTCCTCAAACCATATCTCGGTGTCGTACAGGTACGGTCCCTTCCACTGTTTCAGGGCGGCAGAGAGGAAGAGCATGCCCTGCCTGGGTATGGCGACATACTCGAAGTTGCCGCCAACGGACTCCGGTTGCACGAGGACTACTCGTTTATTCCTGGACATTATTCGAACTCCGTAGGTCAGGGGGCTGACTTGCTAGGGAATGATGAGACTGGTCTACCACCCGTATACCCGGTGTAAATGATTCCCGTGTTTAGCGCAACGCGCGATTTTGCTGCCTCTTTGCCATGAACATGACGTGTCACGATTTGCGCACATTATACATCAAAGGAAGATTCTGTGGAATAGTGTACGTGCGTCGTATGATATAAAAGCATGACACCACCTCCCCTCCCAATGTTTAGGCTAAACCGGTGATTTCCCCCGATGGCGCGCTGGGTTGCCAGCGGTAGCGGGACGCTCGGCCTGGATCAGGACGCTGCCTACGTCGGGGCTACGGGAGATGGAGCCGTCCTCAGTTCGGGCGGTACCTCTATTCCTTCAAGCTCCATCAGCTTCTCTAGGGTGGGCCGGTCCGGGGCCCGCGAGAAGGCCTCCTCTTTGCTCACCAGCTCCTTTTTTACCAGACTTACCAAGGCCTGTTCCAGGGTCTGCATCCCGAGCTGGCCGCGCATAAACATGTAGGACCTTATCTGGGGGATCTGGTTGGTGCGTATGAGATTCTTTATGGCCATGGTCCCCACCAGTACCTCGTAGGCGGCGACTCTTCCTGTGCCTCCCACCTTCGGCAGGAGGGTCTGGTAGATGACTCCCGTAATTCCGATGCTTAGCTGGAACTGTACCTGCGGCTGCTGCTCGGCGGGATGGATGCCAACAAGGCGCTCTACGCTCTCCGCGGATCCATTGGTGTGGAGGGTCCCCAGCACGAGGTGTCCCGTCTCCGCGGCCGTCAGGGCCAGGGAGATGGTTTCCAGGTCCCTCAGCTCCCCAATCATAATTACGTCCGGGTCCTGACGAAGTGCCCTTCGGAGGGACTCGGTGAAGGAGTGGGTGTCATTCCCGATCTCCCGCTGGATAACCATACTTTTCTTGTTTGGGTGGATGTATTCGATGGGGTCTTCTTATGGTAATGATGCGGCAGCTGATGGTCTCGTTGATGTGGTTGAGCATGGCGGCCACGGTGGTAGACTTGCCGCTTCCGGTAGGCCCGGTAACCAGCACCAGACCCCGAAGCTGCTTCATGAAGTCTAGGCAAGAGGAAGGCAGGCCCAGCTGAGGGCCGGTGGGAATTTCGGCGGGGAGAATGCGTAAGGAGAGGCCCATCGTGCCCCTCTGCATACAGGCGTTGACCCGAAATCTGGCCATCCCAGGGCGGCCGTAAGAAAAGTCCAGCTCTTTGTCTCGCTCAAAGGCAGCCAGGCCGTCCTGGCTGGCAATAGCTTGAAGTACTCCCTCCATCTCCTGCTGGGTCAGGGTCCCGTTCCTCTGGACCACCTTGAGCGAGCCGTTGACACGAACCACCGGCGGATTTCCCACCGCAAGGTGGAGGTCGGAGGCTCCCGCCTGCACGACAGCCTGGAGGAGCTTTTCTATATCCAGCATGGTCGGCCTGGATCACCTGTACCTGCAAAGTTAGCTTATTATAACAACTGGGAGGTTGAGGCACAAATCGAGCGTGTTGCAATTTTCCTGGGATTAATTCCTACAAAGACCTAAAAGACGCCCGTCGGCGTGTTTTATCGTCCAGGAACTTCGCCTGCCTATCTCATGGGCAACGTGATGGTTGTTGTAGGTGTGGGGTGTGAGGGCAAACAAGGTGGGTGGTGCAGTTCTCGTATGCAGAGGCTAGTTCGACATGGAACGGGAAGCTGAGGTGTCCCAGTTGTGGGGTGAGATACCGGTAAAAGGAGGTGAGCAATGTGTTCTAGTGTAAGGGGGTCCAGTGGAGGTGGCGGGCTTGGGATATGGTCGTTCTTCGGTCTGATGTATCTTCTCACATCGGACACGGTGGAGCCGTACGGTAAGTTGGAGTTCTTCTGGCGTATGTTGGCTGGTCCGATAAACTTCTTGCCGGGATTATGAGATGGTAGTACTGGGCGGTCCCCGAGGGATCGGGGCTCCTCAGGTGGATGTGGTCGTACCCTTAGGCTGGCATCACCTTCCTCCTTGGCCGTGGTCATCTCAGCGTGCCGCTGGTAGGACATCGCCTGCAGCAGGAGAATGGTCACACCCGTTTCCGCCCTGGACAACAGGCGCGAGCCCCGCTGCTCGGGCTGGAAGCCGCTCGGTGCCGGGTTGGGCGTGCCTTGCCATATCAAGGGCCCTCGCGTAGAGTGGGAGCCGCCGATGGACACCACCAGAAGCTACACTTCCTACCGGTTCGTGATCGGTGGGCTCGCTCTATGGGCCCACTTTGCCACCGGTGTGAGCTTCCAAGCAGTCTCACCGATCCTTCCGCTTATCACCGAGGACTACGGTATCGGCTATGCGATGGGGGGCTTATTGGTAGGGGTAGTGTTCTTTGTCTTCGGAGCCTTTGGCATACCCGCCGGCATCATTGTCGGCCGGTTGGGCCTCTGGAGGACATATACCGCGGGCTGGTTCATGCTCGCCGCCATGACCCTGGCCGCCTTGTCTCCCAACTTCGAGGGACTATTGACCTTGCGGATAGTGTATGGCCTGGGCGCCGCGATGCTGTTTCCTGCCACGGGGCCCCTGGTCATGCAGTGGTTCCGACCGAGGGAGCTCCCGGTTATAACCAGCCTGAGCATAGCGTGCGTTGCCTTGGGCATGGTGGTGTCCGCGTCTTCGACGGCTCCACTGGCCGATGTCCTGGGCTGGCAAAGGGTCCTCGGAATTTACGGCGGGTTAGGGGCGGCTGGCGCAGTGGCCTGGTTAATCTGGGGCAGGGTCCGAGAGGGGACGGAGAGAGTGACAGCGCCGCTGAAGTGGGGGGAAATAGGTGCCGTACTACGGAACCGTACCATCCTGCTCCTGGGTGCGGCCGATGCGTCCTGCTTCAGCATGTACATCGCCCTTAGTGGGTGGCTGCCGACCTACTACAGCCAGACGCGGGGGATGTCCCTTAACGAGGCTGGATTCATCGCCGGTCTGCTCCCTTTTATGGGGATCTTCGCCATCCTACTGGGTGGGTTCCTTACCCTGAAGATACGCTCAAAGAGGCTCTTTTTGATAGTGCCCGGTATCATGGCGGCCATGGGAGGGCTGGGCTCCTTCCTGTTAGAAGAGACCTGGGCTATCTATGTGGCCGTGATGGTCCTGGGACTGGGAGCGTGGATGTACGTCCCCACCCTGCTCACCATCCCCATGGGTCTACCCGGGATGACTCCACAGAGGATAGCCATCGCCTGGGGCTGGCTGGCCACTGCTCCGGGCCTGCCGGGCTTTGTCTCCCCTCTGGTGGTGGGGGCCATAAAGGACTCATTCGGCACGTTCGTGCCGGGTTTCCTGGTGTTTGCGGTGCTGGCCTGGTTCATAGTCATTGTCGGCTTTCGTCTGCCCGAAACCGGCCCCCAAAGGGACCACGTTCCGAGACCTGCCTTATCGCCTACACCCATAGAGGACCGCGCCCCGGGGGAAGATGCAGGACCTTCCCAGGACCGACCTGGTGTGGACGATTAGACGGGGCTGTATTATGATAGCAGGAGAGCGTCGCGCCCACCCATAATTGGGCCGAGTTTGCCGACCGCGATCGAATAGCGTTGTGGAGGTAGAGATGAAGGTAGTAAGGACCGCCGAAGTCCCCGAGGAACCGGCCGACAGTCCGTTGATGACCGGGGGGGCGGTTACCCGGCAGAACATCGTACCTCCCGAGATCGCTAAAAACTTCAACTGTGGAATAGTCAACTTCCCTCGGGGGTCGAGGAACTTCTTCCATACTCATACCAGCGACCAAATCCTGGTAATTACGTCAGGCATCGGGATCGTTGCTACGGAGAACGAACAGCGCGAGGTAGGGGTAGGCGATATCGTGCACATACCGGCGGGGGAGAAGCACTGGCACGGGGCGAGAAAAGAGTCGTATATGTCCCACATCACCATAACGGCCAAGGACAGCCAGACGACTCAGCTCGAGCACTAGGCACTCCGATATTGCCGGGCACCCCTGAGGGACATGGCCCCGCTGCATGGGACGAGAGGGCAGCGGTCATTTAAGAGCGATCCGCGACGCCATGTCTACCACTGCCTGGAAAGAATCCATCCTCATCCTGCAGTCAGCTCAGAACAGGCTCTCAGTCCTCTCCCAGCGAGGGCGGGGAGGTTCCCAGATATGATTTTCCGAAACAGTACCGCAGAATTTCCTACCAGGCTTGAGAACGGACAAGTGCGTTTTGTTATCATGGACAGTGAGGAGGGGCCTCGTGGCGCGTGAGAAGGTTGTTGTAGCCATGAGCGGTGGAGTGGACTCATCCGTGGCTGCCCTGTTGCTGCACCGGCAGGGGTACGAGGTGGTGGGGGTCACCATGAAGCTCTTCAGCCTGGAGGGTGCCGATCTGGGCGATCAATACCGAGGCTGCTGCACCGTGGACGATGTGGAGGACGCAAGGCTGGTGTGCCACCGGCTTGATATTCCCCATTACGTGTTCAACCTACAGCGAGAGTTCCAGAGGTACGTCATAGACTACTTTTGCTCGGAGTACCAGAGCGGTAGGACCCCTCATCCGTGTATAGCCTGTAACGACAAGATAAAGTTCAGTTTTCTCATGGACCGTGCCACCGTGCTTGGCGCAAGCTGTATCGCCACCGGCCATTATGCTCGAATCGAGCGGCGTGAGGGTACCTTTCACCTCCTCAAGGGCATTGACTCCCACAAGGACCAGTCCTACGTCATGTACGGCATGGGCCAGCGAGAGCTTGCCCACTCCCTGACCCCGGTGGGCTGGTACGGTAAGAAAGAAATAAGGGATATGGCAGCTGAGGCCGGGTTCCCCAACGCCCACAAACCGGACAGCCAGGACATATGCTTTGTCCCATCGGGCGACTACAGGGAGTTTCTACGGCAACACGTAACGCCCAAGCCGGGCCACATTGTAAATGCCGAGGGTGATGTGCTGGGAGAGCATACGGGCGTGGAGTACTTTACCGTGGGTCAGCGACGCGGATTGGGGGTCCCGTCAAGCCGGCCTATGTATGTCACGGCGATAGACCCGGAGAGCGGTCGGGTTACGGTAGGCCCGGAAGAGGAGCTCTACAGCGATACCATGTGGGCCACAGAGGTCAAATACGTCTCGGACAGGGAACCGGATGGGCCTACCGATATAAATGTGAAGGTCAGGTACATGTCGCCAGAGACGCCCGCGACCCTCTATCCCTGGGGTAGCCATGCCAGGATACGCTTTGCTGATGCCCAGCGGGCCATCGCTCCCGGACAGGCGGCGGTGTTCTACCGGGGTGAGGAGGTCCTTGGCGGGGGTCGAATCTCCCAGGGACCGGTGGAACCCATATGTGTCGATGGGGGGCAGCCGGAGCTGACGGTACATTCTGGGGGTGTAGGGTAACTGGGAGGAGCACCAGAGTCGCCGTTCAGGTACGAAGGAGGACCAGAGGATGGGAGTGCGTCAGAACCGCACTAAAGCCAAGCTGCAGAAGGGGCAGATCGCCCTGGGGTCCATGCTCACCTATCACTCCCCTGAGACCGTCGAGATGATTGGCGCCATGGGCTTCGACTTCGTCACCTTCGACCTGGAGCACGAGGCCTACAGCGAGATTGAGCTGGTCCACGGGATCCGGGCGGCCGAGTCCTTCGGCCTCACGCCCATAGTCCGGGCGTCCAACGACCCTGACCTGATACTGCGGCTCCTGGACTCGGGGGCCCAGGGCGTCCACGTCCCGCGGGTGAATACACGGCATGATGCCCAAGCTGTGGTGGAGGCCTGCCGATTCTACCCCCAGGGCAAGCGCACATTCTACGCCGTGGGGCGCTCTGGCAACTATGCCCTGGGTATGAGCGAAGAAGAGTACGCCGAGGCCTCTAACCGGGAGATCATGATTATCCTCCAGGTGGAAGAGGAGGAGGGCGTAAATAATATTGCCGACATCCTCTCGGTGCCCCACGTTGATGCCATCCAGGTGGGACCCAAGGACCTTTGGCAGTCGATGGGCATGCCGGACCGCGCGGTGGTGAAGCAGGTGGTGGACCGGGTGCTGACACAGGTGGCGGATGTAGGACTATGGGGAAGCATGGTTGCCTGGATGGACGGGGACATCCAAGAGCAGATGGCCCACTACAAGAAGCTGGGAGTGCGCCTGGTCACCGTTCAATCCCGGGACCTGGTGGTGCACGGCGGCCAGTACTTCCTGGACCAGGCCGCACGGGTCGTGGGCCGGTGATCCAGGTCACCCGCAGTTGACGGTGTACCTGGGCCAATAGACATGGATGGTCCTATCGGGCTGGGGCGTCGCTGCGCGCCGGTCCCAGGCCAGGGCCGCGACCTTAGGGATATCTTAATCTATCCCCCGGAGGGCCGGTGCCCACCTTCGACCTGGAACTACAGCTTCAGCGGCAGGGTTATCGTCGCGTTGCGGGCGTGGACGAGGCGGGCAGGGGTCCGCTGGCCGGCCCCGTGGTGGCGGCGGCGGTGGTTCTTCCCCCGGTGTCGTTCGATGCCCAGGTGGATTCGCTGCCTCCGTGGCTGGACCTGGTGGACGACAGCAAGGCGCTGAGTCCCCTTCAACGCCAGAGGGCGATGGACGTGATCGAGTCCCACGCGTGCGCCATCGGCGTGGGCATGGCGAGCCATGAGGAGATAGATGAGATAGGTATAGGCGAGGCCACCAGGTGCGCCATGCGCCGGGCCGTTGGGTGCCTGCCCTTGAGGGCCTCCCATCTGCTCATAGACTATGTCCGACTGGATGGATGTGGCGTGCCCTTCCAGAGTGTTGTCCACGGCGACAGGATTAGCTACTCCATAGCTGCCGCATCCATCGTAGCCAAGGTGACTCGTGACCGGCTCATGCAGCAGGCGGACGTCCTTTACCCGGGGTACGGGTTCTCCAAGCACAAGGGGTATGGCACCGCCCGACACCTGCGCCTGCTGGCGGAACGGGGCCCCTGCCCCATCCACCGCCGCTCCTTTAACCCCCTACGGAGTGCGGTAGGTGCTGGAAGCGGACCGGGATCCGAAAACGCGGCGGCGCGTGGGGAGGCCGGTTGAAATGGGAGTCGTGAGTTAGCCATGCCCACCGCCAGGAGCCGCGTGGGCGACCGTGGCGAGGGGATCGCCAGGGCGTACCTGAAGTCCAAGGGATACGAGCTCGTGACCACGAATTTCCATTGCCGGTGGGGCGAGGTGGACATTATCGCCCGCGACGGGCAATACCTGGTCTTCGTTGAGGTGCGCACGCGTCGCAGGCCCGGCTGGTACGGCGAACCGGAGGAGTCCATCTCAAACAGGAAGGGGAACGGCTCATTGCCACGGCCGAAACGTACCTCCAGACTTGCTCTGCTCCCCCGGAAGATTGGCGTATTGACCTTATTACCGTAAGACTGGACAGACGGGGCGCCATCTGGCCAGTGGACCACATAGAGCACGCCATTGAGCTCGGTTGAGGGGACCCGAAGTACGGCTATGTTGCGCCAGCTTACGCTGTGCTAGAATCTATACAATAGACAGTCGGGAAACGGCCATACCATATGCCTCTATACGAGTACCGCTGCCGGGACTGCCGTCGTAGGTCAACCGTCCTGGTGAGGAGTATATCCAGTCCTGAGGAACCGCATTGCCAGCACTGCGGCGGCGGCGACCTTGCTCGCCTGATCTCCAAATTCTCCTTCCGCCGTTCCTGGGGAAGCAGCCTGGACTGGGCGCCTGATTCAGGCTATCCCACGGAGTCCGACATGGACGATCCAAAGCGGATGGCGCAGTGGATGCGGCGCATGCAGAAGGAGATGGGGGACGAAGTGACCCCGGAGTTCGATCAGATGGTCGAGGAGATGGAGTCTGAGGATGGCCGGTTGGAAGATGGGGGAGAGGAGATGGATGAGTGATCAGGCCCTCCTTGGTGGTTGGATGGCCACCGTGGCCCTCCAACTAGAGGCGTGAGCATGCCCATCTATGAATTTCGCTGCCGCGCCTGCTCCAGGGTGTCCTCTTTCTTTGCTCGGTCCATGAACTCCAAGCTGGAACCGCGGTGCTCCGCCTGCGAGAGCTCAGACATGCAGCGGGCGGTTTCCACCTTCGCTTATCACAAGTCGGTCAAAACCCTACACCAGGAGTACGGTCCCCCGCCACCACCAGGAGCCCCATCCCTCGACTACTATCAGGACCCCCGTAACGTGGGCCGCGGAGTGGAAGAGTCATTCCAGAAATATGGCGTCGACATGCCCCAGTCGGTAAGGGACACCATCGACGCCGCCCGCGAGGGAGAGCTGCCCAAGGGACTGGACCTATGACCCAAAGTGGCGCCTCTGTGGAGGGCCAGCTAGACTGTTTGAGGTACTCTGTCCAGAGCCTGGCCGCCCTATGCTCAGAACTTCCCCTGTCCCCCGATCTCTCAGCCCGCTTATCGAGCCTGGCTTCCTGTATTTCGTCATCCGCTGCTCGGCCTACTAGAATGGTGGCCCCAACCGAAGCCATCGAGCTGATCTCCCAGTCCAGGTCTTCCCTTAAACTTCTTGTTGCAGCGGACTGCCTGCTAGATGGCGACCCGCCTGGCCTGGTCTCCCAATTGCGGTGCGCCCTAAACGACCTTGAGAGAGCTGTTGGTCAGAGGCTCCGTGAGGGGCCCAACTCGCGGACGTATGGCTTGTACGTTATCGTTGACCCCGAGGTAACGGCGGGACGAGACTCCCTGGAAGTGGCAGAGGGCGCGCTGAAGGGTGGGGCAAGGATGGTGCAGCTGAGGGACAAGCTCAGAGAGAAGGGGCAGACCCTAAGCCTGGCCTATGGGTTAAAGGAGCTCTGCGCGCGTTTCGGCGCCCTTCTCATCGTGAACGACCATGCGGACCTGGCTGCCTTGGTGGAATCCGACGGGCTTCACGTGGGCCAGGGAGACCTGCCGGTCGATGAGGCCCGCCGAATATTGTGGTCCCACCAGATCATCGGACGCTCCAATCACTTGGTGGAGGAGGCCCTGGAGTCCGAGTGTCAGGGCGCGGACCACGTGGCGGTGGGCGCGGTGTACCCTACCAGCACCAAGGCCAGCATAAAGAGTCGCGCTCCCACCGGGCCTGAGGCAATCCGCAGGGTCAAGGAGGCGGTCAACGTACCGGTGGTCGCAATCGGGGGCATAAACGAGGAAAACGTGGGGCCGGTGGTAAGGGCTGGGGCCGATGCGATATGTGTCACCAGCGCTGTTGGTCTAGCGAACGACCCGGAGGCTGCGTCGCGACGCCTGGTGGAGCGGATTCGTCAGGCGGGAGGAAGGGGCTGATGTCCTCGACGCACGACGAGAGCCTATCACGGGTTGCTGAGAAGGCTCTATCGGAGCTTTCCACCAAGCACGAAGCGAGGGAGCGGGGGCTTCGGATATCCAGAGAAGTGATCAGGCTGTCCGCCAACGCTATACGTGCGGTCCACCGTAAGGAGTTCGATGGGGCCAGGGAGCTGGTGGACCACGCCGCCGAAAGGCTCCAGGAAGCCTCCGGTTGCTTGAAGGAGTGGCCGGAGATTTATTTTGCGGGATTTCTAAGCGATGCCAGGAAGGAATTCTGCGAGGCCAATATTACCCTGGCCCTGATCTCGGGCGCCAGCATCCCGGAGCCACAGGAGCTGGGCGTTGAAATGGCCCCTTATCTAAACGGCTTGGGGGAGGTCATCGGCGAGCTACGGCGGTTCATCCTGGACTCGCTGCGTAGGGACGACACGCAGCGAGTCCAGGAGTTGATGCAGGTAATGGACGATATTTACGGCTTGCTGGTTACGGTCGACTTCCCTGAGGCCGTGACGGGTGGACTGAGGCGCACCACCGATGCAATGAGGGGCGTGCTGGAAAGGACCCGTGGAGACCTGACGATGGCGCTGATGCAACGGGACCTAGAGCACAGGCTCGCCGCCTGGGAGCGCGAAAGCCATGGAGGCTGAGTTCTAGGCCCGTGAACCGACGCCTCCTGCCCCACGTGCGGGTCGGATATGTCGTGCTCACTTGACACCCCAAGTCCCGTGTGTTAGTTTCTCTGGTGCTCAACTTCTAGACTCATGTAGGGTGCTGTAAGCCAAGTATGTTGCCAATAGTGACAGCCCTCGTTGCCGGTGGGGTGGCCCTCGCCTTTGCCGCACTCCTGGCTGTGCGCGTGCTGCGGGCTGACCAGGGAAACGACCGGATGATAGACATCGCCCTTGCCATTAGGGAGGGCGCTTTGGCCTTTCTCCGGCGCGAGTACCTCGTCCTGGTGCCTTTCGTCATCGCCGTGACCGTAGTCCTGTGGCTGCTGATCGACCTCTGGACCTACGACCAGTGGATACCCCGGACGGCGATAGCCTATCTGGTGGGCACCGTTTGCTCCGCTGCCGCCGGGTTTATAGGCATGAACGTGGCAATTCGGGCCAACGTCAGGACCGCCGCCGCCGCTATGAGGGGCCTGAACCCGGCGCTACAGGTCGCCTTCTCCAGCGGGGCCGTGATGGGGATCACGGTAGTGGGAGTGGGACTCCTGGGTGTTACCATCCTGTACCTGGTCTTCAAAGACATCACCTGGGTGGTAGGATTCGGTTTCGGGGCCTCATCCATCGCCCTATTTGCGAGGGTGGGTGGGGGCGTATTTACCAAGGCCGCGGATGTGGGGGCCGACCTGGTGGGCAAAGTGGAGGCGGGCATCCCCGAAGACGACCCGAGAAATCCGGCGGTCATAGCAGACAACGTGGGGGACAACGTTGGTGACGTGGCGGGCATGGGGGCCGACCTGTTCGAGTCCTACGTGGGGTCCATTATCGCGGCCATTTCTCTGGCCGCGGTGGCGGTGGCGACAGTAGATGGAGAGGGCTGGAAGAGCGATGTGATCCTGCTCCCCCTGGTGCTGGCGGGCTCGGGGATAGTGGCATCCATGCTGGGCACCTTCGTCGTCAGGAGCGGAGACAGGGCCAACTTCGGTCAGCTTCTATGGGCCCTGCGCCGGGGCATCTTTGCATCAGCCATACTCGTGGTGGCATTCGCTGCGGGAGCGATCGTGTGGCTGGACCTGGATGGGCTCATAGCTCCAAACGTAAGTGAGTTCGACCTCTTCTGGGCGATTGTCGCCGGGCTGGCAGCGGGGGTGATTATCGGAGTGGTTACCGAGTACTACACCTCCTATGACTATGGCCCTACCCAGCGCGTGGCAGAGGCGGCCCAGACGGGTACCGCCACCACCATGATCAGTGGCATTGCCACGGGCATGTACAGTACTGTGGTGCCGGTCGTCATCATCGCGGGGGCCGTCCTGGTGGCCTTCGAGCTGGCGAATTTCTATGGGGTGGCCCTGGCTGGAGTGGGGATGCTCTCTACCCTGGGCATAACCCTGGCCACCGACGCCTATGGCCCGGTGGCTGATAACGCCGGTGGAATAGCCGAGCAAGCCCAGCTGGCCCCAGAGGTCCGCCAGCGTACCGATGCCCTGGACGCCCTGGGCAACACGACCGCAGCCACCGGAAAGGGGTTTGCCATCGGCTCAGCGGCCCTTACGGCCCTGGCACTGTTGGCCGCTTTCGCCCAGGAGTCAAAGCTGGAAGGCATAAACCTTTTGACCCACACTACCCTGGCAGGCCTGCTCATAGGCGCCATGCTCCCTTTCCTGTTCTCCGCCATGACCATGAAGGCGGTGGGAAGGGCGGCCTTCTCCATCGTCAACGAGGTAAGGCGCCAGTTCCGAGAAATCCCCGGGATAATGGAGGGCACGGGCCGTCCCGATTACGCACGCTGTGTGGATATCAGCACTAGTGGCGCCCTCCGGGAGATGATCGTTCCAGGAATCATGGCCGTGTCGGTGCCCCTGGCCGTGGGCTTCATCCTGGGTACACCGGCCCTGGGAGGCCTGCTCATAGGGGCGGTGGGCTCCGGCTTTGTCCTGGCGATAACCATGGCCAATGCCGGGGGAGCGTGGGACAACGCCAAGAAATACATCGAGATCGGCCACTATGGGGGAAAGGGCTCCGACCCGCATAAAGCGGCGGTGGAGGGCGACCTGGTGGGGGACCCCTTCAAGGACACATCGGGGCCATCCTTGAACATTCTAGTGAAGCTGATGGCAATAGTATCGCTGGTGTTCGCGCCCGTCTTTCTCAAGGTGGAGCCCCTCATCGAGCGGATCAACTAGCTGCTCATTCGAGGTCTCCTCTTGCGATGGCTGTGCCGCTCCTCCAAGGACCCACTGGCGCGTTTGATTACCCAGTACCTTCCTGATCACTCCCTTATTCCAGAGTCCCTTGTGGCTGGTGCCACTAGCCGTAGGCAACCTTTCGGGCTCGTGGTGAGCCCGTCGAACCGCGCTGTGCCGACCGGCGAGAGCGTTGGCAGCTAAGAACAGGCCGGGTTATAATATAAAAGAGCGGGTGTAGCTCAGTGGTAGAGCGCTAGCCTTCCAAGCTAGCTGTCGTCGGTTCGATCCCGATCACCCGCTCCAGCTTTTGTCCGAGCGGACTCTTCATCCGAAAACCCTTGATTTTCTTCGTGGCCACCCCCATTTGCTGCACTCATGGTGGCAGTGCAAAATGGTGCCACTGTCCCTATGTTCGCAACTATTGACAGCCTCAGCGAGAATCTGATATAGTGCGACGCATTCCCACGAGCTTGGCAAAGCAACCTCATATTTGTAGTGACCAGACTGCACAAAAATTCCCACGGAGGTACGATTATGGTGCACCGACGGGTATTCAAGTCCAAGTGGTTGCTCATACTCCCGCTCCTTGCAGTGCTGATAATGGCGGTGGCCTGCGGAGACGGGGACGCGCCTACGCCCCTCGTCATCGAGAAAGAGGTGGTGGTAGAGAAGGAAGTTGTGAAAGAGGTGGTGGTAGTGGCCACGCCGACGCCTGGGAAGGCACCTGCGGCCATGACCCCCACCAATACCCTGGGAGTAGCCGTCTTCGCTTGCTCCAAAGAGTCGCTGGATATGGCGTTCAGCGATACCAGCACCAAGGCATGTACCGGGGAGATGTTTGACTTCCTGATTGGGACCGCAGGAAATGGGGACCTTACGGGTAAGCGTGGCCTGGCCGAGTCATGGGAGGTCGGCCCCGATGGGTCGTCGTTGAAACTGAATCTACGCAAAGGTGTCAAGTGGCATGACGGCGCGCCCTTTACCTCCGACGATGTGCTGTTCACTATAGGCGAGAGGTATCTGGCCGAGGAGGCCATCTGCGTCTTCTGTCGCCAGCTCAAGGTGCAGGTCGACGAGGTGGTGCCCGTTGACACCCACACCGTCGACATCCGGCTAAAGAGTCCCGATATCACCTTTTTCGCTACCCTCAGCAATAGGGATGCGGACATTGCGATACTGCCGAGGCAAAATTTCAAGGCCAACGCCGACGGCACCTTCCAGCTGCAGGGCGACCCCATCGGGACGGGGTTCATGAAGTTCGTGAAAAGGACGGCGGGGCAGTCCTACACCTACGAGGCCAACCTGGACTACTGGAGCACCGATTACCCGCCCGACTGGGCCGGAATGCGCCTGACGATTGTGCCAGAAGCGACCGTGCGCCTCGCATCGCTCCGCGCGGAAGAGGTGGACCTGGCCAAGATCAATACCGACCAGGTGGCCCAGTTGAAGCAGGCTGGTCTCAGACTCGGTGGCTACGAAGGCGGCGGTACCTTCGCGATTACCTTTAACAAGAGCTTCGATCCGAAGTGGATATACAACAACCTGGAGTTCCGCAAGGCCCTGGCCCTGGCGATAGACATGGATGCCCTCGTCGAAGCGCTTTTCACCGAGGGGACTTACGTCCGTGCTTCAACAGCGTTCTGGAACCTATCGGCCGTCGTTGGCTATGACCCGGGCCTTAAACCCTACCCTTATGACCCCGAAGAGGCCAAGAAGGCGCTGAAGGCGTCGGGATACGACGGAACAAAGTTGAAGATCTGGCCTTTTGTGCAGACCAGTTGGTGCGTTCCCTGCCTGGATATCCTGGAGATCGCACAAGGTTACTGGGAGGAGATAGGGGTCAAGACGGAGATGGCTCCCATTGAGTGGGCCGGCTTTAGCAAGAAGATCTTTAGTATTCCGCCGGATTTGGGGGACCAGTTCGCGGGGCATATCTCCATGGATGCCGCCCCCGGACGGCCATTAGGCGTCCAGAACGTTCGCAACTCCTGGGCCAGCAAGGACGTCGGGGGCCGTTTCGAGGCTTTCCACGACGCGGAAGGCGCCGACGCGGTGTATCAAGCAGCAGGATCAGTGAGCTCTATGGAGGAACTTCAGAAGCTCCTGCAGGACTTCAACAAGAAATCATACGCGGAATATCCTTCGATACCCATTGTCCAGACTAACGCCACCTGGGGATTGGGCCCAAGGATAGAGTCGTGGGACCCGGCCGATCTGGCGGTTGCAGGATTCCACTTTGAGACTGCCCGACAGAAGCGCTAAACCTACCTCTGGAGAACGAGAGGTGCCCGTGGGCCCATTCCAGGTGCCCATGGGCACTTTCTCTGTTGGGCATGGCACTGAAGCGCCCGTACACCGCGTGCATTAGTAGAGTATAGGGCGGGACCTTTGCTCATGGTTACCTTCATCTTTTTTCGCTTCATTCAGGCGGTGATAACCCTTTTTGTCACCAGCTTCGGCGTTTTCGCACTGTCGTTCAGCACCGGCAGCCCGGCGGACATGATGTTGGGCCGCGAGGTCTCCGCAAAGGATCGGGAACAGTTTATCAAACGGATGGGGTTCGATCGGCCCGTCCATGTCCAATACTGGAAGTTTCTGAAGGGCGCAGTTCGGGGAGACTTCGGTATATCGAACAAAACGAACTCTCCGGTCATCGATATAGTTGCTGAGCGCCTGGACGCCTCTTTCAAGCTGACCGGCGTAGCCCTCTTCATCACCCTACTCATCAGCCTGCCCCTGGGTGTGCTGGGGGCGGTGAACAGGGGCAAATGGCTGGACAAGGGGGCGCTGAGCTTCGCCCTGGTGGGGCAGGCCGCCCCCACGTTCTTGCTCGCCCTGGGGGCGATCCTGATCTTCGCCATATGGCTGCGGTGGTTCCCGACCTCGGGGGACGGCACCTGGAAACACTACGTTCTGCCCGGGGTGACCCTTGGATGGGGCATCAGCGCCGGAATGGTGCGTCTCCTGCGGGCGAGCATGCTGGACGTGATGGACAGCGAGTACATCAAGCTGGCCCGGGCCAAGGGGCTCAGTGAGACCAGCGTGGTGTGGAAGCACGCCATGCGCAATGCCCTCATCCCTGTGGTCACCTTTATAGGATATACCTACGGTCACGTCCTGGCCGCGGCCATCGTCACCGAGGTGGTGTTCGCGTGGCCGGGTCTGGGCCAACTCACCTATCAAGCTATAATATGGCGCGACTTCCCCGTGCTGCAGTTAACGATCTTGGTCTGGGTGTCCCTGATCATCTTCATCAACTTTTTGGTGGACCTTAGCTACGCGGTGATCGACCCCCGAATAAGGGTCACTTCATGAACACCACAGTGGGCGTACCGGTCAGCCTCCTCTCCCGATTCCAGCAGCGGGCCTTCTGGGTGCTTGGGGGGCTGAAGGGGGCTCCCAAGATCCCCGTGGCCATTGTAGTTCTGACGGCCTTCATGGCCATCTTTGCCGACGTAATCACGCCTCACCCTCCCCGGAGTATCAACCCCCGGGAGTCGGCCACTCCTCCCGTCTTCTCTATCCGGTCTTCTCTACCGTACTTCTATAAGAGTGGTACCGCCGACCACATCCTGGGCACCGACCGCAAGGGTCGTGACATCTTCAGCCGTCTAATCTGGGGTACCCGTGTTTCCATGGCTGTGGCAGGGGCTTCCATCGCCCTGGGTGGAGGTTTGGGGACCGCTCTAGGCCTCGTTGCAGGCTACCGGGGAGGTTGGGTAGATGCACTGATTATGCGACTGGTCGACTCCACCCTGGCCGTTCCCTCCATCCTGTTGGCACTGGTCCTGGCCATTACCATGGGCCCTAGCTTTTGGATCGTGGTCGTCGTCATAGCGTTCACCGTCTGGGCCCGCTACGCCCGTCTGGTGCGTGGCGAGGCGCTGTCCCTGAAGGAACGGGATTTCGTGGCCCTGGCCCGCGTATCCGGGGCGTCGAGCCTCAACATTATGCTCAGACATATCATGCCCAACCTCATGAGCAGCGTCATCGTGCTTTCCACCCTCCAGGTGGGCTGGGCAATCCTGGTGGAGGCATCCCTCAGCTTCCTGGGTGCGGGTATCCCACCACCCACCCCAACCTGGGGCGGTATGGTGGCCGAGGGCCGGAACTATATCGAGACACTGTGGTGGATAACCATGTGCCCGGGGATCGCCATCATGCTGGTGGTGCTCGCCTTCAATCTCTTTGGCGACTGGCTCCGGGATGTCCTGGACCCCAAGCTGCGCAATCTCTAGGTTGACCGGTAAATCAGGCGCATCTCTGCCAACCGCAATTGCTGGGGCGGCTGGTGTTCGGGTTCAATATGGTCGGGGACGCCTTGGGGCACGTGCTGGTCCGGCTGCGGGGGACGTAGGGTTGAACACCGCATGGAGGCGGGCATGGAGTGGGAGTTCGAGCTGATTGCAGGACCCTATGGTGGCACCACCGAAGGGCCGGTATGGGATGGGCGGGCCCTACTATTCACCCACATTCCTGGCAGCCGCATTATGCGCTTCGATCCCGAGATTGGTGAGTGTACCGAGTACCGCGTAGGCACAAACCGGACCAACGGCTTGAGCTTCGATGCACATGGCAACCTCTATGGATGCTGCGCGGCGGGACGGTCCATCGTACGGTTCGAGGCCGATGGTAGCACCACCACCATCGTTGACAGGCTGGACGGCAAGCGCCTCAACACACCCAACGACCTGGCTATAGACGCCCGAGGGCGGGTCTGGTTTACCAACCCCTGGAACGAGGGGAGCGTCGGCCCCACCGATCACATGGAGCTGGACCATCAGGAGGTCCTACGAGCGGATCCGCAGCCGGATGGTAACTGGACCCTTAAGCGTGCAACCTATGACTGTACCAGGCCCAATGGGATCCTGGTGTCGCCCGACCAGCAAACACTGTACGTCGCACAGAGCCACTCCGAGGCCGGGAAGCTGAGAGAGCTCAGGGCGTACCCTATCCAAGAGGATGGGTCTTTGGGACCATACGCCGTTCTGCACCAGTTTGGCGGGGACCATCGAGGCCCCCAGCGGGGCATTGACGGAATGCGGTTCGATGCCGAAGGGAATATCGTCGCCACCGCCGGATGGTCCCGGAGCGGTCCTGGTCCCATGATCTACGTTTTCGCGTCCTCTGGCCGTGTCCTCGAGACCCACCCTATGCCTGCCGACTCAGGCAATCCAACCAACCTATGCTTCGGCGGTCCGGACCTTTCCACCCTATACGTGACCACCGGGGCGGGCCACCTCTTCCGGGTGGGCAACGCTGGGCGGCGAGGCTGGAGCCTGCGGACCGGACCGGGCTAGCTTTGGTGTGGCCATTGGACCAGGTTGTGTGGTCATTGGAACAGGGGGGCCCGCCGCGCCAGCGGGCATGATGATTCGGAATCTGTCAGCGGGCGCTTGGCCTGCCTTTGAGCCGTTCGCACATAATATTTTGTATAGCTTGAATTTGGCATGTGGCGATGCTAATATTGGAGTGCTAAAATCCCACATCGGAACGTTCTCCGGCGATGGTAATTTCCGGTTGCTAAGGAGGGACAAATGGCGGAGAGTGACATAGCTTTAATGGCCCACCTGATGCGGCGAGCCGGCTTCGGGGCCACCAGGGACGAGCTGGAGGCCTATGTGTCCAAGGGGTACGAGGAGACGGTGGAAGAGCTGTTGCATCCGGAGCGGCTTCCTGACTGGGAGGAGGACATTTACCTGAGAGACTTTCCGGACCTCCAGGACAGGACTGCAGACATGCCCAACGAGATCTACTGGACCTACAGGATGATTGCCACACAGCGTCCCCTGGAGGAGAAGATAACCCTCTTCTGGCACGGAATATTGTGCGCCGGAGGGGGCAAAGCGGACAACACCCTCAACGTGAGCCATCAGGTCGAGATGTTCCGCCGACGCGGTATGGGGAGTTTCCGCGACCTGCTCGTAGAGCTATCCAGGGACCCGGCCATGCTCTACTACCTGGACAACGTGGAGAACCACAAGGGCTCCATCAACGAGAACTACGGCCGTGAGCTGCTGGAGCTGTTTACCATGGGCGTGGGCATGGACGGCCAGCCTAACTACTCCGAGGACGACGTCAAGGCCTGCTCCCGTGCCTTCACCGGCTGGACCGTAGAGACCCCGTTGCCAGCCTTCCCTTATGTAGCCCGGACGTGGTATTTCACGTACGACCCGGGAGACCACGACGACGGCGAAAAGACGTTCCTGGGGGAGACGGGGCGCTGGAACGGGGAGGACATAATAGATATAATCGTCCGCCAGCCGTCTACCATCCGGTTTATCTCGAGGCACCTGTACAACTTCTTCGTGGCCGACGAGGCTCCGGTGCCCAACTGGAACGACACCCCACCCCAGGACATAGAGGCGATCGAGCTACTGGAAAATACCTTCGTTGAGAGCGACTACAACATCCGCGAGGTGCTCCGGGTGCTGTTTAACGCAGACTTCTTCAAGAACGCGCGGTTCAAGAAGGTCAAGAGCCCGGCTGAGCTGGTGGTGGGGACCATGAGGCTGGTGGGGGACTACAAGGCCCCCAAGCTTGGCCTGAAGGACATAGTGTGGGAGATGGTCTACATGGGCCAGCAGCTTATGAATCCACCTACCGTCGAAGGATGGCACACCGGGCGGGAGTGGATAGACACGGGTACCCTGGTGGGGCGGACCAACTTCGTGGCGGACCAGCTGGGCAGGAGCCACCTGCCGGGCGTCCAGGCCATACTGGACAGGCTCATGGCCCGGAGCGACTCCAATACCCCCGAAGGCTTCGTGGATGGGTGCCTCGACCTGCTGGGGCCCCTTGAGGTAACCGAGAAAACCCGCGGCGCTCTGGTGGCCCATGCACAGAAGGGCGGAGCCCTCACCCGGGACACCGAGGAGGACCGGACCGAGTTCAAAAAGAGGGCGGTGGAGATGCTGCAGGTTATCTCAGCTTGTGGCGAGTACCAGTACGGCTGATGGTTTGAGACTATACCTGCTCATAGTCAGGGCACAGCGAGGTAGAGATGACGAGTGTATCCTTCGGCGTCACCAGTAGGCATTACCATTACTCCCACACCATAGGTCGCCGCACCTTCTTCGGTGAGGGGTTCCGCCATCCCATGGACCTGGCCATCGATAAGGATGGCGTGGTATACGCTCCCAACCGTGCGACTCAGCAGGCCGCGGACAAAGGCATACGGGTTACGATGTTCACCTTAGACGAGGAGTATATCGGCCAGTTTTCCGAGTTCGGTGAGGACGACGGCCAGATGGTAGGCCCCATATCCATTGCCCTGGACGGCCAGGAGAACGTGTATGTGGCCGACAATTGGCTAAACCGGATATCGATATTCGACAACAAGAGGGAATTTCTGGCCAAGTGGGGCGAAGGCGGAAGCGGCGACGGCCAGCTGGACCAGCCCTTTGGAATCGCCTTTGACTCGGACTATAACCTCTACGTGGTTGACAGCCACAACAACCGGATCCAGAAGTTCACCAAGGATGGTAAGTTCCTGGACAAGTGGGGCGAGGCAGGAGATGGCCCCGGCCAGTTTAACCTTCCCTGGGGTATCACGGTGGACGACAATGGAGACGTGTATGTAGCCGACTGGAGAAACGACCGTATCCAGAAGTTTACCGCCGCCGGCGAGTATCTGGCGGAGTTCGGCTCCTCCGGACAGGACGTAGGTCAGTTCTACCGTCCGTCCGGCGTCGCCGTTGACAAAGAGGGGGACATCTACGTGGCGGATTGGGGCAATCACCGTGTACAGGTGCTCACTCCCGAAGGGCGGCACATCACGACCTTCACCGGAGACGCCACCCTCTCCAAGTGGGGGAAAATGTCGTTGGATGCCAACCCAGACATGACCCGTCAGCGGAAGCTGGTAAGGGACTTTAAGCAGGAAAGGGAGTTCTGGAACCCGGTGGCAATACGCATCGACCCAACAGGAAGGGTGCTTGTGGCGGACTGTCAGCAGCACCGTATACAGATTTACCAGAAGGAGGGCTACTGAGCCTTAGCCTACTATGTCCTGACTCGGCCCTTTTGCAGCCTCCTCGTGCGCAGCGTGCTTGACATTGGCCCCGGCGAACCCCACCATTGGTTATAGGCCCGGTTCGGGCCCGACTCGTGGATTTGCCACCATAGCATGAAGCGCCGTGGCCTGATAACCTTCGCAATTCTTGCGGTTGCCGTTTTCGCTGGCCTGGCACTCTATGGAGACTTCCCAGAGCTTTTCGCCGAGATCTCCTCTTTCTCCCCCGCTTACTGGTTCATGGCTCTTGGACTGGCCCTTGTCAACTACCTTTTCCGCTTCGCCCGCTGGCAGTACTACCTGAGGATACTGGACATCAGGGTCGGCGTGGTGGCGAGCCTGGGCATATTCGCTGCCGGCCTTAGCATGGTCATGAGTCCCGGTCGGGTGGGCGAGCTGGCCAAGTCGTTCTTTCTAAGAGATAAGCTGAACGTCCCGGTAGCCTCGTCCTCGGCCGCCGTGGTCGCCGAGCGCATCACCGACCTCATCGCGGTACTGCTCTTGAGCACCTGGGGCCTGATTCTTGTGCCCTACGGTTGGGCGCTTGCCCTGGCCATGCTGAGTGTCATCGGGGCCTTCCTCCTGCTGGTGGTCTCACCCTGGGGGAGCGAGAAGCTTCTCCGGCTCCCGCTGCCTGGACGCTGGCGGCCATTTCTGGTCACTTCAAGAGAAGCCTTTCAGCGGGTCTTCGCTGTGAAGGCCTTGGGAGTGGCCGTGGTCCTGGCCCTGCTGGCGTGGCTGGCCGAGGGGTTGGCACTTTGGGTCGTGCTGAGGGGGCTGGATGCAGAAGGGTCCCTGGGGCAGGCGGTGTCAATCTACGCCGCGGCGACACTGCTGGGTGCCATAACCATGCTGCCCGGCGGACTGGTGGGTACTGAGGGGGGCATGGTAGCATTGCTCCAACAGCTGGACTTGACAAGGACCCAGGCCTCTACGGCCACCTTCATAATCAGGGTCTGCACCCTCTGGTTCGCCGTGGCCATCGGCGTTCTGGGCCTGCTCTACGTGCAGCTATTCATGCCACGAAAGAGGCCGAAAGAGGCTGAAACCGTCTCCGGGTACGCGGGTGCGGGAGACGGCGAATTTTGAGCGTACAGAGAGGGCACCTACTTGGCGGATAGCGACCCGGCAGTTGGCAAGGTGAAGGGAAGGTCCATGTCCCTTCCAGGACCGCTTGGCCTCGGTTGGGCGACGGTCCTGTCCACCCGCCCCGTTCAGTGGACCAAGAGTGCCCTGCTGTTCTTACCTCTAGCCTTCGCCCTGGACGAGCGGTGGTCCCTGGGCGAGACAGACACTTTGGCCGAGCTCTTCCTGCGGGTCGTGGCGGGGGCCGTGATCTTTTGCGCCCTTTCGGGGTCAGTCTACATCATCAACGACATATTCGACCGGGAGCGAGACAGGGTCCATCCTAGAAAGCGCAAACGTCCCATCGCCTCTGGAGAGTTGCCCCTGCCGGCGGCCCAGATTGCTTCCGGGCTATTGATGGCTTCGTCCCTTGCCGGTGGCTTTTTGTTGAACACGGAATTTGGCATTGTCTGTGCCGTATATGTTGTCACGAACCTTTCCTATTCCTCCTTCCTCAAGGGAATAATAATTCTCGACGTCATGCTGGTCGGGTCGGGGTACCTGTTGCGGGCGGTGGCGGGAGCGCTGGTTATCGATGTCACCATCTCGCCCTGGCTGTACACCACCATCGGATTGGGAGCGCTGTTCATAGCTCTGAGCAAGCGGTACAGCGAACTGAAGGCGGCCGGGAGCCACGCGTCCGACCAGCGGACCGTGCTGGAGCAGTACAGTCAGCCGTTACTAAGCCAGCTGATAAGCATAACGAGCACCGCCACGTTGGTCGCCTACGCCCTGTATACCTTTACCGCCGAGAACGTGCCGGACAACCACAGTATGATGCTTACCGTGCCTTTTGTGATATTCGGCCTGTTCCGCTATCTGTATCTGGTAAATCAGACCACGGAAGCGGAAAGCCCCGAGCTGGTGATAATCCGAGACAAGCCACTGGTAACGGCCGTAATACTGTGGGCGGCGACGGCTGTCATCGTTCTGGCAGTGAGCAGGTGACGGATTACTCCACGGAACTCTCCTTGACACCCCTACGTACGCACCATAAAATGGACTCCAGGGAATGGAATGGACTACGCAATCGTAAAAACGGGGAGCAAGCAGTACCGGGTCGAGCCGGGCGACGTCATTGACGTGGAAAAGCTCCCGGTGGAAGAGGGCTCTTCGGTGGAGCTCCCCGATGTTCTGGCGGTTACCAGGCAGGGCGAGCTCATACTTGGCAGCCCACTGGTCTCCAACGCCAGCGTCATCGCCGAGGTGCGGGCCCAGGACCGGGATGACAAGATCATCGTCTTCAAGTACAAGAGGAAGGTCCGATACCGCCGTAAGAAGGGCCACCGTCAGTTCTACACCAGGCTGGCTATCACGTCCATAATGCTGGATGGGGAAGAGATCGCGGCCTGGAGCTGGCCATCCTATCCCGCCCCGGTACGGCAGGAGGAGCCACCTGAGGATGTCTTGGAGGAGGTTGAGGCCGCGCCCCTGTCCGACGCTGAGGAAGAGGAATTAACCCAACCCGAGGATACGGTAACGGAAGCGCCAGAGGACGAGGCCGTGGATCAGGCCATTGAGGAACCTGCCGAGGAGACACTGGTCCAGGCCGAAGACACGAACGTAGAGGCGCCCCAGGATGACGTGGGCGATGGGGAAATAACTCAACCCGAGGATACGGTAATGGAAGCGTCGGAGAACGAGGTCGTGGCTCCGGCCGTTGAGGAATCCGCCGAGGAGATAGCGGTCCAGGCGGAAGACATGATAGTAGAGGCACGACAGGACGACGAGGAGGCCACGGACGAGTCCCGGGGCGAAGGAGCACGATAATGGCTCACAAGAAGGCGGGAGGCAGTTCCCGAAACGGCCGCGACAGCAACTCCAAAAGGCTGGGAGTAAAGCGCTCTGATGGGCAGCATGTGACTACTGGCTGCATCATCATGAGGCAGCGCGGCACTCGTATCCGCCCCGGCACGAACGTCGGCCTCGGTCGGGACTTTACCCTTTTCGCCCTGGTAGATGGGCGCGTGAAGTTCGAGTGGGCGGCCAAGGGGAAACGCAAGGCCAGTGTCTATCCAATAGCGTCAGAGGTAAATTAAGGAACCCATGAAGAAAGACATTCATCCGGAGTATTACGCCGCCACGGTTACCTGCTCCTGTGGCAGCACCTTTGTCACTGGGGCTACCAAACCCGCGCTGCGGGTGGAGATTTGCAGCAGGTGCCACCCGTTCTATACCGGTCAGCAGCGGGTGGTGGACACCGAGGGCAGAATCGAACGCCTGAAGCGGCGCTTTAATATCACGTAGCACCCGTGTGAAGCAACGTTGGAGGGGGCAGGAAGTCCGGCCTTAGCGAGCCGAGGACGCCTGCCCCGTCATCTGTCTGTGGAGGTGAGTACCCTGGCGGAGCCACAGTTTTTCTACGGCGGCCAGGCCGTTATGGAAGGCGTGATGATACGCGGAAGGCGTAACTTCAGCCTGGCCGTGCGCCGCATCAACGGCCAGGTGTACGCGGTTTCCGAGCCCCTGAGTCAGTTTTACACGGGGAGGCTGCGTCGAGTTCCCCTGATCAGGGGCGGCCTGGTGCTGGCGGAGACACTGACGCTGGGGGTCAAGGCCCTGAACCGCTCGGCCATGATGGCCATCGAAGACCAGACGGGCGGCACGGAAGAGGTGCCCCGCTGGATCATGGCCGCCAGCCTCACCGTGGCATTTATCCTGGGCATAGGCATCTTCTTCATTATGCCCCTGTTCGCGACACGTCCCCTAGAGTCCGTCATATCTTCGGAGCCGCTGATCAACCTAATAGAGGGCCTGATAAGGCTGGCGTTGCTGGTAGCCTACATCGGGGGAATCGGGCTGCTTCCCGACATCAGGCGCATCTTCGCCTATCACGGCGCGGAGCATATGGCCGTACACACCCATGAGGCGGGGCTGCCACTGGAGGTGGCTAACACCCGCCGTTTTCCCACGGCCCACCCCCGCTGTGGCACCGCCTTCTTACTGACGGTCATGGTTGTGTCTATCGTAATCTTCACTTTCGTGGGGCGCTCCCCACTATGGTGGCTCGTCGCCTCACGCATCGTCTTCATCCCCGCTATCGCCGCCATTAGCTACGAGGTACTCCGCTTCAGCGGGGCCCATCGTCGCAATCCCATTACCGGACTGATCAGCTATCCGGGGCTGCTGCTCCAGCGCCTGACCACCCGCCAACCGGATGATGGCCAGCTGGAGGTCGCCATCTGCGCCATGGAAACTGCCCTGGCGGCCGACGAGGGCCGGCATCCGGCCCACCAGGCTGAACAGGAGTTTGGGTTCCCTTCCGAGGGCGGCCAGGTGGAGGGTGGGGAGGCCGTCCACTGACATGGTACCAGCGTCAGTGGCAATGATACCCAGGGAATGGCAGATTCAGGACACCTGCGAGAGGTAGCCCTTGACCAGGTCCAGGGCGGCCCAGGCGGTATGCTCCCGGTTGGCATTCCTATCGCCGGTCCATCGCAGCTCTTTGCTGGTCTCGTACCCATCGCGGGCGGCCACGGCTATGTAGAACAGGCCGATGGGCCTGGTCGACGAGCCGCCCGTGGGGCCAGCGACCCCCGTGGTAGAAACACCGACGTCGGTGTCCAGGAGCTGTCGGCCCTTTCGTGCCATCTCCAGGGCCACCTCGGGGCTCACCGAGCTCTCCCTTTGCAATAGCTCCTCGGATACACCCAGGACCTTGGTCTTCGATCCCCCCGTATAGGCGATCACGCCACCGTAGAAGTAGCTGGAGCTTCCGGGGACGCTGCAAAGCATCGAGCCCACCAGGCCGGCGGTGCACGCCTCGGCCACCGCGATGGTGAGGCCCTTGGCCCTTAGCAACTGTCCTACCTCTTCCTGGACTGAGGGCATCTCCGCACCTCCTGTAAAGCTGATATCGGGTCGCGCCCGCCAGGTGGGCTCGGCCGGGCTTCGGTTCAGGCCCGCCTTGCCGCCTCCAGGACCCCCTGGGCCTCTTCGTAGTCGCGGACCCCTCCCCTCATGATGGGCGGTACCAGGTATATCCTCTTGATGCCGAAGTCCAGGAAATCCTGGAGCAGCTCTAGGGCGATGTCCATCCCCTCGCGGCCTCCGTCCAGGTCCTGCTTTATCCCCTCCGGGACGGAGCTGAAGATTATGCCGTCCTTTTTCAACACCTGTAGGCCGAAGAATACCGGATGGGCAAGCTCCTCGCCGGACGCGGCACGATAGGCGTCCAGGAAATCGGAAATGTCTCGGGTGCTGAAAACCGGCTGCGTTATGAAGAAATCAGCGCCCGCTGAGACCTTGTGGCGAGTAAGCGCCGCCTCCTTTTCTATACCCCGGCTCAGGTCTATAGAGGCGCCGATGCAGAAGTCCGTGGGCGCCCTCAGCTTCGAGTCCCTGAAGTCTAACCCCTGGTTCATGGACTTCAGGGCCCTCAACAGCGCGGTAGGGATGAAGTCGCTCACATCCTTGACCTGAGTGAGGTCCCTTTCGGTAAACGCGTCCCCCTTGATCGCCATCACGTTCTCCAGGCCCAGCATCTGCGTCCCCAGCAGGTGGCTTTGAAGGGCGAGCTTGTTCATATCACGGGTAGCCAGGTTAAAGATTACATCCTTCCCGGTATAGTTCATGATGGAGTAGGCCAAGATGGCCGAGTCCACTCGCACCGACCTTCCGGGATTGTAGGCCACGCATATGAAGTCGGCGTCGATGGCCTTGGCCCTATCCAGGATGGCAGAGTCGGCGGACCTGGGAGGTGAAAAATCGCAGATAAAGACGGGCCGGTCCCCCTGAGCCGCGCATTTGTCGATGACCTTCATGGGGAGTATCTCCTAACATTCAGGACTTCAGGCGTCATGTCCGCGACTGCACCCACTAAATGTACCATCTTATCTTGGGAAAGGGAGGGGCTCCGGCTAGCCTTCAGCGGCCGGCCCTCCACTTTACTCTATGTGGCCCATCTCCTATACTGGGCCCAACCGTGGGAACGAGGACAAGATGGAACGACTGAGGATAGGCCACAGCCCCGACGCCGACGACGCCTTCATGTTTTACGGGTTCGCAGCAGGGAAGGTTACCATCGAGGGCTTCGAGATAGAGCAGGTGCTGGAGGACATCGAGTCCCTGAACCGGCGGGCCCTGAGCGGGGAGCTTGAGGTCACGGCCATCTCCGCGGGCGCCTACCCTCGGCTGTCCCACGAATACCGCATCATGGCCTGTGGGGCCTCGGTGGGCAGGCACTACGGACCCATCGTCGTATCGCTAGCCCCGTTGGAGCCGGCGGACCTGGAAGGCAAGGCAATTGCGGTGCCTGGGGAGTACACCACCGCATATCTCCTCCTGCGCATCTATTTGGACCGGCCCTTTACCCCGGTATTCGTACCCTTCGATAAGGTGGGAGAGGCCGTTGCATCGGGTGAGGCCGATGCGGCGGTGATTATCCACGAGGGCCAGATTACCTGGGAGGCCCAGGGTTACACCAGGGTGCTGGACCTTGGTCAAACCTGGAGCGATGATACGGGGTTACCCATTCCCCTGGGCCTGGACATGGTGCACCGGCGGCTGGGAGACGGAACGGCCCAGAAGGTAGCCGGGGGCCTGGAGCGCAGCATAAGGTATGCCATTTCCCATGAGGAGGAGGCGATAGATTACGCCCTTCCCTTCGGAAGGGGAATCGATAGGGAGACCTGCCGGCGCTTCGTCCGCATGTACGTGAACGAGGACACGCTGGACATGGGACCGGAGGGGAGGAGGGCGCTGGAGACCCTGTACAGCCGGGCTCACCAGAGGGGACTCATAGACGCGATCCCGCCCCTGGACTTCATACAGCCGGCGTAACCCATCCTCTGGCAAATAGGGTGTCTGCGTTCGACGGCGGGCTGCCTGTCAAAGATGGTGGGAGGTGCAACGGTGACACGGTTCGAAGACTACTCCGGGAAATATCGTACCATCCGAATGGAAAGGCGAAACGGTATCCTTCAGCTCACCTTTCATACTGACGGTGGCACGCTGCAATGGGGGGATACCCCCCACCTGGAGTTTACCCAGGCCTTCGCCGACGTGGGCAATGACCCCGACAACCGGGTGGTGATAATGACCGGGGCGGGCGACGGCTTCTCCGGCCCTCGGGCCACCCGCGCCGGCCGCGCCGTTAGGACCGCCAGGCAGTGGGACCAGACCCGCAAAGAGGGGTACGACCTGCTAATGAACCTGCTGAACATCGAGGCGCCCATGATTAGCGCCATCAACGGCCCGGCGCTGCGCCACTCCGAGCTGCCCCTGCTCTGTGACATCGTCCTGGCCTCCGAGGAGGCAGTTTTTCAGGACTCGGGACACTTCATGACCGGCATGGTGCCAGGTGACGGCATGCACATCGTGTATCCTCTGCTGATGGGGATGAACCGCGGCAGGTACTTTCTCCTGACGGGACAGAGCCTCTCGGCCGGTGAGGCCAAACAGATGGGGCTGGTAAACGAGGTAGTGCCGAGAAGGGAGCTGCTGCCCCGGGCATGGGCCCTGGCGGAGGAGCTGGCCCAGCAACCCCCTCTGGTGGTTCGCTACACCAGGATGTTGCTGACCCTCCAGCTAAAGCGACTGATGCAAGACATGCTGGGCTACGGTCTGGCCTTGGAGGTACTGGCTGCGGTGGACCCGGAGGCGGAGGGGAGCTGAGGGCGGCCTTACGTAGCTTCCCCCGGTCCGTAGGGCAACACAGGAGCCTCTACCGTGGCACCGCTCTCTTCGTCCCCAGCAAGGCTCAACCGGCTGCCCACCTCGGCGGCGCCTTTCCGTACATACCCCATTCCGATCTGGGCGCCCGTCGTCGGAACCCCCGCCACGGAGGTAACCTGGCCCACCTCCTTGCCTTCCCAGGCAAGCTTGATGCCCGGTCGTACCGAGGCGTCGTGGGCAAAGCTGAGGCTGACCAGATGCCTCTGCACCTTCTGGTAGGTATCGAGGCGGGCGATGACTTCCTGTCCGATGTAGCAGCCCTTGTTGAAGCTTATGGAGCCCCACAGCCCAGCTTCCAGGGGATTGTAGGACTCGCCAAGCTCCGCGCCGTACTCGGGCACTCCCTCCTCCACACGCAGCGCCTCGTAGGCCTGGTGTCCCAGAGGCTTGGCCGTGGCGGCCACCTCTCGCCACACCTGTTCGGCATCGTCCCCCTGGACCACGACCTCGTATCTGGGGATGTTGCCTAGCTCCCTCCGCACGATATAGCACTGAACCCCGGCGATGGTGCCTTGGGATGACTGATGGACCTGGAAGGACGCCAGGTCCATACAGGACAGCGTACCCAGTAGGCTAGCCGCATTTGGCCCCATGACCGAGATCATGGCGGTGCTTGCGGTGACATCCTCCAAGGTCACGTCTTCAACGATCGTGTACTTATCCAGCCATTGCAGCACCGTTTCCGGCGTTTCAGGGCTGGTGAGGAGCAGTACGTGGTCGCCCAGGTTCAGCACGGTTACCAGGTCGATGATCCTGCCCCGGTCTGAGGTGAGGATGGTGGGAGCGCCCTGGCCATGCGGGATGGAGGCGAGGTCGTTGGTGGAGAGGCGGTGAAGGAGGTCGAGGACATCGTCGCCGGTAGCCCTTATCCTGCCGACGTAGGATGCATCGTGAAGGGCGGCGCCTTCCCTCGCGGCCCTGTACTCGGCCGGGACGTCACCGTAAGCGTGGGGCAGTTTCCAACCGTGCCACTCCTGAAAGCTGGCCCCTGCGCCGGCTGCGACCTCGTAAAGGGGTGTTCGTAGCTCAGTCATGGTTGGCTCCATTCCTGCCTCGGAAAACTAACGACGCCACCCTGCTCAAATGAGGGTGGCGTCGTCGTCGTGCTGCGTACAATTGCCGTGTCTAGACTGCGAATGAATTACCACATCCACAAGATTTCGTGGCGTTGGGGTTCTGGAACACGAAGCCCTTCCCGTTCAGACCGTCGGAGAAGTCGAGCTCCGTGCCCGCCAGGAAGATGTAGCTCTTTTTGTCTATGAAGACCTTGACCCCGTTATGGTCGATGACCTTTTCGCTGTCATCAGCCTCCTTTTCTATGGAGAGGGTGTAGAGCAGCCCGGAGCAACCGCCCCCCTTGACCCCCACCTTAACTCCAAATCCGTCCCCTATACCCTGCTTTTGGGCGAAGCCCTTGAGCTTGTCCGCCGCCTTATCAGTTATGTTTATGGTTAGCGTCCCATCCTCGGCAATGGCGCTCATCTAATCCTCCCGGTGTTACCTGAGAAACTCGTTGCGTTAAGCTCTGTAATTATAGAGTATGCCTGCGGGCTCAGTCAATAGATGGGTCGACCAGGTACGCTCCGTGGGGTCCCAGACCCGGTATGTGGGCTTTCCACTCAGGCCCTCGGTCCGCACCCTCAGTGGGGGTCCTCGCCTTCCCTTCGGGTTCCCTCAGACGCCGCGGCGGCCAGGTTGGGGTATCCGTCCAGAGGGAGGGCTTCCCCCGTACGCTCGTACCAGTCGATGAGCTCTCGCAGGTCGGTGGGGACCGGTCTGGTGGTTCCGGTGCCCGTGTCGTAGCCTACGTAGATGGCCTCCCCCGTGGCGATGGTTCTATCCGTGTTCTGCGCATATATTTCCATGTTCATCGTGATGCTGGTGTTGCCTATGTGGGAGACCCTCATGTGTACGTCCAGTAGGTCCTCAACCCTTGCCGGATGTTTAAATTCCAGCGTGACCTTGACGACAGCGGTGTCGAAGTAGCCTGTCTCTGCCAGCTTATAGATGCTGAATCCCAGGTTGCGGTAGTATTCTGCCTGGCCCACCTCCAGATAGTCCATGTAGGACCCATTGTAGACGATGCCCTGGGGGTCACACTCCGGCCATCGTACACGCAGGGCGGTATCGAATTTGAATTCCTCTTTCGCCACGATAACCCTAATTATAGCCCGGAACGGCCCGGTGAAGGACGTGCGGAGCATCCGGGTACGGGTGGGAGTGGCACCCGCTAGAGTGCGGTCGGGCTTGCCCGCCCACACATGCGTTGCTATAATCCTATTTATGGGCCCGTAGCTCAGGCGGTTAGAGCGCGGTCCTGATAAGACCGAGGTCGATAGTTCGAGTCTATCCACCTTCACCTTGAGGTTCAGATTGGTGCTATAGCTAGTCCCTCACAAGAGACCAAGATTTGCCAGGACACAACAAAATGCGCGGTAGCCTACCCAATAGCGCCACCGCCAAGACAAAATGCAGACGCCGGAGCTTAAGGAACCTAGTATTTGTCACCATAGGACACACCTAATCAACGGAGGATCAGCATACGTTTAGGCCATCATTCATTCCAGTGAAAAGTAGTATCGCTAGAGTCCGTATAGCCCCAGGAAGCATTTGGAGCGCGTTCAGAACGCATAGCACCAGACAAGGGGGTCGCAGTACAGCCTCCACAGGCCTGCCGGGAGGAGATGGTCGGGCTAAATCAAGTGTACGACGGCCAGGTCACTCTCCCTACGAGCGGCACGCTTGTGATAGTATGGGGCGATGAGCGGTTTCACGCAGGCCGTGCTGAGGTACCGCTGGGAGCTGTGGCTGTTCGTCGGCGTCCCGCTGGTGGTGAGCGTCACGTGGGTGATCGAATCCTCACGCCCGGAGGTGTTCACTCTGCCCCTCAGCGAGCGCCAGGACCTCCCCTACATCAGCCCGAGGGCCATCTTGCTCTTGCTGTTGCTGGGCCTTTCGTACCTGCGCGTGCGCCGGTTGGGCCGGCCCACGCTGGCGCTGGTCTGGGCGTACGGCGTCGCCGCTGCACTGGCGAATGCGGTGGCTACGGTTGCTATCCAGGTATTCGGTACTCCTCTCCCAGGGTCGAGGACTGCGTTGTCGTTGGTGGCTTCGGTCGTAGCACTAGCTATCCTCGTCTGGTTCGGCCGGCAGGCGTCCAGAATCAGCCTAGGCCACGCTCTCTTGCTGGTTGGGTTGTCCACTACGCTCCCTAGAGGTATCAGTCCGCTGATCAGCGTCTCCCCGATCCTCACAGCGGTGGATGAGCCGTACCGCATCGTGCCATGGTCGATCGCGCTAGCGTTCAGTATTGCGCTGAGCCTGCTGGCCGTCTGGGCGCTCGGCCGCTTCGATTCGGCGAGCGGCGTTGCCCGCACGAGGATGGTCATCGCGTTGTTCAGCGTGGCTGTGCTCGTGCTCATATCCACGCATTGGGCGATAGTGTCGTGGCAATCAGAGTCCCTACAACCAGCTTTCACCAGCGCGCTGGTCAGCGCGATCTTCGCCGTCAGCTATGCAGTTGTGATCGCGCTGATCTACGTGTTGCGTGTGCGGACGCCGCGCGAGCGGGAGTCTGTGGGCTAGCTGCGCGGCCTCGGATCGCGGCGGAGTGGTTTGGGCTTAGTGCCTACTCGTCGGTTGGACCACCAAGCTATACAAAATCAAGAACTTTCATCCGTCAGACACAATAGCAACGCAAAATTCAGATACTCGTGGGCGGTCGGACTAAGAGGCAGTTGATTAGTAAGGTAGTTCAAGGGATGGAGTGTAGTTCGATCTCCGCAAGCGGGGTTTATAGGATCAAACCGAGTCACCCGTGGACCAGGCCTTCCACTGTCGGGTTGCGTCAGCTCGCCCTTGACTGCTACAGTAGGTTAAGTGTTAAGTGAAAAGTTATACGTTAAACTTCTCACTAGACGTAGAGCTGATGCGAAAGATAACTGGCAATATGTTGATCAAGACTGGTCAGCTGGCAAAACGCGCGGGCATCCTTCCTTCGAAAGTCCGGTTTTATGTCAGGGAAGGTATACTTCATCCAGTGAGCCAGACTCCGGGAGGGTACTGCCTCTTCGACGGCCAGGAGGCTATCGAGCGACTATGCGAGATAGAGGAACTCCAGAGCACGCAGAGGCTCACTATCCGGGAGATCAAACAAGAGCTGGGTCAGGCAGAGGTGGATGAAGCTTCAGGAATTTGAAGGTACAGGAACCCTATCGTGATGTTGCCGAGCAAAGCCGTTGCCCGCTCAATCGCATCTGGCTTCCAGGTTTGGCGGATAGCCGCTAGGCAAATGGCTCAATGGCGGGACGCAGCGGGGCTAGCATGGCCCCAGTATGGCCGGTGTGCAAGAACCTCAATGCGATCAAGGGCAAATGCAACCTGAGCTACGAGAGACCAGTCCTGAAGTTGTAGAAGACGGCGCCTGGCCGGTGCTTAGCCTCTTTTCTGGCGCTGGGGGTCTTGATCTGGGGTTCAAGCATGGAGGCTTCAGACCGGCGCTCGCTGTTGACATAGATCCAGCTGCCGTCGAAACCTACCGGTGGAATCAACCGGACACCGACGTCGCCCTGTTGGACATAGCCCAGAGTAATCCGGACAAGCTGGTGGATCTTTGGATTAGCGTCAACGGGGATGAAGCACCTGTCGGCATAATCGGAGGTCCACCTTGCCAGGCGTTCTCGATTTCAAATGCGCACCAGAAAAGAATAGACCCCAGGCGAAAGCTTCTCATCAACTACGCCAAGGTGATAGAGGCGTTCACCTCTCGCCTTGGTTTGGACTTCTTCGTATTCGAGAACGTGCCAGGGCTCACGCAAGGGAGACATCGGTGGCGCTACCTTCATTTCAAGCGACTATGCAAGAAGGCCGGTTTCAGCGTCCGGGAAAGGGTCGTCAATGCTGGGAGATTCGGAATTCCTCAGAATCGTAAGAGGATCATAGTCATAGGGATTAATCGTGAACGATACCCCGGGCTTGTATTAGACCCTCCGGAAGGTGACAGGCAACCTACGCCCGCCAGAGTTGCCCTGGACGGTTTACCGGAGCCGGCTTTCTGCCAAAGGGACCTAGATCCAGTCAAAGTCCCCCATCACCCAAACCACGTAGCCATGGTTCCAAAGTCCACGAAGTTTACTAATGGCATGCTGGAGCCAGGAGACCATCGTGGGAGGAGTTTCAGAGTACTAAGCTGGGACCGGCCCAGCTATACAGTAGCTTACGGTCATCGCGAGGTCCACGTACATCCGAACATGCACCGGCGCCTTTCAATCTACGAGGCGATGCGCCTCCAAGGGTTTCCCCATTCTTATGAACTGAAGGGAACGTTCAGCCAGCAAGTGCAGCTCATTTCAGATGCGTTGCCCCCGCCCCTCGGCGAGGGGGTCGCGGCGGCCATCTCCAAGGGACTGGGATACACGTCGCAATCCCAGACCGCAGATGCACATGCTACTGGCTGAACGGTTAGAGATACCTAATTGCCACACCGCTCGCCAAAAGGAGACGTGCGTGAGGGTCCCGGCTGGCTTTTTTGCGAACTGGTTCAAGATGCGTGGGCGTTCGTTTCCTTGGCGTGGAGAAGACGTCAGCCCATTCGGGGTTCTCCTAGCAGAAGTCCTGTTGAAACAGACACGGGCAGAGATGGTTGCCGCGGTCTGGCCCGCGCTGTGTAGGAAGTACCCAAACGCTGCCAGCTTGGAATCTGCAAGCCCGGAAGTGCTCCACAACGACATATCATGCCTTGGATTCGGCCGCCAGCGGGTTACAGCGCTCCGCCAACTATCGGCAGCCATAAACAAGGCCGGAGACCTACCAACCCAGCCCGCAGATCTGATGAAGTTCCCGCACGTAGGCATATACTCCGCTCATGCGGTCGCTTGCTTCGCATTTGGTCATCGCGTGCCAATAGTGGACTTGAGCATCGTTCGAGTCCTCTCGCGACTGGCAGGAATCGAACCGCCAACCGACATCAGGAGAGCCCCTGAGGTCTGGGAGATTGCACAGACTCTCCTTCCCGACAAGGAGGTCAAGGAGCACAACTACGGCCTGCTGGACTTCGCTGCGGACATGTGCAAGGCCAGGTCACCTCGATGCGACGAGTGCCCGGTAGCGCCCAGTTGCGCCCATGCCAGGCACCTAGCACGCATCGGAGGGCAAGACATCAGGGCTGGTGACCTGTGAACAGGTACCTTAGCTGGAATAATGCCATTGCGAAACATTTCTTCAATCCAGACATGGCTGGAGGCCTCCAACTCGCTCGGGGGCGGTTCCTGCTCGGAAGGAGCGGCCTGATGCGAAATCGGAGACCGCAAAGCCCTCGTCGAGTTCGCCGCTTCGCGCCGCCCCTGCTGGACGCGCACTCGAGCCTCAGAGGTGCGACGGGCCTTCGATGCTCGCCGGCGTGGATCGTGACCGCGCGGCCCCCACGGCGCCAAGCGCTCGATGGTCCCCATGCTAGCAACTGGGGGGAACGATGAGCCTGACGCACGAACCGGGACGCGACACGGATGCCGCGCTTGCTGTCGGCATCAAAGGCAGCTCCAGCGAGTCTCCCGTCAACACCGTCCTCCGGACAGACGAACGGGTTCTTGCTCGCGTTACTGACGGCATTTACAGGCAGCCGGGGTCGGCGATAAGAGAGCTTTTGTCGAACGCCTACGACGCCGATGCGAAACAGGTAGTCATCAAGACCGATCGACCTAGGTTCCACACCCTGTCTGTCGAGGACGACGGCATGGGCATGACTCCTGCCGCAATTGCCTACCTGCTCCACCACATCGGGGGCAGCGCAAAGCGGTCACTTGAGGGAGCCGAGCTTGGAATCGCGAGTACGGAGGACCCAACGCGCAGCCCTTCAGGGCGCCGCCTCATCGGGAAGATCGGGATCGGCCTCTTCTCAGTCTCCCAGCTGACGCACCGCTTTCAGATTATCACGAAGACAGCTGGCGACCCCTTCAGGACGATCGCGTTGGTAGTCCTCCGCCAATACTCAGACGAGAGTGTGCCTACGACGGACGAGCAAGGAGAATACGAGGCGGGGCTGGTGACGATCTGGCGCGAGCCAGCTGCCGACGCCGCCTCGCACGGTACGACGATCATCCTCACCGATATACGGCCGCAGACTCGCGACACGCTCCAGAGTCGTGACCTCTGGGAGGCCATTGATGCCGACCGCTCACTGGGGCCTGCCGAAGCGAGGGATCTCAGGCCGCCTGACTTCCACATAGGACGCGTGAGCCTGGATGACGCCGGTGTTCTCAAAGGTGAAGCCGATATTTACAACAGCCTCCCGTGGGCTCGCGATGATCGACCGGAGATCGCTTTTGAGAGGCTGGTCAAAGCTGTGTGGCGGCACGTTGATCAAGGAACACCCAACCCCCAACTCGAACGCATCTTTGACTACTACCTTCGGATGGTGTGGCAACTGAGCCTGGCTATTCCCGCGCCGTACGTCTCGGGTAACCCATTCGACCTTCCGCTTCAGGACAATCTCTACCTCTTCGAAATGCCGCGGTTCGGCAGTCCAACACCAGCCGAGTTCGAACTCACCAACGACGAGACAATCCGCATGAGAAAGTCGATCGGCTCTGCAGCCGATGTCGGGAGCGACTTTACCGTACTCGTCGACGATCTACGGCTCGCTCGTCCCCTTATGTTCGCCGACCTCCCCGAGACGAGCCACGCTGTCAAGAAGCCGATCCTCGTCGTCGCACAGTGCCGGGAGGAGTTCGGCGGGGTGCCGCCGGAGTTTTCTGGCGGCCCACTTGAGTTCGAGGCATACCTCATGTGGGCGCCGAAGATCGCTCCTACCGAGCACCAAGGCGTTCTCGTCCGTGTGCACGGATCGAGCGGAACCCTGTTCGACTCGACGTTCCTGCGGTATCAGGTATCCGAGCAGACGCGGCTGAGACAGATCTCGTGTGAGATTTTCGTCTCGGAGGGTCTGGAAGCAGCCCTGAACATAGACCGTGAGTCATTCAACTACGCTCATCCGCACACCGTATATATCACGAAGTGGCTCCACGCGTCGCTCAGGCGCATGGCGACAGTTCAAAAGCGCATCGCTGCTGAGATCCGCGAGGCTACCCGTGAGGCCGCCGCTGCCGAACAAGAGGAGGCTCTGTCGAGCCTCGTGGCCCAAGCATGGCAGGACGAGTCCGACGATCCAGGCGCGGAACCGCCGCCGGTCGAGTTCACCGATGCGGCGACGGAGCTGACGCCTGCCGAGCCCGGAGCGTACCGGTTCAGGCGCGGACCGGTCTTCGGCGAGCGCGAAGGACGGCGCACGCGCCGGGACGAGTCAGCCGAGAGGAAGCTGCGCACGATCGTCCAACTCCTTGCCGCGTACGGAATCCTCGACAGCCTGACCGACCAGCAACAGGAACGGCTCCTGGCCGGGATGCGCCAGATCCTCGAGGCGTCCGATCAATGACCGACCAACCGGACGTTCAGGACGATTTCGCCTCAGGAATCTTCGGAGATTCTGAATATGTGCTCCCGCAGGCGGAACCGAAGCAGTTCAAGCCGTGGCACAAGCCACGCAAGCAGTTCGTCCGCCGCGAGCAGTTGTCAGCCTTGCTCCTGCGCCTCTACGAGAAGCGGGAATCAAGGGATCCGCTTCGCTACCTGGGCCTGCCCGGTACGGACCTGATCGATCTGCGGTACCTGCACGAGCGGCTTTGCCGTGCTAACGACCGCCCGCTGCGCTTCCTTGGATTCAACACCGAAGCCCAGCCTGGTAACCCCGCGCACGTCCAACTGAGCGTCTCGTTAGACGAAGTACGCCGGCTGCCAAACGTCGATACGCAGTCTGAAGTGATTCACGATGATTTCCGGCGCATCGGCAATCCGAATTCGATCGCGTGGTCTCGAACGCTACAGCACGGGCCGTTCGATGTTGTCAACATCGACCTCTGCGACGGGCTTGCGTCCGACCCGCCGCAGGAGGACCAATCGGTCTACAATGCGCTGGCGCGGTTGATGGCTCTTCAAGCCCGAAACCCCAACCCTTGGCTCTTGCTCGTCTCGACGAGGATAGGGCACGGGATGTTCGATGCAGATGCCGAGGAGCGCCTCATGAATCTGTTCCATAAGAATGTCAACACCTGCGAGGGGTTCGCCGAAGCGTGCGAGCAGCTCCTAGAATCGGATGTGAAGTTGATTGATCCCACGACGTGTAGCGAGGCTGACCTCCTCAACCTTATGACCGTCGCCATCGGCAAGTGGCTGTCGGCGCTGGTGAAGGTTCATGCTCCCAGTCGCGTCGAGCTCGCAAGCACACATGGGTACCGGGTCGACCCGGTTGCCGCCCGGGAGGACTTAGTCTCGCTCGCCCTTCGTGTTGAGCCAGTCATCGTGGCGTCGCCGGACGCGCTCTCGCCGACCGCGCCGGCCCTGGAGGATGAGTGCACGACAGCCAAGGCCATCCTGAAGCGCTCAGCCAGCCGTCTAGATGTCGACACCATCCTCGAACAGCAGCCGGACGTGTATGAAGAATTGATCGGCGAGACGGAACGGTTGCTGGCCGATGCCCGCTACGAAGTGGCTGGCTACCGCCCGTGGCTCACATTGTGAGTGCGTGCGGACAGCGGATGGGACCAGACTAGCTCTCCCCCGTCGGGAGACTTCCTGCATGTTGGGCAGCGAAAGGAGATTCTACAGATGGTCGTGTAAGAGGTCGTCGTCCGCAGGAACAACAACGTGGACATCACCCTGGCTATACCCCGTTGAAGTGAGCCCACTACGGAAGATTCCGTGTCCGTACAATCTTTGGCAAACGTACAAACTTTAGAACCTTCATCCGTCAGACACAATAGCAACGGAACACTCAGGTACTCGTGGGCGGTCGGACTACGAGGCAGCTAACCAGGAAGGGAGTTCAGGGTATGGAGTGTAGTTCGAGCCCCCGCAAGCGGGTCAGACAAACCCCAGTGCCTCCAGGGAATTCAGTTTGGGAATTCCAGCTCCTTGCTGATTCCATACACTCTTGCATCCATCGACTTCGTTCGAAGCCCACTTAAGGCGCTCCGTCCGCTTGTCTTCGGAATCAAAGTCATACGGCGGATTCAACAGGAGCAGCCCAAATGCCCCGTTCGCTATGGAGGTCGCGAACAGGTCGGAGGCCAGGGTGCGGTGGAGCCGTCTCTCGGCCTCCTCAGCCCTGTCCCGGTGCAGCTCGACGCCGTAGGTCTCGATGGACAGGGCGTTGGGCCTGTCCAGGCGCTCGGCCAACCGCTCAAGGGCGTCCCCGGCCCCGCAGCAGGGGTCGAGGATGCGTATGGTCTCCCGGCCCCGGTGGTAGTAGCCGGTGGGGGTGTGAATCAACTCGGCGATCAGGTCCACCACCCGCTCGGGAGTCGGGTAGTAGCCGCCCTTCGCCTGTGCAGCCAGTCTCATGTCTATTCTCCTTTCTCATGCCACTTCAGGCGGCGATTGCCAGGTCCTTGTGGCGAGTGTCGATGCCGACCACCTCTCCGACCGCCAGGTTGCGCTGGAAGCACAGGATCTGGTGGGTGCCGATGCTCTCGGCGCGTAGGGTAGGCCGCCGGCGAGTTACCCTGTGTTACCGGAGCACTTTTCCGTCGGCCCCCCTCCGAACCGGACGTGCGGCTTTCACCGCATCCGGCTCTCCAGTGGTCATGTCTGCTGTTGCGGATTCAGTCGGCCCACATGGGTGTCCACGTGGCACGATTGGCAGACCACGAGGGTCTTGCGCCGCCGCGCCGCCATGACCTGTATCCACTTGGGCTTTTCACCTTGGCCTTTTACGTTCAGGTCTTTGAGCGCGCGGACGTGGTGAACTTGGATGTCCACCTTTGACCCGCATAGCTCGCATTTGTCCGCTAGAAGCCTTTGTATCAGCTCTGTGCGTTCAGACCTGTACCGCTGGGGCTGTTGGTCTACGAGGACGGCCTGCCTGTTCCGCTTCAGGGGTATGCCACCGAACTGTGCCACGAGTGGGCGTTTCCCCTCGCCCCGCTCCACTACGACCTTGAGGCAAGCCCTTTCCCCGTACTCGGTTTGGACGACGCCCTTGTAGCGTCGAAGGATTTTCCGAGCGGTGGTCTTGTGCTTGGCCGCCAGGGTTTTGGCGAGCGACCCTCCCATGACCCATTGCAGTCGCCCGAGATGAGCTACGTTCTGGGCCAACAGGTAGTACTGGACGGCTCCCGGGAACTCCGCCTGGTACCTGTCCACGATCGTGTAATCCGTATCGTGTATGAGGATGTTGCGGTGTGCCGGTTTGCTGTTTTTCATGTAGGCACGGCAGTGTTGCTCGATGACTTTTGCGGGAATCCGTAACCCAATTCGTCCGTTGACTTGTCGCTGTCCATTGCGGTCGAGCTTGTCGTGGACTTGTTGGTTCACGATTTCATAGCCGAGGAACCGCGCCGCCTGGCTGGTGGCGTGGGTTACGAGAGTCTTTTCCTTGGATAGCTCCTGTTTGAGGTTATCGCGCCGGAACGTTTCCAAGGACTCCTTGATCTGCCCGGCTTCGGCCTTTGGCCCGATGAAGCCCAGCACGAAATCGTCTGCGTAGCGCACGTATCGAAGCCTTCGGTATCCCGGATCGTAGGGGTCGCCTGAAGGCAGTTGCTGCATCGCTTTGCGCAGTTCCACTGCCAGACTGTGATGCCCTACTTTCTTGTGGTAACCCATCTGGTTTCTCAACCGAGTCCACGCGAGGTTGCGCCTTCGGTCTGTGCCTCGGGTGTGGGCTGGAATGAGCACTGTCTCGACAAACTTGTCCAACCGGTCTAAGTAGATGTTGGCGAGGATGGGGCTGACCACTCCCCCTTGCGGCGTACCGCTCAGGGTGCGGCCATATTTCCAATCCTCCAGGTAGCCTGCTTTCAGTAGATACTTGAGCAGGCGCAGGAATCGGTTGTCGTGGAGATTCTCGCCGAGCACCGACAACATGACCTCATGGTCGATGTTGTCGAAGCACCCCTTGATGTCTCCCTCGACGAACCAGCGGACACCGGTCCAGTGAGTGACCACCTCGCCCAAAGCGGTGTGGCACCCCCGGTCGGGCCGGAAGCCGTGGGAATGGTCGGAGAACTGCGGCTTGTAGTAGGCTTCCAGAATCATCCGGATGACCTCCTGAAGCAGCTTGTCCGTCCACGTCGGTATGCCCAAGGCGCGGGTATTGCCGTCAGGCTTGGGAATGTTCACCCGTCGCACCGGCGTCCATCGGAACCGCTCGTAACGAAGCTCGTCGATGATGCGGTCGATTTTCGCCAGTGACATACCGTCCACGGTCTCTGCGGTGGTTCCCTTGGTCATCGCTCCCTGGTTTGAGTAGAGACGACCGTAGGCCCGCAGGTAGAGTTCCCGGTTGTATAGCAGCCGATAGATGTTCTCCAGCGGCAATCCTCGTTCTCCGCGTTCGCGTATGACGTTCAATACAGTTTCTGCGTTTTGCATTATGCATACATCCCTGTTGTATTCCGTCGGAACCACCTGTCCTCCTTCGCCATGTGCCGGGCTTTCTCCGGCTCGGACTACTACGAGGGTCTCCCCCCGTAGGCCATCCCGCGTTCCGTTGACATAGGACGTGCTAGCGCGACTTAGGTGCCCCGTTCGTTCCCTTGAATGCCCACATCGGCCATCGTTCGCTCACCGGAGGTGCGCTGGCCACGAGTACCGGCCAGTGCAATGGGCAGCGCCGGGTTGCAAGCGTTCTACCGGCGGGTGAAATCAGACACCGACTGGGAACTGGGGTTCAGGCAATCAAGCTTTCACCGTATCGCGCGGGCCTTGCGGAACCAGCCCTACAACGCTTTCAGGCTGTAGCCGCTTTATCGACATGCTGTTGTCCCCCTAGGCTTTCGCTTCAAGGCGGGTCGGTTGGCCCAGAAACTTCCTCCGAGTTTCTCCCGACTGAGCCGGGTATCCTATGTCGCGTCACGCGGCGCACACTCGTGGACCTCGTCACCGACCAGCAGGTCGAAGAAGCCCTTCATCCGGTGCTTCACGTAGTCGGCCAACGGGTAACAGGCGGGGCCGGACTTGTCGGCCTGCCAGAGGGGTGAGCCGCAGCCGGCGCAGGTGTGCTTGCGGCGGTTCAGGTCCTCGTCGGTGAGGGGAACGCCGTCCTTGTCCACGATCTGAGCCGTGCAGTCGGGGCAGCAGGGGACGCGGAAGGGCTCGCCCGTCTCCTCGTCCCGAAGGAGCCTGCCGCTGGAGACGGCCCACCGAGGACCAGGACCAGCTTGAAGCCCGCCAGATGTGCGGCGGCGGCGGCGAGTAGGGTAGGCCGCCGGCGAGTTACCCCGTGTTACGGAGCACTTTTCCGTCGGCCCCCCTCCGAACCGGACGTGCGGCTTTCACCGCATCCGGCTCTCCAGTGGTTTATGTCTGCTTCTGCGGATGGATTCGCCCGTGGTGGATGTCCATGTGACACGTCCGGCAGACCGCAAGGGTCTTTCGTTTCCGCGCCGCCATGAGTTGTACCCACTTGGGCTTTTCCCGTTGGCCTTTCACGTTCAGGTCGCGAAGTGCGCGGATGTGGTGAATTTCTACCTTCACCGTTGAGTCGCACATCTCGCATTTGTCCGCTAGGAGCCGTTTGACAAGCTCGTTGCGGCCAGCCCTGTACCGCTGAGGCTGTTGGTCTACGAGAACTGCCTGCCGTTGCCGTTTCAGGGGGATGCCACCGAAATATGCCACGCGAGGTGGCTTGCCGTTGTCCCGTTGCTTGACGACCTTGAGACAGATGCGCGGCCCGTGCTCGGTTTCCACGACGCTCTTGTATTGGCGTTGCATCTTCCGTGCAGTGGACTTGTGCTTTGCCGCAAGGGTCCGTGCCAGCGACATCTCCATGACCCCTCGCAGTCTTCCCAAGTGAGAGACGTTGTAGGCCAGAAGGTAGTAGTTGACGACGCCCCGGAACTCCGACTGGTACTGTGCCACGATGGAGAAATCTTCATCGTGAATCAGGTAGTTGCGGTGTGCCGGTTTGCCTTTGCGCATGTAGGCTTGGCAATGGTGCTCGATGACGTTGGCGGGAACCCGCAATCCGATTTGACCGTTGACCCTGCGCCGACCGTTGCGGTCATGCTTGTCGTCGGCCTGTTGGTTTACGAGTTCGTAGCCGAGGAACCGCGCCGCCTGGCTGGTGGCGTGGGTTATGAGAGTTTTCTCCCTGGATAGCTCCAGCTTGAGCTGGGACCGGCTCACAACCCGAAGCTCCGTGACAAAAAATCCCGTTCCACCTTGAGCTGCCCAATCTGTTGGTAGAGCTGGGCAGTGAGGACCTCTTGGTCCTTCTCCTGGCGTCCAGCACCATTTTCAAAGAGGTGCGGCGCCCCCTGAGTCAAGGCCTTCTTCCAGGCATGGATCTGGCTCGGGTGGACTTCAAACCGGCTGGCCAGCTCTGCAATGGTGTGCTCCCCCTGGAGCGCGGCCAAAGCCACTTTGGCCTTGAAGACTGGGCTGTGCTTCTTACGTGTTTGCTTCATGTCCTGCTCCTTGTTTCCGTCCTATTTTAGGAGCGGGACTCTCTCTTAGCCACCTGTCCGAATTTTGGGGTCCACCTCAGTGTGCCCCCGTTGATACGGCCTGACCATCGGGTAACACAGGTCTCTTCATGGGCAGCTGATCGGGCCTAGGTGAAGCCGTCGACTATTTCCACCACAGCCCTAGGGTCCATACCCGGCGGACCCACCGCACCAGTGCCCGTCTTGCCCGCTCCCTCTGGATGTTTGCTAGCGCCCTCTCTCTCCAGTCCAGCTCCGCTCCCCTGGTGAAGTCGTCCAGGGGAGATGACCCTGGCGGCAGAGTCAGCTTGTACTCACCAAGCATGGCGATCTCCAACTCCATGATCCGCTGCCGGGTCTTGACCTGGGTGAGCTTGGTGCCGACTGCTCGCTCCTTCATCAGCCGCCGCCACTCCTCCACCAGAGGCATTCCAGAACCGTAGGACAGATCCTCGCCGGGATGCGGCTCCTTGCTGATCACGCCGAAGCCGAAGTAGCTACTGTGATAAACGCGCCTAGCCTCCCTCCCTGACTCGACGGCCCTTGGCTCCACATCCTCCGGTTTCTTCTCTCTAGCTTGCTCCAGCCGAGTGAGCCTGCCGTTCATCTCTCTCAATGCCTGGGCGAATCCGTCCAGCCTCCGATCCACTTCTGTCCACGCTTCTGCGGTATGAGCTTCCTGAGCGCTGCGGACCTCCTTCTCCAACGCCTCCATACGCCGCTCCATCCCCTCAGTTCTCTGCTCCCGCGAGTCGTTGCCCTCTCGCTGGGAGGCCCCCGTGCCAACCTCGGACCCCAGCCCCCGCTCCATCGCCTCGCGAACCCGCCAGGAAAGGCTTCCCCCTTCCATGCTCGCAGCCACCGTCCTGGGGTCTATGTTCAGAGTCGTCGCCGCTCCGCGGACGCCTCTCTGCTTCACCAGCTCACGCAGCAACGCCATGAGCCGCTGATCGGACATCTCCTCCATGCTGTCGCCCTTTTCCATGATTGACTCTCCCGATTCCATTTGGGCAGCCCCGATGCAATCGGTGCCTTCCGCCGGAGCCACCGTTCAACGACCCCCACCTCTTCCCGCATGCAACTTGCAAAAAAGACCTGAGTTTTGCACATTCTCCATGCAACGCCCCCTTAACCCAAAATAACCCAAAGTGCTTGCAAAGATGACGCTGTCATCATCCTGTAGGGGCTGAATCCCTTCTAAAATGGCCTCTTTCACGACTCGACGTGCAACTTGCAACAAAACTCATTTCTCTGTACAGCCCCCTGACCTCAACAGGGGCTCCGATGCCTAATGGCCCTTGCATCTGGAGATTGAATGGCTCACACTACTCTATAAGAACACATGTTCTCTCACATGTCCAGGAGGTGACGACATGGTCCTGCCATCGACTGGCCGACCAACACAGCGAAATCATGAGAACGAGTACCCGCTAACAGAATCGAGATACGAGGAGGACTCACTGTGAAACTGAATCCCATTAGTTGGCTATCCAACCGATCTACACGCAAGGCCCCTGTGCTTCTGTCGGTGACGTCGCCGAGGACCGGAGAGCGCACCCTGTTGGGGGTGGAGAACTTCCTCAGGTCCATCGCCATTCCCGAGCCCTTCTCCCTGGAGCTGGCGGGGGACATGGACGGCGTGACCCTGATGGCCCGGTGCCGGGACAAGGAGGTGGTCCAGAATCAGATATCGATTCACTACCCCCAGGCCCGCATCGCCGAGGTGCCCCCAGAGGAGGAGCCCCTGCGTCTGGAAGAGGATGATGAGGCCTGGGGAATGAGCCTGAGGGTGCAAGGCCCTCCCTATGTTCCCCTGAGGACCTTCCGGGACGACGACCTTTTGGACCCCGGCTCAGACCCCATCCTCGCCCTCCTGGGGACGATGGCGTCGCTGCGCCCTGGAGAGCGCATGGTGGCCAGACTGGTGCTGTCCTCCCTGGGACCAGACTGGTCTCAGCCCTACCTGGACAAGGCTCTGCCGAAACCGGTGACCGAGCGAAGGGACGCCTCCTACACCTACCAGACCAAGCCTCTGCAGACCGACGGCGCACTGATGGCCGTCCTGGGTTTGATAGCCCTGGGGTCCTTGCAGGGCTACTTCTGGATGCAGGGCGGGGAGCTGTGGAAGACGATACTCTTGGGCATCGGAGTAGTCGCCGGGACCGTGGCGGCGGGCTGGGGATGGTGGCGTTGGAAGAAGCGGCGTTCCCGCGTCTACGACCCCATACTGGTCAAGGAGAAGGTCTCCAGCCTGGCCTTCGACTCCCTCCTCCAGGTCACTGCCATCCTCCCCAAGAGTGATGGAAAGGAGCGGGCCAAGGCGCTCCTGGAGTCGGTGGCGGCAGCCTACCGCCACTACGACAACCTCGCAGGAGCCCACTTCAAGGTGAGCAAGATCAGGCAGGTGGTTCCCACTGCTTCCTTTCACATCCCCGGCCCAGGGATCTTCGGGTCGAGAACCATATTGGGCGTGAGGGAGGTGGCCTCTCTATGGCACCCGCTCGGGGCCAGGGACGACACCCCCCTTGTGGCGCGCTCGGGGGCCAAGGTGCTCCTGCCTTCCTCCGGGGGAGTGAGGGAGGGAGCCCTCATAGGCCACTCCACCGCAGGGACGGCCCAAAGGGACATCCGCTTTCCCGACGACCTGCTGCGCCGCCACCACCTCTACGTGGCAAGGACCCGCATGGGCAAGTCCACCCTCATGCACCACATCGTCTCCCACAAGCTCCAGCAGAAGGCCGAGGGGAAGGACTCCGACGCCATCGTGGTCATCGATCCCCATGCGGACCTCGTTGAAGGGCTGCTCAACCAGGTGCCAGAATCCCTGGTGGACCGAGTACGCCTCATAGACCTGGCAGACGACCGGAACGCTCCCGGCATCAACCTCCTGGACACCAGGGTCTTCTCCGACAGGGACCGCACCGCCGACTCGGTGGTGCGGATAGCCAAGGGGTTGTGGGAGCAGTGGGGACCCAGGATGCAGTCCATCCTGGAGCAAACGGTGAAGAGCCTTCACGAGGCCAACGAGCACCCTTCAACCGACGCCTACGAGCAGTACACTATCCTGGACGGGCTGAAACTGCTTTCGGACGACAAGTTCAGAAGCCGGGTCTTGGCCAAGGTCAGCGACCCCTACCTGCTGGAGTGGTGGGGCCGGGACTTCCGTAGCTGGCACCGCCAGTACAAGGCCGATGCCCTGGCCCCCGTACAGACCCGGTTGTCCTACTACGCCTCATCACGGAAGGCCAGGGCCATCCTGGGCCAGTCCCGCTCCACCATCGACATGCGCCGAGTGATCCAAGATGGTGGCGTGCTCCTGGTCTCCACCTCCCAGGGGACGGCTGGCAGGGACGTATCGGCGCTGGTGGGAGCTTCCATCCTGAACCTGGTGGACGGCGTGATACGGGAGCAGGGGAGCGTGCCTATAGGTCAAAGGAGAGGTGTGCTGGTAGTGGTGGATGAGATGCAGTCCATGCCGGGGGTGGACTACGAGACCATGCTCTCCGAGCTGGGGAAGTTCGGGGCTTCATTCATCCTGGCAACCCAGAGCCTGGCCAAGCTCTCCGACCTCTCCCGCACCATGCAGGACACCCTGCTGGCCAACATCGGCTGCCTGGCCGTCTTCCAGGTGGCCGGAGCCGACGCTCGAACCCTGGTTTGGGAGCTGGGCAAGGACCGGGTCTCCGAGGATGACATCACCTCCCTGCCGGTGCACCAGTGCTACGTCCGAGGCACCGTGGGGGAGGAGCGGATGCCGGCATTCTCAATGAAGGTGCGCAAGCCCGATGAGGGTGAACCCGAGATCGCCGTCCGCATTCGAGCGGCCGCATCTTCCTACACCACCCCAGTGAAGGAGACCGCCACCAAAGAGGCGGAGTCGGAGGTGTTGGTGGAGAAGTACAGAGCGGGCATAGAGGCCCTTGAGAAAGGTGAAGCCCCGAAGTCCAGTAATGGCGCTGCCCCAAAACCAGCCAAGCGGCGCAGGCAGCGCACCCGTAAGCCCAAGGATGATGTTGGACAGGAAGCGGAGGCCACCGAAGAGGACGTCTCTTCTGGTGTCGAGGAAGGGCAATGACAGGAAAGGATTCCTATTTGGACACCCTGCGGTGCCTGGCCTCCATGCCCTTTCTTGACCGTCTGGAGTTGGCGGCCCTGTCCAGCAGGGCTGACCGCACCACCTACAACGCCGTAGCCGACCTGGAGCGTCGGCGGTTGGCAGCTTCCCTTCCCCATGCTACAGACCTACTGAGGACGACGCAGCGATTCTACGTTACCGCAGCAGGGCTTCGGCACCTGGCATCGGCGGATGGTATGAGCCTGGACCGGTTGCTTCACGTCTATCCCGTCTCCGCCCAGTGGCGGCGCATCCTGCTGGAAAGGCTGGACGCGGTAGCGGTGATCTACCGGCTGGCAGCGACAACCGCTGACGAGGAAGGTGACATAGCCTTTAGATGGTATCGGACAGGGCCGCTGGATGCCGCCCTATCACTGCCTGGTGGACGGACTATTGGCATCGTGAGGCAGGGAGCCACCGCCGACAGGACGGCCTTCGCCAAGCGGCTCTGGAGGCTGCGGGAGGGGCCTTTGCCCGGGGCCGTCCTTCTATTGGCTCCCGACGCTGCGCGTCTTCACCACGCCCGGAGGTTGCTTGCCGGACTCCCCACGGCGGCCTTTCTAGCCCAAGAGGAGGATGCGGCCCTGGCCGGTTGCGACGATCCCGTATGGCATCCCCCGTCCATCGCCGCCTCCCTCGACCTCCGCTACATCCTGTCACGCATGAGTCAAGGCGGCACGTTTCCAGCGGACTCTGAGCTCTCGCGGGTTACCATTCCCCAGGACATCGCCCTGGATGGCCAAGGGGGAGCTGTCTCCGACCACCTGCTGCCCGCCCTGCTAAAGCCTGCCGAGAAACGCACCTTGGACATCCTCTCCGACTGGCCCTGGATCACTTCGGTAGATCTGTGTCAGTTGCTGGGCTTCTCTAAAGCTCGGCTGTCCCAGGTCGTGGTTCCCTTGGAAAGGGCTGGGCTAGTACGGAGACCCTTTGCCGAGGGACGCCGCCTTGCCTTGACCGATAGCGCCATCGACCTCCTGGCCCGCAGGGACCGCGCCGCCGTGGGCGCGGCCAGGAAGCGCTGGAGTACTACGGGCCTCGACTCACAGTCTCCCACGGACTGGCGTAGGGTTTCGGGAAGGCGAAGCCGCCAGCTCCTCAGGAACATCGATCACACCGACGCCGTGCACGGGTTCGTTGCGACCCTGGCCGAGCAAGCCAGATCCCAAGGCTGGGAGGTCGCGCAGCTGGACCCCCCTGGACGGGCAGCCAGGTACTTCAGGTATGGTGACAATCTGCGTTCCATTCACCCCGACGCATTCGGAATCCTGCGCAAGGGCGACTATACGTGGCCCTTCTTCCTGGAGTGGGAGCGCCGGGCGGTGAGGCCCACTACCATGGTGGCACGGCTAGCTCCCTATCTTCGTTACTACTCGTCACACCGGCCCACCGACGACCACGGCACGCAGCCCATCGTCCTCGTGGTCTTCCACGACGACTTGGCAGAGACCCACTTCCTACGGGTGGCCAGGAAGGAGATGGAGCACGCCAGGGTCAGGGTGCCGCTTTGGGTATCCCACAGGAGGTCCTTGGAGGAGTTGGGACCTTTGGGACGGGCTTGGCGCACACCCGATAGCTGGGAGCCTACCTATGCTCTTGGGGGAGGGTGAAGAGAGTCACCAAACAGGTTGGTCATCTGGATCATCTTCCCCAATCATGGCAAATATGGTATGATGTACTAAACATGGAATTCATATGAGGTAAGCCATGCGAATATCCGAAAGAGGGCAGATCACCATCCCTAAGAGACTGAGAGATCGCTTTGGTATGAATCAAGATGTCGAGGTGGAGATCACGCCAACCGAGGATGGACTACTCATCCAGAAGCGGGCAGCATCCAAGCATCCCGTGGAGAGGGTCAGTGGGATCCTCGACGGGGCTGTCGATGTAGACCAGTACATAGAAGAGATCAGGGGAAGGTGATAACGTCAGTCGACACCAACGTCTTGCTGGACGTATTCGTATCCGATGCGCCGCACCACTCCCAATCGCAGGAGTGGCTTACGCACGCCTACGATAGAGGAGCTATCCTCGTCTGCGATGTGGTCTATGCAGAGCTGGTTCCGGCCTTCGGTGACCGCTCCTCTTTGGATGGAGCGCTGCGGGAGATCAACGCAACGATTTCGCCCATTGACACCGATATCGCATATGAAGCTGGACTCCGGTGGTTGCAATATCGACAGGCTGGTGGGCCGAGAGGCCGGATCATCTCCGACTTCCTGATAGGTGCCCATGCGTTTGCCAATGCCGACACCTTTCTGACCAGGGATCGTGGCTTCTACGCCACCTACTTCCCAGAGTTGCAAAAACCTTAGCCATCAGGAGAACTCAATCATGAAACATAAACAAGCCCTCACACCAGCAGCCCTCTACGCCAGGGTGTCCAGTGACCGGCAGGACGTGGACCTCTCGATAGCCGCCCAACTCCGGGCGCTCAGGAACTACGCCCAGGCCAATGGCTACATTGTTGCACGAGAATACGTCGACGAGGCCGAGAGCGGGCGCGTCGCCGACCGGCCCCAGTTCCGCATGATGATAGAGGAGGGGAGCAAGCCCAATGCCCCCTTCCAAGAGATTCTAGTGTGGAAGTTCTCCCGGTTCACCCGCAAGCGGGAGCATGCTGTGGCCTTCAAGTCCATGCTGCGTAGGAAGGGTGTCAGGGTAGTCTCCATCACCGAGCACGCCGACGACTCCCCTACTGGCAAGCTCATGGAAGCCATCATCGAGAGCGTGGACGAATTTTACTCGGAGAATCTTGCCCAGGAGGTCACACGGGGTATGCGGGAGGCCGCGTCACGGGGCTTCTTCCTGGGTTCCAAGGCTCCCTTCGGATACAAGCGGGTCAAAGTATCCGACGGGGCAAAGGAGCGTCCTACGTTGAAGCTTGACCCCGCCACGGCTCCGATAGTGAGGGAGGTGTTCGAGAGTTCTCTCATGGGTAACGGCCTGAAGGAGATATGCAAGGAGCTGAACGAGCGGGGCATCACCAATAAGGGATGGCGCTGGCACAAGACCGGCCTTCACTACCTGCTGACCAACGAAGCCTACACAGGGACTTCGGTCTGGGGCAGAACGACGAAGGGTGACAAGGAGCCCGACCCTGTACGAGTGGAGGGAGCTTGGGAGGCACTGGTCTCAAGAGACTTGTTCGAGAACGTGCAGCAGGGCCTAAAGGAACGCGCGCCGAAAGTGCAGAGACCGGCCCGCGTGGGGAGCAAGTTCCTGTTGAGTGGGTTGCTGCTCTGTGGTACCTGCGGCAAGCCCTACATCGGCCAGGGAGCCAAGAGCGGTCAGTACGGCTACTACGTCTGCGGCACCCTTCACCGGCAAGGGGCAGGAACCTGCCAAGCCAGCTACCTGAACGCTCCCAAAGTGGAGGGCTTCGTCATCGACAAGATTAAAGAGCGCATCCTCACCGACGAGACCATCACTGAGCTGGTAACCATCGTCGCCGAAGAGATAGACGCCATGGCCGGGGAGCTTGACGGAAGACTCGGGGCTGTCGAGGCCGAGCTTGGAGATGTTGAGAGCAGGCTGGGGAACTTATACGAAGCCCTGGAGACCAAGCATCTGACTTTGGAGGCCCTCTCGCCCCGCATTCTGGCCCTGAAGCATCGCCAGGACCAGCTCACGGCAGCCAGGGAAGAAGCAGAAAGCCAACTGGAGCAGAGAAGGGTCGATCTGCCAGACACCAAGGAGATCAAGGGGTACGTCGAGGACCTCCGCACGTGTCTGCAAGAAGGAACGATGCTAGAGCGAAAAGCCCTCATTCGAAACTTCGTGAAGGGCATCGAAATCGTTGGCGACGAAGCTACCCTTACCTACACGATACCCATGCCAAGGGATGGTGTGACCAGTGAGGGGGCCTCGGTTCTTGATTTCGTCCAGTCCTTCAGGTCGGTGGTCTCCGCCAGGTCGTAGAGCCGTTCCAGCCTGCGCTTCACGTCTACAAGCTCCGACTCGACGGTCTCCAGCCGCTGGCGCTGCTCGTGGGCGATGCCGTCCATCTCCTCGTCCACCAGCTTCACCAGGTCGCGGATGTTGGACTCGGTGAGCACGTTCTCCCGGATCTTCCCCACCACCAACTCCTCGAAGCGGCGTGCGTTGAGCCTGGGAGTCTCGCAGGCGTCCTTGCCCCGCTTCATGATCGACTGGCAGACGTAGTAGGCGAACCGGCCGCTCTTGGCGTCCTGGCCGCTGAGGGCCCGGTTGCACGCCCTGCACCTGACCAGGCCACTGAGCAGGTAGGAACTCCCGACCCGGCGGGGATGAGTCCTCCTGGGAGCGCGGGAGCGCAGCTTCCGGTTCACCCGCTTGAACTGGGCCTTGGAGACGATGGCGGGGAAGGCCTTCTCCACCCGCACCGGCTCGGCCTTGTCCTTGGAATCAGTGCCCCAGACCAAGGTTCCCGTGTAGACAGGATTCCTGAGGATGATGTGGACGCCGTTCTTGGACCAGAGCCTGCCGGTGGGGTTGGCGATGCCCTCGTCGTTGAGGGTGCGGGTGATGTTCAGGATTCCCCTGCCCGACTCGGCCATGTTGAAGATGCGCTCCACTACGGCGGAGGTCGCCTCGTCGGGTTCGAGGGTGGGCCGCTTCTTGGCCCCGTCCTGCACCATGAGCTTGCGGTAGCCATACGGCACCCGGCTGGCCACCCAGAATCCGCGAGAAGCGGCCTCTCGCATACCCCGGACAACTTCCTGCGCCAGATTTTCGCTGTAAAACTCGTCCACCGACTCGATGATGGCCTCCATGAGCTTTCCGGTGGGAGAGTCGTCGGCGTGCTCGGTGATGGATACCACCCTGATGCCCTTGCGCCGGAGCATGGCCTTGAAGGCCACGGCGTGCTCTCGCTTCCTGGTGAACCTTGAGAACTTCCAAACGAGAATCTCCTTGAAGGGAGCCTCCGGCTTGGCGGCCTCATCCAGCATCCTTCGGAACTGGGGCCGGTTGGCGGTGCGTCCGCTCTCGGCCTCGTCCACGTATTCACGGGCGACCAGGTAGCCGTTCCTCTCGGCATAGTCCCTGAGCGCTCGCAGCTGGGCCGCTACCGACAGGTCCACATCCTGGCGGTCGCTGGAGACCCTGGCGTAGAGGGCCACCGGTATCAGATCAAGTAGGTCGTTCATCAGCCTCTCCTCCTTCTGTCTGGTCGTGTCCCGTCTGTCGGGTTCGCAGTCTTTCGAGTCGTTCTCGTCTTCGCCACTCCCTCTCCTCCATGTACAGGCGGATGGCCTCGCGCAGCAGCTCGCTCACGGTGCGGTCCTCCTCTTACTATATACCACCGGCCAACCGATCTTCAACCGACACCAGGGAGGAGCCGCCGCCAGGGATCTGCGAAGTTCCGGGTGCTGCAACAATTGTCCCGTTTCGGCCTGTTGGGGGCAGACACGGTAGGTGCAGAG
>CBDFGQ010000002.1:0-45028 GCA_965247295.1 Dehalococcoidia bacterium
CCTCCTCAATGCCATTGAGGCGCTCTCCCGGTTGAGCTACAGCCCCACGTATATGTAATATAGCAAAGCCCGTCGGGCGGCGCAATGGTGGCTGCCCGCCCCTTCGACGAGCTCAGGGTGAGCGGAGCAGGTTGGTATACGTTTGGGACGAGCGGAGAATACTTTATGCGCTCATCGTAAGCAACAGGGCAGCGTCTGTCCCTGACCGGTCCTGCCTTCCTCGGTAGGAAGCCGCCAGAATTGGATGGAATTCACCCATGTCCCAGCCTTCTCCTGTCGAGGGAAAGAGCGAGGCGCTACGGGGCTGGTATAATGTCGAAACCGGTGTATGGCCTAAGGACCTCGGGTATGACCACAGAACCGTCCGGCGTCTGATAATTCTCCAGGATGGCTATGACCACCCGGGGTAGGGCCAGGCCCGAGCCGTTGAGGGTATGTAGGTAGGCCGGTCGTGCTCCCGCCTCGGCGCGGTAGCGTATGCTGGCCCTGCGGGCCTGAAAGTCGGTGCAATTAGAGCAGGAGCTCACCTCCAGCCACTCCTCACAGCCCGGCGCCCACATCTCGATGTCGTAGGACTTGGCCGAGGCGAAGCCCATCTCCCCGGCGCACAGCACCAGCACCCGATGGCACAGTCCCAGACGGCGGCAGATGTCCTCGGCATCCGCCATCAGACGCTCCAGCTCGGCGTCGGAGGTCTCCGGCTCCACGTACTTGTACAACTCCACCTTGTCGAACTGGTGGACCCGCTTGATGCCACGGGTGTCCCTGCCCGCGGCCGCCTTCTCCCGGCGGAAGCAGGGGGTGAATGCCGTATAGTACAGGGGAAGGGTTCCGGGGGCAAGAATTTCGTCCCGGTGTAGACCCGTCAGGGGCACCTCGGCGGTGGGGATGAGCCACAGGTCGTCTTCCTCGTCGTGGTACAGGTTACTGCCGAACTTAGGCAGGTTGCCGGAGCCCTCCATGACCTCCCGCTTCACCAACGCGGGTAGATCGACCTCCTGGTAACCGTGCTCCCCTGTGTGCAGGTCCAGCATCCAGTTAATCAGGGCCCGCTCCAGCTTTGCCCCCATGCCCCTTAGAATGAAAAAGCGGGTGCCCGAGAGCTTGGCGCCCCGTTGGAAGTCAATGATCCCCAGGCGCTCTCCCAACTCCCAGTGAGGGACGGGGGTGAAGTCGAAGCTGGGAGGCTCTCCCCAGGTCCTCACCACTACGTTATCGTGTTCCGAGGTGCCCGGTGGCACGTCCTGTCCGGGAAGGTTGGGAAGCTCCAGCAGCAGGGCGTTCAAGGCGGTCTCCAGCTCGGAATCCTCCTGGTCCAGGAGCTTGATCTCGTCTCCCACCTGCCGTAGCTCTTCGATCAGGGCCTGTGGCCTGTCTGGGGTCTGGCCGATCCTCTTGCTGGCTTCATTGCGCCGGGCCCTGAGCTCGTCCCCCTGGTGGATCACGTGCCGCCGCCGGCGGTCCAGGTCTATGAGCTTCTGGATGTGTACGTCCTCTCCACGCTTGAGGAGGGCCTGCCGGACGTACTCGGGGTCTTTCCTGATTAGCTCCAGGGAGAGCATGTCAGTCCCTTGACCGCAGCTGGGGAAACAGCACGGCGTCTCGGATGGTGGGCTGGCCGGTGAGTATCATCACAAGGCGGTCTATTCCGATTCCCAGGCCTCCCGTGGGCGGCATGCCGTAGGCCAGGGCCTCCAGGTAGTCGCTATCCGTTCGCTCGGCCTCCTCCTCGCCGTACTGCGTTCTCCACGACTCCTGTGCCATAAACCGGCTTGTCTGTTCGTCGGGGTCGTTGAGCTCCGTAAAGGAGTTGGCGATCTCCATGCCGCCCACAAAGCCCTCGAATCTCTCCACCAGGGCCCCGTCGTCTCCCTTTTGCTTCGCGAGGGGCGACATCTCCTTGGGATAGTCCAGAACGAAGGTCGGCTCTATGAGCTGGGGCTCCACCGTCAAAGTGAAAAGCTTGTCGAAGACCTTGAAGCTGGCATCGCCCAGGTCCAGCCCCCTCCTTCTTCCCTCGGCTGCCAGGTCGTGAAGGGGCTTCTGGCTGTGGATGTAGGGGTCCAGGTCTATGCCACTGTGTCTCTCAACGGACTCACAGAAGGTGATTCTACGCCAGGGAGGTTCCAGATCCAGGTCATGCTCCCGGTAGCGCAACCGCGTCGTGCCCAGGACCTCCCGAGCCACGGTGGAGACCATCTCCTCCACCATGCTCATAACATCGTTGTAGTCGGCGTAGGCCTCATAGCTCTCCAGCATGGTGAACTCGGGATTGTGGTCCTGGTCCATGCCCTCGTTCCTGAACACCCTGCCCAGCTCGTACACCTTGTCGAAGCCGCCCACGATCAGGCGTTTCAGATACAGTTCGGTGGCTATTCGGAGGTAAAGTCGCTGGTCCAGGCTGTGATGGTGGGTTATGAAGGGTCGGGCCAGGGCTCCGGCGGCCACTGGTACGAGGACCGGCGTGTCGACCTCAATGAAGCCCCGGCCGTCGAGAAATGAGCGTATGGAGTTGATGATCTTGCTACGCTGGAGGAAGACCTCCTTGACACCTGGGTTGGAGATGAGGTCCACGTAGCGCTGCCGGTACCGCTGCTCGATATCCCTTAGACCGTGCCACTTCTCTGGAAGGGGCCTCAAGGATTTGGCTAGAATCGTCAATTTCTGGGCTTCCACCGTTATCTCTCCAGTGCGGGTACGAAAAAGGGCACCACGCACGCCCAGGAAATCGCCAAGGTCCAGGTCCTTTATTAGCTGGTATCCGTCCTCCAGGATATCTCGGCGTAGGTGAGCCTGGATCTTCCCAGACCCGTCTCTCAGGTCCAGAAAGGTGGCTTTCCCCATTACCCTCAGGGACATGATGCGTCCGGCCACCGATACGGGCCCCGCCCTCGCGCCCTCTCCCAGCCGCACCTCTTCCTCGTGGAATAGGCTCAGGGCATCATTAGTAGTGCCGGTTCTCTGGTAGCGAGGTGGAAAGGGATCGATGCCTAGCTGGCGAAGATGATCCAGCTTATCCTTGCGGCTCCGAAGGAGCTCTTGACCTCTTTCTGGCATGTGGAAGAATCTCTAAGGAATAGGCTACTGGATCTTCGCGACCTCCAGCTTGATTTTACCCGCCGGTACGCTTACTTCGGTCACATCCCCCACGCCCTTCCCCAGGAGCGCCTTACCGATGGGTGATACGTTGGATATCGTGCCGTGTGCGGGATCGGCTTCGGCGCTGCCAATAATGGTATACTTGTCCCGCCGGCCCTTTTCATTGATGACCGTGACCTTTGACCCGATGGCCACTACGCTGGATGGCACCGATTTCTTCGGGATGACGATGGCGGTGTTGATCAGGTTGTCCAGGGTGAGGATGCGTCCCTCTGTAAAAGCCTGTTCGTTCTTTGCCTCGTCGTATTCGGCGTTATCTACCGTCCCTCCGATCTCCTTGGCCTTCTGGATGCGTTCGGCCACCATCTGGCGCCGGAGGGTGCGCAGTTCCTCTAGCTCCGCCTTTAGGTTGGCTAGACCCTTAGCAGTCAGGTAGGTCGGCTGGGCCATGGCGTTTCCTCCGGTAAAAAGACAAAAAGACTGAGGACCCCTTTCGGGCGATCGTCCTAGTCACCTGGATTGTAAACCAGTCGCGGGTTATTGTAAAGCATTTGTCCCGGTTCCATCAGCTTTAAACCGACGGGCGCCGGAGCAATTTCCTGTGAAATTTGAGAAAAGGTTAAAATTAGGGCGATTTTTGTCTTTACTAAAGGGCGTCATGTTATGTATAATCCGCGGGCGAATCCATTGCGTGTGGTAGGCGGGGCTGCCAAAGGCAGAAGGTTAAGGGGGGCGACGGTCTCCGGGGTGCGGCCGACCTCGGAACGAGTGCGGGGAGCCATCTTCAACGTCCTCGGCCCTTTAGACCTCAGACCACTTAGTGTGCTCGACCTGTACGCTGGCTCCGGCTCTCTTGGGATAGAGGCCTTGAGCCGGGGTGCGAGCCGGGCGGCCTTTGTGGAGCGACATCCACGCCAGTGCGCCGCAATCAGGGAGAATCTGGCGGCTACCGGATTCTCCGAGAGGGCCCAGGTCCACTGCATGGATACAGATAGGGCGCTTAAGGTCCTGGAGGGTCCCTATCATGTGGTCCTAATGGATCCGCCCTACAATATGGAGTCGTTGGACCTTCAGCTGGAAAACCTGGCGGCATCCACGCTCCTGGCGGAGGGGGCTATCGTAGTGGTGGGCCATTCCAAGAGGGTGCCTTTGAAGGGTGGTTACCGGAGCCTGGTCCCGGCCGGTACTTACCGTTACGGCGATAGTACGGTGGACTTCTTTGAGAAAGGAGGGGCCTAGTGACCGCCGCCGTATACCCGGGGTCCTTCGACCCCGTCACCCTGGGGCATCTGGACATAGCCACTCGGGCAGCGGCCATCTTCGACCGGGTTATCGTCGCGGTATACGACACGCCGTCCAAGGCCATCCTTTTCAATACACAAGAGAGAGTGGAGCTCTTTAGACAGTCGGTGGAACACCTGCCAAACGTGGAAGTCACCAGCTTTTCCGGTCTGGTAGTCGGGTGCGCGCGCCAGTATGGGGCGAACGCAATCGTAAGGGGCCTGCGCAGTGGCTCGGACTTCGAGTACGAGTTCGAGATGAGCTACATGAACCGGATGCTGGCCCCTGACGTGGAGGTGGTGAGCCTGATGGCGAGCCTGCCGTACCAATTCTTGAGTTCCAGCCTCCTGAAAGAGGTAGCTGGACTAGGAGGTGATGTGGAGAGCCTGGTTCCGATTCATGTGTTGGAAGCCCTAAAAGGGAAGATACAGTCCAAATTCTAGGAGGATCATCGTTGGAAGGGGGTTATCATGGACATCATTAACATCATAGACAGGCTGGATGCTCTGGTTAATACCAGCCCCAAAATGCCCGCCACACGCAGCAGGCTTGTGGACGCGGAGAAGATAATGGAGCTGGTTGAGCAGCTTAGGCTTGCCATCCCCCAGGACGTAAAGGCGGCACAGGAGATAATCGAGAAGAAAGACGCCCTCCAGAGCCAGGCCCAGCTCGATGCCAGACGGATCAGGGGCGAGGCGGAGGAGGAGTTTCGGCTCAGGGTTGACCAGAGCGAGCTGATGGCCGCTGCCCGTCGCAACGCCCAAGAGCTGTTGGAGGAGAGCGAGCGGAAGGCCAGCAGGATCGTGGAGCAAGCCGAGGTCCAGTGCCGGGCCAGCCAGGCAGATGCGGACACCTATGTTGTCCGGTCTTTGCGCACCCTCGAGCAGGAAACGGCTGCAGTCCTCAACACCGTCAGGAAGGGGCTGGACAGCCTGGGCGCCACCGTCAGGGCGTAGTCCTCAGGTGCCCTCCTAGGGGCTGACCGCGGGTCCCCCAGGCACCACGGATGCATACGTGGCCTCCGCAGCGCCCAATCTGTGGCTGGGTGGTAGCCAGTATCCACTGTGCGCCGACCCACGCCTCGGATGTGGAGCCAGCACTGCATAGCGGGGGAGGGGGCTGTCGGTTGCACGTTCCAGACACGGCCCAGGCTCCGTTCAGGTTGAAGGGCGGCTCAGGAGCCCCCGGACATCCCCGCTTTGTCCGTTATTGACACCCACTAACCCCTATGCTAGCATCGCCCTTGATCAGGCTAGGGGGCTGAACATGCTCTCAAATATCTACCGGCAGTACGAAAAGCTCCTAGCGGACGTAGACTGGGAGTTCGATCGGGTACGCAACGTTTTTATCGAGCGGATGCAATGCCGCAACGGCTGTAGTAGCTGCTGCAGTCAGCTCTTTCCCATCAGTGTAATCGAAGCTGCCTATATATCCAGGGCCGTCAAACAGTTGGACCCCGCGACACAGGAAAAGATGAAGGGACAGGCCCGGGCCTACCTTGCGGATCTAACGGGTGCGGAGTTTGACGAAGGCCAGGATATAGAGGCCCATAGCGACCAGGTAAGTGCCGCCCTTGACAGGCTGGTCGGCCGGCATCACATACCATGCCCGGCCTTGAAAGACGACGCCTGCACAATTTACAGCCACCGGCCCATTATCGCCCGGAAGTATGGCATACCGCTATGGAATCCCAAGAAACCCAATGTCCTCCAGGCCTGCGAGCTTAACTTCAAGGCAGGTGAGGTTATCGAGGTCGAAGGGCTGGTCGAGCCGCAGATGGAACTGGAATACCAGTGGCTGGCCCTGAAGACCGACGTCCACCGGACCCTGAAGCTGCCGGACCACGTGGCCACCGTAGCGTCGGCCATACTGTTTAACTACGAGGCGCTGGTCGAAGAGAAGATCGCCCAGATAACCGAGGAATAGCTGCCCAATGGTCTAAGGGCTAGACCCTTCCAACGAGTTCCAGTCTTAGACTGGATTTCCCAGATAGGCTAAAGCAGTGGTCGGCGTTCCTGTGATTACTATGAACGTTCTGCTTATAATATGGATATGATGGGCGTTTGGGTATTATAATACACCCAAAATGTTAGGCATTGGCTTCTGATTACGTAATCGTATTGCAGGCACCTTATGGGTGACGGCGAATATACCCCATATCAAGCTCAACTTTGCCTCCAAAGTACTCCTGGAGTTTCGCGGTGCTAGCATTACCTCAGACGCAGGACTGCTGGCATGCAGAGAGCTTGATATGGGGAATTCCGGATAATATAACATTGTTGACATTTCATGGCGGCGAGTTTGGAGCAGGCGCGGCCCCCGCATGACTGCAAAAGCCCGCACCATGCGGTCGATGATGACACGTTCCATGAAGGAACAGGGATTCAAAGTACACGGACGGCAACGTCTAGTACCGCCTAACGGTCACAAGGACTCCATCAGACAACTGCATGCAACCGCTGTACTTCATAAAAGAGAGAGAGCCAGAAAGGGGCTTCTACGACACGAAACCCGCCTCTTGGACCGACTTGCTACTGGTGAGGAGGTGAACCCGCACACAATCTCGCCGAAATTAGTAGAGGTGACCAGACATTCTGATGATGAGCTTTTGTTTCGCTATGCGGCCCTGCACTGGAGTGTCCCAGTCTCCCCTGGATACGGAAGGCGTCTTCGGTTTCTTGTCATCGATCAACAAAACGATAAGCTCATGGGACTGTTTGGCCTTGGCGACCCGGTGTTCAACGTAGGGGCCAGGGACCAATAGATTGGTTGGGACAGAGAAACTACTAAGCGTCGCCTCCGGCATGTGATGGATCTGTTCGTGTTAGGGGCGGTCCCACCATATTCATTTCTGCTGGGCGGCAAGCTAATCAGTCTACTCGCGACAAGTGACGAAGTACGGAAAGCCTTTCTCCAAAAGTATTCCGGGAAGCGAACGTTGATATCCGAGGCCAATCAGGATGGTAGATTGGCACTGCTGACGACGTCATCAGCCCTGGGTCGTTCCTCTATCTTCAATCGACTCAAATACAACGAACGGCTCGCGTATATTGGTGTAGGGACCTCGAAAGGGTATGGGGAATTCCAATTCACAAACGGTCTGTATTCCGCCGTTTCCCAATACGCGTTAAAACACCTGACGCCGACCGCGAAGCACGTTGCTTGGGGAACCGGTTTTAGAAATCGACGAGAGGTGATGAGGAAGTTTCTGATCGACATCGGTTTGTCGGAGGAGTGGCTAAACCATGGAATTCAACGGGGAATCTTCGTTATTCCACTGGCAAATGACAGCCGAGAGTTTTTGCGTGGTGAACAAGACGAACTGGAAGAATTTCGCCAGCCCCTTGCCCAAATATTCGACTATTTTCGTGGTCGTTGGCTGATGCCGCGAAGTCAATGGGACCACCGTTACTCACAGTGGGACCCCGAAGAGTGGCGGCTATGGGGACCGTAAATAAGAATGGCGATGACTGAACCGTTTTCGGACCTTCCAGATGCGCTTGTAAGAGACCTACTTGAAATTGCTACCCCCGTAGCTACCAAGGTTCGTATCCGTTTTGAGAGGCTTGCGAGAGACCGTGGCAATTACCGGGAATCTGCGGTTAATCAGGGGCTTATAAAGAACAAAGCGGACCTAGATGTCCCACGGGAGCCGTCGGTGTCTGGGGTCGATGGCTCCTATCAGCTCCATCGGTTGACATCTCTTGACTTAATTGCCGCGGCCGGGGTGGCTATCGAAGGAACATCAAAAGAGGCGGTACGTTACTGGCCCGAGCCATATCACCGTATGTGGGCAGGGGCGGTTCCCAATGCCGAGGGGACACCGCTGGTGCTACGCGGCTTGATGGTAGGTATGGAACTGGAATTAGCGAATTTGGCGCCACATGATTTGGTCCTGCTCGACGGAGCGTTCGGTTCTTTAGATCATCAATTTAAACCAGGGCTTATCCAATGTGAAAGGGGTCCCTGTGGAGCTAGGTTCCATACTACAACAGCGCTGGGGCGAAGACGAAATTTTTCGCCGGCTTCTGAGGATAATGAGCAGTGATCGTGTGGTGGCAATGCCGAAATTCACATCGCGAAATGAACTCGCCGCTCCAATGGGGCTGGATTCAACGGAGGTCGTTGATGGCCGCACTCTTGGAACGCTGATCCTTCAGCCCGGGGAGTATACTGCCCCTCTCCCGGTATATGAAGAGGATTTCCATTTGCCACGCGCGTTCTGCACCGAGCAAGATGATGCCGCCATGAACCAGGCACTGCACGCGATCCGAGTCGTGTACTACAAACCATTTGGATGGGTGCCGTCGTTGCGTATCGAAGTACCTGGTCCCATAGCAAATAGTTTGACCCGCCTCTCGATCGTCCTTGAAGGGATTTCTAGGCAGTTTTTCTCTCCTGCGGTCCTTGAGCCTTACCCTCTTTTCCTGGCAGATCGAATGGTCAAAAGCTTGGGTTCAGGAGTCAGCGTAGTCGAGCAGACTGTGTCACAGCAGGTCATCGATCAGGGCATAGACCCGGAACTGACCATGTTGCTCCTCCAAAACTATCGTACAGAAGGAGGCAGGGGTTGAGTCTGATGCAGATTGGCCCGAATCAAGACATAGCTGTAGTGGGGAGTCCGTCAACCAACACTGAATTGACCGTGGATCTGTTGTTGGAAGCGACCGAAGAAAGGATAGTCGGAGCCTTGGTAGCTTTCGCTGCCACTCAAAACGGCATTCCGATAACTTCGGTCGGTCAGATCGTGGGTATCGAGCTGAAGAACCGTTGGCATGAGGACTCAGTGTTCCGCAACCTGATTAAGCGCACTGGAGAGATACCCCCAATCACCAACCGACAGGACACGCGCACCGCTAGCGTCGCCGTGGGAGCAACTTTCAAACAAGAGAACGAGGCATACGAACCAGATGTGCTCGGGATGGTGCCTCCTACAGGGACTAGGATTGCACGCGTTGACCAACGATTGCTGGATTCTTTGTTATCTGTCTATCGAGAGGAGTTATTTTATCTAGGCCGTGCTTATGCCAATGACGTGCTGTATCCTATGTGGCTTAAACATTTTGGAAGTGGACCTCTTGGTGCCGGAGAGGCATATCACATCGGTGTTTTTGGTAAGACGGGATCCGGGAAATCGGGTTTAGCCAAAATGCTGTTGCTAGGGTATACTAGGCACCCTGAGATGGGAATTCTCATTATTGACCCTCAAGGGGAGTTCTCATATGAACTGCAAGGTCAACGCGTAGGTGAGCAAGGTTTGGCCGTAGACCAAGTAGCCAGGGGTTTGGGGCGCGAAATAAATCGTTTCGGGATTGCCAATCTTCAGTTAGACGAATGGGATCTGCTCGAAGACTTATTGATTACTGACGGCTTGCTCAGAGATGGGCTGGGAATAAGGGTTCCGGATAATGCGAGGCTTGCAGTCGAGCTTGGGACAGATGGCTTGCGCCAAAGCAGGGTTAACCTTGACAGCTTGTCTAGCCAGGAAGCTCTGGTGCAGATGTTGAATGAGATACGTGGGCAAGCAGGACGGGTGTACACGGGAGTTCCTCGTGCCGACCAACTTCGAAATCGAATTGACACGATCCTGAACACTGAGCTTGAACAGATATTCACACGTTACTGGCAACCGGTCGCGTCATTGTTTGCTAGAGGACCCGGCAAAAGGCGACTATTTGGAATTGTCGATGATTTGATGGGTGATCCACGGAGAACAGGTGCCCGGCCGATCGTTGTGATCGATATCTCAGAGCGGGGGAACCCTCGGATTTGGAACGAGGAACTGCAACGGAGGGTTCTGGCCCGTCTCCTGGGTTCTATCCTGGCGCGTTCCTCGCAAACAATCGCTACCGATCAGGGTGCCAACGTGCTCGTCATGCTTGACGAGGCGCATCGTCACGCGCCTGCGGGTTCCTTGGAATCCGGCTCTCAAGCGGAGGCGCTGAGAAACATTCTGAGGCGTGCTATAAGGGAGACCCGGAAGTACGGCGTCGGATGGCTGTTGATAAGCCAGACTCTGGGTGGGATAGATACCGAAATTTTACAACAACTCTCGGTGCAGTTCTTTGGGTTCGGCCTGGCACTCGGTGACGAATTCCGCAAACTCAGGGAATTCGCGGGGGGGAGACGACAGGGCTATGGACCTGTACCAGTCCTTTAGGAACCCACAGAGTGCGGCGAGACGCGACCTCAAGGAATTCCCGTTCATGGCGGTGGGTCCGGTATCCCCACTGGCGTTCAGTGGTCGACCGCTTTTCTTCTCAGCATTTAACCGCGCCGCTGAGTTTCTGGAGGCTAACGGTTTACCAGCCTCGCCTCGGTAGATTCCCTAAACTGCAAGTCAGGAACCAAGGGTGCCCTACCACTGGTCATAGCGCCTGTGTGCGTATGGTGGCGCCTAGTGCTTTTGTGATATACTCCAAGGCGACCAATTGAGCCCGCCAGGCGGTGTATTCCCGCTCAGGGCTTGACCCTTCCAACGAGTTCCAGTCTTAGACCATCTATATTCGCGTTCCGGTGGCCTTCCTATCCGGTGCCATGAGGGCGGACAGCACCCGGGATCGGCGTGATTGGTGAAACCCCTTGGTGCGTTAGTGTTCCGCGCTCACAGTGTAACGGTCACCAGGCATCCGCTCTGCTACAACGAGAGAGGAGGGACCAGAATGCCAGGCCGGGGTCCAGCCAACGAAGGTGATACGATCCCCATGCTGCTGCCCAGGGACAAGCCGCTGCTTATGCTTATCGACGGCCATGCCCTGGTACACAGGTCGTGGCATGCCATTAGCATCAGAGAGCACCTGTCGGTAAAGAAGACGGGGGAGGATATAACCGCCGTCTACGGCTTTTCCAACACCTTCCTGAAGGCCATCCAGGAATGGACCCCGACCCACCTGGCCATCACATTCGACCTGCCCGCCCCTACCTTCCGGCACGCCCAGTACGCGGAATACAAGGCCCACCGGCCAGAGATGCCTCCCGAGCTAAGGCCCCAGTTCGACCGGGTGAGGCAGCTCATGCGTGGCTTCAACGTCCCCATCTTCGAGTTGGAGGGCTACGAGGCGGACGATCTGATCGGCACCCTCTGTAGACAGGCTGAGGAGCAGAAGATAGAGGCGGTCATCCTCACGGGGGATACCGACACCTTCCAGCTGGTGTCGCCATGGGTCCGTGTGGCCCTCCATCACAGCATCCGGGACCGCAAGATCTACGATGAGAACGAGGTACGAGCCCGATACGGCGGGCTGTCTCCGGCCCAGCAACCCGACTTGAAGGCACTCAAGGGGGACCCGTCGGACAATATACCCGGCGTCCCGGGTGTCGGCGACAAGACGGCGGTGAAGCTCATGCTTGCGTACGGGGGCAGCCTGGAAGCGATCTATGAAAACGTCGATACGGTGAAGCCTCCCAAGCTCCAGGAAGCCCTGCTGGCGAACAAGGAGCGGGCGTTCCTGGGCAAGCAGCTCACTACCATCGTCCGAGACGCCCCCGTGGAGCTGGACCTTGAGGAGTGTCGTTTCGGGAGATACGACCGCAAGGAAGTCGTGGAATTCTTCCGGGAGCTTGAGTTCTTCAGCATCGTGCCCAGAGTACCCGAGCCCTCGGATGGCCCCGGCCGGGCGGATGGTGGAGCACCCTCCCCGCCGGTGATTGAGGTGAAACGGGACCAGCCTCCCTTGGACTATCGTGTGGTAGACAGCACGGGAAAGCTAGAGGAGATGCTGGGGCAGCTAGGGAGCTCCAAGAGCTTCACGTTCGACACCGAGACCACCGGCACCAACCCCATGCGGGTGGAGCTGGTGGGGTTGAGCTTCTCCACTGCTCCCGGGCGGGCCTGGTATGTGCCCGTGGGCCACGGAGAGGGTGTGCAGCTGCCCCTTGAGGAGGTGCTCGCCCGCCTAAAGCCGGTCCTGGAATCTCCGGAGATAGGTAAGGCGGCCCATAACGGCAATTATGACCTGACCGTGCTTGGCTGCTACGGCGTCACGGTCAGAAACCTGGACTTTGACACTATGATCGCCGCCCATTTATTGGGCAGGAAGGCGATTGGACTAAAGAACCTGGCACTTGACGTCCTCAATGTGGAGATGGCCCTCATTTCGGAGCTGATTGGCAGGGGCGCCAAGCAGATTACCATGGCCCAAGTGCCTATAGAAAAGGCTTCGGACTATGCCAGCAGTGACGCCGACATGACGGGCCGGCTCCGCACGTTGTTTGAGGAGGACCTGCGCCGTCAGGGGTTGTGGGACACCTTCTCGCTAGTCGAGATGCCCCTGGTGCCCGTCCTCGTGGATATGCAGCGCAATGGGGTTGCCCTGGATTCGGGCGCACTCCACGAGATGTCCCGTGACCTTAATGAACAGCTGAAGCAATTGGAGGCGGGCATATACGACGTGGTGGGACATGAGGTGAACATTAACTCTCCCCAGCAGCTAAGCGAGCTCCTGTTCAACGAGCTCCAGCTCCCGAAGACCAAGCGCACCAAGACCGGCTACTCGACCGATGCCAACTCGCTGGACACTCTGAAAGGCGTGCACCCGGTGATAGACATGGTGCTGGAGTACCGCCAGTACTCCAAGCTCAAGTCCACCTACGTAGATGCCTTGCCCCAAATGGTGAACCCCCTAACCGGCCGTCTGCACACCAGCTACAACCAGACCGGCTCCGCCACCGGCAGGGTTTCCAGCAGCGACCCGAACCTCCAGAACATCCCCGTACGTACGGAGCTGGGCCGGCAGGTGAGGAGGGCCTTCCTGGCGGAGAATGCCCCCGACCGAGTGCTGCTATCCGCGGACTACTCTCAGATCGAGCTACGGGTACTGGCGCACCTCTCAGGGGACCAGTGGCTGCTTGAGGCCTTCCATAAGGACGAGGACATTCATTCGTCGACGGCGTCGCTGATGTACGACGTTCCCACCGACCAGGCCACGGCGGACATGCGACGGATAGCCAAGGTGCTGAACTTTGGCGTCATTTACGGGCTGTCCGCCTATGGCATCTCTCAGCAGACCGAGTTCAGCCCCGAGGAGGGCCAGCGGTTCATCGAGACCTACTTTAGCAAGTATCCCGGCATACAGAGCTACATCGAGTCCATCAAGGAGCAGGTGAGGGATATGGGCTATGTGGCCACGGTCCTGGGGCGTCGTCGCTACATTCCCGACGTTAACGCCAGCAACTATAACGTGCGCCAGGCGGCGGAGCGGGCCGCGGTGAACATGCCCATCCAGGGGGGCGCCGCCGACATCATGAAGCTGGCCATGATAAGGGTACACCGCCGGATGGAGGAGTCGGGGTTGCGTGCCCGGATGATACTCCAGGTGCACGATGAGCTGGTGTTCGAGGTGCCCATTCAGGAGGTGGAGGCCCTTCGGGAGATAGTGAACCAGGAGATGCCCAGCGCGCTAGAGCTGGCGGTCCCATTGAACGTGGACATGAAGATGGGGCATACCTGGGGAGACCTGGGGTAGGCCCGTGGCGGTTCGCTGGAGTAGCGGTGCCCTGAGACCCTGTGCCGGGTCAACCGATATTGATGGACTGTCATTCTGAGGAGCACAGCGACGAAGAATCTAACCAAGAGATTCTTCGCTTCGCTCAGAATGACACATCACGCACAGTTTGTAACAGCACTGGGCAGAGTCCGACTGAAGAGGTTGTGGCATGGACCTTGGGATAAAGGACCGGGTAGGCATCGTAACCGGAGGCAGTCGTGGCCTGGGCCGGGTATCCGCCCTGTCCCTGGCGCGGGAAGGCGTTAAGGTGGCCATCTGTGGAAGGACCCAGAGTACGCTGGACAAGACGGTGGACGAGCTGAAGTCAATGGGCGTAGCGGCCGTGGGAATCGTAGCCGACATAGCTGAACTTCCGTCGGCCCAACTGGTTTATGAGAGGACGGAGGCGGAGCTGGGGCCCGTGGACATCGTCGTAAACAACGTGGGAGGTCGCCGCGGGTCCACCATGACGGCGACCAGCGATGAGGAGTTCAAGGCAGGCTTCGAGCTGAACCTGTTCGCGGCGTTGCGCCTCATGCGCCTGGCCATTCCCGGCATGGTGGCCAGGGGCTGGGGCCGAATAATAAATGTAGCCTCCATCTGGGGCAGGGAGTACGGGGGCGCGGCGGACTACATGGCCGCCAAGGCCGCCCTCATCGCCGCCAGCAAGTACGCCGCTATCGAGCTGGTCAAGGACAATGTGCTGGTGAACAGCATCGCTCCCGGCTCCATCCTGCATCCAGGCAGCGGCTGGGAGCGGTTCTCCAACGAGCAGCCCGCGGAGGTGGTCCAGGAGTTCATATCCCGGAACCTGCCGGCGGGAAGGTTCGGCTGGCCCGAGCCCGTGGGAGATATCGTGGCCTTCCTGGCCTCGGAGCGGGCCAGCATGGTCAGCGGCGCCTGCATCAACGTGGACGCCGGCCAGAGCAAGTCCCTGATCTAGGGCGGCCTGCCAGGAGGCTAAAGGGCGACGGCGCGCTCGAGGATCGGGCCCATCACAGACGTAATCGAGACATTGCATTCCCGTATTATCCGCCGGGCGGTACACGGCCTTTTACATCTCGATAAAATATATGGCGGAGGGTGTAATGGTTGTTGTCCTGCTTGTGGGGGTTGGGGGCTTTGGCGGTTCCGTTTCACGCTATCTGATCGGTAGATGGGTCAATCAAATATTAGGCAACCCCTCGTTTCCATACGGCACGCTCACTGTCAATGTCATCGGCTGTCTATTCATCGGGTTCCTGGTTGGTCTGGCTGAGACGCGACAGGTGCTAAACCCTGAGACGCGTGGTCTTCTCCTTGTTGGATTTCTCGGAGGATTCACAACTTTTTCCGCCTTCGGGTATGAGACATTTTCCCTCGCTCGTGATGGTCAGTCGCTGGCAGCCTTTTCCAATGTGGCCCTTCAAATAGCCGTCGGACTTGGTGCTGTGTGGCTTGGGTATAGCCTATCCCGAGTGGTGTGATGGACCAAGGTGGATAGCTTGTTGCAATCTAGGGGCAAATTTATGAATTGGGTTGGAATACAATAAAACTGCCTTGACGTCGGGCTCGGTCTGTCATATTGTATCTTCACCCCAGTGCTCTGGCCTATATTGTAGTTTGATCGGATAAAGGCATGTTCGCCCACCTCCACGTGCACACCGAGTACAGCCTCCTGGACGGGGTCAGCCGCATTCCCAAGCTGGTGAGCCATGCCAAGGAGCTGGGCATGGAGGCCCTGGCCATCACCGACCACGGCTCTCTGTATGGCGTGGTGGAGTTCTACTTCCAGTGCCAGGAGGCGGGGATCAGGCCCATCATCGGCTGCGAGGTATACGTGGCCCAGGGCAGCCGCCACGACAGGTCCCCGTCGGAGAGGAGCCCCTTTCACCTGACGATGCTGGCACGGAATAACCGCGGCTATCGTAACCTCATGGGGCTCGTCACCCACGCCCACCTGGAGGGCCACTACTACAGGCCCCGCATAGACCGGGAGCTACTGGAGCGGTATCACGAAGGCCTGATAGTCCTCTCTGGGTGCGCCACGGCCGAGGTGCCTCGCCTTATCGCAGAGAACCGGCTACAGGACGCCAGGGAGGCGGCCCTTTGGTATAAGGACCTACTGGGCGAAGGCGGGTTCTTCCTGGAGTTGCAGCGCCACGAGCACGTTCCCCAGCTCCCCGAGATTAACCAGGGCCTGGTTGAGATGGGCCGCGAGCTGGACATACCACTCGTCGCCACCAACGACTGCCACTACGTCCATCAGGAGGACTCCTACCTCCAGGACGTGCTTATCTGCATCCACACCAACACGACCGTCCATGACGACAAGCGCCTCAAGATGGAGGATGACTCCTACTACCTCAAGAGCGCGCAGGAGATGGAGGAGCTCTTCCAGGACTTCCCCGATGCCCTGAGAAATACCCAGCTCATTGCCGAGATGTGCGACGTGAAGCTGGAGACCGCCGAGCTTCATCTTCCCACGTACCCCGTGCCCGACGGCTCGGACCCAGACGAGTATCTGCGGCGCCTGTGCCAGGAGGGGTTCAGCCGCCTGTATCCCCGGCCGACGGCCCAGGCCGCGGAACGCCTGGCCTACGAGCTGGACGTGATCAGAAGTACCCAGTTTGCCAACTACTTCCTTGTGGTCTGGGACATCGCCTCCTTTGCCCGGCAGCAAAACATCCTCTTTGGTGTCAGGGGCAGCGCGGCCGCCAGCCTTGCGCTTTACTGCCTGGGCGTCACCGAAGTAGATCCCCTGGAGTACAGGCTGGTATTCGAGCGCTTCCTCAACCTGGAGCGCAAGGAGATGCCGGACATAGATCTGGACTTCCAGGACGACAGGCGGGATGAGGTGCTGTCCTACGTCACCGACAAGTATGGCCGGGACCGGGTAGCCCAGATAATCACCTTCGGCACCCTGGGCGCCAAGGCGTCCTTGAGGGACGTGGGTCGAAGCCTGGGGATGAGCTACGCAGACGTTGATAGGGTGGCGCGTCTGGTGCCCTTCAAGGCCCGGACCCTGGAGGATGCCCTTTCCGCCAGCCACGAGCTCAGTGACATCTACCAGTCCGATGAGTCAATTCATAAACTGGTGGACACGGCCAGAGCCCTTGAGGGGACCGTTCACCACGTCAGCACCCATGCCGCTGGGGTGGTTATTTCCAGCGAGCCGCTGATGGAGTACGTGCCTCTCCAGAGGCCGGTGAAGGGCAACGGCGGCGGCCAGATAGACATGACCCAGTATTCCATGGACCCCGTGGCCAAGCTGGGGCTCCTGAAGATGGACTTCCTGGGCCTCACCAGCCTCACCATCCTCGACCGGGTCGTCGATACGGTGGAGCGGAACCGTGGCGTGAAGATCGACCTGCACGGGTTGCCTCTGGATGACGGCAAGACGTTCGAGCTGCTGTCCTCAGGTAAGACGACCGACGTATTCCAGCTTGAGAGCGCGGGAATGCAGCGGTACATCAAGGAGCTCAAGCCCTCCTCCCTTGGGGACATCGCGGCCATGATAGCCCTGTACCGTCCCGGCCCCATGGAGCACATCGATACGTTCATAAACGCGAAGCACGGCCGTGAGGCGATTAAGTACCCCCATCCCTCCCTCAAGGAGATCCTTGAGGAGACCCACGGCGTTATCGTCTACCAGGACCAGGTACTCTTTATCCTCCAGGCCTTCGCCGGATACTCCCTGGGCCAGGCCGATACGGTCAGGAAGGCCATGGGCAAGAAGATACCTGAGCTGATGCGCCAGGAGCGGGAGGGGTTCTTAGACGGGGCCGTGGCCACGGGGTTTAGCAGGGAGCTGGCCCAGGAGATTTTCAACCTCATCGAGCCCTTCGCAGGCTATGCCTTCAACAAGGCCCACAGCGTTAGCTATGCACTGATCTCCTACTGGACCGGCTATTTCAAGGCAAACTTCCCCCTCGAATATATGGCCTCGGTGCTGAACTCCCGCCTGGACCATCCCGACAAGACCGCTAGCGCCATCAGCGAGTGCTTCCGTATGGGGATACCGGTGCTACTGCCCGACGTAAACCGCAGCGGGGTGCACTTCATCATCGACAGGGACGACGAGGACAGTCCCAGCCTTCGTTTCGGCCTGGCGGCCATCAAGAACGTTGGCGAGGGAGCAGTTACATCGATAGTAGATGAGAGGGAGAGTGGTGGACCCTTCTCCACCATAGAGGACTTCTGTAGCCGCGCGGACCTGCGTGGCCTGAATCGAAGGGCCCTGGAGAGCCTGATCAAAGGGGGCGCACTGGACTGCCTGGGTAAGCGTTGGGCGCTGCTGAATTCGGCGGAGCAGATTCTGTCTCTAGCCCAGAAGGAAGCGCATAGAAGACAGACCGGTCAGACCAGCATGTTCGACGTACTGCCCGACCGGACGGAGGCAACGCCCGTCGGCGGGATGAGCGTCAATGGCGAGGATGGCCCGCCCAGCGAGAAGATAGCGTGGGAAAAGGAACTACTGGGCGTGCCCCTGTCCCAGAACCCGCTGAAGGCAATGGCCCTGGTCAACTCTGAGGGAGCGATCACCTCGCGGGACCAGCTGGACCCTGACATGGACGGCCAGCGAATTACTGTGCTGGGGCAGCTCTCCTCGGTGTCCCAGCGTGTCACCCGGACCCAACGGCCCTACGTAATTGGTACGCTAGAGCTAGTGTACGGAAGCACCGAGGCCATAGCCTGGCCCGATGTTCTGGAAAGGACCCGCGACGTCTGGGAGGAGGGGAATCTACTGCTCGTATCGGGCAGGCTAAAGGTACGAGGCGACGAGCTATCGGTACACTGTGACGAGGCGACCCTGTACTCGGAAGAGTACCGGTCGGGAAACGGGTCCGGCGCTATCAGCACGGATGGGCAGCGTGGGACGAATCACGTCCAGGAGCAGCCACGTAGCCTGCTGATCAGCTTCGTGGAATCGGAAGATGCGGAGGAAGATGCTCACCGGCTCCGGGAAGCGCTCCGTACCACCCTGGAGTACTCGGGGAGCGACCGGGTCCGGCTGGAGATCTCCACCAACGGCAAGAGGGTGCTCATGGACCTGCCCACGGTAACCACATCCTATTGCCCAGAGCTATGCCGCCGGCTTGAGGAGCTGCTGGGTACGGGGTCCGTGGATGTGGGAAACATAGCAGTGGCCGACCATGACCCAGGACTGTCCCTACCCTAAGGTCTACATCCCGCAGAACGGCGTTCTAATTCCAGAAGACGGGCTTTGATGGCCAGTCCCCCGGCGTAGCCGTGCAGACCCCCATCGCTGCCGATGACTCTATGGCAAGGTATGATCACCGCCAGACGGTTTCGGGCCATGGCCAGGCCTGCCGCCCGGAAGGCGCCGGGCCTGCCTGCCGCGGCGGCGAGCCAGGCGTAGCTTCGAGTCTCCCCGGGAGGTATGGTCCGGCACTTCTCCCAGGCTGCTCGGAAAAAGGGTGGCGCGTCGGCCAGGTCGAGGGCCACGTCATTCAGGGAACTCTTCTCGCCACGGGCGTAGCCCTCCAACTGGGCGCGGATGCTATCTAGAGCGGCGGGATCGTGCCTGGCCCGCCGTATCACAGGTCCTAGCTCTTCCAGGGCTTCCTGTGGGGAAGCTCTCAAGGTCAGCCTGCTCAATCCCTGCGGAGTGGCCAGGGCCCCCATCCATCCCAGCTCGGTCAGGAAGATATCGTAATACAGCTGATCCATGTATGCTTGGCTCCTGCGATAGCTAGCGCTTCCCGTGACACCCTCGACGGGTCGACGCATCCCAGCGGAGCGAAGCGTCTAACCGCGTACAGGACTAGACCTGGCCTTTATCAGGAGGTAAAAGCCTACCTCACGCAAATGTCGAAGTCAACGTGGCGTCTGGGCCCATCAATTTCGCCAGTTGAAACGCGTAGTATAATACCCGTAAACTTCTCGATTGGCGGGGCGTCAATCCCTAGTCCAAGTACCGCCGTAGTATTCAACTGATGAACTGGACAAAGAATACCCTTCTCCTGCCGGTGGTCGGCGCTATTGTCATTGGAGTCATCGTTGTAGCAGCGAACGCCTGTGGCGGCGAGCCTTCTGAAGTTGCGTCCGAGGAGCCGGCGGCGGTCTCGGATGCACCTGCCGGGCCTGAGGTAGCGACGCCCACATCCCGCCCGGCAGAGGGCCCCCTGGCCGAGGAAGTTGCAGGCATAGCAGCGTGGGTCAACTCCCAACCCCTCAAGATCGCGGAACTCAGAGGAAAGATCGTGCTGGTGGACTTCTGGACCTATACCTGTGTCAATTGTATTCGCACCTTCCCCTATCTAAAGCTATGGCACGCCAAGTACGCAGATGACGGGCTGGTGATCCTGGGCGTGCACACCCCGGAGTTCAAGTTCGAGGAAAAGCTAGACAACGTCCGGCAGGCGGTGGACCGGTACGGGATAGGGTGGCCGGTGGCCCTCGACAACGAGTACGAGACCTGGTACGCCTACAACAACCGTTTCTGGCCCGCCAAGTACCTCATAGACAAGGACGGGGTCATCCGCTACAAACACTTTGGCGAGGGTGCCTACGCCAAGACGGAGACGAAGATCCGCGAGCTTCTCGAGGAGGCTGGGGCGGACCTGTCCCAGCTCGACGCCGATCTGCCCGTCGACCAGGCCGTCGACCACTCCTACCTGGCCAATCCCTCCGCTCAGATAACCCGGGAGCTCTATGCCGGGTGGCAACGGGGATACCGGGACGTCCAGTTTGGGAGCAGCGGCTACGTCGCGAATCCCCAATACTACTCCGCCCGAGACAAGTTGGTTACCTACGAGGACCCGGGCGATCACGAGCGTCACATTATCTACCTGCAGGGGCCGTGGCACAGCGGACCGGAGAGTCTACGCCACGGTCGCCAGACCTCGGACCACGAGGACTATATCGCCCTCAGGTTCTCGGCCAAGAGTGTCAACGCCGTGATCAGGCCCGACGGCCTGGAGAGCGGGATGTTGAAGGTCCTGGTTACCCTGGACGGCCAGCACCTGACCGATACCAATAAGGGTGAAGACGTGGTCATCGAGGAGGATGGGCGCAGCTTCCTGTACGTTGACGTCTCAAGGATGTATTCGGTAGTAGATGCGGGGGAGTACGGCTCTTATGAGCTGAAGCTGAGCTCCAATTCACCCCATTTCGCGCTCTTCGCCTTTACCTTCGGGGTGTATGAGTCTGGCGTGTAGGGATTCCCCCTAGCGGCCATCATGAAATGCACCGCTGCGGTTCGTTAAGCCTGTCCTGAGCCAGCCGAAGGGCTTGTCACGGGCGGGCGCGGCTAAACTCCGCTCATCCTGAGCATGTCGAAGGATGAGAACGTGGGATTTTGGGGCCGCTTGTAAGAGGATTTGGCGCCGTCCAGGTACCGGAGGCGGCGCAGCCGCATAGGTTCCAGGTACGAACGCTCGGCGAGGAAAAAGGATGCCCTGGGTGGTACGGCACGGTGACTCGTCCCATGACCCTGCCACGCTGGGGGGCAAGGGCGCATCTCTTTGGTCTCTACTGGATGGAGGTTTCCCGGTCCCTCCCGCCCTCTGCATCACCGCCGAGTCCCGCCGCCTCTGGCTTGAGGTTGGTCAGCCCGACCATCCGCCCGAGGAGGTGTTGGAGGAGCTGGCGGTGGCCCTGGAGGGGTTGGCATCTCTGTCCTGGTCTCAGGACTCATACGCCGTTCGGTCATCGGCCGTAGCCGAGGACTCGTTCGGCGCTTCCTTCGCCGGTCAACTGCGGACTGAGCTCTGCGTTCCGGGCAGCCAAGTCCCGAGCACGGTGGTCTCGGTATGGCGGTCCGCCGATGCCCCAGATGTCGTTGCCTACAGCGACCGGATGGGTCTTGGCCCGGGGTCCATGGCGGTGGTGGTCCAGCCCATGGTGCCGGCCGAGGCGTCGGGTGTCGTCTTCACCGCTGAACCGATTACTGGCGATCCGGACCGCGTGGTGATCGACGTCGGCTGGGGCCTGGGGGAAGGAGTTGTGAAGGGGCTGATAGCGCCGGCCACTGGGTGGTTGACCGGGACTCCGGTCGGATCCTGGAGTCCCGGGTGGGCGATAAGGCGCTAACGGTAGCGGCGGCTGGAGATAAGACCGAGACCGTACCTACTCCACGGGACCGGGCCGCGGTCCTTACCATGACTCCGACCCAGGTAACCGAGCTGTCCCGTTTGGCCCTACGGGTGGAATCACATTTCGGCTCGCCTCAGGACATAGAATGGGCCTGGAGTGATGGCAGGTTCTGGCTCCTTCAGTCACGGCCCATAACCATTCGCCCTATCGAGGGCTGGGTCTCGGAGTTTGACTCGGATACCGACCCAGAAACGACGTGGACCGCGTCCAACATCCAGGAGGTGTTGCCGGCCACAGTTACACCCTTGGACTGGTCCCTGTTCAGCGAGCGGCAGAACTACGCCCTGCGTAAGCCCTTTCTGGAGAACCACACACTGAGGGACCCCACCACCGAGTTCGTTGCCCTTTTCTACAACAGGGCTTTCGCCAACGTCAGCGCCCTGAGGAGCGTTGCCTCTCGCGCGTTAGGCACCTCCCCCGAGGCGGTTGACGAGCAGTACCTCGGGGTTGCCCGGAACCCCAGCCGAGGTTTCAAGTGGCCGTCGGTCCGCCAGTTGATGGCGTACGTGGACACCACACCACGCATCATCCGTTTTCTTTACCGCACCGGCAGGCAGGTCCCGGCGGCGGAAGCGGAACTGCGGCCATGGCTGGACGCGGCCCGGCGGGATGATCTAACGGCCCTTTCTGCGGCTGATTTGCTGGCCAAGATTCACGAGGCCAACGGCCGCTGCCGGGAGATGGCGGCCCTCCACATCTCCACGACCTCGGGCGCCAGCATCTACTTTGAGACCCTGGGGCGGTTTCTGAGGGGGCAGTTCGGGACGGAGGGCCAGGAGATCCAGGCCAGTCTGGTCACCGGACTGAACCATGTCTCCAGCAGCCTTCCTGCCCTGGAACTGTCCCGGCTGGCCATGCTGGCGGCAGGTGACGTAGAGCTGAGCGAAGTGCTGGATGGCCCTGACGCGTGGCGTAGAATTCAGGAACTTAGGAGCCCCTCCTCGGCCGAGTTTCAGGCGCGCCTGGCCCGATTCCTGGATACGTATGGGCACCACGGCGCGAGGGAACAGGAGATGGCGGAGCCCGCGTGGGAAGAGGACCCCAACGGTGTCCTGGCCCTACTCCACAAGTACATGGAGGCCTTGCCTGGGGGGGAGGCAGAACGGGTAACGGCCCGGCAGTCGGCTAGGCGCTTGGCCACCACTCGGGAGGTTAAGCGCCGTCTGGACCCCCTGCGGCGATTGATTTTTCGGTTCCTCTTACGGCAGGCCCAGACCTACGTGGCGCTTCGGGAGCAGACCAAGTCCCTGTGGATGGAGGTGAACCACTGCCTGCGAAGAACATTCAGAGAGCTCGGCCGGCGCCTGGCTGAGGAGGGGACGCTGGCCGACTCCCGCGATCTGTACTTCCTTACCTTTCCCGAGATCAAGCGCCTCGTCAGTTCTAGTGGTCGTGGGCTGGACGCGGACGCTCGGATACGGCGACGCCGGTACGAGTACGGCCGCAACCAGGGGGTGAGACTACCCGAGGCTTTCCAGGGGAGGCCCAACCCATTGCCGGTAGAGTCCCCCCAGGCGGCGGGCCCGGTCCTCCGGGGGATACCGGTGAGCCCGGGCACGGTCACGGGACCCGCTCGCGTTATCCTCGACCCCCGTGGGGACCCCGAGATCCGTCCTGGTGAGGTCCTGGTGGCCCCGGTCACTGACGTGGGCTGGACACCCCTGTTCCTGCTTGCCGCGGGGCTGGTCGTGGACATAGGCGGTCCCCTTTCCCACGGCTCTATCGTGGCTAGGGAGTATGGCCTGCCCTCGGTGGTCAACGTCAAGGTCGCCACCAGGCTTGTACGCACCGGCCAGACCATCACGGTTAACGGCTCTACAGGTGAGGTCACTCTCGGCTGATGGGGGTCCTACATGCGCCGGTGCAAGGAGTAGCAATTAGCATGATTGCCTCGGCACTGGCCGCCAGGTGGCGAGAGCGGACGGACCTTCGCGAGACCCTTCTCCTGGCTCTGGCCGTCGTCATCGGCCTTCAGTTATTGCGGGTGTTTCTCAACGGTCTGGTCTTTTACATCCGCGATTCCCTGGGTGCCGGGTCCTTCGTACCTGGCGGGTACGCTCTATTGCTGTTTCTGGTCCCCTTCCTGGCGCCCCACATCCACAGGGCGCTCGGGCCGGCCCGCATCCTCGCGCTGACGGCGGGCGGACTGGCCCTGGCTCGCCTGGCCGAACAATTCGTTCCCTGGCCAGTAGTTGACCTGGGGCTCGCCACCATAGGCACTGCCCTTTTCCTTCTGTTTATCCCCACCTACGTCAGCCACATCAGAGGACGGGGGGTCGAGGGGGGATCGCCGTTCGCCCTTGGGTTACTGCTGGGCATAGGCATAGATACGTCGATCAAGGGCGTGTTCTCTACCCTGGACCTCTCGTGGCAACCCGAAGTCGCAAGCACCCTGGTGGTCATCGGGTTGGTGGTGGCACTGTGGACACTTTTGTGGGACTGGCTACGTGCCTCTGTGCCCGAAGATCATGGTGGTGGCGCCCTATTGAGATTGGCGCCGCTTCTGGCCCTCGGGCCGATACTGTTCCTCGAAGCTCTTCTGTATCAGAACATCGGGCAGCAGACCGCGCTCATAAATTGGTCCCAGGCGCTGGTCTACCTCTGGTTGGTGATGGCGAATGCCCTGGGGATGCTGGCCGCCATTGGGGTGATGGCGCGCCCCGCCTTCGGCGGATGGGCCACATTGGTGGCGTTGGGCGGCCTGTTTGTGCTGCTGGCGCTGGGAGAGCGGTCTGGAGTGGCGGCGGCCGTGGTGGTGTTATATGGGCAGGTGGCCCTCTCCATGTCGATTGGAATAATGGCCGTGGCGTTGGGGGCGAGGGGGACGCGGGCAGGTATGGGCACAGCAGCGGTGGCCGGAGGCCTGAGCATGATGCTTCTCCTGGTGCTGGACTTCGTGTACTACGTCAACTACCAGTTTGACCTGCCCGGCGGCACAACTCTGGTGCCCCCCATCGCCGCGGCCATCATCGTGCTGTGCGTCTCCACGGCCGTACCTACGTTCCTCCGGTTCAGGGCGAGTGCGCCTAGCTGGGTGCCGGCGGTGGCAGCCACCCTACTACTGGCAATGCCCCTGGGTTACCTGGCGGTCTGGAACGTCCCAGAGCCGGATTCGCCCCAGGGCTTTCCGGTGCGCGTCATGTCTTACAACCTGCACCAGGGCTTCGACGTGGATGGCTATCTGGCCATCGAGGAGCTGGCCAGGGACATAGAGGGGCAGTCACCCGATATCGTGGCGCTGCAGGAGGTCTCTCGTGGGTGGGTCATAGACGGGTCCTTCGACATGCTGGTGTGGCTGTCCCGCAGGCTGGAGATGCCCTATGTCTGGGGCCCCGCCGCCGACTCGGTCTGGGGCAACGCTATCCTCAGCCGCTATCCGATCCTGGACGCCCGCACCCAATCCATGCCCAATAATTCCCGGCTCGCCCTCAAGCGCAGCTTCACCACGGCGAAGGTAGACCTTGGGGGTGGCCAGGTCCTGTTGGTCATTGCGACCCACCTGCACAACGTTCCCGAGGATGGACACCTGAGGGAACCCCAGGTGCAGGCCCTTCTGCAGGCCTGGAACGGGGTGGATGGCAGCGTGATCATGGGCGACCTCAACGCGCTGCCCGAGTCCCCTGAGATCGTAATGCTCAGGGGCGCGGGCCTGAGGGACGCCTACCTGGCTTCTGGCGAGAGGGGCCCCGATGGGACTGGAGACCCGGGCTACACCGCACCCTCCAAAAACCCCATCAAGCGGATAGACTACATCTGGACGTCACGGGATCTGAAGTCAAGCGGTTTCTCGCTGTTTGGTGGCAAGGCCTCCGACCACCTGGGTCTGGCCGTAACGCTGGATAGGTGATGCCTCAGCGGTTGCGCGCCGGCATGGGGTTCCACTGACGCAACAAGACCGGTGCCCAAATGAGAGAAGGAATGAACAGCCAGGCGAACACTAGGGCGCGCGGCAGGGAGCCGGCCGACCTCGTGGCGTCCAGGGCGACCGACTCCAGCCTCTGCACCAGTATGTAAAGGCCTACCTCGTGGGAGAGGAAGGCCACCAACACGGTGGCCAGCAGCAATGTTATCCGTGCCCGGAGCCTGAGTCGGGGAACCGCCAGCAACACCGACACCGCTACTATAAGACCGTAGGTCATGGCCATGCTGTGTACGGCCGTCGACGAGGAGTCCTCGGAATCGCCCTCCTCCCCTGGCACGATTACCTGGATGTCGTGGCCATCCTGCTCCAGGATAACCGTGTCCGGCGCGACGGGGGACAGGACCCCTATGACCAGGCTGTTGTAGCCCACTCCAAGCCAGATCCAGGCCACGGAGAGGAGCGCTATGCACCCCACGGCCACGGCCAGGAAGGTCTTGAAATTAGCCCTCACGCGCATATCCCCACCTTCTCATCCACATGAGCCATAGGGCGACGGCAAGGACCACCATCAGGGACTGCCACACCAGGAGGTGGACAACCTCCAGCGCCGATGGGAAGGACGAACCGACGTAGAACAGGCTGGTGGTCCGCACCAGATTGGCCGAGGAGATCACGACAGTGCCCAGGGCAATGCCGAGGAGCTTGCTTGACAGGGTCGAAGGAACGGCGAGGACGGCGGCGACGAATATCGCCAGGGGCGCCAGGCTGGTGCACTCCTCCACTATGCTAATGGCGAAGGAGTTGGACTCCACCACCGTGCCCTCGACGGCTGCCGATGGGTCAAAGGCACTGACCAGAAATCCCGTGGCCTGAGCGTTGTACTCCAAGAGCCGCTGGAGGATCACGGTCCCGTCCAGCCAGGAGTAGAGGAGAAGAAGGACGGCCAGCGTCCATGCGTAGATTACCAGGCCGCGGACCATGTCCTTGTGCCGGGACAGGAACCGCAGCAGCCATTCCATCGCTGCCACAGGCTGGCCCCTTCGCTGTGGCCCCGGCGAACTTCTACGGCGCGCTGCCATGGCCCTGCCTGCGCCTGGCAGCTACCCTCGCTGCCAGTATGACCAGGACGGCGAATACTCCGGCCATCCCTATGAGGCCCCACTGAGTCATGGAGGGCACGGGAGTGGGCCCTGCCGGTGGTGGCGCGCCCACGGGGTTCACGGTGAGTGTAACCGTGGCTACGTTGGACTGCCCGCCCCCATCGCTGGCCCTGTAGGTGAAGCTGTCGGTACCGCTGAAATTCTTGGCCGGGGTGTAGGTGAAGCCGCCGCCGGAGTTGAGGTCCAGCGTCCCGTTGCTGATGTAGCTCACCAGCACCGTCGACAGGGAGTCCCCCTCGGCGTCGGTGTCGTTGGCCAGCACCCCCGCAGCGTCGGCGATGGTGAGTGTCCCGTCCTGCTGCACACTGTAAGAGTCGTCCTGGGCGCTGGGCCCCACGTTGGGAACCTCATAGGCACCGATGTCGCTGCCGGGACCCTGGGGCCAGGCCTCGCCCCGCTGATCCGTGACCGGGGCGGCGGAGTCGTCGCCGGCGTCTATGGCTGGGCTCCCGGTCAGCAGCGCGTGGGTGAAGGTTGGGCCGCCGTTGTCCTGAAGAGGTCCCAGGCGCGGGTCATCGCTGCTGAGGTCCCCTGTAGCCGCGAGGCCGCAGGTTCCGTCGCCGTCCAGGTTGTGCCCCAGGGATGTGAAACCCGTTCCTGCGCAGTCGCCACCGAGGGTGTTATTGGCGGTGATGGTGTTGACGAGGTCGGCGGCTCCGCCGAAGTTGTTCCGGATGCCGCCGCCAGTGGCGGCTGAGTTGTTGCTGACGGTGCTGTTGGTCAGCGTCAGCGTGTTCCTATTGAAGATGCCCCCACCGTCCCCTGTAGTTGCGTTGCCGCTGATGGTGCTGTTGGTCAACCTTAGTGTACCCTCGTTGAAGATGCCGCCACCATCGGTGCCGGCGTTGTTGTCGCTGACGGCGCTATCGGTGGCTGTCAGCGTGCCGCCGTCGTTGAAGATTCCGCCGCCTTCGGTGCCGGCGCTGTTATCGGTAACGGTGCTATCGGTGATGGTCAGCGTGCCGCCGTCGTTGAAGATTCCGCCGCCTTCGGTGCCGACGTTGTTCCCCACGGTACTGCTCGTTACAGTTAGGGTACCGCTGTTGTTGATACCGGCGCCGTTACCGTTTAGCTTGCCGTGCCGGATAGTCACACCGGAGATGGCGACGCTTCCAGCGGTGATGTTGAAAACTCGGGAGGTTGCCGTCCCTGGTGTCGCGGCCGCCTGGATGATGGTGTCGCCAGAGCCCGCACCGGTAAGAGTCAGGTTCTTGTTTATTACAAGCTCGGTACCAAGGGTCAGGGTGTAGGTGCCGGCGGGGACCGTGATGCTGTCGCCCGAGTCGCCCGAGGCTATGGCCTCCCGCAGGGAGCAGTCGAGGGCGCCGCAGAAGCCGTCGTTGGTGTCCCCGGTCTTGGTCATGGTGAAGGGCGATGACTGTGGAAAGCTGGGTGTGCCCCCGCGCACCGGGATAATGTGACGCCCGAGCTGACTGCTGTTCAGGCTGGTGTTGACTAGTCCAGTCGTTGAGTTGGAATCCAGGAACCCGCTAACTACCCCGGAGCCGGCAAGCTCTTGGAAGGTGCCGCTGCCGTTGGCGAAGCCCGCCCTGGCCGGGTTTCCGCCGAGGCAGTTAGCGTCGCCGCCGCTGGATGATGTTGTTCCCGCTTCCCAGACGATCTGATCGTAGTTAAACTCGATGTCGAAGTCCCCCGCGGCCACATCGGAGCGGTCTGTCAGCAAGACCTGGAAATGGTTCAGGGGAACCCCACCGGCCGTTTTGTAGCAGTGCACACCCGGCCACGTCACTCCGAAAGCTGAACGGCCACCGACGTCACCAGTACCGAAAGTTAATGGGGACGACCCTCCCCGCCTGGTGTCCACATCCGCGAAGAAGGGCGCGATGATCGGCGTCGTAGTGGCGCCAAGGTCGAAGGGAGTGTACGTCGAGAGAGCTGCGTTGAAGGTCACGTTGCCGTTGTTGTTGACGAAGACAGAGCTGTGGTTGGTGCCAAAGAAATTAACGGTGAATCCAATCGAGACCGCACCGGTGGAGCTATCATCATTGGCGGCCAGAGTGCTACTATCGAATCCCGAGCGGATTGCGTTCGGCCCCAGGGCCTGGGCCTCTCCCGTCAACACCTGGCCAACCACCAGGGTACCCAGTAGGGCCGCCCCTATGATCAGGAGGGATCCGAGAACTACAGGTCGCATTACTAGCAGGCTGCGGAAAAACTCTTGTTCACGGTGTATCCGAGGCTCTTCTGGGATAAAATAGGGGCAGACCATCTTTGGAGGTGCCCCAATGCGCGGATGCCAGGAGCCCCAGGTCCCCATGTTGACCTTCGTGGATATGGACGGGCGGGTGCCGCCGGACCATCCCTTGCGGACTATCAAGGCGCTGGCGGATGAGGCCCTCCGGGAGCTGTCCTCCGAGTTTGACCGGATGTATGCCGAGGTAGGGCGGCCCTCCATCCCACCGGAGCGCCTACTCAAGGCCTCGCTGCTCATCGCCCTGTTTTCCGTGCGCAGCGAGCGGGCGTTCTGCGAGGAGTTGGACTACAACATGCTGTATCGTTGGTTCCTGGATATGAACCTCCTGGAGTCCAGCTTTGACCCGACGGTGTTCACCAAGAACCGGCAGCGGCTGCTGGAGCACGCAGTGGGGCAACAGCTGTTTGCCACGGTCCTGGTGGGGGCCGACCGGCACGGCTTACTCTCGGACGAGCACTTCACCGTGGATGGGACGCTGATTGAGGCGGCGGCCAGTCTGAAAAGTTTCAAGTCCAAAGGGGGAGAGCCGGCCTCGGACGACGGGGACCCCGGCAACCCGTCGGTGGACTTTCACGGGGAGAAACGGCGCAATAAGACCCACCAAAGCACCACGGACCCGGAAGCCCGATTGTTTCGGAAAGGCAAAGGGAAGGAAGCCAAGCTGGTGTTCATGGCCCACGCCCTGATGGAGAACCGGAACGGGCTGCTGACGGACTTCCAGGTGAGCGAGGCGAGCGGGACGGCGGAGCGAGATGCGGTCCCGAAGCTCCTGGAGGGGGCGAAGGAGCGGGGCTTCCACCCCAGGACCCTGGGTGGGGACAAGAACTACGACACGCGGGATTGTGTGGAAGCGATGCGCAACCGAAGGGTCACGGCTCACGTGGCCCAGAACACCAGTGGCCGGCGCAGCGCCATCGACGGGCGGACAACCCGGCATCCGGGCTACCGGGTGAGCCAGCGAATACGAAAGCGGGTGGAGGAGATCTTCGGGTGGATGAAGACGGTCGGGGGGTTTCGGAAGACCAGGTATCGAGGGGTGGACAAGACGGGACTAGCAGGCTACCTGGTGGCCACTGCGTATAACCTGGTGCGGATGGCCAAGCTGCTCATGACCCAGCTACAGGAGGCTCCGGTCCTGCAGGCAGCATGACTTCCCAAGGACGGAGTCTGCCCTCAACGCCCTGACAGGGGCGAAAAGGGAACTCCTGCAACCCAGGAAAGTGGCTTCAGACCTTCCAAAAGCACTCATCGAGCAACGATATGAGCTATTACCAGGTCGTTTCGCGACCATAGAACCCTTTCTTCAGCAGCCTGCTAGAACTCCACCTGGAAGAGCTGGAGTATCAGTTGAAACCGTCGGCGCTCGTTGCATAATATCAGGCACTCCCCAGTAGTGCAAGCCTCTTGCCGTGCTTGTCGGGCCACTCTGAACGGGTGACCGGTGGAACCACTCCGTTTCAAATATCAGCTCTCGACCTGGAGACTCGGCAGACGTGGAACGGGGGGCAACCATCCCCGTGCAAGGCGGGCAGTAGCGGATCCAAAGCCCGTCGCAGGGGCCAACAAGGATGCGGTTGGATAAAGACCTCTGCGTGGATAGTACTAGAGGTAGGAGCCCGGCCGCGGTGACCGGCTACTCTCCCCCTTTATGGGGGAGAGTCAGAGAGGGGGTCCTGAATCTAGTTGTGGCAGCCGCGGCCCGGGATATCCCAGACGGCCTCTACTGCTCCCCCACGCACGGCGATGTACCGGTCCCACCGGCTCACCATCGCGTCCTGCTGGGCGGGCAGGAGGGTGAACTTGTCGCCGATGTTCAGCGCGGCGCCGCCATCTAACTGTAGTATGGTATGCTGGGCGTCCAGGGCACTCACGCTGACCCCCGGCATCCCCTCCACGGTGGGCAGGCCCTTGACGCTCCCCACGGCCTCGATGCCGGCGTCACCGATGGCCACTCCAGGGCGAGGGGTGCTTATCACCGTGCCCAGGACCTTTCCGGCGAACTGGAACTCGGTCATGTAGCTGTAGCTGGTGTCCATGAGGAGGTAGGTGCCGCCCTGGACCTCGGTGACCCCGGGAATGTCTGCCGCCACGTCGTAGGTCCACGACTCGCCCGAGGAGACGATCTCCACGGGGATGCCCGCCGCTTCGATGGCGTCCCGCACATCCAGGCATATCTGAATCAGCCGGCGGCCTTCGATGAGCCTGGTCTCCCGGTCGGGAAGTCCAGGTAAGGTCTGATGGCTCATGACTCCCCGGAACCGCAGCCCGGGCATGGCCTGGATCTCCTTGGCTAGCTCTACCCCCTGCTGAGGCGACTGGACCCCACAACGGCGAAGGGTCGTCTCCACTTCGATGACCACGCCCAGGGTCGCGCCCGCCGCGACGGCGGCGTCCGAAAGGTCGCGGGCATTCCGAGGGTCGTCGCAGGCAACCAGTATCTCCGCTTGGCGGGCCAGGGCGCACAGGCGGGCGATCTTGTCTTTGGTCACTATCTGGTTGGTGATGAACACGTTGGGGATGCCGCCCTGCACCATGACCTCGGCCTCAGCCACTTTGGCGGAACAGACGCCGCCCATGGTCCCGCCGACTCGCATCTGCATGTGGGCGATGGTGGGACTCTTGTGGTTCTTCACGTGGGGCCGCAGCTTGCAGGTAACGTCTCGGTAGGTGTCGGCCATCACCTGCATGTTGTTTTCCAGGGCAACCATGTCCAGGATCAAGCATGGGGTATCGAGGTCCCCCACGGGAGTACCTACCGGCGGCCTGTAGCGCTCTTCCATCTAACGTCTCCTCCGCTAGTCTAGCCTTCCCCGGGCGGCGATCTCCCACACCGCCTCCAGTTTCCCATCGCGCACGCCCTGGAAGTAGTTGTACTGGTTGACGCACAGCTCCAGGTCCCAGGGTATCAGCCAGACCTGGTCCCCCGTGTCAAGGCTCCCCTGGGCATCCGTTTCCAGCGCGATGGCGGCGTGTTCGGCGCTCATCCGCGCCAGCGTGGCCCCGGGAACGCCCTCCAGCACCGGCAGGCCTCGGTCGGGGCCCATGGCCTTGTGGCCGGCGTCCGCCACGGCCGATTCCGGCGTGGGGTTGCTCACCACCGTGGCCAAGACCTTTGCCGCCGGCGTGAACTGGCCGCGGAACTGGCAGTAGTTGGCGTCCATAAGGGGGTAGGAGCCGGCCTGTATCTCCGTGACGCCCGCCATGGCCCCGGCGATCTCGTAGTTGTGGGTGCCTCCGACGCTCACCGTCTCTACATCCAGACCGGCCTTCTCCACCATCTCCCTGGTGTCCAGCACCGGCTGAATGGCCTTCTTGCTGTCCTCCGCCAGCGCCTCGTACTGCTCTCGGAGGATCGGACCCTCGTAGGTCATAAGCCCTGCGAAGGACAGACCTGTGGCACGGGCGACATGCTTCGCTAGCTCCTGGGCGGGGTGTCCCGGTTCCACGCCGCAGCGGTCCAGCCCGGTGTTGATGTCCACCAGCACTCGAAGGTCCACCCCGCTGGCCTGGGCAGCCTCGGACAGGTCATCCACGTTCTTGGGATTGTCCACGGCGACGGTAATCGTCGAACGGTGGGCCAGGGAGCAAAGGCGGGTTATCTTGGCCCTGGTGACGATCTCGCTTGCAACGAGAATGTCGGTGAATCCCGCGGCGGCGAAGACCTCCCCTTCCCCTAGCCTGGAAACACCGACGCCTCCGACCGTCTCGCCAGCCGCCAGCTGGATGCGGGCGATGGCAGGGCACTTGTGGGGGGACACGTGGGGTCGTACTTTGGCGGTCTGGTTGCGGAAGGCGGAGTGCAATATCTCGATATTGCGCTCCATTGTGGCCAGGTCTATAACCAGAGCGGGCGTGTCTAGCCGCTCAACGGGGCTGCCTATCGGCCGAAAAACAGCACGTTCCATAGAACTGGCCCCTTTCGTGTCCGTGGCTGATGTTTACCGCCCGGCGGCGAAGTATCTCCTACCGCCGGCGCTCGGCATTAGCTTGGTGCCACCTTCCGCGGGTGGCGTTTGGCGAAATCGTCGGCTATCTCTTCAAAGGTACGGAACTGGACTCCGGGATGGGCCAGGATGTAGGCGGTGAGCCGCTCCAGCATCAGGATGACCTGGGGCCGGCCGCTGACGTCAGGGTGTATGGTTATGGGGAAAACGGCCTCGTCGTACTCCCTGTAGACGTAGTCGAACTGGTCCCGCCACATCTGCTCGATGTCGCGGGGATTGACAAATCCGTGGCTGTTGGGAGATTTCTTGATAAACATCATAGGCGGAAGGTCGTCCAGATACCAGTTTGCCGGTATTTCGACCAGGTCCGTCTCTTGTCCCCGGACCAGGGGCTTCATCCACTGGTCGGCGGGGATGGAGAAGTCTATCTTGGTCCACCGGTCCCCGACCCGCACATAGTAGCATTCAAAGTCTCTGTGCATCAGCGAGTGGTCGTACCTGACCCCGTGCTTAATCAGGAGCTCGTTGGTCACATGGCTGAACTCCCACCACGGGGCCACGTAGCCCCTGGGGCGTTTGCCAGATAGCTCGGAGATGAGGTCGATACACTTGACCAGCACCGCCTCCTCCTGCTCGGGTTTCATGGCGATGGGGTTTTCGTGCGAATAGCCGTGAATCCCGATCTCATGGCCACCGTCTACGATCATCTTGAACTCTTCCGGGAAGGTTTCGATAGAGTGGCCCGGGATGAACCAGGTTGTCTTTAACCCGAACTTGTCGAACATCTTCAATAGCCGGGGGGTGCCCACTTCTCCGGCAAAAACGCCCCGCGAGATGTCATCGGGAGAGTCCTCTCCGCCGTAGGAGCCCAACCAGCCGGCCACCGCATCGAGGTCCACACCAAACGCGCACAGGATGCGTTTATCAGCCATGCGTATCCCCTCCCCGGCAGTTCGTGGTATGAGCTCTAGCTTGGCGCGAGGCCCCGATCATATCTCTACTCGTCCAGAGCCTTTGGGTTAATCATCGGCGGCGCCGTTGTAGAGGCGGCGCTGAGACAGAAAAAGTGTAGTGGCGCACCAATACGCTGTCAACCCCCAACCACGACCGCAACGTCCCCGGTGCATCCGCCCTTCCCCTCCCAGGCTCCTCTCACGTTTCCTACGCCACGCCCCTGGCCTTGAGCTTTTCGGGAGTGGCCAGTTCGTAGAGCTCGATGGAGTACTCGGTCAGCAGCTCCTGCATCTTGCCGTTGTTGGTGCGGACCACATCTGCCTGGGGCACCTTTGCCAAATCTGAGGGCTCTATGCGGTCCTGGGTCCAATCGGCGTATACGACATTGGGAGTTCCGGGCAGGCCCTGGCCCCCTATGTATACCTGGGCCTTGTTCCGGCCGGCGCTCTCATAGGCCTCGCAGATCCTGGACAGATACCCGGCCACCTCCCACGCCTTTCCCGGCTGTGTTTTGGCTACCCTGCGAACGATGTACATGACATGGGCCTCCATTTCTTTGATATGCTCACCCCGGCGGCGCTTCCGGGGCTTCAAACTAGTACGGGAAGAAGGTTAGCAGCGGATGGATGAGCCGTCAACCTCCAGCTACCCACGAACTTGTGGAGCTAGCGGCGTGTTTTACAGGTAACCCTCCGAGATCGCGGAGGACTCGATGATACAATGAGAGGGGAGACAGGAGCGTTCAAGGATTTAGGGGCCAGACCTCCGCAACAAGGCGAACAGGAGGGGCTGCCCAAATCCGGGAGAATGTGACGGCAAAATGCGGAGTACATTTGGGTAGCGAAGCTCGAGGAACCCATGGCGAGCATGTCCGTGTTTGCCGGGTTTGCGGACACCTCAATCCTCAGGAGGGTAGCATCAGGTGTGGGAGCTGTAGGCTCCCCCTCTCGGGAGTTGACGCCGTGCAGCGTGGGGAGGGCGAGCATCTGGCTCGCAGACGGCGGCTCAAAATCCTGCGTAACCGCCTGTTCCGTTTCGGGTTGCTTCTGGCCGCCGCAACAGGGTTCACTATATGGGGGGTCCTGGTCTTTTTTGACGTGGGTCCTAACCCTTCCAGAGCCACCACCAATGTAAGCGCCACCGTCGCTCCCGGGGACTGGGCGCAGGGGCGGCGGACACCACAGAATACCGGCTACACCCCCGATGCTGCGCCGGTCCCTGAGAAGGTGAAGTGGACTTATGCTACCTCCAAACCGCTGACGGCGGCGCCCGCGATTGCCGGCGGACACGTCTACCTCGCCACGGAAGATGGGCGCACGCTTGCCCTTGACCGGGAAACGGGCAGGCCTCTCTGGGAATACGTCAGCGGGCTCACCTCGAGTTCGACCCCCGCCGTGGTGGGAGACCTGGTCATCATCGTGCATAAACCTGGTCTCGTTGTGGCGCTGGACAGGGAGAATGGCGCCACACGCTGGGAGCACCACCTCAGGAGCTTCGTCTCAGCATCGCCCATCGTGGTGAACGGCACGATATATATCGGAGCGGGAGACGAGAAATTGTACGCGCTGGACGCCGCCACGGGGCGCCAACGCTGGGCCTTCGCTGTCAAGGACTGGATCGTGTCCTCGGTCGCTTATGCCGACGGCGCGGTAGTTGTCCCTTCCCAGGACAGCCTCATCCACGTCGTAGACACGAAGACGGGGCGCAAGCGGTTCGTCTACGACGCCGGTCGTCCTCAGTTCGGCGCCGGTCCGGCAATCCATGGGGACACAGCCTACTTCACCTCCCTGGGAGGAACGGTATGGGCTATAGACCGGCGCGCCATCACGTATCCATTCGAGCGGGCTTTCTGGCGGGTGAAATCGAACCTCTACGCCTGGAAGATGATCTCAAATCTCCCTCTCCAGAAGGGAAGCCTGTGGGCCAGTCGCGTAGGCGGTGACATAGTGTACACACCCGCCGTCGCTCATGACACGGTGTACGTGGCCAACAAGCGGGGTGAGGCAACTGCTCTCGAGGGAGCCACCGGCAAGGTACGGTGGACAACGGACTTGAGGGTTAAGATTACGGCCGCACCCACCGTGGCTGGAGGTACCGTGCTTATCGGGACCGAGGACGGCACGGTCTTCGGCCTCGATGCCCACGGAGGGGACGTTCTCTGGGAGTTCAAGCCGGGAGGCGCAATAAGCGCCAGTCCCGTCGTGGCGGGAGACGCGATGTACGTCGTCTCCGAGGATGGAAACCTCTACTCCGTCACCGGAGCCGATTAGCTCCCACGCCTGATTCCCATGCTACTTTGACCGACTACAGCCTAAGTCTGTCGGATGAACTTGTCCACGCTTTTATCGTCTTCAACCGCCGTGTAGATGTCTCCGTGCGAGTCCACCCAGATCCCGTGGGGCTTGCGGGGGTTCCAGGCGGCCAGGACCTTCCCGTCCCGGTCCAGGATGGTTATCTGGGGTGGGGCGTCGGTACGGGTTGTGCGGCGTCGCTGCTCGTCTATGAGGGCGCTCCCGCTTCCGGCGGGGGGTGGGTAACCTTCGTAGCGGTGGGTGACGTTGAAGGCAAACTGGCTAACGTAGAAGACGCCATCGCTGTCCACTGCGATATCAGTGGGGCAGCGCAGGCCCTCGGTCCACCTGGCGATGAACTTGCCGTCCGGGGTGAATATCTGGATGCAGGCGTTCTCCCGGTCGCATACGTACACCTTCCCGTCCTTGTCCACCAGGATGCCATGCACAAGGTGGAACTGGCCCGGCTCGGTCTTGCCCCCCTCACCCCAGGAGGCGAGGAGGTGGCCGTCCGCCGAGAACCTGTGCACCCGGGCGTTCTTTTCGCCGTCGGAGGCATACAGGTCCCCCGAGGGAGAGGGTACCAGGCCGCTGGGGTGGTTGAAGGGGCCGGCGGCGTGAGGGACCAGGGCGCCGTACTGGTCGGTCCCCGAGTCCGACGGTACGCCCCGTTTCCCCAGCACCATGACCGGGCGCCCCGTCAGGGTATAGATCATGGCCACCTGGTCGTCGCTGTCGGTAAGGTAAATGGTGTCGTTGCCGATGTAGCAGCCGTGGGGACGAATGAAATTTCCGTTGCCCCAGGAGCTCAGAAAATTTCCCTCTCGGTCGAAGACCATCACCGGGGGGTCATTCCGGTGGAAGACGTACACCCGGTCCTGGGAATCGGTTGCCACTCCACTTGTGGCTCCGAAGCTCATGCCGGAGGGCAGCTTCGCCCAGTCCTTGATCTCCTTGTAGGTATATTTCCCGCTGCCTACCGTCGTCATGGTAATACTGCCTCCTCTAATCTCTCCAACCTGGGCTCGGCGAACGACATTGGTGCACTGAGTGCCGGTGGCCCGGAGAGGCGTCATTCTGTGACAAGCCGGATGCTATCCGGTCTGACCTGCCCTGTCAAGAGCGATTGACTGAACGGTGGTATGCTCGTACAATCGGTTTCGTTCAACGGAAGTAACGCCAGCTTTAAGCTTGATAAGAGGAGAGGGACGGATATGTCACAGACGGCAGAAGTGGTGGTGGTAGGGGGTGGGGCCATCGGCTCAAGTGTGGCCTACTACCTTAGCCGCGAGGGGACGAAGGTACTGGTCCTGGAGAAGGAGGCCGTCGGCAGTGGGGCCACGGCCCATGCTACCGGCTCACTGAGCCTCATGGGTACCGAGTTCTACCCGGGCCCCCACTTCCAGCTGGCCCTGGAGTCGTATCGCATGTACACGGAGCTGGTGCCCCGGCTGGAGGAAGAGACGGGTATAGAGATTAATTACCAGCGGAAGCCGGCGCTACGTCTGGCCCTGGATGAGGATGAGGAGTGGCTGATACAGGAGCAGGTCGCCTGGAAGAAGGATTTCGTGTCCTTGAAGACCATCGATGGAGACGAGGCCCGCAGGCTTGAGCCGCGGCTGAACCCCCGCGTTCGGAGCGGCGTTTACCAGGAAGAATGTGCCCGGGTGGACAGCTACCGGCTGAACCTGGCCCTGGTGCAGGCCGCCGAGTCCCACGGGGCACAGGTGCAGCTGCGCCAGGTCACCGGCCTGGAGACCCAAAATAGCCGGGTGACGGGCGTGCGTACCACCGATGGAACGATCTCCTGTGGCACCGTGGTCCTGGCAATGGGGGCCTGGAGCGCCGAGTGTGGCCGCTGGCTGAACTTCCCGGTGCCGGTGCGTCCCCTGAAGGGGGAGAAACTGCTGCTGAAATACGATGGAGCCCCCCTCCCGTTTTTCCTTGGGAGCCCAAGGCGGGGGCACATGCTCACCCTTCCCGATGGGCTCCTCAGCGTGGGCAGTACCGGCGGGCGTGACTACGACCCCCAGGAGCTTTACGTAGGCGTAGAATACGACCGGCGGACCACCGAGGAGGCCAAAATGCAGCTGCTTCATCGGGCCATTGATCTGATACCCGAAGTGGAGGGGGCCCAGCTGGTCCAGCAGCTGGCGGGCTCGCGGCCCCTGAGCGCCGACCGGATGCCCATCATCGGGCCCATCCCCCGGTTGGATGGGGTGCTGGTGGCCACCGGGCATGCGACCAAGGGGATCCACTTGGCGCCCGTCACTGGCAGGGCGATAGCCGACTACGTTCTACGGGGTGCTCCCGAGTTCCCTCTGGACATGGATACGTTCCTGCCCGCCCGCTTCGCCGGCCACGAGGCCCACGACTTTCGGATTACACGATGACATTCACGTAGGGCCTGCCGTCAGAGTACCCGGACACCGGGTTACTTAGCTCTCCCTTAGACTGTAGCTGGCAGGCGCCTCCGCCACCCTGCATTCCTGATTCAGCTTGGCCAGATGTGCGAGGACGTTCTGCGCGGCGGCATGGCGCAGCCCCTTTCGCAGGTTGCGGGTATAGACGTACCCAACAATCTCGTCCACGTCAGTGTATCCCTTCTCAAGCGCCTCTAGAACCTGACGCTCCCGCCGCTGTCTGTGGTCGATGTAGGTTCGGATGCGCGCGGCCCCCTCGCCCACCACCGGTCCGTGGCCCGGGCAGATCATTCTAGGGCGATAGCGTGCCAGTACCTCCAAAGACCTCATGTAGTCCGACAGGTTGCTCACAGTGAATGATGAGGCCCCCAGGATGGTATCCCCTGTGAACATCACCCGCTGCCGGGGTAGGTAGTAGCATACGTGGCCCTGTTCGTGGCCCGGCGTGAAAAGGGCTCGAAGGGTCGCTCCTCCGCCCGTGGGGATCAGCTCCCGGGACCTCAAAGGCACGACTGCCTCGCTCCCCAGCATGCGGCCAAGCCGCTTGGCCAGCCGGGGATGGCAGCGTACCGGGCACCCGCTTCCAGTGGTGCTTTCGGATTCCTGATTGTCCAGCTGCCCGGCACGTTCACTGGAGAGCTGTTCCTGAAGGCGCTCCAGCCCACCGATGTGGTCCCCGTGCCCGTGGGTGACGAGTATGGCGCTGATAGGCGGGCTGCCGAGTTCCACGTAGAACTCCAGAATCTGCCGCATCCACTCTCGATAGGGCTCGCCGGTGTCAATGAGCACCATCTTGTCCGCGGGGTCTCCCACGAAGTAGATGTTTGTCCCTCCCGGGTGCATGGCGCCGCCGTCCTGAGGGTTTTCGGGTATATTTAGCCTGTAGACGTTGGGTGCGACCTGCATGGTCCGGCCTTCTATCTGGATGAGATGGCGTACCTACCGCACGATTGTACCTTCGTGGTCCAGGCTGTCAAGGAAGTGGGGTTGGTATGGCAGGGGACTCTTGTGCGACGCCCTACGATGGCCTACATTAGCCTGGAGGCACCCGGCAACATAGGGTGCGAACACTTTGGAGAGTAGCTCATGCCCGGCAAGACTGCAAAGTTCGGCGTTCGGATACACCAGAGCGGGTATAGCTACGAGTCGCTGAGACGCATCTGGAGGGACGCCGACCGCCTCGGGTACCACTCGGCCACCCTTTACGACCTGCTTAACGTCCCAGCACTGGAGTGCTGGACGACCCTGTCGGCCCTGGCGGCGGAGACCGAACGGATCAGGCTCACCCCGTTGGTGCTGGCCAACCCGTACCGGCCACCTGCCCTGCTTGCAAAGATGGCCTCCACGCTGGACGTGATCAGCGGTGGCAGGCTCGAGCTGGGGATAGGCGCGGGTGGAGGAGAGGGCGACCATCTCGCGTCGGGCTTCCCGTTCCCGGCCACGCCGGAGCGAGTGCGGGAGCTGGGAGAGGCCCTTCGGGTCATTAAGGCGCTGTGGAGCCAGGCAAAGGTAAACTACCGCGGACGCTACTACCGGCTAGAGGGCGGGGCCCAGGAGCCGAAACCGGTCCAATCGCCCCATCCTCCCATACTGGTGGGTGGCCATGGGGAGAGGCATCTCCTCAGGGCGGTGGCCGGTTTCGCCGACATATGCAATATAGGATTCGAGATGAGCGTCGAGGAGCACCGGGCGAAGCTGGGGGTCCTGGAAGAGCATTGCCGCCGGGTCGGGCGGGACCCTTCAGAGATCGAGGTGAGCCATAACACCAGGGTGCTTATTGCCGAAAGCGGCAGCGAGTACGAGAGGCTGGTGTCCCGAGGTGCGGCCGACTCAAACACGGGCGTCGGTGCCTATAGGGAATCGCTGTCCAGGGCGATTGCAGGCACGCCGGCGCAGTGCGTGGAGCAGGTGAGCCGTTACGTGGATGAGGGCATTACCTATTTCTTCCTCCTCTTCCCCGACCCCATCCCTTCGGAAAGCCTGGAGCTGTTTGCCAGGGAAGTGATGCCCCATTTCACCTAGAGAGCGATGCATAAACATCTAGGCCCCCCCTCCTCTATATCTCCCCTCATCGAAGAAAAAACCCTCGTTGTTGGCCCAGAGATAGGTTTGTGCTATGGTATAGGCGCACACGGCGGAACGAAAGGAGAGGCCAATGGACTTCGGCATGTTTACCGACTTCCACGTCCGGAATGGGATGAGCCAGGCGGAGGCCTTTAAGGAGTCCTTCAATCAGGTGGACGAGGCCGAGAGGCTGGGCATCGACGCCGTGTGGCTGGCGGAGCACCATTTCAGTCCGGATCGCTCGGTGCTGGCGTCTCCGTTGATAATAGCCAGCGCCATCGCCAGCCGTACCGAGAGGATTCGGATCGGGCTGGCCGTCCAGGTGCTGCCCCTGACCAATCCCCTGCGCATGGCCGAGGAGGCGGCCACGGTGGACCACATCAGTAGTGGCCGGTTCGACTTCGGAATCGGCCGCAGCGGGCTTACCAAATACTACCAGGGCTACAACGTTCCCTACTCCGAGAGTCGGGGCCGCTTTCTGGAGGGCCTTGACGTGATTATGAAGGCCTGGAGAGAGGAACGGTTCTCCTATTATGGCGAGTTCTACTCCTTCAAGGACGTAACCGTTGTACCAAAACCCTATCAGCTGCCCTTCCCCCCCACTCGCGTGGCCGTGGCCAGCGCCGACACCTTCTCCCTGGTCGGTCGTATGGGATACCCCATCTTCGTCAGCGCCAATGCGGGTATGCCCGTGCTTCAGGAGCGTCTGAAGGAGTATCGGACCGCGCTGCAGAATGGCGATGGGTCCAGGCAGGGCGATGTTGTGCTGCGGGTTCCCGTTTACATAGCAGAATCGGCCGAACGGGCCCGGTCCGACCCCGAGTCCAGCACCATGTACGCCATACAGTACGGAGCACGCGAGCTCCTGCAGAGTGCTGCCAGCCAGGAGACTGCCGAGAGGCTCCAGCGGATGGCCACCGTTCCCTACGACGACATACTAGGCCAGCGGGTCATGTATGGGACGCCTGACGCGGTCGTGGAACGCCTCCAGCAGTACCAGGAGGAGCTGGGATTATCGGGCGTGGTCCTGGAGGCCAACTACGGCGGGCAGATTCCTTACGACCGTGTGGTCAGCTCCCTGCGCCTTCTTGCCGAAAAGGTGATGCCCAAGTTCAAGTGACGGAGCGCTGCGCCGCCGCGTCTACTCCAGGACCTCATCAGCTTTCAGGGACTGGTACTCCTCTTCCGACAGTCCAACTATCTCTCTCAGCACGTACTCGGTGTGTTGCCCCATGAGGGGCGCAGGCCGGTCCAGGCTCCCCGGCGTCAGGGAAAGGTTGAACTCACTGCGGTCGCTGGCGTATCTCCCTATCTCCGGGTGGTCAAGGAACTGAAAGTGCCCCCTGTGCTTTAGCTGAGGATCGTCAAACAGGTCGCGGGGGTCGTTCACCATCCCCGCGGGGACCCCTGCCCCTTGGAGCACAACCATCAGCTCCCTTGCATCCCATTTCCCGGTCCAGTCGCCCACCAGCCGGTCGAGCTCGTCCTCGTTGGCCTTGCGGCCGGCCAGGGTACAGAACCGTTCCCAGTATGGCCAGTCTCCGCCTCCGGGGTCGATGACTGATCGCATGGACAGCCACTCCCTCTCGCCGGGGCAGGCGATGGCTATCCAGCGGTCCTCCCCCACGCAGGGGTAGGCGCCGTGGGGGGACGCCGCCGGGTCGCGATTGCCCATGCGGCCCAGCTCCCTGTCGTTGACCGCGCAGTCCAGGAGGAACGGGGAGGAGAACTGGATGGATGCTTCCAGCTGGGACATATCCAGGTGCATCCCCCGTCCCGTGCGCCGGCGGTAGTCCAGGGCGGCAAGGATGGACGCAACGGCGAATCGGGGGACGATGAAGTCGGTGTAGGCGCCGTAGGGGTTTACGGGGTCCCTGTCGGGCCAGCCGGTAAAGTGTGTCAGCCCCGCCAGAGAGGAGAGGACGGGTCCGAAGCCCGGCTGGCGCTCCATGGGCCCTCCCCGGCCCAGCATGGAGGTGCTGAACAACACTATCCCGGGATTCACCCTCTTCAGCTCCCCATAATCCAGCCCCCAGCTTTCCATAGTGCCGGGAGTGAAATTCTCCGTGACCAGGTCCGCCCAGGATACCATTTGCAGGACGAGCTCTTTGGCCCTGGCGTGTCGCATGTCGATGGTGATGCCATACTTGTTGGGGTTGTTGTTGGCGAAATAGCCGCTGCGGTTCATGCCGGAGACCCCGTCCTTGAAGGGCGCCGCCGTCCGCAGCACCTCGGGCCTCTTGACCGACTCCACCCGCAGCACGGTGGCGCCGTACTCGGCCAGGTACTTGGTGGTCATGGGTCCCACCACCACCCAGCAGAAGTCCAGCACCTTGAGTCCCTCCAGGGGCCTGCCAGACGTCGGACCGGCCAGCTTCGTCGGTGCAACCACGGGCTCCTTCATCGCGGCCGTCGTCTTCCCCTGGAGTATCTCCGCGTTGTGCTCACCTACCAGCGGGGGTCTGCTGCGCAAACCCACCCGTTCTCCCCCCTCATCCCTTACGAAGGCGCTAGGGTAGGTCACCGAACACCCAAGCTCGGGATGGGCCAGCGCCTTAAAGTAGCTGCGGGCCCTGAGCTGGGGATGAGTAAGGATGTCCCGGGGCGTCGCCACGGGGAACAGAAGAATGCGTCGCCTCAGGCTCTCCTGGGTCAGTTCTTCTTTGGTGTGGGCGGTGAGGAAGCGTTCCAGCGGAGCGTCCGCCCTTTGCATTACTTCGGTACTGACCTGTCCGTAGCCCAGCGCCTCCCAGTTGACGGACTTGAGGTACTCGTCTCCCAGACCCTCCTCGTCCATCCACGCCAGCATGGAGCGGGTGCTGCTGGAGAGGGCCCCGCCCTGGAGCATGTAGTTCACGTAGCCGTCCTTGCAGCGCCAGTTTATGCGCACCACAGCCTCGCCAGCGGTATGGCGGTAGACCCCCATTCGCTCCAAGACCACCCCCTCCAGGTCCCAGCTCTGGGGAGCGTGGGCCAGACTCCTGGCCACCGCCTGGTGGCAGGAGACATCTACGTGCTGGCCCTCCCCGGTCAGGGCGCGGTGGGCGTGGGCGATCAACGCTCCGGCACCGCCGGCCGCCGCTCCGTGGAGATAGAACTGGGGAGCGCCCACCCGCAGGGGAGGCCGGTCGCTGTCGCCAGTCAGGTGCATGAAGCCACCCAAGGCCATGCCGACGATATCGGGTGCTCTGTAGTGGGCGAAGGGGCCGTCTTTCCCGAAGGGGGTAATGGACACCATCACCAATGCGGGATTGATGGCATTCAGTGCCGCGTAGCCGAGGCCCAAGCCGTCAAGGTGCCCCGGAGGGGAGGACTCAATCAGGAAGTGGGAGCCCTTTACCAGCCTTTTGAGCGCGATCTGGCCCTCGGATGCGTGCAGGTCCAGGGTAATGCTCCGCTTGTTGGCGGTATAGGCCCACCAGAAGAGGCTCTTCTCCGGGTGGACCTCGTCCTTGTAAAAGGGGCCTATTTGCCTGGAGGGGCTGCCACCGGGAGGTTCCACCTGGATCACATCGGCGCCCAGGTCTGCCAGAATCTTGCCGCAGAGAAGGCTCCCGCCGTCGGTCAGGTCCAGGACCCGATAGGGGCTGAGGAGGAGTTCGCCGCTCGCTTCGGCCATGGAGGGACCTCCCGTGGCTGGCTTGAGGGCTAACTTGCCGGACCGCTGTGCTCCGGGTCGGCCTCTATTTGCCGTCGGCCACCAGGGCCTTGACTGCCTGGCCCACGTCGGCGAGCTCATCCATGGCCGACCACAACTCTATGGCCTGGTCTACGCGGCCCGGCGGGAGGGCCAGGCTGGCGTTCACACGGAACTTTCCGGCGATGCTGTCCAGGCCCCACGGGTTATCCTGGCTGCCCAGGATCTGCTTCCGGGGCGTCGTGTGCTCCAGCACCCGGCCGTCCTTCAGGCGTATCCTCAGCGGCGTAGAGCCACGGGACTCGCTGGAACCCTCCTGCCACTTGGGCAGCACGTTGAGACGCACCTTCTCCATAGTCTCGCGAATCTTGGGATCGTGGATCTTCTCATGGGTGAAGGTGTCGATTCCTACCTCGCCGTCCACCAGTCCGGCCGCGGCATTGTAGAGGGCGCTGAATTTGCCCTTTAGCTCGTCCTCTGGCTGAGTGTATAGCATCACCACCGACAGGTAGG
>CBDFGQ010000003.1:0-351430 GCA_965247295.1 Dehalococcoidia bacterium
GCCGACCAGTCCCAGGCAAACCGGGACGCTCGCATGGCCCCTCCCATCAGTGTGTGGCTGAAGGCAAGCGGCGCTATCCACAGTGCCGAAGTAAGACTCATATTCACCAACTAGCTAAGGAGGACAAAGATGCAACTCTCGCTACATGAAACCACATTCATAATCAACGAGCACAAAGTCCAGGGATGGTCTGAGGACGCAGGTGCCCTTACCTTGCCCGACGCCTTTGAGTTTGCGACTGTGAGGAGGGGAGCCACCGGGGACATGGTGGCCTTCAGCACCGGGGACCGGGGAGGCCCGGTCTCCCTGAGCCTTCTGCCCACCTCTCCCTCGTTGTCTTTCTTCATGAAGCAGGTGACCGCCATCCGCGAAGGCAAGAGGGTGATATGGGAAGGGAGCGTGGAGTACACGCCTACAGGAGCCCGCGTTGACCTAACGCGGGGAATCCTCATGTCGGGACCCCTGGGGTTTACATTGGGCAAGGGGGACGTGGGAAACATGACCTTCACCTGGGAGTTCGAGGATATCGTCCCCAACTTCGATAGCGTCAAGTTCCCCATCCCAGCCTCAGAGAATGGAGGTAGCTAGAGATGGTTTCACTAAGTAACATAAGTAGGAATCTTACCGACACCGAGTTTGAGATCGGCGGGACCCGGTTTTTCATCTCCAAGCTGTCGGCTGTGGCAGGCTTCGACCTGCTGGAGGTCATCAGGCATGAGCTGGGCAAGTCCACATCTCTGCGTGTGCCGATGCAATGTCCGAGGAGCCGTGGACTCCTTGCTCCAGATGGTCCTTTCCCTGGACCCGTCCTTCGTGGCCTACGTTCGGAGATACTCTTCGAGAGGGTGGCCTTCTCAAATCGCCTTGCGGTGGACCCGCAGTCGTTGTCAGGGTCTGAGGACATGGCCTTCGGTGGCCTGGAGCCTGTGGCAATATACGAGGTGCTGGCGAGGGCCTTGGCGGTAAATTTTACCGGGTCGTGGCAATACGCCGTCTCAAAGTTCCAGAACGTAAGCCTGGGTTCGATCCCGTCCACCCCATCGGAATAGGCGGCCCTTCTTCAGTGCTATCATCGATGCAGGGCTGTGCTTTATGGATGCCCTGAAGGAGACCCTCGACTTGGACGATGCCTGCGACCTTAACGAGCAACTGATGGCGCATGTGGAGAACGAGCACAGAGCCCACGACCACGCCGAGAAGAAGGCTAAGGAGAAGAAGTAGGTGGGAGGAGCAGTATGATAATCCCGGCAGAAACCCTGAGCGTTACCCTGAACGGACACGTAGTGCTGGGACTCAGCACACTTGAGATTCCTGATACTGTTGAGCTTGACACCGTTCGTAGGGGAGCCACCGGGGATATGCTGACTTCTGCCACTGGCGAGTACGGTGGGACCCTTTCCATCATGCTGCAACCTGGCGCCCCATCGCTTTCGTTCCTGGGGCAGCAGATGAAGGCAGTGCTGGGTGGCGGATTCGTGAACTGGGAAGGGAGTGTCAAGGACGCCAAGCATGGATACGTTCTGAGGCTTATGCACGGTGTTATGACCAGCGCGCCAATGGGAACGCTTATGGACGAGGCGGCAGACAAGACGTTCACATTCAAGTTTGAGAGACTGTACTACGAGGTCATCTAGCAAGTAGGAGGAGCCATGACCAAGGAAGCCCGGATCGTGTTCGGTCTGAATGACCTGGTGGGTGTCCGGTTCCAGTGTTCCAAGTGCCAGGGAGAGATAGTGCAACACCTCAACGGACTCCACTGGTATCTGCCTGGATTTTGTCCCATGTGCCAGGTCTCATTGGATAAAGAAATGGTGGACCGGGACGGAATGGACGAGCTAGTGCTACTGATCCGGCGGCTGTCGAAAGTCTCCGACCCAAAGATCAAGCTCCGGTTTGAGCTGGACGGCGCTGCTGTGGAGGCGGAGGGGGAATGAGTCAGGAACTCAGGGAATTGACAGGCCATCAACGGTACACTTGGTCGCGCCTGCCGACCCTCACCACGAGGACACGCAGCACCTGGTCCTGTATGTCGCAGATAACCCGACAGTCCCCTACACGGTAGCGCCACAAGCCAGCCAGAGTGTCGGTCAACGGGCCGCCCCGCTGCCGAGGGTCCCTCCAAGCCCGCCACGCGCTCCCTCATGTAATCAACGATGCGCTGAGCCGTCTGCCGGTCAAGCCTACGCAGTTGACGCTCGGCGATGGCCAGGTATTCAACTCTCCAGGCCAAGCCTTGCCCTTACTTCGGCGTCGGTGTACACAGGCTCTTCCCCCTTTCGGACACGTTCGAGCACGTCGGCAGCAAGGTAGTAGTCTTCCATATCCTCAAGCCCGCGCTCGATCATCTCGCGTAGGTAGAACGCCTTCGTGCGACCAGTCTGTGACGCTAAGTGGTCAAGCCGTTGCTCGATCTCGGGCGATAGTCGAATCGAGGTTGCCATGAGCATCCTCCCTTGTCACCATGCATGTATGCATTGTATCACACATGAAGACCTCTCAAGACCTTTCAAGACCTTTCAAGACCTCTCAAGACCTGTTAGGACAAATCGAAGAATCTCAGGAGGTACACCATGAAGAGACACATCCAGGTAGCCATGCTGGGGCTTATCGTCCTGATAGTGGGAGTGGTAGCAGCGTGTGGGGGCGGTCCAGGACAGCGTGCCTGTGACTACTTCCGGGATGATTATTTCACCAAGTACCTTAGGGAGTTGCCCCACGTAGATGACCATGCGCCTGTCCAGGAAGAGACTGAGAAAGTCTGGGAGTTGGCCCAGGACGCAGAGCCTGAGATTCGGGCTGCTGGCGACGCATTGCTCATGCAGACCAGACAAGACTATAACGACCCGTATAGTGAGGCCATCGTTGACGTTCAGATTCAGATGATCGGTGCTTGCAAGGTACACGGATACTGGGAGGATCGGCCCCTGGAGTAAGTGGGAGGAGTTCAATGGCAACGACGGTACTAGATGAACTGATAACGATCTTTGGCTTCAAGGCCAACACCAAGGACTTGGACAAGATCAACCAGAAGATCAAGAATATCCAGGGCTCGATCAATAAGGTGGCGAAGGGCTTCGCCATAGCTGGGGCTGCATTGACGGGAGTCGGCGTAGCCGTGGTGAAGGCCAGCCTATCCTATGAAGAGGCCATCAACGATCTGCGCGTCTTCACTGACTTGACGGAGGACAGCATTGATGCATTGAAAGATCAAGCCCGTGAGTTGGGCAAGGGCGGGCGCTTTGGGGCAAAGGAAGTCCTTGCCGGTCAGCGCGCCTTGTTTCAGGGGCAGTTCTCGGTCAACGAAGTCTTGAAGGAGATGGATCACATCGTCCATTCGGCTACCGCTTCGCTTGTCCCGTTGGACCAGCGTGCCCAAGAGGTGGTGACCATCCTCAAGCAATGGAAGCTGGAAGCGTCGGATACGCAGGACGTGACCGATCTTCTGGGGGCGGCTTCCAAGCAGGCGGGCTTCGACATAAAGGTGCTGCCCCGCACTCTTGGTACCATCGCCCCCCTAGCCCACGAAGTAGGGCTCAGTCTACAGGGTGCTATTGCTGAGATCGTTACTCTAGGTGAGCAGGCTGGAGGTGGTTCAAGGGGATTTCAATCGGCTGCGAGCGCCATCGAGATACTGCTTCGAGAACTTACTGAGCTTGAAAAAGGCAGCCCGGGTGACCTGCTGCTGCGTCAGCTACAGATAGACCCTAGCGAGATCGGAAAGACCGTCGGGCTAAGGGAGATATTCGAGAGCTTGGAAGGCGCGTCCAGAGATGCACTGGAGAAGGTGTTCGGGCCTGAGTATATCAGCGACGTCCTGCTACGCACCTCTCCCGAGGCCATTGCACGGGCAGAGGAAGTGTCGGATGCCCTTCTTGACGTTATGGGTACGGCCAAAGAAATGGCAGAAGAGAAGAACATGGGACTACCCGGCGCTTGGGCGGACTTCACATCGGCCCTAACGGATGTGCAGATAGCTCTCGGTGAATCGGGAGTCTCCAAGGCTGCCGGGTGGCTTCTTAAGAAGCTACGTGACCTGCTATGGGTCATCAGTAGTGCTCCAGGCCCATTGAAGGCTTTCGCTGGCGCTGTCATCATATCTGGACCCATCTTGATCGGCGCTGCAGCGGCAGCCAAAATCCTGGCCTGGTCTTTGGATTCCTCTCTGGTAAGGGCCATCGGCAGATTGGCCAGGGCGATCTATACCACGTTCGTTCCCTCACTAGTCAGAGCGAAGATTGCCATGCTTCTGACCTCTCCGGCAGCGAGGGCGATGTGGGCGGCGATCACCGGCCCCATAGGTCTAGCTATCCTAGCGTTCGCCGCCGTTGGCGCGCTCATCTACAAGTTCCGGCGTCAGATTCTCGGCGCCCTCAAGTCAGTGTGGAAGTGGGTCAAGGGCAACTGGCCGCTGCTGGTTGGCATACTGCTCCTCCCCATCATAGGACCCTTGGGCATCATCGGAGCGCTCATCTACAAGTTCCGGCGCCAGATATTCGGCGTGTTCACGTCCATCAAGAAGTTCTTCGCGAACGTGTGGGAGAGCATCGTCGGCATCTTCCAGGACCACTGGGACAAGGCCCTTGCGATCCTGTTCCCGGCGGTGGGCCTGCCTCTACTGATAGCCCGCAACTGGGGCCGCATCGTCGAAGCGGTGGATGGTGTTTGGTCTCGTGTCAACAACACGGTGAGGGGCTGGATCGACGCCATGGTGGCCTTCATTAGCGAGCTACCCGGCAGGGTGCTTGCCATCGTCAAGGACATCCCCGGGATGGTAGCGGACGCAATCCGAGACGTACCGGGGCTGGGGGCTGCGATAGACGCCTTCACTGGGCTATCGGACAAGGTAGGCGGCTTCTTCGGCACGGTGAAAGAGAGTTTCGATAAGGGCGGCATAGTGCCAGGACCGCTGGGGAGGCCGATGCTGGCCACAGTGCATGGTGGGGAGATGGTCATCCCAGCATCAGCCAGGCAGGTAATGCTGGACATGTTCGAGGGGTTCAAGCTTGGTGCGGCGGGGCTGCCCACGCCTCCCCCCGGGGCAGCGACGATCTACCGGCAGAGCATCAGCAACCGTCCCACGGTCAATATGGGGGACATAACCATCAACATCACTACTGCCCCCGGCGCGGACAGCGGGGAGATCGCCGAGGACGTAGCGCAGAACATCGCCGACGCTGTGGATAAGGCCATAGGGAAGACATTCCGGGACATAGCCCACGACTTCGACGGGCCGATAGAGAGATGACCCTGGCCAACGACTACCGGTTCGCCGTCTACAGGGGCACGTCAATCGTTGCCCTGGGACGGACCGTGGACGGATATTACGGGGAGGAGCACAAGCTCAAGGTGAGCAAGACGACGTATCCTGTGGAGTCGGGTGCGTCGCTGGTGGACCATGCAGTAAGGGAACCCACAAAGCTGAAGCTCCAGGGGTGGGTGTCGGACCTGATGCCCTCGGCAGACGCAGTCTCGACCACGCACCACACCGAGCGGAGCACGGTGGCCTGGCTGGAGATACTGCGGGTAATGGACGACCGCCAGCCCCTGACGGTGGTGACGGCCCTGGCGGTCTACGACAGTATGCTTATCACCTCGGTCACCGCGCCGGTGGATAGAACCACGGGATTGGCGCTTCAGTTCACGATAGAGCTTGAAGAGGTGTTGTTCAAGAATGTCTCAAGGGAAGCCTCCGGGACCGAGGTACCGCCCTCCAGCGGCCCTGCGGCCGACCGTCTGGGGGCCATCCGCCGGGGCAGGGTCCTGGCTCCAGTGACCAACGAGTATCTATTGCTACCGGGGCTACCGGGGCTCCAGTGACCACCGAGTATCTACTGATATGAGGGCTGTTTTTGATGCAGACGATACCCCTCACGACGGACCCCAGGCAGAGCATGACGGTGTTCCTCGGAGTGCAGACTGTGGAGCTGCAGGTCTGGTGGCAACCTTTGACCGAAGCCTGGTACCTGTCCCTTAGGAACGACGCTGGTAGCCCCATAGCCCTGGGCCGCCAGATTGCTTCCAGGAGCAGGCTGATAGGCAGTCCCTACTTTGGTGGGGACATCGTGGCGGCTCCCCTTGCCAGGGAAGCCGGGACTGCCATAGGGCGTAATGCTTGGGAAGATACCCACAGGCTGGTTTACCTGACCCCGGAGGAAGTCCGGCTGGCGAGGGCAAGGACATGACGATGACCAAGTATCTGAGGCGGGCTAGGATCGAGGTTGTCCACGCGGGCAATCTCTTGCTATCGGTTGATGAAAGCCTGCGTATCACCTTCTCCATTCGGAAGGGGTCGCAGTCTGACGGGCCTTCCTCGGAGGTGAAAATCTACAACCTGTCCAGGGCCTCGGGGTCTCTGGTCATGGACAAGCGTGATCTGATCCAGGTGCAGGCCGGGTATGGTGACGGGAAGGTGCTGGGGTTGGTGGGGGAGATGGAGATTCGGAACGTCACGCACGAGAGGGTCGGCCTGGACCGGATCACGACCATGAGCCTGGGGGCGTCGGATACTGCCCGGACGGAGACCGTGTGGGACCAGAGCTATGAGGGGGATGTCCCCCTGCCAGTGATCGTCGGTGACATCGTGAAGACAATGGGCCTTACACTGGGTCCCACGGACATCATCCCCAAGGTCCCTATCAGCGACTTCTCGGAGTCAGGGAAGGCGTATGACGCGCTCAGGGACCTGCTGGAGCCCTGGGGAGTGGAGCCCTACATCGAGGACAGCTACGTAAAGTTTGCCTCGCTAGCGCCTGCCGCCACACCTACTCCTGTGCCAGTGGCAGTGGCAGTGCCCAGGCCTACATCCATCATCCCGGTAGCAGTGCCCAGGCCCAGGCCACCCCCTGATTTCACCCCGGGGCCTAGTTCTTCTTCCGACCCCGCGCCCACTCCCCGTCCGGCGGAGATGCAGGAAAGGGTGGGCGCTCCTACGCCCACAGTCCAGACGCCGCTTGCTGTGCTGGACGAACCCGGAGGGCTTATCGGCAGCCCGTCGGTCACGGAGACAGGAGCCAGGGCCAAGATGCTGCTCAACACGGACCTCCACCTGAAGCAACTGGTGGAGATCAAGAGCGAGCTGCTAAGCGGAAGGTACACGATCTCCTCCATTACCCACAGGGGCGATACGTGGAGCGGGGAGTTCGTGACGGAGATAGAGGGCTTCCTCGTCGAGCCCTACATCGAGGACAGCTACGTAAAGTTTGCCCCGCTAGCGCCTGCCGCCACACCTTCTCCTGTGCCAGTGGCAGTGCCCAGGCCTACATCCATCATCCCGGTAGCAGTCCCGACGCCAGGCGGACGGAATTGAGGGGGCCATGGGAGTAGCCAGTTCAGCCATAGACTACGCCAACGCCTCCACGTCCCTTCGCTTTGCACTCAGGCAAGCGCTAAAGGGCATCAACACCTGTCTGCCGGGGCTGGTGGTGAGCTACGACACAGCGACCCGGCGGGCCAAGGTGCAGGCTGCGCTCCAGATGGTGGGAGCCGACGGGAACCCGGTTTCTCGCCCGGTGGTGGCCAACGTGCAAGTGGTGTTTCCGTGCGGCGGGCGATCCGCCTTTACGTTCCCCTTGGAAGCGGGCGATTCTGTACTGCTCGTGTACTCCCAGCGTGGCCTCCGGGACTTCAAGAAGACCCACGCGATGTCCCAGCCCGGAGTGGAGTCCTTCTTCTCCTACCGGGACGCCTTTGCCATCCCTGGCTTCGGGCCTGTGGGCGCATGGGAGCCCGAACACGAGATCGCCATAAGCTCAGGCGGCATCCGAATCAAGACCTCTGGCACGGTATCCATAGAGGCCAGCGAGGTAACGGTGAATGGGAGGGCAATATGACTCGCACCATAGGGGGAGACCTCGCAGTGGATGGTCGCGGCAACCTGGTCATAGAGCAGGGATTAGAGGCGGTGCGCCAACGGGTGTTGCAACGTCTCCACTTCGTCCGTGGGGAGTGGTTTCTCTCCGAGTCCGACGGAGTTCCCTACTACCAGGACATATTCGGCCAGCCCTACGACGAGGGTCTGGCAGCCCGGGTAATCGCTTCGGAAGTGTCGAATGTGGCTGGAGTAGATAACGTGGAGGTTGCGAGCTCTTTCCTAGACTCGGCCAGAAGGCGGTTGTTGCATCTGGTGCTCAGAGTGGAGACGAGCTTCGGCCCACTTACCATAGAGACGGACTTGTAAGATGGCAAGGGTTACACCGGAAGGAATAGAGCCGACCTCTCTCCAGAGCTACCTGGATGCTCTGGGTAGGGCTTTCAGGACTGCCCTGGGTGAGGATTTGGACCTGGCTCCAGAGACTCTCCAGGGCCAGATCGTAGGCGTTCTTGCGCTCACATTCACTCAAGTGGATGAAGCCCTGGTAGCTGTCTCCAATGGGCAGTCGGTATCCAGGTCCCAGGGCGTACAGCTTGACGACCTGGGGTCTCTCCTGGGAATAGAGAGGCTCCTGGGGACGCGCTCCACGGTGACAGTGACCCTTGGGGGTCAAAGCGGGGTCTCCATTCCCGCAGGGGCGCGGGCCCGCACCACCGCTGGAGACATGTTCGAGCTCATCCAGGAGGTGACCATTCCAGGTTCGGGCAGCGCCAGCGCCGCCATGCGCTCGGTGGAAGAGGGGCCTGTTCCAGCGGCGTCGGGATCGCTCACTCAGATCGTGAACCTGGTGACCGGCTGGGAATCGGTGACCAACCCGGCGGCGGCCACCCCAGGCAGGCGGATTGAGACTGACGAGGAGTACAAAGAACGATTCCAGCGTTTCACAGGACGTAACAGCAGGGGTTCGGCGGAATCAGTGCTTGCCGCCGTGCTGGGGGTCGAAGGCGTGACCGACGCGCTGCTGCGGGAGAACGCTACGGGAACCGCAGTGACGGTGCAAGGTAAGAGCATTGGGGCACACTCCATATGCATCGTCGTGGACGGCGGCACAGATGCGGACGTGGCGGCTGCAATGGCCCGGTCGAAGTCAGCCGGGACAGGCACCAGTGGGGACACTAGCATTGACGTAGCTCACCCTGGAGGGTGGACCGTTCCCATCGCCTTCTCCCGTGTCAGTGCAGTACCCATCAGGATCAAGATGGCGCTCACCCTTGAGTCCAACTTCCCCTCAGACGGCACGGTGCGAATCATCCGGCAGGTGTTGGGTCATGTAGCAAGACTGACCATCGCTGAGCATCTGAACGCCCAGCGGCTCCTTGCCGACGTTCTCTCGGTGCCGGGCCACACCGACAGCCTAGGGGTCGGACGGAAGGCCGGCACCGTCGTTACTGGAACGGGAACGGTGGCGGACCTCGTCACTTTTCATGGTCGTGCTACGGTGGTGACAGGTACGGGGACGGTGGCCGCCCTCGCGACGCTTCAGGGCATCACCAGCGGCAGCGTCACCTTCCTGGGGCAGACGGTAACTGGCCTGGACTTCTCTGGCGACAACGACTTGGACGGAGTGGCTTCCACGCTCCAGACCGCCCTACGGGCAACGTCCGCCACCAGCCTCGATGACGTGGAGGTCGCCTACGACAGTACCGCCTCGGCATTTGTGGTGACGATCCCTCTAGACAGCAGCGGGGTGGCCACCTCGGTCAGTGCGGCGTTTACTGGAAGCGAGTCCGACGAGTTGGGGCTGGATACGGCCACGATCGTCGATGGTGTGGATATCATCACGTCCGGCAGCGTCACGCTGAACGGGGCTACAGCGTCCGGCCTAGACTTCTCCGCCGTCACCGACTATGACGGGGTGGCCGCAGTAGTCCAGACCGGTCTACGAGGGACTTCAGAAACGGACTTGGATGAGGTCGAGGCGGCCTACGTCGACGGGGCGTTCGTCATCACCGTCCCACTGGACGAGGATGGCAATCCCGTCATCGTGACGGGCGCTGTGACCGGGTACACCGCCGATGAGTTGGGGCTAGATACAGTAAGTACGGTCCAGGGCTCCGTTACCAACCAGGACAACTTCACCCTGGTTGAGCGGCTGACCGTGGCTCCCAACGATATCACCATAACGGTGGAGTCGTCATGAGTGATCTAGCTAAGCGTATCAACGCCACCGCCAACGCTGAGCTGCTGATTCAGCAGTGGCGTCGTGTACCTCGTATGCAGGCCCTCATGGAAGCACTACTGGAAGTAGTGGACGACCACCTGGTCAAGCCGCTGGCGGATATGGAGCGCATGACCATGATCGGTACCGCCGAGGGTGTCTGGCTGGACTACATCGGGGAGCGGCTGGGAGTGGCCCGGCCCGCCACCAACCTGGGCAATTTCTCCTTCTTCGGGTTCCATGGAAGCGGCGGCGTTGGTTTCGATCAAGGCTTGCTTGCGACTGTAACCGAGTCGTTGTCGCCCCGTGTGCCGGTGGGGGATGGGTACTATCGAGTTGTGCTGCGCATGCGGTCCGCGGCGCTTTTGGCCAACGGATCGGTTCCGGGTCTGGAGGGGGTGGTGCAGCAGGACTTCCCCGGAGCGTCATACCAGGACGGGGGCGGCATGACGGCCACGCTCCATGTCACAGACACCCGTACACAACTTCTAGCTCTGCTGTCAGCTATTGATGCCTGGCCGAAACCGAGCGGGGTTGCACTGACAGTGGAGACATCGTAGGAGGGGCCCTTATGGCCAGAGACCCAGACGCACTAAAGATACAAAAATGGGCGGCGTCCGGGGATGTTGAAGACCCCGAGGACGGGGGAGTGGAGCGGACTACCGGCTGGGACGCCAGCCACTCCCAGCCCGGAGGCTCGCTTCCCAAGCGGGAGCACATCAATGAAATCCTCCGGGAGCTGACTGCACTGGGAGTGGAGCAAAACGTTCACGGCGCTGGGCTGGCGTGGGACCCTTCCATCTCCTACGAACACCCCGCACAGGTGACAGGCAGCGATGCCATCCTGTACTTCAGCGTCCAGGACTCCACCAACATTGACCCGGTCGCTGACACCTACCGGTCCCATTGGACGCCGTTGACTGAGGCATTTGGCAACGCCTCCACCACAGAGCGCGGGGTTGTGGAGCTTGCCACTGACGATGAGGTAGCAGCAGGAACGGATACTGAGAGGGCCATTACACCCGCAGGCCTGGCCTCTCTGGGGTACCGCAAGGTCACGGTGAGCGACTCCGCGCCCACCAGCTCGGACGGGAACGACGGCGACGTGTGGCTGGAGTATTGAGCGATGCCATTAAAGGTCAAGATTGACGGGACGTGGCAGGCGGCGACCGCCAAGGTGAAGGTAGCCGGGATATGGAAGGCAGCCCATTCTTGGACCAAGGTCAGTGGGACGTGGCGAAGGGACACTCGCGACTTCGACTTCGACCTCGCCACCGGCAACACCAACCCCACTGGCATAGCCTGGGATGGAGCATACCTCTACGTGGTGGACACCGCCGACGATAAGGTGTACGTCTACAATGCCTATGGGGACCACCAGTCAGACCGCGACTTCGACCTCGCCACCAGCAACAACTATCCCCGTGGCATAACCTGGGATGGAGCATACCTCTACGTAGAGGACCTCGTCGGCAGTAAGGTGTACGTCTACAATGCCGATGGGGACCACCAGTCAGACCGCGACTTCGACCTCGCCCCCAGCGGCAACGACACCCCCTTTGGCATAACCTGGGTTGGAGCATACCTCTACGTGGTGGACTACATCGACAGTAAGGTGTACGTCTACAATGCCGATGGGGACCACCAGTCAGACCGCGACTTCGACCTCGCCACCAGCAACAACTATTCCCGTAGCATAACCTGGGATGGAGCATACCTCTACGTAGAGGACATCGTCGGCAGTAAGGTGTACGTCTACAATGCCGATGGGGACCACCAGTCAGACCGAGACTTCGACCTCGCCCCCGGCAACGACGATCCCTATGGTATCGCCTGGGATGGAGCATACTTCTACGTAGTGGACTTCATCGACGATAAGGTGTACGTCTACAACGCTTCAGGGAACTATGTAGGTTAGTCTTTCACATGACTACGATAGAAGAACGGGTAGCCTCCCTCGAGAATCTTTTCCAGCAGGGACGACAGGAACACAAGGACATCGCCGCCACACTGGAGAGGCTGGCAGCCCAGGTCTCCAAGCTTGAGGTCTACCTGGCCAACAGCAACGGTGGCCTGACGCTCTCGGTACGGGACAAACGGGTGAAGTTCGCCGGGTCTATGGCACTGCCCTGGTCGCTGACCCTGGTCGGTGGTGGCAGCGGTGGTGTAGGCTGGCTCCTGGGACGGGTGCTCGGGGCCTGGTAGGGACTATCTCCTGGATACTGCAAGTCTGGCGTCGTATCCGTTTGAATCATCGAAGTGTTTGTGGGCCGTATGACCGCCGCACGAAACATCCTCGTCGAGCCGTCCAACTCTCACCTCAGATAGTCGGCCCATTGGGTCATAAGCGTCCTCCGCCGGTCGAACAGGTCAGAGCGAAAATAGGCGGCTTCGGTAGAGTTTCCCACAACATGAGCTAAGGCCGCCTCCATAACTGCGTGCGGCGCGTCCGTCATCTCGGCCGCCCAGTCTCTAAAGCTCGACCGAAAACCGTGCGGAACACAGTCTATGCCCAGCGTCATTAGCAGCTTGCGGTGGGTCATATCGCTCAGTGGTCTGCCCGACCTCGACGGGAATACCAGGCCACTCCCATCGTCGAGACTCCTCGCCTCGGCCAGTATCTCCATAGTCTGCGTGGATAGCGGAACACGGTGCTCTCGGTCGGCCTTCATACGTTCGGATGGGATAGTCCATGTCCTGGTGTCGGCATCTACCTCCGACCACTGAGCCTGCCGAGCCTCGCCTGGTCTGCTGGCCGTCAACACCTGGAATTCCAGGCACAGTTTGGATGAGGCCAACGCGCTGGCGCGTCTGATGGACTTCAGAACGTCGGGAACCTCTGAGTAATGGATGGCCTTGAAGTGCGTCTTCGCCCGCCTCGCACGCTTCAGCCCCAGACGCACGGCGTCGCCTGCGGGATTGTCATACCTAAAGCCATTGGCTATGCCCCAATCCATAATGTCGCGGATATGCCCACGCACCGCTCTTGCCGTCTCAGGCTTATCCGTCCATATGGGAGTCAACGCCCTGAGCACGTCCGCTCCGCTCACCTGATCGATGGAGAGATTGCCGAAGAAAGGGTAGGTGTAAGTCCTGAGTGTGGCCTCCCAGCGCTTGGCCGTCTTCGGGTGTTGCCAATCAGGGCGACGGAGGGCTATCACTCCCTCGGCGGCCTCGGCGAAGGTCGGCATGGCTTCCAGCCTCTTCTCAACACGAGGGTCGCCATCTGAGCGCGCCACCTTCCGGTTTGCGAACGCCTTATCTCGTGCCTCGCTCAGAGAAACTAGCGGATAGCCCCCAAGCCCCAGGTCCGTGCGCCTACCTCGGATGGTCAAGCGCTGAATCCATCGCTTGTTTCCGGCAGGCTCGACGAGCAGGTACAGCCCGTTTCCGTCGGCGTGTCTGCCTGGGCGTCGCTCCGTTCGCACTTGCACCGCGCTAAGGGCGTTATTTGGTCTGCGACTCATGGCCTTTCTCCTATGTTATCCCTACCACATTTCATACCACAACATGACTGAGATTCTATGATAATATATGAGCCCTTGTGATAACATCTGAGAACGCCGGATTGTAGCTAAGTCAGCTGCAAGCTGGCTGGAAGCAGGGTCGTGTAGATAGGAGAAAGAAGGATAGATATGGAGCGGAAGATGGGATTCGAACCCACGACCCTCTCCTTGGCAAGGAGATGCTCTACCGCTGAGCCACTTCCGCTCGCCGGAGTCTACGATGACGCAACAAGGTGGTGCCGAGGGTCGGATTCGAACCAACGACACGTGGATTTTCAGTCCACTGCTCTACCACTGAGCTACCTCGGCCGATAGCCCAAATCATCGCGGCACGGCACCCTGGAGTCCACATTATAGCCAAACCATGACCTTATTTCAACAAGACCCGCTTTCGCGCCGATGGCAGCTGTGAATCGGTCAGACCAGGAGCTGACCCTAGATCGAAGGCAGGTCCGCATAGGCGCTCAGGAGCTGCTGGAATCGCTCCAGTTTCACGGGGTGGCGGCAGGAAGCCTCCTGTAGCATGGTATCCACGGCATGGGCCGTGGATATCGTATCCTGCTGGACGACCAGCACCGGTACCTCCTGACGTTCCGCTTCATAATACACGTACTGTATCGGCTCATGCCCATCCGTCAGCACGAGGCAGGTCAGGGGCGTGGACAGGGCCGCAAGCTGGATATCTGGACGGTCACCTCTCACAATAACAGCCTTGCTTTCGGCTCGCCCAAAATAGGTGGTGCCCCGGTCCATGATGTTGCCGCCGATCAGGTAGTTTTGCACCAGTTCCCCGGCCCGATCTTCCCCCAGCGCCCACCGCGCTCCGAGACGCCGCGCGATATCGCCCACGGTGACTGAAAGCATCAGGCGGTCTTCGGGAACGGCCCCCAGCAACTTCATCCCACGGGACTCTATCTCCGGTCCCAGGCTCAGTCGCACCTCCCTCTCCCTGTATCGCGTGACCGAGTTTATGAGTACGCCCAGGAGTCGCTCTCCAAGCGGCTGGCACGCCTCAATTACCCTATCGGCGCTGAGCCCTGGGTCGTAGTGCATCACGAGTATGGCCTTGGCGTCCATCAACTCCACCAGCCCGGCGGAGATGGCAGAGGCGTCGCCCTCGGGCGTAGTGAGGCTTGGGCCCTCAACCAGCGTAAGCTCTCTATCTTTAGCCAGCGTCTCCAGAAGCTCCTTCAGCTGGGAAGCTATGCCCTCCGGCAGGGTCTGACCATCTGCACCACTCTCGGGGACCGCCAGGGGAACCGCCTGTAACCCATTTGGGCCGCCACGCAGGATGCCCCGACCTATGTACTCAACGTCGGCATCCTGCTGGGGCACGTAAGAAAAGGGCTTGAGGTACCCGACCCGCCAGTCTCCCCGGGACACCTTGGCCGCCAGGGCGGCAGCAAGGGCAGTCTTACCCGCACCGGGCCGGTCAGAGGTTATATACAAAACGTCCAAACGGCTATTCTCCGAGGAGATTTAGATGAACTTGGCCTGGGGGCGGGCTCCGGCGTAGTCAATGTATACCGTTACGACCTCGCTGAAGAAGTTTACGGCCTCTGTGCCCTGCTCCCTCGCACCTACTCCGGAGGCCTTCATCCCACCGAAGGGGAGATGCACCTCGCCCCCAAGGGTAGGAGCGTTCACGTGGACGATCCCCGCCTCCACCTGGTCCGCGTACAGAAAGGCACTGGGGAGGTCCTTGGTATAGATCGAGGAAGACAGGCCGAACTGGACGCTGTTGGCCAGTTGTATGGCCTCCTCTAGGTCCTTGGCCTTGAACACCGTCAGCACCGGCCCGAAAATCTCCTCCTGGGCGATTCGCATGGAAGGATTCACGTCGGTGAAGATGGTGGGCTCTGCGTAGTAGCCCCCATCGTATCCCGGGCCCGTGAGGGCCCTGCCGCCATAGGCGAGCCTGGCACCCTCCTCGGTGCCTATCCCGATGTACTCCATCACCTTCTGGAACTGGGCCTCGCTGGAGAATGGACCCACGTCCACGCCCGGTTCCAGCCCGTCTCCCACCACAAGCTTGCTGGTCCTCTCCAAAAGCTCCTCCATGAAGGGCCCGTATATGGCCTCCTCCACAATGGCCCGGCTGGTAGCGGTACATCGCTGGCCTGTAGAGCCGAAGGCGCCCTGGACTATACCACCCATCGTCTTGTCCATGTCGGCATCGGCGAGGACTATCACCGCGTTTTTGCCGCCCATCTCACACTGTACCTTCTTCAGGCCCCTGGCCGCCTCGACGTAGATGCCGGACCCGATCTCCGTGGAACCCGTAAAGGAGATACCTGATACCTTGGGATGGGTAACCAAGGTGTTGCCAACCAGAGCTCCGGGGCCGGTGATCAAGTTTAGGACGCCCGGCGGCAGCCCAGCGTCTTCGAAAACCTGCACCAGCTTGACAGCGCTCATGGGCGTAGAGGAGGCGGGCTTGAACACCAACGTATTGCCACATATGAGGGCCGGGGCCATCTTCCAGGCAGGTATGGCTATGGGGAAGTTCCACGGAGTGATGATGCCAACCACCCCCACGGGCCTGCGAACCGTATAGGCCAAGGTGTTGGGAAGCTCTGAGGGAGTGGTGTACCCGAACAGGCGCCGGCCTTCTCCAGCGGCGTACTCGGTGATGTTCATGGCCCGTTTGACTTCCCCCTGGGCATCGGGCAGCGGCTTTCCTTCTTCCAGGGTAATCGTACGGGCAACGTCATCCTGCCGCTCCCGCATAATCTCCACGGCACGGTAGAGGATGTCCGCTCGTTGGGGCGCCGGCATTGCGGACCAGGTGGGAAGGGCGGCGTGGGCAACCTCTGCCGCCCGCTCCGCATCCTCCGACACCGACGCCTGGAAAGACCCCAAAACCCTATCCTTGTGGGCCGGATTGATGATCGGGTACGTATGGCCGGAAACCGACTCCACCCACTGGCCGCCGATATAATTGTGATAGGTTGGGGCTTCAGACGTTTGGGGCATAGCCACCCTCCTCACCTAGCTGATGTCGTCAGCAATGACCGGTCCCACCCTGGCCTCCCGGGGGACCTATTCGCGTTGTCGCAGCACGGTATCGCAACGCCGATCGTACATATAATTGAAGACGGGGCGACCGGTCCAGTGCCGCCCCGTCTTCCAACCAACAATGATCGGCCCACTATGCGGTAGCGGCGACCGATACCAGATGCTTCTGGAACCAGCCCATGGTCCTGGTCCAGGCGTCATGGGCCGAGGCCTGGTGGTAGCTGTCCCGCTCGTCGCAGAAGAACCCGTGACCTGCCCCGGGGTACATCTTGAAATCGTAGCTCTTGCCGTGCTTCTGAAGCTCGGCCTCGATCCTTTTGACGTCATCCACGGTGGGATTCTGGTCCAGGTCACCGAAGTTACCCATCACCGGGCACTGGACGTTGGCGGTACGGTCAAAGGGGGTGGGCGCCTCACCCCATACCCGCATGGTGTTGCCACCGTAGAAGACCACGGCGGCGCTCAGGCCCGAGCAGGCGGCGGCCGCAAGGTAGGTGATCCTGCCGCCGGCGCAAAACCCCACGATGCCGATCTTTTCGCCCTGCACCCGGGGGTGCTTCCTGAGCCACTCTATGGTGGTGTTTATATCCAGCGCCAGTTGATCGTCCCGCCAGTTGCCTACAGCTTTGGCCCTGGCATCGGCGTCAGGAGCGTTGCCGTAGCCATAGACCGGGTTATTTCCCCTGACCTCTTCGTTGGTCCCTTCTCTGTGAAACAGGGCCGGGGCGACGGCGAAATACCCCTCGGCTGCCAGGCGGTCGGCGACAGCCTGGATGTGCCTATTGACCCCGAATACCTCCTGAATCACAATAACGGCAGGGTTTCTACCCGGCACGTTGGGCTGGCTGACGTATGTCATCATGTCGTCCAGCAAGTTCCCACCAGATTCGACCCTCTGCACTTCCCAGAAAGACGCCATTTCGCTCAACTCCTTGCCTCGAAATTAGGCCCGTCCCCGATAGGATGCCGCATGTCCTGAAGAAGGGGGAGCATTCTGCCCGCTAGATGGGATGGATTTTAGCAGAACTTCTGGGAGCGTACAAGCAGAACTTCTGGGAGCGAAAAAACGGTGCCCGTCCCCTTGGCCAGACGCCCTTGACCGGCGAGCAGCCGTATGCTGAAATTGTCCCAGGCCAAGGAGGTGCACCAATGGAAGTGGGATATCAGGTGGGCCAGGTGGTGACAAGGGATACCCTAGACCTGCAACAGCAGTGGCGGGACCATCTGGAGCAGTTCCGGGCCGCCAGGGACGCGGGGTTCGACATATACTGCTGGGCCCACCACTACCTGATAGACCCCTTCCAGCACTTCCAGCCCCTTCCGGTGCTATCCCGACTCGCCGCGGAGCCGGGAGACATGAAGCTGGCGACCTCCGTACTACTCCTACCACTTCTCAACCCCGTTGACGTCGCGGAGCAGGTGGCGACCCTGGACCACATCTGCGAGGGTCGCCTCATCCTGGGCCTTGGTCTCGGATACCGGCCCGAGGAGTGCGAGGCCTTCGGCACCCCGATGACCCAGCGGGGCGCCCGCTGCTCTGAGGCACTGGAACTAATGGTGCGGCTGTGGACCGAGGATGAAGTGACCCACCACGGCCGGTATTTCCACGCGACGGGGGCACGCCCGACGGCAAGACCCTACCAGAAGCCCTACCCCAAGATATGGCTGGCGGCTATGAGCGACCCCGCCGTCAGGAGGGTGGGCCGTGAGGGACACATCCTCTTCATCGGCCCCGCCCAGCCCTACAACACTATCGCCAACCAGATCTCCCTCTACCAACATACTCTCCTGGAGCACGGCCATCCAGTCCCCCAAGAGATGGCCATAGTCAGGGAGTTTTTCTGTGCAAGCAGCCGGTCGGAGGCCCTGGAGAAGGCAGGCCGAGGGTTTGAAAAGAAGTACGAGGCGTACGCACAGCACGGACTCCAGGGCGTAGACGCCGAGCTGACCAGGAAGGTTACGGGAGACTTGGAGGCGCTGATGGATGACACCTTCATAGTGGGCAGCCCTGAGGAGTGCGTGGAGCAGATCGCCCGGTACAGGGAGCTGGGGTTTACCCAGATATGCCTCCGCCTCTTCTACCCCGACATGCCCCAGAAGGATGTGCTGGAGCACATTGAGCTGGTCGGAAGGGACGTCCTGCCTGCCGTCCACGCGCTTTGATCATGGGCACTCGGGAACATCGCGAGTTTAGAGAAGGAGGTAACTCAAATTTGACCATCATAGGTACGGCCCCCTATAGATACGAAGTAATGGAGAACTGGGCCAGGCTGCCCGAAGGCTGGAGCTACGGGCGGGTCACCGGTGTGGCCGTGGACTCCCAGGAACGCCTTTACGTCTGTCAGCAGCTAGTAGACCCCCCTATCTTGGTGTTCGACAAGGATGGCAACTTCCTGAATTCCTGGGGGACGGGAGCCATAGTTGAGCCTCACACGATCTATGTGGCCCCGGACGACCTGATGTACCTGGCGGACAGGGGCGCCCATGTGGCGGCGAAGCTGACCCTGAGCGGTATGTCACTTCTGGAGGTGGGGACCAGGGGGCAGCCATCGGACACGGGATGCGACGAGGACGAGGGGGAGGTGCTTAGGGCCGGCAGCCCCTTCAACAGACCTACGCGGATGTTTCCCGCGCCTTCGGGAGACCTGTACGTCTCCGATGGCTACCGCAACAGCCGGGTCCACAGGTTCTCGGAGGACGGGAACCTTATCTCATCATGGGGCACTCCCGGCGATGCCGCTCCCGCGGAGTTCCGGGTCCCTCACAGCGTCTGGATCGATGGGGAAGGCGTCATTTACGTCTGCGATCGGACCAATAACCGTATTCAGATATTCACAGGTTCCGGAGAGTTCGTCTCCCAGTGGACCGATGTGAGCCTGCCCACCGACATATACATAGACGCCGATGAGACCGTCTACATCTGCGAAAGGAGCGAGGCTCCGGACAACTGGATCAGCGTGAGGGACAAGACGGGGAGATTTCTGGCCAGGCTGGACACTCCTCGAACCCATCAGATACGGGTCGATAGACATGGGGACATCTACCTGGCGGCATCCACCACGGTGACCAAGTACGTGAGACAGAGCTAGAAAGGGACCCTAGACACTCGGGCGAGTCGAGGCTGCTGGGAACACCTGCTATAGGGCAGGGGACCCATAGCCCGGCACGTGAATGCAGGCCACGTAGTGGTCGGTCTGCACTTCCTTCAGGGCGGGCATCTCAACCTGACACTCATCCGTTGCTATGCTACACCTGGGATGGAAGACGCATCCACGAGGTGGGTTGAGGGGGCTGGGGACCTCTCCAGTGAGTATAATCCTCTCTCGTTCGGCATCAATGATAGGGTCGGGGATGGGCACCGCCGAGAGCAGTGCCTGGGTGTAAGGGTGAAGCGGGTTGGCGTAAATCTCGTTCCGCCCGGCGACCTCCACAATATGGCCCAGGTACATCACGGCCACGCGGTCGCTTATGTGCCTTACCACCGAGAGATCGTGAGCGATGAACAGGTAGGTCAGACCGAACTCCTCCTGTAGCTCTTCCAGGAGGTTGATAATCTGGGCCTGGATGGACACGTCCAGCGCCGATACGGGCTCGTCGCAAACGATAAACTGTGGGTTCACCGCCAGCGCGCGGGCCACCCCTATACGCTGGCGCTGCCCCCCGCTGAATTCGTGGGGAAACCTGTCGGCCATATATGGGTTCAGTCCTACCGTTGAAAGTAGCTCGGCTACCCTCTGCTTGTACTCCCTCCCCCGGGACAGGCCGTGTACGATCAGGGGCTCCCCAATTATGTTCCCTGCCGTCATGCGCGGATTCAGGGAGCTGTAGGGGTCCTGGAATATGATTTGCATCCGCCGGCGCATGCTCCGGATTTCTCCGGACTTCATCGTCATCAGGTCCCTACCCTCGAAGACGATCTTGCCATCGGTAGGTTTGTAAAGCTGAAGGATACAGCGGCCTGTGGTAGTCTTCCCACATCCACTTTCTCCCACCAGCCCCAGGGTCTCGCCCCTCCGTACGAAGAAGCTGACATCGTCAACGGCTTTAATGTACCCTACCGCGCGCTGGAAAATCAGACCCGACGTGACAGGGAAATACATCTTAAGGTTCTGCACGTCCATGATGACGTTATCGGTCCCGTGTCCGTTGGTCTGGGACATCGCACTCATTACGCCCTCTCCTCTTTGGCACCCAGGGTCTCTGAAACGAAACATGCCGAGAGATGGCCATTGCCCACGCTTTCCAGGGGAGGAATCTCGTCGGCACACCTATCTATGGAGTACACGCATCGCTCCCTGAAGGAACATCCTGGAGGCAGATTCACCAGGTCCGGCGGCTGACCCTCGATCGGTTCCAGTTTCTCCGTCCTTGGCAGGTCCAGCCTGGGCACCGAGTGAAGGAGTCCCACTGTATAGGGGTGGCGGGGGTTCCTGTATATCTCTTTGGCATCACCACGCTCGATGATTTTCCCGGCATACATGATGTTCACCCTGTCGGCGTAGCGGGCCACCACACCCAAGTTATGGGTGATGACTATGAGGGAGACGCCGAACTCTGAGGTGAGATTCTTCATCAGCTCCAGAATCTGCGCCTGGATGGTCACGTCAAGGGCAGTGGTGGGTTCGTCGGCGATGATAAGCTTGGGATCACAGCTCAAGGCCATGGCGATCATCACCCTTTGCCGCATTCCTCCGCTGAACTGGTGTGGATACGCCTTTACCCGCCGCTCTGGATCCGGTATGCCTACCTGTTCCAGGCGGCGAACAGCCTCCTTCCGGGCATCGGATTTGCCCATGCCCATATGAAGCTCCAGCGCCTCGGTGAGCTGGCGTTCTACCGTGAGGACCGGGTTTAACGAGGTCATGGGCTCCTGGAAGACCATGGAGATCTGCTTACCCCGTACACGCCTCATCTCACTGTCGGACAAGTCCAGCAGGTTCCGGCCTTCGAAGATGACCTCCCCTCCAACCGTCTTCCCAGGAGGGTCCGGTATCAGTCGCATAATCGACAGGGCGCTTACACTTTTGCCACACCCGCTCTCGCCCACTAGACCCAGAGTTTCTCCTTGCTCGAGGTCGTAGGACGCACCATCCACCGCTTTCACTACCCCTTCCTCGGTGAAAAAGTACGTCTGTAGGTCCCTAACCTCCAGTAAGGTCGCCATAGGGCCTCCTTAAAAACCAACCTAAGGCATCAACGTCAAACAACGTTGCTCTAATGATACATGGTGGGGAAGGGGAGACTCGAACTCCCACGCCTTTCAGCACATGATCCTAAGTCATGCTCGTCTACCAGTTCCGACACTTCCCCTTTTCCGGGGCAACCGCCACAATGGTGCCCCGCCTCGGGATCGAACCGAGAACCTACGGATTAAGAGTCCCGATTCAGCGTGCCTGAATAGGCACATGGTTGCACAGTTCAATAATGATAGGGCAGCCCGTGGCGTTAGTCAAGAGACGCTTGCGTTTTACACCGGCTACCTACGGCCATTTGTGAACCTCATTAGAAAGCCCCTCCTGGATGTAGCGAAGGAAGACATCGAGAGGTTTCTGGCCTCGCTCGGGTGAAGACCCGGAGGGAAGCACGCCTACTAAAAAGCTATACGGGCATTCAATCGGTGGGCCTGGGAGCAAGAATACATCGCCGCCAGCCCTACCGCCAAGATGAAGGCTCCGAAGGTACCCAAGCCAATACGACATACTGTGAAGCTCTCAGACTTAGATAAGCTCCTGACGGCCTGTGGAAGCATCAGGGATAAGGCCATAGTGTCGATGCTGGCCGATACGGGCCTACGGCGTTCGGAGTTGGCCAACATCCGCGTGGGCGACGTGGACCTGGACAGGGAGACGGTGATGGTATGGGGGAAAGGGGCCAAGCAGCGAGTGGTGCGATACGGCCCACACACCGGCACCCTCCTCCTCCAGTGGCTCCGGGAGCAACCAACCGGAGACAGGCTCTTTAACCTGAACGAATGGGGCGTAGGGGAGATGCTGGAGCGGTTGGAACGCAAAACCGGTATCAAGTGTAACGCCCACGCCTTCCGGCGCACCTTCGCGTGCGAGTCGGTTCGTAACGGCCTGAACCTTTTCTATATCCAGAGCCTGCTGGGCCATAGCACTCTGACTATGACGCGGGTCTATGCCGAGCAGGTCAGCTCCGAAGACGCCATTAAAGCTTACAAGCCCATCGTGGCATATCCAACCAGTGGAGGTTTCCTATGAAGAGCACTCCGACCGATGTTGAGGGTCACCTGGGCAGTAACGGCACTAGCAGCGCCCATCTTGGCCCGGCACGGATTTAGAAGTACCTTTTTGGCACGCTGCGGACGCTGCTAAATGGAATCGTACAAATAATCGCTCTAGATATCGCTCGCCTCATCCCACATCTTCTGGAGGCGGCAAAATCTCTATGTCATGGCGGTTCGCCGCTTCAAGCAGGCGCTGAATGAATGCGTCGGTTAACTGTTCAGGGGGCGCATTCCGGTCCGTGGTTTCTTTGAAGGACTCTCTAAAGAACCCCTCGATGTCTCCTGCTGGTACAAAGGGCGCGATGATTTTGGCCGGAGTCGGTGATCGATTTATGAAACGATGGGGCGTGCCTATGGAGACATGAACAAAGTCGCCAGCCTTCGCCTCGTATACTTCGTCGCCCAGCATGATTTCCAACTGCCCTTCGACGATATAGAACGTTTCGACCTGATTATGGTGGATGTGAGGAGGTGGGCCACCGTCCGTTGGTATCTTTCCTTCCAACACGAAGTAGGCCCCGTCGGTCTCCGCTTCGGTCGCGAGAAAAGTGTAGACATCGCCCGGTCCCAGAAATATCGGCCCCGTGTTTGCACCCCTGAAAAACGACAAGAGACTTCCTCCTTCTTATTGTTCTTCACCCAACAATCCGATATCAAGCTGCCTGGACCCAAGCACCTTACCATCATAGCTGAAAGCCATCGTATTATTACTCACGAATGCTGTTAACCTTCCCTGCAAGCTCAGAAAACCATCCGGCGGCATGAACTGGTGTTCGATGGGCAACGCCTACGCCTACTGCGATGTCCAGCTGTTGGTCTATCCCCCTGGGCAGGAGAACCGTAACGGGGGATGTATGCTCAGGGTGGTAGGGTGTCAGTTATGCGTCAGAGGCTGGGAGCGTTCCCAGGTGCTGGGGGCCATCCGTGCTCCAATGGACCGGCGGCTTGCAATGGTCGTACCCAAACCACACCACCCAGGGTGTCAGCACCTATAACCATTGGGGGTTTCCCCCTCCCGCATCAGGTGGCTCCCTTATATGTCCCCGACCTCACCGGCTCTAGAATGCGTCTAACAACATTCGTGCTCCGACAGGAGGGTGAGCAATGGTGAGTGTAACAGAGGATGCCCGAAAGTGGCGCTGGCTTCGCGATAACGCCCGCCAGGCCAGGTCCGACGCGAGAAGGCTGGACGCGATTATAGGCCGCCTCACTGAGAGCGGCTCCCTTATGAACGGCCCGGCGCACCCAGAAGCCGACTTACTGCGGAGGCGGCACTGGCCTAAGCTGTAGTTCGCCCCGTCTTATCTCTGACACCCATCACAGGGTGTTCCATAAGTAGCTGCCAGCCCCTACTGCACCACTATTAAGAAGTACCTTATTGGCGCGCTACGGACCCTGCTAAAACCCTATCCCACGCCTCGGCCTCCAGCAACTTTACTAGGCAGTTACTCCGGCGCGCCTCAGCATGTCCGGGAACTCCTGAGCGTCTACCACCGGCCAAACTTCGGGATAGCTATTGCTCAACACCCAGGTGCTGTGCAGGGCCTCAAAGAAGGCGTCCTCGTTGGGGACATCCACTATGATGGTCACGGCGCGGCGCGTGAGGGAAAAGTACATCCCAATTGGGTTGAGAGCCTGCCACTTCCCCATCACCTCCTGAATCTGTTGTGGCTGTTCCTCTGCCTCAGTGCCAGCTTCTGGGTCCACCTCTACCTGGATGATGTACTTCATTACTTTCTCCTTCCCCGGCCTGGGTATTGGGTCATTGGAATTCCCGGTGTATTGTATAGCAACGCGGACATAAGGGCCAGAGCGTCTGCGGGCTCCTCTTGGCGTGGGCGCCTTCTGTGTCGGCGGTGTCTACTGCGGCGTGAAACTTGTCCCATCGGTACAGGCGGGATCAAACGCAGGGTGGGGGTCTTGTGTGGATAAGCACAGGGCTGGGTTGAATTCAACAAGGGGGAAAGGGGTAAGTTGTTGTGGGCGTGAAACATACTGTATATAGTAGCCAGCGCCTCATACTCCCAGATATGGTAGACGTGTAGATGGTGCACAGCCCTCCATCTTTTCACCCCTGGTGGATACCGCCGCCAACCCCCACCACTTCAGACGTTTAACCATAAAGTTACGCGTGCGATCCGAGGAAACCCAGGCACTCCCACATAGCAGGAGCAGTTTTTTATGAGTGGTCACGCCCAGTGAATAACCCCCCGAACACATATGCACAGGGTCTGAGGTAGTTTTGCGGGTTTTGTGTCTGTGATCCCCTGGCGCTTCTGCACCTACCCCTCAGGTGTTCCAGGATGGCAGTATAGCTCACTATCGGCCCTAGCTGCGTCATACGCCATAAGCTCCGTAACGTGACACGGGGCAGACCTGTCCCCATCAACCCCACTGGGCAACCTCTTAACTTTCGGTATGACCTAAACTAACATAGGGGCGTGGCACCGAGGACGGGAAGGCCCAGAACAGGCAGAAAGCCAGTTTTTGTGGTAAGGATAGACCCCGCCGCCGTGGACCTGGTAAGAAAAGCGGCCCGGACATCCGCCAAACAGATAGGCCAGTGGCTAGAGGAAGCAATACGGGAGAAGGTTGACCGGGAGGCTGAGTCTCGGGGGAGTCAGACCTAAAAGACGGGAGGCTGAAATGCTTACCCAGGGAGGGAGATGGGGATGTCACTGAGGTAGATAGCTAAGGAGCTGGGCATAACTCCCGCATACCTAAGCTATATGGTGAATGGCAAGCGGCCCTGGAGAGTGGACCTGTACGACCGTTACCGCCAGCTTGTTAACAGTGCTGTCAACGCTGAAGCCAGGAGTGTTAACAAAACACCCGACGATGCTCGTCTACCAGTTCCGACACTTCCCATTTTCCGGGGCCACCGCCACAATGGTGACCCGCCTCGGGATCGAACCGAGAACCTACGGATTAAGAGTCCGTTGCTCTACCAATTGAGCTAGCGGGCCATGCTCCTGCTATATACATTTTAGCAGTATCTGCGCACAAAGGTAAATCAGAACAAGAATCTATCAGCGTGGTGGTGGTTTGTTAACTTTCACGACTAGGAGCCCCTTGCTTCATACCGCTCGGCGATCTTTCGCTACCCGTACCGGCAATCGGTTAGGCCCGAATAATTATAGGTACAGTCCTCTCCAGAGGTCAAGTGAAAAAGCCACGGAAAGGGGTCCGGAGGCGGTTTGCCAGTTCTACACCTCCTGGGGTAGAATTGCCGCGAGAGGTGCCACATGACCTTAGCTCTCGCCTACGTCTCCAGTGTTCTCGCCTTGCTCTTTGGCGCCTCCCTTCTGGACCAGTATCTGGCCATGCGCAGGCCTCACCACCTGCTGTGGGCAGTGGCCCTCGCCCTTTTCTCCATGGCCATGGGACTCTGGTTCCTGCGGGAGACCATGGGGCTGAACCAGTGGATGTTTCGGCTATGGTACCTGAGCGGAGGAATGCTCGCGGCAGCGTACGTGGGCACCGGCGTGCTGTACATGATGGCACCTCGCCGAGTGGCAAATGCCTTCATGGGCTACCTGCTGGTAGTGACCGTGGCCTCGGTGGTGCTGGTGCTGACCGCGCAGATCCAGACCCCAGATGACTGCGCCCAGGGGTTTAAAGGCCTGGAGTGCCTGCTCACGACCGAGAGTCTGACCAAGATGGGCTTCTTCCCGCCCTGGATAAGGGTCCTGGCCATCGTCCTCAACGTCTACGGAGGTCTGGCGGTGGTGGCCGGGGCAGTATGGAGCGTCCTGTTGCTAGTGCGCAAGGAGACACCACACATCGAGGAGCCGTCGGCCCAAGCTGGGGACGTGGCGAGCCCGGGAGAAGCCGACAGGCAGGGGACAATAAGCCTGTCCGGGGCTTACCCCAGGACTCTCTTTGTGACCAAGGTATTGTGGCATAATCGTAACTTCTGGCGAAGGGACCAGACGGCACAACGCGCCGGCTCCAACCTGGTCTTGACGATTGGGGTGGTGCTGGGTGCGTTGGGGCTGACATTGAACAACCTTGAGGGTTCGGATGCCCATCTGGGGTTCTTCCTCGCGGCAGTAATCTTCATATATGCAGGATTTTTGGATGTCGGGAGGGTCTACGAGGCCCTTGCCAGGTTCCAGCCGAGGGAATTCATTCAGGCTCTGAGGGCGAAAGGGCCGGTGGCACCGCCGGTTCCCGAGCAACTACAGGGCTGGGAAACCTATATGAGGAGGCCAGGGGAGGACGCCGAGTGACCCACCCTATACACCGTAGTTAAGGCGATGGATGAGGGCTTCGGGGAGGCCAGCCTGGCGCATCTTGTCCTGAGTAACGCTCACCTCGTAGTTGACCCTGTTCCTCTCAATCGTTCCCTTGTCGCTATCGTAGATGGCGTAGCTGGGTCTGGGGTCCCTGTCCCTGGGCTGGCCCACCCCACCCGGATTAATTATCTGCCGCCCTTCGCCCAGGTCTACCGGCTCTCCCTCGGGAAAGGGATCAAAGCTGCACCCCGCCTCCACCTCACGGCAGATGAAGGGTATATGGGAATGGCCCACGAGGCAGAATCGGGAGGCCAGGAGCTGGAAGGTGGCCATGGCCACCTCGGCGGATAACAGATACTCCAGGACAGGCTGTCTGAGGCTCCCATGCACAAGGGTGAATTCATCCCTCTGAGCTACCTGGGGCAGATCCGCAAGAAAACGGGCGTGTTCGGGGGCTATATGGCTGGCGGTCCACTCGGCAGCCGCCCGGGCGTGGGTATTGAAGTCCTCGGTGCTGAGCCTGCCCGCCGCAGCAAGGTCATGGTTGCCCACCACGGAAACGAAGCTCTGCTGCCTCAGCAGCTCTATGCACTCGCCGGGGTCCGGGCCGTACCCCACGATATCTCCTAGGGACCAGGCCTCGTCGAAACCTCCCATCTCTGCCGCATCCTTCAGCACGGCCTGGAAGGCCTCCAGGTTGGAGTGAATGTCCGACATTATCAGAGCGCGCAAGCGGGCCTCCTCCGTTCGATCGTCCGCGCACTCACATTATACCTCAGCCGTCATCCCTGTACTTGAGCCGCGTTTGGCAAAGGGATATAATGCCTCACGATGAAGGTGAGAGACCTGGGCGAGTTTAGGGTCATCCAGCTTCTCACGGAGATGGCGACCCGGGAGAGGAAGGGACCGGACAACGCGTCACCCTTCCGTTTCCGGCTCCTCGTGGATGCGGGCGACGACACCGCGGCGTGGCGCTGCGGGCACGGCACGGAGCTGTACACAACGGACACCGCCGTTGAGGGTGTCCATTTCACCCGGGCGACCACGCCTTGGGATGACCTGGGCTGGAAGATAATGGCCGCCAACCTGAGCGATATCGCAGCTATGGGTGGGCTGCCGCTCTACGCGCTCGTAACCCTTGGTCTGCCGCCGGAAGTGGAGATGGAGGAGCTGGAATCCCTTTACCACGGAATGATCGAGCTGGGCAACCAGCACGGTGTGGCCATCGTCGGTGGGGACGTGGTGCGCTCACCCGTGGTGTTCGTAACGGTTGGACTCACGGGCGTTTGCGAGGGTGACCCGATGTTGCGGTCCGCCGCCAGGGCCGGAGATCCGGTAGCCATCACGGGTTACGCAGGCTCGTCGGCGGGCGGCCTGGAAATGCTGATGAGGGACGTTCCTCTGCAGGGGGAGACAGCGGAGTCCCTTAAGTTAGCCCACAGGCGCCCCGAGCCCTGCATCTCCCAGGGGCGAGTCCTGCTTAAGCATGGAGTAGGGACCGCCATGGACGTAAGCGATGGCCTCGTGGACGACCTGAGCAAGCTGTGTACGGCCAGTCAGGTCAGTGCCGAGATGGATTCCAGCAAAATACCGGTCCATCCCGCCCTGCGGGAGGCCTTTCCCGACAGCTACATGGATATGGCGCTGGGGGGCGGAGAAGACTATACACTCCTGTTCACGGCCCCTAGGGAGCTGATGGAGCGGGTGCTACCAATGCTGCCGCCGCCCGCTTCCGTCATCGGCGAAATCACGGATGGGACGGCAGGACAGGTCGCGGTGATGGACTCTAGTACTGGGAAACGCCTGGAGATTCACGCCGGTGGCTGGGACCATTTCAGGTCCGCCCAGATCAAAGCCAGTGGTTAGATGCAGTAAGGCCTGAGCCGAAGGATGCGTTCCCTACTGAGTATCGTGAGTCACAGCCCGGAGGAGACCCACGATATCGGCCGCCACCTCGGCCAGCGCGCTGAGCCTGGCGACGTTTTCCTACTGACGGGGTCTTTGGGCACCGGCAAGACCTGTCTCACGCAGGGCATCGCCTGGGGACTCGGCGTGGAGGGGTACGCCCGAAGCCCTACCTATGTCCTCGCGACCCGTTACCGGGGCCGCCACACCCTTCACCACGTGGACCTGTTCCGCATAGGAGGCCCGGAGGAGGCGTGGGACCTGGGCATGGAGGAGTACTTAGCCGACGACGACGTGTGCGTGGTGGAGTGGGCAGACAGAGCGGCCGAGATATTCCCACAGGGGAGCCTCTGGATTGCCCTGGAATACGGGGACGGAGAATCGCAGCGTCTCATAACGCTGAAGTCTGAGGAAGGGGACTCGACACGGCTTCTGCAAGGCCTGACGGGTAGGCGCCCCGCTGAGCCCGGTTAGCTGATTCTGATATGCTGATAGCCATCGATACGTCTACCAGATACGGAGGGGTATGCATATGGAGCGGCGACCGGGCGGTCGCGGCCACCTTCTGGTATTCTCCTCGCAACCACACCGCCGAGCTCATGCCTGCGATCCAACACGTGCTAGAGCGGGCCCAGGCCGGCCCCGGGGGGCTGACGGGCGTCGCGGTGGCCCTCGGACCGGGCGGCTTCAGCGCTTTGCGGGTAGGCATAAGCGCCGCCATGGGGCTGGCAGTTCGCCGGAATATACCGCTGGTCGGCGTCGGTACGCTGGAGACGGAGGCCTATCCCCACGCCGATACGGGGCTTCCCATCTGCTCCCTGCTGGACGCGGGAAGAGGCGAGGTTGCCGCCGCCATGTTCCAGAGTTCGGAGGGTGTGTGGAGAAAGTTAAGGGAGGAGAGCCTTTGGGTGCCCGAGGAGCTGGCGGGGACCATTTCAACACCTACAATCATCTGCGGGGAGGCAGCCTCCCATCACGCCGAAGAGCTTAGGCAAGGTGCAGGCGATAGTGCCCTCATAATGGGCTTTTACACCCCGGCCTCGCGCCTATGGGCCCTTGGCATCCTGGCAGCCGAACGCCTGAGGATGGGGGATGCCGACGGCCTGGAGACCATTCGTCCAATATATCTTCGCCAGCCCAACATAGGCAAAGCCAAAGCCCCTCGGCGGGTGTTGCAATAGGCTGCGAGGCCTCACCGACCGTCGCAACTATCTTGCCGTCGCAGAGGGCCTGGCAGGCAGAAAACAACCGGGGAGTGCCCCGATCGGATCGGGGCCGAGAGTCTAAGCACCTGCCCTGAGCCTGCCGCAGGGGTGGCCTCCAGGCAGGTACTTGTCCCCCTTCCTGGCCAGGAAAGGGACCGGTGGGAAGGTCGAAAGGGTATTTCAGTCCGCTGCTGGAGAGTCCTGACGGACTCCCGGTGGCGACTGAGTCGGAACAAACAATGTACAGTTGGGCCGGCCCAGCGGGGGCTGGCCTCTATCCAGTAGCAGGCGTGAAGGACAGGAACATAGAGATGGAACGTACACTGGTGCTCATAAAGCCGGATGCAGTACAGCGGGGACTGGCGGGGGCCGTGATCTCCAGGCTCGAATCTAGAGGGCTCAAGATCGTTGCGATGAAGATGCTACATATGGACGAGGCTATGGCCACCCAGCACTACGAGCCCCACGTGGGGAAGGCCTTCTTCAGGGGACTGATGGAGTTCATCACCTCGGGGCCCATCATCGCCATAGTGCTTCAGGGGCACAACGCGGTGGAGCTCACACGGAACGCCATGGGAGCCACCAATCCCATTGACTCCGCGCCCGGGACCATAAGGGGAGACCTGGCGACAGACATAGGTCGCAACCTGGTCCACGGTTCCGATTCCCCGGAGACGGCTCAAAGGGAGGTAGCTCTCTTCTTTACGGCCCAGGAGATATTGGACTATTCCAGGGACGTGGACCCCTGGATCACAGAACCCTGACGACCTGGGTAGCTCCCGCCCACAACCGGTCCAGGTCGTAAAATTCCCGCTCTTCGGTCCCGAAAAGGTGGATGATCACGTCGCTGTAGTCCAGAAGTATCCAGCCCGACTGCGCGGTGCCCTCGCCGCGGTGACGTGGGACGCCGGCTTCCTTCAGAGCCTTTACTATTTCCTCGTGGAGCGCCTGCAACTGGCGGCGATTGTCGGCGCTCATGATAACGAAGTAATCGGCGAAGCCAGCTAGCCGGCGTATGTCGAGCAGGACTATATCTTCGGCCTGTATCTCCGACGCGACTTCGACCGCCATGCGAGCAACTTCGCCAGGTTCCAGGGCTTCCTCCCTATAGGGCTTCCTACCGGGATTATATTCCACCCACCTGGGGCGGTCAACGTCCCAGGTAGCCACTGGTGCAGGCCCTCCCAACCACGGGGAGATACGACCCTGTCCCCCAAGCAGACCCCATGCTATATTCGATTCCAGAGGTGGGGTGCGAATCCACTCGAGCAAGGCAGGACCTGCCTGCCCCCCTCAACAGGGCTTGTCCATCAGAGATGTAAGCCGACACCCTCAGCATGGCCGCTCAAGGAACGCAATTTGACACTCGTTAAAGGTACCCTAATAGACGACGCACCAGCATGTTCACTGGGCCTGTTCCAGGACCGATTCTCATGCCTCACCGCCAACATTAGCAAGGTCGTGGTAGCCCCCCAGCGGACCATTCGCGCCGCCCTGCTGGGGCTGTTCGCCCAGGGCCACGTCCTACTGGAGGACCTGCCAGGCGTGGGGAAGACGTTGCTAGCCAGGACGATAGCCCAGTCCATCGCGGGCCGGTTCTCCCGCATCCAATTCACCCCCGACCTGCTACCCACCGATATAACGGGTACATCCGTCCTGGACTTGAGAAATTATAGTTTCGAGTTCGTCCCAGGGCCCATATTTGCCAACGTGGTCCTTGCCGACGAGGTGAATCGGACGGGCCCCAGGACCCAGTCGGCGCTGCTAGAGGCCATGGGCGAAAACCAGGTGACCATCGAAGGAACCCCCCGCCCCCTCCCCAGGCCATTCATGGTCATAGCGACCCAGAACCGCGTGGAGAGCTACGGGACCTTCCCCCTACCCAACTCCCAGCTTGACCGGTTCCTAATATCCATGAACGTTGGCCTCCCCACCCCTCAGCAGGAGGTGGAGATATTGTCCCGCTCGGAGCGCGGGCTCCCGGACGTAGAGCCGGTGTTGACTGCCGAGGAGATCGTGGAGATGCAGATGGTGGTCCAGGATGTGTTGGTAGCGATGCCGGTAAAACAGTACATCGTAAACCTGGGAGCGGCAACGCGGCATCACCCGGCAATCTCTGTCGGGGTGAGCCCTCGCGGAGCGGTGTCGTTACTGCGCGCCGCCCAGGGCTGGGCAGCCTTCGGAGGCCGGGATTTTGTGGTGCCGGAGGACATCAAGGAGGTGGCCCCCATGGTGCTGGGTCACCGCATAGTTATGGACGGCGCCAGTGGGGCGGCGGCCGATGACGTCATATGCGAGGTGCTGGACTCGGTGCCGGTGCCGCTGTAGGAAGGGCTGACGGGATGATTACCTTCCGAGGCGCCGCCCTCGTGGCGATCGCCATCTTCATCTTCCTGCTTGCCAGGCTCACTCAGGTAGGGTGGCTATACCTACTCGATGCCATTCTGTGGGGAGCAATTCTCCTCTCTCTGGTCTTGCCCTGGCTGACAGTCACACGCCTGTCGGCCCGTCGCTGGTTGGTGCGTCACGAAGGCAGCTCTACCTCTCCTGGTCCCTGGGAAGGGGAGACCGTGGATGTGGTGCTCTCTCTGGAAAACGGCACATTCTGGCCACGCTATCTCCTTTCGGTGTCTTACAGCTGCCCTCTGGCTGGCCCCGACCAAAGCCGGCAGCGGTTCTTCGTGCCACGCCTTGATAGAGGCGAGTCCCTGGCCCTTGTGAGCGGCTTCCAATGCTATAAGCGGGGTCTGCACCGGTTTGGTCCGGTTACAGTGGAATCCAAGGCGCCCTTCGGCCTATTTCGGCTAAGAAGGAGGCTGGCATCACCCCTGTCTGCGCTCGTCTACCCCGAGGTACAAGCGGTCCACAGGCTGCCGGTTCTCATGGACGCTCAAGGGACCGCGGTACGTCCCCGACGCACCCGGTTGGGCCAGGAGATATCGGGCTCGAGACGATACGTTCCCGGTGATCCGCTGCGCCAGATCCACTGGAAGAACACCGCCCGCTTGGCCAGACCAATGGTAAAGGAATACGAAGACACCCAGGACAACACTCTTGTGATTCTTTTTGACTCCAGCCGGGATATGGGCATGGGCCGGGACACCTGTCTCGAATACAGCATCAAGCTGGCTGCATCGGTGGCATCGTGCGCCAGGGCGATGGGAAGCCGGGTCCGCCTGCTGACCGGGGGGATGCCGGGTCACGAGATGCCCTGGACCTCCACGCTCAAGGAACTGGCACTGCTGGAGGCCGGCCGGGAGCCTGGGCTGCCGGTCCTGTTGGAGTCTCTCCATCCGGGATCGCCGGTGCTGGCCCTGGTATGGGAGGGCGACGTTCTGGGAATGGAGGCGCTGCGACACCAAGCAGAACTGACGGCTGGGTTGGCCGTGGTCGCGCTGGAGGGATTCGAGGGTCCGTCAAGCCCGGTTGCCCACCCTGGGATAGAGTCCCTGCGACGAGCGGGGGTTCCGGTCGTGAGCTGTAGACCAGGTGGCATACTTGGCACACTGCGCGCTCTGGAACGGCTGGACTGGGCCCCGATCAGAGAGCTGCAGGTAACAAATGGGGCAAAACCACTGTAATGGGGTTCTAACGTCATGCAATGGGCAAAAACAGGGGTTCTCTACGGTCCCGTTGTCGGGGGCCTGTCCCGGGCCTTCCCAAGCCGGGTGGAGGATTCGCTGCGGCTGCGGCTCACCGGGCTGGCCGCCTTCTGGGTGGTGGCGATAGCCATCGCCCGGGTGGGAGGCGGTCCCGGCATCTGGTTGGGGGCTGGGATTGCCGCAACCTGCGGTCACGCCTACAGCTGGCACCGACGGCACCAGGGCGCGAGCCCCCTGACCCTGGTCATAGGGATGATAGTAATAGGCCTGGCCATGCTGATGGGCACCGACATGCTGGCAGGGTTGCAGGGGAACTGGCTTCCCCTCGCCTACTTCCTGCTGCTGTTGCAGGCCATGTCCAGCTTCGATATACGTACTCGGACCGGCCTCTATGCCGGATTGGCCCTAAGCGGCATCGTTCTCTTTTTCGCCAGCCAGCACGCCTTCGATCTGAGGTTCGGCATCTTTCTTCTCTCCTACGCCGGGCTCCTCATCGCCTTTCTCGCAACGGCTTACCTGGAAGACGAGTCCAGGGCAGCGGTGGCGCGTCCTGGCGCCACAGGCGTACCACTAGTTGGTTTCTGGTCGGTCACAGCCGTCTTCCTGCTGCTGCTCTCGGTGCTGGCCTTTATGCTGCTGCCACGGGGCGAGGGAAATGCGCCGGCGTACCAGGGCGTGGCCGCCCTTCCCATTACTGTTTCCCCCGAGGGTTATCAGCCGGCACTTCCGATACAGGTGGGTGGCCGGTCATCGGCGTCGCCATCCACAGATAAAGCGACCGGCGGGGCTTCGCCATACAATGGCGGTGCCGGCAGCAGTGAAACGCCCGGAGGGGGCGCCCCCGTTCCGCCTCCCGGTATGGCGGCCCAGGAGGGCCCAGGTGCCGGCTTAGCCCAGCAACCGACCGGTGTGGACGACGCTTTAGCTGGCTCAGACTGGGGATCCGACACGGATGGAATCATAATGCACGTGAGGAGTCCGGTGGCCAGCTACTGGCGGGGACAGGTTTTCGACAGCTTTGACGGGACCGCCTGGTACCCTCAGGCCGTCCAGCGGCTGGACGTGGATGCCGGCTATGTCGCCCGCGACGCCGTACGCTACGTACAGACCTTCTTCATTCATCAGGCCCAACCGGGCGCTACGTTCATGGGCTATCGCGCGGTTGGGTTGGTCATGCCCGAAGGGAGCGCTTACCAGGAGTCCCTATCCGATGGAACGTCCTACAGGGTGGTGTCGGTACACCCTGAGCTAGTCCCGGAGAGGCTGAGGGATGACAAAGTCGGGCCCGCAGGGTCACGGTTCCACCGAATCCCGACGGACGTGGACTGGCTACGGGGACTGGCTCACCGGACGACGGCTGGCCTGGAGACCGATTTCGACCGGATGGTCAGGTTAGTGGAGTTCGTTGGGCAGAGTGGGCGGTACGATGTGTCGGCCCCCAATCAGCTGAACTTGTCCGCTCCATTACGTCAACTCTTGTTAGAAAATGAACCTGGTACGAGTTTGGACTTCGCCACGGCCACCGTGCTCCTGGCCCGAGCTGCCGGACTGCCGTCACGCCTGGCTGTGGGCTATCTGCCCGGAGACCGGGACCCTCTGTCAGGGGCCTATGCGGTCCGGGGGAAACATGTCCACTCCTGGGCGGAGATTTTCTTCCAGGAGCACGGCTGGGTCCCCTTCGACGCCGCGCCTCGTCCCGACCTGGACATGGCAGCGCTGGCCGGTGGAAGTCAGCTTGGCGGCCTCACAAACCTCTTTCAGAGCAGCCTCGGAGATGAACTGCTGAGTAGGGCGATGGCGGCGCCGTCCGGGATATCTTCTGGATACATGGATATGTTCACCAGCCCGATGACCGCCTCCGTCGCCGCGCTGCCGGTAGGGGTGATCGCCTTAAGCCTGGGATGGTTTGGCATCCGCCTTATGTGGCAAAGGAGGCGTCGCCGGGAGGGGGGTTGGCAATACGAGGGGCTATCGGGAGACGGACGGGACGAGATGCGCCGCATCAACCGACACCTGGAGAGGCTGGTGAGGAAACGGGGCATCCAGAAGCGAAACCCCGGCCAAACACTGGGGGAGTATTCCCAAATGGTGGCTCAGCAGTTCGGGGGAGTGGAAGAGCAGATGGCGTGGTTCACTCAACTGGTCCGGGGCGCCGCCTATAATCCCAGGTGGAAGCCATCTACCACCGTGATTCAGATGGTCCAAGACGCCAGAGAGCGGCTAACCACCCTAGATTCCAACCTGAAGCAGGCGCTCCAGGGGACCTGAGCTCCCACCGACGGGAGCGGCACCGGAGCGGGCACAGGGCTCGCTCATGTCACCACCCTCTCCGCTAGCTCGCCTCGGGCCCGTGGGGAGCGTAGGTAGTGGCGTTGGGATTGCCAGGTACGTAATGGGCATCACCCTGCCGCCCTACCAGCTTGCCGTCCTCGATGACCACCTGACCCCGCACCATGGTGAGGACAGGCATACCCAGCAGGTCCATCCCCTCAAAGGTGGAGAAGTCGCTCTTGCTGTGCTGAAGGCCCACCAGGTATGGCTTGGTCTGGTCCCAGATCACCAGGTCCGCGTCTGATCCGGGCTGGAGCACGCCCTTTTGGGGGTATATGCCGAAGATCTTGGCCGGGTTTTCGCAGAACAGCTGGACGAACCTGGGCAATGTAATCCGGCCCGTGTTTATCCCGTGGCTCCAGACCACGGGCATCATGAACTCCAGGGTGCTGAGGCCATTGAGGATGTCGAAGCCCTTCTCCTGCCCGAGCTCGGGTTCCCTGGCTTCCCCCTCTGGACTCCCCGTTAGCTTCAGGGCGCGCGTGTACCCGGTGAAGTCGCTGCCTATGGTGTTGATTGTCCCGTTGGCCAGCCCCCTCCACATGGCATCCTGGTCCTCTTGCTCCCGCAGGGGAGGGGACACTTTCAGGGTGTAGCCCTTCTCGATAAGGTCGCTGTTGGTAAGGGTGAGGTAGTGGGGGCAGGTCTCGGCGTAAAGTGGCAGCCCCTTGTCCCTGTACAGGTCCAGCACAGGCACCACCTCGTGGGTGCTGAGATGCACCGGATAGAGGGGCGCTCCCGTGATAATGGCCATGGTGGCTGCCCGGTTGACCGCCTCCGCCTCCAGGAGGTTGGGCGCGGACTCCAGGTGGTACCGGGTGGAGACCCGTCCCTCTGACCTGAACTTCTGCTCCAGGTAGCCTTTGCAGCAGCCGTTCTCGGCGTGGACCATGGCCATGCCGCCGTCGCGTGCGGCCAGGTCCATGACCCTCATCATCACGTCGTCGGAGATGGCTGTCATATTGGAGGCGTGGTCTCGGACCCAGGGGTTCCACGTCATGAACATCTTGAAGGAGATGGCGCCCATGCGGATCAGCTCGGGGATAACCTTGTCGATGTCGTCCTCGTCGCGATTGGTGATGTAGCCGTGAACGGCGAAATCGGTATATGAGGTCTGCTGCGCGAACTCTATGAAGCCCTTGACGATGTCCGGGTTGTAATCCCTAATACCCCACGCGTTGCCGTGCATCTCGTGGCGATGAACGTCCGAGCCGATGAAGGCGGCCAGGGTAGTCACGCCTCCATAGGCCCCGCAGAGGGAGTAGGTGTCCATTTTATCCATCGCTACGGGATGGGCATGGGTATCGATTCCCCCCGGAAGGACGTACTTGCCTGTGGCGTCTATGGTGCGACCCGCCTGGCGTTGGGACAGGTCGGGGCCCACCTCCACGACTTTGCCACCGGATATGAGGACGTCCGAACGGCTGACCCGCTCTCCAGACACCATAAGCCCTCCCTTGACCAGTAAATCAGCACGTTCCGTCGCCATCGTCGCTACCTCCTGATAAGCTGACTCTCTGCCCTACACCCCTCAGTCCATATCAAGGATTCTAGGGTCGCCGTACCGGCCTGTCAACACCGATCGGACAGCTTCGACATGGCCTAGCGCCTTCGGCCCCAGGAGTTCCAGTGGGTCCGATCCCGCGCCGGGAGGCGCTTCGCGGGCCTGAAGTCGGTGCCCATGTAATAGGCCACGGGGAGAAGCGCGGCCTGGTGGACTTGGCCGGGAATGCCAAGAATGGCCGCCGCCTCTTTCTCGTACATCAGATGCAGGGTCGTCCATGCCGAGCCCAGGCCCCGGGACCGCAGGGCCAGCATGAGGGACCACGTGGCGGGAAGGATGGAACCGTATATGGACGCCATGGAGACCGCTCCCCATCCGGACAGCTCGGAAAGGTGGGGCGCCGCATCCATCTGGGCCTCGATGCAGGGGATGATGTGCACCGGCACCTCGTGAAAATGGTCGGCCAGGTAAAGGCTGGACTCGCTGACACGGTGGCGCTGGGCGGCCCGGGCATCGCCTTCTCCGAACTGCGGCGGGGTATCCGCCTGGAGGTCACTATCAGGCTGCTGAAAAACTCTGAGGTCTACTCAGGACTCAAAGCGGGTCGACGATAAGCGACGCCACATTGCGCTTCCTGCACCAATAGCTCTAAACAAACTATGATATGACGGATATCGTTGGACTACTTGACGCTCCACCCACCACGTCTGTACGCCTTGCCCTTTTTCCGCAGCCTGCTATAGGCTTTGTGGGCCTTGCGATACAGCGCTGCCAGTCCGGCCCGCTTCTCCGGATCAGTGACCACCACGAAGTGCCAGCCCTGGAGGTTTGAGCCTGTGGGCGCCTGGGTGGCGATCTCGATGCAGCGCTCGATGACCTCAGGCTCCACCGGCCGGGTCAGGTCCAGGCGCTTCCGAACGCTGCGTGTGGTCGTCAGCAGATGGTCCATTGTGGCCAGGTCCATGGGTTTTACCTCTTACCTTTGCTTCTTTAATATCGGGTATCGGAAACCTCCCGCACCTACGGCTCCTCCTCCACGACCAGCGTCCCGGTAAAGCCGTGGAGCTCGTGGCGGATGGTGAACTCCCCTGCCTCATCCGGGTTGAAGCTGATGGGGGTGATCTCCTTCGGCCTTACGTTGAGGTCCTCGGGGTCGTGGAAAGGCTTAAAGGAAACCTTGTGCTCCGCGATTATGCCGATGTTGTGCACCGTGATCGGAATACCCTCCTGCACCACCAGTACGTCGGGGAACATCCGAAATTCATCCACGCTGTGGATGAGGGCGTACATCTGCTTCCCTCTGTCCGCTATGTACTTCTTCCTTTCTTCCTCGGTCTCCACTACCACCAGGACCGCCTCGAAGCCATGGCCGACGTTGCGGATCTTGAACTCCCCCACCTGGTCGGGAAGGAACTCCAACTCGCCGATTTCGCCCGGCAGGATCACCCTCGAAGAGCTCAGGAAGGGGGCGATGTTGAACAGGTTGACGTGCTCCCTGTGCAACCTAGTCAGATACATCTTCACGGGGATATCCTTGAGCACCACGATGTTCTTGGGGAAGAACCCGGTGGCGGCGTAGTTCTCTATGATCGCCACCTCCTGGACGTTGGGTTTCTCTATCATCGGTTGGGGCGTCTAGGTGTGGTCGTCGGCGTGGGGGGCCCTCCTCCATCACCGCGCCCTCAATAGTTGGCGTAAGAGTCTCCATCATCATTTCATGGTCGACGGTTGGCGTCGGAGTAACACCGGGGATAGGCGTCGGTCTGGCAAGGACGGCGACTTGATCGTCCAGCTGCGTCAGTCGCTGACCCAGCGTATCTAACCTTTCCAGTATCTGGTCTATGCGAGGGTCGGGTGTAGGTACGGTGACCGCCGGCATCGCGGTGGGCGTGGGTGAAGCACCGCACGCGACGCCTACAGCAGCAAGCAGCAGGATGGATGCGAAGGCGATAGTTCTTCTGATATATACTAAATCACTCCACCTAGCGGCACCAGCGCCCACGGGCAGAACCGCTGGTCGCCCTATTCCTCCAGGGTGGTGATGTCCCCCGGGTCCAGGCCCAGCTCCCGCGCCTTGAGCAAGCGTCGCATTATCTTTCCCGAGCGGGTCTTGGGAAGGGTCTGGACGAAGTCCACATCCGCAGGGACGGCGATGGGGCCCAGCTCCCGGCGCACGTGTCCTCGAAGGGCAGTCACCATTTCCGGTGACGGCTCGTTCCCTACCCTGAGGGTCACGAAGGCCTTGATCGATTCGCCACGCACGGGGTCGGGCACGCCGATGACCGCCGCCTCGGCGACGCTGGCATGGGAGACCAGGGCGCTCTCCACCTCCGCCGAGCCGATGCGGTGGCCGGCCACGTTGAGCACGTCGTCGGCGCGGCCCACCACCATGATGTAGCCGTCCTCGTCCTTGAGCGCCACGTCGCCGGTAAAGTAGCAGCCGGGGATTCGGCTCCAGTCCTCGGCGTAGCGCTCGGGATCGCCGTACACCGTACGAAACAGGGCCGGGAAGGGACGTTTCAGCACCAGGAAGCCTCCCCGGTTGGGCTCGGTTATGGGCTCTCCCTCCCTGTCCACCACCTCGGCCAGCACCCCCGGCAACGGCTTCCCAACCTTGCCGGGCTTTGCCGCCATGATGGGAAGGGTGCCCAGGCAGGGCCCTCCCGTCTCGGTCTGCCAGTAGTTGTCCGCCAGGTAACCCCACTTGCCGGAGCCGCACAGGTGCTGGTAGGCCCATCGCCACGCCTCGGGGTTCAGCGGCTCTCCGGCGCAGGTCAGGAGGCGAAGGCTGCTGAGGTCGCGGCCCTGGATATGCTGCTCCCCGTATCGCATGAGCATCCGTAGGGCCGTGGGGGCGGTGAACATGACGTTCACGCCGTACTTCTCGATAATCTCATAGGAAATTCCGGGGACAGGGTAGTCGATGGCCTCTTCCCTGAACACCGTGGTGCCCCCGGCAATCAGGGGAGCGTAGACGATGTAGCTATGGCCCACCACCCAGCCGATATCGGAGGTACACCAGAATACGTCCTCCTCCTTGATGTCCCAGAATGCCTTGAAGTGGTAATAGGTGCCCACCATGTAGCCCCCGTGTACGTGAAGCACCCCCTTGGGCTTTCCGGTGGTCCCGCTTGTGTAGAGGACGTAGAGGGGGTCCTCTGCATCCATCACCTCGGCTTCGCAGTGGGGACTACCAGAATTGAGCAGCTGGTCGAAATCGACGTACTTACCCTCACCCTCGGTCCCTCTCTCATGGGGGGAGGGATCTTCGGTGGACTCGCGGCGCCACAGCACCACCCGCTCCACCACATCCAGACCCTCGACGGCGTCCTCCGCGATGCCCTTGAGGTCCACCTTTTGCCCCCGGCGGAAGCCCACATCCGCCGTAATGAGAACCTTGGCCCCCGCGTCCAGGATGCGGCCCCGCAGGGCCCCCACACTGAAGCCGGCGTACACGACGCTGTGGATCGCGCCGATGCGGGCGCAGGCAAGCATGGCCACGGCTCCCTCTGGGGTAAGGGGCATGTAGATCACCACACGGTCACCCTTGCCTACGCCCAGGGATTTGAGGCCGTTGGCGAACCGGTTCACCAGCTGGGCCAGGCGCCCGTAGGTGAAGATTCGTTCCGAGCCGTCTTCCCCCAGCCAGATCAAGGCGGCTTTGTTCTTACGCCACGAAGCCGCGTGGCGGTCCAGACAGTTCGTGGTGATGTTGCACTTGCCACCCAGGAACCAGCGGAAGGAAGGATAATCCCACTGGAAGACCTCGTCCCATCTCCGGAACCAGTGGAGCTCCGAGGCGACGTCCGCCCAGAACCCCTCCGGATCGTCTATAGAACGGCGGTACTCTGCCTCATAGTCCTGTAAGTTGGCGTTGGCCACCAGGGACTGGGGAGGATACACCGTATCGGTCTCTTTCAGCAGGTGGTCTAGCTGCTCTTGCTGCACTATGGTGCCCCCTTCCTTGGCTCCGCAAACGAAATGCCGCCTACAGCGAGGACGGGCCTCTGCCTTCCGAGCAACGACCGCCCCACCTCGGCACGGACCGCCGCCCGCAACGCCGACACGGACCTGACCCAAACCTAACCACACACACCTGGAGTACAGGTGTGTGTGGTAATGGTGACGTGGCGGAGGCGCCGTCAGACCGGTGCCCGGAACCCTCCGGGTCGCTCGGGTCTAGCCCGAGCCGCCTGGGCCCCGTGCCAGGGCCAGCAGCTCCTCGTTAGAGGCCTCGATGTCTATCGGCTCACTGTGGGGCTGCGGCACCGGGAAGCCGGTCTTGTAATACAGCTCGATCCGGTTCCCCTCGGGGTCGAAGAAGTACATGCCCAGGGCGTTTCCGTGACTGACGATCCGGTCGATACGCACGTTCTCCGCCACGAGCCTGCGGTGGTACTCCTTAAGGTCGTCTATACTGGGGACCTTGAAGGAGATCTGCTGCACCAGCTTTGCCTCCCGAGGGGCGTCCCTCCCCTTCATCAGCACGAACTCGTGGTGCTCCTGCTCGGGGTAGGAACTGAGAAAGACCATTCCCCGTCCCTCCAGGTCCTCATCTGCGATCTTCAGTCCCATTACCCGGGTCCAGAAGTCCCGTTGCACCATCAGGTCCTGGGTGTAAATCCCTACATGGCCAAGCCCCTCTATCTCCGCCATACGCAACTCCTTCCAATTAACCCCACTTGCCAGATTTCCATGTCACCCTTTCGTTTTACTCAGGGCAGGCCCTGAGCCCTTCGCTCTCGTCATTCTGAACGAAGTGAAGGATCTACGTCTCGCTCAGGATAAACTCCGCGAAGGGTCCGGAGGACGGGACATCTCACCCCCTCAGAACCTTCGCCTACGGCTCAGGATGACACTTTCGTAGCAATGGCACTATGGCACGGTCCGGGATCAAGTACCTGCCCATCGGGTTGGTTAAACTTGGGCTGTACGCCCGTCCGGGGCTACAGCTTCATGGCATTGAGCCCGGCCCTGGCTATGTCTTCGTCAGCCTTCCCGCTTGGCAGGCCACCCACACCGATGCCGCCCAGGAGCGCGCCGTCACTGGGGTTAACGATCACGAGCCCGCCCTGGAGGGTGATCAGGTTAGCGTCACTGAAGTCCTCCAGCTTCCTGCCCGAGGTCTGCAGTGACTCGGCAAAGGCCACCGAGTCCATCCTCCTGATGGCCGAGGTGTAAGCCTTCCTGGTGGCGTAGGTGGGGCGGACACACTTGTCCATACGAGCATAGCTGAGGAGATTTCCTTGATCGTCCACGATGGCCATATCTACGGCGCGCCGGTTAGGGTCCTTATTGAAGTCCGCGACCATGGCGCTGATGGCCGCCTGACACTGATCCAGGCTCAACATGGGCTTGTTGTACATCCGGGCCACCTCCTCTAAAGATGTAGGCCAATTATATCCAGACGCGTCTGCCGGGGCAACAGTGTACCCGCCAGTGGCGCCTCATGCGCCACGCTCTATGGGAGTATCGTCCCGGTTTCCCCAGTCGCCCCAGGAAGCATCGTAGTTGCGGGCATTCTCATAGCCCAGCAGTTTGAGTACAAGGGTTCCGTTCCCCGAACGGATACCCCCCTGTCAATGGGCCACCACTTCCTTTTCTGGAGTGATGCCTTTGGCAACCAAAATTCGCCGCATCTCATCCGCCGGCTTGAAGCAGTGGGTACCCTCGTCAATCATCTCCAGCCACTCCAGGTGAATGGCCCCTGGAATGTGGCCGGGCCGCCGGTTATGCCGTGAGTTCTCCCCCGTGTACTCTTCCCCGCTGCGAACATCCCACACCGCAACTCCCGGCTTGGAGTAATCTGCGATCAACTGCTCCGTCGTGGCGATCACCGAAGGGTCCGGCCGGGGTGTGAACCGCACGCGTTTCGGCGTCGCAGGTGGCTCCAGACTCACCTCCCTTCCCTCGCCCACCCACTTCCTCCAGCCACCGTTAAGCACCTTCACCTTCCGGTGACCGTGGTACTGCAGGGCCCACCATAGCCGTCCGGCGTACAGGGACCGGGAGTTGTCGTAGGTCACCACCACCGTGTCGTCGCCGATCCCCAGCCGCTCCATCACCTCGGCGAACTTTTCGGGCGGAAGTATGTGCACCCTGCCGGTCTCTGGGTCCTTCTGGTAATTGTCGGGGACCATAGCCGCGCCGGGTACGTGGCCCCGCTGGTACGCCGCCACGACGTCGGTGTCCACTATCCGAATGTTCTCGTCGTTCAGGTGCTCGGCCAGCCACCCCGTCTCTGCCAGGAACTCGGGGGCAGCGTATCCCCCCTGGGCTTGACTACCCATAGGCACCTCCCTGCCGTCTTCGCCCTTCCACCCCTCGGCTTTAAGGGCCTCTCCCAGACACTCCAAAAACCTTTAACAGGGTAACCTCCACCAATGGGGGAGTCAACCCAACATAGCATGCGCGCAAGGCCAATGATACCCAGCACCAACGGCTCCCCAGCGTTACGTCGGGCGGGCGAGTATGATACGATAGGTCGCGCCATACGTACCTCTGCCCCTTGGGCCGTATCCCACGAGGGGCCACAGCATAGGAGGCGTACGTCGCCCAGGCCCAGGATAATCCCCAGTACTGAGAGCGCACTCATGTATTTCAATTCTCGCCGATCGACGGTTCACGCACGTCGAGGGATGGTAGCCACAAGCCAGCCACTGGCGGCCGTAGCCGGCCTGCGGATGATCATGGAAGGGGGCAACGCCGTAGACGCGGCGGTGGCGGCGGCAGCGACACTCGCTGTGGTGGAGCCCTTCTACACCGGCGTTGGAGGCGACCTCTTCGCCCTGGTGTGGATGGACGGCGAAAAACGGGTTAGGGCCCTCAATGGGAGCGGCCGGGCCCCCGCCGAAGCCTCCTTGGACCAGCTGAGGAGCACCGGGCTGACTCAGGTCCCCCACTTCAGCCCCCACGCGGTGACCGTTCCGGGCACCGTGGATGCCTGGGACACGCTGCTGCGCAGGTTCGGGACCATGCCCCTGGCCCATGTCCTGGAGCCCGCCATAGAGTACGCCGAGGAGGGTCACCCCGTCTCCGAACTGGTGTCATGGCTATGGGCTGCCGGGATGCCGCAGCTTTCCAAATACCCATCGGGGGCCGAGCTCATGCTGGGGGGCCGGGCTCCAAGGAACGGAGAGGTCGTACAGCTGCCCGAGCTGGCCAGGACCCTTAGGACCGTCGCCGAGGGTGGCCCCGATGCCTTCTACAGGGGACAGCTGGCGGAGGAGATCGCGGCCCACGTCCAGGAGCGGGGAGGATGGCTCTCCACGGCGGACATGGCTGCCCACGCCTCCACATGGGACGAGCCCATCGCCACGGATTACCGGGGCGTGACGTGCTGGGAGTGCCCTCCCAACTCCCAGGGACTGGCTGCCCTCATGGCCCTTAACATCGCCGAGGGCTTCGACATACCGGGCATGGGTTTCCAGACGGCGAACACCTACCACCACCTGATAGAGGCGATGAAACTCGCCTACGCCGACGCCCTTCGCTACGTCGCCGACCCCGCCATGGCCGAGGTGCCCACCGACAAGCTGCTCTCCAAGGACTACGCAGGGGTTCGACGCTCCCACGTTACGGAAGGCAAGGCCTTGACCCAGGTGTTGCCCGGGGAGTTGAAGTCCAGCGGCGACACCGTGTACGTGTCCTGCATGGACGGACAAGGAAACGCCTGCTCACTGATAAACAGCCTGTACGAGATATTCGGCACGGGCCTGGTGGTGCCAGGGACGGGGATCGCCCTTCAAAACCGGGGCTCTCTATTTTCCCTGGACCCGACCCACCCCAACGCCTTGGCTCCCGGCAAAAGGCCCTACCACACGATCATTCCGGCGATGGCCACCAGAAACGGCAGTCTCTGGCTAAGTTTCGGAGTGATGGGCGGGTTCCAGCAGCCCCAGGGACACCTCCAGGTCCTGGTAAACATGATAGATTTCGGCTTGGACCCCCAGGCGGCCCTCGACGCCCTGCGGTTTAGCATACGGCTAGGGGGTGGGGTCGCCCTGGAAGAGGGCCTCTCCCCGAATACCATTCGTGACATCGAGGAGCGGGGCCACCAGATTTTTCAGCTGCAGGGGTACGACCGGTACATCTTCGGCGGCGGGCAGCTCATCGAACGGGACGTAGAGACGGGGGTCCTGCGCGGCGGATCGGAGCCCCGTCGGGACGGCTCCGCCGTAGGCTGGTGAGCACCCTTCCACCCACCACAATCTGGGTCGCGCATAGTCGGGGCATCACGTTAAGGGCCATGAGACTTCATCCGAGCCTCTGCCCCACTCGTTTATCTCCCCGGATTTCCGGGCTTGACCACCCATCCCTAGGCGCCTAGAATGAAGGCATCCAGTCTTCCAGACAGGGGACCTAGTTTCTGAGCCCGGCCCAGCGGCCAGGGGCTCGTGAGGCCAAGAAACGGATGACAATGGAGCCAATAGTTCGGGCGCTCAATCTGACCAAGGTCCACCAGGTCGGAGAGGACCAGGTTTACGGTGTAAATGAGATCTCTCTTGAAGTGTACCCCGGGGAGATGCTTGGCATACGGGGGAGGAACGGCGAGGGCAAGTCCACCCTGATGCACATTCTCGGCTGCCTTCAGAGGCCCGACACCGGGAAGCTGAGTATCGAGGGGCAGGAGGTGACCCAGTTAGACGACGACGACCTGGCCCGTTTGCGTTTCGGGAAACTGGGGTTCGTCTTCGAGGCTTTCAACCTCGTGCCCAATGAAACGTCCTTGAGAAACGTGGAGATCCCCATGCGCCACCAGGGTATGGACCCCTCTGAGAGCAGGGAGAAGGCAGTCGACGCCCTTACCGCCGTCGGCCTGGGTACACGCCTGGACCATACCCCGGGACAGCTTTCCCAAAGACAGCGGCAGTGCGTGGCCATCGCCCGCGCCATCGCCAACGGGCCGATCGTCATATTCCTGGACGAGCCCACCCGGGACCTGGATAGCTCCTTCAGGGAGGAGATCATCGGTCTGCTGCAGAAACTCAACGGCGAAGGCACGACGATAGTCATGTCAACGGCCGAATCCGGTGTAGCCAGCCACTGCCGCAGGGTGGTGAGGCTAACCGAGGGTAAGGCAGTGGAAGACAGACTGGTGCGCAACCGCCGTATGATACCCGCTTTCAGAGTACCCGGACCACCGCCCCCAACCGAGGAGAGAGAAGAAGAGACCTGCCAGCGATGCAAGTTCCCCCTGAACCTTTCCCCCGAGGAGGCCAACTCCATCGAGGTACGCCTGAGCGGCTCAAGCGGCCGCTTCCAGGGGGTGGAAGACGCCCTGGATGAAGGAGACGTCGCGGGGGGTCAGCTGATCGAGGGCCTTAGGGAGGTGCCTTGCTTTTCCGGACTGGGCCCCAAGAGCCTCGTAAAGATAGTACCAGCCCTGGAGCAGCAGCAGTACCCAAGGGGCTCAAGGATAATAAAGCAGGGAGAGCCGGGCGACTCCTTCTACATTCTCACGAGCGGCAACGCCCAGGTGGTGCTGGAGAGACCGGGCAGGCCAGATACACCCATAGCCCCGCTGGGACCCAGCGACGGTTTTGGAGAGATGGCCCTCCTGACCGACCAACCCCGGTCAGCTAACGTGGTGGCGATGACGGACGTGGAGGTGTGGCGGCTTCCCTAAGGAGGCATTTGACGGGCTTCTGGAGGAAAACCTCTCCCTAGCCATCTACTTTAATCGGATTTTGGCCCAGCGGCTCCGGGCCCTTCAGGAGAGGATAGCCCACTAGCGCTGTCCCTTGCCCAAAGGTTCCGACTACATCCTCCGGGTCGTACACCGGTCACACGACGGTGCCATGGCTAGTATGGCCCGGTTCACGCAGCTAGGCGGTAGCCATCCTCTCCAGTCCCTGCAGATTGGTTATGGTGATCCTGCGATGAGACGTAGTAAGTAGACCCATTTTACGGTAGGTCGTAAGGGCCCTGCTCACGGTCTCTCGACTCGACCCCACCAGGCGGGAGAGGTCCTCTTGGCCAAGGGGGACCGTGATGTGGCCAGAAGCGTCGCGGCTGTCCTCATACGTGTGGGCCAGCTCCCGAAGTTTCTTGGCTACCCTGGTAGGTACGTCCAGAAACACCATGTCGCCGATCACCTCGTCCATGGCACGCAGCCGCCGCACCAGCAGGGCGATGATCTGGATGGCCACTTCGCAGTGTTGATGGAGGAAGGCGAGGAAGTCATCACCCAGCAGGGTCATGGTTTCCGTGGGCTCCACGGCAATAGCTGTAGCCGACCTCGATCCCCCGTTGAGGACTGACATCTCTCCGAAACAGTCACCCTGACTCAGCAGCGCTATGTCGTTCTCACGCCCATCCTGAGAGGTGATAGAGATCTTGACCATTCCATCGGCCACGAAGTGCAGCCGGTCGCCGGGGTCATCCTGGTGAAAGATCACCTCGCCCCTCTGATAAGCGCGGCGCCTCAGCTTGGAGGCCAGGGGCTCCAGCGTCGATGGCTGGAGTTTGGAGAAGATGCCCACCGTGGTGAGGAAGTTTACCGAATCCACTTCCAATCCCCTCCTGCTGCTCCACCAATTACGGGAGTATGAACACCCTTATAAATTATAACCGAATTCGTCGAGCAAAGTTTGCCAGGCTGCTCAGGCTAGATATTGCCAGTCCGCTCTAACATGGGGTCGGCTTTTCAGCAGCACCGTTCAATATTGCCAACCTGGACCGTACCCAAAGGGTATCCGGAAGCCAATGTTACTTAACGCCTGGGAGACAACGGTACACCCGGATGTGGTTCTGACCTAATCGAGCCAGACATCTTAGCTACTTAGCCTACGTAGTTTTACGTAGTTGCTCCAAATCATACCATCCGCTAGATACGAAGTGTCAATGCTTTAGTCAGAATTTCCCATATTAAACTACTTTGGCCCAATTGAGGTGCCATCCCCGACGAGGCCCATGTTAGTTTTGCGCACGAACGTCGTCAACTATCCCCTGAAGCTCACTAAACCATCTGTCGCTGTCGTTCGATGGGCAGCGGAGGTGGCTTTCACTACGTTCGCACTCCCGTCACACTCCTGCGCGCCCGCCCGCCCGTCGATAACCTCCCATTCCCTCTTCATGAAATAACGGACCTGGCTTCGGCGGGTTACCCGGTTCCTGGACAGAGCCTCGCAATGCCCTCTGGGTGACGGCGGAACCTTGCGCATCCGGTCGGCCGTAGGAGTCCGGCAGAGTTCGACGGCCGCTCGCCCTGGCAGTAGGTCCCGCCGCAGCCAGCGCCACTACTGGCTGATCGATATTGCGGCACCTACGAAGTCCTCCCGCTCCTTAAGCAGTTGCTGGCCGCTCTTGGCCACGGCAGTCTTGTTGCCGTCTTCCACCAAGAATCGGACCTCGGTGGGGCCCTGTGCCGTAACGCCCAATGCATGGAAGGTGATGAGGACCAGGCCGAAGTCACCGACGGCCGGCTTCACACTGCCCACCGTGTACCTCAATGTGCCGGTGGAGTTGTCGACTTCGTTGTCCAGTACAAAATTTCCTGGTAAGTCATCCGGGAAGGGGGTGTTAGGGTGAGGCGTGACCCTCGTGGCCCGGTTGCGGTCCCGATCCACCACCTCCAGGAACAGGGGATCGAAGGATACCAAGATGCTAACGGCAGTTACTTCGACGCCGTGGGTAAGCACCCGCACGCTGAAATCTTTAGTGCTGCCCAAGGACATGCTGCCCGCGTCGGCTACCATGTCCGTGGGCAGCATCACTATTTCCACGGCCCGCTCGTCGACGGTGACCTGTGAGCCGGTGAAGTCCGAGGTGTTCTTCAGGAGCAGGCTCGTGCTGTCGTTGCTCACCACGGTCTCGCCCTCGCCCTGTACCACAAAGGCCACCGCAGCAGCCGCGCCCGGGGGGGTCGGCTCGCCCTTGGCTCCAAACGTGATGGTTGCCAAGTTAAAGTCGCTGGTCAGGCCGTTGGCCAGGTCCACGCTGAATCTTATGGTACCGTTGGCGTTATCGGCTTCGTTCTCCACGGCAAAGTCGGCCATGTTGTTGTCGGGATGGGGCCGTATCTGAGTGCCTGCCTGGGGCAGTGCATCCACCACCTTCAGAAACTGGGGATCGAAGGTCATGGACACGGTCACACCGGTTACTTTCACGCCACCGGTCAGGACACGCACCGTAAAGTCCCCATTGTCGCTGATCGACATATTGGCCGTAGCTGGTTCCATCACGATCTGCACGGTTCGCTCGATTGGAGGGGGAGTCGGCTTCACGACGGTGCCGGGAGTGGGTACCGCCGTGGGAGCCGGCGCTGGCGCCCCCGGGGGAGGCGGGGCAGATATTGTGGGCGTAGGCGTGGGCGCTACCTTGGGAATAGGAGTGGGCGCCACGGTGGGAGAGGGGGCGATTACTTCCGTTGGAGCTGGCTCTGGCTCGGCTATGGGAAGCGGTGGGACATCGATGGGCTCAGGGGGAGGTGCCTCGGTGGCGTCAGGAACCGGCGCACCGGTCGGAGTCGGCCTCGGAGTAAAGGTCTCCTGAGGTATGGAAACGGGCGCCGGGGGTGTGGATACCGGCGTCGTGTCCGGTCGAGGGGTGGTCCCCTCAACGTTAGGTGGAGGGGTAGGAATAGAGACCGGAGTGGCAGCGGGTATAGGGACCGTGGGGGACCCGTCGACCTGGGGAGTCAGCTTGACGGTTGGCGTGGGATCCACAGGGGCCGCGGCGCCAGGGGTCTCTGCAGCGGCGGGCGAAAGCGCGGGGGTTGGGGTCGTCACTGTGCCCACGGTCAGGGTAGGTGTAGGAACGGCCGACGTGGGAGCGGGCTGCGGCACCGTAGGAGCAACCGTCGGGCCGGCCGGCACCGTGGTGGTGGGAGTGGAGGTGGCCACAAATCCCTCGCAGTACAGGGACCCGATCGCTATAAGCACCATGCCCACAAGCAGAGAGTACCGTTTCCTTCTAGCCACGCGATTTACCCGTATCGTTCAGCAATTGCCTGACCCTGCCCAGGATGTGCTGAGAAACGTCGTACTTCGACATCAGAGGCAGGTCCTCCACGCTCCCATCCCTTGCGACCAGCAGGACCTTGTTGGCGTCGCTGCCGAAGCCGCTGTCCCGGTCCGCTATGTTGTTGGCAACAATGAGGTCCAGGTCCTTCCTGCCCATCTTGTCCGTGGCGTTCTTGAGAAGGTCCTCGCTCTCCGCCGCGAACCCCACTTTAACCAGCTTCCCCCGCACCTCCTCCAGGATGTCCGGGTTTCTCCCCAGCTGGATGGTCCAGGCCTGGCCGCCCTTCTTGATCTTCTGGGGCGCCTCCGAAAGGGGCCCGTAGTCGGCTACCGCCGCAGCCATGATCAGGGCGTCGGCATCCGCCACGGAACTCAGCACGGCGTCCCTCATCTCCAGCGCCGTCCCTACCGTGACCACCTCCACGGCGGCGGGGTGCTCCAGCCCGGTAGGCGCGGTTACCAGGACCACCCTGGCCCCCCTGTCTCTGGCCGCCTCGGCCAGGGCATAGCCCATCTTGCCGGAGGAGCGGTTTGTGATGATCCGAACTGGGTCTATGGGCTCCTGCGTCCCTCCGGCGCTCACGACGATCGTGTACCCCGCAAGGTCGCCCTTCCGGCCCAGGATAGCTTTGATGATCCCCATAAGCTCAGCAGTCTCCACCAGCCTACCCACACCCTCCAGCCCCGAGGCAAGCCTGCCCACGGCCGGTCCCACCACAGCAACACCCCTGGCCTTCAATTTGGCCAGGTTCTCCTGGGTGGCGGGGTTATCGTACATATGGGCGTCCATGGCCGGCGCCACCATGACCGGGGCCCCCGTGGCCAGAATGGTGGTGGTAAGCGGGTCATCGGCCATTCCCACGGCCAGCTTGGCGATCAGGTGGGCCGTGGCAGGGGCCACCACCACGATTTCCGCCCGCTGGGCCAGGGCCACATGCTCCACGCTTAGTTCCGAATCTGAGTCGAAGGTATCGGTCACAACGGGCCTGTGGGTTATGCTGCGGAAGGCCAGGGGCGCGACGAACTGGACGGCCCCGTGGCTCATTATGGTATCGACCATGGCACCCGCCTGGGTGAGCTTGCTGGCCAAGTCCAGGGCCTTGTAGCAGGCGATGCTGCCCGTTACTCCCAGGACGATGCTCTTGCCATCCAGCGCGGCGGACATGGCCTCAGCCCTCCAGTCCGTGGGGGCTCCCCGGCGGCGGCGAAGCGACGGCTGACACGTTCATCTCGTAGATGATTCGCAGGCCGATGAGGGTCAGGTCCGGGTTAATCGCATCGAATACCTCGGTCTCCTTTGCTATGACGTCGGCCAGCCCCCCGGTGGCGACTACCCGAGCTTGCGGGCCAAGCTCCTCCTTAAACCGGGCCACCATTCCCTCCACCAGCCCGACGTACCCCAGCACCAGGCCCGACTGCAACGCGGCTACCGTGTTGCGTCCGATGGCGGATTTCGGAGGCGTCAGCTCGACCCGCCTTAGCATAGAGGTACTCAAAAAGAGGGCTTCGGCGGCAACGGTAATGCCGGGAGCGATCGCCCCGCCCAGGTATTCGGCATCCTGGGAGATGGCATCGAACACGGTGCCCGTGCCGAAGTCCACTACTATCACCGGACCCCCATAAAGGTGCAATGCGGCCACCGCGTCCACGATTCGGTCCGCGCCTACGTCCCGCGGGTTGTCATATAGGATATGGATGCCCGTCTTCACGCCGGCCGACACGATCAGGGGGTCGACGCTGAAGTAGTCCCTGCACATCGACTCAAAGGCAGGGGTCAGGGTGGGCACTCCGCTACACATGGAAGCACCGGTGATGTCCTCTGGATTTGCCCCCTTGAGCGGTAGGATACTGGAGACAAGCAGTGCGTACTCATCCGCCATCCTGCGCTGGTCCGTGGCCAGGCGCCAGGTCGCTTTAAGTTGCTGTCCTTCGAACACGCCCAGGGTAATGTTGGTGTTTCCTATATCTATCGCCAGGAGCATCCGGTCTGTCCCGTTCCTCCGGCTCCCAAGCCTGCCTAGCTAGGCACAATTATACGGTACGACCCTCCTTTCAGCAACGGCGGGTTGAATGCCCCATGGTCCCCTAGTACAATGACCTCATCCCCGGCTAGACGTGGCCTAAGGAGCGAGCCGTGACCACCGAGACGTCCGAGGAGGCCCGGACCCAGATCGTGACCGCGGTACGGGAGTTCGTGCGGCGTGAGGTAGAGCCCATCGCCGCCCAGTACGAGCGGGAGGACAAACTCCCCGTGGACCTGGTAGAGAAGATGAAGGAGATGGGGCTATTCGGCATAACTCTCCCTCAGGAGTACGGGGGCATGGGGCTGGACTACACCACCTTCGCCATGATCTTCGAGGAGCTGTCCAAAGGCTGGATGAGCGTTGGCGGCATCATAGGGACCCACCACATCATGGCCCACGTGGTTGCCAGTTTCGGCACCGAGGAGCAAAAGGAGCGTTTCCTGCCCGCCATGTCCCGGGGCGAGAAACGTGGGGGCCTGGCCCTGACCGAGCCCAACGCCGGTAGCGACGTTCAGGCGATTGAGCTTTCCGCGGTCCACGACGGCGAAGAGTACGTGCTCAACGGCGCCAAGAATTTCGTCACCAACGGCAGACATGGGGACACATTCGCCCTTCTGGCAAAGACGGACCGTAACGCCGAGCCCGCCCACAGGGGGTTGAGCTGCATCATCGTGGAAAAGGGAGGGCCGGGATTCCAGGTGGGCCGGGACCTGGACAAGCTCGGCTACAGGGGCCTAGACACCAGCGAGCTGGTCTTCCAAGACTTTCGGGTCCCGGTGGAGAACCTCGTGGGCGGTCAGGAGGGACGGGGATTCCAGCAGGTGATGAGCGGCCTGGAAACCGGGCGCATCAACATAGCCGCCCGGGCGGTGGGGGTGGCCACGGCCGCCTTCGAGGCATCCATAAAATACGCCCAGCAGCGAAAGACCTTCGGCGTCCCCATATCCCAGCACCAGGCCATACAGCTCAAGCTGGCGGACATGGCGACCAAGATCCAGGCCGCCCGGCTCTTGACCTACGAGGCCGCCGCCAAGAAGGACCGGGGCGATCGGGTGGACCTGGAGGCAGGGATGGCCAAGCTGTTCGCCAGCGAGATGTGCGCCGAGGTGACCCTGGATGCCATGCGCATCCACGGTGGCTACGGGTATATCAAGGACTACCCCCTGGAGCGGTATTACCGGGACGCACCCCTCATGATCATCGGAGAGGGCACAAATGAGATCCAGCGGCTGGTTATAGCACGACAGCTGCTACAGAGGTACAAGTTGTAGGACATCCCCGCCGGAGTCGCGGCCGGGCCATGGGAGGGGGCAGCATGAAGTTCATCTACGACCCGCTGACAGACAGCCTGTATATCAATCTCACTGGAGATGACGTACAGATCAGTAGTCACCCCGTGGATGATGACATAGTCCTGGACTTCGCCGTCCCAGAGCGTCTCGTGGGCATAGGGGTGAGGCAGGCCTCCAAGCGGCTCGACCTGGACCATCTGTTGCCGCACGCCGAGGTCCTGCGGCGGGAGGAGGCCCTGTGGCCCCGACTGAGGGGGGAGCTGCTGCGACGGAAGACGGCGGATGAACCGGTCAAAACCCTCCTGCACGGGGTGGCCTACTGGGTCCAGGAGGTGGGGCCCGACTACGTGTACCTGCGGACCGACCGGGGCCGGGGCAAGAGCCACAGAATCAACGCCGACGAAATACAGGACAAGAACACGGAAAAATACGTGGGCAAGAGGCGGCTCATATACGCCTTGCGGGCCATTCTGGACTAGGCAAAGGGGTCCGCACCCCCTCCCCCTCCACAGCGACAATCACTGGTACCTTAATGCAACGAGGCCTCAAGGCCCGAAACCTCCGCGCGGGGAGCCAGTTACGCCGTCATAAGAACTTCTGTCATCGTCACCTTGACGGTCGTCGCATTTACGAGCCCACGCAGGGGCCGTATCGCTTTTACATTAGACGGGAGTCATCCGTAATTCTCTCATTGCTGCGTGGTGAATATGATCCTTAAAAACCCAGCCGGAGAGGAATGCACCATGGCCCACAATGCAATCGTTCGTGAACTTGCAGCGGTAGTGATAGACGTCAGCGACCTGGAGCGCGTAGCAACATTCTGGGGTGAGTTGCTGGGGCAGGCGCCGGGTCAACCTCGGAGCGGCGGTGGCTGGCTGACCGTTGGCGCCCTTGACGGCACCCGATCATTGGTACTTCAGAAAGTACCCCAGCCGAAGGCGGTCAAGAATCGCGTCCATTTGGACTTCCTCGTTGATGACGTGGAGGAGGCGACCGCTCGCATCCTCGCGTCCGGCCGGAGCAGGATCAGCGAGCCTCGCGTCGGGGGCGGAGTCACCATGGCTGATCCTGAAGGCAACGAGTTCTGCATTGGCTCGTTTCGGAGGATCAAGGAGGGCAGGAGGATTCCCACGTAGTCCATATCTTCCCCCTGCGGAGGGAGCCTGGCCGGGTCCGAAGCCATTTGCCGGTAGCCACCCGCTTACCCGCAAATATCACTGGACCCATCCTTCGACAAGCTCAGGTTGAGCGGGAGGTCGCCGACCGCTCGTGGTGAGCCTTCAGCAGCCTAACGACAGGCTCAGGACAAACGGAATCGTCCTCGCTCGTGGTGAGCCTGTCGAACCATGAAGCGCTCCACTGGGGTGTGCGAGGCCCTCGCAACGGGGAAACAACTAGCGGGCCATGCCGTCCCTGTGTGGTACCGCCGACTATCCTCGGGGGGAAGGGAGCTGGCTCAGCAGGTCTATTAGCTGGGAGACGTTGCCCACCGACTCCAGATTATCTATGGTACCCAGGATCTTGTCCACCTGGTCTCTGCCGGTCACCTGAGAGCCCGTGGTCACGAACTTCTTCTTTATCTCGTCGGCGCTGCGAGCCAGGGGCGCCATGGACACCCGCCCCTCGTACCTCTCACCGGCCTTCGTGGCAACGGCCACCTTGGTCATAAAGGAGGCGTCTTTCCGATAGGCCTCCTCGCATTCGTCGTCGGCGGCCAGGGTCACGCGCCTGGCCATGGCAGCGACGTCCTGCCTGGTCCTGGTCCTCTCCAAGTACCAGTTGGGCCCCGGATCCCCGGCAAGGAGGGCTGCCGACACCTGATAGGGGATGCTGAACTGCATGTCGGCCACGCCCACCGGCTCCTGGTCATCGAAGCCCGCCACTTCCCCCTTGTTGGTGTAGACGTCGACCTTTTCGATGTTGCCCAGATCGATTCCGTGGTCACTCAAAAGGCCTTTCACGGCCACTATTGCCGGGTGGGTTGTCGTGCAGCCGGGGTGAAGCTTGGCGCCGAAGTCCGGTATGTAGTACTTCTCGCCAAGGCCCTCCGTGAGGACCTCTTCCCTGAAGATGTCGTAGCCCAGCATTCGCCACAGCCCCTTGTCCCCGTCCAGGACATTGTTTTCCTGCAGCGATTTCAGGCCCGCCTGGGCGGAAACGGCGGTGAAGGCCCCGATCATGCACATCCAGGCCCACCCCTGCTTGATTTCCTTCATCGGTCTGAGACCTTCATCGCCCATCCAGTTGCGGCCACCGGCCACCGGCGTGTAGATACCCGCCATGCTCAGGTTGGAGAGCATTCCGTCCTCATCCAGCCCCATGGCCCTTCCGGCGGCGGCGGCCGAGGCGAATACAGAGCTGGTCTCCCCCGTGATCTCCTCGAACCGCTCGAATGTCATGTCCATGGAGTGAAGTATCCTGGCACACACCTCGTAGCCAGCCACCACGCTGGTGATCAGCTCCTTGCCGGAGATGGACCGGGCCTCTCCCGCAGCCAGGGCCGCCGGGACGGCCAGGGCCCCGAGCCACGCGTAGCTTCTACCGCTGGCGCGATCGTCGCAGAAGTCCAGCATCGTTCCCAGGGCACCATTGCCGAAGGCGGCAAGGGGCACGGACACCCGGGCGCCGTCGCCGATGAGGGTCGCCTGCTCCCTTCCGCCGCCCATGTCCTTGGCCAGACCCAGGAATGTGCCGGACAAGGGCAGGGCATACCCCCCAATGGTGTTGCCAACGGCATCCAGCAGCGCCAGCTTCCCTTTTTCCACCACCGCGGGTGGCAGATCCTCGAACTTGAGTCGGGCGGCGTAACTTGCGAGGCTTCGCGTCGCAGACATCTCAGCTCCTCCTTTTAGCATAGGTGGTGTGGCTGTTCACCAGTGGCACCCAGGGCGCCTCCCAGGAGGTATCAGCGCAGACCTGGCCAGCCGGCCCCGGCGGCTACCCTGCCGCGGGCCACAGCAGCCATCCCCTCAGCCCCGTGTTACGGACCCGAAAGAGGTGGCCCTCGCCGGTGGTGACATAGAGCGTGCTCAGGTCGGAGTCGCCAAAGGTACAGTTGGTGGGGCTGTCCACCCCAACCGGCATGGGATGGGTCTCTAGCACCCGACCCGAGGGGGCAAATACGTAGATCATGGCGCCCGGGCCGGCCTCGTTCCGACCGGCAGTAGCCACGATGTTCCCCTCGGAGTCGAAACACATGCCGTCGATGCCACGCTGGGGACCCCGATAGTCCTCCCCGAACTGGTGTAGCACCACGTACGGCCCCAGGGTCCCATCCTCTCCTATGGGGTAGGCCCTAAGCTCCCTGAGCCTTCCGGACTCCGAGTGGCTCTGGGCCACGTAAAGGGTACGCTGGTCGGGCGACATCAGGATGCCATTGGGCCTGGTGATGTCGTGAGTAACCCGGCTCACAGACCAGCTTCCGTCGGGGTGAGGGTCCGCCCGAAGCACTTCCTCATGGTCCAGCTCCATTCGTTCGCTGGGGTCGATGAGGCCCTCGTTCCAGGGGTTGGTGAACCACACCCGCCCACCGGCGTCCAGGGCCAGGTCGTTGGGGGTGTTCAGCCGGTGCCCATCAAGGCGGTCGGCGACAACCTGGCTGGTCCCATTGGCCTCGAACCGGAGGATGGCCCGGTTCCCCGCGCTGCACCCATAGAGGCGGCCTTCTCCGTCGAAGGCCAGCCCATTGGTCCTGCCGGTGCCCACACGGTGCTCCGTGCAGGCGCCCGTCCGCGGGTCATATCGCATGATACGAGACTGCTGGATGAGGGTATACACGAGGGCCTGACCGTCCCAGGCGGGCCCCTCCGACGTGACCCCGTGGGGGCCGGCCACCAGTTCGTAGTCCCACTCCATGTAGCTACCCCTTTGTGACTGGCTCCCTCGCTGAACGCCCGCAGACCGCAGGTATTGCAGGGTGCTGACAAATCCTTTCGACCATCCCCTCCGACTGAGCCCAAAGTCTCCATGAGCGAAGCATCACCGGACCTGGCCCCCTTCCTCGGCGAGGAGGGGGGTTGTATCTGAGGGACACCCTCAGACTCCCGCCAAAGGGGATTCGCTCCTCTTCGCAGCCCGTTATTAATCAGAACGCTAGAGCCCGCGCTCCATCTGCTCCCGCTGCCAGCCGTAGTCCACCTGGCCGCGGTAGAACCTCTCGGGATGCTCCACGGCCCAAATTTGCTTGCGGATGACGTAGTTGTCAGGCGCCAGTTCCACACCCCTGCGCCATTCAGCCATGGCCTCCCGTACCCTGCCCGCGCGGTACAGCTCGAGGCCCTTGCGGAAGAAGGAGATGGCCTCAATATGCTCATCGCCTTGGTCCAGCTCCTCCACCTCCCTGGCCAGCTCCTCCAACGAGGGCTGCCTGGCCCACTCCGCCACGATCTCGGCGATCTGGGGCTGGCGCAGGTCGAAGCCACCGAACTTTTTAGTACCGGAGGACGCCCCCTTCGTCGATAAGCAGTCCGTTGGGGATGGCCTTAAAGCCGTAGAGCTGGCTCAGGAGATTTTCCTCGTCCACGACGGTGGTAAAGGAGGGGTTGGCCCGTTCCACGTAGGTCCTCGCCTTTTCGCCACCCTGGGCGTCAATGGCTACCGAGAGGACCTCTATGTTATTGCTCCGGTGTCTCTCGTAATACTCCTGCCAGACCGGCAGCTGCTCCCGGCATGCTCACCAGGAGGCCCACATGAACACTATGAGCCTCTTGCCTATATAATCGGACAGGTTGACCCGGCCACCGTCCAGGCCGGGCAGGCTGAAGCCCGGCGCCTCCTCGCCAATCCTGGCAGCTACTCCTGTATAGCCCATTATCTTCTACCTCCGCTGCCGTTAAGTTCAGTACACCATCAAGCTTGGATGCGGCGATCCCTCGAGAGATGCATTACCCCTTAACGCCCGGTCACTCTCTTTCCTACATCCAGGGCATCGGTGACAGTCCTCGGCGGAGCAATGATGATGCGAAAGCCCTGCTCGATCCGCCGCTCCACATCCTGGGCGGTGGCGCCCACCGCGCAGGGGACGTCGAACTCTTTGCAGGCATCCAGGACGCGCAATAGTGCCTCCAGCACCTCGGGATCGGAGGAGTTGCCACGCTTGCCCATGGAGACGGACATGTCTCCCGGCCCCGCCCAAATCGCGCCTATGCCCTTCACCTCTCGCACGATGTCCCTTATATTGCTTGACGCCCTGGGCCTCCTCCACGATCCCCAACAGGAGGACCTCGCCATCCGGGTCCAAGGGCCATACGTCGGCCACGTCGTAGTATTCCTGAGCGTTCAGCCCCCAGAAGCGCAGCGCGAGGGCCTGCTCCCGGTCCCGCTCGATCTCCTGCACCACCGACTTGGGGACGTATTCCCCCAGCTTGTCCCGCTGAAGAGTCAGCCACCGCTCTCGCTCCAGGGCTTCACGCAGCTCTTCAGCCTTCTGCTTGATCTCCTCGTAGAGCCTAGCGTTTTCGATGGCAATCGCAGCATTGTCGGCAAACGAAGTAAAGGTCCTTAGGTCGTCCTCCTGGAAGCTCTCCTTGTTCGTGGGGTTAAGGACCTGCACGACGCCCAGGTTGCGCTCCTGTATCATCAGGGGAACGCACACGATGGACCTGGTGCGAAACCCGCTCCTTTTGTCAGCTTCAGGGTTGAAACGGGGGTCCTCGTAGGCGTCGGGGATCAGCAGCGGCACCCTGTTCTGGGCTACCCAGCCGGCTATGCCAACCCCCAGGGGCAACCGTATCTCCTTGATGGCCGCACCCTTTTCTCCGGTGGCCACGTTGAATACCAGCTCCTGTGTCTCCTCATCCAGGAGCATCAGCGAGCTGGCCTCTGCATACATCACCTCTTTGCTCTTCCCCATGATCATTTCCAACAGTGGCTGCACTTCCATTACCGAGCTGATAGCGGCGGCGACCTGGCTCAGGGCCTGGCTTTCCGCCAACCGGCGGTCCAGCTCGTCGCCGGCTGCCTTCACCCGCTGGTCCAGCTCCTGATTAGAACTACGCAGCTCCGCGATCTCGGTAGTCTGCTGCCCAATAATTCGCTGAGAGTCGGCTATCTGCTTAGCCTGCTTATTACGCTGGCTGACCATAACGCACCTCCACGCATTGCCACATCGGTTCCAGCTTACCCCGCCGCTCCAGGCGGACCAAAGGCCAAAGGTAGACGCCCTTGGCTTAGGCGACCGCCTCAGACGGCGACCACCATCTCCTCGACGCCGGCGCTCAGGTCTATTCCCAACTCGTTGGCCAACGCGGCTACTTCCTCAACCACTTCCTCCCGATTAGGAACACCGATATGCACGGCAACCATCTTGGGCACGTGAAGCTTGGCCTTAAAGGCCTCCCGGACCTGCTCGCCCAAGAGCTGGGGAGTCAAATGCCCTGTGAGTTTGGCCAGCCCACCCAGCCGGCTGGGAAAGGTCACGTCAACGAACATGATCTGGGGCGCAATTTCTTCCTGAAAGAATAGCGACAGGTCACCGCCGGTATCCCCCGTGTAGGCCATGGTTCCCCCCGAGTTGGACCGCACAATATATCCCACTGAGGAAACCGGGTGGGGCTGAGGAATGGGCTTCACCTGGTAATCCAAGACGCCGATCCACTCCCATGGCTTAACAGGCTGTAGCCGGTACTTGGGGGGTGCGTCGGTAATCTGCTTGGTGAAGTCCGGGTAAACATCGCCGTCAATCAGGTGAGCATGGATACCCTCAAGGGTTTCGGGCAGCGAGTAGAGGTCTATGGTGGTCGGGTTGTCCAGCGTCATCAGTGCCAAGGAGGGCACGTCGCGAATGTGGTCAAAGTGGCGGTGAGTAACCAATACCGCCAACACCCGACCTTGCTCCGCTGGGGTCAGCGCACTTGCCAGACTGCCCATGTCCACTCCCAGCACCCCATCGACTAGAAAGCAGGTATGGCGGGTACCGCTGTCGCGCCAGCTATCGCGGCTGGGTAAGTTGTGGGCGCCTAGGACGCGAACTTGCATGTGGCCTCCCCCTCACCCACTCCATCACCGGTCACAGACATGAATTGGATAGAGTTTATTCAAATTTCTACACAAGGTCAAGTACATACCCTACCAACCCCTCCCCAAAGCGCCACAGGCAATTCGAACCAGGTCCGTCATACGTAATATGAAACCGGTGAGGCGCGACGCAAGGATGCTTGGATGACGACTGGGGGTCACGGACTGCGGAGCCCACCCGAGAACGTTAACGGAGGGCGGTCTATTGGGCGCATTAGGCTCGGAGGTTAGGCTGCCTCGCCGCCCTCGCCTCGTCCAGCCTGGACACCGGGGTGGTATGGGGGGCGTTCTTTACCAGGTCCGGGTCCTCCGAGGCTTCCCGACTAATCGCTTTCAGCGCGGCGATGAAGGCATCGAGGGTCTCCTTGCTCTCCGTTTCCGTGGGCTCTATCATCAACGCCTCGTCCACGATCAGGGGGAAGTACATGGTGGGAGCATGGAAACCATAGTCCAGCAGCCTCTTGGCTATGTCCAGCCCCTTGACGCCCCTGGCCTTCTGGTCTCGGGCAGAGAAGACCACCTCGTGCATGCAGCGGCGATCGTAGGGCAGGTGGTAGGTATCCCTCAGGGACTCCAGCAGGTAGTTGGCGTTCAACACCGCGTTGGAGCTGGCCTCCGCGAGCCCTGTATTGCCCATGCTGCGAATATACGTGTAGGCCCTCACTAGCACCCCAAAGTTGCCGTGGAAACCGCCAACCTTGCCGATGCTCCCTTCGGGAGCGGTCAGGGAGAACACCTCGCCGTCCCCAACCTCTTGCCGGGTCACGACGGGCGAGGGCAGATAGGGCAGCAACACATCGTTGACACAAACTGGCCCGGCACCGGGGCCTCCGCCGCCATGGGGGGTGGTGAAGGTCTTGTGGAGATTGAGATGCACCACGTCAAACCCAAGCTGGGCCAGCTTCACCTTGCCCAGCAGGGCGTTCATGTTGGCCCCATCCCCATAGACAAGCCCTCCGGCGCGGTGCACCCTATCGCACAGCTCCAGAATGTTGGTGTCAAAGAGTCCGAGAGTGTTGGGCTGGGTAATCATTACTCCAGCCAGCTCCGGCGTGGCCACGCCACTGAGGGCCTCCAGGTCCATGTTGCCCTTGGAGTCCGAGGCAACGGTAACCACCTCGAAGCCCGCCATGGCCGCGGAGGCGGGATTGGTCCCGTGGGCGCTGTCGGGGATGGCGACCCTGGTACGTTGCGTCTCGCCTCTCTCCCGGTGATAGCTGCGGATCATGAGCATCCCGCAGAACTCTCCCTGTGCCCCTGCCAGGGACGCGAGGCTGGTCCCCTGCATACCGGTGATCTCGGCCAGGTACCGCTGTAACATGTACAGCAACTTGAGGGACCCCTGGGCCGTAAGCTCGGGCTGAAGCGGGTGGAGGGCGGCGAAGCCAGGCAGAAAGGCCATCTCGTCGTTGAGCTTGGGATTGTACTTCATGGTGCAGCTTCCCAAGGGGTAGAAGTTAGTGTCTATCGAGAAGTTTAGGTGGCTGAGAAGAGTGAAGTATCGCACCAACTCCGGCTCGGTGAGCTCCGGCAACCTCAGATCCTGCCTGAGCATCGGCTCCTCGGGCAGGGGCTGGGCGGGCACATCCAGCTCCGGCAGGTTGGCCCCTATCCTGCCCCGTACGCTGCGCTCCATCAGGGTGCGCCTGTCGATGTTCTGGCCGTCGTTCATTGCCTCCGTATCTCCATGGTCTCATTCCTACCGGGAAGGGGAAAATCCATTTCTGAGGGCGATGCTCTCAGACACCCAGCAAGGGGGTGCGCCCCTCCGCGCTCCCCATAGATCACCAGGCAGCTAGTTGGAGAACTCCGCCAGAACGGAAGCCAGCGTCTCAATCTCCTGGCGGGTGTTCATCTCCGTCACGCACAGAAGCATGCCGAACGGTACCTGGTGGCTAATATCCAGTCCGCCGATGAGGCTCCTCTCCAGCAGTCTCCCATTTATCTCCTCAGGTGGTACGGGACAACGGACGGTGAACTCATGGAAGAATGTGCCATCGAAGGGAAACGAGTAGCCCGGTATCCTGCCTATAAGGGAGGCTGCGTAGTGGGCTTTGTGGTAGCAAAGCTCGGCAACCTGCCTAAGCCCCCGCCTCCCCAATGCGGCGAGGTAAACCGTCACCACCAGGGACATCAACGCCTGGTTGGTGCAGATATTGCTGGTGGCCCTTTCCCGGCGAATGTGCTGCTCTCTGGTACTCAGGGTTAGGACATACCCCGTCCGCCCCTGGCCGTCCACCGTCTTTCCCGCGATTCTCCCGGGCATCTGTCGGACGTATCTCTGCCTGGTGGCAAAGAGCCCGACGTAGGGCCCTCCGAAGCTGGGAGGTATGCCCAGCGGCTGACCCTCTCCGATGACTATATCCGCGTCGTACTCACCCGGCGGCTTGAACATCCCCAAGGCCATGGGGTTGACGGAGACGACCAGAAGGGCGCCGCTATCGTGGGCCAGCCGCTCCAGGACTGGAAGCTGCTCCATGTAACCAAAGAAGTTGGGATGCTGCACGATCAGGCAGGAGGCATCCTCCGGCATCAGGGGATCCGCGGCATCCAGCACGCTTATTTCAATACCCTGAGGCCGGCTATAAGTGGCCGCCACCTCTCTCAGGACCGGCGACACCGTGTCCAGGATGGCCACCCGGCCCCTACCCGTGATTCGGCACGCCATGAGGGCCGCCTCGGCGAGCCCAGAGGCCCCGTCGTACATCCCGGCATCCGCCACCTCCATGCCCAGCAGATTGCAGACCAGCGTCTGAAAATCGTATGTGGCCTGAAGGGTTCCCTGGCTGGACTCAGCCTGATAGGGAGTATAGGCGGTGAGGAACTCCCCGCGACTTATGATGGCGCGGACCATGCTGGGGCTGAAGTGGTTGTAGGACCCGGCTCCCAGGAAGCAGGCCTTCTCCTGCAGGTTGTAGTTACGAGCCGCCAGCGCCTGCATCTCCCGTCGCAGCTCTAGCTCCGACAACGGTCCCGGGATATCGACGGACGGGTTACGGTAGGCCTCGGGGATGTCGGCGAACAGCTCGCCCACCGTCTCTACTCCCAGAACACGGAGCATCTCTTGACAGTCGTCTTCGGTGTTGGGGATGTAGTGAAATCTGGGAGCCTCTGCCCTGTCCACGTCCCGTACCATACGCACGCCTCTCCCTCAGGTATGCCACCGTTGGCCGTTCCGTCGAGACACTACAGTCACAACCGTCGGGCGAAGGGTGGGTCCGCCACTTCCGACCACCGGTGCCTTCCAGCCTCGCACACACACCGCCCATGCCGACACGGTGGGAGGATGCCTAGTGGGAGGTACCTTTCAGGAAGGCCTCGTACTGCTCACCCGTCAGAAGCTTGTCCAGCTCCGACGGGTCGTCCAGCCGAATGCGGATAAGCCAGCCCCGTCCCGAGGGATCATCGTTCACCACTTCGGGGTGGTCGATGACCTCCTGGTTGATCTCCAGCACTTCGCCGCTCACCGGAGAGTAGATATCCGACACGGCCTTGACCGACTCTACCTCCCCTAGCTTGGCGAACTGCTCCACCCTGGTACCCACTGGAGGAAGGTCCAGGTACACTACGTCACCCAGCTGCTCCTGGGCGAAGTGGGTAATACCCACCGTACCCGTGGATCCCTCCCCCAGCTTGATCCACTCATGCTCTTCGGAGTACTTTCTGTCCGTTGGGTTCATATGACCGAGTTCCCGTTGGGGCCCTAAGGGCGGGCCCTGGAGTAAAAGGGTAGGGGCACTACCTCTGCCTCGGCAAGCCGTCCTCGAATATCCACCTGTAGCCGCTCACCGGGGGAGGCAAAACCCACCAAAACATAGCCCATGCCGATATTCCTGTCAAGGGTGGGGGAGAATGTCCCGCTGGTTACCCGTCCTACCTGGGTACTCCCGGATAGAATAGGATACCCGGTCCTCGGGATGCTGCGGCCCTGGACCACCAGACCCACAAGCCGCCGCTCGACGCCCTCTTCACGCTGTCGGCGCAGGAACTCCGCTCCGACGAACTCCTTGTCCAGCCGGACAAAGCGGTCCAGCCCCGCCTCCAGGGGAGTGGTGCTGGTGTCGATGTCGTTCCCGTGCAGGGCCAGTCCCGCCTCCAGGCGCAATACGTCGCGGGCTCCCAGCCCACAGCATGCCGCTCCCTGTTCCATTAGGGCCTGCCAGATAGCCGGTCCATCTTCGGCAGCCACGATCAGCTCGTAGCCGACCTCGCCGGTGTACCCCGTCCGGCCGATGTAGGCGGGCCTGGAGGCCACGATGGCCTCCGCGGCAGAAAAGGGGCGCATGTCCGACAGCTTCGAGTCGGAGAGCCGGTCCAGCAGCTCAGGGGTATCCGGCCCCTGAAAGGCGATCATGACGGTGCTGTCGGTCCTGTCATCTATCTCTGTCCCCGCGAACCTTTCCTGGGCCCAGCGCCTTAGCCAGGGCAGGACGTATTGCCGGTTACCTGCGTTGCACACCAGTAGGTACTGGTCGTCAGCCCGCCGGTAGAACACAGTATCATCTATTATGCCCCCACCTTCGTTGCACAACAGGGCATAGCGCGCCCTGCTCTGCCGCAGGTCTGAGGCGTTGGCGGTGACCACCCATTCCAGCAGTTGAGGGGCCTGGGGACCCGAAATGTGTAGTCTGCCCATGTGGGATACATCAAACAGCCCGGCCCGGCCCCGTACAGCCCGGGACTCCTCCAGAATGCTGCGGTACTGAACGGGCATCTCCCACCCCGCGAAGGGGACCATACGCGCCCCAAGAGAGGTATGGGTACCGTAGAGAGCTGTGCGCCCGAGGGCCTGTGCCAACGGTATGACCTTCCCGAGATTATGCTGGGAGCCGGGCTGGATCCTGGGGACTGCCCGGCCCCTTGGTGCCAGTCGACAATCCCCTCACACTGAAGAGTGGGGATATGCTGCGCCCCTCTGGATGCGGTCTCAAGTGGTGTTGGTTTGGCTCTTAGTTATCGACCGCGGTTGCCCGGAGGCCGCCTGTGTCGGCCGACGCAGGCTCCAGCCCGTAGTTTATCGCGTAGAGCCGGGCATAGGTACCATTGCGCTCAAGGAGCTCTTGGTGCCCTCCCACCTCCACGACGCGCCCGTGGTCCAGCACCACTATCTTATCGGCGTTGCGGATGGTGGACAACCGATGGGCGATGACGATGGAGGTCCGTCCCTGAAGGACCTGCTTCAGAGCACTCTGGATGAGGATCTCGGTGTGGGTGTCGATACTGGCGGTGGCCTCGTCCAGCACCAATATGCGGGGCTCCCCAACGATGGCCCTGGCGAAGCTAACGAGCTGGCGTTGCCCTACACTGAGGTTGCTGCCCCGCTCCGCCAACACGGTATGGTACCCATTTTCCAGGGCCATGATGAAGTCGTGGGCCCCCACTGCCTTGGCCGCCGCTTCCACGGCCTCGTCGCTTACCTCCTCGTGGCAATAGCGGATATTATCAGCTACGGTGCCAGAGAACAGGAAGGGCTCCTGGAGGACCATGCTCATCTGCCCCACCAATGAGTGACGCTGGACCGTCTTAATGTCGTAGCCGTCCACCGTAATTTTCCCCTCGGTGACGTCGGCGAACCGGGACAAGAGAGTGACAAAGGTCGACTTCCCCGCTCCGGTTGCTCCCACCAGGGCTACAGTCTCTCCAGGTCTGAAGTGGAGGTTTACGTCCTTTAGGACATCCACGCCCGGTACGTACTGGAATCCCACGCCCTCGTACCTGACTTCTCCACGAATGGGCGGCATCTCCACCGCGTCGGGTTCGTCCACCACCTCCGGCTTGAGGTCGATGACCTCGAAGATCCTCACGCCGGCCGCCATACCTCGCTGGAACTGGGTGTACTGCATGGTCAGGTGGCGCACGGGCTCAAAGAAGCGCTGGATCCACATGGGAAAGGCCACCATGACCCCCCATTTCAGCTCGCCGTCCAGCACCAGGGAGCCTCCCAGTACAATCACAACGCCCATCGCGAAACCGATCATCGCCTCGACCGGAGGCTGCAGACCCCCGGAAAACCGGCTGGCCTGCATGTTGGCGTCCAGGTGCTCGTAGTTCAGCTTGTCGAAGTGCTTGAGGTTATCGTCCTGTCTATTGAGGCTCTCCACCACCCTCACGCCGGTTATGTTCTGGTTGTACTCGCCGTTGACCATGGAGATGGCCCGTCTGATACGCATAAACGAACGCCTGGCGAACTTCTGCCAGTAGCCCAACAGGAAGAACAGCACGGGGACCACGCTCAGGCACATCAGGGAGAGGCGCCAGTCGGTCTCCCCCGTCGCGGGCAGTATCACCACCATCAGCAGCACAATGCCCACCAGGCTGACGAGGTCCGCCAGGCTCTGCACCAGCAGCTCGAAGGTCTCCTGAAGCTGGACTACGTCGCTGGAGCTCCGAGACATAATCCGCCCCACGGGGGTGCGATGGAAGAAGGAGGGGGACAGCGACTGGAGGTGGTTGAACATGTGGATGCGCAGGGAGTACAGGATACCCTGGCCCACCATGGGCATGTAGGTGAACTGAAGATAGTTGGCCACGAAGTGTATGATGGTTACGGCTAGGAAGGCGCCGCCCAGCAGGTGCAGGCGGCCTACCTCTCCGCTATTGATTGCCCAGTCGATACCGTAAATGAAAAACAGGGGTACGCTTATGGAGGCCATGGCATAGACGACCATGGAGACCAGGCTGATGTAGGCCTCCCTCTTGTAGGGCCGCACGTACGTGAGGAGGCGCATGACCACTTTGTGGTCGTAGGCGCTCCCTACGATGCCCTCGTCGGTAAGGTTGTCCATGTTGGGGCTGTTTATGCCCCCGGTGACGACGCCCTTCATCCCGCCCATCATGCCCCCGAAAGCACCGCCGAACCCGCCGCCACGCACTAGTTATCACCCCCGTCGCCTGTTGACAGCGTCGCGTCCAATAACAGCTCCTCCTGTGGCCTTAGCTGTAGCTCGTAAATGTCCTGATAGATTCCCCGCCGGGCCATGAGTTCCTCGTGGGTACCCTGCTCCACGATCTCCCCGTCTTGCAGCACCAGGATCAGGTCCGCCTCCCGCACCGTGCTCAGACGATGGGCTATGACGAAGGTAGTTCGTCCCACCATCACCTGGGACATCGCCTCGTGGATAAACCGCTCGGTCTCCACGTCCACGCTGGAGGTGGAGTCGTCCAGAATAAGCACCGGGGGGTCGATCAATAGCGTTCTGGCTATGGAGACGCGCTGTCTCTGGCCTCCGGACAAGGTGGTTCCCCGCTCCCCCACCCAGGTGTCGTAGCCGGCGGGAAGCTCCATGATCTGGTCGTGCAGCTGGGCCACCTTGGCCACGGCCATCACGTCATCGAAGGAGGCGCCTGTGGCACCGTAGGCTATGTTATCCCTTATGGTAGTGGTGAAGAGAAAAACATCCTGCTGCACGATGCCCACGTTTCGCCGCAGGGACGCCAGGCTGAATTCACGGATGTCTTCGCCGTCTATCGTAATCTTCCCCCCGGTGGCGTCGTAAAAGCGGGGCAATAGGTTCGCTATGGTGGTCTTGCCGCTGCCGGGAGCGCCCAGCAGTGCGACTATGGAGCCGGGAGGTACGGAGATGTTGACGTTCTTTAAGGCTGGCACCTTGCCGTCGTAGGAGAAGGAGACGTTCTCGAACCGTACGTGACCTTTGGCCCTGCCCATGTCCCGGCAGCCCGGTGACTCCGGCACCGCCGACGGGGCATCCAGTACGTCGAAGAGGCGCTGTCCCGACGAGATGGCACGGGAGAAGGAGTTGATAATGAAGGCCATCATGCGGATGGGCATGATGAGCTGCCCCAAATAAAGGACAAACTTGGCGAAGCCCCCGGCGGTAAGGTCCGCCCGGATAACCTCCCAGCCCCCGTACCAGAACACGAGGCCCAGGGCAACGGTGAAGTAGAGGGTCATCCAGGCACTGTTAATACCCTGCAGCTTCTCGTTCTGGAAGTACTCCTCTCGAAGCTGCTGGGCCTTCCGGGCGAACTTCCTCTTCTCGAACTCCTCGCTGGAGAAGGCCCTCACCACGTGGACGCCGGTCAGATTCTCCTGAAGAATGGTGATCAGCTCCCCCATTACTTCCTGGACGTGCAGCCACATCCAACGTAGCTTCGCCATCACCATCGTTGAACGCAGCACCAGCAAGGGTACGAAGACGAGGCTCAGTAGGGTCAGCTCCCAGTTCAGATAGACCAGTAAGAACATGATGGCCGCCACCCTGGCAGCGACCTCCAGGGAACGGAGCAGGCCCATCATTATGAACCGCCGCACCGCCTCGATGTCAGAGGTGACCTTGGCCATCAGGTTTCCGGTGTGCTCGTTGTCGTGGAAGGCGAAGCTGAGGTGCTGGAGCTTGTCGTACATCTGGTTGCGCAGGTCGTAGGCCACCCTCTGCGCCAGAGTGTCGGAGGTATACACGCGGGCGAAGTCGGCAAGACCCCGCATTAAGCTCACGGCCAACAGGGCCAAGGCAAACCACAGGAGGGTGGAGCGGGCCAGGTCTGCGTTCAGGGCAACGATTTGCCCGTCTTCATATATTAACAGCTTGTCGATGGCCTCCCCAAGGATCCATGGGAGACCCAAGGAGAAGGCGATCGCAACGAAGAAGGTCACGTATGCCAGGATGAGGCGCCACCGGTGGAGCCACGTCATCCCGACGAGTTTTAGTAGAACCGCCATCTATAAACGCGCAACCATCTAGAACAACACGAGAGGGGCGCCAGACCCCTCCGACCGGGCCGCCAAGGCCCGAGCCCCAAAATTTCAATTAGCTTTCCCAAGGCCTAAGACTACTCCTCTAATACCATACTGTCAAGGGATATTGACTGTTACGCGATATCGAATTAGCTATGGCGCCTCATGTCTACGAGCACACATCGGGGCGGAGGCCTGCCAGGGGTAGATCCTCGCTGGGAGCGCTCGGGTTGACCTGGCACGGGGGTTATCTTAACGTGGGAAAAAATCGAGGCTGGGGAGTGGCGGTCATGAAGATGTACATAGGCGGCCGGTGGATCGACAAGTCTAAGATGGTGCCTGTAATCAATCCCTACGATGGATTGGAAGTAGACACGGTGCCCCGGGGAGATGCCGGCGACGTCGACGCCGCCTTGGCCAGCGCCGTAAAGGGAGCGGCGGTCATGGCCGGCGTGCACGCGTACGAACGGTACACCATCCTTCATAGGGCGGCTGACATCCTCGCCGAGAGAAACGAGGAGTTCGCCAGGACCATAACCATGGAAGAACGCAAGACCCTGACGGAATCGCGGGGGGAGGTCTCCCGGGCGGTCCAGACCATTACCATCTCGGCGGAGGAGGCAAAGCGAATCCACGGCGAGACGGTACCACTGACCGTTCGGCTTCACCGTGCGTGTGCCCTGCGGCGTGGTTGCCGCCATCGCCCCCTGCAACTTCCCGCTGAATCTGGTATGCCACAAAGTCGGGCCGGCCCTGGCCGCGGGCAACTCCGTGGTCATCAAGCCGGCCAGCGACACTCCCCTGTCGGCCCTCAAATTGACGGAAATCCTTTTGGAGGCGGGCCTGCCCCCCGAAGCCATCCAGTGCGTCACCGGGCCGGGAGGCGAGATCGGCGACGCGCTGTGCCGCGACCGGCGGGTGCGTAAAATAACATTTACCGGAAGCCGGGACGTGGGCGAGCACATCTGTCACGTGGCCGGCTTGAAGAAGGTGACCATGGAGCTCGGGGCCAACTGCCCCCTGGTCATCATGCCAGACACCGACCTGGAAAAGGTCGTCCAACCCACAGTAGCCAGCGGCTTCTCCAACGCCGGGCAGGTGTGCATCTCGACCCAGAGGGTGCTTGTGGATGGGAAGGTCTACGGCGACTTCCTCGACGCGCTCAAACCCCAGGTGGACGGCATCTCGACGGGCAACGGGCTGGAGCAGGGGGTGCAGATGGGCCCCATGATCCGCGAAGGGGACGCCATCAGGGTTGGCGACGGGATAAGGGATGCGCTGGAGGGCGGGGCCCGGTTGGTGGTGGGTGGGGACCGCGCGGGGACGACGCACGCCCCAACGGTGGTGGCCGACGTCAGGCCAGAGATGCGGATATCCTGCGACGAGTTGTTCGGGCCGGCGGTAGCCGTAACCCGCTTCAGTACAATAGAGGAGGCGATTCCCCTGGCCAACGACACCATCTACGGGCTAAGCGCGGGGCTGTTTACCCAGAACCTGGAGTGGGCCATGAAGTTCGTCCGAGAGGTCCACTCGGGGAACCTGATGATAAACTCCAGCCCCCAGTTTCGGGCCGACCTGATGCCCTAAGGTGGACTGAAGGATAGCGGCATGGGTAAAGAGGGACCACCCTATGCCGTGGAGGAGATGACGGAACTAAAGATGGTCGCCTTCCACTAACGCGTGGGACGCGGGTGGCCGCCGTCGTCAGGCCGGTGGCGAGGGTCTCGCGCTCCGTCCCCGCCAGCCAACGGCCTCCCTGATGAAGAAGAGGAGCCACCTCCAGTATTGCATTGGGCCAAGTTTGCTACGACCTCCTGCCCTGCCGGAAAAGATTATGGGCACCTCCACTATCTGGAGACCGTGTCTCTTGGCTATAAGCAGGCACTCCGGCTGGAACTCGAAGTCCCGTCCCTTGGCCTCGCTCATCACAAGACGGGCGGCCCGCTCGCTGAACACTCTGAAGTTGGTGGTGGCGTCGCGGGTGGAGCCCAGAAGCCAGCGGCAGAGGAGATTGGCGGTCCTCCCCTGGAGTCTCCTCAACGGGCCGAGGTTGGCGGTGCCACCCCCCTTCACATAGCGGCTGGCCTGCACCAGGTCAGTGTCGCCCCCGTCCGCCACCCGGAGGAGCCGCGGCACGTCCTCGGGGTCATGGGACAGGTCGGCATCCATTGTCACAATACGGGTACAGCCCTCATCCAGCGCCGCCCTGATGCCACGACGGATGGCCGAGCCCAGTCCAAACTTTCCCGGCCTGATTATCAGGAAGATGTTCCCATAGTGTGCAGCTAACCGTTGGGCGATGCCGGAAGTGTCATCTGGACTGTTGTCATCCACCACGTATATGCGCGGACGCAGCGTCAACGGTAGCCCTTCCAGGCCCTCAATCAGCCGGGGGAGATTTGCGGCCTCATTATAGGTCGCCAGCACTATACCCAGCTTGTCCACAACAATATTCTACATAAATAACCAGGGCCGTCGCACGTAACGGCGGCCCCAGTATTGACGAATCCAGAAGCCCCGAGCACCGATCGCCTAGGGGGGGTTAGGAGGCCTCCTCTATCCGCTGCCACACCAGGGCCGCTGCGCCCACCAGCGCGGCGTCGTCACCATGGGCGCTAACCACCAGCTTGAAGCCCATCTTCCGCACGTGGCTCATGGCGTTGGCGTCTATATACGCCCGTACGCCCGGCTCCAAGTGTTTCCAGCTAGTGGAGACCCCACCGCCGATCACGATGACGTCCGGGTTGAATATGTGAAGGACGTTCACCAGGCCCGCTCCCAGAGCCCGGGCCGCCTCCGCCACGACTTCGAGGGCCATGGCGTCTCCCCAGGAGGCAGCCTCAAACACCACCTCCGACGTTACGTTGTCCAGTTGCCCCAAGGCCGCCTCTAGAACCAGGGAGCCACCATGGGTTGCCAGCCTCGTCCGAGCCACATCGGCGATGGCAGTGCCGGAGGCGTAGGCCTCTAGACACCCGACGCTCCCGCATTTGCACCTGCGGCCATTTACGTCTATGGACATGTGGCCCAGCTCCCCGGCCATGCCATTCGCTCCCCAAATTGGGCGCCCCTCCACCACAATGCCGCCGCCAATCCCGGTGCTGATGGTCATGTAGACCAGTGTGCGGGCGCCAACGCCTGCGCCGTACCGGTACTCTCCAAGGGCGGCCAGGGTAGCGTCGTTGCCGACCATTATGGGCAATTCAACCTGCGGCTCCCAGAGTGACTTAAACGAGACCCCATCAAGCCCGGGAATGTTGGGCGGCATATACATAACGCCCGTATCCGGGTCCACGGGACCGGCCAGCCCCATCCCAATGCCGGCCAGCGTCCTGTCTTTGATCTGAGAGAGGCCCCGTTTAAAAGACGCCTCCATCCTGGCGATGACCGGCGGCCCCCCCTCGTGGGCATCGGTGGGAATCCTCTCCCTCCACAGGATTTCTCCTACCCGAGTGACTAGGGCCACCCGTATCCAGTTGCCCCCCAGGTCCATCGCCAGGGCGACGGCCTCCCGCTGGGCAGGGAATCCCCCTTCGGGCCTATCAACGGGGTCGACGTCCCTCATCTACATCCTCTTCGGCAGGGGCCGAATGGGCGAATTAACATTGTATAACAACCCCTTGAGTTGTCATTCTGAGCAAAGCTAAGAATCTCTAGCATTCTAGGCTAGATTCTTAGCTTTGCTCAGAATGACATATCATTTCCACATTGGAACCGCATTAGGGCGCCAGGAGCCCGTCAAGGATCGCCCTGAGAGACCCAGGTTCCATGGGCCCCACGAAGGACCGGACCACGTTCCCCGACTCGTCTATAAAGTACTTCTCGGGTATTCCCGCCACACCATAGTCGATGGCAACCCGGCCCTTGTCGTCAAGCACGTTGGGATAGGGCAGATCATATTCCCGGACATACCGCAAAACATCCTGGCCGTCGTCCCAGACGGCCACACCGACGAACTCCACGTTCCTACCCTGGTACTCCCGATACACCTGGGCCAGGACCGGGGCTTCCCGACGGCAGGGCGGGCACCACGAGGACCAGAAGTCCAGCATTACCACTTTCCCCCGCAGTCCCGACAGGCTTATGGTACCACCGTCCAGACCAGGCCGCGTGAACTCGGGAGCCGCCCGCCGCTCGACCGGTATCTCCCCAAACCCGCTGTTAATGCCAAATCCCCCTGGATTCCCGTCGGACCGGGCCACGGCCCAGCCCAGGAGGGCAAAGAGGGCGGCCACGGGGATCAAGGAGCCCAGAATTATCAGATTGCGCTTCCTGGCGGCATCCTTCCCATCGGCCTGCGATGTGGAGCTTATCTTGTCCAAGCCTTACCTCACCCTCTCATCACTACTGCCCATCCGTTGCCATAGCCAGCCGTAGGAGCCGGGATTTCAACTCTTCCCTGCGTCCCTCGTAGTCCTCCTGTGTTACCTGGCCCCGCTGGAATATCTCGTCCAACCGCGCTATGGACTCGAGGAGGACCCAGCGCTCCGAACCCGGGGTGCCTTCCAATTCACCAGTCGCTCCTGGACCGAGACTCGCAGGGTAAGGCGCGCCCGCGGACACGACGGCGGCCTCTGGTCCAGTACGGTGGCCCACGCCCGCGCGGGCCAAAATCAACGCATATAAGAGGAGGCCCGCCAGCACCAGCCCGACGGCCGCCGGGATGCCTATAGTTAGGTACTCCCCATCCGCGAGCGAGTCTCCCATCCGGCGCAAAAGGGACGGCTGAGGGAGTCCATCAATCTCCAACAACAGTCTGGTGCCTTCACTGAGCGGGCCCGAACCCCAGACCGAGTAAGTCGTACTCTCCGCACTCGCGGAAGGCTGGACGGAAAGGTTACCCGGAACCCGGACCTCACCCAGCCCTTCCTTCACCAGAAGGCGGAACGCCTTGGAGCCCATGGGAAGGGAGTGGTCAAATTTCGCCTGGCTCCCCCCATAGGGGAGGCGATAAGAGTAGGTTACCCGGTGAGGGCCCGGAGATACCGGAGCGGTAAGGGCAAAACCGACGCCAACAGAGATAATCCTACCCCCAGGCAGGTCGGAGGATACCTCAAGGTCCGTGGCCCCTTCAGGATGGGAAAAGCGCAGGAAGTTCATGCTCCCTGGGCTGTCCAGGTCGGGCACGAAGGTGCGGACCCCGAGGTTCACCAGGCTAACCGCCTCAAAGGCCAACAGGCCCCGCCTGTCGCGGTCGACGTCGCGAAGGAGCAGAACATCGGCTTCGATCTCGATGGCGTCGAGGCGGGAGGTAGTCTCGTAAACGATCAGCTCCAACGGGGCCGCCAGGCCTCCCCTATCCAGAGTAGCGGTATACGAAACCCCACCATAGGTGGCACTCACCACGTGTGTGGCGTTGTCATTCGATTCCACACCGGTGAACTGGAACCTGCCCTCTTTATCCGTTGCGGTCGCCGCCGTAGCCACCTCTCCACCCTCGCCGAAGCCGTGGAGGACTACCTCGAGACCGGGAGAGGTTGCCGCCCCGGGCGTGCCGTTGATAACTCGCCCAGAGATGGTGTCACCATGGCGCTCGCCGAGGAGGGGTGCGGGCGATCCCCAGAGCACGGCCAGGGCCAGGCCGCCCAGTCCCAGGACCAGCCATCGGAGATGCACTTTCCCTGGCCGATCAGCCACCGGACCCCTCCCCGTCGTCCACTACTGTCCGGGGCGGGGACTCGGCGGTCAGCTCCGCACCGCAAGCGCCGCAGAGGCCGCCCTCCTCGGAGGCTGGCTCCCCGCAGCGAGGACACACCGGTGGCCCTAGCTGGTGCGTCAGGTGGGCCCTATGGGAGAGGACATCCTCCTCCAGGGACCGGCCAAGCTCCCCTTCCCGGCGTTCCTGGTCTCGCAAATGTGATGCCAGCTGCAGACGGTAACTTCGGAGCCGCTCCACGTACTCCGTCTCCTCGACACTGCCCAGCTCGTACTCCAGCTGGAGGGTATTGATCGCCTCATAGGTCGCCTCGCGGCTCCAGGAAGACCTGGGGGCGCCCGCATTGGGCCACGACAGCCCCTCCACGTTTGGCCGCAGGCCCCTCGTGCGCCGCGCCCGCGTCCACCACTTCAGGAAAGGGTAGAGTACCACTCCGATGGCAAGACCGGCCAGCAGTGCCCCTATCAATCCAGACACGGTTCAGGCACTTCCCTCAGCCCCAGCACGTGGCCGGGTCAATCCCGCCACGCGAGGCACGCAGATAGCTAATACCGCAGGATCGGACCAGGACATCCGGGAAGACTATTAGCATCCTACCTCAGTCGTTGCCCGCCTGCCCCGGGGCGTGGGACACCGTGGGGGGCCCATACGAACGAGGCTCAAGCTCCCTGACCATGGACACCGCGGGCCTTCTTACCGGCCACAGAGCCACCACGGTGCCAAGGATGAAGACGGGGCCCGCGACCCACATCCACCACACCATCGGGTTGACGAAGATTCTGAAGCCTGCACCGCCCTCCAGTCCCTCCGTGGGGACTATGTAGAGGTCCTCCACAGGAGTGGACCGTATACCAGCGCGCGTGGCCGACATTCGGAAGTCTGGGTAGAAACTCCGTGTCGGAGTGAGGGTCCCCACATAGGTACCATCCTTATAGGCATTAACCGTGGCGACCGATTCGGTCCTGTCCCCCTTATCGGTGGTCCGAGTGCTCAGATACTCTATCTCGTAATCGCCGATACTCGCCCTTTCTCCGGGAGCGAGCAGCACATCCTTCTGGAGGGAGTAGAACGAGGAGCCAACAATGCCCAGGGCCAGCAGGATCACGGCAAGATGAACGATGTACCCCCCATAGCGGGGCCGGTTGGCGGCGACGAGTCTGCCGAAGGCCAGCACGTAGTTCTCACCCCGGCGGTGGCGTGACAGGGTGCCCCGTGCCCACTCCAGCAAGATCCCCGATGCCACCAGGCCGCACAGCCCAAAGCCGGCCACGGCGTAGGGTTCCCTGACTCCAAGACCCACCAGTACCACCATCACACCGAGGGAGGCGACGCCCGGTACCAGAAGGATCTTCCCCAGGGTCCTCATGGAGGCGCGCCGCCACGGCAGCAGCGGCCCCACTCCCATCATAAATATCAGTGCTAGGAAAAGGGGACCGTTGACCTGGTTGTAGAAGGGCTCCCCCACGGTAATGGTGTCCCCCTTTACCACCTCGGAGATGAGGGGAAAGACCACCCCCCACAGGGTGACGAAGGCGATGGCAAGCAGCAGGAGATTGTTGACCAGGAAGGCGGCCTCCCGGGAGAGGCTCGACTCCAGGTTCTGGGCGCTCTTGAGGCTGCCGTAGCGAAGGAAGAACACCGTGAAAGGAACCACGATGCCCAGGCCGGTGAACATGAGGAACACCCATCCCAGGCTGGATGCCCCAAAGGAGTGGACGGACGGCACGGGCCCGCCCCGGTTCATGAACATGCCGTAAAGGGCCAGCCCGAAGGCCACGTTGATGAGGACGATGTTCCACATCCGGAACATGCCCCGGCGCTTCTGCACCATGATGGAGTGAATAAACGCCGTCAGGGCCACGAAGGGCATAAATCCGGCGTTCTCCACCGGGTCCCAGGCCCAGTAGCCACCCCAGCCCAGGATGGTATAGGCCCACCAGGCGCCAAGGAGCAGGCCGGTACCCAGCAGGGCCCAGGTGATTATGCCCCAGGTACGCCCCGCGTCTACCCATTCGTCCCCCGTCTTTCCCGCCAAAAGGGAACCAAGGGCGAAAGAGAAGGGTAACGCCACCATCACCAGCCCGGCCATCATCACCGGGGGGTGCACGAACATCCCCGGATGGGTAAGGAGGGGATTGATCCCCTCTCCATCGGCGGGTGTGAACGACAGCTCCGCGAATGGGTTGGCCATGAATACCATGACGGCCAGGAAGAAGGCAAGGATCACCATGAGCACGGCGTTGGTGTAGGGCAGGCTATCTCGTATTCGCGTCGGCGCCAGAAACAGGGCGAGCGCCGACAAGGCCGAAAGGGCAAAGGCGATGTACAGCAGGGACCCCTCGTTGCCGGAGTAGAAGGCGACCCAGGTGTAGATTCGCGGCATCGCCAGGTTGCTGTGCTGGGCCACGTACTGCACCTGGAAGTCGCTTTCCAGGAAGGCCACTACCAGGCTCACCAACGATACGGCCAACAGCAGCGCCACCACGTACGCGGCGTACCGGGCGCTCTCCACCAGAGGTGGAACGTTCCGTATCCGACCCAGAAGGGAGCCGATCGCCGAGTAGCCTGCCAGGGCCAAGGAGGTGAAGAGGGTGATGGAACCTAGGTCCGACATAGCCTACTCACGTACGTCCTGCCGCTGGGACCCCTCCTGGGAGATCCCCAGCTCCCGGTCCACCAGCGAGAGGTAGGGCTCCAGCTCCGGATCAGCCACCTCCTCACTCCCCACGTCGCCCCCACGCCTCATGGACCGGATGACGACCAAAAGGAGAAGGAAGGCCCCAACGACGCCGACGGGGGGCACCAGCCACGCGACCAGGTTAAAACCGCTCTTCGGGGGCGCCGCCAGCACGCCCTCCCCATACCGGTCGACGAAGAAATCAAGCATGCGTTCCCTGCTCCACCCCTCGGCCAGCTTCTCCCTTACCACGTCACGCATCTGGTGGGCCAGCTGCACCTGGGCCTGGTCGATGGTCTCGCCAGGGCAGACGGGACATATCAGACTCTTATCGATGGACTGGGCCCGCTCCTCCAGGGAGGGCTGCCTGCCGCCGCCGCAGGCGGCAGTGGCAAGGGCCAGCGTAATCAGTACCAGCAGCCAGGTACCTCTCCCAATCGTAGAATACACTCGAAAGCAGGCCATCCGTTCGCTCCGCCCAGGCTAAGTATAACGCCACATTCACCACACCGTCGCCCTTGGCATCGCCGGGCGGCACTACGGCAGCTACGGTCCTTCCACTACTTCAGCGTCTCGATGTAATCGATGATCGCCTGAATACCTTCCTCCGATATTAGGTCGCCGAAATTATCCGGCATGAGACCCGCCGGGAACCCGTCCACGACCTTCGCGTCGGGGTCCACGATGGACGCATGCAGATACTCGTCGTCTACAGTGACCTTGCTGCCGTCCTCCAGTGTCTCCTGTTTCCCATAGAGCCCCTTCCAGGTGGGGCCGGTAGCGGCGCTTCCGTCCAGGGAGTGGCAGACCGTGCAGCCGTGAGATTGAGTCAAGCACTTGCCCAGCTCGGAGCCGGTTAGCTCCGGACACGCGGGCAAAGGCGGTGGTAGTGTGCGGATATAGTTTACCAACACCCACCGCTCTTCGGGGGCCATGAGCATTCGGAATTGGGGCATCACCCAACCCTCGATCCCCGGGAAGACCAGACTGCGGTCGGAAATGATCCCGAATATCTTTCCGTCTTCCATCCCCCCAAGCCCGGTAAGGTTGGGGTCCAGCTTCACCTGGTAGCCATAGTCCTCCCGCATGATATTCAAAACCTCGCCGTCTCCCGCAGCCCGAGGGCCATGGCAAATGACGCAGTTAACGGTGAAAAGCGCCTTCCCCTGTTCAACTCCTTCACGCACTCCGTCACGGAAAAACGGATTGGGCATCTGGCTGATCTGGTCGCTGCTCAGGGACTCCAGGGGTACCTCTTTTCCGGTAATCGGCACGGCATGTGCAGGGGGCGACAGCCGGGGCGGCTCCTGGGACCGATAGGACTGCTGATAGTGCATCTCGTAGAAAAAGTCCAAGGGATAGGTCCCGTTGGCACAGCCCACCACCGCACCCAATACCACCAAAAGGGCCAGTACCCCCCACCGGCGATAGCTGGGCAGCCAGCCTTTGCCTCGCCAAGAAGGCAGGCGCAGGTGCGTCAGTGCATGGCTCACCCAGGTGTTCAAGGGCTGTTCCCTCGCTTGACGTCGACGGCCCCCGCCTGGGTAAGGGCCTGCTCCACGCTACCTACCTGCTCCTCCTCACAGGTGACCAGCACCCCGATATACCCCTCGGTGATGCGGTCATCGTACAGCCCCAGCCGGGGTCGGGGCAGGCGGGACTCAAATATGATACCGAGCACGGTAAATAGGATGGCGCCCAGCATGGTGCCTTCGTATGTGACGATAGCCATGGGGGGGAGGGAAAGGATGGGCTTGCCTCCGGTGACAAGGGGATAGGCCATCTGCGTCATGGATGTGAGGACGATGCCTGCCGTAAGCCCGCAAAGCGCCCCTATAAAGGGGAATACGTACAGGTGATGGGAGCTGTGCCGCTCCCCAAAGGCCCCCTCAGGGTAAGGAGCGCCGGTGAGAAAATCGTACTCCTCGTTCGTCAGGCCCACATCCTTAAGGCGGTCGCCTGCCTCCGCTGCGTAGTTGGCATCCGCATAAAGGCCTAGCACTGCCTGCTTTGCCATCGTCCAGTCCCTCCCTTTTGCCGTGACCATCGGGCACGGTTCTCTGACAGAGCTGTTTTTATAGGAGACCGTTGCGTCTCCGAATCGGAAGTAGCTACTCTTCCCTTATCACCGCCGGCACCCGTCTTCGACCTATCTGAATATGGGTCTTGAGTACCTCGTACTCCTTGATGTCGTACAGAGGGATCAGCGGGAACACCTTGGCGAACAGCAACAGTAACATGGAGACCATGGCGAAGGTGCCGATGATAATGACGATCTCCACGGGGCTTGGGGCATACGTGTACCACACCTGGCTGAAGGTCTGTTTTTGCGCCAGCCCCGGCACGATTATCAAAAACCTCTCCAGCCACATACCGATGTTCACGAAAACGCACGTGCTTAGCATTAGGATTGGGTTTCGACGAACACCCCTGAACAGCCACATGGAAACGGGGATGAAGTATGTCGTACCTATGAAGGTATAGAACCACCACTTCCAGGGTGCCTGGTCGGTGAGAAAATGCTTGACACCGATCTCGTCGGCCTCAAGGCTGTAGAGGCCGAACAAGAACTCCATCGCGAAAAAGAAGAACCATCCCGTCGCAACCACAATGAGAAGGCGCCCAAGGGAGTCGAAGTGCTCCGGCCGAATGTAGTCGTGCCAGCCGAACCCCGATCTAAGCAGGATAAGCACGATAACCACCGCTGCCACACCCGAATGTACCGCTCCAATAACGAAATAGGGTGGGAATATGGTGGAATGCCAGCTCTTCACCGCCATGGCCATGCTAAAGTCGAAGGAGACTATGCTGTGGACCGATACGAACACGGGCAAGATAAGGGCCGACAGCAGGACTCCCGCAATGAGTTGCAGCTTCCATTGCCTGGGGGTCCCTCTCCAGCCCAGGGCCAGCACGGAGTATATCTGGCGCCTAATTCCCGAGGAGCGGTCCCTGACCACCGCCAGGTCGGGCAGAAGGGCTACAAGGACGAACATAATGCTACAGATCAGGTAAGTGTTTACCGCACTGGGGTCCCAGACAAGGGCCGAACGAATGCTGGGATATATTCCCCGGGCCCAGTCATACGGGAAGGGTGTCATCGGTACGGAGATCCAGTAGAACAGTCTCCAGGGCCGGCCCGCGTGTATCAGGGGCATGAGCATGGCCGTCATCAGCGAGAAGACCGTGAGGACCTCGGCGGCCCGGGTAGCCGGCCGCCGCCACTCGGCCTTGCACAGCCGTAGGATGGCCGAGAGCATCACCCCCGCGTGGCTGATACCTATCCAGAACACGAAGTTGGTGATGAAGAACCCCCACATCACCGGCCGGTTTAGCCCCGTTACTCCGAGCCCCTGGTTAAACATGTACCCCGCGGCGGACATGGCGCCCAATACGATCATAGCCAGGAAGCCAACCAGCCCCCAGTAAGCCAGAGGATTCTCGAAGAGCGTCCTCAGCAGGGCGCGGTTGATCTCTCTGTCGTTTAGGTCTCTACCTTCCTGCACAATCCCCCCCGGCGCCGACTACTCAGGCTTGCCCAGGACCATGTACCGGCCCTTCATAAATGGCCTGAACAAGACATACATCAGCCCCTCCTTGGTCTCCCAAATGGACATCAATGGTAACAGCTTGCTTCCCAACAGATATACGAGGGCCGCTCCCGCCAGCCCCCCCAGGATCATGAAGACGTCCCACACGTCGGGCATAACCGGAAGTAGCCATTCCGCAGGGTTACCGGCCGGATAGAAGTCGGCTATCGTATGCTCCCCCAGGTGCTCCTGGGGAACATTGAAGGCCGGTACGTAAAGCCGGACCATCATGAAGAACGCCCCGATCACCACCGACGCCCCCGCGATGGCGGGACCCACGATACTCCTGCGAATCCCGTTCCATATGAGCATGGAAAGAGGTATCAGGAAGCTGAAGAAGAAATTAAGGAGGAAAGCCGTTCGATACGACTCGAACATCACCAGCTTGATGACGGCCTGCTCGGTGGGGTCCCGGCCATACCAGAAGGTCATGAACTCGGAGAACCAGAAGTATCCCCAGAGAAGGGTCAAACCCAGCAGGACCTTGCTGTATGACCAGAAGGTATCCACTCCCATGTACCGTCGAAAACCCCCCAGGGTGTACATCAGGAACAGGGTCACCAGAATGGTGCCCGAGGCGGCCTGGATACCCGTTAGGGCGTGGTACGGTGCGAAGATGGAGTCCTTCCAGCCCGGCACCAGACTGAGGGCAAAGTCCAGGGAAATCAGCGTGTGGACCAGCATCAGCAGCATGAAGTAGAAGGCACCCAGGACCCCCAGGGAGGCCTTTTGCAGTTTCCACTCCCTCTCGGAGCCCCGCCAACCCATGGACAACCTGGCCAGCAGGCGGGCGCGCCAGTGGTTCCCCCGAGCAGCCACCGCCGCCATATCTGGTCGCGCGGAGACCCAGAGTATCGCCAGCCCGCACAGCACCAGGAAAACCAGGGCCAAAGTGTCCCACCAGAGGGGAGCGCCGATGGGCACCTCGAACCAGACCGTCCGGCGGTCCTCGCCCACCGCAAGCTGTCCATCCCCGTTGAGGTCGATGGCGGGGAGCAGCAACATCAGCGGGATGAACCAAAGGAGGTTAAATACCCCCACCAGGGCGAACATCTCCGAAGCCCTGGAAAGGGGCCGTCTCCAGTGGCTCTTGGTCCAGCGAAAGGCCACCGCTGCCAGGGGAGCTGAACCTGCCGTTACGATCAGAAAGCCGAACATGGCGGCATAGTAGCCCCATTCAGGCCTGGCATCGTCCGAGAAGCCGTCCTTAGTTGCGCGGATGATGAAGCCGATTAGCCCCAACAGGAATAGCAGACTCAGGCCGCCCGCGGCAAGGAGGAACCGGCGGTCCAGAGAGTAGACCTTGTAGCTCACGTGCTCAGTGATACTCTGGGGCGTGAGCTCGGCATCCGCCACATCAGTATGGCCGTTGCCGCTATGCATGGGCCTCTTCACCTTCATGCCGGGGATCTATCTTCTTGAGGTAAATCACGTTGGGCTCGGTTCCCAGGTTCTCCAAAAGCCTGTAGTGGCGCGGGTCATCCCGCAGCTTGGATACCTGGCTCTCGGGGTTTTCCAGATCGCCGAAGAACAGGGTATTGGTGGGACAAGCCTGAACGCACGCGGGCATGAAGTTGCCCTCCGCCAAGGTCTTATCCGTAAGGGTGCCGCCGTCCTGACCCTCTACCTTGCGCTCGCCTCGCCGGATCCGCTGGACGCAGAAGGTACATTTCTCCATTATGCCCCTGCTGCGGACCGTGACGTCCGGGTTCAGCTGGTTCCGTAGCTGCGCCGGCCACACCGGCTCCCAGAAGTTGAAGAACCGCACCTGGTATGGGCAGTTGTTGGCACAATATCGAGTGCCCACGCAACGGTTGTAGACCTGGACGTTGAGGCCCTCATCGTTGTGGTAGGTGGCGAAAACCGGGCACACCGGCTCGCAGGGAGCGTTTTCGCAGTGCTGGCACAGAATGGGAATGAAGCGGGCCTTGACCTCGTGAAAGGGGGCCTCCTCCGGCTTGTCCCTGTATTCCTCCGGCACCTCCCAATACCGCTCGATGCGGATCCACTCCATGGCCCTCCGCTGATGAAAACGGTCCTCGGTGTTCAGCGCGACGTTGTTCTCCGACTGGCAGGCCACGACACAGGCCTGGCAGCCGATGCACTTGTCAATATCAACTACCATGCCCCACTTGTGCTTCTTACGCTGTGCCATCATCATACCTGCCTTTCATTCAGCTTACCGTCATCCCTTCCTCAGAACGTCCCTCTCCGCGGGAGACAGGGCCGGGGTGAGGCCTCTAGCCCCGGGTCACCTGGACAACGTCCTCCTCCCTTGTACCTATTGGGAAGGCGGGCACGATGCCCTCGAACTTGGAGACCCGGACGTTTTGCCCAGTGGGCTGGACCAGCACTCGATTCGCCCCCCAGGCCAGGGAACCCGTCCCTCCCTCAAACGTGGGGGCCAAAATTGAGATGAGGTTGGCACCTCGGCGCTTCCCCTCCCTGGTCGCGTACTGGACCCCTGGTGCGTGACCCTGACCCACTGGAATGCTCACCACGCCCGTAGGCACCGCGGGATGAGGGTACACTATCGCCTCCATACTCTCTTCCGACGACACCACGTTTACCACGTCTCCCTCTTTCAGCCCCATCTCTCTGGCCTCCCGGGCGTTGATCTCGATCCAGGTCTGCCAGGTGACCGACGTCAGGGGATCGGGGGCCGCCTGTAGCCAGGGGAGATGGGCTCCCCTGCCATCCAGCAGGGAGTTGGACAGGAAGGGTACCAGGTAAAATATCTTGCCTCCTTCAGTGCTCCTAGCCGGGGCACTGAAGGAGGGCATTGTCTCACCTTTTACCAGCTCTGCCAGGTTGGGCGGCGCCGGGGGCGATGCAGTGGATACCGCCTCCGTGTCCCACCAGCCGCCCTGCTGAAGAAGCTCGTTCCAGAAGGCCTCGAAGGTTGGCGCCTGTACAGAACCACGGCCAAGCTCGTGCAGCTTGCGTGCCCCCTGGCGCAAGAGGTCCCGGAATGTGTTGGGGAGGCCGTCCCGCAGCCCCAGGTCCTGGGAGAGAGTGAGCAGCAGGTCGGGAAAACTTCGGGGGTCGTACTCCGGAAGCGGGTTCACCACCGGCTGCTGCATCCCCACCACCTGGTAGCCGGGCCCGGGTTCGGGTATATCGTCGCCCCAGTCCTCCAGGTAGTGGCGCTCGGGAAGGACCAGGTCAGACATCTGGGCGGTGTCGTCCATGATGCTGGAGAAGCTCACCACGAAGGGGTCACCGGACATGAGGGCATCGCTAAAACCGGCCCTCTCGGGGAGGCCATGCACAAGATTGGCGCCCCGCACCATCAGGACCTTTACCCGACCGCTGCCCAAGTCGTTGGCGACCCCCATCCACTGGGCCAGGGACGCGGAAGGGGAGGCGCCGGGTAAGTCCTCTATCGGTGGCGATGGATTGAAGACTACCCCTCCCTGTCCGGGTTTTCTACCCAGGGCGCCCGCCAGATAGTTGAGAGCGAGTACCGCCGTCAGGTTGAAAATACCGTTGGTATGAGCCCCCGCCTCACCACCGCCCACGGCCAGGCTGGGACGCAACGTGGCGAACTCCCTGGCCAACCTTCTGATGACTTCGTCCGCGGACTCGCCTCGAATGCTCTCGGGCATGCCGATGTAGTGGGGGTCATCCGGGCGAACCACTCTCTTCGGCAGGAACCCCTCCAGGGCCGGCGCACCCTCGCCCCCCGTCATGATCCGGGCGACGGTGGGGTCGCCAAGCTCCTCATCTATGATGACGTAGGCCATGCTGAGGGCGAGAACGCCCTCGGTCCCAGGGATTATCGGAATCCACTGGTCGGCGTTGGCCGCGGTCATGGAGTACCTGGGGTCGACATGGACGAACGTGCCACGGACTTTACCATCAGCGACGCTACGGAACTGGCCGTATCCCCTTGCGTAGCGAACCGGCGAGACCCAGGTAGAGAGGAGGTCGGCGCCGAAGGAGAGCAGGTACCGGCTGTTTTCGATGTCGAAGTCGGGCAGAGACTCCTGGCCGAACACACTCTTTACGGCGGCCCGAAACACCCCCTGATCCATAGGCTCAAAGGCAAGATGCCGCCCGCCATACGCCTCCACGAAGCGGTTGACCACAATCGCCAGGTGCCCGCGCAGAGGCTCAGTCGCCAGCACCATAGCGTCGGTATCGTTGCTATCCCGAAGCCCTTCAAGGCGAACCTTTAGCATGTCCTGGGCAGCGCCCCACCCGATGGGCTGAAACTGACCGGACCCCCGAGGAGTACCCGGCACCCGCATCATGGGACCCCCCAGCCGGTCCGGATGGTAAAGGGCCTGCAACCCACCCTCACACCGGGCGCTCTGTTTGCCCTGGTTCGTGGGATAGAGAGGGTTTCCCTGGACCTTCTTTGCCCGCCCCTCAAACACTCGTATGACAAGGCCCTCCGTCTCGGGGCACTGGCGACACAGGGTAGCGTACCAGTTGTCCAGGCCCGTGACCAGGTCCTCGGGCATGTCGAGAGGGCTCTGGCTGACCATCTCCCCCTCGCGGAAGATGTCGCATGCCACCGCCCCCAGGGCGGAGAGGCTGGCCCACTTAAGAAAGTCGCGCCGGCTCAGGTTCATGGCACCTCTAGTAGTGGCAGGTCACACAGTCGGTGGGGGCGTCATTGTCCCGATGGCAGTCGACGCAGTCGCCCATCTTCAGTGTGCGTGCCTGTTTTACCTTCTCCATGTCCCGTATCTTGCCGTGGCAGATGCTACAGGTGGCCTCTATTAGCTCGGCCTTCCGGGGTGGATCGGACAATGGTAGGCCATGCTTTCGGGCGTTCTTAACTGCCTGCGCTATGCCGTCATCGCTTTGGGTGAAGTAACGGATGTGGGGTTCGTGGGCGAACTGAACGTGGTCTGGGAGCCTGTGCACCAGCTCCCAATCGATAGGATGGGCCGTGAGGGATGGGTCAAGCCGACCGGATGCGTCCAGGCCTGCGAAGGCCAGCAGCTTAGCAATCTCCGGGTTTTCCTCACCGGTAATGGTCTTGTGGCAAAGCAGACACTGCTGGACGGCGGGGAGGGTTGCGGCATCTCCCTTGGCCACGTTACGGTGGCAAAACTGGCAGTCGATTCCCGCGTCCCGAACGTGTACCGTATGGGGGAACGCGATGGGCTGCTCCGGACCGCCGGCACCGAAGCCAAAGAGAGGGGTGAACCACCAGGCGCGGAGTATGAATGAAATCACGAGCACCGCAACTATCGTCATTACCAGCCCGCCCAGGGCCAGCGACACCACCTTGAGGCTCGGTCTTATCGGCATTAAGTTGAATTATATCCAGAATCTGTTGTAGAAGTTCTCGATGACGCGAGAGTTGTCCACCGTCCAGGTCATGAAGAGGGCAGCCAGGCCCACTAGCAACACCACGGCGCCATACATGGGCCTTCTCAGCTTGAGGAAATCCTTGGGAAGATGCCCGGAGGAGACCAAAGAAGGGATTATGGCGTGGGCCATAAGAAAGGTAAAGGCGAGGGCCACTATGGTGAAAAAGTACGCCCACAGCCAGTGCATCCAGGTACCAATTTCGCCCCAGTCTAAGGCGGTTATGGGCGTCGGGTCGGCTTCGGGCATAGGTTCTTACCTTATCGCGTCTATCGGCCGGGAGTATGAAAGGCGAGTCGGGTGCGGGGCCAAGTGAAAATTATCACGGATGAAAGTGGGTGTCAAGTAGGAGTCATACCTGCCTTGACCGGGCTGTGACGCCAAAGTAGAATACTAACGCATCACGGGACGTTTGGGTCGCAACGGGTAGGGTCAACGGTGCCTGCGGTGTGATCCACGGCTGGAGGAGACCATGGCGACGGACAGGGATGGCGGACAGCCTCAGGGCTACAGCAGACGGAGCTTCTTGGCCAAGTTAGCCCTCGGCCTGGCCGGGGTCGCCGGGGCAGGCTTCCTGCTGCGGCACACCCTTCTCACGCGAGAGAAGGGGCATGGTCATCCTTCTAGCGACCTGCCGGGGCCGGACTCCATCTTTCATCCCCGGCGGGACGTCCTGGAGCGCCACAGGAAGGCCTAGTCCCGCCTCGATAACCAGGCGCCTCACCTGGCCCCTGCCTCTACCCCACTAGAAGGACACGACCCTATCGACCTCTGCCACCAGATTGGCGAAGTCAGCAGGGGTCATGAATCTGGCGTTCTTACCGACCAAGTCCTGGTCGGTTACCCCGCGCGCGCGGGCTCAACCCGCTCAAACGTGGATGGGAGTCCCGTTGGATATGGTGGTAGCCACGATCTCGCTCAGTGGAGGGAAGCCTACCGGGGTCATGGAGTCGACGATCTCGCCCTTCATCAGGAATGTTGCGTCTATCAGGAAGGCCTATTACCGGTTCGTGTCCCGCCTCGCTTGCTCCGTTGGCCCCCACAAAGGCCAGACCGGCGCGAGTGGGGTCATCGGTCCCGTGGTCGTGTAATAAAGAATCCTAGCCATAGAATTTCTCCTTATCTGTCTCCGAGTCCTTTGTGTCTCTGTGGCTAACCGTACGGCTTGTCAGCTCTTATTGTCGCCCCCACGGTCCCAAAGGCCTTGGCGCGCTCCTGCCCAGCCGCGCCACGAAACACGTCCACCGCGGCGACCAGCTCGGCACCTACAAAGCCTACGCCGCCCAGCAGGTCCAGGTACTCTCCAGCCTGGAGAGCCCCGCCTATTCAATCGGTCCACAAATCTATAACCCCTCGGGCGCTGTCGGGCACGGCAACCCTGACCACGATGTCCGCAAGATAGAGGCGCCCGCCCGGCTTCATAATCCTGAAGATCTCCCTCAGCGCCGCCTCCTTTTGGGGCACCAGGTTGATCACCCCGTTGCTGATAACCACGTCGGCGTACGCGTCGGGAACGGGAAGCTTCTCCACCAGGCCCTCGCGAAAGCTGACGTTGGCCGCCCCCATCCGCTCGGCGTTATCCCGCGCCTTCTGAAGCATCTCCGGCGTCATATCCACGCCGACGACGCTGCCGGTGTCTCCCACCATCCGTCCGGCGATCAGGTTGTCGAATCCGGCTCCGGACCCCACGTCCACTACCACGTCGCCCGGCCGGAATTCACCCAGGGAAAAGGGATTGCCCACACCGGCGAAGGACTCTACACACTCCTCGAGCAGCTCGTCCAGCATCTCCCCCGGGTATCTAAGGCGCTCGGCCAGGGGGCGGCCCGTATGGAAGTGGTACCGCTTTGTGGGAGTCTGGGAGACTTCCGCGTACTTGGCCCGCACCTCGCAATGTAGCGCCTCTACATCTACAGGAACCTGAATCGCCATGGCCCGCCCTCCTATGAACGAGAAATTGCATCCTGCACCAGATACGGGCAGCCTACATTAGCGTGACTATAAAGTCAATTGGCCATTCTTAATGCGTACTATAAAGTTTACTATATAGGAGGAGTCCTGCCGTGGGCGTCGTACGTTCTCGGCCATGCATGTGGACCAGAGCCACAGAGATCGTCGGGTAAACGCAGGGCGCCTGTGTGGCCCTGCCTAACCAGTCCCTGAAGGCTGCAGCGGCCGTAGGCTTCAGCCCCTACCGTCTGCCGAACTCGCTCTCCAGGTGGGATGAACTGAGATGGACCATGGTAGGTCGGCCATGGGGACAGGTATACAGGTTGTCGCACGACTCCAGCTGGCGCACCAGCTCCTCCATCTCCTGCTGGCTGAGAGCCATGCCCGCCCGGACAGAGCTGTGGCACGCGATGGAGGCGGCCAGGGCCTGCTCTCGCCCCTTCAACACCCCTTCGTAGGCCATGAGGTCCAGGATCTCCGGCAGCGCCTTTGCCGGGTCCAGACTCCCGCACACGGCGGGGAGGGCGCGGAGCAGATACGTCCTGTCGCCAAAGGGCTCGAGGACAAAGGCATGACTCTCCAGAAGCTCCATGCTTGACCGGACCAGCTCCTCCTGGCCGGGTGACAGCTCAACGGCCACCGGCTCAAGGAGGGCCTGGGCCTGAAGTGTCCGCTCCCCCACCCCTTTCGAGACCTTCTCGAAGAGGACACGTTCATGCCCGGCGTGCTGGTCTATCAGGTAAAGACCTTTGGGCCCCTCGGCCACGACGTAGGTATTCCTGACCTGGCCCAGGATGCGAAGGGAGGGCATAGCCTGGGCGGCAGTTGGGGCTGGCCCAGGAGGCGTCCGGGTCATGGGAAAGTCCCTTTGCCATTGCTGTTGAGAGGGAAGGGCAGGCGGAACCCCTATGCCCGTCCACTGGAACCTAACCCCTGCCGGTTCCCCCTCTAGGCGCATCTCAGGGAGTGGGGATGCGGCCACCACCGTCGCCCTCACGGCCCGCTGAAGCGCCGAGAAGACCCTGCTCTCCTGGCGGAAGCGCACCTCCCGCTTGGCGGGATGCACGTTCACGTCCACGTCGGCCGCGGGCACGTTCAGGTTAAGCACGGCAAGGGGATGGCGCCGCTCCGGCAGGAAGCCCTGATAGGACTCGGATAGGGCCATCGAGAGCACGGCGCTCTGCACCCAGCGTCGGTTTACCAGAAAGGTGATATAGCTACGATTGGCGCGGGTCAGGGATGGAGAGCTTATGTACCCATGGACGCCGTAGCCGTCCCCCGGCCCATCCCAGGCGACCTCCACCAGTGAGCTGGCAACGTCGGCCCCGTAGACCGAGACCAGGGCGTCGGCCAGGCGTCCGGTACCGGGAGTGGTCAGGGTATTCCTGCCGTCTACCAGCAGGCGGAAGCGAATTTCGGGGAATGCTATGGCGTGGCGGGACACAAGGTCACCGATGCGGCCTGTCTCCGCCGACGGCGACTTGAGGAACTTGCGCCGCGCCGGTAGGTCCTCGAACAGCCCGTGAACCGCCACCGACGTGCCCGGGGGGCAGCCCTTGGACCCGCTTTTTGTCACCCGTCCCCCGCGCAGGCTGAGCTCGTATCCCGGCGATCCGTCTCGGGTGGCGGTGAACAGCGCCACCCGGGCCACCGAGGCGATGCTGGGCAGGGCCTCTCCCCTGAAGCCCAGGGTATCGATGGAGTCCAGGTCGGAGGCCTGGGACATCTTGCTGGTGGCGTGGCGCTGAAAGGCCAGGTCGACTTCGGGGGTGGGTATGCCGCAACCGTTGTCGCTAACCCTGATGAGCTGGATCCCCCCGCCAGCAACCTCCACGGTGATCTCGGAAGCCCCCGCATCCAGGGAGTTCTCCACCAGTTCCTTGACCACCGACGCGGGACGCTCCACAACCTCGCCCGCGGCGATCTTGGCCGCCACCTCGGGAGTCAGGACCTTTATGGACATGTCATCCTAGAAGAGGGGGAGCGTAGTCCCCCTGGCCCGGTACTGTCGGTCATCCGAATGGCCCTTCTGAAGGTATTCTTTGATGATCTCGTACACGTGCGCCATCTGCTGGTCGTGGCTGTTTCCGAAGAAATAGGGGGGCACCCAGGCCCCACCGAAGGCCGCCACCACCTCGGGGTGGTCGTCGATTACGAAGTCCGGCTCCACGGGCAGGCCCATCTCGGGAAGCCGCTCCGTGTAGTGGTCGGTGGGCTTCTCGTAGACGCCGCTGACCAACCCCTCCAGGTCGTGCTTGCGGACCACCTCCCAGCGTAACCCGACGCCGGACCAGACGTATACCTTGTGTCCGTCATCCACCAGCCGCTGGAAGGTCTCCTTCGTGCCGGGCCGAATGCTGTCATCCAGCGCCAGGATAGTGTAGTCAACGTCGAAGAAGATGTTCACGTGAGTACTTAAAGCCCCCGTATGTCATCCCGTTCTGAGAACGGCTGCCCAGGGTGGTCGCAGTAGGTTGCCGTCATTATACTTGGCCAATGGCGCATTCAGCAATTTCTATGGCCCTATAGCCGTTCCAACGCCCTCTCCAGCTTCTTAGCGTCGGCTCCGACAATCAGCTCGTCTCCGATCTGGACCGTGGGGCGGCGGATGAGGCGGGGCTCCTGGAGCATGAGACGGACTAGCTGGTGGTCACTCAGGCTGTACGCCTCCAACCCCAGGGCCTTGAAGCTGGGGCTCCGCCAGGAGAAGATGTCCGACGGGGTGTGGCCCTTCAACAGGGTCCTGATCTCGGCCTCGGAGAAGGGGTCCTTGAAAAAGTCCCTCTCCTCAAATTCGAGACCCTTTTGCGAGAGAAACTCCCTCGCCTTGCGACACTGGGTTCAGCGGCTCCACCAGTACAACGTGATCGTCCTCGCCATGGGCACCTCCCTGAAATGATATCTCCCTGCCTCTAAAGGGAGGCGCTGGGTCAGCCTGAATCTACTCGGCTGCCCCATGCCTCTCACCCGCCGAGGCCCTGGCTTTTTGCTGAAGCTGGTACAGGGCATTGATGGCCTCTAGAGGGGTCATATAGGATACATCTAACCCCAGCAGCTCCTCCTCCACCGGGGACGGCTCGCCGAAGAGGGGCATCTGCAGCACCGTTCCCTTGCGGCTGCGGTCTGCACGAGTGAGCTTACCATGGCGCCTGTCCCCCTCCAGCTCTCCCAGCACCTCCCACGCCCTGACGATCACAGCCCTAGGGAGCCCGGCGAGCTGGGCCACGTGGATGCCGTAGCTCTTGTCGGCGCCCCCGGGGACGATGCGATGCAGGAAAACGGGTTCCCCTCCGTCTTCGGACACGGCGACTGTGTAATTTAGAACCCTCGGCAGGCTGCTGGACAGCTGGGTCAGCTCATGGTAGTGGGTGGCAAAGAGGGTCTTGCACCCCAGCCTGGGGCTGTTGTGGATGTATTCGGCGGCGGACCGGGCGATGGAGAGGCCATCGTAGGTGCTGGTGCCCCTTCCGATCTCGTCCAGGATGATCAGGGAGCGGGAGGTGGCCTGGTTCAAGATCGAGGCCGTCTCAACCATCTCCACCATAAAGGTGGACTGCCCGGCGACGAGGTCGTCACGGAGCCCAACGCGGGTGAATATCCTGTCCACCAGGCCGATGGTGGCCGACTCCGCCGGCACGAAGCTGCCTATCTGGGCCATGAGCACGATAAGGGCCACCTGGCGGATGTAGGTGCTCTTGCCGGCCATGTTGGGCCCCGTGAGGATGACCAGCTGGGCGTCCCCGGTGGAAAGGTGCGTGTCGTTGGGCACGAATGTGCCGGGAGGCAGGACCCGCTCAACTACCGGATGCCGGCCCCCCTTTATCTGGATGGATTCCCCCTCGGTCAGCGCCGGCCTGACGTAGCCGTATCGGGTGGCCACCTCCGCCAGGGCTGCGAGTACATCTAAATGTGCGATTCCGTCGGCCAGCGAGCTTATCGCCTCGGCCCTCTCCCCTATCTGGCCGCATACCTGCCTGTAGAGACCGCGCTCCAGCTCCTCGACGCGCTCCCTGGCGTTCAGGACCAGTGACTCGTACTCCTTGAGCTCTGGGGTGATGAACCGCTCCCCACCCACCAACGTCTGGCGCCGCACGTAGTCGGAGGGCACCAGGGAAAGGTTCGGGTTGCTTACCTCGATATAGTAGCCGAACACCCTGTTATAGCCCACCTTGAGGACCTTTATTCCGGTACGCTCCCGCTCCTTCCGCTCCAGGCCCGCTATGTATTCCCGGGCATCGTGGGAGGCCAGCCGCAGCTCGTCCAGCTCCGGCGAGAAGCTTTGGGCGATGACGTTCCCCTCCCCGGGGTCACCCGTCGGCTCGGGGGCCAGGGCAGCCCCAATCAGGGCCACCACGTCGTCGCAGGGCCGCATCCTCTCGCCCAACCAGGATATGGCGTGGGCATCCTCGTCCTGGAAGATGGCCTGAAGCTGGGCCGCCGCCTCCAGCCCCGCCTTCAGGTTCACCAGCTCCCTGGGGGCGGCCACGAACGTACGAATCCGGTTCAATATTCGCTCCAGGTCGCCGATACGCGACAGGAGGCCCAGGCTGTTCTCCCGCCTCAAGAGATTACTGTGGAAGAAGGACACCCCTTCCTGGCGGCTGATTAGCTCTTCCAGCTCCAGGATCGGCTGGCCCACGTACCGCCTGAGGAGGCGGCCGCCCATGGGGGTCCTGGTTAGGTCCAGCGTAGAGAGTAGGGAAGGCCCCGACGTTCCCCAGCGTCCTTCCTGGAACAGCTCAAGGTTGCGTCGGGTCTGGACGTCGATGGTCATGAAGTTGCTGGTGGAGTAGGTGCTCAAGCTGCTCAGCTCTCCCAGGGAGCTGAGCTGGGTCTCCAACAAATAGCGGACGATGGCCCCCGCCGCCCGTACGGCCAACGGCAGGCCGGCGCAACCGAAGGGCTCCAGTGTCGCCACCCCGAAGTGGTCCAGCAGGGTCTGACGGGCATTCTCGTAGTCGAAGGCTGACTGAGGCATGGGAGTTGCCGGGAATTCGCTCCCCGGTGGCGGCTCCTGGCCCTGGACCACCAGCAGCTCTGACGGGGACAGACGGCCCAGCTCGTGTCCCAGCTCGCCTGTGAAAAGCTCGGCGGTGCGAAACTCTCCAGTGGTTATGTCCACGTAGGACAGGCCCCACTCATCGCCTTCCGACACCGCTGCGGCCAGGTAGTTGTTGGCCTTTTGGTCCAGCAGGGAGGGGGACAGAACCGTGCCCGGAGTAATCACGCGTACGACGTCCCGCTCCACCAGGCCCTTGGAGGCGGCGGGATCGCTAAGCTGCTCGCATATCGCCACCTTGTGGCCCCTCTTAATGAGGCGGGCCAGATAGGGCTCCAGGGCATGCACCGGAATTCCCGCCAGGGGTACCCTTACGTTCTTGCCCATACTCCTGGAGGTGAGGACTATGTCCAGCTCCGAGGACGCCACCCGGGCATCCTCGTCGAAGGTCTCATAGAAGTCCCCCATGCGGAACAACACCAGTGCGTCTGGGTAGCGCTGCTTGATGCGAAGGTACTGGCGGCGGACTGGCGTCAACACTTGCCTCGCGGGCGTGAAATTTAGGGCCATTTTACAGCAGCACGCCTCCAGATGGAATGGCAGCTCCTTTCGTTTGATAGGCGGATGCCGTTTTTTTGATAAATGATTGCGAAAGGACGCTCCGAAACTGATTGACTTTCCGGCTCGCGTTGCTGTAGCGTATCAGCGGTCAAGTAAAGGTCGAGGTTGGGGCTGGCCATCTCAGATCGCGACCAGTACGTGACGGCCAGGTTCAATACTTAAGTTGGGAACCTGCAAAAAGTAACTCTATCGAGGGGGTCAGGTCGAAATGGATCTTATCTTTCTAATTGTCTTGCCTGCGGCTCTGTGGGTGCAGTCCTGGTACCTGCTGGGCTTCTACACCAATCCCAGGACGGTAGGTCTGGTCGCCGCCGCGGTGGCCATCATACTCTTCGGAGTCGTTCTCTTTCCTGTGAACACCATCGTAGGAACGCCAGACAAGGCCGAGTTTTTCGTTAGCATGCCCACGGCCCTGCCAGCCTTCGTCCTGGCGTGGGCCGTCTACGCCGCCATGGTTGCGGGGGTCTACCTTTGGGGACTGGAGTCCCGTACCTTGGGGTTCTACAGCCTGCTTCTCTGGGTAATCTCCGCGATTTTTGCCGCTTACTTCCTCCTGGGAGGCGAGCTGCTAAACACGGGTATCGCGGAGCCCGTCAGCTGGCTTCTGGGCATAGTAGGGATCATGTTGGCCATACTGTCGGCCCTGCTGTTCTTCTATCTGGCCTTGATACCCGCCGGACAGGGAGAGCCCACATCGTCCATCATGAGGACACTTACGGGTTACTTCTACCTGGTGTTCTCCGTCGCTATCATGGTCCTTGGGGGCCTGATGCTCCTGGGCCTCGACCCGGTGTTCTAAGGCAAACGTATTCCCGCTCGTGCTTCGACCGGCTCAGCACGAGCGGGAATATATTGCCAGGCTTCGCAGGGCCGACTGGCTCGGGTGAGCTAATGGCCCTACTGCTTCCAGAACCTCTCCTCCCTGATGGTGAAGCCACTAGGAGTAAGCCTCTCCTTAACGTCCCCTATCATGCCCGGGTGCCCGCAGGCGTATACTAGGGTGCTTTGAGGGTCCAACTCGTACCTCTCTATGTACTCCTCCACTACGGTGTTAGCCCTACCCTTGACGCCCTCCCACACCGCGTTCCTCGCCTCGGTCGGCCTGCTCACGGTAGGCACGTATACGACAGTGTCCGGGTAGTGCTTGGCCAGGTCATCGAGCTCATCCTTATAGGTGAACTCGTCGTGGTAGCTCGCCCCCATTAGGACGTAGAACCTGTGCCCCTCCCGGCTGTGGTAGAAATAGTCGCGAATTATGCTGATAAAGGGGGCAATACCCGTTACCGTCGCCACCATCAGATGCTGGTGATACCCTTCCTCGAAGGTAAATACGCCCTTGGCCCGAGGCCTGATGCTCATGGAGTCTCCTACATTCAGCTTCCACATCATGGGCGTCAGCACGCCATCGGGAAGAGGCACCAGCTCAACGAAAATCTCGAGGTAGGGCTCGTGGGGGGCCGACACGATGGAGTAGGCCCGCTCCACGCTCTCCAGGCCAAGCGTACTGTATTGTCCCGGTTTGAAGGGGAATTCCACCTCCGGCTGCAACTTGATGACCATCAGATCGTCGGTCACGTCTTGGCGCTCTACCAGCTTGGCCCTGGGAAGCCTGGCTATGGCCGCCCGAAGGCGCTGGTCACGCTCCATTAGCTTGGCGTCACCACGCTCCACCTATGAACCCTCCATTTGCCTATATATTTGCCGTCAAGTACCGGGACCCCCTTCGGTTCTACCCTTGGGGCTCTGACTTGGCGGCCATGGCTGGGACTGTGACGAGTCCCGGCACCCGGGACATCGGGTCATGCTCCTCGCTGGCTTGAAGCTCAACGGCCAGCTGCCCAAACAAGCCGGTAGACGCGACGACTCCCTTTTGGGCCCCTTCTCGGATGCTAGCCTTACCAACAAATCGCAGCCGTGGCGTCCGAACTTCCACCGGGTCCCCATCCTCGATGCCCAAATCACCGGCATCCTCAGGGTTCAGCTCAACCAGCTCGTCCCGCCTGATCTCGTTCACCCTACCCTTGACCACCTCCATCTCCCGCTGGGCCTGTAGGAGCACCCTTCCAGGCACGAACAGGAGGGGGAAATCCCCCGTTGCCGGGTATGATGCCGACCTGAAGTCGGGCACCACCAGCTTGGCTTTCACGCCGGAGAAGCCTTCGGAATAGAGTACCGCCGTGCCCCCATGTTGCTCCGATGAGCAGGGCCATTGAATTCCACGGTACTCTTTCTCCGAGTAGAGCAACTGGATGGGGAGCGGGTTGTTGGGGCCTGGCCTGGCAACGAGGGTGGCCTCCGCCTCAAGCCGCCGGTGGGACACGCCGCCGTACATGGGGACGAGTCGCGCTATCTCCTCCATGATTTGCCAGGAGCTCTCGAACTCGAAGCCGCCGCCGTTCATCCTCTTGGCAATCTCACATATAGTCCACCACTCCGGCTGTGCCTGACTGTTCTTGACCTTTATGGCGGCCCGGAGTGGCTGCACCCGACGCTCCAGATTGGTAAAGGTGCCTTCCTTTTCTGCGAAGGTACTCCTGGGCAATACCACATGGGCCCTTTGGGCCGTAGCGCTGAGGAAATGGTCCTGGACAACCAGAAAGTCCAGAAGCTCCAGCGCGCCTCCAGGGTCATCGCCCGGGCTGTCCAGGTTTGCCCAGTCGGACAGGCCGTGAGGAGCGAAGTTTGGGCTGTCTCCGACGATGAACATCGCCTTGATCTCGCCCTGCCGCACGGAGTCGATTATCCCCCGCAGACCCAGCCCATCCTCGATGGGCACCATTACGCCCCAGGAATCTTCCATATCCTGCCGGGCCTGGGCATCTCCCAGTCCCAGGTAGCCTGGCAGCAGATGGGGCACGCACCCAACGTCCCAGGCACCTTGCTCGTTGGCTCCCTGCCTGAGGGGATAGAGGCCCGCTCCGGGTCTGCCCAGATTGCCCGTGAGCAGGGCCAGGTCTACGATGGAGAAGACGCAGTCACGCTGCAGCTCCTGGGGAACGTTGTCCAGGGCGTAGACTATAGCCGAGCCCGGCGGCTCGTCTGCGGACAGGTCCCTCGAGCCGGCGTAGGTGCGTGCGGCATCCCGTATCGCATCCGCAGGCACACCGGTTTCCCTGGCTACGGAGTCAACATCGACAGAAGATAGGGCCTGTCGCAGCTCCTGGGCTCCCATGCAATTGTCCTGTACCCAGCCCACCCGTTCCAGGCCCTCCTCGAGTACGACCTTCAGGAGAGCACCCAGCAACCGCAGCTCGGTGCCAACCCGAGGGCGGAGCCATATGTGCGCGTACCCGGTAAGTTCCACCTCCCTGGGGTCTATAACGATGAGCTTGGTGGACCCCTTTACGGCCCGCTTGATGGGCACCGCCGCCACGTTGTGCTCCTCGGTGATATTGGCGTTGAAGACTAGGATACACCGAGAGGCCTCCAGATCCCATATTGGGTTGGTGGCCGCGGCATAGCCCAGGGCCTCCTGCAGCGGGTCTACCAGCTCGGGCCTAGTGTTAGAAGTCTGGTCCACGTTGTTGGTTACCATCACAGTCCTGGCGAACTTCTGCGCCAGGTAGTGCTCCTCGTTGGTGCTGTTGGGAGAGGTAAGAATGGCGAACTGGCTGCCTTTGTAATGAGGCAGCCTCTGGGCTATGTGGTCCAGCGCCTCCTCCCAGGTGGCTTCCTCGAATTCCCCGCCGTCGACCCGCCGTATGAGGGGCACCTTGAGTCGTTCCTTGCTGTTGACGAAGTCCAGTCCAAACTTGCCCTTGAAGCAGGCCTGGCCTCGGTTGGCTGGAGAGTTGAGCTCGGGGATGACCCGCACCACCTTGTCGAACCGGTTCACCTCCAGGTTGAGCTGACAGCCCACAGGACAATGGGGGCAGATGGTCTTCTCCACCCTGCTGGCCTTTTCCCACTTGTAGTCGCTCTCCACCAGCGCACCCACGGGGCAGACGTCCAGGCAGGCGCCACAAAACTCGCAACCCGATTCCAGCAGGGAGGTGCCATGGGAGGTGCCCACCAGGGCTTGTCCACCTCGCTCGGTGAAGGTAATGGCGTTGTCGCCCCGCACCTCCTCGCATACCCTGACACACCTGCCACAAACGATGCACAGGTTGTAGTCCCGGTCGTAGAAGGGGTCGGCGGTCTCAATGGGCAGGTTGCGGTTCTTGTAGACGAGAGGCGACTCCAGCTCCATGTTTAGGAATCGAACGGTGTCCTTCAGCTCGCACCGCTCGTTCTTGGGGCAGGTCACGCACCGGTCGTTCACCGACACGTGGCGCAGGCAGATATCCTCGGGGCCACACAGGTCCACCCTATGGCATGTGAGGCACCCCTGGGGATGCTCGGAGATCAGCATCTCCATGACGGACCGCCTTAGCTGGTACACCTCGAGGGAATCACTCTTCACCACCATACCGTCCTGCACCGGCAGCGTGCAGGAAGCGGGGAAACCTCTGCCCCCCTCCACTTCCACCACGCACAGCCGACAGGCCGCGAAGGGCTTCATCCCCGGGTGGTAGCAGAGGTACGGCACGTAGATTCCGGAATCTATGGCCGCCTCCAGGACCATCTTCCCAGGTTGAGTCTTAACCTGAACACCGTCTATAGTAAACGTGATCTCGTTTCCCATAACCCTACATCCAACCTTGTGGCACGTGGCCACCTAAAGTTTCTGCCGCCCGGAGAGAACCTTCTCGCCTGATTCCTTTCCCCTCATCCTTCGGCAGGCTCAGGACAGGCTCTCGATCCTCTCCCAAATGGGGAGAGGAGGTCCCATGAGATCAAATTGCACAAGAGCCAGTAACCCGGAACAATCGCTACCTTCGCGTGGCCTGGGGCGAATAGCTCGGCCCCAGGCACCGGCCCGTTGGACACCGCCTGTCGTACATATGGGCATCGAACTCGTCGCCGAAGTAGCGCAGGGCCGAGGACACGGGATTGAACCCCAGCTGCCCGTGGCCGCATAGGGACCCCGCCTGCATGTCCTGCCCTACCTGGCGCATCAGCTCCAGGTCGCCAGGCTCGCTCGCAAACCGGCAGATGCGCTCCAGGACCTCCAGCAGGTGCGTCATACCCAATCGGCACGGGAAGCACTTGCCGCACGACTCGTACTGGCAAAAGGCGATCAAGGAGCGTGTGAGGTCAACGGCGCAGGTGTCCTCGTCGGCGGCGATGATGCCCCCAGAGCCCAGGATAGCACCCGCCTGGGACATGGCCTCGAAGTCCAGGGTTATCTCCAGCTGGTCGGCGCTAAGCACCCCTCCCAGGGGCCCTCCAGTCTGAAGGAGCTTCAGCGCCTTGTCTCCCGGCACACCACCCCCAATTTCGTAGACGACCTGGTGAAGGGTCATGCCAAGGGGCACCTCCACCATGCCACTGTAAAGCAGACTCCCCGAAAGACAGAGGATGGCGGTGCCCTTGCTGCGGTCCTGGCCGATGCCCGCGAACCAGTCTCCGCCCCTCTCAACGATCTGGGGCACGTAGGCAAGGGTTTTGACGTTGTTCACATTGCTGGGTTTGCCAAAGAGGCCCACTTGCGCCGGGAAGGGAGGCCGGAACCGTGGCATGGCCCTCTTACCCTCGATGGACTCCATCATGGCAGTCTCCTCGCCGGCCACGTAGGAGTCCCCGGTAAGGGATACCTCTATCTGGAAACTGAAACCGCTGCCAAATATGTCGTCACCGAGGAAACCCAGCTCACGGGCCTGTTCGACGGCCCGTTGGGTACGCCGAATCGGCCCCTCATGGCCGTGGCGAATGAACACGTACCCATAGCTGGCGCCCGTGGCGTAGCCCGCCAGCAGCATCCCCTCCAGGACACTGTGGGGGTCGCTTTCCAGAATCCCCTTGTCGTTGAATGCGCCCGGGTCCCCCTCCTCGCAGTTGCACAGGATGTACTTGACGGGGCCCGGCGACCTGGCAAGGAAGCTCCATTTGGTGCCCGTTGGGAAAGCCGCCCCGCCTCTGCCTCTAAGCCCCGACTTGGTGACCTCTTCTAAGACACCTTCGGGGGTCATCTGAGTCAGGGCTTTGTGGAGCGAGCCGTAACCGCCGTTGGCGATGTACTGGTGGATGTCGTATGGGTCTATATTGCCGGCGTTGCGCAGGGCGATGCGTACCTGGCCCCTCATCATGGGGTGCTCGGCCAGGTCGTCTACGCCGTCCAAGCCGTTCTCCCCGAGGTACCCCAGGGCAAGATTCGCCACCGGCTCCTGCCGAACCAGGTGTGAGTACATGATGGCGGGCACCTTGCCGGCCGTCATGTTACTGTAAAAGATCCTGGGGCCGTTGGGCATTGTTATGTCAACGAGTGGCTCGGCGTAGCAGGGGCCCAGGCATCCCACCTCGCTTACCGTGGCCTGCACGCTGTGCCTCTGTAGCTCCCCAGTGATCGCGGCTATAACCTCGTCGGCACCCGCAGCCTTCCCACAGAGGGCCGTGCCTACCCTTATCCACGGGGTATCCCCCGCCGTAAAGGACTGCCACCGGCGGAGCGCTTCACCCTGCACCTGTTCGAAGCTCGTGACCACTTTATCGCATTAACGCAGGACTAGTTTTCGACAGGAGGGGGCCCCTCCATAGGCTCGCTTGCCTCGCCGGAAGGCGAAAACAGGACCAGCTGCCGGGCACTCTCGGGGGAAACCCGGCCTATGAGCCTGTGATCTACGCTCATCACCGGTCCCTGTGAGCACGCTCCGAGGCAGGTATTGAACCGCAGACTGAGCCTGCCATCGGGGGTATCACCCTCTCCCTGGAGTCCCAGCGTATCCAGGACGGCCTTTATGGCCTCCATCGCCCCTTGAACGTGGCACGACGGCCCCCAGCACAGCTCCACAATATGGTCGCCGGGAGGGGTGAACCGAAAGTTGGTGTAGAAGGACGCCACACCCCACACGTCGTTGATAGTGGAGTGGGTGAAGTGCGCTACGGCCTCGATGCCTTCCTCAGGGACATAGCCAAGCTCGTCCTGGACCGCCAGAAGAGACGAAAGGAGAGTTATGGTGCTCTGCTGCTGGGAGTCGAGGGCACTGCTTACCCGCTCCTTTAGCTTTTGCGCGTCGGTAGTCATGGGCACTCTTAGGACAGGAGGCTCCTCTGCCGGAGGTGGGTGACATATGACTGTGGGCCTGATAGGTAGGAATGAACGAACGACGAAATCGTGAACTTTTTAACGAAGTGCAAAGGCCATGGTAGCACATGTTGGTGGGCCTTTCAACATGACGGCGAGGTCAGGGACTGTAGTCATCCAGCACCATGTCCGCCACCTGCTGGCCCAGCCTAACGCTGTAGTTGGTCCCCCGGTCTTCGGGGTATATCTGCGTGGTGTTGGCCAGGTAGAGGCCCTTGATGGGGGTGCGCAGGTCGGGGATGCGCCGGCTGTAGCCGACCCCGATAATCGGCTGGGCGGCGTCCACCCGGTGGTGGTGATACTCTTCTATCCACGACGGGTCGAAGCTGGGGTTGATCTTGCGAAGATGGGGAAGGAACTCCTCCAGCAGCTCTTCCCCGGTCATCTGATAGATGGGGTGCTCGGTACTGGGGTAGTTAGAGAGGTAAACGACGTGCTTGCCGCCATAAAGGGAAGGGGACACGAAGTTGGTCTGCTCGATGACACCCACGAAGGGGATGGTGCGGTCGGCTATGCTGAGCCAGTATATCTGGGACAGCGGCCGCTTCAGCACCAGCACCACCAGCACCGCCGCCAGATAAGTGACGTCTGTCAGCTTACTTTCGTACTCCCTGGGCAGGGTCGGGACCAACCTGGTAAACACGTATGAGGGGGTCGTGGCGATCACGGCGTCGTATCGACGGACTTCCAGCTCCCTACCGGGCATCTCCAGCTCCAGCCCCACTGCCCTGCCGTCCTCCACCACCACCTGGCGTACACCCGCCGAGACGTGGACCTCGCCCCCCTTCTGCCGGACCCGTTCCCCTAAGGTATCGAAGACCTCGCCGAAGCTGCCCATGGGGTAGACAAGCTCCTCCCTGTCCCAGGGCTTACCCCGAGAGGCCACCCTCAAGTAGATCTTTCCCCATAGCCATGTCATGCTTATCTCGGCGTAGTGCTCTCCGAACTTGCCGCGGAGCAGCGGCTCCCACACCACTTCGTAGGCCCGCCTTCCCACCCGTTTTTGAAGCCATTCGGCAGCGGTGACGTCCTCGAATTTGAGGCCGTCCCTGGTCTTCTGAAGGTAGAGGGTAACCAGGCCCAGACGGATACGGTCGTACAGGCTAAGGGGCTTGAATCGCAGAAGGTCCATCGGAGAGCCGAACTTCCAGATCTTGCCCCCGTGGTACAACCCCACGCTGGACTCGATCCACGCCAGCTTGTGCCCCAGCCCCAGCTCCCGTATCAGCTCGATCATGTGGGTGTCGCTCATGAACAGGTGGTGGTAGCCCCGCTCCAGGCGTCCCCCGCTTACCTCGAAGGTGGACGCCTGGCCACCGAGGAACGGTGCCCGCTCATAAACGTGGGCCCGGTGCCCCAGTTTGACCAGGGCATAGGCCGCCGCCAGGCCCGCCGCACCGCCACCGACGATACCTACGTTCACTCAGAGTCCCCTTCCCTGGCCACCGTTCCCCCTTCTTCCAGCCCTGCGACCCCGCTCCCACCAGGGGGCCAGCCCAGGGTATGCGCCGTCTCACCAGCCCGACTAGGGGACAGGTCTATCCGCGCCGTGCGGCCGAGCTGGGCCAGAGACACGTTTTCCTTCCACAGGAAAAGCAGACCCAGGATGTTTACGGGAAGCCACAGGGCCACGATGTGGACGAAAAAGGAGTAGGCAACTGCCGGCTCCGCCGCGACGCCGAATGCGATCAGGGTGCTCTTGGCCACCAGCTCGAAGGGACCTATTCCCCCGATGCTGGAGGGAATGGCGGTGGCAAGGTTGGACGTCGCCGTAACCAGGAGGACTACCTGGAAGGGCTGGTCCAGGTCAAAGGAAATGGCCAGGATGTAGTACGTGGCGGCTTCCGTCAGCCAGACCGGCAGGGACAGGAGGCAGAGGAGGAGCAGCCTGCGTGGACTCCTCAGGGCCCCCAAACCCTCCACCAGCAGATAGCCGAACTGTTCCACCTTTGGGCGGATGCTCCGCGGCCCCACCGAGGACGCTAGACGGGCCGCCCTACGACCCAATGCGGGAAAGGAGGCCAGTAGGAACAGCACGACAAATCCCAGGACGAATAACAGGGCTACGAGGACGCTCAGGGCGACCCAAAGCGTATTCAGGCCACCACCGTCGCTCCTCAAGATATCGGTCCACGGCAGAAAGGGCCAGACGACGGCGACCAAGAACAGCAGCGTGAGCCCGTCCAGCACCCTCTCGACACCGATGGTCGCCAGGGCCGATGCTTTACTGATCCCTTCCCGCTCCCCGAGGAAATGGGCCCTCACAAGCTCCCCCAGCCGCACCGGAAGGACATTGTTAGACATGTACCCGATGGCCACCACCGGAAAAAGCCGCCTCGCCGGTATTGCCTTGAGGTGTCTGAGCAGGAAGTGCCAGCGCTGGGATCGAATTGCCAGCGCCACGAAGTACACCAGAACGGCGGGAGCGAAGTAGGTGTAATCGGCGTCGCGAAGCTCTCCTCCAGTATGTTGGAAGTCCAGCCTCCAGAGAAACAGGAAGAGCAACCCAAGGGTCACCGTGGCTCCCAGCCAGAAGCGGCGGCTCATCAGCAAGTACTTAGGTCTCCTTCACCCTAACTGTCGGGACCGCGCTCTACAGAGCCGGAGGGCGAATTGCCACTCGCCCCCCTACTTACTCCCAGTATACTTTTGTGCATATAGGCGACACAAGCGACCGGCGGACCTGAGAGCTAACGGTCCGGCGAGAAGGGGGCCATCCCAACCGCCGCCCTTGAGCAACCGTACACGCTTTGCTACACTGGCCGCATTAGAGCCCTCTCATTAGAGGAAGGAAGGCAGGGTCCGTCAAGATGCCGCTCACTCGGGAAGAGGTACAGCACATAGCCACCCTTTGCCGCATAGGCATGACCGACGAGGACCTGGAGACAATGTCGGAGCAGCTATCCCACATCCTGGAGATGTTCCGGGCCCTGGACGAGCTGGATACGGAGGGCGTGGCGCCCTCGGGCCACTCCATGTCCCTGGAGACGGTGATGAGGCCGGACGAACCCCGTGACTCTTTTCCCAGGGAAGACATCCTTCGCAACGCTCCCCGGGAGGACGGCGACATGTTCCGGGTGAAGGTGGTACTGGAGGAGTAGGGAGTCGGCGAACCCTTGTCAGAACTGCACCGCTTGACCATACATGAGTCCCACGAGCTCCTGAAGAGTGGAGAGGTGAGCTCCGTGGAGCTGACCCGCTCGTGCCTGGAGCGAATTGAGGCGGTGGAGGGGCGAGTCAAGGCCTTCCTGAACGTCGCCGCGGAGACGGCCCTCGAGCAGGCCCGCCGCGCCGACGAGTGTCTCAACTCCTCCCATCCGGAACCCCTCGCCGGTGTGCCCATGCAGATCAAGGACGTGATGTGCACCAAGGGCATACGGACCACCTGCGCCTCCCGGATGCTGGAGCAGTTCGTACCCCCTTACGATGCCACGACGGTGGAGAGGCTTTACCTGAAGAATGGTGTGTTGCTGGGCAAGGGTAACATGGACGAGTTCGCCATGGGCTCCTCGACGGAGAACTCGGCCTTCTTTCCCACCAGGAACCCCTGGGACCTGGACAGGGTTCCCGGCGGCAGCAGCGGCGGCGGCGCGGCGGCGGTGGCCGCCGATGAGGTCCTCTACGCCCTGGGGTCCGATACGGGGGGAAGTATCCGCCAGCCGGCCTCCCTGTGTGGAGTTGTAGGCATGAAACCCACCTACGGCCTGGTGAGCCGCTATGGCCTCATTGCCTTCGCCTCCTCCCTGGACCAGATAGGCCCCATAACCAAGGACGTGACCGACTGCGCCCTGGTCCTCAACGCCATCGCCGGCCACGACCCCCGAGACTCCACCTCCATATCCTACCAGGTGCCGGACTACAGCCGGGCCTTGACCGGAGATATAAAGGGCCTGCGTATCGGCGTCCCCAGCGAGTACTTCGTCGAAGGAATGGATGATGAAGTGAAGGCGGCACTCAACGGGGCCATTTCGGTCCTTCGGGACCTGGGTGCAGTTCTCGAGGATGTCTCCCTCCCCACCACACCGTACGCCCTCGCCTGCTACTACATCCTCGCCCTGTCCGAGTGCTCGGCCAACCTGGCCCGGTACGACGGCGTGAAGTATGGCTTCTCCCACCGGGACACGGGCAGCATGTGGGAGGCGATGGAGAGGACTCGGCAATTCGGCTTCGGGGCCGAGGTGAAGCGCCGCATCATGCTGGGAGCCTACTCCCTGTCGGCAGGCTACTACGACGCCTACTACCTGAAGGCCCAGAAGGTCCGGACGCTGATACGCCGCGAGTTCGAGGACACCTTTCAGCGCTTCGACGCCCTTGTGACTCCCACCTCGCCCACGGCTGCCTTTCGCCTGGGGGAAAGGACGGAGGACCCGGTCCGGATGTATCTGAGCGACGTGTACACCGTGCCCGCCAATGTGGTGGGCCTCCCCGCCATATCCGTCCCCTGCGGCTTCGCCGGTGGACTGCCCGTGGGCATGCAGCTGATGGGCCCCGCCCTGTCGGAGGAGGTCCTGCTGCGCATCGCTCACGCCTACGAGCAGGCCACCCCCTGGCACGTGGCGAGGCCGGTGCTTTAGCTGCCGCATCGCAGGCTCACAGGCCGGTACTAGGGCAATTGTCCCACCACTGTCGAAGGAGCGTCACATCACGTCGATGAGATATTGGCAGAATACACTTATAATGTTATAATGTTACAAAATAGTACTAAAATAGAGGTATCATGACGCGTGTGATAAGAATCAGCGACTCTACCTGGGAAAGCTTGAAACTATGGGCTGTTCCCCTCGATGATACTCCGGATGACGTTCTACAACGGGTGCTCAATATCGCCGAGGCGCATCGCGAATGCGCTGATCAACTACAGCCTAGCTCATTAGGAGCCAGGAGTAACGGCGGGACCACTACACCCGAAAGCCTTCCCAAGGGCCACCGTACTCCAAAGAAGGCGTTCAGACGGCCGATTCTTGAAGCGCTATATCAACTGGGAGGAAGGGGTGGTACAAGGGAGGTGCTTGCCATTACGGAGGGGAAGATGGAGCATATCCTTGGTGAGATAGACTACCATCCACTCCCGAGTGGTCGGATCCGGTGGCGTGAAAGGGCAAAATGGGCTCGTAACCAATTGAAGAATGACGGCTTCCTCAAAGGCGATTCAGAGCGAGGAACATGGGAACTGACTGAGCGGGGAGTAAGCGCCGTAGAGAGCAACAAAGCTCAGGGAGTACACTAGTAATCGCGATTTCGGCAGAAAGCCAGACCTAGCAGCGAAGATTAACCCACGGAGGCTGGAATGGCCAAAGAGTACACGGTAATAATAGAACGAGATCAAGAGGGTTATCTGGTAGGCAGCGTCCCTGCCATCAAGGGGTGCCATACTCAAGCCAGGTCAATGGATGAATTACTGGAGCGGATGAAGGAGGCGATACGGCTTTGCCTTGAGGTGGAGGGAGAAGAAGCCGTACAGCCCCTGGAGTTGGTTGGTATCCAGAGACTTCCGGTGTGAGCCGGCTACCAAGGCTGACTGGAGATGCGGTGGTACGAGCTCTGACGAGAGCAGGTTTCGAAATCATAAGGCGGCGAGGAAGCCACGCTGTTCTAAAACACCCAGACGGCAGGGCAACGGTAGTTCCGATGCACAGTGGTGAGATAATAGGACCCGGACTGATGTCCAAGATACTCCGAGATGCAGAGTTAAACCGCACAGACTTCTACTCTCTGTTGTGAAGATTAGGTGACTCACTGACTAGATACGTTCTGTCTTTGGTCAAAGGGGAATTTATCCTAGTCTGATTGGCAGTGTACCAAACTCGGATCGTGAGCAAACGTCACTTGGCGACAGGCGATAGTGGCGTTAGAATTGGCGGCGGGAGGGTGATGATGCGGCGCACAGCAATAAGGGACATCCTCGGCCGGGACGGGGCGGGCGGCGAGGTCCTGGTGGAGGGCTGGGTCAGGACCAGACGCTCCTCCAAGAACGTCTCATTCATACAAGTCAACGACGGATCGTGCCTCCGGGATATCCAGGTTGTCGCGGAGGAGTCCATGCCCAATTACGCCGCCGTTGAGTCCCTCACCACCGGATCAAGCGTCAGCCTGGTGGGACATCTGGTGGATTCGCCGGGGAGCGGACAGAGCTACGAGGTCCTGGCGAAGAGTCTAACTGTTCTTGGAACAGCCGACCCGGAGACCTATCCCCTGCAAAAGAAACGGCATACCCTGGAGTACCTCCGGGAGATCGCCCACCTCAGGCCCCGAACCAACACCTTCGGCGCCGTTGCCCGCGTCCGAAACGCCCTGGCCTTCGCCATACACAATTTCTACCAGAGCCGGGGCTTCCTCTACGTCCACACCCCCATGATAACGGCCAGCGATGCCGAGGGGGCGGGCGCCATGTTCCGGGTCACGACCCTCGATCCGGATAACCTCCCCACGAAAGAGGGCGCGGTGAACTACGAAGAGGATTTCTTCGGCAAGCCGGCCTACCTAACCGTAAGCGGCCAGCTGGAGGCGGAAATCTACGCCCTGGCCCTCTCCAACGTGTACACCTTCGGGCCCACGTTCCGCGCCGAGAACTCCAACACCTCCAGGCACCTGGCCGAGTTCTGGATGGTCGAGCCCGAGGTGGCCTTCTGCGACCTGAACGGCCTGGGCGAGCTGGCGGAGGAGTTCCTGAAGTACGTCTTCGCATACGCACTGGAGCACTGCTCAGAAGACCTGGCCTTTTTCAACCGGTGGTACGACAGCACCACCATCTCCACCCTGGAGGGCATCGTAAACTCCAGCTTCGAGAGGCTGACCTACACCGAGGCCGTGGACATCCTAAAAGGGTCCGGGGAGAACTTCGAATTCCCCACCGAGTGGGGACTGGACATCCAGTCGGAGCACGAGCGGTACCTCACCGAGCGTAAATTCCAGAAGCCCGTCATAGTCACCGACTACCCCAGAGAGATAAAGGCGTTTTACATGCGCCGCAACGACGACAGCAGGACAGTCGGCGCCATGGACGTGCTCGTTCCCAGGATCGGCGAGATCATAGGCGGCAGCCAGCGGGAGGAGCGTCACGACGTGCTACTGGAGGGCATCAGGCAGGCGGACCTGCCCGAACGCAATTATTGGTGGTACCTGGACCTCCGCCGCTACGGGACGGTCCCGCATTCCGGCTTTGGGCTGGGCTTCGCCCGGACCGTCCAGTTCGTCACCGGGTTGCAAAACATCCGCGATGCCATGCCCTTCCCCAGAACGCCCAAGAGCGCCGAGTTCTAGCAATCAACTGGAGGGGACTCAGGCAGGGCCAAACTCACCACCACCTCACCTCCGGTTCGACATTCTGCGGCGGGGGTATTGGCTTGCCTCCCCTTTGAGAGGGAGAGTCAGAAAGGGGTGGACCGGAAGGCAGCGAGCATGACTGATGTGATGACCCAATTCCAGTCCTCCCTCCAGGAGTACGTGGACAGGTTCGAGGAGAGCACCTCCCATGACGCCCGGAGGCCCCGCTTCATGACGTGGGCCCGTGACGCCCTCGGCGTGGACTTCGACCAACTGGAAATTGAGGAGCGGGTCTATAGGGGGCGGGTGGACGCCCTCCTGGGCAACCTGGTGTTCGAGTTCAAACGGGACCTGGAGCACGAGAGAGAAGACGCCGAGGCCCAGCTGACCCGCTACATGGGCGACCTCTCCGGACGGCACCCCGGAGCCACCTTCACCGGCGTCGCCACCGATGGACTTCGCTTCCGGGTCTACATGCCCATCCTGGACAGTGGCACGGTCACGGACCTACAGCCTACGGGAGAGCTGGACCTGGGGCGGGAGCCCGACGCCGAGACCGCCTTCCTATGGCTGGACTCCCTGTTCTCCCACCTCCGGGAAGGAAGGACTACCCCCACATCCAGGAGCATGCTGGCCGCCCTGGGGCCGGCCAGCCCCACCTTCCGCCAGGCCGTCCACACCCTTGCGGGCCTCTACCGGCAGGCAAAGGACGAGCCCGACGTGGAGGTCCGCTTCCGGGAGTGGCGTTCCTACCTCTCCATAGTTTACGGCGAGCCCTTGGGCGACGAGGAGCTCTTCGTCGTGCACACGTATCTCGCCACCCTGGCACGCCTGATCGCCCTGTACATCTTACAGCCCGGCGCCTTCCTGGCCGACAATGAAGATCACATCAAGGTCGTAAACGGGGAATACTTCCGGGAACGGGACATATATAACTTCGTGGAGGAGGACTTATTCACCTGGACCCTCAGCCCCAAGGTGCTGGACGACTCACTGGAGCTGGTGCGGCGGCTGGTCAGCTCTCTGGCCGCCTACGACCTCGCCAGCGCGGGCCCGGACCTGCTCAAGGGACTCTACCAGGAGCTGGTGGACCCCCCGGCGCGGCATGAATTAGGGGAGCAATGCACCCCCGACTGGCTGGCGGAGTACGTCCTCCAGGAGCAGCTGAGGCTCCGGGAGAGCCCTCATCTGAGCGTCCTGGACCCCTCCTGCGGCTCGGGCACCTTCCTGTTCACCGCCATCCGGCTCATCAGGGATGGGATGGCGCGCCAGGGCAAGGACGACGTAGACATCCTGCTGCACATCCTCGACGGCGTCATGGGAGTTGATGTCCATCCCGTGGCGGTGGCCATCGCCCGCACCAACTACCTCCAGGCCCTGGGAGACCTGATAACCGGCCCCCACCCGCCGGTTCTGGTCCCCGTGTACCTGGCCAACTCCATCCAGCCGCCCGAGACGACCTCCAACGAGCCGCCGGGCGACCACGAAGAGGCGGTGTACACAATTCAGACGGCGGAGCCGGAGGCGGCGTTCCAGATACCAGATAGCATGGTACAGGACCCGGCCCAGCTTGACTGGCTATTGCACCGCCTGGCCCAGTACCTCCGCGCCGCCGAAGTCCGCGCCCCGCACCAGGGAGCGGAACGCGCCACCGAGGAGGTAATCGGCTCCCTCTACTCCTACCTCACCTCCCCAAAACGGGCTGGCTTGCGCGAGCTGCCTGCCCTGTCTACCTTCGCAGCGAACGTGCTGTGCCAGACCACCCGGACCCTGATAAAGCTTACCCTGGAGGGCAAGGACACCGTCTGGCTCAACATCCTAAAGAATGCGCCCACGCCTGCGTACCTCAGCCGGCGCAAGTTCGACCTGGTGGTGGGAGACCCTCCCCAGCTCCCCAAGGAGATGCCCGCCAAATTCTTCGACCGCAGCGCCGACCTGTACCTCAGGGATGGGGGCACCATCGCCTTCATCATGCCGCCTGCCGCGATGCCGGCGGAGCAGCAATTCCACTTCAGATCCCTCTCCTTCGAGGGTGGCAAGTCATCGCTACGCCTTGAAAAAGTCCTGGACCTAGACCAGGGAAATCCGCCGTTCGACGTCCCCTGTTGCCTGGTGGTGGCAAGGAAGCCTGCTGGAGATCTTTAAAGAAGGGGATTCTTGACTTCCATCTTTAGCCAGAGCACACTTTGGATAAGCACGTCGGGGAAAACACGCAATTGAGGGCTTGAACATACTGGAGGTTTCCATGAGTTTACATGGAGAAAGCGAAGAGGAACTGATTTCCATGGATGACGTGGCGATCGAAGATGAAGCTGAGGATGATGAAACCGTTGCGCCAGTTCGTTACGAGACCACAAGCTATGGCATCGATTTTGATGTTGAAGGCGTTGTTCGTCGTATCAAACGAGACGACATCTTTATTCCAGAGTTTCAAAGATCATTCATCTGGAACCTTGGTGAAGCCTCAAGGTTCATCGAGTCGTTACTATTGGGCCTGCCTGTTCCAGGTATCTTCCTCTCTCAAGAGCCCGAAAGTGGAAGATTGTTGGTAATTGACGGTCAGCAACGGCTTAAGGGCCAATGTCCCGTAAACCAACCATCGAGTCATGCGAGCCGCCTTATCGCTAATACCCCGCTCAGTATCACCGCGACCCAGGCGGCTACCGCCCAGGTTGGTTGCCAGCTCCTGCTAATCGGAAATATTCCTCTCGTCGGAATCTCAACACCTCGAAACATATGCCTTCAAACCGATGAGACTTACGGGTTGTCGCTGCTTCCAGGGAATTCTACGCGGGCGTATTCGTTTTTTCGGCCAGGCGGGTAGTTGCCACCTCGCCAGATCCATAACCCATAAAGCGGCGGCCCCGTTGGCGTATGAGAACCACGCACCCGGAGCCCACGGTCATGCCTCTCACATAGCACCATTCAGGACGGTGAGAGGAAGGGAGTTCCATTATACAAGCGTCCCAAAGTTGATTCCCTCGTAGAAACCCCTCGTGAGCCGAGGACAAGGTGGGGATAATGTAAGGAAAGGGCGTGGACGCTGCACCTGGGCGAGGGGAGGGGAGCATGTTCCGCATGCGAGACTCGCAAGAGAGCCTCTGGCAGTCCCAGTTCCTGGTGACGCCGAAGAAGGCTAAGCGCCTGGAGGGGAGTTGGGCGGAGGTCTTCCGGAACCAGGCCCTCCCTCTCATTGACGAGGAGCGATTCGCTCCGATGTACTGCGCCGACAACGGGCGCCCCAATCGGGCAGTGCAGACCGTCCTGGGAGTCCACATCCTCAAAGAGATGTTCATCGGGATTGCCCAGATCAAACTGATTCCTCCAACCATGTGACCCTGTGGGATGGCTCGAACTATAAAAGGGCAGCCTGAGGGCGTCAACTGCATCCGATTCACTCAACTGACCCACTCCCATAGGGTAACCACCCCCCTGACGAGCGTAAAAGTCTAGAATTGCCTGCCCCTGCCCAAGCGTCTCCCTCGGGGTGGTCTATTTACCCCGGACGACCCCATAACTGTCCGAAATACCTGTGCTCTCAAAGCAGGCTAGCCAGGTGCCAGCCGAAGCCTGCTGATCCGTTCTAGTATCCCGGTCAGCATTTCCCTGGTTACCAGCACCTCGGCAAGCTGAAACACCAGCCTCCTTGCGTGGCGTACCAGTCGCCCACCCGTCTTGATCAGCCTGGTCTGAAGACTGGTCAGAGTCCAGTGCTTCATATCCTCCGGCAACACCAGCCTTCTCATAAAGTTGCCCAGGTTGTAAGTCAGGACGAACAGCCATAGTCTCACCTGGTTGGCCACGAACTTGTGGCAGGAAAGCCGGGTCCAGTTCAGGGCGTACTTGCCCTCCTTGATCCACTGCTCCGCCGTGCCACGGCCATTGTAAAAGCGGACTATTCCTTTGGGTGGATAGCTCAGGTTGGTCACGATGAAACCAACCCTGGGAAATAGCTCCCCCTGATGCCACTCTACTTTAGCCACCACTCGCCTGGGCAAGTGCCAACTCTGGGCCTGATAGGCAAAGTCATGGTAGGAGACGATAGGCTCCCGGGATGGCCATTCGGTAGGACGCTCCAGCAAGGGTTGGATCTGCTCCTGAATTACCTGATTGGCGGGAAGCCGGATGGCGTACCCGATCTTTCCTTGTTCCAGATACTCGTATAGCTCCGGCTTGGCAAAAGCAGCGTCACCCCGGAACAGCAACCGCAGTCCTTTCTTCTGGTATCCTTTCACCACCGGCTCAAGGAGTTCCTGCCAGCCATCGGCACTATGCACGTTTCCGGGTCGTAGCGTCGCTCCTTCGCAATCCCCAAACTGGTTGAACAGAAAGAGGGGATGATAGCAGACACACTCGAAGTGCCCGTTGTAGGCGGCTCCTTCCTGCTGACCATGCACTGGACTCTCCGAACTGTCCATGTCCAGAATCACTCGCCGGTGTGGAGTGTGAGCCATGGCCAGCTCCACCCACTGGGGATTCATCAGGGCCAGCCCCTTTAGGTTGTCCTCTTGAGTCAGAGTCTCCGTCTCAAAACGGCTCATGGTGTTGGTTCTGGCGGCGTTGCGGTCTGAGCCTTGCCAGCCCACTACAACTCTCATGGCTGGGTCTTGGGAAAGACGTTCTGCATCGTTGGTATCATCGTAGCCGGCCAAGCGGCTGTAGATGGACTGGCGGAGCAGAGGGACCAGGTGGACCAGGTGGTGGCGGATGTTGCGGCCGGTACGGCTTTCCTGGAGATAGTCGGAGGCTATGGGGGTAAGGTCCAGGGCGTCATCCAGTTCTCGGAATGCCAGCAGTCCGGCGTCGGAGGTGATGGTGGCACCATGTAACTCCAGCCGGATTTGGGGATTGAATTGGAGCCGAAGAGAGGCCTTTTCGCGGTCACCCATCGGGTGCCTCCAATGTCGGTACGCAAGTTATCTGAAATAGCCAACTTATTGCATGTATTATATCTGAAATACGGCTAAGAGATTCATGTAACGACTACAAAAGCAAGAAAGTTGCCTATTTACCGCATCACTTGTTTGAGCCAAATGGGGAATACGGGTTAAGACCCTGTTATTTTTCTACACTGGGATATTTAATCCTTTGCCTCAAGAGAAGACCCGACGCATTTTTAAGCTTACAAATGTTCAGCGGGAGTTCACACAGCTTACTTACGAAGACCTCAAGGGGAGAGATCGACTTAACCTAGATAATTCGGTGATACATGCAACCGTTGTTAAGCAGGACGCACCACCAGATGACGACACCAGCATGTATCACATTTTCGACCGACTTAACCGAGGCGGCCGGAGGTTGTATCCACAGGAGATGCGAGGTGCGCTGTACCATGGTGCACTAATCGACACCCTGAAGACTTTGAACCAACATCCTAGTTGGAGAAGGATTTTCGGAAAGGTTAATCCACGACTCAAAGATCAAGATATGATCCTACGGTTAGTGGCGCTCTACTTTGCACCACAAGACTACAAGCGTCCTATGTCTGAATATTTGAATATATTCGCGCGACGACATCGGAACCCCAAGGAGGAGTTCCTCCAAAAGGCATCTCAGGTGTTCACCCAAACCATCGGCGCCTTCGACGGTGCCCTCGGCCGAAGGTCCTTTCGGCTGCGCCAAGGCGGTGCATTCAACGCCGCAATATTTGATTCGATGGGTGTCGGCCTAGCGCGGAGACTCCGCACGTCTACCCCACCCCCCGCAGCTCGGATCAAGGAAGCATACGATGATCTCCTTAGTATGCCAGACTACCTTGAGTCGGTTTCCCGTTCCACAGCGGATGAAGGATTCGTTACCCTTCGTTTAGATAAGGCAACGAAACGTTTCGCTGAATTGTAAATGCGCAACCGCGAGCTTGTCCGCCAACTGCAGTCTCTCAAATCCCTTATATCGCGCACCGACGTAGCGACATGGCAGAATATCGAGCTGCAAGGTCACTGGGGTAAATACCTCTGTGTTTTAACAGCTGGATTTCTGGAAAATGCACATCGGGAGCTATATACAGAATTCGTAATCAACGCTGCGAGCCCGCCTGTTGCGAACTTTGCCAGCGCGACACTCGAGAATGTCCAGAACCCAAAGTCACAACGATTCGTTGAAACAGCAGGAGCGTTCAATTCGAAGTGGGCCGACGACCTTGGGCGATTTCTCGACGGGGATGCACAGGCCAGGAGGAATGCCATTGACTCAATCATGGCCAATCGACACCTGATCGCCCACGGGAGGAATACTTCCATATCAGTGGTGCGAGTGAAAGACTATCTCGACAGGTGTGTGGAAGTAATTGAGTTCATAGAAGCTCAATGCTTAGACCGACATCTCAATGACCTTGAGAACCCCTAAGACAACGCCGTCCAAGGGGATGCGAGAGCGAAGGTGTCATTCTTTCTCCTCGGCCACGAAAAGCCGGTACCCTATGCCACCGTCGCGCACCAGGGCTGGTACCTACTCAAGAATGGAGAGGCCCTTCGACATGTGTTATGAGGCGGCGACGGGCTGGCCCTCGGGCAAGCCTTCGGACTTGGCGAGGTTGTTGTAGGACCGGCTACGTCTCCTGGCCCAAGAGTTTCCGGAGCTGCTGCAGGATATCCTCCGCCGAGGGCCGGTCGGCGATGCTCTTTCCCACGTAGCCCGAGAGATAAGTGCCGTCCTTCCCGATTATGAACGTGGCGGGAGCGGACATCCCATCTCCCAGAAGGTCGTACACCCCGTAGTCGCGAACCCTTGTACCCTGGGGGTCGGCAAGGACGGGGTACTCGGCGCCGGCATCGGCGGCCATCTGGGTGGCCCCCTCCAGCCCATCCATGCTGATCGTGGCCAGCTCCACGACCAGTGCCCGGAAACGTGAGTAGACGCCTTGCAGCTCTCCGAGCTGGCTCCGGCAGATCCCTCAGAAGAAGCCCCGGTAGAAGACCAGGACGACGGCGCTGTGGTCCTGGAGCAGCTCCGCCAGCGTCACCTGGCGGCCGTCGGCCGCCGGCAGGGAGAATGACGGGGCCAGCGCCTCCTCGGCTTGCTGCGGCATAGCGGTATCAGTGGGAATCACAGTGGGGGTCGATGGCAGAGGGGTGAGGGTGACAGTAGGGGTGGGCGAAGGCTGCGCCGCCGGCGCCGTGGGCGTGGTCTCTTCAGCGCATGCCGCCAGTCCCAGCGCAAGTAGAGTGGTCGCCAGCAACAGACCCTTGGTTAGACTTACCGGGTGAACCGCTCGCATATCTTTCCCTACGCACCCTTTTCGGCCACGAACAGCCGGTAGCCTATCGAGCCGTCGTTCACCAGGCCCCTCGCCATTTCGATTATGGGGTAGGCCCGAGATATGAGGTCCGGCACCTCGCCAGACCTGTCTTGAAACTCCACCAACATGCGAAATGTGGCCAGCTTCCCCTCCAGGTCTCCCAGCAGCTTCAGTACCGATGATGTGGCATCTTCCTGGTGGACAAGGTTCAGGCTACCCCTTCCGAAGAGCTCGCGGTAACCGTCCACGGATGAGGCTCCAGCCAGGCACAGCATCTGGCCCAGGGCTCCCGTGAGCTCCTGGGGCAGGCAGCCGGGCTCGACGGTCACGTCGCTGATACCCACCCTGCCGCCGGGGCGCAGGAGCCGGGCAATCTCAGCCATGCCAGCGGCCTTGTCGGCGAATAGGCTCATGGAACATTCGGACAGCACCACGTCGAAAGACCCCCCCCCCTCAGTGGCAGGCCCTCCCCATCGCCGCGGAGGAAGGATACCCGGCCACCCATGTTGCTCTCCCTCGCCAGACGACTGGCCTCCCCTACTGCACCGGCTCCCAGATCCACGCCCACCACGCGGCAGTGGAAGGAGCGGGCCACCGCCAGGGCACTGGCACCCCGGCCACAGGCGACGTCCAGCACCGTGTCGTCTCGACCGATGCCCGCCAGCCTGCCCAGACGCTGGGTCAGGGCAAGGCCACCCGGGTGAAGGGTTTCCCCCAGCAGTATACGCACCGGCTCCAGCTCATAGAGGGCGGCGCAGCAGCTTTTCTTGTCCAGAGCGCCGTCTCCATCCCATGGCAGCTTCAATGACCCAAGATACTCCATCATCTCCGGCTGATGGGAACGGACCTCCCTCAGCTCGCTCACTGGAGCCCTTCCTTCCGCTGGCTGATCAGTCGGTCGCGCACGGCCTCCCGGTATCCCACCGAGTTGTAGGCGCAGAAGGGAATGGCCCGACCATCGGGCACCAGCACCGCCACACAGCACTTCATCACCTGCTTCACGTTGAATGTGTAGGCGTCCATGAAGTCCTTGATGCCAATCTGGAAAACGCACTTCTTCAGGTCCCGCAGGCTTTGAGTCGTCGGGCTCGAATCAAAATTGTCTCCCCACATGCCCGGCGGCAGGTCGCAAAGCCCCTCGCCACAGGCCGCCTGGATCAGCCGGGCGGTGCTCTCCGCTCCCGCCACCGCCGACGCCGACCAGAGCTTCTCCATGGCACTCTGGATGTCCTCCGCCGAGGGCACCCGAGGGAAGGCCCGGTTGGTTATGTAGTCCAGGTACCGGTCCACCTCCAGCATCCGCGGCAGTGGCACCACTTCCTTCCCATTTGTAAGGGCGTAGGAGTTTACCTGGCACGTGGGGAAGCAGCAAGGCACGGGCACGAAGTCTTCCAACGTGAAAAGCCCGTCGGTCTGGTCCACGATCCCGTGTATCACGTCGGGGATGGTCATTCGCGCCATGGGGTCGAAGGGTATGTGCCTCCCTACGTGGGTCACTGGCTGGTAGACCACTCCTCTGACGGCCGGGTGGCCCAGGCCGAACTTCAGTACGGCGCCCACCTCATGGTCGTTGACGCCACGCTCCACGGCCGCCACCAGGGCCACGTCCAGGTCCGCCTCAGCCAGCCGGTCCAGTGCCCGCATCTTCGTCTCCAGCAGCTCCTCTCCCCTGATGGCCCGGTAGGTCTCCTCCTCCAGGCCATCGAACTGGAGGTATATGGCTGGCTTGAGCCTGGCCAGCCCCTCCAGAAAGCGGTCGTCCCTGGCGATGCGCACCCCATTGGTGTTGATCATGACGTGGCCGATTCCCCGGTCTTGGGCCGCCTGCACCATGTCCAAGAGCTGGGGATGGATGGTGGGCTCCCCACCGCTGAACTGCACCACCTCAGGGTCGCCCTCGATCTCCAGAAGGTTGTCCAGCATCCCCTCAACCTGTTCCATGGTCAGGCTGTAGCCCGGGCCGGCGTTGGCGAAGCAGATGGGACAGTTGAGGTTGCAGCCCGTGTTGACCTCGATAATGGCCAGGCAGATGTGCTGTTTGTGCTCTGGGCAGAGGCCGCAGTCCAGGGGACACCCATCCTTGACCTCCGTGTCGAACCGTAAGGGGAGGGTGCCAGGCTTGTTGAACTTTACGGATTCCACGTACATCTGGGCGTCGGAGCTTATCAGACCCTCGGTCCACTCATGGTCGGGGCAGCGCTTCCTCATGTACACCTTGTTCTGCCGCAAGATGATCTGGGCGTCAATGACCCTTCTGCACTCCGGGCAAATGCTCCGGGTGAGCTCGTGAAATATGAAGTCTGCGTCCTGCTTCTTCCTTGGGGCTTTAGCCACCGAGGGCGGAACAACTCCCTTTCGCGTCGCCATAGCTGCTATCCAGGCCTCCTCTCCCCTGTGCGTTTGTCCTTCCAATCAGTAATCATGTCAGAATTGGCAGCGACTCGCTGTACATTTGAGGCCGTCTCATGGTTCGACAGGCTCACCATGAGCGGTACACATCCGCTCGCCCTGAGCCTGTCGAAGGGCGGGCATTGTGGGTTGATCGCAATTTCGAGATACCGTCTGGTCGAGACAGTACCCTGGGCTATCATAGCACACGATGTAGGATGCACCGGCGGCAGCATGGGTGCAACGCCCCCGCGGAAGGTACGGTATAATATACCCCGGCCACCAAGGCAGGATAGCGCCGCTCCCACATCACCCCATGGTGCCTAGAACCACGTTAGGCAAAGGAGAAAATGGCATCTCAAGCCCCCCTTCCCCTTGAGGGCGTGGTAGTCGTCGACTGTACCCAGGTCCTGGCGGGGCCCTTCTGTACCCTGCTGTTGGCGGACATGGGGGCTGACGTCATCAAGGTCGAGAGGCTCGAAGGCGGCGACGATAACCGCAGGCAGGGGCCGCCCTTTATCAAGGGATGGTCCGCGTCATTCCTGGCCATCAACAGGAACAAGCGCGGCCTGGCCCTGGACCTGAGGGGCGAGGAGGGAAAGCGGGTATTCGGGCGACTGGTTGAGCGGGCCGACGTGGTGGTGGAGAACTTCCGGCCGGGCACCATGGATAGGCTGGGCCTGGGATACTCTCGGCTCATGGAGATTAATCCCGCCATCATCTTCTGCTCTATTTCCGGATTCGGACAGACGGGTCCCTACAGCAGGAGGGGCGGTTTCGACCTGGTGGCCCAGGGAATGAGCGGCCTGATGAGCGTCACGGGTATTCCGGGAGGTCCCCCGGTCAAGGTGGGAGTGCCCATCACCGATCTCACGGCAGGGATGTACGGGGCCTACGGAATCCTGAACGCCTACATCCACAGGTTGCGTACTGGCGAGGGCCAGATGGTAGACACCTCCCTTTTGGAAGCGGGCATCGGATACACTTTCTGGGAGTCGGTGGTCTACTTCGCCACCGGCGAGGTTCCGGGCCCCCTGGGCTCGGCCCACAGGCTGTCCGCGCCGTATCAGGCCCTCAAGACCAGTGACGGCTACCTGAACGTAGGCGGGGCCACCCAGTCCGTCTGGGAGTCCCTGTGCCGGGCCATCGGCCGGGAGGAGCTGCTGGCCGATCCGAGGTTCGCCACGGGCGGAGACAGGAAGCTCCACGAGGTAGAGCTGGCCGAGCTGCTTGAGACGACCTTCGGTGGAAAGCCCACGGCCCATTGGATGGACGTACTGGGGGCCGCGGGAGTGCCTTGCGGGCCCATCTACGATATGGAGGAAGTCTACCGCGACCCCCAGGTGCGGGCGCGAGACATGCTGGTGGAGCTGGATGACCCGGACCTGGGTAAGCTTAAGAACATCGGCATCCCGGTGAAGCTCTCCCGCACGCCTGGGCGCATCCGGCGACGGGCCCCCAGCCTGGGAGAGCACACCCGGGAGGTATTGCTTGAGGCAGGCTACACGGCCGAAGAGGTGGACCGCCTCAGCGAGGCCGGTGTCGTCAAGTAAGTCCGTTGTGCGGTTCGGCTTACGGGGAAACCTTGCACACCGAGTTAAAATTGAAACACTAACACCTAAAGGAGCGTCGCCATGCAGGAAAACAACGCGGACCTCCGGGCCATCCGGGGCGGCAGGACCCTCCCCTTCGTGGGAATTCCGTCCTTTCTGCGAGTCCCCATCTGCGCGGACCTGGACAATCTGGACGCGGACATCGCGGTCATGGGCGCCCCCACCGACGAGGGCTCGCCATTCATGCCCGGTGCTCGATTCGGACCGCGGGGGATCCGGGAACACTCCATGCGATTCGGCGCCAGGGGCTACTACAACCCGGAAGAGAGGCGCATGTACCTCGAGCACGAGCTGACCCACGGCCGGATCGTGGACGTGGGGGACGCCAGCGTGCTTCCCACGAACCCCGAGGACACCTTCCACAACATCACGGCGCTGACCCTGAAGGTCCTGGACCGGGGCGCCTTGCCGGTGGTCCTGGGGGGAGACCACGCCATCAGCTTCCCCGTGGTCCGCGCCTTCAGCGAGCCGCTTCACGTCATGCATTTCGACGCCCATCTAGACTACGCGCCCTTCATCCACGGCTACGAGTTCACCAACGGCCATGCCTTTCGACACATCCGCAGCCTACCCCAGGTGCAGACCCTGAGCCAGCTTGGTATCCGCAGCCTGCGAAACCTGAAGTCGTGGATGGACGACTCTCTCAGCGACGGGAATCGGGTCATGACCATGTCCGAGTTCCGGGACCTCGGCCCCCAGGGAATGGCCAAGACACTGCCGCGGGATGCCCGGTGCTACGTCAGCATCGACATAGACGTGCTGGACCTTCCCCTGGTGCCAGGCTGCGTGTCCGCCGAGCCCAACGGCATGACCTACGCGGAGCTGCGGGACAGCCTGTTCGCACTTGCGGAGCACACCGACGTCGTGGGCTTCGATCTGGTGGAGGTCAACCCGCAACTGGACGTGGGGACCGGCATAACCTCCTATCTGGCGGCCCACACCATTGTGGAGTTCCTCGGACACATATGCGATCAGCCCCGCTGGACCGCCCGCCGCGAGTCCAGGGCCGTGGGCACGACGGGGTAGCGCACGAGAGATCCCTTCGTACCGCCCCATGAAGGACGCAGCTTATCTCTCACCCCCTTGATGGGGTGGTTATCGGATAGATACTCGATCAATATCGCAACCTGTAATCGGGGAGGTGCCCCGTGGCCGGACCACTGATCATCGACGCCCACATGCACGTGTACCCCTCCAAGGAAGAGGGGCTATGCGCCAAGAAGGCCTACAACGGAGGCTGGGAGTTCGACGACCCTAGGCCCGGCCCTGCGTACAGCCGCTACGACGGTGACCTGGAGGACGCCCTGGAGGCCATCGAGGAGGGAGGGGTGTCCAGGGCAATCATGGTCAACCTTTTCCCCTACCTGAAGTACCGCTACCAGCGCATAGAAGAATTGCCTCCAGAGCTGGGGGAAACCGAGAGGCAACGGGCCATCGGGGAGATAGAGGCCTCGACGGGAGAGGGCCTGAAGAGCTACAACCTCTGGGCGTGCCAGGCCGTAAAGGACCACCCTCGGCTGCTTCCTTTTGTATGCATAGACCCGTGGGTGCTGGAAGCGGAGGACGCCAAAGCCCATCTGCTGGACATGGCAGAGAACCACGGGGCGAGGGGACTCAAGCTGCACTCGGTCAACCAGCGGTTCCACATGGGGGACGGGCGTATGTGGCCCATCTACCGGACCTGCGTGGAGCTGGGCCTACCGGTCGTAGCCCACTCGGGTAAGACAGTGGGCCGAGACCAGCTCGGCGACCCCAGGGCCTTCGGGGAAGTCCTGAAGTCCTTTCCCGAGCTGAAGATCGTCATGGCCCACATGGGGAATGGAGCCTGGCGGCAGTGTCGGGAGATAGCGGCTACCTACCCCAACGCCCTCTTCGACTGCTCGGAGCTAATGGAGTGGATCGGCGCGCCCACGGCGCCCACCGGCCAGGAGCTGGCCCAGCTAATCGTGGACATCGGGCCGGAGCGGGTCATGATGGGCACCGACTTTCCCTGGTGGGCGCCAGACCATTGTGTGGCCCGCGTTATGGAGTTCCCCCTCCTATCCACAGATGAAAAGGAGGCGATCCTGGGCGCCAACGCCGCCCGCCTTTTGGGCATATGACCGCCTGTCCCTAGGGGACAGCCTGCCCCGCCAGGACGCCCGTGCACCGCTCTTGGTCGACGGCCACCTGCCCGTTGACCAGCACGAAGGGGATGCCGCTGGGGAACTGGCGTGGATCGTCGTAGGTGGCGTGGTCCATCACCCGCTCGGGATCGAACACGACTATGTCGGCGTAATACCCTTCCTGGATGCGCCCCCGCCTGGCCAGGCCGAAGCGCCTGGCTGGGTTATCAGCCATCCGCTGGACCATCTCTTCGAGACTGAGGACGCCGAACTCGCGCCGCAGTCGACCCAAGAACCTGGGAAAGGCCCCGTAGCAACGGGGATGGGACATGGTGCCCAAAGGGGTTATGTCGCTGCATACCATGTAGTCGGGTCGAGACAGAAGCTCCAAACAGTCACGGCTCACCTGACGCCACATTCCCGCGCTGAGGGGAGGCGCACCGCAGTGGCCCACCTTTAGCTCTTCCTCCAGCAGGATCTCACAGAGCGTCTCCCCGATACCCGTTCCCCGCTGTCGGGCGATATCCGGTAGGCACATCCCCTCCAGGTGCTTGTTTTTGGGGAGGTAGGAGAACACCACACCCTCCAGCGGAGTGCCAGGGTCCCTTTCCATATCGTCGGCCATCTTGCGACGTTGGGCAGGGTCCTTCAGCCGCCGGATTATGGCTTCGGGACCCCCTTCCTGGGCATAGCTGGGAAGGAAGCTGATGGGGATGGTGCTGCCGGCCGGGTAGGGGTAGATGTCCAGGGTGCAGTCCACTCCCTCGGCCTTGGCCCGGTCGATGGGCTCCATCAGCTTCTCAACCTCCCCCGCTGTGTCCGGCGAGGTCCTAGTGTGGGCGAAGTGGAGGCGCACCCCGGACCGGCGGGCAATCTCCAGTGCCTCGGGAATTCCACCCCCGCCATACGCCCGGCCCGTGTTGGCGCTTCGCACCTCGGACACATACACCCCGCCAGCCTCGCGTACGGTCTTACAGAGCTCCACCAGTTCAGCGGTGTCCGCCCAGGGACCGGGGTAATATTTGGAACCGGTGGAAAACCCCACGGCTCCCTGCTCGATGCCCTCCCTGATTAGACGCCTTGCCTTTCCCAGGTCGTCACCTACCAGGGGCACGTCCCGGAATCCCAGGGTCTCAAGACGGACGGTAGCGTGGGGGACGAGGTAGGCAACATTTACGGCCACCCTCTTGTGGTAGTGGGACCGGAAGGCTGCGATGCTGCTCATGTCCAGGTCTTCCGGTGGGTCTCCCAGCAGACCCGCCAGGTATCGGCGATTCATCCGGTAGTTTTCGGCCGACAGGGGTGCATAGGACATGCCGTCCAGGCCCATTATCTCGGTGGTTATGCCCTGGCGCAGGCCGTAGGCGTGTTGGGGGTCCACAAGAAGGGCGCCCTCGGAATGGGTATGGGTATCTATGAACCCGGGAGAAACGGTCAGCCCCGAGGCGTCGATCCTCCGGCGGGCTTCGGACCGCGAGAGGTCTCCGATTGCGCGGATTTCCTCCCCCGTGATCCCAACGTCGGCCCGGTAGCCGGCGGCCCCTCCGCCGTCCACCACTGTCCCACCGATTATGGCAACGTCGAACACAGCCCCTCCCATTACAGGGCGATGCATAAACATCGAAATTCCACCCCCTCTCTAACTCTTCCCTATGAAGGGGAGAGAAATTCCTTCCCCCTCGATGGGGGAAGGCTAGGATGGGGGTGAAACCGACGATGTTAGGTTTGGCTTTTCATGTATTGTTCAATAGACGTACGGCCCTAGGCATCAGCTAGAGGCGTGGTGGTGTACCATTAACCAGGCGCCCTCGTCCCCTCGCACGAATACGTTGGTGGCCTGGACCGCGAAGTCCGAGGCCCTGGCATTCACCACGCTGGTAATGTTCTCAACGCACGATACCCAGGCGCAGTCCCCCTCGACGATCGCCTGGGCGTCGCTGATACTGAAGTGCATCAGGGTGGAGTTGTAAAAGATGCCTTCCCAGCTCTTCCGTACCCGCTCCCAGCCCTTGAGAACCGCCCAGCCAGGGTGGATACATAGTACCCGGTCCGAGGGCTCCCATATCTTATCCATCTCCCCGATATCCAGGCTGCCGAACGCCTCGTAGAAACGCAGGTTGGCCGCCAGCACCGCCTGCACGTCCGAATCCCCTTGACTCATCGAGCCCTCCCAGGTCCCATGCCGGGGCCATTGTAACAAAAAGGCAAGAACCATTTCACTTTCCCCTCGTGTGCTACTATTCGTTTGAGTGAAGCCAAGGAGGTGAGTGGTGGACCAGGAGAACGTGAACACTCGGAGAGAGGGTGCGGTGGCAACCATAACCCTCAACCGCCCTGAGGTACGAAATGCCCTGTCCCTTGACATGGTCGAGGCTTTAGGCACGGCGCTGGAGCAGTGTCGCGCCGCCGACGTAAGGGCCGTGGTCATCGCCGGCAGCGGCGGCGCCTTCTGCTCGGGGGGAGATGTCAGAGGCTTTACCGATGCCATGGCACGGGGCACACAGGAGCTATCCTCCCATATGAAAGACCTCGCCGACCGGTTTCACAGGAGCGTGGTCCTCAAGATACGGGAGCTTCCCAAACCCGTGATCGCCAGCATCGGAGGGGTTGCCGCCGGGGGAGGATTCAGCCTGGCCCTGGCCTGCGACCTGCGCATCGCCTCACGGGACGCTCGATTTTATCTGGCCTACTCCAACATCGGCGCCACCGCCGACGGCGGCTCTACCTACTACCTGCCCCGACTGGTGGGCCCCGGCCTTGCCATGGAGGTCTATCTGATGAACCAGCCGATTAGCGCCCAGCGGGCAATGGAGATGGGGCTGGTGAACCGGGTGGTGCCACCAGAAGAGCTGGAGAAGCACACGCTGGAGACGGCCCAGCGACTGGCGTCGGGCCCGACTCTGGCGTACGGCCGGGTGAAGGCCCTCATGGACAACGCCTGGAGCACCGACCTCGCCCCCCATCTGGACCAGGAGGCCGTGGCCCTAGGCGACATAGCACTGACGTCGGACTTTCAGGAGGGAATAACCGCCTTTGTGGACAAGAGGCAACCCCGGTTTCACGGCGAGTGAGGCCACCGAGTTTACCTCAAGTCAACCCGCGGGGTACCTATCCCCAATCTAATTGGCCAGAGGGGGCGCTTCACACCAAGCGAACTACCGTAACGCTATCTGTGGAGAGACCCTCGTCGCTCCCCACAGGCGTCGCCAGGGGATGATGGCTGAGGTGTTCCCGGACGGCGCTGCGCAAGGCCCCGGTGCCCGTGCCGTGGAGTATACGCACGGAGGACAGGCCCGCGACGGCGGCATCGCTGAGGTAACCCTCCAGTCGCTCCAGGGCCTCCTCCACCCGGGCTCCCCGGAGGTCCAGCTCGGCCTTGATGTCGCGTTTGGCGGACCGCGAATAATAAATACCATCTCCGGTGGGGACAGTGTTGGCCGGCGCCGCCCGATCGAGCTGATGCACTGGAAGCCGTGCACGTATTGTACCAAGCAGCACCTCCACCACTTCATCATCGCCGGGGGCCGTTATCACCTCCACGGGGCGCGGTATGCCGCGCAGGTACACCCGGTCGCCGGGTCGGAGGCGCTTCAGCCAGTCTCCCCGCCTGCTGGGAGGCGGCTGCCAGTCGGGAGAGCTCAGCTCCTGCCGGACCTCGGCCACCTCGCTGCGGGCGACTTTGATGGTCTCCGGAATGGCAGTCCCAGCTTCGGGCTGCTGAAGCTGCCGCTCGGCCCTCCGCAGCCGCGCGGTCAGCTCCTGGACGCCCTTTTGTATCTCATGCCTGGCCTCCTCAAGCATCTGGGCTTCACTATCCTGGATGGCGGCAAGGCGCGCGTCCAGCTCCGCTCGCCTTCCCTCTGCCTCCACCAGGGCCTCGTCGGCCTCCCTGCGTACTTTCCCGGCCAGGTCGCGCTCCTCCTGAAGCTCGCTCAACAGGTCTTCCGTTGTCTGGTGACCGGGAGACAGAAGCGAGCGGGCCCCCTCGATTACCCCACGGTCCAAACCCATCTGGGCGGCGATAGTCAGGGCGTAGCTCCTGCCCGGCAGCCCCAGGGTCAGACGGTAGGTGGGAGCGAGGGACCGCGAGTCGAACTCCACGCTGGCGTTCATCATTTCAGGCTGCTCCTGGACATAGGCGGCCACCTCCCGCTGATGGGTTGTGGCCACAAGCGCCGTCCCTCTCCCCGCAAAGTAGCCGAGGACGGCCTTGGCCAGGGCAGCCCCTTCCTCGGGGTCGGTACTGGTGCCCAGCTCGTCGATCAGCACCAGCGATCTCCCGGTGGACCACTCCATGATTCCCCTGAGGTTCTGGACATGTGAGCTGAAAGTGGACAGGGACCGTTCAATGCTCTGCTGGTCGCCTATATCGGCATACACTCCGTCGAATAGGCTGAGGGTCCCTTCGCTGGCGGGGATATGAAGGCCGGATTGGGCCATCAAGGCGAGGAGACCCACCGTCTTCAAGGCTACCGTCTTACCTCCCGCGTTAGGTCCCGTGATCAGGAGGAGAGACACACCATCTCCAAGCTTCACGGTGATGGGGACCACCTCACCCTCCAGCAGGGGATGGCGGGCGTCCACCAGCCTTACATAAGGGTGCTCGGCCTCGACAACGGCGGGGGTGGTCCCTTTAATCACCAGAGAATAGCGCGCCTTGGCCATCGCCATGTCAAGCCGAGCCAGCAGCTCCAGGCCACGCAGGATCTCGTCACCACGGGCCCCCGCATAGGCAGAGAGGGACCGCAACACCCTCTCCTCCTCCCTCTCCTGGGCCAACCTGAGCTCCCGCCAGTGGTTACCCAGGCCTATGGCACTGATGGGTTCCACGAAGAGGGTCGCCCCGCTATCGGAAACGTCATGGACGATCCCCGGCAGTCGGGACTTCATCTCTGTCTTCAGCAGCAGGACCGCCCGGCCGTTGCGCTCGGTGATGATTGGCTCCTGGAGGATGCCGTGGCGCCCTAAGCGGCGCACCGTACGCTCAAGGGAGTCCACAAGGTGCTGGTGCGCGGCGCCGGCTTCGATCCGTAGCTCACGCAGGGTGGAGCTTGCGCTATCCAGCACCTCTCCCGCCCTGCCAATAGAGGAGGACAGCTCCTTCTCCAGCTCCCGCAGCACTGGCAGGTCCCTGGCCATCTCCCTGAGTGCAGGGATCTCCTTGTGGCGAAGGATGCCATCCCGCGCCCGACGCGTCGCCTTCAGGGTCTCGCCCAGGTCCCTCAGCTCATCCCCGGTAAGGGTACCTCCCAGGCCAGCCCGCTGAAGGGTCTCTCGGAGGTCCCTGACGCCGGCAAGATCAAGTGTGGCGCCCTCCTCCAGGAACCGTCGGGCCTCCGCCGTCTCCCGCTGCCTGGCCGCCACTTCCGTGGTCTCGTAAGATGGGACCAGTCCAAGGGCCAGCTCCCTTGCCGGCGCGAACGTGGTCAAGCCCGCCAGCTTCTCCCTGACCCGGTGAAACTCCAGCAAACGCAGGGAGCTTTCCCGCGGGTCAGGAGACCAGGGTGCACCTTCGGCTATGCTGTCAGACGTCACGACGCAATTCACCTGGCAGGTGCGTTATTCGACGGACGAGGAGCACCTGAATACCCAACCCTCAACACCTCGCTCTCCCAGATGGTGTCAATAACCCTCTTCAGGGTCTCCAGCTTGGGCTCCCTCACGTTAAGCACCCGCTTCAGGATTCTAGGAGACAGCTTCTGAAGGTATTCGCACTCCTTCAGAAAGCCCCCGAGGGTGAACCGTTCGCCACCCAGGATGACGTAGTCCAGCCGCTCCTCGTACGGGGCGAACTGCGCCTTCACCACCGAGCAGGTCTTCTGGTACATCTCCCGCACCTGCTTCTCCCGGCCCCGCTGGAACCGTCCCTGGGACTGGCCACCGGCGCTGTGCCTCCCCTTCACCCACCTGGAGCCGGTCTTGGAGGACACCAGAGTCTCGCCCTGGAGTACCCCCACCGCCAGCCTCCCCAATCGCAGGAGCACGACTCCCACCATGTACCGGCTGGACAGGAGACTCCGCAAGCTGGAGGCGTCCCATCCCACAAGGACCTGGTCCGACGCCACGGGGAAGGGCGGCAGGACCACCAGGCTGGAGGACTCGCCCCAAAATAGGACGGACCCCGTTCCCCGCTTCTCAACGGTCGGAGCAAGCTCCCTCAGCCCGGCGAGCCCCAGGCTTTCGACGCGCGGCAGACTGTCAAGGCAGGCACCAAAGCCCCCAGCCTTGGAGTAGATTGTTGTCTGGGCGGGGACAGTCCCAGTTTCCAGGTTCGTTAGCAGGCGCTCCAGGGCCACCCTTCCCATGCGGCGCTGGTCCACTGCCTTCGGCAAATAGCTATCTGTGTCCATCGCCTGCTTAAGTAACCTCAATCCAGGATCATACTCAGCTTAGGCTCGGGTCCGCAGGGTGTCAAGAAACGTCACCAGCTAAGCAGCCGCGGGCCAGGCTCTGGTCCGCGTTGACTCGCGTGTATAATTACGGCGGGATACAGCTTCGCAGGAGGAGAAACGATGCCTTCCTCTCTAATCCGGGGTAAGTACGTGATCTGCAGGGCGGGCGCCGATGCCGAGTCCACCACGGTCCTGGCCGACGGCGCCGTGTTCCAGAGGGACGGCGTCATCGAGGACGTTGGACCCTACGATGACGTAAAGTCACGCCATGAGGCCGACGAAGAGCTGGGAGGGCAGGACTACGTTGTCTTTCCAGGACTGGTCAACTGCCACCACCACGGTCGTGGCGTCACCACCCTCCAGACCGGCTCCTGCGACGATCCTCTGGAGACATGGATCGTGGGGGCATGGGGCCGGCGCCCCATGGACCACTACCTGATGACCCTCTACACCGCCCTCCAGATGATAGAGTCGGGAACGACCACTATCATGTACAATCATCCGCTCACCTCCATAGCCCACCTGGAATCAGATATAGATGAAATACTCAGGGCCTTTAGCGACTCGGGAATGAGGACGGCCTTCTCCGTGTTCTACCGTGACCAGAACCGCATGGTCTATGAGGACGACGAGCGGTTTCTATCTGGCCTACCATCGGACCTCGCGGATAGCCTGAGGCGGTTCCTGGCTGCCACCAACCTGTCCGCCGACGAGTACTTCGCCCTCTTCGAGAGCACGTACCGCAAGTACGGCACGGACCCGGCCGGTATGGTCAGGGTCCTGGTCAGCCCCTCCAACGTACAGTGGTGCTCCGATGACTTCCTACAACGGTCCAAGGAGTACGCCGCAAGGTACAACACCGGCATCCACATACACCTCATGGAGACCTTCTATCAGCGGGAGTACGGGCTCCGGAAGTGGGGCAAGACTCCTCTGGCCCACCTCAAGGACCTGGAGTTCCTGGGCCCGGAGGTATCCTGCGCCCACGGAGTCTGGCTCACCGAGCAGGACATAGATACGGTGGCACAGAGCGGCACCACCGTGTGCCACAACGCCAGCTCCAACCTGCGACTCAAGAGTGGCATCGCTCCCGTAAACTCCATGGTGTCCAAGGGGGTAAACCTGGCGATGGGCACCGACAGCACGTCGTTCAACGATGACGACGACATGCTGCAAGAGACGCGGCTGGTATCCAAGCTGCACCGGCAGCCCGGGATCGACGCCCCGACCATCAGCTCCCACCAGGTCCTGAGCATGGCAACCATCAACGCCGCCAGGCCGACCTGCTTCGAGGGCCAGATAGGAGCCCTGGAAAAGGGCCGCCGGGCCGACCTGGTAGTGCTGGACCTGAGGCCCATCCAATACCCCTACATGGAGCCTGAAATCGATATCGTGGACGCCCTGATGTACCGAGGCAAGGCCCGGCACGTGGACACCGTGTTGATCGATGGGCAGGTAGTGCTGCGCAACGGAAAGTTTACGAAAATAAGCAAAGAAGATATTGGCAGAGAGCTTAGAGAGCGATTCTCCAGGCCTCCGGGGCAGTCGGTCGTTGAGAACAGGAAGATGGCCGAGCGCGTTATTCCGTACGTGAAGGAGTATTACCGGGACTGGAGTCAGGGGGAAGCCATGCCCCACTACCGTTACAACAGCCTGTAATGGGGTTGTTCCTTAAACGTGATGAACGGGTATCTCTCCCATATGGGCCACAAGGGTATCCATGAAGTTGCGCACGGACCTGCTCAGGAACTTACCCCTCAGGGTGACCATCCCCATGTAGGTTGATGGCAGCACGCCGCTAAGCTCGCGGATTCCCAGCTTGCCATCGTCCTCGGGCTGCATGACGTACTCATGAGTCGCCACGATCCCCATGCCGATCTCCACGTATCGCTTGACCATCTCGATGATATCCATTTCTAGAGTGATGTTGTAGGAGAGCCCCTCACGTCGCAGGGCCTGTTCCAGGGCCCGCCGGCTCTGGCTCCCGGACCCCAGGAGTATCAGGGGCCATCGGGCGACGTCTTTCAGGGTGACCTCCGGTAGCTTGAGCAGCTCGTGGCCCAGGGGTGTGACAACGATGAAGTCTGACTTGAAGAGATATTTGAATTCCAGGGAAGGGTTCTCCGGCTCCGGTTTGGCGCAAAGGGCCACATCAAGCTCTCCAGCCGAGACCATGTCCATGAGGTTGGAGTAATCCCGCGCCACCAGCTTGATCTGGACCTGGGGGTAGCGGGTCCTGAACTCCTTGACCACCGGCGGGAGGTGATGGAGCACCAGGTCTGGATAGGCCCCCACCACGAAAGAACCCCGGTGTTCGGGGTAGTCCATCCTCATCTTGAGAAGTTCTACGCCTTCCGCTATGCCCTCCACAATGGGCTTGGCCAACTCGTAAAACGTCGTCCCGTCGGAGGTCAGCTGGATGGGCCTCTTGATCCGATCGAAAAGCACCACGCCGAACTCTTTCTCGATCTTCTGCAGATGGGTGGTCACCGTTGGCTGGCCGATCTCAAGGTACTCGGCAGACTTGGACACGCTGCGCAGCCTTGCAACGTGATAGAAGCTGATGAGTTCTCGAATCTCCATGGCCATCCTGCCTTGCACCGGATTTTATAATATAGTATATCATACAGTATCGCCTTGACAGTTTGTAGCTCTCCTACGCACAATGGGAATAGCCGCGGAAGGCTGACGGGCATGCAGCTTTTGGATAGGACTATAAAGGGAATACCAGTCACCTTCTTGGCAGCATTGGCGCTGGTCATTCTTTTGACGATCTTCTTCGGCGCCTGGGCCGTCTCCGCCGACGCGAAGCAGCCCGGTAGGGAACTCTCTTTTTTGGCGCCCGGGGCCTCCGGTTTTGGGCCTATAGGCGTTCAGCGAACCGGCCCAGACCCCGGAAACGTGTCATCCAGCGGTGAGGAGGGTGCCGGCGCAGCCGACTCCTGGTGGGGAAAGGCCTTTCTCAAGGCATGCCCCCTGCACTGACGTTGGCACCACCGCCGCATAATCTGCCCGAGCTACCGTCGAGGCGGGCTAAACCCTGCCTCCACGTCCAGCCCCCACCGTCAGTTGGCTCCGTGATGGCACGGCGGTGGCCTCGGTATATCCATGGCCATTATCGATAAGCCGAATCTAAACTTCAGTATGACAAGGCTGCCCGGCGGGCTGCACTTCGCCTGGGCAATCCTGGCCATGCTGACGGTGGTACAGCTCGTAGGCAACTCCATCGGCATGGCCGTAGGCGCCGTAATAATACCCCTAAGCGATCCCCAGGGCAGCTTCGGATGGAACATCTCCACCATTGGGACGGCCCTCATGGTCTACTACCTCATTGGGGCCGTCTTCTCTCCCGTGTCCGGCTGGCTGGGAGACCGGTACGGGGCGCGCCGCATGATGCTGGGGGGCGGCATCCTCTTTGCAGGCAGCATGGCCTTCGTTGGGACCATCAGCCAGCCATGGCAGTTCTTCCTGTCCTTCGGCGTAATGCTGGCCCTGACCCAGTCCATCTGCATGGTGCCCCTCATAGCATCGGTCAACGGATGGTTCCGGCGGCGGCTGGGTCTGGGGGTTGGGGTGGTATGGGGTGCGGGGGGCGTTGGCACGGCCATCCTGGCCCCCCTTGCGGGCTATCTGATCACCCACATCGGGTGGCAGGCTACTTTCTGGAGCATCGGTGCCGTCGGTGGAGGAATCCTCCTCTTGCTAACGGTGTTTTTTCGCAGTCGCCCCGCCGATGTGGGCCTCAAACCTTACGGGGCTACCGACAACGATCCACTCGATAAGGCAAGGAGCCCGGCGGTCGAGGGCCTGCGCCTCAAGGTGTTCAACCAACACATTCGCCGGACTAGGGCCTTCTGGAACCTGCCTGTCATCCACGGCCTCGGATGTGCCGGCCACGGAGTGGTGCTGATCTACGCAACCTACATCGCCTACGACCAGGGAATTTCTTATGTGGCCGCCTTGGTCATCCTCAGCATCATTTCCATATTCAGCGTACTAGGGCGCTTCGCCACCCCCCTGGTGGCCGAGCGATTCGGTGGGAAGCCCATAATGGCCGCGGCCCTGTTCATCCAGGGAATTACGGTGCTGGTCCTGTTCTGGGCCCAGGACCTGTGGGTCTTCTACCTCTTCGCAATGCTGTTCGGCATAGGCTTCGGCGGCGAGATGTCCGCCTACCTGGTGGTCAACCGGCAGTACTTCGGGCCGGGTCCAATAGCCACCTGCTACGGGTTTCAGATAATGGGCGCCCTTATCGGCCACGCCGTGGCCACAGGTTTGGCGGGACTGGTCCTCAACGCCACCGGCTCCTACGAAGCGATCCTGGTCATGTCCATACTATTCAGCTTTGGTGGGGTAGCCGTCATCGCAACGCTGGAGTCCTCGTCCCGCGTGCTGATTCCCGACTGGGAGGAGGCCCTGCCTCCCGAGGCTCGCACCGACCAACCCGCCCCAGCCAGTCTGGGCTCGCTTGGGAATGATTGAAGCGCCAACTGGCATATCCAAAGACGGCCGGGGTGGTCTATAGGACCCGAGGTAGGAGGCACGGGGATTTAGATAAAACATATCGGACAATATCTCTTGACACGTTGATGCCGTGCTCGCAAAATAAGAGATGGTGCCCGGACTTGCTTGGCGCCTGCGCAGGTGTCATGCGAAAGGCAGCGAAGGCCGCCAATGACGTACATTATCACGGAGCCATGCATCGGCCTTAAGGACGCTAGCTGCCTCGATGTGTGCCCCGTGGACTGCATCCACACCGACGAGGATGCGGACATGTACTACATAAATCCCCCTGAGTGTATCGACTGTGGCGCCTGCGAACCCGTGTGCCCCGTGTCGGCCATCTTCTACGAATACGCCGTACCCGGCAAGTGGAACGCCTTTATCGCCAAGAACTACAGCTACTTCAAGTAAAGGGCCCTCTTCCGGCCTGCACTCGGCCCTCTTCTCTGGCCCCTGTCAACCCCCTCCTCGGCGGTCATCCCCACGAGCCCCTTGTCCGCGCGTCGGAGGCCGCAACGTCAGGTTAGCCCCCTGAACTCGGCGTTTCTCAAGGAGCCGACGCCGTGACCAGGGTTTCCGCGTCAATGGGAGACACCCCGGCAGCCCACCCAATCCAAGATAACGCCATGGTGACGGATGGTCCCCCTTCCCACGGGCGCTTGACGCCGCCTGGACGCTACACTACACTCCAGTCCGGGGACGACGTGGCCGGCGGCACTTCCAGAAGGCCAACGTCCCCGGCCCACCCGAACAATGGGAGAATGGGGATGGACCTGAAGTCCTACATAAGAGATATTCCGGACTTTCCCGTGCCCGGAATCCTCTTCAGGGACATCACCCCATTGCTAAAGGAACCCGTCGCCTTCCAGTACGTGATTGACCGCTTGTTCGAGAGGTACTCCTCCGACACCATAGACAGTATCGTGGCCATCGAGGCCAGGGGCTTTCTCTTCGGTTCGCCTCTCGCCCACAGGCTGGGAAAGCCCCTGGTGCTGGCCAGGAAGCAGGGGAAGCTCCCAGCCGAGTCGCTCACCATGGAATACGCGCTGGAGTACGGCACCAACGTGGTGGAGATGCACAAGGACGGCATCCTGCCTGGCCAGGGCGTCTTGATCGTGGACGACCTGCTGGCCACGGGGGGGACCTTGGCGGCCACGGCGCGGTTGGTGGAGCGGGCCGGCGGTCGGGTGGAGGGCCTGGCCCTAGTGATCGAGCTCACCGAACTCCAGGGAAGGAATCTCCTACAAGGCTACGACATCTTCGCCCTCGTGCAATACTGATGAACAATTGGGGAGCGCCCCGATCGGACCGGGGCCGAGAGCCTGCCCTGAGCTCCGACCGCAGGTCGAGAGTATCGACAAAGTCAGCCCTGCCGAAGGGGTTCCCCTCCGATACATATTTCCCCTCCATCGTGACCAGGAAAGGCGCCAGTGATATGGTCGAAAAGTTACTTCAGCACCCCGCGAGTCAGCCATAAGGATCAATAGCTGAAAGGAGGCATCCAGATGATTAAGTTAGAGCACACCGTAGATATCAATCGCCCCGTCGAGGAGGTCTTTTCGTTCATTACAAATCACGAGAACGACGCGCAGTGGCGGGCGGGGCTGGTCGAATCGAAACGGACATCAGAGGGACCCGTCGGTGTGGGCTCAACCGGGACGGATGTGCTCCAATTTCTGGGCCGCCGCATCGAATCTTCTTATGAACTTACCGAGTTCGAGGAGAACAGGAAGCTGGGATTCAAGACCACCTCCGGGCCCATACCCATGGAGGGCGGCTACACCATGGAGTCCGCCGGGGGCGGCACCAAGGTCGCCTTCACGATCCAGGGGGACTCGGGCGGCTTCTTCAGGCTGGCCGAGCCGATCCTGGCCCGCATGGTCAAGAGGCAGGTCGTATCCGACTTCGGCAACCTCAAGGACCTGCTAGAGGCCCAGGGCTGACTCTATAGCGGAGGCCTGCGCTTATGCCAGTCGGTGGCCTGCTCGTAGGCATGGGCAGCACGAAGCACCGTCCCCTCGTCGAAGGGCCGGCCGGCTAGCTGGAGTCCAATGGGCAACCCTTCGTCGGAGAATCCACAGGGCACGGTTATGGCAGGGAAGCCGTTGAGGTTGAAGGCCCGCGTGTACTGGGTCAGGGCAGGGGTCGACGCCATGGTGGTGTCCCCTACCTGTACCTGGGACAGGCCGATCTTGTGGGCAACGATGGGCTCTGTGGGCCCCGCCAACAAATCCACCTCCCTGAACAGCTCCAGGCTCTGACGATCGAAGAGGGCGCGGGCCCGCTGCGCCTGTATGTAGTCGGTGGCGGAGATGAAGAAGCCAGACTCCAGCCGAACGCGCACAGGGGGATAGAGCAGGTTGCCTTGGGTCCGGACCAGGTCGCCGTGGTAGGCGGCTGCCTCGGCCATCAGGATGGTCGTTGAGATGGGCATGGATTGATGATACATGGGCCAGGACAGCTCCGTGACCGTCGCGCCCAGCTCGCCCAGCAGGTCCACGGCCTTTCGCACGGCCCCCTCCACCTGGGAGTCCAGGGGCACCTCATAGTACTCTTTCGGTATCCCCACCCGCAGGCCCCTGATATCGCCCGTGAGGGCCACGGTGTAGTCCGGCACAGGTACGTCGGCCGAAGCGGGGTCGTTGGGATCGTACGCCGCGATGGCGTTCATGGCCAGGGCGCAGTCCTCCACGGTGCGGGCCATGGGGCCGGGGTGGTCCAGGCACCAGGATAGCGGCGTAAGGCCATAGCAGCTGAGCCTCCCGTAGGTGGGCTTCAATCCCGCCAGGCCGCACAGGGCGCTGGGAATACGCACGGAGCCTCCCGTGTCGCTGCCCATGGTGAGGGTGCACTGGCCGGCAGCGGCAGCGGACCCAGAGCCGCCGCTGGACCCTCCGGATATTAGCTCCGGATTCCACGGGTTGTGCATGTGTCCGTAGTCTGGATTTTCCCCCTGCGGGCCATAGGCAAACTGGTGCATGTTCAGCTTGCCAAGAAGGATCGCCCCCGCCCCGGCAAACCTGGCGGCGATGGTGGAGTCGAAGTCGGGAACGAAGTCGTCAAATATCCGGGAGCCCGCGGTGTTGCGGACCCCCTTGACGTAGTACAGGTCCTTCAGTCCCAGGGGTATGCCATGAAGGGGTCCCCGATACCGGCCCGCCTGTATCTCCTCCTCGGCCTTCCGGGCGGCGGCCACGGCCTGTTCGGGCAGCAGGGTGATAAAGGAGTTCAACACGGGTTCCAGGACTTCGATGCGGGCAAGATGGGCCTCCACCAACTCCACGGGGGAGAGCTCCTTATCACGTATGAGGCGAGAGAGCTGGCCAGCGCTCATGTAGCAGAGCTCGGTGCCATCCATACATCTACTCCTTGGGCGGAATGAAGACCATGGCTGGTTCCACGTCCGTCAGATCGAGCTCCTGAATGGCCTTCAGGCCCGGCAGGACTCCCTGGAGGTAGGCAAACAGCTCCTCCATGTGGGGGTCATTGACGTTAAGGCCCGAGGCCTCGGCTATTCTCAGAAATGTGTCCTTGCTGATCCCACCTTCATCAGCCATCGGCTGCCACCTCCTTCCGCAGGTTCCTAGATCCTCTCCCCATCATCGCCGTAAAAGGCTATATCGGGCTTGCCGTCCTGCAGCAGTCCAACGCCGGCGCGGACATTCTGGTCGCCGTCAAAGAACAGGACGGCCGCCGTGCCATTTTCCCCCAGGCCTATCGAGGCGCGAAGGTTGCCGTCTTTATCTAACAGCGACAGCATGGGCAACGACCCCTCGCCCAGCCTCAACAGAGACCGTATATCCTGGTCTTCATCGAGGTAGCCCACACCCGTCCAATTGCTTGTAAACAGCCCCAGCGACACGCGAGCCTCCCCACCCTTGTCAAACAGCTTGAGGCTCGGGGACCCCACCTCGGTGAATCCCAGCACGGCGCGGATGTCCCCATCCCCATCCACCAGCTCGAATTTTTCGGCACGAATCGTCGTAGGCTCTTTCCCACCCTGGGTCATAGCCGGGACCTCCTTTGTCTTTAACCCTCAAAAACCCGACAACGGGGCTTAGCTCCTCTGCGCTCCCCATTACTCACCCACCCGGTAATCATACCTGATACAGGCAGAAAATCCGGCGTGACTAGCGGGGAAAGGCGTCCCTGAGACCCCCATCCACCGGAATCATCGCCCCCGTGGTCTTGGCGGAGCGGTCGCCAGCAAGGAACAGCACCATCTCGGCCACATCCTCCCCAGTGATACGCTCCCTGAGCAGGTTTCGCTTCCGGTAGAAGTCCTCCAGGTCATCCACGGAGATGCCATGGGCCTCGGCCCTCTGCTCCCGCACCTCCCTGGACCAGAGCCCGGAGCCCTCGAATATGGCGTCGGGGTTGACCACATTGGAGCGGATGCCGAACTCTCCGTTCTCGATGGCCAGCACCCGGGCCAGCTGGACCTCGGCGGCCTTTGAGGCGCTGTAGGCCCCGAAGTCTCTCCCGGGGGATGGCACATTCTTCGTTCCGATGAACACAAGGCTGCCACCCATGGCCTGCTCCCGCATCGTCCTCACGGCCTCCCTGGCGACCAGGAAGTGTCCCGTGGTGTTGATATCCAGGGCCCGCTGCCACTGGGCCAGGGACAGCTCATCTATGGCACCCACTGGGGCGATGCCCGCGTTGGACACCAAAATGTCGAGCCCTCCACAGGCCAACCGCACCTGCTTGAAGGCCGCGGCCACATCATCTTCGCTGGTCACGTCCATAGTGCAGGCCATGCCCATTCCCTGCCCGTGGTTGGCGTTCAGATGCTCCGCAAGCGCCTGGGCCCCTTCCTCATCTACGTCGGCCACCACGACGTGGGCACCCTCCGCCGCCAGTCGCAGGGCGATGGCGCGGCCGATCCCGTGGGCCCCCCCAGTCACCAGGGCCACCCTGCGCGCCAGCTCTCCCTCAGGGGGAGCCAGGGTCAGTTTGTACAGCTCCAGGGGCCAGTACTCCGCCTCGTAGGCATCCCTGGCGGTCAGCGAGGTGTACCCGCTCACAGACTCGGCCGCCCGTATGACCCCGATGGTATGGTGATAGATGTCGCCCGTGATCAGGGCTCCTCTGCTGTCCCGGCCGGTAGTCCACATACCCACGCCGGGCACCAACACGACGCGGGGATAGGGGTCCAGCATGGGCTCATCGCCGGTGGCATGCTCCCGGTACCACTCTATATACTCATCGGCGCTACGCTCCACTCCCTGGCGGAGCGACTGGAGCAGAGCCGGTACATCGCCGGGGTCTTCAACGTCCACCCACACGGGGGTGCGTTTTGTCTGTAGCAAGTGGTCCGGAGTCGCCGGACCTATTCCGCTCAGCTCCTTGCCCATATTGGAGCCCACGAACTCCAGGACGTCGGGGCTATCGTCGTACCGGAGCACCGCCCGGCTACGCCGGCTCACCAGACCCCGCAGCGTGGGGGCGACGGCGTTTGCCACCTGTCGGCGGCGCTCCGCATCCAGGGCGCTCCTCTTCGTGCCTCCGAAGACTAACCTGCCTGTCCCCTGCTTTCGCGTGTATTCCTCCGCCAGGGAGACCAGCTCGATATGCACGTCGTAGGCAGCCTTGCAGGTATCGCCCCAGGTGAAGAGCCCGTGGTTCACCAGAACCACACCCTTGGCGCCAGGATTGCCCCTTACCGCCTCTCCCACTTTTTTAGAGAGACGGAACCCGGGAAGGATATAATCGACCACGGCGACGTCGTTTCCGTAGGCCGCCTGGAGGACCTGCCTGGCGTCCACGTTGTTGGTCAGGGCCACCACGGCATCGGCATGAGAGTGAACGACGCTGTGATACGGGAGGAAGGCGTGCAGCAGGGTCTCGATGGAGGGCCGTGGCGCGCCCGGGTCCAGCAGGCACCTGTTCAGGTAGTCCACCACCTCCTCATCGGGCATGGCCTCCTGATCGAAGAGTGGAAGCACGTCCTCCAGCCGGAGGGCGGGAAATTGCCTGGGCTCTATTCCCTTCAGGTCGGAACCCGTGCCCTTGATGAGCATGACCCTGGTATCCCGGCCCACCAAGTCTTGCCTGTCCACCTTGATGGATGTGTTGCCGCCCCCCCAGAGAACCAGCGACGGGTCCGCGCCGATGAGGCGGCTCTGGTAGACAAGCAGGTCCAGGTCCGACAGGCCCCGGGCTTCATCTTCAGACCAACGATTGTGCATGGGTGCGGGTGCCCCTAGTTCCATGATGGCGGCTCTACTCCAATGCCTGGGATAGGTCCTCGATGAGGTCTTCGGCGTGTTCCAGCCCGACCGACATACGGAGAAGGTTGTCGGGCGTCTTGGTGCCAGGCCCCTCGATAGAGGCGCGATGCTCGATAAGGCTCTCGGTACCTCCAAGGCTGGTTGCTCTGGTGAAAACTTTCACGCGTGCAGCTACCTGCATCGCGTCCTCTCGACCGCCTTCCACCTGAAACGACACCATGCCGCCGTAGTACGACATCTGGCGCGCCGCTATGTCGTGGCCCGGATGACCTGGCAGGCCCGGGTAATGGACGGCCTCCACCCGCGGATGATCGCCCAAGAACCTTGCGATTCCCACGGCGTTAGCTGAGTGGGCGGGCATACGCAGGTGCAGTGTCCGTATGCCCCTGAGAACCAGCCAGCACTCGAAGGGCGAGGGAACGGCTCCGCAGGCGGTCTGAATCAACCTGATTCGCTGGAAAAACTCCGAGTCTTCATTGGTTATCACCGCGCCGCCTATCACGTCGCCGTGACCGCCCAGGTACTTTGTAGTTGAGTGCACGACCACATCGGCGCCTAGCTCCAGGGGGCGCTGCAGCATGGGGGTGGCCCAGGTATTGTCGCAGACGCAAAGCGCCCGTGCATCGTGGGCGATCTCGACGACCCGCGGGATGTCGGTAATTTTGAGGAGCGGGTTCGACGGGGTCTCGACCCATATAAGCTTCGTGTTAGGCCGGACTGCCTGGCTGACCTGTTGGAGATCGGTGGCGTCGACAAAAGTGGTCTCCAGGCCCCAGGGCGCGAATACGTCGCGGAGAAGGTCGGACGTGCCGTGGTAGCAGTCGTTGGGAGCGATGACATGAGCACCGGGTGACAGGGACTGGAACACTGCCGCGGTCGCCGCCGATCCTGAGGAAAAGGCTGCCGCGGCGGCACCGCCCTCAAGATTGAGCAGACACTCCTGTAAAGCTTGGCGGTTGGGGTTGCCGAGTCGGGAATAGACGTATCCCTTGGAGTACTGGCCATCCGGGTCTCGTTCGAAGGTCGATGACAGGTGAATCGGCGCGGTCATGGCCCCGGACGCTGAGTCATGGCTATGGGCGGCTCTGGCCGCTATCGTCTCGAACCTCATGGCGCCCTTCCAAGATTTTCACCCAAGCTATACTCCCCTAACCCCACACACTCCCACCATCGAAACGCCACCCCAGCGGCGGACCCACGGCCGTTTGGAGCGCTCCTGACCAGGTAGCACGGCCAGCCAGGGAGACCATCCGACCTCTCCGATCGATGGCATCAACGCACCCCGGCCTTGAGGCTCTGGAACAGCTCGTGCGCCTCCTTGGCGGTGGCATCTTCGTGGACTAGGTACCGTATTGCCCTGATCATGGCCACCGGATGTTCGTTCTGCCAGACGTTCCTTCCCAGGTTCACGCCGATGGCACCTCTGTTCATACCATCGTGTACGAACTCCAGCACCTCAAGCTCCGTGTCCACCTGAGGGCCGCCGGCCATGACTACGGGCACTGGACAACCTTCGACGACCTTTTCAAAGTCCTCGCACCAGTAGGTCTTTACTACCCTCGCTCCAAGCTCGGCGGCGATGCGACAGCACAGGGCGAGGTAGCGAGCGTCCCGTTTTTCCATCTCCCTGCCCACGGCGGTAACGGCCATTACGGGGATCCCGTATTTTTCCCCTTCATTAACGAGCTTGGCCAGATTTAACAGCGACTCGCGCTCGTATTCGCTGCCCACAAAAATCGAGATGCCCACAGCGGCCACATTCAGCCGGATAGCTTCTTCCATGGACGTAGTCAACCCTTCGTCGGCCAGGTCCTTCCCCACCATACTCGTCCCGCCGGAAACCCTGAGGATGATGGGCTTAGACTTCGCGGGGTCCACGCACGAACGCAGCACTCCCCTGGTGACAAACAGGGCATCAGCGTAGGGGAGAAGGGGCTCGATGGTCTTGCCCGGCTGCTCCAGATTCCTGGTGGGGCCCTGAAAGTATCCGTGATCTATCGGCAAAAACACACAGCGCCCGTCCAACTGGATCACCTGTGCCATCCGGTTTGCCATTCCCCAATCCATAGCTAGCGCTCCCCCAATTTCCGTAGTTAGGTCCCTGTCAGGCGGCTCCGGTAGACCATCATATCCAGCTCATTCATGCGCGCCATATCACCTCTGGTCTAGACGTTACGCATGACTGCTCCTGGTCAGCGTGTGCTCCTCGCTGTATCAAACGCCTGCCCCAGTTCCATTTCTAACTGTCCCTTGCGGAATTGTAGGGCAAGTCCTTTCGACCCTGCTGGTACGATGAATTCTAACCCCGTGACAGTCAGGCGCCTCCCATGCACCCATGAGTGTGAGCGACCCAGGCCTCTGGCTTCAGAGGACCGCAGTACCTTCAAGGGCTCAAAATCTTGTCCTCTCTGGCTTAACAAACTGCAAAGTCGGTCAAAAGCAGCTTCCTCCCAACTTGCTCCCGAAAAAAGCTCCCCCGTAGAGCCCCGTAGCGCAAAGTCTTCCTCGACAACCTCTGCCCCTATCACTCTATCCAGGAAAAGGTATATACCCATACCGCAGACGTGCAAGTCGTGTTGCTCCGCAACCACGAGCCTCGTTTTTCCTATGACTGCCAAGTGCCAGGGTTCCCGTGCAATCCACTCTGTCTTTCCGTGTTTCATTACCGCCATCCCACCGAGTACTGCACGAGGTGCCCGAGGGCACCAGACCGCCCCACTTCACCGTGACTGAGATATTATCCACGAGCCCAACTGTTTTTGCAAAGACCCCAGGATTTCCGACTATGGCCCACAGGCAAATTCATCTACGCCGCGTTGACACGGCAGAATGAGGAGAGGAAAATTGACGCCTGTAGGCGGAGCAGATATCTTGTGTTGAGGACATCGGAACTGAAAGTTCAACTAATCTGCGGTTTACTCGCGGTGCTGGCTACTGTAGCGGCCGGTTGCACCCGGTCTGGACCCACGTCCACCTCAACCCCTACCGTTACCCCGGCCATCGCTACTACACCCACGGCAATCCCTATCCCGAGTCCAACTCCAGCCATCAAGCCGACGCCGGCACCCACGCCTAGCCCTACCCGCTCACCAATCCCCACAGCGACTCCCACGCCAACACAGGCTGCGACGCCGACGAGTCCCCCCACCTCGACGCCTCAACCTCAGCCGTCACTGGACCGCGAAGGTCTTTGGGCTGGCGAGGTCGACGTACCCGGCCTGAAAAACGTCCTCCCGGTGTTGGCCTTTCGCGTGACGCCCGGCGACAATCCGGACGTGGACCCCTGGCACCTCGAAGGAGGGCCGGTAGCGGCGCTGCCGCGGCTGCGCTGTACGCCCGCTCGCGTGGAGGGCGGCTGGGAACTAAGCGATTGTACGCCACTGCAGGAACGGCGGGAAACGATCAGGCTGACGGCATTCGTACCAGAGGAAGGGGAGGCTGGACTTGAAGCAAAGCTCCACATCGGCCTTGCCACCTTCTCCATCCCTCTTGCCCGCATACCCCAGTTAAACGAGCCCCAAGCTTCCAAAAACGTATCACTGGTCTGGCACGAGCCTGGTGACGGCGTCCACAGCGACATCTGGGCCGCTGACGGCCTGGTTTTTGCCCCCCGTTTCGACGGCCGCGTCGAGATATTGAATGCCGGGTCCGGCCGGCTTTTGGGCATCGCCAGCATTGCCGAAGCCGCCGGAGGGAAGCCTCATATCGCGCTGGACGTAAAGGCCCGTGCTGGACTGCTATATGTCTCGACAGTCTCCAACGGACTCGTAGTATTCGACATCTCACAACCCGCTACTCCAGAGATTATCGGCCAGCTCCGCGTATTCGTCGAGGAAGGGTCACCGGAAAACTTCATTAACATTCACAATATTTTCATCTCGCCGGACGGCAGCTACGTTTACGCCATAAATCAGTCGTTCCCCGAGGAGCGACCGCGCCTGTCTGCCCCCAAGACAGATCTCAGGGTTATCGACATGTCGGACCCCACCGCCCCCGAGGAGGTGGGTCGCTTCAGCATTGAGGCCAGGGTAGGCATCGTCCACGATGTAAACGTCATAGAGCGAGATGGCCGGCTCATTGCCTTTCTCAATTACCTGAGGGCCGGCCTATGGATACTGGATGTAACGGACCCGGCCTCTATAACCGTACTGAGTTCCATCAAGTGGGACGGGATAGTCAGCCATAGCGGCTGGCCCTTCTCCTTGGGTGAAAAGCTCTACTACGCTCACGCCGAGGAAGGCTACGACCGGCACCTCACCATACTGGATCTAACGGACATCGAAAATCCCAAGGTCCTGTCCCGCTTCAGCACCCGTCCAGGCGTATCCGTCCACAACGTACAGGTGGTCGATGCCATCGCCTATATCTCATACTATATAGACGGTCTTCGGGTGTTGGACCTGTGGGACCCGGAAGTACCGCGTGAGGTAGGCCACTTCGACACGGTACGCGCTAAGGATGAACGCGACATCTTCCAAGGGGCGTTTGGCGTACGGGTACACGATGGTATAGTCTACGTCTCCGACACGGATACGGGGACCTACGCGTTTGAGGTGGACCTAGAGTAGCCGCTCCTGCGCCCGCTGCTTCGCCTGTGTCCAGCCCTACAGGTGCGCCCGCTCGAACAGCCACAGCGACAACAGTTATGCAGCCTATCCGTGCTTTTCTGTTACCGTGGCTAATTAAGAAGGCCGGCCCAGTTCATGGGCCGGCCTCTGCTTGTTATAGGAGCACCTTAACCTCTGGATAGTGGAAGGAAGGATTGTTGCATATTGTGTATCGGCGGGCTTTCTCAGGGGACTGCCCTCGGGACCGGGGAGCTTAGCTCAACCATCTGGTCCCTCTAGACAGAACACCCACCGAACGACCTGGGAGATGGACACGGCATTTTCCGGGAGCCGAAGCTCTCGAGACATGTGCCGTGCCGGCACTCCTTAGAAAGGAGGTGATCCAGCCGCACCTTCCGGTACAGCTACCTTGTTACGACTTCGTCCCAGTCACCGGGCCCGCCCTCGGTACCTGCCTCCCCTGAGACAAGCTCAGGGGTTAGCTCAGCAACTTCGGGTGTTCTCGGCTCCCATGACGTGACGGGCGGTGTGTACAAGGCCCGGGAACGTATTCACCGCAGTGTGCTGACCTGCGGTTACTAGCGATTCCTCGTTCACGCAGGCGAGTTGCAGCCTGCGATCCCAACTGACGCCGGCTTTGATGGGATTGGCTCCGGCTTGCGCCTTGGCGACCCATTGTACCGGCCATTGTAGCGTGTGTGTAGCCCAGGGCGTAAGGGCCATGCTGACTTGACGTCATCCCCACCTTCCTCCCCCTTGTGGGGGGCTGTTTCGCTAGAGAAAACAACTAACGACAAGGGTTGCGCTCGTTGCGGGACTTAACCCAACACCTCACGGCACGAGCTGACGACAGCCATGCAGCACCTGCACTGGCTCCCCGAGTTACCCCGGGGTCGTTGCCCTTTCGGGTTCCTACCACCAGCATGTCAAGCCCTGGTAAGGTTCTTCGCTTAGCATCGAATTAAACCACACGCTCCACCGCTTGTGCGGGCCCCCGTCAATTCTTTTGAGTTTTAGCCTTGCGGCCGTACTCCCCAGGCGGGACGCTTATCGCGTTAGCTACGGCACAGGGGGGGTCGATACCCCCTATACCTAGCGTCCATCGTTTAGGGCGTGGACTACCCGGGTATCTAATCCGGTTTGCTACCCACGCTTTCGCGCCTCAGCGTCAGGCACAGTCCAGAGGGCCGCTTTCGCCACTGGTGTTCCTCCCGATATCTACGCATTTCACCGCTACACCGGGAATTCCACCCTCCTCTCCTGCCCTCGAGCCAGCCAGTATCCTCTGACCTCTCCCAGTTAAGCCGGGAGCTTTCACAGAGGACTTGACTTGCCGCCTACGCGCTCTTTACGCCCAGTAAATCCGAGTAACGCTTGCCCCCTACGTGTTACCGCGGCTGCTGGCACGTAGTTAGCCGGGGCTTATTCCCGAGGTACCGTCCTTTCTCTTCCCTCGGAAAAGGGGTTTACAGCCCTTGGGCCTTCATCCCCCACGCGACGTCGCTGGGTCAGGCTTTCGCCCATTGCCCAAAATTCCCTGCTGCTGCCTCCCGTAGGAGTGGGGGCCGTGTCTCAGTCCCCCTCTGGCTGATCATCCTCTCAGACCAGCTACCCGTCATCGGCTTGGTAGGCCTTTACCCCACCAACAACCTGATAGGACGCGAGTCCCTCCTCCGGCGTCCTCCCTAAGAAGGACTTTCTTCCTCGAGCTTGCGCTGGAGGACCGAATGCGGTATTAGCCTCGATTTCTCGGGGTTTTACCCCACCGAAGGGCAGGTTACTCACGCGTTACTCAGCCGTCCGCCGCCGTCCAGGTCCGACGAATCAGACCTGGATCGCTCGACTTGCATGCATTAGGCGCGCCGCCAGCGTTCACTCTGAGCCAAGATCAAACTCTCTAAACACAAACCTTACCTTCCTTCCACTATTCAGTTGTTAAGGTGCGCAGAATTCCACCGTCATCATAATCAAAACTCGCGGTGGTGTCAAGGGTGTGTCCCGCCAAGGCGGACAGTAACCAAAACTTCTCCCCTCAACATATCTTAGGGGAGAAATCCCCCTTTGCGAGGCCCGGACTCCGAGGGGCTAGGGGAACAAACTTTCCCCCGTCTCCTCATCCTCCACGGTGATAGCGCTTACCGGGCAGTTCTCCGCCGCCTCCAGGATCGCTTCCGGGGTATCCGCCGCAGGGTCCACGGCTTCCGACTGACGGTTTTCGTTGAGCTTAAAGGCCTGGGTAGCGATGGTGACGCACATGGCATTCCCCACGCACGCGTTGTGGTCCACCCACACCCGAAGCTTCCTGGCCATAGACACCTCCCTAATTCCACGAAACTGGAAGGCTTTTGAGAGAACGGAAGGAAATGCTTTGCTGGTATTCTAGCTCCTCGGTTTCCAGATGCAGGAATGGGAACCTCTCGGCCAGGGCCTTGAAGGACTCCTGCCCCTCCAGCCGCGCCAGGCTCGCACCGAGTCAGTGATGGATCCCTGACCCAATGGCCACGTGGGGGTTGGGATAACGGGCGATGTCAAACTTCTCGGGTTCGGGGAACATCAGTGGGTCCCTGTTGGCAGAGGAGATAAACCGCCTGACACGATCGTCTTTACGAATGACCTTCCCTCTCATCTTTACATCTTCCAAAGCTACGCGCTGGACGGACTTGACGGGGGCATCGTAGCTGAGGCACTCCTCTGTCGCCCGCACGATCCTCTCCGCGGGGTCCCGTTTTAGAGCTTCCTATTGCTCCGGATGGCGGACGAAGGACAGCGTCCCGTTGCAGATCAGGTTTATGGTGGTCTCATGCCCGGCCAGAAGAAGAAGGCCGCAGTTCGCCAGCACCTGCGGACGGCTAAACACCCCTCTTTTCTCGCCGTCGGCCAGCACTGAGATGAAGTCATCCCCGGGATTGACTATCCTCTCATCCACCAATGGGGATACGTACTCCATCATCCCTTTGATGCCCTCGGTGAAAGGCCGCATCCGGTCGGGCTCCCCTCGGCCGTTGTTAAGTAACTTTGTTGCCAGCTCCCTAAATTAGGGCCGGTCCTCGCGGGGTACCCCCATCATCTCAGAGATCACGAGGAGGGGAAGGGGCGTAGCCAAGTCCGCCATCACATCCATGTGCCCCTTTTCCTCCGCCTGGTCGAGGAGGTCTTTGATGGCGGACTGCACCAAGGGGCGCCAGGCCTCCATGGGCTTGGGAGTGAAATACCCGTGGACCACCATCCGCATCTCGAGATGCTCAGGTCGGTCGTACTGTATGAACTGGATGCCATTGAAAATCTTCACAAATTCGTACAATCCCAGATCAGACTCGTATATCTGCGGGTAAGGCGTCCGGGGGTCCTTCTTGAAGACCGTTGAAGAGAACAGCTCATTGTGCCGGGTGAGCCAGATCAGATCGTCATGGCGCGTTATCGCCCACATCTCGTATAGCTCGTTCCAGTGGACCGGGTCCTCCTCCCTCAACCTGCCATAATAGGTGTAGGGATCGGCGATGACTTCGGGCGTAAACATATCCTCATCAATAGCGATAACCATCACGACCCCCGGCTTTTCCAACTTTTCTGGAATTTACGACTGTAGGGTGTCAGCGCAATTGGACACTATTGAGGCCTAGAAAACCGAGGAGGTTGGGGGTGGTAGAGGCTCCTTCAGAGGGGTAGATTAACCCTAAGTGAAAGGAGTCATAGATGACCCAGGTAGAGGATCAGGCCAGTCAAGCTGAGGAGCGAAGCCAGGAGACACGAAGCTTCGTGCGTCAGGTCCGTGCAGCGACCCGCCGTAAGTATACCCCTGAAGAGAAGATTCGCATCGTCTTGGAGGGGTTCAGACGGGAGACTACCGTTAATGACCTGTGCCGACGGGAAGGAATCAAACCCCACTCCTACTACGCCTGGACGAAGGGGTTTATGGAAGCTGGGAAGGAGAGGTTGACTCGGGACAGTGTGCGTGATGCGACCCGGCAAGAGATAGAGCAGCTCAAGCGGGAGAACAGTGAACTGAAGCAGCTGGTGGGTGAGTTGTCCCTGGAGTTGCACCGCTTCAAAAAAACAGCTCTGCCGCCCCTACACGACAACGGCACCGGCGCATGAGCGTAGTGGAACAATCGAAGGTCGTGGCTGAGGTGGAGCGACATGGTAGAGGGAAGAACAGGCGACTCAGGGAGCTTGGCATTTCCAGGAGCACGTATTATTGGTGGAGGTGGAGGCACCGGCAGGGTAGTTGGGAGGGTACGGAAGGAACTGAGAGGCCCTGGAATCGCCTGCGTCCAGAAGAGGAGGCAGTAGTGCTGGCGGCAGCCCGTGAGATGCCGACCTGGCGAAGCCGGCAGTTGGCGGCTTGGCTCACCGACCACAGAGGCCTATCGGTCTCCGCCTCCACAGTCTATCGTATCCTGAGACGGGAGGGTCTGGTGAAACGGATCGAATACCAGTTGGCAGCGGGCAAAGAGTACCAGCACAAGACCACAGGGCCCCACCAGCTGTGGGCCACCGATGCCTCCTACTTCCGTGTAGTGGGATGGGGCTACTACTACCTCGTGACGGTGATGGACGACTACTCCCGGTTCATCTTGGCCTGGAAGGTGCAACGGGACATGACGGCCGACTCCCTCATAGAGGTGGTCCAGCAAGCTGTTGACTCTACTGGTATGACTGATGTACCTCTGGAGGATCGGACCAAGCTCCTCTCAGATAATGGCTCAGGTTATGTATCGCGGGCCTTCCGCGAGTACATGCGGGTGGTGGGCATTCGCCACGTCCTGGCAGCACCCTATCACCCTCAGACCAACGGGAAGCTGGAGAGATATCACCGAACCCTCAAAGACGACATTAACCAGGTGCCATACGAGGTGGTGGAAGACCTGGAGGCGGCCATCCGGGACTTCGTCGAGTTCTACAACTACCGAAGATATCATCAGGCGCTCAGGGTTGTAACTCCGGCTGACGTGCTGGAAGGCCGTCTGGAGGCAATTCTAGCCCAGAGGAAGGAGGTACAGCGAGAGACTTTTGACCGGCGGAGGCGGTACAATCAGGAGGTCAGAGAAACCCTCAAACCAGGAGCTTCTTCACCCCAATCTCTCGGACCCAGAACTGTCCAAAACCGCTGACACCCAACAATTTACGACACTAGTCCCCACTCTGTCAATGGAGGGACACCCCCCTCCTCGGCCCACTTCCTCCCCAAAATAGTCGCAGCAAGACGCCAGGATGCAGTACTACCTACTTCAGCGTGACGGGGCGGAAATGGCGTATGTCATCCAGGGTACCCGCACGTTCATCGGCCCACACCGGCTCCACCTCCATCCCCAACCTGACGCCGCCGGGCTCCACTCCACCGACGCGGTGGAGGAGACCGCCGCGAACGCCCTCCCAGGCGATAAAGGCCGCCACCAACGGCTCCTTCAGGGGCTCCTCGTCCAGGGAGAGGTGAAGCACCGTGAAGCTTTTGACGTATCCGGGGCCCTCAACAGGTATCCAGTCGGCGGCCTCCTCAAAGCACCGCTCACAGTAGATCTTGGGCGGCAGGAAGGCATCCCCACACTTGGAGCAGCGGGAGGCCAACAGACGCCTTTCGTCCCGCATGGCTCTGAAGAAACGCTCCCCCGCGATCCCGAGGGTATATCTGTGGTGGACGGGGATGTCCCCTCTCCAGTGGCGGGCCTCGCCGGACCTTGCTATCTTCTCCCACATATTGGCTCCTCGTTGGCCACATCGCTCACCGTAACGGACTGTTTGGCGGCCATGGGAATGGTAATGTGCCTTAATCTCACCGCTCGATCATAGGATTCGGCGCGACACTAGCCGACGGGCCTGAAGTACCGGATGTCGGTGATGGACCCCTGCCGCTCGTCGGGGGCCTTCCACACGGCCTCGACGGGAAGCCCTACCTTTACCCTGGCCAGTATGGCCTCCAGGCTGTCCCCCACCTCCCCCAGCAGGTGCATGATACCCATGCCCGGACTGGCTCCCCCGATCTCTATCACCGCGGGCACCTCGGGGGTCTCGCGGCGGCTGGCATCCCAGTTGACGTATGAAACGGAGAAGGTGTTCACCGTTCCCCTGTCTTGCAGTACCACCCAACGGCTGAGGGGCCGAAAGCATAGCTCGCAGAAGGCCCTGGGGGGCACCAGGGTCCTGCGGCAGCCAGGGCAGTGAATGCCCAGTATCTGTCCACCCTTCAACCCCTCCAGGAACCTGCCCACGGCCACTCCCGTGTCCCAGCGGTACTCCGCCCTGACCTTCCAATAGGAAAGCAGCGCCTCTCCCTGGGTGAGGGAGTGTTCCGTAAGGGACGTTCCAGCAAAGGGTTTCATATTGTCCTCGAATTCTCGTCAACTGGAGGGATTTTCAAGCAAAGACAGCGCAAGCCTAGCAGAGTCAACCACGATCTCTTGAACTTGTTCTTCAGCTTTTCGTCTCATACGTGCTTCGTATATGGCTATGTCGTCCTTCGAGTATCCATAAATCTCCAGTCCGGACAGGTCTATTTCCCACGGGTATGGGATTGCGAGGCCAGAGGAAATGTCACTATACATTTTCCTGGTCTCTTTTTGCTCTACGGCGTCGCGTTCCAGATCTCGATTTCTCAGGTTGTCTACTTTAGCCTGGGTCCAGCCTAAACATTCCACAATGTGCCCGGCTCCAGCCTGGGGTGGCACCAAACCTAGCTGTTGCCTCTTCCAAAAGTCTATTCGCCAAGGCAAAGTTTTTATCCAGTGACACCCCTTGCACAAAAATCTAGCCTCTACAAAACTTTTCCTGTGCAGTCGGTCATTGTAGTCCCACCGCTCGTCCAATTGGGAAGCTTCGCATCTGTTCGGACAGTCGCATTTGTTCCACTCTGGATCAGTGGATTTAGCTTTCCCTCTGAAGATGGTCCACTCTCTTTTTGTCATGATGTAATGAAGTGACCACTTGGAGGGAAGGAAATGGTATTGCTTTTGTTCAAGCATTGATTCTCTCTTATTCTCAGTAACGCCTCATATCCATTCGACCTACTTTCCCATGATGACGACGGTGCCCACCTGCATCAGATCACCCCAGGCCTGGGCCAGACCGCGGCGCACCTCCCGCTTGACCTGCCGGTTGCCGGCGCGACCCTGAAGCTGCCAGAAGATCTCCGTCGCCTTCATTATTCCCGCCGCGGCGATGGGGTTTCCCACTCCTAACAAGCCCCCAGAGGGACTGGCGGGTATTCCTGTTGACGTGTCCCGGTCCCAAAAACCCCGCTCGAGGAGCCTGGGAGCCTCCCCCTTGTCGGCCAGCATCAGCCCCTCCAGGTGGTGCAGCTCCTTGTACGCGAAGGGGTCGTAGGGCTCCACCACGTGTATATCCTTGCGAGGCTCAGCTATGCCCGCCATGTCGTAGGCCATGCGGGCCGCCTTTTCCAGATAACGGGGATAAGACAGGTCACGGTTGGTCCAGTAGGAGCTGTCCAGGCACCAGCCCACTCCCTCTATCCAGACGGGAGCGTCGGTAACGCGCCGGGCGAAATCGTCGGAGGCCAGGACCATGGCCCCCGCCCCATCGCTCACGGGCGATACCATGAGGCGTTGAACGGGCCAGGCCATTACCTCCGAGGCCATGATCTGCTGGATCGTCAGGTCCGCGGCGATGCCCTCCTGGGCCGAGGGATGGTCCATGCCGTTGCGCTTGTTCTTCTGTGCGACGCGGGCGAAGGTCTCCATCGGGATGTCGTGCGCCTGCATGTAGCGGTTCATCTCCAGGGCGAATATCCACAGCAGGTTCACCCCCAGGGGCCGCTCCAGGAACTGGTCGTAGATGGCATTGAAGGCACCCTGTGGATGGGGAAGGGTCGAGGACATCTTCTCCTCGGCCACCACCAGGCAGGTGCGAAAGTGGCCGCTGGCGACGTGATGCCATCCGGTGATGAGGGACATCACCCCCGAGCCGCCCCCGACGTAGCTTCGCATGTAGGGCTTTCCCCGCCCACCGGCGCCGTCGGCCAGGTACTCCCCGTTCATGTGCACCCCGTCGAAGGCGTCGGGGGCCGTGACGCAGACAACGCAGTCGATGTCCTGGATGGTGAGACCGGCGTCCTCCAGGGCCGCCTTGGCCGCCTCGAAGGCCAGCTCCTTGGGCGTCTCCAGGGCGCGCCGCATGAACCGGGTCAGCCCCGCGCCCAGGACGGCTACTTTGTTCTTGTATGGCATGCTAGACCTCTCCAGAAACAGTCGAGACAAGACCAGTGTTGCTCACTCTTTCTCCCTGTACGTTGTGTACGCCTTGACGCAGTGTGCCTTTACAGCGCCATCCTTAGCTCAGGCTCTATAGCAAGTGGGACCGGCGTTAAGCCAAGTTGCCCCTCACCCCCCATCCTCCCCCACCATCTCCAGGAAGCGGTCGAAGAGGTACTCGTTGTCCCTGGGACCGGGAGAGGCCTCGGAGTGGTACTGGATGGTCATCACCCGGTGCTCGCGGTGCCGCAGGCCCTCCACGGTTCCATCGTTGAGGTTCAGGTGAGTTATCTCCAAGCCCGGCGGGAGCGAGTCCCCGTCCACCGCGTAGCCGTGGTTCTGGGAGGTGATGTGTACCCTGCCCGAGGCCAGTTCCTTCACCGGGTGGTTGGCGCCCCGGTGTCCGAACTTGAGCTTGAAGGTGTTGCCTCCAAGCGCCCTGGCAACAATCTGGTGCCCCAGGCAGATGCCCATGATCGGCACCTTTCCTATCAGCTTACGGGAGTTCTCCACCACGTATTCCAGCAGGGCCGGGTCCCCGGGTCCAGGGGAAAGTACCACTCCAGCCGGCTTCAGTGCCATAATCTCCTCGGCGGAAGCCGTGGCGGGAACCGCCATCACCTCACAGCCCCGGCTGCTCAGCAGACGCAGGATGTTGTACTTGAGGCCATAATCGGCCACCAGGATGCGCCGTTTCTTTCCGACTGAATTGGACGGGGTGTCCCAGGTGTAGGGCTCCCCTGTGGTAACTGTCTTGACGAAGTCTACTTCCCCATACCTCGGCATGCCACTGAGCCTGGCCACCAGCTCCTCGGCAGTCTCCTCCGCCACGGCAACGGATGCGGTATGCGTTGGGGGCCCGTGCTGTGACGAGATCTGGCCCATCATCACCCCGCTGTTGCGTAACCTGCGAGTGATGGCACGGGTATCCACTCCACTCATCGCCGGGACCCCTTGGGAGGCCAGGAACTCGTGCAGTGTCGCGGTGCTGAGGCCGTGGCTGGGCTGTTGGCAATGCTCCCTGACCACCAAGCCCGCCACCTGAATCCGGCTGGACTCGAAGTCATCGGCGTTTATGCCGTAGTTCCCCACCAGCGGGTACGTCAGTACCACGATCTGGCCGGCGTAGGAGGGGTCGGTGAGCACCTCCTGATAGCCGGTCATGCTGGTGTTAAACACCACCTCCCCGTATCCCGAGGTCTCGGCCCCAAAGGCCTCTCCCCGGTATACTGTCCCGTCCTCCAGGCCCAGTCGCGCCGCGTTAGCCATTAACCGGCCTTCTGTAATTTAGCAGGCGTTTTTCGCGCAGACTCAGCCCACTGGCCAGCGCGGCTGCCTCGTCCATGAAAAAGGCGAACGCTTCTGGGTCCAACGCTGCAGGGTGCTCTTCGATGGGGCGATAAACCTCACCTTCGGGGTATCGAAAGAACGCCGGAAGGGTTTCCCACTCACAGTAGGCACACACGAAGCGAGGCGCCGGCCTCTCGAAGAAGATGAATTCTCCATTTGTGCTTTGCGGCTCCCAATGAGACACACATCGCTGGTTCATGCAGGAGATCGAACGGGGTCTGAAAACGGTTCTCCCAGTATTCGAGACGGCTCCGTCCCCCATCTGGCCTCGTTTCCACGGTTTGAGCCCGAACAACAGGGCTACCAAAGCCATCCTGACGGGAACGCCATTTCGAGCCTGCTCAAAATACTTGCTCCTTGAATCCTGGTCCATATCCGGTGACAGCTCGTTTACCCGAGGAAGTGGATGGAGCACGATAGTACGTCTAAACCGCCTGTCGGATAGACGGCGTCGGGTGACACTCGGATAAGCTTTGTTATCTTGTTCGCCACTTGCTTGGTGGACGTCGCGCTCTACCTGGTGCCGAGTCTGGTAAATCGCCACCGGACGACCGCTTTTGATTCTGATTCGGAGCTGTGACTCGTCCTCGTACAAAGCCCGCATGTGGGGCTGACTTGGTGTCATATAAATCGTGTGTATTGGGGCCCCCTTGGCAGCTTGACTGGTATCATTACCGTACAGAGCTTTCAAATAACCGGGCTCCATTCGCTCAAATGCACGCCCGTAGACCGTCTCGACCTTCCGTTTTACATGGTCAGGCAGATCTAGGCCTTCTCCAGACAGAAAGATAATCTCCGCTCCGAACCGCGAGAGTGCGTAGATCAAAGAATGTACAGTGCGGCCGTTTTTTAGATCGCCGCATAAAAGAATCGTGAGACCCTCAATTGTTCCAAACTCCCTTCGCAGGGTGTACAGGTCCAACAGGGTCTGCGTCGGGTGCTCGTGGCCACCGTCCCCAGCGTTGATCACCGGAACGTCGCTATACTCGGCAGCCAGGCGGGCGGCCCCTTCCCAGGGATGCCGGAGAACGATCAGGTCCGCGTAGCCACTCCATATACGGATGGTATCCGCCAGGGACTCACCCTTCGAAATAGAGGATGAGGTAGGGTCTGCGGTAGTAATCGTATCGCCGCCCAGCCTCTTCATGGCGGCCTCGAAGGAGCCCCTTGTGCGGGTGCTGGGCTCCAAGAAGAGGCTGGCCATGATGCGTCGGGACGCCAGGCCGTAGTACGCTCCCGGGTCTTCCTGGATATCCTGGGCCAGGTCCAGGATGTCCTCAATCTGCTCGTTGGAAAGGTCCTCTATGGTCGCCACGCCGCCCTTATACATCACATACATCCCACACCGAGTGCACCGCCGGGCCTATCCAGGTCAAAATAAGACCCTCACCGCTAGCTGGCAAGGGGCGCCCCTGCCTTCAATGTGTCAGCGTTTTGACCCATATTAGCAAATACCTAACGGGGGCTCAAGGGAATGGGACATTGCCGGGACCCTGACAAGGGAATCTCTACAATAGCTGGCAGCCGAGGACGTCGTAAACGGCGCCCTGAGGCGTCAGCGTGCTGCGCATCAGGTTCACCTCTTTGACTTCCCAGCTTACCGCAGATTCCAGGGCAACCTGGGTTAAGGCTTCTCCCGCCCCACGACGTTCCCCACCAGTGGCGTTTTCCCGCATCCTGCCCAGGGTGAGGTGGGGAGCGAAGGGTCGGCCCTCTCTGGGGAATCCTCCGGCTGAGTGCATCTCCTCGTCTATCTGACCCTGGAGTGCCCTGAGGCGCTCCAGGTCTCCCTCCATGCCGACCCATATGACCCTGGGGGCACCGACGCTGGGGAACGCGCCTATCTCCCCTAGGCACAGGTTGAGGGGACCAATTCCCTTGGCGGCGCGCTTCAGTCCGTCCATAATCCCGCCTACTGCATCGGAGTCTATCTCGCCAAGGAACTTCAGGGTGAGGTGGACCCCCTCGGGCCTGACCCATCGAACACTGGTGACTCCCTGCCCCTGGAGACTCCTTTGGACCTCCGCCAGGGCGTCCCGCGCCTCCGAGGAGATGTCTACAGCTATGAAGGCACGGACCATCGCGCGTCGGGCCTCCCTACAGGCCCAGCAGCCGCTGCGCGTTGCGAGCCAGGATATTTTCCCTGTCCTCGCGGTCGAGGGGGGCCTCGTCTATTTGCTTCAATGTTCGTGAGTGCGCTATCAGCGGAAAGTCTGTGCCGAAGAGAATCCTGTCGGACCCGGCGAGCTCCACCCCAGCTGAAAAGATCCTTTCGCTGTACAAGAGAGGGGATGCGGCCGTGTCGAAGAAAACGTTTCTTAACGCCACACCCACCTCGGGCATGAGGACGTAGAATGGCAGACCTCCCCCCCAATGGGCCAGGACTACAGCGTTCTCCGGGAAATTGCGGGCGAATGCGTACAGCTTATCTGGGGTCGTGGTACCCTTCCCCGGATAGGCATGGCCCACGGGCTCCGAGGCGTGGGCGAGGAGAATCAGTCCCAGCCCCCTGGCCGCCTCCATAATGGGTGACATAGCCTCGCTGCTGCCCAGGTCGAACCCCTGGGTGTCGGGATGCAGCTCCCCGATTCCCCTAACGCCCTGCCGGGCGCAGCGCTCCACCTCCAGAACCGCCTCTTCTCCCCAATTGGGGTTCACGGAGCAGAAGCCCACCAGCCGTCCGGGGTAGCGTCTCACTTGGGCGATGACGTAGTCGTTGGCCTCCCTGGCCATAGCCATGTCCGTCCAGCCTATGCCCATGACCACGGCCATGTCGACATGCGCCTCGTCCATGGCCAGTACCAGCTCCTCGCCGGTGGCAATTTTGGAACGAGGGTCGGAGAAAAGGGTGGAAAAGGTGGTGTCGAGCTTGACGTACCGTTCCCGATTGTCGCGGAAGTCTGGGGGAAATATGTGGGCGTGGAAATCTATAATCATCCTGGGTTCAATTATAGACACTGTAACTTAATTACGGGTAGACACAACCCTGCTCCATTGTTATAATCTGGCTGTTTTGGGCGATGACGGTGCACCACAGAGAAGGGGGTGCCCTTAGGTGTCCACCAGAGCGGTGAGGCAGCAGCACAATCCAACCTCGGGCAGCAAAGCCACCGAGGTTTTTTTATCGCAGGCGGACCGGGTTGGCGTGGATGAGCTCGACGCCATCGCCCGGGAGCTGCGACGCAACGTCGTCAAGATGACCTACACCGCGGGGAGTGGGCATCCCGGGGGCTCGCTTTCAGAAATAGAGATACTCACAGCCCTCTACTTCCGGGTCTTGCGCCATGACCCACACAACCCAGGGTGGCCCGACCGAGACCGGTTCATTCTCAGCAAGGGACACGCCTGCTCCGGTCTATACGCGACCCTTGCCAGGTGCGGCTACTTCCCCGAGGAGGAGCTGTGGAGCTTCCGGACGATCGATAGCCGCCTCCAGGGTCACGCCCACACTATGACCCCAGGGGTGGAGATGAACTCTGGGTCCCTGGGACAGGGGCTGTCCTTCGGCATAGGGGATGCCCTGGCGGCCAGAATAGATGGGAAGGGCCGCCGGACCTACGTCCTCCTGGGGGACGGCGAGTGCGACGAGGGGCAGGTGTGGGAGGCGGCCATGGCTGCGGCGCACTACAAACTGGACCAACTCACCGCCTTCATAGACCGGAATCGAATCCAGAACGACCGGTTTACCAGTGAGGTAATGGAGCTCGAGCCGCTGGGAGCAAAGTGGCGGGCCTTCGGTTGGAAGGTACTGGAGATAGACGGCCACAGTATACCCCAGGTCTTGGACGCCCTGGCCAAAGCCCGGAGGACCCGTGGACGCCCTGCCGTAATCATCGGCCACACCGTCAAGGGCAAAGGGGTTAGCTTCATGGAGAACAACCCGGACTTCCACGGCCGCGCCCCCACCAAGGATGAGTATGAGCAGGCGATGAGGGAGCTGGAATAGGTGCCCCACCCACGGAGTCGAAGGAGAGCGTGACCATGGTCGCTACCCTCCCTACATCCTCGACCCGAGAGGCCTACGGCAAGACGCTGGCGGAGCTGGGGAAAGAGGACCCGAATATAGTTGTCCTGGGCGGTGACTTGAACAAGTCCACCGTAACTTACCTGTTCGCCGCCCAGTTTCCCGAGCGTTTCTTCGACTTTGGCCCCGCGGAGCAGAATATCATGGGGGTCGCCGCGGGCCTCGCCGCTTCGGGCAAGACCCCTTTTGTTAGCACCTTCGCGGTTTTTGGGACCGCCCGTCCCTTCGACCAGATACGGATCAGCATCGCCCAGCCCCACCTCAACGTAAAGATCGTGTGCACCCATGCGGGGATCAGGACTGGTGAAGATGGAGCATCGGCCCAGAGCATTGAAGACCTGTCCCTGATGTGCTCACTACCAGGGTTCACGGTGGTATCCCCGGCCGACGCCATCGAGACGGAGAGGGCTGTTCGCGCCGCCGCTCAGACTCCGGGCCCATTCTACATCCGCCTCTACCGTCCCGCCACTGCCATAGTCCACGAGAACGGGTGCAATTTTAGCATCGGTAAAGCGGAGGTTTTGCGCGCCGGTCAGGACGCAACCATAATCGCCACGGGCGCCGCAGTGTCCGCCGGGCTATTGGCCGCCGGCGCGCTGGCCAAGGAAGGCATAAGCTGCCGCGTGGTCAACATGCATTGCCTGAGGCCCGCGGATGACGCGATGATACAGATGGCGGCGGAGGAGACGGGCGCCGTAGTCACCGTGGAGGAGCATTACGTCCACGGGGGGCTAGGCAGCATCGTGGCCCAGTCCCTGGGTACGAGCCACCCAGTACCCCTGGAGATGGTGGCGCTGGAGGGCTATGCGGAGTCCGGGAAGGCTGACCAGCTCCTGGAAAAGTACCACCTCACCCCCAAGGACGTTGAGCTGGCGGTCAGGGCGGTCCTGAAACGGAAGCGCGGTAGATAATAGTAAGGTTGAAGCTCGTGGCAACCGGGGGCGGTTCAGGGTGACGAGCTCTCCTCGTTACCGTCGACACTGGGTGCCAGGCCGTCGTCGCTGTAGACCCCAACCTCTCGCCCCTGGTATACGTGGACGATGAACTCTTCTCTGGACACTCCCACCGAGTCTACCAACTCGTCATCGATGGTCTCGATTAGCTCCTGAATCTCCTCCTGCGTCAGGCTCTCCAGGACACACATGGTACTGTGAATGATCGTGTGGGTGAAATGCAGGTCTATTCTGCCCACTGGTTGGTCATTGTCCAGAATCGTATAGGACTCGGAGAAGGGAGTCCTGCAATCCCGCTCGAAATAGTAATCTGGCACGGCTAACCTCCATTCTACCTCGCCCAGCAAACCACGTTAGGCTTGGGGACAACTGGCGGGCCAATGGCCGAACCCGACCCGGTGGATTCCGATCCATGGGTCAGGGACGCACCTGACCGCTACCCAGGACAATCCACTTGTGTGACGTAATTTCCTGCAGACCCATAGGACCGCGCGCGTGGAATTTCTGGGTGCTGATCCCGACCTCGGCTCCCAGGCCGAACTGGGCGCCATCGGTGAACCGGGTGCTGGCGTTAACGTACACCGCTGCGGCGTCAACCTCATCCAGAAAGCGCATCGCCGCCGAGTAGTCTTCCGCCACGATCGCCTCCGAGTGGCCTGAGCCGTACTTCTCGATATGCTCCAGGGCTTCGCCCAGCGAGTCGACCACCTTCACCGATGCGACCAGGGCCAGGAACTCCTTACCCCAGTCATCGTCGGTGGCCGGTACCACATTCCCATCCCGAACAGACTCGAGGATACCCAGGGCCCGCCCATCGCAACGCAGCTCAACCCCTGCCCTGGTCCATTGGCCGGCGATTAGGGGCAGGTACAGGGGCGCCACCTCTGAGTGGACCAACAGCGAGTCCAGGGCGTTACAGACCGTGGGCCGCTGCACCTTCGCGTTGTAGGCGATAGCCACCGCCTTGTCCAGGTCCGCCGACCTGTCCACGTAGGTATGGCAGACGCCGATCCCACCGGTAACCACGGGCATGGCCGCCGTCTCCGCCACGAAGCGAATGAGCTCGGCCCCACCCCGGAGCACCAGCAGATCGATGTACTCCCTCATCTTCAGCATGGAATCCACCAAGGCGCGGTCGGTGCTGTCTATGAGCTGGACAGCGTCGGTGGGCGCACCGGCATCGACTATGGCACACCGAATGAGGTCGGCCAGCGCGACGTTGGAATGGATGGCCTCTCTGCCTCCCCTGAGGATGCAGGCGTTGCCCGATTTGAGACAGAGCACGGAGATGTCCACGGTTACGTTGGGCCTGCTCTCGTATATCGCTCCGATCACCCCTAGCGGCACCCGTTTCTTGCCCGCCACCAGCCCGTTGGGCAGGGTGCGCATGTCGAAAATCTCCCCAACGGGGTCGGGCAGCGCCACCACACTGCGTACGTCCGCGGCGATGCTCTCCAGCCTCTCGGGGTTAAGGAGTAGCCGGTCCAGCAGCGCCTCGGAGAGGCCGTCGGACACCGCCGCCCGGTAGTCCCGCTCGTTGGCCTCCAGGACTTCCTCCTGCCGGCGTATCAAAGAGTCGGCGATATTCAGCAGGGCCCGGTCCTTCAGCTCAGTAGGCAACCTGGCGAGCACCCGTGAGGCGGCGCGGGCCGCCTTACTCTTAACAACCAGTTCGTCTATGGTGGCTGTCATGATATACCCCTAATCGGGTCTCCCAAGTTTGGATACTCCTAGGAAAGTGAACCCTCTCACAGGGCCGCAGGGCCGAAAGGCCTGCCGTGTTCAAGTGTCTCGTCCAGCGGGTTGACCTTCAGGCCCAGGACCTCCAGGGCGCTCGCCCCCAGCAGCGGCATGGGTACATCCATCGAACCTACAATGATACCGCCTTCCCTATCCCCCACACGGAGGTAGGCCACACCCAGGCCTACTTCTACCGTCTTGCTATCCGCGAGAATTACACCCGAAGTTACGGGGAACGAAATGCCCAGTTCAGCGGCCACACCTGGAGGCAGGAAGGTATAGAAGGAACCTGTGTCGACCAGGAATTCCATCTCCCGCAAGCTGTCTTGCCCTAGCCCTATATCCCCGTTCACCATAACCAGGCCCATGTCTCCACCTTCGCCTCTGGCAGGCTGCTGAAAACCCGTTTCGACCATCCCCCCGACCCGCCTCCCGGCCGGAAAGGAGGAGTTTTTTATATCTGAGGGACACCCTCAGACTCCCGGCAAAGAGGCTCCGCCCCTCTGCACTCCCCGTTTTTCTTCAGCTTGCTACAGTAGCACCAAGTTGTTCCGGTGCACGACCTCGTCGCCGTAATGGTAACCCAAGGTCGCCTGAATGCGGTCGGACCGAATACCACGGATCCGGGTGACGGCCTGGGACTCGTAGTTGGCGATTCCGCATGCTACCTTGTCCCCCCCGAGGGTCACTATGTAGACCGTGTCTCCCCGTTGAAACTCACCATCCACCGACTTGACCCCAGCGGGCAGAAGGCTACGGTTCTGCTCCCTCAAGGCCAGGGCAGCCCCCTCGTCCACTACTATTGCGCTACGCGTGGACGGGCCGCTGAGCATCCAGCGCTTGCGGCTCTCCATCCTCGTGGCGGTGGGCAGGAATAGGGTACCAAGCTCTTCCCCTTGGGCCAGCCGGAGCAGGACATCGACCTCCCAGCCATTGCAGATAACGGTGGCGATGCCCGAGGAGGTGGACAGCCTTGCGGCTTCCAGCTTTGTGGGCATTCCGCCACGTGCCTGCGGACTGCGGTGACCGCCCGCCAGGGCCTCCACCGACGAGTCCACCCTCTCCACACGACTCAGGAGCCGGGCCGCCGGATCGACGCGGGGGTCGGCGGTATATAGGCCGTCGATGTCGGTGAGGATGGCCAGCAGGTCGGCGTCCACAAGGTTGGCCACCAGGGCCGAGAGCCTGTCGTTGTCGCCGAACACCTCGCCTATTTCGTCCACAGCAACCACGTCGTTCTCGTTCAAGATAGGCACCACCCTCAGCTCAAGCAGGGCCAGGAGGGTATTGCGCACGTTGAGATAACCCTGACGGTCGGAGAGGTCCTTCCAAGTGAGCAGCGCCTGGGCCACGTTGATCCCGTGGCAGCCGAAGAGGTCCTTGTACACTTGCATCAGGTAGCTCTGACCCACCGCGGCCAGCACCTGTCTGAAGGGGATATCCCTGCGCTCTCGGGATAGCCCCAGCGTATTCCTGCCCGCGGCGACCGCTCCAGATGTAACGAGTATCACCTCGGAGCCCAACGCGTGGAGCCTGGCTATTTGCCCCACCAGCCTCGCAATTACCTGCTGGTCCAGCCGGTCCCCACCTCCGTTGAGGACACTGGTCCCCGCCTTCACCACCAAACGCCTATATCGTAAGGAGACAGGGGCCCTGTTGGCGGTCGGCGCTTTAAGGTCACCTGGCGACTTAGACGCCGCTTCACTCGAGGTAAAGCTCATGGCCTACTCTCATCTTCAGGAAGGTACATAACCCGACGGTGTGCCCGTACCATCTTTCGAATTCCCTACTCGCACACCCCTATACAGTAGACTAATTATAACAGCAGGCTGTAGACCCAACAACGCGGGTCGTAATATGACCCGCCTCATCCCTCTCCTGCATAAATGAGAGGTGCTCAAACCGTAGCACCGTACACAACCCTGACCGGTTGTGGTACAATTGGCGCGCTCACCGCCCCGGCAGGAGAAGTGGGCAGCTATGGTCACCCAGCTGGATCGAGCAGACCGAGTCACAGGTCTGGAACAGCGATGACTGGGATCCCCACTCGTTTGGTGCAGGAACAGATGATCAAGGCGGTCTTTTTCGACTTTTATAACACGCTGGTATGTTTTTGGCCTCCGTTGGACGAGATACAGCAGGCGTCGTGCGGGGAGCTGGGCCTCAACGTGACCAAGGGAGGCATCCGCAAGGGTTACGCCCTCGCCGACGAGTTCATGGGCGTGGAGAACGGCAAAAGGCCGCTGGCAGAACGCTCTCAGGCGGACCGGGACAAGTTTTTTGTGAAATACGAGTTGCTCATCCTCCAGGGAGCCGGCCTGGACGTATCACCAAGACTGGCTGAGCAGGTTTGGAAGCTGGCCAGCCAGGTGCCCAAAGACCTGAACCTCTTCGGCGACGTGGTGCCGGCGTTGAAGCTCCTCAAGGACCGCGGTCTGATCCTGGGTGTCATCTCTAACCTGCGCCGGGATATGGACCAGCTGAGCGAGCGCCTCGGCCTGGACCCTTTCCTGGACTTTTGCATGACCTCGACCGAGGCCGGTGCCGAAAAGCCCCACACACCCATATTTCGCGCCGCCCTGGAACGGGCCGGCGTTGCCCCCGGGGAAGCGGCCCATGTGGGAGACCAGTACCACAGTGACGTGAAGGGAGCACGGGCAGTCGGCATAACGCCCGTGCTGCTAGACCGCGACGGGTTATACGAGAACGTCAACGACTGCTCCAAGATTGGAAGCCTGCCGGAACTGGACGTGCTGCTTCGCGATATGGTCTGAGCGGTTCTCCGTCCTCCCCGGCTACCACACGTAGTCGGGGGCGTCTACATCCATCTTAGAACTACCGTGTCAGCCCTGCCAACCCATGATACCCATTCCCTGTGTCAAGCTGCGCGTAAAAGACCTCATCCTGGGGATTAGAAGGTACCTCTACTCAGGTCGATTTGGCGAACGAGAAGTCCCTGACCATGTGCCTATCCATTCAACGGCAACTCCGTTCGTAAATTCCTTTAGCCACGCAAAGCCTCTGTGGTAGCCTTAGGCGATCCATCGCAGGGACGGGACCGGAGTCCGTTGAGACAGCTGGTGCAACATAAGCGACCGTCGGAGGAGTCGCCTCCAGGCAGGGTTCAGCGTCGCCGCCGTATGACCACGAGGAGGGCGAACGATCTGGACGGCGCAACCTGGACTCGCTACTCTATCAGCCTGTGGGACGACATTCGCAAGAGCCCGGAGGAGCTTTCCCTGAAGCACCCGGCCATGTTTCCGGTCCAGCTTGTGGCGCGGCTGATCCAGTGCTTCACCACGGAGGCTGACCGGGTGGTCTTGGACCCCTTCGTCGGGACTGGCGCCACTGCCCTAGCGGCGGAAGCCCTGGGCAAAACCGGCATCGGGTTTGACGTCTCGCCAGACTATGTGTCTCTGGCGCGCATGAGACCCGCGCCCGCCAGAGACACGTTGATCCCGTCACTCCTCGATATGGCTCGCGGCGAGCGGCGTATCGAACTGGCCGATGCCAACGACCTTGAAGACCACTTGCCGCCGGAAAGCGTTGACCTCGTGATAACCTCTCCCCCCTACTGGGACATCCTGCTACAAAAGCGTACCGCCGACTACAAGGACGTCCGCCACTACGGGGAGTCGCAGAGTGACCTGGGCAAGATTCGTAGCTATGGCGAGTTTATCTCGGCCCTGGCTGGCGTATTCGAGAGGGTGTACCGGGTGCTGAAGCCCGACAAGTACTGCTGCGTGGTGGTGATGGACCTGCGGAAAAAAGATAGGTTCTATCCCCTACACACTGACCTGGCCTCCCGGATGCAGGACATCGGCTTCATCTTCGACGACATCATCGTCTGGGACCGGGGGCACGAGTACAACAATCTTCGTCCCCTGGGCTACCCCGCAGTCTTCCGCATCAACAAGGTCCACGAGTACATCCTGATCTTCAAAAAGCCCAACGGAGCGTAGCACGGCGTACGACGCCGCTGGCGGCTCGCTACGGTGTAACTCCCACGGAACCCAGCCTCTCTTTGAAGGCCATAAGGCGCTCCACTAACGTCAGCAGGTTACCCTTCCAGCGGTCGTCGGAGAGGCGAACAGCTACTCGCACCTGCTGGTTTCCCACCTTGGCCAGCGGGCCCAAGGCCTTCTCCAGGGCCAGCCCGGCGCCCCCCACCGCCTCCACCAGGGCAAGGACTACCACGGAGCCCGATTGGGTCATGGACTCCACCCCCGCCTCCGTCGCCAGGAGCTTCAGGTCCACCAGGTAGAGGAGGTTCTCGACGGCATCGGGTATCCGGCCGAACCGGTCACGAAGCTCCTCCCCGATCTCCCCGACCTCCCGCCGCTCCCGCACCCGGGTCAGGCGCTGGTAGATGGCCAGTCGGGTGGGCAGGTGAGAGATGTAGCCTTCCGGTATGTAGGCGGACAGAGAGAGGCTCACCCGGACCTGGGCGCCGGCAGTGCCGCCTTCGACGGAAGGGACTGCACCGTCCTGGTCCGCCTTGACCTCCGCCACCGCCTCGTTTAGCAGCTGGCTATAAAGCTCAAACCCCACTGCATGGATGTAGCCGCTTTGCTGGGGCCCAAGGATGTTCCCGGCACCCCTTATCTCCAGGTCCCGCATGGCGATCCTGAAGCCGGCACCCAGCTCCGCCGCCTCTAGAATAACCTGTAGCCGCTTCGCCGCCCCCTCGGTAATCCTACGGCCCTGGGGTATGAGCAGGTACGCGTAGGCCCGCTGCCCGGCCCGCCCCACACGCCCTCTCAGCTGGTATAGCTGCGAGAGGCCGAAGCGGTCGGCCCGGTCTATGATGAGGGTGTTGGCGTTGGGGATGTCCAGCCCCGACTCGATGATGGTGGTGCATACCAGCACGTCCACCTCACCCTGAACAAACTTAGCCATGACATCCTCGAGCTCCGCCTCCCGCATCCTTCCGTGGCCGATGGCGATCCTGGCTTGGGGCACCAGTCTCCTCAGGTTGTCCGCTGTGCGCCGGATGGTCTGGACGCGGTTGTGGAGGAAGAAGACTTGGCCTCCCCGGTCGAGCTCCCTCAGGATGGCCTCCTTTACAACATCGTCACTGTACTCGGACACGTAGGTCTTCACCGGCAGGCGCTCCTCCGGAGGGGTCTCCATGGTACTCATGTCCCTTATGCCCGACAGTCCCATGTAGAGGGTGCGCGGTATGGGCGTGGCGCTGAGGGTAAGAACGTCAACTTCCCGACGCATGCGCTTGAAGCGCTCCTTGTGGGCCACGCCGAAGCGCTGCTCTTCGTCCACTACCACCAGCCCCAGGTTCTTGAAGCCCACGTCCTTCTGAAGGAGCCGGTGGGTACCTATGACTATATCCACCGTACCCACCTTTAACCCCTCTACAACCTCTTTCTGTTCCTTTCGACTCACGAAACGGCTGAGTACCGCGACTCTCACCGGGAAGGGGCTGAGCCTCTCGCTGAAGGTCGCGTATTGCTGCTGGGCCAGTACAGTCGTAGGCACCAGGAATCCCGCCTGCATCCCCTCGTTGACGGTCTTGAAGGCGGCACGCAGGGCCACCTCCGTCTTGCCATAGCCCACATCGCCGCAGACCAGCCGGTCCATCGGACGTGCCTGCTCCAGGTCCTGCTTTACTTCGTGTATTGTCCTCTCCTGGTCTGCCGTCTCTTCGTAGGGAAAGGAGTCCTCCAGCTCCGCCTGCCACGGAGAATCGGGCGCTAAGGCATGGCCCTCGGCCACCTGGCGGGAGGCGTATAGCTCCAGTAGCTCCCGGGCCATCTCTCTGGCGGAGTTCTTCACCCGCTCCTTGACCACCCTCCACTCCGTCGTCCCCAGCCTGGTGAGGGTGGGAGGCCTGTCGCTGGAAGCCAGATAAGGTGAGACCCTTCCCAGATGCTCGGTGGGCACGTATAGCTTGTCCGCTGCAGCGTACTCCAGCACCAGGTACTCCCTCTGGTCACCTCCGGACTCGAGCTGGGTGGTACCGGTGAAAAGGGCCACCCCGTGGTCAACGTGTACCACGTATCCTCCGGGGACCAACTCCGACAGGAAGGCCTCCCGTTTCACGACGGCCCTGGCCCTGGGACGTCGCTGCTTGACGGTGCCGAAGAGCTCCGAGTCGGTGAAAAGGGTGAGCCAGCCATCTCCGAGGGGAAGCGTCCAGCCTTCGCCAAGCGTGCCGGCCAGGAGACTGAGGCTGCCAGGCATGGGAGGGTCCCCAAGCTCCGACAGCAGGGTCGCCCCCACGCTGCCCTCGGCAAGGACCTCCGCAAGCCTCCGGGCGTGCCGGCTCAGGATCACGACCCTTCTGCCCTCGCCCAGCATCTGGCGTACTCCGGCGGCAAGCTCCGGCATCCTACCATCATAGTAGGAAGACACAGGCTGGAAGTCGAAGCCGGCCTCGCCCCCGGTCCAGCCCCGTATCAGCATTCGCTGCCTACCCGACAGAGCCGGCCTGAACTCGGACCAGGTTAGCTGTGGGGATGGGAAATTGGCGGGCAGCTCACCCCTGCTCTCCCTGGCCGCCCTCAGCTCCCCGGCCTGATCCTCCAGCGCCAGCGCCTCCGACTCTATATCCCCCTCTCTGACAAGTAAGAGGAGCCCTCCAGGGGGCAGGTGGTCGATGAGGCAGCCCTGATTTATCAGACCGGCATACAAGGAGAGTTCCTCTATGTCCTGCCCGGAGTAGAGGGTGGCAAGCTCCTCCTGGAACCTGTCCCGCACCTCGGGGGTGCAACGGGAGAAATTCATCTTTTCGATCAGTCGAGAGACCCGGTCCCTATCGGACAGGGATGGCAGGACCTCCCTGGCGGGGATGACGGCCAACCTTTCCACCGTATCTACGGACCGCTGAGAGACTGGATCGAAAAGGCGGATGCTCTCTATCACGTCCCCCCAGAGATCAATCCTGGCCGGTCGAGGAGAGGAGGGGGGGTATATGTCCACGATCCCGCCCCGATGGCTAAACGTGCCAGGCACCTCCACCCCATCTTCTCGACGGTAGCCAAGTGCCACCCAGCGGGAGAACAGCTCCGCCAGCTTCACACTCTCGCCGACGGAGAGAGTGTGCCAAGCCCCCGCTAACACCTGTGGAAGGAGCGTCCGTCTCAACGCCGCCGACGTGGAGGCAACCACCAAGGGAGGGCCACCACCCACAGTAGCCTCTCCTAGGTCAGAACCCCTGGTCTCACCCAGAGCGGCCAGGGCCAGCATCCGCTGGTTGTTGGTCGCGGCATCGGCCACGAGGCGTTCGAAGGGCAGGACATCCGGCTCCGCGAAGAGGTGGACGGGCACAGAATCGCCCAGGAAGGAAAGCAGCTGGTCGTGCAGATGCCGGGCGTCCTCGGGCCTGGGTACGATGACGACCATGGGCACTCTCAGGTGGTGCCCAAATCCGGCTATAAGGTACGGTGCGGCCCCTCCCGGCGTCGTTACCTCGCTGACTGTGCGGCCTGACTTGAGTCCATCCAGCAAGTCCCGATAAGTCGGATGACCCGGCAGTAACTCTAGTAGACCCGTGAGGCTCATAGGTAAGATATTTCCGACGTTGGAAACTGGGGCCGTTCGGCAGGCCCAGGAATGTGATCAGGCAGCATGATACTGATTGCACGAGAAATTACGCTCGTTGTCAAGGGCCATGGTGGCTCCGCTGAAGATGGTTCGGTGCGCCGCCAGGTTCAGCGCCTTCAGTGACTCTGTGCCGAGCCAGTGATAGAATGGGATACGCATACGGGGTTGCCGTGCTCAATGGACAGGGACGCGAGCGCTGCGCCTGACCTACCCGCATCTATAGGTTAGGGTGGTATCAGGCCCTCTATAGGCGGGCAATCACGGGCCGAGTGCCGGTTCCAGCGCCCAAGGGAGCAATGGGAGATGCGGGATGCGAATACCCGGTAGGCGGCGAAGCGAGTCGCCCGACGAGTGCGGCGTCAGGGCCGGCCAGTTCGCTGAAGCCGTTCGGGACAATAACATGCCCATGGCCTGGGATATGCTGTCCAAGGAGTCCAAGGGAGTCCGGCAGGGAATCTGGGCAACGGAGAAGGAAATTGACCTCCAGGTAGTGTACCGGGCAGCCCACGATCCGGACCACTCCATGTTTCCCCTGATGATGGACGACTTCAGACAGGCGATACTGAAGCAGTGGCCCCTGGAGGACTTGGCTGAACTGGGAGTGGCACCCACCAGCTACATCGACGATGAGCACTCCTTCGGCTTTCTTCCCTTCGGAGTTACGAGAGACCAGCAGGTGGTGAACAAGGGGACCATGATGTCTGGAATTATCATACCCATGCTCTTGGAAGACGGGGAATGGAAGGTTGACCTGGCGGGATGGCGCTTCGCCTGGCCACGATCGCCGTCTCAGGGCTCGTAGCCGCGGCCTCCCTTGCGGAGGCCGGTTAGATTCGGCGGCACTCTACCCCATGCATCCCGGAGGGGAATCCACTTCGTAGCTCTTGTCATCCACATGGTCTCCTGAGGCGTCGAGAAGCTCGGCTAAATCGGCCCCTGAGTTGTTCCAGATAGCCTTCCCGCTCCCAAAGCTGAAACCTCCCCATTCTGCGTGGACCTCATTAGTGTAGACCCGTATGGTGTCCTGGGGTTCCAGAACATGGTCGGGGAATGTGAACCTCGGGCCGTTATCGGCCTTGTCCCAAAGCACCCAGTCGAGAAGGTTCTGGCCCGCCTGCTCGTTGTTGGTAATCTGCACGTATTCGTCCGCCTCAAAGGTGGGGACCTTGCCGTCGAACAGGATGCAATCTATCTGAACTTTAGGCTCGTGGACTGGAGTGGGGGTGGGCGAAGGAGTTGGTGTCGCGGTTGGCGTGGGAGTGGGAACGGGAGTAGCTGTGGGAGCTGCCGTGGCAGTGGGAAGGGGAGGTGGGGGCACTGCAGGCACGGGAGCCAGGGTGGGTGCGGGAGAGGGAGTAGGGGTAGATGTAGGTGACGGTTCCGGCGTCGGTGACTGGGTGGGCGTGGCCACGGGCAGGGGCACACTGGTCGGTGTGGGCGCAGGAGTCGTCGTAGGAGGAGCTGTTGCGGTGGCCAACGGGGTGGGATGCGGTGTGGGGGTGAGAGGCGTGGTGGGCGTGAATACCGCATCCGGGGTTGGGATGGGCAGAGGTGTAGGTGTACTAGTCGGCGCGGAGGCAGGGGTTGGGGACGGCGTGGGCGAGGCAGGGGTTGGGGACGGCGTGGGCGAGGCCGCGGCAAGGGAGGTAGCCGGGCTGGTGGGAGCGGGGATAGCGCCCGGCAGGGCGGGCGGCGACGGAACCGGTGTAAACGTAGATACAGGGAAAGGAGTGGGCGTGGGCGCCGCCTTCATCCAGTCTGGAAGGGGGAGCTTGACGACGGGCTCGAAGTGCTCCCATAAGAGGAAATCCTCAACAGAGAGGGACCCACTCGTTAGCTCCCCATCCACCTGTCGGACCGCCACCCAGGAGCTTCCTGCGGCCACCTGCACCACGATGACGCCCCCATCCGTGCTCATCACGCACAGGCTCTCGTGGAGGGGTACCTCTTCCCCGGCGATGGTCGTCGAAGTACCCTGGGTCCGGGAGCACATGAGGATTGGCTCTATCTTTTCGCCACTGGCGGGCACAGTCGGTATGGGGGAGGGGAGGGGTGTGGAAGCAGCGCTTACGGGCTGAGTCGGGGCATCAACGGGTAGGGCTAGCCTGGGTGTTGGCGTGAAGGCCATGGTCGGGCTCGTCACAGGGGGAGGGGAAACGTCCCGAGTGACACCAACGGTAGGGCTGTTTGTGGCGGTCGGACCGGGCGTCAGGGTAGTAGTGCACGCCAGGGCGGACACCCCCAGGATCATTATGAGCGAGGCACCCGGAAGTGCCCGTCTCCACATTAGAATGTCGTCTTCCACGACGTGGCTATTCTACACCAGGAACCCTCGGTGGCTAGACTAGCTTGTACCTTCTACTCCACGAGCCAGTTAACCTTCCTACCGAAGCGCCGATGGGCCGCTCATACTTCGCCGCCGGCGCACCCCCGCAGCCTCGCGGGCCATGAATATCACCGCACCTACGCCTATCACGCTGAGCCAGCTGATGGAACGGTCCAGGTCCATTATGGAAAAGGCGACGGTCTCCGTATCGATTTTATCCGAGAGCACCAGTAGTTCGGTAACGCCCCATTCCACGGCGCCAACCCCGACCAGCGTTATGGGGACCAGGGTCAGAACCGAGCTGGCCTGGGTGACGTTGATAACCAGAGGCACACCCAAGGGGAGCCCCGCCGCCTCAGCCACCAGGAAAAGCCTTGCAACCTCCGCCAGCCACAGAAAAGGAAACGAGCATGGACTGGAGAGAAAGCGGCTTTTCAGATTCCTACTAGCCCTGGAGGCTGTGTCCTAGTGGCGACCGGTGAGAGGCCAGGGCATAGTACCCCACGACGCCTACAGGGGATGCTTGGCGGGAAGGCCGGGTCGCCTCGGAAACTTGGCCGGGGTAGGCTTGACCTTCTCCACCACCACCAGCACCCTGCCATCCCTCAGCCCCTCCACATCCACCCCACTGGTCTCCCTGAGCTGCCCACCCAGGACCTCTATGGCATGCAAGGAGGAAGCAACTTCCCGATCGATCTGTCCCTTCTTGAGCGTCACCACGATCCCCCCCAATTTGGTGTAGGGCAGGGTAGACTCCATCAAAATTCGCATGGAGGCCACCCCCCTGGAGACCACCGCGTCGAAGCTCTCCCGAAGGTGCGGGTCCATGGCTAGGTCCTCGGCCCGTCCCGTGTACACTTCGACATCGGTAAGCTCAAGGACGGTAACCAGATGCTTCAGGAAGGTCGTCTTCTTGCCAACCGAGTCCAGCAGGGATAAGTGCATGCCCGGGAAGGCCAGTTTCAAGGGCACCCCGGGAAAGCCGCCGCCAGAGCCGATGTCCGCCAGCCGGCCACCCGCCCTCACCCTCTCAGGGAGGACGAGGGAGGTGGTCAAAGAGTCCAGGAAATGCTTAACCTGCGCCTCACGGAAGTCCACGATGGCCGTGAGGTTCATCCGCTGGTTCCAGGAAACAAGCTCCTGGTAAAAGACCTGGAACAGTTCGATCTGCTCGTCAGATAGGTCAAGGTCAAGCTCCCTGGCTCCCTTGACAAGCAGTTCCACACTCTCGGCCCTCCCCGCTATTATAGCACTCGAACGAGCCTGCCCCCCGGAGACAATTTGACACGCCCTACCCACGCCCGTAAAATTAGGTCCAACTCTGCCAGCGTGTACAGTCCTCCCACGCGCGGCCCAACATGCTGGCAAATCTCACCCCAGGAGGCGCGGCCATGGCGACCAGGGCGTTTGTCCTCATTGAGACTGCGGTGGGCAAAACAAGGGAAGTAGCCAATACCCTCAAAGACGCCGGGGGAATGCATTCGGTGGATGTGGTGATGGGGCCCTACGATGTCATCGCCATCATAGATGCCCCCGACATAAACACTATGGGGACCATGGTAACCGAGCAGATCCACACCATTACCGGGGTAGTAAGAACGGTCACCTGTATGGCGGTGGACGGCTAGACCTCCATGGCGGCGATAGCTTCCACGACGACCACACCCCCCCTCAGCGTCGGGAGGTAGCGTCCTATGGACTTCAGATTTTCCCCCGAGGACGAGGCGTTTCGACAGGAGCTACGGTCCTTTATCCAGCAGGAGCTACCCCCTGACTGGGAAGGCGAAGGCCGACACCCTGAAGAATCGGACTGGGAGTTCGGCCGTCAGATGCGCAAAAAGCTGGCCCAGAAGGGGTGGCTGACCATGCACTGGCCGGTTGAGTACGGCGGCCAGGGAGTGTCTCAGGTGCGGTCGGCCATTTTCAGCGAGGAGATTACCTACCACAGGGCGCCCGGTAAGGACATCTTCGGGGTCCGCATGCTGGCCCCCACCCTCATGATATACGGCACCGAAGACCAGAAACGGACATTTCTCCCACCCGTGGCCCGAGCCGACGTGCAGTGGTGCCAGGGCTACAGCGAGCCCGGCTCGGGCTCAGACCTTGCGTCCCTCCAGACGCGCGCCGTAGCCGACGGGGACGACTACGTGGTCAACGGCAGCAAGATATGGACCAGCCTGGCCCACCGGGCAGACTGGATAATGCTTCTGGCTCGAACCGACCCCGAAGCCCCCAAACACCGGGGGATCAGCTTCTTGCTGGTGGATATGAAAACGCCGGGCGTCTCGGTACAGCCCGTCCATAATATGACGGGGAGCCATGACTTCAACCAGGTGTTCTTCGACAACGTGAGGGTTCCCAGGGAGAACCTGGTGGGGGAGGAGAACAGGGGCTGGTACGTTGGCGTGACCCTCCTGGATTTCGAGCGTTCCGGCATAGACTACTCCGCCAGCGCCCGCAGGCTGCTCAGCGAGTTGACGGACTATGTACGGTCCAGCCGAGTCAATGGCGAGCTCCTGGCGAAGAACCCCCAGGTCAGGAATATGCTGGTGGACCGTTACATAGAGGCGGAGACCGCGCGTCTCCTGGCCTACGGCGTGGCCTGGATGCAGGGCCAGGGTCTGGTCCCCAACAAGGAAGCCTCCATGAGCAAGGTGTTCGGGTCGGAGACGGTGCAGGCCATAACCTCGACGGGGATGGAGATCCTGGGCCTCTTCGGCCAGCTGCGTCCGGGAGACAAGTGGGCTCCCCTCCGGGGGCGGGTGCCTGAAAACTGGATGTACAGCTTCTCTCTCTCCATTGCGGCAGGCACCTCAGAAGTACAACGAAACATTATCGCCTCCAGGGGACTGGGACTGCCCAGGGGCTAATATCCGGCTGGCGGAGAAACCCCCGATTCACGGCATCATCCGAGACGAATAGGAACGTAAGTGCCCCAGGAGATACATTTCGATATTCCCGCCGACCAGCCAGGTCGGGCCCAGGACTTCTACGGCCGGCTTTTCGGCTGGAGGATAGAAAAGGTCCCTGTCCCCAACCTGGAGTATTGGGTTATCAGGGCCGCCCAGGGTGATGCCTTGGGAGGCCTGATTCGGCGGTCGGCGCCTGACCAAAATACCATCAACTACTACACCGTCCCCTCCATAGACGAGGCCCTCCGCAATGTGGAGGAGCTGGGCGGGCAGATCACCGTCCCAAAGGCCCCTGTCCCCCACGTTGGCTACAACGCCCAGTGCAAAGACACGGAGGGGAACACCTTTGGCCTGTGGGAGAACGACCCAGGCGCCAGATGATCTCTATGGAGTAGAGTGCGTGATCGAGTTTCGAACGGGTTGCACGATACGGATGAATCTGGGAGGGCTCCATGGACCTGGGACTTAACGAGACCCAGCAAATGTTAAAAAACTCCGCCCGGGAGTTCCTCTCCCAGGAGTGCCCGCGTACCCTGGTGCGAGCCATGGAGGAGGACGAGAGGGGGTATTCGACCGAGTTATGGCAGCGGATGGTTGGCCTGGGATGGACGGGCCTCTGCTTTCCCGAGGAGTACGGCGGCGCCGGAGGAGACCTCCTGGACCTGGCGGTGCTGCTCGAGGAGATGGGCAGAGCCCTCGTTCCGGGACCATTCTTCTCTACGGTGGTACTGGGAGGGCTCGCGGTCCTGGATGCCGGCAACGCCGCCCAGAAAGGCGACCTGATCGACGGAATCTGCCGCGGGCAGACCATCGTGACCATGGCCCTCACCGAGCCCAGCGCCACCTTCAAGCCCTGGGGCGTCGAGGTCCAGGCCAGGCGTGATGGTGACGACTTTCTCATCAGCGGCACCAAGCTTTTCGTGCCCGACGCCCACGTGTCCGACGTCATGCTGGTGGTGGCACGCACGTCCCAGGCTCAAGGCACGGGCACGGGAATCACCACCTACCTGGTGCCCAAGGACAGCCCTGGGATAGACACGAGCCTCCTACGGACTCTGTCCGGAGATAAGCAATGTGAGGTCGGGTTCCACGACGTACACGTCCCCGCCAGCGCCGTCCTGGGTGAGGTTGAGGGGGGATGGGCCGTCATCGAAAGGGCCCTTCAGAGGGCCGCCGCACTAAAATGCGTGGAGATGCTGGGGGGAGCCCAGGCTGTGTTGGACATGACGGTGGAGTACGCCAAGCAACGAGTGCAGTTTGGGCGCCCAATCGGTAGCTTCCAGGCAGTGCAGCACCACTGCGCCGACATGGCCACGGAGGTGGAGTGTTCCCGTTACATGGCTTACCAGGCGGTGTGGAGGGTGTCCGAGGGTCTGCCCGCGGCGGCCGAGGTCTCGATGGCCAAGGCCTGGGTCAGCCAGTCGTACAGGCGCGTGTGCGCCCTGGCCCACCAGAGCCACGGGGCCATCGGCTTTACCAGGGACCACGACCTTCAGCTATACACCCGTCGAGCCAGGGCCCAGGAGCTGGCGTTCGGGGACGCCGCCTTCCACAGAGACCTGGTAGCCGAGGCGCTGGAGATATGAAGGGTTTCAAGGAGACCCCAGGAACATGACCAGCCGGGACTGCATATTCTGCCGGATACCCCAGGAGCCAGGGGGAGACCAGGTCATCTACAGGGATGACCGCGTTTACGTGATACGGGACATTAACCCTCTCGCGCCGGTCCACCTCCTGATCATCCCCCTTCAGCACCTGGCTTCATCGGCGTACGTTGGGCCGGGACAGGTCCCGATCGTGGGCCAAATATTCGTGGTGGGCGAGGAGATGGCCCGTAGGGAAGGTGTAACGTTGAGCGGCTACCGCCTGGTGCTGAACCAGGGCCCAGACGCGGGACAGGCTATAGAACACATGCACGTGCACCTGCTGGGCGGTAATAAACTGCCGGCTATGGGATAGGCCATGGCGTCCAGGGCCGAGGAGGCGATTACCAGAAGGCTGGGCGATCTGCCGGGGGGCCTGCGCGAGCACCTTTACCGGGTAGAGCGGGTGGCCCTGGAGCTGGCCCGGCAGCACCATGTAGATGAGGAAAAGACCAGGCTGGGGGCCTTGGCCCACGATCTGGCCAGGGCCATGAAAGGCGAGGAGCTGCTGGCCAGAGCCCACGAGCTAGGGGTGACCATACATCCGGTGGAAGCTCAGGTGCCGATACTTCTCCATGGGCCGGTGGCTGCCGAGTTGCTCCGCCAAGAGGACGGCATCGAGGACGAGGATATCCACGAGGCGGTGTACTGGCACAGCACGGCCCGCACCGGCCTCGGGGCGCCGGCCAAGGTGGTGTTCCTTGCCGACAAGCTGGACCCTCAGAAGGTCAGCCGCTACCCGTTCCTCGGGGAGCTCCGTAACATGGCCTCAAGCAGCCTGGACCGCGCCCTGCTGAAGTTCCTCGACGGGGAGCTGGTTTCCTTACTGAAGATGGGAAGCCTGGTGCACCCCGCCTCGATAGCCGCCCGAAACGAGCTGCTCCTGAACGATCAGTAATTCCCGCATCTTCAGGGAATTTCACGGTCCACACCCCGGACTCCCCCATGGCGTCGCCGAGTTACTCGTTAAGACACCCATTCATCACCCAGGAGAAGGCCACCCGTCTGATATACTGGGAGAAGTGGTTCTGTGGAACCCGCTTAATCCTGCCGGCCGCAGAATTCCATCTGGAGGACCGATGCCTGCCAACCTAAGACAAGACGGGCGGCGCTGGGACGAGCCCAGACGGGCCACCATAAGGCCCGGCTACCAGGCCTTTGCCGAGGGGTCGGCCCTCATAGAAGTGGGCCGTACCAAGGTCCTCTGTGCCGCCAGCGTGGACGAGCGAGTCCCGGCCTTTTTGAGGGGAGCGGGCAAAGGCTGGGTCACCGCCGAGTACTCCATGCTGCCTCGTTCTACAGGCTCGCGGACGCCGCGGGAAGGATCGGGAGGTGCGATAAGGGGCCGTTCCATGGAGATACAGCGGCTCATCGGCAGATGCCTGAGGGCAGTAACGGACCTGGAGGGCCTGGGGGAGAGGACGGTACTGCTGGACTGCGACGTGATACAGGCCGATGGAGGTACCAGAACGGCGGCGGTAACCGGAGCCTACATCGCCCTGTACCAGGCATTGCATGGGCTGGTCGGAATCGGGCTGCTGGCCGAGATTCCCTTCCGTTGTGCGGTGGCGGCCATGAGTGTAGGCATGGTGAACGGCGAGCCGCTCCTGGACCTGTGCTACGAGGAGGATATGCGGGCACAGCTGGACTTCAACGTGGCCCTGACGGACGGCGGGGACCTGGTGGAAATACAGGGCGCCGCCGAAGGGGGCCCATTCCCACGGGAGAGGGTGCCGGAGCTAATTGACCTGGCCAGCAGGGGTATGGAGTACCTCTTCCAGGCCCAAAGGGAAGCGATCGAGACCATCAGGAACGGTTAAGGATGTGCCAGGGCCAAGAACCTCGGAGGAGCGTGGCGGCAGTTGAAGCTCTCTGAAGCCCGGCGTTCCTCGGGTGCCCTTGCCCCGGCGATAGCGCTTGCCCTGGTCTTGGTTTTGGCCGGCTGCAATCCCATCACGTCGACGCCAGGCGGTCCCACGACATCTCCTACCCCTCCCAGCCCGACCCTGACATCGACTCCGGCATTCTTCCCGGAGACGTCACCGGCGCCAACACCCACCTTCGCCCCTTCGCCCAAAATCCTGCCCACACAAGAGGGTGTGGCCTCTGGGGGGCCAACCACCGCCAGGCCCACTCCAACGCCGGCCCCCACGATCCCTGTCCTTCGGGAGGCGACAAGTCCAGAATTTCCCGATATTGCGTCGGTGGTGCAGGAGGCAAGGCCCGCCGTGGTATCGGTGGTGTCGGAGGTGGTCCTGCGGGACTTCTTCGGGAGGGCCTTTCGGGACTCCCAAAGCGGCTCCGGGGTGATCTTCGACACCAGGGGCTATGTCCTTACCAACAACCACGTCGTGGAGAACGCCGACTCCGTCACAGTCACGCTGGACAACGGGAGGCAGTTCGAGGCAGAGGTAGTGGGCGCTGCGCCGCTGACGGACCTGGCGGTGCTCAAGATACGTGGCCAGGAGTTCCCATCCGCTCCGCTGGGTGATCACTCCGGCGTCAGGGTGGGCGATTGGGTGATCGCCATCGGCAACGCTCTGGCCTTACCCGGGGGCCCCACGGTGACGGTAGGCGTGATAAGCGCCCTGGACCGGACCTTCCCCGTCAGCTCAGATTTACAGCTGTACGGGCTGATCCAGACCGATGCCTCCATCAACCCCGGCAACAGCGGCGGACCCCTCCTCAATCTTCAGGGAGAGGTGGTGGGGATAAATACGGCGGTGGCTCGGGGGGACCAGTCCGGCAGGGATGTGGAGGGCATAGGATTCGCCGTGGACATGGACACGGCCATTCCCGTGGCAAGAGACCTGATGGAAAAGGGGAGGGTGAGCTGGGCCTGGCTCGGCGTGGTGCTGGCCGACCTGGACCCCCAGAGGGCGGCCCAGGTGGGAGTCCCCATACGCGAGGGGGTGCTGATCACAAATCTCTTGAGAGACGGCCCGGCTTGGAAGGCTGGACTCAGGGCGGGAGACGTAGTCATATCCATTGCTAGCCAAAAGGTATCCACCGTGCGAGGCATGATAAAGATCCTGCGCCAGGAGCTAAAGCCGGAGGACAGGGTAGAAATGACGATCTTTCGCGAAAAGCGGGAGATGAACCTCGACGTCACCCTCGGGGAGAGGCCCGCGCGCTGACGGCTCGCCAAGCTTGACCGCCCGGCTTACCGTTAGCCGCAGCTCCCGCCACGCTCATGGGTCGCATGACTTGGCACCGCCCGTGGACCTCGGTCTCGCGTGGCCGGGGCATGCAATCCGGTCATTCCGCGGGGCTTATCTTACTTGCTTGACACCAAGCATCACGTCCGCACCCTCAACCTTTTGCACGTCACTAGACGACCCCTCTACCGGCTCCCCGTCTATCAAGTCGTCGGAGAGGGTCTCCTGCTGAATGTAAACGGCGAACCTCCTCATCACCTCCGCTACCCTGCCGGGAGCCCGATAGAACGTAAGGATTCTGTCGGTGATCTCGAATCCGGCCGTCCGCCTGAGGTTCTGTATCCGGTGCACCAGTTCACGAGCAATGCCCTCCTCGGCAAGGTCGGGCGTAACGGTAGTATCGATGGCCACCATGTAGCCGCCCTCCAGGGAGACCCAGTAGTTGTCGAGCTGAACGATGGCCTCCACCTGACCCGACCCCCTGACCGTACTGTCCGGCCCGGAGGAACGCCCGCGCCCTGGCCCGCGTGCTACCTTGGCCTCTGAGGCCCGTACCGCCCTCGCGTAGAGCTGCTCCGTCCACCCATCGTCGTCACCACTCGTGCCGCCATCCTGGTCTCCAGGAGGTTCAGCAGAAAGCTCCATCTCCTTGATGTTCAGCTCATCCAGTATCTGGTACTGCACACTCCGGATGCGGTCGGCCTCCTCCCGGGAGCGTGCCCTGACCACTACTCTGCTCAGGGGCTGGCGAACCTTTACGCCGGCCCTGGACCTGGCCCCCCGGCCCATGCTGGAGACTCTCATAGCCAAACGAGTCGCATCCATAAGCCCCTGGTCAACCAGGTCTGGTTCGGCCTGCGGGAAGAGGGCCAGGTGCACGCTCTCCGGCGCTCTATCGTCGACCGACCGCACCAGACCCTGGTATATCTCCTCGGCCACGAAGGGCGCCAAGGGGGCCAGGAGTTTGCACAATGTGGTCAGGCAGGTGTGCAGGGTGGCGTAGGCGGAAAGCTTGTCCTCGTCGTTTTCGCTCTTCCAGAAGCGCCGTCGGCTGCGGCGCACGTACCAGTTGGACAGACGGTCCACGAATTCCTGGATACGCCTTCCGGCGTCGGTGGGATTATAGCCATCGAGGTGATGGTCCACCTGAGACACAAGGCTGTTCAGCTCCGATAGGAGCCAGCGGTCCAGGTCCGAGCGGGCCCGCCACCCCTGGGGCATCTGGTCCGGATGGAACTGGTCCACGGACGCATAGGTTGTGAAAAAGGAGTACACGTTCCACAGCGTAAGGAGGAACCGACGCACCACTTCGTTCACCAGGTCCTGGGAAAAGCGTCGTGACTCCCCCGGCTGTGCGGCAGTATAAAGGTACCAACGGGTAGCGTCGGCACCCTGGGCCTCCAGCACCGACCAGGGGTCTACCACGTTGCCCAGGTGTTTGCTCATCTTCTGGCCCTTTCCATCGAGGATGAGGCCAAGGCAGATGACGTTGCGGTAGCTGGGCTGATCCATCAGGAGGGTGGAGAGGGCATGAAGAGTGTAGAACCAGCCACGGGTCTGGTCCACCGCCTCACAGATGTAGTTCCCCGGAAACTGGCCCTCCTCTTCAAGTCGCCTTATATCGTCGCGGGAGGTGACGTGGTATTGGGCAAAGGGCATGGCCCCGGAGTCGAACCAGCCGTCCATCACTTCGGGGATGCGCCACATCTCGCCCTGGCAATGAGGGCAGCGGATGGCTATTCGGTCCACGTGGGGCCGATGCAGGTCGAGGCCCCCTGCTGGACTCGCCGAAGGGGCGTCCAGCAGGGCCCTGTGCTCGGGCAGGGCCCTTTCCTTCAGCTCGGCCACGCTCCCAATACAGTGGTACTCCCCGCAAGAACCGCAATGCCACAGGGGTATGGGGGTGCCCCAGTAGCGCTCCCTGGAAACGGCCCAGTCCACATTGTTCCTGAGCCACTCGCCGAAGCGCCCCTCCTTGATGTAGTCCGGGTACCAGTTTATCTCCCCGTTGCCACTGATAAGACGCTCTTTGGCTGCCGTCGTGCGAATGTACCACGAAGGTTTGGCGTAGTAGAGCAGTGGGGTATCGCACCGCCAGCAGAAGGGGTAGGTGTGGTGGTACACGTCCCGGTGGTACAAGAGGCCCCTACCCTTCAGGTCGTCCATGATGTCGCCATCGGCCTCCTTGACGAACTTGCCGGCGAAGGGGTACGTGCCCGTGACGATACCGTGAAGGTCCACGGGCTGGACGAAGGCGAGGCCATGCTCCCGCCCGGCGCCTAGGTCCTCGTCGCCGAAGGCAGGGGCGATGTGCACGATCCCGGTCCCGTCTTCCAGCGAGACGAAATCGGCGCCAATCACGCGGGGACTGAACTCGGTGGTTGATTCCAAGCCATTCGCCTTTCCACCGTCAGGGACCTCACCTAGCCCAAAACGGAATATTTCCACCCCGTTGTCCCTGGGATCATACAGGCTGGAGTATAGCAGTCCCGCCAGTGCGGAGCCCTTGAAGGTGCCCACAACCTGATGGGGCCCCCTCATCGTGCGCTCGACCAGGGCCGAAGCCATAATCAGCCGCTCCCGGCCGCTATCGGCCTCCAGCTCAACCAGGGAGTAATCGGCATCACCGGCCACCGCGAGGGCCGTATTGCCCGGCAGGGTCCAGGGGGTCGTCGTCCAGGCCAGGAAGTAGGTGGGAATGTCACCCTCACCCTCGGTCCCTCTCCCACCGGGAGAGGGATGTCCAGGGGTCAGGGTGAGGGTCGTCACCAGGAACTTAATGTAGACGGACGGGTCGGGGGTGTTCTCCTTGTATCCCAGGGCCACCTCGTGGGAGCTCAGGCTGGTGACGCAACGGGGGCAGTGGGGGGTACCCTTCATGTCTTGGTAGAGGAGGCCACGGTCCCAGAGTTGGCGGATGATCCACCAGCCCGTCTCTATGTAGTCGTTCTCCAGGGTCACATAAGGGTGCTCCATGTCCACCCAGAAGCCGATGCGGTCGGTCATCTCCTCCCATTCACGCACGTAACGGAAGACGCTCTCCCTGCACTTCTGGTTGAAGTTCGCGATTCCATACTCCTCGATGTCCCTTTTGGACCCGAGGCCCAGCTCCTTCTCCACCTCGAGTTCCACGGGTAAACCGTGGGTATCCCAGCCCCCCTTTCGCACGCAGCGGTAGCCCTTCATGGTCTTGTAGCGACAGATGACGTCCTTGAACACCCTGGCAAGCACGTGGTGAATCCCCGGGCTGCCGTTGGCCGTGGGAGGCCCTTCGTAGAGGGTAAAGAGCTGGCCACCCTCCCGTTCCGATTCCGTTCGGCGAAATATATCCCTATCCTTCCAAAACTGGAGGACGCCCTTTTCTATCTGCGGGAAGCTTGCCTTGCCGGATACCGGTGTGAACAATTTCTCCTCATCTCGGGACAACTACTTCTTATCCAGGCGACTTCCGTTTCACCTATATTAAGTATATTAAGGAAGGCCTCGGAGAAGGCACTTGAGGATGGGCTCCTGCCCGCCCAATAGCTTACCAGATATGCTGCGGGGAAAACATCCCTTGCATGCCCACGCCCGCTACGCGCCCTTTTGCAACAGCATGAAGAACTCCCGGTTGCCCGCGTCGCCCAGGATGGGAGAAGGGACCAGGTTTCGTAGACGGAAGCCGGCCTGGACCACCCACAGGATCACCCTGCCCAGCACAGCGGCATGCCTGGCGGGGTCCCGTATGACCCCGCCCCTGCCTACCTCCTCACGCCTGGCCTCAAACTGGGGCTTGACCAGGACCACGATGGGGCCACCACCCTTCAAGTGCTCCGCCACCGCGCGCAGCACCATGGTGACGGAGATGAAGGCCACATCCACGGTAGCCAGGTCCACCATTTGTTCGCCCTCCCCCAGCGGGAGGGCGTTAGAGGTAGGGGGAATTTCACCCTCAGCCTCTCCCATCATGGGAGTGGGGATATGCTGGGGTAATGAAAAGGGATAGCGGGCGTTCACCCCCTCCAGCACCCGAACCCTGGGGTCCCGCCTCAGGCCGTAGTCTAGCTGCCCGTGGCCCACGTCCACGGCGTACACCGTCGTGGCACCGCGCTGGAGCACGCAATCGGTGAAGCCCCCGGTGGAGGCGCCCACGTCCAACACCACAGACCCCGACACGTCCAGCCCGAATTGGTCCAGGGCATGCTCCAGCTTTATGCCTCCCCGGCTGACATATCGGAGCCGGCCCTTGACTTCCAGGACGGCGTCGGCAGCTACGGGTGTGCCGGGCTTCGGCACCCGTCTCGCCGCCGAATACACCAGCCCTCCCATGATCAGTGCCTGGGCCCTCTCCCGGGTCTCCACTAGGCCTCGTTCCACGAGGAGTAGGTCGGCCCGCTTTTTGGGGGATTTTCTAGCCAATGGCGCTCACAACCCAAATTGACACACGTTTCTCCTATGAATTATAATCCATTCGCTGGGAGACTATCATGCCAAAGCGAACTTATCAGCCAAAGAAACGCCGCCGCCAACGGGTCCATGGCTTCCGGACCCGCTCGAGCACGCCAGGTGGTAGGGCCGTCCTGAGACGCCGCCGGTTCAAGGGCCGGCATCAGCTGGCCGTGTGACCAACACCGAGTATGTATGCAGAGGGAACTACGCCTCACCGGCAGCAAGCGCTTTTTGGAGGCCCGCCGGGAGGGTCGAGGTTGGGCAAACCGGCTGCTGGTACTCAAGGTCATACCAAACGACCTGGACAGGAGCCGTTTCGGACTCACGCTAAGCAAAAGGGTTGGATCTGCCGTAGTTAGAAACAAGGTGAAGCGACGGCTTAGGGAAATCCTTCGCCTCACGCCGGTCAACGCCGGATGGGATATCGTTCTGATAGCCAGGAAAGCGGCGTCTAGCGCGGACTACGTGCAAATCAAGCTGGCGACGGAAGATCTCCTCAGGAGAGCCAAGCTACTGGCTTGCGCGACCATCCCTCAGATTACGTCCGCGACGAACACGGAAGTACTCCGCCGCCAATTCGAGGATAGTACACGAGTGAAGGCAAGTAGAGGGTTAGTTTCACCCTCCGGTGCCAGGGAGACTGGATAGTGAAGGCACTGGCGCTGGCCTGCGTCGTCCTGTACCAGCGGGCAATCTCCCCCTACGTTCCTTCGGCGTGCCGGTATTCCCCTACGTGCTCCCAATACTCCCATGAGGCGATAAAGGAGCATGGCCCGCTTAAAGGGGCCTGGCTCAGCTTGAAGCGCCTTGCTCGGTGCCGCCCATTGGGGGGTAGCGGTTACGACCCCGTACACTAACTGCATGACCCATCATTTTCCGTACGATTCGAGGGGCCCGCTGTGGGACTTGGCAGGTGAGCCATAGCCGCACCGGGTAATAGCGTCCCCGACTCCACCGTGGAGCCCGGGCCAAAAGGGATACATGGGCTACACACCATCGGCCAGTTACATCCTTCTCTGTGGTGGCGCGTAATCCATCGGCTCGCGCCCTCGTCTCGCCGGGCGGGATCGGGCCTGCCGGGCCACGGCGGAGAAGCCGGCGTCTCGCCCCTGGGAAGGATATTCCGTACCAAGGCATTCGGGAATGCTGCCTGCTGCCTGCTGGTGTCCCTGGTATCCCTTGTGGCACTGGCCGGTTGCACTGGACGCAGCCTCATCTCATGGGGCTCCGGGTGGTCACCCACGGCGGTAGCGGCCTCCGGAGATGACGTGATAGTGTATGTGGGCACCAGAGAGGGGGAAGTACTTGCGCTGGATGGGGACATATTCGACCGGCTCAGGCCGGACCAGCAGGTCGTGTGGCGGTTCTCTCCCCAGGGAGACGATCGGCTGGGCGGCGTGTTTGGTCCTCCAGCGGTAGGCAAAGACTACGTATACGTTGGATTTAGAGGGGACAAGGATGGAAAGGGCGGAAGGCTCTACGCGCTAAAGACGGACCGAGAGTCGATCAGCGAGCCGGTTGAGGTCGAGTGGAGCAAACAGATAGTGGGGGCCATAGTGGGGGGGCCGGCGCTGGCCGAAGAGGAGGGGCTGGTCCTGGTGGGGTCGGACGACGGCGACCTGTACGCCTTCCACGCCGCCGGCAACACCCCCGGGAAGATGGCATGGCGGTTCCATACGGACAGCCTGGTCTGGTCTAGCCCCGTGGTTGGCGACGGAGTCGTCTACTTTGGCTCGATGGACAACCACGTCTACGCCGTGTCCCTGGAGGAGGGCCTGAGTCAGGCCGACAGGCTGCTGTGGAAGTTCAAGACCTCGGGGGCAATGGTGGCCACGCCCCTGCTGCTGGACGACATGGTGATAGTGGGCTCCTTCGACGGTAAGCTGTACGCCCTCAAGGCGGTGACCTCCAATCCCGAGGGCCAGATGGTATGGCCCCAACCCTTCGAGGGAAGCGGCTGGTTCTGGGCGGGCGCCGTTTCCGACGGGAAGACTATCTTCGCCGCCACCATGGACGGCACGGTGTACGCCCTCGATAAGAAAGGGTTCCCAATCTGGGCGATGCCCTTCAAGGCAGACACTCCCATCGTCTCTACCCCTGTGGTCGTTGGAGAAGAGGTGGTAGTGGCGACGGACGGGGGCCGGCTGCACAAGCTGAGTGCCGCGAGCGGCGAGGAGCGGGAGACGTTCAGGGACCTTGGAGAGAGCGTGGGAGGAGGTGATCATCAAGTGAAGGCGCCCCTCACCAGGCACGGGTCTATGCTGTTCGTGGGTGTCGAGGACGGAACCGTGCGAGGGGTAAACGTGGACCGGTGGGTAGAGGTGTGGTGTGTAGACACCGAAAAGGGCGATTGCGAGAGGTAGGCGTGGAGCGACGGGTAGAGGTGTGGTGTGTAGACACCGAAAAGGGCGATTGCGAGAGGTAGGCGTGGAGCGACGGGTAGAGGTGTGGTGTGTAGACACCGAAAAGGGCGATTGCGAGAGGTAGGCGTGGAGCGACGGGTAGAGGTGTGGTGTGTAGACATCAAAGGGGGCCCTTGCGAGGGGTAGACGTGAAGGGAAAGAGCTGGGAGGTAGATTGGCGGTTCCCGCCACAGGAGTAGCAGCTTAGTGGCCTGGTTCGATGCCATACTGGTTAACCCGATCCTGAACGCACTGGTGGTGCTGTACAGCATCCTGTTCAGCCAGTTCGGCTTGGCCATAATCGTCTTCACCGTAATCATGCGGCTGATCATGCTCCCCCTCCAGGTCAAGCAGACGAAGCAGATCAAGGGCATGCAGAGCCTCCAGCCAAAGATGAAGGAGATCCAGCAGCGCTATCCCAAGGACCCCCAGAGAAGGTCCCAGGAGACGATGCGGCTCTACCGGGAGGCCGGAGTAAACCCCCTGGGCTGCCTGGGACCGATGTTGATCCAGCTACCCATATGGATCGGGCTTTATCGGGCCCTTCTCAAGAGCCTGGGGACAACCCCGGACCACCTGGTGGGCCTCTCACAGAGGCTGTACTCATGGAACCCCCTGGCGGATTCCGCAATTCCACTGAGCAGCAACTTCTTCGGGCTGGACCTGGCCAACCCCGATCCCACACCCATCCTGCCGGTGTTGGTTGGGGTGTCCACCTGGGCGCAGCAAAAGATGACCACAATGCCATCGGTAGACCCCAGGCAGGCATCCACCAACAACATGATGCTGTGGATGATGCCCTTCATGCTGGCATTCTTTGCCTTTACCTTCCCCAGCGGCCTGGCCCTGTACTGGACTGTCTCCAATGTGATCGGGGTTGCCATTCAGGGCTTCATGACCCGCGACTGGAGCCCCCTTGTCCCTAAATTCGCGAGACGCGGTCCCGACTCCTCGGCCGAAGTTGCACCACAGGAGGTCCCGGAGCCAGAACCCAAGGAGATTAAAAGCGATGGAAATGCGCGAGATGTCCGGAAAGACCGTCGAAGAAGCAATCGAGGTGGCTCTGAAAGAGCTAGACGCAGGCCGGGAAGAGGTCGAAATAGAAATATTAAGCCAAGGTAAGCCCGGTTTCCTTGGCATCGGCTCCGAACCCGCCCGCGTGCGTGTTAGACTCCTGGCTCCTTCCCAAAACACGGCCTCCGAGGCAATGGATGTGCTCGGCAAGATCCTCGCCGGAGTTGGGGTGCGGGCGCTGACTACGCTGCGGCACGCCCACGATCCCGAGAGCGGCGGTCCGGTGATAGACCTAACGGGCGACGACTCGGGTCTCCTGATAGGCCGGAGGGGTGAGACCTTGCGGGCCCTCCAGTTCCTGGTTAACCTTGTGGTAAACAACCGCCTGCCCGACCAAAACGTGCGGGTCGTCCTCGACATCGAGCGTTATCGGGAGCGGCGGTACACCTCCCTACACGAGCTGGCGCTGCGGGTGGCCGAGAAGGTGGCAGCCACGGGCACGGCCATCCCCCTGGAGCCCATGCCCGCCAACGAGCGCAGAATCGTCCACCTGGCCCTGTCCGACCACCCCCGCGTGAGCACGGAGAGCAGCGGCATGGGAGATACTCGCAGGGTGACCATCGCTCCCAGAATGTCGCAGTCCGCTTAGCTCCCTCGGCATCTCCCAGTAACGTTAGGAGAGCGGTGTGATAGAGACGCTCTTCGGAGTCAGAAAGGCGTTCATAGGGGTGGTGCACCTGCTACCCCTGCCAGGTTCACCCCGATGGCATGGGGACATGAAGGCAATACTGTCCAGCGCCCAACAGGAGGCCCTGACCCTGGAGCGGGGCGGCGCCGACGGCGTTATCGTGGAGAACTTCGGTGACGCCCCCTTCTCCGTCGGACGCGTGGGTTCCCACACGGTGGCGGCCATGGCCTTGGCCGTGAATGCGGTCAGGGACGTTGTGGGGCTGACCGTGGGCGTGAATGTGCTACGCAATGACCCTCAGTCCGCCCTGGCCGTGGCGGTGGCCTCTGGAGCGGGATTTATTCGGGCCAACGTGCACTACGGGGTGATGGTGGCCGACGAGGGGCTTGTCGAAGGCAGGGCCGACGAGAGCCTGAGATACAGACGGGGCCTGGGCGCCGAGGATCTGGTCCGGATCTTCGCCGACGTGCTGGTGAAGCACGCCACCCCTCTAGGTAGCGCCGACATCGGTCGGGTCGCCCGGGAGACCGTTTACCGGGGGCTGGCCGACGCCCTCATAGTGACGGGGACCGCCACGGGCACGCCCGCCGTCCTAAAGGACGTCTCAGAGGTAAAGGAGGCGGTGCCCGAGGTGCCGGTGCTGGTTGGCAGCGGGGTGGACGAGGACAACGTAGAGGGATTCCTGTCTGTTGCCGACGGCGTCATAGTCGGCACCAGCCTGAAGGTGGACGGCGCAATTCACAACCCCATAGACCCCGCCAGGGTGGAACGCCTGGTGCAGCGGGTCAAGTCCCTGACCTGAGCGCCCTGCCCCGCAACTCGGTCGAGGAGATGTCGGCGCGGTAGCGAGACTCGGGTATGGTGTCAAAAAGGTCCGCGTACTCCGGGGGCACGGAAACGTCGGCAAGGGTATGGTAGACGCCCTCCTGGACCCGGCCGGCCACCAGGAACCTGCTCCCCACTGAGCGTATCTCCGCCAGGGCACCCAGCATGGCCACCTCTTCACCGCCATAGTACCTGGGGTGCACCAACCTTACCGCCGTATCCCAGCCTATGACGAAGGTACACCCCGGAAAGAGGGCCGCCTTCTCCGGAAAGGTGGGGGCCCGAGTGAGTACCACGGGCCACCTGTCCCGGAACTGCTCTAGCCGGCGGCGCACCTCCTGCTCCTCCAGAGGTGGTTTGTCCACGTTGGCCGCAGAGATCTCAAACACCACCTGGCTGCCCAGTATCTCAGACGCGACCTCCGCCAGGCGTTCGTGTCCCCTGTGCAGCGGGCTGAAGGAGCCAGGCAGAACTGCCCCCTGGAGCCGCTCATTGACGGCCGTACGTCCGTCGGGATACACGGTGACGGTTTCGAATCCACTTCGCTCGTCCTCTGAGGCTGCCACCAGGCGCCATATGGGATCGGGGTGGGCCTTGCTCAGCACATCCAGCCGTTCCCCCTCCAGCAGTTCCAGCGGCATTTCCAGCTCGATGCCGCAGCACTTTGCCAGCGCCCTCAGCACCAGCTGGCTCACCACATCCTCCTCTCCCAGCCGTTCCCGCATGCCCTTGGCCAGCCTCAGGTTGTAGGTCGTAACCCCCACATCATCCCAGGCGGCCACGCAGCAGCGGTGGTCCCCCCGTTTGGGCCTTTCTGACACAATGGAGGCGGTGCAGCCCAGGCCCACCACGGGCTCGTTGCCCTCTCGCAGCCTGAGGCCCCTCTCAAAGGCTGACCGGGCCATCTGCCTCGCCACCTCGGGCGACACGAACTGAGCGGGCTGGTGTCCCAGGAACTCCACCATGGAGCGGCGCCCGTAGGGCACGATGGCCTCCAGGACCGTGCTGGAGGCCCCGGGCACCCCCAGGAGCCAGGCCAGAGCCTGCCCCCCAGCGCCCGCAACCACCACGACAGACACTACAGGAGACGCGTGGATTAGCTCGACCAGCCGCTGCACTTTGTCCGTCATTCGGGATGGCCTTGGGGCTGCCAGGGCGTGTAGTCAATATCCTTCATGTGCACCACGGAGTGCTCAATCTCCAACGTGATCTTGCGGTCCCACTCCTCGAGCCACTGGGCTGGTATTGCCTTGCGTGCGTCTCGCCACAAGAGGGGCCCGCCCTCGCTGGTGGTATCGCCCTCAAGAACCTCGCCCAGAAAACAGGTCATGTCGCCCCCATCCATGGCGTTGACTACCCGGCAGTCCATGTAGCCCCAGCAGTCATCCAGGATGGGGCTGCCCGATTTCTTCAGGTGAAACGGGACCCCGGCCAGCTTGTCCACGTCGCGGCCCGAGACCAGCCCGAACTGTTTGATGTACTGGAGCTGGTCCGGGCGCAGGAAGTTCAGGGCAAAGCACCCGCTACGGTAGATCAGGTCGTGGCTATAATTACGTTTGTATATCTGGACCACCACGCGGGGCATGCTGGGCACGATGGACGCGGCGCCAATGGCCACGGCGATTTGGGCGTTGGGCCTATCCCGCCATCGGCTGGTAACCGCCGCTAGAGGTGACCACAGCAGACCCATCATCGGGGCGATCCTAGCATATTCCATGTGCCGCCTCCCGCAAACTCGCTGAGGGGTCCTGGCGGGAAGATGGGCTAGGGAAGCGCCGCAATGGCTTCGATCTCGATGAGGAATTCCTCCCGTACCAGGCCGTCGATGACCAGCAAGGTGTTGGTCGGGTAGTCACCCCCGGGAAAGATGCGGGGGAACACCTCGCTACGAGCGGCGATGAAGTCTGCCGTTCGCTGGGACTTCACCAGATACGTGGTGAACTGGACCACGTTCTCAAAGGAGCCGCCGGCACTGGCCAGCACCTGACCCAGGTTATGGAACACATGACGCACCTGGGCCGCGAGGTCCCCCACGCCCACCGGGTCACCCTCCTCGTTCACGGCCACCTGGCCGGCGATGAACACCAGCCTGCCGGGCCGCACGCTCACCGCGTGGCTGTAAGCCCCCAATGGCCGGGCAACCCCCTTGATCTCCACGACAGTCCGTTCGATGTCGTCGGGCATGTCTCCTCCCTGTACTCGGCCGACACAAAGCTGTCCGAGTTCATAGCATAGCACCAGCGATGTACCGTATCAAATTGGGACCACTCCTGCACGCTCTCGGCGACCCTGACCACCCGTGATAAAATGCGTGGGGACATGCCCGGCAAGTCCCAGGCAGTACGGATGGAGGCTCACCATGATATACGAAGCGGAATCCGGAGACCTGAACCTGGTCGCGGTCGGCGACGCCATGGTTACTCAGAAACTCTCGATACACCGGGAGGAGCGTTACCTGGCCCTGGTGGAGCTGATTCGCGGCGCCGATGCCGCCTTCGCCAACCTGGAGATGACCTTCCACGACTACGAGGTGGCGCCCGGCCTCGCCACCAGTCCGGCCTTCTCGGCCACGGACCCCCGGATCCTGGAGGAGTACAAGTGGATGGGCTTCAAGCTGGTGACTATGGCCCACAACCACCATAACGACTACGGCATCGAGGGCCTGCTTACCAGCCAGAGACACGTGGAGGCCGCGGGGCTGGCCCACGCCGGCGCCGGACGAAACCTGGCCGAGGCCCGGGCGCCCGGATACCTGGAGACGCCCAAGGGTCGAATCGCCCTGCTGGCCTGCGTGACCACCTTCGTGGAGGCGGGCACCGCCAGTCACCAGCGGCCCGACCACCTGGGACGGCCCGGAATCAGCCCCCTTCACCACCGCTGGACTTACACCGTGGACCGCCCCGCCTTTGAGCAGCTACGGCGCGTCAGCGAGAAGCTTGGCCTGGAGGCCAACAAGGATTTTCTGAGGCGGTTCGCGTCCTTTGGCGCCATACCCCAGGACACGGATACGGAGTTCCACTTCAGGGAGAGGGGATTTCCCGCCTACACCAGGGCCTTTCGCCTGGGGGAGGAGTTCTCCGTCTCCTCGGAGCCCGACGAGAGGGATATGGCCGACATCCTGAAGTGGGTGAGAGAGGCCCGTCGGGAGGCAGACTGGGTCCTGATGAGCATCCACTCCCACGAGGGTGATACGGAGCTGGAGGGGCCGCCTCCCGCCTACCTGGAGACCTTCGCCAGGGCGTGGGTCGACGAGGGGGTGGACGTGTTTCTGGGGCACGGGCCCCACTACACTCGCGGCATCGAGATATACAAGGGAAAGCCAATCTTTTATGGGCTGGGAAACTTCGTGTTCCAGAACGAGACCTACAGGTGGGTCCCTCAAGATAGCTACGACGCCCACGGCCTGGGCTACGAGCACACGCCGGCCGACGTCTGGGACGCCCGCAGCCAGATGGGCACCGTCAGCTTTTATTCCAACCCCGTGTATTGGCACGGGCTGGTGGCCCAGCCCATCTTCGAGGGAGGGGTGCTGAAGGAGGTGCGGCTCCACATCGCCGACCTGGGATACGGCCAGCCTCGCCACCGCAGCGGTAGGCCCATCCTGGCAGACGCGGAGCTGACCCGCTCGGCCCTTGAACGGCTGGCGCGACTCTCGAAATCATACGGTACAGAGATCCAGATCGAGGACGGGTTCGGAGTCATAAAGGGGTAGGGGCGGCAGCATCTAGTGCATGATCAGATTAGACTCTAGGTAAACGTTGAACCTGTTCGCTCGAATTGCCCAAGGCGGCCTTTAAGGGCCTGGTTTTTGTACACCGCCGCCGGAATAAGCTTGTATTGAGGATATTCTACTTCGGAGGCAGGATGAATTCGCTGGAAAGGGAAGCCCACCGTTGCCAGGACCAATGCGAAGAGGGTCCGAATCCATGAGCCAGGGCTTCAAGACTTCAGGGTGCCCGGTGATGAACAGCGTCCTCCGGGGTTGTTGGCACGAAGTCGGACGATCGACAGCATAACCGACGCCTTTATTATGGACGCTACGATGCGCTATCCGCTGGCCGCCGAAACCATAGCTTCGACGAGTGCCAGGAGCTCCTCAGGATCGTTAGCCATTGCTTGAAATACCACGGAGCTAGGAGCGTTGCCCCATTGCATTATATGTATGTCGCCGGTCTTCCAATGCACCCAAGCGAGGTCACCCTCCCGTCCCGCAGCCACCACCTCCCAGTCGGAACCTTGGGCATAGAGGGCGACGAATTGACCGGCGTTGGTATCGGGCGGAAAGAAGGCCCCTTTGGTGAGGTCGTGGACGGTCACCCCCATCACGATCTCTGAAGGTAAACTCTCAAACAAAGCCGAGCTCTCTTCGACATTGTTGGGCCAGGCAACGGTGCCAAGTCCCGCGGGGGCTGAGGCCTCGGGCAACAGATCGAAAGACGGCTGGGGCTCCATGAGTCCACAACCAACTAAGGCATCAAGCTCGTCGGAGGTTGGCGGGCGCTGCCCGGTTTCCACTTCACGTAATGCCCGCTCGCCTATGGCCTCAGCAAGACATGCCTCCTGCTCGGGTGTGGGTCCCTTCCCCTCCTCCACTGCCACTGGTGCTGACATTACACAACCATTGAAGGCATCAAGCTCGTCGGAGGATGGCGGGCGCTGCCCGGTGGACACTTCCCTTGCTGCCCGCTCTCCTATGGCCTCAGCAAGACATGCCTCTTGCTCGGGTGTGAGTCTCCTGCTCTCCCTTACGACCACTGCCACTGGTGCCGATGTTACAGTCGGGGAGCGGGTCGGACTGGGTGCAGACATGGCCGTGGGAGAGGGGGTCGGACTGGGTGAAAACACGGCCGTGGGAGAGGAGGTCGGACTGGGTGAAAACACGGCCGTGGGAGAGGAGGTCGGACTGGGTGCAGACGTGGGCGTGGAAGAGGGGGTTGGCTTCGACTCTCCTCCGCATGCGACCAAAACCACTAGCAATAGGGCTGCCATCGGAACGATCAACCGCATGACCAAACGGGCACCGCCTTATCTATCTACATCTTCGCTGCTGGCACTGGGGGCCGCTCGATGCAAAGCCACGAGCTGAAGAATTGAGGGAGCATCAACCTAAGACCTGCCGACCGAGCGTCTATCATCGCCGTCTTCGACTCTAAGCCGCACGTTTCCTTGCAGAACCTTGGTCCAGGCCGACTGTAGGGCCCGCATATCCTCACCGTCCAGATAGCGACTGAAGTACCTTCCGATTCCTCTCAGATGCCCTGGAGCTACCCGTTCCAGCACGCGTCTACCTTCCACGGTCATTACGACATACGAGACGCGACGGTCATCGAGGGAAGCCTCTCGCGACACTAGCCCTGCCGCAACCATCTGGTCAACTAGGCGAGTGATGCTACTCCGGCTAAGCAGGATGGACTCACTAAGGCCTTGATGAGAGAGCCGATTATCGGGGGTTGCAGATAGCCAGACCAAAACGTCGTACCAGGTCAGTGGCAGGCCTTCCTCTGCCTGCAGTTCACGCTCCAGGGCCCTAATTACGGTAGCGTGAGTCCTCAGGAATCCGATCCACGCGGCTAAGGCCTCCTTATCAGGCACTTCTGCCATGCCGTTATTTTAGCTTACAATTATCCTGAATGCAACTCTTAACAAATCAATAGTCTTGTGTTAAATAGTATTGAACAGTATTATTGTGTTTGCAATAAATATCCGCTGCAGGGGACGTGTGAAAGAGTACCAATACCAAGGCCCTTTAATCCTGACCAACTGAACTTACGGCACCCGAAATGCGGAACGAGTTTTGGAAGGAGGGGTATATGTAAAACCACGACACACGCTCCCCAATTACTCTAGCGGAACCATGGTATCCGAATAACGACAAGGAGGACAACATGTCGGACTCTGGGAAAATTCTAGTCACAGGAGCAACCGGGAACGTAGCCAGCCTGCTGATCTCGGCGTTGCGGGAGGTCGGCGGGCAAGTGCGCGCACTGGTTCATGATGAATCGAAGGCTCAGCCACTCCGGACCTTGGGCGTGGAAGTCGTCATTGGCGACATGGAGCGGCCCGAAACCCTGAAGAGGGCAGTGGCCAGCGTGGATAAGATATATCTGATCAGCTCCAATGGACCGACCGGGGCCCAGCAGGCCAGGAACGTCATCCAGGCAGCCCAAGTGGACGCCCGACCATACACAGTGAGGCAGTCGGGCTACGGCACGAGCAAGTGCCGCATGATCCAGCAGCATGAGGAGATCGAGAGGGAGCTGGAAGAGTCCGGAGTGCCCTACGCCGTGGTAAAGCCCACATTCTTTATGCAGAACACCATGATGGCGGCCGAGACGGTGGCTTCCCATGGTGCGATGTACATGCCAATGAAGGACGGTCGCTTGGGGATGATCGACTTGAGGGATGTGGCGGACGTAGCCCTCAAGGTCCTTACATCCGAGGGTCACGAGGACAAAACCTACGTCCTGACGGGACCGGCCTCCATATCGTTCCACGACGTGGCCGACGGGCTTTCCAGGGCCATCGGCAAAAAGGTAGCGTACGTCGACGTGCCTTTTGATACGGCCCGGGAGTCGATGTTAGGCATGGGCATGCCGGAGTGGACTGTTGATGCGTATATCGAGCTTTTTGAGGGCTTCAGCGAGGGCTTCGCAGATTCCACGACCCCCTACGTCGAGCTACTGACCGGCCATCCTGCCCGGTCCTTCGAGACGTTCGCCCGTGATTTCGCCCGGGCGTTCGGCGGTGCGTTCCGCCAGGCCGCCTGAATTCTATGAATCAGGAGGTAGAGTAGCACCAAGATATCTATCCTGATGATGCGCTAGCTACCCTGTGGGCTGTCGGCGCGTATCTCCCGCAGGGCGGCGGCGATCTCCTCGGTGTCCAGGGCCATCTCCACCAGCCCTACCTGTGCCTGGTAAACCCCCGGGTCGATCTGGGCCTTGATCTCCGGCTCGGTGATGTGGTACACGGGCAAGTCCAGGCTGACGCCGGCCAGTACTCCGGCCCAGGTAGGGTCTCCCTCGGTAACGGTCAACCCATATAAACGGGTGCTGTCGGCGTTGGGCGTTCCCAGCAAGACAACCAGACCATCGCGGCCCCGGGCTTCGAAAACCCGCTTTATATCCTCCTGACCATCCAGGTCAAGGCCACCGGCGGCCGTTCAAACGAAGCAGTGGGTCGCCTCCAGCGCCACCTCGGCTCCGGCGCTCCGCACGCATTGGGCGATGGCGTTGCCTTGCACGCCGTCGCGCTCGCCCAGCGCGATGACTACCTTCCCTCTAAGCTCCATCGCATTTCTGCTCGATCCCTTCGTAATCACCTGACGTGGCACGTCATCCGGGGTTCCGCTCCAGGATGAATGACATCCCGTCGGACATCTGGGTCATCCTGCCCAAGAACAGGCTGCCCTTGGCCAGGAACATCGCCCGCTGCATGGTGCCGGCCCTCATCCGCCCCACGGCGTGGCCCAGAAAGGGGACCGCCGAGGCTATGTGCCCCTGGGTGGGCGAAAAGCCAGGCATTCCATGGGCCTCTATGAAACCGGGCACCTCCGCCCGGGAAAACTCACCCTTCAGGGAAGCCAGACCACCGATCATCTTGTAGTTAAGAAGGGGGACGTCACCGCTGCCGGAGGGCCCGGTGAGCTCGGGGTTGTGCAGTTCAGTGGCGTACTTGTCTACCTGGCGGAAAGCCAGCCCCATCCGCTCCAAGGGCTCCGCCACCAGCTTCTCCAGGATGGCCTGCTGGGACGACCCGGCCCCCACGGTGTGACGCCCCAGGGAGTCCAGCCGCAGCACCGGACTGGCGCCATCGTCCTCGTCCACCAGCACCGCCACTCCTGCCAGAACGTCCTCCAGAATTGGCTGGTCGTGGTCCAGGTGGCCCCGGTACTTCATGCCCAGCTTCGCCAGGGAGCACCCAGCCACTACTGCAACCCGACGGAACACCCTGGAGCTGACCAGGCTGCCCGCCATGGCCAGTGCCTGCACCGGCCCGCAGCAGAATCCCTTGACGTCGGAGCCGGATGCCATTGTGCAACCTGCCATCTCCGCCACCGCCTTGGCCATACCGCCGCCGCCACGCTGGTAGCGGTCCCCCACGGCCTCCTCGCCACTGTTGAGAACGTACTCCACGGTATCGGGGTCCACGCCCTCCTGGGCCAGGAGGGTGCGCAGGGCTATAGCTGCCGTGGCCTTACAGGCCAGGTTCTCCAGCAGCACATCCGCCGCCAGTGAGGCATCTTCCTCGTGGGCGGGCCGAACGCAGCCCACCAGGCGCCCATCCTTGACATACAGGGGTACGGAACCCTTTCCATCTGCACACTGGTCCTCTATTTCCGAGAGACTGCCACCCTGGCCCAGCAGCTCCAGGTCAGGCCGGCCAATGTGTGGATGCTCTTTCAGCGCGGCGGCTGAAGCTTCAGCAAAGCCACCCTCAAGCCGGACCAGGTCAAACTGGTCGGAAATCTTTAGGAGTCCGCAGAACTCCTCCTCGGGCATAATCTCCCCGTACGGGTGCCACCGCGTCGCGGGACCCGAGGAACTGTACCAGGGCCGCTCCCAATGTCGCAGCTCCTCGGGGGAAAGGCCCCCAAGGAAGGTGCGGTTGGGAGGATATGCCGCCGCAGCCTCGTAGGATCGAAGGTGGGATGCGATATCCTGGACCAGGCCGGGATCCCGGGCTATATCCCGCGCCGGCCTGGAGCCATGGCTCACCAGCCCCGGGGTATGGGCCAGAAAGTACCGCACACCACGTATCACCGGTCGTCGGAGGGAATCCGTCAATCCAGCCTCCCATAAGACTGAGACGGGAAAGAACGACACCATAAGCGATGTCCGGCCTCTCGCCGCCGAGTCCCAAGCTACTACGGCACCTCTGGACTGTCAAGGAGCGGGAACTCGACCCCGTAGCTATCCCCACGTGCGCGTACTCTGACGGGAGCACTATCTTGGATGTCATTGCTACTAGAGTATCAACTTGAGCCACAGGCGAAGAATCTGGGGTGGGGGGTCAGACAACCCACCTCCTCCAGGCCGTTCGCGGAGTATACCCTGAGCGAGACGTAAATTCTTCACTTCGTTCAGAATGACAAGAGCGAAGGGCCCAGAGCCCGCCCCGAGTAAATAGAAGGGGGGGCAGGGTGACAGGGGAACCCTGCACATCAGGTTGGCTAGAGCCGGGGCGCCTAGCATGAGGAAGAGGGGGACTACCTGACGACTCATGGGCGGTCCGCATCCCATGCTATAATACGGCTTGACCCCAGGAATAAGGGAGTGGTTATGCAAAAGGAACAAATCCGGCTGACCGAGCTGGCCCACAGCGCCGGTTGAGCTGCCAAGTTCAGCCCTGAGGACCTGGTTCAGGTCCTGAATCAACTGCCTGTGGTGAAGGACCCCGACCTGTTGGTGGGCACTGAGACCGGGGACGACGCGGGGGTTTACCGCATCGGGCCGGATAGCGCCCTGGTGCTGACGGTGGACTTCTTTCCCCCCATCGTTGACGATCCCTTCACCTTTGGGGCCATCGCCGTCGCCAACTCCCTGAGCGACATATACGCCATGGGAGGCAGGCCCCTCTTGGGCCTGAACATCGTGGGCTTCCCGGTGGAGCTTCCCAAGGAGGTCCTTGGGGAGATACTGAAGGGTGGCTATGCCAAGGCCGAGGAGGCCGGCTGTCTGATCGTAGGGGGGCACACGGTGGACGACCCGGAACCCAAGTACGGACTGGCGGCGGTAGGACTTGTGGAACCGGGTAAACAGATCACGAACGCCGGCGCCCGGGCGGGAGACAGCCTGGTACTGACCAAGCCCCTGGGCACGGGAATAATCACCACCGCGGGAAAGCAGGGTGTGGCGCCAGCGGGCGTCCTTGAGCGGGCCGTGGCGATGATGAGCACTCTGAACCGCGCCGCGTCGGAGGCCATGGTCGGTGTGGGGGTGAATGCTTGCACCGACATCACCGGATTCGGCCTTGTAGGCCACCTCAACCGCATGATGCAGGCCAGCGGCACGGGCGCCAGGCTCCATCTATCCCGGATCCCGGTTATAGCCGGGACATGGGAGCTCGTCGAGCAGGGGGTAGCTCCAGGAGGCACCCACCGCAATCTGCGCGACGCGGCACCTCACGTGGCGTGGCACGACGGCATCTCTGAAGATGCTAGGATTCTCCTCTGCGACGCCCAGACCTCGGGCGGCCTTCTTCTTTCCGTATCACAGGAGAGGACAGGCCCGTTGCTGGAGGGACTGGAGTCTGCCGGCGTTGAGGGAGCTCAGGTGATCGGAGAAGTGGTGGCGGACGGCAAAACGCCCATAGAAGTCCTGCCGTAGTGAAGGCCGCCGCTATTCCACTCCATTGACCTCGGCCAGGCGGCCCGGCTCCGAGCTGCAAAGCTGGCTCGTGGCCAGCTGCGCCGGGCTGGGAATGTTCCTGGTGGCCCTGGACATCGCCGTTAACGTTGCCCTGCCCTCAATAGCCACCCATTTTCGCACCGATGTCCAGACCATCCAGTGGATCATAGTCTCCTACGTGGCCACACGGGCCGGGCTCGCCGTCGCGGCGGGGAGCTTCGGCGACCACCTCGGACTGAAGCGCGTGTTCCTCGCGGGGGTAGCCTGCTACGGGGTGGCCGCCGCGCTTATCTCCCTGTCGCCCTCCCTGGCCCCGGTATTGGGCTGGAGAGTCCTTCAGGGGATCGGCGCCGCCGGAATATTTGCAGCGGCCCCCGCCATCGCCGGGCAGGCCTTTCCAGCGGAGCGGCGTGGCATGGCCATGGGGATCGCCACGGGCGGGTTCGCAGCGGGTACCCTGGCAGGCACCGTGGGCGCCGGTCTCCTGGTGGGAGCGCTGGGATGGAAGGCCGCCTTTCTGGGGCGGTTGCCCTTCTGCGTCCTGGCCATCGGCCTGGGATGGTTGGTGATAAAGGATCCTGCCCCGCAGGAGCGCCGAGGGTCCTTCGACGTTGGCGGGGCGGCCCTTGTCGTGGGTGCCATCGTAGCCCTGGTGCTGGGCCTGCACCTGGGCAGCCGCCAGGGCTGGACATCCCCCCTGGCGGTAGCCTCGCTGGCGGCGGTCCCTGCCCTAGCAGCCACATACGTGATGTCGGCCCTCAGGGCCCGACGGCCTGCGGTGGACCTACATCTTCTGCGCCTCCCCCCTTTTCTGGCAGCGTGCTCGGGCACCTTCGGTATCTACCTGGGGGCCTTCGTGATCTGGTTCATTTTCCCCTTTTTCGTGGCCGAGGTGCTGGGGCGGGGCGCCGCCGCTCTGGGCATAATGATGGGGCTCATGGCCGCCGCTATGTCCCTGGGAGCTCCCTTGGGAGGCTGGCTCTGCGACCGCATCCCTGCCCGATTCGTGGGAATGGGCGGCACGGCCACGACAGCCCTCGGTCTGCTCTGGATGAGTGGCCTGGACGGTGGGTCGAGTGGCGAGGAGGTGGGGCTGCGCATGGCGTTGTGTGGCCTGGGGCTGGGGCTTTTCCATGCCTCGGCCTACGCCATGGTTCTTAAGACCCTGCCGGAGGACCGCTTCGGTACCGGCTCGGGGAGCCTCTCCATGGCCCAGTCCATGGGCCAGGTCGTCTCGATAGCCGTATGGGGCCTGGTATTTGCCCGGCGCGTCGACCACCACGTCGCCAGTATGGACCTGGCGGATGCCAGCCCCGTAGCCATGGCCCTGGCCTTCCAGGACGTGTTCCAGCTGGGGGCCGCGGTGGCCATGGGGGCGACGGCGGCCATGCTCATCTCCATGTGGCCCAGGCGTGCCGTGGGAGGCGCATAGCCCATATCCCGTTCTGCCGGTAACCGTAGGGATACATCGGCGGCCTGGGCTCCCCTTGCTGCGTCGCGCATGTGTCATGGTGAGTACTTTGCGTTGACACCGTTTTCCGGCGCCGATATACTGGCCCACAGAGCTACCTAGCTTACCGGGAGGTATCTGTATGATCACCAAATTCGACAGCTTATTCGCCGGCCACGTAGACATGGACGACCTGGGATACGCCGGGAAGCCCGTCAACGACCGCTCTTTTTCCGACGAGCACCTGGCGACTGTCTTCGACAAGACCGACGCCATCGCCCAGCTCATGGACAGGACCGGCTACGATACCTTCTGGATGGCCGAGCACCACTTTCAGCTGGAAGGGTACGAGTGTATCCCCAACCTCCTGCTGCTGGGCCTCCACCTGGCTCACCTGACGAAGAACATCAAGATCGGATGTGCCTTCAACATCGCTCCCATGTGGCACCCGCTCCGGCTGGCCGAGGACTTCGCCACCGTGGACATCCTCACGGGAGGCCGCTTCATCTTCGGCGTGGGCCGCGGCTACCACACTCGGGAGGTGGAGACCTTCGACGCCCCATTGCGGGACCAGGCCGCCAACCGGGATCTTTTCGAGGAGCAGGTGGATATTATCTTCAAGGCATTCAACCAGCGCTCCTTTTCTCACCACGGCAAGTACTACGACCTTCCTCCCGTGGAGGTACCTTACCGTGGTTACATCCTGGAGGAGCTGACCCTGGTGCCGCGCCCCCTGAACCTCCCGGTAGAATGCTGGCAGCCAATCCAGAGCGCCACTCAGCGGGGTCTGGACTTCATGGCCAAGCACGGCATCAAGGGCATCGTCGGCGGCGGAGTGGCCGAAGGCGGGGTCATGGACGGGGTGGCAAGGGCGTACAGAGACGCACTGGCCCGCGCCGGACGCGAGACAGAACTGGGTGAGGACCTGAGCTTCGGGTACCACTTCTACCTGGCCGACACCAAAGAGAAGGGGATCAAAGAGGCCGCCAAATACTTCGAGGAAAACCTGAAGATGTTCGGTCCTCTGCGGCTTGCCAGGGGGCTCAGCGAGGAACAAATCAGGGACATCGCCGATCCCAAACTCGCTCCCCACGCCGGTCTCCCCCGGATCGAGGAGGCTGTCGAAGGGGGAGCCTTCCTATGCGGCCCGCCGGAGGAGATAATCGCCAGGCTCCAGGAGCTGGAAGAGAAGTATCCGGGGCTGGATCGAGTCGGCGTAAGCCACGCGGTGGGCACCTCTCAGGCGCTCATCCTGGAGCAGCTCGAGTGGTTCTCCAAAGACGTGATGCCGGCCTTCAAGGGCAAGGTGGAGGCCCCGGTCCCCGCCGACTAGCTCTATGGCATCCCTGGCGTAAGTAGTAGTCTCTTTCGAGTCGCGCTTGTCAGCCGCCGCTCTGCGGGCGCACCCCTTTATGCCACGACGCCCTCACGCTCTAGCCGCGTGATCTCCTCGCCAGGCATCTCCAGAAGCTGGCCAAAGACGTACTGGTTGTCCTCCCCTAGAAGGTGGCACCGGTCCACCCGGCCCGGCGTCTCCGACAGGCGCACGAAGATACCGGGATACTCGACTGGCCCGGTGTCCGGGTCGTCCACCAGGGTGATGTAGCCCCTCTCCCGCAGATGGACATCCTGGAAGAGGCGCTCGCCGTCCAGGACGGCGCCGGCGGGCACGCCCGCCTTCTGAAGGAGGTACATGACCTGTTGAGGCGTGTGGTCTCGGGTCCAGTCCTCTATGTGCCGGTCCAGCTCATCCTGGTTGGCCAGCCGCCCCCCCATGGTGGAGAATCCGTCTTCCTGGGCCCAGCGTGGGGACCCCAGGGCGCCGCATAGGGCCTGCCACTCGTCCTCGTTGCGGACGGCGATGGTGCACCAGGCGTCCTCACCCTTGCAACGGTACGCACCGTGGGGCGCCAGGTACGGGTGGCGGTTGCCCGCAGGATGGGGTATGCGGCCGTTGATCGAGTAGTCCAGGTAAACGTTGCCAAGGGCGAAGGCCGTGGCGTCCACCTGGCTCAACTCGATGAGCTGCCCCTGCCCCTTACGGTCCCTGTGGCGCAACGCCGCCATGAGGGCGACGCTGCCAAAGGCGGCGCTGAGATAATCGGGGGTCCAAACGGGAGGACCGGCGGGCTCCGGGCTGTCGGGGTAGGACCACAGGTAGTACATGCCGGTAATGCCCATGGCCACCGCGGCCAGGCCCACGTAGTCGCGGTACGGGCCCGTCAGTCCGAACCCCGGCAGCCTGAGCAGAATCACGTTGGAACGCAGCTTACACAGCTCCTCATAGCCCAGGCCCCAGCCGTCCATCACCCGGGGGCTGAAGTTCTCTACAACCACGTCGCACAGCGGGATCAACTTCCTGATGAGCTCCCTGCCCTCCTCTTTGCCCATGTCCACGGAGATGGACCGCTTGTTCCTGCTCATGTCGGCGAATGTCACCTTCTGCTGAAGAACGATGCGGGGGTCGAGGCCTGGCCTGGCACGGCCCCTCTGCTGGTGAGCGCCGGACTCCACCTTGATGACCTCGGCCCCATTCTCGGCCAGGAGGCGGGTCAAGAAAGGACCGGCGATGGCCTGGGTGAAGTCCAGCACGCGGACCCCCTCCAGGGGTAGCCCGCCGCCACGAGACCGGGGCACGGAGTGTGCGTCGCTCGGTGTGGCCCCGGCCACCAGAGTTGGCCCCGCTCCCTCCAGCACCTCCTCGTTGTGCTGGCCCAAGAGGGGGCTGGGTCGAAACAGACCTACGGGCGTCTCGCTCATCCTGAATGGGGGCCGCACCACCTTGAACTCCCCTATGGCGGGATGCCTCGCATCCGCATACATCTCGCGCTCCAGGAAGTGGGGGTCCCTGGTGAATTCATCCGGCCGGTTGATGGGGCCCACTGTTATGTGGTGGGCCTGCCCCTGGTAGAAGAGCTCCTCCTTGGTGTGCTGCTGAGTGTATTCCATTGTGATGGGGTCTATCAGGTCCTGGTTCCCGGCGCGCACGTGTCGGTTTTCCCAAACCGGGTCGCTGAGGACCTCCGGGTTCCCTATCCAGCCCAAGAAGTTTCGCCAGTGGGCCGAGGAGATCACCACCAGGTGACAGTACCCGTCGGTGGCGGGATAGACTCCGTAGGGCATCCCGCCGCCAAGCGGGGTCCGGCCGCCCTGCCGTTCCAAATAGCTTGCGTTGGCACTGTAATTGACGATCACGTGCTGCTGGCCGGCAAGGACCTCCTGGCAAGAGACCTCCACTCGCTGGGCCCGCCCGGTACGGTCTCGGTGACGCAGGGACAGCAGGATGCCGTACGTTGCAAAGGCCGACGCCAGGTCGTAGGGCACGTCCTGGGGCTCGGCCAGCGGAGGCCTTTCGGGAGAGCCACACAGGTACATTACGCCACCCATCGCGGCGCAGACGATGCTGGGCGCCTTGAAATGGCTGTAGGGACCAGAAAGTCCGAAGCCGGTGATGGATGCGATCACGAGGCCGGGGTTCTCGCCCTGAATGGCACCGTAGTCGACGCCCCAGGTGTTGAGGTCCCCGCCTGGCGAAGTCTCGATCACGACGTCTGCGGTGCGGGCCAGCCGCAGGAAGGCCTCTCGCCCGCTGGGGTCGGTGGCATCGATGGCCACGCCCAGCTTGTTGGTGTTGAGGTTGATGAATGGAAGACAGGACTCCCGGTCCGGCACGTCCCCTTTGAAGGGTCCCAAGTGTCGCAGAGGGTCCCCCTGGGGAGGCTCGACTTTAATAACCTCGGCGCCCAGGTCGGCCAGCAGGCGGCCACAAAGGTGCCCCTCTCGCTCCGTCAGGTCGAGGACCCGTAGCCCCTCCAGTGCGGTGGCCATCTATCTCAGAGTCCAGGTGGTCTCGGGCTTTGGCTTCACCTAAACCACCCCGTCTTGGTGAAGCCGGGCATATTCCTCATCGTCAATGCCCAGATAACGCCCGAGCACATCCCGCGTATGTTCCCCCAGGAGGGCTGGCGGCCCCTGGACCTTCAGCGGCGCCTTGGGAAGTCGAATCGCAGTCCGCAACACGTCCACATCGCCGGTGCTGGGATGGTGCAGCTTCTCGACCATACGGTTATTCACCACCTGGGGGTGGGCGAACGCCTGGTCGATAGTGTTCACCGGTTCCGCCAGTACCCCCTTGCCGTTGAGAATATCGAGACACTCTTTGTTGGTCTTGTCACCCAGGACCGCCTCGATCATCCCACGCAGACGCTTGCGGTTCTTCACCCGGGCCGCGTTGGTGGAGAAGTCGGGGTCATCCGCCAGATACTCCATGTCCAAAGCTGCGCACAGCCCTCGGAAGGCGTTCTGCCTCGATGCACCGATGTTAATATAACCATCGCTGGTCCTGAAGGTCCCCGACAGGGCGAGGGCGGGATGGCTCTCGGGGGCCATGCGGCGGGGCGCCTCGCCGGTGGCCAGGTAGGCATAGGCAAGGGAGCCCAGGACGGCCGTGGCCGAATCCAGCAGGTTTACGCTAACCGGCTGCCCCTCCCCAGTCTGGTCCCGTACCCTCAAGGCCGCCAGAATGCCCACGGTGGCGTTGTAACCCGCTAGGAAGTCGGAGAAGGAGACGTGGGACTTGATGGGAGGGCCGTCGGGCTGTCCCGTTACGCTCATGGCGCCGCTGATCCCCATCACCGCCAGGTCCTCGCTGCCCTTATCGGCAAAGGGCCCGTCCTCCCCATAGGCACTGATCCAGCAGTAGATCAGCCTGGGGTTGATCGCAATGAGGGTATCATAGTCCATTCCCGCCCTGTACACCCAGTCCCGCCGGTAGTTGTGGACCAGCACGTCTACCTTTGAGACCAGGCCCTGAAACAACTCCGTGCCGCGGGGATGCTTCAGGTTTATCGTCACGCTCAATTTGCCGCGGTTGTAGCCCATGAAATAGGTGCTTTCACCCGCGATGAACGGGGGTCCAAATCCGCGGGAGAAGTCGCCAGTACCCGGCTCCTCCACCTTCATCACCTCGGCCCCCAGGTCGCTGAGCAACAGGGTGCACCAGGGGCCGCTCACCACACGGGTAAAGTCCAAAACCTTACAACCGTCCAGCGCACCCGCCATCGCACTCTCCTCTTCGGTTGCCTCGGGGAATCGTCCCCTCGGACCCACGATGCTACCTCGGCCTCAGGCCGGACCATGCCGTCCAGCGCACCGGGCCAGCTAATCCCGCCTGGAGCGGGACATCCTCGCGCGCCAGACACATTATAGGTGCGGCTTTTACCTACAGTCAACGGGCACTGGAAGGGGCTGCATTATGATGCTGGGTTAGGAGCAATGTGACAACCCCGTGGAGCCCCCCGAGCCGATGGCCCCGTTGGAGTGTAAACCCCGATGGCTGGCGCCACTTACGGGTGGAGGGTGATCCTTTCGGCTAGCTCCGCGATGGCCTGCTCGCTGTTCAGGACCCTGCCCCACAATTGGACGCAATGCATCATAGTCACGTCGTGAAATAGGGGCGATTGGGTCAAGCAGGCGTCTTCCATCAGCACGATTTTGTACCCCAGGTCGGCGCCAGCCCTTGCAGTGGCCTCCACACAGCCATCGGTAGCGGCGCCGGTAAGCACCAGGCTGTCTATGCCTAGATTGCGTAGGACCAGGTCCAGACTGGTGCCAGTGAACCCGCTGTTAGTGATTTTGTGGAGCACCAGATCATCTTTCTGCGGTTCTAGCTCTGGAATGATCTCGAACTGGGGAGTGAGTGTGCTTTCCCGAGCCCCCGGGACCTGGAGATATTCACGGGTGCTTCTGCGGATATGGAAGGGCAGGTCCCGCCCTTCTGTGAGATAGGGGCCTTGCGTGAGGAAGACCACCTGCATGTGGTTATCGCGAAAGAAATCGATCGTGCTCCGAATGGCAAGGACCACACGATCCAACCCGCCGAAATAGTAGTCGGCGAGTCTGCCGCCCTTCATGTGCAAAGTCCGGGCAACCCCAAAGGGCGCCGCCTTGTCACATTGAAATAGTGTCATATCCACGACTACCAGGGCCGTGCTGGCCGGCTCAAGGGGGAAGCGTCGTTCTTCCACCCAGGAAACCTCTCTCACATACTCCCGCCAGGTTCCTATCTTATAGGACCCGTAGTCGCTAGACATCGCTAAAGGCTCCCTGCGGGATTGTGCTGAGTCAGCAGAGGCTGGTCAAGGCGTATCCACTGTGGACGAGATTCTAGCACCAGGTTCCAGGGCCGTCAAACTCCCGAGGACACGTGGACCCCCTGTGACAGGGTTAGGGGCTAGGGCGCTCCGCCAGCACCCCCTGCTCCACCAGACCGCTCACGCGGCCGCCAGACATCCCCAGGAGCTCCCCGCAGAGATACGCCGTATGCTCGCCAAAACGGGGCGCCGGCGAGCGGTTTCCCACCTGGCTGCGGGAGTAGCGCCAGGGGCGTCCGGGATAGCGGAAGGTGCCGGCGTCGGGGTCGTGCACCTCATCAAAGTAATCGTGGGCTCGGAACTGGGGGTCATCGTACATCTCGGCCACGTTCAGTACGGCCCCCGCCGGGACGCCAGCAGCCTGTAGCTCATCCATCGCCACCGTCGGGGTATGGCAGCCTGTCCAGGCCTCTATCGTTGAACGAAGCTCCTCCTGGTTCTCCCACCGCAGCAGGGCCGTGGCGAACCGGGGATCGCCGACGAGGTCCTGGCGAGAAATAATCCGGCACAGGCTGCCCCACTCCTCATCGTTCCTCACCGCTATGGTTACCCACCGGTCCTCCCCCTCGCAACGGAAGACGCCGTGAGGGGCGTAGTAGCTATGGCGGTTGGCCGCCGCAGCCTGTACCCGGCCATTCATGGTGTAGTCCATGACCGCCTCGCCGATGGTGCACACCGCCGCCTCCCGCTGGGACAGGTCGAGCCAGACGCCGCATCCAGTGCGGCGCCGGTGCCGCAGGGCGGCAACCGTCAGACCCAGGGCGGCGTAGGGCGCCAGGAAGTCCGGAAGGTTGGGACCTGAAAAGTCGGGCCAGTCGCCAGGGTAGCCGGTGATGCTCATCAGGCCGCTGGTGTACTCCAGCGTTGCGCCAGCCGAACCGAAGTGCGCCTCGGGGCCGGTACTCCCCTGGCTGGTGAGGGAGACCTGGACTATAGTCGGGTTGGCCTGCTGCAGGCTGGCGAAATCCAGCCCGAGGGCCGCCATAACGCCAATCCGAAAGTTTTCCAGGATCACGTCGCTCACCTTTACCAGATCGAGGAAAATCTCCTTTCCCTCTCCGGACCTGAGGTCCAGCGACAGCCCCATCTTGGAGCGGTTCCGCTCGTTGATCATGCCCGACCGATTCCAGGGCCGCTCCCCCGGCTCGCCACCCGGAAAGATATCCCGAGCCTGAAAACGCAAAGGGTCCGGCCGGCTGCCCGACTCGATCTTGATTACCTGGGCACCCATCTCTCCCAGAAAGCGTCCCGCCAGGGGCCCGGCCATGAACATTCCCAGGTCGAGAACCCTGATTCCATCCAGTGTCGCGCTTGGCATGGTCACGCAGTCCTCACCTCAGATAATCGCCGCCTGCCGCAGGACCTGCAGCTCTTCCAGGGAGTGACCCAGCTCCCGGCAGTATAGTTCCCAGTTGTGCTGCCCCAGGCTGGGCGCTGCCCGAGGGGGAGGGGCGGCACCGTTAATCTGAAAGGGCATCCCCGGGTAGACCAGGGTTCCCGCCTCGGGGTGCTCTACCTCCTGGAAGAATCCCCTGGACTCGAGCTGCGGGGAGACGAGGAGGTCCGGTATCCCGGCCAGATAGCCCGCGGTCACCCGCTCCTGCTGGGCCTGCTGATAGATCTCCTCACCCGTGCGCTCTATGGTCCACTGGATGATAATGGTATCAAGCAGCTCGGCGTTCTCCCGGCGGGCATGAAAGGTAGAAAACCTAGGGTCATCGGTGAGCTCCGGGTGCCCAATCAGCCGGCAGATCCTGGGCCACATCAGGTCTAGCAGCAGCTGTATAGAGACGTATCCATCTTTGCAGGGATAGACCAGCTGCTGGTAGCCCCGCTCTTTCATCTCGCCCGTATAGACGTAGCGGCAGGATAGCTCGACGTGGGAAAGGGCCAGGGCTTCCCGGATTGAAACGTCCACATGCTGGCCCGCGCCGCTTTCCTCGGCCTCGTAGACCGCAGCCATGGTAGCGCCGAAGGCCGCCAGGGCCCCCAGATACTGGCCCGGGTTCCCACCAAACTTCAGGGGCTCCCGGTCGGGGCGGCCCAGCAGGTTCATCTGCCCCGACAGTGCCATGTCCGTGAGCTCCAGCCCCACGTAATCCTGGTAGGGTCCCCCTGTTCCCAGGTGCGATATGGACGTGATCACCAGCGCTGGGTTCTCCGGCACAGGGGCCGCCACGTCCAGGCCCAGCTTGGTGAGCGCCCCTGGCCCCAGGTCCTCCACCACGGCCTGGGCCGTGCCCGCCAGGCGGCGGAGGAGGCGGCGGCCGTGGGCGGTCTCAAGGTTCAGGGTGACCCCACGCTTACTCAGGTTCAGGTAAAGGAACGCCCCGCTACGCTCCAGGTTGGGCACATCCTCGGGGAAGGGCCCCTCTCGCCGGAGTGGGTTGCCCTCTGGGGGTTCCACCAGCAGCACATCGGCGCCCAGGGCCGCCAGCAGACGGGTGGCGTAGGCGCCCGCGATGCCGCGGGAAAGGTCCAGGACCCGGATCCCCTCCAGTAGGTTTAGGGTCACTGTTCTCTCATGGCTTCCACGGAATCCTACCGCCCTACCATTGGGGCGCTCTCTTCTCCACGAAGGCGAGGCCGCCCTCCTCTACCTCCTGGGGCGAGGAGGCAGAACGGGCGTAAGAGACGTACTCCATGGTGCTGCGCAGGTCTGAGACCAAGGCACGTTGGAGGGCCTTCTTGGTAAACTTTAGTGCCGCAGGTGGGCCGGCTGCCAAACGCTGGGCTATCTCCATCGTCCGGTCCATGAGCTGGGCATCGGGGACCACCTCGGAGACCAGGTGATACTGAAGGGCCTCCGTGGCGTCTATCTTCTCCCCGAGAAGGATCTTGTGGACGGCGGGGCCAAGGCCCATCATCCTGGGAAGAAACCAGACCTCGCAGCTGCACACCAGACCGCGGCGAAGGTAGATGCAATGGAAGGCCGCCGACTCGCCTGCGATTCGAATGTCCGAGGCTAGGGCCAGCCCGAAGCCCGCCCCGCCGGCCGGGCCATTGACGGCCGCGATAACCGGCTTCTCCACCAGTTCCATCAGGTCCTGGGGCAGGCCGCTGGACCTGGGGGGTGTAGTGCCTGGTCCGGAGGACTCCTCACGTATCTTGCGCAGCCACTGGACGTCCTCGCCGCTGCAGAACCCTCGGCCAGACCCGGTCAGCACCAGGACCCGAGCCTCGTCATCGGAGTTGAAGTCCCGCCAGCAGACCCTCATCTCCTCTTCCATGCCGGGCCAGAGGGCGTTGAGCGTATCGGGGCGGTTCATGGTCAGGACGGCCACCCGCCCACGTTTTTCGTATATGATGTCCACGTATTCCCCCATCGCTCCTCCCATACGCCCCGGCAGGCTACTGAAGGTCCCTTTCGACCATCCCCTCCGACTCCCGCCCTGGTCCGACCGGGGCACACCCCTGTTTTAGCCTACTCGGGGACCAGGATGATCTTTCCCAGGTTCTGGCGGTTCGCCAGCCGCCTCTGGGCCTCCGCCGCCTGCGCCAGAGGGAACACGCGGTCGATTGCGGGCCGGATCTGGCCTTTGGCAAGCTCCTGTACAAGCTCGGTCAGCACGTGGCCACTGTCCCTGTGGCGGTACAACTGGAACCCCATAACCTGGAGCTCCCCGCTTACGATGGGGCGGTTATCAAGCATGGTCGGCGTGTCCCGTAGGTACCCCAGGGTCACCAGACGGCCCTGGTGGGCCATGCACTCCAGGGAGCGCGCCAGAATCTCGCTTCCAACCGAGTCCAGGACCGCGTGGACCCCCTGCCCATCAGTGTACCGCAGCACCTCCTGGACCCAGTCTCCCACCTGGTAGTCAATCACGTGGTCCGCCCCCAGAGTGGACACGAAGGCGGTCTGCTCCGTTCCGGATGCCGCGGCGATGGTCGGTGCCCCCAGTCCCAGGATTCCCAGGACCTGTACTGCAGCCGAGCCGACCCCTCCAGCGGCGCCGTGGACCAGCACCGCCTCACCGGGTTGGACCTTGAGGACCCTGGTCATGGTATACCAGGCCGTGAGATAGGTTACGGGAAGGGCAGCCGCCGCCTCGTATGAGATCCCTTCGGGCAGCAGGATGGTTGTGCCTCGGCTGGCCAGGGCCTTCTCCACGTAGCCATGCCTCACGATGCCCACGACCCGGTCGCCGGGCTTGCAATGAGTCACATCATTTCCGACACTCTCTACTACACCCGCAACATCCCACCCGGGGGAGAAGGGAAGATCGTCCACCGTAGGGTAGACCCCCTCCCGGCGGTCCAGGTCACCTCGGTTCACCGAGGCCGCGTGAACCTGTATCAGTACCTGGCGGGGGCCGCAAACGGGGTCGGGCACGTCCTCGTAGCGCAGGACCTCCTCCCCACCGAAACCATGGACGACGATCGCCTTCACGCCGACGACACCTCTATACGGTAAGTTACCCCAGTACGCCTTCCTGCCAGGAGATTCTCCCTTGGATGGCGGCCAGGCCTCGGGGCCGTCCCTGGCGAGAGCCATTGTAGTGGGGCCCCAGGAGGGAGTCAAGCAGGACCCTAGCCCAGCCAGGGCACTATCGCCAGGCGCACGGCAGTGGCTATCGGCTTGAAAAATTCGAACAAGCTTGCTAAAATAAACCCAACCGGTGGATTGGTAGGTAGCACGATGCAGGCTGCGCTACAGTTCCTTTGGGGCTCCCGATGTTGATAGCCGCATTGATCCAGGCAGTTATTACGGCACCACTGCGTGTGGTACTCGGGCTGATAACCAGTGTCTTCCAGTCAGCAGCTATGGCACCGCTGCGTGTGGTACTCGGGCTCATAACCAGCGTCTTCCAGTCAGAGGCTGCGGTACCGCTGCGTGTGGTCATCGGGCTGATAGGCAGCTTGGTCCAGGCAGTAGCTGCGGCAGCGCAGCGTCTGGGCCTCGGGGCGATAGGCAGCTTGGTCCAGGCGGTAGCTGCCGCACCGCTACGTGTGGGCCTCGGGCTGACAGCCGGCGTGGTCCAGGCGGTTGCTTCTTTACAGCTGCGTCTGGGCCGCGGGGCGAAAGCCGACCGGTCCCAGTCAGTAACCACGCTATCCACGCCTTCAGGCCAAGCTCCGGAGTTGCGCCGGCTAAATGCCAGCCGCCAGGTCATGAGAGACACGCTCGCCGCGAGTAAAGCGAGCAAGGGCAGGGTCCGAGCCGATCTCATACTTATCCTCACTCGATCCATCGATCACGTGGACAGCCAGGTCACTCCTACGGTGCAGCAAGTCTTGGAGCGGCACAATACGCTCACCGCTCGTCTTGCCCAATACGAAAGGGGTGAGATTCCGGTCCCCGAGCCTGGCGTTCTCGATCGCCTTCGGGACATCCACGCTCGCCAGGCCTCAGCTATAGAGCAGTGCCTGCAACAGACCTCGAATGCCGCCGCGGCCCTCGTGGCGCTCCACCAGGATGGCAACTACGCAGGATTTGCAGCCCAGACACGGAACTGGGCCGAAGGCCTGTTGAAGCAATATGACATTATCGCTGAGACGCTCCGCGACCAGGCCAGGCAGAGCGAACTCAGTGTGGCTACTCCGACACCGTCAAGGGCGGCAGTGGCGAGAGTGGCCGTTGACGACAGAGACCAGGAGGTCCTGGAAGACCAGGGAGACGAGGAAGATCAAAGAGACGACCGAGACGAAGAAGAGCAGAGAGACGACGGCGGCGACGGCGAAGAAGACGAGGAGGGCTAGGCTACAGGACTGCCGGCGTCTCGGCGGGAGTACGGGCCGTTTCACCCCGCCCCTCCAGGTACTCCCGTACCATCAGGGCCGCAGTGGCACCCTCGCCCATGGCGCTGACCACCTGTTTAGTACTCCCCACCCGACAATCTCCGGCGGCAAAGACACCCGGTAGGCTGGTCTCAAGATTGGACCCGGTAGCAATAAATCCGTACCTGTCCAGCTCGATAGCACCCTTTAAAAAGTCGGTATTGGGCAGCAAGCCGATGAAGACGAAGACCGCCCCAGGCCGCATCTCGCGCGTCGCGCCAGAGGAGAGGTCCTTGACCAGTATGGACTCCAGCCGGCCCTTTCCACGAAACTCCTGGATGGTGGTCTCCGTTAAGACCTGCATGTCCGTCCGTTCGGCCCCCTTGTCCTGAAGGGCCCTGCTGGCCCGGAACTCCTTTCCTATTTCCATTATGGTGACGCTGCTGGCGAACCTGGTGAGGAACAGGCCCTCCTGGAATCCGCTGTTGCCGCCGCCCACCACGACTATGTCCCGCCCCTTGTAGAAGGGCCCGTCACAGGTAGCACAGAAGTGAACCCCAGCTCCGATGAAGTCCTCCTCTCCGGGCACGCCCAGGCGCCGGTGGCCAGTATGGCGGCGGCGGCGCAGTAAACCTCACCGGACTGCACGGTGACCGCCACGTCCTTGCCGTCCGGCCCCAGCGAGGCCACATCCTGGGCAGCCAGTATCTCCACCCCAAAGCGCTCCACCTGAGCACGAAGCCGGTCGGCCAGCTCTGAGCCCCGAACGGCCTCGGGGAATCCCGGATAGTTCTCGATCTCCTGGGTGATTCCCGCCTGACCCCCAATTCCGCTCCTCTCGATCAAGAGGGTGTTTACCCCCTCCCGGGCCGCGTAAAGACCAGCCGTCAGGCCGGCAGGGCCGCCGCCTACGATAACCAGATCGTAGAACCGACCCTTGGCGTGGCGCTGGATCCCCAACTTGTCGGCCAGCTCGGCGTCGCTGGGCTCAACGAGCGTTGAACCGTCGTCGAAGACGATGGTGGGAATGATCTGCTTGCCGTTGTTGACCTGCTGGACGTAGGACCTTGCCTCCTCGTCCTGGTCAATGTCGAGCCACTCAAAGGGGATGCGCTGCTCGTTCAAGAACTGTTTGGACCGCTTGCAATCGGGGCACCAGGGGGCTCCGAACAACCGTATACGCTGCTCCGTCATTGAATCTTCCTCCTTTCTTCTTACTTTGAATTCACCATCACCCTTATTGGATACGAAATCAGGGCAGGAGGGTTCAATCAGACTCACTCAGGTCTGAGCTCCGCACCACTGATCGTGTTCACCGTTTGACAGCTCCGGGATTAACTGGAGAGCCTTCCCACAGGCGAAGGAATTCCAAAGCTCTCTCAGACGTATGCAAATAAGCGAACCGGGCCACCTGGCGCCCTACATCCATCAGTCTGTATCTCTGTTCAGGGTTCAATCAGACTCACTCAGGTCTGAGCTCCGCACCACTGATCGTGTTCACCGTTTGACAGCTCCGGGATTAACTGGAGAGCCTTCCCACAGGCGAAGGAATTCCAAAGCTCTCTCAGACGTATGCAAATAAGCGAACCGGGCCACCTGGCGCCCTACATCCATCAGTCTGTATCTCTGTTCACTATCTTTGGCGTTCCCCTCCTGGTCAAACAGATTCCAAGCTTCCGGAATGGACACCTGGGGATGACCCAAGCATGAAGGGCTCGACCGATGGTTCGCAAACTGTTCAAGGCGTTGAGAGCCCCCATCCTCCCTCCGGAAACCCCAATTAGTCCGATCATCTTGCCCTCGAACTCGTCAAACCCCATGAGGTCCAGGGCGTTCTTTAGAACGCCGCTGACGCCTCCATGATACTCTGGCGTTGCCAAAATAATCCCCTGTGCCTGCCTTACCGTCCGTCTCAGGCCAAAGACGTCCTCTGGGTAGGCACTTTCATCCTGCTTTCCATCACAAAAAATGAGCCGATAATCTCTCAGGTCGATCAGCTCGGTCTGGGCACCTACCTCCTGAGCGCCACTCAACCCAAGATCGAGAGCCATGCGCATATGGCTTCCAGCTCTCAGGCTACCACAGATTCCAACAACGCGAACATTCCCGTCAATGCGATCGCTTTGATTCATGGGGGCACTCTCCTATTTATTTTGCCCCAGGCCCATCAACCAGCCGCCTCAGTCCCTCACGGCTGGAAGAGCGCTTTGCCCATCTCTGCCTTTGGCGACGCGACTGCGGCAGCTGCCGAGGATGGCATATTCGCTGATGGACTTGTAAGACCCCTCAGTCCCGACGACATTCATGTAGATACCCTTTCGGCAGGTGTCAGCATGATGCCCGCCGCACGCCTGTACCCATGACCGGCCGTCCTGCGCCAGCAGCTCGTCGGCGGCGGATGGACCCCAGGAGCCGGGCTCGTAGATGTGGAGAGGAGATTGCTCCCCCACTTCCCAAGCCTCAAGCAGCGGGTCTACGATGCGCCAGGCCTCCTCGATGTGGTCGCTCCTGATGAACAGTCTGGCGTCGCCCTCCAGCGCATCCTGAAGCAGCCGCTCGTAGGCCTCGGGAATGGGCTGGCCCTTGAAGGCCGAGTCGTAGTGGAACTCCATGTTCACCGACTGCATGCACATGCCCTGGTCAGGCACTTTGGCGTCTAGCACGAGGTGGGCCCCCTCATCGGGCTGCAGGCACAGGGCCAGGAGGTTGGACGTGATGTCCTCGCATGGGCCCAGCGAGGACATCACGTCGGGAGGGTACTTGAACTGAATGACGATTTCAGAGACCTTTCCGGCCATGCTCTTTCCGGTACGCAGGTAGAATGGCACCCCGTTCCACCGCAAGTTGTCCACATAAATGCGCAGCGCCGCATACGTGGCGGTCATGGAGCCAGGCGTGACACCCGGTTCCCCAAGGTAACCTCGGTATTGTCCCCTGACGACTTGCCTCGGCACGTCGTCGGGAGTCCACCGTCGAATGGCCCTCAGCACCTCCACCTTCTTGTCCCTCAGGGACTCGGAGTCCATGGCGCTTGGCGGCTCCATGGCCACCATGGTCAGCAGCTGCATCAGGTGGTTCTGGACCATGTCCCGGACCACTCCGGAACGATCGTGGTAGCCTGCCCGATCGCCCACCCCTATTTCCTCGGCCACGGTGATCTGGACGTTGTCCACATAGTTGCGATTCCATAGCGGCTCGAAAATGGCATTGGCGAAGCGCATCACCAGTATGTTCTGCACCGTTTCCTTGCCCAGGTAGTGATCGATACGGAATACCTGGCCCTCGTCAAACTCCGCCGTCACCACCCGATTCAGCTCCTGCGCCGAGCCCAGGTCTCTACCGAACGGCTTCTCGATCACCACCCTTCTCCATCCCGTGTCCTGTTGGGCTAGCCCCGAGGCGCCCATGCCCTCCACGGCCCCACGGTACAGCTGGGGAGCCAGGGACAGGAAAAACAGCCGGTTGGAGGGCCGGCGCCCCCCCTCAAGCTCCTCCAACCGCCGGTCCAGCAGGGCCAGATTCTCTTGGGAGCCCACGTCGCCACAGACGAAATACAGGCTACGGGCGAAGGTCTCCCATTCATCCCTTCTAAGGGCCAGGTCACCCAGCTCCCGTGTCCCCTCCCACATGAATTCTCTAAAGGCGTCATCCGAGTAGGGCGAGCGGGCGAATCCCACGACGTTAAGTCCTTTGGGGAGCCGTCCCTTGCAGCTCAAATTGAAAAGGGCGGGCAGCAGTTTTCGGCGCGCCAGGTCCCCGGTGGCCCCCATGATCACAACGGAGGTGGTCTCATCCGCCATGACTCAACCCCCTCCGGACTGGGAGGGCTTTACAGCATGGCCGCCGAACTGGTTGCGCAGGGCAGCCAGGAGCCTTGGCCCAAAGGGCCGGTCCTGGCGGGAGCGGAAGCGTGCCTGGAGGGACAGGGCAATGACCGGAGCGGGCACGGCCAGCTCCACCGACTCCTGTACCGTCCAGCGGCCCTCTCCCGAGTCGTCCACGTACGCCTCCAGGCCCTCCAGTGTGGCGTCCTCCTCCAGGGCCGCCGCCGCCAGGTCCAGCAGCCAGGAGCGTACCACGCTCCCCTGACGCCAGATGCGGGCAATATGTGCCAGGTCCAGCTGAAACTCCCGCTTGGCCGCCAGCAGCTCGAACCCCTCCGAATAGGCCTCCATCAGCCCGTACTCGATGCCGTTGTGGACCATCTTGACGAAATGGCCGGAACCGCTGGGGCCCACGTGTCCATACCCCGCGTCCGGGGCGGGGGCCAGGGTCTGAAATACGGGCTCCAGACGCTGGAACACCTCCATATCACCGCCCACCATCAGGCTATACCCCTCTTTGAGCCCCCAGATGCCACCGCTGGTGCCCACGTCCATGAAGTGAAGCCGGTGCTGACTAAGCGTCTCCGCCCGCCGCTGGGTATCCTTGTAGTAGGAGTTGCCGCCATCTAGGATCACGTCCCCGGGCGACAGGAGAGGGACAAGGGTGTCTATGGTGGCCTGGGTGGGGTCGCCGGCGGGCACCATTAGCCACACCGCCCGCGGCGGAGCGAGCTCGCCCACCAGGGCGCTTACGGACTCGACTCCCACCGCCCCCATATTCCGGCTTGCCTGGACGGCATCCTGGCTACGGTCGTAGACAACTACACGGTGGGCGCCCTGTGATATGAGCCGCTGTACCATATTTCCGCCCATGCGTCCCAGGCCGATCATTCCAAGCTCCATAGCCACCCCCTGCACGCGTACGTTCTTACGTCAACAAATCCGCCATAAGTTCCGATGTGCCGGGACCACGCCCGTACAACTGTGTTGGCGGGGTTCAACCCAGGCCAGCGGCACTCAAACGTGAAGCTGAAGGGCACCGAAGGCCCGCTGGACCACCTCCGGCAGGGCCGGATGCACATAGATTGATTGAGTGATGGCGTCGACGCCCATGCGGTAGCGCATAGCGTTGCACACCTCCTGAATGAGTATGGACGCCTCACTTCCGATGATGTGACAACCCAGCACCTCTCCGGTCTCCCGGTGAGCGAGGACCTTGACGAAGCCGTCCCTGTCTTCGATGGAGGCGCCATATGCCGTGTGCTGATAATCGTATGAGGCCGCCGCGTAGGCTATTCCCCCGCTACGTGCCTCCTGCTCGGTCAGGCCTACGCCGGCCACCTGGGGTGAGGCGAAGATGGCGTGAGGCATGGCGTGGTAGTCCACCGCCACCTTCCCGCCGGGGTTGAATACGTTGTTGGCCACGTGGGCCGCTTCCAGGTTGGCGCTGTGCTTCAACAGGTACTTACCGACTATGTCCCCCAGGGCCCAGATGCCCGGCACGCCGGTCTCCAGGTACTCGTCGGTCACGATGAACCCCCGGCCGTCCACCTCCACGCCAGTATTGGCCACCTCCAGCAGGTCCGTGTTGGGGACGCGCCCGGTGGCCATCAGCAGGGCGTCGGCGATCACGGTCTGGGTTTGGCCGTCCACAGACACCTCCAGCGCCACCTGGCTGCCCTCGCGATGGGCCCGGCAGACCCGGGCGCTCAGGAACAGGTCGAATTTTCGCTGGTACACCTCCGTGAACCTCCGGGCCACATCTTCATCCTCGGCCCTCAGCAGGGAGGGGCCCCGGTGAATAATGGTGACCTCGGTGCCCAGGGCACCGAAGAAATGGGCCAGCTCCGCGGCGATATATCCACCGCCCACAATGGCGAGCCTGCGGGGCTGCTCGGGCAATCGCAGGGCCTCGTCGGATGTCAGGTAGGGCACCTCATTCAATCCGGGAATCTCCGGCACCGTGGGACGGGTACCCGCCGAGATGACAACCGTCTCGGCACCGATGCGCTCTCCATCCACCTCCATGATCTTCTCGCCTACGAACCGGCCCACGCCCTTGTACACGGAGATGTTGGGGGCCTGTCGGTTCCCCTCCTCCACCCCCAGGGCCTCGCCATCTATCTCGTCGTAGACCCGTCCCATTATGAACTTCCAGTCCAGCCCCTCTACACGGGCCTCGATGCCGAACCTGTGGGCTCCCCGTATCGTCTCCATCACGTCGGCGCAGTGGATCAGCATCTTGGAGGGGATGCAGCCACGGTTCAGGCAGGTCCCGCCGAAGGGGCCCGACTCGACCACGGCCACCGAGAGACCCCGATCCGCCGCCTCGGAAGAGACCTCCAGCCCGGAGCCCGAGCCTATAACGATAATGTCAAAATTCCTCATCTAAACCCTTCCTGAGGAGCGCCTGGCAAGTATGTTCCTCCTACTTCGCCAGTTCCCTGGACAGCTGGCTGATGCCCTCCTGGACGTTGGATCCCAGGTGTACCCGCGCCACTCGCCGGCCCGAGGAACGCAACGCCCGCAAATCTCCCAGGGCCTGGGCGTCGGCAAGCACGCCGAAGCCGTGGGACTCGCCGGGTATCGGGAGGTCTATTCCATGGTCCGAGGTGAGGACGAGGTACAGCCCCGTGGGGGGCCCACCCTTGTGGAGCTGTCCCGTGGAGTGGAGGTACCTGGGACCGTAGCCGAGGGTTGTGGCGACGCGGTAACGCTCCATGACCACTCGACGTAGCTCTCCCAGCGCCTCGTCCACCACCGGCGTCTGGAGGACGTAGGCCACGACGGCCAGATAGTCGCCCGGCGCGGCACGAGACAACTTTGCCTTCAGGGATCCCGCGGGCTCCAGGGCCGTCCCTGGCTGCGCCTGAGGGAGCCGGTCCGTGGCCTGGTGTTCCTGCAAGACACGCCCGGTCATGTCCTTGGCCCCCTGGACGTCGGGCTGATCGAAGGGATGAATTCCCAGTATAGACCCGGCCACCGCCGTGGCGTACTCCCAGCGAAAGAACTCCCCACCCAGGTCGTACTTATCGCGGAGGTCCAGCCTCACGACGGGATGTCCCGAAGAACGGATGGCACCCATCCAGGGGTCGGTGTGGGAGTTGTCGTCGCCCTCCAGCCGAAGGTACACGAACAGCCTATCGTCGCCGTACGCCGCTGCCGGCAGCAGAGGCTCACCAGCGATGGGGACGATCCCCCTGCCCTCCTTGCCGGTGCTTTCCGCCAGGAGCTGCTCTGCCCAAAGCCCGAAGCTGCTGACGGAGGGGGAAGTGACAAGGGTGAGCTTGTCCCGGCCATTCAGGGCGTTGGCGCCCATGACAGAGCCCAGCCAGGCCCCGTGGTTGTCGCGGACGGGCACACAGGAAGCGCACCCCTCTCGCATACGGTCCGCCCGGTCCAGCAGGCTCGTGAGGTCAAGGCCCATCAATGCAGCCGGCACCAATCCGAAGTAGGAGAGGACGGAGTAGCGACCGCCAATGTCCGATGGGTTCAGGTAGACACGCCGGAACCCCTCCTCGCGGGCCAGCCCCTCCAGGGAGGTCCCAGCATCGGTGATGGCAACGAAGTTGTGCCCAGGCTCTCCCTTCATGAGCGCCCCCTCCACCAGGCGCCTGAAGTGCCTGTAGAAGGAAATGGTCTCCGCGGTACCCCCCGACTTGGAGGACACCAGGAACAGCGCCCGTGCGGGGTCAATGGCCTGGGACACCGAGCCGACCCAATCCGGAAGGGTAGAATCCAGGACGATTAGCTCGGGATAACCGGGGGAACTTCCGAGGGTCTGGCGGAGCACTTCGGGGCCCAGGCTGCTCCCACCCATACCGAGCAGCACCACGTGGCGGTACCCAGCTTCCATCACCTCCCTGGCGAAAGACTCCAGGTCCGGAAGACGATCGCCCAGGGGCTCCGTGACGTCAAGCCAGCCAAGGCGGTCGGCAATCTCGGTGGGGTCGGGCTTCCACACGGTGTAGTCCCTTCTCCAGATACGAGCTACGATGTCCTTCTCCGCCAGTTCCGCCACCGCCGTCTCCACATCGGGGGACAAGGACCCCAGGGTAGCACCAGGGTGGACCGGTCCGCCGGTTGTTAGGCGCTTTGCCTTCTCCCGGATGTTGGCCAGCAGCCTGTGGTAGGAGTCGACGAAGGCCTTTATCCCCTCTTCCAGGAGCTTATGGTTGACCAGCTCCATGTCCACGCCCGCGTTGGCCAGGGCCGACCGGGTCTCCTCCGCCTCGATCACCGCCCGCTGAAGGGTCTGCTCCACGCGGCCGTGGTCCAGGAAGGCCGTAAGTGTAGCCGGGGACAGGTTGCTGACCGTTTCCTCTCCAACAACGGACTCCACGTACATCAGGTCGCTATATGCCGGATTCCTGGTGCCGGTCCTGGCCCAGAGGGGACGCTGGACCCGAGCCCCCTTGGCCCGCAGGGGGGCAAAACGCTCGCCGCCGAAGCCGTCCCTGAAATCGCGATAGGCCAGCCGGGCCCAGGAGATGGCTGCCTTGCCCAAGAGTCGGTGGGCCGTCTCATCGCCCTGCCGAATCCGTGCTTCCAGCAGGGCGTCCACCGCAGTGTCAACTCGGGTCAGGAAGAAAGACGCCACGGAGGCCACGGCCCCTACGTCTCCACCTTCCCGGTCCAGGACCTCCAGGCCACCCATATAGGCATCCCTAACCTGACGGTAAACCTCCGGCGAAAAGACGAGGGTAACGTTGACGTTGATTCCCTCGGAGATAAGGCGGCGGACGGCTAGGATGCCCTCGGGCGTGGCGGGCAGCTTGATCATGACGTTCGGGCGGTCCACGGCGGCGAACAGGCGCCTGGCCTCTTGCACGGCAGCTTCCGTATCGTGGGCCAGGGTCGGACGCACCTCCAGGCTGGCGTAGCCGTCGGCTCCGGCGGTGCCATCGTAGACGGGGCGCATCAAGTCGGCGGCGTCGCGTATGTCTCCGACGGCCAGGGCCTCAGCGATGTCCTCAACGTCCGTGCCATTCCGTACCAAAGACTCCAGAGCCCCATCGTAGTCGGTGCTTCCGGCGACGGTCTTCTCGAAGATCTTGGGATTGGAGGTAACACCGCTAACCCCCAGGTCTATCAGGCGCTGAAGCTCACCGGAGCCAATAAGGCCTCGGCGGATGTTGTCGTACCAGATGGACTGGCCCAGGCGCCGCGCCTCTTGAACAGCATTGGCCATATCCACCCCCTGTCTCCTCTGGGTCAGGCGCCGACCTTTACCCAAGTCATGTCGGCCGGTTTACCGTACTATCAATACGATGCTCAGGGGCCGCGCGGGGATTCGCCAGCAGGTCGGCCTAAGGTCCAATACCGAATCTACTATCGCCGTACGATGCCCGCCCTTCGACGAGCTCAGGGCGAGCGGCTTTGCACCGCTCGTGGTCAGCCCTTCGGCAGGCTAAGGACAGGCCTGTCGAACCAAATCCGTAGCCCTCTCGTTCCATCTCCTAGGCCGTCAAGGGCAGCCGTAATCTAGTGTAAGGCACCTCCAGCCACCTGTAAATCTTTCTTCAACAGACCTCATCAAAGTAGTTAGATATGCCACAGGCGACCTCAGCGCGAGGGGCCAACGCCGACTAGCCTGACAGGCTGCAGACAAAGTGGTCCATCTACACCATAAAGCGTCGAGGAGATGCGATGTATAAAAAGAGCAGCCTGACCCTTCCCGTAGTCGTGACAAGTCTGGCTGCCGTTGCCGTCGCCGTAGTGGGTCTCGCCCTGGCGGGAGCGTTTAGCTCCGGCGACACCCCACCCGCCAGGGCCCAGGCATCGGATGCCATCACTACCCCTGGACCCGCGGCAGCAGCCGGGCCCGCACCGAGTTCTGAGCAAATTGCCTCAGCGCCAATGATGGAGGCAACACGACGTACCGACTCAACCGGGGGACCGGCAACCGACACAGGGACCCCTGAGACCACGCCCGTCCCCACCCCACTGCCAACAACTGAGTCGGCTCGGCGCTCTGAGCCGGAACCGGCGTCGACCGGCCAGGACGCATCCGAAGATGGTCCGTCCGAGGCAGCCCCATCCATGCAGAATGTACCGAAGACAGTTACTGAGACCAGACTTGCCGAGCTGCCACAGGCGGCAACTGCCCCCGCGGCCATCGTCCCCGACCCCGACTTCGAGCAGGCGCTCGGGAGCGCGGCATTCTCTATAGGCGGCTGGAAGACGGACTTGCAGCCTCCACAGTGTCCCGTACGACGAGATACTCGGAGGCGGCCCTCCACGGGACGGAATTCCACCTATAGACAATCCCAAGTTCACGACCCCCGGAGATGCCGATGAGTGGCTTGGCGACATGGAGCCGGTTATCGCCTTCGAGGTCGACGGCGACGCCAGGGCCTATCCCCTCCAGATCATGACCTGGCACGAGATCGTAAACGACGTGGTCGGCGGTGTCCCGGTGGCAGTGACTTTCTGCCCCCTGTGCAACGCGGCCATAGTCTTCGACAGTAGGCTCGACGGTGTGGTCTCCGACTTCGGGACCTCGGGCAACCTGCGCAACAGTAACCTGATAATGTGGGACCGCCAGACCGAGTCCTGGTGGCAGCAGTTCACGGGTGAGGGAATCGTTGGAGAGCTGGCAGGGAAGACGCTCACCATCCTGCGCAGCCAGGTTATCTCCTGGGAAGCCTTCAAGGCCGCCAATCCAGAGAGCAAGGTGCTATCGCGGGACACGGGATTCAGTCGCCCATACGGCCAGAACCCCTACGCAGGCTACGACCGGGCCGATAACCCTCCCTTCCTGTTCGATGGTGATCTGGACGGGCGGCTGCTGCCCAAGGAGCGAGTGACGTTCGTGACCGTTGGAGATGAGGCCGCGGCATTCCCCTTCACCATCCTTGAGCAGGAGAGGCTGGTCAGCTACCAGGTAAACGGGCAGGAGCTGGTGGTCTTTTTCAAGCCTGGAACGTCGTCGGCGCTGGATCGGAGCTCCATCAAGGGGTCCAGAGACGTGGGTGCCACCGGAGTGTTCGACACTCATCTGGACGGCCAAAGGCTGACCTTCCACATGAATGGAGAGGACTTCGTGGACAACGAAACGGGAAGCGTTTGGAATATCCTGGGGGAGGCCGTCCAGGGTCCCCTGGTGGGTAAGTCACTGGCACCGATCGTTCATGCCAACCACTTCTGGTTCTCCTGGGCAGTCTTCAAGCCGGACACCAAGATCTACAGAGGGGCCGGATAGGCCTAAGAGCTCTAACAGCAGTTTGGGAGAACTTGGGTTAGGCAGAAGATCCAATGCGGTCTTACACCTGGAGTCGGCCTCCTTCACGCTCCTCCAAAGCCTCCCGTTCAGCCTCGGGAAGGTGGCTCAAGGCCTGGTCGACGATGTTCACGCCCGCCAGCTCGCTCCAGGCGGCGAGCAGCCCCTTGGTCACAGGCCCAGGGCACTCTTTGCCGATGCGCAGTCCGTTCAGGCTCACAACCGGCAGCGCGCAGGGGCTGGTGCTGGCAAGGAAGGCTTCGTCTGCCTGGTATACGTCAAAGGGGGTGTAGTCCCCTTCCTCCACTTCGATCCCCAGATTCCCCGCTAGCTCGATCACCGTTTCCATGCTGATGCCAGGCAGCACATTGCGCCGGTTGGGTATCTTGATGCGTCCGCCAGCCACAAACAGAAAGTTTGCGCCCGTAGCCTCAGCCACGTTCCCTTGCAGGTCCAGCATGAGGGCGTATGCCTCAGGGTCTACCTGTTTGGCCTCGAAGTCCGCCATGAAGTGGTTCATTTTGTTGCTAATCTTCGCTTTGGGGGAAAGGCTTTCGGGAGGCGTCCTGCGGGTGGAGGGAGTCACTACTCGGGCGCCCTCTACGTAATACTTGGCGAACCTGGTGAATGCCACCGGCTGGCAGTAGATTACCACGTTGGCCTTGTCCCGCAGCTTGGGGTTCACCAGACCACGGCTCACGACCTGGTTAACGGTGAAGTCGTCGTTGGTCTCCAGAAGGTTCCGGTTGGCCTCAACCACCTCCATGGTGGCCTTTTCCATTTCCTCATGGGTTATTTCCGGGTCGATACGGGTATAGTATAGAGAGCGATAGAGTCGGTCTATGTGTGCCCCCAGCTTGAATACCTGGCCGGCGAAAGTCCGTTCCACGTCGTACACCGCATCGCCCCAGCGGAAACCGCGATCCAGGGCCGAGATGACCGCCCGACTCTCGGGCACCAGCTCACCGTTGACATATACCAGTGGCTCCCTACGTTCGGTCATGGGTCTCCCCTTCGCAGCAAAAATACTCCAGGCAGAGGACAAATGGGAGTATAACTGCGCTCCAGTGCCCCGGCAAGGATCCACCGCTCCGGGGCGGCACTGCCCTGCGGCGCGGGGGCCAGATTGACGAGCGATGGTGGCGAAGCTATCATGTCCCCCAGGGTTGACAACGGAGAGGCCAGTTTATAGAGCAGTCTGGCCAGGTGCCGCCCGCCCCTCAAGGAGGTGATCTGTGAGGCCCATCGCTGAGGTCGCAGGGGAGATGGGTTTGCCCCTCGACGACCTGGAGCCTTACGGTCGCTACATAGCCAAGGTACCGCTAGATTCCTTCCCAGATGGATCCTCCGGCAGCCACCTGGTGGTTGTGACCGCCATGACCCCCACACCCATGGGGGAGGGCAAGACCACCACATCCATCGGACTGGTACAGGGTCTGGCCCGACTGGGCCGGCGGCCTGTCTTGACCCTGCGAGAGCCCTCAATGGGGCCCGTATTTGGAATCAAGGGCGGCGGCACGGGCGGCGGCAAGTCCCGTGTGTTGCCCGACACCGAGATCAACCTGCACTTCACCGGGGACGCCCACGCGGTGGCCTCGGCCCACAACCTGCTGTCCGCCCTGGCCGACGCGGCCGTGCACCACCGGACGATGCCCAACCTGGAGGCCTCCGGCCTGGAGTGGCGCCGTGTCACCAACGCGGGCGACAGGTCCCTGCGCAGCGTCGTCACGGGCCTGGGCGGGAGGGCCAACGGTCCGGTACGCGAGGCCGGCTTCGACATAGACGCGGCATCGGAGATCATGGCCGTGCTGGCCCTGGCCACCGGCTACGACGACCTGCGGACCCGGCTGGGGCGCCTGGTCGTGGGCTACACCACGGACAGGACTCCCGTGAACGCCGCCGACCTCAACGCCGTAGGCGCCTTGATGGCCGTGCTAAAGGACACCCTGAAACCCAACCTGGTACAGACCCAGGAGGGCCAGCCGGCCCTGGTGCACGCCGGTCCCTTCGGCAACATCGCCCACGGGTCCAGCTCCATACTAGCGGACCGCCTGGCCCTGGGCTGTGGCGACATCGTCGTGACGGAGGCGGGATTCGGCGCAGACCTGGGTCTGGAAAAGTTCGTCCACATCAAGACCCGCGCTGGGGGAGAGCCACCCTCCGCGGCCGTGGTGGTGGTGACGGTACGTGCCCTCAGGTGGCACGGCGGCGTGAAACGAAGCGAGCTCACCTCCCCCAACCTGAAGGCCCTCCGCCAGGGCATGGGCAACATGGACCACGCCATCGGCGTCGTACGTCTTCTGGGACTGCCCGCCGTGGTCGCCATCAACCGGTTCCCCGACGACCAGCCGGAGGAGCTGGAGGCGGTGAAGGCGGCCGCCCTGGAGGCAGGGGCATATGCCGTGGCGGAGAGCCACGCCTTTTCCCAAGGAGGCGCCGGCGCCACGGAGCTGGCCGAAGCGGTGGTGGCGGCTTGTGCGGATGGGGCCCAACTCAGGTACCTTTACCCCCTCGAGGACTCCATCGAGAAGAAGGTCGATGTTCTGGCACGGCAGGTCTACGGCGCCGGCGAGGTGAGATGGGACCGCAGCGCCCTGCGCCAAGCCCAGCGATTCGAGGCCCTGGGCTGGGGCGGACTTCCCATCTGCATGGCCAAGACAAACCTGTCCATATCCGCCAACCCTCGGATGCTGGGCCGGCCCCAGGGTCACACCTTCCCCATAACTGGGATACGCATCTCGGCGGGTGCGGGGTTCGTGTACCCCCTGGCGGGAGATATCCAGACGCTGCCGGGGCTGCCCAGCAGTCCCAACGCCCTTCGCATCGACGTTGACGAGCGGGGTAACGTGACCGGACTCCTCTGAGGCCTGGGGCGGCCACGGCACGTCAACGTTCTAAAGCACCCCAGACCCCGTCCGGCATTGGTAATATCTTCGCATAGCCACGGAATACCACCCTCGTCGTGTCCTCTCCTCAGCTTGACCCCACCTAGAGGCTACCGTACAATCAACTGGCAGAGGCCGTCTAATGTTCGAAACACTTACGGGCAAACTCACTGACATATTTCAGGGGCTGACGGGCAAGGGCAGGCTGACGGAGAAGGACGTCGACGAGGCCCTGAGGCTGGTGCGGCTGGCGCTGCTGGAGGCCGACGTAAATTTCCGGGTGGCCAGGGAGCTGGTAAACCATGTCCGGGAGCGGGCCGTGGGCACTGACGTGATGGAGAGCGTGAGCCCGGGTCAGCAGGTGATTAAGATAGTGGACGAGGAGCTGACGTCGGTCCTCAGCGCCGGCGACCACGTACTGGCCCAGTCAAGCCACCCTCCCACCGTGGTAATGCTGGTGGGCCTCCAGGGCTCGGGCAAGACCACCACCGCAGCCAAGCTGGCCCTTCACCTCCGCCACAGTGGTCAGCGCTCCCTCCTGGTCGCCGCCGACCTTCGCCGCCCCGCCGCCATCCAGCAGCTCGTTACCCTGGGAAGGGACCTGGGCATACCGGTCCACCAGGAGGACGCCTCCTCCACGGCCGTCAAGGTCGCCAGGTCGGGAGTCGAGCGGGCGAAGGAGATGGGCGCTAGCTGGGCCATCATAGACACGGCCGGACGGCTGCACGTGGACGACGAGATGATGGCCGAGATGGAGGAAATAAAGTCGGCGGTGAAGCCCCACGAGGTCCTTCTGGTGCTGGACGCCATGACCGGGCAGGATGCCGTGAACTCCGCACAAGTGTTTCACCAGCGGGTCAATGCCACGGGCCTGATAATGACCAAGCTAGACGGCGATGCCCGGGGCGGCGCGGCCATCTCCATTACCCACGTCACCGGCGTACCAATAAAGTTCATCGGCGTGGGCGAGAGGACCGACGCCCTGGAACCCTTCTACCCAGACAGGCTGGCCTCCCGTATCCTGGGCATGGGGGACGTGCTCTCCCTCGTTGAGAAGGCCCGGCAGACGGTGGACGAGAAGCAAGCCAAGGAGATGGAGCGGAAGATACGCACCGCCAGCTTCGACCTGGAGGACTTCCTGCAGCAGTTCCAGAGCGTCAAAAAGATGGGCCTGGGCAACCTGCTCGACATGGTCCCCGGCTTCTCTCAGATGAAACAGAAACTCCCGGAGCAGTTCGACGAGAAGCAGCTGGTCCGGTTCGAGGCGATCATCCGGTCCATGACCCCCGCCGAGCGCCACAGCCCCGATATGCTTAACGGCAGGCGCCGCCGCCGTATCGCCCTGGGCAGCGGCACCACGCCTCAGGACGTGAACCAGCTCCTCAACCAGTTCCGCCAGGCCCAGAAGCTGATGAAGCAGCTCTCCCACGCCCGCGGGCCCAAGGCCCTACAGGGGCTGATTAGGTAACTGCGGGCGGCCCGTCAAAAGGTCTGCCCGACAACTCCCAGGCATGAGCGAGAGGATGGACTACGTGGAGTGTCCCAGCTGCGGTCACGACAATCCAGCAGACACTAAGTACTGCGCCAGCTGCGGGGCTCAACTGGCTGCTGAGGGCCAAGTGAATTGTTCCACATGCCGTCAAGCTAATCCCCTCGAAGCAGAGTTCTGTAGTATCTGTAGTAACTGTGGGGCTGCACTGGCGAAAGGTTGTCCCAGTTGTTCCCGGCAAGACGATAGAAACAGAATTTTATGCCGATGGTGCGACCAGATGCTGGTCGGCCCGCAAGGCGTCAAGGCGGCTGGCCTTGGACGGCGGGTTGGCGCCTACATACTGGATATCGTTCTCTTCCTCGTCACCTTGATAATAGGCTACATTATTTGGTGGTTCTTTACGTTGGGTCGTGGCCAGACGCCGGGGAAGCAGTTGTTAGGCATCCGGGTCATGCGTGCGGACGGGACCAGATCAGACTGGGGCTGGACCTTCCTCCGAGAATTCGTTATCAAATTGCTGGTGTTTGGAGTGCTGGGTGACGCCCTGACCAGCGGAATTGCCTCCATTGTCGATCTGGTGTGGGCATTCTGGGACAAAGACCGTCAGACCCTCCATGACAAGATAATGAAGCACGGTCGTGGTGGACGACCGTGCTTTTCGCTCTGTAACCGCCTGAGTAGCTTTGGGCCATGTCCTGCCGGTCCCGAGGCGTTCACCCCCTTTCGGACTCTCCCCCGGCAAGGGCGAGAGGGCGTGAGTCCCTTCCCCTTCGATGGGGGAAAGCTAGAGCTTGTCCTGAGCCTGCCGAAGGGATGGGGGTGAATTGGACTCCAGCCGCTCAGACAGCGCCACGATGGCGGCGTAGGCGTAGGGGATGTACTCCTGGGGGGGCAGGTCCAGGGGCTCCAGCTGCTCCACCTGGTCGGCGTCCATAACCCCCGGCGGCCCGGGTATTGAGCGCAGGCTAAGCTCGTAAAGCTCTCCGTCGGGGCAGACCACAACGCAACCCCTGTCCGACGCCGGGGTGCGTCCGGGCTCGACCTCCATCGCCTGTATGGAGGTCATGTTCATGAATGCCGGAAAAGGGCTCAGCCTCCCGGCCAGAACCTTCAGCGTGTCGCGCAGGTGGGAAGCGGCCCGTTCCACGGCAGAGTCGGCAACCGCCTTCAGCGCCCAGGGCTCTAGTTGCTCCTGGTTCATATCCCAGATTATATCCCAGCGCAGCCGTTGGTTCTATCATCCTTCGGTCCCCGGGCATTTCAATTATTGAGTCCCTCGCCCCTTGACGATGCTAGTAAAGGGGGCATATAATGAGCCTTACTAGCGGGTATGTAATAAGTGACGTCTGAAAGACATACGAGCTGGGTAACTTCCGAGCGGCTGGCTTGGGGATAACCCAGCCGCCGCTACGCACGTTAAAAACTGAATTAGTAAGTTTGGAGTTTCTAGCGTAGGTTAAGCTACTAAGGGCCTACGGTGGATGCCTAGGGGCCAAGGGCCGATGAAGGGCGTGGCAAGGCTGCGATAAGCCTCGATGAGCCGTCTAGCAGGCGTAGTCGGGGATTCCCGAATGGGGAAACCTGTTCCGGTGTTGAGCCGGTTCATCCCGATGTAATGTCGGGAGGGTAAGCGGGCGAACTGAAACATCTAAGTAGCCCGAGGAAAGGAAATCAACCGAGATTCCCCTAGTAGTGGCGAACGAACGGGGAATAGCCCAAACCTCTGTGACTTAGTGGCCCGGGGGCCTATGTCATGGGGGGGTTATAGGGAACACCCGCACGTACCCCGGCGCGGGCAAGGAGTTATAAACCTTATCTCTAGCTGAAAGCACATGGAAAGGTCTGCCGTAGAGGGTGAAAGCCCCGTAAGCGAAAGAGATCAGGCTCCTGGTGTTTACCCTGAGTACCACGGGACACGAGAAATCTTGTGGGAAGTCGGGGGGACCACCCTCCAAGGCTAAATATCCTTGGCCACCGATAGTGTACCAGTACCGTGAGGGAAAGGTGAAAAGCACCCCGGGAGGGGAGTGAAATAGATCTGAAACCGTGGGCCTACAGCAGGTCGGAGCCTCGATAATGTCGGGGTGACGGCGTGCCTATTGAAGAATGATCCGGGGACTTACTATGTGGGGCGAGGTTAAGGGACTGGAGTCCCGGAGCCGTAGCGAAAGCGAGTTCGAATAGGGCGCATAGTCCCATAGAGTAGACCCGAAACCGGGTGAGCTACCCATGGCCAGGGTGAAGGTTCGATAACACGGACTGGAGGCCCGAACCGGTTGCCGGTACAAAGGCTTCGGATGAGCTGTGGGTAGAGGTGAAATGCCAACCGAACCCGGAAATAGCTGGTTCTCCCCGAAATGCATTTAGGTGCAGCCTCGGGTATAGGTGGACGGAGGTAGGGCTCTGGATGGGATAGGGGGCGTGAGCTTACCAAACTCAACCAAACCACCAATGCCGTTCAACCGTTTCCCGGGAGTGAGACAGCCGGAGATAAGTTTGGTTGTCGAGAGGAAAACAGTCCAGACCACCGGCTAAGGTCCCCAAGCACAGGCTAAGTGGGAAAGGAAGTAGGGTCCCCCAGACAGCCAGGAGGTTGGCTCAGAAGCAGCCACCCTTTAAAGAGTGCGTAACAGCTCACTGGTCGAGGGGTTCTGCGCCGAAAATTTAACGGGGCTCAAGCCTGTCACCGAAGCCGTGGATGTGGGAGGACGGGCATAAGGGAGTGGGACCGGGGGAGCAATCTCCCGCAACTGCGACCTTTGCCCTACGACTCCTGCATGGTAGGGGAGCGTTCCTCGGGCACAGAAGGTGGGTCGCGAGGCCCGCTGGAGCGCGGGGAAGTGAGAATCCCGGAATGAGTAGCGTTAATCAGGGTGAAAATCCCTGACGCCGAAAGCCCAAGGTTTCCTACGCAACGTTTATCGGCGTAGGGTTAGTCGGTCCTAAGCCGTAGGCGAAGGCCGAAGGCGATGGACAGCAGGTTAATATTCCTGCACCGCCGTTATCCCGTTTAAAGCCGAGGGGGGGTGCGGAAGGGTAGGCAGAGCGCGCGGTTGGTAGTGCGCGTCTTCTTCCGTAGGCCATGCCGGAGTAGGCAAATCCGCTCCGGCGTTACGAGCTGAGGGTTGAGGGTAACTGGATCTTCGGGTCCGGGAAGCTGTTGAGCCCCTGCCGACAAGAAAAGCCCCGCGAGCTATGAGATATACGGCGTCCGTACCGCAAACCGCCACCGGTGGGCTGGGATTAGCGTCCCAAGGCGTTCGGGCGAACCTCCGCTAAGGAACTAGACAAAAGGGCCCTGTAACTTCGGGAGATAGGGCACCCTGGAGGGTGAAGCCCCTCGCGGGCGGAGCTTTTTGGGGTCGCAGATAACAAGGCCGGGCGACTGTTTAACAAAAACATAGGTCTCTGCGAAGGAGAAATCCTAAGTATAGGGGCTGACGCCTGCCCAGTGCCGGAAGGTTAACGGGAGGGGTTATCCTTCTTCGGAAGGAGAAGCTCCGAACTGAAGCCCCGGTGAACGGCGGCCGTAACTCTAACGGTCCTAAGGTAGCGAAGTCCCTTGTCGGGTAAATTCCGACCTGCATGAATGGCATAACGACCTGGCCGTTGTCTCGGCGGAGGGCCCGGTGAAATTGCGGTGCCCGTGAAGACGCGGGCGACCTGCGGCAGGACAAAAAGACCCTGTGGAGCTTTACTGCAACCTGGTACTGGGCTGGGAGCTGAGTTGTGTAGGATAGGTGGGAGGCTGTGAATTCCCCACGCCAGTGGGGAGGGAGCCAACCTTGAAATACCACCCTTCTCTGTTTTTGGTTCTAACCCCGTTTCGGGGGACAGTGCCTGGCGGGCAGTTTAACTGGGGCGGTTGCCTCCCAAAAGGTAACGGAGGCGTCCAAAGGTCCCCTCAGGGCGGATGGAAATCGCCCATAGAATGTATTGGCATAAGGGGGCTTGACTGTGAGGCTAACAAGCCGAGCAGGGACGAAAGTCGGGCAAAGTGATCCTACGGCTCTTTGTGGAAAGGCCGTGGCTTAACGGATAAAAGCTACCCCGGGGATAACAGGCTAATTCCGCCCAAGAGTTCACATCGACGGCGGAGTTTGGCACCTCGATGTCGGCTCGTCCCATCCTGGGGCTGAAGGAGGTCCCAAGGGTCCGGCTGTTCGCCGGTTAAAGGGGCACGTGAGTTGGGTTCAGAACGTCGTGAGACAGTTCGGTCTCTATCCGCCGCGGGCGTAGGAGGCTTGAGGGAGTCTCTCCCTAGTACGAGAGGACCGGGAGGGAAGGACCAATGGTGTGCCAGTTGTTCCGCCAGGAGCATCGCTGGGTAGCCATGTCCGGTGTCGATAAGCGCTGAAGGCATCTAAGCGCGAAGCGCTGCCCAAGATAAGGCCTCCCATTCTGGCGAAAGCCGGAAGTAAGGCTGCAGAGAGACTATCTGCTTGATAGGCCGGGAGTGTAAGCGAGGCAACTCGTTGAGCTTACCGGTACTAATCGGCCGAGGGCTTGACCTACGCTAAAAACTCCAAACTGATATGACCCCAATGGACTAGCCTCTCAGTTAGCTCGATGTCCTTCTAATGGAGGCAGACTTGGCCCAAGCAAAGTGCGATCATTGCAGTGGCTCCGGAACTTGTAGGATCTTCAACTGTGCAGTTTGCGGCGGCTCCGGCGTCCCCCATATCTGTAAGCCATGTGGTGGCAAGGGCACCGTCGAGTCCTAGTTCTAGCTAGGTGGGTCTATTAACAAGTAATATTCAATATTCTACCCATTTCGCCGCGGGGTGGAGCAGTGGCAGCTCGTCGGGCTCATAACCCGAAGGTCGTTGGTTCGAGTCCAACCCCCGCTACCAAAAACATAAATAGAGGCCCCTGACACGTATTCAGGGGCCTCTTCTCTTTGGTTCCGCCAACCAACTTCGCTGGCAACCATCTTCGGACCTTGGTGTGATTCCCCGACGCCGGGGCTTCGCCAAATCTTAGTCGGCTGCCAGCCGCTGCCCTGGGGCGACCTAAACCTTTTCGTACTTGGTGATGCGGGTCACGTTGCCCGCAGTATAGAGGTTGCCATTGGGGTCACCCCAGATGCCGTGGCCGTTGTGTAGGGTTCGGCCCCGGCCCCGCAGGTTCCCCTCCGAGTCCCACACGGAAAAACGCGGACTCTGGTCGGTCACGAAGAACCGGCCCTGGGCATCCTGGAAGATATCCATGGGGTGCCAGCAGTCGACCCACTCGCTGATGAAGTCTCCCTCCATGCTCAGCACCTGGATCCGGTCGTTCTCCCTGTCGCACACGTAGACCCGGTCGTTCTCGTCCAACCATATACCGTGGGGCGTGGAAAACTCGGCCGGCCCCTTCCCGGGCGAACCCCAGGACCCCAGGTACTTACCCTCGGCCGTGAATCTGTGGACGCTGGAGTTCCCGTATCCGTCGCAGATGAAGATCTCCCCCGAAGAGGAGACGGCCACGTCGGCGGGGTGGCTGAAGGGCGCCTGGCCCGCGGGCTTGCTCCTGTCTCCCATCCTAAGCAGGACCTTACCCTCCGTGTCGAATTTCAGCACCTCATGGTAGTCCCGGTCTATGAGGAAAACCTCATCGCTGGGGCTTATGTAGATGCCGTGAGGGTCCACCAGCACGCCGCTGCCCCATGTGGTCAGCAGGTTGCCATCTCCGTCGAAGACAAGCACCGATGGATCGGCCCGCTGGGCCGCGTAGACCCGGCCCCGAGAGTCGGTGGCCACGTGGCTGACGTTGCCGAACGGTACTCCCTCGGGCACCTTCCCGAAGGGGTATATCGCCTCATATACAGTATCACCCGTACCTACTATAAGCCTTGTCATTTCTGGCCTCCTGAGTTTACCTCGGGACCATACGGAAGCGCCTACCCTCTCGTCTTCTTCTCCGCAAGGGCTTCCAATATGGCGCCAGGGGACATGGGCAGATTGTACATGCGGATGCCGAGGGCACTGTAAATGGCGTTGGAGAGGGCGGCCAGCGGTGGGATAATCGGCACCTCGCCAACTCCGCGCAAGCCGAAGGGATGGCGTGGGTTGGGCACCTCTATCAGCACCGTATCTATCATGGGCACGTCCAGACTGGTGGGCATCCGGTAGTCCAAGAAGCTGGAGTTAGCCATGGTGCCGTCCTCGGTGTAAAAGTACTCCTCGTTAAGCGCCCAGCCGATGCCCTGGACGGTGGCGCCCTGCACCTGGCCTTCCACGTAGGACGGGTGGACCGACGTGCCGGCATCGATGAAGGCGGTGTAGCGCATGATGTCCACCTTACCCGTTTCCGGGTCCACCTCCACGTCCACGATATTCCCACCAAAGGTGGACCCGGAGCCCGGTGAATTGACGGATTCAGAGCAGGTGATGGGCCCGCCGGTTCGGTTCAGCTGCGCAGCCAGCTCCTTAAAAGTCAACCTGTCCTCTGTCTCTGTACAGATAAATACGCCATCCCTGAAATCGACGTCTTCGGGCTGTACCTCCCAGACCGTGGCGGCTCTGGCCACCATCTGACGCTTGACCTCCTCGGCGGTGGCGATGGCAGCTAAACCCGTGTCATAGGCCACGCGGCTTCCGCCGGTGCTACCGGTGTATCCGATGGAATCGGTGTCAACGACAGTCGGTGCCACATCCTCGGACCTTAGTCCCAAGACCTCAGCGGCCTGCATGGCCACGGCCGTGCGGGTACCTCCGATGTCCACAGAGCCGGTGAGTAGGCTGATGGTCCCATCGGAGTTGACGTGGATGGTGGCCGACGACGGCTGCCCGCCGTTGAACCGGTGTCCGAAGGATATGCCCCGGCCCCGGTTAGGCCCCTCAAGGGGTGCCTTGTAGTGGGGATGGGTCTCCATGGCCTCCATCACCTCTTTGCAGCCGATCCGAGGGAAGACCAGTCCACTGGGCATCCGGTCCCCCTCCTGGACGGCGTTCTTCAGCCGAAACTCCATGGAGTCCATGTCCAGCTTCTTGGCTAACTCGTCGATTACAAGCTCTACCGCAAAGGCCGCCTGGGGTTGTCCAGGGGCACGGTAAGCCTGCACCTTCTGTTTGTTGCAGACCACGTCGAAGCCATCCACCAGCAGGTTGTCAATCTTGTAGGGACCCAGGCCGGTCATTGCGCCTCCACCCACCGGCGACCCAGGGAAGGCCCCGGCCTCGAAGGCGAGATACAGCTCCGCAGCCGTGATGCGTCCGGCCTTGTCGGCGCCTATCTTGCAGCGCATGTAACTTCCCGAGGTTGGACCGGTTCCCTCGAACACCTCCGTGCGAGTCATGACCATTTTCACGGGCCGGCCGCTCTTTCGTGAGAGGATTGCGGCTACCGGATCCAGATAGGCGACGAGCTTGGCACCGAACCCACCACCGATCTCCATAGGGACCACTTTGACCAGGGACTCATGAATACCCAGGATTGCCGCCGTTAGGGAGCGGATGGCGAAGTGGCCCTGAGTGCTGGTCCAGATGGTCAGGTGCCCGTCGGCTGCCCAGGATGCTGTGGAGGTATGGCTCTCGATGTATCCCTGGTGGACCGTCTGGGTGTTGAACTCCCGCTCGACTATGACGTCCGCTTCGCTAAACCCCTGCTCCAGGTCACCTCGGGCGAACTGGATGTGGCCGGCTGTGTTACTCTTCTCACCGGTATCCTCACCCCGGCCGAAGCGCTCGACCCGGAAGCTGGTGGTCATATCATCGTGCAGGAGGGGCGCGTCCTCCTTCATAGCGTCGTGTAGGGTAAGGACGGTGGGCAGCACTTCATAGTCCACCTCGATAAGGTCGAGGGCCTCTTCGGCGGTGTGGGGGTCCGTAGCTGCCAAGGCGGCAACCGCGTGACCCTTGTACAGCACCTTGTCATGGGCCAGTACGTTGTCCGCCATCATCCTGGCGTTCCCCATGACCTCGGCGAAGTCTATCACCCTGTCCTCGATGATGGGGAAGTCCTTGGCGGTAGTCACGGACTTCACCCCAGGCAGGGCTTCCGCCTTGCTGGTATCGATGGAGCGGATGAGGGCGTGGGCGTGGGGGCTACGAAGGACTTTGCCGTGCAGCATTCCCGGCAGCTGAATGTCGGCGCCATAGTTCGCCCGCCCGGTCACTTTATCCAGGCCATCGTGGCGGATGGGCCTGGTACCAACTACCTTATATTTAGCTGCACCCTTACCCTTGGCTGCGGTAGTCATCCTTCCCTCCCTGGTTTCAACATCCTATTTATAAGGCCATGTACCCATCCCGCTCCACACGATTGATCCCCAGCCCACCACCTACACCCTACTTTTACGCCCCGGGGCACTGACGAGCGGGCCCAGACACTTGTAGGGCAACATCCGGCGGGAAAGTTTAGCCCGCTTTGGCCGAATGGAAATTGGGGTGTCCCAGCGCTCGCAGAGCACTTCCGGTCACGCTCTGGCTAAGCTATATCACCCAGCCAGATTACGAGCGGGCGTTGTAGATCGTGTGGGGCACCATATCCTGGGGCGTCTGGGCTCCGTAATAGCGGAACATGTAGGGCAATACCTGCTGGATCATATCCCTCCGCTCCATTTCCTCGGCGTCGTAAGGCCGGTCCAGCGCCGCCCTCAATTCTTTGAAAAAGGCCTCCTTATCCACCTTCGTCAGCTTGCGGTCCCGCATCACCACTTCACCGTCCACCAGTACCGTGTCCACGTCAATGCCCCTGCCTCGGTGCACTACCGCGTCCACTATGGAAACCTCGGGGTCCAGGTACGGCTCTTCTATGTTTTGCAGATCCAGCAGCACTATGTCCGCGCGCTTTCCGGGCTCCAGCGTCCCCACCAGGTCGCCATACGAGCAGGCGTAGGCCCCATTCTCCGTGGCCATCTGCAACACCTGGTAGGACGTGGGTGGCACATTCTCCACCCCCGGCACGCGGTGCAGCTTCAACACCAGCCGCATCTCCTGGAACAGGTCCTTGTCTTCGTTGATAGTAGCCTCGTCGCTACCTATCGCTATCCGGATGCCCTTCTCCAGAAACCGCCCCACTGGGGCGATCCCGCTCTGGAGCCGCAGGTTGGAGCTGGCGTTGTGGCACACATTGGTGCCCGTGGCCTGCATCAGGTCTATGTCCTCATCGGTCGCCCACACGCTGTGGCCGCACACCACCTCGGGTCCGAGGAAACCCAGGTCGTACAGGTGCTGCAGCGGCGTCTTCCCCCACGCCCGGAGCCCGTGCAATTTTTGGTACATGCTCTCCTGAAGGTGGATGTGGATTGACGTCTTATATCTGGCGGCCATCTCTTTCATAGCCATCAGCAGGGCGTCTGACGTACGGTGGGGCATGCTGGGGGCGAGGCTTATCCGTACCCCCGGATACCGGTCTCCCCCATACTTGGAGTTTAGCTCATCCATGAGCACCAGCCAGTCCTCCGTGGGGCGCTCCGCCCCAGCCATACCGGCCGTAAACCGCTCCCTCAACCCGGCAGGGAGTGTGGCGGCGAACTCGGTTGTGAGGCCGCCGGATATAAGCGCGCTCTCGTCGGAGGCCCCCGGTGCGTAGGAGACCCGCATTCCCGACTCCATGTAGCCCTTTATGGCCGCATCAGCGATCTCCATACCCATGGCTTTGGGTGCCTGGCCACCCCCATGCATCGCCTGTACCGTGGTGGTCCCGGTCTCGATCATCTGAATGGCACCATAGAGCTGGTCCAGGTAGGGGTCTACATACTTACTGCCCATTCTGGCGAACCCACGTATGCCCAGGGGCAGATCCGTAACGCCCAATTGGAGCGGGGTGAGGCCCACGTGAAAATGGTCGTTGACCAGCCCCGGCATGACCACGTAACGGGAGGAGCCGATCACCTCCACCCCGGGATGACGCTCCTTCAGGTCCTCGTAGCGCCCCACCTCCACGATCTCACCGTCCCTCTGGTAAACGGCTCCATCGGAGACCACTTCGGCCGAGTTGGGGCCTGTGACCTTGCAGATAACATACTTCCCGCGGACCAGGCTTGAGCTCATTGCGCCTCACCTCCTAATAAATGGCTCCGGCAGTGAAGCAGGAAGTCCAATTGGCGCCCCAATTAACACCGTTCAGTGACAGCGACTTGGAGTCACCAAGGTCTATGGACGCGGAGGCTGGTTGAAGCCGGGCTGGTGACGGTTAGAGGACGAGCTCAAAGGTCAGCCCGGTCAGCTCCTTCAACTCCGTGCGGGTGGGATTCTTGTCTGTAAACAGGCACCAGTGGCTCATGCTGAACCCTTCCATGAAGTCCACTGTCTGCGTAGGATTGGGGGTCTGATTAAGGGTTACGAAGGTCGTACCTGGGGGCGACAGTATGTAACGGTTCAGGGAGTGCCAGGTACCCCTGTTGTAGGCGAAACCTTTAGTGCCGTCGATAAGGAACGCGCGCACATCGCTGGGGTCTGGAATTGCCATCGGATCGTTTTCGTCCGTCGGGAGCGCGACGGCCACCGCCGCCAGCGACCCGCTCACCGGGATAAACACGTGGGTGGGTTGGAAATGCCGCTCCAACTGGGTGAAGGTCAAGGTCTGATACGGCTGCCACATTATGTTCGCCATGGGCTTGCCCTCAGGTTGATAGGGCATCGGGGTGGACTGGCGATGGTCCGAAGGGTGCTCCTTGGCATCCCATATCTCGCCAAAAGGCTTGAAGGCCTCCTCGGTCATGGGTTCAATCTTTATCTTGACAGTTCTCGCCATCGAATTTACCTCCCCCATTCTATCGATCGCCTGGGAAACTTCGCTGCCTCCGACGGGTATCTACTTGAAAGGCTCCATGATCTGAGACCTGTACATATGGACGAGTCTATCGATCGGAGACCTGTGGCCCTTTTGAGGATAGTCTTATCCTACCTGGCCAGCTGGGCCCGTGCGCTCCCAGACACATCGCCCCTGTGGCTGAACCGCGCCGTGCTACAGGTTAAAAGGCGGGTCTACCCAGTTTCTTTCCTTGACGTAAATCTGGATCCTGTTCGGCTTGGTCTCCAACACTATGATCCTGCCCTTGTCGTCCACGTTCACCGCTACCGGCCGTTGGAAGTGACGCTCGCGGCTCACGTCGAACATCCTGCGGGCCTTCTTTGCGTCAACATTCACGTCGAGTCCGGCCTGGGCCCAAGGGGAGAGATCTATCGCGTCACCGACGAAAGCCGTGACGAAGTTGCCCTCGGCGTCGTAGATGTTAAGGCGGTTGTTGCGATTGTCGGTGACGTAGACGTCTCCCTCTTCGTCTATGGCCACGCCTGTGGGGCGCTGGAGCTCTCCGTCACCGGTCCCGGAGCTGCCGAAGGTGGCCAGATGGTCTCCCTCTGGGGAGAACTTCTGTACCCGATCGTTCCTCCAGTCAGCCACGTATAAGTCGCCGTTTTTGTCGATGGTGATGCCCCAAGGCATGTTGAACTCACCGATATCGGTGCCATACTTGCCCCAATTGAGGAGGAACCTGCCGTCCTTGGTGAACTTCTGGACACGGTGGTTGAGGCTGTCCACGATGTACAGGTCGTCCTCTTTATCGAAGGCAAGGCCCGAGGGGCCGTTAAGCTCCCCATCGCCGGACCCCTTGGTACCCCACCTCCCCAACGGGGTTCCGTCCTTGTCATGAATGAATATGGCCCCCACGTACTCATCAGAGACGTACGAGTTTTCGTCGTCATCCAGGTCGATGGAGGTCAACCACACGGACAGGGCGGGGACGGGGGCGTAATATGGAGAGTCACCAAAGTTGGAGTCTATGCCGGTGCCAAAGTTAACGTGGGTGCCGGTGCCGAATCCTGGGCCTCTTGTGTCCCAGATGAATTCGTGGTTCAAAGTGCACTTGGTGAGCCCTCGTCCCTTGTTATACTCGTCAGCCCTGCTTACCACGTACAGGCTATCGTCGGAACCCAGGGCAAAGTCCATGGGGTTGGCGAATCCATTCCCACCCATGGCCCCCCTTCCCAGGCAAAACTCGAAATTGTAAACACGACCGTTAACTTTCCTTGTAAGCATCGGTGGTTCCTTCGCTGCAAGTCGTTCGGGTATACCGCGATCGAATGGCCCTAGGCCATCTGGTACTCGCGTGCCGCAGCTATGAGGGCCAGCATGTCCGCCACCCTGCCGGCCGACGTACGCGAGTCCTCATCCGAGTCCCAGCGAAGCTCGCCTCCCCGCTCGGCCATGGATACTAGCTCCTGGCGGGTCGAGTCGGCCACCACCAGGGGACCCAGCAGGTCCAGGCAGGTGTCTACGAACTCGGCGGGAGCCAGGTTGCCTTGGGCCCTGGTCCTGCCGATGATGGACTGGACCCCGGGCATCTCCATGTTGGACAGCCAGTCGGCGGCGAAGTTGATGCGCCTCACCAGGGAGCCGCTGTCTATCCACTCAGGCCCGGTGTGCCAGCCCTCGACGCTGGGCGGGTTGATGAGCTCCTGCCCCTGGTACCCGGTCTCCTCGCCAATAGCCAGAATACCGGGCCTGGGGAACTGGAAGTCGCCCACCATCCGCATCGTCCCCACTATTACCTCTATTGGGCTCTTTACCCTGGCAAATCGGGCTTCCTTGAAGAACTCGGAGTTGAACAGGACCCGCAGGGTGGAGCGTATGTCGTAGCCGGATTTGACAAAGGCATCCGCTATGGCGTTGACGGCGTCGGGGTCCCTGGGGGGCGTTTCCTGCCACGCCGGCACCTGGACCTCGTCGGCCACGAAGAAATTGTACAGGTGCCGGGCGATGAACTGGTGGGTAGCCGTCTGGCCCACCACGATGTCTACGATGTCCTCGCCGTTGAAGCGTCCCTTATGCCCCAGGAACTGCTTCTCCGTATCGTCGTGGTCCTCGGCCACGTACCCAAAGCCCCAGGGGAAGTAACCGCCGCCGCCGCCTCGGGGAATCCTGTCGGTTATCGTCCAGCCAGTGAAGGCCCTGGAGCACTCGTAGACGTCCTGCTCGGTGTAGTTGCCCACACCCAAGGAGAACAGCTCCAGCAGCTCCCGGCCCCAGTTCTCGTTGGGGGCGTCCTTGTGGTTCTCGTTGTTGTCCAGCCAGTAGATCATGGCCGGATTCCTGGCCAGCTCCACCAGCAGCTCCCGGTAGCTACCTAGGCCGCACCTGCGGAACAGGGCCATCTGGTTCACCATCTCCTGGGGCCTGTTTATCTTGGCGTTGCCCGTGGCGAAGAGCTGGTGCCAGAAGAGGGACATCTTCTCCTCCAGCGGGCGCTTGCTGTTCATCATCCGGTAGATGACTTCCGAGCGACTCAGGGTTGGCGAAGGACAGTACTCGAGGTTGGGCATGTACCGGAAGAGGACGTCTTCGTCCACCTCGGGGACGCCGTGCTTGTCGGGGTCGAGCAGCTCCTCTACCGTCTGCTCGTAGCCCTTGGCCACACGCTCCTCAAGCTCGTCTCGGGGCGCCCCGAAGCCGGCTCTCCGCATGAGATGGGCCATCGAGTCTATATTTCTATCCGCCATTCTGCATCCCCCTTTGCAGTGCACAGGAGCCCATTCCCGTCACTCTACACATCAAGCGCTATTGGGAATTAGCGGCATTGTAAGTTACCTTGCGAGCCTGTGTCAACAGAATCGGGACGCGCGGCGTATACCCAAACATACGTTAACGGTGGTTGACAGCCTTCTGGAGTGTCGGTACCATCGTCAGCATCGTGGCCTACTGGTTCGTTGGCCATCCCATAGCTTGATATGGGAAATGCCGGCTATATTACCATCCGACCTCACCCGGCACTTAACTACCTCACCCCTCACCAATTCGTCACTCGGTGGCAACGCCAGCAACAGGAGGTCAAGTGGCATTAATATACTGGACCAGTACACCTGTTTGACAATACTTTGACTGAGATTTATACTCCCCCCATCGTGAGCTATCAGGTGGCAAGAGGCTGCCCGAGGGAAGCCGCATTTGGCCATCCCGGGCTCTTGCACTTAGGTCAGGGAGTGTACTTGTGAAGTACATCGGATATATCCTGACCGTTAAAGCAGTGATAGCCCTGGCGGTAGCGGCGGCGCTGGTGGCTGGAGCTGTCGTTTTCGCTACCCACGTTGTATTCACCACGGAAATCAGAGGCGATGTGATACTTGATGTATCCTTCGCAGATCCTCTCTCGGTATACCTAGTCTCGGGCGACGGCAGCCTAGAACAGCTTGTCAGTGGCGACTCCATAGACTTCGGGGTGGCCACGGTGGACTTCTTCGGCGTCGGTTCCACGCCCTCGAGACAGATCGCCGTGAAGAACTCTTCCAGCTCCTTGCAACAGGTGATAGTGACGGGCGATCTCAGTGATGGAATTCTACCGCTGTTTGGCCCCACAACGGGAGACCTACATAAGGGCCCGGAGAACGGTTTCATCCTGCCGATCTCCGGTGATGCGGGGGATACCATAAATGGCTACGTGGGGCTCAGTTTCCTGCCCCCATTAACCGCAGGTAGCAAACAGACTACCATCATCTTCAGCGCAACGGACGTGCTCCCGCAGCCGCCCCTAATCACCTACTACTCCACAATAGCTGGTAATAACCACATCTTCTCAGTGAGGCCCGACGGTGCCGGCCGGACCCTGGTCACCCCGTTCGGCCCCCATAACGATTACCAGCCCCGCTGGTCCCCCGACGGCAGCAGGATCGCGTTTGAATCCACTAAAGTCGGCGGTTATTCCCATATATTCGTGATAAACGCCGACGGTTCCGACGAGACCCAACTGACCTTCGGCAACTACTACGATTATAGAGCCAGATGGTCCCCCGACGGCAGCGAGATTACCTTCGAGTCCAATAGAACCAGCTATTCCCATATATTCACGGCGGACGCCACCACCGGCGCCATCGGGCAGGTGACGTCCAGCACCAGCAAATACGATTATCACCCTGTCTGGTCCCCCGACGGCAGCATGATCGCCTTCCGCTCCAGTAGAGGCGGCAGCTACTACCAGATATTCACGGCGGACCTCGCCACCGGCGCCATTGGGCAGGTGACTCCTACCCTCTGCTGTAAATACGATTATCAGCCCGAATGGTCCCCCGACAGCAGCACCATCGTCTTCCGCTCCAATAGAGGCGGCAGCTACTACCACATATACACCGCGGACGCCATCAACGGCGCCACCACCGCCGCCGCGTTTCAGCTGACCTCCGGCAACTACAACAACTATGATCCCGTCTTCTCCCCCGACGGCAGCATGATAGCCTGGGAATGCCTCATCAGCTACAGCCATATCTGCGTGATGAACGCCGACGGTAGCGACCAGACCCAGGCGACGTCGGGTAACAACTCCCATTATCGCCCCACCTGGTCCCTCGACAGCACCATGATTACCTTCGACTCCAAGAGAAGCGGCTATTCCCATATATTCACGTTGGACGTCTCCACCACCGCGGTGATCCAGGTGACCGCAACCGGCAACTACTACGATTATTACCCTCACTGGTCCCCCGCCGGCGATATGGCCGCCTTGGCACTCGCCGCGCCTTCCGGCCCAGCGATAGCGGGAATTCCGCTATCCAGCCTGGACCTGACGTCGGTCGAGGCCGTGACAACGGGTGGGAGCGCCGAGGCACCCTTGGCCGGGCCGGACGACCCCAACAACCCACCCCTAGGTGGGGAGAGCCCCACGAGCGGTGGGCCAACCGCATCCCCATAGATTAGAGCAATAGACCACAGAAGCCCGCCATGGTTTTCAGCCATGGCGGGCTTCTGTGGTCTATTGGGAATAGTACCCCCTTCAGGACGGACCTGTGGCTAAAAGCCCGGCGAAAATATTAACATGCCCAAGCCTCGTGTATAAGAGTGAATGAGCCTTTCATATGCTCTGATAAGGACTAAAAATGAATGAGCAGATCCACTACGCCTCCGCTTCAGACCTGGCGCGGAAGATTCGAAGCAAGGAGATCTCGCCCGTCGAGGTCGTCCGAGCCCACCTCGACCGCATAGACGCACTGAACCCCAGGCTCAACGCCATTGTAATATTTGCCGACGATCCGTTGGACAGGGCCAAGGAAGCGGAAGCCGCGATCATGAGGGGTGACGAGGTAGGTCCTCTCCACGGCGTCCCCTACACCCTGAAGGACTGCGTACAGGTGGGCGGGATGCGCACCACCCTGGGCTCGAAGCTTTTTACGGAGTACGTCTCGGACCAGGACGCTACCATATACACTCGACTCAAAGACGCCGGTGGAATCCTGCTGGGGAAGACCAACATGCCGGAGTTCGCCCTGTGGTGGCAGACGGATAACCTGGTTTGGGGACTGACCCCCAATCCCTGGAACGCGGAGCGCACCTCCGGGGGTTCCAGCGGCGGTGAGGCCTCGGCCATCGCCTGCGGGCTCTCTCCCCTGGGCGTGGGCACCGACCTGGGTGGCTCCATCCGTCAGCCCGCCTCGTTCTGTGGCCTGGCCGGGCTGAAACCTACCCTGGGCCGGGTACCCTATACCGGAATACTGCCTCAGGCCATCTTGCGAGCCATCCACGTCGGTCCCATGGCCCGCACGGTTAAAGACGTAGCCCTGGAGCTGTCCGTTACCGCGGGCCCCGACGGGCTGGACATCTTCGCCCCGCCGGTACCCGTGCCGGACTATCTGGACCTGGACAGGCCGCTGGCCGGCCTAAAGATTGGCTGGAGCCCTACCATAGGAATACCTGTCGAGCCGGAAGTGCAGCAAACGGTAGCGAGGGCCGCAGGGGCCCTGAAGGACGCCGGCATGGATGTCGAGCAAACGGAGATACCGGCAATGGTGGAGCACGATTCCGGAAACGTCTCCGCCATCGTCTACCTTACCGAGGCCAGGCAGGCGTTGACGCCCATTGTCCTGGGCAGGGAGTCGGACCTGACGCCGCTGCTTCGCTCTCGATACCTTGAGAGCCCACCCCAGGAGTTCCAAGCCTATCTGGAGGCGAATCTAACCTGGGAGTCGCTGAAGCGCGGAGTAGCCGACTGGTTCACTCGCTACGACCTGTTCCTCTGTCCGACAGTGCCCATGCCTGCCTATCCCCACAATCAAAGAGAATTCACAATAGAGGGGCAGACCCTCCCCAGCCGACACGCCCTCAGGGCCACGGTGCCGTGGGACCTGACCGGTTCGCCGGCCATGTCGGTGCCCTTTGGCACGAGCACCGATGGCCTGCCTATCGGGGTGCAGCTGGTCGGCCGCCACTTCGATGAACTGACCGTGCTGCGGGCCGCAAAGGCCCTGGAAGACCGGACCGGCGGATACCTCCGCCCCCCGGTCGACTAGCCTTGTCCTACATACAACCTCAGGTGGCGGCACGGTCGGGCAACGGCTGATCGATTGTGGCCCCGCCGCAGTCTTATACCGGCCAGCCGGTGGACAAGAACTGGGAAGGGTAATAGACTTGGGACGGGACCTCGCGGCACACTCCTCCAATGTCCCTGGAGGTAAGCTGGGATGCCAGTCTTCTCCCCAGACTATCTTCACAAGGTAGCCCCTAGTCGCCTCGCCCTTGCGGCAACAATTCCAACGTCACAGGGCCTGATCTGGGATACCATCTGCACAACTTCAAGCGATTCTATGTTCGGAATGTAGGTGTCAGCATGGCTGAAGGTATGACCATCCTCGTAGGGACTGTAGGGCAGGGCATAATGGCGAAGCGTCGATAGTGGCGAGACCTGGCAGCGAGTGGGCATCGGCCAGGGAATGCATTCAGACGCCCTGGTTCGATCACTGGTGAACGACACACGCCAGCCCGAGATTATCTTCGCTGGCAGCGACAAAGGACTTTACCGGAGTGAAGATAGGGGCCATAGCTGGCGACTGCTGGATTCACCCCTGAGCAACCAGCATGTATGGGCCCTGGCTATCGACCCTCAGGAGCCGAAAATAATGTACGTGGGGACCGGGACGCCCACTCCAGCGGGCATCTTCCGGTCCACCGATGGGGGAGCAAGCTGGCAGCGCCGTCCGGTGGAGATAGCTGAGGAGTGCGCTAACGTAGGTACTCCCCGAATAACTGGGATCGCCATCGACCCGGTGGACCGGCGCAGCATCTGGGCTGGGATTGAAGTGGATGGAGTGCGGCACAGCTCCGACGGGGGAGAGACCTGGGAAAACGTGGACGGTGCCATCCCCAACCCCGACGTTCACAACGTGGCCGTGGCAGGCGGCCCGCCCAAGACTGTGATCGTCGTGGTCAACAACGATGTCTACACCAGCACCGACGATGGTGCAACCTGGCATAGCATAGGCATCGGGAACGTTTTTCCATGGAGCTACCCGCGGGGGATCATGGTCCAGCCCGGGAAACCCCAAACGGTCTTTGTGACCATAGGCGATACCACCCCCGGACGCATCGGAACGGTAATGCGGTCTCTGGACACGGGCAAGACATGGCAGAACCTTGCCCTCCCGGTACAGCCCAACGCTGCCATGTGGGTGGTGAACGCGCAGCCATACAACAACCAGGTGGTCTTCGCGGGAAGCCGTTATGGGTACCTGTACCGCAGCGACGATGGAGGCGACTCCTGGACGAAGCTGTGGCGAGAGTTTAGCGAAATCTCCTCAGTGGTCTGGATTCCCAACTGATTGGAGAGAGGCGGCGCATCTGGCCGGGCGGTACGTGACTGTAGGCGTCCCCATGAAGGTTCTGTAGCTGGCGGAGCGTAGGGGCGCCGAGAGAGGTTGGAGGAATGCCTACCGAGAGGAGGACTGAGTCTCCCTAGTCCCTAAGTACGGTGACGCCGTTCCCTCCGGCCCGGAAACCCAGCAGGATACATAGCCAGTTCCGGAGGTAATGGGGCGGCAAGAACGTGCTCTGTACCCTGAGGCGTGCCTCCCATCCCATAAGCTGGGCCATCGGCCTATTGGCTAGCAGTTGGCGCAGCCTATAGGCAGACCCTTCGACGGTCTGGACCAGAAATCCAGTCACCCCGTCTATTATCTGGAAGGCAATCCCACCGGTGTCTCCCCCAATTACGGGCTTGTCCTTCAACATGGCTTCCGTGACTACGAGTCCGAAGCCCTCACGAATGGACTTCGCTAGGACCACGGTGGCCGCACGCTGGAGCGCGTTCACCGTAATATCGTTGTCCTCGGGGTTCACGATGATCGTGGCATCGGGGATAGACGCAGCCGCTTCCACGACCTCCTGCGAAATCTCTTCTCCCTCGGGATCGTCGGGGGCAAAATTCCCCACAAACGCAAACCCTACATCGATGGACCGCTTCACCATCTCGTAGGCACGCAAAGCCCCAAAGGGGTCTTTCAGCCGGTCAAATCTGCTGACCTGGAGAATCAGCGGTTTTTCCTGGGAGATCTCGTACCGTTGCAAAACCCTTTGGATGGTCTCCTCCGGAAGGCCTCGGTTCTTATCGCTCAACGGGTCGACAAAGGGCGGAACGATATATTGAGGGACCACCAAGTCCTGCCTCAAAAACTGGGGAATATGAAAAATCGCGGCGTCAAACCTGTCGATGAAGGGTTTGAGGAAGCCCCACACTCCCAGGTCGGCCTGGGACACGTCGATATGACACCTCCAGATCCAGTTGGGCCTCTCGTTGCTTCGATAATCCACCAAACCCAGTGGCTGAGGGTCATGGACGATGATGAAGTCCGCATCATGCTGGATCAGGTGCTCATTTTCCGTCATTACCCTGCGGTAAAGCCTGGATATTTCCGGGCTCATCTCGTGTGGTTCCCCGTGGAGGGCATTATGGAAGCCCTTGGTCACGTCGAAAAATTCCTCAGTACCCTGTAGTATGGACCACTCGGTTTCCAGGCCCACCTCATTCATAAGAGGAATCAGGCGCGACAGTATCTCGGCCACTCCCCCTCCGGTTTTGGTAGAGCTGATGTGCTGTACGCGAGCACCTTTCAGATGGCGGGCCATGAGGCGGATTTGATCGATGATCTCCTCCCCCACAAAGGGCACGAATTCATCGAGGCGCGTCTGTGTGGTCATGGAACTATCTCAGGCTCTCAACACTTCTACGATCTGGTCATTCAGGTTGCGCAGGTCAGAAGAATATGGGTTTAACCTCTCCAGGGCCGCGGCCTTCTCCTCCTCACCTTGCAGTCTAAGCCATCGGGAGAAATCATTTTTCCTCCCACCGTCGCGGAAGCGGGCCTCGATAAAATGGTACAGGATACACCCCGACCCCAGCCTGTTGATGCCCGAGGCCAATTGCTTCACATCGCCGGCATCGATCCCAGTGGGAAGGACGAAGCTTCTGGCTTCAAGGAAGTACATCTCGCGCCCTGCGGGTACCCTTGCGAAAACCTCGGCCTCGCCCACGTACTGCTGAACGTATGCCGCCAACTGCTCACGACACTCGCGGATGGTGGAGTGCTCCAGCGGGTCCACGCTGGAAAGTTTCTCCGCGAGCCCCTTCTGCCCCAGCTCGGTGAACACCCAGCGGGCGACGTCATTGGTGTATTCGGCCCGGGTATACTTGCGGCGGCGAAACATGGCGTGGTGCACGTGGTAGTAAATCGACGAGCCGGGGACCTGTTTGAGTCCCTGGAGCAGTGACGTTAGGTCCTCGGCTATATGGCCGGTCCATAACACCACTCCGGCCTCCGTCATGAACCGAAAGGGCTCCATCTACCGCTTCCCGGCCTCCTCGCCGTTGGGTTCTCTTCCCCTGAAAGGACATTCGCTCATCGTCGACGGCATGATTATAGGATTTCTACATTCGCTTTGTCTACGTCGGGCGATACGAACTACTATGACAACGACGTCCCCTTCAGGTATGAACCCTCATATGAACCGGATCTTCCCTCCCCCCCTGCCATCCCGTTACCGGTACACCGGTGCCCGGCTGGTACGGTATCTAGGGACAATCTGTATGGCGCCCAACTCTGGTGGCGACCTGAATTTAGAACACCGCTCCACCAGGTGATTCCTGCCGAAATGTGGGGTAGTCCCCCATGAGGTTGAGGTGTACGGCCTCTTAGGCAATGACAACCCGGTGATTTATGCTCTGTATTACATATCATCAGGTGACAGAGCACATGACATGCAAGACAATTCTGGATCAAATCGATGGTTGCCTGATAAGGAGGTCGTTTTATGGTTACTGCACGAGCCCTTAACGCCTGGCAAGCTGTCAGGGAGTCCCGAGAGTGGGAGGAGAGAGCTGTTGAAATGGGTCCAAATACCTCGGAACAGTATCGATATGATCCTAGGCACCTATGCTTCGTACTAGCTAGATACAAGTTCTGCGCAAAGCTGTTATCCGGGAGAAACAACGTGCTCGAGGTCGGCTGCGGGGATGCTTTCGGCACGCCCATCGTTGCCGTCGACTGGGACCCTCAAATGACCAAAAGTAATCTACGGCGGTTAGATTTCATGGACAACTGCACGTTCAAACACCACGATGTGGTAGTTGAACCCGTCGCCGGGACTTTCGACGGTGTGTTCTCAGTGGACGTCATCGAGCACATAGATCCAATAGCAGAAAATGAGTTCATGAAAAACACTTGCACCAATTTGAGCGATGATGGTGTCTACATCCTGGGTACTCCCAATGTGAAAGCGGAGGCCTACGCCCGGCCCCGCAGCGTGGTGGGGCATATCAACCTGAAGGACGCGGCATCCCTGAGTGACTTGCTGGAGCGGTATTTTAAGAACGTGTTTATCTTCTCCATGAACGATGAAGTGGTCCACACCGGGTTCTACAATATGGCCCACTACCTGTTCGCTGTTGGTACGGGGTTAAGAAGTCGCCCATAAGATTCAGGCATCGGCTGGAGATACCGTCCGCTTTCGGTGATGGGACGCCAGATTTTCAGAACTCTCCCAGGCGGAGTCCAGATTTTCGGCCACACTTGCGGCGCGCTACTTTTGCGATGAGTTAGCTTACTCTAACGTACCAGCGTTTGCATAGGGGTTGCCATGGCCATTGTTGTAGTAGACTTGGACAATACCCTGATAAGCTACGATGAGATCATCCACGAGGCAGCAGTACAGCGAAGACTGGTGCCTCCAGATGAAGGCAGAATCAATTAAAGCTGGTTAATCGTCAGAGATACCAATAGCCTGTAACGGGTCCGCCTTGCACGGCAGCAATCGCTGCTTTCGCAGGGGTTTATCCCTGATAAAAGATAGGCCCCTGATGCGTTCAGGGGCCTATCTTTTGGTTGCCACGACCTGATCCCAGGCTATGCCAACGAGGGACCTCCAATCAAGGATGTAAGCTCGCGCATGTCGCGGAGGTCCTGCAGGCTATCCACAGTCTGGATAACCTCCTGGGCCCGCTGAGCTCCCAAAATGTCCGCGGTCAGAAAGCGGAACTTGTCTACTAGCTTTTCCCTGGGCACCCGGTTGCCATAGTCCCCAGGCACGAGATTGATGGTGTTGGACAGCTTGCGGCCACCCTTGAGGGTGACCCACATCCGGGCCGTGGGCCCGTCTGGCTGGTCCATGGTCTCCGTATCCGGCCCTACGTGGACCTTTGCTGCGAGGTCACGCACCTGGTCGGTGTTGATAGCCTCTGGGTAAAATGTGGTGATGTCGGCCTTTCCCCGGACCAGGGCGGTCGCCACGGCAAAGGGGACGTTGAACTTGGCCGCCAGCATACTCTGAGGGTAGTCGCCCACCATGCCCTCGAGGTGGCGTCGCAGGCCCACCTCGACCTTCTCCACGTCCTCGATGGCGAATCCCTCCACCCCCCGGAGGTCTAGGGCCGCCTCGATGGCGGGGTGGTTGATGCGGCAGCAGGCGTAGAACTTGAAGTAGTTCTGCTGGACGCGGTACTCACCGCCCAGACCGTCAACCGTGGCTTCCCGATCGAAGGCATCGCCGAGGATGGTGCCGAAGACGTCGGTGGGCCCGTCCTTCACGCCGGTGTAGCCGCACCGATGCATGTCCACCGCCAGTATGCCCATCAGCCCGGACCGGCCTGGATAGGCGTTACGGATGGTGGCGCCCTCGAAACAGGGGGTCCAGGTGTTGGCGGGAGTCATGCCCGAGGCCACGTTGATTAGGGAGCGCACGTCGTCTGCACTGTAGCCCTTGAGCTTGGCAACCGCCACCGCCGTGCCGATAACCCCCCAGTGACCATGGGAGTGGACATTGGGTCGAACGGTGGTGGCGCCGCCCAGGCGCGATTCCACCTCATAGCCCACAAGAACCGCCTCGATCCACCTCCGTGCATCTACTCCCATCTGCTCCGCCACGGCCAGCGCACCCGGGGTCACATGGATGGATGGATGGCCCCCACCGAAGCGGTTGCCCTCGTCCATCTCCAGGCCCACACCCGCGGTGCCGTTGACCAGGGTGGCCAGCATTGGCTCGGCCATCAACGGATGGCCGATGATAGTCGCCGTGGCCGGGCCGGACCTCTCCACCACCACCCGCGCCAGGTTAGCATTCTCCGGCAGCCGGCTGCCCGCCACCATCGCGCCAACGGTGTCCAGCACCACGTCGCGGACGGCAGCCACGGCGTCCTCGCTCAAGTCCTCGTAACGGGTATCGGCGACGAATGCCGACAGCTTGTCCAAATAGTCACCCATAGTGCACCTCCGAATTTACCTTACCCTTACAGCACAGACCCGGCCACCGGCGGCAACGGTCCGCCTGCTGGGATGAACCCCCCGTAGCCGGGTCGCTGCTCCAGCTTGCCCTTGTTGAACAGGACCTGGCCCCGCAGCAGGGTCATCCAGGGTCTGCCGTGCACCTTCCGTCCCTCGTAGGGCGTGAACCTGGCGCCGCTCTGGTGGTCCTTCTCCGTAATGGTGGTCTCCCCTTCGGGGTCCCAGATGACCAGATCGGCGTCTGAGCCGGGGCGGATGACCCCCTTCCGTGGGTATATACCGAAAATGCGGGCCGGGTTCTCCGCCATGACACGGGCCATCCACCACAGGGGCAGGCCCCGTTTCACCACCCCCTCGCTGTATACCAGGGGGACTATAGTCTCTATGGAGGGGGCGCCATGGGGCACCGGGCTCCCGTCTGCCGCGACGAAGACGTTGTCCCACCCCTTGTCTTTATTTGCCCGGGGATGGACCGAGTGGTCGCTGCCAATGGTGGAGATGTACCCCTGAATGGACCCCTCCCACATGGCCTCCTGGTTGATACCGTCCGCCGACCTCAGGGGAGGCCCGATCTTGGCGAAGGGACCATTTCTCTCCATGGCCGTGTCATCCAGCAGCATGTACTGGGGGCAGGTCTCGGTCCAGACCTTCTGGCCCTCCCTCTGGGCCTGCATGATGCGGTCTCTACCGGCCTTGGTGCTCAGGTGGACGATGTAGAGGGGACATCCGGTCACCTGGGCAAGGACAATGGCCCGGTTGACGGCCTCCGCCTCGGCGATGGGGGGCGCGGTAGACGGGTAGTATTTGGGATTGACCCGCCCCTCGGCCATGGCGGCGTTCTCCAGATGGTCGATAAGGTCCCCATTCTCCGCGTGCATCTGAAGTATGCCCCCGCGGGCGGCGGTCACCTCCATGGCGTTCATGATGTGCTCGTCGGAGCACATGCGGTTGCCCCGCTTCTTGTATGTCATGAACATCTTGAAGGAGGTCACGCCCATGTCAAACGCCGCGGGGAGGTCGTCCAGGGTCCCCGGGCGATTGGACAGGATAAGGTGCAGAGCGTAGTCCAACACGGACTTGGCGTCGCCCTCCTCCTTTACATCCCTTAGGGCCTGGGGAAGAGCCTTCCCCTCGGTAGGATCGAAGACGTGGAAGGGTATGATGGTGGTGAGGCCCGCGTGGGCCGCGGCTCGGGGTCCCTGCTCCCAGTCGTCCGTGTCGGCAAGGTGAACGTGACAGTCGATGAGGCCGGGCAGGACGTACTTGCCCGTAGCGTCTATGTAGCGGTCCGCCTCGGGTAGGGCGTCGGGGTCGCCCACGGCGACGAACCGCTCCCCCTTGATGGCTATCGCCGCCTCTTCCGTCCCACCGGAGGTCACCACCGTACCTCCGTGCACAACAGTGTCTACCCTAGAGCTCGCCATTAAAGCACCTCCATATCTCTGACTATCTTTGGGCCCGCTAGTCCCGCCCGAACCGCAACGCGCGACCCGGCGTCGCACCGGTGTGCTCTCCGTCATCTATCACCACCTGGCCGTTGACGACGACGTAGGGTATCCCCACCGGGAACTGCTTGGGTTGACTCGCCGTGGCTGGCGACTTGACGGTCTTGGGGTTGAACACCACTATGTCTGCCTTCATCCCGTCCCGCAGCAGACCACGGTTCTTCAGCCCCAGACGCTGGGCGGCGAAGGAGGTCATCTTGCGGATGGCCTCGGGCAGCTGAAGCTGTTTCTCAGCACGAACGAACTCCGCCAGGATCAACGGATAGCTGCCATAGGTCCGGGGACTGGGGAACTCCCCCATCAGTATGGCATCCGTGCCCACCATGCCGCATGGGTGGGAGACGAAGACTGGGAGCGTCTGCGCGTTGACCCCTTCCCTGACGCTGCAAATGCCCAGGTCCTCGTCCAGGCACAGATCGAAAAAGGCATCCAGGTCGCTCTGCCCCCGCATCCGGGCGATCTCGGTAAGGGAGAGCCCTTCGTACTGCACGTTATGCGGCTTGCGGAAGTTGGTCAGCCAGCCCGCCGTGGGAGTTCTGCGCCCGGCCCCGGACTCCATGTCCGCCTTTACTCGGGCCCGCAGGTCGGGGGTGCTCAGTACCTCCACCAGCCGCTCGGGCCCCCCGTCCTTCGCCCAGTTGGGGATGGTTATGATTACTCGGGTGCTGGAGTAGACGTAGGGGTAGCAGTCGAAAGTAACGTCCATCCCCTCGTCCCGGGCGTTCTCCACCAGCCCGATGAAGTCCAGGTGGCTGCCCTCACCCTGGACACTCTGGCGGTAATGGGTGAGGTGCACGGGGGCTCCGCTGCCCCGGCCGATGTCCAAGGCCTCCTCCCAGGGGGCCAGCAGCCCCTGCCGGCGCAGGCTGGCACGGGTGTGGGTGTGGTAAAATCCACCCATGTTGGCCACCACCTTGCACAGCTCCGTCAGCTCGTTGGTGTCGGCGAAGGCACCAGGGGGGTAGTCCAGTCCCGTCGAGAGCCCAAAGGCCCCCTCCTCCATCGCCTCCCGCACCACCGACTTCATGTCCTCCAGCTCGCTCCCCGTGGCCGGGCGGTCGTTCCAGCCCACGGACCAGATGCGGACGGGGGAGTTGCCCAGGATGTAGGCGATGTTCACCGCCACTTTATCGTCATAGATGGACAGGTAGTCGGCCACGCTGGACCACTGGGCCGGCATCGGGGGTATGTCGTTGAGGCCCGAGTCCAGCCAGATAAACCGGTGCAGCTCCTCCTGGGTCTTGAAGGGGGCCACGGAGTTGCCGTCTATGCCTATCAGCTCCGTGGTGATTCCCTGGCGGACCTTGGGCTCGTGCCGAGGCTCCTTCAGGATGGTCATGCCACCGTGGGAGTGCAGGTCGATGAAGCCGGGTGAGACCACGTGGTCCCAGGCGTCTATGACCCGGGCCGCCTCCACCTGGCTCACGTCGCCCCGCAGGATGTGGAGGGTGTCCCCTTGGACCCCCACCGCGCCGTAGAAGCCGGGGCTGCCCGTCCCGTCCACGATCATCCCGTTGCGGATCAAGAGGTCAAGCATGGTGTACTCCTTCCGGAAACCCTGGGTAAGCCTACGTCAACTTGGGGACGGCAGTGCCTCACGAGACGTGTGTTCGCCGAGGCTGGGAACGCCCACAATTGTGGCCGTTTGGCCATGCCCTGTCAACCCCTGTGCCCTCCCCTCAGCGACGGTGGCGTAGCGCCATGCCAGGGGTGGCCCCCGTGTGTTCTCCGTTGTCTATCACCGGCCGGCCGTTCACGATGACATAGGGTATTCCCTGGGCGAACTGCTTGGGACGCTCCCGGGTGGCCGGAGCCTTTACCGTCTCGGGGTTGAACACGACGATGTCTGCCTTCATACCATCCCGCAGTAAGCCCCGGTTCCTCAGCCCGAGTCTCTGGGCGGGGAAGGATGTCATCTTTCGTATCGCCTCGGGAAGCTTCAGCTGTTTCTCCGACCGTACGAACTCCGCCAGGATGACGGGGAAGCAGCCATAGGTACGGGGACTGGGGTACTCGCCCAGGAGGATGGCATCGCTGCCAACCATTCCACAGGGGTGCGCCACGAAATCCGGAAGCGTCTGGGGATTGGTGGCCACAGCCACGGTACAAACTCCCAGGCCATCGTCCACCAAGAGGTCGAAGAAGGTGTCCAGCTCATCCTGGCCACGCATGCGGGCGATCTCGGCAACGGTGTGTCCCTCGTACTGCACGTTGTGAGGCTTCTGGAAATTGGTCAGCCAGCCGTCTCCTATGCTGCCCAGCACGCTGGGGTTGGCCAGCATCTCCTCCTTTATGCGGGCCCGGTCTGCCGGGGACCGGAGGGCCTCCTTCAGGCGCTCGGGGCCGCCATCCTTAGCCCAGTTGGGGATGCTGATGATGGACCGGGTGCTGCCGTAAACGTAAGGGTAGCAGTCGAAGGTCACGTCCATCCCCTCGTCCCGGGCGTTCTCCACCAGGCCGATGAAGTCCAGATGGCTGCCCACGCCCGGTGCCCTCTGGCGATAGTGGGTGAGGTGTACGGGGATATCGCTGCCCCGGCCTATCTCCAGTGCCTCCTCCCAGGGGGCCAGCAGCCCCTGCCTGCCCAGGCTGGCCCGCGTGTGGGTGTGATAGAACCCGCCCATCTCGGCTGCCACCTTGGAAAGCTCGATGAGCTCGTTGGTGTCGGCGTACGCTCCGGGAGGGTAGTCCAACCCCGTCGACAGCCCACAGGCCCCTTCCTCCATCGCCTCTCGCACCACCGACTTCATGTCCTCCAGCTCGCTCCCCGTGGCCGGGCGGTCGTTCCAGCCCACGGACCAGATGCGGACGGGAGAGTTGCCCAGGATGTAGGCAATATTGACCGCCACCTTGTTGTCGTAGATGGAAAGGTACTCGGCCACGCTGGACCACTGGGCCGGCATCGGGGGCACGTCGTTGAGGCCCGAGTCCAGCTCGATGAAGCGGTGCAGGTCCTCCTGGGTCTTGAAGGGGGCCACGGAGTTGCCGTCTATGCCTATGAGCTCCGTGGTTATGCCCTGGCGGACCTTGGGCTCGTGGCGAGGCTCCTTCAGGATTGTCATGCCCCCATGGGAGTGCATGTCGATGAAGCCGGGAGACACCACGTGATCCCGGGCGTCTATGACCCGGCCCGCCTCCACCTGGCTCACGTCGCCCCGCAGGATGTGGAGGGTGTCGCCCTGAACACCCACCGCGCCGTAGTACCCGGGGCTGCCCGTTCCGTCAATGATCAGCCCGTTACGGATTAAAAGGTCAAGCATACTCCCCTCCTTGCCCGTAGAGTGCTAGGCACGCATAGGCTACGACCTTGGGTCGGGCCTGTCAAGCTGGCGGCGCTTGGCTGAGGGCCGGACCCTTTGGCTGGGAAGCGCTTCACCCATGCCCATATTACTGCTAGAATCCCCGTAGCATTACGGAGGTTATTAAGTGCCTTCCAGCAAGGTGTTCTCCAACCCCGATGAGGCACTGGCGGATGTTTTCGATGGCGCGGTCGTCATGGTGGCGGGATACTCCACCCCGGGAACTCCCCAGAGCCTGGTCAAGGCCCTGCTAACAAGGGGAGTCGGCGGCCTCACCTGTATTTGCGGCCCCTGGGATGGCAGAGACCCAGCTGCGTACGACACGGCCCGGCTGATTGCCAATGGCAGCGTCAGGAAGGTCATCACGTCTACTCCCCTGTACCCCGACCCGGATGGCCCCGCCATGCGAGCGTGGCTGGATGGCAAAATAGAAGTGGAGCTGATACCCCAGGGCACTCTGGCAGAGAGAATCCGGGCGGGAGGAGCGGGCCTGGGGGCCACCTTCCTGCCTACAGGCGTGGGCACGGCTCGGAATGAAGGGACGGAGATACGGGTGATCAAGGGCAGCGAGTACGTAATGGAGACGCCCCTGAAGGCCGACTTCGCCCTTCTCCGCGCCCACGTCGCCGACACCCTGGGCAACCTGGTGTATCGGCGTGCCCAGCGCAACTGGAACCCCCTGATGGCCATGGCGGCCGAGGTGACCATCGCCGAGGTAGAGGAGATAGTGGAGCCGGGACAGCTGGACCCGGAGCTGATTATAACGCCTGGCATCTACGTGGACAGGGTGGTGCGAGTGGTGGAGGGCCCATGACCCAGAGGACAAACCGAGAGCTAGCGGCCCAAAGGGCGGCGTCGGAGCTCGGGCCAGGCCAGGTAGTACACCTGGGCCCCGGACTCCCTGGGATGGTGCCTCGCTACGTCCCCCGGGGGCTGGGCGTGGTATTCATCGCCGACAACGGCCCCGTGGGATACGGTATCGCTGTGGGGCGTGAGAGCGGGGACCCGGACCTGGTGGATGCCGGGGGCAACCCCATCGTACTGCTACCCGGCGCCGCGGTAGTGAGCCAGGCGGACTCCTTAGGCATGGTCAGGGGAGGCCACGTGGACGTGGACGTGGTGGAGGCGCTCCAGGTCTCGGAGCGGGGAGACCTGGTGGCCCGGGGAGCCGATGTGGGAGGACTCAGAGGGCCCGCCGCGTCGGTGGACGTCGTCACGGGGGCCGCTCGCGTCCTTGCGATCATGGCCCACACAGACCCGCAGGGCGGCCCCAGGATAGTGCGGAAGTGTACTTATCCAATCGCCGCCGCCGGGTGCGTCGAGCTCATCGTAACCGATGCGGCCGTGATCCAGGTGACCGGCCACGGCCTGGTGCTGAGGGAGGTTGCGCCTGGCCGGTCCGTTGAGGAAGTCCAGGCGGCTACAGGAGTTCCCCTGGTGGCAGCGCCTGACCTGAGGGAGATACAACTCACGCCCTCTCACGGAGAGGCGGCGAGCAAGGTATACGGAAGCGCCGCAGAAGCGGTGGCCGATATCCCCGACGGCGCCACGGTGATGCTGGACGGCTTTGGAGGCCCAGGCGGAATGGCCCACTGCCTCCTCCTGGCGCTGCGGGACCAGGGGGCCAAAGACCTCACCATCATCAGCAACACGGCAGGTATAGCCCAGGTCGCCAGCTTCGGGACTCCGCCGGGGTACCGGGCCATGGACCACAGCATGCTGGTGGACAGCGGCCAGATTAGGAAGGCGGTTGCCTCCTTTCCCGTATCGCCGTCCCCATCCCGACCCACCTCCTTCGAGCTGGCCTTCAGGCGGGGCGAGGTTGAGATGGAGCTGGTGCCCCAGGGCACCCTGGCGGAGCGCATCAGGGCGGGCGGGTACGGCATTGCCGCCTTCTACACCCCCACGGGGGCAGGCACCCTGATCGCCGAGGGCAGGGAGACCCGCATCATAGATGGGCGGGAGCAGGTGCTGGAGTACGGCCTCCGTGCGGACTACGCCCTGCTGCGGGCCCACGCGGCCGACAGGCTGGGCAACCTAGTGTACAAGGGGACTTCCCGCAACTTCAATGCCGTCATGGCGCCGGCGGCGGGGGTAACCATCGTCGAGGTGGACGAGATAGTGGAGCCCGGGGCCCTGGACCCCGACGCCGTGGTCACGCCGGGGGTCTTCGTCCAGCGCATCGTCAAGCGGCCCGCCGACTTCCGGCCCTACGAGCGGGTGGGGTGAACTGCCTGGTAAGTCAATTCGAAGGGCTAGGGCTGAACAAGACAGTATCCTACGTCACGACAGCTTCCCGAACACCAGGCCAGCGAAGCCAGCCAGCAGGGGCGGCCAGGTACGCTCCAGCACGGGCAACGCCCTGTGCTCGTCGGGGAGGGCCAGCCAGAGGACAAAGGTCACGAAGGTGAATATCGCCACCAACCAGAAGGCCGTCTTGAACTCAAAGGTATATGCGCACCCGTCCGGAACGCTGCGGCTCGCCACTTACCTCGGCCCTCTTCTTACCCCTGTCCTCTAGCCTTATGATGTCCCCCGTGGACAGCGACACCACCACGGTCCTGGTGCCCCACCTGGGGTTGACCCCGTTGGCGAAACCCTTCAGAGAGGCGAAGATGGGGGACCCCCGCAGCCACTCGACTACGGTAAGGAGACGTTGACTTCCAACCTTTGCCATGTCTAATATCCACTTGCCCTGGTACTGTTTCAATCTGAACGTAATATGTCATTCTGAGCGGAGCGAAGAATCTCTGGGTTAGATTCTTCGTCGCTTCGCTCTTCAGAATGACGGCTCATCAGAATCATTTTGATACGGTACTGGTATCTCAGCCACATTATAGATTTTGACATCAGTATCAGTCTACGGCCGGATGTCGGGGGTGACATGGAAAGAGTGCGCCTCGACCGTGACGTTATCGCCATGCGGGTAGCTAAGGAGCTGCCCGACGGTGCTTATGTAAACCTGGGCATCGGCATACCCACCCTGGTCTCCAACTATATACCCGAGGGGCGGACCCTGGTCTTCCACAGCGAGAGCGGAGTCCTCAACTGCGGCCCCCTGGCCGAGGAGGGCCAGGAGGACGTGGACCTGATCAACGCAGGGGGCCAGTTCCTGGAGGCGGTACCAGGCATGTCCTTCTTCAGCTCCTCCGACGCCTTCGCCATGATCCGGGGCGGGCACATAGACGTCACTGTTCTGGGAGCCCTTCAGGTTTCCGAGCGGGGCGACCTGGCCAACTGGATGCTCCCGGAGCGGGGCGTGGGGAACATCGGGGGGGCCATGGACCTGGCCATGGGCGCCAGGCGGATCATCGTCGCCATGGAGCACACCGACCGCCAGGACAGGCCCAAGATAGTGAAGGAGCTTTCCTATCCGCCCACCGGGAAAGACTGCGTAAGCCTCATTGTTACCGATATCGCCGTCATGGAGGTGACCGGGGACGGGCTGCTGCTGAAGGAGGTGGCGCCAGGCTGGAGGATGGAAGACGTACAGGCTCTGACGGAGGCCAGGCTTATGCCGTCGGCCGACCTGAAGGAGATCGAGCTATAGGTGGCCCTAGTAGCTTATCCAGAAGGTGGAGCTGGTCCCTTCCTTCAACACCTGGATATGGGCCGGGAAGGCGTCTTTTATCTCATCCAGGTGGGTTATCACGATGATCTTCTCGAAGTCTCCCTCTATGGCTCGGATCACGTCCAGTATCCTCTCCCGGCCGGCGGCGTCCTGGGTGCCGAAGCCCTCGTCTATGAAGAGGGTGGGAAGAGGGGCCCCTCTGCGGTGGGCCAGCACTTTGGATAGCGCGATCCTCAACGCCAGGTTTATGCGGAAGGCCTCACCGCCGCTGAACAGCTCGTAGCTCCTGGGGCCCATCTCGTCGCTGATCTTTATCTCCAGCGTCTCGATGGGTTCCCCCTTACCGGTTCTGCGTTCCCGCTGGGTCTCCAACTTCATGTGCATGCGGTTGTCGGTCATCCTGCCCAGCAGGGCGTTGGCCTCTTCCTCCACTCTCGGCAGGACCGTCTCGATGAGCATCGCCTGGACTCCCCGCTTGCCAAAGGCCTCGGCCAGCTCCTGTGAGATGGCCTGTTCCTCTCTAATGGCCCGCAGGCTTGCTTCTACATCGGCCAACTCATTTTCCAGGGCCTCCACCCTTTTCAGCTGCCCCTCCAGTCCCACCTGCCGTCGGAAAAGCTCGGCCGACTGGGATTCCAGCTCCCGATAGACCAGGGCCGCCGCCGCCAGCTCCTCCTCCACTCGAGGCAGCTCAGTGACCTGGGACTCGATCTCCCGCTCCCGGACCGTGGAGGCCGAGAGGTCCTCCTGGCGCCGCGAGTACATCTGCTGCGCCCAGGCCAGGGACTCGCCTTCCCGCGGCAGGCCGGCGATCGCCTCCTCAAGACGCCTCTGGCGTTCCTCGAAGGGCCGAAGCTCCTGCATTTCGCCGTAGAGACGCCGGTGGGCCTCCTGGTCGTAGCCAAGGGACTCAACCTCGCCCTCCAGCTGGGCCAGCCGCTCCCGCTCTACATTCGCGTACGTACCCTGTTCAAGCCGGTCCCTCCCTTGGGCCAGCTCCTGCCTGGCCCGCTCCAGTTCCTCGGCTGCCAAGTGGGACTCCTTCAGCCGGCTCTCCAGGACGGCGATGTTCTTGTGGGCCTCGTCCTGACTGCGGCGCAACGCGGCCTCATGCTGGGGAAGGTCCCTGTCCAGGTCAATCTTCTCCAACTCCGCCGCGTTGAGGGCGCTCTCGTTCTGTCGGTACAGCCGCAACTTCTCTTCGATCTGGGTATTGTAGCCGTCTGACAAATGCTGAATCCCCTCGGGACCCACTTCGCCGTTGCAGAGAGGACAGCGTGCCCCCTCGTGGGAGTTCAGCACCAGGTTCAGCTTAGAACGAAGCTCTTGGCCCTCGGCCTTGAGCTGCTCGGCCGTGGCACCGATCTGCCCCATCCGTTCGGCCAGTTCATTAAGTTTCTGGTGCCTGTCAGTAATGGACAGCTCCTCGCCGGCAAGAGACTCGAGGCGCGCCCGCTCATCCTGCAGCTTTTCGTGGATGGTAGGGGTGGCCTCTACCCTGGGACAGAGCTCTACGTCGACGCGTCGCTGCTGCTGCGTGACCTGCTCCTCCAGCCTGACCCGAGCACCCTCAACGGCCCTCTCCAGGTCAGACTTTTGAGCGGTCTGGACATCGAACCGCTCCCTCTTACTGTTAAGCTCCTCATAGCGGCGTCCCATCTGTTGGTACCGGGCCGTGCCCGCTTGGATAGCATCTTTCTCGCGTATCAGGGCCTCATAGACTGCGATGCGCTCCTGGCGGGCACCCACTTCCTTCTGGAGTCCCGAAATGTCCGCCTCGATGACGGGCACCTGAGACCTGATATGCGCTAGTTCTTCCCCTATTCGCCTTAGGTCCTCCGCTTTCGTCTTCAGGACACCCAGCTTCTCCTGGCTGGTCTCCAGCCGGCTCGTGGCCCGCGTGAGTTCACGGTTGACCACCTCAAGCTCAGCGGAGTAGCCATCCCGGCGGGACACCTCGAGTTGCATCCTCTCCAAGTCCCGCTCTACCCCGGCGGCGGCGGCCCTCTTCTCGTCGGCGACACCCTTCGCCCGCTCCTGGAGCCGGTCGTAGTAGCCGAGGCCCAGGATCCTGGCAAGGACCTCTTTGCGCTCTCCTGGCCTCTTGTTGGTGAACTCATCGGCGCGGCCCTGCACGAGGAAGGCGCTGTTGATAAAGGTGTCATAGTCCATGCCGGTAACCTGGTCTATCCTGTCCTGGGTCTCCCGCATCGAGTTGCCGGTGATAGGGCGGTAGTCTGCACCGCTGTGTACCTGAAACTGCAGGTCACTGGCACCCTGGCGCCTCCGTCCCGTCCCCCTGGAGTGTCGGCGCACGACCCTGTATCGGGCTTCACGGGCCTGGAACTCCAGGTCCACCAGCATGTCAACGGACCCGTAGTGGATCAGCTCATCGTGCCCCCTGCTCCGGGCCCTGCCCCACAGGACCCAGGTTATGGCATCCAGGAGGGCCGACTTTCCGTGGCCATTCTGTCCCCAGAGGCAGGCCACGTGAATGCCCGACAGGTCCAGGACAGGCGCACTCTCCCCGTAGCAAAGGAAGTTCTTCAGACTCAGCTTAAGGGGGATCATGATATCATCTCGCCACCCGCTAACATCGCTGTCCATTCTACTACAAACCCCGCGTCTCCTCACGATCCTGACCGTGAGGGCGAACAGCGGCGGGGAGCTGAGGTCTCAGATCCAACACAGGCACCGCTCCGATGGCGCCGCGCCCAATAAGAAGGGGCCCCGGTGCATTCGCATCGGGGCCCCTTCTTATCCCTAGGACTAGCCGGTTCCCACTGCCTCTAGTACTCCATGGGCGGCATGGGCGGCCCGGCTGCCTCCTTCGCGGGTATCTCCGTTATCATCGACTCCGTGGTCAGCACCATACCAGCCACGCTGGCCGCGTTCTGCAGCGCGGACCGCGTCACCTTCACTGGGTCCACTATACCCTGCTTCAGCATCTGGGCGTACTCACCTATCTCGGCGTCGTATCCATAGTCGTCGGCGTGCTGCCTCACTGCCTCCAGCACCACCGCTCCCTCCTGCCCAGAGTTCTGCACGATGAGCCGCAACGGCACCTCCAGGCTCTTCTTGATGACGCCGACACCCACCGCCTCATCTCCCGCCAGCTTCAGGTTATCCAGCGCCCTCTGCGCCCTCACCAGCGCCACACCACCTCCCGGCACTATCCCCTCCTCTACTGCCGCACGCGTCGCCGACAGCGCGTCCTCCACTCGTCCCTTCCGCTCCTTCAACTCTATCTCAGAGGCCGCTCCCACCTTTATCACCGCCACCCCTCCCGACAGCTTGGCCATCCGCTCCTGCAGCTTCTCCCGGTCAAACTCAGAGGTCGTGTCCTCGATCTGGGTCTTTAGCTGGTTGATTCGTCCCTTGATGGCCTCCTCCGATCCCTTCCCCTCAACGAAGGTGGTCTCGTCCTTGGTCACCGTCACTCGACGCGCCTCTCCCATGTCCACGATGGTCGCCGAGTCCAGCTTACGACCCGTCTCCTCACTTATCACCGTTCCACCCGTCAGTATCGCTATGTCCTCCAGCATCGCCTTCCGTCGGTCCCCAAACCCCGGCGCCTTCACCGCCAGACAGTTCAGCGTACCCCTCATCTTGTTCACCACCAGCGTCGCCAACGCCTCCCCCTCCACGTCCTCCGCTATCAGCACCACGTTCTTCTTCCCCACCTGCAACAGCTTCTCCAGCGTCGGCAGGATGTCCGACACCGCCGATACCTTCTTGTCCGTTATTATTATGTGGGGCTGCTCCAGCACCGCCTCCATCCGCTCCGCGTTGGTTATGAAGTAGGGCGAGATGTATCCACGGTCTACCTGCATCCCCTCCACGTACTCGGTCTCGTCCTCCAACCCCTTGGACTCCTCCACCGTTATCACCCCGTCCTTACCCACCTTCTCCATCGCGTCCGCTATGGTGTCACCTATCTCGGTCTCGTGGGCCGACAACGCCGCCACCTGGGCGATCTGGTCCCGGCTATCCACAGACGTGGACATCCCCTTCAGCTCCTTCACCACCGCCTCCACCCCCCGGTCTATCCCTCGCTTCAACGCCATCGGGTTCGCTCCAGCCGCCACGTTCTTGAACCCATCGGTTATTATCGACTGGGCCAGCACCACCGACGTGGTGGTACCGTCTCCCGCCGCATCGTTGGTCTTGCTCGCCGTCTCCTTAAGGAGCTGCGCCCCCATGTTCTCGAAGGGCTCCGGCAGCTCTATCTCCTTCGCTATCGTCACCCCGTCGCTGCATACCTGCGGCGGACCAAATTTCTTGTCCAGTATCACGTTCCTACCCTTGGGACCCAACGTGATCTTTACCGTGTCCGCCAGTATGTCGATGCCCACCTTCAGACTCCTACGGGCATCCTCCGAATACGTAAGTTGCTTGCCTGCCATTCCTTCCCTCCCTACTTGTTTATCTTCGCCAGTATGTCGCTCTCCCTCAGTATCAGGTACTCCTCATCCTCCACCTTGTACTCCGTACCAGCGTACTTGGAGTAGATCACACGGTCCCCAGCCTTCACCTCCATTGGCACACGCCCCTTCCCATCCTCCGTCGCCCGACCGGGTCCCGCCTCCACTATCTCTCCCTCCTGGGGCTTCTCCTTGGCCGTGTCCGGCAGAATTAAACCAGAGGCCGTCGTCTCCTCTTTCTCTATCGGCCTCACTATCACTCTCTCCCCCAAAGGCACAAAGTCTACCAATCTTCTCTCCTTAATCCAGGTAATTTTCGCTTGGATTTAGCACTCATGGTCCAAGAGTGCTAAGACGCCCAATATGGTAAACTACCCACATTACCTTGTCAAGAGAGAGGTGACCTGCCTCCCACCGAGGGAGCACTATTCCAACGGACCGGCCTGCGTGGGACAGACATGGAACACGAGACGCTAAAGTACTCCACGAGACCGCCTCTAGCGTTCATCACACTGGACCGGCCCCGGGCGTCCAACCGAGTAAACCTGACCATGGCCATCGAGCTAAAGCAGGTCTGCCAGAGGTTGCGCCAGGATGAGGGGGTCCGGGTGGGCATCCTTACGGGCAGGGGCCGGGCATTCTCCGTGGGCCGGGAACGCCTTGACTCCCCCCGGGATGCCGGGAACGGGTATGCTCCAGACCAGTGGCTGGAGCTTCACCGCGCCGCCTCCGCACTGGCGGAGGTGGAGATTCCCCTCATCGCCGCCATAAACGGTGACGCCATAGACCACGGCCTGGAGCTGGCTCTGGCCTGCGACATTCGCATCGCCGCCGGCAGCGCCAGAATCGGCGTTACCGACCTGTCCAAGGGGGTTGTGCCATGGGACGGCGCCACCCAACGGCTGCCCAGGCTGATAGGCAGGGCCAGGGCCCTGGAGATGCTCCTCACTTCGCGGTTGATGCAGGCCGAGGAGGCGTGCCGTGCAGGACTGGTAACCATGGTGATGGACCCAGCAGACCTTCTGAAAGGCGCGGAGAAGTTGGCACTGGATGTGGCATCCAGTGCCCCCATCGCGGCCCGATACGCCAAGGAGGCGGTGTTGAAGGGGCATGAGATGACGCTCGAGCAGGGGTTGAGACTGGAGGCAGACCTGAACCTTGTTCTACAGAGCACGTCGGACCGAGAGGAGGGGATCCGCTCATTTCTGGAGAAGCGCGCTCCGACGTTCAGAGGGCAATGACGGGCATCGGGGGAATATGTTCAGTCTGGACGGCTAACGAGGCCAACGTTGAAAGTTAAGCTGGACCTCCACACCCACGTCTGGGAGGCCACCGGGTTCTCGCCGCCGAGTCGGGAGGTGGTGAAGCAGGTGATACGGCAGGTCAGGTCCAGGGGCATCAACGGGCTGGCCATTACCGACCACGATCAGAAGGAGTACGCCTTCGCCTTCAGGGAGCTGCTGGAGGAACATTTCCCCGGCCAGATGATCGTCATACCCGGCTGGGAAGTAAGCGTTAGGCCGGCGCAGAGCCCCTTCGACGAATACCACCTTTCAGAGCTTTTCCTGCCCGGAGGACGGGTGCTGCGCTGTTACTGCCACCCCGGCTACTACACTCCCCGCATCGTCCTGGAGGATAATATTCACGCCATAGAGGTGGCCAACTCCAACCACAACTGGCACATACCCACGGAACGAGTGGAGCGGTTGGCTCGGGAGCATGACCTGCTTCTGCTGAGCGTCAGCGACGCCCACAGCCTGGACGACATAGGAAACAGCTATACCGAGATAGAGATGGGGGAGCTTTGCCGCCAGGCCTCCTCCCTGCCCTGAGGAACCAGATGGACAGCTTCTCGACAGTGACATATCGAAACGCAGACGGGATAGGCTGGGTCGCGCTAAACCGCCCGGGGGTGCTCAACGCCTACAACATGGAGATGCGGGACGAACTTTTCCAGGTGCTGGAAGCCGTGAGAGACGACCCGGAGGTCGGGGCCTTGGTCCTGCAAGGGGAGGGGCGGGCCTTCTGCGCCGGGGCTGACCTGAGTGAGTTTGGCAAGGCGCCCTCGCTGACCATCGCCAGGTCCGTGAGATGGGAGCGGGACGTTTGGGGCGCCTTCCTGAGCATCACCAAGCCAACCATCGCCTGTATTCACGGCTACTGTCTGGGCTCGGGGCTGGAGATGGCCCTCCTGTGCGATATCCGAATAGCCTCACCGGACGCCGTCTTCGGGATGCCCGAGGTGGCCCTTGGTATGATCCCGGCCGCGGGAGGCACCCAGACCCTGCCCCGCACCCTGGGGGTCCCCAGAGCGCTGGAGTTGCTGCTGACACGGAAGCGAATCGCCGCCGATGAGGCCCTTGGTATGGGACTCGTGACCGAAGTGGTGGAGAGGGAGGCCCTGAAATCGGAGGCGGAAAGGATGGCCAGGAGACTCCTCGGAATGAAAGGGGAGGCTGTGAGGGCCCTCAAGGAGGCCGTGTGGCGGGGCACGGACATGCCCCTGGACAGGGCCCTGGAGTTGGAAGCCAGGCTGGCGCTGAGGGCCATGCCGTGAATACAACCGAGTTCCTCAACATCGCCTGCGCCATCGTACCCGACCGGACGGCCATCGTCTTCGAGGGTGAGCGATTCACCTTCCAGGAGCTCCAGAGCAGGGTCAGCCGCCTGGCCGACGCCCTCTCCAGCCTCGGCGTGGAGAAGGGGGACAGGATAGCCACCATGCAGGTGAACTGCAACCAGCTCATCGAGACCTACTTCGCCGCCGCCTGTCTCGATGCCATCTTCGTCCCCCTGAACTTCCGTTCCAGGGGGGAAGAGGTGGCGGACATGCTCAAGAGCTCCCAGCCCTCGGTGCTGATGGTGGGCGGGAGGTACGTGGACCTGGTGAAGTCCGTGGTGGGACTGGTCGAACTGCCCAACCACATCATATCCTTGGAGGAGAGGGTGGAGGGCCAATGGCTCTTCTATGAGGACCTTGTGGGCTCCGCTTCGTCCGAGGGGAACCACTTCCCCCAAGGGGATGATGAGGACACCACCATCCTGATGTTCACCGCCGGCACCACGGGCACGCCCAAGGGGGTCATGCTCACGCACCAGAGCTTTTCGTCCTATCTGCTGGCAAACGTTACGCCCCCGGACCCCGACGTTGAGGAGCGGAACCTCCTTTCGGTCCCGCTCTACCACATCGCCGGCATGCAAACGGTGATGGCCGCCGTATACGGGGGACGGACCCTCATCGTAATGCGGCAGTTCGAGCCGTTACAGTGGATGGAGCTGGTCCAGAGCGAAAGGGCGAACCGGGCCATGTTGGTGCCCACAATGCTGAAGCAGACCATGGACCATCCCCAGTTCCAGGGCTTCGACCTCTCCAGCCTTGAGGTGATAACCTACGGCGCTGCGCCCATGCCGCTAGAGGTTATCAAGAGGGCGATCCACGAGTTCCCAGGCAGTCGGTTCATCAATGCCTTCGGTCAGACGGAGACGGCCTCCACCATTACGATGCTGCCGCCCGAGGACCACATCCTTGAGGGCTCCCCCGAAGAGGTGGAAAGGAAACTGAACCGTCTCAGCTCCATCGGCAGACCCTTGGAGGACGTGGAAGTGAGGATAGTGGACGAGGATGGCCGACCGGTGCCGGTGGGCGAGGTCGGGGAGATCGTGGCCAGCGGCCCCCGTATGATGAAGGGCTACTGGAATGAGGCTGAGGCCACCGAGAGCACCATCAGGGGCCAATGGGTCTATACCGGCGACCTTGGCTACGAGGACGAGGATGGGTACATCTATCTGGCGGGGCGAGCCAGGGATTTCATCAAGCGTGGCGGCGAGATGGTCTCTCCCGAGGAGGTGGAGCGGGTATTGATGTCCCATCCCGGAGTGGAGGATGCGGCGGTCATCGGGGTCCCAGACGCTGACTGGGGCGAGCTGGTGAGGGCCATCGTGGTGCGGAGAGACGAGACGGTGACGGAGGAGAAGCTCATAGAGCACTGCCACCGGCGCCTGGCTACGTTCAAGGTTCCTGGTTCGGCCGTCTTCGTGGACCAGCTACCGCGTAACCCTATGGGCAAGGTGCTGAAGCGAGTCCTCAGGGAGGAGCATGGGCAGCCCATGGAACGGGCAAGCTAAGGCAGCTAGCTCACCTTCTCCAGGACCTCCAGGCGGACGCCTCCCGCTCCTCCAGAATCCGGGCGCCGCTGGCCACGAGCCGCTCTACCGTGCCGGTAAGGTCGTCGGGGTCGATGGCCACGTGCTCCCGGCCGTAGTGCTGCTCCAGCTTCTGGCCCTCCACGAATCCCGTTACGTTTAGTGGAACGCCGTGAAGGTCCAGTCGGTAGCCCGTTGTACCCACCTCGGACACCACCTTGGCGCCCGGGTTGTCCACGTACCACTGCGCCGTTCGTTTGGGGTCGGGAGTCTTGAAGTGAAGGTGGTTCACTTAAAATGTTATGGCCTACCTACCGTGGGACGTTATCCGAGGGCGAGGACCGGTTGACAACCCGATCTCCCGCTTCTACGAGGGGGTGGGGCCGCCTCCCCGGGGCAGCAGGCGGCGGAGTATGCGACCTACCAGGCCCCGGCGAACGCTCCGCCACGATGCCCGCAGGGTCAAAATCTCCTGTCCGAACGGCGCACTCTGCTCGCCGCTGTACCGAGCATACACGAACCTTTCGGTAATGTGGCTTACTGCATCTTCCTTTTGGGGAAGGACTCGTTTCAGGCGGGCGCTATATTCCCAGGGGGTATCTTGAGTCCGCAAGGCCACCCCCGCCAGGCCCCCAAGTAAGCACATGGAAGCGTAGGTGGTGGTGACGTACCCCAACCTAGACCATCCCCGCCAGAAATAGGCAACCAAGAAGAGACCGAGCGGAAGCACTAATGCCAGGCCAATTCCCACCAGGGGCAAGATTTTAGTAAGGGGGCCTGACCCGCCGCCGCCGACCCCAAAGGCAGAGGGGTCTCCGGGGATATCGTCGGGGTCATCGGTGGTCTCGATAAGGCCGCTCCCCGTGGGCAATTCACCGCGACACTCCTCCGGATCAAAATTCTCGATGCACACGTCCACTTCCCCAAGATCCCTGAGGAACCGTCCCTGAGCACCTATCCCCAGGGCCTCCAGCGCGGGCTGGACATCCGCGGGGGTTGGCTCGAACTCCACCCATCCGTAGCTGGGGAAGTAGACCTCGGGCCAGGCATGATAATGCTTGGACTGCACCTCCCACAACCCTCGCGACTCATCCCATATACCAGGTGCGAATCCGGCCACCAGTCGGGCCGGGATGCCCAGCGACCGGAGCATGGTGATCATGGCCGAGGCGTAGTTCTGACAGTAGCCCCTGCGCTGCACCAGGAGGAAGAATTCCACCCAGTCCTTTCCCTCGGGCGGCACCTCCACGTCCAGAGTGTACGACAGACTCAACAGATGGCGCCGAATCGACTCGGCAGCGTCGTAGGGATTGTCGGCGTCCTGGGCCAGCTTTGATGCCAGCCTAGTCACCGTGTCGGGGAAGTCGCTGGGTAGCTGGAGGTAACGGTCGGACACCCAATGGGGATACTCCTGCCCCGCCTTTCGCAGCATGGAGGCGCTTGCGTCGGATACCGAGCCCCTGGTCTCGTATTGGCGCGGCGGCACCAGGACCCGTTCCCCCAGGATAGCTACGGGAGGACTGGGGCTGGCCTCAAGCCGCTCTGCCACTACGTAAGAGGTTTTCGTCTGCTGACCACCTTCTCCAGAATCATCGGAAGCCCTCTTCGTGACACGAGCCAGTCGGAATCCAGCTTCATGGAGGTCGGCTACCGATTGCTGGTACAGCGCCCCGTCCTGGGCGCCGAAACCTGTCTGGGAATCTACCAAAGAGTGGCCCGTCTCTGCCCTCGTAAGGCCCTCCGAGTACTTCCTGACTTCCGGGGGCAGATACGTGAGGCGGGACCCGTCATATTCCACGCGGAAACTGGGCTCGGGAGACACCTCTACCAGGAACGGCATGTCGACGGCAAGGGGCTCGCCAACGGATACCAGGGCGTTCGCCTTCGAATACATGCGGACGCTGACATTGACTTCCTTCCGGGCCTCCAGCTCTTCCTCATACCGCGCCAGGGGCACCTCCCCCGGGTCCATCCTTACAGGGTCCTCACGGTTCATCCACCCCCGGCCAGTGTACGTATCGTAGACCCGCATGCGCCAGCGGTACGGCTCCTCCGAGTCCACCAAGAATAGGACATCCTCCTCCGGTACAATGGGTCCCTGGAAGGGGAGGTCCAGGGGAGGCGAGAAAAACATCCAGTCCTTCCTGTTGGGCACGCCGTGAAACAGGCTGGACCAGCGTTCACTGAAGGAGTACCAGGGCTCCTCAAGTCTGTCTACCAAGGGCATGACGGTACCCTCCGGCGCAGGGGTCCGCCACACCGGACCAAGGGTTAGCGCCATCAACGCCACCGCGCCTGCCAGGGTGCCCAATACTGGCGCACGCTGGCTCCGAATAGCCCAGCGACCCCTGTGCCGGTAGGCTATCCCCGGAGCTGCAGCCAGCAGGTACATGAAGAAGTACCAATAGTAGTCCGATGGTAGGAAAGTCAGCACCACGAGGAGTACCCCCAGCCCCGGCAGTGCCGCCAGAAGGCCGAAGGTATACCGGTACCCCAGCCAGACGCTGGCGTGCGCCATCCAGAGGGTGACGACGACCAGCACCACCCCCGTCATCGCGGTGCCGTCGTGTCCCCCCTCGCTCCCCACTGCACCAAACCAGCCACCAATCCGGCTGGCCAGGTCCCCCAGCCCGTCGCTCTGGGCTATGGCCATGACGACAAACGCAGCCGCCAACCCCATCACCAGGGCAAGGGGATGGCCGATCCACCAGGGGACCCGGCTACGGGCCATCACCGCCCATACAACCACAGAGACCACGACCAGGACCCTCAAGGAGGGTAGACCCTTCACCCAGTTGGCGGCGTCTATGGTAGACGCCGTGACCAGGAGGGGCAGGGCCAGGAGCACGAGGACTACCGCCTCCCTCAGAAACGGAACCTTTCCTCGATGGGAGTCCAAGGTCATCACTCCATACCCTTAATAAGTAGCGATCCTGTCCAGCACGTTCCCCAGAGACACGGACAGCTCGTCGCCCCGCCTCACGATCGAGCCCAACTCCCGAGCTTCGACGCGGCCATCACCGGTCCATCGCGGCTCCGGGGCCCGCTCGAAACTGGCCGCATCCAAGAAAATGGGGACAACCAGAATTCCACGCCGGGCCAGGAACTGGAAAACTCCGCTCAGGTTCTGACCGCCCCACGGCCCAATGACCACGGCTACCGTCCCGGGGCCCAGGCTCCCGCTCTCCTGTGCCATAAGGCTTGCTAGTGGAGTTCTGCCCCGAGCCCTGACCAGAGCCAGGGCCTTCAGCACCGCCCACAAGTGGTTTGGGTCTCTGGAAGGGGCAAAGCGGTAGAACGTGTCACCATGGGTGATCAGCCCCACAGAGTGGCCGTCGTTGACAAGCCTTTTGGCCAGGGATGCGGCGATGGTGATCCCGTACTCCTCGGTACTTTCCTCACCCGTTCCCGTCTGTATGGCTTCCTGGAGGTCTACAAATATCCATATCTCGTTTATGCCAGAACCCTCGAATTCCTTGGTCATGAGCTGGTCGAGTCGAGCGGTTGTGGGCCAGTGGATGCGGCTCAGGCTGTCGCCCGACGCGTAGCGGCGGACCATCAAGGCGGCAGGGCTGTGGCCTTTCACCTGCCCGGCCTCTCCCAGCTCTCCGCCTGTAGTCTGACCCTCAACAACGGCGCGAGACAGCTCGAAGGTAGCGGGATATACGATGATGCTCTGAGGCTCCCCCACTCGGCACTCAAGCCGCACCAGTCCCGAAGGGTCCCCGGAGACTATGGCGAGGGACCCGCATGTGTTCAGGCCGCGGCGCCGGCACAGGCCGGACACGGTCCAGGTGGAGCTGCCCCGGGGTGACAGGCTAAAGTCGTCTTCGTCCATGGTCGCCAGGTCGCCCACCAACCGTGCCCGAAGGCCCGCCCGGGGCAATCCCAGCATTTCCCTTACCGTCACCTTCAGATGAACGGTCTGTCCGACCTGAGGGTGGGGCGTCAGCTCCTCGACCTGAATCTCCAGCCAGCGGCTCTGGAGCCACGCCCACAGGTACCCGAGCACCGCTCCGCCCACTACCATGTACACGAGCCAGTAGAGGGGTTGGAAGCCGGTAATCATGGCAAGGGCGAGAAGTACTAGAAGGCCACCAATCAGCCAGAGGGCCTTGCGCATAGCCACACCATGTACCTACAACGTTTGATCCATGGGCTTATCCCTGATGGATACGCCGCCCAATGCTTACCAAGGCAGGTTAGCTGACACCCCTGCCTGACCTGGGAAATGGGAACCGCTCCACGGGAATGGAACCAGGGACGGAAACCGACTCCAGGATCTCGTTGATGGTGTCATTTTCATTCATACTGGTACGGCCGTCGGCGGTCAGGACCATACGATGGCCCAGGACCGCGGGAGCCACCGCCTTGACATCGTCGGGGAGGACGAAGTCCCGGCCGTCGAGCAGCACCCTGGACTGGGCCAGCCCCAGAAGTCCCAGGGAGGCACGGGGAGAGGCGCCCAGGTACACAGACTGGTGGTGGCGCGTTGCACCAACCAGCGCCACTATGTACTCCTGGACCAGGCGGTCTACATATATGCTCCGCACGGCGTCCTGGGCCGTGCGTATATCCTCCTCATCCGCAATCTGCTCCACCGTTTCGATAGGATGGACCGGAAATTGTCGCTCCAGGATGGATACCTCTTCTTCCTGGGTAGGATACTCCAGGGTCACCCGCAGCAGAAATCTGTCTAGCTCGGTCTCGGGCAGAGGGAAGGTACCCCCGTGCTCCGTCGGGTTTCGAGTAGCCATCACCATGAAGGGTTGCGGCATGGGATGGGTGATGCCGTCTATAGTTATCTGGTGCTCCTCCATACATTCCAGCAGGGCCGACTGCGTCTTGGGGGATGCGCGGTTTATCTCGTCCACCAGTACGATGTTGGCTATGACCGGCCCCGGGCGAAAGCTGAACTCTCGAGTTCTCTGGTCGAAAATGTAGACGCCTGTGATGTCGCTGGGCAGGAGGTCGGCAGTGCACTGTATTCGCCTGAAGGTTAGGCCCAGAGACTTGGCCATGCTCCGAGCGAACATGGTCTTTCCGACTCCGGGGACGCCCTCGATGAGTATGTGGCCTCGGGAGAACAACGAGGCAACCCCCAGCTTCACTATGTCGTCCTTGCCGACGATAACCCTTTCGATGTTCTGGACTATCTTCGCGCCGACGTCACGGGCCTTTTCCAGCTGATTATTCACGTGTCCGGTCCCCCGACCAAATGTTTGCGCCCCTCAGCGGGCTGCCAGCATACATTCTTAGTGCGGCCCCGACCGCCCCTTCCAGGTTACCCCCTCAGATTGAACACACGGCCCCACTACACCTATGCCTCGCTTCTAGGTTAGTAGATTCGGCGAAAATCGGCATGCCCAACCAGAGTGTCTACCTTGGGACACCGACCCAGGAGGCCTGGGCCGATACTACTATTCAGTCAACGGCATTGTCAAGGCCAGCCCATCCACGGCGGCGCCGTTGACAAGGATGGTGCTTTCTGGTGCAATGGCACGGTCGAGCGGTGGGGAGACGAGCAAATTGAACCCCAAATTGGTGCGGGCTATCCTGTACCTGAAAATGGGACCGGGAGGTGACGAAAATGGCAAGCGGGACCTACATTTACGCTGGCGCCGAGGGGGGCGCCCTCTACCGCAAGGATGCCGGTGACCAGGGCTGGGAGGAGCTGAGAAATGGATTGCCCCCGAGCCCTCAGACACGGGCCATTGCCATCCACCCGCGGGAGCCGGACGTGGTGTTCGCCGGGACCCAGAGGGGCGTGTATCGGAGCAATGACCGGGGAGACCATTGGCAGCGGATGGACATGCCCGAGGGACGGATCGTGTGGTCCATGGAGTTTCATCCGCAGGACCCACGGATTATGTACCTGGGGACCGAGGGCAGCGAAGTATATCGAAGCGACGATGGCGGCGAGAGCTGGCGGTACTGGTCCACCATCTCCAATCCCGACTCGGTGCAGATGGCCTTCGCCACCCGTATCCTCGCGCTGGCGATAGAGACCAGCCACCCCGACCACATGTACGCCGCGCTGGAAGTCGGAGGGGCAGCGCGAAGCATGGACGGCGGCAGGTCCTGGGAGCTGAGGAACGGCCAGTTCGCCGGTGATGTGGACCTGATGGACCTGCACGGGGTAGCCATCGGGTCTCCCCAGTCCGATGCAGTGTTCATCTCCAACCGTGTGGGCGTCTGGCGCAGCCGGGACCGTGGAGGGCGCTGGGAGAACCTGAGCCTGGAACGGTACACTCCCATCATGTACTCCAGGGGGGTGCAGGTCGCACCCGACGACCCCAACACCCTCTACGCATGCGTAGGCGGGGACTTCGGCAGCGAAGAAGGCGGGGTCATGCGCACTACCGATCTGGGGGACACGTGGCACCGTTTTGATCACGGGGTGGCGCCCAAGAGCACCACCTTTGGAGTGGCCATAAACGCCCAGAACCCCGAGCAGGTCTGCTTCTGCACCCGCCGCGGACAGGTCTTCGGCACCCAGGACGGCGGCGCTAGCTGGACAGAGCACCCGCTACCCGATTCGGCCACCAACGTGATCAGCGTGGCATGCTCATCCCCATAACTATACCACCTGACCCAAATATCCGCGCGGGACACCGCAACAGGAGAGGGCTCTAAAACGCTGTATCGGGCGAAGGTGCCCCCTCCAGACAAGGGCGAGTGGGGTGGGGGAACATCCGCATCCGGTGTCGGTAGGGCACTCCACCAATTGCCCGATTAAATGTGGTGCAGGCGGCGCTCAGTGCACCGCTTCCAGTCAGCCCGAGGCTACACCTCTGGAGTGGCGAATATTGACTCGGTCAACGATCACCCTGGCGGCCGCCGGACAACCCACTACGAACCCGAAGAAGGGACCGAGGTCCCGCACGGCTGAGGGTCCGGTGAAGAATAGCCCCGGAAGAGACGACTCGAAACCCTCGTTCAGCACAGGATAGCCGTCCGCCACGTTCAGGGCGGGCAGCACACTGTCCCGGGATAGGTACGGTAGCCTGCTGAGGTCCACCTTGTAGCCGGTCGCCAGGACAAGGTGGTCCACCCTGAGTTGCGCGCCGGTATCCAGTTTTACGCATACCTCTCCGCTGCATAGCTCGACCGCCTGGACCACGGCGGTAGACGGCCATAGGGTGATATTTTCCCTTCTGAGTCGGGGTTCCAGCCAGGGTTCCAGCTTCAGCCTCCCCTCCGCCCAGAAGCGTTGCTGTACCCCCTCCCGCTCATCTTGGGACAGGCGGCCGAACCAGCCTGGGCTCCGGCCGATATGGTCAACTATGGCATCGACCCAGGACCAGTCTGACGGGGCAAAACGGGGAGTGTCGTGCCGGTAGGAGATGTGGACCTCGGCTGCACCAGCCTCCACCATGAGCGCCGCCCACTCAAAGGCGCTCTGCCTCCCCCCTACTATGAGGCATCGCTTGCCCTTTAAGCCCGAATCCACCGAAGGACACGGATGGACGGCGTGAGGGCAGCGGAAGGGGGGGGGGGGGTGAGGGAGCTACAGAGGAGATGGCCTGGGGTCTTGGGGTAGATGGGAGGCCGGCGGACGGTCTTCAGGCGCCGCACAGGGCCCCTAAGGCCCTATGCGGGAGTTGCGATGCGCGGGATGGCGAGAGGATACGCAGCAGGGGACTCTCGCGGACCGGGGTGGCGCGAGTTTGCGGGGACGTTGGGTCAGTTGCAGGCTGGCTGTCAGGCCGGGAATGGAATGGCTTGCAGGCGGGCCAAGGCGCGACTGAACTGGGTTTCCCAAGGCCAGCGCCGGGGGAGATGCAAAGTGAGGCGGCGCGCCGAGCGGGTGATCCGTCCCACCAGAGCGAAGGCCTGCCGCCTGAGGGTCTTGGTGATCACGGTCCGCTCGCCCAGACCAATCCGCGCCGTCCAGCGGGCCAGGTTATGCGCCATCACCTGGACCGCCAGCCAGGCGCCGTTGGCGGCGAAGCGCCCCGACGGCATGTGGTTCAGCCCGACGCCGTACTTGAGGTCGCGTATGGCGTTCTCGACCTCGGCGTGGCGGCGATGATCGGCCTCCAGTTCCAGCGTCTCCCCATCGCGGTCGGTGATGAAGGCGTGATAGCTGTATCTGGCGAAGAGGGCGAGCTGGGAACCGGGTGTCGGCTTCACCCGCCGGACAATGAGCCGCACCGGCGGGGCGTCCGACTTGGTCTGGAACGGGGTGTAAGTCGTCTCGGCGACATCGGCGGCGCCGTCCATCCAGTAGGGAATGGCAGTCCAGTCCTCCTCTGGTATCGCCTCGATCAGGTCCCGCAGGCTGGCGCGCTGGCGGATGGTGATAGAGAAGCGGACATCCATTTCCCGGCAGGCGGCAACGACAGTGTGGGCGTAGAAGCCGCTGTCGGCCCGCACCGTGAGTTGTCCCCTGGCCCCGCCGTAGCGCACCCGCCCCACCGTCTCACGCAGGAAGTGGGCGGCGCCACGGGCGGTGTTGGCCCGGCCCTCGCGCAGCCGGGACATCAGCACCTCGCCGGTGCCGGCGGCAATGGCCAGCAGCGGGTGATAGCCGCGGGCGCCGGTATAGCCGTGGTGACGCGCTCCCTCCTTGGCCAGTCCATAGGTCTCGCAGATGGTCGAGTCCAGGTCGATGGTCAGGGGCGAGTCGCCGGGTCCGGCCCCAGCGGCCCAGGCCCGGGCCAACAACTGGCGGCTCACGCGGTCAAGTTGACGGACATGCCCCCACCGGAAGCTGCGCAGGAAGGTCCCCAGGGTGGATGGCGCCTTGACCACGCAGCCTAGAACACCGACCGTCCCACCAGCGCGCAGCGCATCGGCGTCGTCGATGCAGTCGCCGCCTGCCAGCGCGGAAGCGACCAGCGTCAGCATCTTGTCCCCAGTGTTCGCCCGTCCTGGCGCGCCGCCGAGGTCAAGGTGATGGTCGACGAGTTCCCGCAGGCCCAGGTGCCGGGCGAGGGTGGCCGGCAGGAGCAGGCCGGCATTGGCCACCAGGCGATGGTCGTCAAAGAGGATGCGGATACGGTCGGGTTTGTTCTGTGGCAGCATCTATTGGGTGCTCCTTGTTTCCGGGCTGGTTTCTGTTCCAAAACCATTATCCCAGATTCAGAGGAGCACCCTCTAGCTTCTTCAAGGGCTGTCCCCAAGGCCGTCCTTCGGTGGATTCGGGCTAAGGCATCGAAGCTGTTGATGTCGCAGGAGTGGGAATAGCGGTCCAGCGGCAGCTCGGCCACCAGCTCAATTGGGATGTGGGCGAAGTGTCGCAGGCCCGGCGCCACGACCACGCTATGTGCCGACACACTCTCGCCTCCCTCCAGCGTGGCCTCATACAACCCGTCGTTAAGCCGGAGCTCACGCACGTAGGTGGGCTCGGCAAGCAGCCTATGACGCTCCTGGAACCTATGGGCGTAGTCGAGGAAAAGGGAGACCGGAATGGGGTTTACGTCATCTTGCCTGAGCCCGACATCCTCTAGGTAATGGCTGAAGGTGTAGTCCCCGAGGGGATCCAGGTGCCAGCCGGTGGGAGAGCGGAGGAGCATACACTCGGGCATGTGGCCCTTCCAGAAACCCATGGGCTCACCCAGAAGCAGGTAGTCGACCCCCACGTGCCTGGCGTAAGCTGCCGTGGAGAGCCCATAGGGTCCGGCGCCGATTATCAGAAGCTGAGTCATTTTCATGAGAACGGCATCGCAGACTCCCATAACAGACGACACCCCCACCCTGGTCCCGCGGTATTCCTCAATACACACCGCGCGGGACTAGAGTAGGGGTGCCGTTCCATGGTCTATACTACTCTAGGTCTCAGTCACCCTGGCACTAGGCCCTATTGGGAGCCCCCTTGTAGTGCCTGGATCTCGCTGGTCTTGGGGCCCAGGGTTGCCTGGTCCCCGCTGGCGGCAATACCACCCACCGTTATCACGAAGTCATGGAACCCCAGTCCCAGGGCTGAGTCGAAGCCGGGATGGATCCACAACTGCCACAGCTCGCCGGGCATCATCCACCCATCCCTCCCCCAGTGGTCGTCACAGGTATTGCCCCTGTGCTCATGGCGCCTCTCCTGCCCATCCATCTTGACCAAGAACAGTTCCGCGCTCACATGGCCCGACCTCAGGTTGCCGATCAAGATATCGTCGCATGGGGCAACGGGCCTTGCCGGCCACAGGGAAACGTTCTCGATCCAGATAGGCTTGATGCGGAAGGTGCGGTCGATCCGCCGCAGCGGAGGCTTGGTCCTTACCACGTCGTACTTTAAGAGGGGCGGGTCGCCGGTGATGAGGGGCTTCGTCCTGCCTTGATCATGCCACAGCATGAACAGGCCCTGGTCTCCACTTACGACTATGGTCCCCTTTACATCCACCGCGCTGGGGACGTCCAGGTGGCTCTGGTACCAGACGACGGCGAAGGCTATGCCAAAGGCGGCCCCGAAGATGGTAACCCCCAGGCCAATGCCGAGCCAGCGTTTCTGCGTGAGTCTCATGTCACCCTCCCTTGTATAAGAGTATGCCGGCGATCCGCTTCGCCACACTTAGCGGCGACGCTCATGGTAGCTGCCCTCCGAGGTGGGCAGCCACAAGTGCCAGGTCCACCACGTCCACATCCCCGTCCCCGTCCCAGTCCGCTACGATGGGAGCGGCAGGTAGACGGAACGACGGGCCTGTGGGCACGGGGCCCAAGGCACGAGTCACAATAAGAACGTCTTCCAGGTCAACTACTCCGTCCAGGTTGGCGTCCCCCAGCGCCACCAGAAGCACGGTCACACCGGACGGAACCTCCCGGGAGGCCTGGTAGAAGGGGTCCGAGTCGCTGATTGCACCGGCGAGCGAGCCAAGCAATGAACCTGCCTCCCCGGGGCTGGGAAGGACGGCCACCCTCGCCAGGGGTGCCCCACCTATAGATGATAAGGCGTCACCCTCTCCAAACGCCTTTACGGCGAAGTTGGTCCCTTCACTTCCTCGCGGGGCCACGACGGAGAAGGATTTCCCTGTTATCTGAGATAGCGTCCCTCCGACCTGGGGAGCCTCCCCCCGTCCCATTTCCAGCGGCACACGGTCGAGGAACCGGGCCCCCGTACTCCGAGTCGGCGAGTCCGCGGGAGCAGACGTCTGCTGCCCCCCGTCGGCAGGTGCCTCGCCAAGGGAGGGCACGCTTCGGAGAGGTGACGACGATGGACCCGCCTCTGGCTGGGCACCGCCAGCGACCACCTTTCCCGCCATGATCCCTGCAGCAACTCCTGCCATCACAATCAAGATAAGGACCCCGAAAAAGCGCATGCCCTGCCCTGCTCGTGCTTCCTGCCTGCGATGATCTAGGGTAGCCGAGCACAACAAATCTGGTAATTCAAGCCGCGTGTCAGCTTCGGGAAGACATAGAGAGAGCTACACAAGACGCACCTGGGCATCTCTAGGCTGAGCATGGGTGGGCGAAGCCAACGGCGGTTAGGGCGGGAAGGATAGCTCTACTTTCAGGCTGGCGCTTTCCTGGCACCACCGCGCGCAATCGAGGAACAGGTCCAGAGGGGGATAGGCAGCTATCGCTCTTGTCGAGTGGGGGGTGCTCAAACGACCTGAGGTGACATCAATGGTCCCCGGTTGAGCCGACCGCCCCGAACACCGCCTCGAATGGATAGTCTCCGCTTGCCAGCCCCGGCTCCAGCTCGATAAGAACCGTTCCCCGTACCATCTGCCCCTGAAGCAGCTTCACCCCCGGGCGGTCACACATCCACCCCAGGTGGCTCCCTCTCAAATCGGATATCCTTGCGTTCATGGACCCGATCTTCGTACCGGGAGGGCTTTCCACGTTCCGGCAGGGCTCAACGAGCTCCAGGTCGCCGGTGGACAGATTCTCAATGAACACCACCTCGGTCTGCACCCTGGGTATCATGGGCGGCTGTAGTAGGACGCCCTTGAAGTCCAGGGACGTGAGCTCCTCGGTACGATTTATGTCGCGCCACAAACCCATGTCCCCGCTGGAGAGGACCTGCACCGTCGACGTCAGGTTCAGGTTGCTTGCCACCGACCGGCTCACCTGCACAAGGCTGAGGGCCAAGGCCACAGCGGCAGCGGCCAGCAGGATGCCGGCCGCCAGGAGCATGCCTGTCCAGCGGTATTTTTTCATTTTTAATCACGCCTTAACGGCTTCCTCTCCCCCCCTTTGCGGGAGAGGATTGAGAGCCTATCCTGTGCCCTACCCAACGCATCTGGAGATCGGGAGAAGGGTGAGGGGATGATCGGCTTATATACGGCTTTTGTTGGCGTCAAGTTACCTGGGGGCGATATGCTGCTGCGATTCTTCGCCAGGTCTAACCGCCTCAAGCGCGCCCTTTTCGCCGCCCAATATCGGGACTGTGTAATCGCCCGTACTACCTATAGCCCCAAACACTAACTCGAAGTTATGGTCTCCGGCCGACAGAGATCTCGACCAGCAGCAGGGGAGTAGCCGGATCTGCCACATCCACATCCCCGTCCCCATTCCAGTCCACTACAATGAGCTCGCCCGTCGGACCGGTACGCAGGACCAGGGCCAGAATGAGCAGGTCGGCCACGTCAACAACCCTGTCCAGGTTGACGTCCCCCAGGGGCACAATGAACACTGTCATCCCAGACGCAACTCCACGAGAGACCTGAACGAAGGAGCTGGAACCACCGATGCTGGTGAGGCTGGGCAGCAGCCGCGGACTGAACCTGGCGTCTCCAGGCCCGAGGTGGATGGCCCTCGCTCGTCTCCCCAACGGGCTCTCAAGAGTCTCCCTGGAGGCGGTGACTCCCCTAAGCTCGGGCACCGCCTGGGTGGGCGAGCTGGCTACGCGGCTTCTTGGTGGGAGCTGGGAGAAGGAGAGCGGCTGTCCCGTCCCCGACGGCCTCTCGAGAGTCTCCCTGGAGAGCAGGCCTTCAAAAAACTGGGGCACCACCTGGTTGGGCGAGGTGGACGCGTTGCTTCCCGGTAGGGGCTGGGAGAACGGCGGAGCCTGTCTCTGGACACCAATGGTGTTGGAAGAAGAAATCGGCGCCGGGGCCCGTCGGCTGTCGTCCGGCGAGCCCAGTGCTCGCACGCCTGACGACGGGGTACCCGAGGGTAGCTGGGCGTTGCCGGCCAGGGCCTTTCCGGCAAACACCCCCGCCACGGCGCCCGCCGCCGTTATCAGGATCAGTAAAAGGATGAGAAAAAGACGCATCCGCTAGCCTTTACCGCCCGGCGACAGCCTCGGTCGGGGTCAGACTAGCACAACCAGCCGGAGTTTACAATCAGACTCGTAGGCACGTAACAGGAGAGCGCACCAGCGCCTGGACGCCCCCCAACCGTGGCCACGCATCAATCATAGACCATGAACTCCAGGAGGTTCTGGTCGGGGTCCCGTACGTACACGCTGGTGGCCATTGTACGTCCTCCGCCACGCCCGCCGACGCGGGGGCCGGGCCCATCCACCACCTCTACCCCCGCCCCCTTCAGCATCTGGAGCACTTCATCTACGGTGCCCTCCCACACGAAGCACAGGTCCCCACATCCCGGAGTAGCGGTAACTCCCCGGTTGACGTCCCTGAGCTCGGGCGGGTGGACGTTGATCTTGGACTCTCCCACCTGGATGGCGAAATTCCTGGACTCGCCCCGGCGCCAATTATCCTCGTTGATGATGTTAAAGCCGATCCCCTTGTAGAACCGGATAAATCGTTCGGAGTCGCTGGTGGGAAGTGCTACGTGGTCAAATCCGACAACCGGCATGGTTCCTCCCTTCGTATCTTTGCTGGGTCGAGCACAGGGAAGCAATCTCGCAGATGCCTGATTCACCCCCATCAGGAGGGGAAAGGGACTTCTCTCCCCTTGATGGGGAACACTCAGAGGGGGACAAGTGCATACTTACGCAGGGATTAATAGTGGTTGAGTTGATAGGAGGGCCACCGCAACGACGCGGACTAATGAATTAGGGTTCTGGTCTAGCCCGGTGCAAAAAACACCCGCGGTAAGTCGTGAGGAGGGAAACATAAATACCTAGCCAGTTTCGGGTCCGATCATACCGGCACTACGGGCTATCGGTACTGGTAGCGGAATTTTTTAGGTTGGCCGGGACCCAATTGAACTTCCGTACTCAGCTAAAGCCTTCCGGCCCTGGGGCGATGGTAGGCACTCGCCTGGGCCCGACCAACCGAATTTACTTGTAGGGAACAACCGACCCTTTCGGGTCCAGACAGATGCCTACCATCGCCCCCAACTACTTAAATATACTTTCATCTATCACCTCCCGGCATTCGTTCTGAATACCTTTCCAAAGTACCGCACAAGCGGCCAAGTAAATTTTAGCCCGTCAGAGCATTGGTGTCAAGAACTGTGCCCCGATGTGTCTTGTTGAAATCTCGGGCTCGTACAGCCGGGCGCGGGACGTGCGACCTTGACACCAAGGTCACTGCCTGTAGAATTTAGCCATCACGGGCTATCTGGAGAGGGCGGACATGGCTCTTGCGTTATGCGTGGTAGGGTGCGGCCAGTTCGCCAGGACCTTTGCAAAGTCCGTCCGGTCTTTCGGGGGGTTCCCACCGTCTCAGGGGGTGGACCTGTTCTTCGCCAGCAGGGACCGTCGGAGGGCCCGGGCGTACGCTCGACGCTTCGGCGGCCTGGATTTCTACGGCAGCTACGAGGAGGCCGCAGCCGACCCAAGGGTAGAGGCCATGTACCTCTGCACGCCTCACCACCTGCATATGGAGCAGGCCATCATGGCCGCGAGTCATGGCAAGCATATCCTGGTGGAGAAGCCCATAGCTCGGAATATGGCGGAGGGCCGGAGGATCGTGGCATCGGCCTCGGCCGCCGGGGTCGTGCTCATGGTGGCCGAGAACTACCGGTTCATGCCCGTGGTGCAGAAGGCCCGGGAACTGGTCCGAGCCGGCGCCGTCGGCACCTTACGCTATATCCAGATTCAGGCCGAAGCCAACTACGGGTTCGATGGTTGGCGTACCAGCGCCGAATTGGTGGGTGGCGGCGTCTTCATAGATGGGGGTATCCACTCGGTGGATATTCTCATACAGCTGGCGGGAATGCCCGATGAGGTGTACGCTTCCACCTTCCCCAAGGCGCTGAATAACCTGGATGGCGAGGACGGGATGGTGCTGAAGGCCCGCTTGAACGGCGGCGCTACGGCCGTGATCAGCCACGCCTGGGGGATGTCCAGGCGGGCGTGGTGGGTAGCGGTGTCCGGCACCAAGGGGCGGATATACTTTGAGCTTGGTAAGCCAACCGTGCTGCTGGAAACCCTTGATGGCAGGATGACATACCGGTTCCCGGACGACCGGAGGGGGATAGGCCACATGGTGCGGGAATTCCGGGATAGCATAGCTCAAGACCGCCAGCCACTGACATCGGGGGAGGAGGGGCTGAGGGACCTCAAGGTAGTCCTTTGTGCCTACGAATCCGCCAATCAGGGGAGACCAGTGAGTGTCAAGTAACCCATGCCGGCGGAAATGGGAGGCGTACGCAACCGGGCAACGTCCGCCGGCAGCCTTCGTGCTTGTTTTATACCGAGGAACTGAAGGGATACGGAGCGACTCGCGTGGTCGCAGATTACGGAGGTAGTCATGCCGCTAAAAGACCGTGTCGCCCTTATAACCGGTGCTGGGCGAGGAATAGGGCGGAGCATCGCCCTGGCCTTCGCGCGAGAAGGGGCCAGGGTTGCCGTCACCGGCCGTACCAAGGAGCGTCGGGAGAGGGTAGCTGAGGAGATCGTAGCCGAGGGCGGGGAGGCCCGGCCCTTCGCCCTTGACGTGACCGTGGACGAACAGGTGAGTGAGGCTGTGAGCCAGGTCCTTTCCACCTGGGGCCAGATAGATATACTGGTAAACAACGCAGGCGTGATCCTTTACGAGACTCCGGTGTGGGCTACCACCGTCGAGCAGTGGGACACCATGATGGCCATCAACCTGCGAGGAATGTTTCTATGCTGCAACGCTGTCATCCCCCACATGATGGAGCGGGGGCATGGCGTCATCATCAACATCGGATCATCCTCGGGCCGCATGATGGACGCAGAATTCGGCGCCTACTCCACTACCAAGTGGGGTGTGGTAGGCTACACGGGTTCCCTTGCCAACTCAATTCGCCCTCACGGGATCCGGGTCAACGGCATCAACCCGGGGTGGGTGGACACGGACATGTCCAGGGACTTCGACCCCAGAGGAGACCCGGAGTGGAGCACGCCGGAGGAGATAGCCCAGGCCGCGCTGTTCCTGGCGACCCAGGCACCCCGGGATATGACGGGCCAGTTCATCGACGTATTCGGCAGCTAACCCGACGCAGCTGACGGCCCGCTGTGCGGATGCCCTCTACCGGACAAGCTAACCGAGGGTCGGTCTCAGGCAGTTTACCCCCGCTCTGTTGAGGTGTCTGAATTCCCCGTTCTCGGGCGCCTTCAATGTCTACGGAAGTCCCCCATCCAGTATCAGGGTTCTGAGGTACCCCTTCGACCATTGCCGCCATGCCGATCGGGTAGCCCGCCACCTGTCCCAGAGCTTGCCGCCATTACACGACCTCGGGAACAAATTGAGGCCACGGCACGTCTTACTGCTTAGGACTAGAAAAAGGAGGCTACCGATGGCGAAGCTTCTGGTATCAAAGGAACACCCTCCATGGCAGGTCCGAATTTGTCCCCCCGCCGGTCGGGGTCGACCTGTGGCCGGGGCTCATGGCAGGCTTTCGGACTCCGGGCCCCGATCCGATCGGGGCACTCCCCGTGTCCGGCTCATACTACCGGTGGATGGGGAATCGGTAGGCCGGTGGATGGGGCAATCCCCCAAACGTGTCCGCCGAAATGGGGTGTCTGGGCGATGACCCCTGGCCGGGAGAGGCGTAGCCTGAAAGCTAGATCACGTGGACTCGATAGCCACTCATCCCAATCACCTAGGAGGCTCTAAAGTGCCAGCGCCTATACCGGCCAAAACTCACGACTATACAAGTCAAAGGGGTAATTGGATGATCGACGGCCTCTGGGATCTTCGTCAAGCTGGGGAACCGATGAGTCCACCACAGGATGCGGCCAGCGGCCAGGTGCACAAGGGGCATTTCCGTGCGCGCAAGCTAGGCGAGCCATGGGCAGAGGCCTGGGAGGTGGAGCTGTGGAATGGACAGACTCCGGGGGAGTCCATGCCGTCCGAGGAAGGCGTTTCGACGGACTTTCCCAACCAGGAAGGACCGCCCTACCGGGAGGACTTCTCCAAGCGGCATCGGTCTCGGCCGGCTATTCGCAAGGTCAGTAGCCACAATCATCGAGAGCTTATGGCCGAACTAAAGAGAAAGCTCCATGCGCAGTACGGGCCGATCCGGGAACTCCACGTCCTGTTTAGCCAAGCCCGAGGTTCTGACGCCCCGGTGCCAGGGTGGATAAAGAGGGGCCGGTCATGGTGGGGCAGGCTGGCGGGGCGTAGGCAGGACCGTATCTCCGCTCCACTGCTGGTACCGACAGCCACGATGTGAGGACTATGCTCGGCCGACGGGAGAGCGTGGGGTTTATGAATCGTTCCGCTTTACGCCTGGTCAGACAGCTCATAGAGGGCATCGCGCTGGCCCTGATCCCATTCTTGATAATTCAGCTTAGCCTCCAGCCCACCGTGGTCCAGGGCTTCAGCATGGCGCCCACCCTGGACGACGGCTCCCACCTGATGGTCAACAAGATGGCCTACTTCCAGGTGGACGTGAAGCGCCTTTCTCGCCTCATTCCCTTCTGGGATGTGATCCCAGAGGCCAGGGTACGTCTCCCCTTCAGCCATCCTCCCCGGCGCGGTGACGTGATCGTCTTCCACGACCCTACGGACCCATCACAGGACCTGGTCAAGCGAGTTGTGGGGCTGCCTGGGGAAAAGGTGCAGGTAAGGGCAGGCACCCTGTATATTGACGGGGCAAAGCTGGCTGAACCATATCTCAGGGATATACATCCCACGGGGTCTATGAAATGTATTCCCAATTCCACTGACTGCACGCTTCAAGAAGGACAATACTTCGTCATGGGAGATAACCGGGTGAGCAGCCTCGATTCCAGGCAATGGGGCCCCGTGCCCATCGAGGACATAGTGGGCAAGGTATGGTTCACCTACTAGAAGCCGTGTAAAAATTAGCTGCCTGGCCGCTGGCCCTGGGCAACAAAATTCCTCATCCGGTCACCGACTTCCTTTGGGGTGAGCTCCTCCTTGACGGTCGCGATGACCCAGACGTGTCCGAAGGGGTCCTTGGCCATACTGAAACGGTCGCCCCAGAAGCAGTCTTCGGGCGCCATGATGGGCGTGGCGTCGGCGTCCACGGCCCGTTTGTACGACTCGTCCACGTCGTCCACATAGATCTGCAGGGTGACGCCGGTCCCGCCCAGGGACAGGGGCGAACCGAACCCCAGGACCTGCTGTTCAGAGTCCGGGGACTCATGGGTCAGAAGTAGCAGCGAGTCCCCAATCCGGAGCTGGGCATGGAGAACCTTGCCATCGGGTAGCGGCGAGCGGTACAGCTCTACCGTACCCAGGGCCCGCTCGTAGAACCCGATCGCCTGAGCCACGCCCCTCACCATCAGGTGTGAGACGAGCTGACCGGTCCTCAGCCCTGTTCCTTTGATGGCCATGGTGGTTCCTTCGTTCCTGTGGCTCTCAAACACCACCCGATGTACGGGGAAGGACCAGCCCAGGGGCGGCACTCATCTTGCGGAACGACCGTTATCCGGGTAATCATGGTACGTGCCAGACACGTGGTGGAGCTGGGGGAACAAAGTGTACAATTTTCAAATCAACGTTCATTTTGGCAGCGCGGGTGCTTTGATTCAAGCCTTTCCGTCATAATCTGATCCGTTTGACAGGGCGAATTCAGCTTTAGAACGTTTGTTAGACGGGGAGACGGGGGAGAGTCGAAATCTACCTACTTAAAATTCGTTCGAAGCTATTAGCGGAGCGGAATCGCCTGGGCGTCGCGTTTTAAGTAGGTGGGGGCAGAACAGACTCGAACTCTACGTACTTAAACTCCTGGCCTCGGAGACGCAGCAAAGTGGCCGAGTACGCGCCAGCGAAGTAATCCTCTACCGGCTGGGATGGGAACTCTCGCGGTGGATACCCTTGCCTGGGCTTGCGCTACTGGTCACCACGGCCCGCGGAGGACTTTCGCCTCCTGGATGCACCGAAGGGGCCCGGGAATTGTCCCCAGGCCCCTTTGCTCTGCTCTTCCCTGGTTCACGTTTGGGGTTGGCTTCTACCTGGAGCCATGACCCCCCCTTTAGGAAAGAGTAGCAAGGGACCGCCCTGCTGATGACTCGGTATCGGTGTAGGTGATTGCGTACACCCGAATACCAAACCCATGTGCTACCATGGACCAACTCCGGGCGGTAGTGGCCAGGCAGCCATGATCAGTTGCTTCGGGTTTCCTTGAAAGGAAAGGCGGGGCCGCCTGGCCCCGCCCCAATTTACGTCCACGGCCTATGCGATGCGGATTGGCGCTACCTTGATCTAGTCGTCCTCATCCTCATCGTCGTCCTCATCCTCTTCGTCCTCCTCTTCGTCCTCTTCCTCTTCATCCTCCTCGCCTTCCGCGACGAAGCCGGGTGCAGCAGTCGCGTCCGAGGAGTTCCCCGAATCATCGGTGCAGGTAACCTTTAGCATCATCATGGAGAGGGGCGCCTCGATCATCAGGTTACCTCTCTTGTCGAACTGGAAGGTGGCCTCCTCTCCATCATCCTCGACCTCGAAGTGGACCCGCTGCCCGCTGGGAACCAGGAGTCCCCCACTCTGGAGCTGGGCCAGCGTGTCTTGGCGGGAGGCGTCGTCGGGACCCCAGATCTTCACCTCGCCGTCTTCGAAGTCGAATACCACCCGTACCCTCTTGCCCCGCTTCATCTCGACATCGAGGCCGGCGAGGGACGGAGTCATCATTCTGCCCACGGCTTCTGGGGAATCGTCGCAGACGTCGCTGCAGGAGTGGATCGCGTCGAACCAACCCTCGTCCTCTTCGACCTTACCAGGGACCGCCACCAGAGCGGCGGAGGGGGTAGGCACGGTCGTGTCCTCCACGGTGATGGTAGAACTAAGGCTGGTGTCATTCCCAACCGCGTCGGTGGCAGTGAAGGTAACCGTAGTAACACCCAGGTTGCAGAAGCCAGGGGCATTATCGGTGATGGTGGGACTGGGGTCCACGATATCAGTGGCGCTGGGAGAGGCTAGCCATGCCTGTATCTCAGCATCGCTGGTGGGCACGCCTCCAGCGGCGTTGCACTCCACGGTAATGGGTGCGGGTATGGTCAGCGCCGGGGGCGTCGTGTCCTGTACAGTAACAGTGAAGCTCCCGCTAGTGCTGTTGTCAGCCTGGTCGGTAGCAGTGCAGTTCACTGCCGTTACAACAGTAGCGCCCGGTGGGGTCGTGCCCACGGGGAAGGTGCTCCCTGATGGCGAGACACAAGAAAACGGAGGCGCTGGCCGGGTAGCTGTGAGCTGTGAGGTAGGATGGAAAAAATGGACACCAAAGTCGGAGTAGGATAATACGACGGAGGTGTCAGAATGAAAAGGGTTCCACAAGGAAGGTACAGCAGGGAATTCCGGCAGGAAGCAGTGAGGCTGGTAACAGAAGAGAAGCTATCATTGCCAGAGGCAGGCCGCCGGCTGTCCTTGCCGCCATCGACATTAGGGTACTGGGTGAAGGCACATAGGGCTGGCAAACTGGGAGATGTGGGCAAGACGTACAGGCCCATGACAGAAGTAGAGATGGACCTTGCCCGGACGAAGAAGGAACTGGCGGAAGTGAAGATGGAGCGGGACATACTAAAAAAAGCAGCCGCGTACTTTGCCAGGGAGTCGCTGCCCGGTACGCGATGATGAAAGAACTGCGGCTCGACTACCCCAAATGTGTCTTGGGCCGGTTGTTGAACGTATCGGCCAGTGGCTACTATGCCTGGGTGGACCGGCCATCGTCCAGGCGAGCACAGGAGGAAGTGCGGCTGGAGCTGGAGATCAGGGCAGCCCACAAGCGGACGAGACAGACCTATGGCCCGGAACGGTTACAGCGCGACCTGGCGGAGCATGGCGTTCGGGTGGGCATCTGTCGCATCAAGCGTATCCGAAAGAAGCTTGGCATACGCTGCAGGCAGAAGAGGAGATTCAAGGCCACCACCGACTCCGGGCACAGACTACCGGTTGCGGATAACATATTGGGCCAGCAGTTCAAGGTCTGGAGGCCGAACACTGTGTGGGTGAGTGACATCACCTATATACCGACCGATGAGGGCTGGCTATATCTGGCGGGCCACAAGGACCTGTTCACCGGAGAGATTGTGGGCTATGCCATGGGAGAGCGGATGACTGTTGGGTGTCAGCGGTTTTGGACAGTTCTGGGTCCGAGAGATTGGGGTGAAGAAGCTCCTGGTTTGAGGGTTTCTCTGACCTCCTGATTGTACCGCCTCCGCCGGTCAAAAGTCTCTCGCTGTACCTCCTTCCTCTGGGCTAGAATTGCCTCCAGACGGCCTTCCAGCACGTCAGCCGGAGTTACAACCCTGAGCGCCTGATGATATCTTCGGTAGTTGTAGAACTCGACGAAGTCCCGGATGGCCGCCTCCAGGTCTTCCACCACCTCGTATGGCACCTGGTTAATGTCGTCTTTGAGGGTTCGGTGATATCTCTCCAGCTTCCCGTTGGTCTGAGGGTGATAGGGTGCTGCCAGGACGTGGCGAATGCCCACCACCCGCATGTACTCGCGGAAGGCCCGCGATACATAACCTGAGCCATTATCTGAGAGGAGCTTGGTCCGATCCTCCAGAGGTACATCAGTCATACCAGTAGAGTCAACAGCTTCCTGGACCACCTCTATGAGGGAGTCGACCGTCATGTCCCGTTGCACCTTCCAGGCCAAGATGAACCGGGAGTAGTCGTCCATCACCGTCACGAGGTAGTAGTAGCCCCATCCCACTACACGGAAGTAGGAGGCATCGGTGGCCCACAGCTGGTGGGGCCCTGTGGTCTTGTGCTGGTACTCTTTGCCCGCTGCCAACTGGTATTCGATCCGTTTCACCAGACCCTCCCGTCTCAGGATACGATAGACTGTGGAGGCGGAGACCGATAGGCCTCTGTGGTCGGTGAGCCAAGCCGCCAACTGCCGGCTTCGCCAGGTCGGCATCTCACGGGCTGCCGCCAGCACTACTGCCTCCTCTTCTGGACGCAGGCGATTCCAGGGCCTCTCAGTTCCTTCCGTACCCTCCCAACTACCCTGCCGGTGCCTCCACCTCCACCAATAATACGTGCTCCTGGAAATGCCAAGCTCCCTGAGTCGCCTGTTCTTCCCTCTACCATGTCGCTCCACCTCAGCCACGACCTTCGATTGTTCCACTACGCTCATGCGCCGGTGCCGTTGTCGTGTAGGGGCGGCAGAGCTGTTTTTTTGAAGCGGTGCAACTCCAGGGACAACTCACCCACCAGCTGCTTCAGTTCACTGTTCTCCCGCTTGAGCTGCTCTATCTCTTGCTGGGTCGCATCACGCACACTGTCCCGAGTCAACCTCTCCTTCCCAGCTTCCATGAACCCCTTGGTCCAGGCGTAGTAGGAGTGGGGTTTGATTCCTTCCCGTCGGCACAGGTCATTAACGGTAGTCTCCCGTCTGAACCCCTCCAAGACGATGCGAATCTTCTCTTCAGGGGTATACTTACGGCGGGTCGCTGCACGGACCTGACGCACGAAGCTTCGTGTCTCCTGGCTTCGCTCCTCAGCTTGACTGGCCTGATCCTCTACCTGGGTCATCGATGACTCCTTTCACTTAGGGTTAATCTACCCCTCTGAAGGAGCCTCTACCACCCCCAACCTCCTCGGTTTTCTAGGCCTCAATAGTGTCCAATTGCGCTGACACCCTACAGTACAGCAGAGGATAGAAGCGCGCCCCCTTGCTCCAACCTGAGAAGTCATTGGGAGACACCCTCAGGTCTCCCCTCTGCCGGCGCACACCCTCCAGGAGCCGGTCCAATCCTCCGTGGGCGTCTTCGATAGCCGCCAAGTCCTGATTCAATACCGTCTCGGTTGACCCCGAGTAGCGACCCCAGAGCATGGCGTGAACATACCAGTAGAGAAGCCGGTCGCGTCCTGCGGGATCGGAGAGCTTTCCCTCTCTGTCTTCAACATACTTGACCATCAACGGGAAGGCATATGGACTTCCCAAAACCCGGTCATGGTCGAGGCCTAAGCGAGACGAGAGCAGATTGAGCAGATAGTCCACGTGCTTTTCGGCCCGCAGCAGACCTTTACGGAAGGCTGAAGGCTCAATGCCGGAAAGTGCTGAGAACATCGCCTCTCCGGTTATCAAGCTGTTGACACACCGAAGAAGCCATTCCAGCTTGAAATGGAACCCCGCGCCCTTCCATCGCTCCAGCCGGAAGTTCATTTCTGCCCGGGCCTCTGGCCAACCGGCGCAAATCTTAGCAAGTGCTAGGTCTCCCTTGGAGAGCTTCGTGCCGCCGCTGTTGACGCGGTTGAAGATGTCCACCACCAAATCAACAGTTTTCTCTTCTCCTGTGACGTCCTCCACGTGCAGGTCCACATCTCTAATCGTGTGGATCCTATTCAGCCGGTCTATGTACGTGGCGACGTTGTGCGCGAGAACCGGGTTTTCCTGAATCTGGCCAATGAACCCCCCGATACCCCGATCCATCAATTCCGTGACGCTGATCCAACCCTGTTCCTGACTCATCCGAACGGGAGCGTAGAACTGGAAGTTTTCCGTTTCCATGTTGAAATGCAGGCCAGTGAAGGTGTCTATGGTTCCCTCGAAGAATGGGGGACCCTTGCCCCGGATAATGCCGTAGAGGGTTGTTATGCGCTGCTGACCATCCAGCAGGAGTTTAACGTATCCCGGCTGGAGCGGAGAGTCGCCGCGAGAGTTGACATTCTCCGTCCTGGTTACCCATGTAAGCAGGCTGCCGACCGGGTGCCTACGATAGAGCGACTCCATCAACTCCCTAACCTGGTCCCTGTTCCAGACGTACCCTCGTTGAAAGACAGGAAGGGCAATGGCCCCGTCATCGATCTGGTCCAAGATGGTGCTAATCTTCACGTCAACTCCTTAGCAGCTTTCCTACCGTGCTGAGACAATTGAATCACTATCTTTCACTTTTCTGGCCAATTGGCTGACAGCCCCAGCGCTCTTCCAACGCTCTCTCCTTGCTGAATCACGCCGTCAGACTGACCTTTGACCAGGCGGTCAAGTCGCCACGGCATAGTAACCGCATGTCCATGAGACACGTTCCCTTTAATCCTCAGAGGCCAGCTAAGCATCGCTGTGGAGTGGCTTGCCTCGCCAAACTACTGGCTCGCCTGTCTCAGCGTCAACGACACCTTGTAGCTTGGGCGGGTTGGCTGGATCGGCATAGGCCATATCCATTTGAGCCTGAGTGAGACCCCTAGCCGGACCAAGTATGTTCCTCCCATCTCTATACACAAGGCCAAAGTCAGCCCCGGATACGTTTGCCCTGGATAGGTCCGCACCGGATAAGCTCGCCATTTGAAGGTGCGCTCCAGACAGGTTCGTGCCATGCGTGAGTAGCGCGCCATCAAGAACCGTCGATACTAAGATCGCACGGGACAGGTCTGCTTGCCAAAGGGTAGCGTCTTGAGTGCCGTTTTGGCTTGTTCGGTGGCGATCTGAGTCTGCCTCTCTGACACCCTGCTTCGCCAAATAGCGAGCAATACAGCGACAAGACCACCGATGATGAGGAAGGCGTTGCGAATCGTTGTGCCTCGAGATTCTTGGGATTCAGAGCGCAGCCACTCCCAGCCCACGTACAACAAGATGAACCCAACAACGGATACGGCAATTGCTGAAAGCACCCACCAGAAGCCTTCTGAACGGGACTTAAACCACCTCATTTGGCATCTGCGTTAGTTGCAACCAGTATCGCCGCAATCCTTCTCGCTGTATCCGTGAAGTGCTGTACCTCTTCGGGCAGGAGTGCGCGGTCGACGATCTTGCGCTCACGATACGACAGCCACTTTTTGAGGACCTGGTAGCCGCCGAGCTTGTAGCTCCAAACGGCGGCGGGCACGTTGCGCCAGTAGGCATGGTCGTTCAGGTATATGTCGAAGGTGGTCTCGCCTAGTATTCCTATGAGGTCGCCCAACGAGGCTGATTCAGTCGCCGTGAAGGGGCGCTCCTCGACTCTGCCTTGACCCGGCATTACGGCGTCACCCGTCCCAAAGTGCCCCCAGCCCGCCGTCACCGAAAAGTCTTCGCCAGACATATTGTGGCCACCGGCGGTGGCGGGAACTGCGATGGCTGCGACCTCAGGACGGAGAGCTCCCTTGGTGACTCCAGGGACAGGTGTATCTGAATCGAGGAGTTGCGCCAACTCTCGGCCCCGCTCGGCGGAAGCCGCAAGCTCTACCGCGGCACCTGGGGACTCGCCTTCAGGCCAGCCGGGGAGTGGGATGCGCGGCCCTTCAGCTCGTAGCGCTCCCGCGTTGGCCTCCTGGTATGCCGGTGTGTGCAGAATCGCCAGGACGTGATAGAAGAGATCTGTCTCGCTCTTTCCCAGCACATCGAGGTAGGTTTGTGCTGCGATTGAGAGGTTGGGTCGGCTCTTTAGCTCTCCCTCATTGATTCCCAATCCTTCCTCACGAAGGAGAGCTGGGATACAGTACACTCCGCTGTTCATTTGATTTAGGTCGCCGATGTCCGAAATCAAATATGGCGGCGATAGGTGTGGCCGCGCTTTGTTTTGTAGAACCAGCCAAAGGTTTCCATCGAACACATGCGCCTTGTAATCGGCTCGCTTCTCGTCAAGCAGCTTCGTTTCCGCTTCCCAGTAAAGCCACCGCGTATCGAACGGCCGGTAGGCGTAGCGGACGAATCCCGCTTCGTCCGGGCCGCCGCGCTTGAGCAGTGCGCCGCGCACAGCAACAGCATCGAATCGCGCCGTAGAGTCCATGACGGATGGATGACGTCGTGTGACCTCTTCGTGGCCAAGGTCAGCGTTGAGATATTCAGAGACCCGTGCCTTTAGACGGTCGGGGTCGACATCGACCAAGAAGCTGTCACGGCTGGTCTTTACCCCAGGAAACGAGACCGGGAATAGGTCCGGCAGGGAGGGCCAGTCGTGCCAGCCATCACTTACCGCGGTCTGTGCGAAAGGCAGGCCTAGGGGCAGGATGGGTGACACGGCACCGTACAGAACTCCCGGCTCGGCCTCCGCTGTCGCGATCAGTTGCTCGCGTTTCGTTTGACCCCAAAGGTGGCGAACGCCGACCGTCTCAGTCGGCGCGTGGTCAGTCTTGCGTACCAGCGTCGTGATTGCGGTGCCAACCTGGATTCCGACAGGGTCGCCTGGCGTGGAGAAGATGCTCGGATCTGGTGTGCCGTCTGGAGTGGTCTTGCCCGTCCTGTACTTGTCGCCATTGAGAGAATCAACCCTGATTACGTCGAATGCCTCTAGGTACCGCTCCCTCATGCCAGTGAATGACAGACCGTCCAGCCATGAGTAGTTTGAGATGAAGCAGACAACGCCTTGGCCGGTCTTCTCGGCGATGCGACGTTCGGCCATGCGGAAGAACCGGACATAGAGGTCGTTGAGCCCCTGTCCTTCGGGCTTCCGCACCTGTTTGGTCTTGCGATAGGCTTCTGATAGCCCTCGCTCCTCATCCACCGCCATGCCCGCGAAGCCGTTGTAAGGAGGATTGCCGAGGATTACGAGAACCGGCGTCTCCTGCTTCACCCTCTCAGCACGGTCACGCTCTTCCTCCAGCTCAGGAAACGGAAGCGGCTTCTGTACAGTCGGCTCCCAACCAGTCAGGGCGTTGGTAAGGAAGACACCCGCTCGCTCAGTCCCGTCCTCCGACAGGGATGCGTCCAAGGCCTGCATGGTGATTCCGACCTGCAAATGAGCTACCACAAAGGGAGCGGGCATAATCTCGAAACCGAACACCCGCTCCATGGCGGCCTTCTTCACCCGCGAGCCAGTGAGGGCGCCCAGACCGCGGCTTTCAAGGTTCAAAGCGATTCGACGCAGGACTTCGGCCAGGTACGCCCCGGTGCCGCAGCAGGGGTCGAGCACGTAGACGTTGTCGGCGGCCAGCCCGTCGGCTATGCCCAGGTCATCTTTGAGTGCCTTGTCGACGCGAGCAACCATGTACCGCACTACCTCGGTGGGCGTGTACCAAACACCTAGTTGCTTACGGAGGTCTGGGTCGAAGGCCTCAAGGAACGGCTCATAGAAGTAAGGTACCGCTTGACCTTCACTGAAGCGGTCGAAGAAGGCCACTCGGTCCACTCTGTCGAGGGCTGCCGAGGTCCAGTCCAGCACTTCCACCAAGCCCAGGGGCTGTAAGCGTCCGGGGTCGGAGAGCTGCTGAAACAGTGCTCGCAGCACGGGCGCCCGCAGGTGCCAGACGGCGATACGCCAATCGAAGCGACCCGTGGGTGGTGGCGTCTGGCGCGCCCACAGCACCCAAGCGGCGAAGACACCGTAGAAAAGAGTCTGCACCAGTGTAGAGCGGAAGAAGGCAGCGCCACGCTGGCCCTCAAATCGGACGCCCAACGCCTCCTCGATTGCCGAGCGCACGATGTTGAGGGAGGGTGCATCGCCAGCTGCCTCCACTCTCCCCAGACCGTCCCTCGCATAAGATGCGAGCAGCTGGGCCAAGTCCTTGGGCTCAACAAGCGTTGCCCTATGCGAAAGTGCCCGGGAGAGGTACTCACCCAAGGCAGCGCCGACATTGTTCGCGAAGGCACGAGGCGTCTGCAATCGGGACTCGAAATCAGTCACGGACTCTGCTATTCGGAAGGTCTCCAACTTTGTGGGCTGGCCAGCAGAATCTTCGCCAAGGAGCACGAAGTCCCGTGTGTTTGTGACCAGAACGAGCCGGTACTTGCTCCAGTACTTGCTGACCTGATCGCTTCCCACCGTCAGCCAGGCATCATCATCGGCAGACTTGACCTCCAGCACCCCGCACTCGGGGACTTGGCCTTGGCGGGGCTTGCCCTTCTGGACCTGCTTCGCTGCATATAAACCGATGTCTGGGTGTCCCGCACCTTGCTGAGCCAACTCACTGATACAGAATACCTTGGGTTTGAGTGTGCTCCCAACTGCGTTCAGGAGGTTGGTCAGGGGAGGGTAATAGGAACGCTCCCCCGTCCCGCCTCCAGACGCGCGAATCTTGCGGAGGTCAGTGAGGTAGTCCTCCACAGCGCTAACAAGCTTCGTTGTGCTCATTCATCCGCCCACGGGTTGATGACGCCTATCCCGCTCCCCTCGAAGCCGTCCATGTCTCTCGTCGCTACTGACGCTCCCCGGCTTCGGGCTATCGCCGCTATCTGGCAGTCGGCATGATTGATGGGACGCCCTGCGGCCCGGCGGGCGGCGGCTATCACGGCGTAGGCTTGGGCCGCGGCGCTATCGAAAGGAAGGACGCGCCCAGCAAAGTCCTCCCTGAGCATTCCCTCCACCTCGTTGAGCAGTCTGTCTCGCCGTGCTCCTGTCGGCAGTATCTCGACGCCGTACCGCAATTCGGCTTCACTGACAGTGGAGAGGTACAAGTTAAGAGCCGCATGCCCAGTAACCCAGTCGACAACGTTGGCGTCGGGACTAGGGCGCATCAGTTCGGAGACGACGTTGGTGTCAAGGATAATCATCGTAGTTGCCTCAGTCGAACCGGGGTGGTTTGCGCATGGGTGAACGGGGGGGGATCTCCAGTTCGACCCCGCCGAGGGGCGCGAATCTGGCCCGAATGGCGCTCGCCAAGTTCTCCTGTTCTGGTTGCTGGTGATTGAGCGCCATTCTCAGAATGTCGCGGGCTTCCTCCTCCATTGAGCGGCCGTTCTCAGCTGCCCGGATTCGCAGCCGGTGTTTCAGTCCATCTTCGAGATTGCGCACGGTGATGCTGGCCATGAAAGCGCCTCCATCTACAATGTCACATCATTATAACATGATTGCGTTGCTATCACTAGATGCGCATGGCAGCCGGGCCACCGTCAAACCAGTCTCCGCAAGTAGCCAGCGATTCAACGTGTCCCGCGTGCGTCAGGACAGCCTTGCCGTCTTCATTCGCGGGGCCACTGTCTGGGGTCTATGCCCAGCCACTCCTAGGCTGCATTGAGCAGACCCAGCACCCATTCGCCACCTACCACAAAACCACCTTCTACACAAGGGCTTGTAAGGCATTACATACGCCGATTTTCCCGTTCACAATGAGTATTGGCCCATTGCGAACGGGAGCAGTCGATTGATTGTCACGAAGCCAAGAAGGCGCACGTTAAACGGCGCGGCACAGCCCGAAACGGATCTCGAGAGAGCGATCCGGGACTACGTGCGCGCCTACGTGTGGCGGCATGGACGGAGGAAGACAGCCGAGGACCTCGGCGTGTCCCGCCACACCCTCTGGCGCTTCCTCGAACGGGGCCACATGGGGCAAGCCGTGCCCTCCGCCGTCCTGAGCTCCGTCGGCGGGAACGTCCGAGCGATTGAAAACGCCAGGCAACAGCTGCTCATCGACCTGATGGGTCTGAGACCGGACCCCGCTCTACCTCCCCTGCGCGCGGGTCTTGAGGAGGCCCTCCTGCTACTCTGCGCAGCGCCGTTGACCACCGTGGACGAGCTGTCGCGGTTGGGCCGGGTTCCCGCCTCCACGCTGCGAGAGCGTCTGGAGAAGCTCGTCAAGCGTGGCCTTGTGGACTCCGTGCCGCACCACCTGAGCATACTTGGGACTCGCCCGCAACGGCGGTACTTCCCGACGGAGAAGGGGATCATCGCCGGGGGCGCAGCCACCAAGGGCCAGGCGCACATGCTTCACGCCTACCCGGTGTCGAAGCAGTGGTTCCGGCTGCTGGCCGAGCGGTTGGACGCCGTGGCTGTGCTCTACCGCATCGCCGCCATGGTCGCCGACTCTGATCCGCACAACGATCCTATGCGCGTGGACCACTACCGCCGAGGTCCCTACGACATGCTGTTCACCCTGTCCGGGGGTCGTTCCGTTGGCCTTCTGCGCCAGGGGCCGATGCTCTCTACTGCCAATCTCCGCTACCGTCTTAGAAGTATCGAGCGGCTGGACAGCAGCGAGACGCCCTTCGTCACCCTCGTACTGACCCACGCAGACCAGGCCACCCGCCGGGCCATCCGCTCATTGGGCGACCCGTCGGAGCACCACAGGACCTTCGCGGCGACGGAGGGGGAGCTTCTGGCCGGAGACCACAATGGAGTCGTCTGGCAGCAGTGCGGGAGCGGCCTGGGCGACGACCCCCCTGTGCTGGTCTCCCCGGACGCCAGCCTAACCGGAATCCTGGCATGGGCGGAGCGCCTGCTGGACTCGTCCTACTCCTTCCTCCGCGACAACCCGAAACCGAATCCCGGCAACCTGTATCCCTCCGGCGTGCAGGCCTCCATGCCCGAACCGTCCCAGCAGCTTGCGTCGGCCCTCTTAGTGCAGCTGACTCGCGCCGACAAAGACGCCCTGGATCTGCTGGCCGCCTGGCCACTGTGCACCCGTGAGCAGCTTGCGGGACTGATGAGGGGCGTCACCCTGCGCCGGGTTAATCAGGTGCTCCGTTCCTTGAGCCAGCGCGGCCTTGTGCGGGCGGACGGCCCACTGCACGTTCTCACAGACGAGGGGTTGGCCTACCTGGCCCGCAGGGACCGGGTTGCCGTTGGGCTCACCCTCGACCGCTGGAGCGCCGAACCCTCGTACTCGAACCCCGACATCTACGCGGGGACCGCGGTGCGCGCCCTCGCCTCTCAGATGCGTCACCACGCCGGCGTCGTCGACTTCGCCGCTGCCCTGTCAACCGAGGTCGCCCGCTCTCCACACTACGACCTGTTCGACCTGCTGCCCACGTCCCGATCCAGCATCGGCTACCGCTACGACTGGATCACCTACGTGATACTCCCTGACGCCTCCTTTATCTTGGAGTACCGGGGCCGGTGGCATCCGTACCTGCTGGAGTTCGAGCGGCGAGCCACGACGCCGAAACGCGTCGCCGCCCGCCTGAAGTCCTATCGACGCTACTTCGACAGCGGCTGGGCTGAGCGAGACCACGGCGGATTCCTGCCCCGGGTGCTCTTCGTCTTCGAGACTCCCGGCAACGAGGACGCCTTTCTGGGCGCCGCTGACAGACTGGATGGGCCGCCCATCATCACCTCCAATGTCGAGACCCTTGTTGAGTGCGGTGTCCTGGGGTATTCGTGGCGAGAGTCTCCGCCTGCATCGTCGTCAGAGGGACTGAACCTGACTGGCCGCATCCAGTTGAAGTCGTTGTACCCAGTTGCATAAGTACAACTCCGCCGTTCCGACCACTTCCTGTAGGGGCTGTCCCAGCATGGCTGCTGGGACCATTTTGGAGGAGTTCCCCACCCTTCCAGGCCCCTTACGCCCTCACATGTTCCAATTGTTGCAGAATTGACACGTCAGGGGAGGTCCCGCACACCTCGCATTCCCTTCGCCTCTCAGCTTTGGCTCGTAGCTACAACCACCACGACCAGGGTGTTGACGGACCAGTGCTCTGGGGCGTCGGAAGCATGTTCCACCACCGCCCCAGACCCGTTCCCAGAGTTTCCTATAGGGGGCAAAAGGGTATTCTGTACACCTACCGTGTCAGCCCCCAACAGGCCGAAACGGGACAATTGTTGCAGCACCCGGAACCCGCAGATCCCGGCGGCGGCTCCTCCCTGTGTCGGTTGAAGATCGGTTGGCCGGTGGTATATAGTAAGACAGCGTACTATACCGGCAGACGAAAAGAGAAACCATGCCCCCAAAGTCGAGAAACACCGGCACCATCACCTTTTCCCTGCCACCGGAGATGGCCCAAAATCTGCGGCAGGTGGTCAAGGAGGAGGACCGCACCGTGAGCGAGCTGCTCCGGGAGGCGGTCCGCCTCTACATGGAGGAGAGGGAGTGGCGCAGGCGAGAACGACTCGAAAGACTGCAAACTAGACAGACGGGACATGCCCAGACAGAAGGAGGAGAGGCTGATGAATGACCGACTTGATCTGATACCGGCGGCCCTCTACGCCAGGGTCTCCAGCGACCGCCAGGACGTGGACCTGTCGGTGGCGGCCCAGCTACGAGCGCTCAGGGACTATGCCGAGAGGAACGGCTACCTGGTCGCCCGTGAATACGTGGACGAGGCCGAGAGCGGACGCACCGCCAACCGGCCCCAGTTCCGAAGGATGCTGGATGAGGCCGCCAAGCCGGAGGCTCCCTTCAAGGAGATTCTCGTTTGGAAGTTCTCAAGGTTTACCAGGAAGCGGGAGCACGCCGTCGCCTTCAAGGCCATGCTCCGGCGCAAGGGCGTGAGGGTGGTCTCCATCACCGAGCACGCCGACGACTCCCCCACCGGCAAGCTCATGGAGGCCATCATCGAGAGCGTGGACGAGTTTTACAGCGAAAATCTGGCGCAGGAAGTTGTCCGGGGTATGCGAGAGGCCGCCTCTAGAGGCTTCTGGGTCGCCAGCCGCGTGCCGTATGGCTACCGCAAGCTCATGGTGCAGGACGGGGCCAAGAAGCGGCCCACCCTCGAACCCGACGCGGCGACCTCCGCCGTAGTGGAGCGCATCTTCGGTATGGCCGAGGTAGGCAGAGGAATCCTGGACATCACCCGCACCCTCAACAACGAGGGGATCGCCAACCCCACCGGCAGGCTCTGGTCCAAGAACGGCGTCCATATCATCCTCCGAAACGAAGCGTACACGGGGACTATGGTCTGGGGCGCGAACGCCAAGGACAAGGCTGAGCCAGTGCGGGTGGAGAAGGCCTTCCCCGCCATCATCTCCAAGGCCCAGTTCCGCCGAGTGAACCGGAAGCTGCGCTCCCGCGCACCCAAGCGGAGCCACCCCCGCCGGGTGGGGAGCTCCTACCTCCTCAGCGGCCTGGTCCGCTGCAAGGAGTGCGACCGCGCCCTCTCCGGCCAGGACGCCAAGAGCGGCAGGTTCGCCTATTACGTCTGCCAGTCTGTGATGAAGCGTGGCAGCGGGGCCTGCGACGCCCCCAGGCTGAACGCCAGGCGCTTCGAGGAGTTGGTCGTCTCAAAGATACGCTCCAACGTCCTCACCGAGTCCAACATCCGCGAGCTGGTGAAGCTGGTGGACGAGGAGATGGACGGCATCTCCCATGAGCAGCGCCAGCGGCTGGAGACCGTCGAGTCGGAGCTTGTAGACGTGAAGCGCAGGCTGGAACGGCTCTACGACCTGGCGGAAACCACCGACCTGAACATCGACGACTTCAAACCCCGCATCCGGGACCACAGGGAGCGGCAGGAGAAGCTTGAGACGGCAGCGGCGGAGGCCAGGGCGATGCTGTCCCAGCGGCGGGATGTCCTGGACGACGTGGAAACCATCGCAGCCTACGCCCAGGACATGAGCGTGTTCCTGAACGAGAGTGAGTTGACGGAGCGTAGGGCCTTCATCGAGAGCTTCGTGAAGGAGATCGTGGTGCAGCCCGGAAACGCCTTGGTGCGCTATACCATCCCCATGCCGGAGGATTCTCCGATAGGGGGAATGGACGCCGAGGAAGTCGCCCTACACGCCTCGGTTCTGTCTACCGTCAAGTCTGGTGGGCCGGACTGGACGAAATCGAGAACCAAGGCCGATTCTGTAGTCACTCCATTCGACGGCATGGGGATGGTGTAGGTCAGCACGGCCTCGTCTCCCGTCACCTCGATGCCTTTGACGAAGTTGCGGATGAGGGACTTGCGCTCGGGGAACGTCCCCTCCTGCAAGAACTCCCGGAAGTCCGCCACGTACCCCTTGATCTCCTCCGTGCCGGGTAGCTCGACCCTGCGCTGCTCCAATAGGCCGACAGCCTCCTCCCGTGCCGCAGTGAGCTGGTCCTGGCGATGCCGAAGGGACAGGATGCGGGGCGACAGGGCATCCATGGTCAACTGCTTCGTCTCCAACGCTTCATAGAGGTTCTCTAGCCTGCTCTCCACGTCCGCGAGCTCTGCCCCTATGACCTTCAGCCTCCCGTTCATCTCCCCGGCCATGGCGTCGATCTCCTCGGCGACTAAGGTAACCAGCTCGGTGATGGTCTCGTCGGTGAGGATCCGTTCCTTGATTTTGTCTATGATGAACCCCTCAACCCTGGGGGCGTTCAGGTAGCGGGCCTGGCAGGTTCCAGCCCCCTCTCGGTACATCGTGCCGCAGATGTAGTAGCCGTACTGCCCGCTCTTGGCCCCCTGGCCTATGTATGGCCTGCCGCATACGCCACAGCGCAATAGTCCACTGAGAAGGAACCTGCTGCCCACCCTAGCGGGTCTCCACACCTTCGGGGCGCGGTCCCGCATAGCCTGCTGCACACTCTCGAACAGTCTTCTGGACACCAGGGGTTTCCAGGCCTTGGCAACCCGCACTGGCTCCGCGGCCTGCTCTCCCTTCGCCGTCCTGCCCCAGACGGCAGTTCCGGTGTAGGCTTCGTTGGTCAGCAGATAGTGAAGTCCGCCCTTGTACCAGCGGTTGCCACGGTTGGTGATCCCCCTATCGTTCAGCTCTTTGCATATCTCCTTGAGGCCGTTGCCCCTAAGCGAGCTCTCGAATATCTCCTTCACTATCGGAGCAGTGGCAGGGTCAACCCTCAAAGTGGGACGCTCCTTGGCTCCGTCGTTGACCTTGACTCGCTTGTAGCCGAAGGGGGCCTTGGAGCCGAGGAAGAAGCCTCTCGATGCCGCCTCCCGCATACCCCGCACGACCTCCTGGGCCAAATTTTCGCTGTAGAACTCATCCACGCTCTCGATGATGGCCTCCATCAGCTTCCCTGTGGGGGAGTCGTCGGCGTGCTCGGTGATGGACACAACCCTGACACCCTTGCGCCGCAACATGGACTTGAAAGCCACGGCGTGTTCACGCTTTCTGGTAAAGCGGCTGAATTCCCAGACGAGGATGACCTCAAAGGGAGCCTTGGGCTGGCTGCCCTCCTCGATCATCTCCCTGAACTGGGGCCTATCCGCCACGCGGCCGCTCTCGGCCTCGTCCACGTACTCACGGGCCACGGAGTATCCGTTGGCTTTGGCGTAGTCCTTGAGCGCCCTGAGCTGGGCCGACACGGACAGGTCAACGTCCTGGCGGTTGCTGGACACCCTGGCGTAGAGCGCCGCCGGTGTGGGCGGTTGGTACTGCTTCTTCATGCTGTCGTCCTCCTTCTTGGTTCCGCCTGTTCCAGGGCGTTTCACGCCGAACATTAGCTACCGTCTACCATCGTTGGTGTCGTGGATCTATCGTCCTCCCGCGGCGACATTCCTGCAGAACCCCATCAACGTATCGGTCACCATTGGCCTATCCTCCACTATCACCCCCTACTGACTCAGAGCAACTGTATCAGTTGGTAGGCTCATACCAACCCGATCCGAAGACAAGCCCGTCACGCTCCACTACCCAAGAGTGCTTTGTCCCTTCTTCACCCGTGACCGGATTCAAGTAGACATAGCTCACCCACATGCCTTCTTCCGTGGCGTCCGCCATGACGGCACCGAAGGCGTAGCCAGTAGAATCCACCCCGAGAGGGCCACGAATGCTCTGACCTATGTTGTCCGGAACAGTGGCGTGGGCGATGGTGACATCGCTCTCGTCGGTGATGAGATGTACCACTCGCCGTCCACACTCTCCTTGGTGTTGTAGTAAGCAATGGTAGCGTCTCTACCCTCTTCGTCGTAGCGGTCAATGGCCTGCTGCACAAAAGCCTTTGTAAACGCTGGGGGATCGGACTTTGAAGGAGCTATTGAGTCGCTTCCCCCACAGGCGGCAGCCATGAAAACGGCAACGACTACCGAACCAATAAGCGATGCCGTTAGATTGTTGGTCTTCATCATAGAATTCCTCCTACATGTTCAAATAGCCGATCCAACCTGCTACCCGTCCACCAGCTCTATGCGGCCGCCGTAACGGCGGAAGTCTGCGGCGTTGAACGTCAGCAACCTGCGCTCCCCATGTGCCAGCATGGTTGCGACGATGTTGGCGTCGTGAATCTGTCGTCCCCCAGCGGGAACCTCCCGGCACAGCGCCACCAGCGATTCGGTCACCACGGGACCGTCCTCAAGTATCTCGAAGCTGCCTATCAGCCTGCTCACGTCATCCAGGGCATCCCCACGGGTGATGGCCACTGGCCAGGTCTGCGGTCGAGTGACGACGGCCAGGTACTCTCGGATCACCTGACGGCTGATCCTCAGCGGTTCAGGGTCTCGAAAAGCACGTTCCAGGCTCGCCCGAGCGGCATCGTGGTCAGGCGCGCTGGGGATACGGGACTTCACCAGCACGTTGGTGTCTATGAACATGACGGGCTAAACCCTCTCCTCGTAGAGGTCCTCACGTCTGAGACTCAAGCCTTCCGGCCACACCGCGGTGGGGTGGACGGGCCACGCCTCGTCAAGGGAAAGCCTGGGTATGGGCTTCGGGTGCGTTCGCCGGAACAGTAGCGTCTCGCCATCCATATCAACCTCCGCCGTCTCCCACCCGGCGACGCTCCAGGCAAGGGCGTGGCTGTGGCCATTGCCGCCTCTCTGATTTCCCCACCAGGGCCGGTGCAGTCGTGCGGACGGAGGCAGCTCGAATCCGATGACTGCCTCGACCTCGTTGAAGGAGGTCCTCCACTCCTGCACCTGAAGACTGCTCAGGTACGTGTACAGTCTCTGGTACTTGCCTCGGATCACCATCTCCCGGTACTTGTCCTGTCGGTCTACGGCCATGTCGCGTCTCCTTCGTCTTGACTTGACTGTCAAGAGAGTGGCGTTAGCTATATTGTAGTGAGTTAGTGACTTTACCACAAGCGCCTGGACAACGGCAACGGACCGGGTAGGGCTCGCGCGCACAGACCCCCCTCAGAAGGCGCGAGATTCCAGGGGGTGGCAAGTCGCAGTTCGGGCGATTCCGTAGCTGGAATCGGGGTGAATGGGGCATCCTGCTAAATCGGAGCAAGCAATTTGATTCCGGTACTCGTTCCACCCCTACTGGACAGTCGCAGCTACGAAAGTGGACAAAATGGCAGTGGCGTTCGCGGGTGTGATTGGAACATGGGCTTTGGATTGCGCGATGGGGCATCGGCAGCTACGGATTGGGGACAATGGAACATCGACGCGTAAGAGACGCGGATGGCGTTGGAAGAACCGGAGGTCCAGGCTGGCAGGAACGTCGAAGGGCTGGCGACGGCGCCCCTATCTCAGCACAAACCACCACACGAGAACGCTGCCGACCAGCAGCACGAACAGCACGATGGCGATCACGCAGATCATGTTGAGCAGATCCTTCGTCTCCTTGTGCGCGGCGGTCTCCTTCCGGTACGCTTCCTCAAGCTCCTTATGCACCTGTCTGCTGGCTAACGCCGCTTCCCTGGCCACGTCTCGCTTTCGCTCCGACTCTGTGACTGTCCTATCCAACTCCCATACCGTCCGCTGAAGCTTGTCCTCCCGACCAAGGGATCGACGCAGCAGTTCGTCGTCGCCCACGTACTCTAGCCCGTGCATACGCGCATAGACCCGACGCCCCTCCCTGACCATCTCGACCTCTCCACTCCTGATCCTCCGGTCGAGGGTGGACAGGGATATCTCCATCTCTCGCGCCGCCTCCGCTTTCGTCACCCAACGGACGTGCTCATCCATCTCTCTTTTCCTCGCTACGTGGCTAGCGCCTCCGCCTCCAGTTGAACAGACGCAGAACCCGGCCCTCGGACTCGGGCGCATTCGCCGTCTGGTCTCCCACGTCGTCTTCGGGTTGTCGAGCCGCCTCCAGGGTCTCCACGCGCCGGGTCAGACGCTCCACGAGCCTAGCCAGATCGTCCACGGCTTCAATCGCCAGCCTCATCCTCGCCTCCAACCGGTCCAGTGGCGTCGTTCTCTCCCATCCGGGGTCGTCCAGGTTGGCCATGAGTCGCTGCACGGCCAGGGTCATCCTGCCCGTCAGTCGCTCCCGGCGCAGGGACAGCGCCACTGTCTTCCGGTTCACTCCCAGGAGGGCCGCCGTCCGGCGCTGTCCCTCCCGCTCAACGAGCCACTCTACGACCCACTTGAGGTCGGGCTTATTGTCGTCGGCCTTCGATTCCCGTCCATCATTCATCTTCGACTTCCGAGAGACCATTTCCGTCTTCTACAGGGGGTGGCCCGCTTTAGCAATTTTATCCATTTTTCGGTGGAACTAGCCCTTTACAGGTACAGCTAACAGATTTCGGTCAATACACTCCGAATGTGGCAGAAAGCGTTAGCTGGCTGGCCCAGGATGTCCGCTCCTACCCATGCCCCAAAATCGTGTCATGCACCCCGACATCGTTTCGCGCCAAAATCGATGGGCCAAACTGGGCCGCGATCGTCGCCAACACGCCAAATCCTGTCCGCATCAACCCTCCGGCTGCCCCGGACAGGCCCATCCGTAGCTATTTCCTCGCGGTCGGCTGACACGTCAACGGCTGCAAGAGTGCAATCAAGCTGTCATTGGAGGGGCCGTTTAGTTTAAAGTGGCTTCCCATTCACTTGCATTTTCCAGCGCTGACCGGTCAACGGGTCTTTCGGCCCATTACGTAGCTAAAACAGGGGCAGATAGGGCGGTTTGCGGCACCGGCGGACCTCGAAAAGCACCCCGTCGAAGCAACTTTGCACCCCCAGACAACACAATGGGCAGATAGGGACGCATTGGCCCCTATCTATTCCCCCCTACAGGACGCTGACGCATCCGGTGGTAGAGTGAGTCCCACTGGTAGGCGCGCAGCTCGGACAGCGCCAATCGTCGAGATTCCGGTTCCCAGAGTGGATGCCAGGACCGCCCCAGTATCCCTGTTGCGGACAGCACTGGCCGGCAGGACACGAGGATGGGCAGCGACATCCGGCTCATCCCGGCTGCCGTGCGCACGTAGGTGTCCTCGACCTCCTCGGTGTCCACGACGAAGAGCGTGGTGGGGAACGGCGGCTGGTCTTCCCCTGGTTCGGTGGACCAGTAGTAGCTCATGTAGGGACTCAGGCGGGCCAGGACTCCCTCGGGGTGACGGGCCCGCAGCTCGTATTCGAGGTAGAACGGTACGTCGAGGCCCTGTGCGACCATCTTCCCCACGGCGTCCGGGGCGATGGCCGACTGGCCCCAGTTGTAGGCTCGGTCAGACCTCGCCGTGGGTACCGACCACAGCAGCTCGCTGTCAGGGTCTGCCCTGGCGTCGGCCTCAAGCTTCGAGAGGAACCATGTGATCCCGTCGGCGTGCTTCGTCTGCCGGGCCCACGTGTCGATACGGTGGCCCACATATCGTCTCCGGCTCTGACGATCTGTGGTGGGGTCAGTGCTCCAGATGCCCCGCGTGGTCGGCAGTTGCGCACGGTCCCTGTGAGTGATGTAGCGGATCCCCTCGGCAGAAAGCGTGTAGCGAGTGTCTCCACGTTTGCCCCGGCGCTTGACGAGGCCCCACGTGTTGACGAGGCTATGCACCATCTGGCTTACTCGTCCCTCCGAGACGCCGAGCCAGCGGGCAAGGTGCTCCCGTGGGATCATCGGGTGGTCGGTCACCAGGTCGAGCGTCCGCTTCTCCGACGGGCTGATGCCGAAGGTCGCCGCAGCCCGCACCATCCGCTCAGGATGGGGCATCGATGCCCGCTTCCGACTCGGCGGCTCCGTATGAAGCGCTCCGGCTAGGCCACCCTGTGAGCTCACGAAATCGAGGGTGTAGTACGAGCCGCTGAACAGGCCTGAGGTCTTCTGCCAGACGTGGCGGTCCCGTCTTTCCAGTGTGTCCCGAGACTCCACACCGACGTAGGAGTCTTCAAGATTCAGTTCCATGCAGAACCTCGTCGTCAGCCTCTGCTCCCACACGCTGGGAGTCAGGACGAGGGTGGCGCTGGGGCATCGGGTGTAGTCGTATCCCGCTATAGCCCTCAGCCGGTCGTAGAGTGATCGGCGCCGCAGGGCCAAGCCCTGGCGAACTACGCCAAACCTGCGGCCGTCGTGGAGGGTGATGGTGGCGTCGAACCGGCCCCGGCGGTGGAACTCCACGTGCGACCGGAGCCCGTCGATGCCGGGGGAGAGTGAGGCGGCGAGTCGGTAGACGGCGGCCACCGCGTCCAACCGGCGGATGAGCAGCGCCAGCCACTCCCTGGAAACAGGGTAGGCTCGCACGAAATCCGAAGGTGTCGAAGTTGAGCAACTGGACAGCTTCGCGGATGCCACGGGCTGTCAGGTAGTACCTCTGGCTCGACGGCAGGTGGGCAGTCCCGTGACTCACTCGGCCGACCACGCCGGCGGCCAGCAGGCCGGTTAGGGCGCGGTGGATGGTCGTGTGAGGCTCCCCCAGGATGCCTGCCAACTCTGCTGAGTCGATGAAAGGCATCCTGCTGAGGGCATCAAGTAGCTGCCGACCACCTGTCGATATCGTCTTTGTCAGGCTTCGTGATCTCTGTTGCTGCGTCCGTCATTCCGTTTCCCGACTGCAATGCTCCAATAGTCCATTGTGAAGGCCGGGAATGGTGAAGGTAATACCCTGCAAGCCATTGCGCTAAGGACGGTTTTGTGGTGGTGGTCGCTGGTGGTGAGAGACCGCGGCTCAATCCTGCCAAAGGAGCTTCGGTATCTGGTCCGGAACTGGGTCACTCCAAGATCACCTCATACGCGGTCGGCCCCGGATGCAGATACCAGTTGTTCACGAGGTTGGCCAGGTGTACATGCGCAGCGTACTCTCCTGGAGTTGCCCGGCCTCCCTCGAAGTGCACCTGGTCCCAGATCATTGTGAAAGAGGCGGTCTCGTGGGGTTTCAGGACCCGGTGCCCATCGCCGTAGGGCAGGACAGCCACATCTCGGTGTTCCAGGAGGCTGTGGATAACCACTCTCGGCGGCAGGTAGTCCAGGGTGACCGGCCAATCGCTGATATTGGTGATCGTGAAGGTCAACGTCACCAACTCGTCCTGAGCGTATGCCGATTTGTCGGTCTTCAGCTCCCACTTGTAGGGGTACTGGTAGTCATCACTGGAGTAGCCTCGCGGGAGGAGGCGCTCGGCGGCTACCATCGAATGCGGCGAGCTGGAGGGTGCTCCCTCCATGAGCGCCTCGAACGAACTCAGGCCATGGGTGGCAAACGCCGCTCCCAGGTGACTCCCATCCTCCGTGCCGCAGAGGACGAGGTCGGGCGCGCCGCCCTCTCTGTCCCACCAGAGAGCGATGTACCGGGCGCTGCCCAGCAGTTCCCCGTCGGCACTGCGCAGCTCCTGGGGCGTAGCGTAAAGCAGCTCCAGCGTGGTACCCGACACGCGCCGCAGCACGTATTGCGGGTGCCGACCCAGGTTTTCCAGAGGAACCGGCTCTCCCAGGTTCTTGAGCGCCTTCTCCACTGGCACGGCCAACAGCTCTCGGGTCACCGGTCCGTCCACGTGCCCGCGTGATGCCGCCCCGTGGTAAAGACGGCGGCGGGGGTTATGCCGGTATCCGGAGGAGCCGACTCAATCAGATGGAGTGCGGGGTCCAAAAGCATCGCAGGACGATCCGTACCGCCAATCTGGCTATGAACGATCTGCTGGCCATACCATCTCCGCCCGTGGCCTGCAAGACCGATGGGTATGCCATCACCCAATGATGATCAGGAGTGATATGGCCCTGCTTCCACGCAACTCCTCTGCCCTCCGTTAGCTGTGGCCGACCCCCTCATACTCCCCATTGTACTAGATGCACCCCCTCCATTCGACATCTAATGGCCAGAGTTTGAGCTCGATTATTCGGGACGGGCCTGGAATAGCAGGAACACGACGTCGTCCGTTTGCAAGAAGAGCCGGTCGCCATAGATGCCGTACCGCGACAGACGGTTCACCAGACCGAAGTATCGCTCCTCCTGCTCCATTAGACCGTCCGTGTCCACGCATTCCATTGCCGTTTGGTGCAAAAGGTGGGCATCGACCGTAATCAACCCTTCTCCGAGGTTCGCCGGACCACCGTAGGAGTTGCACCCGGATGACCCTCCCAGGCTGTCCTCGTCGAACGATATCGTCACCTCGGTCCCGTCGACCACTGAGGTGGTCCGGTGGAGCCACGTCTCGGAGCCGTCCTGTCTGAGCTCGACGAACGCCATCAGGGTCCATTCCGTGTCGGCAATGTCCTTTATGGTCTGTGGCAGCGGCTCGAAGGTCAGCGTCTTGCCCCTGATGCTCCAGATTCTGAGGAGACTCGATCCTCCCTCCTCGTCAACCGAATGCTCTCTCGCCCACGTCTGAAAGTCGCCGAACTCGCCCTCCAGAGTCCGCTCATTCTCTGTGCATGATTGCCATGACTGCGGGGAGCTTAGCATCGATTTCCCCGGAAAGCGCAGAGCGCCCTCGGACGCTCGGTACGTCGCAACGTAGCTGCGACAGGCGGTCGCGCCGGTGACCAATCGATCATCCAGGAAAGCCATGGTCGCCGCACGCACGTCACCGTCCGTATCACCCTCTTCCAGGAGCCGCCACGCAGTGCCCTCCAAGTCGATGGGACTCCCTAGTAGTGGCGGCGCCTTCACGAAGACCAGCTTGGCCGCGTCGCCACTGTCGAGGATCTCCAGCCGGTCATCCGTAATGCGGAACCTCTTCCCTTGCATGAAAGCCGACATGTAAGCGTCCGCCTGGTCCATCACCCCTTCGGGTTCGAGACACAACATCTCCGTGACCGTCGCGCCGGGTGGGATTTTGAAAACCCCATCTGCGCCGACGACAGGCGTTCCATCACGAGACTGCCCGCGGTAGGAGTTACATCCATTAATGCCGTCAAACCAGTCGTCTCCAATCATCAGCGTTATCGCGGAATCTTCGATGACCGGTCGACCGTCCAGCAGTTCGAGGACCCAGGTGCCTTCGGCAGCCAACTCTATATCGGGACTGGGCGACTGGGCCACGTCGGGGCCGTCGGTAGTGGGCGTGGGGGCGCTGGTACCTGGTGACTCCCCAGTAGTCGTAGACCCAGCGGGTTGTGCCTGCTCGTCGCAAGCCGCGGCGACCAACATCAGGAGGGCCAGCAGTCCTCCAATGACTCCAAGCTTTAGGACTACCAGTCGTCCTCTCAATCCTAATCCCCTGTTGTGAAGCCTCGACTTAAAGACTGTTCCTCTCTATCGGAGATCGCGTCGCCACAGGAAAGCCTCCCGTACCGACACGGTACCTATTCCTTGCTTCCAAGTGAGCCTGCAACAAGTAAGACGTATCGACAGAAGAAAAAGTTCCCTGATGACAACGAAGTCCGTCGCAACGGCAGCGAACTTGGATTGCTCGCTCGCACCCGCTGCGGCGATCTCCCACCACGTTCAAGTAAGTCCTACTTGATAGTACGTTTCAAACCAAGAAAGCGTTGATTCGAACTGACGCTCCCTTGCACGACTCGTACGCTAGTGCCTCCGCCGGGTATACGATCGACACCCCAATCCTGCATGGGCCATAGTTGCCGAGCGTTGCGGAACTGGCTAGACCCGTCGCCTCGCGCGGAACGCGAGCGTTAGAGCGCCGACCAGGCTGAGGAACACGAGCGCTCCACCCACAGGGATCCCGATGGAACGCCAGGGGTCCGCTTCTTCCGGGCTTTGGAGTTCCGTGGTGATCCTCGCTTGCGCGTCTTTGTCAGGCTCGTCCTGGGATAGTCGCCCGTCGCTCCGCACCTCCCGGTGGAGGACGATTCCGTCTCCCACCAGCGAAGTGAGGACGCTGTCGAAGGCAGATGCGGGCACCAGGAAGCTCAGGAACGCCTCCTGGCCGTCCTGTTGGGTCGAGACCGTTACCACCTGGCCCATCGTCCCGTCGGCTTGGTCGACCAGGTCGCGGATGCGCCTGACCGAACGCTCCACGTCGCGCACTTCGATCCGCAGGGACGCTGAGGGGGCGGAGGCCGTTGGGTCGGGAGGGAGCGCAAAGGTCACCGTGATCGTCGCGAGCGCGACGCTACGTTCGATGAAGTCGAGCTGCCCTTGCAAGCGCTCGACGTTTGCCCGCACGCGCCCGAGTTCCCGCTCCACGGTGAGCACGTCGCTGACGGATACGGCCCGGTCGAGCAGCTTCAGCAGGCTCGCCTCAGCGCTCCGCTCGCTCCGAAGCCGGGCCGCGAGGTCGATAGCGTCACCTGTGACGTCGGTCTGACCAAGGCTCTGTCCGAGCACCTCGCCGAACGCCTCGATGCGGTCGATCGTGCGGTTGAACTGCTCGGCGGGCACGCGGATGGTGGCGGAGCCGCGTCCGGGCTGAGGGCCGTCTGTCGTGGAGACGTGCTCGATAAAGCCTCCAACCGACTCCACGAAGACGCGGAGCTCGGTGATGGCCATGCCGACGTCTTCTACCTCGACCGTCAGCGACGCCTGCGAGATGACCTGGCGCTCGCTATTGAAGACCGGGAAGTCCTGGGCGTCGGCCGAGGGACGCGGGGCTGGCCCCCGCGTGTCCATAGGCCCTGGACTTCCAGAAGGACCCCAGACAATCGGCGGCGCTGGTGTCCCGGTGGGCTGCAGTGCCGGCACCACGAGCGCGCCCGACTGCTCTTCCTCCAACGCCCGCGACAGGCGCGTGGCTGCCCCATCGTCAACATCTGGGAGTCCAGCGCTGTCATCTGGACTGATGAGGATGAATGAGCTCTCATCGCCTGCGACGAGCAGCCCATCGCCGTTGCCTGCCGTCAGACCAGCGGCGACCAGCACGATACCAGTGGCGCCGACAGCCAGCACCACGGTAGCGGCGGCGCCAACTGCTAGGGAGGCCCATCGCCGTTGCCACCAGGTGGAAGTTGTGGTGGATCCCTCCAGCCTCGGCTTGATGCGCGCCCACAGGTCTGCAGGGGCGGGCGCCTCACTCCCCGCCGCGTGGAGCGCCGTCCGCAGCCTGTGTTCGGTCTTCTCGTCTTGCTCGCTCATGTCTCGTCCTCGCAGTCTGCAAGTATCTCTCGCAGGTGCCCAAGCGCCCTGCTCAAGCGCGATTTGACTGTTCCCTCACGGACGCCGAGGGCATCCGCCACTTCCCTCGTCGATAGGTCCGCGAAGTAGCGGAGAGCAACTACTCGCTGGTGACCGTCGGACAGCTGGCTGAGCGCTCGCCGAACCTCGTCCTTGTCGTCCACGTAGCCGAACTCTGGGTCCGTGCTGCCTTGATCAGCCTCGGGTAACGGTTCGACCGACAGCTGACGGCGAGCCTTCACGTTGAGCGCCTGGTTGACCGCGATGCGGACCAACCAAGGTTTCACGGGCTCGCCGAGACGGAACGTTGCTATGCCTTTCCAGGCTCGCACGAACGTCTCTTGGACGAGCTCTTCGCTGACCGCCCTGTCATGTGTCATGAGATAGAGCGTACCCATCAGCACGTCCCCGTAGTACTCCACTATCGGACGGAATGCCTCGCGATCGCCGTTCTGGCAGCGCCGGACCGCATCCTGCTCGTTGATCACGTTCTCTCCTGGTCGCCAGCGGCCTTCATTAGGAATATACAGGCCATCAGGACGATAGGTTCCCTACACTGCTGTGGTGAGCGACAGTCGACGAGGCTGGTCTGCAAGAAAGACATGATGTTATTCGCTAGTGGCTGGGCCATACCGCTAGCCCTTTACTACCGGACCTCACGTGACCTGTCTCCTGTGTTAGGTCCAGGAATTCCTAGAGCACGACCGGCGTTTTGCTGCCCATCTGTTCCGCGACTCCTCAGGCTTAAGAGCAGAACATGAGTCCGGTACCCAGGATTCAACGGTGACCTTCAAGCTTCGATTCTCTAGATGGACGACCATTCCCTTACTTAGTCACCTCTGGCCGGAGTGCTCCATACACTTAAGCATCTATTGGCCTCTACATTGCCGCCCGCGTCACCGGTGTGAACGCTTGTTGTTTACGGGCGAGAGACACGACATGCTCACTCGCTGCCGCCCTGGAACTTTTCCGGCGCGTTGATGATGTCGCTGATCTGGTACGTTGACGCGTCGAGGGTCGTGGGCAGCGCCTCCAGGTCCGGGTGGCTCAGTATCGCCTCGATGCACTCCCTGCTGCCGCCAATGTAGGTGTGGCACAGGTCGATGTCCGTTGCTACGCACCAGGCCCGGTCCTCCGGCCACCAGAGGTTCGGCGAGTTGCTCCAGACGTTCCCACGAGGCCAATCTGTTGCGAAAAAAGCCATGATGGTGTCGATAGGACCGCGGAACAGCAGGTGGTCTCGGTGCGGCGCTCTCACACGAGAACCGGCCTTGTAGAGGCGGGTGTCGATGTTTCCCGAGCCATCCCAAAGGCAGAAGTAGCAGATGTCGGGGATTGTGGTGAAGCCTCTGAGCGTTTCGACCAAGGTACGGCACTCCGCTTCCGGGATTGACCCGACCGTCGGACGCGAACCCCACGGCGGGTCTGGTTCATTGACGTGAGGGCCTTCGGGCAGACCTGCGACACGGTCGAACTGCATCAGGGGATGGACGGTCCGTCCCGTCCACGAAGCCACCGTGGACCATCGGACAGGCTGCTCCTCATCGTCGTTCAGATAGGCGGGATGAAACACGCGGGCGTATGCCGGAAACCCGTTTGGTAACAGGGAACGCACCGTCGACATGTTTGAGTCCGACAGGCGCTCTTCTATCCACCTGGCCTCCGACACGTCCTCGGAGAACTCCACACCATCGGGCGCGAGCTTGGTCTGCCGGATGGGAGCGCCTCCTCCGGAGGAAAGCATCGCAAGGCTGGTCATGTCGGAGCCTCGCCTGCGCAACACCAAGCGCGACATCAGCCTGCGAAACCACGATCGCCTGACGTACTTCATCTCCATTGTCGCATCCACCTACGCGCTATCTCCGGGCCGTCGCGGATTGAAGACTACACTTGTCAAGTCTGGTGGGCCTAAGTTGACGGTAGACAGAACCATCTTTGAACTCGTACTGGGCATATAGTCTAGCACTTGACTTGCGCCGCCGCATTTTGGACCAAGCGGTTAGGAAGACGCCAGCTGTACTAAGGTTTGCTTACGGTTTTAGAGCCGCGAAACGTCTTTCCACGTTTCCTGTCACAAGCATGAAGCTGATAACAATCAACCAAACAAAAAAGGCCGCGCCTATCATGGGATGTACCAACGTTGCTGAATCAATCCAAATGAATTGCATTGCCCCGCCAATTATGGCTGAAGCAGGTGAGACGCGCCTCAGGGTGGCTCCGGCTCTCCACTGGTAACGCGCTGCCACCAATAGTGCCAATCCTGCAATGGTGAACCCGATCTTGCCAGTCAGCCATCGCAGATGGTTTATGGTTTCAATTGAGTTTGTAATGGCGGGATCAGATGCATCTGGTAAGGATAACGCAAGTGCAATAGCACAGGCTCCAGACACTGCTGAGAATGCACCAGATGCTGCGAAAGCATAGGGAACTAATGGCGTTCCAAGACGTTCACGAATTATCCATGTCTTCAACAGGAACCACGCTCCTACAGCCAATGTAATTCCGGAGATAAATCTGGCGGTTCCACTAGTTTCGTACATCGGTTTATTGTCCGCGATCACCCGCAGAGACTCTAGCAAGGTGGGTTGATCTACGCCAGCCGAGATGCGCGCAAATACCATCAAAACAGTGGCCCCAGCGGTTATTAGTAGAAACATGCCAGCTCTGCGGGCTGCCACGTCAGGTCTTCGAATTGGGGCGCTTACGTCTTGTGGGTCGTGCATTCGGTCAATCTCCTTTAAGATTGAGATGGCGCATTTAGTATCCAATTCTTGGGACCGAACCCTGGATTTTGCTTAGCAAGGTCGACTTCGGGATCTATAAGACGAGCCGCTGGCCGCCCATTGAATGTGACGTATGCGTCAACCCGAACTTCCACTTCTTCATGTCCCCTAGCAATGAAGTCGTCTCGGATCATGTGTGCTGCGGCTAGAATCATATCTGGCTGGTACGAAAAACGTTCCACTTGAGTAGGCATCAGGAAATCTTCTGGATGGACTAGTCGTTCTGTTTCCATACTCTGGCTCGTTACCCGGAACTTTACGAGACCAGTCTTCTCCGTGACAAGAACTCTCCAGGAGAACCTGTAGCCTTCTTCTGTCCATCTCACGTTTCCAGGGTAAGCCAGATGCCTCATGGGAACCATCGCTTGTGCTGCAAAGAACAGGACTGCGAGTAGAAGAGCCAATCGCACCGGCCACGACAAAGATTGGGCGTTGGTTGAGGCCATGGAAATGGGAGGGGACGTAGAGGATTCTGAGCCATGTCCGCGTAGCCGTTGCAGGAGACGGGTGGGCCAATCAGGATCGAAGAAAAGAAGCGCTGCTCCGGTCATTATCCAAGGAAACATGCCAATAGGAGGAAACAAAAGCCCAGTCGTCACGTGGAATATCACAAGTACCGCATAGGCGTACGGCCGAGTTTTCCTCCAAAGCAGCCATCCCACGATAGTCAGGTCGAAGAGCGCACCCCCCCAACTCATTGCATATGGAAGCCACGCTTCCCTCAGGAATGGGCCGATTAGCGGTGTGTCTGTGCTGTTATAAAGCCAGATACGAAGCGGCTCGGCGTGGAACAACCAGTCAGGGTTTAACTTGGCTATTCCAGCGAAAACATAGACCACGGCAACTTGGGTCCTAAGAATCCACAGTACGGCGCATGGGATAGTTGAACCGCCTGTAGAAGTGGACGATCTCTTTGAATCGAAGGACGCCTTGCGGTTCAAAGGCAAGAAAATCATGAGGAAGCTTATCAGGCTGACAAAGTAGTAGTGATTAAGGTAGGTCGATTTGTCGATCAGCTCGACATAGGTGAAGAGCAGGAAGAAAGCGGCGATTGACAGCCGGTACCGGTATCCCAAGGCCACGCAGAGACTCGCAAGCCCCAGTAGAGCGAAATGTACATACAAGCCCCACCCCGGCCACGCTTGAACCCATCTGAATCCGTAGTAAGTGAAGTGATGGATGGGGTCAATGTAAAGCTCTGAGACCCATCCGTTGGCGACGAAACGGATTACCGCCGCCACACCAAGAAGTCCTAGGATGATGCGGAAGGCAGCAGTAGAAGCAGGTGAGATAGGCTGTGAGCCAGCTTGAACAACCCTGTCAACCAGGTGCCTAGGTGCAAGCTCGGCCTGTTTTGCGCCTGCATGTATGCCGGGTAAAGCAATCGAAGTCAACATAGACGGTCAGCGGAGACTATCGCCATCTGTGTCTGTAAATCCTATAGATACTCCTAGCAAGCTGACCACCTCAGTGGCGATCGTCCGTTGCAACTCCGATAGACTGTCGTACAGATCTTGAACCTGATGGGGGCGTTGGACTAAGGCCTCGCGCAATGGCCCATCAACGGTGTCGATGGCTGCAATGGATGAGGTGAACTGACTTTGCATCCGTTCATCCGTTTCTTCAGAAAGGGGCGCTACCAGGTGCGAGATGCCCAGTCCCTCCTCCCCACGTCCTTGGTACACTGCTTGCATTCCGAGTATCTCGTTGCGCAAGTCTTCCAGACCGTTGTCGGCGACGGTGCCGGGAATAGCCGATAGGTCGACGTCCTCACCCCGAAGCCCCAACGCCGATGCCAATCTCATGTCGACTATTTCTCGTATGCGGAATACCTGGGTACGCACGACTTCTGATAATGCCGAGCTCGCCAGGAGGGATGTACTCGATCGTTCTGTAAAGTAGTCTCGGTAGGCCGGCCGAGATCCCGTTCCATCTATCCATTCGGAAAGGATGGCGTCGGCCTCCTCTAGAGCAACCTCACTTAGCGCGATCAGGTAGGAACAACGGTAATCAGCGTCGCTCTGACTGTCCAAAACGTCCTGGCCAAAGAGAACATACTCAATGGCGCTTAGCCCTCGTTGAGTAGATGGCAGTACCTCACGGATGTCACCAGCAGAAACTGGAGGCGCCTCAGATAGGAGATCGTCGATCCCTTTGACATCAGTGGGATGCCAATCGAGAAGACTCTCGGAGCGGCGATCCATGACAGGCCCGAATCGCATTGCTCCAGATCTCATCCAAGATGCTCTGGCATTGCGCCACGATAGTTCAGCTGCCTCCTGAGAGAACATGTTCGGCTCGTCACACAGCGTTTCTATGTCTTGATGCAATCTGGCCATATCCTGAGCAACATTCTGGTAGGCGGGGACGATTACTTCATCGGTCAGGCTAGTTAAAACTTCCTTATCGGTGGGTACATCCGCTGTACATCCCACCAAGAATAGGATCATGGCGCCTACGAACAATGCGCTCCGAGCAGAGACACGCGCCAACTAAAGCGACTCCAAGAATCTGATTAATGCTTCTCGTTCTTCCGCGGTCAGGCTCATAAAGTGTTGCCTGGATTCGTCGGCTTCGCCGCCATGCCATAGAATGGCTTCTTCAAGGCTGCGAGCGCGGCCATCGTGAAGGAACATCGTATGGCCATTCACAGTCTCGACAAGACCTATGCCCCAGAGCGGCGGAGTACGCCACTCGGTGCCCGATGCTTCGCCATCGGGACGATTATCCGCGAGCCCTGCTCCCATGTCGTGGAGTAGAAGGTCCGTGTAGGGGAAGATCACCTGATTCCTGAGAGGCTCAATCGGATATGTGCCACTAGTTTCATGGCGAGTGGTATGGCACATCGCGCACTGAGACTGGACGAACAGTCGAGCTCCTTGCTGCACGTCCTTGTCTTCCGTGTTGCGCATGGCGGGAACAGCCAACGTCTGTAGATATATGGTTACCTTCTCCAGTCGACTATCCGGGATCTCGGGAGACCCCCCATCGTGAGCACTACGACACTCCTCTTGGCTATCCGGGCAATTCTCATCAGGAAACAGGCTGGATGTGATGCCGATATCTCCCAAGAAGGCACTTGCAGCTTGCTGTTCGACAGTGGGTTGATTCGCCTTCCATCCAAACCGGCCTAGCATCAACATCCCGTCACGGATTCGCCAAACGTAGTTCGGACGGCCAGAAATACCATCACCATCGGCATCGCCTGGGTCAGCCAGGCCCAATATCCGCTCCTCAGGTATCGCTTCCAGTAGCCCCATCCCTATGGTGACAGGTGCTATGCGCGGCGAGATTTGAACGGTGGAATCAAGGGGTCCGAAGGCGAGATCCTCAATGCGATAGGCTGGCCGCCGCAAGCTGTAAGTCGTGCCGTCCGGATATTGACCTGGCATCTCCTCGTAGATGATCAATATACGCCCTTCAACAGGCACTCCGAGGATGGACCGGTCCTGCAACTGCGCACCGTAGGTAGGCTCATCAACTGAGCCATCCTCGTCGGGGATACTAAGCCGGATTAGCAGACCGCGCTCTGGGTCGGTGGGATCATCAGGAGGTTTTCCTCGACCATCATGGCTATGGCAGGAAGAGCAGGACAAAGCATTATGGGTGGGGCCGAGTCCGTCTCTTGCTTCCGTGCTGGAGGGTGCAGCGACCCAATTCTGATTGAAGAAGCTGTCACCGATTTCGAATATACGTCGAAGGTCATTGGGTAAGTTTCTGGCGGAAAGTTCGAAGGCGTTGCCGCCGGCGCTAAATGCTGTGGTCTCTCCTCCAAGCATGAGATTGTAGACTTCACTGAGGTCGATTTCATCGTTGTTATCCTGGCACGCTACAATGGCAACAGGCGCAGCTACCAGCAGCAAGATTGCGACCAGCAGCTGCGCCCATGTCTTGGCCAGAAACTTGAATGGACGCATATGATCTTAACTAACGCTAATGGTAATCCCCACTATTTGGGCAGCGCTGACGATCGTATCGGTCTGGTTTTCCAAGGCAACGATGGTATCGAGGACTGCCCGCCGACCCTGGTCAGAATCTGCTATGCCCTGTGCCACGAGGTTATCGAAAGGAGATGGAATGGACCTAGCTAGGGTGACGGAGCGATTGATCTCATCTGCCAGGGAGTCTGCGAGAGCCTCGTCCTCGATTGCAATCAGATCGTATATACCGGGCCCGGAAACGTCCCCGTATTGCCCCAGATAAACGCGCTGGACGCCGAGAGCGTTGGCTACTATGTCCGCCGTTGTATTATCGGAGAAGCAGGAGTGCTCGTCCTCCTGAGATCGCTCCTCATAGGCGACGGTCATACGCTCTCCCGCAAGCTCGCCTCGGCTCATCTCTCCGATGCCGGTGATTATGTCGGTGATGGCTTCGTCAGAGTCCTTAGCTATGAATTGTGCCCGGTAGTTATTTTGACCAGGGGCCCAGGCATCCACCATCTGCTGCAGATGAGTCAGCAGAAGGTCTGAAGCGACAGCGAGATAGGTGCTTCGGCGATCGGCGTTGGCGCTAACCGTGTAGTCCTCTATGGAACGGTAGCCTGGACCATCTGGGTTGAGGTCCTGACCCCACAGAAGGAACTCGATGGCGTGCCATCCCGTTGAGACGTTCTCCTCCCCACCCTCTTCGTTTAGAGATACCAGAAGCTCGGCGTCAATTGCAGGGAATGTTTCTGGATCATTGATGATTCCAGCGTTGGAGTTACCCTCCACGTAGTCAATGTAGGATTCATCCAAAGGCCACGCGTTGATGAGCCCCTCGGGGCCATCCTCTTCGTTGTCAATGGGACCCTCGTAGAAGCGATAGATTTCTGTGACACCGTAATCGTCTCTAGCGCGCAGCCAAGCACGTTTGGCAGCATCCAGCCGTGGTTGTGATGGAGCGGCTAGGAATCTGTCTATAGCAGCGTCCAGTGCCATCGCGGATGTAAGGCTTCGAACGTATGATGAATGAGCTCCATCTGCATAGTTTTCAACGACAGCTTTTTTCAGGTCACCGCTGTCACCGCCATCGCCACATGCAGCGAGTGCTAGAATGGGTACGATCAATAGAACCAGTGTAAACTTAAGCATGTTTGCCTCTCCATATCCTTGATGATTTTGAGTGATTCTTAAACCGGACTACCAGCGGGATCCCAAATCACACCCTCACCTTCGCCTCCATTGAAGAAGAGTGAAGCCGCACCTCATAGCCGCCGAACTCCGGATGCCCGACTATGAAATCGGCCCTTGGCCCAGAGTGAGCTGCCTTGAATGCCTCACTGCGGGTCCACTAATGATGTGCCTCCTTGGATTCCAAGTGTGTAACGACCAGGTATTCGTCGCAATCGGCGTCGGTCTCTTTCCTCCACAACTTATCGTCTCCTCCGTCATGTTGCTCCATGTGTTGATGTCGAGGCGACCTCCATTTATGGCCAGAGCTCCTTTTCACACATTGCCTCGTAAGATGGATACACCATACGAACAAAAATGGTATGTATATACTATTAATTTTTAGTAGTATATACATTTCTCCTAAAAGTGTCAACACTTACTGCCTGACTGAGTATAGCCTGTTATCTATACTGGTTAGAGGCTAAGAAGCACACCTGCTGCCGAGGTCATGGGGGCGTCTTGATGACCATGGTTGCTGGCGTCGGACTCGGCGGGCCTACCTTAGCCCTACCCTACAGTTACGGGCCTATGCCCGCGCCTCCGGCTCATAGGCAGTGAACTCCGCACATGTAGGCCAGATCTGTGTGCCCACCGGCTTCTCGGCCTTGTGTCGTGGTCGTGGCCCATACCACAAAACCGGTGTGAAAACAATGGCTTGCAAGGCATTACATACGCCGATTTTCCCCTCCAAAATGGAATGTTGGAGCACTGAGCAAGCTGGAGCATCCGATTGGTAACCACGAATCCACGAGCTCCAAAACTGAACGGCGCGCTACATGCCGGCCCGCACCTTGAGAGAGCGGTCCGGGACTACGTGCGCGCCTACGCGTCGCTGCATGGACGGCGGATGGCAGCCAAGGACCTCGGCGTGTCCCGCCACACCCTCTGGCGATTCCTTGAACGGGGCCACATGGGACGCGCCGTGCCCGATGCCGTCCTGAGCTCCGTCGGCGGGAACACAGCGGCGCTTGAGGCGGCCACGCTGGAAATCATCATCGATTTAAGGGGTTGGCAGCCGGACCCTGCACTGCGTCCCCTGCGCGAGAGTCTCGAGGAAGCGCTCCTATCGCTGTGCGCCACAACCCTGGCCACGGTGGACGAGCTGTCCCGCTTCGGGCGCGTTCCGGCCTCCACGCTCCGAGACCGGCTGAAGAAGCTGACCGAGCGGGGCCTCGCGGACTCCGTGCCGCACCACCTGACCGTCCTGGGGACTCGCCCGCAGCGCCAGTACTTCCCCACGAAGATGGGCGTGACCGCCGCAGGCGCAGCCACCGAGGGACGGGCGCACATGCTGCGGGCCTACCCTGTGTCGAAGCAGTGGTTCCGCCTACTGAGCGAGCGGCTTGACGCCGTGGTCGTGCTCTACCGTGTCGCCGCCATGGTCGCCGACGCCGACCCGCACGACGACCCCGTGCGCGTGGACCACTACCGCCACGGCCCCTACGACATGCTAATCACCCTCTCCGGGGGCCGCTCTGTTGGAATCCTGCGCCAGGGACCGGCGCTGCCCACATCCAGACTCCGCTACCGGCTCAGGAGCATCGAGCGGCTGGAGAGCAGCGACAGGCCCTTCGTCACCCTGATACTAACCCACGCAGACCAGGCCACCCGCAGGGCTATCCGCTCCCTGGGCGACCCGTCAGAGCACCGGAGGACCTTCGTGGCAACGGAAGGGGAGCTTCTGGCCGGAGACCACAAAGGAGTCGCCTGGCAGCAGTGCGGGAGCGGCCTCGGCGACGACCCTCCCGTTCGGGTCTCCCCGGACGCCAGCCTGACCGGCATCCTGGCATGGATGGAGCGCCTGCTCGACTCGTCCTACCCCTTCCTCCGCGACAGACCCAAGCCAAATCGCAGCGCCCTCTATCCCTCTGGGGTGCAGGCCGCCATGCCGGAGCCCGCTGAGCAACTCAAACCGGCCCTCTCGGTGCAGCTGACCAGTGCAGACAAGGACGCCCTCGACCTGCTGGCTGCCTGGCCTCTGTGCACCCGTGAGCAGCTCGCAGGACTGATGGGCGGCGTCACCCTGCGCCGGGTCAACCAGGTGCTCCGTTCGCTGGCCCAACACGGCCTGATCCGATCCGACGAGCCTCTGCACATGCTCACCGATGAGGGGCTGACGTACCTTGCCCGCAGGGACCGGGCTGCCGTGGGGCTCACCCTCGACCGGTGGAGCGCCGAACCCGCGTACTCGAACTCTGATATTTACGCCGGGACCGCCGTGCGTGCCCTTGCATCACAGATGCGTCACCACGCCGGCGTCATCGACTTCGCCGCCGGCCTGTCCGCCGAGGTCGCCCGCTCCCCGGACCACGACCTGTTTGACCTGCTGCCCACGTCCCGCTCCAGCATCGGCTACCGCTACGACTGGACCACCTACGTGATTCATCCCGACGCCTCTTTCACCCTGGACTACAAAGGACGATGGCGTCCGTACCTGCTGGAGTTCGAGCGACGGGCCACGACGCCGAAGCGCGCTCGCTCCCGCCTGAAGTCCTATCGACGCTACTTCGACAGTGGATGGGCTGAGCGAGACCACGCGAGACGCCTGCCCCGGGTGCTCTTCGTCTTCGAGTCCTCCGGCAGCGAGAACGCATTCCTCGACGTCGCCGACACGGTGAAGGGGGTACCCATCATCACATCCAACGCAGAGACCCTCGCCGAACGTGGCATCCTGGGCGACGCATGGATTCTGCCGCCGCCGCACTCCTTGGACAGGAGGCCCTTGTCCGAGTTGTACCCAGTTGCACAATGACAAAATGTCCACTCTCGCCGTCCCCACCACTTCCTGTAGGGGCTGTCCCAGCATGGCTGCTGGGACCATTTTCCGACAACTTGCAACCCCTCATGCCTCTTACGCCCTCCCGATTACAACTTGGTGCAGAGTTGATACGTCAGGGCAGGCCCTGTCCACCGCACAATCCTCTCGCATCTCAGCTTTGGCTCGTAGCGACACCAGCGTTACCGAAGACCTTGCTGACCAGCCCCATGATGGCCACTGGAGCATGTTCCAACGCCGGTCCCAGTCCGTTCCCACAACTTCCTATAGGGGGACAAAAGGGCATCCCGCCACCTACCGTGTCAGCCCCCAACAGGTCGAAACGTGACAATTGTTGCAGAGCCCGAACCCCGCGGAGACTCCACCCCATTGGGGTTGCGGGCTAGTGTCATGATAGTGTATAGTAAGACATTACACTATAACAGGAGACTGAAGAAGTGACCACCTCCAGACGATCCAAGACCATCACCTTCTCCCTGCCGCCGGAGATGGAGGCGCAGGTGCGGCAGGTGATGAAGGAGGACGACCTCTCCGTGAGCGAGCTGCTCCGGCAGGGGATTCGCCTGTTCATGGAGGAGCGGGAGTGGCGCAGACGGGAGCGGCTGGAACGGCTGCGCTCCCGCCAGGACGAACAGGAAGACACAGGGAGGAGAGACTGATGAACGACCGACTCGATCTGATACCGGCGGCCCTCTACGCCAGGGTGTCCAGCGACCGCCAGGACGTGGACCTGTCCGTAGCAGCCCAGCTGCGGGCGCTCAGGGACTACGCCGAGAAGAACGGCTACCATGTCGCCCGCGAGTACGTGGACGAGGCCGAGAGCGGCCGCATCGCCGACCGGCCCCAGTTCCAAAAGATGCTGGATGAGGCCGCCAAGCCCGAGGCCCCGTTCAAGGAGATCCTCGTCTGGAAGTTCAGCCGCTTCACGAGGAAGCGGGAGCACGCCGTCGCCTTCAAGGCCATGCTCCGCAGGCGGGGCATCCGCGTGGTCTCCATCACCGAGCACGCTGACGATTCCCCCACCGGCAAGCTCATGGAGGCCATCATCGAGAGCGTGGATGAATTCTACAGCGAGAATCTGGCGCAGGAAGTTGTCAGGGGGATGCGTGAGTCTGCTTCTAGAGGATTCTGGGTGGCCAGTCGCGTGCCCTACGGCTACCGGAAGCTCATGGTGCAGGACGGAGCCAAGAAACGGCCCACCCTCGAACCAGACCCCACTACTGCGCCCGTGGTGGAGCGCATCTTCGGCATGGCCGAGGCAGGCAGGGGAATCCTGGACATCACCCGCACCCTCAACGACGAGGGCATTGCCAACCCCACGGGCAGGCTCTGGTCCAAGAACGGCGTCCACATCATCCTTAGAAACGAGGCGTACACCGGAACCCTGGTCTGGGGAACCGACGCCAAGGACAAGGCGGACCCGGTGCGGGTGGAGAAGGCCTTCCCCGCCATCATATCCAAGGCCCGGTTCCGCAGGGTGAACCGCAAGCTGCGCTCCCGCGCTCCCAAGCGGAGCCATCCCCGGCGGATCGGAAGCACCTATCTTCTCAGCGGGCTTGTCAGGTGCAAATCGTGCAACCGCGCCCTCTCCGGTCAGGACGCCAAGAGCGGGAAGTTCGCCTACTACGTCTGCCAGTCGGTGATGAAGCGGGGCAGTGGGGCCTGTAACGCCCCCAGGCTCAACGCCCGCCGCTTCGAGGAGCAGGTGGTGGGGAAGATTCGGGAGAACGTGCTCACCGAGTCCAACATCCGGACGTTGGTGAGGCTGGTGGACGAGGAGATGGACGGGGTGGCAAAGGAGCAGAGGCAGAAGCTGGAAACCATCGAGGCGGAGTTGGTGGACGTGAAGCGCAGGTTGGGACGGCTCTACGACCTGGCGGAGACCACAGACCTGGACATCGACGACTTCAAACCCCGCATCAGAGAGCACCGGGAGCGGCAGGAGAAACTGGAGGCTACGGCGGAGGAGGCGAGGGCGATGCTCTCCCAGCGCAGAGAGGTCCTGGACGACGTGGAGACCATCACGGCCTACGCCCAGGACCTGAGTGTGTTCCTCAACGAGAGCGAGCTGACGGAGCGCAGGGCCTTCATAGAGAGCTTCGTGAAGGAGATCGTCGTCATGCCCGACAACGCGGTGGTGCGCTACACGATTCCGATGCCTGACGACAGCCCCATACCGGGGAGAGATGCCGAGGAGATGGCCCTACACAGCCCGGTTCTGTCTACCGTCAAGTTTGGTGGGCCGGACTTGACAAAATCAAGAACCGAGGCCGATTCGCTGGTCACCCCATCGTTTGGCATAGGGACGGTGTACGTCAGCGTCGCCTCGTCTCCGACCACCTCGATCCCCTCCACGAAGTTGCGGATGAGCGCCTTCCGCTCGGGAATCGTCCCCTCCTGCAGGAAGTCCCGGAAGTCCGCAACGTATCGGGCGATCTCCTCGGTGTTGGGCAGCTCCACTCTGCGCTGCTCAAGCTGGGTCTCGGCGTCCTCTCGCGCAGCCTCCAACTGCTCCTCGCGGTGCCTCAGAGACATGATGCGAGGCGACAGGACCTCCAGCGTCAGCTCGCTCGCCTCAATGGCCTCGTAGAGTCTCTCAAGCCGTTTCCTCACGTCGCCTAGCTCCGCTTCGATGACCTCCAGCCTGCCGGATAGCTCCTCAGCCATGGCGTCGATCTCCTCGGCCACTAGCTGCACGAGCTCTACTATGGTCGCCTCGGTGAGGATCCGCTCCCTGATCTTCTCCACCACGAACGCCTCCAGCCTCGGGGCGTTCAGGTAGCGGGCACTGCACGTCCCCGCACCTTCTCTGAACAGGGTGCCGCAGATGTAGTAGGCGAACTGGCCGCTCTTGGCTCCTTGGGCGGAGTAGGGCCTGCCGCACACCCCGCACTTGAGCAGCCCGCTCAGCAGGAACCTGCTGCCAACTCTCGCTGGCCTCCGCACCTTCGGAGCACGCTCCCGCATGGCCTGCTGCACCTCGTCGAACAGCTCCCTCGAAATCAGCGCGGGCCACGCTCCCTCCACTCTTACAGGGTCCTGGGTCTTTTCCCCCTTGCTGGTGCGGCCCCAGACGGCGGTGCCGGTATATGCCTCGTTCCTCAGCACGTAGTGGAGCGTTCCCTTGTACCAGCGTTTGCCACGGTTGGTGACGCCCCGGTCGTTCAGCTCCTTGCATATCTCCTTGAGGCCGCTGCCTCGCAGCGACTTCTCGAATATCTCCCTGACCACGGGGGCTGTGGCCGGGTCAACCTCCAGCGTGGGACGCTCCTTCACCCCGTCGTTCACCTTGACTCGCTTGTAGCCGAAGGGGGCGTTGGAGGCGAGGAAGAAGCCCCTCGATGCCGCCTCCCTCATGCCCCGGACGACCTCCTGCGCAAGATTCTCGCTGTAAAACTCGTCCACGCTCTCGATGATTCCCTCAAGCAGTCTGCCAGTGGCGTTGTCCTCGGCCTGCTCGGTGATGGAGACCACCCGGATGCCTTTGCGCCGTAGCATCGACTTGAAGGCTACGGCGTGCTCGCGCTTTCTGGTGAAGCGGCTGAATTTCCATACAAGGATGACCTCGAAGGCAGCGTTGGGCTTACTGCCCTCCTCGATCATCTCCCGGAACTGTGGCCGGTCGGCGACGAGGCTGCTCTCGGCCTCGTCGATGTACTGGCGTGCGACGGAGTAGCCGTTGGCCCTGGCGTAGTCCTTGAGCGCCCTGAGCTGGGCGGACACGGACAGGTCCACGTCCTGCCGTTCGCTGGACACTCGTGCGTAGAGCGCCGCCGGTGTAAGCGGCTGTAGGTGCATCTTCTTCATGCTGTTCTCCTTGAGTGGATTGGTTAATCGTCAAGAGATTCGAAATGTGCCCCAGACAATGGCATACCTGTCCAAGATGCTTGGCCTACTCCCTCCCCGGGGGCAACGGGTCCTGCTCACTGGCCAACGCCTGAGACTCCCGAATAGACAGTCCTCGACTGGTCTTGTCTCCCCAAAGGCTCTTGACGTAGTTGAGCACCTCGACAATCTCTTCGTGGCTGAGCTGGTCCCCAAATGCAGGCATACCGCTCTTGAAGCTCGGATAGCTCGGGTCTTCCAGTAGCTTCCCGCCCTTGCTGACGATTCGATACAGGAGACCGTCTGAATGGTGCCACGTGTGGCCGTCGCCGTTGAGCGGTGGCGCTGGAAGCGTACCGTCAGCCTTTTTGATATGCCAGTCGGGCTGACCTTCGGCAGCGACTCCATGACACACAGCGCAGTTCGCGACGAACAGCTCTCGCCCTGTTGAAGAGGCCAGAGGAGGAGAGTAGACTCTGCTGTCTGTTGGACTGTTGTCTCCGTTTGGTGAGGGAGAGCAGGCGGTCAACAAGACGAAGACCAGCATCAATGTGGCGAAAGCGGCGGCGTAGCTGCCTAACCCCACAACGATGGCGTGCAGGCAACAAACTACCGGCACGGTTCCCCGCTTGTGTATCACCGCACCAAACCTGCTGGGGACACTGTAGCTTCTGGCTGATTGTGGATGTTTCTTCACACTCAACTATCTGTCCACCAGTTCGATGCGGTCGCCGTAACGGTGAAAGTCTGAGACGTTGAACGTCAATAGCCTGCGCTCCCCATGCGCCAGCATGGTTGCGACGATGTTGGCGTCGTGAATCTGCCGTCCCCCCGCGGGAATCTCTCGACACAGCCCCACGAGCGATTCGGTCACCACGGGACCGTCCTCGAGTATCTCGAAGCTGCCTATCAGCCTGCTCACGTCATCCAGGGCATCCTCACGGGTGATGGCCACCGTCCAGGTCTGCGGTCGAGTGACGACGGCCAGGTACTCTCGTATCACCTGACGGCTGATCCTTAGCGGCTCAGGGTCTCGAAAAGCGCGTTCCAAGCTGGCCCTGGCCGCGTCGTGGTCCGGCGCGCTGGGGACACGGGACTTCACCAGCACGTTGGTGTCTATGAACATGGCGGGACTAAACCCTCTCCTCGTAGAGGTCCTCACGTCTGAGGCTCAGACCTTCCGGCCACACCGCGGTGGGGTGGACGGGCCACGCCTCGTCGAGAGAGAGCCTGGGTATGGGCTTCGGGTGCGTTCGCCGGAACAGCAGCATCTCGCCATCCATATCGACCTCCGCCGTCTCCCAGCCGGCGACGCTCCAGGCAAGGGCGTGGCTGTGGCCATTGCCGCCTCTCTGATTTCCCCACCAGGGCCGGTGCAGCCGTGCGGACGGAGGCAGCTCGAATCCGATGACTGCCTCGACCTCGTTGAAGGAGGTCCTCCACTCCTGCACCTGAAGACTGCTCAGGTACGTGTACAGTCTCTGGTACTTGCCCCGGAGCACCATCTGTTGGTACTTGTCCTTCTGGTCTACGGCCATGTCGTGCCTCCTCGTCTCAGCTTGCCCTAACCGGAGGGTAGACGTCCAGATACATTGTAGTGAGTTAGTGACTCCAGCGCAAGCGCCTGGGCAACGGCAACGGACCGGGTAGGGCTCGCGCGCACAGACCCTCCTCAGAAGGCGCGAGATGCCAGGGGTCGCTGGCGGTGTCACACCCGTGTACAGGAGATCGCACGGGGCGGCAAGTTGCAGTTCGGGCGATTCCGTAGCTGAAATCGGGGTGAATGGGGCATCCTGCTAAATCGGAGCGAGCAATTTGATTCCGGTACTCGTGCCACCCCTACTGGACAGTCGCGGCTTTGGAAGTGGACAGGTTGCCGGTGGATGAGTCGGGCGACACTGGACAGTCGCAGCTACGAAAGTGGACAAAATGCCGATGGCGTTCGCGGACGTGATTGGAACATGGGCTTTGGCCTGCGTCATGGGGCATCGGCAGCTACGAATTGGGGAAAGTGGAACACCGACGCGTAAGAGAGGCGGATGGGGTTTGAAGAACCGGGGGTCCGGCTGGCGGGAACGTCGAAGGGCTGGCGGCGCCACCCCTACCTCAGCACAAACCACCATAGGAGAACGCTGCCGACCAGCAGCACGAACAGCACGATTGCGGTCACGCGGACCATGTTGAGCAGATTCTTCGTCTCCTTGTGCGCGGCGGTCTCCTTCCGGTACGCCTCCTCAAGCTCCTTATGCACCTGTCTGCTGGCTAACGCCGCTTCCCTGCCCTCGTCTCGCTCCCGCTCCAACTCCGTGACTGTCCTATCCAACTCCCATACCGTCCGCTGAAGCTTGTCCTCCCGACCAAGGGATCGACGCAGCAGCTCGTCGTCGCCCACGTACTCCGGCCCCTCCAGCCGCACGTGGACCCAGCGTCCCTCCCTGCGAACCTCGATCTCCCCCCTCCTGATCCTCCGGTCGAGAGTGGACATGGATATCTCCATCTCTCGCGCCGCCTCCGCTTTCGTCACCCAGCGCACACGCTCATCCATCACTCTTTTCCTCGCCCTGTGACTGACGCCTCCGTCTCCAGTTGAACAGACGCAGGCCCCGCCCCTCGGCGTCGTGAGCATCCGCCGACTCCCGGCCCCCGGCGTCGTCTTCGGGTTGCCGAGCCGCCTCCAGGGCCTCCACGCGCCGGGTCAGACGCTCCACGAGCCTAGCCAGATCGTCCACGGCTTCAATCGCCAGCCTCATCCTCGCCTCCAACCGGTCCAGTGGCGTCGTTCTCTCCCATCCGGGGTCGTCCAGGTTGGCCATGAGTCGCTGCACGGCCAGGGTCATCCTGCCCGTCAGTCGCTCCCGGCGCAGGGCCAGCGCCACCGTCTTCCGGTTCACTCCCAGAAGGGCCGCCGTCCGGCGCTGACCCCCCCGCTCGACCAGCCACTCCACGACCCATCTGAGGTCGGGCTGATTGTCGTCGGCCCGCGATGCCCGTTCGTCACTCATTTTCGTCCTCTACAGGGGGGTGGCCCGCTTTGACAATCGCATCCCTTTTTCGGTGGAACCAGCCCTGGACAAGAACTGTTCACAGATTTCGGTCAGTACACTCCGAATGTGGCAGGAATCCCTAGCTGGCTGGCCCGGGATGTCCGTTCCTACCCATGCCCCAAAATCATGTCACGCAACCCGACATCGTTTCGCCGCAAAACCGATGGGCCACACTGGGCCGCGGACGCCGCCGACACGCCAAATCCTGCCCGGATCAGCTGTGCCGACCCGCCGAACAGGTTCATACATAGCTGTTTCTTCGCCATCGGATGATGCGTCAGGGGTTGCAAAAGTGCAATCAGGTCATTGTCGGGGAGGCAATGTAGTTTAGTATGGCTTTTCATTCATTTGCATTTTCGGGCGCTGACCGGTCAGAGGATTTGTCGGCCCATTTCGTAGCTAAATTAGGGGCAAATCAGGCGGGTTGTGGCCTCACAAGACCTCGCCTACAGGCCAAGATGCACCATTTGCAGCCCCCAGACAGCATAACGGGCAGATAGGGACGTATCGGCCCTATCTATTCCCCTCTACAGGACGGTGACGCACCCGGTGGTAGAGCGAGTCCCACTGGTAGGCCCTCAGCCCGGACAGGGGAAGTCTCGGAGGCTCCGGCTCCCACAGTGGATGCCAGGACCGCCCCAGGATTCCTGCGGTGGACAGGACAGGGATGCACGACACGAGAATGGGCAGCGACATCCGGGTCATCCGCGCCGATGTGCGCACGTAGGTGGCCTCGACCTCCTCTGTGTCAACTACGAAGAGCGTGACGGGGAACGGAGGCTGGTCGTCGCCGGGCTCGGTGGACCAGTAGTAGCTCATGTAGGGACTCAGGCGGGCCAGGACTCCTTCGGGGTGACGGGCACGTAGCTCGTACTCGAGGTAGAACGGTATCTGAAGGCCCTCTGCGACTATCTTCCCCACGGCGTCCGGGGCGATGGCAGACTGGCCCCAGTTGTATGCCCGGTCAGACCTCGCGGTGGGGACCGACCACAGCAACTCGCTCGAAGAATCTTCCCTGGTCTCAGCTTCCAACTTCGCGAGGAACCAGGTGATGCCGTCTGCGTGCTTCGTCTGCCGCGCCCACGTGTCGATCCGGTGGCCCACGTGCCGTCTCCGGCCCTGCCGGTCGGTAGTGAAGGCCGTGCTCCAGATGCCTTGCGTGGTGGGAAGCTGGGCGCGGTCCCTGTGGGTTACGTAGCGAATGCCCTCGGCGGACAACGTGTAGCGGGTGTGACTGCGTTGTCCTCGACGCTCGACCAGGCCCCAGGTGTTCACGAGGCTGTGCATCATCTGGCTGACACGGCCCTCGGAGACGCCCAGCCAGAGGGCAAGGTGCTCGCGGGGGATCATCGGGTGGTCGGTGATGAGGTCGAGCGTCCGCTTCTCAGCCGGGCTGATGCCGAAGGCCGGCGCAGCCTGAATCATCTGCTCAGGGTTGGGTATCGAGGCCCGCTTCCGCTCCGGCGACTCCGTATGAAGCGCTCCGCCAGGGCCGCCCTGTGAGCTCACGAAATCGAGGGTGTAGTACGAGCCGCTGAACAGGCCTGACGTCTTCTTCCAGACGTGGATGTCCCGTCTTTCCAGTGTGTCCCGAGACTCCACACCGACGTAGGAGTCTTCAAGATTCAGTTCCATGCAGAACCTCGTCGTCAGCCTCTGCTCCCAGACGCTAGGCGTTAGGATCAGGACGGTGCCGGGGCGGCGCGTGTAGTGGTACTCCGCTATGGCCCTCAGCCGGTCGTAGAGCGAGCGCCGACGAAGGGCCAGACCTTGGCGGATCACGCCCAAGCTGGGGCCGTCATGCAGGGTGATCGTGGCGTCGAAGCGGCCCCGGCGGTGAAACTCCACGTGCGACCGGAGAGAACCTGTTCCGGGGGAGAGTGAGGCAGCGAGCCGGTAGACGGCGGCCGCCGCGTCCATCCGGCGGACCAGCAGCGCCAGCCACTCCCTGGACACGGGGTAAGCTCGCACGAAGTCCGAGGGCGTCGTAAAGCCGAGCAACTCCGCGGCCTGTCTGATGCCGTTGGCCGTCAGGTAGTATCTCTGACTAGACGGCAGGTGGGCGGTGCCGTGGCTCACCCTCCCGACGATGACGGTGGTCAGCAGCCTCGTCAGCCCTCGGTGGACGGTCGCGTGTGGCTCCCCCAGGATGCCTGCCAACTCTGCTGAGTCGATGAAAGGCATCCTGCTGAGGGAGTCGAGCAGCTGTCGTTCAGAGAGGGGCATATCCGGGTCCCCATTTCACGCTGTGTCGTATTCGGGCAATTGCTCTAGCTGGCAGTTGTCCAACTATCAATTGTCGCGTGGAAAGGTGTCCTATGTAATGCCCTGCAAGCCATTGTGTCGCAGCCAATCTTGTGGTAGTGGCGAAACGGTTTCTGGTCGGAGCGACTGCAAGTGACGAACGGAAGGGTGGCAATCCGCCTGAGCAAGGCGGTCTTGACACAGAAGCTCCTAGAGACGTATCCTTGGATAGCATCCAAGGCCACCCCGCAGTCTCGTTTCGGGAGATATGAGAATGGCTTCAAAGAAACGCCTGCTACCGACTGGCGAGTGCTGGTGTGGTTGCGGCGCGGAGACGGCGATCGGCTCGTTCTTCCTGCCCGGCCACGACAAGACCGCTGAGTCCGCGGTTATCTCCGTCGAATACGGCGGCGTCCCCGGCTTCCTGGTCCGTCACGGATACGGACCAGGGGGCAAGAACGCCTTACGCGAGGTGGACAGGTGGCGGGCCGAGAGCAAGCGTAAGAGTGATACCAAATGACAACATCTCGACAGAGACCGCCCAACACCCAATCCAACGCCAACAGCGCCACCACGGGCTACGAGTCCGATCTATGGCGGATGGCGGACGCCCTGCGCGGCAGCATGGACGCCGCCGAGTACAAGCACGTGGTCTTGGGCCTGATCTTCCTCAAGTACATTTCCGACGCCTTCGAGGAGGCCTACGCTGGGCTGGAGGCCGAGGTCGGCCAGGGCGCAGACCCCGAGGACCCCGACGAGTACCGCGCCCAGAACATATTCTGGTCGCCGACCGAGGCTCGCTGGCCGCAGCTCCAGACGCAGGCCCGCCAGTCCACCATCGGCCAGGCCGTCGACAACGCCATGATTGGCATCGAGCGGGACAACCCCGTGCTCAAGGACGTGCTGCCCAAGGACTACGCTCGGCCGTCGCTGGACAAGCAGCGTCTGGGCCAGATCATCGACCTCATCAGCAACATCCAGGTGGGTGACGAGGAGGCCCGCTCCAAGGATGTTTTGGGCCGGGTCTACGAGTATTTCCTCTCCCAGTTCGCCAGCGCCGAGGGCAAGAAGGGCGGCGAGTTCTACACCCCACGCAGTGTCGTTAAGCTCCTGGTGGAGATGCTGGAGCCATACAAGGGCCGGGTCTACGACCCATGCTGCGGCTCCTCCGGCATGTTCGTGCAGTCGGTGGAGTTCATTCGCGCCCACGCCAGCGGGAACGGCAACGGCGGCAGGGCGCGAGGCGACATCTCCATCTACGGCCAGGAGTCCAACTACACCACCTGGCGGCTGGCCAAGATGAACCTGGCGATCCGAGGCATCGAGGGCCAGATTGCCCACGGCGACAGCTTCCACAACGACCGCCACCCAGACCTGAAGGCCGACTTCATTCTGGCCAATCCACCCTTCAATATCTCCGACTGGGGCGGCGAACGCCTTCAGGAGGACAGGCGCTGGCAGTACGGCGCTCCGCCCAAGGGCAACGCCAACTTCGCCTGGGTGCAGCACATGGCGCACCACCTGTCGCCCACCGGCATCGCGGGCTTCGTTTTGGCCAACGGCTCCATGTCGTCGAACCAGTCTGGCGAGGGCGACATACGCAAGAGCCTCATCGAAGCTGACCTGGTGGACTGCATGGTGGCGATGCCGGGCCAGCTCTTCTACTCCACCCAGATACCCGCCTGCCTGTGGTTCCTCTCAAGGGACCGCAAAGGTGGTAGATACCGCGACCGCCAGGGCGAGACGCTCTTCATTGACGCGCGCAAGATGGGGCGCATGACCGATCGCACCCACCGGGAGCTGACCGATGACGACATTGCCCGCATCGCCGGCTCCTACCACGCCTGGCGGGGCGAGGATGGCGCGGGCGAGTACGCCGACGTTCCCGGCTTCTGCAAGAGCGCATCGCTGGATGAGGTGCGCAAACACGGCCACGTCCTCACCCCCGGCCGCTACGTCGGCGCGGCCCCGCAGGAAGACGATGGCGAGCCCTTTGAGGAGAAGATGGTGCGCCTCACTGCCCAATGGCGCGAGCAGCAGGCGGAGGCCGCCAAGCTGGACGCGGCCATAGAGGCGAACTTGAGGGGGCTTGGCTATGGGGAGTGAATGGCGGCAGACAAGCCTAGGCGAAGTCGTGGAACTCAAGCGTGGGTATGATCTTCCTCAAAGAGACCGTATGCCTGGCGCTGTACCGCTTGTCTCGTCCTCCGGTGTGACGGATTATCATGTCAAAGCCAAGGTGGAAGGTCCAGGAGTCGTGACCGGTCGGTACGGCACGCTAGGGGAGGTCTTCTATGTCCCCAATGACTTCTGGCCTCTGAACACAACTCTGTACGTAAGGGACTTCAAGGGAAACGATCCACGGTTCATCAGCTATTTACTCCGAGGACTAGATTTCTCTGCCTATTCGGACAAAGCGGCAGTGCCGGGCCTGAACCGGAATCACTTACACCAAGCAGGGGTTTGCCTCCCCTCAGACATTCCCGAACAACGCGCCATTGCCCACATCCTAGGGACGCTGGACGACAAGATCGCGCTGAATCGGCGGATGAACGAGACGCTGGAGGAGATGGCGCGGGCGCTGTTCAAGTCGTGGTTTGTGGACTTCGACCCGGTGCGGGCCAAGATGGAGGGTCGATGGCGCCCCGGCGAGTCCCTCCTCGGCCTCCCCGCCGAGCACTACGACCTCTTCCTCGACCGCCTCGTACCCTCGGAGCTGGGGGAGATACCGGAGGGGTGGGAGGTTGGAGTCTTAGATGACATGGTTGAGCTTCTTAGTGGAGGTACGCCTAAGACATCCGTACCAAGCTATTGGGATGGAGATATACCTTGGTACACCGCTAAGGATGCGCCAAACGGAAGCGACGTCTTTGCCGTGGATACCGAGAGGAAAATCACCCAATTGGGTGTTAAGAACAGCGCGACACGGGTACTTGATGCAGCGACAACTGTCATCACAGCCAGGGGCACCGTCGGCAGACTCACTTGTCTCGGAGTGCCTATGGCTATGAATCAAACCTGCTACGGTATACGTGGTGCTCGCAGTTATCCCGATTTCTTCACCTATTGGAACGTCAGGATGGCAGTGGACCAACTGCAAACACGAACGCACGGCACCATCTTCGACACAATCACGCGCCAGACCTTCAAGCTAGTTGATACCGTAATTCCGCCGGCCGAAGTAGCCAAGGCCTTTGAAGGTCTCGTCTCCACTCTAATGCATCGCATCCTTAGAAACCTGCATGAAGGGCAAGTCCTCACAGACATCCGCGACACGCTGCTGCCAAAGCTGGTGTCGGGGGAGTTACGGGTAGGTCGTCCTAAGAGTCACGCAAATGGAGGGCCTGACTGATGCCACAACTAAAGGAGAGTATCACGTTGCAGCCCAGAGTGCTGAGATGGGCGCGGGAGCGGGTCGGCCTCGACCGTGAACAACTCGCGGCCAACCTCAAGCTCCAAACCCAAGACATAGCGGAATGGGAGCGCTCAGGCAGAATCACCTTCAATAAGGTGGATGAACTGGCTAAGCATACATATACCCCCATCGGCTATCTCTATTTGTCCGAACCTCCTGATGACAGTTTGCCCATCGCGGACTTTCGCACTCGCACTGGCGGCTCGCCCCAGCGCCCCAGCCCCAACCTACTGGATACCGTCTACCAGATGCAGCTCCGCCAAGCCTGGATGAGAGAAGAGATGATAAGCCAAGATGATGCACCGCTGGAATTCGTGGCGGCGTTCAGATTGGACTTATCTCCGACGAGAGTCGCAGGTGCAATGGGTGACGCGCTGCAGCTTAGCGGGGGTTGGGCGTCCTGGGAAGGAAGTTGGACCAATGCGTTGCGAAATCTTCGAGACCACATCGAGTCTGCCGGCGTGTTGGTCGTCTTCAACGGAGTCGTTGAGAATAACACTCACCGTAAGTTGGATGCAGAAGAATTCCAAGGATTTGCGTTGGTCGATGAGTATGCGCCCCTTATTTTCGTCAACAACTCGGACTACAAATCCGCCCAAATGTTCACTCTAGCCCATGAACTATCTCACATCTTTGTCGGCGAGTCTGGTTTGTCGAAACTCCAAGACATGAGTCCTACAGACCATACGGTTGAGGAAGTCTGCAACAAGATCGCAGCTGAATTCCTCGTACCTACTGAGGACTTGCACAAGCGATGGGCGGCGGCCAGGGAATCGGGTGATCCTTACCATGCTCTCGCCAAACATTTCAAGGTTAGTACGGTAGTAGCGGCCCGTCGAGCCCTTGATTCCGAACTCATTACACGAGAGGCATTCTTCGAATTCTACTATGAAAACAGGGCGAAGACTTGGGGAGGTGCTCAACAGAGCGACCGGCGCCGGGGTGGTAACTACTGGAATAACCAGTTCTGGCGCGTAGGCACTCGTTTCGGTAGTGCTGTGAGCCGCGCGGTCATCGAAGGCCGGCTGTCCTATACGGATGCTTATCGCCTCACCGGTTTGAAGGGCGACTCCTTCTCAAGGATGCCTGCCAAGTTGGGATTTCCATTGTGACCACTTCCTCGTCCCCACAGCTAAGCCTCTCAACGAGATATTCGCTAGACGCTAATGTCTTCATTGCTGCTTGGCACGATCACTACCCTATAGACCTTTATCCAGGATTCTGGGAATGCCTTCAACGCTATGAGCAAGAGAAGATACTTCTTAGCGTCGATAGGGTGCGCGATGAGATCACCGGCCCAATTGAACTCGTCGCTTGGCTCAAACAACACTGGCGCGACGCCTTCGCTTTAACAACTGAGCCTCAAACCGCGAGCGTTTTCTCCCAGATGCAAGTGTGGGTGCAGACTTGTGATCGGTTCTTGCCTGCGGCAAAACATGAGTTTGCTAGCAGGGCAGACGGCTGGCTAGCTGCGTACGCGAAGGTCCATGGCGCTGTTCTGGTCACAAACGAAGTGTTTGATCCAAACGTAAGGAGGCGAGTACCTCTCCCCAATTTGTGTAAGCATTTTGAAGTTGCTTATTGCAATACGATCGATATGCTACGTGGGCTAGGTGTCACCTTCAACCTGAGGAACCCGTAATGACCACCATCAACGAGTCCGTGGTTGAAGAGGCGGCCCTCGAGTGGCTCGCGGGCCTGGGTTGGCAGACGGCCCACGGGCCAGACATCGCGCCCGACACGGTCAACGCCGAGCGCAACACCTACGACGAGGTGGTGCTAGAGCGTCGTCTGCGGGACGCCCTAGGCCAACTCAACCCTGACCTTCCCGAAACCGCCCTGGAGGACGCCTTCCGCAAGCTGACCCGGCCTGAGGGGCCGACCCTGGAGGCCCGGAACCGTGCCTTCCATCGGATGCTGACTAACGGCGTGACGGTGGAGTACCGCACCACCGACGGCAACATCCGCGGCGCTCAGGCCAGCGTCATCGACTTCGACCATCCAGCCAACAACGATTGGCTGGCCGTCAACCAGTTCACCGTCACCGAGAACAAGAACCACCGCAGGCCCGACGTGATGCTCTTCGTCAACGGCCTGCCCTTCTGCATCATCGAGCTCAAGAACCCGGCGGACGAGGACGCGACCATCTGGACCGCCTGGCACCAGCTCCAGACCTACAAGGCCGAGCTATCGAATCTCTTCGCAATGAACGAGATGCTCATGGTCTCGGACGGTACCCAGGCCCGCATCGGCGCTCTTACAGCGGGCACAGAGTGGTTCAAGCCCTGGCGCACCATCACCGGCGAGACCCTGGCAGCCCCCAACATGACGGAGCTTCAGGTGATGCTGGAGGGCGTCTGCGCACCCCCACGCTTCCTCCAGGTGGTCCGAGACTTCATCGTGTTCGAGGACGACGGCAGCGGCGCGCTCATCAAGAAGATGGCGGGCTATCACCAGTTTCACGCCGTGCAGGTGGCTGTCGACGAGACCCTGCGGGCAGCGGAGCTTCAACAAACGGCGGTTGCCGAGGAACGGGGACGGTACGAGGCTGGCCGTAAACCGGGTGGCGCGCCGGGTGACCATCGTATCGGGGTCGTCTGGCACACCCAGGGGTCGGGCAAGAGCCTGACCATGGCCTTCTACGCAGGAGTCATCATCCGCGAGCCGGCCATGGAGAACCCAACCGTCGTTGTCCTCACCGACCGCAACGACCTGGACGACCAGCTCTTCGGCACTTTCTCCCGTTGCCGGGACCTGCTGCGCCAGCCGCCAGCCCAGGCGGAGAATAGGGCCGACCTTCGCAGCAAGCTCTCGGTGCAGTCCGGAGGCGTGGTGTTCACCACCATCCAGAAGTTCTTCCCCGAGGCGAATGGGGATACCCATCCCTCCCTATCGGAAAGGCGCAACGTTGTGGTCATTGCCGATGAGGCCCATCGGAGCCAGTACGACTTCGTGGATGGGTTTGCCCGTCACATGCGGGACGCTTTGCCCAACGCATCATTCGTCGGCTTCACCGGCACGCCCATCGAGCTTCAGGACGCCAACACAAGGGCAGTGTTCGGGGACTACATCAGCATCTACGACATACAGAAGGCCGTTGAGGACGGGGCTACCGTGCCCATCTACTACGAGAGCCGCTTGGCCAAGCTGGCCCTCGTCGAAGACGAGAAACCTACCATCGATCCTGAGTTCGATGAGGCCACCGAGGGTGAGGAGATAGAGCGCAGGGAGAAGCTCAAGACCAAGTGGGCGCAACTGGAGGCCGTGGTCGGGGCCGAGAAACGTCTCAAGCAGGTGGCCCAGGACATTGTCAACCACTACGAGCAGCGCATGGAGGCCCTGGAAGGCAAGGCGATGGTGGTGTGCATGAGCCGCCGCATCTGCATCGATCTCTACCGGGAGCTGGTGAGGCTTCGACCTGACTGGCACTCGGACGATGACGATCAGGGAGCCGTGAAGGTGGTGATGACCGGTTCGGCCACAGACCCGCTGGACTGGCAGCCCCACATCAGGAACAAGCCTCGAAGGGAGGCCCTGGCCAACCGCTTCCGGCGTCCCCACGACCCCTTCCGCGTCGTATTGGTGCGGGACATGTGGCTGACGGGCTTCGATGCTCCCAGTCTGCACACCATGTACGTGGACAAGCCGATGCGGGGGCACGGTCTGATGCAGGCCATTGCCAGGGTCAATCGCGTGTTCAAGGACAAGCCCGGCGGCCTGGTGGTCGACTACCTCGGCCTTGCCCAGGACCTGAAGCAGGCCCTGGCCACCTATACCGAGAGCGGGGGCACGGGGCAGACGGCCATCGACCAGGAGGAGGCGGTGGCGGTGATGCTGGAGAAGTACGAGGTGTGCTGCGCCCTCTTCCACGGCTTCGACTGGTCCAAGTGGACGACGGGCACTGCTACGGAACGCGTGGGACTGCTGCCTGCCGCTCAGGAGCACATCCTGGCCCAGGAGAACGGCAAGAAGCGCTGCGTGAGCATGGTGAGAGAGCTGTCTCAAGCCTTCGCCTTGGCTGTACCCCATGAGGAAACCATGCGCATCAGGGACGACGTGGGTTTCTTCCAGGCGGTGCAGTCGGTGCTGTCCAAGAGCGCCATCGGAGAGTCGCGGACGGAAGAGGACATGGACCATGCCGTTCGCCAAATCATCTCCCGCGCCGTGGCGTCCGAGGGGGTCATGGACATCTTCGCAGCAGCAGGACTGGACAAGCCGGACATCTCGGTGTTGTCGGACGAGTTCCTGGCCGAGGTGCAGGGTATGCCCCATCGCAACCTGGCTGTGGAGTTACTCCAGAAGCTATTGAAGGGGGAGGTTTCAAACAGGCGACGGAAGAACGTGGTGCAGGCCCGCTCCTTTGCCGAGTTGCTGGAGCAGACACTGCGGAGATACCAGAACAGGGCTATCGAGGCGGCGCAGGTGATCGAGGAGCTGATTGAGCTGGCCAAGGACATGCGGGAGGCCAGCGCTCGCGGTGAGAAGCTGGGCCTGTCCGAGGACGAGCTGGCTTTCTATGATGCCCTGGAGACCAACGACAGCGCCGTCCAGGTCTTGGGCGACGAGACCTTGCGCTTCATAGCCCGTGAGCTGGTCGAGACCGTTCGGAGGAACGTCACCATCGACTGGACCCTGCGGGAGAACGTCCGCGCTCAACTCCGCGTCCTCGTCAGGCGTATCCTTCGCAAGCACGGCTACCCGCCCGACAAACAGGAGAAGGCCACTCAGACCGTTCTGGAGCAGGCAGAGGTGCTGTCACACGGGTGGGCGGCTGCTTGAGGAGTCAGCAGAAACGTTGGTTCTACAGCGCCAACGTGAACCTCAAGGTGAAAGTTCTTGATTTCGTCAAGTCTGGTGGGCCTAAGGAGACTGTACTACGAACTTTTCGGTGGGAGGTTGCGTTGTAGCTGGTAGGCGGTGTGTTCCCCGCCGGCCCACGAGCAATAGCATCTTGCCACCCAAGGTGGAGAATGAGGTTGTGTCGCGTCCTGTCCCCGGGAATCATCCCCCTCCCAGGCTGGGCGAACCTGCGGACATTACCTGCGGGCGGAGGACGTGACGCTTCAGGGTCCCGCTGCCTTAATGATCGACCAGCTTGGGTTGCCGTCCGTAGCCGAGTTATCGATCAAGCGGGTCTGACCGGAGCCGTCCGCGTTCATCACGTAGATCTTTGCTGGCTGTCTCGCTCGTGATTATTCTACCATAGGCTCTTTGCTGACGACCTCGACCAGCCGGTACTGTCCTTTCTTCATGACTACCCTCAATCTGTACACGTATCCTTCCTCGTATTCGAACCCCTCGACCTTGCGGTAGGTAAGAAAGCCGTTTATCACTAGCGACTCCCTCGTTTCCGGTCCAACGGTCACCAGCATATCTTCGGGTATCCCTTTGGTGACGACACGACGAGGCGATGGGCTATGTTTGGTCAGCCACAGGTAGATGGCTACAGAGAGGGCTATACAACTGAGGACGATTGCCAACATCAACAGTGCTGTATCCATTATGTTTCCTACGTCAAACGGCCCCAGCGATTAAACTGGAGCCGCGAGGTTAAGACCGACCGCTGGCAGTCGAGCACACGGGCAGTAGCTTTCAAAAGCCCGTTTACGGACATTTACTTACCGTCCGGCTATTCGATGTAATCCCACCGTATGTGTTGCCGTCCGGACCTAACATCCAATGGGCGCTGATGGCTCTATAACGCCCGTTCTCGCAGGGGCCATGTGTTGTTACTTCAATGCTGTACGCGTTGTACCGGTATCGGAAACCTCCGGACCCCAAGGTTCCAATCCGAAGCAGACCCCCAGAAAACAATGCGTTTTCTTGTAGAGTTCGGTCTCTACAGCGGGGTGCGAGGGAGGAGGGCACAGATTCAGAGTCAGGCAGAAGCACAGCAGCGTCATGGGCAGGACATCAACCTGCAACGAACAGTTGTCGTTGTTCAGCGTCCCCTGTTACCCTTGTCCCTGCGTCCCTGGTCAACAAGGTATCCCCACAGCTTGCGGGCTCCCGCAAACAACCCCGCTACGAGGAATACCCCGACCACTGACATCCAGATTAAGGTTTCCATACCGCTCCTGATTGACTGGGAGCGAGGAGGCGGGGCTTGCCACTGACCGTCACGGGCGCGAGTGCGCTCTACTCATAGCCCAAGTACTCCCAGGCTAGCTCGCATTCCAAGTCAGCCGGCCAGGGAGGCAAGCTGGAACCGGTGCATACTGCTAGGAACACATAGGGCATCACTTGATATCCCCTCGCGGCCGCCGTTGCGGTGGTCGTGTGCCCGAATGGACTCAGAGGAAAGCGGTGATCGTACTCGCCCCGCACTGTCGAGTAAATCAGAGTTGGGCCACTCAAACTGCTACCGTCGTAGACGCATTCGTCCACGTAATAGTAGAACGGTGGCGATGGGAAATGATTGCCCCAGCAACTCCCTGCCCGGTTGCTCCCATCGAACACAGCCCCTCCGCCGGTGAAGTTTGCCATCTTGAAGTCAACTTTGGACCGTGTCTTCGTCAGGTCGTCTATCGATTGCCAGCCGACGACCTTCGTAAGAGCCTCGACTCTCCACTTATACCCGTCGGCGTTGGCGTAACTGCGCTCCTCCTCTGCCTATCTGGGAACGAGCTCTTTGACGACCAGGTTGCAGGTTCCTTCTTCTAATCCCACTCGTACCTTGCTCACGTCGCCTGACATCTCAATCCTGACGTCTGGGATACCGCATTCACCAGCCAATCCGGTTCCTCGGTGTATCACGTCGCTCTCCGCGACCCCGGTTCTGGGGTCTTGGCCTTCAACCGTGATCCGGACGCTGGAACTTTCTCCTGGGGGCCTGTCCCCACCCCCGGCGAGTACAACCCCCGAAAGCGCAAGCACGGTGAGCAACATCAGCCCTACCATGAACCAGAACTTCATTTTCATACTGTCACGTCCTTAGGTACTTGACCGAAGGCTATGTCAAAATGGGATGTAACATCACGATATTACCGACCCTACGTGTGGCGCAAAAGCTCGAAAACATGTCAGGTCAGACCATAGTACTGCATAGCATGTTTCCCCTCGTTTGTCAAGTCCCACTTATTCTCTCCGGACTTTAGGTACAGGTTGATAGCCTCCCTAGGAGTTAGCATATTCATGCCCATATGAGGGCGCACAGTGTTATAGGTATCGCTGATACCAGGTATTCAACTCCAGGTGGTCTCCAGAATGCCGATCTAACCAGAAAAAGGCTTCCAGAATCATCCGGATAACCTCTTGCAGCATCTTGTCCGTCCACGTCGGTATGCCCAGAGGACGGGTTCCCCCATTTGGCTTGGGAATGTTGACCCGTCTAACTGGCGTCCACCGGAACCGCTCATACCGGAGTTCCTCGATAGGTCGGTCGATTTTGGCCAGTGACATGCCGTCCACGGTCTCTGCGGTGGTTCCCTTGGTCATCGCCCCCCTGGTTTGAGTAGAGATGGCCGTAGGCCCTCAGGTAGAGTTCCCGGTTGCAAAGCAGCCGATAGATGTTCTCCAGCGGCAATTCTCTTTCTCCGCGTTCGCGTGTGACGTTCAATACAGTTTCGGCGTTTTGCATTATGCATACCTCCCTGTCGTATTCCGTCGAAACCACCTGCCCTCCTTCGCCATGTACCGGGCTTTCCCCGGCTCGGACTACTACGAGGGCTCCGTTGCCATAGGGGTCTCCCCCCGTAGGCAATCCCGCGTTCCGTTTGACTTTGGGGATTGGGCTTTGCTAGTATTCGCGTACATCCACCAGAGGAGTACTGCCATAAAGACGGCACTCGTGGTCTTGGTAGTGGTGGTCGGATTTGCTCTAGTAGTGACTCTGGCGACACCGGCGTCTTTTCTTGTGTTGAACAGGTTTGGGTTGGCAGAGACGCGGGTCGTTGGAGCCTTATTTTCCTCCTGGCTGTTATTTTGGTCCGTTGTGCTGTTCATGGGATTGGTGTTGGCTGCCGTCGTTGTAGTGGGGTGGCGCGTTCTCAAGGTGAGATGCGTTACGTTTGGAAGCGACGGCGGGAGCCGTGGCTAAGACCGTGGTGGCTAGAGCGCATCCAGATTAACCAGGTCCCCGTTGTCTTCGACACAGGACGTTCTAGCGCGACTTAGGTGCCCCGTTCGTTCCCTTGAATGCCCACATTGGCCATCGTTCGCTCACCGGAGGTGCGCTGGCCACGAGTGCCGGCCAGTGCAATGAGCGGCGCCGGGTTTCAAGCGTTTTACCGGCGGGTGAAATCAGACACCGACTGGGAACTGGGGTTCAGGCAATCAAGCTTTCACCGTATTGCGCGGGCCTTGCGGAACCAGCCCTACAACGCTTTCAGGCTTTAGCCGCTTTACCGAAATGCTGTTGTCCCCCTTGGCTTTCGCTTCAAGGTAGGTCGGTTAGCCCAAGAATTTCCTCCGAATCTTTCCCGACTGAGCCAGGTATCCTATGCCTCGTCACGCGGCGCACACTCGTGGACCTCGTCCCCGACCAGCAGGTCGAAGAAGCCCTTAATCCGGTGCTTCACGTAGTCGGCCAAAGGGTAGCGGGCGGGGCCGGACTTGTCGGCCTGCCAGAGGGGAGAGCCGCAGTTGGCGCAGGTGTGCTTGCGGCGGTTCAGGTCCTCGTCGGTGAGGGGCACCCCGTCCTTGTCCACGATCTGGGCCGTGCAGTCAGGGCAGCAGGGGACCCGGAGGGGCTCCCCCGTCTCCTCGACCCTGATGAGCCCGCCTCTGGATGTGGCCCACCGCTCGATGTACGCCGCCTGCCAGCGGTAGGAGAGCTTTGCCCGTTCTCTTGACATGATGGCGAAGAGGGGGTCTGGGCCAGTGGAGAGGCGCAGCCGCTCCAGGATACCGATTATCCAATCCACACCAAAAACTTCGGTACTCGTGGGCAGTAGATTTGGATGCAGTGAGCGGGAACGGTCGCATCTCCTAGCTCTTTCGGCGCGCCAGACCAACAAGTTAGCGCCGAACGATCAGGTTTGACTGGCTTGAGTCTCGACAGGTGAGCCGGACTGGACGACATGCTGCCTCCGACTGAAGCTAAGTCAACCGCCCACCAGTATCTGAGCTATTGGTGTCTATTTGATAACAAGTATGTGCGACCTTACGGGCGGCGGTAGTGGCGGTCCAGTTCCGAGGCATAGCGGCGTCCCAACGTGGCGCCTTCGGCCTCCAGCCATTCGGTGAACCGGGTGGAGGCGGTAGGCGGGTCAGCCGACACCAGATGGCCCGCCATCAGTCCGTCGATTTCATCCCTGGTCAGCACCACATCCCGCACCAACCAACCCGCCATTCGGGCGGCCAGCAGCGCCACGGAAGGCCGTACGTGAATCAGCCGGGCTCGGCTGCCTACTCGGCGAGCTATGAGCCGTACCATCTCCTCAAACGTGAATGTTTCTGGACCCACGGCGTCTAACACGACATCTTCGCTTCCCGCCCCGGCATTCACGGCAAGTTGCGCCAGGTCGTCTACGAACACCGGCTGGATCGGATAGTCCCCAGACCCTGCGATGGGGAACGCTGGAAACCGCCGCAGGAACCAGGCGATGTTGTTTATCAGCACATCCTCGGGGCTGAACAGCACCGTGGGTCTGAGGATGGCGTAGGACAACCCAGACTCGTGGATTGCCTTTTCCACCAGCGCCTTCCCCCGGAAGTAAGGAAGTGGCGAGTCCTCCGAGGGGTTGGTGATGCTGATATGGACGATGCGGCTAACGGCGGCTTCGGCCGCCGCTCCTATCAGGATGCGGGAGTTCTGAACCGCAACGTCATGAGTAACCGTGCCTCGTGCGAAGCGAATCCAATAGGTGTTGTACAGAGTGGCGGCTCCCCGAAGATTTTCCACCAAACCGTTAAAGTCGCCGAAGTCCAGAGGTAGAGCCTCCACCCGATCACCGAAGGGGCTGTGGGAAGTAGGAGTACGGGTCAACGTCTTTACAGTTGCTCCCTGTTCCAGCAACCGCCGCGCGATGTACTTGCCACTGTAGCCAAAGGCCCCAGTGACGACCGAGAGACTAGATCGGCTCATTGCCTTCCTGACCTCCGAGATCAGCAATGGCTGCAACAAGGAGCGCGAGGGCTGTTGGCAGGTAGAACATGCCGATCGAAGCTATCGCTACAAAACAGAATCCCAGAAGCACGACGGCGGGGCTCCAGAGGAGTATCTTGCGCATCGTCGTCTGTTGGAGCCGAAGGCCCAACAAAGTGATGGCGGTCAACAGGATAGGCACTAGCAGCAACAAGATTACGTGCAGGCCATTCACTTCTATTGCCGTAGCGCTAGACCGAATCACCTCCCCGCCAGGCTCACCAGGGAGTGTCGCCGTTACCGACGCACCCTCATAGGTGGGCCAGAACGCCAACCAGACCCCAGCGGCCCAGGCAAAGGCATGGGCGACCCATGCAGATACTGTCGCTACGCCGATAGACCTCAGATGTCCCTCCGTACCAAGCGCTACTACGTTTCGTGCACCGGGCTCCCGGATATTACGGAGCGCCTGAGTTGAGATGGCTAAACCCCGGCGTGGTAAACCCCATACTTTAGATGTCCACCTATTCTAGGAGGATTCGTTCGCTTTGACGATCTTGCTATCGCTACTTCTTTCGATGGGCCTGCGTGCTGGCGTGTTAATGATCGGGGGGATGTGTGGCTATGGATACTCAGTGAAAGGAACGTCGGGAAATGTCTGAGGCGGGTCGATGGGGGATTGAGCGGTCACCGCTGGAGGCATACAGCCGCGTGTCCAACGCCGAGCGCTTTTGTCGTCAGAGCAATGGCGTTACTGCATAGCTCCACTGCACGCAGATCGGAGAGAGTCTGATAGGTACTGCAACCCATATAGACAACAAACCGGCAGCTATGTGAGTGCAGGGATTTAGCAGTGTGCACAGCGGCTTACCGCGGCGGTAAGGGTTTGGCTTGATAAGGTGGGACGATGTCTACAGGCATATCAAAATTGGACAAATCGAAGGTGCCCATTGTTCCTTCTCCGTTAGAGGGCGAACCGGAACGATAGGTAAATCGTTTGACCAAGTAGTCCTCATATGCTATCCAATATTCTATATGACGAGTTCGGTCTGCCTCTCCAAAGCCTAGGTCGATGCCAGTCGGCGCAAGCCAGGACACCTTAAACATCTCTTCACCATTGAGCAGAGCCCCTACCTCCAACTCCAAGTCGCCAACGATCTGAGAGTCGTCTAACAACACATTGAGTGGGTTCAGTTGCTCTGGATCGACCGACGACTCAACATCCCTTGAAACCCACGGTCCAGCTTCACGGATGCGGAAATACTGGGTCTTTCCTATCAAGATCTGTTCGAGTAGTGCAGTCGAAACTCCAGAGGCGGTCGTCACAGTCGCATGTCCCTTAGTATACATCTTGTCAGGAGCTTGGAAATCCACAACTGCCTCAATCACTGTTTCTTCCAAAGAGCCTCCGTCACCCTTTGCCAACCTGAAATGATATTCTCCACGGAAAAACTTCAGAGACTGCACTGCCTCTTGGCCCCTTTCCAATACGAGCTGCGCCGTGATTGGAACGTCGGCCGATGGGCCATTGCTGCACCCTAAACCCAAGAGGACAAGCACTAGGGCTGCATATACCACCATTAGAACCGCATAGACCCTCATTCAGCTAGAATGCAGCGTCTTATTGCTTTCAGCACCGCCAATCTTGGCCCTGGCAGTACGCTCGTCAAGTTACTTCAAACTACCTAGGTTCACGAACCAACGATTGTGAACCATGGAGTAGCCAAGCGCATTCGCCTTCCTTCCATTGGTTGACTTGCCCTGCGCTGGTTCCATCAGCGTAGGCTGTAAGCTCTTGGTCTTCATAATGGGTCTTCGCACCACTAAGTACGACAGGTGGCAGGAACGGAGAAATACTCACCGCGAAACAAATGAACGCCGTGTTCTCGAAATGTGAACTCGTCTCAACGACATACCGAGATCCGCTGCCTTCCGAGGACCCATCGCACGGCAATCCCGAAGTAGGATACCAGTCCGTCACCTCGTTCCAGTCCCTTCTACACCACCCTGTGTCACTCACGTAATTGACTATGTCATTCTCATCATCGTATTCCCATACAAGCTCTGCGCTTAGCCAGTTAACATCCCAGTTAACAGGGTCTTCATATTTCGCTTTATAGGAGCTGAACATCCGAGGAAGGGAAGAATCGGCTAAGGTCATGTCGTGCTGCGAGGAGGAATCGAGCGGGCGAACCGCTATTGATTCGTTAGCTTGATCTCGTTGGTCCTCTAGGCTACGGGCTTCGGAGCTCATCGTTCCTACTTCGATGAGTTCCTGGCATGTGTCGGGATTAAACGCCAACGTCCTTGAGATTTTGAATTGTTCGTTGGGACTCAACGACAGAGCCCGGTTGAATACACATGCATCGTCTTTCTGAGTTCCCTGAATGATGCGAAGTACACCATTCTCGATAGGGGGCCTGTGAGACCAATCGTATTCGACCACGCCATCCCCCTCAAGTGTAACCTCCCCTGGATCCTGATCAGGCTCCTGGGCAACTACTACTAGGCTAGTTGCCAAAGAGGAAATCAGGACAACTGTTAAAAGGACACCTATGGTTATCGGGAGCTTCATCTTCATGATCCTCATCCTTTCAGGTATTAGCAGGCCCCTACAAGACAAGCGACGTTCCGAAGCTCATTCTTTCGGGACGCTATACGACTGATTAGCATTATACGATTCTCCGTCAAATTTGCCATGGTGCTTGTATAAACTCTTCCTGCGGCCAAGCCACCGAGGCGGGCACCTCGGACCCCGAGACACGTCTTCTATACATTACCTGTAGAAGCCACGGATGGCAACGGTGGAACTGACAGGGCGACGGTGGTGCATATTAACGAGGACACCCACAAGATTGTCGGCAACTCAACTCCCAACGGCAGCCGTCAATCTCTGCAAGCTGGAATTTGGTGTCCTATCCCGATTAATGCGAGCTCCTCTGGAGGCAACCGGGCCACGTGTGCAATGTAGTTGCCAACGGCGAACTGAGAGAGACCTTCACGGCCCCCGGGATCCAGAATGAGGGAAGATTGTCCCAAAAGACTCGCTGGTGGAGCGAGTCGAGGTCGTGATGCCGGAGTCTCTCCCCCAGCAATACAGTCTTAGAGTCAACTCCAGGCTGACCGAAGATCAGCAGCAGCTCAGTGTTTAACGGTTACGACGTCTCGCGTGCCTACGCTAACAGGTGAAGGTTTACCATCACGCACCTGGACGTGTCAGAAGACAGAGTACCATGTGCCCCGGACGTCCCGGTCGTCGCCGGCCGCCATACCCCGGAAAGCGCTGCCCGGCGGTATCAGCGTATGAGTGGCGCAGAGAATGCGGAGGTGCTGGCCAAGGTGGCTTCCTCCGGCCTTCCCAAGCGTGAGACCCTCGGTGGACTGGGAGTCCCCAGGAGCACCTACTACCGGTGGCTGAGGCGGAAGGGGCAACAGGGACTTGAGGACAATGCAGGAGGCGGCAAGCCACCGTGGAACAAGTTGACTCCCGAGGAAGTAGCCTCCGTTCTGTCGGCGGCCAGGGATATGCCAGACCTGAGCTGCCGGCAGTTGGCGGCATGGACCACCGACAACATAGACCTCTCCGTATCAGAGTCTGCGGTCTACCGCGTTTTGCGCCGGGAGGGATTAGTGAAGAGGCCCGAGACACGATTGGCAGCGGGTAAGGAGTACCATCGGAAGACCACCGGCCCCTACCAGATGTGGGCCACCGATGCCTCCTACTTCAGGGTGGTGGGCTGGGGCTACCCTCAGACCAACGGCAAGCTGGAGCGCTACCACCAGACCCTCAAGCGTGATGTGAACCAACTGCCGTATGAGATGCCTTCAGACTTGGAGGCGGCCATCGTGGCCTTCGTCAGCTACTACAACTACCGACGCTATCACAAGGCCCTCGGCAACGTGACGCCCTCGGATGTCCTCAAGGGAAGGCGGGGCACACACTTGCTAAGCCTCGCCCACGAGGTGGTGGCTCATCCAGGAAGTCAATGGTGGACGGCACCTATGGATCGGACTCGGCAGGTACTCGTGGTCGACAATCCGCCAACCCAAGTCCCGTGCCTCAAGTCTGCATCAGGCTGGGAGGCTTATGCTGAACGCCCGAAGGGATGGCGAGTTACCTCTACCCTAAGTGAAGGGTATTCGTGTCTCGACGCAGTGGCCGCGTCGGGTGTCGGAGACTGGCCCCATCACCATCCGAGCAGAGTAGGTTCAAAGCCGAGATAGATGATTCCGCGCGAGTGCTTGAGATTGTAACCGCGGCCGACTGGCCCGCTCTGTGAGAGATTAAGAAACAGTCAAACCAACCATGGGTTTTCTTAGACGTTGATGGTATCGCCAGAGGCGTCTACACGTGCACCCAGACCTATAGGGAGCGCCTCTAGGTCTGGGTGCCCAAGAACTCGCTCTATACAAGCTTTGCTACCGCCAATGTAGGTATCCAAAGAATCTATTTCGGTTGCAACGCACCAGGCCCGGTCTTCTGGCCACCAAATGTTCGGCGATTGCCCCCATCTTCCCCCAACATGCTTGTAAAACGACATGATGCTGTTTAAAGGGCCACAAAAGACCAAGTACTCCTCCCTGCGTGGAACTTTCAACTTAGCTACCCTCTTGAAGTAGCGGTCATCAAGGAATCCATAGCCGTGCCAAAGGGAGAAATAGCAGCGTTCGGGTGTGGAGGTGAACCCTTTGAGGACACTGATCAGAACCTGGCACTCGTCCTCGGGTAGCATCCCATAGAACGGGATGCGGCCCCACGAAGGTTTTTCGTGTAAGTGTACGTCAAGGTTTGCGATTCGACAGAACTGCATCTGTGGATGAACGACTTTCCCGTTCCACGACGCCACAGTGGACCACCTCACCTGTTCCCAACTTCGGTCAGCTTTCCAGAGTTTGGCCGGGTGAAAGACTCGTGCGTAGGCTTCAAATCCCTCTGGGACTAGAGATCCTACGAACCTTCCCTTCTCTGAAGCCCAGTCTCCAAGCCGCTCCTTGATCCAATCGGCCGGGTAGGGAGCGTTCATCAACTCGACACCGTCGGGTTGATGGTTCTTGCCCTGCGGCTGCCTTTGCCCTACAGATACCAAGTCGAGCACACGGGCAGCAGCTTTCAAAAGCCCGTTTACGGACAATTACTTACCTTCCGGCTATTCGATGTAATCCCACCGTATGTGTTGCCGTCCGGACCTAACATCCAATGGGCGCTGATGGCCCTATAACGCCCGTTCTCGCAGGGGCCATGTGTTGTTACTTCAATGCTGTACGCGTTGTAGGCAGTATCGGAAACCTCCGGACCCCAAGGCTCCAATCCGAAGCAGAACCCCAGAAAACAATGCGTTTGCCTATAGAGTTCGGTCTCTACCCAAATTTCGGGCACCTCGAACCCGTTTGGGCATACCGTCCTGGCGTGTACATTAACTACCCAAGGTCCTTCGCTGTCGGATGCATGGGGATAGTCCGTCTGTCCGTAGCAACCCCAAGGGTTGTCGACCAGGTCACGCGCATAATCCCTACCTGGACCCACGAGTGCCCCCAGTTCTGTAACTGGAGGAGCATCTGGAAGTCGCTCCCTCAGCCTTTCCATTTGCTCCACAGTAGCAACAGTGAACTCCCCTAGCCTTGGTGATTCCGCAAATACATTGGATGCTCCTAGAGTCGACAACACCACTGCCAAAATGAGGGTAAACGTTACACGGCTAAATATCCTGCTCATGCCAAGTGCCTCCTCTTGTTCTCTCCTCCGACTGGTGTCTTGCAGCTCGGACTCCTAGCGCCCCGCGCCGACCGGCTCCTCCTCCCGCTCCTGCTCCATGTCTAGCGCCCAATCGAACAGGGACGCGGTTGTGGGCTGGGGCTTGCGGCCCCGGCCCTTGGGCTTCAACGGCTCCTCGGCCATGAACTCGGCCCACGAGAGAATCGTTCTACTCGCCGATAACGGCCGTACAGCTTATTCTGCCCAAGCTGGGTCCCGGTATCGGTATGAGGGTACCCCCTTCGCCTGGGGGCCGATACAGGGACAGATACGCCGGTTGGGCCTCCAATGTCAACTCCCGTGCGTCTTCAAGCGCGGGCCAACAGACGAGTGTTTGATCCCCATGCCACCACCATATCTGGTTGGAGACGCCACCGGACGCAACCTGCACCACGTAGTGGTGGCCAGCATTGTCTCTGACACTTCTAAACCCCTCCCACTGCCGGACAATCCCCGGCTGTTTCGCGGAGGGCCATCCCTTGGGAAGGCGGAATCGGACTCTTACACGGACAGCAAAGCCAAGCTCCAGGATATCGATCTGCTGTACCTTTACGTGGAGAAGACCTTTTGAGCGAGTGTGCACCTTCGGACGTATCGAACGGAGTGAGGAGCCGTTTGTTGCAGAGAGCACGAGATCTCCCATTGGGAATGCTCCCTGTAGGAGATGTTCCAGCACGAGCCGAGAGGAAAGGGACAGACGGTGGTCCTGAAGCCACCGCGCCGGGTCTGTGGAATCTGGAAGCCTCAGCAGATCGGCGAGGAGCGTATCCGGTCCCGGATCGACCTGAGAGCGGCTTGGGGAAGTCTCCGCCGGCAGACTAATCTTCCGGCGAAGCCGCGTCAGAGCATCCACAAGATGGCGATGCTCTGACGGGCCATCGACGATATCGCCCCTCTGCTTGGGAGCGCCCCAATCCTCATCCGATCGAAGCAGTGGGCCATACATGGCGCCATACTTGTCCTGTAGGGATTGATGCACCTGCCGTTCTTGCTCGCTTGTGAGCATACCGGAGACAATTCTGTTCTGGGCGCCGTACATCATTCCAGCCATGTCCAAGCTCTGTTCGATGGCCAGCAGAGCTACGGCAGCGCCCCTTTCAGCCTCAAGCCACCGCAGA
>CBDFGQ010000004.1:0-366656 GCA_965247295.1 Dehalococcoidia bacterium
ATCTGGATGCACGCAATGATAACGTACATAGGTATACCTCCGATTCTCTTCAGTCGGGAGCTAGCCCAATTCTAGCAACTGACCGGGTCTGCGGCAATCAGACACCGAGCTGATGGGACTGACGGCCCATGTTGAGCGTCTCTGCGTCGGGTTCGACGGAACCGCGTACCGCCTTTGCACTGTAACTGGGTCTGAGTGATGCTACAATGAGAGGGTAATGGACCTTCGCCTCATCCGCAATTTCTGCATCATCGCTCACATCGACCACGGCAAGTCCACCCTCGCCGATCGTCTTCTTGAGATAACGGGGACGGTACCGGCCCGGGAGATGTCGGACCAGTACCTGGACCAGATGGACCTGGAGAGAGAGCGTGGTATAACCATCAAGGCCCAGGCGGTACGAATGTCGTACCGCCACGCCGGTGGCGATGAGTACCAGCTGAACCTCATCGACACGCCGGGCCACGTAGATTTCACATACGAGGTGTCGCGTAGTCTTGCGGCGTGCGAAGGGGCCATTCTGGTGGTCGACGCTACTCAGGGGGTCCAGGCCCAGACCCTGGCCAACGTTTATATAGCCCTCGAACGTGACCTTGAGATCATTCCCGTGGTGAACAAGATAGACGCGCCCGTGGCGGAACCGGACCGGGTGATCCAAGAGATGGTCCAGGCCTTCGGGTTCAAGGCGGACGAGGTGCTCCGGGTGTCGGCGAAGGATGGCACGGGTGTAGGGGAGCTGCTGGACGCCGTCGTCGCGCGGGTGCCACCGCCCCGGGGCGAGAGCGGCGCCCCGCTGCGCGCCCTGATATTCGACTCGGCCTACGACCCATACAAGGGTGTGGTGGCCTACGTCCGCGTCCGTGACGGAGCCATCCGGCCGGGGATGCGCAGCAGGCTGATGGGTAACGGCGTCTCGGCCGAGGTCCAGGAAGTTGGCGTATTCCGCCCTCAGCTTCGCCCGGTGGACCAGTTGGAGGCCGGAGAGGTTGGATACATTGTCAGCGGATTGAAGAGCATTCTCGATTGTCGCGTCGGCGACACCGTTACACTGGACTCGGACCCCGCTGCGGAGCCGCTTATGGGACACCAACCCTTGAAGCCCATGGTGTTCGCCGGCCTCTACCCCACCGCCGGCAACCAGTATCCGGCCCTGCGAGAGGCGCTTCAGCGGCTCCAGCTAAACGACGCGTCCCTCTCCTACAGCCCCGAGAGCAGCCAGGTCCTGGGAGCGGGGTTCCGGTGTGGATTTCTGGGACTGCTGCACATGGATATCGTCCAGGAACGGCTGGACCGGGAGTACGGGCTGGACCTTATAATTACCGCGCCTAGCGTGTCTTACGAGGTGGTGCTGACCGACGGCACAACCATCGATGTGGGCAACCCGGGGGAGCTGCCTCCCTCTCAGCGGGTGACGGAGATCCGGGAGCCGTGGCTGGATGCCCGCATGGTGACCCCCTCCCGCTTCATCGGCCCCATGCTGGAGATCGTCCGACAGCGCCGTGGCCGCCATAAGAGCATGGAGTACCTGGGTAGCGCCCAGGCCGCCACCTCATCCACCAACTTCGACATTCCCTCACTGGACCCCAGGGTGGTCATTGAGTTCAAGCTCCCACTCTCGGAGCTGCTTCAGGAGATGTACGACCAGGTGAAATCCCGCAGCCAGGGGTACACCTCCCTGGACTACGAGTTCGCGGGCTATGAGGCCGCGCCGCTGGTGCGCCTGGACCTGCTCGTCCAGGGCGAGCCGGTCGACTCACTCTCGATGATTCTCCATCGGGACGTGGCCTACCACCGGGGCAAGGCGCTGGTGCAAAGGCTGAAGGATGTCATCCCACGCCAGCTTTTCGAGGTGACTGTCCAGGCGGGAATCGGGTCCCGCATAATCGCCCGGGAGACCATTCCTGCGCTGCGGAAGGACGTGCTGGCGAAGCTGTACGGCGGCGACGTAACGCGGAAGATGAAGCTGCTGGAAAAGCAGGCGGCCGGAAAGAAGCGAATGAAGCGCATCGGCCGGGTGGAGCTGCCCCAGGAAGCCTTCCTGGCGCTGTTGAAGGTGGGTTAGGTTTTAGTCACCATTAAGCCCGAACGTTCGCCGGCAGTGTCAGGCACGTAGCGTTCCAGCCATAAGCCGTTACAGAGGGAATATCTTCTTGTAGATTCCGGGTGAGCCCTCGTCGTGCTTCAATCGCGGGAACTTGTCGCCCAGCCCACCTCCCGATTTCTGGCGAGCGGCGAGCCACTCCTGGCTCTGGGACACCATCTCGTGCTCGAACTCGTAGACCACCGAGTATTTAGGACCGTTACCCTTGTACACACTGTACCGCCTGAACCTCCGGCAGCCCTCCACACGCTCGTAGTTGGGCGCGTATATTGTGTTGTAGAACTCGTTAAACTCGTCCTCCTGGTCCGGTGGAATGCTCATGCGCCCCATCTGGAGCACGGGGGCCATGGCGCTCTGGCTCACCTCCCGGGAGACCTCCAGCGGAAAGATCTGCCTGTAGTTGTTAGCGATCATGCGGGTAGCGATGCCCCGCAGGTTCACTTTCACGCTCCACTCCGTGGGGTGGTCCACATGGGCCAAGTACTCGGGCGTGTCTCGGACCTCGGGGTTCTCCAGCTCGTAGCAGGCCAGGTACTTCGGGCTCCCGCTGACCGCCACGTAGCGGGCCGCGTCGAGGACGCCTGGAATCGCCAGCAGCTCGGGGATGTGCTCCTCGTTGTACCACCGGTTGAACTCCTCGTCTACGTCGGCCGACACGTCGACCCAGACCATGAGAAGCGCCTTCCCCTTCTTGTCAGCCATCTTGGCCCTCCTTTCAGCTTTTCTTCCACATGCTACATCGATCTCAACAAACTCGATCTTGGGCAATCCGCAGTCTCTCTAACGGCGCCTCTTGGGTTGTTTGCGGTGGCATAACCAAACCTTGCCTCATCACACAGCTCCAAGGCCGAGACGGCGGCATCGAAGCCCGCATGCGCCACGGCCTTCAGCCTTTCACCGATGGTCATCTTGGGCACAGCTACGGTTGGGGAGCAGAGGCAAGGCGGTAGGTTTACCCTGGGGGTGCTACGGATTTTCTAGGTGCTATGGTACCTCGTGAACCGAGGCAGCGCAATGCGGTTGACAACACCTTTGGGAGGGCTGGGCCCAAGGCAAGGTGTCTACAATTCGCGGAATTTCGTAGCTATCGGGGCTGTAATCAGGTACCTGGTCTGCGTGTCTCATGGCAACCTATACCTTGATCTTTCCACCGGGTATCACTCGCATCCCGGCCCCCTGGGCAACCTCAAAACTGACCTCATTACCGCTTCTAAGCTCCACGTTGTTTATTTTTCGGACCTCCATTGTCTTCACCGTCTTTCCCCCCATCTTCTCGGCTCGTAAGCTAAGGTGAGCGTCAGCCACTACCTTGACGCGGTTGAACATCTTCTCATCGAAGGCATAGGAGCGGGCCACCAGAAATTTGGTTCGCCCATTGTCGCTTAGCAGGCTGCGGAAAAACTCTTGTTCACGGTGTATCCGAGGCTCTTCTGGGATAAAATAGGGGCAGACCATCTTTGGAGGTGCCCCAATGCGCGGATGCCAGGAGCCCCAGGTCCCCATGTTGACCTTCGTGGATATGGACGGGCGGGTGCCGCCGGACCATCCCTTGCGGACTATCAAGGCGCTGGCGGATGAGGCCCTCCGGGAGCTGTCCTCCGAGTTTGACCGGATGTATGCCGAGGTAGGGCGGCCCTCCATCCCACCGGAGCGCCTACTCAAGGCCTCGCTGCTCATCGCCCTGTTTTCCGTGCGCAGCGAGCGGGCGTTCTGCGAGGAGTTGGACTACAACATGCTGTATCGTTGGTTCCTGGATATGAACCTCCTGGAGTCCAGCTTTGACCCGACGGTGTTCACCAAGAACCGGCAGCGGCTGCTGGAGCACGCAGTGGGGCAACAGCTGTTTGCCACGGTCCTGGTGGGGGCCGACCGGCACGGCTTGCTCTCGGACGAGCACTTCACCGTGGATGGGACGCTGATTGAGGCGGCGGCCAGTCTGAAAAGTTTCAAGTCCAAAGGGGGAGAGCCGGCCTCGGACGACGGGGACCCCGGCAACCCGTCGGTGGACTTTCACGGGGAGAAACGGCGCAATAAGACCCACCAAAGCACCACGGACCCGGAAGCCCGATTGTTTCGGAAAGGCAAAGGGAAGGAAGCCAAGCTGGTGTTCATGGCCCACGCCCTGATGGAGAACCGGAACGGGCTGCTGACGGACTTCCAGGTGAGCGAGGCGAGCGGGACGGCGGAGCGAGATGCGGTCCCGAAGCTCCTGGAGGGGGCGAAGGAGCGGGGCTTCCACCCCAGGACCCTGGGTGGGGACAAGAACTACGACACGCGGGATTGTGTGGAAGCGATGCGCAACCGAAGGGTCACGGCTCACGTGGCCCAGAACACCAGTGGCCGGCGCAGCGCCATCGACGGGCGGACAACCCGGCATCCGGGCTACCGGGTGAGCCAGCGAATACGAAAGCGGGTGGAGGAGATCTTCGGGTGGATGAAGACGGTCGGTGGGTTTCGGAAGACCAGGTATCGAGGGGTGGACAAGACGGGACTAGCAGGCTACCTGGTGGCCACTGCGTATAACCTGGTGCGGATGGCCAAGCTGCTCATGACCCAGCTACAGGAGGCTCCGGTCCTGCAGGCAGCATGACTTCCCAAGGACGGAGTCTGCCCTCAACGCCCTGGCAGGGGCGAAAAGGGAACTCCTGCAACCCAGGAAAGTGGCTTCAGACCTTCCCAAAGCACTCATCGAGCAACGATATGAGCTATTACCAGGTCGTTTCGCGACCATAGAACCCTTTCTTCAGCAGCCTGCTAGACGCCTACATGTGGTGAAGAACCGCATAATGACCATCTCTACACTGTAGCTAGCCATGGTGGTAAGGTCGTCGACGATGATGACTTTGTACTGGGTGGGAAGGCTATTCTCAATTTCCGCAGCCAGCAAGGCCATTATACGGGCAGGATCGTCACAGCTCCCAGGTTCACCACCTGAAGTCGCATCTCCCAACGTAAAGACGCGTACCTTGCTCGCGCAGAGGTAGTCTGATACGTTCCGGTCGAGAGAATCGATCTGGGAAGACTAATCTTGCGCAGGGTTACGGTTCACTGGAATTCACTCCGACTTTCGGATGGTGCATTCATGTTTTAGTGTGAGGATTCTTTGGGCTATTTCTTCGCCTCAGTTCTGCAGCGTATTGTTTATCGCTGAAAGAGACTGCTGCCGGATTAACCTTGTCATACACTTGACCGGCTCGAGCCACTTTCGTCCCATCCTTACTAACATAGATACTTATGGCGAAAGAAACCGACCTGGCGGACGACCGCTGATCTGCAGATAGGTCCGCATCTCCAAAGACCTTTATCATTCTAGTCCCCCACGTTCCCCACATCTCTTTTTGAGGGTTGCGAACGTTTGACTGTATGCCGGTGATCCTGAATCCCCGCACATTCCTTAACGCCCGTTTGAGGAAAGAATTAGCTTGGTCACGCACGTCATCTACTGTTATGCTCCTACGTGAATCTGGCCTTGATGGTGGCAAATCGATGGAATCTTGACCTGGGATGGCTTCGGCGGCTGCGGTTGTCGCTTCGCGTAGGGCGACCTTGATAGCTGATTCGAGGGCACTAGGCTCCCAGGGCTTGGTTATGTAGTGGGTGACCCCCAAATCAAATGCCGCTTGCTCACCCTCTATTGCCGCCATCCCCGTCACAAGAATGACTGGTAAATCCTTCGTCGTCTTGTTTTGCCTTAGCGCTCTTAATACATGGAAGCCATCCAGGTCAGGTAGCCACACGTCCAAAAGGATTACGTCCGGGTGTTCCTGCGCAGCCAACTCCAGAGCTGCTTCCCCATCCTCGGCCTCAATAACGGCGTACCCAAGGTCCTCCAATAAATACTTCAGGGAAAGGCGGACATTCTTCTCATCATCCGCCACAAGTATCAAGGCCATGGCACTCCCCCAACGCCAAAATACGGTCCCTCACACTGTTTTATATCCGCATACCCAGCTGGGTAGGAATTATTTCCCCTCCTGCCCCGCGATCGAGCCCATAAAGGTCAATAGCTGGTCCGGGTCTACGGGCTTTGTGAACACCGTGTAGGCGCCGCTGAGCAACGCCTCTTTTACCGAATTCTCCAACGAGTATCCAGTAATGAAGATGACCTTTACCAGTGGGTCTATCTTCCTGATCTCTTCGAACGCGGTAACGCCGTCTATACCGGGCATCCTAATGTCCATCAGAACGATGCCATACTGGCGTTCTCTAACCATAGATATCGCATGCTCCCCGTCCTGGGCCTCAAATACCGCGTAGCCGTTCTCTTCCAGAACGGCGCGCAAAATCTTCCGGTCCGCTGCTCGGTCGTCCACCACCAGCACGAAGCACGATTTCAGGACCGCCTGAAGGATATCAATTATCCGTTCCGGGGATACCGGCTTGAAGATGACCGCGTAGGCACCCTCCCTCAAGGCTTCCTTGACCAACTCCTCCACCGAGAATCCCGTCATCATCACCACGACGGACGAGGGGCTGACCATTTTTATCTGGCGGTAAGCCTCGACCCCATTGATTCCCGGCATCCTTACATCCATGAAGATAACGGCAAAGGGGGTGTCCTTTGCCAATTCAATGGCCTGGTACCCATCCTCGACTGCGACTACGTCATAGCCCTCGTCCTCTATGATTGCCTCGAGGGTGAGACGAATACCTGCATCGTCGTCAACCACCATTACCCTGGGCCTATCGGGTGTCATCTTGGTGCCTCCTCCCTACGCCCCAGCGTCATTTAGCGGCAGTCTCACGGTAAAGGTGGAGCCATGACCCTTTGCGCTCACCACATCGATATTTCCCCCGTGGTTGGAGACGATCTGGTGGCATACCGATAGGCCCAACCCAGTGCCCCTACTTTTGGTACTGAACAGAGGCTCAAAGATCTTTGGCAATGTGTCCTCGTAGATTCCGATGCCGCTGTCAGTGAACGCCACTTCTACGAACTCGGCTGCCTTTTGGGTGCTGATGGTTAGCTCGCCGCCGTCAGGCATGGCGTCCTGGGCGTTCATGGCCAGGTTCATGAAGACCCGCTGCCGGAGCTGATCACCATCGGCCATCACCGCGGGAAGGTCCGGGTCAAGTCGTTTGACTATACGGACGTTGTCCCTTAATTCGATGCTGGACAACGTTTCTTCTATTACCGCCCCAAGATTGGTGGCAGACAGCGAGGGCGGACTTACCCGGGCAAAACCCACCAGATCGGTGATAATCTGGTTGGAGTGTTGGACCTCCTCCGACACGATCTCCAAGAACTGAGGGACTCTCGGGTTGGTCTAGGCAAGCTCGGAGCCGTCCAGCCTTCGCTTCAGGTAGTACACGGCGTTGTTGATGGCACCGAGCGGGTTTCTCAGGTCGTGGGCCACCTGTCCGGCGAGCTGGCCTATGGCTGCCAGCTTCTCCGTGCGGACCATCTGCCCTTGGGCTTCCACCAGACGCACATTGGCGTTCTCCAGCTCCTGGGTGCGCTGCTGAACCCGATCTTCCAGGGTACGATTCGCCTCCTCTACCACCATCAGCTCGCGTCTTCTGGACCGGTTTATGCCCACATCCGCCACTACAATGAATCCGAAGAGGATGAGGAAAAGTCCCCCCATGGTAGCCAGGGTTGTAAATAACACAGCCTGTTTGGCATCATCTACCTGCAGTGCCACATCTTCGGCTACGTCCCGGGAGATCCCCAAAACGCCGATAATCTGTCCTTCGGGGGAGTCCAGAACAGGCATGTAGGTTGCCACGATATCCAGGCGCCGGCTGACCCCATCCAGATCGACGAGATCGCGACCATTGGCCAGTTTGGACGAGACTCCTCCCCCTGCCGCCAGGTATACCGGGGCCTGCCCTTTGGCCGTGCCCATACTGCCCGGGTCGGTGCTCCACACGGCCTCACCATCCGGGGAGAACAGGTCGAGTTTCACGATGTTCAATCCCGCCACCAGGCTAGGGTACATGCTGGGCAGCCCCATTGGACTCGTGAGGGATTCCAGGGTCATCGGCTTGCCCTGCATCGTGTCGTCTTTGTCCATCCCCATGCCCTGCTTTGCCATGCCGCCTTCGCCTTGTTTGGCCGATTCCATTCCCGACATCGAATCCTGGTTTCCCATCGGTCCCATTGACCCGGTCGGCCCCATCATCCTCATCATGGACAGAATATGCTCACCGTCCCGGGCCGTGTTCTCCTCGGCGATCCTTATCAAATTGTCCTCGGCAAGGCCGCCGATGACTAGATTCGCCACGACCGCGGCGACGGCGATGACCGCCACGGCTGTAATGGCAAAGAGCAGGGTCAGTCGAAATCGTCTCATTCTTCGGCCAATCTCCTTACTCCCGAGGCGCCATGGCTGCTCACCCGACGGAAAGTCATCCTGCGCACTTCAGGCTACAATCGCCAATTGCATCCAGGATCCAGTTCCCGATTCTCGGAGATCACTGACCGACGAAAACCTTCGCCAACTCGCCCCCGACAATTAATTGGTTGTAATGAGATCAGGTACGCTGTCTTCAGTAAATCTACGTGCATTACATGGGAAATTCCCATAGTTCGTACCAACAGTACGAGGGCCAAGGAAGCCGCCGTCTTCTTCCCAGGGATGCTATATAATTGCTACACGTTCAAAATGGGTAAATCGAACATCTTGCTGGGGACCACCAATCCTGCCAAGGAGGGCAGGCTCCGCTGGCTCCTGGAGGGCCTGCCCCTTGAGCCGGTGCTCCCAAAGGCTCTTGGGCTGGACTCGAAAGAGGTGCCGGAGGAGGGCGCCTCCCACGAGGAGATCGCCCGGCTCAAGGCCCAGGGCTGGTCCTGCCTGACAGGGATGCTGGCGATCTCCTCCGACGGGGGGTTGGTGATACCCGCTCTGGGACCCAGGTGGGACAGTCTCCTCACCCACCGGCACGCCGGAGAGGGTGTCGATGACGCTGACCGTGTTGCGCATCTGCTCCGGCTGATGCGCCCTTACACCGGCGAGGAGCGAGGGGCCTCCTGGGTTGAAGCCGTGGCCGTCGCCGAAAAGGGGAGGGCCCTCGCCGCGTGGCAGGTGCGGGGGCCGGCGGGCTACCTGTTGGAGGAGCCCGACCCCGCTCCCATGGTCCCGGGATTCTGGGCATTCTCGCTGTGGTACTTCCCCCATCTGGGCAAGACCTATAACCGGCTAGACCCACAGGAGCTGAAGGAGGTCGGCGACCACTGGATTCAGCTCAAGCCACCCGTCCAGCGCTTTTTCCAGCGTGGAATGCCATAACCGGATAGCTGGCCGCGGTCCTTCCCCCCGGCTCTCCGCAGGCCTAACGAGGGGCCAACCAGGGAGGACCTGGGCAGGAGTTAGGGGGCGTCCAACGCCGAAGTGTGAACCTTTTCCGCGGCCCTGGAATTCGTTGCAGGTCTGAGGTAGCATTTAGTGAGAAACGGCCGGGTCAGCAGGGGGCAGTCATGAAGAACAAGGTCCTTGGTACTTTCGATGAGGCCGTGGCGGACATACCCGATGGGGTGACCATCATGTTCCCCGGCTTCGCCGACCCCGGCACGCCCCGCAACCTCATCGCCGCCCTCCTGCGTCAGGGTGCCAAGGGCCTGACGGGAATCTCCAACAACCACGGGTTCTACGGGGACCTGATGGACGTGGGCCGTTTGGTTGAAGCGGGCCGTATGAAGAAGATGATATGCGCCTTTACCGCCGCAACCCATCCTTCCCGAGCGCTGGCCTTCGAGAAGCTGTACGAGTCGGGCGAGATCGAGGGGGAACTGGTGCCCCAGGGGACCCTGGCGGAGAGGATCCGGGCCGCGGGATCGGGAATCGGCGCCTTTTACACCCCCACGGGCGTGGGCACGGAGCTGGCCCAGGGCAAGGAGCACAGGACCATAAATGGCCGGGAGTACGTCCTGGAGTACCCGTTACCCGCCGACTATGCCTTTATAAGGTGCTACCGGGCAGATACCTGGGGTAACCTCCAGTACCACCTCACCCAGCGTAACTTCAACCCGATAATGGCCCAGGCGGCGCGGATTACGATCGTGGAGGTAGAGGAGGAGATCGTGGAGCCCGGGGTCCTGGACCCCAACCATGTGCACACCCCGGGGATCTTGGTGGACAGGATCGTGAGGATCCCGCCGCCCCCCGAGGGGATCTGGGAAAGCGTACGCTCGCGATAACATCGGGGTCGAGAGGAGGCGTGTATGGGCAAGGTGCCACTGGACCGGCAGACCATGTGCAACAGGCTGGCGATGGAGTTCCAGGAGGGCTGGGTGGTGAACCTGGGCGTGGGCATGCCCACCCTGTGCTCCAACTACGACTTCGGGAACAAGAGCATCGTCTTCCACTCGGAGAACGGGGTCATCGGCTACGGCCCCCTGGCCCCCGAGGGGCAGGAGGACCTGCACCTGGTCAACGCCGGCGGCCAGTACGTCACCCTTAATCCGGGCGCGGCCATCATCCACCACGCCGACTCCTTCTCCGTCATCCGGGGTGGCTACCTGGACGTGACCGTCATGGGGGCCTACGAGGTGGCGGAGAATGGCGATTTCGCCAACTGGAAGACGATGGGCAGGAAGGGTGGCGGCATCGGCGGGGCCATGGACCTGGCGGTGGGCGCCAAGCGGGTCTACGTCGCCATGGAGCACACCACCAGGGACGGGAGTCCCCGCCTACTGACCCGCTGCACCCTGCCAGTAACCGCCGTGGGGGTAGTGAAGATGGTCGTGACCAACCTGGGGCTTTTCGAGGTAACTCCCCAGGGCTTCCTGCTCAAGGAGATCGCTCCAGGGTACACTCCGGAAGACGTGCAGGCGGCGACCGAGGCGAAGCTCCTGATCTCCGAGGACCTGAAGGAACTACGGGCCTAGGAGTCCGATAATATATGGGGAGTGCAGGGGGGCGAAGCCCCTTTGCCGGGAGTCTGAGAGCCTGCCCTGAGCCGGCCGAAGGGGTGCCCCTCAGATACGTACTTCCTACCCCTTCCATGCTCAGGGCGGGCTCAGTAGGAAAGTCGAAAGGGTTATTCCCCAGCCTGCTAGATGGCCTGTTGCCGTGCGGGCTGATTTAGCTAACGGGCGGGCCCGGCTACAAGATTAGAGGGCAAAGGAGGGACACGCAATGAAAGCCGCGGTGCTCTACGACTACAATACCCCCCTCGTGGTGGAGGATGTGGAGCTGGACGGCCCCAAGGCGGGAGAGGTGCTGGTGAGGACGGGAGCCGCCGGCATCTGCCGAAGCGATTACCATTTCATGAAAGGGGAGGCGACCACCATACTCCCCACGGTCCTGGGCCACGAGGGGTCGGGGGTTGTGGAGCGGGTGGGGGAGGGGGTGATCTCCGTCAAGCCTGGAGACCACGTGATCCTCTCCTTCGTCCCCAACTGCGGCCGGTGCCACTTCTGCTCCATCGGGCGTCCCAACCTGTGCGACCTCCACGCCTCCACGCCGGGTACCATGTACGACGGGACCACAAGGCTGCACGTGGGAGACCAGCGAATCACCCACTTCGGGAAGGTGGCCTGTTTCGCCGAGTCTACGGTGGTACCGGAAACGGGCTGCATACCCGTGGCCAAGGACGTGCCCCTGGACGTGGCAGCCCTCATCGGCTGCTGTGTCACCACCGGGGTCGGGGCCGCCGTCTTCAATGCCCAGATAGAGCCGGGAAGCTCGGTGGCTGTCGTGGGTTGTGGTGGGGTTGGACTGAACGTGATTCAGGGAGCCCGGCTGCTCAACGCCTCCAGGATCATCGCCGTGGACATACGTGAGGGCCAGCTGGAGTACGCCATGAAGTTCGGCGCCACCCATACCGTCAACGCCTCTCACCAGGACGCGGTGGCACGGGTCAAGGAGATCACCGGCGGGCTGGGCGCGGACTACGCCTTCGAGGTGTATGGTTCGGCCGACACGGTGGAGACGGCCTACGGCATGGCCCGGAAAGGCGGCACTGTAGTGGTGGTGGGTATCGCGCCAAGTGGGGAGATGGCCAAAATAAACGCCGTATCTTTGGTCCGGGACGAAAAGGTGTTGAAGGGAAGCTACTACGGCTCGGCCCGGTGTCACGTGGACATGCCCAAGATCGTGGATATGTACCTGTCGGGCCGGCTCAACCTGGACGAGATGATTACCCGCCGGTACGGCCTCCAGCAGATTAACCAGGCCTACGACGACCTGGACCAGGGAGGCATAGGCCGGGGGGTGATCGTATTCTAGGGACGTTATCGAAGGGAACGGGAGTGCCGGGCGGAGCAGTGCAGATGAATGGTCTTGTTGTCAGGCTGGTGCGTACCGCGGAGGAACGGCGGGCGGCCTTCGACATCCGGATGAGGGTGTTCGTCCAGGAGCAGGGTGTGCCGGCGGAGGAGGAGATGGACGCCCACGACGCGACGGCGACCCACGTGATCGCTCTCATGGGCCAGGAAGCTTTGGGAACGGGCCGGCTGATATGCACCGAATCGGGCGAGGCCAAGATCGGGCGCATGGCGGTGGACGGGAGCTGGCGTCGTAAGGGCATAGGCGGCCGTATTCTGAGCAGCCTGGAGGAGGAGGCGAGGAGGCAGGGGATGAGGGAGGCGGTACTCTATGCCCAGACCTACGTCAAGGGGTTCTACGCCGCCCACGGGTACGTCGAGGAGGGGGAAGTGTTCCTGGAGGTAGACATCGAGCACGTGAAGATGAGGAAGCGGCTGTGACGCCTGGCCCGACGCAAGTGCCAGGGAGTCGTCTCTCGCTCAGGGGAGGCCCGGTACCCCGCACGAGCCAGGTCGCTTGAGCTGCCGTCATCACGGTCTGAGACTGAGCTCGTTCATTGGGAGACCGCTTCGCTACGTGGACTGGCAGATGACTTGCGGGCCGTCACCACGTAGACGGGGTCTTCGTACTGGTCCCGCTCGGGGTTCAGGTACATCCCCCTGATGTCCTCGTAGTTCCCCGCGTACCGGAAGTAGGAGGCCACGAGATTCATCCTCTCCTCCTCGGTGCCGGCCCTCCATATCCATACCGCCTTGGTGAAGAACATACGGCTGGAGAAGATGACCAGGAACGGCCCGCCCGGCTTTAGCACGCGGTTAACGTCCCGAAATACATCCACCGGGCTGGTGAGGTACTGGACCGACACGGTCAGGACGACGGCGTCAAAGGCGCCGGCCTTGAAGGGGAGGCAGGATTCTGCGTTCACGTCGTGAACAATAGACCCGTCCAGGTCGGGGTTATGCCTCATCTCCACGGCGTTGAGACCCAGCCCGATCATCCTCTTGTCCAGCACGACAGCGGGCTCCCCGGCAGCATGGGATGTCGCTGCCGACCCTCTTTCGGCGTTGGCCGGCCTCGGCCAGTGGGACCTCCAGCTGCTCATCAGGTCCAGTATCACCGGCCGTTCGGTGGGCACGGTGGGCAGGTCGGTATCACCCCTTGAACCACAGGAACGGCTGGGTGTATAACACCTCCCGAAAGAGTCCTCCGATGGCAGATATAGCCTGGTCGTCTATGTGGACTACCAGCCGGGGGGTCACGTAAAACGAGGGATCGGAGCTCTCGTCCAGTCGTTCGAAGGCGGAGGGGCTGAAGGGGCTGGTGGGGTCTTCGGTCATCGCTCTCCCGACCATTGCGCTGGAGCTTATACGCGCCATTCTACCACGGTGCGGTTACGCGGCGGCGGGCCCCCTTGCTCGGGTTGATTTTTACTCTAGCTGCCATTATCATAATTTAGTCAATCTGACGTTGAAACGAGAAGGGGAACCGAGCTACCAGGAGGTAGACATGGCTAACGACGACATAGCTCTAATGGCCCACTTTCTTCGCCGCGCCGGATTCGGCGCTACCAGGGATGAGGTGGAGGCGTACGTGGCCAAGGGCTACGAGGCCACCGTGGAGGAGTTCCTTCACCCCGAGGACCAGCCTGCCTGGGACGATGACCGGCTGTTTAGGGACTGCCCAGACCTTCAGGACCGGACTGCCGTGGAGCCCAATCAGATGTACTGGACCTACAGGATCTTGGGCACCAAGCGGCCCCTGGAGGAGAAAGTCGCCCTCTTCTGGCACTCGGTGCTGTGCGACGGCGCAGGTAAGGCCTGCAACGGCCGCCAGGTAACTCTCCAGATCGACATGTTCCGCCGCCACGGGATGGGAAGTTTCAGGGACATCCTGATGGAGCTTTCCCGCGACCCCGCCATGATGCATTACCTGGACAACATCGAGAACCACAAGACGTCGATCAACGAAAACTTCGGTAGGGAGCTGCTGGAGCTGTTCTCCATGGGCGTTGGGATGGACGGACAGGACAATTACACGGAGGACGACGTTAAGGCCTGCTCCCGGGCGTTTACGGGCTGGAGGTTCGAACCTCCTATACCCACCGACCCCTACGGCCCCCATCTCTGGAACTTCCAGTATGACCCAACCGACCACGACGACGGCGAAAAGACGTTCCTGGGGGAGACGGGGCGTTGGAACGGCGAGGACATTATAGACATCATCGTGCGCCAGCCGGCCACGGCGCGGTTCGTCTCAAGGCACCTGTACAACTTCTTCGTGGCCGACGAGCCCATGGTGCCCGCCTGGAAGGACGTGCCACCGCGCAACCCGGAGGCCATCCGCGCCCTTGAGAAGACCTACGTGGAGAGCAATTACAACATAGGCGAAATGCTGCGCGTGCTGTTAAACTCGGACTACTTCAAGAACGCGCGCTTCAAGAAGGTCAAGAGCCCAGCAGAGGTGGTGATAAGCACCTTGAAGCTGGTGGGGGATTTCCAGAGCCCGAAGCCGGGCCTCCTGGATATGACCATGGAAATGCGTTACATGGGCCAGGACATCCTGAATCCACCCTCTGTGGAGGGCTGGCGCACCGGGAAAGACTGGATAGACAGCGGGACCCTGGTGGAGCGTACCAACTTCGTGGCCGACCAGCTGGGCCGATCTCACATGCCCGGCATACGGGCCATAATAGACCGGCTGCTGGCCCGAGGGGATATCTCCACTCCGGAGGGCCTGGTGGAAGGCTGCGTCGACCTAATGGGCCCGCTGGAGGTGGAGGAGAAAACCCTGGGCGAGTTGATAGCACACGCCAAGCAGGGTGGCCCTCTGGCCCGTGACACTGAAGAGGAGCGCAGCGAGTTCACCCGAAGGGCCGTGGAGATGCTGCAGCTGGTCTCCGCGTCGGCTGAGTACCAATACAACTAGGGCGCCACTATTCCCGTCTGTCTCGATGCCCAAGCTCCGCAGGGTCAACGGTAGGGGTGAAGAGAACGGCCGTGAAAGTACACAAGGTCAGGAAGTAGCGAGGTTGAAATGTCTGGCGTAATGATTGGCATAACCAGCCGCATCTTTAATTATTCGCACACCATCGGTCGCTCGACCTTCTTCGGCGAGGGGTTCAGGCACCCCATGGACATCGCCCTCGCCTCCGACGAGGTCATGTACGTGCCCAACCGCTCCAGACAGGACCGGCCCAATGGCGTGCGGGTCACCGTATGCACGATGGGTGAGGAGTATCTCAGGGAGTTCGGCAGCTACGGCGAGAGGGATGGCCAGTTCGTATGGCCCGTGTCCATTGGCCTGGACCGGACTGAGAACGTGTACGTTGTCGACCAGTGGCTGAACCGCATTTCCATATTCGACAAGGGAGGAAACTTCCTGACCAAGTGGGGCGTGGCGGGGCATGGCGAGGGCCAGTTTAACCAACCCTTCGGCATCGCCTTCGATGGGGAGGAGAACCTCCAGGTGGTTGACAGCCTCAACAGCCGGGTCCAGCGATTTACCAAGGATGGGAAATTCCTGGGGAAATGGGGTGAGGAGGGGAGCGGCCCGGGACAGTTCAGGCTCCCCTGGGGAATCAGCATTGACCACAGGGGAGATGTGTATGTTGCCGACTGGGGCAACGACCGGGTACAGAAATTCACCGCCGACGGTGAGTACCTGGCCGAGTTCGGGTCCCCCGGGGACGGAGTCGCGGAGCTCCATCGCCCCACGGGCATAGCCATCGACAAAGACGGAGACATCTACGTGGCCGACTGGGGGAACCACCGGGTGCAGGTGTTCACCAACGATGGGCGTTACATCACCACCTTTACCGGCGACGGCACCCTCTCCAAGTGGGCGCAGTGGACCCTTGCGGCGAATCCGGACAGGGTCCGGCAACGGCGGCTTGTGAGGGACTTTGAACCAGAAAGGCGATTCTGGAACCCGGTGGCGGTAAGGATCGACCCCCAGGGTAGAGTCCTGGTGGCCGATTGCATGCGACATCGGATCCAGGTCTATCAAAAAGAGGAATACCAGGCCTAGCTCGTTATACCTCTTAAACGAACTGTGGTTATCCGGCGCGGCGCCGTCTACCCGGCACCACTACGCGGGATCGGGGACTATCTCCACCACGACCCGTCTTCGGAGCGACCTGGCGTCCCCATATTTTAGCCTGGATATCTTCATGGCCAGATCACTGTCCTCCACCAGCCGGGCAGTTGCGCCGAACTCACTCCCGCCCATCTCCACCCTGACGCCGGGGTTCGCGATGAGGTTTCGGCACCAGTCGCTGGCCGCATCCCTGCGAGAGGCGTAGACGTTGCCCCTGTGATACACCAGGCGTAGCGCCACCCTGTGAGGCCTTCCGCTTGCACGGCCCACCGTTGTCAAATAGCCGATGGCCGAGCTCCCCTCACTAATCATATTTCTCCGAATGGCACTGAGCTACGAACCCTAGCTTACGATGGGCAGGGCCGTGGTTCAACCTTCCCAATTGCCATCCATGGGGCGTTGCTATAAAATTGGGCTGCTCCGAATCCAAGCAAGGAGGTCCTTCTATGGCTCTCACTTTGGCAGAAGCCAATCGAGTTGTTCAGGCTACGATGGCCAAGGCGGGCGAACTCAACATCAAGGTAAGCGTGGCGGTGTGTGACAGCGGCGGCCGGCTCGTGGCCTTTGGGCGCATGGACGGCGCCATCTGGGCGAGCGTGTACGGTTGCCAGGGCAAGGCCGTCGCTTCGGCGGCCTTCGGGAGGCCCAGCGGTGACCTCTCGGGCGATGCCCCCACCCCCCGTGGGATCGCAGCAGCCGCCGGAGGCAACATGATCCCCGGAGGCCAGGGCGGGGTCCCCATCGTCCGTAATGGGGAGGTGGATGGCGCCTGCGGCGTGGGCGGTGGGACCGGCCAGCAGGACGAGGACTGCGCCCGTGCCGGAGCTGCCGCGCTCTAGGAGCTTTCCGGACAATGGTCGGCCACACCTAGCGATGGTAGAAGCTCTCATTGCCAGGTGGAGATGATGCGCTACGCTCGGCATCGGCGCTGACCAGGTTCGGCTACTCGTACCGTAGCGCCTCGGCGGGGTATATGCGGGAGGCCTGCCTGGCGGGCAGGTAGGTGGTCGCCAGGGAGAACAGGTAGGCCACGGCTATGATGGCGATGATCTGGAGCCAGGGGATGCTGAACCGTAGGGTCTCCACGTTCTCCCGCTCGCGCACGTCGTTGACGATGTTGTAGGAGATGATGATCCCCAGGCCCACGCCGATGGCCGTGCCCAGCAGGGCCACGAAGGAGGACTCCAGCAGGAAGCTCAGCTGGATCATCTGCCGCCTGTAGCCGATGGCCCTCAGCACACCGATCTGCTGGCGCCGCTCCACCACGGCCCTCAGGCTGATCACGCCAAGGGCGGCGATGCCCACCAGAAGGCCCAGGCCCATGAACCCGGTGAATATGTGGTTGAAGGCCCGCTGAGCCCCAGCGTTTTTCTCGATGATGTCACGCAGCACTTCGGCCTCGACTCCGTGCTCCGGGAATGAAGACTCAAGGCTATCTTTGACCGCTCCGGCATCCACCCCCTCCTCCAGACGGAACCTGTATGTAGTTATGGGAACGGGGAAGGGGATGGCCTCGTCCAGCCTGGCCTTGGAGGTGATCATGCCCATGCCCAGTTCGCCGAAGGCGTCGGAGAGTTGGTCCAGCACCCCCACGACGGTGAAGGGCACCACCTCGCCGGTGCGGGGATCCCTCACCTCAATGTCTATGGGCTCCATTTCGTCGTCCTCGTATAAGAAGCCCTCAAGCTGGAAGGGCACCTGGCCGTCCCCGAAGTCGGAGCGGCGGGGCACCACCACCGCGTCGACCACTGCCAGGCTTGGGTCGTCGCGTAGGGCCTGCCACACGTCCCCGGGCGTGGGGCCATACCCCCTGGCCACGAGCTTGAAATCATAGGCTGTCGAGGCCAGAAACAGGTCGTCGGCGGCCCTGGCGGCGTACCAGCGCCATCGTTGCTCCTCGGCGCCCACCTGACGGGCCTCGATGGGGATGGCGGTGTAGCCGCCTACCGCCTGGAAGTCCTGGGGACGAAGGTCCGGCGCTTCCCGTATCGCAAGACCGATGTCCTCGATGGGGGTGCTCGGGTTTACCGTTGCCTCCACGTCCCAGCCGCCGGTGACGGTCTCCCGGTCCACGGTCGAGACGTCGAAGACGTTGGTGAGGATGGACATGACGATAAGGGTGAAGATTACCAGGGCAAACATGGCCAGCGTCAGGCCCGTGCGGAATTTTGCGCTCATGGGATAGGCGACCGCTGTCACAAGGACGGGGCGGAGCTTACCAATACGGCCGGTGAGAAAGGTCAGTCCCCGCAAGATGAGATCGGCGTTATACATCACGGTCCACACGGCGGCGGCCACCATGGAGATTCCGGAGATAAAGAACATCTCCAGTCCCCCGTCCAGCTCGCCGGCCACGTCGCGGAGCAGGTCGAAGGGCAGGCCCCAGAACACCAACATTACGACGCCGATGGCGCTGTACACCATGCGGTCCCTGGCTTGGGCCCGCATGGACGTGCGCTGAATCAAGCTGCGCGCCGTCAGCCCGGCGCCCAGGATCACCAGGGAGATGCCGATCCTGAAGGGCGCCGCCTCGTCGTTCTCGGTGCCTATCCACGTCAGGAGCAGGCCGAGAAGGAAGGCCAGCCAGCCCTGCTTGAAGGGCCTCCCGAATGCCTGGAACAGGCTTCCCATGGCGACCACGGGGACGGCCAGCGCGAGCCGCCCGCCACGGAGTAGGTGTCCTACTGCCATTAATGGGTGAAGGGTGGCCAGGGCCGCAACCGCCGAGCCGGTGGCGCGGAAGGGCCGGAAGGCGGCAACCACCGGAGCCGACAGGACCTGGGTCCACCGCGCGGCGATTCGGGTCTCCGTCTCCGGCAGATCCCGGATGGCCGCGACGATGTTCATACGGCTCACCCGGTAGGCCGACACGCCGATGGTTACCAAGGTAATCACCATGCCCAGGCAGTAGGCAATTACGGCGCTCCTTGGCTCGAAGTGGCGCGTAAAGGTGAAGTCCTCCTCGAAGGTACCGATGATCTGGTTCACGATGGCCACGATAAGGGCGCTGACTGCCAGCCCGATGAGGACTCCCACCGCCGCCGAGACGACCGCGTAGGCAGTCCCCTCGAAGACGAACATCTGCACCAGGTGGATGCGCTTGGCCCCCACCGCCCTGGCCATTCCCATCTCCGTCCTGCGGGCCGCCGCCAGCATGACGAAGATGAGGAAGATGAGCAGGACGCCCACCATGATGGAGAACAGCCCCAATACTAAGAAAAAGGTGGTAACGAAGCTGCTCACACGCTCAGCCTCGTCCAGCACCCGCTGCTTTATCTCGAACACATGGAACTCGGCCAGGTCCTCCAGCAGGGTATCGGCATCTGCCTGGACGTCGGCCAGGCCATCTCGGTCCAGGGCTTCCAGCAGCTCGTCGGAGACGTCCTCGTCGGAGAGCAGGCCCACCAGCTCGTCGCTCAACTGGCCGCTCCGGATCTCCGTTGCCAGAAGGGCCAGGTCCGACTGGAGCCGGCCCCTGAGGGACTCGGACCTCTCCTCGATGGCCTTGAGGACCCGGTCTTGGGCCAGCAGAGCACCTAGCTGGGACGCCACCTCCCTGTCGGCGAAAAGGACCCTCAGCCCCCGCGACACCTCATCGCTCAGCTCGGCCCCGCCTATCTCGTCTCCAACATTCGAGACGACGATGGAGTTGATCTGGCCGGCCCTATCGAATAGCTCCTGAGCCCGCTGGAGGGATATCAGCAGGGTGGATGTGTCTCCCGCCAGGCCGCCCCTGTCTACCACTCCCTTCACCCTGATGGAAACCGGCTGGCCATCCACGATTATGCGGATTTCGTCCCCGGGAACGGCCTTCAGCTCGTCGGCGGCCTTGTCGTTGATGTACGCCTCGTCATCATCCAGCTCGCGGAGGTCCACCCGCTGGCCCGAGGTGGAGTTGAACCTGCCGAAGCCGTCCAGCAGCTCGGAGTCCACGCCGGCCACCCGCATCCGACCCTCGCTGAGGAGGTTGGACAGGTTTACGGCGGGCACGGTCTCTCCCAGTCCTGGTGCGAGGCCGTCGATATTCGCGGCTATCCCGCCTAGCTCCTGCTGCAGCTGCGTGAACCGCTCTCTCGGTACGTAGGACGAGGTGCCGAAGCTGTCCTGGGAGATAGCCCTGGCCGAGATGATTATCTCGTCGATGGGGCCCAGGATCTCGATCGCCTCGTTGCGGATGGAGAAGCTGATGGTGTCCCCGGTGCCGAAGGCGGCTGCCATGATCACGGTGCTGAGCATTATCCCGATGACGATGAGGACCGTCTGGGCGCGCCTGCGGGGTATGTTGCGCAGGCCCAGCTTCAGCATAACGCGGTTGCGCGACGCCATCACCGCGACGGCGGCCAGGGAGGGCAGCACGATGGCCAGGAGGACCACCATGATCCAGTTCATGGAGACGCCGAAGAGGCTTTCCACTAGCTAACCCGTTCCGTGGCTTCCCGGGTAGGGCCGGACTCGTGTCCCCCGTCCACAATCTGGCCGTCGCGCATCCGGACGATGCGGTGGGCCCGCTCCCCCACATAGAGGGCATGGGTCACCAGCACGAAGGTCTGGCCGTTGGTGCGGTTCAGCTCGCACATAAGGTCGATGATCTCACCCGCCGTCTCGCTGTCCAGGTCGCCCGTGGGCTCGTCGGCCCACACGATGGCCGGATGGTTGACCAGGGACCTGGCTATGGTCACCCTCTGCCTCTGGCCTCCCGAGAGCTCACCCGGCAGGTGGCGGGCGCGGTCGGTAAGGCCCACGTGTTCCAGCCCCTCAAGGGACCTTCGACGGGCCTCCCTGGCGCCGATGCCCGAGACGAGGAGGGGCATCTCCACGTTCTCCACGGCGCTGAGGACGGGCAGCAGGTTGTATAGCTGGAACACGAACCCCATCCTGCGGGCCCGGTAGTCGCTGCGCTCGTCGTCGGGCAGGTGGTGAAGCACCTCCCCTTCAATGAGCACCTGGCCCGAGTCGATGTCGTCCAGTCCGGAGAGACAGTTGAGGAGGGTGGTCTTGCCGCAGCCGCTGGGGCCCATGATGGCCACCATCTCCCCCCGCTTCACGTGAAGGTCAACGCCGCGGAGGGCGTTGACCTTGACAGTGCCCGTGTCATAGGTCTTGTGGATGTTCCGGGCAGAGATGATCAGGTCATCTGCCATGGGGCCCTCCCGATAGCCTTGTGCAGTGGGTGACACGCCACGCATTCGTCAGATGCGACTCTTGCCTGTTGCCACGCTGGAGTATAGCATAGCCCGGGCCTGCCTGAATCGGCCATGAGGCCCACTGTGGCTAGGCAATAAGGACTAGAGACGGGCCACAACGTTGGGCGGTGGGTCCGCGGAATAAGAAGATGGGCCGACTGGTGCGGGCCGCTTGATGCTGGTTCGCGTGCGACTGGCGCTAACCGGTGTCGGTCGCTCGGATCTCTCCGGTCTCGTCAACCGCTACCTCGTATCCTTCAATGTTGGGAGGAATTCGCTTCAGGAGCTGAGGAGTGGCCTTGGTCACAAATACCCTGATGCAGGGCCTGCCCGAGCAGTCGCCCTGGGCCGTGGCCACGACACCCGGCAAGGACATGAGGCTCTCGGTGTGGTCGCTGAGCACCTCTTCGATGGTCCTCTGGGGCATGGGTCCGTCTTCCTCCCGAGCTTCTGTCGCCTGCTCCCCACACCCCAGCACCATTCCAAGTACGCAGAGGAGGCTAACGGCCAGTACCAGAGGTTTCGCCTTTAGCCACATTGAACGGTTTGCGGTATTTCTCGTCAACGTCCAGGTGTAGGTCCCTCTTCCCTGTCATGTCAGGCATCCTGCTTCCGGACGCGGGTCTAGCTGTCGTCCACGGTCACGCTGAAGGCGGCTAGCACGGCGTCGATGGGGTTGGCAACGGTCATGGATGTGCTCCCCGCGAACAGAAGACCGACGGGTTTGCGGTCATCGCCTTTGTTATCTCCCCTTGCCGTCCGCTACGATCAGCGAACCCGAGTCGCCGCCGGCACTGAACTCCCCCGGGAAGATAATGATCTGATTCACAAATCGTGCCACGCCCGGGGCACCGTAGTTAACGTTCACCGTCGCGTTGATAGCGAAGACTTGCCCCTTTGTCAGCCCCGTAGTACGGCCGTATTTCTTGACCTTCTGATTTATGGCTGCCGCCACCGTTTCGGACTTGGGCGTCCCATATCCGTCAGAGGGAGTGGCATTGCCCAGCTCTGCGGTCGAAGAAACCGCGATGGCCGCGTCGACGACGTTGTCGCTTCCATCAAAATTGATGTGCACGAACGCCTCCAGGGTGCCGATTGCGTCCGCTGGGTCGGTGCCACCGTCAAAGGTGCCCGGCTGGAGTACGTTGTCTCCGATGGCAGCTCCATTGCTCGCGGCGTAGACGTGGTTATTGCTCTGAGCAATAACATCGGTTCCGTCCGTCACCCGGGCGCCTATGGTTCCGGCGGTAATAGTCGCGTGCCCTGTTGAAACACCTATCGGTACGGGACGTGCAAACCTGGCGGTGGGATCGACTGGACCATCATCCCCACCACCTTCGCCGCCACCACCACACGGGTGACACGGCGGCTTCAACGCGAAGATCTCACCGGTTACATGGGCTATAACCGGAACGCCGTCCACCTTATCTGGGATCCCGGCCACTCCCCGCTCAGCCGTAAAGACGAACACGGCCCCTCTGGCTTGTGGCCCGTGGCCCACGGCCGTCCCTACCACGCCGTCGATGGCCATCAGGCGGGCGTTGTTCCGCTCCTGTGCCGCGATGGCGGCGGCCGCAGCAATTAGGCTAATCAGCAGGACCTTTTTTCGAATCGCCAGCATTTATGATGCACCTTTCAACAGATTTTAATGTCCGGTCACTGACCGGGCATTAGCTACCCTTATATCTATGTTAGAGACGCTGCTGTACGAGTGTCAAGCCGAGAGGTAGGGTGCTACCCCCCACTTTCCTCCAGGCTCTCGGCCAGGAGCTCCAGCAGGTCCTTGGCCTCTTTCTTCCCCTCCTCGCCCTTGGCCTGGATGCCCTCGGTGAGCATCTGGAGGCAGAATGGGCAGGAGACGCCTACGGTATCGGCCCCCGTGCCGAGGAACTGGTCGGTGCGCAGATGGTTTATGCGGGTGCCCCCGCTCTCCTCCAACCACATGTGCCCTCCCCCGGCGCCGCAGCAGGTGCCCCGCTCGCGGCAGTTGGGCTCTATCTCCACCACCTTGACCCCCGGTATGGCCCTGGCTACCCGCCGGGGCTCGTCGTAGACGCCGTTGTGGCGACCCAGGTAGCAGGAGTCGTGGTAGGCCACGGTGGCCTCCACCATGCGGATGGGCTTCAGCCTGCCCTCCTGGATCAGCTGGTCCACGAACTGGCTGTAGTGCATCACCTTGTAGTGGCCGCCGAACTGGGGGTACTCGTTCTTCATGGTGTTGAAGCAGTGGGGGCACACCGTGACTATGGTCTTGACGTTGTACCCGTTGAGGGTCTCAATGTTCTGCTGGGCCATCGTTTGGTACAGATACTCGTTGCCCATGCGCCGCGCCGGGTCCCCGGTGCACCGCTCCTCCTCGCCCAGGATGGCGAAATCCACCCCCGCCGCCACGAGCACCTTGACCATGGAGCGGGCCACGGCCTGGCTACGCTGCTCCAGGGCGGCGGTGCAGCCCACCCAGAAAAGGACCTCGGCCTGGGGATGCTCCGCCAGGGTCTTTACATCCAGGCCCTCGGCCCAGTCGGTGCGGGAGTAGGGAGTCCCCCTCCAGGGGTGGCCCCGTTGCTCCATGCTGAGCAGCGCCTCCCTCGCAGTGTCGGGAAGCTTGGACTCCTCCATTACCAGGTGGCGCCGCATGTCTATAATAGTCGGCACGTGCTCCACCATCACCGGACACTCCTGCATGCAGGCCCCGCAAGAGACGCAGTCCCAGATGGCCTCCTCCGAGATGCGGCCGAAACCTATCAAGGGGCGCTCCGGCTCTTCCCCTTGCCGTAACTTGGAACTCGACTCTATCAGGTACTCCTTCATGTCCTCGACGATGTGCATGGGCGACAGGCCCTTGCCGGTCAGGTGTGCGGGGCAGCTGTTGGTGCAGCGTCCGCACACCGCGCAGGCGTAGCCGTCCAGCAGCTCCTTCCAGGTGAAGTCCTGGACCCGCCCGGCGCCGAAGTGCTCCGCCGTCTCCAGGTCTATGGGTGCGAGGGTGCCTCGGGGCTTTAGGGAGCGTAGGAGCACATTGGCCGGGGCGGCGACCATATGCATGTGCTTGGAGAAGGGTATGTACACGGAGAACCCCAGAATAACCAGGAGGTGGAGCCACCAGAACACGCCATGAAGGGCGTTGGCCGCGTCCAGGCCTATCCCCATGTCCAAGAACCTCTCGCCGATGGCCCGACTCACTATCGCATCTGCCGCCGGGCTTCTGGCCTCCTCCGTCAAGTAGGACGCCTCGGCGACGTAAAATGCCCCCGTAAGGATGGTGAGCACCATCAAGGAGGATATGAGGCCGACGATTAGCACCGCGTCGGGGGAGCGGGTCAGGTCGAAAGAGAGCCGGTGGGGCCTGGCCAGCCAGCGGCGCAACACCGCCCAGATGAGGCCGCTCAGGATTACCAGGGCCACAACGTCCAGGTAGCTGGCGAAAACCTTAACTCCGGTGGCGGTCAGTAGCTTCTCGGAGAAGGGGCGCCAGGCCGCGTCTCCGAAGATGAAAATAACGTAGCTCAGGAGGAAGGACAGGAACCCCCAGAAGACGAAGAAGTGGCCTATACCGGCGCGATCCCGCAGGTTGACGCTCTGAAGTACCCGGCGCTGTCCCAGGACTACGCTGACGAACCCCGCCAGTCGGCGAAGGGGCTGGTCGAACCGGTCGTCGGGTCTTCCAAGCAGCAATAGGCCGATGACGCGGCGATAAAAGACGTAGCTGGAAACACCCAGGGCCGCCGCCAGGGCAAGGTAGACCCCGATGCGTATGTCAATCGCTCCAAAGATGTCCTCGGGTGGAACCACGGTCCATGCTCCTGTGATGACGCTGGCTAGCTGGACGAAGCCGCCCTGTACATTCTACACCCTGAGCCCAGCTCCCAGTATGGTGGACCACGCCGTTTCCGCGCAATTTCCGCTCGTTGATAAACCTACCGGCACATCGTATAATGTTGGATGCAGGCAGAGGTCGTATCCTTGCGGAGGAAACGTAATGGTAGATACGGGAACGTGGAGAGTCAAGGCTGGCCTGGCCCAGATGCTCAAGGGTGGGGTCATCATGGACGTGGTTAACGCGGAGCAGGCTCGGCTAGCGCAAGACGCGGGTGCCGTTTCGGTTATGGCGCTTGAGCGGGTGCCTGCCGATATACGGGCCGCCGGAGGCGTGGCTCGAATGGCCGACCCAACGAAGGTGCTGGAGATAATGGAAGCGGTGAGCATCCCGGTGATGGCCAAGTGCCGCATAGGGCATTTCGTGGAGGCCCAGGTGCTTGAGGCCCTGGGTGTGGACTACATAGACGAGTCCGAGGTGCTTACGCCCGCCGACGAGAGCCACCATGTCTGGAAGCGAAACTTCAAGATCCCCTTTGTTTGTGGCTGCCGCGGCCTGGGGGAGGCGTTGAGGCGCATCTCTGAGGGGGCCGCCATGATTCGCACCAAGGGCGAGGCCGGCACTGGGGACGTGGTGGAGGCCGTGCGGCATATGCGGTCGGTGATGGACGAAATAAGACGGCTGCAGACCATGTCTGAGGATGAGCTGCCCACTGCCGCCAAGGAGTTGGGGGTGGACCTGGAGCTCTTGGTGGAGACCCGGAACCTGGGTAGGCTCCCGGTCGTAAACTTCGCCGCCGGAGGGGTGGCTACCCCTGCCGATGCCGCCATGATGATGCAGCTGGGCGCCGATGGTGTCTTCGTAGGATCGGGGATATTCAAGTCCAGCGATCCTGCGAAGCGGGGCAAGGCCGTCGTGGAGGCGGTCACCCATTACAATGACCCCAAGATCGTCGCCGAAGTGTCCAGGGACCTGGGCGAGCCCATGGTGAGCATCGGTATAAGTGACCTTAGGGCGGAGCAGTTGCTGTCTCCCCGCGGTAATCTGTAGCCTCCAGCCCGGAATCGAGGCTGGAGTGCCGAACATCTACAAGAGTTTTGGTCTGAGGCAACGACCACGTTGAAGGTAGGGGTCCTGGCTGTACAGGGAGACTTCGCCGAGCACATGGCGGTTCTCAGGGGTCTGGGTGCGGACGCGGTGGAGGTCAGGCTGCCTCGTGACCTGGAGGGTGTGGACGCCCTCATCATGCCCGGCGGCGAAAGCACCACCTTCAGCTACATGATGGACCTGTACGACCTGAGGGAGCCCATCAAGAAAATGGCCGGCGCGGGAATGGCCCTATGGGGCACCTGCGCCGGTATGATTATGATGGCCAGAGAGCTGACCGACGTCGAGCCCGCTCCCCTGGGTCTCTTGGACATCCGAGTGACGCGCAATGCCTTCGGCAGGCAGTTGGACAGCTTCGAGGCAGACCTGGAGATCCCGCGGCTGGGCCAGGAGCCGTTCCGGGCCGTCTTCATCCGTGCCCCCGCTATAGCCGAGGTGGGTAGCTCGGTGGACGTACTGGCCCGCCTACCCGACGATCGTCCGGTGGCGGTACAGCAGGACAACCTTCTGGCTACCGCCTTTCACCCGGAGCTGACGCGGGACCCTCGGCTTCACCGATACTTCCTGGGCCTTCGAGACAGAGAGGGCCGGTCCGTATGCACCGCACCAACCTAGAGGTTTAGAGGCAGTGGACCATTACTCTACGCTGGCGCGGACGGCTGTGGCTGGGACCAGGGTGACTGGCCCGGCTACCATGGAGGCGCGAGGTTGGTAGCTGTAGATAAGCACATTCAGGACGACCTGGACGCCCTTCTGCATACGTTGCCGCCGCGGGTGCTTGACCCCCTGAAGACACGGGACGATCTGCACGATTTGCTGGAGGTAATCCTCGACTTAGGCCGCCCTCCCGAGGCCCGGTATCCCTCTGGGGACGTGACTCTGGACCCCAGGGAGGTGGACGAGGAGGACCTGCTTTATATAGTGTCCCGAGTGGGCGAGTTCGGCGGCGACAATCGCGCCGGCATACCCCGTACGCTCCACCGAATATCGGCCATCAGGAATAGGAAGGGGAAGATCGTGGGCATAACCTGCCGCGTAGGCAGGGCGGTGTACGGCACCATCGGGATCATAGAGGACCTGGTCTACTCTGGGAAGAGCATCCTGCTGCTGGGCAGACCGGGAGTGGGTAAGACTACGTTGCTAAGGGAGGTGGCCCGGGTGCTGGCAGACGGCGCCAAGAAGCGGGTCATCATCGTGGACACTTCCAACGAGATAGCCGGGGATGGGGATATACCCCATCCCGCCATCGGCCATGCCCGTCGCATGCAGGTTTCTACGCCTACGCGCCAGCACGCCGTGATGATAGAGGCCGTGGAAAACCACATGCCGGAGGTAATAATCATCGACGAGATGGGCACGGAGCTGGAGGCGGCAGCGGCGCGCACCATCGGCGAGCGCGGGGTGCAGCTCATAGCCACGGCCCACGGTAACACCCTGGATAACCTCCTGATGAATCCCGTCCTCTCGGACCTGGTAGGAGGGGTCCAGTCGGTGACCCTGGGGGACGAGGAGGCCCGCCGCCGGGGCACCCAGAAGACAATACTGGAAAGGAAGGCGCCTCCCACTTTCGACGTCGTGGTGGAGATTCAAAGCTGGGTTCGAGTAGCCGTCCACGACGAGGTGGCCATGGTGGTCGACGCCTGGCTCAGGGGCTACCCGATTATCCCCGAGACGCGGTGGCTGGACGAATCGGGACACGTGGTCAAGGTAAGGGAGGTAAGCACCGCCAATGGCTCTCCCGTTGCCGAGCCGCTCGACCAGCCCGTCGCCAGGCCTGAACAAAGTGCCGTCAGCACACGAGTCTTCCTTTTCGGCCTGGGCCGTGAGAAGGTAGAGCAGGCCATCCGTAACACCGGACTGCCGGCGGAAACCGTAAGCGAGCTCCGTGCCTCCGACGTGGTGCTCACTACTAAGTCCCACTACCGGAGGGGCGCTCAGCTGGTCAGGGTAGCCGAGGATATAGGCAAGCCCATCTATGTGCTCAGGAAGAACACACCGCACCAGGTGGAGCAGTTCCTCAAGTTGATAAGCAAGGACCAGAGGGACGGCGGCGCGGTGGAGGAGGCCCTGAAGGAGGCCCAAGAGGCGGCGCAGCGGGTGCTCAACGGGTCGAAGTCCAGCGAGTTGAGCCCCCAGCGGGCCTACATACGAAGGCTTCAGCACCTGCTGGCGGAGAGGCACCACCTGGACTCACTCAGTACAGGCAGGGAGCCTAACCGCCGGGTCACCTTCTACAGCTCCTAGGCATGGGGTCCTTTGAGCGTCTTCGTTGCTTTTGAAGGAGGAGAGGGGGCGGGGAAAAGTACCCAGACCAGGCTTCTGGCCCGTCGGCTATCTCGTGAAGGCTATGAGGCGGTACGCACCCGGGAGCCCGGCGGAACCGGTCTCGGCAACGCGGTGCGCCGCTGGCTAAAGACCCATACGGACCTTACGCCCTGGGCCGAGCTTCTGTTGTTTAGCGCAGCCAGGGCCCAGCACGTGCAGGAAGTGATCACTCCAGCACTGAATGCCGGGCAGGTAGTCATCTGTGACCGGTTCACGGCTTCAACGGTTGCCTACCAGGGCCATGGAAGGGGTCTGACCTTGGAGCTGGTCAACAGGCTAAACGAAGAGGCTACCCGAGGAGTCGCGCCGGACCTTACGGTGTTGCTGGATGTGGATGTGGAGGTGGGCCTGGCTCGGAAGGAGGGCGGGCATGTCGACGCCTTCGAGTCCCAGGGAGCGGATTTCCATCACCGGGTCAGAGAAGGTTACCATGCCCTGGCATCCCAGGAGCCGGAGCGCTGGCTTGTTCTGGATGGGGCCTTGAACCAGGCCGCCATCGCGACTCTCATATGGAAGAGGCTCCAGCCCCTGCTTCAACGTAAGCTAGGCTGAAGCCTCTTACCTGTCATCATATCCTGACCGCGACCGAGGTCATCCCGCTGTGCGCGGCGTGATCCGGCGCGACTAAGAGTGAACCTGGGTCCCTAGTCGGCGGGTGTCGCGACGGCGTTCAGCTTCTCTTGGATTCGAGCCTTCATCTGCCGGACCCGTGCGAGGTCGGGGTAGATGTTGCCCTCTTCCTTCCGGTCGAATATCTTCTCGCCGTCCACGTACACCTCCATCCGTCCGTTGGCGCGGGGTGTCATGGATATGGCCGCGTCGGCTCCGAATGCCCTGAAGAACTCATTCGCCATACACGTGGCGGTGGCGTGATGCTGTCAAGGAACGCAGTAGGCGATCTCCTGGTGTATCTTGCACTGATCACAAGCCATGGGCACCCTCCTTCGGTTTTCCATATCTCCCCACGGGACGTGACCTTGCCAATACCGTAGGGACGCAGATTGGTCGTATACTATTTTCCCCGCTGAGTTCGCCAAGTCAAGAGTTAGAGTACGGAAGGGTATCACGCTGGCGTTGACAATCCACGCGTGGGGGGCTTAAAATTCCTACGCGACCAGGCAGTACCAAGCGGTAGGAACAGTGAGGTTATGCTAAAAATTCGTCTAAAGCGAGTAGGGAAGAAAGGCAGTCCATCGTACAGGATAGTCGTAGCAGATTCGCGAGCCCCGCGGGACGGTGCTTATGTGGAATGGATAGGCCATTACGACCCCCTGGTCGATCCGCCCAAGGTTACCCTCGATGAGGAAAAGACTGTCCTGTGGCTGAAGAGGGGAGCCCAACCCTCGGAGCCGGTGCAGAGGATCTTCAGGTGGAATGGAATCTTGGAAAAGGTAGAAGGGCAATGAAGGAGCTCATCGAATACATAGCCAAAAGTCTTGCAAGCAAGCCTGAGGATGTAAAGGTTACCGAGGAATTAGAGGACGACAGGGTAGTCTTGAGGCTGGAAGTGGCCGATGAGGACAAAGGCAAGATAATTGGGAGGCAGGGTCGCGTGGCGCAGGCTATGCGGGTGCTCCTTCGGGTGGCGGCGGTGAAAAACGGTACAAGGGTTATTCTTGAGATTGTCTAGGTACTCATACGCGAAGGCGTGACTATCCCCCTGATCCGGAATGGGAAATTTCCGCAAATGCGGCGCCAACGGTGGCCTGGTCCGGCCCTATGATTACTAGAGTGCCGTCGTCCTCCCGGGACAGGTGCACCCCGATATCGCTGCCGACCCACTGCCGCTCGGCGTCGCCAGTATTCACCAGCTCCCACTGACCCTCACCCTTAGCGTCCGCCAGCTCCTGGTACGCTTGAAAAAACTCGCCGGCGTCCTCGGGTGTGTCCCAGGAAAAACGCATGGCTATGAGTGGCCTGCCCTGGTCATCGTTCAGGAGAGTGTACCGGTCCCCGCCCCACCCCTGGGCCGCCTCCGCGGCCCGGCCTGGGCCGATAAACGTTCCCAGGTAGATCGATGTGCGCAGCTCCCCCAGGACCCCCGTGTGCCGCTGCTGCCAGCCATCGCCCAGGACCTGTGCAAGGTCTGGCAGCTGGACGTCGTGCGGCGGTTCCCGAGATAGGTATTTCTCCAGGTGCAGGACCTGTTCGGTCGACTGGGGAGGGTCCTCATAGGCCTGATTGATGGACTGGAAGCCGCCCTCTAGAAAGAGTCGGAGGGCGAAGTCGGTGCCGGCATTGTGTTCCCAGCCCCATGTTTCCCGGATTATGCGGGGGAGATTCATGACCACGGGAGACTTGGAGAACTCCGCGATCTCGCCTTCCAGCGACTCCGCCAGGAGCGTCTGTTGCTCCGTGGGCAGGCCGTCGTAGAACATGAACTCCGTCAGCCTGGCATCCCCTTCCACCAGGGCCAGAAGAGCCTTACGGGAGTCGAACTCGTCCCTCCCTTCTCGCAGCTTGGTCAGACCGAATTGCTGGTCCTGGAGGGCGTGGGCATACTCGTGGGCGTAGGTTAGCCAGGCCAGCGGGCCCAGGTCCTCCTCCTGCTCGCTGACGACCGTAAGGGACTTGTCCTCAGGCTCGTAAAATCCCAGAACACCTTGTCCCTGGAGGTCCAGGATGATCTGCAACAGGTCGTCTGATTCGGAGCAAAGGTCCAGGACCACGCACAGCTCCTTGGTCGCCTCTGCATCCCGTCGGGTATCTTCGTCCAGCTGCTCGGTCTGGGCCTGGAACTCCTGACGGGTCTGGAAGCCACGCTTTACCTCAGCTATGCCTGGGAGCTCCCTTATGCTGGTAACCCTCTCGGCAATTGTGTCCAGTATCTCGTCCACGTTTGCGCCGGTTGCAATGGGTTGTGTGCCCGGGGCCATGGTTACCTGGAACGAGTCTATCATCCGGAGGAACTCGGGCTGGTGCTTGTCGAACAGCTCCCGTCGGGCGATGGCCCGTATGGAAAATACTCGGCTACCCATAACCGTTAACAGGAAATCCTCACGCAGGGCGATTTCCCCTATGCTCCAGTCGACCGTGATCACGTAGCGTGGTATATCGTTATCCGAAGGGGTCCTGGATACGTTACGGAAGTCACTGCCCTGCGGAAAACCCCTTACGAACTGGGCGAGCTGGGTCTCGAGGATCGATGGGCCGGGCATGGTACCCTGTACCTCCACGACGCTACCCGGGGCGGGGATCAGCCGTACTAACGTGCGGTCGCTTTTATCGATTTCCCAGGCGCTGGGGTGGGAGAAAGAGAGGCCAAGGAGGGCGTCGCTATAAATTTCCGTGAGTTCGGGGGTGGGGTCTGGCGCCGGGGTCGGGGTGGGCGAGACACTGGGGCTGGGCGTCGGTGGCGGGATAGGGGTAGCCGTCGGTTGGGGAGTTGGTGTGGGGGGAGAGGTAGGAGTAGGTATAGGGCTGGGAGCCGGGGTTGACGTTGGCGTAGGATCTGGAGTGGGTGTTGGCGTCGGAGTGGGCGTCGGGATTAGTGTTGAAGTGGGTGAGGGCGTCGGGGACGGAGTTGCTGGCGGGGTCGGAGTGGAGGTTGGCGTGGGCGAAGTGGTGGGTGTGGCGATAGGGGATGGTGTGGGTACGAGCGTAGGAGTCATCTCCGGCGTGGGTGGGAAGGTCGGAATAGACGTGGGAGTTACGCTCTGACAGCCGGAGCCCAGGAGAGCTAAGGCTATTAGCCAGGGTAGGCATGCGCCGAAAAGCTGGTAGGCTCTCTTAGCAGTCACGTTCCTTCGTCCAGGCGTCCTACAGGCCGCCGGGGGCGAGCCACGGAGGCGTTCCACCTGTTTACGCAGACAGCCCCGATGGTCTTCCCTCCAACATCCGTGCCACCGCCCGCTTCGCTCTCGTCACCCGTGAAGCTCAACTACGTCTCCGTCGGAGAGGACGTAATCTCGTCCCACCCGCTGGCCATCGAACTTTCCGGAGCCCCACAGGACGGCGTATTTCAGTCTGCGCCGCAGGTCCTTGTGCAGGGCCTGAGCCGCACGCTCCACAGTGCTTCCCTGAGGTAGCACAATGGGCACCTGGTAGCTGGGTTCGCCCCCCGGGGGCTTGGTGTACACTCTCACCACCCCCAGGGCTTTGAAGATGGCCTCCTTCAGCTCCTCAAGCCCCAAATCTTCCAGGGGAGAGACCATGACGCTGGGGAATCTATTGTAATATCGGTCTTCAAGCCGCCGGTACTGATTCAACGCGCCAGCTTCGTCCGCCTTGCTACCCACCAGAAGGGCCCGCTTCTGGACCCGTTGTTCCTCCGGGTCCGGTTGCTGCCCCAGTTCCAGCAGCTGGTATCCCCATCGGTCCAGCTCCCCCATTGTCTCATCCATCTGGTCCAGGGCGTCTGCCGACAGGTCAAGAACTATGAGCAAAAGGTCGGTATTGCGCAGCAGGCTGAAGAGCCGGGTCTGCATGTCCCGGTCCACTATGGCGGGAGTGTCCACCAGCTGGATGTGGATGTTTTTGTACTGGAGAATGCCGGGTACGGGCAGCTGGGTGGTGAATGGGTAGCTGCCTACCTTTGCAGCGGCCCCTGTCAGGCTGACCAGGAGCTGGGACTTGCCGCCGTTGGGAAGGCCGACGAGGACCGCTTGGCCTGCCCCCTCCTTTCTAAGGGCGAAAGGCTCCGTCTGGCCGCTCCGCGTTTGGCTGGGCTTCTCTAGCTCCTCGGTGAGTCGGGCGATCTTCGCCCTCATGTCCGCCCGCAGGTGGTCCGTCCCCTTGTGCTTTGGGGTTGCCGACATCATATCCTGAAGGGCGGCGAGCCTTTCGGTGATGCTCTTGGCGCCGCGGTACTTCCGCTCCGCCTCATAGTACGGGGCAGGCAAGTTAGCTGGCACGCACCGCTACCTCCTCCATTTTCGAGGCGTCTCCCTACTTGCCCCGGTAGACAGGCTGGCGCTTCTCCACAAAGGAACGGCTGGACTCCGCGAAGTCATCCGTCAGGTGAAGCCGCAGGGGCTGCAGGTACAGGTCGGTCTCGGCCGCGGCGCGCACCCAGGTCCAGCGGCTAATGCGGACCCCGGCGCGGACGGCCAGGGGTGGGGCTTTCAGTACCCGTTCCGCCAGTTCCTTCGCGGCCTCGAGGTGTCCGCCCGCCGGCGCCAGACGGTTGATGAGCCCCATCCGGTAGAGCTCCGGTGCAGGCATGGGCTCGCCGGTGAGAAGGAGCTCGGTGGTGACCTTGGAGGGCATGAAGGCGCTGGCCCTGGCCCACACCAGTCCCGCCGGCAGGCCCCGACTGGTCTCGGTCATGCCGAACTGCGCGTCCTCGCTGGCCACGATGAGGTCACATTCCATGGCCAGGGAGATACCCGCGCCCAGGGCGTATCCGTGGACGGCCGCGATGACAGGCTTCCAGTTTATTGTGCGCCCCAGGAAGCCCTCGGGGCTCCCTCCCAGGGACCTGGACCAGAGCTCCCTCTCCCTGGTGCTCATGCTGGCGAAGCGTTGCTTTACGTCGGCGCCCGCACAGAAGGCCCGCCCCGCGCCGTGAAGGATGGCGACCCACGCTTCCTCCTCCAGGTCAAACTGGTCGAGGGCGGCCTTCAGCTCCATCTCCATCCGTTCGTTCATCGCGTTTAGAGATTCAGGCCTGTTGAGGGTGATATAGGCTAACCTTCCCTCCACGCGGTAGTCCAAGGTCTCATAGGGCACGGCCGAACCTCCCGGGCGAACGCCACCACGGTGATGACTGCGGATCGCTAGACTCTGACTATAGCAAGAGGCACTATCACAGTCAAACACCTGCCAGAGCATCCTTGCCAACTCAGAACTTATGTTCTATACTACTGCTAAGACTTGCCTGGGGGGTGGCGATGAAGCGCGCAAACGGAGCTGCGACGGTGGATGTGGTCCCCGAGCACTTTCCATATCGCGACGAGGGGTGCGAGGTCTCGCCTTTCTGCCTGAGGTGCCCTCTGCCACAGTGCAAGTACGACGACCCCGAATGGTTCCAGCGGCAGAAGCGGGACGAGAGGGATGGGAGGGTAATGACGGCCATGAGGGATGAGGGACTTTCCCTGCCGGAGGTGGCGGTCCGTTACTCCTTAAGCCAGCGCACCATCTTCCGGATCCTCAGGCGGACCGGCCAACAGGCGGCCTGATTCTCCGCAACGGGGGTACGACAGGACGGAACGTGAGGGCCGACGCGCTAACCGGGTCGGCGGTTCATAGTCCGCTGGGTGGCTGACCCCGGGTTGACACCCGGTAGCGCAGTGATATGATTTAGCTGCCATCCACCCGCCGGGGGGTGAGCGGGGATAGCTACATCGGGGGCCGCTGGGACCCAGAAGGGCTCAGACGGTCGAAAGTTCAGGGTAGCCCGTGGCGCTTTCTTGGCGGGGCCGAGAAGGCGCCCTTCTGTGTGGGCCAGGATGGGCCGCGGCCTGTCCGCACTCGGGCTGGGCCGCGTACCTGAGATCGTGGAGATGCGCCGTGACTGTGCCTACCATGGGTTTCCTCGGTGCCGGTGCCGTGGGCAATGGGCTGGCCCTTGGAATCGGCGGCAGGCCCCTTTCAATGGAGCCGGAGGATCGGGCACTGTACCATGCCTCGGCCGTGTTGTGCTGCGGATACCTGATCGCCCTGGGCAAGGCCGCCGCCGATCTGTGGCAGGAGATGGGTATTCCCCGGGATGAGGCGCTGTCCGCCATCCGTCCCCTGGGGCCGAGACCAGGATTGACGACCTGCGGCGGTGTGGGGTGGAGAACAGCGTCACAGGCGCCCTGGGGCGCGGCGACGCGGCCACGGTAGAGCAGCACCTGGTTGCCCTGGAGGGCAGGCTACCCAGCCTCGTGCCGCTTTAACGTTTCCTCTCACGGGAGTCCCTTCCCTTGATGGGAGCGAGGGTGAGCCCGGGCAGGCGGGCGGCGATCCAGGAGTTGGTCGGAGAGCAGGTCCGGAGATAGCATTTCGCGTGCCGGAGCTAGCCACCTTCGTTGGAGGATGCAGAGATGGCCCGTAGGGTGACCACGCGAGATATCTTGGAGATGAAGGCCAAGGGTGAGAAGGTCCCAATGGTCACCTCCTACGACTACACCACAGCCAGACTGGCCAACCAGGCGGGAGTGCCCATTATCCTGGTGGGAGACAGCCTGGGGATGGTGGTACTGGGCTACGACTCCACCATACCGGTGACCATGGAGGACATGGTCCACCACGTCAAGGCGGTGGCCCGGGGTGCCGGGAGCTCGATGGTAATCGGAGACCTTCCCTTCATGAGCTACCGGATAGATACGGCCCAGGCCCTGGGCAACGCGGCACGCATGGTACAGGAGGGTGGTGCCCAGGGCGTCAAGCTGGAGGGAGGGGAGGCCGTGGCGGACACGGTGCAGCGGATCGTGGAGTGTGGCATGCCCGTCATGGGCCACATAGGCCTTACTCCCCAGTCGGTGAACCGCATGGGCGGCTACAGGGTAACGGGCAAGGAGAGGGAGGAGGCCGCCCAGCTCCTACGGGATGCGGCGGCCCTGGAGCAGGCCGGGGCCTTCGCCGTAGTGTTGGAGCTGGTGCCCGCCCCCCTTGCTGGGGTCATCAGCGGTCGCCTTTCCATTCCAACCATCGGCATCGGCGCGGGGCCCCAGTGCGACGGCCAGGTGCTGGTCCTCCACGATATGCTGGGACTGTATACCGATTTCGTGCCCAAGCATGCAAGGCAGTACGCTCAGCTGGCTCGTACCATAAGCGACGCCTTTGGCAGCTACATAGCCGAGGTGAAGGATGGCTCCTTCCCCACGGAGAAGGAGAGCTTCAAGATGGACGCAGGGGTCCTGGAGGAGCTGGAGGCGGCCGACGGCAAGCTAACTGAGCCGACCTAGGCCCTCCCGCGCCTCTATGAGCACGGTCGAAACTCCCCCGGCGAGCCTACATGCGCATCTATAGCACAATTTCTGAGTTCCGAGAGGCCCGCAGCGGATTGAAGGGGTCCTTGGGACTCGTTCCAACTATGGGATACCTCCATGACGGGCACCTGGCGCTTGTGCGCCGGGCAAGGGCGGAGAACGACGGTGTGGCGGTCAGCATCTTCGTCAATCCCACCCAGTTTGGCCCCGACGAGGATTTCATCAGCTATCCGAGGGATATGGAGAGCGACCACCTCATCCTGCGGGCCGAAGGGGTGGACCTGGTGTTTGCCCCCTCGGTGGAAGAGATGTACCCTCCCGGCTTCGATGCGTGGGTGGAGGTGGGGGGCGTGGCGCGGCCTCTGGAAGGGCAGCGTCGCCCCGGCCACTTTAGGGGTGTTGCAACTGTGGTGGCCAAGCTGTTCAACGTCGTCACGCCCGACAGGGCCTACTTTGGCCAGAAAGACGGCCAGCAGCTGGCGGTCATCAGGCGGATGGCCGCCGACCTTGGCCTTGACGTAGATATAGTGGCGGTGCCCACGGTCCGGGGGCCCGACGGCCTGGCCCTCAGCAGCCGCAACGCCTATCTGTCCCCGGAGCAGCGTAAGGCCGCAGCCGTGGTGTACAGGGCCCTGTCCAAAGCGCGGACCCTCTGGCAGCGGGGCGAGAGGAGCGGGCAGCTCCTCAGGCGGGAGGTACGCCAGGTTCTGGAGGAGGAGCCTGTACTGGAGGCCGTCGACTACGTTAGCGTGGCCGACGCCGACAGCCTGCAGGAACTGTGCGACATCCGTACGTCCGCAATGGTATCGGTGGCGGTGCGCATGGGAGGCATCCGGCTTATAGACAACGTGCTGCTGGAGCGGATCGAGCCTACCTAGGGTCGCATCAGGCGGGAGAGGTTCCCAACGAGATCAACAGGTGATGTAGGTGGTGGAGTCCCTGCTGCCTCCTGGCGTTGCACACGATACTCTCCCAGCCCATACCACGCACTACGGAGTGCTGGCCCTCCACGTAGGCGCTTCCGATCCCTTTTGGATAGGTCTCGCCGCCATCTGTGGAGTCTCCCCGGGGCAGCTGCGACAGCAGGATACTCCCCATCTCCCGGGTTACCTCGTTCTCCTGCAGCCTGGGGAAGCGGCGGTACAGCTCGAGGGAGGACTGGGAAAGCTGGGAATCCCCCGTGCGCCGGCCCATGGCGTGGACGTAGGGCAGAACGCAGTTCACCGCCATGTCTCTGGCCCGTCCCCGCCCTATGACGGTCCGACGCCTATCGGCGCCACATGTGCCGGATGGCGGTTGGCCTGACCCAGTTAGCGCCAGCTCCAGGTCCCGCCAGGGGCCTCCCCGTCCGCCCGCGTCCCGTGAGCTGCGTACCAGGTAGGCCATCCCTTCCGACAGGCCCGTCATAGCCCACGGCGGAAGGCACCGGTGGCCGTCCGTGGGGCTGGGAGGAGGCGAGGGGGATTGGACCGGACCCGGATCACACGGTGCCGATTGCGGCAGCACCTGGTCGAGCAGGTGGGCGAACCCTTCAATTCGCCTCTGAGGATGGTTCTGTGGCCTGACTCGGAAGGTGTACCATCTGCCGTTACCGATTGCACGTGCGCCACGGGAGGGTGGACGAAAGCCGGCAGCACCCAGCAGGACCTGCTGGATGGCATGAAGCCGTTCCTCGGGCGGCGCCTTCCTGGCCACGCTTTCCAGGCGTCGGTATGGCACCCGGTCGGCCAGCTCCAGGAAGGGCCGCCGGTTCTGGCTGTAGCCCATGGCCTCCATCAGGGCCGCGTACAGCACCTGTTGGGGGTCCTCTCTGCCCAGGAGGGCGAGGAAGGCATCGCTGTTCCCCATGAAGCGGCGGTCTCCGGCCGTGTCCAACAGGATGCCCAGCTCGGCGGCGCTGCAGGGCCGGGCGTACCCGTGGGCCCTCAGCAGGATCCACGGGTCTATCCCCGCGCCAAAGGACGTCTGCCCGTTGAGCAGCGGCTCCAGGGAGAGCACGGGGACACGGCTACCGCTGTGAAGGGTGGAATACTCTTCATCCACGCGGGCGACCACGTGGAGCACAACGCCGTTGTATCGGGGGTCCGTGCCGTGGCCATGGGCTTGCCAGTCCCGCTGCCTCACGTGCACCTCCACGTCCCCCCTGATCAGGCCGACCCCCTCCTCCTCCAGGACGGCGTCCCGGAAGTCCGGCCCGGCGGTGGTGCCCGGATCACCCGCCTCCCGTCCGGGATAGATCACCCTGAACCGCCTCCCGTTCCCCGCCCTGAGGGCTCCCTGCCGGGCCGCTCTCTCCCTCCACAGCCGGGCCAGGAGGCTTTCGGGTATCTGCTTTAGCCTTGAGGCCATAGGGGCTCCTCTAGCAGGCTTCCTCCGTGTGCTGGCTAGTATATATCCACAGGTTTGGCCGTTCAAGGAGCGTGTGTCTAATGCGCGAATTGAAGAGTTCCGCTAACGCGCCCGTGTGGGAGAGGGACCTCGGTCCCGGCTGTCGCAGTCCGTTGGCCGCTGCCCAGATTACCTCCCGGACCAGCCGTTCACACCAGCACGCCGGACTCGTCCAGGGATCGATACCCCTCGGCGGAGAGGCCGAGCATCTCGCTCAGCACGTGCTCGGTGTGCTGCTCCCTAGGAGCTCCACCTGCAAACCGTCGTCGCCGAGGTCGGCCAGGGTCCTTCCGTGCCGCAGGCCCCGCTGGTCGGTGAAGACCGGGTAGCGTCGAGTCCATTGCCGGCAGCTACGGTTTCCCCTTGTGGGGTGATGGCGCTAGTGGTATATTGGTGTCGCAGGTGACCGTGGAAGGATGGTATGTGCGGGATCAGCGGCATCGTCCATAAAAGTGCCCACCGCGAGGGGCTCGCTCCCATAGGGGAAGAGCTCATCATGATGCTGGACTCTCTGAAGCATCGTGGGAAAGATTCCAGCGGGGTGACCGTCGCCGGGCAGGACTGCGCGGAAGACCTGATCGTGAGGCTATGGACGGATTGCGGTGGGGGGGAGGACGAGGTCCTCGCGCGGGTCGAAGAGAGCATCCTGGAATGTGGTGGGGTCGTCAAGACCAAGGCTATGTCGCGGGAATATCTCCGACTGACGATCAACTACGAGGGCGAAATCGGACCCCTGGCCGATTCCTTGATAAGCACTAGGGGCGTGCATATCCACAGCATGGGAAGGGTTTCCGAGGTCATTAAGGACCTGGATGCGGCCTTGGACGTGGACCAAGCCCACGGCGTCAGCGATATGCGCGGCACTCACGGCATCGGCCACGTGAGAATGGCCACCGAAAGCCGGGTGGATATAAATCACTCCCACCCCTTCTGGGCCTACCCCTTTCCCGATGTGACCGTGGTCCACAACGGCCAGCTCAGCAACTATCACAAGCTAAAACGCAGGTACCAGGACCGTGGCTACCGGTTTCAGACCGAGAACGACTCAGAGGTGATCGCCGTCTACCTGGCCGACAAGCTGGCCGACGGGCTGGACCTGGAGGACGCACTGGGGTCCACCGTGGATGACCTGGACGGCACGTTTACGTTCCTGGTTTCCACCGCGAATGGCATCGGTTACGCCAAGGACAGGTGGTCGGCCAAGCCCCTGGTGACCATGGAGACCGACGACGTGGTTGCCGTCGCCTCGGAGGAGGTTGCCTTGAGGTGCCTTTTCTCCGACGAGATCGAGAGGGTCGAACCCCAGGAGGGTGCGGTCAAGACTTGGTTGATCTAGACGCCGCCACCCTGACAACCACCCAGCTCAACGCCAAAATAAAGGAACTGGCGGCGGATGGCAGCCATGATATCAGAGTCCTCAATCCTCAGGCCCGCCACAACCTGGCGGTGGGCATACTGACCCCTTGCAGGATCACCATAGAGGGCAGTGTGGGCTATTACGCATCCAGTCTGATGGATGGCCCGGAGGTTACCATCAACGGGAACGCCGGCTGGGCATTGGGTGAAAACCTGATGCGCGGAAAGATCGTCCTGACCAAGGACGCCGGCGCATCGGTGGCCACCAGCATCAGAGGGGGGGAGGTGTTCGTGGGCGGCAACGCCGGAGCGAGGGCCGGCATATCCATGAAGGGGGGCACCCTGATAGTCCGGGGCAACGCGGGTTTCCTGACCGGGTTCATGATGCAGAAGGGCAGGATCATAGTCTGCGGAGATGTGGGGAATGCCGTGGGGGACTCCATGTACGAGGGCGCCATCTACGTGGCCGGAAAGATCGGCTCACTGGGAAGCGATGCGAAGGTGGACGAGGTGACTGAGGACGAGCTCCACGGCATCTGGGAGATACTGGAAGAATACGGCGTCAAAGATAGATACACGTTCACCAAGATCGTCTCGGCGAAGACGCTCTACCACTTCGACTCCCTCGAGCGCCTTGAAAAGCGTGTGATTTAGGCAGGGTCGAGCACATGGTAATGGCTAGCAGCCAGATATGGCCTCCCTGGGTGATGGAAGATATTCATGGTAAGGCCGAGCTGGGGAGGTACAGGATCCGTGGATTCAGCAGTTTCCAGAAAGTTACTCACTTCGATGACCTCACCTTCCTGTCCACGGGCCTGACCCGGTTCCCCCTCGAGGGATACAAGGAAAAGTGCAACACCTCGACCGTACTGGGAAGCCGCTTCGCCAAAGGGCCCCTGGTGCTGGAGACCCCAATCTATATAACCGGGATGAGCTATGGCGCCCTTTCTCGCACCGCCAAGGTCGCGCTGGGGAAAGCCGCAACCAAGGTGGGAACGGCCACCTGTACCGGTGACGGCGGGATGCTAATGGAGGAGAGGGAGGCCGCCGGAAAACTCATATACCAGGTGCTTCCCAGCCGCTACGGCTTCAACCCTCACCACCTGAGTATGGCCGACGCCATCGAGATAGTGGTGGGTCAGGGCGCCAAACCGGGGACCGGAGGACTCCTCATGGGAGTCAAGGTAATGGACAACATCGCCCAGATGCGCGACCTGCCCAGCGGTATAGACCAGCGCAGCCCCGCCAGACATCCCGACTGGCTGGGTCCGGACGACCTGGCCGTGAAGATCGAGCAGCTAAGGGAGGCCACCGACTGGCGCGTCCCCATCAGCGTCAAGCTGGGCGCTTGCCGTGTGGCCGACGATGTCAAGCTGGCCGCCAAGGCGGGGGCAGACTCCATCGTCATCGACAGCATGGTCGCCGGGACCGGGGCCTCCGCCGAGGTGGTGCTGGACCACAGCGGAATCCCCACGGTGCCCGCGATCGTTCTGGCAAGGGAGGCACTGAGGGAGCTGGGACTGTACGGAGTGGTATCCCTGATAGCTTCGGGTGGGATCAGGAGCGGTGCAGACGCGGCCAAGGCCCTGGCCCTGGGTGCCGACGCCGTGGCCATAGGAACGGCGGCCCTTATCGCCCTCAACTGTAATAAAGAGATTCCCGAGTCCGACTTCGAAAGGGAGGTCGGCGTTAAAGCGGGCTACTGCCACCATTGTCACACCGGACGCTGTCCGGTAGGTATCACCACCCAGGACCCTGAGCTGGAGAAGAGGCTGGACCCAGAGGAGGGTTCCGAAAGGGTCGCCAATTTTATCAACTCGATGACCATGGAAATGGCCCTGCTGACCCGCTCCCTGGGCAAGGGAGACGTACACAGCCTGGAGCCCGAGGACTTGGTGGCATTGACCATCGAAGCCTCGGCCATGGCCCGCATTCCTCTGGCGGGGACGGATAAGGTGTTCGGTGCTTGACGGTTCCCGATCCCTTACCCGGCCCCCCGGATAGAACAGGGGTGCCCAATCGGGATGGTTGCCCGGGAAGAGACGAGAAAACGGCTGCGTGAGGATGGTATCGAGTACATCCTTGCCCAGTTTGTGGATATCCATGGCTCGGCCAAGGTCAAGCTGGTGCCCGTCAGCCACTTCGACGACGTATTGGATGTGGGCGCGGGTTTCGCCGGTGGCGCGGTCTGGGGCCTTGGACAGGGGCCCCACTCCCACGACATGATGGCCAGGATTGACCTGGACAGCTACACCCCCCTGCCGTGGAGAGCGGGTGTCGCCAGGTTCGCGTCCGACCTGTATGTAGACGACCAGCCGTACATGCACTGCCCCCGTCTGAACCTGAAGCGGGTGTTGGCCAATGCAAAGGATGAGGGGTACACCTTCAACGTGGGTATAGAGCCGGAACACTTCCTGGTGATTCGCGGCGACGATGGGTCCCTATCCATCTGGGACCCCAGCGATTCGGACACGTTGGAGAAACCCTGCTACGACTACAAGGGTATCTCCGGCGCGATGGACTACCTCACAGATATGATGACGGGCTTGAACACGCTGGGATGGGACTGCTACCAGTCGGACCACGAGGACGCCAACGGGCAGTACGAGATTAACTTCGCCTACGCCGATGCGCTGACCACCGCCGACCGCTACACCTTCTTCAAGATGATGACCAGCCAGCTGGCCCGCAAGTATGGCGCCATCGCTACCCACATGCCCAAGCCATTCACCAACCGCACCGGCAGCGGTGCCCACATCCACTTTCATCTGGCCGACGCCGAAACGGGAGAGAACCTCTTTCTGGACGAAAGTGATCCCAGGGGACTGGGTCTCTCGGGGGTGGCGTACAGCTTTATCGCGGGGATAATGGCCCACGCCCCCGCCGTATGTGGCGTGACCTCCCCAACCGTCAACTGTTACAAGCGTCTGCAGGTCGGGCCCGTATCCTTGCACGGCTCCATGTCGGGCTACAACTGGACGCCGGCCTTCGTCTCCTACGGCGACAACAACCGTACCCAGATGATCCGCACCGCCGGGCCGGGCCACCTGGAGGACAGGACGCTCTCCGCCGGCTGCAACCCCTATCTGGCCCTCGCCGCCTACCTCTCCGCGGGCCTGGACGGCATCCATCGGGAGCTGGAGCCCGGAGAGCCCAACCTTGGAAACCTGTACGATCTCGGATTGGAGGAGATCCGGCGAAGGGGCATCAGGGTATTCCCCCAGAGTCTCCAGGAATCCCTGGATGAGCTGGAAGGCGACGACCTGGTGCTGGAGTCACTGGGCCCGATAGCCCCCGATTTCACGAGGTTGAAGCGCCAGGAGTGGAAGGACTACCATCGTCAGGTTACGCAGTGGGAAAACGATCGGTACCTAACCCTCTTCTAAGCCGGCACCTGGCAAGTTCGCTCCACGCCGCGGACTTTTCAGCGGAGGAAGGTGAAGGGATGGCATTCCTCCTGAATTGCCCCAACTGCGGGGAGCGCAGCGTAGGTGACTTTCGCTTCGGGGGTGAGGCCGTATCTCGGCCTGGCCAAGAGGCCTCCCCTCAGGAGAGGACCCGGTACTACTACTTTCGGAAAAACGAAGCGGGTCTCCAACAGGAGTGGTGGCATCACAAATTCGGTTGCCGGAAGTGGTTCATGGCGGTCCGAGATACCCGCGACAACCAGGTCTTGCGCACCTACTGGCCGGGTAGCCCGGACCCGCAGGTCGCGGGTAGCTAGACCCGGGAATTACAACCCGTGAACGAAGGTCGGGTTCCCCCACGGCCCTCCCAGGTGGTCAACCGTACCTCCGAAGTTACCTTTCGCTACGATGGGAGGACTATACGGGGGTACGAGGGAGACACCATCGCCTCGGCCCTGCATGCTTCTGGGCTACGGACCTTCACCCGCAGCTTCAAGTACCACAGACCCAGGGGCCTCCACTGTGTGTCCGGGCGCTGTCCCAACTGCCTGATGACCGTGGACGGTGTACCCAACGTTCGGACCTGTACCCGCCCGGTTCAACAGGGTATGCAGGTCCGACATCAAAACGCGTGGCCTTCCCTGGAACACGATTTCCTCTCCTTCCTGGACCGACTGGACCCCCTACTCCCCGTGGGGTTCTACTACAAGAGCTTCGTTCGCCCCAAGTTCACCTGGCGGCTGGCCCAACCGATCATCAGACGTGTAGCCGGCCTGGGCAGGATCGATATCGGGGCGGTTTCCGAGGGCGGTTACGAGCATTACAACCAGAGTGTAGACGTGGCCGTGGTCGGCGGAGGGCCGGCCGGCATATCGGCCGCGGTGGAGGCGGCCCGCGCCGGAGCCCGAGTGATCCTGGTGGACGACCAGCCATCCCTTGGGGGCCACCTCAGGTTCGATGTGTCTAGCCACCCGGAGGCGGCTCGGTACCCTGGTATGGCGGGATACGAGATAGCCGCACACCTGGCAGCCGAGGCCCAGGGCACGCCCAACCTGGAGGTGCTGACCGATGCCATCGCCTTCGGCTTATATGAGGGGAACCACCTTGGGGTGGCCCAGGGTACGCGGCTGGTGAGGTTGCGGTGTAAGAGCATCGTCGTCGCCACCGGCTGCCAGGAGGTCCCCACGGTTTTCCATGGCAACGACCTTCCCGGGGTCATGCTGAGCACGGGCGTGCAGAGGCTCATGCACCTGTACGGTGTAAGGCCCGGAACCAGGGCGTTGGTCGTTACCGATAACTATCGGGGATACCCGGTGGCCCGGGAGCTGCTGGAGGCAGGCATCGACGTGGTGGCGCTGGCGGATGCCCGCGAGGCCGTTTCCTCGCGTCGGGCTGACACGCGGGGCCTGGAGGAAGGGGGAGTGAGCGTTCTTGCGGGTCACGCAATTAAAGAGGCGAGGGGAGGCCGGAGGGTACGCCAAGCTACGCTGGTGGACCTGAAGGGAGGAGATGAGCGCCGGTACGGCTGTGACCTGGTCTGCACGGCCACGAGTTTCGATCCCGCGACGTCCCTACTTTATATGGCGGGCTGCCGGTTGGAGTACGACGAGGCCATTGGAGAGACTGTCCCCACTGAGATGGTGCCGGGCATATACGTTGCCGGCGACGTGACGGGGACTCATGACCTCCAGGCCGCTATCCTCCAGGGTACCGTCGCCGGGATCGAGGCCGCCTCCAGCCTAATGGGACCGGACCAGGCCGGCCGTTTTTCAGACCGGGTCGAGGGTTACGGGAAGGAGCTAGCCGACAGGAAAAGGCTCTACAGGGACCAGCTGCACGTGGAGCCACTCCTGGTATCTCCCGGGCCGGCCAAGAAAAAGTTCGTCTGTCTCTGCGAGGATGTGACCGAGGGGGACCTCCACCGCGCCATCGCAGAGGGCTTCGACGAGATGCAGACCCTGAAGCGCTACAGCACGCTCTCCATGGGTCCCTGCCAGGGTAAGATGTGCCTCAAGGCATGCGTGGCCATCTGCGCCGAGCGCACGGGAAGGACCATTCAAGAGACCGGTACCACCACGTCCCGGCCGCCACTTGGTCCCATACCCCTGGGCATGCTGGCCGGGCCATCCCACATGCCCGTCAAGCTGACGCCCCTGGACCGGGTACACAGGGAGTTAGGTGCCAGGATGATGGACCTGGGGCCTTGGAAGAGGCCCCACTCGTATGGTTCGCCCCAGGAGGAGTGCCAGGCCGTGCGCCACCGGGTGGGGATCATAGACGTGAGCACGCTGGGCAAGCTCGACGTACAGGGCAGAGACGCGCCTGCCCTTCTGGATAAGGTATACACGCATATCTTCTCCACCCTGCCTGTGGGGCGTATCCGATACGGTCTTCTGTGCTCCGACAACGGCATGATCATAGACGACGGCACCATTACCAGACTGGCGGAGGACCACTACTTCATCACCACCACAACCGGCAATGTGGAGCTGATGGAGGAGTGGTTGAAGTGGTGGGCCGCAGGCACCGATATGCGCGTGTACGTGAATAACGTAACCCCCGGCTACGCCGCCATCAACGTAGCAGGCCCCAGGGCGCGGGACACCCTGGTCAAGCTGACCGACGTTGACCTGTCGGCCTCCGGGTTCCGGTACATGAGGAGCGCCCGGGGAGAGGTCGCGGGCGTGCCCTCTTTGCTGCTGCGCATTGGCTTCGTGGGAGAGACGGGTTGGGAGATACATTTCCCGGCAGAGTACGGCGAGCATGTCTGGGATGCCCTGATGGAGGCCGGGAAGGAGTTCGGTATCGCACCCTTCGGCGTGGAGGCCCAGCGTATCCTCCGGCTGGAGAAAAAGCACGTCATCATAGGCCAGGACACCGACATCGTGTCGAACCCGCTGGAGGGGGACATGTCCTGGGTTGTGCGGTTCGATAAGGAGGACTTTATCGGCAAGCATGCACTGGAAGGTATCCAGGAGCGAGGGCTGCGGGGAAAGTTGGTGGGTTTCCTCATGGATGACTCCACCGTTCCCGAGGACGGCGTCCCGGTGGTGGATGATGGGAGGCCGGTGGGCAGGGTGACCAGCTCTCGGATGAGCCCAACCCTGGGCCGTGGATTCGGCTTCGTCTGGGTACCGGTGGAGTTCTCTGAAGAGGGGAGAGAGATCCATATTCAGGTGAACGGTGTGCCTCTGCCTGCCAAGGTAACCGGTCAGCCCGTCTACGACCCTGAAGGAAAGCGGCTTAGGGAGTAGCTATGGTAATCTGGAACCCGCTTAAGCTAACCGCCATGCATCACCGGCATGTGAGCCTGGGCGCGACCATGGCCGACTACGATGGATGGCAGCGGCCCGCCCGGTACACTTCCCCCGAGCGGGAGGTTGAGAGCGCTCGTGTAGCCGGTGGCCTCTGCGATGTATCCCCAATGGGCAAGTATGTAGTCCAGGGGGGAGATGTAGACGCGCTGCTGGGAAGGCTGTTGCCCGAGGCCGGCGCCGTCGGTATCAACAGGGCGGCCGTCGCCAGTCTTGCGGGGCCGGCTGCCTCCGCCACGGGTCGGGCAGTCGTCTCTCGTTTCTCCGAGGACGAGCTCTTCATCACCTGCCTGCCGGACCAGGTGAGCACGCTGGCCCAGGCCCTGAAAGAGTACATGGCCGAGGACGTCCACATGGTGGACATGACATCCAACTTCGCTGCCATTAACGTCGCTGGACCCAAGAGCGCGCAGCTTCTCGCCAAGCTGACGGACCTGGATATATCGGCCAGCGCCTTTCCAGACATGAGCTGTGTCCAGGGCCAGCTGGCGGAGGTGTACGCGATTGTGGTGCGCGGGGACCAGGGCGGGCTGCCCGGCTACTACGTCTACTTCGGTCGTGACTTCGGCGAGTATATCTGGGAGGCCATGCTCCACGCGGGCCACGAGTACGGCATAGGCCCCATGGGGGTAGAGGCCCTGGAACGCCTTGGGCTCGGATAGCGGGATAGGTTTCCGTATGCCGTCTGATTATGGATGAGTCGTAACCGGACTCCGGGTCAAAAGGGAGGATGACTGGTGCTCCAGCTATTCAAAAAGGAGAGGATGTGGCGTAAGCATCCCCTGAAAGACCGGTACGACGTGGTGATTATCGGTGCGGGGGTCCACGGTCTTTCCACCGCCTACTATCTGGGCAAGCTGGGCATCACCGACGTGGCCCTCCTGGACATGGGGTATCTGGGGGGCGGCGGCAGCGGGCGGACCACGGCAATAATCCGGTCCAACTACCTCACGCCCCAGGGCATACCCTTCTTCGACGAGAGTGTGAAACTCTACGAGGACCTGTCTCAGGAGCTGGGGTTCAACCTGCTCTTCAATCAGATGGGACGCCTGGACCTGGGGCACACCGACTCGGCCGTCTTCGGCCTGCGCATGCGCACCGAGTTCAATCGCATCCTGGGCGTCGATAGCCGCCTTGTCGGCCCCGCCGAGGTCAAGCGGATGGCCCCGGCCATAGACCTACGGGAAGGCAAAGACCTCCCGATTATGGCCGCCATGTACCATCCCCCCGCCGGGGTGGTCCGCCACGACGCCGTGGTCTGGGGTTACGCCAGGGCTGTGTCCCGGCTAGGAGCGGAGATCCATACACACACCGAGGCCCTTGGGATCCAACGGGAGAATGGCAGGGTCGTGGGCGTCCGGACTTCCGCAGGAGATATCAGGACGGAGACGGTGGTCAACGCGACGGCGGCCTGGTGCTCCACCGTCGCGAAGATGGTGGAGCTGGAGCTGCCCATAATCACCCATCCGCTACAGGCCTTCGTCACGGAGCCCTTGAAGCCCTTCCTGGACATATCGGTATCCTCGGCCAACCTGCACGTGTACGTGTACCAGACCGACAGGGGAGAGGTTGTCATCGGCGGCGGGGTAGACCCCTACCCCACCTATAGCGTGCGGTCCACTTTGCCCACGCTGGAGGAGCTGGCCAAGCATGCCTTGGAGATGTTCCCGTGTCTCAGGGATGTCAACGTACTGCGGCAATGGACCGGCCTGTGTGACATGACTCCAGACTACGCTCCCATCATGGGCGAGGTGCCGGGTATCGGGGGCTTCATCCTCACGTGCGGCTGGGGAACGTGGGGGTTCAAGGCGGCGCCCGTCGCCGGGAAACGGATCGCCGAGCTCATCGCCACGGGAAAGACCCCCGACCAGATCGCCCCCTTCTCCATTACCAGGTTCCAGGAGGGACGACTCGTCAACGAACGGGCCGCCGCCCCCGCCGCGGCGATCCACTGAGCGAGGCTCCTACACCGGCTAGTCTCGGGTCTCGGCAGGACATGGTCCCTCGCTTGTCCACGTAACCGAACTCTGAGAGAATTGCTGAGTATTCCATGGGGTTTCGAAACACGCACGGCGAGCCAAGTATTGAGGTAGGATGGAAAAAATGGACACCAAAGTCGGAGTAGGATAATACGACGGAGGTGTCAGAATGAAAAGGGTTCCACAAGGAAGGTACAGCAGGGAATTCCGGCAGGAAGCAGTGAGGCTGGTAACAGAAGAGAAGCTATCATTGCCAGAGGCAGGCCGCCGGCTGTCCTTGCCGCCATCGACATTAGGGTACTGGGTGAAGGCACATAGGGCTGGCAAACTGGGAGATGTGGGCAAGACGTACAGGCCCATGACAGAAGTAGAGATGGACCTTGCCCGGACGAAGAAGGAACTGGCGGAAGTGAAGATGGAGCGGGACATACTAAAAAAAGCAGCCGCGTACTTTGCCAGGGAGTCGCTGCCCGGTACGCGATGATGAAAGAACTGCGGCTCGACTACCCCAAATGTGTCTTGGGCCGGTTGTTGAACGTATCGGCCAGTGGCTACTATGCCTGGGTGGACCGGCCATCGTCCAGGCGAGCACAGGAGGAAGTGCGGCTGGAGCTGGAGATCAGGGCAGCCCACAAGCGGACGAGACAGACCTATGGCCCGGAACGGTTACAGCGCGACCTGGCGGAGCATGGCGTTCGGGTGGGCATCTGTCGCATCAAGCGTATCCGAAAGAAGCTTGGCATACGCTGCAGGCAGAAGAGGAGATTCAAGGCCACCACCGACTCCGGGCACAGACTACCGGTTGCGGATAACATATTGGGCCAGCAGTTCAAGGTCTGGAGGCCGAACACTGTGTGGGTGAGTGACATCACCTATATACCGACCGATGAGGGCTGGCTATATCTGGCGGGCCACAAGGACCTGTTCACCGGAGAGATTGTGAGCTATGCCATGGGAGAGCGGATGACCAAGAACCTGGTTAGTCAGTCTCTATTGCGGGCGCTGAGAGCCAAACGTCCAGCGAGGGGCCTGATGCATCACTCTGACCGAGGCAGTCAGTATTGCTCCCAGGAATACAGAGGTTTTCTCGAGCGGTCTGGCCTGCGATCTTCCATGAGCGGGAAGGGGAACTGCTTTGATAATGCTCCGATGGAGAGCTTCTGGGCCACACTCAAGCAGGAGTTGGTCCACCACCGTCATTACAGAAGCAGGCAGGAGGCAGCTCGAGAGATCACGGAATATATCGAGCTCTTCTATAACCGCCAGCGCCGCCAGGCCAGGCTGGGGTTCCTGTCACCCGCGGCGTATGAGCAGAGATTCTATGCCGGACTACCAGCAGCATGAAAGGTTTGGTGTCCACTATTTACGTCCGACCTCACCACTTGGCACATAGAGTATGGCGTGCCTGACTCAAGGATCACAGCTGGTTTTCACAAGGTCAAAATTAGAACAAAACGCATCAAGGAATTCCGCATATTCGGGAAGGTCGTTGATTCGAAGTGGGCGGGCCAGGACTTCGGCCTAGGGCTCATTGAGCGTCTATGTCATGATGCTTCGCTGAACAAACCAATTTTGGATACACTTGACTTCGAAATCGATGCCTATCCTGAGCATAGTTGTTGGATACTACTGCAACACGATCTACTGTCTCCATCAGTCGACCTATGGGACTGCTATCAATCTATAGCCCGGCATTTGCTCGCGATGTCTATTCCGTCTTACCCGTAAGTGGGCTGGGCTGGTCTATTCCTGTAAAGATGACCGAGCGCCGCAATGATTGTGATAGCAACAAAAGTTCGTAATACCCCCCTACCTGAGGAGCCCACCACGGTTTAGTCGAGGGAGAGAGGAGGGAACCATGAGCACTTCGATCGGAGCCCAGAAGGTGCGGGTGTTGCATGGCACGCAGCCCATGAGCACCACGACCCAGACCAGGGGGATGGAGCGCCGTCCCGGAATCGACGGCAATACCGCCGGGGCCAGGCGTATCTGGATGGGGCTCGTAACCTGCCTGCCCAACGAGTTGGGGCCGCCTCACCACCATGGTGAGGCGGAAACCGCTGCATACGTGCTGAGCGGCCACATCCGAGTTTACTTCGGCGAGGGCTTTAAAGAGTACGTGGAAGCGGGCCCGGGTGACTACCTGTTCGTCCCACCTCACCTGCCCCACATAGAGGGCAACGTCACGGACGAGCCGGCCGAAGCGGTCCTTACTCGCTCTCCGGACAACATCGTGGTAAACCTGGGGGAATAGGATTACGGAAGATTAGCTGCGGCGAGGCTCCGCTATGCGTTGGGTGGCCTCATTGTGTGCCAGGGCGTGGCCTGCTCGTAGGCGTGGGCCACCTTAATGATTGTCTCCTCACCACCTGTACGCCCGGCTATCTGAAGCCCGATGGGCAGGCCCTCCGTACTGAACCCGCAGGGCACCGAGATCGCCGGGGTGCCGGCCAGGTTGAAGGCGCCGGTGCTGCTCAACGGCGATTGCCGCGCCCCCTGCCTGCTGGTGATCGGCTGGTCGGCCTCCCGGATCTTCGGGGGAATCACTCCGGAGGTCGGCAGTACCAGGACGTCGTACTTCTCCAGAGCTTCGAGGACCTGCTTCCGCAGCAGGCTCCCCAACCTTTGGGCCTTGTAGTAGACCTGGGCGGGCATGATGCTGACGGTGAGAAGTCCTATCCGGTTGTCGTGGCCGTAGTCCTGGAGGCGTCCCCTGATCCAATCCCGGTGGGTCGATGCCGACTCTACACGGATCAGCAGGCTCGATATATCGGTCATGTACCTGGGGAGGGGCAGGGAGACCTCCTCCACGGATGCCCCCAGCTCTCCCAGGACCGAGGCTGCTTTGACTACAGCCTCCCTGACCTCAGCCTCTGCCAGTTCGCCATCGATCTGCTCGATTATGAGCGCCGCCCGCATACCCTTAATGTCGCCATCCAGGGCACCACGGTAGTCGGGCACGGGGGTATTCCAGGTATAGGGGTCTTTCGGGTCGTACCCGGCGACGGCACCCAGGGTGATGGCGGCGTCTTCCACCGTCCGTGATTTTGGGCCAATAGTGTCCATAGACCAGGAGCCGGGCATGACTCCATAGCGGCTTACCCTGCCCCAACCCGGCTTCAGACCCACAAGACCGCACCAGGTCGCAGGGCGCCGTAAGGAGCCGCTGGTGTCCTCGCCCAGAGAGGTGGCGCAGAGGAAGGCGGCGGTGGCGGCGCCGGACCCGCTGCTGGAGCCCCCAGGGCTCACATCCAGGTTCCAGGGGTTACGAGGGTAGCTGTAACGGTGAGACATGCCGGTTATGGCGAACTCGGTGAGGTTCGTCTTGCCCAGGAGGATGGCCCCCGCACGTTTCAGGTTGGCTATGGCCGTGGCGTCCTCGTCGGGGATGAAATCTCCCAGGATGCGGGAGCCCCCAGTGGAGCGGATGCCTTTACTCCACAGCTGGTCCTTTACGGCCACGGGGATTCCGTGCATGGGCCCCAGATAATTGCCCTGTACGATGGCCCGCTCAGCCTCCCGGGCTGCCTGGAGGGCTTCGTTGCCGCACACGGTGAGGTAGGAGTTGAACTTGAAGTCCAGGCCGTCGATGCGCTCGAGGTAGGCCTCGGTAGCCTCCACGGGAGAGACCTCTTTCGTCTCTAACAGGCGTGAAAGCTCGGTGGCGGAAAGGAAGGGTATGTCTACTTTATCCATCCTGAATCCTTGGGCTCACCCCTTGGCTGTATTCTTGGCCGCCCATTCCTCCCGGATCTGGATGCACTCCCGTTGTAGGACATCCGGCGACGCTATCTCGATCCTGTCTCCCCACTTCGTCCACCCCACAAAACTCTCCGACGTGTATGCACCCCACTGGGGGTTGGAGGGGTCCGGTCGCCCGCCTATCACCAACGTGGATATCCCGCTTAGCATTATGGCGGCACAGCACATTGGACATGGCTGCATCGTGGTGTAGAGGGTGCACCCGGAAAACTCCGGCTTTCCGGACGCGGTCGCCGCCTCCCGCAGCGCAACGATTTCGGCGTGCGCCGTTGGGTCGTTGTCCGACGTGACCAGGTTTCTGCCCCGCGCTACCACGGATTGGCCTCGTACCACCACCGAACCCACCGCGCTGTTGCCTTCTGCCCCTCCCTTCGCGGCCTCCTCCAACGCCATCCGCATAAATCGTTCATGCTCCTGTGCCATCGGCTATGCTCCTTTCAGTGTGATGGTTGACGGCTACCGCCTCCTATAGCAGTCGGGAAAGGGGGCCCTGGGATTCGTAGGCGTGGGCGACCCAAGGACAGTGTATTGGCCTCCCCGGCATGCGTCAAGGTGAAAGTCCCATCCTTGGGGGACCCCCGAGGATGACCTCCGACCGGCAGATTCTAGTCCCTTGAAGAGGGTGCCAGCTGCTGGACTTTTTCCCCCTTGAGGGCGGACACGGCCATTGCCATCAGTATCAAGCCCATCAAGGTCAGGTACGCGTAGCGCAGTCCCACTGTGAACGAATGGACCACTCCCGAATCGCCCCCTTCAGAAACGGCCTCCAGGCTAGGCTCGTAGCCCATGGACCCCATGGTCGCCGTGATGATGGCGATGGACACCGCCACGCTGATGACACTGGCCGAGTTCCGCACCAGCTGGAGGAACGCCGATACGACTCCATATCTCTCCAGTTCCACAGCGCTAAGCACGGAGCTGGAGTTGGGAGCATAGAACATCCCCATCCCAGTGCTCTGGAGGATGAGGGCCGGCATCACGTAGGCTGGGGAGGTGCCCTCCTTCAATCCAGAAAACATGAGGAGGGCGATGGCCGACAGGGCCAACCCTCCTACGGTGAACCTTCGCCAGCCGTAACGATCAGATAGCCGGCCGCTGAGGGGCCCCATTCCCGCCATACACAGGGCAGCGGGCACCGTAATCAACCCCGGACGCCTGCGGACTGAAGCCCAGCACCCTCTGCAAGTAAAAGGGCATCAGGAACAGCACCGAGGAGCTTCCCAGGAACGATAGCCAGTTGGCCGAAATGCCATAGGAGAAGGTCCTCCGCTTGAAAAGTCTCAAGTCCAGCAAGGGACTGGAGGTTCGCAGCTCCCACCAGATAAAGGTGCCCAGCAAGGTCCCGAAGCCCAATAAGGCGCCCACTATCGCGGGGGAACCCCATCCGTACCTGTGGCCTGCCGACAAGGCCAACAGAAGCGTCAACAGGGCTCCGGATGATAGCCCCGCACCCAGCCAGTCGAATTTGGCCCGAGAGCCATCCGACCCCATCAGCTCGGCTGGGCGATCGCGCAGGATAACTACTGCCGCGGCAATAGCCAAAGATATCATGGGTACATTGACAAAGAAGACGGAGCGCCAACCCAGCGCGTCGACCAACAGGCCGCCTACCGCCGGCCCAGCTACGGCCCCGGTGCCGACTACCGTCATGATCAGGCCTATGGCCTTGCCTCTCTCGGATGCGGGAAAGGCAGATGTGATGATAGCCATGCCCGTGCCCTGGGTCATGGCCGCCCCACTCCCCTGGAGGATTCTCCCTAGGACCAGCATCGGGAGATTGGATGAAGAGCCCGCCAGCGCGGCGCCAAGGATAAAGATAATGGAACCGGAAATGTAGACCCTCTTGCGTCCGATCAGGTCGGATAGCCTGCCCATGGGCAGCAGCAGGGCGCTGATGGTCAGCGCATACGCGATGACCACCCATTGCACGCTGGGCAGGTCGGTGCGGAAGTGGGTGGCGATGGTGGGCACGGCGATGTTGACGCTGCCGTAGTCCATCACCGAGGCGAAGGTGCCGATGGCAACGGCCGATGGCAACGGAGAGGCCCAATACTTGTATTTAGGGCTCAGGGCTATTCTTTGTCTCATGGAGCTCGCTCGTGAATTCGATGAGCTAGGTATATGGCCCAGCGAACCATGTAATAGGTGATACTCCGCTAGGGACCTATTCTGGCGTCCCGCCTGGGCGTTGTAAATACATATAGACGGGCTTCATCCAGCACGAGGGATGGCGAGCATCCATGAGGTCGCCGACAGCGATGAGGAGTAAGAAGGGGGGAGGTGGGACTACGCGGATTGGCCATGGGCCTGGCGCCAGCGCTCGTACTCCGCCTGAAGGTCCGGCGGCAGCTTACCATGTACGTCGTCGATGGAGTATCCTTTCTCAAGAAGCTCACGGGTGAAGGTCTCTTCCTCTTCCTGGGCTATGGCCTCTTGGATGACACCCTCAGCCATGGCCTGTGGTACCACCACTACTCCGTCATCATCACCCACCACCAGGTCTCCAGGGAAGACAGCTACGTTCGTTGTAAATACCGCAAGCGACGGGCAGCTGTACGTCCATAGCCCAGTGTTCGGCTGTGTGACCATACCCGTGCGGTCCCCTCACGAAGACTGGGAACTCCATGTCTCGCAAGTAGGGCGTGTCCCTGATGGCCCCATCCGTAACCAGTCCTGCGGCGCCCCGATACTGCATCCGCGTTACCAGACGGTCGCCGAAGATGCCGGCATTGGTATTACCACGGGCATCCACCACCAGCACATCGCCTGGCCCTAAAGACTCGATAGCTACATGTTCGGCATACTTGTGGCGCTCTGGCCCCTGGGACGAGAGGTCCTCTCTGTGGGGTAAGTAGCGTAGCGTATAAGCCCGGCCGGCTACAACCGTACCCCGTTTGAGGGGCACCACCTGGGCCATGTATACGAATCGAAATCCCCGCCGCAACAGCATTCCGGAGATAGTGGCCGTGCTGGCCTTCTTGGAGAGCTCAAAAATCCTGTCGTCCAGGTGTGCCTCCGGGGGATATAGGACCGTCACCGGCTCCGCCGTCATAATTACCTCCTGGACCCGACATCGTCGTCTTTGGGGGTACCCCTTAAGTAACAGAATGCCCTGGCGATGTCAAGTTGCACCAGGTACGACAGGTGGTGTCGGAGGTGGGCGATTTTGGTCCGTCCAGGGAATTGGTCGGAGGAAATTGCTTGAAGTCCAGGAAGCGGCATGGACCTTTCGTGGTCAGCTTGCCGCCTTCGGAGGGATTGGGTAAAGTAGTAAGCGGGTCCCCGAAGAAAGGAGTACGGAGATGGTAATCGTAGACACCCATTGCCACGCGTCACCCTACTGGTTCGAGCCGGTAGAGGTGCTGCTGGATGAGATGACCAGGAACGATGTTGACAGGGCGGTGCTGATCCAGGCCCGCGGGTTCTACGACAACTCTTATCTTATTGAGTGCAAACGCCGCTTTCCAGGTCGATTCTCCGTGGTCGTCATCGTGGACACGGAGGTGCCCGACGCGCCCGGAACCCTGGAACGCTGGGTGAAGGAGGGGGCGGCCGGAGTCCGCCTGAGCCCCACCGTCCGGTCTCCGGGCAACGATCCCCTGGCGATCTGGCGCAAGGCATCGGAGCTGGGCATCGCCGTCAGTTGCCTGGGCACGTTAGAGGAGTTCGCTTCTACCCAGTTCGAGGAGGTGGTGAAGGAGTTCCCCGAACTGAGTGTCGTGATCGAGCACCTGGGAGGCGCCCGCCCCGGCATGGCCCTTCCCTACGCGGAGTACCGCAAGGTTCTGGACCTGGCCCGCTACGGCAACACTTCCATGAAGGTGCCGGGGCTGGGTGAGATATGCACGCGTCCCATGCCCTTCGTCCAGCCCTTCCCGTTCGAAAATGTACCCCCCTTCATCGAGATGGCTATTGACGCCTTCGGACCCAGGAGGCTCATGTGGGGCAGCGACTTCCCACCGGTGGCCAGCCGTGAGGGGTACAGGAATGCCCTCAGGTTCCCCATGGAGCATGCATCCTTCCGCAGCGATGATGACAGGGAGTGGGTATTCGGCAGGACCGCCCTCTCCGTCTGGCACTTCGAAGGTGACTGAGCCCATATGCCGATGACCCCAACGACCACCTTCACCAGAGTCATTTCGGGGTTAGACCTTTAGAAGCAGTAGTGGACCTCGGTAAAGGCCGAGGCCAGATCGGCCACGTCCCGGCCCACCTGAGCCGGGTCCTCCCCGTCCAGGACCACCCGGCGGAGGAGCCTGGCCACCTGGGCCATCTCCCCTTCGCCCATGCCCTTCCGGGTGCAGGCCGGAGAGCCAAGGCGCAGTACGGCCCTACTGGGGTAGGTACTGGGGATGTCCCCCAGCGAGCTGGAGATGTGCGCCTCCTCCAGCAGTTTCCACGATTCCCTTCCCCTGGTTGTCGAACCCAGGTCCACCAGGACGACGTGGGACTGCGTAAATCCCCTGTCCTTCCCGGCCACGGTGAATCCCTCGGAGTCCAGTGCACGGGCCAGGGCCTGGGCGTTTCTCACCACCGCTTCGGCGTACTCTTTGCCATATTTCAGCATCTCCGCCAGAGTGACCGCCAGGGCAGCCGTGCGGTTATTGTTGTAGCTTGAGAGGAGGGACGTGGTCTTGCCCATCACCCGTTCAGCCGTCGCCGGATCGTGCATGAGGATCAGGCCGCCGACGGGCCCGGCCAAAGTCTTCTGGGTGGACCCGGTCATGGCGGCCGCTCCCTCGTGAAGCGGGTCCTGGAACTGACCGTTGGGAGCCAGGCCCATTATGTGGGCCCCGTCGTAGAGGATGTTCGCTCCCACGCTGCCCGCTATCTCCGCCATCTCCCTCAGCGGATAGGGGAAGAGCAGCGTGGCACTACCCACGATAAGCCACTTGGGCCTTACCCTTTCCATGTCATCGGCCAGCAGCTCCAGGTTCACGATGGGGTAGTCGTCGCCATAGCAGGGCACATCGGCGATGTTCAGGGACTGCACGCCCGGATAGCTGCCGCCCAGGTAGGTGTAGTGTCCGCCGTACTTGAGGGGCAGGGCCATGACCCGGTCTCCGGAGTCCAGGGCCCCGAAGAAGAACAGACCGTTGGCCAGGGCCCCGCTGGAGGGGCGGTACTCGATGTAGGGTACATCGAACAGCTTCTTGGCCAGCTCCACCAGCACCGTCTCGATGCGGTCCAGAAGAGCGGAACCCGTGTGGGACCTGGCCCCCAAGGCTCCCCCAGCGGCGTTCTCGATCAGATCGGAGCGCATGATGGCCATGGCCTTGGGGCTGATAACGTTGTGGGAGGCCACCAGGTTCAGGCTGTGTTCGTGCCAGATATTGTGCTCATGTGTGAGGGAGGCGACCAGCTCGGCCACCCTTAGAGGGTCGTCTTCCTGTGCCGCCCTTATGACCTCATCGGCACTGATGGTGTGCGTATTTGTAGTGCGTTTGGCCATGGTGTCCCTCCGTTGGAGTCGCTTAGCATGCCGGGCTCTGGGGTCCGAGTTGTCGGGCGAGAGCCATTGTAGGAGCGACCCAACGCCGTGTCAACCGTGGGGAGGATGCCCATACTGCCAAGGTGTCCGCTACCAACTCCACCGGCCGCTGTCAGGTACAGCCACTTAATAGCTGGTCGCTGCCGTTGGTGATGTTCTGGTAATAGGGGGGGACATACTGTTCCTAGACCTCAAGGGGATAAGCGGCCCTCCCGCAGGGTCCACGACCTGAGGCTATTCTGCTCCTGTCCTCCAGCTACAGCCAGCGACGGACTATGGCGCGGTACTGCCGATACCCATCACCAAAGACCCTCTCCAGGTAGCTCTCTTCGCGGGCGATGACGCCGTAGTGCGTGAAGATAAGCGCTGCAGGCAGGAACACCATCGGCCAGACCGTGTTCACGATGAGCGCGATTCCTATGTAGAGCAGGGTGAGTGAGACGTAAATCGGGTTGCGACTGAGGGCGAAAGGTCCAGTAGCGACGATGGCACCGGTAGGTCTAAATGCAGGGCTTTCACCCGCGCGTACCAGTGTCCGCACCGCCCAGACTACGAGCAGACCAGATACCACAATCACCGGCCACCCTGCGGCATGACCGATCCACAGTTCCGGGAAGAACCTCAAAGGTTCCCATAAATAGTGCACAAGCAATGCCGTCACGAGTAAGGGTATGTATACGAGCGGGGGAGGAGCAACAACCTGGGCGTGATCGTTTTTATCCATTGCTCTAACTCCTTTGACATCGATGGTGGTTTCTCTTCACTGCGAGGTTACACCCATGGCTTGTCGGGCGTCATCGGCCGGCCTGCCGATTTCAAGCGGGACAAAAGCAGGATGCCCGGGTCGTCCCTTCTACCGATGCCTCAACTAGCGGCATAGCGCGCTTTGGGAGTCTTTGCTTTGACTAGGGTTGATCTCCTTCGAGCTCGCCTCCGAAGTCCTCCTCGTCCGTCACTTTGTTGGGCATTACCCAGTCGTGAAATGAGCTGCCCCTCGATTCGGGGCGGTCATTCTCGCGTAATAACGGACACTGACCCGTCTAGGGTATCGGCCACATAGATCGCGCTTCCATCTGGGCTAACCACGATATTGCCGGGTCCACGTCCCACGGTGATGCTATCGGTGACGCTATTAGTCTCCGTAGAGATAATAACGACGCTGTTTTCCTCGCCATTTGCGGCATAGACGTACTTCCCGTCGGGAGCTACGGCGATACCGGTCAGCGAAAACGTCCCCAACGCTTCACCCCCAATCTCGATGGCTCCCACCACTTCTTTTGATTTCGTCGAGACGACGGTAACTAGATTATCGGTGGGCACGTAGACAAGGTCGCCGTCTGGACTAACAGCAAATTGGGTAAAGTCGTGTGCGTCCTGTCCCAGAGGTATCCTGCCTACCACCTCATGATTGGCCGTTGAGATCTGCACCAATTCTTCAGAAATGGGATCAACGATATGGAGCCGCTCACCATCCGAGGCGATAGCGATGTCCATGGAAGGCTTCACATCTATTTCCCCAATGGCCTGCTTGGTGACGGTAGAAATGATGATGATCCTACCGGCGCCCGCATGGCGTGAGACATACATCGTTGTTCCATCGGTGGAGATGGCCATTTTGCCTCCAAGTTCCTGTCCAACATCGAACGTATCTACGACTTCTTGAGATGCGGTGGAGATGACGGCGAAGGCATCAGCATCAAAATGTCCCACGTAAGCGATCCTGCCATCGGGTGAAACCGCGATGCCTCCCGGCAATTTTTGAACGGAGATAACCTTTATCACCGCCTGGGAAGCGGTAGAGATAATAGAAACGGTGTTGTCCTCAAAATTGGTCACATAAACGTATTTCCCGTCGGGCGTCACCGCAATACCGAATGGGGCCTTACCAACGGGGATGGTCGCCGACAGCTCATGGGTATCACCCAGCTGAGCCTCCATTTCCTCAGCCGTAGGGATGGCGGTGAGAGTAGGCGTCGCAGTAGGCGTAGGTGTCGGTGTAGAAGTAGCGTCAGACTGGGCGCAAGCAGTCGCTACAAGGACAACCGCTGGTAGGACGAACAGCGGGATGAAGCCTTTCATGAGCTTCCCCTATTGACATAGCGTCTTTTGGCCATGATTGCTTCGATCGGCTTGCACCAGTTTCAACGTGCCTTTTCGATCTCATGTGCTTGCGAGGTTACACCCATGGCTTGTCGGGCGTCATCGGCCGGCCTACCGATTTCAAGCGGGACAAAAGCAGGATGCCCGGCTCGTCCCTTCTGCCGATGACTCCACGAGCGACAACTGGTTTGGTCGGGTTTAATGGCCTTGACAGCCAGCTACCGTGGAAATATATTGGGTGCCAGCCAGCATGGGCGATGGGTTGTTCTGATTAGGAGTCCACATGGGAAACGTCCGGCGAGATGACCTGAGGGACAGGTACTGCATCGTGGGTGTGGGGGAAACCGAGTACAGCCACGGCTCCGGGCGCAGCACCCGTGCCATGGCGGTAACGGCCATCCGCAACGCCATGGACGACGCCGGCCTGGGCCCCGACGATGTAGACGGGCTCATGAGCTATCACGTCGGCGATTCCACCCCCTCCAACGTGGTAATGTGGGACTTGGGGATCCGGCCCAATTTCTACATGGACTGCTCGGGAGGCGGCACCAGTACGGAGGCCCTGGTGGGCCTGGCCAGGGGCGCCATCGAGACGGGGATGTGCCACACAATTGCCATCTACCGCTCCATGAACGGCTACTCCCAGTTCCGCATGAGCAGCAAGGACGCCGGTGCCGCCACCCCCGTGAGCGGGCCCGATGTGAAGACCAAGCCCTACGGCCTGTTCATGCCCGTCCAGAACTTCGCCTTCAGCTTCACCCGGCACATGATGGAGTACGGGGTCAGAAACGAGCACCTGGCCCAAATCAAGGCGGCCCAGAGCAACCACGCCTCCAACAACCCCAAGGCGTACATGAAGCGGCGGGTCACCGTTGAGGACGTCCTCAACTCCCGGTGGATCGTCAGGCCCTGCGCCCATCTACTGGACTGCTGTCTGGAGACGGACAACGCCACGTGTCTCATCGTCACCTCTGCGGAGCGGGCCCGGGACCTGAAGCAGCGGCCGGTGTACGTCATGGCGGTGCAGGGTCGTGGCACCAAGCCCGGTGGGGAGTTCCACCTCCAGCACGGCCCCATCACCCGGGCGGCCGGCTACCACATTGCGCCCAGGGTGTTCGGCATGGCGGGGATCACCGCCGAGGATGTGGACGTCACAGGATGCTACGATGCCTTCACCTACACGGTGCTCCTGCAGCTGGAGAGCTACGGCTTCTGCACGGTGGGCGAGGGCAAGGACTACGTCTCCAGCGACATCATCCGGTTGGGGGGCAGGCGTCCCAACAACCCCAGCGGCGGCCAGCTATGCGAGGGCTACACCCACGCGATGAACATAATCATAGAGAACGTGCGACAGCTTCGGGGCACGGTGGACGACTACTGTGATGGGTGGCGGGAGGGTAGGCACACCTATGACTACTCAGAGGGGAAGTGCCGCCAGGTGAAGGATGCCGAGATCAGCATGGACATGGGATGGGGCGGGCCGAGTGTGGGGAGCGCCATGATCTTGAGGAGGTAACGGGTGGCCGTCTACGAGTACCGGGGGCTGGCCATCAACCTGCCCGAGAACGACACCGAGTACGCGGGCTATTTCGAGGCGGCCCGTGACCACCGCCTGGTGGTCCGGCGGTGCCTGGACTGCGGGCTGCTTCGCGCCGAGACGGGTCCGGGCTGCCCATGGTGCCCCTCCTCGCGATGGGACTGGCACACCGTGAGCGGCAAGGGCACCATCTACAGCTACCAGATAGTGGCACACATTGTGCTGGCCGGCTTCCGAGACTGGGCGCCCTTCCCCATCGTGCTGGTGGAGCTGGACGAGCAGGCTGGCGAGCCTACTCCCGACGACGGCCTGCGCCTCACGGCCAACCTCCTTGACCGGGACCTTAAGCCCGAGTTGGAGGAGAACGTGGCCATCGGCAAACGGGTAGAGGTGGTGTTCGTGGACCTGGAGAGCGGCCTCACCCTGCCCCAGTTTCGACTCTCCGATGAGGCGCCCGATGGCCCGGTATGGAGGCATCAACCGGCCTAGCGCCCAGCCTGTACAGCATCCTTGACATGGCTAGGGCCCCTAAAGAACTGACGACACCAACGAAGCTATGAGTAGAGGTTCGTTCATCTGCCTGGAAGGACCGGAGGAATGGCTGTCGAGCGGGCGAACGGTCCATTCCCGCCAAGGGGTCCGAGTTTGATACCCAGCCAGAATGGGGATATGCAGCAACCTCTGGAGGGATACCGCGTACTGGACCTGTCCGGGCCCATGGGCGTGTATTGTGGCAAGCTCATGGCCGATATGGGCGCCGACGTCATAAAGATAGAGCCACCTGGCGGCGACCCCATGCGAACGCTGGGCCCCTTCGCCCACCACCGGTCCCACCCGGAGCGTAGCCTACACTGGCTTCATTTCAACACCAACAAGCGCAGCGTAACGTTGGACATCGGCACACGGGAGGGGGCGGAGTTGCTCCGGCGGCTGGCGGGAAAGGCCGACGTCTTCCTGGAGACCTTCCGACCGGGTTACCTGGAGGGACTGGACCTGGGGTACCTGGCCCTGAGCCAGCTGAACCCGGGCCTGGTGTACGTCTCGATTACGCCCTTCGGCCAGACGGGCCCCTACAGGGACTACGAGGCCTCGGACCTGGTGGGCTTCGCCATGGGCGGGTATATGTACGTCACCGGCTGGCCCCACACCCCACCAACTCGACTGTGGGGCTCCCAGGCCTACCACACCTCCTCCAACCGCGCTTTCATCGCCACCCTCATCGCCCTGTATCACCGGCTGAACACGGGCCAGGGCCAGTACGTGGACGTCTCAATGCAGGAGGCGGTGGCCGCCACCACCGAGCACGTGAACACCACCTACAACTACGAGGGGACGCCGGCGGTGCGGTGCGGCTTCCGGCACGGAGGGCAGTTCGTGGCCACCTGGCGATGCAAGGACGGCTACGCCAGCATCACCAACAACACCCAGAGGGCCTGGGACGATCTGCGGGCCTGGATGGCCGAGGACGGATTGGTCGGCGACCTGATGGACGAGAGGTACGACGACCTGTTGATCCTCCGCGGCGAGCACTCCGGCTACATCGAGGGGCTGATCGAGGCCTGGGCCATGACCCATACCCGACGGGAGATCACGGAGCGCGGCCAGACCAATCACCACCCCTGGGGACCGGTCGCCACCCCCGAGGAGCTCCTGGGCAACCCCCAGCTGTGGGACCGGGGCTTCTTCATGGAGGTGGAACATCCGGAGATGGGCGCCACGTTGACCTACCCTGGCGCCCCCTATGTTCTCAGTCGCTCTCCGTGGAAGCTCAGGACTACCGCCCCTGGCGTCGGGGAGCACAACGTGGATGTGTACGGGAACGAGCTGGGCCTGACGGCGCAGGAGATTGAGGCCCTGACCAGGTCGGGGGTGGTATAGCCCGTATGCCGGTTGAATCACAGAATCCAGACTCCCGCTACGCCCTCCGCGGAATCCGGGTCGTGGACTACACATGGGTCCACGCCGGACCCTCTGCCACCCGGGTCCTGTCCGACCAGGGCGCGGAGGTCATCAAGATCGAGTCCAACTTTGCGCGGGCGGTGGTCGGAGGACCGGCTCCCCTCACCCGCAGAGGTGTGGGCTCGCGGCACAACTGGAACGCCGGCAAGCTCTCCCTCGCCCTCAACATGAAGACACCCCAGGGTATCGACATCGCCAGGCGCCTGGTCGCCGTCTCCGACGTGGTGGCCGAGAACTTCAGCGGCCGGGTCATGCGCGGCTGGGGCATGGACTACCAACGCCTGCGCGACATCAGACCTGACATCATAATGCTCAGCATGTCGGGCCTGGGCAGGACCGGCCCCTGGAACGAGTACGTCAGCTACGGGCAGACCCTCCAGGCGTGGTGCGGCCTCACCTTCCTGACCGGCTTCCCCGACACCGACCCCTGCGGGCCAGCCAGTGCGTACAGCGACGCCACGGCCGGGCTGGCGGGTGCCCAGGCGGTGCTGCTTGCCCTCATGCACCGGGCACGTACCGGCCAGGGGCAATGGATCGACCTGTCCCAGTTCGAGGCGCTGTCCTCCATCATGGGCCCTCTGTTCCTGGACCTCAGCGCCAACGGCCGCGACGGCAGCGTCCGTAGAGCGGGGAACCGCCTACCCAACGGAGGCGGCGCGCCCCATGGCGCCTATCGCTGCAGGGGAGAGGACCGCTGGGTTGCCATCACCGTCTTCAGCGACGATCAGTGGCACGCCTTCCGACGGGCCATCGGGGACCCAGCCTGGGCTCGGGAGGAGCGTTTCGCTGCGGCCGCGGGCAGGGAGCACCACGCCGATGACCTGGACCGCCTGGTGGAGACGTGGACCGCCGGTCTTCCACCCGAAAAGGTGATGGAGCGGCTTCAGGCGGCGGATGTCCCGGCGGGGGTGGTACAGTCGGGAGCGGACCTGGCCTCGGACCCCCAGCTCCAGGAGCGCGGCACCTTTCGCAGGGTGCCCGACGCCCGAGGGGCAGATCAAGTCGTAGAGGCGGCCCCACACAAGCTCTCCCGGACACCGGGAGGCGTCCATCGGGCCGGCCCCGAGTTCGGGGAGCACCAGGACTACGTGCTGAAGGAGGTCCTGGGCATGTCCGACGACGAGCTGGCCGAGTGCGCCATCGCCGGCGCCTTCGAGTAGCGCCCAGACCTCAGATACGAGCCCCTATTGGAAAGTCGGCCCCGTAGTGGTGTGCCGCCCTGGGGAGCTCTGAACATTGGTCTCCATCCAAGCATAGTAATCAGTATATGTAGTGGAGAAACTACTGGCGACGAATATTCGCGGTCCCTGGATCAGCCCCTGGCGTTGTAGATGAAGTGGGGGATCAGGTCTTGGGGGAAGGTCCCCTCCAGGAACCGTCTCATGTGGGGCTCTACCTGGCTGACCAGGTCCCGGGCCTCCAGCTCAGCCGGACTCAGGGGCCGGTCCAGCGCGCCGTTGATCTCCTTTAGCACGGCCTCCTTGTCCACGTGGGTCAGCTTTCCGTCACGCATGACCACGTCGCCGTCAATCATGACCGTGTCCACGTCCTGGCTCCGGCCCCTGTAGACCAGGGCCTCGATGAGCCCGATCACGGGGTCGATGTAAGGGTACTCGATGTTCCGTAGATTGAGCAGCACCAGGTCCGCCCGCATCCCGGGGTCCAGGGTGCCCACCTTGTCTCCGAACCAGGCGCAGTAGGCCCCGCCCTCGGTGCCCATCCGGAGCACGTCGTAGGGGGTGGGACAGACGTTGTCTATGCCGGGGATGTATTGCAGCCTGAGGACCAGCTTCATCTCCTGGAACATGTCCTTGTCGTCGTTGATGGTGGCCTCGTCGCTGCCCAGCCCGATCTTGACGCCCCTCTCCAGCGCCTTCCCTATGGGGGCGATGCCGTTGTGGATGCGCAGGTTGGAGCTGGCGTTGTGGCAGATGTTGGTGCCCGTAGCGGCCATGAGCTCGATATCCTCGTCGGTTATCCAGACGCTGTGGCCGCAGACGATCTCCCGGCCCAGGAATCCCAGGTCGTCGAGGTGCTGGAGGGGGGACTTGTTCCAGGCCCGGTCTCCGTAGAACTTCTGGTATGGGCTTTCCTGGAGGTGAATGTGCATGCCCGTCTGGTACTTTGTGGCCATCTCCTTCAGCGCCACCAGCAGGTCGTCGGAGCACCGGTGGACGTTGTTGGGGGCCAGCGTGACCCGGATTCGCTCATACTGGTCGTTCCCGTACTTCTGGACGACCTCCTCCAGGGCCTGTATCCACTCTTTTGTGGGGGCGTACCCCCGGGCCACGAACGAAGTAAATCGCTCCCCGAGCTCTCCCGGCATCGTGGCTGCGAAGTCCCGCTCATCGCCGGCAGGTCCAACTATGTGGGCGTTCTGATTGGTGAAGATAGGCGCGTAAGAGACTCGCATGCCTATCTCCTGGTAGGCTTTGAGGGCCCTGTCGGCCACCTCCATCATATGGGAGGGGCGCTTCCCTAGTACCCCACCGTGGATCGCCTGGACGGTGGTGGTCCCGGTCTCGATCATCTGGATGGCACCGTACATCTGGTCCAGGTAGGGATCGATGCTCCGCGCCCCCATTCTGCGCAGGGCCCTGAGCTCCTGGGTGTTGTCCAGCTGCCCCATCTGCAAGGGGGTAAGGCCCACGTGGAAATGGTCGTTCACCAGGCCGGGCATCACCACGTAGTTGGGGGAGCCGATAACCTCTGCGTCGGGGTGCTGCGTCCGCAGGTCCTCGTACCTGCCCACCTCGATGATCTCGCCGTCACGCTGGAACACTGCCCCGTCGGAGACCACGTCCGCGGAGTCGGGCCCCGTGATCTTACGGATAACGTACTTCCCTCGTACCAGTGATGAGCGCATCGTTGCCTCCTTCTACAACGGCTTCTGGAATACAGCGGCCCCCGTAACTGAGCTAAGGGCTCCCGGCACCGACATCTGGCAGTAAGGGGAGACGATAGCCTGCGGCTGGGCATCAAGCGTTGCCTCGACGGTCTAGCGTAACACACGGGTTTCGGTGGGTTGCCAACGTGGATCGCCTTGGCTTCATCCGAGGAAGGGCGTAGGCCCGCCTCTAGGGCTCGCAGCTGTTACCGGTTTCCAAGTTGGTTCTTGCGAAAACTTCTTCGTGAATCCAGACTAGAACTTGAAGTGAATCCAGGCTAGTACTTGAACTCGATAATAATGTTCCTGAAGCGAACGTCGGTTTTATTGGTGACCTGGTGCTCCTCGTGGACGTCCCGAAACCTCCAGCTTCCAGGCCCAGACACATTCACCTCGGGCGCCCGGCCACCCTCCTCCAGAGTGGGGCTTCCGCCCTCGACGGTAACGGTCACATAGTCGTAATCGTGAATGTGCCAGTCGCTGGACTGCCCAGGCTCCAGCACCAGAGTCCATACGGTTATTCGGTCGTTCTCGAACAGCTTCTCGGTGGCAATCTCCCCCAGGGGCTGATTCCCTCTCGGCATAACGGACCTCCTCCTAGGATCGCCTTCAGACCAAATTCCTAAGCTCTAGGCTAGGCTTACGGGCTGTGTCCGTCAAGCGCCCGTCCCGAGCAGGTGTTCAGGACAGGCACCAAATTTATAGCAAGCTGGAATTAACGCATCAAAAAGACTAATGGGCATGCTTCGGATGCCATGGCCGAATTTCCCTACCGGAATAAAGCTGCATTACCCAGTGGTACCCGCCCTGGTCAGCCGACCTTCACAAGCTTTTGCACCGACCGCAGCTGCTGGGAGTGGTCCACGAGACCGGCGTATCGCTGGCTCTGGGTCTCGCTGCGCGGACACTCGGCCACGTATATGTCTCCATGGGAGTCCACGGCGATGCCGTGGGGAGCGTAAAAGCTGCCTACCTGGCTTCCGAAGGTCTGCTCGCCCAGCCGCGCCAGAACGTTTCCCTTGGAGTCTAGAACGGATACCCGGGGGCCTATGCGCATGCCCGCCGCGTTAGTGGCGGAACCCGAGAATAGCTCGCCCACGTAGACCAGCCCGTTAACACCCCGGTCCATACAGACACAGGTGGGCCTGGCGAAATTCACCCACTGGGTCTCGTACTTGCCGTTGGAATCGAATATCTGAACGCGCTTGTTCTGCCGGTCGGCAACGTAGACCCACCCGTCCCTGTCGGTCGCTATGCTATGGACCAGATTGAACTGGCCGGGGTCCGTGCCCGACTCTCCCCAAGAAAATAGGTGCTTCCCGTCGGGGGAGTATTTGTGGACCCTCGCGTTGCTGTAGCCGTCCGAGACGTACAGGTCTCCGGTCTTGGGGTCCAGGGCCACCTTCGTCGGGGAGTTGAAGGGCTCGCCGCTCATGGCAGGCGAAGGCTGCCCCGGGGTGCCGATGGTCATGAGGAGCTTCCCATCGGGGGTGAACTTCTGCACCACGTGCTTACCCTTGTCCGTGACGTAGACCGAACCATCCGGCCCTATCTGCGCCCCATGGGGGTTGGTGAAAATCCTCTCGTCCCCCCAGGTTCGGAGAACGTCGCCGTTCCGGTCGAGGACAATCACCTGGGGATGGCCGTGGCTGAAGACAAATAGGTTGTCCTGGGCGTCCACGGCCACTGAGAGGGCATCGCTGCCGTAGCCCCAACCCTCGGGCAGGTTGCCCCAATCCTTTCCCGAGACCTCGTATGTGTACTTCCCCGTGCCGAGTTTCATGATCCGCTCCTCCAGCCGTGCCTCCCGGCGCAGATTCCCAGGCAATACTGCCCGTCCAGATGGGCTATCTATATTTTCGAGACCTTTTATTTACTATCTACCCCTGAGCATCAAGTGCCCAGGTATTTATCGTTGCAGCTTCTATCTCAAGCTTGCAGCTGGTACCTAGTGCCGAGGGAGGGATTCGAATCCACACACCCTTGACCGTAGCAGATTTTAAGTTGTACTCTCACCAACCTGTTCTATGTCATTGTATCTGGGGTGGTCTAATCCTGTCCACCAGTTTGCATCTGGACGGTATTTTCCCTCCCGGCCGGTGATGCCCGGTACCAAGGAGTCCCCGAACAATTTCTCCCAGCTATCGGGAATCTGGGGTAGGACCACGGGCCAGCTGCCTGAACTCATCCACGCGGCATTATCTCACCGTACTGAAGGGGAAGTAGGTCAGACACGAGACTCCCCCGATGCTATAATTGTCTTAACGACAACCTGCAGGAGTGGAGGGAGGGGACATGGCAGCAGGAGACGGCCGGCACCGTAAGCTCTACGTCGGCACGCACGACGAAGTCTGCGCATTGACTAGCTCGGATGGCGGAAGCACGTGGAAACAGGGGGAGACCACCCCCCTCACCCATGCGGCGGCCCGGCTCAGCGTCAGTGCCACGACTCCTCAGCGTGCCTATCTGGCCGCATACGAGTCGGGTGTCTATCGCACCGACGACGGGGGCCTGAGCTGGCAAAATCTCTCAACTTACCCCTCCGACTACGCCCACAGTGTGTTGGTACATCCCGAAGATGCACAGCACGTGTACGTCGGCAGCGAGCCCGCCGCCTTGTTCCGGTCCGCCGATGGGGGTGAGACCTGGGAGGAGTGTGCCGGGTTCAGATCAGTACCTGAATCCAGCGACTGGTCCTTCCATGGAGTGCGCCTGTCGCACATACGGGACCTGCGCATGGCCCCCGACGACCCGGGATGCCTGTACGCAGGTATCGAGGTGGGAGGGGTAGTGCGCTCTCGCGACGGAGGGGATAGCTGGCAGCAGCTCCACGGTACAAACGACGACATCCATTTGGTCAATCTGAGCGGTGATAGGCCTGGAACCGTTTACATCGCTACCGCGGGCGGGCCCTATCGCAGCGATGACCAGGGCCAGAGCTGGGAGCTCATCAACAGCGGTCTCCAGCGCCAATATACCTTGCACATCTCCGCAGCTCCCGATAATGCCGACCTGGTGCTCGTGTCGGTTTCCACCAACGCAGGGCGTCAGAACCCCCAGTTCTACCGCTCCACGAATGGAGGTCGGGAATGGCGGCTAATAGGCTCGGTGGGATCGGATGATGACATGGTGGTTGCAATTGACTGGGACCCCAATGAGCCCCGCCGCGCTTATGCGGGTACCGATGGAGGAAAGCTGTTCTGCAGTGAGGATAGGGGTGAGACCTGGGAGCCTCTGCCCGTCAGCCTCCCGTCCGTTGCCGTCAGCGCTATGGTAGTAGCGCCCTCTTAGCGTCCGCTGAGAGCACGCTAGACTGGCCCCTTCACGGCCCGGCGGGCCTCCAAGTTCCAGTCCCCGCTCGATGATAGCCCTACGCTTGTCGTATTTCCGTTTTCCACGAGCCAGCCACAGCTCCACCTGCGCCATGTGATCTTTGATGTAAACTCGCAGGGCTACCAGGCTGAGGCCCGTCTCCGACGCGCTACGCGACACATACGCCAACCGGTCCATGTGCACCGTATATTACTCGATGCAATACTTTGTCGAGTCCACCCCTATCGTCCTGGCGACGGCCACGGTCCCTATGCAGAGAGCCTGACAACGCCGGGACGGGGGACGTCACGGGGCATAGGAAAAAACGTGACACACCTGGCGACATGAAGTACGATTATCACCATTAACGTGACCAATCGTCGCAGTCTGCGCCAGATGTATGTGTCAGGAATCTCTGACACGGGGCACCTGGAGGTAGCGGTTCGGACGATCAAAGGAGGGACGGGATGGCCATCAACCGCATAGTATCGCCGGTCCAGTGGGGCGAGTTGACAAGGTATGAAGAGATCGAGGTGGGAAGGGAGTTGGGGCCCATAGAGTGGACCTGTAACGCCGAGACGCTGGACCTTCTACTACACTGCTATGATCTGTGGCACGAGTGGTTCGTGGTCGACTCCCCCTTTGGAGGGCGCGTGCTTCCGCCCCCAGTGCTGGCTCAGGTCTTTATCTCCCTGAACCCCTATATTTTCCGTGCCGCGGCCGCCGGCCTAGAAGAGGAGTGCTTCGATGTGCTCCGACTGGACAAAAAGTACATCTTCAGCGGGAAGATCGCGGACAAGTTTATCAAGAGAGATAAGGAGTGGGTCCTCTTCGACCACGTCTGCACCGACGAAGATGGCCGGGTGGTGGTCAAGCACAAGAGCCTCTTGGCACTCTCTTTCATAACCAGGCAGCAGATGCAGAAACTCAATGTAGAGGCACCCGACGTCACGACGATCGATGTGCAGGAGGCCTATCCTTACGCTCCTCCGGTGCTGGAGCCCAAGATACCCGGTGAGTGGAAGAGGGGCCCTGAGATGCCCGTCTCACGAACAAGCTACGCCAACAAGGACATGCCCCTGGGAGCCGATTTGGTCCCGCAGTCCACCCAGTACACCTGGCGGCGCATGCGGGACTGGGAGCAGTACACCTACCACGAATTCATGCAGTGGCCCGAGTCGGCGGCTACCTACAATATCCATACCCATCCCGACGCGGCACACAAGTTTGGCCTGGCCGCTCCCAACATCGGGGCACCCCGCTACTCCGCCTTCGTGTCCCTCATGATGCTCAGCGCCTTAGGAGAGGGATGGCTGCGTGGGGGGGCATTCTCCTTTCGATTCGTCCGGCAGGTGGGTCTCTGGGACTTCATCACCGCCAAAGCGCGGCTGGTCAAGAAGGAATCAGAAGGTAACGCGGTCAGGCTGACTTTCGATACTTGGGTGGAGAACCAGCGGGGCGAGAAGGTCCTTGTGGGGCTCTCCAGCGGGTTGGTGCCTCTTTAAAAGGCGAAGGCATTCAGGGGGACCAGTATGACACGGGAGGAAAGGCTCGCAGTGAAAGCTCCTCTTTCCGGGATCAGGGTAATTGAGGTAGGCAACTTTATCTCCGCACCATCTTGCGCAATGATCCTGGGGGAGCTGGGTGCCGAGGTGGTCAAGCTCGAAACGCCTCGGGTGGGCGACGACTCGCGGTACTATGGCCCTTTCCAGAATGACGAGCCTGACAGAGAGAAGAGCGGTCTCTTCCTCTACTTAAACAGGAACAAATTTGGGGCCACCCTGAACCTTGATACTGGCACAGGACGTGACCTCCTCAGCGATCTCGTCGGTATCTCCGATATCCTGATAGAGAACATCCCCGATCTGCCCGATGGCCAGCCGCAGCTGGAGTATGGCGACCTGGGCATCGTGAATCCCCAGCTCGTGATGCTCTCCATCAGTCCCTTCGGGAAGACAGGACCTCGCAGGCAGTGGAAGGCCGAGGATATCAATATCGCGGCCGCCAGCGGTTTCAGCGCTTCCATGGGCCTGCCGGAAAGAGAGCCCTTGGGATTTCCCGTGCCTATGGCGGGGTTCAATGCTGGGCTATACGCGGCTGCGGCGGTGTTGACCGCCCTCTGTGTGCGCGATCTCCACGGGGAGGGACAGGCTATCGATGTTTCAGAAGTGGAAGCCCTGGCAACGCTCCACACTGGGGAAGAGGTCTTGATGTGGATGCATCAGTGGCGAGAGACCCGGAGGATGGGTCACCGTACGCTGACTACATACGGCTTCCCCAGCTGCAACCTGGGCTGTAAGGATGGCCAGGTTTTTGTGAACACAACGGGGCAAGACAATTGGCTGACGCTCATCGAGCTGATGGGCAACCCTGATTGGACGCGGGAACCGAGGTTCCGGGATCTCATGAAGATCGACGAATCGGATTGGCCCGAGGGGGACCGTCACTTGGGGGCCTGGCTGGCGAACTATACGAGGGACGAGCTGCTGGACCTGGAGATAGGCAGAAATCTTCGCGTTGGCATCGCGCCCGTCCGCGATATCGGTGAAGTCAGCCGTGACCCGTCTCTGGATGGGTTCTTCACGGGGATTCCCGGCGATGATGGACAAGCGGTGCGCTTTCCAGGCCTTGCATATCACTTCTCGAACTGGGCGCCGCCTCTATCCCGGCGGGCGCCCGGGCTTGGCGAGGATAACGTGTTGGTATTCTGCGAGTTGCTGGGTGTGCCCAGACATGAGCTGGTCAGGATGTACCAGGCAGGGGTTGTCTAGGATGGAACCCACTAGAAACGGAGGGCTGGCGGATTACCGAGTGGTGGACCTAAGCCGTACTCTGGCTGGGCCAGTGCCCAGCATGTTCCTGGCGGATATGGGGGCCCAGGTAATTAAAGTCGAGACGAGGAGGTACCTCGACGCGATAAGGCGTGGGCGCCTTGTGGAGCCAGAACAGTCAGAGGTCGAGCAGCACCCACAAGCGCATAATGTCTGGCGTGGAAAACTGGGCATCACCCTTGACATAGCTCAACCTGAGGCCCGCTCCATCCTCAGTCGGCTTATAGGTGTAAGCGACGTGGTCGTGGAGAGCTTTGGTCCGGGCGTCCTTCAAAGGCTGGGGCTCGGGTACGACAGATTGAGGGAGATAAAGCATGACATCATCCTAATGTCCTTAAAGACCTTTACCGCCAGCGGGCCGTTGCACGCGATCCGGGGCGGTGGCCCCACGGCCCACGCTTTGGGCGGCGTCAACAGCATTATCGGATACGAGGATGGGAAGGTCCTCTCCCTTGGGAGATATACCGCAGACCTTCTCACCGGGCTCCAGACCCTCATCGCCCTTTGCGCGGCCCTGCACCAGCGGAAGCTGGAGGGAACGGGTCAACACATCGAGGTCTGTCTGACAAAATCGTCCATCCTGGCCGCAACCGTCGCCTTCCTGGAATACTCTTTCACCGGTCGGACCCTAAAGCCAAGGGGTAATTTCGATCCCACCATGGCGCCCTACAACTACTTCCCCTGCCTGGGGGAGGACCAGTGGGTCTCGATCGCCGTGCGTACCGAGGAGCAGTGGCAGGGGCTATGTGAGGCTCTCGGCAATCCCGAATGGACGAGGGAAAAGATGTTCCGCGATAAGTATGACCGGCTCAAGAACCGGGAAGAGTTAGAGCGCCTGATCTCACCGTGGACCAGGGAACACACTGCAATGGAAGTAGCGGAGACATTACAGGCACTGGGCGTTCCCGCAGCCCCCCTTCTTAGAGCGCAGGACCGCTTTGCCGACCCTCATTTCCAGGCGCGAGGGCTCTACACCTGGGTGGACCATCCGGTCCTCGGCAGCGAGCCTCTTTTCAACACCATGTGGAAAATGAGCAAGACTCCTCCCCAGATCAGAGGGCCTGCGCCGCTACTCGGGCAGCACAACGATTACGTCTTCCGCGCGCTATTGGGCATGTCCGAGAAGGAGATAGACAGTCTCACGGAGACGGGAGTGCTCGGTTGAAGGGGTGCTGCTATACATGCACATCATCAGGCTGAATACGGCATTGAAGGTATCGGGAGGCTCGGTCCTGATGAAATCGTGGATCACCACCGACCACCCCAGCCATCAACCCTGTGGCTATGTATGACTTGAATTCACAGGACTCAGCGTCCGGATGCTCCTCCGGGACTGCGCCTGGCTGGTCCTAGTCAGGACGCTGTTCACTCCTTCGCTTCGCACGTCGTAAGACCTTATTGTTATCGGGGAGCCTGTCCACGTAATAATTGACGCGATACAGTATGACTGTACATGCCGTCAAGCGCGTGGGTTAGTGAGAGGAGGCACACTGTCATGGCGGACCGCGACCAGGCGTTTACCCCGGCGTTCGAACTGGTGGAGCAGATTACGACCAGGGCCGTCTCACCGGTGGAGCTGACCGAGCTGTACCTCAGGCGCATCGAAGGGCTGGACATCAAGCTTAACTCCTACCTGACGGTGATAGGTGACGAGGCCCTCGAAGCGGCCAGGCGGGCGGAGAAGGCTCTGGCCGATGGAGAGGCCGTCGGCCCCCTCCACGGGCTCCCCATCTCCGTCAAGGACCTGGAGGTGACGGCGGGCATCAGGACCACCTTCGGCTCCCTGGTGTTCAAAGACCACGTGCCCGAGGGGGACTCGGGAGTGGCCGAGCGGGTCCGCAAGTCGGGGGCCATAATCCTGGGCAAGACCAATACCCCCGAGTTCGGCGTCGGGGACACTACCAGAAACCGGCTGGGAGACGCCTGCCGCAACCCCTGGGACACATCGAGGACTGCAGGGGCCTCCAGTGGTGGCGCGGCGGCGGCCCTGGCTGCCGGCCTCTGTCCCCTGGCCACCGGGAGCGACGCCGGTGGCTCCATCCGCATCCCAGCGAGCTTCTGCGGAGTCTACGGGATCAAGCCCACCCTGGGCCGCGTGCCTCGGTTCGGGGGAGTGGGCCGTCCCAGCCCCAATCCCGTGGCCCAGAGCGGACCGATGGCCCGGACGGTGAGGGACGCGGCCATGTTGCTCCAGGTGCTGGCGGGCCCGGATGACAGAGACGTGAACACCCTCAGGGAGCAGCCTGCCAACTACCTGGCCGACCTCGAGGCGGGAGTTCGGGGCTCCAGGATCGCCTGGAGCCTGGACCTGGGCTATGCCACGGTGGACCCGGAGGTTTCCGAGGTCACCTCCCGGGCGGCCAGACTCTTCGAGGAGCTGGGGGCGCAGGTGGATGAGCCCGGTATCAGTATGGAGGAGCCCTTTAGCCGGGTGGGGCCCGTCGTCTGGGCCAACTCCTACGCCTCCTACGGCCATCATCTTGAGGAGCGCCCTGGCGACCTGACGGACTACGCCAGGGAGAGGTTGGAAAAGGGCAAGGCGGTGACCGGGGCCGACTACGCCCGCGCTCTGAGGCAGCTGGAGCTGCTCAAGTTCCAGATGGACACCCTGATGGAGAAGTACGATCTGCTGCTGACCCCCACCATGTCCGTCCCAGCGTTAGCGATAGCGCAGCACCCCTCATCCATCGCCGGCCGGGAGGTGAGCCGGGAGTGGGGATTCAAGCCCTTTAATCTGGTGTTCAATCTGACGGGGCAGCCCGCGGCCAACGTACCTTGTGGCTTCTCTTCCGATGGGTTGCCCATAGGGTTGCAAGTCATAGGGCGCCGGGGCGACGAGTCGATGGTCCTTCGGGCCTCGGCGGCCTTCGAGCAGGCCAGGCCCTGGGTGGACAGGCGACCTCCGGTCTCCTAATTGCCGTGATCTCGGACAGGTCCAAAGGATGTGGTCCTTCCCCTGACCTATTTCAAGCTGATCAAAGAGTCCTCACCGGTGCCGCCGAGTCGCCCCACGACCATATCCAAGTTGTTTCCCGTGGCTATACGGGCCTTCTGGAGGCCATTCCAGCAATTATTTACTGATTGCCATTAGAGAGACGCTGGTCAGGCAGTTCCCAGGACGGTCGCAGCCGTATAGGCTGATGCGGCCCACCTCCAAGTCTGGCTCCAGTCATCGAAGTCATAGGAAGTGCAGAGGGTTAAGCGATGCGGTGATTGACTGCGTTCCAGAGTGACCGTACCATCGTCAGCGTGGCGTATGGTCGGATCTCGGTATATCCCCAGCTTGATATAGTGTATGTCGGCTAGGGCCGAGGGTTGTCCGGACTTAGCAGATACCGGGATTAGGGAGGCCACCATGGATACCATCTTACGGAACACGCGCATAGAGGACGGCGTCCACAAGCTCACGGCCGACATCGGCATCGACCACGGACGAATCGCCGTAATCGAGCCGAACCTCGCCGCCGAGGGCGAAGAGATCGACGTAAGTGGCCGGCTGGTCACGCCCGGGTTCATAGAGACACATATTCACCTGGACAAGTCCTGTATCCTCGACCGCTGCAAATCGGAAAAGGGAGATCTGAGCGAGGCCATCGGAGAAGTGGGCAAGGCCAAGAAAGAGTTCACCCCCGAGGACGTCTATGACCGCGCCAAGAGAACGCTCGAGAAATGCATCCTGAACGGCACAACCCACATGCGCACCCAGCTTGAGGTAGACCCCGGCATCGGTCTGCGAGGTCTGGAAGGCATCCTGCCGCTGATCGACGAGTACAAATGGGCCATCGATATCGAGATCTGTATCTTTCCTCAGGAAGGGTTACTCAACAATCCGGGGACGGATGAGCTAATGGTCGAGGCACTCAGGAGTGGCGGCTCGGTCGTCGGAGCCGCACCGTACACCGATAGCGACCCCCACGGTCAGATCGACCGCATCTTCGAGATGGCGCGGGAATTGGGCATCGATATCGACATGCATCTTGACTTCGGCCCGGACCCGAGCGAGCTGGACCTCGACTATGTCTGCGAGCTCACGGACAAATTCGACTATGGTGGCCGGGTGACTATCGGACACATGACCAAACTCTCAGCCGCGGACCCGGAACGGTTCAAGGAAAAGGCCCGGCGGATGGCCGACGCCGGTGTCTCAGTGACGGTGCTGCCCTCGACGGACCTGTTCCTAATGGGCCGGCACCAAGATCACAGCATCATGCGGGGTGTGACGGCCGCGCACAAATTGTGCCATGAAGGTGTGAACTGCTCGTTGTCCACGAACAACGTGCTGAACCCCTTTACGCCATTCGGCGACTGCTCTCTAGTCCGGATCGCCAACCTTTACGCCAACATCTGCCAGGTGGGCACGCGAGACGACATCGTCGAGTGCTACCAGATGATCACCAACCGCTCGGCGAAGCTCATGCGGCTGGATGATTACGGCCTTGAAGTCGGCAAGTCGGCCGACCTGGTCGTGCTTGATTGTTACGACCGAGCGACCGCGATCGCCGAACTGGCGCAGCCGCTCTGGGGATTTAAGCGTGGGCGTGTGACCTTCACCCGCGTGCCGGCCGAGTTGCACCGGCCCCACAGAGGCGAAGGTGCCCACGCATGAAGCCGATTAAAAGTGAGGTAGGATGGAAAAAATGGACACCAAAGTCGGAGTAGGATAATACGACGGAGGTGTCAGAATGAAAAGGGTTCCACAAGGAAGGTACAGCAGGGAATTCCGGCAGGAAGCAGTGAGGCTGGTAACAGAAGAGAAGCTATCATTGCCAGAGGCAGGCCGCCGGCTGTCCTTGCCGCCATCGACATTAGGGTACTGGGTGAAGGCACATAGGGCTGGCAAACTGGGAGATGTGGGCAAGACGTACAGGCCCATGACAGAAGTAGAGATGGACCTTGCCCGGACGAAGAAGGAACTGGCGGAAGTGAAGATGGAGCGGGACATACTAAAAAAAGCAGCCGCGTACTTTGCCAGGGAGTCGCTGCCCGGTACGCGATGATGAAAGAACTGCGGCTCGACTACCCCAAATGTGTCTTGGGCCGGTTGTTGAACGTATCGGCCAGTGGCTACTATGCCTGGGTGGACCGGCCATCGTCCAGGCGAGCACAGGAGGAAGTGCGGCTGGAGCTGGAGATCAGGGCAGCCCACAAGCGGACGAGACAGACCTATGGCCCGGAACGGTTACAGCGCGACCTGGCGGAGCATGGCGTTCGGGTGGGCATCTGTCGCATCAAGCGTATCCGAAAGAAGCTTGGCATACGCTGCAGGCAGAAGAGGAGATTCAAGGCCACCACCGACTCCGGGCACAGACTACCGGTTGCAGATAACATATTGGGCCAGCAGTTCAAGGTCTGGAGGCCGAACACTGTGTGGGTGAGTGACATCGCCTATATACCGACCGATGAGGGCTGGCTATATCTGGCGGGCCACAAGGACCTGTTCACCGGAGAGATTGTGGGCTATGCCATGGGAGAGCGGATGACCAAGAACCTGGTTAGTCAGTCTCTATTGCGGGCGCTGAGAGCCAAACGTCCAGCGAGGGGCCTGATGCATCACTCTGACCGAGGCAGTCAGTATTGCTCCCAGGAATACAGAGGTTTTCTCGAGCGGTCTGGCCTGCGATCTTCCATGAGCGGGAAGGGGAACTGCTTTGATAATGCTCCGATGGAGAGCTTCTGGGCCACACTCAAGCAGGAGTTGGTCCACCACCGTCATTACAGAAGCAGGCAGGAGGCAGCTCGAGAGATCACGGAATATATCGAGCTCTTCTATAACCGCCAGCGCCGCCAGGCCAGGCTGGGGTTCCTGTCACCCGCGGCGTATGAGCAGAGATTCTATGCCGGACTACCAGCAGCATGAAAGGTTTGGTGTCCACTATTTACGTCCGACCTCAAAGCGCGCAGCCGCAAGGACCGCCCAACGAATCTCTTGGAGCCTTCTGCCACGACAACCATGTGGCGCTCGAAGGCGCGCCGGACGGGCCACTGAGGGGGTTGACCTTCGGCGTCAAGGACATCTTCCACATCGCCGGCCACAGGACCGGCTTCGGCCACCCCGACTGGCTGCGCATGCACCCGCCGGCCGAGGTCACGGCGGCGGTGGTGCAGCGGCTCCTCGACGCTGGTGCCCGAATGATTGGGAAGACCCACACGGACGAGTTGGCCTACAGCCTGAGTGGGGAGAACATGCACTATGGCACGCCTGTCAACCCGGCCGCCCCCGACCGAATCCCCGGCGGATCGTCCAACGGCTCGGTTTCAGCCGTCGCCGGGGGGCTCGTGGATTTCGCCCTGGGGACCGACTGCGGCGGCTCGGTGCGTCTACCAGCAAGCTATTGCGGTGTCCTCGGCATGCGTCCAACCTACGGCCGAGTGCCGCTCGATGGTGTGATCCCATTTGGCCCGAGCTTCGATGTCGCCGGCTGGTTTGCCCGTGACGCCGATGTCTTGGAGCGAGTGGGTCGAGCGCTGCTCAACGATGAGTCGGAACCTCCAGTTCCCAAACGGCTACTGTACGCCCGCGACGCCTTCGATCTTGTCGATCCACAGGTGACGGAGGCCTTGGAGGACGCCGTCGGGAAAGCCGTCGTCGCCATCGGCTCCAGTGAAGAGGTCAGGGTCAGCCCCGAGAGTCTGCCCGCTTGGTTCGAGACCTTCCGGGTGCTGCAGGCGGCGGAGGTTTGGGGCAATCACGGCGCGTGGGTCGAGGCGGTGAAACCCGAATTCGGCCGTGGCATTCGCGAGCGGCTCGCGTGGGCGTCGCAGGTCACAGAGGATGATGTAGCCGCCTGCAAGGTCAAGCACACAGCGATAAGGGCCCGGATTTATGGGTTGATAAAGGAGGGCGATATATTGTGCCTGCCGACCTCCCCACGGGTCGCGCCGCTCAGGAACACGCCGACCAACGATATTGAAGTCAGGTTTCGCCACCAGGCGATGGGCTTGCTGTGCATCGCAGGTCTTGGGGGGCTTCCACAGGTGAGCCTGCCGCTGGCTTCACTCGACGGCCTCCCGCTGGGGCTCTCCCTCGTGGGGCCACGCGGCGCCGACACGCAGCTGCTAGCCCTGACACGGAAACTGATGCTCGACGCCTAACTCTGGATTGCCACGAAAGCTACGCGGTACGGCAGGAATATGATCAGCGAAACCTGAGGCAGCTCTGGGAGCCAACGCTGCGATAGACCGACTCGAAACCGACACCGGCCAGGCAGAAGCCAATTTCCACGGGCCTATCCGCCCAGGCCCACTTTTCTTCGCCCCTCGCTTCCTGTCTGACCCACAACAAAGGTGCCATGTAACTCCGTATGCTTCTCTGCCACCTAGAGGGTCATTCTCATGAATCGATCATGGTCCGGTGTCATGGGAAGCGCTTCCTCCGACCAGTTCACATGAAGTCCAGGCTTATGGTCTCTCGATGAGCATCGTCCCACGGTCCACCTGGCTGGGAACCAGCCGGGGTGGTCACGCGATTTGCTCACTCCGCACCTCTGCCCCGGCCGACTCCTCCTGCAACAGGAAGCCGATGGTCCTGTCCTTCTCCGCCCATCCCCGGTTCATGGCCTGCACCATAATCTGCTCCACCAGGCTCGCCACGGACAGTGGCACCTGGTTCCTCCGGCCAAGCTCCGTGGCCAGCCCGATGTCTTTTCTCGCCAGGGCCAGGGTGAATACGGGGGAGTCGAACAGGCCACGAAACACCGTGGGGGCTAGACGATCCTGCATCGTTCCAACTACGCCACGGCTCCCAGAGTCGAGGAGGACGGGAAGGCTTACCCCCGCTTTTACCCCCAGGGTCAGCCCTTCGGCCACCACGTGCTGCATGACGATGGACATCAAGTTGTGGACCAACTTACACACGCAAGCTGCGCCGAGTTCACCGGCGTATATCACTTTGTCGGCGAAGGCGAGGAGTAAAGGATGAATGCGGTTATAAACGGCCCGTTCTCCTCCCACCATCACTATGACTTCCCTATGGACCGCATCAGACGGGCTACTAAGGACGGGCGCGTCCATCACGTGGGCGCCCTTCTGGCGGAACAGCGGTTCGAGCCTATGAACCAGGTCAGGGCCGCAGGTGGACAGGTCCAGATAAACGCTGCCCTCCCTGATTCCTTCCAACAGCCCTCCTGGCCCGGTGACTACGTGGTCCACTTCCCGAGGCCCGGGCAGAGATGTAAAAACGATTTCACTGTAGCCAGCTACCTCAGCTGGCGACGTGGCAAGCCGCGCCCCTCCTTCCAGCAGAGGCCGCACCGCGTCTTCCCGAGTGTCGTGGACCACCATGGGATACCCGGCCTTTTGAATGTTAACGGCCATCGGCGTGCCCATCTTGCCCAGCCCAATGAACCCTATGGTCTCCATGCTACCCCCTATACCGGCTGAATTCGGACCCGCCTGCCCTCCCAGCACGTCAGGGTCAGGCCTTCTCCACAGCCTGTGGTGGAAGCGCCTCGTAAGTCAACCCTGCGACGAATCGCGCCAACTGCCTGCTCAAGGATTCAGTCATCATCACAGCCCGTCTGACCTTCGCGAAGCTTCTACCCTAAAACCGGCTGCGCTTGTCTACCACGTTCACCAGCGACTCTCCCATCCCGAAACGCCGGCAGTTCTCAATGAAGAGTTGAGTTCGGCGCTCTGGTACATGGGGGGCGTCACGGGAGGCAATATGGGGCGGGATCAGAACGCCAGGCGTCGTCCAGAGGGGATGGTCGGAGGGCAGAGGCTCCACCTCGAACACGTCCAGCCCTGCCCCTGCGATCTCTCCCGTATCCAGGGCCGCCACCAGGTCCTCCAGCACCACGCACACCCCACGGCCAACGTTGATCAGAAAAGATGAAGGCTTCATCAGGCGGAAGCGTCTGGCGTTCATCATTCCTCGGGTCTGAGGTGTGTCCGGGGTTGTGATGACCACGAAGTCCGCCCTGGGCAGGACATCGTCGAGCAATTCGGGTGGATGCAGCTCATCGAGGTACTGGGGCCCCTCTTTGAGTCTTGGGTCTACACCTATGGTGTTCATACCAAACGCCTTGCACAAACTCGCCACCTCGGAGCCGATTCCTCCCACACCTACCAAGACAACGCTGCTGTCGGGAAGATGCACTGCGGCCTCAGCCGGCCTCCACTGTCGCCCCGACTGCTGGGGTGTGTATCGGTAGAAACGCCGTGCCAGTGCCAGTAGCAAAGCCATCGCGTGGTGTCCCACATTGTCGTGGTAGATACCACGGAAGTTAGTAACTACCACATCGCTGCCTACAAGCGCCTCGTGATAAAAGGATGGATCGGGGCCTGCGGCATGGCACTGGATCCACCGGAGTCCTTTGGCACTGGCGAAGAGGTCTGGAGGAACATAACCGTAAGCAGCATCGGCGACCTCGATGTCGTGGAAAGCGGCCTGGTAGTTGGAGAAGACCTTGACCTCGGCCGTCAGTACGGCCTCTCGTATCCTGGCTGGCCAGTCGTCGTGGCAGCCGGGTGGCAGGATGATCATCTTGAAGCTCACCTATCACCTCCTCGCTCTCCGGTGGGTCAGGAAACGGGCTTGGTGCAGGGAATCATTGCACGCTCTAGTTGACCTGTCACATGTTCCCTCAACTTATGGAGACTCGTACCAGGGCCGACATAGTATGCAGCGGTCGGTTGGAATGGTTGTGTCTCCGTGGATACCCCCATTATCGTCATGATTGGGCGGAGATCGCACGTTGCCACCGTCCGCTCGTAGCGGGCACGATGGGCTCCAGCACTTCATCCCAGTCGTGGACGCTATGGACGTTCCCGGCAGGGAGCATCGCCCCTTCGCAGTCCCCGAACTGGTCGAAGACAAAAATGGAGTGATGACAGACAGTACCAAAGTGGCCGTTGTAGGCTGCCCTTTCTTGCCGGGCCCCTACACCGGCAGAACGGGCTCAGTTCTCTCCGTTGGCAGGTCCGCCTCGAAGGCGTTAATGTTGAAGGCCAGCATGGCATAGTACCCCATAAGGTTGGTCAGCTCCGTAACACCCCGTATGCCAAACTGGGCGAGGGCCGCCTCAAAGCTGGAGGAGCTGACCCGGTGGGTGCGAAAGAAATCCCGGCCAAAGTCCACCACAGCGGCCTCGTCCGGGGGCAGGCCCGCCAGCTCCTGCCGCTCCCGCAGGCGGTCGACGGTCTCCTCAGCCAAGCCGGCGCTGCGCCCCGAGGCGGCGTGGGCATTCCAGATGTACTGGCAGTCGAGTTCCCGGGCCGTGACCAGCATCGCCAGCTCCTGGATTCTTGACGAGAGGCTGGACCCTTGTCTCAGGTAGTCCGACAGGTGCGCTCCCCGCTTCGCGATCTCCGGAACGTTGATCATTATAGACATCGGGCCGCTGGCAGGCACCCCTCCCCTTTGTTGCACTACCTCCTGGAAGGCAGCTTCCTGGCCTGTCGGGATACTGTCCTGGGTTGCTGTAGGTACACGGGCCATGCCTTACTCCTTTATCGACATTGGGTATCGACGTTGGACGGCCAAAAGCAAGGGCCGAACTCCGTACGTGAGCCAAGGATTCGTCTCTGGGATTATAACGGAATCTCCGGCCCAATCCACCAGGCGATTACCCTTTGGTCGGCTCGGTTATGCCTCGCATAGACCTTGATAGTAAGATGTAGGGGACAAGGAGGCGTGAAATGCAACAAACTCCCTCGTATCTAGCAACCCTCTCTAGGGTCGACCCCAAGCTGCTTGAGCACGTCAGTGGTGTGCGGGACTACGTCATTAGCGATGGAGCTCTCTCGGCCAAGGTAAAGACCTTGATGACAATGCTGTGTGATGCCTTACTAGCCCACAGCGACGGCGTATACGTCATCTCCCAACGGGCTCGCGGCCTGGGTGCGTCGGAGCAAGAGATCGCTGAGACGGTGCAGGTAGCCTACCTTATGGGCGGCACGCCTGCGCTAGTCACCGGCTGCAATGCCTTTCGCGAGTAGCTGCATCCAAACAATAAGATAGCAGGGGCTGCAAGGAGCGACTCAGGAGGCCAGCCAGGGCCCGGCTGATGTCGAGCTAGTGGTGCTTGCAAATCTGGTCGTGATGGAGCAGACCTTGAGGAAGGTCGTCCAATGCCGTCGCCGTCACCGTCTCCCGCACCGCTCCCCGTTAAACGTCAGGCACCTCGGCTCGGCGCGGTCCACCATGCAATGGTTCTTAGGCTTATTCACCAGCCCGATGTTACTTGAATCCGTAGAGGGCCACGGTATTCTCACAGGTAATCTTGCGACGCACCCTCTCGTCCAAGTGGCCCATATCCTGGTCAATCGCTTCCAAGGAACGAGGCCACACTCCATCAGGATGGGGGTAATCAGAGCCCCACAACATGTTGTCCTCCCCGATCATCTCCACCATGCGAGGACCGGAGGTCTCCGTCTGGAAGGTGGTGTGGCCCTGGCGTCGCCAATAGTCGCTGGGTTTCATGGTCAGACCGAGGTATCGGTGCAAGCGGTCTGCGAACGCCATGTCCATGCGCTCCAGAATATAAGGAATCCACCCCGCGCCCGATTCACCCAACACAAACTTTAGGCCGGTCTACTCCTCCAGGGCGCCGGAGAAGATGATGGATGGCAAAAATTCGGCGGCGGAGATCTGAAGGAGGGTGTTCCGGATTCCCCTGTGCACGTTGTCTTCCCGCTCGTCATCCGTTGGCGGTCTGCTGGGAAACCCCCGAGGACCTGTTACATGGAAAGAGACGGGCATACCGGTGTCCTGCAACGCAGCCCACAGTGGGTACCAGGTCCTGACCCAAAGATTTTTACTGGCGGTAAAAACGTCGAAGTCCGCGCCCCGGAGACCCAGTTTAGCAGCTCGATAGACCTCGCCGGCGGCAACTTCGGCATCGTGATTAGGTATGCAGGCCAGCCCCGCCCAGCGTCCAGGATGGGTCTTGCAGAACTCGGCGATCCAGTCGTTGTAGATTTGGTACACCACAGAAACCAGCTCACGGTTTTCCAATCGAAGCCCGGTCGCCAGAATACCGTAGATCACCTCGGCGTCTATACCGTCTAGCTCCATATCTTTTAGGCGAAGTTCAGGGGTGGTCGGATGGGGGTTCCCGCTGGCGCCATCAGCGTAAAACCCAGTGTCCAGCATCCGATCCGTCTGTATTGACTCGCCCCGCTTGGGAGGGATGAAGCCGTGTCCCAGGCCACCTACGACTCCTAATATTTTCTCCTCCGCCACCCAGCGGGGCCCCTCAGGAGTCTCCACAACCCTGGGCACGAGCTCCTTCCATTTGGCAGCTGACTGGGATGCAAAGAGACCACCAGGCAACCACGTCATGTCCACATGGGAGTCCGCAGAGACGACGTTATATTCCATGCCGATTCACTCCTCCTGTTTTTCCTTGGTTGTCCTCAGCCCTTTTCCGGTGGGCCAGCACATGGTCATCACCCAGTCCACCGGTGAGCACCCGATCCCGTTACCCGACCGTCTTCTCCCCCTTGTACGGCGGGCTCTGGTTGGGAGTCAGCGCCAGGGTTCGTACCTCGCCGAACTCCTTCCTCAGCTTCTCCCACGAATCACCGCCATCGTCGCTGGTATACATATAGCCGTAGAGGCTGGCGGCGACTATGACGTTTGGCATCGATGGGTGCATGGCAAACCAATATTTAAGAGAATTGGGCTCCACCTGAAGGGACGCTGCCGCCGCTATGGGACCATAATAAACCATGTGCCGGGGAACTTCTACATCCGGGAAAGCGGTCCGGATTTTGCGGGGTCTCATTGGCAGGTCCCCCATGCGGGGAGCCAAATGATTGCGCTTGACGACATCCGGGAGCGCCTCTACACTCCTGCTTAGCTCCTTGTATCGCGGAGAAGGGGCTACCGAGTTCGGTCCCCCACGGTTTGGACATCCAGCACCGGATGAAGGTGCTGGTACCGGGACCTTATGGCTCCGTGTTCTGGAACTCCCACCGCAAAGGGACATGGGCGCTGCATATCCATCAAGGCAACTGGATCTGCTACCTTACCAAGGGGAGAATGAAGGAGAAGTTCGGCGGGACTCAAGAGAACATCTGCCATCCAGGTGATATCTTGGCGGCCCAGGCGGGCGCCGAACGCTGTACCGAAGCCCTGGAGGACAACGAGACCTTCGAGTTCAAGTGGCCCGCACCCATGCTGTGAAATGGCATTAGCCACTCCTGGGAACCGCACCGGTAGCGCTCTCCGATTAGGGTTTAGCAGCAACCGGGTTCACAGGGCCGTAGATGCGTAACAATGGTTGCGGTCGTAAGGGGAAGAGAGGAGCTAACATGGATAGAGCGGACATACCGTTCCTTAGCGCCAGTGAGCTTTCGAGGCTGATACAACAGAAGGAGGTGTCTCCCGTCGACGCCACCGAGGCCTACCTGGAGCGTATCGACGACCTGGACTTCAAGTTCAACTCGTACTTAACGGTATGCCGTCGAGATGCGCTTAACGCTGCGAAAGAGGCGGAGCAAGAGATAGCTAAGGGTCACTACCTGGGTCCTATGCACGGTATCCCCGTGGCGGTGAAGGACCAATTGTGGACCAAGGGCATCCGGACCACCGGCGGCTCCTATATTCTGGCAGATTTTGTACCCCACGAGGATGCTACGGCGATAGACAACCTGAAAAAGGTTGGAGCCATCCTGCTGGGAAAGACCAATCTCACCGAGTTCGCCATAGGCGGCTCTTTACATCTCAGCCCCACGCGCAATCCCTGGGACCTAGATATGTTCACGGGAGGTTCCAGCGGTGGCTCTGGGGCGGCAACAGCCGCCTTCCTCTGTGCCACTTCCTTAGGGGAAGATACCGGCGGCTCTATTCGCAGGCCCGCGGCATGGTGTGGTGTGGTAGGTCTGAGGCCCAGCTGGGGTAGAGTGAGCCGCTATGGCGTCATGCCAGGGTCATGGTCCATGGACCAAGTTGGTCCCATATCGCGGACTGTGGAGGACGCCGCCATCACCCTGGGAGCCATCGCCGGTCACGACCCCAAAGACCCCTACACCTGGAATGTTCCAGTACCCGACTACAGGAAAGCCCTGGATGGGAATATCAAGGGCATTCGAGTCGGAACAGTCACGGAACTGATTCACAGCGAGATCGTGGATCCCGAGATTAGGGATACCATTCTCAGATCTGCTTCGGTTCTCGGTGAGCTGGGAGCGTCGGTGGAGGAGGTGTCCCTTCCTCTCACCAAACACGGCGGGACGATTACAGACATACTGATACGCGTCGAGTCGGCCATGGCCTATCGAGAATGGATTAGGGACCGACTCCACGACTTTGGCCACTCGAACCAGATCGGCCTTCTCACGGGCAGCGTGATGCCGGCGCAGGCCTATTACAAGGCCCAGAAACTGCGAACTCTAGTACGGCAACAAGTTAACGAGGCGCTAGAAAAGTACGACGTTCTTGTGCTTCCCACGGCACGAACACCTGCGCCTAGAGTACAGGATGACCAGGTTATGATCAGCAAGGAGATGGCGTCGAATCTGAGCCTCGTCCTTACCCGCCCCTTTAATCTGGCCAGCGCTCCCGCCATCTCCATCCCCTGCGGGTTTAGTTCCAAGGGCCTCCCCATCGGACTACAGATAGGTGGGCGACCCTTCGATGAGGAAACGGTCCTCAATGTCGCCCATGCTTACGAGCAAAGCACCCCCTGGCACACGATGAAGCCACCCAACGCATAGGGGAGTCGATCCTCACCCCACACCGCCGCGGTTGTAAGAAGGTCGGACGGCCCCACAGTTTACGAATATATACAGGACACCCGTGTTCCTGTAGTCATGTTGTCATGGAGGCGCGCACTGAAGTTTCTCCGTGGTTGTGTAGCTATATAGGCCCACTCGTCGACCATGTGGCGAAGCAATCCGACTCTGGGGTTCCAGGTCGGAAAGGGGGTCATAGGTGATGAACCCCCATCCCATGCGTCAGGCCCAAGACAGTAAGTGGTGGGCCTGACGCCGTTCTCGCAGGTCCTTCTCTTGGGGTGCTTGGGCTAGCTCAATCCTCACAGAAAAACCGCTTGCGCACCGACTCGTCCAGCGGCCCAATAGGGCCGTTGAAGATGGTTAGGGGATTTCGGCTGGGGTCCTGACTCCACATAGGTAGAATCTTCTCCCGGCGGGTATCGGCTTCAGGCCCGGTTTGACATAGGACTTCGGCCATCCAATTTTCGAAGTTATGTATTATTCCGAAATCCCGATCGTGCTGGGCCGCGTAGGCATTCCCGGCTTCCTCCCAGTTTTCGTTGGCCACGAGATTTCCAGATAGGAGCTTGGCGTCATGAATGGCCAAGCCTAAGCCCTGTCCCCAGCTTGGGTCGGTTGCTCCGGCGGCGTCACCAATCAGGGCAAGACCGTTTCGGTAGGGGTGTTCCACCCAGTTGGTTGCTCCGCTAAAAGTGGCCAAGGGTCCAGAAACCGCAGCTGGTCCGAATATTTCATCCGGAACACCCGCCACTCGGGCTCCCGCCAAGAATTGGGAGAATCCGGAGTCGCCGCTCATGCGGTATTCGGTTGAGGCCGGGTAAGATACGTAGGCCCTTCCTCTTCTTCCTCTTTGACAAAAAACGAAGGACTTATGCCCCGTTGATGGGGTCATTCAATGGTGGACGGCGTCATTTTGCAGGGGCAAGTCGTCTAATAGAACCCCAGCCACCATGTTTAGGTCGGGATCAGCCTGGACGGAGAAACCACCCGACATCCTGCCCATCGAGCTGCGGCCATCTGCGCTGACCACCAAGCGCGCTTGCAACTCTGTGCTCTGGCCGTCTTGGTTGGCCTTTACTGTTGGTGCGCCGCCTAGGTTTATCTCGCGCACACGGGCACCCCGCCTAACCTCCGCGCCAGCATCTGACGCAGCGTTGACTAGGGCTTCCTGCAGGTCCGGGTGATAGATTGATAGCATCGGCGTCTTCGGAGTCGTGGTGGCTTCAAGGTCTTGGCGGTCCATATGCTCAGGTCCGTGGTACCAGTACCAATACCGTAGAAGGTTTGCACCGGCAGTCATCAGAGTATCGTAGACGCCCAAATCCATGGCCTCTTTCGTACTCCAAGGTGCAATCGCTTCTCCCCGCACCCGGTCTCTGAAGGATGTTTGCGATTCCAGGACCAGGACTTTAGCTCCGTGTTCCGCCATGACTCTGGCCAGGATCGAACCGGCAATCCCTCCCCCAACGGTGATGATATCGTAGGTTTGTGCTGCCATTAACCCTGCTCCTCAAGCGCCGTTCGAAGATTTAATGAGTGGTTCGACTCGATTATTGGCGACGGAAGCTTGGGTGTCAAGCTTGCGCTGGCTATCGAATTCTAACGGCCGCATCTTTCCACTTCAGTCAGATGGCCCCAGTTAAAATCCCCTGCGTCAACGGCGATGGCCGCCACGTTATGGGCCCGGGCCTTTTTGATGGCCATGCGCATCGCCCTCTCGGTGACCACAAATCCAAATCCCCAGTTCCCGTTGATCACGGCCGTGGTGGGGGACTCCTGAACCACCTCGAAGGGCGCCCCCGGCACTATGTGGCCCCGGCGAATGCGGTCGACATACTCGGGTATGTGGATAACGCCGTGGGAGTCGTGGCCCGCCAGGTTGGCCTTCACCTGGTGCTTGGCATCCACCCCGGTTCCACCTCCTTGAGTGTGCCGACTGCTTCTCATGGGAGGTACATGCGGTTGACCTTGGCCACATAGCTAAAGGTTGGGTTCACGAACTGGGTACACCGCGCCTCCAGCACCTGGCCCAAAAAAAGATACGCCTCCCCCATCGAGAAACCGTAGTCCTCCTGGAGCCAGAGGACCATCTCAGCCAGCGCAGTCCTGAAGGCGTCCTCGGCGGGCCTGGCGTTGGCTGTGGTCATTATGTGAGTTTCGTTGGTGATCCGAGGCCAGGACATGCAGGCCGGCTTGTCTGCCAGATCGCACGATATCTTCACTCGACCACCAGCCTCGATGCCGCCCGCGCCGCAGATCTCCCCGTCGCCCTGGCGCGCGTGCATATCCCCGATGTGGAGCAACGCCCCCGGGACGGTGATCGGCAGATAGACCGACGCCCCCGTGGTGACCTCCTGGATATCGAAGTTGCCGCCCCACTGGCCAGCCCAACCGTTGCTCCAGCGGGTGTATTCAGGAGCCACGCCGACGAAGCCGAGCATGGGAGCGACGGGAATCCTGAGTACGTCACTCCAATGGATGTACCCATCGCTGATCTCTACAACCTTTTGGTGTGCGCCAACCCCGCTGGGTCCCAGCCAGCCAGGCATCGCGCTGTTGGCACCGGTGTACCTGGTATACCCTACAGGGTCCAGGTCTATTTCGCCGACGTGTACGATCAGCATCTGACCAGGCTGGGCGCCCTCCACGTAAATACACCCACTGGAGGGATTGCCGCCCCGCAGCTTCCGTTCCAGCGCTTCCCGGTCAGGATGATTCTCCAGCCACGGTCCGCGGTTGATCTGAGTCTCTACCTCAAACTCCTCGCCAGGCTCTACGCGTAGGGTTGGCTCGTTGCTCGGGCCCGTCTCGAAATAGAGGACATCTTTGGTGGCGCGTTTCATTTGTCATGCTCCTTGTGGTGCTCAAGTCACCTGCTAACCAGGTTACTCCGTGAAATCGTTCGCCTTGCGCCAGGCAAGGTATTCCCGAATACCGGAGCGAAGGTCGAACTGGGGGACGAATCCCAAATCGCTTTGAAGTCGCGCTGAAGACAAATGGGAACCACCGCGAATAGGGACAGTGGAGGGCACATCCGCCACGCGAAGGCCAGGATGCACCTCCTCCAGGACCTGGATAATGTAGCCCATCGATCTCCGTTCTTCCACCGTAACGTTGTAAACATCGTAGGACAGCGACGGCGCCTGCAGGACCGTGGCGATGCCATTCGCCATATCGGCCACGTAGGTGAACGCCCCCTCGGCTGTCCGATCAGCGACCTCAACGGGCTCGCCTCTGACGATATTCCCCGTCCATCTCTTGAGGACAGACTGGTTCGCCCGGTGGTCTGTGACCCGCTCCATCGGCCCAAAAGGTGAGCCCAGCCGTGTACTCACCGTAGAAAAACCGTGCAGCTCCCCGTACCTTCGCGTCAGCAGCTCACTGGTGTACTTGGTGAGTGCATAGAGTGTTCGCGGTCGAGGAGCGGTATCTTCGACGAGAGCCATCTCAGGGTCGTGGTCTTCTCCGTAGATAGACCCGGAACTTACGTATAGGAACCGCTCGATCGGTAGCTGGCGTGCTAGCTCAAGTAGGTTCGTTGTGCCCATCACGTTGATGTCCACGATGGACCTACTCCGGCCCGCTTCCACTTCTGGAAGAACTCCGGTGAATACGGCGGCATGGACGATCCTTGTGATGCCGTGGCCCAGTAGTTGGCTCAGGTCCTCTTGTCGGAGGATGTCTCCCTGAACGAAAGTGATTCTGTCCGCCCACGGCTTGATGTACTCGTGGAGCAGTTGGTGGGGGGCGACTAAGTCAAAACAGATGACTTGTTGACCTCGTTCCGCCAGTGTTCGCACGACGTTGCTTGCTACGAAACCGGTTCCACCCGTCACTAAGGTAGCCATACATGGTCCTCCTTCTTTACGATCTTGTGCGCGGATTGGCCAAAAAGGCCAGGAAGGGACTGACGCCAATCACCTGCGTGGTGGTGATGGACTCAGATGAGACCTTGGTTGGGTCCAACCGAACCTGCGCGATTGGGCCAAAATCTCGACGCGGGCTGATGGGATGATGCTATTTCGTGGCGAACCATCCCGTTGGGTGCACGCACGCTCCCTCAGCTCCTCGGTGGCCTTCAGATCGAGCTGAAGGGTATCCGGACCAACGACGCCGCCGCTGAGGAACGAAGCCCGCCTCTTCCGGGAAACCTGGGCAATTATAACACCGTTACTGGTAAGCCACCCCGTGACTTCGGGAATGGGGGCGCGGGCTTGATGATCAGACGGTGGAGAACGCTGGGCAGTCAAGGCATAATAGTCTGCTCACCCGCATCTCGATTGCAAATTTCGTTACAATTGGTGAAGACCAGGAGATCAAGACCCACCAGCGGATCTGGAATGCCAAATATCATCCGAAGGGAGGCCGTTCAATATGAGCGACAGCAGCGGGAGACAGCCCTTTAGACTCATGGAGACCTTTCGGTCCCTGTTCTACACACCCCTCTACGTGGCCGTCGCCGGTGGCTTTCTGAATGAGGAGGGCCTTGCCGTGGAGTTCTCCACATGCCCTCCGGGACACCACGGATTGAGCGCACTGAACAGCGGAATCGCCGACATCGCCCAGGCGGGGCCAATGAGAAGCATAATTGCCGCCGACTGGGGGGCCGAGGTCGTGCCCCTGCACATCATTGAGATCAACAGCCGCGACGGCTTCTTCCTCGTTGGTCGGAAGCCCCAGGACCAGTTTCAGTGGATCGACCTGAAGGGCGCCACCCTGATCCCCGTGGGTTTCTCGCCCATGCCAGTGGCTTCCCTCAAATACGCCCTGAGAAGAAAAGAGGTCGAGCTGTCGGAAATGCGGCTAATTGAAGGGCATTCCCTCCAGGAAGCTACCAATGCCTTCCGACGAGGGGAGGGCGACTTTATTCACCTGCCTCAGCCGGCAACGGAACAGCTGGTCCAGGAAGGCGCAGGACATCTGTGCGTCGCCCTGGGCCCGATAAACGGCCACATATCCTACAGCTCCTTCGCCGTCACTCAACGATTGCTCCACGCTAACCCAGAGGTCATACACCGGTTCACCCGGGGATTTTATAGCGCCCAAAAATGGCTGGCGGAGAGCGACTCCAAGCCTATTGCTAAAACCGTAGCCGCCTTCTTCCCCGAAATAGAGTCAATCGTGTTAATCAAGTCGATCGGCCGGTACAAAGAGCAAGACACGTGGGCCAAGGACCCTCTGTTAAGGGTAGATGGCTTCGACGCGCTGCAGGAGATATTGGTAGAAGCGGGCCTGGTCAAGTCCCGGCAGCCCTACGAGCGGATTGTGTGCACCGAGTTCGCCCAGGCTGTTCTGGGATAGAAACGCCGGGAGTGGACCTATGGCAGGAAAGGGCCCTGGCAGGTGGCGAGACCTACCGCGTCGGTTTGATATGACTCCCGACCTGAGCGCTGGTCTGAGCCCTCTGGCCCCCTTGGGAGCGGTCCCGGGCTACTCGCGCTCCGAGCATCAGGGCGACGGCCGCCAGCACCAGTGCGATCCCCAGCAATCGGAATGTAGAGGTGAAATCTAGCCAGGTTATCAATAAGCCGCCCATCACAGGTCCAGCCACCTTGCCCGTGTTCTTCAGGGTGCCGATCAGGCCCATACCAGCGCCGAGATTGCCCTGACTGACGCGATTGGATACCAGGGCCAGGGTAGAGGGGAAGGCCATTGCCTGTGCGACCCCCATCAGAACTGCCGGGGCCATCAGGAGGGCGGCGCTCTTCGCAAATGTCAGGAGAAGCAACGCCAGGCCGAGGACGCACATCCCCACCGCAAGCGCGTTGATATAACCAACGCGGTCTCCCAGGCGGCCTCCCAGCGGGTTCAGGCACAGATGCACCAGCTCCTGCACGGCGAAGAAGGCGCCGGCGACGGCCACGTTGACGCCGATGGAGAGGGCGTAGATGGGTACGAACGCCTTAGCCGCGTATAGGGCTACGTACATCGAGGCGTCCAGACCTCCGGACAGCCAGACGGCCGAGGTCCTGGCCCCCTCTTTGAATGCACCCACGATCTGTGCTGGCAGCGTGCGCCGGCGAGTCGGGTCCGCTGGCCTGGACTCCGAGAGTAGCAGCACCGGTAAGAAGGCGGCGCTGCTCATCAGCCCGACGATGGTGAACACCAAGACCGGTGACATCGAGAGCAGCATCCACCCGGCCGCGGCCGGGCCGACCACGTAGCCACCATTCCTGGCCAGGCTGAACCACCCCAGACGCTCGGCCCGCCTCTCACTGGACAGCTCCGCTACGTAGGCCAGGGTAACCGGCCCGTAGATGGCCGTCGCCATCCCGTGAGCTATACGCACGGCAAACAGCTGCTCGGGGGTGCTGACGAACCGGTACACGAAGGGCATACCGGCGAAGAAGACCGTGCCTACCAGCAGCCAGGCGCGGCGGCCCCATCGGTCCGAAAGCACGCCGATGAAGGGTTTGAGGGCTAGACCCGTCAGCGCCGAGACCGAGACGATGAAGCCAAGGAACGCGTCGGAGGCGCCGAGCATGGCCGCGTAGATGGGAAGCAGAGGCGTCTTGCCCATCTGGTAGGCCGAGCGCACAATGAAGTCAGCCCCCGTTATCAGGCAGAAGTTACTCTGCCGGCTCAAGGGGCGGCACGCCGCATGGATGAATGTCGGCGATTCACTCGATTCTGGTCCTACTGACTTTCGCCGCCGTCGGGCACATCTTTAACTGCGACCCTAGCTCGTTCGGGGGACGATTGCCGGGATCTCTAGCTCGCGGACCAGGTTCTCGAACGCCGAGACATCTTTATCGATTATCTCCTCCACACGGTCCAGGTGAGGCTGGATCTTGGCACTGATGTCCGCGAATACCGCCAACGCCTGCGTGGGTGGTGCGAAGTCGGCGGCTGCCACCACTGCTGTGATCTCTGCCAGCTTCGCGTTCAGCCTGGCGGGCAGGTTCAATCGGTCCCGGGCGCCGGTGTGGGCGACCTGGATCAGCTCATCTTCCGCCGCTTTGAGCCTATCCTTAATCGTCTTGCCCGAAGTTGCGACGGCCTCCCCCGAGGCGTGATCCTTGGCTCTCTCGATCCACTCGTTGACCTGCAGGCGGACGCTGCGCAGCTTGATTATGGAGTCGTGGGTCTCCGACAACCTATCGCGGATCCTGACCAACAGGTCGAACTGGGCCTCGAAGTCCTTCTGGGTCGCGGTTACCCGCGGGTCTTTAACGAGCAGGAAGCTTTCGGCCTGGGAATCGTCACCGACGTTCAGCCGCGCCTGGTACCGTCCCGGTGGGGCCATGGGTCCGAAGCCCTCGTCGTCCATTGTCTTGTCGCCGGGCACCTTTCGCGCGTCGGGGTAGCGCATGTGCCAGATGAACCGGTTCATGCCCACCTCCGCCGGCACTCGCTGCTCGGGCGGCTGGATTAAGTCCTTACTTTCGGGCTCCTTGCTGGAGTAGGTCCGGATCTCCTCTCCGTGAGAGTCGAAGAAGCTCAGCGTCACCTCGGCCTCAGGCTTCTCCTTCAGGTAGTAGTTGACTATCACTCCGTGCGGGGGGTTCTTGCCCCCGTCCAGAAAGTCAAGCTTCAGGTCTCCGTAGGGATCGGTCGTCTCGGTGTAGGCGATATAGCCACCCACGCCCCTCGTGTAGCTCTTCCCCGGGGTCGGTTTCTGGACTCGGAAGGGCGCCGCCGTCCGGTAGGTATCACGTGGCCTGAGCAGGGTGAACTGCGGTGCTGCCAGCTCCCCAGCGAGCTGACGGACCTGCGTCAGGTCGTCCATGATCCAGAAGGAGCGCCCATGGGTGGCGGCTACCAGGTCGTCGTCCTTGACGATCAGATCGTAGACCGGAACCTTGGGCAGGTTGGCCTGCATGGGCTTCCACGACTGCCCATCGTCGAACGAGATGTAGGCGGTGGTCTCTGTGCCAGCGTAGAGCAGCCCGGGACGCACCGGGTCCTCTCGCACGACCCTGGTGTAGTCTTCCTCGGGGATGCCGTTGGTTATCTTGGTCCAGGACCTTCCGTAGTCGCCGGTCTTGTACAGCAACGGAGTGTTGTCGTCGAGCTTGTAGCGCGTCGCGGCCAGATACGCCTTGGCCGGGTCGTGAGGTGAGGGCTCGATCATGCTGATCAGCGTCCACTCAGCCATTCCGTCGGGGGTTATGTTGTCCCAATTGGCGCCGCCGTCGCGAGAGATGTGGACGAGCCCATCGTCCGAGCCAGCCCAGAATACGCCCTTCTCGTGGGGCGACTCGACGAAGGCGAAGATGGTGGCGTATGTCTCCGCCCCTGACGTGTCCAAGGTGACGGGCCCTCCCGAAGGCCCCAACTTGGTCTCGTCGTTGCGTGTCAGGTCGGGACTGATGGGCTCCCAACTGCTACCCTGGTCTCGGGACCGAAAAGCGATGTTGCCCGAGACGTAGAGGTCGTCGGAGTCGTGGGGCGAGAAGAAGATGGGATAGGTCCACTGGAACCGGTACTTCATCTCCTTGGCGCCCAGGCCGATGTTGATCTCGGGCCACACGGTGATGATTCTTATCTGGCCGGTCCGGTGGTCGTAGCGCAGCATGTTGCCCCCGCCACCCGGAGAGCTGCCGATGGCGCCGGAGATGACGATGTTGGGGTCTTCCGGATGCACGGCTATATGGCCGCTCTCCGATGTCCCAACTGTGTAGCAGTCGCCCCAGGGTATGGCTCCTTTGTGCGTCATTGAGGGCACGCTGATGGCCGAGTTGTCTTGCTGGGTGCCGTAGAGGCGGTAAGGGTACTGGTTGTCCGCGGCGACGTGATAGAACTGGGCGGTAAGCTGGTTGTAGATGGTGGACCACGAGTCGCCGCCGTTGAACGAGACGCAGGCGCCACCGTCGTTGCCCTCGATCATGCGCTGGGGGTTGCGAGGGTCGATCCAGAGGTCGTGGTTGTCGCCGTGGGGCGTCGTTACCTCGGTGAATGCCCTGCCCCCGTCGATGGACTTCCAGCACTTGTAGTTGAGGATCCACAGGGTGTCCTGGTCCTTAGGGTCAGCGAAGACGTGCTGGTAGTACCACGGCCGTCCCTGGAGGTCCTGGTTGTTGCTGACCATCTCCCACTTGGCGCCGCCGTCGTCGGAGCGGTACAGCGCTGCTTTCTCGGACTCGACCGTAGCCCATACGCGACCGGACCTGGCGGGCGACACGGCCACACCGATGCGACCCTTGGTCCCCTCGGGCAGACCCGGGTTGTTGGTGATGTCGGTCCACGTATCTCCCCCGTCCACGGACCTGTACAGCGCGCTGTCGGGTCCGCCGCTGGTGAGGCTCCAGGGGTTCCGGTTGGCCTGCCAGATAGATGCGTACAGGATCCGAGGGTTGTTCGGGTCCATCGACAGGTCGGCCGCCCCGGCGCTGTCGCTCCTGGACAGAACATGCTCCCAGTTCTTGCCGCCGTCGGTAGAGCGGAACACCCCTCGCTGTGCGTTGGGTCCGAAGGCGTGCCCGAGGGCCGCCACGTACACCTGGTCCGGGTCTTTGGGGTGGACGCGTACCCGCGAGATGTGGCGGGTGTCCTCTAGTCCCAGGTGGGTCCACGTCTTGCCTGCGTCCGTCGACTTGTACACACCGTCGCCGTAGGAGACGTCGAGGCGGATGCATGCCTCCCCCATACCCGCGTAGAGGACGTTGGGGTCCGAGTCGGAGACCGCGATGGCACCGACCGATGCCGTCTTGAAGTAGCCGTCGGACACGTTCTGCCAATACGTGCCGGCGTCGTCAGTCTTCCATACGCCTCCGGCGCACGCGCCGAAGTAGAACACGGCAGGATTCACTGGGTCGCCTGCAACGGCCACCACCCGTCCTCCCCGCGGTGGGCCAATGCAACGCCATTCCAGTCCGTTGAGCATGTTCTGGTCGACAGTCACACTATCACCTCTTCTGCGTCATGTAAGCTGGTCCTCTGCCATAGAGAAACACTATCATTACCAATCGTACGCCCAGGTAGCCCCCAGGGCCTGCGGCCCGAGATCCCAGAGAACTCCTCGGGCTACCGAGCTTGAGCGCGCCCTCGGGTCGCCGCTGCTGGCACAATACGGGACCGTCGCACCATGCGCTGCTCCATCGTCGTCTTACGCACCCAAGACTCCAGCGTTCTCCGCTCCTGTTCCGTCAGGGCAATGGTTGTCGCTACTCCTGCCATACAAGGAGCATACTAGGGTTGGGCTAAACTCACCGTTCCCCCTCCATGCTAGCGGTATCACACCTCGTGCGTTGACGGCCGTTCAGGAATTTCCTCTAACGCGTATGCGATCACAGGCACCGGTACCAGAGGTAAAGCCATACGCATTTCCCGTTCATTACGGTCTGTTTCTTAGTCTGCTGGCTGTTCCAGTTGGGTTTTCCCACTACCTGGAGCAGCCGATGGGCCCACCTCCGTCTTCTCTACGTGAATGATCATAGGCGCGTGGGTAAGCTACACCTATGCTGGCTCGACGTCAAATCCGTGTGTATGGCCGGTAGTGTAGCCTGCTGGATGTAAAGGAGAGCGCGCTTATCCTTCCAGGATGTAGACATTGACCAAGCTTGGGCTGGTTGAATTCTGTAAGTCGCCGACTGCGAGGCATAACCAGCCTCACGCATTGTAGTGCCTAGCCTTGTACCAGGTATCGCCTTGTCAGGCATCCTGCGGCCTTTCCTACGCCATGCTGCACCCACACCGCCTCCGCCCAGTGCTGACCTAATTGTTGGCCTCGTTTGCTATTACAGCCCATGACAACTGCCCCTGGGGCGACGGGGCCACGCTACCTTATCATGGGTGTCAAGTGTGGGGATGCAGCTGTGACTAAGGCTCAAGCCAAGCTGCCGGTGATGCTGGTGACCTGGCCGATATGCCCGTACCGATTCCGTACGGGCCCACAAAACTGACTTCTCGGAATTTCGTCTGGCACAAGCGGGACGTGGAAAAATCTCTGAAGAGAGACGGCATCCCCGCCCGCCGTAAGGCCCCATCACGCTCCCGGATAGGGCCCTTTATATTCGTCCACGTAGGTCTACGAAAAGGACCGTGGGCATTTCGTGGACATGCACAGCTCTTTAGAACAGGGCCCGCGTCGCAATCACAGCGAATATCGTCTCAGTGTTTAGCTGAAACCTGGTGCCGAGGGAGGGATTCGAACCCACACACCCGTGAGGGTAGCGGATTTTAAGTCCGCCGCGTCTACCATTCCGCCACCTCGGCCCATCGCTAGCCGGTACGAATGAAAACGCAGGAGGAGCACGCTGCGTACACATGCCCCTACCTGCGTCCATTTTTTAGGGGTTGGAGGCGACGGGCGGATTCGGAAGCCCGTCATTTGTGAGCGGTTGTTGAAGGTTGTAGACGTAGCTATTCATAGCTATTTTCACACTAGGCGGTTGTCTATGATATGTGGATGGTTGTCGGCGTTGTCGGCATTTGTGTCGGCAAATCAGAGGTCTTCGCAGCAGATCAAACCCCCGTTCTTCAATATACTTGGACGGCAACCACGGGGATATTTTACCACTTATTCTTCTTTCATCGCCCGTGCGAAAGCTTCGGCTGCTTGCTTCTGCCATCCAGGGAGAGAATGGGCGTAGATGTCCGCGGTAGTAGAGACGCTGGCATGCCCGAGTCGCTTGCTCACGACCACAACACTCTGCCCACTTTGCAGCGAGACAGAGGCATGAAAGTGCCGCAAGCTCCGTACAGTCAGTTCCGGGCGACCGACACGTTGCCCAAAGCTCTTTACCGCCTTCGATAGGTTGTCTGGGTTAATCCACTCTCCATATGCCCCGGCAAATACTCTCCCATAGTCCTTATATGCCTCACGCATGAGCTCCTTAACTGTTCGCTGCTCTTCTTGGTGCTTGGCGAACACTGCGATGGTTCCAGCATCGAGATCAATCACGCGCCTCCCGCTATGGGTCTTGGGTGGGTCCACGTATAGTCCCCGTTCGAGGGTGCGCGAAAGAGACCGCTCGATGAGAATACGTCCTTGCTCCAGGTCCACGTCGTTCCAGAGCAGTCCCATCGCCTCGCCACGGCGCATGCCGGTATAGGCAATAAGGTGAATACAAGCGAAGAGGTAATGCTCCTCCGCCCTCGCCAGTTCAAGGGCAGCACGAACGGATCTGATATCCGGTGGTGCAGGTTCCTGACGGATTATCCGAGGTGGCACCACTGCCGATACGGGGTTCCTATAGACCAACTCCATGCGCAGGGCGTGTTTCATAGCACCTGACAGGACACGGTGAACGAGGCCCACCCCTTCTGCTGCCATACCTTGGGCTGAGAGTTGGGATTCCAAGGCCTGTACATGAGATGGGGCTAGCTTGGTCAGCTGCACGTAGCCTATGGCTGGCTTGATGTGGCGGGCGATAATTCCCTGGTATCGTTCCTTGGTGCGCTGGCGCCGGTTTGGCGCGATGATCTCTTGCATCCACCGGTCCAGCCAGTCCCGCAACAGTATCTTCTCGGTCGAGAGGGCAATGCCCTGATCGAGGCTAGTAAGGAACTCCCGGAGCTTGCGTTGGGCCTGGGCTTTAGTACCCCGGACAGTGATGAAACGGCGCTGTCGTTTGCCCAGGCCGTCCCGCCCGGTGTCGATAGTGAGCTCCCAGGAGCCGGGGCTGCGCTGTCGGAGGGCGCCTTTCATTTAGCTTTCACAGACGATCCCATCATCGTCGGCGTCTCTCATGTATTGATACGCCGGATGCCCCCGGCGTACAGGTGCGATGCCATGGTTCCGCGCCTCGTCGCAGGTGATGCGCCCGTTGCCATTGTCGTCCCATAGCGCCAGCGCGTCCACGTCGGGACCGGGGGGTGGGATTGGCGTTGGGGTCACCGACTCCGTAGCGGAAACCACGACCATCTCCACAGACGAGCAGCCAGTCAGCACGAGGCCTAGAGCATCCGCTTCGGCTTGATCGACGGTGAGCTCATACTTGAGCCGGACCTGGACGATTCGATCTGCGAACCAGCACGTATTCATGTCAGGCAGCCACTCGGCCGCATCCTTATCGCTCTTCTGGTGGCGGTTGACGCTCGGGTCAGCGAGCGTGAGGTTTAGCAGGTCAGCGGCGAACTCGCGCCGCGTTGCATCGTTAGCGGCGCACAAGCCGCTATCGTGGGCCTCAGAACGTGCGACGATGTGCTCAATGTCGGTGTCCTTCTGACTGGCAAACCAACGGCCTGTATAAGGCCCATAGATTCCGCCTATATCTGCAACGATTTGGGCCTCAACAGACTGGGAGTAGGGATAATCATCTGGATCGTACGATGAGCAGCGGTCTTCTGGAGCAAGAACGAGACCACGCCAAGTTGTCAATGACGTAGAAGTTGGAGTGAGTGTAGGCGATGGAGTGCTGGTTGGCGTGGCTATATCATCTGGTGGATAGTAAAAGGCACACATACCATTCTCAAGTTCCTCGTGTGGGACGTTGCTATACAAGTCTGGAAACTGTTGCCGATTGGAACAGGGTTCCTCTTCGCGGGTATATCCTTGGGCGATGGCTTCACTTATGGATATGGTTTCTGGCGTGGCCGTTGGGGTCGGCATGGCGGTTGGCTCAGGCGTGGCTGTGGGCTCAGGTGTAGTGAATTCCAAACTGCACGGATTCTCCTCGACTAGCACTTCCGGTGAAACGTAGACAACCCATTTGCTATCCTGCCACACCCATCCCGGCTCTTCGTCTGTTACGCTTTCGTCGTCATCAAGATCGAACGACACTCCGTCCTTTTCCCAGTGGGAGTCAGTCCATCCATTGTCACCGTCTATCCTCACTCCATCTAAGACATAGGACGCACCTTCAGGTATACCCCAGAATGACCATGCAAAGGTCAGGAGTACTGCGAAATCCTCTAATGAGCATTTCGCTTTATACTCGTCAGGATAGAAGGAACGTAACAACGCCCATTCGCGTTTGGCTAGTGCACCACCGGCGACGGTGCCGACTTGCGATAACAGTGCTGCCCTGTCGACCTCTGCGGTTGGCTCAGGCGTCGCCGTAGGCGTTGGTGTATTCGTAACCTCGTCCACTGTGGGTGTCGGCGTTGGAGTGCTGGGCATAGTTGCGTTCGTCGCCTCAGGTGTAGCCGTCGGCTCTGCGGTCGGACTAAATGGTGTATTCGTAGGAAGCAAGGATGCGGGTGTCGTGGTGGGCTTAGGAGTCGCGGGAGCCCCTGTAGCTGACGGAGTGGACTCCACCGTTGGTTCTGCGGTAGCAACGAGTTCAGGCGTTTCTTCCCCGCAGGCCGCCGCCGCTAGCAGGAGGAGTAGGCTGATTGCTATGATGGTGCGCATTCTTACCCCTAAATGTAGCTTACGACCCGCTAGTCCAGCGAGTCAAGACCAAGCCCGGGTTAACCTCCTCATACTGATATACTATCGATATGCTCTCGGATGATCTCATCCAGGAACAGGCCTATCTGGTGTCACGCGGGGTACGTCCGCTGGCTCTACTGGAATCCGTCAGTCTTGAACCTGCGGAGATGGTCAACACGTTTGTCCGCCTCAACCAAGTCGCAGTGGACCCTGCCATCCCCTTCGTGCTGCCTCGCAGGGATATGAACTGCGCGATGACAGGATTCGCCGCTGCTCCATGGGTGATTGAGCTTCTCCAGTGGTCCTACGACCATGCCCCTCTTCGACAGCACCACCGCATTATCGGACTGTTGTTGGGCTACTCCGTCAGCGCCATAGCCGAGCACGACTCCCGTGAGTTCGCGGGTCGGCCTAAGGAGCAATCCAGGTCCACTCAACAGCCCGCTTGCAATAGGAGCACGGAGTAAACGTATCGCCCTTGCCGAATCGATGCGTATGGCTGCAGTCACCCTGGTAAAGCCCCGACTGCTGGCAAGTCTCCCCTGTGCTAGGCAATGTCTCAACTCCTTTCCAGGCCCGCTTCTCCTAAAACGTCCTGCCTAACCAGCGTACTTCGCCGATGATGTCTGTGCCATACAGCAGAGGTGCAGGCGGCCAGTCAGGGTTGTCGCTGACCACCAGCCATCGCCCTCGGTCCGCAATGCGTACTTCATCGATGAAATTCATATGTTCTCCTCTCTACACTCTCATCAACCGTCCCTGTACTTCCACAAAGTTAGCCGGAACGCCGAAATACGCAGCGATCTCCTGGACAGTTCCTAGCCCTTCGTCCCAGGCTTCATCCTTGTCCACCAGGAGATGAAAGGCAAAGTCTTCGGCCTCGCGTTCGAGTTTGTCCACCAAGCCGCTGTTTGCTCGCAGCCATATGTTATTCAAGTGGGAGTGCATGATGAAATGCCCAATGCCATGAGCGACCGCCCAGCGTTGCGCCGGCCTATCCAGCTGTTCCGCTACTGCGATGTTATTCTCAACGATGACCTCATGGAGTTCATCAGGTGGCATCGCCCGCTCGTACACTTCAAGGCCAAGCATATGAGCTACCTCGGCCACATTCGCCTGTCCCGAGAGACCGAATTTGCGGCGTATCCTCTCAGCTTCCAGATTGGCTTTCACGGCGCTCTTTCTCATGCACGAAGCGGATGAAATCGGCGATACTCCTGATTGCCTCATCCGATAGTTCTTTGCCTGTGGACCTCAGAGCCAACGACGCCTCGTTCATGACCAACTCGCGGTCGGCTTCTATGGGCGACTGCTCGGCCTTGGATTCTGGTTCCGGCTGTCTTTGATCCCCTTCGCCAAAGAACCACTCGTAGGGCTTGTCATATGCGTGGGCTAGAGAGCGCAAGGCCGGCCCTGAAGGGTTTACGCGGTCAGTTTCATAGCTGTAAATCGTGTTGGGATCAACCCCTATAGCCTGACCAGCTTGCCTCTGCGTCAAGCCAGCTTCAACCCTAGCTTGCTTTAGGCGCTGTCCCAACCCACTGTTGCTTCCGTCGCCACGACCCAATTTCTTGTTACCTCGCTGTCTATTTTAAGTTGACCCTCTTGACAAGGTAGACTAATTACAATAGACTATTTAGAGAGAATTACTCTAGTTAACAGAGGGACAGGTATTGAGATGGCCAAGACGCCGACTCAGGAAAAGCTAGAGGCCCAAAGAAGCAAGGGCATGGCGGACATACTCCGAGAAGCCCTGGAAGGCCGCCGCGGTCAGAAGCACATGGTCACCATTGCCGCTATGGACCTTGGAGTGACCGACGCCACCCTTTATCAATGGTGCCGGGAGTTCGGCATCGACATCGACGACTACCGGCGTCCGGCGGTTCGGGAGGGGGAAGCATGAGCGTTGTTGAAAAGCGGGCTCTGAGGCTGGAAGAAGTAGTTGGGCTCGTTAGCCTGTCCAGTGCGACGGTCTACCGGATGATGTCGCGAGGCGAGTTTCCCCGTCCTGTGTGGGTCGGTCGGCGGGCAGCCAGATGGCACTCCGATGAGGTGGAGGAGTGGCTGGCCTCCCACCCACACACCGTTCCCGAAAGCCCAGGGCGAGCGAAGGAGGTGCGTCGATGAGCTGCACGACGGTGAGAGCGCACACACGGCGGGGCTATCAGGTCCGGGCGCACAGCAGGCGGACGGTAGGCCGGAACGTCGCCGACGTGCTGACCAGCGACCTGGACCGGATATATGACGAGCGGGACACGCAGGGTCCCCCACGAGGCATCGTTGGCGCCAACCCCGACTGCCCGCATCCAGGCTGGTATCCGATCCGGCGACTCCTCGTGGATACGCCATACGAAGACAGTCCGATACTGGCGTACTGCTGCACGGGCTGCGCGGCGACGAAGGCTAGGGAGCGAGTGCTGGCGGAGGGGGATGAGGGGTAGTGGTCACAACGGTTGACACAAGCGGAGAAGGAGGACGGGTTATGACGACTGTATGGACGCAAGAGGCGGACGCACGGTTACGGAACTATCTCGCATCACACGAGTTGGCCGACGGCATTGGTACGGAGGAGTCGGCCTGCTCAGTCGCGGCGATCAACCTCGCGCTCACTGCGGAGTTGACGGACACCATCCCGATGTGTATGTCGAAGGTTATCGGTCAATGGATGATGGCTGTCCAGGATGTGATGCCCTCGGAGATGCGCAACTCGCCGGGGTGGAAGTGTTTGCTGCCGATCGCCGCTGGCACGGGCCGTGAGAGGGAGGAGGAACGGCTAGCTCTGGTCATGGATTGGATGTGGGAGACGGTGCTCCCCGATTTACAGAGCGTAGCGGACCAGGGCGGCTTCGGCGCCGAGTGGCGGACGATGTGCGTGGAGAAGTCCCCCGAGGCTGCCAGGGCCGCCGCCAGGGCTGCCGCCGGGGCTGCCGCCGGGGCCGCCGCCGGGGATGTCGCCTGGGATGCCGCCTGGGCCGCCGCCAGGGCTGCCGAAGCCTTTGCCGCCGCCAGGGCCGCCGCCAGGGCTGCCGAAGCCTTTGCCGCCGCCAGGGCCGCCGCCAGGGCCGCCGCCTGGGCCGCCGCCTGGGCCGCCGCCGGGGATGTCGCCTGGGAGCGGTACGACCCTGTTGGGCTGTTAGCGCGGTTGGTGGAGGGGGTGGAGAGCTCGTGAACGACAAGCTAGGCTACAGAGTCAAGGAGGCCGCCGAGTGCCTGAGTATCAGCGTCTGGAAACTGAAGGAGGAGATGTATCAGGGGCGCATCAGGTACATAAAAATTGGGAGCCGGGTGGTAATACCCAGGTGGGCGTTGGAGGAAAGGCTGAGGCCCGAGGCAATGAAGCTATTGCCGATGGAGATGGGGGCGGGCACGGGCACGCTGAAGACTGACCAGGAGGCATCACAAGCATGAGCTGCTACCCGCAGACGTTCCAGTGCTCCATAGGAGACCACCGCAAGTGCAGTGGCGAGGTTCCTCACCTGAGTACGCCGCCAACGCTGTGCCAGTGCGAGTGCCACGCCAGGTATCGAGAGTTAGTCGCAGCTTAAGCATAGATAGAGAGGAATCATGACAACCGAGTTAGCGAAAAGCCAAGCAACGCTACTGGAGAAGGTCGTGATCCAGGGCGACCTGGAGAAACTATCGCCAGCCGAACGCCTGCATTACTACAGCAAGGTCTGTGAATCCTTGGGCCTGAATCCCCTCACCCAACCCTTTGCCTACATCAAGCTATCCGGCAAGCTCCGACTCTATGCCACCAAGGACGCCACTGAGCAACTGGCCCAGATTCATGGAATAAGCATTGGGCTATCTGATGGACAGACGATAGACGGTATGTACGTGATAAAGGCCACAGCAGCCAAGGAAGGCCGGTCCGCCGACGCAACGGGCGCAGTCCCCATTGAGAACCTGAAGGGCGAGCCCAAAGCCAACGCCCTGATGAAGGCGGAGACGAAGGCGTCACGGCGGGCGGTGCTTCGTCTCGTGGGTCTGGGCTGGCTGGACGAGACCGAGGTTGACAGTGTGCCCGGGTCTACTCATGTGACCGTGGATCAAACCACCGGCGAGATAGCGGAGGCAAGGCCGGACTTTGAGCTTCGAGACTACCAAGGGGAGAGCGTGGAAGGTCTGCGGCAAGGGCTCCGTGAGGGGCATCTGCCGCCAGCACTCAACGGCGATGCCAAGGCTGGCAGCGTCGAGGCCCTCGCAGCCCATATGAAGACCCTGGGGTGGGAGTGGGAAACATTCGAGACGAAGGTCCTGGGGATGACCTGGGGTGAGTGGATGAAACTGGGAGGCGATCCTGGGACGGCATGGCGCCGGTTCCAGAACTGGCAAGAGGAGGAGAACGATGCTGACTAAGACGGACGTGCAACTGCTACCACAGTACCGGGACATCAGCATAGAGCTGGTTGAGAAGCGCCGGCAGCACTGGTACAGGGTGAGTGGGTACGACGAGCTCCTGCCGTCCGTGACGACCTTCCTCAAGGTGATCGACAAGTCCGGCCCCTTGGTGGGCTGGGCCCGGAAGGACGCACTGGAGAAGGCGGCAGAAGAGCTCCGAGCGCAGTTGCAGATCGCAGTGCCCTGGCGGGATGAGGATCAAGTGCCGTGGGTGGACGACGTTATAGCGGGCGCCAAGGACCGGATATACCGCACGAAGGACAGCGCTGCGGATGCGGGTAAGGCTGCCCACGAGCTCGTCGCCGCCATCCTCCAGGGCGGCAGCCCCCTGGTGCCGGATGCGTTGCGCCCGGCGGTCCAGGGCGCCCAGGAGATGCTCGCGGACTATCGGCTCAGCCCCGTCGCCACAGAGCACCTCGTCTGGCACCCCTCCCAGCAGTACGCAGGGACTATCGATCTCGTGGCCCGTGATGCCGATGGCCGGCTGGTGGTAGTGGACTGGAAGCGGGCCAAGGGCATCTATCCTGAACACGGCTATCAGGTCGCAGCCTATGCTGACGCCCTAGAAACCCTTACCGGTGAGCCGGTGGCCAGCGCCTATGTGGTCCGCCTTCTCCAGGACGACCAGGGCGACCTGCGTTACGAAGTCCGGGCCGTTGAAGACCGCGCCCAGGCGCAGGCCATATTCCGCTTGGCCCTGGGGCTGTGGTGGGCGCTGAAGGAGCCGATATGGAGCCCCTAACGCGCCACCCGCTGAGCACCCTCTGGGGGGACATGCCCGAAGAGCAGTTTCGCGAGTTTGTAGCAGGGCTGAGGGAGCGGCATACCCGCCAGATGGTCATGACCCTGGACGGGAAAATCCTGGACGGGTGGCACCGCTACAAAGCCTGCCTGGAGTTGTGTATCGATCCGTTTTTTGCCGTCTATACCGAGGATGACCCAGTGGGCTACGTCATACGGGAGAACGCGATGCGGCGCCACCTAACCCCAGGGCAGCGGGCCGCCTGCATTGTGGCCTGTCACGAGTGGGCGAAGACGGGGCGCCCCCAAAAGGGTGACCGAGGGTCACCCTTTTATACGGAGGATGACCCTGATACGGCCCGACTCATGGGGGGTGCACCCGGTTCACCCCTTCCAGCGACCGTCTCAAAGATGGCAGAGGAGGCCAGCGTCAGTGAGCGCACCATCCAGCGTGCCAAGGTAGCAGAGGAAGCAGGGTTAGGCAACGCCATCCGTTCCGGCGAACTCTCTCCCAAAGCTGCGGCAGAGCAAGCCCGCCAACAGTCCGGCGCACCACCCAAGCCCAAAGGCCCAACCCTCACCGAGCGCTTAGAGGCGCAGGTGGATGCCCTGCAGATGGAAGTCCACGAAAAGGCCCAGCGGATTGAGGGGCTAGAACGGGAGCTCCGCGAGGCCATGGCCCAGCAGTCCGAGTATCCCCACGAGCGCGAGGCGGTCGCCAACGAGCGCGAGGCCATGATCTCGGCCCTGCGCGGGTCGGTGAATGAGTGGCAGACGAAGCACAACGACGAACGCCGCCGGGCCAACTGGTGGGAGCGGCAAGCCCGGTCCCGCGGATGGAAGCGGGAGGGCCAAGCGAAACCACCGGACGCAGACGAGGAAGTAGAGCCACCCGAGTTTCCGATATACGAGGGCTGGGACGGCCAGGAGCACGGAGAGTTTTAGTATGACCACGGCATCCCTTTTGGAACCCACCCAGACACTGGACTTGCGCCCGTACCAGGTCCACAGCATCGAGGAGCTGCGGGAGGCCTTACGGCAGGGCTACCGGCGCATCATCCTCTGCGCTCCGACGGGCAGCGGGAAATGCTTGGCCAAGGGGACCAAAGTTCTCACCTACGGCGGGCATACTCTCAGGGTCGAACAAGTAGAGCCCGGCATGGCCCTGATGGGGCCGGACAGCCAGCCGCGGTACGTGAAGTCAATATCTCGCGGCTACGGCCCGATGGTCCAGGTTGTCCCCGTTAAAGGCCAGCCATGGCGGTGCAACGACGAACACATTCTGACCTTGGTGCGGACCTCTGACGGCAAGACCAACCGGGGCGGCGAGATTGTTGATGTTAGTGTCCTCGATTGGATGCAGTGGTCGGATTACCAGAAGCATTTGCACAAGCTGTTCAGGGTTAGCGTCGACTTCTCAAGCGCACTCCCCCAACCGCTTCTCGTCGAGCCGTACCTGTTGGGGTTGCTGCTTGGCGACGGCTCGTTGACCCGCGGTGTCACCAGCATCTGCAATCCCGACCCCGAGGTGATCGAATACTGCCGTCACGCTGCGAACGCCTGGGGCCTGTACCTCCAAGACAATTTTTCCGAAAACCGCGCTCCGTCCTACACCTTCTCTCAAGGTCGCCCCAGAGGCGCCGAGAACCCGTTGACCTCCGTGCTGCGGAAGATAGGCGTCCACGGCGACGATGCTTACCTCAAACACGTTCCCCACGCCTACCAAGTCGCGCCCCGAGAGGAACGGCTGCAACTGCTGGCCGGGCTGCTGGATACCGATGGGCATCTGTCCAATGGTTACTTCGACTACATTTCCGCTTCGAGAGAGTTAGCCGAAGATGTCGCGTTCGTGGCTCGAAGCGTCGGACTAGCGGCTTACGTCAAGCAGTGTGAGAAGGGCATAGCCTCCACCGGATTCAGGGGCACCTACCACCGGGTCTCGATTTCCGGCGACGTTGACATGATCCCGACGCGGGTCACGCGCAAGCAGGCCCAACCACGCCAGCAAAAGAAGGACGTACTTCGCACCGGCTTCCATATACAGCCGGTAGGCGACGATGACTACTACGGCTTCACTCTCACCGGCGATGGGCGCTACCTGCTGGGAGATTTCACGGTCACCCACAACACCGAGATGGCAATCCATCTAGTCCAGGAGGCCCAGGCCAAGGGTAGCCGGGTGACCTTCGTGGTGGACAGCATTCCCTTGGTCAAGCAGACCAGCGGCCGATTCGCCACCTATGGCATCCCGCACGGCTACGTCCAAGGCAAGAACACCCGGGGCCGTGGAGAACGCATCCAGGTGGCGATGGCCCAGACCATCGAGAAGCGTGAGTACTGGAACGGTTTGGACCTGCTCATCATCGACGAGTGCCACATCCAGCGGAAGGCAATCTTGCAGTTCGCGCGGGAGTGGGGCGGGCCCGTTATCGGGTTGACCGCAACGCCCCTGACGAAGGGGTTGAACGAGGCCTACGAGACCATCGTAAATGCCACGACGACGGACGGGCTGCTGGCCGAGGGCTGGCTGGCCCCGCTGCGCATCTACGCGGCCACCGAGATCGACATGGCCGGCGCGTCGAAGGACAAGGACGGGGAGTGGACGAGATCCGAGGTCCGCAACCGAGGCGGCAAGATCGTGGGCGACATCGTGAGCGAGTGGGCCGGCAAGACCCTTCAACACTTCGGCGGAACTGTCAAAACGCTGGTGTTCTCGGCGGACGTGGCCCATGGAGAGGAGTTGTGCCGGGCGTTTCAGGCCCAAGGCTACGACTTCCGGCAGTCCACGTATCACGACTCCGACGACGACACGGAGCGCCTGGTCGAGGGATTCACGCAGTGCTCCTTCACCGGCCTAGTATCGGTCGCCAAGTTCGTCAAAGGCTTCGACGTGAAGGACGTGCTGTGCGGGATCGACGCCCGCCCCAACTCAAGCTCGCTGTCCGAGGTCATTCAGAAGATGGGCCGGGTGATGCGTTCCAGCCCGGGTAAGGACTACGGGCTGTGGCTCGACCATGCCGGGAACATGGCCGGCTGGTACGACGACGTGTGCAACATCTGGGCCAACGGCGTGGACCGCCTGCCCGATCCCACCGACCCAAAGAAGACCCGGAAGGAAGGCCGGGAGCGCCAGGAGGTAACGTGCCTGGGCTGCGGGTACGTGCTGCCCCCGAAAGCGGGCAGCTGCCCGTACTGCGGCAAGCCGCGGTCAAGGGCCAGGACCAGCTCGACGACCGTCCCAGGCCGCATGGAGGAACTGACCCGGCCTGGGTCTCGGGAATGGCAGAAGGATCGGCAGTGGACGTGGGAGCAACTATGCCGTGTGGCGCTGAACCGCAAAGGTGGGGATGTGGCGACAGCCCAGCGGCATGTCAAGTGGCTCTACAACCTCATGTTCGGTCAATGGCCAGCCCGGGACGCACCATTCACTCCTGCTGCTGCTGCGCCGGATGAGCGTGTAGAGAGAAAGGTACGGCAGCTGGTCATGGGCTGGGTGAAGGGGAAAGGGCGATGACCGATACGTTGCAGGCCGCCCTCTACAGCATCCCCGCCGACGACCGTGAGACGTGGGTGCAAATGGGCATGGCCATCAAGTCGGAGCTGGGGGATGCAGGTTTCGATCTGTGGAACATCTGGTCTCGGCAGTCGGACCGCTACAAGGCCACGGACGCCAGAGTCGTGTGGCGGTCTATCAGGCCCAATGGCGGGATTACCATCGCCACCCTCTACCACCTGGCCAAGGAGAACGGCTGGGCAGGCCAGGCGCCGGTCATGCCCCGGCCGACGCCGGAAGAGATTCACCGGCGCCGGGAGCAGGCCCGCAGGGAGGCCGAGGAGAGGGAGCGGGCGGCGCAGAGAGCCGTCGATGAAGCAACTAAGATGCTCCAGGAGGCCGAGCTAGGCCCGCACGATTACCTGGTCGCCAAGGGATTCCCCGACGCCCAGGGTCTGGTCTTGGACGGCAAGTTGCTGGTGCCCATGCGAAGCGTGGCTTCCGGGGCCTTGCACTCGATCCAGTCCATCGCCGCGGACGGCTCCAAGAAGTTCCTGCCCGGCGGCAAGGCCAAAGGCGCGGTGTACAACCTGGGTCGGTCCTGGCCCCGTTGGTATGTAGAGGGCTACGCCACTGGACTATCGGTGCAAGCGGCCCTCAAGCGCATGTACCGGGAAGACCAGGTGGTGGTGTGCTTCTCGGCGGGGAACCTGGCCCACATCGCGCCGCCAGGGGGGGCGACCCCGCGAGCGCAGTACGTGATCGCCGACCACGACTGGTGGCGATGTCCCAAGAAAGAATGCCGGGCCAAGTGGGACTACGAATCTAAGCGCTGTCCCTCTTGTGGGTCTTCGGGGGTAACCGAACCGGCAGGGGAGAAGCATGCGAAGCAGACTGGGCTTCCCTACTGGATGCCCAATGAGCCAGGGACGGACGCCAACGACGTGATGCTCAGCCACGGGGTGGAGGCGCTGGCGGACGCTATGAGGGAAGTTCACATGACCGCAATGCCCCGAAGGGAGGTGGTTGCCTGATGCCTGTATCCCTAGAGGACTTCATAGCGACGTTCTATTACCAGGCGTTGAAGGAGGGTAGATAGCTTCTGTTTTCGCAAGGCCAAGCACGTCAATGGCGGCCCTCCCGATACTTGTCCATCCGGCGAGACCGCCTACATGCTCCCTCACGACGGGGAGCCGCCGTCTAGGGGGAGGGTGAAAACTGCCCCTCAATCGCACGCACATAGCGAGGTTAAACAAGGTGCTGCGGACAAACCCGCGAGGCTGGATGAGGGCGGTGAGTGACGCCGTTAGGAGGGATAGTTGATGGCCCTTCAAAGGTACAGCGAACGAGGGAACTCGCGCTTAGCGAGTAGAGGCAAAAGACGGGTGGTCGTCTGGGTAGAGGGGAGGGGGGGATGTCCTATGTCCCCTAAAGAACGGAAACCGAAAAACGGCGAGGGAAAAGAGTGAGATGAACGACCGATATGGCCTGGCGTCAGCTAAAGAGGTGGCGGATCAACTCGTGCGCCTGCTCGCTCCCCACTGTGAGCGGATCGCGGTAGCAGGATCCATCCGTCGCAAGCGGCCCCAGGTCAAAGACATCGAGTTGCTTTGCGCCTCGAAGGTCACGAGCACCGCTGACCTGTTCGGCAGAGCGGTCACGAACTGGTACTTCCTAAACAAGAAACTCGACGCGCTGGTCGCGGACGGGTCGGTTCTAAATAAAAGGGCGGACAAGTCGGGGCGGTACAGCTACGGCGAGCACAACAAGCTCTTGGTCCATGTGCCCAGCGGTATTCCAGTTGACGTGTTCAGCTCGTCCACAAATAACTGGGGCATGAGCCTCGTGGTGAGGATCGGGCCGAAGGAGTTCAACGTTCGCATGATGTCCCGATTCCGCGAGCTGGGGATGTGGGGCCGTGCCTACGGTGGCGTGACGGACCAAGGGGGTACCGAGATCGAGTGCCCTGATGAGGAGACGGTCTTCCGGCTCTTGGGCTGGCCCTGGATGCCGCCGGAGAGGAGGAGCTAGCCGATGCTAGGCCGCTTGGTCATCGACGCTGCCATAACCGAGACGGAGTTCCAGGCCCAGGTTGTCCGGGCCGCCCGGATGTTCCGGTGGATGGTCAGTCACATGACGCTACCTCAGCGGTCTGAGCCAGGTGTGCCAGACCTGCTCATGGTGCGATCACCGCGAGTCATCTTCATGGAGCTCAAAAGCGAGAAAGGTCGGCTGGACACTAAGCAGCGATACAGTCCAAAGACAGGCCGAGCGCTACCGAATCAGAAGGACTGGAAGGACGCCTTGGAAGGCTGTATAGGGGTTGAGTATTTCCTTTGGAAGCCTAGTAATTGGGATGAGATAGTGGAGGTGCTGCGGTGAGTCGTAAGCCCTACAAGTTCACTGCTCCAAGAAGGGCGCTAGTCCTCCAGGCCATAGCGGAGGGTAAGACACGCACGGCAGCTATGGAGGCGGTCGGGCTCCATCGTTCGGCGCTCTCCCACACTATGAAGCGCGACCCTGAGTTCGCCGCTCTGGTCGAGGCAGCCGAGATGCCAGTCCACGAGGCTGTGGAATCGGCACTGCTCAAGTCTGCCAAGAGCGGCAACGTCACAGCCCAGATATTCTACCTCTGCAACCGGGCCAAGGAGCGCTGGACTCACGTGAACCAGGTCAAGGTCGATACCAAGATCGACGTCCATGTGGGAACAGAGCAGGCGCTACAGGCGAAGATCATGGGCATGGCACAGCTAGGGGAGCCGGAGGAGGAGTGATGGACCTTAACGCACTACAGCGCGAGGCCCACGCCATCGCCAAGGACCGCGGCTGGTGGGACGAGGAGCGGACCTTCGGCGACTGCATCGCGCTGGTGCACTCGGAGCTGAGCGGGGCGCTGGAGGCGTATCGGGTTTGTGGAATAGTCGACTGTCCTCACGAACACACAGAAGGGGCAGGTGTCGCGGCCGAGCTCGCCGACGTGGTGATCCGGGTGGCGGACATGGCGGAGTGGTATGAGTTCCAATTGACCGACACCATCCCGACTGTTGTCTATGTCGCACAGGAAGCAGAACGGCCATTCGGCAGTTGGATAGCTCTACTCCACCACTGCTTAAGCAAATCGCTGGAGGCAAAGTGGCGGGATAGGCCGCCTTGTACAGCAACTTACGATGGCTGGTGGGACTGGCTATGCCAGTGCTATCGCTGGGTTCGGAAGATGGCCGCCCACTACGGCATCGACCTGGACGCGGCCATCAAGGCCAAGATGGAGCACAACCGCACCAGGAGCTACAGGCACGGAGGTAAGGCGCTGTGACAATGAAACACATCGTCGCACTGTCGGGAGGGAAGGATTCTACGGTGATGGCCCTGCACCTGGCCGAGGTCGAGCCGCTAGATTATGAATACATCATCACCCCCACTGGGGATGAACTGCCAGAGATGTATGAGCATTGGCAACGGCTTGGTGACCTGCTGGGCAAGCCGCTCAAGCCTGTTACGTCCGGCTACAGCCTCCAAGGGCTTATCCGCAAATGGAATGCCCTCCCGAACTGGCGGCAACGCTGGTGTACCCGTGTCCTGAAGATCGAGCCTTTCAACGCTTACCTGATGGCGAATCTGCCCGCCACAACCTATGTGGGGCTACGGGCGGACGAGGAAGACAGGGAAGGAACCATCCTGGGCAACGTTGATGGCATTACCCAACGCTATCCCCTGCGTGAATGGGGTTGGGGCATCAACGACGTGCGACTCTATTTGGAAGGCCACGGTGTCTCAATCCCACAACGGACGGACTGTGCCCGGTGCTTTTTCCAGAGGGCAGGGGAATGGTACGAACTGTGGCGCAAGCATCCTGATCTTTATGAAGAAGCAGTTGCCGACGAAGAACGCACAGGATACACGTTTCGTAAGCCGGGCGGACATAAAGATCGGCACCCTGTTGGGCTGGCAGACCTCCGGCATTCTTTCGAGCGAGACCACATCCCCCGTGGTGCTGGGCAAATCTCCTTATTCAGCGATAACCGTGAGGATATGTGCCGTGTGTGCAGTTTATGACGGCCAATATCTCGGCCCCTACCGGCACGGAGGGAAGGCGCTGTGAGGCTCCTGGACCTGTACTGCGGGGCTGGCGGGGCGGCGATGGGCTACCACCGTGCGGGCTTTGACGAGATCGTCGGCGTGGATATTGCGCCGCAGCCCCGTTATCCGTTCGAGTTCGTCCAGGCCGACGCGCTGGAGTATCTGGCAGAGCACGGCCACGACTACGACGCCATCCACGCGAGCCCGCCATGCCAAGGCTACAGCATCATGCACAACCTGCCGTGGCTCAGGGGAGGGGACTACCCGCTGCTGATCTTGCCTACTATCGAAATGCTGGAAGCCCTCGGCAAGCCCTACGTCGTGGAGAACGTCATGGGGGCAAGACACGGGTCGAAGACTCTCCAGAAGCGGGGGCTAGAGGCACATGGGCTCAAGGCGGGGTGGCTGTGTGGCGCGATGTTCGGGCTGCCGTTCTACCGGCATCGGCTGTTTGCGACGAACTGGATGTGGCTGGCGCCGGGGCATGGGAAGCACGTCAAGGTCATACAGCACGGTCGCATGTTGAAGGATAGAGCCAACCAAGTTGTCTACCGTGAATCTGCTGGCCGGGACAGCGGTGGTCTGACGCAGCCCGCGAATTCCCTTGCCCGCTGGCAAGGCAACGGTGCCCAAGGCAACGGTGTCGGTATCGGTCACGCCAAGGGCTGGCGGCTCGCAGCCGATGCGATGGGCATCGACTGGATGAAGCGCGACGAATTGGCGCAGGCCATCCCACCGGTATATTGCGAATTTATTGGGCGGCAACTGCTGGAGGCGCTGTGAGTGACATCAAGAAGGCTTGCCTGAAGTGCGGGAAGGACCTGGCGGTCCGCGTCAACGGAGAGACCCATGAGGAGTTCTTGGGTTGTAGCCAGTACCCAGAGTGCGAGCACACAGAGCCACTACCCGTAGATATGGTCCTGCGCCGTCAGGGAGCGGCGACGCTCCCCGGTTTGTGATCAAGCGGAGGTTTACATGACCAGACTGTCTCCAGAATTCTACCGGCAGCGGGGCGAAGAGGGCCGCCCCTACATACTCCACTACCTGGCAACAGGCGATCAGGTATATGTCCCACCCCAGAGGCCCTGGGTCCGCGCTCCCAAGCCCGAGCGCTGTGGGCATTGCGGGACGGATGGTCGTATTAACCTCGTGCGTATCCGGCCCAGCAACGGGGATATGGGAGACGGGTGGGCCTGCATCCAGTGTGGATGGACCCTGTACGACCCTGGGTGTATTGAAGACCTCAATGTGCCGGAGGGAAGGAGGCGAAAGTGAAGCCGATAAACCTAACCGTGCCCTGGCTCCCTGAATGGATCCACGCCGTAATGCTCTGGCCGTTCATCGTCTATCGGCGTGGCGGCGAGGCCAGTATCACCCTTCGCCGCCACGAGTATTACCACTGGAGGCAGGCGGTCCAGTGGGGCGTCGTTCCCTGGTATCTGGCCTACGTGATCTTGCTGCCGTTCTACTGGAAGCGGCCACGGGAGCATCCGATGGAGGTGGAAGCCTACGCAGTGCAACGGGCGACGGCAAGGAAGATGCAATCCTAGCCTAGCGAGGGGGAGACAGGCGATGAGCTACGAAGCTATAGACCAAGCAGTTAGGGTATTGAACGAGGCGCTGGAAGCTGACCCTGGGGCGATGCTAGCTCTCATGAATTTCGGGGTGACAGTGAACCAAACCCTTGCTGACCATCCTACGATCCAAGTATGGAGTAAGGAGGAGACTGATGGGCAAGGGTACAGACTCCGACCGTTAGGACTCATCAACGGCCTGTTCGGGGTAGATATCTATCAATGGGGATATATTGCCATGTCTATGAACGAGGATGGGACGATAGACAAATTCTCTCGCACACCCTAAGGCTCAGAATGTTTGAGTGTAGACAGTTCGACAATGAGGCATATGCGTGCCCGAACCGGAGGGTCCAAGCGGAAGCTGCTATGGAGCGACGCCGTTGACCTCCGCGATTGAGCGCGCCGTCGCCGCCGTAGGCCCTGCCTTATCGTTGCAGCCTATGACTCTCACAGAGGCCAACCGGTGGGTTGATGCTGTTCACCGTCATCATCGCGCTCCACAAGGAGGACTGTTCGCTATAGGGGTCTCTGCTGAGCAGGAAGTGGTGGGTGTCGCTATTGTGGGTCGGCCAGTCTCCCGTCATCAGCAGGATGGCTGGACTGTGGAAGTTACAAGAGTGGCGGTGAAAGAAGGCTATCCGAACGCTTGTTCAATGCTGTACGGCGCATGTTGGCGAGCTGCGCGGTCTATGGGTTATCGGCGGGCAATAACCTACACGCTCAAGTCTGAACTTGGGACGTCAGTCAAGGCTGCCGGTTGGACTGAGATAGGCACTGCTGGCGGTGGCACGTGGAACAGGAAAGACCGGCCACGGGTAGATACACACCCACTAGAGCAAAAAACTCTCTGGGATAGACGCGTATGACCTCATCGGCCATCGAGAGAGCAGTCCAAGCGGTTGGGCCTGAACGCTTCCTAGCGTCCCTGTCCACCCAGGAGCAACAGGCCCTCGCCTACCAGTGGCGGCTATGGGCCAGGCCCTCGCAGCTGCCGCCGCCTGGTGAATGGCTGACGTGGCTCATCATGGCTGGGCGCGGGTTCGGCAAGACCAGGACGGGCGCGGAATGGATACGCCAGCGCGTGGAATTAGGCGAGACTCGCCGAATCGCCTTGGTAGGCCGGACCCCAGCGGATGCCCGCGACGTCATGGTGGAAGGAGAGTCCGGTATCCTGAACGTCTTCCCTCCTGATCAACGTCCCATCTATGAGCCGTCGAAGCGCCGCATTACGTTTCATACTGGGGCCATTGCTACGGTCTATTCGTCGGAGAACCCGGAGCAGCTAAGAGGGCCTACTCATGACACGGCGTGGGTGGACGAATTGGGGACTTTTCAGTCCTCGGAGACGTTCGATAATTTACAGCTCGGCCTTCGTATGGGCCGACCCCGACAGATCGTCACGACCACGCCGCGACCAGTGAGGACTATTCGGGACCTGGTTGCCGACTCGGACACCGTGATCACCAAAGGCACTAGCTACGAGAATCGGGCTAACCTTGCCCCTGCATTCTATCGCCAGGTCATACGGCGCTATGAGGGCACAAGGCGCGGCCAGCAAGAGATCATGGGCCTGCTCCTGGAGGATGTGCCAGGCGCTCTCTGGCAGCGGAGCATGATCAAGTACAAGGCTGCGCCGGAACTAGAGCGTGTAGTTATTGGCATTGACCCTTCGGTGTCGGACAGTGAAGATGCCGCAAGATGTGGTATAGTAGCAGCAGGAAAGGGCACAGATGGTATATATTACGTGCTCGCCGACAGGTCTCTACGGGCCAGCCCCGACCGTTGGGCGCATGAAGCAATTAGCCTCTTCCATGAGCTCAAGGCCGATAGAATCATTGCCGAGGTCAACCAGGGCGGGAAGATGGTGGAGCTTACGCTTAGAACAATTGATCCACTGATTCCCTACAGTGCCGTCCACGCCAGCGTCGGCAAGAAGGCTAGGGCTGAGCCTGTATCTGCGCTATATGAACAGAATCGCGTTTTCCACGTGAAACCGTTCCGGGACCTAGAAGACGAATTTGTCACCTGGACTCCGGAAGAGGGGCCGAGTCCGGATAGGCTAGATGCCTGTGTTTACGCGCTCACGGAGCTTGCGTTAAGCCGACAGTGGAGGATGAGACCGATATGAATGAAATCCAACTAGGCGCGATGTACAGAGACAAGCTCAGCGGGTTTATTGGTCGGGCATACTCGATTACCCGCTACTGGGCGGGGTGCGAGAGGGTGGTTTTGCAGCCACCAGTAGGAGAGGATGGGAAGCGGTCAGAGACGGAGCACTTCGATGTACCGCAACTAGAGCGCTTGGACGAACCTGTCGTTGCACCCCCGGTTCTAGGTGTGGTTGACAAAACCGGCGGTGACCGACCAATACCCGACTGGTAGAGGATGAGGCCTATCTAATGGTTAAACAGACTCGAATAATCTTCACCTTGGGCGGCGTGGTACAAATACGTTTCGTATGTCCCAAGTGCGACGGAGCAGTGACTCAAAAACTCGATGCCAGTGAGCGATTGCCTGATCAATGTCCTTCATGTAAACAGCCATGGTCCAAAGAGCCGGGGATTCGTAGCAGCGATCAGATCTTCTTAGAAGCATTGCGACATTATCTGAAGCAAGATGTGTTTCACGTGCAACTGCAATTCGAATTGGATGGCGAGAAGACAGAGTGACATCATGAACCGCTTCACCCGTGGCCTCAAGGCGTTTACCCAAATGATCTTTGGCCGCACTGCCAGTGGTCGCTCCCCGCTGTTCCTGCCCCGCACAGCCATTGACTACGAGCGCGAGGTAGGCGACGGCACCAAGTCCGATATCGTCATGGCTGGCGTTCACTGGCTTATGGGGGCCTTCCCCGAAGCCCCGGTTATCCTGAATCGGCTAGGCACCGACGGTAGCCCAGAGCCCGTCCTCATGCACGACTTTCTTGCCCTCCTGAAGCGTCCCAACCTGTACTACAGCGGTGAGCAGCTCTGGATGGGCATTGAGATGAGCTACACCGTGAGCGGCAACGCTTACGCCATCATCGTGTCAAACAACGCTGGTCGGCCTGCTCAACTCTGGTGGGTTCCACATTGGATGATGGAACCGGAATGGGATAGGGAGGGAAACGAGTTCCTTACGCATTACGTCTACTCTCCACCGGGCCATAGGCCGATACGCATCGAAGCCGAGGATGTGCTGCACTTCCGGTTCGGCTTCGACCCTAACAATCCGCGTAAGGGGCTATCGCCTTTACGCACAGTCATGCGTGAACTATTTACCGATGCAGAGGCAGCCAACTGGACCGCTTCGTTCCTGCGCAATGGTGCCGTCCCGTCTATCATGGTCATGCCCAAAGAGAACGCCAACATCATCCAGTCCGATGATGACCTAAAGGCTACGAAGGCTGACCTATCAGCTAGCTTCACAGGAGACCGTCGTGGCGAACCCATGGCCATTGGAGCTCCAGTTGATATTGCGCAGTTTGGCTATAACCCGCAGGAGATGGACTTAGCGTCCCTGAGAAGGATTCCTGAGACTCGTGCAGCCGCTGTCCTACGGCTTCCCCCAATCGTCATGGGTCTGCTATCTGGTCTCCAATTTGCGACGTACGCGAACTTCCGTGAAGCAGAACGTGTGGCCTACCGGGCCAATCTCATACCAACCTATCGCAACATGGCAGGCACGCTGCGCACTCAATTGCTTTCCAGGTTCGAGCAGAACATCGATCTGTTCGAAGTACAGTTCGATACCTCACAGGTAGAGGCTTTGCAGGAGAATGCGGACGAACGGGCGGCCCGATGGCGTGGCCTGTGGGTCGATGGAGTCGCCGAGCTGGGCGAAGCCCGTGCAGAAGTGGGTCTTACTGTGGACCCAGCGATACATAGTATTCGGCGTGTGCCGCTTGCGGTTTTGGAGATTCCCGCGGGAGAGGCGGTTTCCTCCTTCCTGCCACCCCCGTCTGGCCCTGAGACCCGAAGTCGTAAGGCCGTGGGCATTAAGGCGACTGCCGCCCAGCGCAACGTCATCCTCGCCCTCCAGCGGGACGCTCTCAGATTGGAAGAGGCCTTTACGAAAGACCTTGAGCCAGCCTTTGAAGAACTAGGGCGGTTGGCAGAGCGGGCCTACGAGGAGGCCCAGGTGTTGGTGCGTGCTGGTGGCAATGGCCGTGAGGAGAAGCAAACACCGGAGGAGGAAAAGCTAGCCGAGCGCATCATACAGCGCATGGCGCTAAGCCAGTGGAGCCAGGACGCCTTGATTCCTGCCTTCGATGGACACTATTTACGCACGACTCAAATGACGGTTGGGTCTATCAACAACGTCCTAAGTCTCAGTGTCAACCTCCCCGATCCAGTGGCGCGGGAGATCGTGGCTGCTGGCGGGCGCCGTGCGGGGCTCCTGGACATTACAGGGGATACACGACGGGCCATTTTTCGCTCTCTGGCCGACGGTAGATCTGCAGGAGAAGGCCCCGCAGCTTTGGGCCGCCGCATCCGTAGCCAGGTGCCCGCAGGGCGGTTTACGAATGCTGGGGCGAAGTATAGGGCAAACCTTATTGCGAGGACAGAGACGCTTCATGCCCAACGTGTCAGCTCGCTCGAAGCGTATAGGGCTTCGGATGTAGTTACAGGCGTAGTAGCTTTCGACAATCAGACTGGATACGGTGACGAGGAGTGCGTGGCGCGGGATGGTAGGGTGTTCACCTTTGAAGAGGCTGAGGCTGAGATGGCCTCTGAACATCCCCAGGGTACGCTTAACTTCGCACCAAATGTTGGTTAAGGCCGTTGGATTTGTTTCAATGCATTACCGAAGACTTTCGGAGAGCTGAGAAAGTCGAATGTCTGGCGCATTGACTACCACCGACCAACGCCCCCGCTGCTGGCGCTGTGGGCGGGTTCTCGCTGAGAAGCTTACCCGCCCCTGGGAACTGAGTTGCTCCCGGTGCAAGGCGCCTAACGCGAGCCCGGTTTTGGCCCAGCAACCCCAGTAGGACCCCGCGTGCCAGGGACAAGCTTGATAGGTGATGGGACGATCCAGCCGCGCCCGACTCTCTGAGCCCCTTCGATGCGTCCCTGAGTGAGCAACTGCTGGATGCGTCTCTGGGAGACGCCTAGCTCCTTGGCGGCCTGTTGACTGGATAGGAATTGTTGTTGTACCATGATCTTAGGTGACTAGCCTGGTAATGGGGCAGTTCGGCTTAGCTGGACTGCCCCATCTCATGTCATTCCTCCCTATCATCCTGAAGGCTTGCCCATATGGGTCGAGCTGCCTCTTGACCCAATAAGTATTCAGTCAAGGCTTTATCCGCTTCTGGAGTCATGATGCCCTTGGCTTCGGCTTCCATAGCAGCCTTTAGGACGCCTGCGATGAACTCCGCTGATGCTTGTAAGTTGCTATGATGATTACTGTTCATCATTCCCTCTCTTTTTGGGTATGGAGCCAGGGGGATTCGAACCCCCATCTACCAAGGTGACTAACCTGGTGCTCTCCCTTTGAGCTATGGCCCCCTGTTTCATGCTTCTACTATACACTATTGCGTATTGTTTGTCAAGTGTTTTGACAGCTATTGGGCGGGTATTGACAAACTGATTATGAAGTTCTACGATACTACATATAGTATTCGTGCGCCTTAGTGCGCCCGCATGTCGTGGACCAGTACGCTTAGGCGTCAGTGACCCCGTGCAATACATAGCACGGGGTTTTTTTATTTGCCTGACGACCTGCAATACAAGCGATTCACCCTTGAGATGAAGGGCGAGGGCGAGGCTGGCCTTGCCACCGCTCGCTTCGCCACCCTCAATGTTCGAGACCTCGACGGAGACGTCACCCTCCCCGGAGCCTTCGGCAAGCAGACTGTTCTCCTCGCTGATTGGGCTCACGATAACCGCTCTCCATCTATTGGCCGCGCCGACATCCGTGAGGAAGGCGACCAAGCCCTAGGCGACATCCGCTTCAATCTGAAGATGATGCGGGGCAACGAAGCCTATCAGTCTATCGCAATGTCCCAAGAGCTCCAGGAGTGGAGCTACGCCTACCAAATCCCTGAAGGCGGAGCCTACCAGGGCGACTTTGAGGGACAGCAGGTCCGTTTTCTCAAGGCAGTCAAGGTGACCCACCTATCCCCTGTCGAGCAAGGGGCGGGCATCAATACTGCAACCCTGGATATCAAAAGCGCTGTCTCTGCGGACGAATACGACAAACTGCTGAAGCGCATCGCTTTCTTGGAAGAGACGCAGCGCCAGGCTGAAGAAGTCAAGAAGGAACTGGCTCAGCAGCCCGACCCCTGGCTAGAATATGCCAACTACCGCACGGAGATGCTCCGGCGCAAAGCCTTTGTATTAGGAGAGTGACAATGGAACTCAAGGAACTTCAGGACAAGTATCTTGGCCTGCTGAAGCAGGTGGAGGAGGTTCGTGCGCCCTACGACGGTAAGGAAGCGCCTCCAGAAGACGTCAAAACGAAGATGAATGCCTTGCTAGACGAGGCCGACAAGCTCCAGGACGAGATCAAGAAGGCTCAGGACGGGGTCAAGCAAGCCAAACGCCTGGAGGAGCACACGAAGTGGGCCAATGAACCGCAGCGTAACTTCCCATTTCCCAAGGCCAATAGTGAGCAGAAGGATGGGGAGAAGGAGCAACTGGCGGTCAAGGGTTTCCGGGCCTACCTCAAGGGCGGCCAGATGGCGCTCGCCAACGATGCCATCCCCGGCATTCCTGAGTACAAGGTGCTCCAGGCTGACCAGGACACCGCTGGTGGCTATCTCACCGTGCCCATGCAGGTAGTCCAGACCCTACTCCGCGGCATCGATGACGCCGTGGTAATCCGCGGGCTCGCTAGCACCATCCAGGTAGGGCAGGGCGTGAGCCTTGGCGTGCCGACCCTCGATACCGACCAGGAGGACCCCACCTGGACGTCTGAGCTTCAGACTGGAGTCCAGGACGATGTTGGGGCGTTTGGCCGACGGGAGCTGAACCCCTCGCCCCTGGCCAAGCGGGTCAGAATCTCAAACAAGCTCATCAATGCCCCCGGCTTGGACGCTGAGGCGATCTGGCTCCAGCGGATGCAGTACCGCTTTGACCGGGCTCAGGAGAACGCTTTCATGAACGGCCATGGGGCGAACCAGCCCCTGGGCCTCTTCACCGCCTCCAGCGACGGCATCAGTACCAGTAGGGATGTGAGCACCGGCAACACCACTACGGCCATCACTGCCGACGGCCTCATTAATGCCCGGTATCAGCTCAAGGGGGGCTACTGGGCTCGCGCTCGCTGGCTCTTCCATCGGGACGCGCTGAAGCAAATCAGAACAATCCAGGACTCAAACGGCTCCTACATCTGGCAGCCCAGCTTCCAAGCTGGACAGCCGGAGACCATCCTGGGCACGCCGTTCGTTATGAGCGAGTTTGTGCCGAACACGTTTACCACCGGTAACTATGTAGGCATGATCGCCGACTTCAGCTACTACTGGATTGCCGACGCGCTGAGCATGCAGGTACAGCGGCTCATCGAGCTTTACGCCGAGTCGAACCAGGTGGGCTACATTGGCCGACTGGAGACTGATGGCATGCCCGTACTCGAAGAGGCATTTGTCCGAGTGACACTAACTTAGGAGGCTGACTGACATGGCTCAGAACTTTCTACCGAAACATCGGAGTAGCATCGCCATAGCGGCGGGCTCGCGGACGGCAGGTCAGACCGCCATCAACGGTGCAATGGTCGATATGCAGGGATATGAAGGCGTTGTGGCGGTCGTCGAGATGGGAACCATTGCAGCCACCGCTGTCACGTCCATCAAATGGCAGCAGAGCGATACCACCACCTCCGCGGACTTCAGCGACCTGGAGGGCACGGGAATCGACATTGCGGACGACGACGACGACAAGATATTTGTCTCGGAGCTTTACCGGCCCACCAAGCGGTACGTGCGGATTGTTGTTGCCCGGGCTACTGCCAACGCAGCGGTTCGTGCTGCCACATACATCCAGTACAAGCCGCGAGAGGCGCCTGTCTCCCAGGGTACGGGTGTGAATAGCGAGCTTCACGTTGGGCCTGCTGAAGGGACGGCATAACGATGGCTGATATTACCTTAACCGTACAGCAAACGGCTCGGACCGGCCTCGTCGCGACCTATACGGATTCCAGCAGTACCGTACCGCTGACCACTACAGACACTTTCTTTGCCAACAACAATGGCCGAACATTCCTCCATGTCCAGAATGGGGCAACGGATGTCGTTGTTACTATTCACACACCGCACACTGTGGACGGTCTAGCTGTTGACGACCGTACGGTAACAGTCACAGCAGACACCGAGGCATTCATAGGACCATTCCAGCCAGATGTCTATAACGGGGCAGACCATCAGATGAGCTTCGAGTTCGACGATGTGTCGAACGTGAGCGTGGCTGTGGTTCGAGTGTAGCTGTGGCATTCAAGGGGGCTATCGAAAATAAGGCGCTCTATGTCCTGCCTCGGCATGGCCCGGAGTGCCGTTGCTGGGAGGTAGGTAATGGCTTCGACCCTGATCACTGCCGGACAACTGAGGGAGCACGTAGAGACGGACCTAACCGACGAGGCCCTGGAACGGCTAGTAGACAGCGCAGACGCGGAGATAATAAGGGCCTACGGTCCTCATGACGGCGAGCAATCCGCACTCGTAGCAGGTCGAGGCTACAGGATATGGCTGCCCCGTCCAGCCGAGTCCATCACTGAGATAGTCGAATGGGCTGGATGGGAAACCCCGGGAGACGCCGACACCGTATCCGCTGCCACGTACCATCTTGAGCATGGTGGGCGTACCATCTGGCGCACTGATGCTCAGTTCATGACGAATGTACAGGTTACCTACACTCCAGTAGCTGATAACCCACGCCGCACCGCAGTCCTCATTGACCTTGTTAAGTTAGAGATTCAGTATCGGGGACTCAATACCGAAAGAGTTGGCTCCTACTCTGTGACATATATGGACCACGACAAAGAGCGCCAAAGAGTCTTGACTCGTCTACGTCAGAACTACGCAGGCGCGGGGTTGTTGGCATGAGGAGAGAAGATATGGATGACCGATGGCGTTGGGACGATGACGAAGGCAACGGCTCCTACGTATTGGACGGGCCGGACAATGTATGGCGGGCGAGAGTTGAACCGGGGAAACCGGAGTGCATTGTGCGGATCAGTTTATGGGGTACGGACAAGTACGAGGGGCGGCTGTACACTCAAGGTATTGTGGGGCTGGAAAACGCCTGTATGTTCGCCGGGTTCGTAGCGGGTGAATTGCTGCGCAGGGCGCGGCCTCATGCGTTTCTGGTGACATGAGCGCTCGCAGTTTCATGACTCACAGGTGCGATACGGAGCGCGACGTGAAATCTGCAAAGCTAGATCCCTATAACCATCCTGTCATAGAGCTTCGCGACATCAATACCGCTCTACCCTGTTATTGGCAGGTTCGTACTGAGCGGCTGATCCTGGATGGTGACAAGGCCGCCGCTATTGCTATGCACAACATGCTTACGCCACTGGGAAGCGACCTGCAAGAGCAGGACAGGGTGACCCGCATCTACGACCGTCGGGACCGGACTTTGAAGTCGGAGACCATGCGGGTGCTGACGATGATCCGGCGTGAGGATCACCTGGAACTGGCCTTGGAGGAAGTCACGTGACTCCCAATTTACCTGATGGCCTGAGCTTGTTCGGTAAGAGTCCAACGGGGGCGATCATGGTGCTGGAGATTTACCGGAGGCGCTAGTGTGACGACTGAGCCTCTGAACATCGAAATGCTCCGGCAGCTGGACAGCGATGTCCGGGAGTTGCGCGCTGCCCTCCAGGAACTTCATAACAGTCAGGATCGGCACGCTGCTACGATGGAGCGTCGCCTTGCTGGGGTAGAATCGGTGCTCGCTCTTCATCGTGCTACTGGGAATGGTAACAATGGGATACCTGGCCGTCTAGCCAAGTGGAAGGACATCATCATCATTGCCTTGATCGCTAAGCTAGCGGGGCTGAATATAGCCCAGCTAACCGGATTGATAGGAGACTGATATCCTAAAATGGATACGGGTGTTCAAAGCCGTGCGGGTGCTCATGCACGTGGTTGCCGATGCAGATGAGGACCAGAAGATCACGGCGGAAGAGGCGCGGCAGATTATGAAAGCGACGTGGGGCGTGGTCCACGCCTACCGAGGGCATTAGGGGGAGTGGATATGGTCAAAGAGACTCGCATCGTCTTCGGCATAGAAGACCTGGTAACAGTTCGGTTCCAGTGCCATAAGTGCAAGGGCGAGGTTGCGCAGGACATCAGCGCTCCTGAGCCAATGCCCAACCAATGCCCCCTGTGCGGGCACTCTTGGCAAACGAATGAGGGCTTGCCAACGAGATCGCATCGGCTTCTGGCGCTGTTGCGAGAGGTGCTAAAGGAGCAAGACGAGCTCACACAGCATGGCTACATCCCCGTACACCTGCGCCTCGATCTCGATGGCAGTAAGGACGAAAATGCCTAGAGGACACAAGATCAACTGGAAGGGTGACCAGATCAAGAAGAGGCTGCTAACCGCGGCTCGGCAGGGCATTGATGAGACGATGGCAGCTTGTGTGGTAGACGCCAAGCGCGAGACGCCTGTCAGGACGGGAGCGCTCCAGGGCTCGGTACGGTTCGAGCCAGCCAAGGTACGCGGGAATGAGGCAAAGGGAACCTGGGGATCGTTCGACGTCAACTATGCCTTCTACATAGAAGTAGGCGTTCAGGCAGGGGTCGCGACTGTTCAGGCGCACACGCGGCAAAACAAAAGCGGGAAGATTTCCAGCGTGCGCTCCCATACCCGCCGCTATGGACCGAGGGAGGGCCGGAACATGCTACGCAACGCCGCAGACAATGAGTATCCCAAACTCAAAAAGCGCATAGCAAAGCGTTTCAAGAGGTCAATCTAAGGTGCCAAATCCACGAGCGGCTCTCATCGCCTATCTGCTAGCCGATACCGGCGTGACAGCCCTGGCATCCACTCGTATATTTGGGGAGCTGCCCGGATCGGAGAACCAATACATGCCGAGAGCCTGCCTCGTACTCACAGAGACCGGCAGTGGCTCCCTAGGCCCAGGGGCCCGCTCCTATGTTCCCTGGGGAGTCACACGGATGGATATCAGAGCATACGGCAGCACACCCTATGAAGCGAGTCAGCTTTACCACGCAATGAATGTGGCCGTAAAGCAGATGGCCCGGACGGTCGCTGTGAATACAGTCTTGCAGGCTGCCATCGTTAGCGCAGGGCCGCGTAGCGGCAGGGACCCTGACGTAGACTGGCCCTTTGTTTGGGGCAGCTACGAGGTATCGGCACTAGAAGAATAGGTAGGAGGAAGAACAATGCCAAGCGCACCATTTGAACTCGTTTCCGCGCCCGTCACGCTGTACACAGCGCCAGAGGGCACAGCGGCACCGGAGATTTCTACAACCCCTGGCTCCCCGTGGTTAGTCCTCGGAACAAGCGGGTCCAAGAGTATCTCCGAGGACGGCGTCACGGTAACGCCCTCTGAGACCCTGGAATCCCAGCGGGTCCTGGGCTCCCCAGCGGTACAGAAGCTCTTTCGCACCGAGGAAGACTTAATGATAGGGGCGATGCTCCTGGACCTGAATGCGGAGACTTTCGCCAGGGTGATGAACCAGTCCGCAGTAACAGACGTAGCTGCTGCCAGTGGCACTGCTGGTTATCGTCGGTTCCCTATGCTCCGGGGCTTTAACGTGAACTATGTGGCCTTGCTGGTCAAGGGCTTCTCGACCTATGCCGATGAGATGTTTGCTCAGTATTGGGTACCAAAGGTCTACATTATGCTCAGTGGAGATATCACATATGTGAAGGGTGAGGCCGCTGGCCTGGAGCTGGAGATCATGGCAGTCGAGGATTCCAGCGGTGGTTATGGCGAGTACCAGGATCAGGACGCCGCAGCTCTGTAGGAGGGGATATGGTTGAAAACGGGCATCGCCCGGACATCCTTGACCTTTCCAATATTGGAGGCCGAAGGCCAAAGGTCAAGCTGCACGATGGCGAGACGTATGAGGTTGTGAGTCCCTCGGACCTAGGTCCGGTATTCGGGGCGCAGTTCAAAGAGTTCTATGAGGAATACACCGCCCTTGAGGATAAGGAAGACCTTGAGAGCGCCCAGCGTCAGGAAGGCCTGGCCCGAAAGATGGCCAGGCTGATATGCCCAGAGATGCCAGATGATGTGGCTAACAGCTTACCATTCCAGGCTGCCGTCGGGCTCATGCTGGATTTTTTAGGGACCGTCAAGGAAAGCGAGGGGATGGACCCTCAGCTGAAGGCGGTGATGGACCGGATGCAGGGCCTTACAGACAACTAGTCCCAGCTCTGCAACGGTTCTATGGCGGATCGGACCCTATCGAGTGGGTCTTCATGCCGCCCAAAGTCCTCCAGGCTTTCGTTGAAGACATGCCGCGGCTCCAGGCGCAGGAGGCTCTCAGGCAATATACGATTGCCGCTGTCGCTAGTGGGAACATGAAGACTGGACAAGCGCGCCGCATCATCGGTGGTTGGAGACGTCAGGCCCAATGGCATAGTGGTATTAAAAAAGCTAGGAGCAGGGAGGAGCACATGGCTTTACTTGCTTCCGTCGGGATACGCGTGAGGTAGCGCTATGACCATGATGGGTGGGAGCCTCGGTGGTGCAACCCTTGGACTTCGTGCGTCACTAAAAGAATTCAACAAAAATCTGAAGACAGCCCAGGGAAAGATGAAAGGGGCTGTCGGCAAGATGCAGGGCCTCGCCAACGGCCTGAAGCTGGGGGCCGGGGCTGCTGGAGTTGCTGTTGCTGGCATAGGCATCAAAGCCGTCGCATCGGCTGCCAAGTTCGAGAAGGGGATGCGTGAGGTCAATACCCTCGTGGGCGGCGACGAGTCCGCCTTCAAGCAGCTCCAATCGGATACATTAGCATTCTCCAAAGAGATGGGCCTTGCCACGGACAAGGCGGTGCCAGGCCTCTATCAAGCTATTTCATCAGGTGTACCACCTGAGAACGTCTTCCAGTTCATGGAAGAGTCAGCCAAGGCTGCTATCGGCGGTAGTGCCGAGCTCTCTGACGTGATCGGCGTTACCACTGCAATTCTCAAGGGCTATGGCGAGGAAATGACCGAGGCCGCGAAGGTTCAGGACCTCTTGCAAAAAACGGTTCAGTTGGGCGTCACCACCATGCCAGAGCTCGCCGCCAACATGGGGAAAGTGACTCCCCTGGCCGCCGCCCTTGGTGTGCCTATAGAGGAGCTGACAGGCGCTATGGCGACCCTTACGGGCGTCACGGGCAATACCGCTGAAGTATCGACGCAGCTCCGCGCCACCTATCAAGCGTTCCTCAAACCCACAAAGGAGATGGGTGAAGCTATCTCGACCGTGGCAGCGGAATTGGAGAAGCAGGGCAAGCTGGTAGAAGGCCCCTTGGTTGATGGATGGAGAAATGCGATTGATATAGAGCGGAAGGCTGGCAATGCGCTGGCTGCTCTGGGTGCACAAATAAAGGCTGCCAAAGCGGGCACGGGCGACTATAAGGCGACGCTGGGAGACATGAACAAGAGTCTAGCGACTGCCAAGGGTGCCTTAGCGGGGCAAAAGACGGCGACCAAGAAGTTGCGACTGGAGTTGAAGGCCCTCAAGAAGTCAGAGGATGCGTCGGAGGAGTCTGTCGCCGCGCTGGAAGCGAGTATTCTTGCCAGCGAACAGGCCGAGATAGATGCCAAGGTAAGTGTAGATAAGCTAACGACAAGCCTTGCTAAATTTAAGGCAGAAGGCGGCCTTACCAGTACAGCAGTTAAGGAACTAGAGGCTGCATACAAGGCACAAAAGAAGGCTGTCGAAGACGCTCATAAGAGCACTCAGGAAGCAGCGACGGCCCTCGGTCCCGTTATTGTCAAGACCCTGGGATTTCAGGGTGCGCTCAGCATGGTGGCTGATTCGGCAGGGGGCAATACCGCCGTGCTGGGTAAGATGCTCGGGAGCGTCGAGGCCATCTCAGCAGCCCTTGCCCTAACGGGGCCTCAAGCGGAGACGTATACGGAGAAGGTAAAGGCCATGGGCGGTGCTGGCGGCGCTGCGCAGGCTGCCTTCGACGAGATGGAGAAATCTACTTCTAGGCTATGGGCTAAGTTCAAGACAACCCTGAGTGTCGAGCTGATCAAACTGGGCCAGAAGCTGCTGCCCATTGTTACCAAGGTACTAACGAAAGATGTGATGCCAGCCTTTGAACGGCTCACCCAGTGGTTCAGTGAAAACGAGGAGAATATCAAAGGCTGGTTTAAAAAGGTTTGGGCTATCGCTGGTCCAATCCTGGACGGCTTCAAGCTCGGCTTCAAGACTATCGTCGATTTCCTGGTCAAGAACAAGCCAGTGCTATTTGCCATCATTATCGCCTTGGGAGCCCTAATTGTGACCTCATTAGGCCCAGTCTCACTAGCAATCCTTGCTATTGTAGGGCTTATCTCCGCTGTTGGCCTGATCAAGAAACATTGGGGCACCATTGTAGCCTTCTTCAAAGGCATTCTGAACCAGGTCAGAGGGTTTTTCAAAGACAATTGGGACAAAATCTTGGCAGTTATATTCCCAGTTCCTGGGATAGCTATTTTAGTAGCTCGGAATTGGGGCAAAATTGTAGGCATCGTTAAGGGACTCTTATTGAAAGTAGTGGGGTTGTTCCGAGATAACTGGAAGCTGATTTTGGGTGTTATCTTCCCTGTCTACGGTCTTGCTCAACTGGTCATAAAACACTGGGGTAAGATTAGCGAAGCGGTCAAGAACTTACTTGGTAAAGTAGTGGGGTTGTTCCGAGATAACTGGAAGCTGATTCTGGGTATTATCTTCCCCGCCTTTGGGCTTGCTCAACTGATCCAGAAACATTGGGGCAAGATCGTCGGTGTGGTGGCCACGATATGGGACAATGTGAAGGGAGCTTTCAAGGCTGGTATCAATGAGATTATCGGCCTGCTGAACTACTTCATTGACTCGTTTAACAACATTGAACTCAATGTGCCCAAGATTGAGATACCAAACCCATTTGGCAAGAATCCTACGTTTGGTGGATTCTCTGTGGGTTTTCCCAATATCCCCCGCATCCCTACGCTGGCTTTAGGTGGCATCGTAGACCAGCCCACACTGGCTATGCTGGGAGAAGCAGGGCCTGAAGCAGTTATCCCCCTACCGAATGACGGAATGGCCGGCAAGGGAACCACCATCATTGTCGAAGGGCCGATCTATGGCTTCGATGACTTCGCTGCGAAAGTGCAGGAAGCTATGCTACTCGGGGCACGTCGTGGCAGGCAAGACCTGTTGCGATGACCCAGCTAGGCGATTACCTGCTGGAGATAGACTGGGACGGGGATGGCCTGTTTGCCAATACTTACTCCGATGTAAGCGGAGACCTCCTTCCTCCAATCACCACCAAAAGAGGCCGAGACTATGGGTCGATGGTCTATGGGCGGAGCGTTGCCGGTGTATTGAGCAACAGGCTTCGGAATACTGATAGCAATCGTTATGACCGCTTCAACGTCTCCTCCCCGCTCCATGAGCTCGTTGTCCCAGGCCGCCAGGTAAGACTATTGATTGGCCTAGGTGCGGACACTGCGATAGTGCGGGCTCAACTCACAGCAGGGACCCAGCTATGGCCTTCTGGTGGCACCGTGGCTACGGGCGGAGACCTGCTCTTAGAGCTGAATCTGACGATTGATAGCCTGAATCTCACGACCGTCAGCAGTAAACTTCATCGTTTCCAGATGACACGGACGACTGCCTCAACTGTGGCTATGTCCGCGTTCTGGTCCGATACGGGTGACGGCAGCAGGTTGTCCGTGTATATCCAAAACGCTGCTGGGGCGCGTATGGAGATACCCTATTCGTTGCTCGGTACGACTACGAGCACGACCGCAGAGTGGAATATTGACGGGGCAGGTGAGGCAGCTTTACGAACCTTCCTTGGGGCCATTGCGAGTAGTCAACAGTTCTGGCTTATCGTAGACCGGCGCGATATCGTGAAGTACGTGGGAACGAGCAACGTGGGCTACTCATCACTCTGGAGCGGGTATCTGGATAAGCCCACCCCAATTGAGCGGAGGGGTGGTATGGATGAGCTGGAACTGAGGGCATTGGGGATACTCTCGCGGCTAAGCCAGCGGAAGGTCTCAGTGCCTATGCAGAACACGATCAAGTCAGGCCCTGCCATTCGCGAGCTTTTGGACGCCGCCGATATTGCGGCGGAAGCTCGTGGGCGCATTGATGAAGGGGAGTTTACGCTTGGCCGGTGGTGGGGCAGACTTCAACCAGCTATCAAGTCTATACGGGAAGTCGAAGATACGGAGGGCGGATTCTCCTATGAAGATGCCAGGGGGCGGTATGCATTCGATGGGCTCTACCGCAGGTTGTTACAGCGTACGAGCGTTTTGGCCTTCACCGACGACCCACAGGCGACGTACATTCGCGTCATAACCGACGAGCCACAGGACCCTGCCCAGGACATTGCCAACATCGTGCGCGTCCCTGTGCGCCAGTATACGGTCGCAGCAACGGCTGTTCTATGGACACTCGGAGAAACACCTCTACTGAGGGTTGGTGACAGCATCACCTTCGTGGCGGAGTATCCAAATGAGAATAGTCCAACCACTCACCTCGCGGTAGATACTTGGAATACGCTGGTTGCCACCGCCGACTACACAGCAAATACGGCTGCGAATGGCACAGGCACGAACCTGACGACGTCCTTGGGGGTAACCGTCACGGACACTGCCAACTCCCGGACGATGACGCTCACCAATAACCACGCCACGCTCGACATGTATGTGACCCTCCTCCAGGTCCGGGGACAGGCGTTAGTTGCCGGCCAGCCATACAACGTAGAGATTAAGGATCAAGACTCCATTGACGACTACGGACCACAGGACTATCTCGCGCCTGGGCAGTTTCTCCCCGATGCTCAAGATGCCACGGAGTATGGACGTTTTATCTTAGCGTTGCAGAAGGACCCGCTGCGGAAGGCCACTATCACCGTCAACGCCAACGACCATCTGCAAGAGATGACCACGTTAGACGTCTCGGATCGGGTCATGCTCGTGAGTCGCGGACTGGCCCAAGATATGTTTGTGGAGTCCATCGAGCATCGCATCGACGCTGGCCTGCGCCACGACGTTCGGCTGGTGCTCAGTCCTTCGCTTCCGTATGGCAACGTTATTATTCTGGGCAGCGGACCTGGCCTCGACACGGGAATCCTGGGCCGTGGGTGAGATTCTGACGGCTAGCAACATGAGGGAGATAAGCAATGGCCAACGACAAGGTATTGGTGCACAGCGACTATCGAGATGATCCATTAAAACTCCTTGACCGAGCGCATATGAAGTACGTGCCGTGGCTTGACGCGATGCACCAAGTGCACCGGGGACAAGACCCACCAGACATACCCATCACCCGCACGGGTCAAGTTGAAGCATTGATCAACTCAGGCCGTTGTCTGTGGGTCTGCCCTACCTGCAACTCGGTCACTCCTGTAGAAAACCGGCCTGCGACCACCCCAGTCGGGTCAACAGGGACGGGGGCCACATGGGACCTGACGCCGACACCGGCCCACTATGGCCATCCCTCCATATGCGTCCAGTGCGGGAGCGATTGGGTAGACGTAATATTCCCAACGAATCGGGCTGCCATCGAAGCGGAGCTCATGAACCAACCGGGGCACCGAGGTTTCGCCCCGGTGAGAAATTGGCGGCCCGGCTGGACCTTGGAATATCTACAGGAGCGGACGGCGCGGGCCAATGAGCTTATAGTCGCAGGTGTGGGATTTATACGGGCGCTGTCCATTGGGACTCCTCGCCTGTGGTCGGTAGGTGAGATTCTCACGGCGTCCAACATGAACACGTATATATCCGACATCCTGGACGATCTCAAAGGGACGAATGGCCCCATCGAGTACACAGACGCCATCGTGATCGATAGCCTCACCACCACGGAGCGGGATGCGCTGACTGCTGTCAATGGCATGGTCATCTATAACAGCACGTTAAGTGTGTTTCAACGTTACGAGAATGGCACGTGGGTTAATCACACCGATGCCACGTCCCTGACCCTTTCCGGCGGAGCTCAAGGTGACGCATTATTCCTGAACTCATCTGGAACTGTAACGCGTCTTGCTGCGGGAACGGACAGACAGGTTTTCAGGACTCAGGGAGCCAGTGCCAACCCGATATGGGACGATCTGGAGGATATACGGGTAGCGGGTACTACAGCTCAGGGTGATGTTTTTTATGTTGGGTCGAATGGCCGATTAAACCGTTTAGCGGCGGGCACAAGTGGTTACTTCTATCAGACTCAGGGAACTAATGCTGATCCTATATGGGCGTCGGCAAGCGCTACCGTTGGCTTCGTCAGGCTTACAACAGGCACGTCGTGGACAGTACCTACAGGCGTCAATGCGGTTTTCGTTGAAGTAATTGGTGGTGGCGGTGGTGGTGGCATTCACACGAGCCTAGGTGAAAGCGGTTTGATAGCCCGCCATTTCTTTTTGGCTTCCAGCCTTGGGACTACCGTAACATATGCTATAGGAGCCGGAGGTGCATCGGCCACAGCTGGAGGTAACACTGTTTTTGCCGGCCATGCGGTAGGGTTGGGCGGGCGTGGTCCGGTGAGCGCAGCTCCCCAATATGATCACCCGAAGGCAACGGGCCAGACTGGCGCGAACGGCGGCAGCGGGGGTAGGCCTAATAACGGAGGTGCAGCGGGCAACACGGGATTACCTACCACGGTGGGCGGAGGTGCTGGAGGAACAGCAGGTAGTGGAACCGGCGCTGGGGGCGCTGGGGGCGCTGGCACAAATAGTCTTAACGGGCTAGGTAGTGGTGGTGGTGGCGGTGGCGGCGGCGGGAGTTCCGGCGGGAATGGAGGCGTAGGAGGTGCGGGAGGAATACCAGGCGGTGGCGGTGGTGGAGGTGGAACAGCTGGTGGTTCTGCTACTCAAGGTGCTGCCGGCGCTGGTGGCCGTGGGGAGATACGGATATGGTATTGGTAGTTCAAATGCAAATGTCGGCAATATGCCGACATTTGGGGCCAAATAACTGGCATTTAGCTATGAATTAGAAGGTTGGAGGCGACGGGCGGATTCGAACCGCCGAATAGAGGTTTTGCAGACCTCCGCCTTAGTCCACTTGGCTACGTCGCCTGGTCTTAAATGATCTGGTGCCGAGGGCGGGACTTGAACCCACACAGGCTTTCGCCTACCACCCCCTCAAGATGGCGTGTCTACCAATTCCACCACCTCGGCGCTGGGCGTCCCTGATTATATCACCTTTGGACGCCGGTCCCGGGGCGGGACACACCCCTCGGTGCCTACCGTCTAAGATTATATCATCCCGAGGTACGTTACCCAACCCCTGCCAAAAGAGCTGGGACGGGGCCCCGGAAAAGAGGTAAATTTACCAAATATGGAACAGTTGACAACTCTGTGGGAAACCTGGTAGCCTATTGTAACTCTTAGCTAGGCCTGTCCCAGTAGAATCGTGATGGAGGATATATCATGAAGGCTCATCGGTCACTAGGGACCAAGTGGTTGGTCTTGATCCCACTGCTAATGGTCCTGCTGATTGCGGTGGCCTGCGGAGGGGACGATGCAACCCCTGTGGTCATCGAAAAAGAGGTGATTGTAGAGAAGGAAGTGATCAAAGAGGTACCTAAAGAGGTGATTGTAGAGAAGGAAGTGATCAAAGAGGTACCTAAAGAGGTGATTGTAGAGAAGGAAGTGATCAAAGAGGTGGAGGTGATCAAAGAGGTGGAGGTGATCAAAGAGGTCCAGGTCACCGTGATGGCCATGGAGCCCACTCCCACCCCGGTGGTCAAGCCAGTGCCCCAGGCGGTGGTGCCCGCCTACGTAAGTAAGGGCAAGTACGGTGGAGTCGTCCCACTGGCCGGGTCGTGGGACCCCGGGTTCCTTGACCTCCACTTCTCCGCGAGCTTGAACTCGGGCCTCCTGGTGGCCGCTCCCAGGTTCAACCAGCTGGTTGAATTCAACCCCGTCGACCCCAATGAGATAATCGGCGACCTCTCGGTTGGCTGGGAGGTGAGCAATGACGGCAAGACCTACACCTTCTTCCTCCACCCGAAGGCCAACTGGGCCGATGGGAAGCCGGTGACGGCCGAGGACATCGTGTTCAGCATGGACCGGATCACGGACCCAGACGCGGTGAGGCCCAGGGCCGGCGCGGCGATTAAGCCCTTCTACGCCAACGGGACCGCCAGGGCGATAGACGAGAAGACGGTGGAGATCCCCCTCAAGTTCGCTTCGGCGGCCTTCCTGCCCTGGCTGGCATTCGACTACATCAAGATGTACCCCAAGCACATCGCGGAGAACCTTACCCAGGAAGAGGTAAACTGCTGCTACGAGAACATGCTGGGGTCCGGCCCCTGGCTCTTCAAGGACCTTAAGCGGGGGGCCTTCCTGGAGTGGGAGAAGAATCCCAACTACTTCAAGGAGGGGCGGCCCTTCTGGGACGGCTACATATCCCACATCATCAAGGACAACAGCCGGACGATCGCGTCGCTGCAGACTGGGCAGGTGCTGGCAAATCTGCAGCCCTACATTAATAACATTAACATGGACGTGTTCCAGCAGCTGGAGAAGGACACCAACGGCCAGTTGGTGGCGGTGCAGCTAGAGGGCGGCTCTCACCCCGGCATGATGCTCAACTGGACCAAGCCCCCCTTCGACGACGCCAACGTCCGGCGCGCCGTGATGCTGGTTCTGGACCGGGTGGAGCTGATAAAGACCGTCTACAAGGGATTCGGTAAGCAGGGCACCTTCCTGCCGGGCGGCAGCACCGTAGCCGAGGCCGAGGCCAACTGGCCCGGCTGGCGGTACGTGGACTCTGCCGGCAAGCTGATAACCACGGACCCGGTGAAGGTGGTGGGGGCGGTTAAGCACCCCGACGACATAGCCGAGGCCGTGAAGCTGGTAACCGACGCGGGGTACATGAACAACTTCAGTGGTACCTTCATGTCCTTCAACACCCCGGAATACGTCCAGCGGGCCACCCTGGTTTCCCGGCAGCTGAAGAATCACTTTGGCTGGGACATAGAGGTCAGACCCCTGGACCTGGCCGCCGCCTCCGTCGAGCGGAACGCGGGCCGGTTCAATATCCACTCGGACAGCCACGGGGTGGAGCTCAACGACCCCAACTCCCTCATCGGGCAGATGTACCTGCCGGGTGGGGGCAGGAACCCCTTGAGCTGGGGGGACGACACGATTTCGGCCCTCTCCGAGCTCCAGATCAGGGCGGCTACCCCCGAGGACCGGTTCAAACTCATCCTGAAGATGGAGTCGCGCCTCAAGGAGGGCATCGCCCAGTGGGTGCCCGAGGCGTGGCTGCCCATCCAGGGGGCGATAAACGTCAAGATCAGGAACTTCGTCCAGATACCGAACACGGCCGTCTCCATGTCGATGCATACGATAAAGAAGATGGAGCACCTGTGGCTCGATAACAACGCCACCCCGGAGATGGGCCTGGGTGCAGAGTAGCCCCGGATATTGGGCTAATAGCCCACTGCTTGACGCCTAGATAAATCGGGAAATGACTGGCCCTATGCAGTTAACTGCATAGGGCCAGTTGCTTTAGAAGGACGGATGTCTCGCCGCGGCTGTGGCGGGACTAACTCTGGTCGTACTGGAGAGCCTGGTCCACGATATTCATGCCCACCGCCTCGCTCCATGCCGCCAGTAGCTGCCTGGTTATTGGGCCGGGCGTGCCATCCCCTATCTGGCGCTTGTCGACCCGGGTGACCGGCAAGACACATGGGCTGGTGCTGGAGAAGAAGGCCTCGTCCGCGGTGTAGAGGTCGTAGGGCTGGAGGTCTTCCTCCACGACTGGGTTGCTCAACTGGCGCCCCAGGTCGAATACCATCCCCCTGGACACCCCTTGGAGGATGTTGCGGTCCCCCGGCGACCGGATGGCGCCCCCGCTCACCAGGAACACGTTGTATCCTGTTCCCTCGGCAAGGTTGCCCTCCGTGTCAAGAAGGATGGGCCAGGAGTCCGGGTCCACGTCACCCGCCTCCAGATCGGCCAGGTTGAAATTCATCCGGCTGTAGTTCTTGACCTTGGGGTCCAGGGAGTCCGGGGGATAGCTGCGGGTACGGGGGATGACGCCATGGGCCCCCTCCTTGAAGTACCTGGCGAACCTCCCGAAGTCGATCGCCGCCACCTTGACGCAGACCGAGGACGGCCCGGCGGAGCGGGTGGAGCGGCCTGGCCCCCTGGTCACGAACTGGGTTATGGTGAAGTCGCCAACCTCCGCCCGCAGGTGCTCGTTACGCCGAACGACCTCGTCGCTGATCTCCAGCATCTCCTCGGGGGACACCCCTGGGTCCATGCGGACGTATTTGAGGGACCTGTACAGACGGTCCACGTGCTCATCCATGCGGAAGCTCTTGCCGTTGAAGGTACGGGCCACGTCAAAGATGACATCTCCCACCGTGAATCCCCGGTCCAAAGGGTCTATTTTCACCTGGCTGAAGGGCGTCCACTTGCCGTTGAAATAGGTTGTGTAGTCTGCCATGCGTTCCTCCTCGACGCGAATACGTTGTCCCTCGGACAACGTTTCCCAGTGGGTTGTCGGGTCACACGCCCGTAGCCGGGAACCAACCATGGCGCTTACCTCGGTCAGCTCGCCTCGGCCCTTACTCACGAAGGGTATCGTCCCGAGCGCTATTCCCCTCGTCTACGCGTGGATATCCAACTGTATAGGACCTCGGACCCGGGCTCAAGTAGGTCGGTATAACGGCCCTGCTCCCTTTCCTGAACCCGCTTCTTGCTCCGCAGGGCCATGGTGGCTTCGACGTCCTCGGTCTCAATTTCGTATACCGCGAGGTACTTCCGTCGCCCGGACTGGGGCTCCTTGATCATGTATCGGGTCGCGGCTAGGAATCCCGGGGTTTCCAGAACATCGGGCACGTGGACGTTATCATACCAGTCGTTGTACTCATCCTCCCTTGAGGGGTCGCTGCAGCTGGTTTCCACCACGTTTACCCACCTTGCCATCATACTCCTCCCCTTTGGTTTTGGTTTTCAGGGCTAGTTACACCGCCTCGGCGATGGTTACCTTGCGAAGGTGCAAAAGGCAGCCCCAGCCGACGCTAACCGTTCCCATACGTCCGCCCTAAGCTGATCTGCGGTCTGCGCTACAGTGAGGCCCAGAAACATTGCAGGTGACGTATTTCCCGCCGACTAGCGTCGCGCTCACTGGGGTCTCCTCTGGGCTGACTCTGTATAGAGCCAGCTGGGCAGAGGCCGCTTATTGATCTTTATGGGCCGCCGGCGGAGTCCCTTCCAGGTAGGTGGTATGGGCGAAGGGGTCCGAAATGGGGAAGAAAGTCAGGATGCAGGCGTCGCCTGGACCCGGGTTGGAGAATCCGTGGGCAACGCCGGGGGGAATCACCAGCGTGTGGTCAGGCCCCACCCGCCGAACCTCGTCCCCCAGGCGCACCTCCAGCGTTCCCCTTAGTATCGTTATAAGCTCATCGGCCTCGTGTACGTGAAGAGGGGCGCCCGCGTCCCTTCCGACGACGCTGTAGGACACGCTGCTGCTGGTGGTGCCGTCCCCAGGCCTGGTGATCTCCCATTTTCGGTAATTGGGTCGCCACGGGGTTTCCGGTAGGTCGTTGTGGTCGACGATTCCCATATTGGGTCTCCCGCCAGCTACCTGATGATAGCGATTGTAGGAGAAGGCCCTGCTCCCGTCAAACCAAGCTACGGGAAGTAGGCCGGATTAGCTTCTCAGGACCCCGTGGCGTTCCAGGATTCGGGCCAGCTCGGCGATTCCCTCGTGTACCATCTGGGCCGAAGGGTGGCCGAAGCACAGCCGGGCGCAGTTGGCGCCCAGTCCCTCGGGTGAGAAATGGGTTCCGGCGTAGTAACCCACGCCCTCGGCGAAGACCTGCCCCTCCAGGCCGGCCAGGTCGGCCCCCTCCGGCAGCCGCAGCCATGTGTACAGTCCACCCTCGGGAACGCTCCATGTGGCCGCGTCTCCGAAGTTCTCCCCCAGGGAGGCTAGCATGGCGTCCCTCTTGACCCGCAGAGACCGGTTCTGGTCGTCGATGTGCTGGTACATATTGTGCTTCATGTATTCCTGGATGGCCATCGCGGCGAACTGGTTTACACCGCCGCCGCCCTTGAAGCTCATAGCCCTCTGGCGTACTTCCTCGGGGGCCACCAGATAGCCCATCCGCACGCCCGGTGCGATGATCTTGGAAAAAGAGCCCACGTACAGCACCTGTCCGGTATCGTCCAGGGAGTGAAAAGAGGTCACGTCCTCGCCTTCGAACCGCAGGTCTACGTAGCAGTCGTCCTCGAACACGGGCACGCCGTATTCCCGGGCAATGTCCAGCACTCTGTGTCGTCGCTCCAGGGACATGGTCCATCCCATGGGATTCTGGAAGGTGGGGATGGTGTAGAGGTACTTGACCCGCTTGCCCTGTTCCAGTAGCCGTCTCAAGGTGGCCTCCATCTCCTCGGGCACGATGCCCTGGGCGTCGCACGGAAGCCCTACCACGTCGGCGCCGTACTGGCGGAGCTGCCGGAGGGTACCCAGGTAGACATACTCTTCGGTCAGGGCCACGTCTCCCGGGTCGGTGAGGGCCTGTATCACCATGGCTATGGCTTCCGACGAGCCGGCCGTCAGGACGACGTCTTCGGGAGTGACCACCATGTTGCGGTCCCGGCCCAGCTTCTCCGCCAGCAGGACGCGCAAGGAGTGCAGCCCCGCGGCGTCTGGATAGAAGGCTAGGTCTTTGCCGTCGCGATGGAGAGCCGCCCTGAGGGAATCCGCCAGGCCATCCAGGGGCAGTGTGTCCGGGTCGGGATAGGCCACGGCGAAGTCATATTTGGCATGGGGCCAGCCGCCGGCCTTGCTTACCGGCACCCCACTGGCAAACAGTCTCTCGTAGCTAAAGGGGATCGAACCTGCCATGCCCTGGGCCTCCTGTATAACCCCCTCTACTTCCCCGCCGGCTGGGACTATCTGTAAGTCTAGCCGACCTGGCCTACATTGACAACCGGCCCTGGTCCTACGACACAGATTGGCCTCGAAGGGGCAAGCTGACAGTTATCCGTCGTGACGTGCAGACTATCATCGATCGTGGGCCGATAACGGGGGTTGACCGGGCACCCCACCCTCTATATGATGCGATACGCCGGGTGTCTGGGATTCGAGTGTTCCAGGCGAGGCTACTAGCTCTAAAACTAGGGAGGAGTCTTTAACATGGCCAGTTCTATTGAGAAGAGGAGCATCACCCTGGAGGCTGCTCGGGAGATGGTGACCGCCGCCGTCCAGAAGGCTCGTGAGATTGGGGTTCCCATGGCCATCGCGGTGGTCGATCCCGATGGTGTCCTGAAGGCATTCGCCCGCATGGACGGGGCCGCCCTGCTGGCGGTGCGGGTTGCTCAACAGAAGGCGTGGACCGCCGCTTCCTTCAGCGTGCCCACCCACGGGTTGTTCGACTTCATCAAGGACGACCCCCCGCTGCTGACTGGCCTGCCTCATCGTGTTCGGCGGAGGATATCCGATCAACCTGGATGGCCAGGTGATCGGTGGTATAGGTGCGAGCGGGGGCCACTACAGCCAGGACCAGGAGTGCGCCGAGGCCGGTCTAGCTTCGATAGGGGCCACTTGAGCGCCCATATCCGGATCTTACGGGCGGCGTAGGCCAGCAGGGCGCCTATGCCAGCCACCAGGCGAAACGCGGCTGAAAACCGGGCCTCTCCCCTATCCTAAGGCCTTCGTCCGCATGGACGGGGCCAAGCCGTCCAGCGTTGCGCCTCCGTCGAGTCCTGCATGTTCATCGCCAGTTCACTGCGCCGACAGATGGCTTTGTGAGCTTGATTGGGTGGTTGACCGCAATCGTGAGTGTTGCTACCATAGCCTCGTCGAGGATTGTGCAGTGCTTGGGTCCAGGCAGATTGATATGGGGAATTCCGGTCCAGATGACAAAGTCCAATCCCCCGGCATCTTCGGCATCGTGTTCATCGTCGCCATTGTCGCCTTGACCATCTTCGGCTTCATCATCGGCGTCAAAGAGGACGGCATTGCCGACACCCTCGCCGGCGTGTTCGGCGGAATGGCCGAACCGTAAATGATTAGCGGTACTGAGTTTGCGGAGAGTTTAAGGGAAACAACGCGGACTGGAGCGCCGGAAACTACCTCCGGGCCATACCCCAATACGTCGCCGTAGACCTCCCTGTGTCCTGGCCTCCATCATCCCTCCTCTACCAAGCCCATGGATGTAGCTGTATATTCCTAGCTACCTCCCCCTGCAGTGCTCTTATCTGATGCTGGTAAGAAGGGCGTGATCAAACGTGGGTGGAACTTATACAAATCTAAAAAAGAAAGGCAGTCTCCACTTTTAGTCATACCCCGGCCTCAGTTGAGTAGTGTATAGGAACTCTGTAAGTGTTATACTTGTTGTGCTAAAGTATCGGCGCGCCGCCGAATTAGCATTTTAATTGACGACCATGATCGGGCTGAGGGAGCAACTTGGCTCAATGGAGTCAAGGAGTGAATAGCCCGAGTGAGCTTTGAGCAGTTTTCCCTCGACCAACGTGTCATATCCGGAATCAAGTCAGTTGGGTACACTACACCCACCCCGATCCAGCAGCAAGCCCTCCCCGTCGCCCTCAAGGGTCGTGACCTGTTGGGTCTGGCGCAGACAGGCACCGGTAAAACCGCAGTCTTCATCCTCCCCATTCTACACCGACTGAACAGCAAGGCCGCATCGCGCAAGGTACGTGCCCTTATCGTTGTGCCCACCCGCGAGCTCGCCGAACAAATCCACCAGGCTACCATCGCTCTGGGCAAATACACCAGAGTCCGCAGCGTAACCATTTATGGTGGAGTGAGCAAGGTCCCTCAGCTTGCGGAACTGCGGCGAGGTGCGGAGGTGGTCATTGCTTGTCCCGGTCGCCTGCTCGACCATATCAACGGTGGAGGTATTGACCTGTCTGGGGTTGATGTGTTGGTGTTAGACGAGGCCGACACGATGTGCGATATGGGCTTCCTGCCTGATATTCGACGCATTCTCAGCCATCTACCTTCAACGCGCCAGACGCTTTTATTCTCTGCCACCATGCCAGAAGACATCCGCAAGCTGGCAGTCAGTATTCTCAACGACCCTGATATAGTACAGGTCGACCCGATCGCGCCGGTAAAAACGGTATCCCATGCGCTCTATCCGGTGCCCGACAGCCGCAAGAAAATGCTGCTGGTGGCTATGTTGCAACAAACGCCCACAGGACGCGCGCTGATCTTCACGCGCACCAAGCATCGAGCGCGCAACCTTGCGCTAGACCTGTCGAAGCTCAACTACCGCGTTTCGGCGTTGCAAGGTAATCTGTCGCAGAACCGACGCGACGAGGCGATGAACGGCTTCCGCTCCGGGAAATACGACATTCTGGTGGCCACAGACATTGCTGCTCATGGCATCGATGTACCGGAAGTTTCCCACGTGATCAACTTCGACATGCCCGATACTGTAGATGCCTACATTCACCGAATCGGACGCACTGGCCGCGCCCTCCAGACTGGTGAGGCGCTTACACTGGCAGTAACGGCGGATGCCCCGATGGTTCGTGATGTTGAAAAGGCGTTAGACGCCCGGATAGAGAGGCGCCGGTTACCCGATTTTGACTACGGCGACTTCACGCCGGAGAGCCAATTCCCGCAGCCCCGCCCGAGTCAGACCCGCCAGAACCCGCCACATCGCAATGGCGGGCAAAACCGCGGCGGACCAGGGGGACAAAAGCCGCGCGCCACGAAGAGACCGTGGAGACCACATGCCAAGAATAGGGTTGGTGCCAGGTAACGGCTCCACGCCAGGTGCGGTCCTCCGGGGTCACCCCGGACGCGCACCCTCTCTGGCCCCATGCCGGCGCTGGCGGAGCCTTCCGACGGCAGACAGCGCCTTCTTGCGCATACGGAAGTTCTGAGGAGTGACCTCAACAAGCTCGTCGGAGGAGATGAACCCCAGCGCCTCATCCAGGCTCATCTTTACCCGAGGGTCCAGGCGCCTGGCGATGTCGGCATTTGATGAGCGCATATTTGTCAGCTTCTTCTCCTTGCACACGTTGATCACGATGTCTTGTTCTCTACTGTGCATACCGACAATCATGCCCATGTACACGGGCGTTCCTGGTTCGATAAATGTGTCACCCCTTCCCTGAGCGTTGAGGAGACCATACGTGACGGCGACACCGCCCTCTGATGCCACCAGCACTCCTGAAACATCGGACTTTATCTCGCCCTCCATCAGCCTGTATTCAGTGAACACGCTGTTCTCAACGCCACTCCCCCGCACCGTGCGGAGGAAAAGTGCGCTGAACCCTATCAGGCCCCGCGTGGGTATACTGTACTCAAGCCGGACATTGCCCGCGCCATCATATTTCATGTCAGCAAGCTCGGCCCGACGACCAGACAGGTTTTCAGTCAGCTCGCCAATGAACTCCTCAGTGGTATCTATGGTAAGATGCTCATACGGCTCGTAGACCCGTCCGTCCACAACCCTGGTCACGGGCTCAGGCCTGGATACCTGGAACTCGTACTGCTCACGCCTCATGGTCTCTATAAGTATGGCAAGATGCAGCTCTCCACGTCCCGAGACGAGAAATTCGTCTGGGCTGGATGTCGTCTCTACACGCAGGCTGACATTTGTTCGAAGCTCTTTGAGCAGTCTTTCGTGTAGCGTCCGAGATGTGCAGCGTGCCCCCTCCTGGCCCATGAGCGGAGATGTGTTTACCCCGAAGGTCATCTTGACGGTCGGCTCGTCTATCTTGATGGACGGCAGCGCTTCAGGATGGTCAAGGGCGGCTATAGTATCTCCAATGGACACGTTCTCAACCCCAGCCACGGCGACTATATCCCCGACCTGAGCTTCCGGAACCTCCAGACGTTCGAGGCCCCGAAACACAAACAATTTTTCCAGAGTGTGGGGCACAACCTTGTTATCCCTGCCCATCAGGGCCACCGAATCCCTGAGACGAATGTTGCCCCGAAACACGCGGCCTGTGGCTAGCTGTCCGAGATAGTTATCGTAGTCCAGGGCAGCCACAAGCAACTGGAGTGGAGCGTCCGGGTCCCCAGAGGGAGGCGGAATGACTTTCAGTATGGCATCGAAGAGCGGCTGCATGTCCTGTTGGGGGTCATTGAGGTCTGCTACTGCGTAGCCCTGACGCGCCGACGCGTACATGATTGAAAAGTCGAGCTGCGCAGCCTCGGTGGCGAGGTCCAGAAACAAGTCTTGCACCATCTCAGCCACTTCAGGGACCCTGGCCTCCGGTCGGTCTATCTTGTTGATGACAACCATCGGTGTGACGCCTTGATGCAGGGCTTGTTGCAACACGTAGCGAGTCTGAGGCATGGGACCGTCAACGCCGTCCACGACCAGCAAACACCCATCAACCATATTCATGATACGTTCAACTTCACCGCTGAAGTCAGCGTGACCAGGTGTATCTATAATGTTGATCTTCACACCCTGGTAAGTCACGGCCGTATTCTTGGCAAGAATCGTAATTCCGCGTTCTCGCTCCAGCGGGTTGGTGTCCATCATAAGCTCTCCGACCAGCTGATTGGAGCGAAAGACCTGGCCTTGCTTTAGCAGAGCGTCCACTAACGTGGTCTTGCCGTGGTCAATGTGAGCTATGATTGCGAGATTGCGAATGGCGCTGTTAGCGTGGTTTACCATGCTGCTCCAAATTTATCGTCCCTTCTGATACCCAGGGCGTTCCATGACGATTTTATGATGGGTGGCGTGCCGATTGCTCTGAGCCCACAACGTAGGAGTTGTTGGCCAGGCTATCAACTTTTATCGTCTCAATGAACATGGTACTCTGTCCACCCACTTTAGTCTTAGTGGACTATTTCAGATTACCATACTAATTGCGTCCAACCTAGGCATCGCTGGGTGACCACCGAGAAGTCTAGAGTCAGCAGCTTGTGCTGTCAATGGGCTTGCCAAGGATACAGTCTCGCGGAGGATTTGCCTCGCTCGGGAGTTAGGCTTTGTGCTAATTGTTATTAGGGTTGGCATCCGGTGCGTTCACACCCGAGCGGCTGGCACCGGCGGCCCCTGATCCATCAACCCGGACGGCCCGCTTGCCCCTGACCGTAATTTTGGCCACGACCCCAGATGCCACCGTCAGAGCGGCGACGAACTGAATCGCCACACTGAAGCCAAACAGGTCGGCAAAGGCACCCGCAACAAGGGCAAGCGGCCATAAACCTGAGTGCGGAAGGAAGTGGAACCGCTCTGGCGTTGCAGGAGTTGAAGAACTCCCGGATATCGAATAGTGTTAGCCGTGGGGCTCGTGGCGCCGCTCCTCGGTCCTGATCCCGAAAGTCAAGCCCGGGAGTCCGCGCCCCTAATACAACTTTAGCGTTTAGCGACTGATCGGGCAACTTTGGATTTTTCCAGTGTGCTATCTCTGTGGCAGGTTCTCCTCCTCGCGCTGGTTTCCTTTGTCGTGGGGGTTCTTGGGGGTTTCGTCGGCCTTGCCCTTGGCACCATGCGGCTACCTGCCCTCCTCCTCATAGGCGTATCACCCACCACTGCCGCGGGAACAAATATACTGGTGAGTACCTTGAGCGCCCTCGTGGGGGGTTACCGCCACATACGGGAGCGGCGGGTAAACTGGCGCGTAGTGGCCTTGATGGGCGGACCTGCCGTGGTGGGGTCTTTTGTAGGAGGGTTTAGCGGTTCGTCTTCAGTTCCCGAGGGAGCACTCATCCTCATTGCTGGCGTATTCGTTTCCTGGCAATCGGTGGAATTCCTGATGAGACTGCGGCAGGTCTCCGGTCATTCTCAGCAGTCAGCCCAGGGCCTCTTCACCCCTGGAAGAGGGTTCATAGAGGCAGCTGTGGGCCTCGTGGTTGGTCTGGTGGGTGGGGCGGTGGGCTTGATCCTTGGCAGCGTCCGGTTACCCGTCATAATCCGGGTACTGCGGATGGACCCCAGAATAGCCGCCGGGTCCAATCTGGTTATCGGGTCCTTCATGGGAGCCTTCGGCTTCATCGGGCACGGAATTCAAGGGGAAGTAGACCTCCCTATTCTTCTGGCCATGGGGCTTTCTGGAATGGCGGGCACATACCTTGGGGCGCAGCTCACGGGCCGGGCCACTCTACACGCCCTGATGCTTACGATGAGCGCAGTGCTCATGGTTGTTGGAATTTTGCTGGTACGCGATGGAGTCACCCGCTTGTTGGAGTAGCCAGACCTGAGGCCGTAGAGGGACCCCTGGATTCCGGTGGCCCTGCCGGGCAAAATCTGGGGTATCAGTTCTGTGCCCACGGGCACCACGTCGGCGGCGAACATATCCAGTTCTAGACGAGCTTGGCCCGGCTTGACCACTGGAATTCTTGTAGTGGCAATCGACGGCTAATAGCTGCCTGGGGGCCGGTCACACCAAATGTATGCCGGAGTCAACCAGAAGGGTTTCACCGGTGACGTGGTCCGCTCCCTCAAGAAGCCATACCACAGGGTCCGCTACCGCTTCTGGAGTCCCCGCCGATTTAAGCGGTGTCCTGCTGGCATATTGCTCAATGAACGCCGTGTATCGCTCTTCGCCCAGACCCTCCCGCCACCACCGAGTTTGCATGACCCCGGGACATACGGCGTTGACCCGGATCTCCGGCGCCAGCGCCCGGGCCAACGATAGGGTCATGGTGTTCAAGGCGCCCTTTGAGACCGCATAGGCGATGGAACTTCCGGAACCGGTCATCGCGGAGAGAGACGAAATATTGACGATGGCTCCCTTACCTTGCCTTTTCATATGGGGGGTGACCGCCCGGACCATTTGAAATGGGCCGACCACATTTACCGCGAAGATGCTGAGAAAATCGTCGGCGGATAGGGCATCTAAATCTGCATGCGTGGCGATCTTGGATTGGGCGGCGTTGTTCACCAGACCATCGACTCGTCCCCATTTCTCTGCTGCCTCAGAGACCATCCGGCGGCAGTCATCGTCATCGGACACATCGGCCCGGCAGAGTAATGTCTCGGCCCCAAGTTTCTCGCAGGCGGCGACGGTTGCCCTGGCCTCAGATTCACTCTTTGTGTAGTTGATGACTACCTTCGCCCCCTTTGACGCAAGGCGTTGGGCCACGGCGGCGCCGAGTCCCGTAGCTGACCCTGTGACGATGACCACGGCTCCATCGATATTCATACATGTCCTCACGTATTATTCGACGTTTTCAAGATACCGGTTCGACCGAAACGAAACAACAAGCGGTAGGGCACTCCCCGTATGCCTGAGGCATGTCGGCCATAAGGTACTTCGATCGGGTTTTAGGCGTCTCGAACTACTTCTGTGGCACTGGTATGCCGGGAATCTTTAGCTGGATGCAGCCCAGGGTGCTACGGGTGGTGTAGTACAGGGTTCTCCAATCTTTACCGCCCCACCCAACATTAGTCGTAGTCGGTGGCCCGTGCACTATAGTGCCAAGGTGCTTTCCAGAGGAATCCATGACCCATATTCCTCCGGACCCCGTACAATACACGTTCCCTTCAACGTCCACCTTCATCCCGTCGGGAACGCCGGGCCGTTCTCCCCTCAAATCGCAGAATACGCGGTCTGTGGCCAGGGCGAGGACGCCGTTGGGTTGCACGTCGAATGCCCTGATATGCCCCCTGCGCGAGTCATTTACGTACAGGACGCTCTCATCGGGGGAGAAGGCCAGTCCGTTTGGCACAACGAAATCCCGGACCAGCAAGGTGATGGTACCGAGGTCAGGGGAAACCATATACACGCCGGAGAAGTCCAGGTCAAGTCCGGGCTCCGGCGCCCCCGGATCGGTGAAATAGATGCTGCCGTCCGACTTTACCACCACGTCGTTGGGACGGTTCAGCCGCCTGTCATGATACCGGTTCGCGACTACGGTGATGCTTCCGTCCGGCTCCAGGCGCGACACGCGACGGCTACCGTGTTCACAAGCGATCAGCCTGCCGCTGAGGTCCCGCGTCAGTCCGTTGGCGTTGTTGGTCGGCTCAGAAAATACAGTTACGCCCTCACCTCGTGACCACTTCAGCCTGCGACTATTGCCGATATCGCTGAAGAGAAGGTACCCTCCCTCCACCCACCATAGGGGACCCTCGGCGACCGAATCCCCCCCGTAACCGGTCCCTAGCTCTTCCACCTCCTGGCCGGGAGAGACGATACGATCCAACTCTGGAGCAACCTGCTCGACGGGCATGGTAACCTCCTTTCTCCTTTCGTGTCCGCAGCTCCCTACGGTCCACGGCATCCGGCCCCACTGCCAATGGGATCGGCGCCCAGTGCTTCTGCAACACCTGAAGCGCCGGGGTGGCATCTTCTTGGGCTAGTCGCTCTTCCACAGTGGTCACCCGATCCTCCTCTGGCCCACGTTCCTCGTATCAAACCGCGGGCATCCAGAGAACCCACGATCCTTGACGATGATGATGGTACGGACTCTCTGGAACGCTGTCAAACGCCCATCGCGCCCACTGTCCTGCGTGTTGGCATGGCGATTCATCCAGCATGCGGTGGGCGCCTAGTGTGCCAGGGTGTGACCTGCTCGTAGGTGTGGGCCACCCTGAACAGCATCTCCTCGTCAAAGGGGCGGCCTCCGATTTGTAACCCGATGGGCAGGCCCCGGGAGCTGAAGCCGCAGGGTATGGAGATGGCGGGGACGTTGGCCAGGTTGAAGATGCGGCGCACCATGTATGGCTGCTCGCGAACCGCCATCTCCACGCTGGTGATCACCGGGTCGTCCCGTATAGGTGGGGCGACGGTCCCGTAGGTGGGCAGCACCAGCACGTCGTACTTCTCCATCGCCTGCATCAGATTCCGGCGGAGCATGCTCCTCAACTTCTGAGCCTTGTAGTAGGCCTGGGCCGGCATAAGGCTCCCCAGGAGGAGCACCATCCGGGCCTCGTGGCCATAGTCCTGGAGCCGTTCCCGTACCCAGTCCCGGTGGTCCAGCGCGGGCTCCGTTGCCATGAGTATCCTTGAGACGGTGCCGGATGCCTCGGCCAGCGGCATGGAGAACTCCTCCACCGACGCGCCCAGTTCCTCCAGTACCGAGGCTGCCTTCAGGACGGCGCCCCTCACCTCGACGTTCGTGAGGTGGCTGTCCAGGTGGTCGGTCACAACGCCGACACGGAGCCCACTTACGCCCCCGTCCAGGGCTGCCCGGTAGTCGGGCACCGGCGTATCCCAGGTGTAGGGGTCCTTGGGGTCGTGTCCCGCGATGGCGCCGAAGGTGATGGCGGCATCCGACACGGTGCGGGAGATGGGGCCGATCGTGTCCATGGACCACGTGCCGCGCATGAGGCCGTATCGGCTGACGCGGCCCCAGCTGGGCCTGAGGCCCACCAGGCCGCTCCAGCTGGCGGGGCCCCTGATGGAGCCCCCCGTGTCCTCGCCCAGGGAGGTGGCGCAGAGAAAGGCGCCCGCCGCCGCGGCGGAGCCGCTGCTGGACCCACCGGTGTACATGTCCAGGTTCCAGGGGTTGCGGGCGCTGCCGAACCGGTGGTCGGAGCCGGTGATGGCAAACTCGGACATGTTGGTCTTGCCCAGGAGGATTGCTCCCGCCCTTTTCAGGTTGGCTATGGCGGTGGCGTCCTCGGTGGGCACGAAGTCGGCCAGGATGCGGGAGCCGCCGGTGGTCCGGATCCCCTTGGTCCATATTTGGTCCTTCACCGCCACGGGAAGGCCGTGCATGGGACCCCGGTAGTTGCCCTGGCCTATGGCCTCCTCCGCTTCTCGGGCGGCCCGGATCGCCTCGTCGCGGCACACGGTGAGATATGAGTTGAACTTGAAGTCCAGGTCGTCGATGCGCTCCAGGTAGGCCTCGGTAGCCTCGACCGGAGAGACCTCTTTTTTCTGGATCAGTCGTGACAGCTCGGTAGCGGACAAAAAAGGTATGTCTACTTTATCCATCACTAGACCTCGTCACGGCCCATATTCCCTTGAAGCACGACGGGCCGCCTACCCCTTATCCAGCAAGAACGCCCTGAGTGCCGTGTAGGTCTCATCGGGCATCTCCTCGGCGAGATAATGGCCGCAGGGCAGCGAGTGGCCGCGCACATCGGTGGCGTACTCCCGCCAGACTTGCAGCACGTCTTGGGTGAGTCCCGCATAGCTTGTCGCGCTCCATAACACCAGGAGTGGACAGCTGACCTTATTGTCAAAGTCGGCTTCATCGTGCACCAGGTCGATGCTTGCACCGGCGCGATAATCCTCACAGGTGCCGTGAATAGTTGCCGGATCGGTGAAGCAACGCACATACTCAGCTACCGCCTCTCCGGGGAAGACGTTGGTCGCATCCTTGACACGCTCGAACCGGTAGCGGACGAAGTAGTCCGCCGCTGCCCCGATGACTCGTTCCGGGTAGTCGTAGGGCTGGATGAGGAAGAACCAGTGATAGCTAGCCGTGGCCAGCTCTTTGTTGACGAGCTGGAACATCCGGTGTGTGGGGATGATGTCTAGCACCGCTAGTTTGCGTATCCGTTGGGGATGGTCCTTGGCCAGACGATGGGCCACGCGCGCGCCGCGATCGTGGCTGGCCAGCAGAAACGAATCGAACCCGAGCTGCTCCATGACCTCGACCTGATCCTGGGCCATCACGCGCTTGGAATAATTCAGGTGCTCTGGATCACCGTGAGGTTTGCCACTGTCGCCGTAACCGCGGAGGTCCGGTGCCACTACGGTAAAATCCTGCGCCAGGCGGGGGGCGACCTTGTGCCACATGACGTGGGTCTCCGGATAGCCATGGAGCAGCAATAGGGGCGGTCCATCGCCTCCCTTCACCAGATTGATCGTGGTGCCACTAGTCCTGATCTGCCGTCGCTCAAATCCTTCAAACATGGCTCGCTCCTTTAGGGCAACTGATTGGGTAGACAGTGCCGGGAACTCTGTGCCCGCTGCCAGCCCGGCCCTGAGTGTTTAACGGAGGCACTGCGTCAGACATCCACGCAGTGTAGACCCACGGTGCCGTAGTCGCCGCCACCTGACAGTCGAGGACCCAACTTGCCGCACGGTCGTTCGCGCCCCGAGGGATCACTGCTCGGGTCCGGTCAAGAGGGTCAACGCGTACGCCGGGCGTCAGGTCTGACCGACGGCCGCGATATCGTGGACGCTACGACGCCCGCCGCCGTTTACGTCAAGCAGGGTGCCCGTGACCCACCGGGCGGCGGGGCTGGCCAAATACCTGACCGCCCCGGCGACGTCCTGGGGTGTTCCAAGGCCCAGGGGTACCTCTCTGTCCCTCAAGGCTCGCTCTTCAGCGGACCACCCGAAGTCCCGGGACTCCACGGAGCCGGGCAGAATGGCGTTAATCCGGATCCCGCGATCCGCGAGTTGGGCGGCGAAGGAGGCCGTCAGACCGAGGAGACCGGCTTTACTGGCGTTGTAGGCGGGAGAGCCGCCGATGGTCCCCCTTCGGGCGGCCACGGAGCTTATGTTCACGATGCAACCTTTCCCGGCCTTTATCATCGGGTCCAGGGATGCCTGGGAGCAGTAGAAGACTCCGCTCAGATTCACGGCTATCGTTCGCTCCCACTCGGCTTCGGGCAAATCCCAAGCGTTGCCCGGCGGTGCGTCGATTCCGGCGTTGTTCACCAGTATGTCCAGTCGACCGAACTCCTCCACCGCCAGGTTAACAAGCGCACGGTCGTCGGAAGGCGAGCTGGTGTCCATCACCATGCTCACGGACTGGCCACCATGCGACCGGATGTCCTCTACGGTGCCACTGGAGTCCTGAATGTCCCCTATGACTATCCGGGCACCGGCGGCCGCCAAGCCCAGCGCTATGCCCCTGCCGATACCCTGGGCGGCACCGGTGACTATCGCGACCTCACCGTCCAGCCTGGTGGAATCATCAACCATGCTCACTAACCCCCAGCAAAGGCTTCGGTCTCTTCGACCGGAACGTGGGCACCAACCGCTCTGATGCAGGACTATCCGCAGGCATACCGGGCGAGACCCAACCCGGCCCGACAAGTCGTACTTTAGCACCAGCGCCTCCTTACCCGTCAAGCCTGGGCTCGGAAAGGCCAAAGAGCTACGAGCTGGCAGTCCTATGCAGTGGGGAGCCCCGCGGGTGTAGAATCTGGAGTACCGAATCCTGTGCCCCCATTTCCACCGCATCTCCTGGATTCCCGGCACGAGCCCGGAGCACCGACAAGGGAGGGGACCATGACTCAGCCGCAAGGCAAGTCCGACGCCCAATTGGAAATCGAAGGGCTGAAGCTGACAAGGGGACTCAAGGAGAGAACGCATATCCGCACCCTTGAGCTGCCTGACGGGAGCTGGGTGGAGGTCCCGTTGATGGTCCTGCGGGGTGCTCAGGCGGGCCCATTGTTCTACATGGGAGCCGCCGTCCACGGGGACGAGATCAACGGCGTGGAGATCTTGTCCCGATTCGCCGGTGAGGTGGACGTGAGCGAGCTCCAGGGTACGCTTCTGGTGGTCCCGGTGCAGAACCCGCTGGCCTTCCGGATTCAGCACCGGTACTTCGTGGGCCACATGCTCAAGTCCCCCATGGACCAGGGTGCGGCCGATCCCTGGAGCTCCTTCCCGGGGGACCCCGATGGGAACATGGCGGCCCAGATTGCACACATGCTGTTCCACCGGCTCATGGCCCACGCCGACTACCTCATCGACATCCATACGCCAACGACTGGGGGCCGGTACGCGCCCTTCGCGTTTCTTCCCCCAGCCCGGTGTGGGGAGGTCGTCCACGAGTCGGAGAGGCTGGCCAAGGTGTTCGGCGTGGACTTCATCCTGGCCACCGACTCGGGTATGTACGTCAGCGACACCTCGCCCCATGTGGTGGCGGCCGAGCGGGGAAAGGTGGCGCTGGGCATAGAGTTGGGCGAGGGAGGCCGCCTGGACGCCGCCGAGGTCCAACTGGGCATAAGGGGCATATACAACGTGTTACGGGAGCTGGGTATGTTACCTGGCAAACCCGAGCCCCAGGGTCGCCGCATGGTCATCAGCGCGATGCGCGAGATTCGGGCACGGCGGGGAGGCCTGCTCCATCCAGCTGTCGACCTCAACCAGGACGTCGCTCAGGGCGACGTGGTAGCCACCATCACGAACGTCTTCGGGGACGTGGTGGAAGAGGTCCGTGCGCCCATCGGCGGCCCCATTGTAAGGACCGTGACCTTCCCCATCGTGTCCACCGGGGAGCGGGTGGCCCAGATAGGGGTCCCCCGCTAGGGCCGCCCCCTCTCCAATGCCCGGAGCCAGCCGGCTAGAGCTCGGGGATTCGCCGCGTCAACTCGGCCCAATCATCGGTAATAGTGTCGCGGGTGAGAGGCTTGATGGCCACTCCCTTCGCTACGCCCATTGTACTTAAAGGTACTGGCCCTGCCTCCAGGGCTCACCCAGCGCCCTAAGTTTCATTTGCACCCACTTTTTAGGAAGCCGTTCCGTTCCCGCCATCATGCTCGGGCTAATGCCATCATGGCTCAGGATATACTCGTTTCGAATCTTCGCTAAGAGAACTTCCCGGCGCTGAGCCTAGACGAAGGCCAGGGGGTTCCAGGGGGAGCCAGTGGCGTGAGTGAGGCGCAGGGGTGCTCCCATAAAGAGGAACTCGGACACACGGTCCCTGGCCAGTTCTTCCAGGTCCAGGTTCTCCAGGATGTAGACCCCCAGGTCCCGTAGGGCGTATCTGTGAAGGGGGAGCCCTCCTCCATCGGCCATGGAGTCCCAGAGCTCGCAGGAGGGCTGGTCGGCCCCGATGGCGCACACGTCATGCTCCTTCAGCCACGGGATTATCGACCCGTCGGGGCCGGGAAAGTTGGTCTGCCAGAGGGCCCTGTCTTCGGAGAAAAGCTTGTACCAACCGGTTCTAACCAGGACTATGTCCCCGGGCTCCAATGTTATACGCTGGGCTGCGGCCGCTCCATCCAGGTCTTCTACGGTCACTGTTTCCCTCGGACCAAGATGATCGACGCCTCGGTAAGCGGGTATGTCCAGCATGACGCCGCGACCTACCATGTACCTCACGTTCTCGATGCCCACCCTCTCGATCCCGCGGCTGCTGGCGTACTCATCCGAAAAATTGTTGTAGAAGCGCCCCTCGGCCCAGACGTGCCCAATGGCGTCTATGTGGGTCCCCGAGTGGGTCTCCATGGTTATCACGTCGTCTATGATGTGCAGATCGGGGTTTTCACGGCGGACAAAATGGGAGACCCGCCAGGTCTTGTGGAATGTGGGGAACTGGGGTCCGTCCCTCTCCAATGGTACCGCGAGGCTGTAGACCTTTCCCTTCTTTACCAGCTTGAACGCCCCTAGTATTACCCCAGGAGTGAGGAGGTTCAGCACTCCTATCTGGTCGTCGGGGCCCCACCTTCCCCAGTTGGTCAAGCTACTCTCCGCCATGTGTCCCTCCTTTGAACCCAAGTCTCGTCCAGTTAAAGGCCTACTTCCCCCTACACTGCTCGGCTGTGCCTCGGCCATTGTGGCAGCGGTCACATCACGTTGTTGGTCGTGTTTACACGGCAGTTCAGGCGCTATTGACGGTCACCAAACCACCTCGCCGAGGGCCGTCCCTGCGCGCCGTCTACGGGTATCGAAGCTCCGTTCACCCAGCGTGCCCGGTCAGAGACCAGGAAGGTAATCACGTCTGCGACTTCCTGGTCGGTGCCCAGGCGATTCTCCGGCAGGTCTCGCTCAAGGAACTGGGTGAAGCTCTCGGGATTGTTACGCTGGAAATTACTCCAACCGCCTCCCGGGAACATCGTCGAGCCGGGACACACCGTGTTCACGCGTATCTTCTGCGGTGCCAGTTCCCACGCCAGTGTCGATGCGAGGAATATCTCGGAGGCCTTCGCGGCGCCATACTGCCCGCCCGGGCCGGGCTTCCATCCCGATATTGATGAGACCATGACTACTCTGCCTCCTCCGCCCCGCTTCATATGAGGCACCGCCGCGCGGATGGTGCGTACGCTGTGCAGCAGGTTTATGTTTAGCGTAGCCATCCACTCTTCGTCGGTGGCTTCCAACGTGCCGCCCCCGAAGGACCCACCGACATTGCAGACGACAATATCTACGCCTCCAAGTTTGTCTGCCGCACCCGACACGAATCGCTCCACATCTTCTAACTTGGCGACGTCGGCAGTCGTTCCCCACACGTGGGGTGTTATGGCGCTTAGCTGATCCATGGCACTATTCAGGGTGTCTTCTTTTCGGCCACAGATGGCCACCTGGCATCCCTCGCGGGCCAGCGAAAGGGCGGTGGCCCTTCCAATTCCACGGCTGCCCCCCGTAACGAGCGCCACCTTGTCAGATAATCCCAACTCCATGTATTCCTCCTTGCATTGCGGGTACTCTACGAGACCGAGCTGCGACTCGATTCCGGCGTGAGCCAGCGTTGGACGGACAATGGCGCCCGTGGAAGCTTCTGCTCCCAATGAGCTTTAGTATAGTTGACACGGCGTTGGTAGGCTACAAACTGCCTTCTTGGACCTATTTGCCGTACGGCGTCGCACCGAGAAGTTTTCAGGTCTTCGAAGGTCCTGTATCGGCGGTTCCGTGGGACTCATCTGGGCCGCCAGGCGCTTGATTTCCCAGTCCTGGGGGGTCTACCGCCGATATGCCTCATTGGCGTCGCTGTCGCTGGAGCCCGGAGAGGTGCCCCCTCCCAACACATAGATCGTATCCCCGACGGCCGCCGCTCCCAGTCCGTGTCTTGCGGTCGGCATCGGAGCTAGCGGAGCCCACGAATCAGTAGCTGGATCATATACCTCATTCTCATTGAACGTGCGGACAAGGCTCTCTCCTCCGAACACATAGACCCGGCCCCCGAGCACGGCGGCAGCAATGCCGCTGCGCGTGGTCGGCAAGGGTGCTCTGGTGGACCAGGTATCGGTCCCAGGGTTGTAAACCTCAGTCACGTTCAAATTTGATGAGAAGCGATGATGAAGGCGCCCACCGATGGCGTAGATCCTGCCGTCCACAACAGCCGCGGCCAGGTGGTCACGCGGTGTGGGCAGGGGCGATCTGATCTCCCAGGTGTTGCTTGCTGGGTCATAGACTTCCAGGGCCCCCATGTTAACGCCGCCGAAGCCGGTGACGCCTCCGATGGCGTAGATTTTGTCATCCACAGCAGCTGCGGCGAGGGCGCCTCGAGCTGTAGGCATAGGCACTTTCGCTACCCACTCATTCGTGCCCGGATCGTATTCATACACGTGGTCTACCGGGGAGAAGCCACCAGAAAACCCTCCAATTACGTAGATCTTTTCATTCACGACGGCGGCGCCAGCGTGATGGAGTCGTATGGGCAAGTCCGCCCTTTTTTGCCAGGCGTTTGTAGTTGGGTCATATGCCTCTACCTTGCTCGTTGCACCCCCCTTGGGAGTCAGGCCGCCAATAACGTAAACCTTCCCGTTCACGGCTACCGTGGTAACTTCGCTGCGACGGGAGAGAAGAGGAGCACGTAGTTGCCATTGACCAGTCTTCTGGGTTTGAGTAGGCGTCGAAGTCGGGGTGGCGTCCCGTATCGTCTCTATCGTCCCGTGCACGGGGGTCTCGACCGCAGCCTCAATACCGACAGTGGGGAAAGGTGGCGCCGTCGGCTCACGACCTTCACACGCAGACAGAGCAACCGCGACAACAAATGCCATAAGGTATCTTGACCATCCCATGACCCACGCTCCATCACCCCTGATACTTACTCGCATGGTACTCCAGGATTCTACGTGGCGACGGCTCCGCGGTCCCACAAGGGGTTACGGGTGAGTATGAACAGCCGCGTTGGCACAGTCGAGCCGTTGCCAAAATGTTAGCACAAGCATAATGCCCTAGGCGCAATTACTGGCCTAGGGCATTATGCTTGTATCTATTTCTGGCAGGAGCGGGAGGATTCGAACCCCCGACCACCGGTTTTGGAGACCGGCGCTCTACCAAACTGAGCTACGCTCCTGTGTGGTACCCCTGGAGGGACTCGAACCCCCGACGCGCGACTTAGGACGCCGCCGCTCTGTCCTGACTGAGCTACAGGGGCCCGCTGGTGGAGATAGGGGGGCTCGAACCCCCAACCTCGGCATTGCGAACGCCGCGCTCTCCCAGTTGAGCTATATCCCCAAATTTAAGGCCGGGATGCTGCTACACCCGGTTATAAAAATCCTATATCAAGGCCCTCTCCGTGTCAAGCTGAAGACGGGCGCCAATGCCGGCCCACAGGCCGTCAAGAGCAGGCCCAACTCCCCCATTCAGCGAGAGCCGATGTTCGGCTGACTCATCCTCACATGGGGGCCGTTACGTACCTTTCGCCGGTGTCGGCCATTATGGTCACCACGGTCTTGCCCTCTCCAAGGCGCCTTGCGGTGGCCAGGGAGGCGACGACGTTGGCCCCGGAGGAGATGCCTACCAGCAGGCCCTCCTCCCTGGCCAGGCGAAGGGACATCTGGGTGGCCTCATCGTCAGCGACCGGTACGATTTCGTCGATGATCGCCCGGTCGAGTAGGGGCGGTACGAAATCGGACCCTATTCCAGGTATGGCGTGCGGTCCGGCCACGCCCCGGCCCAGCATCTGAGAGGAGGCTGGCTCCACGGCTATGATAAGTACCTCCGGGTTCTCCTCCTTTAACCGCTCACCTACACCCGTAACCGTCCCCCCTGTGCCCACTCCCGCCACGAAGGCATCCACCTTACTGCCCGTAACCTGGAGAATCTCCTCGGCGGTGTTCTCCCTGTGGGCCCGGATCACGGCGGGATTGCGAAACAAGTCCAGGTAAACACAGTCCGAGTGAGACTCTTCCATGGCCTTGGCACTCTGATAGGCGTTCTCCATTCCCGAGTGTGCCGGCGTTAAGCGGACTTCAACTCCGTAGCGGCTCAGGAGCCTACGGCGTTCGCTGGGAGCGTTTTCGGGCATGAAGATGACCAGCTTATAGCCCCTGGCGGCGGCAACCATAGCCAGCGCCACGCCCGTATTCCCGCTGGTCGCCTCTACGATTGTAAAGCCGGGCCGCAGTGTTCCCCGCGCTTCCGCATCCTCCACCATAGCCAGAGCTATCCGGTCCTTTACGCTGCCTCCGGGATTGAGGCTTTCCATCTTGGCCAGGATCTGGGCATATCCGCTCTCCACCACCCTTCGCAACCTAACCAGGGGGGTGTTCCCCACCAGCTCCAGTGCACTGCCCGCCACCCGCTCCATCAAACCTCGCCCTCCCGCGGCACGCTCAGGACAGTCATTGTGGCACAGTGCCGGGGGGCCGTCAAGGTTGGGGGATGAAGGGGGAGGACGCCAGGGCCGGAGGACGCCACCCGGGACTGTGACCGGGCACGTGCGAGCACAAACGGCTCGGAAGAACCATGCGTTTTCCCTTGAATTTAAGTCCTCAGGGCCTATACTGTTCCAGTGGGTGAAAGTATAGTCCATTGAACTCCCCCGTTCCCAACGCAACCAAAGGCCAGTACTACGCCCGATGGAGGTAGGCTGTTGAAGCTCCTGGGACAGGGAATGGGCCTCCACGCAGGGATACGTAGGAGAACTGCCCTGTGGCCAATCCTGGCTGCGCTCTGCGTCACCCTCCTGTTGCTCGTCTCGTGCCGCGGTGAAGACCCGACTGGGACTCCCTTTCCTACTGTGGAGCCAACCGTCGCTCCCACGATCTTCATCGCACCCACGCCGACCTCCACACCATCCCCCACCTTTACGCCCATTCCCCCGACCCCTACGCCCAGCCCTACCCCATCTCCCACCCCGACACAGGTGCCTACACCCACATTAACCCCTACCCCCACGCCAGTTCCGCCGACTCCCACACCCACTCTGGCGCCGACCCCTACTCCGGCTCCCACTCCAATTCCCCAGTCTCTGGAGCTTTCCCTCCAGGTCACTTCGCCAGAGGACAATGTAGTCGTTAAATCTGCCCAATTGGACGTCATGGGGACGACATCTCCAGACGCCACGGTAAGCGTCAATGGCCAACTGGCTACGGTGGACCCCTCAGGAGAATTCGGTACGGCGGCGCCCCTGCATCTTCTGGAGGGTCCGAATCTCATCGAGGTGATTGCCAGCGACCTGAACGGCGACGTGCGGGCCGTGGTTTTGACTGTGATATTCATACCATGAATGGGAGACACCCAGTCCTGGTGTTCCCACGTACAGGCCGATTATTAAGACCGAGGAACGCGATGGTTAAAGGTTATATCGGAGTGTCCCTGCCGGTAGCGATCCTCTTTATGCTATTTGTCGCGGCGGCGGGCTCGCCCGTCCTGGCTCAGGAGAAGGTGGAGGGGGTATTCGGCTCCGTTGCCAGAGTCGCATCCCCCTCTCCCGGTCTAACGGTCATAACCCTGAAAACCATCCGGAAAGGCTTCCAGGATGTGGAGTCGGCCGAGGCCACGGCCGTGCGTATCCCAGGGAGGGAGCGGGGTTCCGCCGTCGACATAGCGGTAGGGGACTTTCTGGCGGTCATGGGCACCCCGATAACCAGCAACTCCCTGTCGGCCATCAGCATACTGGTGAAGCCGGAATCCCCTGTAGTCCACGCCCACGTGACCGGATCGGTGGTAGGCCGCGCAGAGGACCGGCTCAGCCTGATGGACAGGGATGGCAACGTAATAACCGCCGACCCATTGTTGGGTGACAGGCGGGTAAACCCGGGCCAGATCGTGACCGCAGTTGTTCGACAGGACCTCAAGGCTGGAAGCCTGTCAATTCTCGCCGTCGAGGCGGCCGAGGCGAAGGCTGACCGTTTGGCCCGCGCCGTGCAGAGGGCCTTAGAGCTGGGTGCAACCGACAACCTTGAGAATCTCAAGGGACGTGTTCGGCCCAATGCCACCGGCCATCTGACCACCCTGCAGGAGATCCTGAACCGAGTGGACCCCAACATTGAGTTCCTTTTTAGCGACGCCATAGAGAGCGCACTGAAGGGGTACACTGAGGTCATGGCTAACTTAGGCCTCGGAGCGCCCACGGTCAGGGTGTCCGGTCGCATCGAGAGTATTGATCGCCCCAGGGGCCTTGTCGTAGTCTCTCCTCAGGAGGGGCCACTGGTGCAACTGAAGGTAGTGGCCGGGACCGCCCTCCGGCGCTTCGGCCAGAATATCACGCTAGAAAACCTGGAGCTTGCCCAGCGGGTAAAAGCTACGTACGACCCTGGCAAGGGGGATGCGCGTACGATCGACGTCGTATTTCTCCCGCTGGCGAAGAACCTGGTGGGTAGTCTGCTGGCTCAGGCAAGGTCGGGGGAGCTAACGGGCACCCTCGATGAGGCATCGTCGGTGAGGTTGAACCTCTTTGAGGAGGTGGACCCCGAGGACGGCAGGCCGCCACCGTGGCGATAAGGCTTGCATCGGGTCAGATAGTTACCTTGAAGACCAATGAGGCAACCAGGATACAGGTCCGAGAGGAACCGGCGGGATTGTCGCAGCTGGTACAGGGAGACGGCGTGAAGGTCCGGTACAATATCGCCACCATGCTGGCCTTGAGCATAGACACCTTCGACGAGGGCCAGAACTATGTGTCGGGTGTGGTAAGCAGCGTCATCCCCAAGATCAGGCCGGGCATTAGGATACCCGGAACCGCGGAGGATGGTAACGTCTCTATCACGACTCCCGAGGGAGAGGCCCTTATCCTTAACATTACCGGGGCAGCGTCATCGTGCGGGAGGGGCTTCGGAGGAATATCGGCGCCGTAACTCTGGGGGCCCTGGTAAGGCCCACCTCTCGATACAACCCCCAGACTCGCGAGGTCCAGCGTCTGGTACTGCTTGATCCGGGACTCAAAGGGACGGTACAGGGCAGGTTCACTACCGCCAGCGGAAGGAACTACGTGACCTTGGCTACGGACGAGCTGGACCTGCTCACGGTTCTGGTACCGGGAAAGGCGGAGTTCGACGCCCTGGCAGTGGGCCAAGGGGTGGTGTCGGGCCTGCTCAACCCCCTCAACCAGGAGGCGACCCAGCTGGTGGTCCGGCCGCCCAGGAGCATCCGGGCACGGGGAGTCATATCCGAGCTGGACCGGGACAAGGGAATCCTGACCCTGACGCCTCCCAAGGGGGAGCCCGTCGTCATCCTTGTACCGAACAAACCCGGGATAATTACGGTGAACGGCGCGCCCAAGTCCATAGAAGACCTGGACGTGGGAGACGAGGTCCGGTTTGCCTTTTACGTACCCGAGACTAAGGTGGCTGTCAGGATAATCGCAGCCGCCAAGTAGCGCCGTTACCGCGTTCTCATCTGCCGCGTGAGTACCATCGCTGCCAGCACGTGCCCCGCTGGGCTATAATGGGCAAAGTATGGGAATGCTCTTGCGACTGGCGGGTCACACGCTGCACTATAAACGGCAGCTGGCCCTGGTCTATATATGCCTGGTAAGTGCCACACTCCTTTCCCTGGCCATCCCCTGGATAATCCGCGTGACCATAGATACGGCCCTGGAGGGCGGGAGTTCCGCTGACCTGGTGTGGTTGGCCCTGCTGGTCCTGGGCATCAGCCTGGCGAGGGGGGGCTTCGCCTACGGGCAGCACTACTTAGCTGAGTACCTTTCCCAGCATGTAGCCTTCGAGCTCCGACATACATTCCTGGCCCGCCTACAGTCCCTTAGCTTCGCCTTCCATGACCGGCAGAGGACCGGCGACCTGATGTCCCGGGCTACGGCCGATGTGGAAAGCATACGCTGGTTCGTAAGCTTCGGTCTCATCTATTCTATTCAGATCATCGTCCTGGTAGGAGGAGCGTCGACCCTGCTGCTGCTCACCGACTGGGACCTCGCCCTGGCCGGACTGGCGGCGGTCCCCATCGCGGCCTATATAGCCATCAGGATGAGCCCGAGATTCAGGAGCCTATGGAGGGAGGTCCAGGCGGAGACGGGCCGTATGACCACGGTCCTTCAGGAGAACCTGTCCGGCATGCGGGTAGTCAAGACCTTTGGAGCAGAGGAGTACGAGAAGACCAAATTCGGAGAGGCCGCCCGCGATGTGTCTGAGAGGACCTTCACGGTAAACCGCCTGCACGCCGCCAACTCCTCCTTCCTCAATCTCCTGTTCGCCTTTGCCACGGTGCTGGTCATCTGGTACGGGGGGCGGCAGATCATTGACGCCAACCTGACGGCAGGAGAGCTCACCCAGTTCATTCTGTATCTTGGCCTCCTGGCATTTCCAATCCGCATGGCCGGCTGGGTAGTAAACATCTTTTCAAGGGCCGTTTCGGCGGGGGAACGTATCTTTCAGGTCATAGATGCCCGCTCGCCGGTGGAGGAGAGGGGAGGAGCGGTGGGCCTGGCTGGGATACGAGGAGAAGTAGGATTCGAGGAGGTGTCATTTAGCTATGCGCCTCCCTCCTCCACTGTTGGTGGAGAGCCAGGGGAGGGGGAGCTTCAACCCCAGGCCGGCCTTCTCCCATCCGAGGGGAACGGGATTCATGCTCCCGTCGCGGCCCTTCGCCACGTCAACTTGAAGGTCCACCCCGGCCAGAAGGTGGCCCTCCTGGGCGCGCCGGGGAGTGGCAAGAGCACCCTGGTAAGCCTCATTCCCCGCTTTTACGACGTCACCCATGGGAGGCTAACCGTGGACGGCGTGGACGTGCGGGACATGTCCCTGGACTCGCTGAGACGTAACGTCGGTATCGTATTTCAGGACGTGTTCCTCTTCATGGCCACCGCCCGTGAGAACATCGCCTATGGGGTCCCTGACGCTCCCATGGAAAGGATTGAAGAAGCGGCCCGCGCCGCCGATGTCCACAACTTCATTATGGGCCTGCCCCTGCAGTACGACACAAAAGTGGGAGAGCGGGGTGTCACCCTCTCGGGAGGCCAGAGGCAGCGTCTGGCCATCGCCCGCACCCTGTTGCTGGACCCGCCGATCCTGATCCTGGACGACTCCACCTCTAGCGTGGATGCGGAGACGGAGGTCCATATCCAGAGGGCACTGGACGAGTTAGTGAGGGGCCGGACTACCTTCATAATCGCCCACAGGATGAGCAGCGTCAGGAGGGCGGATGTGATCCTGGTCTTGAAGGATGGGGAGATAGTGGAAAAAGGCACCCACCTGGAGCTAATGTCCAGGGACGGACCGTACAAGGGAATTTACCAGGTACAGCTTCTCGGATATGGTGAGGTGCCGGCACCACCGGTGGCCGACGACGGCGCCGGGTAGAGAACGCTGCGGGAGAGTGGCTGGTACTAAGATGAGGTTCCACGGAAGGATGAGGGCCATGGCCGCCGATGACGAGCGGTTGGGCAGCGTGTACGACCACAGGGTCGTGGTGCGTCTGCTGCACTACGTGGGACCCTACAAGCTGCTGGCCGTGGTCTCCCTCCTGGCCACGTTGGTGTACTCCGCAGCCATAGTTGCCAACCCGTGGCTGATCCAGAGGGCGGTGGACAGCGTAGTCCCCGTCACATCCCAGAGTACCTCGGCCCTGACCACGGCGGCCATACTGCTGGTGGTGAACGCCCTGGTGGGTTACGGGGCCAACTATCTGCACCTGATCACCCTGTCCAGGATGGGACAGAACCTGCTTTTTGATCTGCGAACGGCGACTTTCAATCATCTGCAACGCCTGTCCATCTCCTTCTTCGACAGCACCGAAGTGGGTAACACGATGTCCCGCGTGCAGAATGACGTTCAGCAGCTCCAGGAGTTTCTGGCCATCTTCGTCCTGATGCTGGGAGACCTGGTGGTCGTCGTCGGCATCGTGATAGCGATGTTTCTCATGGATTGGCAGCTCGCGCTAATAACCCTGTCGGCCATCCCCTTGCTATTCATCATGGCGATAGTTTGGCAGCGCTACGCCTGGCGCTCCTTCATGAGGGTCCGGCGGGTCATGGCCTCGGTGAACGGTGCCCTCCAGGAGAACATATCCGGCGTGAGGGTCATCCAGAGCCTGGGACGCCAGGGCCAAAACCTGCGCGAGTTCGACGATCTAAACTCCCGCTACCTGGACTCCAGTCTCCGGGCCAGCCGCCTCTCCTCTGCCCTCAATCCGACCGTTGAGATCCTGAACGCCGCCACCACGGGTCTGGTAATTATCTTTGGCGGGATGATGGTGCTTGATGGGGAGATGGCCGTCGGCGTTCTCGTCGCCTTCGTCCTGTATATCCAGCGGTTCTTCGACCCCATCCGAGGCGTGACCATGCAGTACGGCCAGCTACAGAGGGCCATGACCTCCGGGCAGCACATCTTTGAGATACTGGACACGGAGCCTCGGATCGTGGACTCGCCCGGGGCGGTTCCCCTCCCAGAGTTGATGGGAGATGTGCGGCTGGAAAACGTGAGCTTTGCCTACACACCCCAGCTACCCGCCCTGCCCCGGGGCTCTGGTGACGAGACTGGAGCCGAGCCGGCCGGAGACCGTAGGGTGCTGGTGGACATCGATCTCCACATCAGGCCGGGCGAGAAGGTGGCCCTGGTGGGTCCCACGGGCGCGGGCAAGACCACCTTGGTGTCACTCCTGTCCAGGCTCCATGACGTCACCAATGGCCGGATCACGATGGATGGCTACGACCTGAGAGATGTGGTTAGGAGCTCCCTGAACCGCCAGGTAAGCGTGGTGCCCCAGGAGCCTTTCCTCTTCTCCGGCACCGTCAAGGAGAACATCCGCTACGGCCGGCCCGAGGCAGAGGACCACGATGTCGTGGAGGCGGCACGGGCGATGGGCGCACATGACTTCATCATGCGGCTGGAAAGTGGCTACGATACCCAGGTTGAGGAGCGTGGAGTAAACTTCAGCGCGGGACAGAGGCAGCTTATCTCCCTGGCCAGGGCGCTGGTGACCAGGCCTCGGATAGTGCTCCTGGACGAGGCGACCGCCACGGTGGACAGTTATACGGAGCTACATGTCCAGAGGGCCCTGGAGGTAGTACTCGAGGGTCGCACCGCCCTGATCATAGCCCACAGGCTCTCCACCGTCCGCGGTGTCGACCGCATAGTGGTGATGGACCAGGGCCGGATCGTTGAGGAGGGAAGCCACCGGGAGCTCTTGGCGGTGGGCGGCCTCTACGCCCGGCTGTACGCTATGAACACGGCCCTCTGATCGGCCGAGACATCGTAGACTGCAAAAGTCAGGTCCCGTACCTAGCTTATGAACCGTAATGAGAGGTCATACCTTGGCTGGTTGTCTTTTCGGTTGTAATATGGTGCCGGACTGGAACCGGCAACGGAGCGGTCGATGGCAAACTTGTCGATAAAAAATATTCCCGAGGAAGTATTAATACGGCTGCGGGTCCGGGCGAAGGGACATCACCGGTCGCTTCATGAGGAGATCCTGGCTATCTTGGAGGATGCGGTGCGGCTCCGGCGCCTGACCAAAGAGGAGGCCTACCTGCAGGTTAAGGAGCTGGGCGTCAAAACTGGCCCCGAGTCGGCGGCCATGGTCCGAGAGGACCGGGATGGTCGGTAAAGTCGCCGACGCCTCCACCCTGGGCGCTGTTGTCTTCGGCGAGCCTCGCTCCGACGAAGCCCTGACCCTGCTCGATAGTGCAGACCTTTACGAGCCTGCCCTCCTACGTTATGAGCTCGCGAGTATCGCTCGCAAGAAGATCGTAAGGTACCCGGAGCAGCAGCATCTTCTCCTGCGGGCCCTAGAGATGGCGCTGGCCTTGGACATGACTTGGGTAGAGGTGGACTATCCCCAGGTGGTAGCACTGGCGCTGGAGACCGGTCTTACGACCTACGACGCGAGTTACCTGTATGTGGCTAGGGCCCTCGGCCTAGATCTGGTCACCTTTGACGAACGACTACAGTCGGCCCGGGGGGATTTACCTGGCTAACGATGTGGGAACTCCCTCGCCAGCCGGGCAAAGCGCCTAGCTGCCTATACACCGAGGACGCCTATCCCGCTTTTGACTTCTGCGCATCGCCTTGCTATAGTGTTCCCCGTTGATTCCCCATGGCTCGGCCCCCTTCAGGCCCGTCGTTTGCGCCTGCTGGGCTCGGGCCTCAGTGAGGGTAGTGACGTGAGTTGGGCCGAATGCCTGGTCCAGTGCCTGAAAGACTCGGACATATCCCTGGTTGCCTATGTTCCCGACATCAGTATTGACCAGGCTACTCGCTTGATGACCGACGATCCCAGCTTTCACCTGGTCTCCGCTACCAGAGAAGAGGAAGCCATAGGAATAGCAGTGGGGGCCTATGCCGTGGGCCGCAAATCAGCCGTGTTCATGCAGTCGAGCGGCTTCGGCAACTGCCTCAACGCCATCGGCAGCCTGTGCATCCCCTACCGCGTGCCCATACCGCTGTTCATCAACCTGCGGGGAGAGCTGGGCGAGTTTAACATCGGCCAGGTAGCCATGGGACGGGCTACCAGGCCCATCCTGGACGTCCTGGGCCTGCCCCATTACACCCTGACGGAAGAGAGGGACATGGACAGGGTCGTCAAAGGGGCAATACAGCTCTGCTACGCCAGCCGTGAGCCGGTGGCCGTTTGTCTAACACCCCAGCTCCATAGAGGCAAGATTGCATAGGCTGGATGGCATCAGCCTGGTGCTGAAGCACATTGGGGACGGCGCCGTAGTCAGTAACCTGGGCCCCACCTCCGACGAGCTGTGGCACGCGGGCCACCGGCCCAGAAACTTCTACACCTGCGGCTCCATGGGCCTCTGCTCATCCATCGCCCTGGGCATGGCCCTCTCGACCCGGGAGAAGGTAGTTTCCCTTGATGGGGACGGCTCGCTGCTGATGAACATGGGCACCATTGCCAGCATAGGCAGGGAAAAGCCGCCCAACCTGATCGTGGTGGTGTGGGACAACGAGGAGTGGGGCCAAACCGGACACCAGCCCAGCCATACGGCCCTGGGCACCGACCTGGAGGCCGTCGCCCGGGCGTGCGGCATCTCCAAGGCGGAAACCGTGTCGGACCAGGAGGAGCTGGAGGCCGCCCTTCTCAACGCATTTCGGTCCGATGGTCCCTGGTTTATCGTGGCCAAGATAGAGGAGACGGACTACCTTCCCGTTGCCCCCATCGAGCCGGAGATGACCCTTTACCGGTTCCGGGAAACCTTCGTCGGCCCTGCCCGTCCCCAGGCGCACTAGGGATCTACCGTCCTCGCCTTCGCAGGGCCGTCGTCCACTCCCATCCCTTCGATGGGCTCAGGGCAGGCCCGGCCTTCCACCATCAAGGTGACAGAGAACTTGGAGGTCCGCCGTATCCTCCCATCTCCACGTAGCCCAGGCCGCCCACGGCCCTACCATCTTGTTGCCCCGTAAATGTGGCTTCCCCTTCCCAGTAGACTATTGAGCTCAGGTTGCTTGTGTGGAACTCCGCGTCCTGGTGGACCGGCTCCACCTTCAGGTCCAGTGCCAGGGGGGCCACTACAAGACGCCATCCCATGGGGTAGCTGAAGCCCGTATTGGGGCTTGTCCAGGACTTCAGCGGCGTGACCTCTATGTCCTTCAAGAGCAGATACCTGGCACGACCGCTGGGCAGAACGTAGGTGCCATATCGCCCGACCGGCTCTCCGGAGTCGATGTCCCAGAATAGCACCACCATCAGCTCGGCGCCGTCGTCCAGCTGGAGGCTGAACCAGTTCCAGCGCACCCGCTCCTGCCCAAAGTCACCCCACTGGTGGTCCATCCACGCCTCTCCCGACGCCGGACGTGTGACTCCACCTACCGTGAGGGTGCCCTGCATGGTCAGGCGAGTCCGGGAGTAGTAATAGGACTCGCCCGCGGGCCCCATGTCTATGATCCCGTCCTCGCCGTGAAGCACGGGCGCCTTGGTGTCCTCAAGGGCCAGGCTGAAGCCGTACCCGCCCTCCCCAGCCACCAGCAGATACCGTCCGTTGGAACCCTGCATGCTCCAGTCCTCCAGGGCCATGGCGAACCCATCCGCTGGCTCGGGCCCAAGGCCGAGGGCGGCCCTCTCCGCCTTCACCACCACTCCTTCATCCGGGGTTGCCAGGGTCAAGTGCATCCCCCGGCCCCCAACTCCCTGTGGAGAGCGCCCCGCGACCCCCACGAAGTGGAAGCTGTATCCTGGCCCACCCGGCTCGGAAAGGTGCCCATTGAAGTACCACCACTCGATGGGCGCCTCGTGGGCGGCTTCGTCCCTGGGAAAGTGCACCAGGGGCGTGGCGTCCATTTGCAGGGTGGCAGTGGCCCTGGGAGTAGCGTGGGCCGTGGGCGATGGAACTGGGAGTGGTGTGGCAGTTGGGCTAGGACTGGGGCTAGGACTCGGGGTCGCAGCTGGTGTGTGTGATCCAAGGGGTATCGACTCGACCGACGCGCCAGCGGTTCCGGAGGGGGCGGGAGTGGGGTCGGAGCCGCCGCAACCGGCTAGGAATAGAGAGGCGATAAGGAGCAAAAGGGTATGCCGCCAGTAGGACACTATGCAACTCTGGAGTCGGCAGGCAGGAGTCTCGAATCTCGCGGCAGCCTCCGATACGTCCAATTGGGAGAGTGACTCTCTATCTACTGTAGCTGGGGATATCCGGATATGTCAACGCGACCGAGAAGTGCTGCCTACCCGGCAGAGGGTGGTATATCGTGGACATCCCACTATCGACCAGTTAAAATTCGGTCAGCCTGCGGAGAAGCGAGGGGAGATGAGGGCGAAACGGAAGGGAGTCAAGCCCAAGGGAGTCCCGGATAGGTTCAGCGAGGGGGAAGGAAGCTTCCGGACGCTTTCGGGCCTGGAAGTAAAGTCCCTCTACACGCCTGAGGACCTGGCAGGACTGGACTATGGGGCTGACCTGGGAACCCCAGGGGCCTACCCTTTTACCAGGGGAGCATATCCCACGATGTACCGCAGCAGGCCCTGGACGCGGCGGCAGATCGCCGGCTTCGGCACGGCCAGGTCCACCAACGAGCGTTACCGGTTCCTCTTGGACCACGGACAGACGGGCCTCAGCACCGACTTCGACCACCCCACCCTGACGGGATACGACTCCGACCACGAGCTGGCGGAGGGAGAGGTGGGGAGGCTGGGAGTCGCCATAGACACGGTGCGGGACATGGAGGAGCTCTTCAGCGGCATCCCCCTGGACCAGGTCAGCGTCTCCCTAACCATAAACCATCCGTCCATCGTCATCCTCAGCATGTTCCTGGCCGTCGCGCAGGACCGGGGAGTACCCTGGGGCGCCCTCCGTGGCACCGTCCAGAACGACTCGCTCAAGGAGTTCCACGGCCAGAAGACCTTCGCCCTGCCGCCGGGTCCATCCCTGAAGCTCACCATCGACGTGGTGGAGTTCTGCACGCGCCACGTGCCCAACTGGTACACGATTTCCATCTCCGGTTACCACATCAGGGAGGCGGGAGCGGACGCCGCCCAGGAGCTGGCCTTCACATTGGCTCAGGGTATGGCCTACGTAGAGGCGGCCATGGAGCGAGGTCTGGGCGTGGACGAGTTTGCCCCGAGGCTGTCCTACTTTTTCGGCTGCCACAGTGATTTCTTCGAGGAGGTAGCCAAGTTTCGGGCCGCTAGGCGCATGTGGGCTCGAATCATGAAGGAGCGATATGGCGCAGGGCGCCCCGAGTCCATGCGCATGAGGTTCCACACTCAGACGCTGGGCTCCACCCTGGTGCGAGAGGACCCCAACAACAACATCGTGAGAGGCACCCTTCAGGCCCTGGCGGCGGCCCTGGGGGGCACTCAATCCCTCCATGTGAGTGGCTATGACGAGGCATACGACATCCCTTCGGAAGACGCGATGAAGACGTCTCTTGCTACCCAGCTCGTCATCGCCCACGAAACCGGCATTGTCCGCACCGTTGACCCCCTGGCCGGCTCCTACTTCCTGGAGTCCCTGACCGACGCCCTGGAGGAGAGGGCCTGGGAGTATATCCGCAAGGTCGAAGCTCTGGGCCAGAGCGGTGAAAACGCTGACGGGACCAGGATGCTCAGGGGGATGCTGCGTGCCATTGAGACGGGCTATATTGAGCGTGAGATCTCCGGCTCCGCCTACAAGTATCAGCATGGGATCGAGAGCAAGGAGCACGTAATCGTCGGGGTTAACGAGTACAGGTCCGAAGTGGCTCAAGCCCCTGCCCTCTTCCAGTACGATACCCTTGAAGAGGAAAGGCAGATCGAGCGCCTGGCCGAGGTAAGACGTTCTCGAAGTAGTGGGGGCGTCGAGCGGGCCCTCGGCGACGTAAAGCGTGCCGCCGTGGGAGGAGACAACCTGATGCCCCCGGTCGTCGAGGCCGTCAAAGCCTGCGCCACCGAGGGGGAGATCATGGAGGCCCTCAAGGAGGTGTACGGCGAGTACCGGGACCCGGGCGTGTTCTGAAGTGCGGGTACAAATTGACCCCTACGCTGCGGCCAGATATAATGAGCCTAGGCAGCTATCAACACGAGTTGGGGGCGTCTCAAAGTGGTCAACGAAGTGGGCAAGCGGTACGTCTGCGCCAAGTGCAGCTCCGAGATGATAGTAACTAGGGGTGGCAGCGGCGCTATGGTCTGTTGCAACGAGCCCATGACCATCAAAAGTTGACTCCCCTAAACGCCATCTTCGGAGTGCCAAATGGCCAACCAGCTGGGTAAGCGTTACGTATGTGCCACCTGCAATACCATGGTCCTCTGTACCAAGACGGGGGACGGAGTCATCCAGTGTTGTGACGCGGAAATGGACTTGCAGGAGCCCAGGAAACTACCTTCCTCGGACTAGCTACTCCTGTCACCCTGAGCGCAGAAAAGGTTCTGGATGGGAGAAGGTTCTCGCTAAGACGCACCCCCGTGCTGCTCAGTGCAGCATGCGTATGACGCCCACGACCCTTCCCTGGACCTCAACGTTATCGGCCCGACAGTATATAGGTTCCATCTGGCTGTTGGCCGGCTGGAGGCGTACGTCCTCCCCATGCTGGTACAGGCGCTTGAGGGTGGTCTCATTTTCCAGCTTTAGCCTCGCCACGACCATGTCCCCGTTCGGCGCCTCACGGGAAGGCTCCACCAGCACGATGTCTCCATCGTCCACCAGGGCATCTATCATGGATGTGCCCTTGACCTTCAAGGCGTATAACTGCGTCTTGTCCCTCAGCATCTCTGGGGGGATTTCAATGCTCTCAAGAGACTCACCGGTGGTCCACCCATCCCCATCCAAGACAGGCAGGGGCTCGCCCGCTGCTATGTAAGCGATCACCGGGATGCGACGCGTGCCGGAGCCACCGCGATAGGACGGCACCGAGCCATCCAGCAGCTCGATACCGCGGGCCACGTCTGGGCGGCGGCGCACATATCCGTCCCTCTGCAGGACGCGCAGGTTATAGTCCACCACGGATGTGGAACTTATGCCGCAGGCCTTCTGGATGTCCCGCACTGTAGGGGGCAAACCATTGTCCCGCATGAACCGCCGGATGAAATCCACTATGCGTTCCCGCTTGGCAGTCAGCTTTTTTTTCTGCTGCATACCCCACCTTTGAAACTAGTGTTCTAGTCGCAGACTAGCAGACAGGCCAATTCCTGTCAACAGGGCGTTGCCACACGAGAAAACATCACAGCTTTCTATCGGCCGGGGGGTTGCCGTGATGGGCACTCATGGCAAAGGGGGCCGGCCTGCACAGGTACACTGCACACTGGCCAACCCTCGATAGAGTAACTGTGGACGCGGGTAGCGCGATCCATGACCCTGTGGAACTTACGCTACTCCGTATCTCGCAGTGTGAAAGGGCAGGGTCCGTCAGGATGTCTTCAGGGTATTGAGCTTGGCCATAAGCCGGGACTTCCTGCGGGCGGCGCTATTGCGGTGGATGACACCCTTGGTTACCGCTCTGTCGAGGGCTCGCACCGCGTCACCTACGGCAGCGGTGGAATCATCCCCTTCGCCACTCCGAAGGGCCCTTACTGCCTTACCCACCATTGTGCGGGTGGTGCTACGGGTCCTCCGGTTCGTCACGCGCTTCTTCTCGGCGGAGCGAGCCGTCTTCTCGCTAGGCAAACTTGACCTCCATGGGTGTGATACTGGACTTTCCATTAAAGACTGAAGAGCTCGTTTTCACCATTGTAATACTTATGCGCCTTTTGTAGTACTCCTTCACCTTGGTGAAGGGACCGCACCCTCGGTGGTGCTACGGGTGGCGTTTATCACTCCACGTACCCCTTCCAGCTTGGAGAATAGGCGACCCAGCTGGGCTATTCCCGTGGTGTACAAGGTTAGGGACATGGTAGCCGAGCCGTCGGGGTTCTCTGAGGTGATCACCGATGCTATGTTCACTCCCTGCTCCGATACCAGGGTGGTAACGTCTCTCAGGAGTCCCACCCTGTCCCAGGCCACGATTGTGACTCGCACCGGGTAGAGCTGCCTGGTTTTGCCCCAGTCGACGCTGACCAGTCGCTCCAGTTCGTCTTCGTGGCGCAGGTTTGGACAACTCCGCTTATGTACGGTTACACCACGGCTCCGTGTAACGTATCCTATGATTTCCTCGCCAGGCAGCGGATTGCAGCAGCGACCCATCCTGGTAAGGAGGTCACCCACCCCCAACACCTGGACTCCGCTCGTGGGGCTGGACAGTGGTAGCGGGGGCTTCTCCTCCTCCCGCGGTTTTACCTGCTGGGCCGTAAGCCTTGACACTACTTGAGTCTCGGAGATGCCTCCCGAACCCAGGGCCGCCAGGAACTCCTCAGCCGTCTCGTACCTGAATAAGCTGGCTACTTCAGCTTCCCCACTGGGCATGTTGAGGCGCCGTAGTTCCTTGCGCAGAATCTCCCGGCCCCGCTGGATGTTGGTCCGCTTTGCCTGCTTGCGGAACCACTGGCGAACCTTTTCTCGGCCGCTGGCGGACTGCACGTACCCTAGGTCGGCATTGAGCCAATCCAGGCTGGGGCCTCGGGCCACCTTGGTAGTAAGGACTTCCACCGTGTCCCCGTTATTTAGCTGGGTATCCAGGGAGACCAGCCGCCCGTTGACCTTGCCGCCGATGCACCTGTGGCCCAGCTCCGTGTGTATCTTGTAAGCGAAGTCTATGGGCGTGGCCCCGCTGGGCAGCTCTATGACGTCCGCCTTGGGCGTGTAAACGAAGACCTGGTCCCGGAACAGGTCCGTCTTTACCGATTCCAGGAACTCCTCGGTGCCGCTGACCTCTCGCTGCCATTCCAGGAGCTGACGCAGCCAGGTCATCTTGTTCTCGAAGTGTACGTCTCCGGCGCCGCCCTCCTTATATCGCCAGTGGGCGGCCACCCCGTACTCGGCCAGCTGGTGCATCTCGTAGGTCCTTATCTGCACCTCCAGGGGCGTACCGCCCTCGCACATGACGGTGGTATGGAGAGACTGGTAGACGTTCTCTTTGGGGCTGGCTATGTAGTCATCGAACTGCCCGGGCATGGGATGCCACAGGTTGTGCACCAGACCCAGGGCGCTGTAGCAGTCTTCCTTGCTCTTCACCAGCAGCCTCAGGGCGTAAAGGTCGTATATCTGGCTCAGCTGCTTTCCCTCGGCGGCGTACCTTTGCATCTTCCTGTAGATGCTGTAGATGTGTTTGGGCCTGCCGAAAACCTGGGCCTCGAGGCTCACCCTGTCCAGCTCTCGCTTGAGCGATTCCACGACCCCGGATATGTAGGCCTCCCTCTCTCGCCGCTTGGCGGCCAGCATCCTGGATATCTCCCGGTATTTGGCGGCGTCCACGTGTCTGAACGACATGTCTTCCAGGCGCCACTTTATCTCCCAAATACCCAGGCGGTGGGCCAGGGGGGAGTATATATCCAGGGTTTCCTGGGCAATGGCCCTGCGTCGCCGTGGGGACAGAGCCTGAAGCGTACGCATGTTATGCAGCCTGTCGGCCAGCTTTATGAGCACCACCCGTACGTCCTCGGCCATTGCCACCAGCATCTTGCGCAGGCTCTCGGCCTGAAGGCGCTCCTCCACCAGGGTCTTCCCCTGACGGGAGTCGTCGTCCCCTGTGAGTTTAAGGTCCAGCCTGGTCAACTTGGTGACGCCGTCCACCAGCTTGGCCACCTCCGCGCCGAACCCCTCATCCAGCTCTTCAAAGGCGACGCCACAGTCTTCCATGACGTCGTGAAGCAGGGCGGCCGAGATGGTGATACTATCCAGGTGGAGGTCAGCCAGAAAGAGGGCGGTCTGGAGGGGGTGCTCGATGTAGGGCTCGCCCGAAACTCGGGTTTGCCCGTTGTGGCGGTCTGCGGCAAAGTGGTAAGCCTTCTGAGCCAGAGCCACCTTGTCTTCTGGTAGGTAGCTCTGGAGGCGTGTTACCAGTTCTTCAACGGAACTAACCACTAGCCAATGACTCCCATCTCTCTACTGCTTATAATATACTCTCCAGGGGCCGCAAGTCCATACCGTTCTAGCCACTTTAAGGGGGCGCTGGAGCCCGGTGGACCGGTCGCCGGCTCCTGCTGATGAAAGGGGGGGCGGGTCGTTGGCCGTGCTCCCCGGAGAGACCGCATATCCTGTCAAGGAGCGATCCCACATGCAGTATAGGGCCCATAGAGGCACTGCCGACCTGCTGCCCGAGGAGCAGAAGTACTGGCGCTACATCGAGGAAAATGTAATGGGCCTTTGCCGTACGTACGGCTACTCGCGCCTTGACACCCCGGTTTTCGAGGATTCGGGGCTTTTCGTGCGCTCCGTGGGGGAGGGCACCGATATCGTCGAGAAGGAGATGTACACTTTTGAGGACCGGGGCGGCGACTCACTCACCCTCCGACCCGAGGGGACGGCCCCCATATGCCGGGCTTACCTGGAGCACGGCATGCACAATCTGACCCAGCCGGTGCGCCTGTACTACTTCTGCCCGGTGTTCCGCTACGAACGCCCACAGGCGGGCCGCTACCGGGAGCACCACCAGTTCGGGATCGAAGTCCTCGGCGAGGGTGAGCCACCCGTGGATGCAGAGGTGATAGAGCTGGCCTGGCAGCTCATGTCCTCCCTGGGGCTTCAGGGGCTCTCTTTGCTGACCAACAGCATCGGCGACGTGCAGTGCCGCCCCGCTTATCTGGAGGAGCTTAAAGGGTATTACGCGGGGCATCGGGCGCGACTCTGCGCCGACTGTCAAAACCGCCTGGAGCGTAACCCCCTGCGTTTGCTGGACTGTAAACAGGAGTACTGCCATGGCTTGGGAGAGGAAGCGCCCAGGTCGGTCGACCATCTGTGCGCCGGCTGCCAGGACCACTGGAACCGGCTTCAGGAGTACCTAGGGCTGATGGCGGTACCCTACACCATAGACCATCGCCTGGTGAGGGGCCTGGACTACTATACTCGCACCGTCTTTGAGATACAGCCGGCCCGAGAGGGGGCCCAGAGCACCATCTGCGGCGGTGGCCGGTACGATGGCCTCATCGAGCAGCTGGGGGGCAGGCCAACCCCCGGCATCGGCTTTGCCATGGGAATGGAGCGGCTGGTCCTTAATCTCAAGGGCCAGGGGGTTGAGGTACCCGATGAGCCCAGGCCCCAGTATATGGTGGCCAGCGTGGGGGAGACCGGAGATGCCGCCCTCCATCTGGCATCTAGATTGAGGCGCGCCGGGGTGGGAGCCGTCCTCGGCAGTGGCTCCAGGAGCCTCCGGGGGCAGCTAAGGCAGGCTAACGCTCTGGGAGTACGCTATGTGGTCATCGTGGGCGAGGATGAGCTCCAAAACGAGCAGGTGAGCCTTCGAGACATGGCCCGAGGCGTCCAGGAGACGCTGCCCATCGCCAGGCTGTTCGCGGAGCTGGACAGGGGGTAACGTCGTCCTTGACAGTCCACGCGAAGCTGGGCTAAATTGTGGTCAACAGAGGTAACTGGGAACGGACCTATGACCAGGCACAACCGAATCATCGAGATGGTAAAGGCGCAGGGGCTGAGGCTCACACCCCAGCGGCTGATCATCCTCTCCGCCATAGCCGACGGGGAAGGCCACATGAACGTGGATGAGGTGTATCGGAGGTCCAGGGAAGCTTACCCCTACATGGACATAGCCACCGTCTACCGGACCCTTCACCTCTTCAAGAGGCTCGGGTTGGTCACCGAGGTGGGTATGGGTGACAGACTCCACTATGAGCTGACCGACCCCGGTGCGCGTCACCACCACATGGTATGTCAGGTCTGTGGGAAGGCGTTTACCCTCAGTCCCAGCTATCTGGACGAGTTCCGGGGAAGGCTCGTGAAGGAGTTCGGCTTTGAGCCCGACCTGGACCACTTTACGGTGACGGGCGTCTGCTCAGGGTGTCAGTCTGCCCAGGGTGACGGTAAAGATGCAGGCGTATGAAGGACTGGCGGCGTGGGGACCCCGCCTAACACGACTCCCGCAGGGCCCATTCGGGAGGTCAGCATTGGGGTGACTCGTGAAGGACGTTGCGGACGTATCATCGAAGTCAGGGACTCGAGTTGACGCAACCCCGAACCACCATAATGGTGATAGTCCAGGCCAGGGCATCCCGCGACGAGATCCTGGGATTCCACGGTGACGTGCTCCAGGTCAAGGTAACGGAAGTGCCGGAGAGGGGCAAGGCTAACGAGGCGGCGATAGAGCTTCTGGCCAGGGCCGCGCGGGTGCCCAAAAGTAGCATCTCCATCGTCAGGGGCCACGGCTCCCGCGAGAAGGTGATGGCCATCGGCGGCCTCTCGCCCGATGACCTGCGGAGCCGGCTCAGCGGCTACTGACTGCCCGGTCCCTCTGCTGACGCCCGTTCCGTGGTACCAGCGCTTGGCAGGCCAGCGTTGCCGTTGCGGATAATCTCTCCAGTCGTAACCGTCACTTTTATTATAGGTGGTCTTCAGGTGCGATCTGAGCTTCTTGGGCCTGCGGTGACGGCTGTCCTGTAACGGGGGCCAACGTTCAGGTAAGGAAGTGGTTGACATGCGCAGCCAGGAGGGGCCTCATTCCCTGCGGAGCCTCCAGGCATGGCGTTGGAGAAGCAGGCGGATCTTTTGCGGGGCTATCGAGCCTGAGGGTAAGTCCACATGGATGACATGCACTTTAGCTGGATTATCCCGGGCGTGCTTGCCGGTTCCAGGGGGCCGCGGACGGTCCGCGACCTTCTGCAGCTCAAGGATGAGGGGGTCGAGGCCATATTGAGGCTGGAACAGCACACCATCTCCGGAGAGGAGGGCGGCCTCGTGGACATGGGCGAGTACGTGCCAGACTTCCAGGCGCCCACGGCAGCCCAGACCGACCGGATCCTGGCCTTTATCCGCCAACAGATCCAAAACAAGGCGCCGGTGGTCGTTTCATGCAGGGCAGGAATGGGCAGGACAGGTACGGTGCTGGCCTGCTACCTGGTGAGCACGGGGGACAGCGCCCGGGACGCCCTGGAGCGGGTACGGCGCCTGCGGCCGGGCTCGGTTGAGGACCCCTCCCAGGAGGCCGGGGTGTATTGGTACGAGGCGAGACTGAGGGGCACATCTGCAAGTCCTTCACCCTGAGACTGATGGCCATTCTCCACGTAATATAGCTTGCGTTAGTTAACTCGAGGTACGAGTTTTCCATGTCACCCTGAGCCGAAGGCGAAGGGTCTGGTGGGGTGGGTGGCTCGATCGTCCCATGTGTCCTGCCGAATCTGCGGGCCATCAAACTGCCCAGGCCTACAAGAACCTTCAGGCGGTTCGCTCCTTCAGAACGACGCCCTTGTATGCGTCCTTGCTAATAAACCCGCACATGGCGTTTGTTACCTGCCCTGGGCTTCGGTTCCTGAGAGACAGGTGGCCAATGCCGATCTCATGAAGGATTCTCCGTCCCCCCTAGGCTGGGCGCCGGCTGCCGCACGGGGCTCAGGGGTATGAAGACCACGAGGACCGCCGTAAGAGCCGTGAGGATGCCGGAATAGTAGAAGATGGACCCGAATCCCCCGAAGTGGGCAATGACGACGGCCGCCAGGAATGAGGAAGAGATTCCGACGATACTATTGAGGCCGAATAGCAGGCCGGTGGCGGTGGCCTCCGTGCCCCGGTCCACCAGGTCCAGGAGAGCGGCCTGCATGATGTGGTGAAGGGCGAAGCTGAAGAGGCCCATTGCAGCCAGCACCAGCGCGAGCAGGTAGCCTCCACCCGCCGTGACCACCAGCAGGGAGAGGACCGTGGCGATGGTCAACCCCGGCACCAACACCGCTTTGCGGCCCACCTTGTCGGAAAGCGCTCCCAGCACCGGGCCGGAAACTATACCCATTCCCGTGAGCAGGCTGAGGTGAAAGCCGGCCATAAAGTGCCCCATGCCCAGCTCCTCCTCCAGATAAAAGGGGGTCCAGTGAAAGAGGGCCTCGAGACCCATGTTTCGGAATGTGGATGCCAGAATCAACATCAGTACCACAGGACTCTTCATCAGGGCCATTGCGCTACCCAGCTGTGCGCCCATCCCAAGCTGCTCCGCCTCTCCACCCTCTCTCCCCACCTCTTTCAAGGTCCACCATACGAAGGCGGCCACCAACAGGGCCGGGAGGGCGTAGATGAGGACGGCCGCCCGCCAGACAAGTATGCCCAATAGGGCCCCAGCCAGGATCGGACCCACGGCATTTCCTATGTTGGAGCCGAAGCCGTGCATGGAGATGGCGAACCCCCGGCGGTCGGGGAAGCGCCGGGAAAGGGCCGCCGTCGAGGGCAGGTGCCAAAGGGCGCCCGGTATGGAGACGAATACTATGCCTACGAGCAGGACTGCGTAGTTCGGCGAGGCTCCAATGACGGCGAAGGAGACGGCGGCCCAAGCCATGCACCAGGTCAGAATAAGGCCCCACTGGTGTTTCAGCATGTCTACCACAGGGCCGCCCAGCAGGTTGACCAATCCGAAGCCTGCCTGCCTTATGCCGTGCATGGTGGCTACCTGGAGGGTGCTGAGGCCCATGGCACTGGCGATGGTCGGCATAATGGCAGGCAACCCAAAGTCGTACAGGTGGACTATGCCATGCCCTGCCGACATGCTGGCCAGGATGGCGCCCCTTCTTTGCCTCCAGTCAGCCTTGACCTGGGAACCCTCTTTCACCGCCTATCCTCCACGGGCCCGATGGCGCTTGGCTGATTCTAAGGCCAACTTACTGTGCCCGCAAGCCCTGGGCCATCGCGGTCTCCCTGCATCCCTTCCCCCTGGATGAGGAAAGGTTAGGATGGGAGTGCGTTTCCCCCCCACCTCAATCCTTCCCCACAAACAGGGGGAGGAGGCTCCCTGCATCCCTTCCTCCTCGATGGGGGAAGGTTAGGCCTGACCTGAGCCTACCGAAGGGATGGGGGTGCTCGGAAGAGGTTCTGAGTCGCCGGAGCCAAGGTGCGACCGTAGCGGGGTGATGGGTGGGGTCTGTCCCCTGTTCCTGGGACGAGGGCGGACCGTTTCCTTTCCGATGATGGTGGTCGGTGCCTCGGCAGGGGAGCCCTTCAAGGCAAAAGGGAACCTTCTGGCGTCATCAATCTATGAGGGGAAACGTCGAGCGGCTGCGGACGTGGTGGCGCGGGAGAAGGCGGCTGGTTCCGTCAACCCTCAACCCGCTGGTCCAGCTGCACGACAATCCCATCGGGGTCTTCAAACATGGTGGTGAGGACCTTGCCGCCCGGTTCCTCGCCAATAAGGGCGGTATCCACTATCCCGGCGGGCATCTGGACCGGTACCCCCTCCGCTTCCAGCCTCGTGTACACTTCCTCCAGGTTGTCCACCCAGATGGAGAAGTGGTGAATGCCCACCCGGTCGAATTTAGGAGGTTCTCCCGGAGCCGGTCGCGGATACTGGACCAGTAGGATGAAAGTGGCGTGGGGACCGTCCTCCCACCGCAGGTAGGCCGCCCGGCGCATCCCACTACCTTGGTCGTTGGCCAGAAGGGCCGGAACCTTCACCGTTTCCGTGCTCTCTCGGGTGACCCGCAGTCCCAGGATGTCCCGATAGAAGTGCAGCGACCGTTCCATATCGCGCACCGATATGGATATATGCGATATCGCCCTGGCCTTCATACCACGCCTCCTGCTGGCCGAGTCGGTGTTGTGCCCTCGGAGGATACCTGCTTGTGCTTAGTCTCGCCAAACACCTGTCAGTCTGAGGGTAAGCGAAGGCTCTGGTGACGGGGCTGGGCTCATGCTAGGACCTGCGACCCCCCCCAGACCCCCCGCGTTCGATTAAGGGTGACAGAAAAGTGGCCATTACTTTAGGGTCTAACCACGGGTCAATGGGGGTGTTCCTAACGATACCCTGAGCGGGGTGGTGGGCACGACAATGGGCTGACTTCGGATTCCCGCGGCGTATGCCTTTCCCTTCGATGGGGGAAGGTTAGGATCGGGGTGAGTCCCCCTCACCTCAATCCTCTCCCAATAGGGGAGATGATGTTCTTTGCGTGCCTACCCGCTCGACGGATAAAGGTAAGGATGGGGGTGAGCCCCCGTCACGAGGTCACGTTCATTTGGCCAGTAGTATTTCCAGAACCCTTGGGAGGGCCTGCCTTGCCCGGGCCATGACCGCCTCTGTCTCCAGACTCCCCACCGGATGTGTCACGACCGCATAGGGATAATCGGGGATGCCCCTTATCTTGGCAATGGACCTGGCCGTGGGAATGAAGGCGTCCGTTATGATGAGGGCGGCGGGCTTTCCGGCCTTCTCTACCGTTATGGCGTCGTGCATACTGCACGAGCTGCAGGAGCCTCAATCGCCTGTCGCGGTTATCACCAGGTCGCACTTCTCCAGCAGCTCATCCATGATCTTCTGAGGAGCGGGACGGGACGAGTCCCCCTTGTTCAGGAAGACCACATCCTTGAAGTCGTAGGTGTCCTGGAGCAGGGAGTACACCGCGTCCAGCAGCGTGTCGGCATTGCGTTTGCCGTTGGACAGGAGCCCCACCACTTTATCGTTGAGTTCCCGTGGCCTGGGCGCCATCAGGGTGGTGTCTGGCAGGGGCTCTACCGTGGGGTCCAGTATCTTGAATTTTGTGGCTGTCACGACCATCTCATTGCCTCCCGCGCGGTTAATCGTATCCCATTATAACATCGAAAATTGAACTAGGGCATGCGGCTGGTGTCGATCTCCCTGATCACCGAGCGGGAGCCTACGCCCTTGCTCCAGCGTGGTATTAGGGCCGACCAGGGGCCACCGGCGCCGCCCCCGGCCAGCAACACCACCGACTCAGGCGACAGGCAGGCCGGTATACTCTCGTCCTCGCTCCCCGTCTCGGGTGCTTCAGACTTGTATACGCTGGCCCACTGGCCTGCGGTCCTCCGGGCAGTCTGGTACAGGAACTCCCGCACCCGCGCCTTGCTCCACTCCGCGTCCTTCATGAAGCCGCCGTGCTCCTGGGAGATTACCAGCAGTATCTCGCCATGTCCCCGGCCGTGGGCCAGCATGGTATCGGCCACGGCGGAGAGCAACTTCTCGGGGGTGCCCGCTCCCACGAGGTCGATCTGGGACGGACCGGCCGAGGCGAAAACCGTAACCGTGCTGGCCCCTTTGGGGAAGCCTCGCTCCACGTGCAGGGGCTCCCAGGGGCTGTTCTCCTCGTCCTCGGCTATACAGTAGCTGTACTTACCGGGGTGCCCCAAGGTGGAGCGGTCCAGGATGCCCGGATGGTTCTCCAGGACGTTTATAAGCAGCAGGCGTATGGCCCGACCCACCGTGGCGTTGGCCCTTCTGTCGGGCCCCGGGCCGAAGAGGTTGTGACCGCTGGCGAACCCCATCTGCTGCCGCACGGGTCCGTTAACCACCAGCAGGGGAGCCGATCCTCCGGTGCTGGCGGAGCTGCCGTGGAGGTTGAACTCCGGCTGCACCATGCCCTCTACAGCGGCGATGACGACGGGCATATACTCGGGGCGGCAACCGGCCATCACGGTGTTTATGGCCACCTTCTCGGCGGTTATCACCCGTCCCCTGACGGGCTCAACGCCGATCACATCCGAGGGGTGGCGACCCATGTGCTCCACGTACTGCAGCACCTTCTCTTCCGTGGGAGGGATCACAGGCAGGCCGTCGGTCCAGCCCCTCTGGTAGCAAAGCTCCATGGCGTCTTCGAGGCTCCCTGTGACCTCTACCTGGTTAGAGGTGAGGGCGTCAGCGCTCAGGGTCATGGCATCGCCTCCTTGTTGGATTGAGGTAACGTAGCATAAAGCCCCCGGGATTTCAATGGCCGTTCGGACGCAGGCTACCCCAGCCTGACAGTTATTGACAATCCCGCGCGCGGGTGTTAAAATTTTTTGGACAATCTATAGCTCCGCGATGAAGGGGAGTAGTAGGGATACCCCGCCCCAGCGAGCCGGCGGACGGTGAAAGGCCGGTGGCGGAAAGGTCCTGAACTCGCCCCGGAGCGGCCCACTTGAAAGTGACCTGGTCCTCGGGCCAGAGAACGGAGTAGGGTGAGGCGGTGGACGCCGTTACAGTCCTTGAGATGTCCCGACGCTGCTACGCGGTTATCTTCCTTGGTAGCAAGGAAGCGAGCGTGTGTCAGGAAAGAAGGGTGGTACCACGGGAATTCCAGCCCGTCCCTTGCGGACGGGCGTTCTTATTAATCTAGACCGAGGTAGCCATGAAGCTAACAGGCGCTCAGATAGTGTGTGAAAGTCTACTGCGTGAGGGTGTGGACGTGGTCTTCGGACTGCCCGGCGGTGCTATATTGCCCCTCTACGGGGCGTTGCACCAGTATCCCCAGCTCCGGCATATCCTGGTACGGCACGAGCAGGGCGCTTCCATGGCTGCCGACGGGTACGCCAGGGCCACGGGTCGGGTGGGCGTGTGCATCGCCACATCGGGCCCCGGCGCCACCAACCTCTTGACGGGTATCGTCTGCGCCCAGATGGACTCGGTGCCCATGGTGGCCATAACGGGGCAGGTGCCACGGGCCGCAATCGGCAAGGACGCCTTTCAGGAGACCGACGTTACGGGAATATCCCTGCCCGTAACGAAGCACAACTACCTGGTGATGAAGGCCTCGGACATTCCCGCGGCGATCAAGGAGGCTTTCTATATAGCCGGCACGGGCAGGCCGGGGCCCGTGCTTGTGGACATACCCAAGGACGTACTTGAATCTGATACGGCGGAGTTCTTCTACCCCGATGAGGTGGACCTGCCCGGCTACAAGCCAAACCTGGAGGGGCACCCCGCACAGATACAGAAGGCCGCCAGGCTCATTGCCGAGGCCAAAAGGCCGGTCATTCTGGCGGGGCACGGGATCATCATTTCCCGGGCCTACCACGAAGTCCGGGAGCTGGCGGAGAAGGCCCAGATACCGGTAATCACTACTCTGTTGGGCATCAGCTCGTTCCCCACGGACCACTTCCTCAACGTGGGTATGCCGGGGATGCATGGAATGGCCTATGCCAGCATCGCCATAGACGAGGCCGACCTGCTCATTGCCCTCGGGATGCGATTCGATGATCGGGTTACGGGTAGGGTCAGCAGCTTTGCCCCCCGGGCCAAGGTTATCCACGTGGATGTGGACCCGTCGGAGATAGGCAAAAACGTGGTGGCGACCGTCCCCATCGTGGGGGACCTCAAGCGGGTGTTGCGGGCCTTGCTTCCCCATGTCGAGCCCGCCGTGCATACCGAGTGGGTACAGCACATCGAGGACCTGCGTATCGAACACCCCTCTCTTAAGATCAGGGAAACGGAAAAGCTACTGCCACAGTACATCCTTAAGAGTCTCACGGAGATCACCGACGGGAGGGCGATAATCGTAACCGGGGTGGGGCAGCACCAGATGTGGGCGGCCCAGTACTGCACCTTCAAGGAGCCCAATTGCCTGATAACCTCCGGCGGGCTGGGGGCCATGGGCTTCGAGGTACCCGCCGCCCTCGGCGCCAAGGTGGGAATGCCGGACAAGCAGGTATGGTCCATAGCCGGAGATGGCGGGTTCCAGATGACCATGTCCGAGCTGGCGACCGCCGTGGAGAACAAGATCGCCGTGAAGTTCGCCATCATGAACAACAACTTCCTGGGCATGGTGCGCCAGTGGCAGGACTTCTTCTACGACAAGACCTATACGGCCACGGGGTACACCCACAACCCTGACTTCGTAAAGCTGGCCGATGCATTCGGGATTCCTGGAATGCGGGTCACCGACAAGGTCCAGGTCGCAGCCTCCATCGAGTGGGCCATGCAGGAGCCTGGGCCGGTCCTGATAGATTTTATGGTGGAGCCGGAGGAGAACGTCTATCCGATGATACCGGCGGGCCAGAGCCTGGCCGAGTTGATTGAACAGCCCCAGCAGGAGATTGTCTCTGGGGTCCACGGTCGAGAGGGGGCCTAGTGGCGACACAGGGTCGTACCATCGTAGCCCTTGTGGAGGACCGGCCGGGGGTGCTCAACCGCGTCTCCAGCCTGTTTCGCCGCAGAGGGTTCAACATAGCCAGCCTGGCCGTGGGCAAGAGCGAGCAGCCCAATCTCTCCCGCATGACCTTCGTGGTGGATGGGGACGAGCGTACGATCGAGCAGGTCACCAAGCAGCTCAACAAACTGATAGAGGTGGTAAAGGTATCCGAGCTCGCCGAGGAGGACATCGTCGCCAGGGAGCTCGCCATGATCAAGGTACACGCCACGCCAACCACCCGGAGCGAGATCATCCAGCTGGTGGACATATTTCGGGCCAACATCGTGGACGTGAGTCCCCACTCGCTGATTATCGAGATCACCGGCGAGGAGGACAAGATAAACGCCCTTTATCAGCTCCTGCGCCCCTTCGGCATAAGGGAGCTAATGCGCACCGGACGTATAGCCATAGTTCGCGGCTCGGGATAGAGCGTGCCTCGGGGCAAGAGACCCGGGAATTAACGCCGCCAGAGGTCGAATAGAGGAGTCACCGTTATGCCTAAGCCTAATGTGTACTATGACAAGGACGCTGACCTGGACCTGCTCAAGGGCAAGACCATAGGCATCATCGGCTATGGCAGCCAGGGCCACTGTCATGCCCTCAACCTGAAGGACAACGGGCAGAAGGTTTTGGTGGGGCTGCATCCCACCAGCAAGAGCCGGGAGGTGGCTCAGACCGCCGGCCTTGAAGTAGCCGATGTGGCCGATGTGACCAAGCGGTCGGATGTAGTTATGGTCGTAATACCCGACCACGTCCAGGGACCGGTATACAGGGAGTCCATCGAGCCCCACCTTGTGGCCGGCAACACCCTGATGTTCGCCCACGGATTCAACATTCACTACCGTCAGATCGTGCCGGGTCCTGACGTGAACGTTACTATGATAGCCCCCAAGGCGCCCGGCCACCGCATGCGGGAGATGTTCACGGAGGGGATCGGGGTCCCTGCCCTGCTGGCCATCCAGCAGGATGCCACCGGCGATGCCAAGGAGATATCCCTGGCCTATGCCAGGGGCATCGGCTGCACCAGCGCCGGGGTGCTGGAGACCACCTTCAAGGACGAGACGGAGACGGACCTGTTCGGGGAGCAGAACGTCCTTTGCGGTGGCATCACCTCCCTCATTAAGATGGGCTTCGAGACGCTAGTGGAGGCGGGGTACCCACCTGAACTGGCCTACTTCGAGTGCCTCCACGAGATGAAGCTTATCGTGGACCTCATCTTCCAGGGTGGTTTCAAGTACATGCGCTACTCTATAAGCGACACCGCCGAGTACGGCGATCTCTCCCGCGGCCCGAAAGTCATAGACGAGCACGTGCGGGAGAACATGCGCCGGGTCCTGCGGGACATTCAGGACGGCACCTTCGCACGGGAGTGGATGGCGGAGAACGACGAAGGACGGAAGAGGTTTCTCCAGATGCGCGAGGAAGGCACCGAGCACGAGATCGAGCGGGTGGGTAGGGAGCTACGGCGCATGATGCCCTGGATGAACCCCGTGGAGTAAGGGACTCACTGAGAGGTGTGCTGCATCCTTCAGAACGCAGTTCCATTTTTCTCTTTGATTTAGCTAGAGCATCGTGTTAGTGGGATTTTAGAACTCAGTCTAGGGAGGCAATTTATGGCCAAAGAGGAAAGGGGATTCGCACAATGGCTGAAGACAGAATAACGCTGTTCGACACTACCCTGCGGGACGGCGAGCAGTCGGCGGGTATCGGCATGACCGGCGAAGAGAAGCTGGAGATTGCCCGGCAGCTGGCCCGTCTGCGGGTAGACGTTATAGAGGCGGGATTTGCCGCAAGCTCCCCAGGAGACTTCGATGCGGTGCAGACTATAGCCCGCGAGGTCAAGGGCCCAATAATCGCCTCACTGGCGCGGGCCCATCCTGTTGACGTGGACCGGGCATGGGAGGCCCTCAAGGAAGGGGGAAACCCGCGCATCCACGTATTCCTCTCCAGCTCAGACATCCACATCATGCATCAGCTTCGCAAGAACCGGGAAGAGGTCATGGAGCTGGCGGTGTCCATGGTGTCCAGGGCCAAGAAGTACTGCGACAACGTGGAGTTCTCCCCTATGGATGCCACCAGGACCAGCCCGGAATACCTCTACCAGCTCCTGGAGGCGGTGATAGGTGCGGGAGCCACCACGGTAAACATCGCAGATACTGTGGGGTACGCAATACCCTCCCAGTTCGCCCAGCTGCTGAAGGACATCCAGGAGAACGTTCCGAATATGGACCGGGCCGTCCTCAGCGTCCACTGCCACGATGACCTTGGCTTGGCCGTGTCCAACAGCCTGGCTGCTATTCAAGCGGGCGCCCGCCAGGTCGAGGGGTGCATAAACGGAATTGGGGAGCGGGCCGGCAACGCCTCCCTGGAAGAGATAATCATGTCCCTTCATACCCGTAAGGACCTCTTCCAAGTTACCACCGACGTAGACACCAGCCAGATATATCCCACAAGCCGCCTGGTGAGCCGCATCACCGGCATGCCCATCCAGCCCAACAAGTCCATTGTGGGTGAGAACGCCTTTCGCCATGCGTCGGGTATACACCAGGATGGCGTTCTCAAGGAGCGGTCCACCTACGAGTTGATGGACCCCGTCTCTATCGGTTGGCCTGGGAGCACCTTGGTGCTGGGCAAGCTCAGCGGCCGCGCCGGGCTGCGGGCGCGCCTGGAGGCGTTGAACTACGTGCTCAGCAAAGAGGACCTGGACCGGGCGTTCGAGGCCTTTAAGCTGCTGGCCGACAAGAAGCAGGAGGTCACCGACCGCGACCTGGAAGCCCTGATGGCCGAGGAGAAGCGGGTAGCAACGGAACCCATCACCTACGCGCTGGACCAGGTGCAGTTCTCCGGGGGGGACCACGATATCGCCACCGCCACGGTGCGGGTGTTCGGGCCCGGCCAGCAGGTCCAGAGCGACGCCGCTACGGGCAACGGCCCTGTGGACGCGGTGTGCAAGGCGATCCAACGTGCCACGGGAGTGCCCGCCAGGCTGGCGGACTTCAACGTCCATTCGGTCACCGAGGGTCTGGACTCCCTCGGCGAGGTGGTGATTCGGGTGGAGCAGGACGGACGGATATACACGGGCCGTGGAGCCTCCACTGACATCATCGTCGCCAGCGCCAAGGCGTACATAAGCGCCTTGAACCGGCTCGTTGCCCAGGAGCGTCCGGCGGCGGTCCCAGAGCCCCTGACCACCCCGGACTAGTGGGTCGGCGCCAGAGGGCCCCTTCGTGGAGTCTTACCCGGCCCAACTTGCCGTTTGACTAGAGGCGGTTTGTTTTGCCAACCCCACTTAAGTGAGGACTTACATCTATGGCCAAAACGATGTTCGAGAAGATCTGGGACAACCACGTGGTACACGAGGAGCCAGGGCAGTCCACGCTCCTCTACATCGACCTGCACCTGGTGCACGAGGTCACGTCGGCCCAAGCCTTCGAGGGGCTACGGATGGCGGGCAGGAGGGTGCGCCGCCCAGAACTGACGGTCGCCACCGCCGACCATAATACTCCGACCTGGGAGCTTTCCCGTCCCATTGAGGACGAGATGTCCCGCAAGCAGCTGGAGGCCCTCTCCAGGAACTGCGATGAGTTCGGTGTCACCCTGTACGACAGGTTCAGCTCCGGACAGGGCATCGTGCACATCATCGGCCCCGAACAGGGCTATAGCCAGCCGGGCAAGACGATAGTTTGTGGAGACAGCCACACTTCCACCCACGGCGCCTTCGGCGCCTTCGCCCTTGGCATAGGCACTACCCAGGTGGAGCAGGTCCTGGCGAGCCAGTGCCTGGTGCAGGCCAAACTCAATTCCATGGAGGTGCGGGTCAACGGCCCCCTCCCCGGGGGCGTCACCGCTAAGGACTTGATACTGGGAATCATAGGCCAGATCGGCATCGACGGCGGTGTGGGCCACGTCATCGAGTACACCGGCGAGGCGATGCGGTCCCTCTCCATGGAAGGCCGGATGACTGTGTGCAACATGACCATCGAGGGCGGCGCCCGGGCCGGCATGGTCGCCCCGGACGACACCACCTTCGAGTATATGCGGGGCCGCCCTCAGGTCCCCCAAGGCAAGTCGTTCGACGCCGCGGTGGAGCTGTGGAGGGAGCTTCCCACAGACCCCGGTGCCACCTTCGACAAGGTGGTGGAGATCGACGCCGCCTCCCTGGAACCCTTCGTAACGTGGGGTACCAACCCCGGCATGGTGGCGCCCGTGACGGGACGCGTCCCCGACCCCGCCTCCTTCGATGAGCGGTCGAAGCGGGAGGCGGCCGAGCGCGCCCTGGAGTACATGGGCCTGGAGCCCAACACCCCCATGCAGGAGATCAAGATCGACCGAGTGTTCCTGGGTTCCTGCACCAACTCTCGAATCGAGGACCTGCGGAACGCTGCCGAGGTGGTCAAGGGGCGGAAGGTCAACCCGGACGTGTACGCCATGGTGGTCCCCGGCTCTGCCAACATCAAGGCCCAGGCGGAGGCCGAGGGCCTGGACGGCATCTTCAAGGACGCCGGCTTCGACTGGCGGGTGGCGGGTTGCTCCATGTGCCTGGGCATGAACCCCGACATCCTCGAGCCCGGCCAGCGGTGCGCTTCAACCTCGAACCGCAACTTCGAGGGCCGCCAGGGCAAGGGCGGTCGCACCCACCTGGTTAGCCCTCAGATGGCCGCCGCCGCCGCCATCGCCGGCCACTTCGTGGACATCAGGGAGTGGTAAACGTAAATCTACGGAGCACAAAATGGAACCCTTCACGAAAATAACCGGCGTGGTGGCTCCCCTGGACAGGGAGAATGTGGACACCGACCAGATCATCCCGGCGGTGTACTTGAAGCGAATCAGTCGCTCCGGATACGAGGATGTCCTGTTCGCCTCCTGGCGATACCGGGAGGACGGCAGCCCAAACCCGGACTTCGTCCTGAACATGCCTCCATACCAGAAGGCCAGCGTCCTCGTGGCTGGGCGTAATTTCGGCTGCGGCTCCTCCCGCGAGCACGCGCCCTGGGCGCTGCGCGATTACGGCTTTCGGGTAATCATAGCCCCCAGGTTCGCCGACATTTTCCACAAGAACTGCTTTGACAACGGTATCGTTCCCGCCCACATCTCTGAAGACCAGGTCCGCCAGCTCACGTCCAGGGCTAAGAGGGAGCCCGGATATAGCATTACGGTGGACCTGGAGTCGTGCGAGCTGCGAGACGAGGAGGGCCTCAGCATCCCCTTCGTGGTACACACCGACCCTGAAACCCACGTGTTCCGGCGGCACTGTCTGCTCAACGGCTTGGACGATATCGCCCTGACCTTGCAGCACGAAGACAAGATAGCGGCCTACGAGGCCAGTCACGGGCTATAGAATTACCGGGCAGGCGCGCATGGGGAAAGGGACTTAGCGGAGCGGCGACAGCCGATTGTCGTATTCTAGTACGTAGAGGTCGCCATCAGGTCCCCTCTACCTTGTGTACGCCTGGTACAAGCTCCGCGCTCACTTCTCCAGGACTATGTCACCACTCTTTCCGCCGAGTTTCTTCACCAATCTGATGTCCTGTATCCACATCCCTCTGTCCACCGACTTGCACATATCGTAGAGGGTCAGGGCCGCGACCGAAACGGCCGTGAGGGCCTCCATCTCCACGCCCGTTTTCGCCTCGGCCTTTGCCGTGGCGGTGATGTGGATGCCGCTCCGGCTGTCGTCGGCTTCGAGCTCGACCGTTATGTGATTGAGGGGGATGGGATGGCACATGGGAATAAGCTGGGGCGTTTGCTTTGCACCCATGATGCCCGCCAGCCTCGCCGTGGCCAGCACGTCGCCCTTCTTTACTAGCCCGCCCACGATGAGCCGCAGGGTCTCCGGCTGCATGGCCACGAAGCCCCGGGCGACGGCCTCTCGCTGGGTGTCTGGCTTCCAGCCAACGTCCACCATGCGGGCCCGACCCTGGTCGTCCAGGTGGGTGAGCTCAGTGGCCCGGGCATCCGCGTCGGTACTGTCTTTCATGTGCAGCTACCCCTAAATCCTTGGTTCGGCACACAAGGGCTCCGATCCCTATCACGCTGGGGCACCCTTATATCCCACATCCACCGGCAGGCCCGGCGTGTGAGCCGCTGCAACGGCCAGTTCGTCGCAGCGCTCATTCTCAGCATGCCCAGCGTGGCCCCTGACCCACCTAAACTTCACGTCGTGATACTCACAGAGTCCCAGTAGCCTTATCCACAGATCGGGATTCAGTGCCATTTCTCGCTTGTTACGCCTCCAACCGTTCGCTTGCCATCTCCTGGCCCAACCCTTCTCCATCGCGTTGACCAGGTACTGGGAGTCGCTGTATAGGGTAACCTGGCACCGTTGCTTCAGGCCTTCCAGGCCCACGATCGCGGCCAGGATTTCCATCCGGTTGTTGGTGGTCCTGCGGCAGCCGCCGGAAAGTTCCTTCCGGTGGCCACGGTTCAGGAGCACCACGCCGTACCCTCCGGGGCCTGGATTCCCGATACAGGCTCCATCGGTGTATATATGAACCTGTCCTTCGCTAGCCACGCATTTTCCAACACACAAATATGCCGGGATCCTCGGGGTCTCGGGTCACTCTGCAGCCAGAATGCTACCCCCCGATCTGGTACATCTCTATCTTCTTTGGTCGGTCCCCCAGGTCAGTGTACGAGGTCCTCAGCTCGGAGTACCGGTCTTCCCTGCGGCGCCAGGCGCCCGCAATCAGCTCCCGAAGGTCGTCGTCGCTGGCCCCCTCCCTCATGGGACGCCGAAGATCGGTCCCGCCGCTGGCGAACAGGCAGGTATAGAGCTTGCCGTCAGTGGAGAGGCGCGCCCTGGTGCAGTCGCCGCAGAAGGGCTTGGTGACGGAGGCGATGATGCCGATCTCTCCTCCGCCGTCCCGGTACCTGTAGCGCAGGGCTACCTCGCCGGTATAGTTAGGGTCCATGGGTTCCAGGGGCAGTCCGGCATTGATCCTCTCTGCGATTTCGTCCGCCGACACCACGTGGTCCAGTTTCCAGCCGTTAAGATTGCCCACGTCCATGTACTCGATGAACCGCATGATGTGTCCCGTGCCCTTGAAATACCTGGCCAGTTCAACTAAGGTGTGGTCGTTCACCCCGCGCTGCACCACGGCGTTGATCTTTATGGGGTGAAGGCCCACCTCTTCCGCCGCCCTTATCCCCTCCAGGACCCTTTTGATGCCGAAGCCCCGGCCGTTCATCGCCTTGAACACCTCATCGTCCAGGGAGTCAAGGCTCACGGTTATCCTCTGTAAGCCAGCGTCCTTGAGGGCTCGGGCCTTCTGGGCCAGCAGGTAGCCGTTGGTGGTGAGGGTCAGGTCCTGTAGGCCCTCGATCCCCGCGACAAGCTCTACCAGGTGCTCAAGTCCATTCCTGACCAGCGGCTCGCCCCCGGTCAGCCGGATCTTCGTCACTCCCAGCCCGACGAATATGCGGCTGAGCCTGGCGATCTCCTCGAACGTTAGCAGCTCCGCCCTGGTTAGAAACTCGTAGCTCTCGCCGTAAATTTCGGCGGGCATGCAGTAGGGACAGCGGAAGTTGCACCGGTCCGTCACCGAGACCCGAAGGTCGCGGACTGGCCGGCCAAAAACGTCCCTTACTTCAACCGCGTTCTGGTCCATTGATCTTCCCTACTCTGGTTCAAATTCCTTACCAGGTCCTTTTCGCGCCTGGGCGGGTTCAGAATGACTTCTACGTTAGGCCTCCTGTAGGAAAACCCGCACACGGGCTTAGATTAGCGGTCCGACTCTCCATTTGCAGCCATGGACCTGAGCAGGGCCGCGGCCCGTCTGGCGGCCTGACCCCTATGACTGAGGGAGTTTTTCTCCTCCAGGGACAGCTCCGCCATCGTACAGCCAAGGTGGGGCAGATTAAAGACCGGGTCGTACCCGAATCCGTTGGCGCCCCTCGTTTCATATTGTATAACGCCCTCCACCACTCCGGCCACCGTCTTCACCTCCCCAGAGGGCCACGCGATGGCGATGACGCAGCGAAATCGGCCGGACCTTTCATCCCAAGGCACGTCCTTCAGGTTTTCAAGGAGTATGACCACCCGGTCCTCGTCGCTCTTACCTGGTCCTCCGTACCGGGCCGACAGGACTCCGGGGGCGCCATCCAGGGCATCCACCTCCAGGCCCGAGTCGTCGGCCAGGGTAAGAAGGCCGCTCAGGGTCGCGTACTCCCTGGCCTTGACGCAGGCGTTCTGCTCGAACGAGCTGCCGGTCTCCTCCACCTCCTCGGTCACACCTACGTCGTCAAGCGAGGTAACCTCGTGGGGGATGCAGCCCAGAAGCTGCCGATATTCCCGTAGCTTACCGGGGTTTCTGGTGGCGACCAGCAGCCTGGGCGACGACCTCTGTGCCAATCTTGGGCGGAGGGTCAACTCTCGCCGCCTGGATCTAGTGTAGCCATGGCTCGTATATTTCACCTTTCGTCGCGGTTGCCGGCAAACCTAAAGGGCCTGGGGGCCGGTCGTTGGACCCCACAGGCCCTTTGTATTTACCTGCTCATAGAGCTAGAAGGGGCGCGGCCGCCTCTCCCTATGTGTCTGCTGGTGCTAGTCGGCGGTAGCCTCTTCGGGTATGGCGGCGGCTTCCTTGCCGTTCCTGAAGGCAAACCGACCTACCAGGTTAGTGACGGTGTTCCGGAACCCGCTGTACTCCAGCTCACTGTACGGAAGCATGGCCGCTCCGGACCAGCCCTGGCTGCGCATCTCGATGGCCTTCTCCTGGGCCCTTTGCCGCACCAGATCCCAGGCGGGATTGTCGAAGAAGTCTATGTAAGAATCGGGGAAATGGCCACGGGCGTCCAGGGAGAACCCGACGCAAGACACTAGGGGTAAACAGTATATGCCGGTCACGGCTGTGTTCAACGGAACTGGCATGAGGGGCATCACGTGGGAGCCACGGGCGTCCCCGCCCACGTAATGGGCCTTGGCGAAGGGAGAGATGAGCTCCTCAGGGGCAGGAAAGATGCCCTGGTTTCGCACGATAGCCACCGGGTCGTCCTTGCCGGTATAGGTCCCGGCGATGTTGTGCATCCGCTGCGCCGATACCGCTACCGCCCGTCTGCCATGGGTCCGGGAGTAGATGCCGTCGATTGCGAACCGCTCGTTGTCCCTCAGCAGGGCCGCTATATGGTAGCAATCCTCGGGGGCGTTGAGCTCGATGATGCTGTCTCCATCTGTGTTGTCCATGTCTATTATGTGGAAAGTGGTGCCCTCGATCATATTAGGCAACATGAGGCCCGCACAGTACATGGGATCGGCAAATCCCAAGTAGAGGGGCAGGTTATAGGCGCCCGGGCCACACTTATCGGCGGCCAACATCAAAAAGGACTCGGCGGGGCGGACCCGGTTTGACTTGACCGGGTCGTGGTCGAACTCCAGCTCGGCTACGGCGGGACCGGCGCCGTAGAGGCCGTACTCCTGGGCTATGGCGGTGGCCTTCAGGAAGGCTTGCCAGGCTACCTGGTGGACGTCCACGTTGTCGGGGCCATGCATGTGCGACATCAGGATGGCTATGTCATCTCCGGTATGGGAAACGAAGGCATCCAGCAACAGGCCCTTCTGGATAGCTGCCTGGGCATCGGCCCATACCGCATCGATCATTCTCGTTGTCGGCTTCGTATGTCCGCCCACGGACCCCACATCTGCCTTCAGGATCGACATCGTAATTTTCATGGGCCCTCCTCACAAATTAAAAAGCCCTCTTAGAGATGTGCTCTTACCTGCTGGACAAAGAATCACGCGGTCATCGGCTGTGGGTGTGTCAAGGGGATCGGTCCGGCGCTGCAGCCAGGGCAGCATTGGTTGTAGTTATGGGCCAGTTTAGCAGTTCCCGGGAGGCCTGTCAATGTCAAAAGCTTGCTTGGGAGTCCCTGGCTGCTCCAATTCCAAACAACAATTATAAAACTAGGCCAATGGTAGGTAGGATTAGCCAGAATCGGAACATGAAGTATAATATTCACCCCACTGATTACCGAATCGGTATCGGTGGGCCCGACCCATCAACGCGACCTCACCTAGTAGCCCCAGGAGGGCTGGTATTCTCCGAAGACTTCCCGGAGGACGCCCATCGCTTCCCCCAGAGTTGCGTAGGCCTTGACGGCCTCCAGCAGGGGCGGCATGAGGTTCTCCGAGCCCCTGGCGGCCCGCTCCAAGTCCCTTAGCCTGCCTCGGACCTCCCGGTTGTCCCGTTCGCGGCGCACCTGTTTCAGGCGGCGTAACTGATGTTCCTCTCCACGCTGGTCTACCCTCAGCAGAGGTATCTCTGGGGTGGCCTCCGACACGTACTGGTTGACGCCCACCGTAATCCGGTCCCGGTTGTCCACGTCGCGCTGGTATCGGTACGCCGCATCGGCTATCTCCCGCTGGAGGTAGCCGCTTTCCAGGGCCGGTATCACGCCCCCCAAGTCCTCTATTCGGCGAAAGTAGCCGTGAGCCTCCTCCTCCAGCCGGTTGGTAAGAGACTCCACGTAGTAGCTGCCGCCCAGCGGGTCTACCGTATCGGTGACCCCTGTCTCGTGAGCGATGACCTGTTGGGTTCTCAAGGCCAGGAGGGCGGCGCTTTCCGAGGGCAGCGCCCAGGCCTCGTCCATGGAGTTGGTGTGCAGGGACTGGGTGCCCCCGAGCACCGCGGCCAGCGCCTGCAACGCGACCCTAACCGCGTTGTTCTCCGGCTGCTGAGCCGTGAGAGACCAGCCCGCCGTTTGAGCGTGGGTGCGCATCCACCAGGAGCGTGGGTTCCTGGCATGGAAGGTCTCCCGCATCTCCCGTGCCCACATCCTTCGGGCGGCCCTGAACTTGGAGACCTCCTCGAAGAAGTAATTGTCCACATTGAAGAAGAAGCTCAGGCGTGGTGCGAACTCGTCTATGTCCAGGCCCCTGGCCAGGCACCAGTTCACGTATTCCATGCCGTCGGCCAGGGTGAAGGCCAGCTCCTGGACCGCGGTGGCCCCCGCCTCACGTATGTGGTACCCGCTTATGCTGATGGGGTTCCACCGGGGCATGTACCTGCTGGCGAACTCCACCGTGTCCACGACCATGCGCATGGAGGGCTCGGGAGGGAAGATGTACTCGTTCTGGGCGATGTATTCCTTGAGGATATCGTTCTGGAGGGTCCCACCAAGTAGGTCCAGGGACGCCCCTTGTTTTTCGGCTACCGCGATGTACATGGACCATATAATGGCGGCCGGGCTGTTTATGGTCATGGAGGTGGTGATGCGGTCCAGGGGTATCTGGTCGAAGAGCAGCTCCATGTCCCGCAGAGAAGAGATGGCCACACCGCATTTTCCGAACTCTCCCGCGGCCTGGGGGGCGTCGGTATCGTAGCCGTAAAGGGTGGGCATGTCGAAGGCGACGCTGAGGCCCGTCTGGCCGTTTTCCAAAAGGTACTTGAACCGGGCGTTTGTCTCCTCCGCGGTTCCGAACCCGGCGAACATCCTCATCGTCCAGAGCCTGCCCTGATAGCCGGTGGTGTGGACTCCCCGCAGGAAAGGGTACTCCCCGGGCAGGCCTATGTCCCTGGGATATTCCGTACCGTCGAGGTGATCCGGTGTATAGACCTCGTCAAGGGGAATCTGGGACGGGGTTCTGTAGTTCGATTTTCGCTGGGCTGAGGACAAAGCATCCACCTCTCTAAGTGGAGGGATAGTCTGGACAATCGTCGAAACTGCCGAGGCTGGGCACCCATCTTCTACGCTGAGGGCATCTCAAGTCTAGCAGTGGGCTTTTGCCCGGTCAACAGCGGTCAGACCTCCAGTGTCCCCGTCCTGCCCTTCGGACCGGCAATATGTCCCCGCCGCGCCATAATACTAATTGCTTCCGGCAGCGCTGGCGGTTGACTGCGTCGCGGACGGGCAACTACAATTTACTTTAGTGGGATAGATCTAACCTGCGAGTAGGCGGAACAATTTGGACGAGCCTGACCAGGACCGCGGTTTGCGGCGGATGGAAACCCTGATAGCCCTCGTGCTCGTGCTAGTGGCTGTGGAGGCGTTGTTCCTTGGGCTCATAGCTGCGGCCGGGAGCGGCAAGGCAACGGGAGTGGCGTTCGGGGCCTTTGTGGTCCTGATCGCAGCCCTTGCCCTGGAGGCCTCCCTCGATATCTCGGACCGTCTTCTGAACTTGATTGGTTCGGGTCTAAAGCGCTTCTCTACTTCTCGGCATTCCAGCGATGGTCGGTCCGGGGCTACCTAGGGTGCTGCTCCTCCTCACTACAAGGACGACCACGACCCCCGGTGTCACCTGGCAGCTTTGCCGGCCAGCTTGAGCAGACGTAGACCAGGAAGAAGGCTGTCCCTCTATTTACCCTTGAGTATGGAACTTTCACAGAGCACCAGACTTGCGTAGCTTATCTTCTGTCGTGCCTCTGATCAGTCTGCTGGTCTTGGTAGGGTGCGGCGCGTCCATCGGACAGACGTCCGTAGCAGAAAGTCCTGCTCCCACGGCCTCTCCAGTCGCAACCCTGGCGTCGGCGGCAACCCCAACGCCACTACCGTCTGCCACGGCTATCCCGCTGGCCATCGTACCAACGGCCAACCCGACCCGGCCTACGGCCCCTGCCTCGGCTGGGGCCGGAATGACGCCCGCGATAGAAAGTCCCAGTCCCACTGGCGCTCTAGTCCCAACCCTGACGCCGGCGGCAAGCCCCACACCCCAGCCGATGGCCCGTGCGGTGCCGGCTGCCGGACCGACGCCTGCCATAGAGAGTCCCACTCCCACGGCCTCTCCAGCGATAATTCTGGCGCCGGCGGCAACCCCCACGCCTCAGTCGACGGCCCGTGCCGTGCCTGCAGCCGGACCGACGCCTGCCATTGAGGGTTCCACTCCCACGGCCGCCCCAGTCGCACCCCTGGCGTCGGCGGCCACCCCCACGCCGCCGCTCTCGGCCACGGCTACGCCTGCGGCCACCGTACCAACGGCGACGCCGCCGCGGCCGACGGCCCCCGCCGTGCCGGCAGTAAAGGTTGGCCCGAAGGTGGAACAGCGGGCGCCGGACTTCAGCATTAAGACCATTGACGGCCAGGTACTGAACTCAGCGAACTTCGTGGGCAGCAGGCCTTTCGTCCTTTACTTTTTCGCAACCTGGTGACCCCACTGTCGCGCCGAGTTGCCGGTGCTTAAGGACCTCAGTGAGCGGCACGGCGATGCTGTCGCTATCATCACTCTGAACACCGACCCCACTGCGAAGGCGGAGCATCTGCGCTCCTTTAACGAGGCCAATGGCTACAGCTGGCCCACCGGAACCGTCAACCGCGACGTCATGGTGAACTACAAGGTGATATCTCGGGCCAGCATGGTTGGGGTGGATAAGGACGGGATTATCCGCTTCCGTAAGGGGTATGGCACGGCAAAGGGGGGGTGGCTGGTGGAGGTGTTCTCTACACTGTCCCAGCCTTGATGATCTCCTTCACCCTTCTTTCAAGGTAAGACCTCTGGAGCAGCACGCGCCGGCCGCATTTCTGGCATAGCAGACCTATGTCCGCACCCAGGCGTACCACCTCCCACAGAACGTTGCCGCAAGGGTGGGTCTTCTTCAGCCGAAGAACGTCGCCCAGCTTAAGCTCTAGGACCATCCCAGGCCTTTCCCATCGAGGGCCCCGTTGATGCGATCCCTCAGGCCCACGGCCTCGCGCCGTGCCGCCTCGGCGAAGTCACTGCCGCTGGAGGCGTAGAGCACCTGTCGCGAGGAGTTTATGATGGCGCGCTTGCCACTCTTATCGGTGCCCAGGCTCACCGCGTCCTCCAGCCCCCCGCCCTGGGCCCCCACACCCGGTATGAGGAGCGGCATATCGGGGCACAGCTCCCGCACCGCCTTCAGCTCCTCTGGGTATGTGGCGCCCACCACCAGCCCGAGATTTCCCCCGACGTTCCAGCCCGCAGCCGAGGCGGCCAACCTACGGTAGACCGGTTCCGCATGGCCTTCCGTGCCTACCTGGAGGTCCTGAAGGTCTCTGGCGCCGGGGTTGGAGCTGCGGCACCACAGAAAAGTGCCCCGGTCATCGTACTCCAGGAATGGCTGGATGCTGTCCTGGCCGCCGTAGGCGTTCACCGTGACGGCGTCGAAGCCCCATACGCCAAAGAGGGCGCTGGCGTATGCCTTTGCCGTGTTCCCTACATCCCCCCGCTTGGCGTCCCCGATTATGAGCACCCCCGGGGCGTGCTGCCGGGCGTGTGCGATGGTTTTCTCAAGTGCCCTCAGTCCTTCCAGGCCCAGGGCCTCGTAGAAGGCCATGTTGGGCTTGTAGGCGCACACCAGGTCGGAGGTGGCGTCTATGATGGACCGGTTGAATTGGAAGACGTCCTTGACGGCCATCCGCTCCGGGTCCGGGTCCAGCCCCACGCACAGCAGGCTCCTGCGGGACTCGCAGGCGGCGTCCAGGTTTTCAAGGAACGTAGACATGAACTATCTGAGCCGCAAAGTAAGAGGCCGTTCCCTGGCTTTCTCGACCCCCAATTCCTGTACGTACACTAGGCAAGCTGCAGCAATCGCCCATCCGCCCACTGCGCGTATATCACAGTACCCGTCCCTGGATAGCGGGTCCCAGATTCGCTTAAACTCGCTTTTTGGTACGTGTTTAGCGGGTTTCCAACCCGTTCCGGCTGATTTTTGCGTCCGCCTGCTCATCCCACGCGAATCGAGCTTAAGGATTCGGTTTGGTATTTTTTGTACAAGTGTCTCCACTGTCTCATCCGGGAGCTCTTTTTTCAGTATGCGCCACACCTCTTCAAACGTTCGCATGCTGTCCGGCCTCCGACCAGATCCCGGCCAGGTCCTCATGCCTTACCACGAGCCCGTATGACCGACCCATCATCTCCACCGAGGCCTTGTGGAACTCCGAGTTGGCCTCCCCGCAGCAGTCCTCCACGGTGACAGTGTAGTAGTCGTTGAAGAAGGCGTCCCGGGTGGTGGACTCGACGCAGCCGCTGGTGGCCGTGCCCGTCATCACCACGGTCTTAATGCCGTTGCTGCGGAGCACCAGGTTGAGGTCGGTGCTCCAGAAGGCGCTGAAACGGTGCTTGGTCACCACCACCTCTCGGGGGCTCTCGCTGGGGCGGATGTCGCCGTAGAAGTCGGCGCCGGGGGTGCCGGAGATGCAGATGTCGTCGTAAAGGCCCTTTCGCTCGTAGACGAATGCCAGCGGTCCCGACAGGTACTTGGGGTCGTAGATGGCCCGAATGAACACGATTAGCAGGTCGGCCTTGCGAGCGGCCTCCAGGAGCCTCGGCAGGTTCTCCAGCATGCGGGGAACCGTTGGAGCGGCATCCCACGCGTCTCCCTCGCTTGCCCTCCCCAGCCCATGGGGACTGTAGAGGGAATTATCCGGATGCACGAAATCGTTCTGGACGTCCACCACCAGCAGCGCGGTGTGCTTCGGGTCCACCTGCGCCTCCAGGGTGCGCAGGACCGTGGTCCTGGGGTCCTTCTTGAATGGCCCGCTGGCCAGGTAGCTGAGGCGGACGTCACTGTCCAGGGGCAGGTCTCGAATGGAAGTTGGCCTCATGGTATCCTCCTAGACATTCGGCGGCGACTTGATGGGTTCTGGGTCCCCCGGGATGGGGGCTGCACCCGACGGGGCACAGGATACCCGCTCCCCGGTAGCGTGTCAATTCTAATCCTCCCCCTGGAGAATGTCGCGGTTTGGCTCCGTTTCCATCCCCCAAGCCCTGGGTCAGGTTGCCACCGCGCAGCCTGGACGCTACCATTGGGTGGAGCTATTCCTGGAGGGACGTCGGGCCGAAGTGCGATACGACAGGCTGGTGGAAGGCCGCTTTGTCCGGCGGCTAAACAGATTCGCCGCCCTGGTTGACGTTGGGGGCACCGAGACCCTGGTCCACGTGGCCAACTCGGGCCGGATGAGGGAGCTGCTGGTGGAGGGCCACCGCGTGCTGCTCAGGCCCGCCGCCGGAGACCATCGCGTGACCCGCTTCGACCTGGCGCTGGTGGACCTGGGCCACACCCTGGCCTCCGCGGATGCCCGCCTGCCCAACCGCCTGGTCTACGATGCGCTGGAGGGGAGGCTCCTACCTCAGTTCGCCGGCTACGACATCGTGAAAAGGGAGGTCACTTACGGGGATAGCCGCCTGGACATGGTTTTGGAAGGGTCCGAGGGAAAGTGCTACATTGAGACCAAGTCAGTGACTTTGGTTGTGGATGGCGTGGGACTCTTCCCAGATGCGCCTACCACCCGGGGTAGAAAGCATGTGAATAGCCTGCTAAGTGCCGTCCGGGAGGGATACCGGGCCGCGGTGGTCTTCGTGGTGCAGCGGGATGATGCCCAGGCCTGCGCGCCCAACGACGCCGCCGACCCCGAGTTTGGTGCCGCCCTGCGCCGGGCGGTGGAGCAGGGGGTGGAGGCATATGCATACCGGTGCCGGGTCAGCGCAGCGGAGATAGCGCTGGGGAAGCGGCTCCAGTTGAGGCTGTAGGGCAAACCGCCGATGCTAGAGGTACCAATCATCCGTATGAACACCAGCGATGACGCCCTGGCACCAGCCCCTTCCGCCTACCTCTACGACGTCTATCGGCGTCTATTCTCGCGCTACGGCCCCCAGCACTGGTGGCCGGCGGAGAGCCGGCTGGAGATCGTTCTGGGGGCCATCCTCACTCAGTCGGCCGCATGGACCAACGTGGAGAAGGCGCTGGCCAACCTCAAGGGGGCCGGCCTCATGTCGCTGGCAGCTCTGAGGGATATCCCTCAGGACGTGCTTGCCGACATCCTGAGGCCATCGGGGTACTTCAACGCCAAGGCAAAGAAGGTGAAGGCCTTCATATCGCACCTCTGGGACAGGTATGAAGGCGACCTGGACTCGTTCCTCTCAAGGGATGCCACGGGACTGCGGGAGGAGCTCCTTTCCATATACGGCATCGGGGAGGAGACCGCCGACGACATTCTACTCTATGCGGGTAACGCGCCATCCTTCGTTATAGATTCCTACACCCGCCGCATCGTCAAGCGTCTGGGACTGGCACCCGGCAGGGAGAGCTACGGGGCCTATCAGCAGCTATTTCATCGGGGCCTGTCACCGGAGCCGGGCCTATTTAACGAATACCACGCGCTCCTGGACCGGCACGCCAAGGAGACCTGCAGGAAAGAGCCGCGCTGCCAGGGCTGCTGTCTGCTGGAGCTGTGTCCCACGGGCAAGCCCAGCATTGACACGGCCAACTCCCCCACCCTATAATTTTGCCAAACTAATTAGACACCTCTAGGGCCGTAGGGGAGCTTGGTTGAGCCAGGCTGAGAGGGCGACCCGATATGCCGCCGACCCTTGCGAACCTGATCTGGGTAATGCCAGCGTAGGGAATTGGCGTGCAGCGTTAATGTTGATGTGCGAGAGGCCGCCAGTTTGGTATGGCGGCCTCTTGCTTTTAGGGAATGATGGCTACAGCAGAGATTAAAATAAGGCTTCAGAGCGTATACAAGTCCTTTAGTGTCGACGGAACGAGGGTCCCGGTGCTGGAGGGCGTGGACTTCTTCGCCGCCAGCGGGGAGTTCGTGAGCATCATTGGGCCCAGTGGCTGCGGCAAAAGCACCCTCCTGAACACCGTCGCCGGCCTGGAGGAGCCCGAAGCGGGCTGGGTGGAGCTGGAGGGTGCCGTGGTCGATCGCCGCCTGGGGAACGTGGGCTACATGCAGCAGAAGGACTTGCTGATGCCCTGGCGCACCGTGCTGGACAACGCCATCCTTGGGCTTGAGGTCCAGGGAATATCTCGCACCGATGCCAGGGTCCGGGCCACCGACCTTCTGGAGGTTTTTGGGCTGCGGGGTTTCGAGAATCAGTACCCTTACGCGCTCTCGGGCGGGATGCGACAGCGTGCTGCCTTCCTGCGGACCGTGCTGGTGGGCAGCGAGGCCATGCTGCTGGATGAGCCATTCGGGGCCCTGGACGCCCTGACCAGGACGCAGATGCAGGAGTGGCTCATGGAGCTGTGGGACTCCCTCGGCAAGACCATCGTGCTGGTGACCCACGACGTGGACGAAGCCATCGAGCGGCCCGGCATAAAGGTTATCGCCCCGCTGTGGAAGAACGGCTTGGCCGTGGGCTGGCAGACCTCTGAGCGCTGGACCGCCTTCGCCGACTGGCTGCACGAAAATGGCCTGGTGCAAGACCCAGTCGACGGGACCAAGGCCTTTACAAACGAGTACGTTGAGGCCCTGAAGTAGCGCGCTGTGTCGGGCCACAACGGACGCGGGCTTGAGGTGGTGACATGAGCCTGAGTGACGACCTTCGCCGCAGCGTTGGACCCCTCTGGGAGAGGACGGTGACCCATCCCTTTGTGCTGGAGCTGGGTGATGGCACGTTGTCGCAGGAGATCTTCGACGTTTACTTCCAGCAGGACCACCTTTTCCTCAAGGACTGGATAGCCCTGATGTGCGCGGGGGTCGTCAGGGCTCCCGACTTCCACCATGCCCGGCCCCTGGCGGCGTTTGTTCACGGCGCCCTGGGCGGTGAGGAAGGGCTCTTCCAGCAGTACTTCAAGGATAGGGGCCTTTCCGAGGGGGACGTGCGCGGCTTGAAGCACCTTCCGACCTCACTGGCTTACAGCGGATTCCTGCGCAGGATCGCCAGCGAGGGCAGCTTCCACGAGATAATCACCACCCTGTTGGCGATAGAGTGGCCCTATGTGGGCTGGGCCAAACTCCTCGCCGCGGCGGGCAAGCGGCCAGCTAACAAATACTACCAGGAGTGGATTGACATCCACGCCGGGTCCGAGCTTGAGGGATTCGTAACCTGGATGCGGGACGTACTGGACAGCGCCGCCGTGGCCGACGTGGCGACGCTGGAGGAGATATTCCTGAGCACGCTGCGGTACGAGTACCTCTTCTGGGAGATGGCCTACACGGGAGAGAGATGGCCGGGGTGAGCCGCGTCCCCAGGGCCATGACCATAGCCGGCTCCGACTCGGGTGGCGGCGCAGGCATTCAGGCCGACCTCAAGACTTTCGCTGCGTTGGGAGTCTACGGCACCTCAGTGCTCACGGCCATCACCGCTCAGAACACGGTGGGCGTTGCCGGGGTGCATGAGGTTCCAGTGGAGATGGTGGCGTCGCAGATGGAGGCCGTGTTCGGCGACATCGGGGCCGATGTGGTAAAGACGGGCATGCTCTCCAGCAGCGACATCATAGTCACGGTTGCCAGGGAGCTGGCCCACTTCCGTGTGGACCGGCTGGTGGTCGACCCGGTCATGGTGGCCAAGAGCGGCGATAGGTTGCTCAGGGAGGACGCCGTGGACGCAATGCGCCACAGCTTACTGCCCTTAGCCGCCGTAGTCACCCCCAACATACCGGAAGCGGAGACCCTGACAGGCATGAGGATTGAGTCCAGGGAGGACGCCCGGCGCGCGGCGGATATGATAGTCGGTTTGGGCGCGAAGGCGGTGGTGGTAAAGGGGGGCCACCTGGAGGGACCGGCGGTGGACCTGTTTTACGACGGCCGTGAGTTCCGGGAGTTTAACGCACCACGCATCGAGACCAGGAACACCCACGGCACGGGCTGCACCTTCGCCTCGGCCATAGCCGCAGGACTGGCCAAAGGTATGGAGGTGGTGGATGCGGTGGCGGTGGCCAAGGAGTACGTCACCGAGGCAATAAGGCGGTCCTTCGACGTGGGCCAGGGCCACGGCCCCCTCAACCACTTCTATATGCTGTGGTAGACTCAGGCAGCCCCTATTTGTACACCTCCGGGTTGAAGCAGTGCAGGAGGCGGTCCCCCTTCACACCGGCCAGGAGGTTCCTGGCGGCGAGCATGCACATGGCCTTCCGCGATCCCACGCCGGCGCTCCCTATGTGGGGTGTCACGATCAAGTTGTCCAGGGTTAGGAGGGGGTCGTCGGCGAGTATGGGCTCGGGATCGGTGACGTCCAGGGCTGCGGCGCCAATCCAGCCCTCTTTCAGCGCCCTGTAAAGGGCCGTGGGGTCCACCACCGGCCCCCGCGACGCGCTGACGAGGATGGCGCTGGGCTTTATGGCGGCCAGTTCCCGTTCCCCTATCAGGTGATGGGTTTCCGGCGTGAGGGGGACGTGGAGACTGACGTAGTCGGAGCTTTCCAACAGGGAAGGAAGATCGAGGTACTTCATCCCGAGCCGCCGCTCTTCCCGCTCCTTTCGGGTGCGCGAGTGGTAAAGGACCTCCATATCGAAGCCGAGGGCCCTCTTTGCCATCTCCAGCCCTATCTTGCCCATGCCGACTATGCCTATGGTCGAGCCGCTGATGTCGGCGCCCAGCCAGCGCTGAGGGTGGAAGGCTAGCTTCCAGCCGCCCGCCCGAACCCAGCGGTCCGCCTCCACAACCCTCCGGGCCGCGGCCATGAGAAGCGCAAAGGCCAGGTCTGCAGTGGCCTCGGAGAGGACTCCAGGCGTGTATCCCACCAGTATGCCGCGGCGGGTGGCCTCTTTTACGTCTACGTTGTCCACGCCGACGGCCAGCTGGCTCACCACCTTGAGCCGGGGTGCGGCATCCAGCAGTGCGCCGTCCACTCGGTCCATGATGTTGGTGAGGACCCCATCCACGTCCCGCAGCTTCTCCCGCAGGAGCTGAGGAGACGGAGGGTGCTCCTCAGGCCACACCTCCATGTCGGTCTCGCCGGCTATAGTATCCAGGGCTTCCCCGTCCATGAGGCGTGTCACGAATACTTTGGGCGTGGTCATCGCATTCCCTCCAGCGGTTCCGTTGAGCGGCCGTTTGGGCCGCAGGCTCTCATTCTATCGAGCCTGGCACTCCGTTTCTACCCACGCGTAGTTGCTGGGAGGTTTGATTCGTCTCGGATTGCCACCCCTTCCCCACTTAATATTCCCGCCCACATTCCCCGAGAGAGGTATGGTTCATCCCTGTCCGCGCAACACGCTCTATGTAAATCTCCCAGACGGCGGTCTGGCTTCGCCCAGACAAGCCTGCTTGAACTCATTGACGCGTCCGGAGGCCGGTGATATACTCAATCCTGACTAAAGCGGTCGACAATAGGGATTAAAGAATTCGTCGCCAACAGGGATAGGTAAATGACTTCTTCGAAAGTTATCTCGCGTAAAACGGAACTTGAGGAGTCGGACTACAAATGGGGCTTTACCATCGACATAGAGTCGGACGTGGCGCCCAAGGGCCTCAACGAGGACATAGTCCGCTTCATCTCGGCAAAGAAGAACGAGCCAGACTGGATGCTGGAGTGGCGCCTTAAGGCCTACCGCCACTGGATCAGCTCGGACCACCAGGAGCCCAAGTGGGCCAACGTACATTACGCGCCGATCGATTACCAGGACATCCACTACTACGCCGCCCCGGCCTCCAAGGCAGACGGCCCCAAGAGCCTGGACGAGGTGGATCCAGAGCTGGTAGAGGCCTTTAACAAGCTGGGGATCCCCATCGAGGAGCAGAAGAAGCTGTCCGGAGTGGCGGTGGATGCGGTCCTCGACAGCGTCTCCGTGGCCACCACTTACAAGGAGACCCTTGAAAAGTACGGGGTCATCTTCTGCTCCTTCAGCGAGGCGGTCCAGAAGCATCCCGACCTGGTGAAAAAGTACCTTGGCTCGGTGGTCCCGTACGCGGACAACTTCTTCGCTACCCTGAACTCGGCCGTCTTCAGCGACGGCTCCTTTGCCTACATCCCCAAAGGGGTGCGCTGCCCCATGGAGCTGATGACCTACTTCCGCATCAACCAGGCCGATTCCGGCCAGTTCGAACGGACCCTCATCATCGCCGATGAGGGCAGCTACGTAAGCTACCTGGAGGGCTGTACGGCTCCCAGTAGAAAGACCCACCAGCTGCACGCGGCCGTAGTGGAGCTGGTAGCCCTGGACAACGCGGAGATCAAGTACTCCACGCTCCAGAACTGGTTCCCCGGCGACAAGGAGGGAAGAGGGGGAGTGTTCAACTTCGTTACCAAGCGGGGCAAGGCCGCCGGCAGAAACTCCAAGATCTCCTGGACCCAGGTGGAGACCGGCTCGGCCATAACCTGGAAGTACCCCGGCGTGATCCTGCAAGGAGACAACTCCGTTGGGGAGTTCTACTCCGTGGCGCTGGTGAACAATCATCAGCAGGCGGACACGGGCACCAAGATGCTCCACATCGGGAAAAACACCAGGAGCACCATAGTGGCCAAGGGGATCTCGGCGGGCCAGGGCAACGGCACCTACCGGGGCCTGGTCAAGATTATGCCCTCGGCAACCGGCGCCAGGAACTTCACCCAGTGTGACTCCCTTCTGATTGGAGACAAGTGTGGCGCCCATACGGTGCCCTACATCGAGGTACGTAACCCCACCGCCCGCATGGAGCATGAGGCCACCACCTCCAAGGTTAGCGACGACCAGCTCTTCTACCTTCAGCAGCGTGGCATCTCCCTGGAGGAGGCCCATTACATGATCATCAATGGCTTTTGCAGGGGGATCTTCAAGGAGTTGCCCTTCGAGTTCGCGGCGGAGGCGTCCCAGTTGCTCAAGGTCAGTCTGGAAGGGGCCGTCGGCTAATGGGCCGGGCTCAAGACAACCACGCGCCTCCAATGTTAGTTGTACGTAACCTCCACGTAGCCGCTGGGGATGTGGAAATATTGAAGGGCGTGGACCTCGCCGTCAACGCCGGTGAAGTCCACGCCATCATGGGACCCAACGGCTCGGGCAAAAGCACCCTCGCCAGCGTGCTCGCTGGGAAGCCGGAATACACCGTTACCCAGGGGGAGGTCCTCTACGAAGGCGTGAACCTTCTGGGTATGGAGCCGGAGATACGGGCCCGGGAAGGGGTCTTCCTGGCGTTCCAGTATCCCCTGGAGCTCCAGGGGGTCCGGACCTGGCAGTTCCTGAAGGCTGCGGTGGAAGCTGTGCGAGCACATCGGGGGCTGGAAGAGCTCAGTATTCGGGCCTTTGACAACATGCTGAAAGAGAAGATGCAGATGATCCAGGTCGACCCCAGCCTAACCAAGCGGTCGGTTAACGAGGGTTTCTCCGGCGGAGAAAAGAAGCGCAACGAGATACTTCAGATGGCGGTCCTGGACCCCAAGCTGGCCCTTCTTGACGAGACCGATTCTGGTTTGGATATAGACGCACTCAGGATCGTCGCCAATGGGGTTAACGAGCTTCGGACCCCCTCCAATGCCATAGTGCTGGTGACCCATTATCAGCGCATTCTCAACTACATCACCCCCGACTTCGTCCATGTCCTCCTTGATGGCCGCATCGTAACCTCCGGCGGTCCGGAGCTTGCCCTGCGGCTGGAGGAGAGGGGCTACGATTGGGTCAAAGAGAGCGTGGAGAGTGGCGCGGAGCTGAAGGTCTAGGAGGGCGCACCGGGGATATGGCTCAACCACTGGCGAAGGGTGGAAGGTATATCTCCGATTTCGATACCTTCCAGAAGGGCTTGGCACCCAGGAAGCCGGCGTGGGTCCACAGGATTCGCCAGCGTGCGCTGGCACGTTTCACCGACCTGGGTTTTCCCACCGCCCGCCGCGGCAACGAGAAATGGAAGTACACCAGCGTCGTTCCCATCGCCAATACTGACTTCCAGTACCCACTCCACCGCGACCGGCCTGAAGTAGGAGCATCCGACCTTCGCGCACTGGCGCCATGGGGTCGTAGCTGGACCAGGCTCGTCTTCCTGAACGGTAGATACTCCCCTGCCCTGTCCACGCCGCCATCACGGGTCACAGGCGCCCGCGTTGCGAATCTGGCCAGGGTACTCCGCTCCGACGGCCACATGGCCAAAGTTCACCTGAGCAAGCACGCGACGTTCGACGATGATGCCTTTGTCGCCCTGAATACCGCGTTCCTACATGATGGGGCCTTTGTCCACGTCCCGCGGGATACCACCCTTCAGCGGCCGATACACCTGATTTACGTCACCAGCGAAGGACCCGAGCCCGCGGTCACGTACCCGAGGACCCTGGTCGTGGCCGAGCCCCACAGCAGGCTAACCCTCATAGAGAGCTACGTCAGCCTATCGCAGGCCCGCTACTTCACCAATGCAGTCACTGAGATCGCGCTGGATGAAGGCGCCGAGGTGGAGCACTACAGACTGCTATTGGACGGGCCCGAGTCCTTCCACGTGGGTACGACGCGGGTGCGCCAGGACCGGGACAGCACCTTCTCCTCGGGGTCGTTCACCAGAGGAGCCGCCCTGGCCAGGAGCGATTTCCACGTGTTGCTGGACGGGCCGGGCACCTCCTGCAACCTCAATGGGCTGTACATGACCTCCGGCACACAGCACATTGACAATTACCTCAACATAGACCATGCCAAACCCCATACCACCAGCCGCCTGTACTACAAGGGCATTCTGGACGGACGGTCCAAGGCGGTTTTCGGCGGCACGGTCCTGGTGCGCCGGGATGCCCAGAAGGCCAACGCCCACCAATCAGATAAGAACCTTGTCCTTTCGAAAGATGCGGAGGTGGACAGCAAGCCCAGCCTCCTGATCTACGCCGACGACGTAATGTGCGGCCACGGCGCTACCGCCGGATACATAGATGACGACGCGGTACTCTACATGAGGAGCCGTGGATTGGACCTGGAAACGGCCAGTCGGTTACTGATTCACGGATTCGCCAGTGAAATCATAGACACGGTCCAGCTTGAGCCGGTACGGGCCTTCCTGGACAAGCTGTTCTTGGGATCATTACCCGACTTTCGCCTCGGGGGAAGGCTATGACCACAGGAAACCCCGGGCTCGGCCAGGTTTCCGCTGGAGCCCTGGACGTGGAAAGGATCAGAGAGGACTTTCCGGTCCTGAAACAGCGGGTCCATGGCAAGCCGTTGGTGTACCTGGACAGCGCCGCCACCAGCCAGAAGCCCCAGGTGGTGATCGACACCCTGATGCGCTACTACACGGAGGAAAACTCCAACGTCCACCGGGGCGTCCACTACCTGAGTGAGCGGGCCACCGAAGAGTACGAGGGAGCCCGTAGCAAAATACGCAGGTTTCTCAACGCCTCCGAGGACCGAGAGATCGTCTTCGTCAGGGGCACCACCGAGGGCATCAACCTGGTTGCCAACAGCTACGGCAGGCAGAATGTCAGCGAGGGCGATGAGATTATCATCTCCGCCATGGAGCACCACTCCAACATCGTCCCGTGGCAGTTCCTTTGTCAGGAGCGGGGAGCCCGCCTCCGGGTCATCCCCATGAACGACGCCGGCGAGCTGTTGATGGATGAGTACGAGAGGCTCCTGGGCCCCCGGACCAGGCTGGTATCCGTCGTGCACCTGTCCAATTCCCTAGGTACCATCAACCCCATTGAGCGTATCGTGGCCTTGGCCCACGACCGCGGCATCCCCGTCATGGTTGATGGGGCGCAGTCGATTCCCCACATGCCCATAGACGTGGCCAAAATGGACTGCGATTTCTTCACCTTTTCAGGACACAAGTTATATGGGCCTACCGGAATCGGAGTCCTGTACGGGAAGGCCGAGCTGTTGGAGTCCATGCCTCCTTACCAGGGCGGCGGCGACATGATCAAGTCGGTTACCTTCGAGAAGACGACATACAACTCGCTGCCCTATAAATTCGAGGCTGGCACTCCCCACATCGGCGGAGTGATCGGACTGGGCGCGGCGATTGATTACGTAACGGATCTGGGAATGGACCGCATATCCACGCACGAGGGCGAGCTGCTGGAATACGCTACCCAACGCCTATCGGCCATCGAAAGCCTTAGGCTAATAGGCACCGCCAGAGACAAGGGCGGGATCCTCTCCTTCGCCCTTCAAGACGTCCACCCCCATGACACGGGCACGATCCTGGACAGGGAGGGGATTGCCATTCGCACGGGGCACCACTGTACCCAGCCGGTGATGGACCGGTTCGGCATATCCGCCACCGCCAGGGCGTCCCTTGCCCTTTACAACACAAAGGGGGAGATCGACGCCCTCGTTAAGGGCATTGATAAAGTTCTCGAGGTCTTTAGCTAGTGTCAGATCTGGAAGACCTTTACCAAGACGTTGTCATAGAACACAACACCAGGCCCCGCAACTTCAGAAAGCTGGAGGGGGCCGACCGGGCCCTTGAGGGGTACAATCCCCTTTGCGGTGACAGACTAACCCTCTATTTGAAACTTGAGAATGACCTTATCGCCGATATTTGCTTCATCGGGTCCGGCTGCGCCATCTCCAAGGCTTCCACATCCCTGATGACCGAGAGCGTCAAAGGGAAGACCAAGGCAGAAGCCGAGGAGATTTACGGCGCCTTCCACGAGATGGTCACCCGCGAGCCCGGCTCCGACTTCGACCCAGACCGGGTGGGTGACCTGGAAGTTCTGTCGGGCCTCCCCCAGTTTCCCGTCCGGGTGAAGTGCGCGACGCTCTCGTGGCATACTCTGCGCGCCGCTCTGGAGGGAGTGGAAGATTCGGTGTCCACGGAATAGCCTGATCCACGGCTGGGTGCCCGGTTGCTGCGTGTTAGAATGTAGCTGCCCTCATGGTGGGGCAGCTTTATAATTTATGGGCTTTTGGGATAACCGGATGCCCAGCCAGCTGGTTGAAAAAGTGGACCAGTGGGTCGGGGAGCTCTGGGCGACGCTGGCGGGACTTCCGTAGGCATCACGGGACTTCCGTAGGCATCAGTGGAAACGGGCGCCGCACTCGGGGGAAAGTATGCAGGAAATCCCCTATGACGAGATCGAGGAGCTGTACCGGGACGCCATACTCAAGCATTACCGGAGCTCCTCGAACAAGGTCAGGCTGGAGGAGCCGGACATAGAGTACGACGAATACAACCCCATCTGTGGCGACCAGGTGGTGGTGCAGTTGAGGCTTACGGACGGGCGCATAGGTGAGGCCAGATTTCACGGGGAGGGATGCTCCATCAGTCAGGCTTCCGCCTCCATGATGACGGATGTGCTGCGGGGTAGGACCCTCGAAGAGGCGGACGAGATTGGGGAAACGTTCCGGCAGATGATGCGCGGGCGGTCCCCCACCGAGGAGGAGCGCGCAGAGCTGGGTGACCTGGGTGCCCTACAGGTTGTACGCAGGTTTCCGGTGCGCATCAAATGCGCTCTCCTGGGTTGGACGGCCCTGGAGATAGGGATCGAGGAGTACAGGGCCAGGAAGGAGCGGTAAGACCGGCTGTGGCCCTTCCCTACTCGACCCAGGCTTTTGCCCAGTAGAAGTACTCCGAGACGGCGGTGTTGGGATAGAAGCCCTTTACCCTGGTGGCGTGGACCCACCTGGCCCCTCCCGTGACGGGGCTGAACAGATAGGCCTGGTCCAGAAGATAGCGCTGTATCTCCCGCAGCAGCCCCTTCCGTGCCGCCGGGTCCCGCTCAACGGCCTGCTCCACGATCATGGCGTCGAGCTGGCTATCGGAGTGGGCCACCACGTTACCCTGTGGCGACGCGCTGTGCAGGGCGCCGAATAGGTAGCTGTTGGACGTAGAGGTTGGGGGTAGCTCTCCGATAGCGAGCTGGTAGTCCTTGTCCCGCCACACCCGCTCACCGTACTGAGACGCGTTGACTTTAACCAGGAATGGGTCGAAGCCGGCGGCATTCAGGTCTTCCTGTATCTGATTCCCCTGCCGCAGGTAGAGGTCTCCGAAATCGGCAACCATGAGGTCGAACTTTACCGGCGTTGCCACGCCCGCCTGCGACAGCATGCGCTCGGCGATCTCTGGGTCGGCGAAGTAGGTCCCCCTCATCTCCTCCCGAGTAAGCAGCCAATCGGGCCTCTGTACCGGTATACCAGTGCTGACGTACCCCTGACCAGACCAGATCCTGCGCACGTAGTCCCACGGGTCTATGGCCTTGAGCACGGCCTTGCGCACCTGAAGGTTGTCGAAGGGAGGGGCCGAGACGTTCATGGTCAGTATCAGTCCGGTGCCGGCCTGGAAGGAAACAAAGCTAGGGAACTCCGTGCCGCCCGGAACGAGCTCCTGCCAGGTAGAGGGGGATATTCGATAGGCGTCCACGCTGCCGACTTCAAAGGCTGCTAGTCTCGTCTGCTTCCCCCTCACGATGCTGATTACGAGCTCGTCCAGAAAGGGCAGTCCGCGCTCGAAGTAGTCCGGGTTCTTCTCGAATACGGAGCCGAAGTCCTCACGGGTGCTACGCCATATCCATGGCCCGCTGCCTATGACAGGCCCCTCCTTGAGGTCGCCTTTCACGTCCACCGCCTCCCGAGCGACTACCTTTGTATGGCCGTCTGCCAGCGAAAGCAGGAAATCCGCGTCGGCGAATTCCGGCTTGAGAGTGATTTTCAGCGTGTACCGGCCCTCTGCCTCTACCGACTCCATGTTCTGGAGCAGGGAGGCGTTGGCCCAACCGGGGGTGAGCTGCCTTTCGTAGCTGTAAACCACGTCGTCGGCCACGAGCTCTCGACCGTTGACGGGGGGAATGTCCTGCCAGCGGGTCCCCTCCCTCAGTTGGAAGCGGTAGGTCAAGGGGTCAACCATCTGCCAGCTAAGGCAAAGCTCGCATTCCAGGAGCAGGCTGGGCTGAGGTACCTCCTCCGGCGGCCCCATTCTGAGCCGCAGGAGCCGGGAGTAGGCAATGCCGGGCCCCAGGGCGGTCAGCGTCTCCTGCACCTGCTGATGCACGTCCAGATGCTCTATGTTGGCCAGGGCCACCGTAGTTAGCCTCCCGCCGGGCTTGCCCGAGGGAGGGGGGAAGACCACAGGCGTAGGGGTAGCTGTGGGTGTGGGACTTGGCGTGCTGGTGGGCGTGGCCGTGGGTGCGGGCGTCGGCGTACTGGTTGGCATAGCCGTAGGGGTTGGTGAAGGCGTAGGCGTGGACGTGGGTGTAGGGGTGAGTGTGGGGGTTGGTGGGGGAGGGATACGGGTCGGTGTAAGTGTAGGCGTGGGGGTAGTAGTGGGTGTGGGCGTAGGGGTGGGGGTCGGAGTAGGGGATGCGCAAGCCCCGAGAAAGGTTATGAGTATGGCGATGGCGAGATAAGGGGCCGGGAGGTGGACCCTCATTCAGCGCCCCTTCCACCACTCTTGACTGACACGGCCCGGGCCTCCTCCCAGCGCACCGGGGATTCGCCCCACTTGATGGGCCTCAGTCCTATTCTGGAGAAGACGAGTATCGCTATCACAATGGGAGGCAAGAACAGCACGGCGTGGATCACTACCCCGTAGCTGAAGGCCTGGGACTGGGATACCCCGAAGAGCTTCAGCACGTATACTATGGCGAACTCAAAGGTGCCTGCCGCCGCAGGTAGGGCGGGCAGGGCGGTGGCGAAGTATAGGGTCCCCACGATTGCCAGGGTGGCCACGAAGGCCGATATCCCCAGCCCCATCCCATGCGCCAGGACCCAGGCGCATGGGCCTACCAGCAGCCAGTGGACCAGGGTCAGAAGAAAGGAGTAGGCAAGGCTGAACCTGGCTCTCGTAAGATCCACGAGGGTTCCGGCGGTGGACACGAGCAATGGTATGCGGTTCAGGAGCGGCCTGCTACAGAGCCATATCAGCAGAGGAACGGCCAACACCGAGCCCACGGCTACCACGAAGGCCCCCACAACGTAGGGCAGGAAGTCGCCCTTGTTGGGTAGGAGGGTTAACCCGGCCATCAGGAGGACGGTGGTCACCACGAGGTCCAGTATTCTCTCCATACCGAGGGTAGCCAAGGCCACCCCACCCTTGATTCTGTAACGCAGGGTAAGCAAGGCGAACTGGGCTCCTTCGCTGACCACCCTGATGGGCACCAGGTTGTTGAGCCCGATTCCTGCGTTCTGGACCAGGAACAGTCGTAGCAGTGGGACCCTCTGCCCGATGAAAAGGACCTGCCAGCGATAGGCCCTCACGAAGCTGGAGAGGACCAGGATGGCCAGGGAGGTCAGCGCCCATCCCACGGGAAAATCGCCGAACTGGTCCACTACCAGGCCCCAGTCCATCCCCCGAACCGAGAGCCATCCGAGCAATAGGCTGATGGCTACGCCAAGGACCAGCCTTGCCTGCGTATCCCACAGCCAGCGTTTGACCTGACCTGCTTGGGTGAGGAGCGCCACAGCTATAACCTTAATGACCTGGCAGTCCACATTACGGGTTGCCGCCTCTTCACAGGGTTGAGTCGGCGAGAACCCGATGGGATGCAGATATACCTTGCTTAACCTTACAAGGATAGTATAGAGTACTGCAACGAGATGCGCATAGAGAACCGACGATGATACTGTACGATTCCCACACTCACCTGGACCAGTATCCCGCCCTGGAGATTACCGAGATCCTCGAGCGGGCGCGGCGTGCCGATGTTTCCCTCGTTGTCTGCGCCGGCACGACTATAGCCTCTTCCGTGGCCTGCGTGGAGCTCTCACGGGGACATGGTCCGATCTACGCGGGCGTGGGTATCCATCCCATGGAAGTGGACAGCCCAGTGGACGAAACGGCCTATGACGCCCTTCGCGAGCTTGCGGTGAACAACCCCAAGGTCGCCTGCGTCAGCGAGATCGGCCTGGATTTTCTGCCGGAGTCCCCTGACCAGGAGCTACAGTACCAGGCCTTCAGGGAGCAGATACGGCTGGCCAGGGAGCTGGGCCTGCCCGTCATCTTTCACTCACGTGAGTCCCACCCAGAGGTGCTGAGGACGCTCAAGGAGGAGAGGGCCCACGAGGTGGGGGGTGTGATGCACTATTTCCAGGGCGACGAGGCTACCGCCCGGGAAGCCATAGACTCCGGGTTCTATATCTCCCTAGCCAGGCCCCTGCTGCGCCTGCCGGAGCTCCAGGAAGTGGCCCGGAAGCTGCCGCTGGAGAGCATCGTACTGGAGACGGACGCCGCACCCCAGCCCTTCAAAAAGTACCGCCGCAACTGGACGGAGCCCCGCCATGTGCTTAACGTGGCGGAGAAACTGGCCGAGCTAAAGGGCATCACCGTGGAGGAAGTGGCGGCGGCCACATCGGGCAACCTCGGAAAGCTCCTGAAACTGGACGCCGCAGTCTAGCGTTACGCACCGGTCGGCACTCTTCTAAGGCTGCCCAGGAACCTTCGTAGCCTGGATAGCTTGACCTGTCCCAGCACGGCGAGCTCGATATCCTCCTCCGACAGACAAGTCGCTCCCTCCACTAAGAAGGCGTCCGACGCTGGGTCGAATGTCACCCCCGATACCCCCGGCAGCCCCTCCAGGGCCCGCGTGACTCTTCGAACTCAGAGGCTATGGCAAAGCAGCCCACGCACCTCTACGGAGGCCACACTTGTCCGCTTCCCGTCGGTGCCCCAGGATATGGTGACATCGGGGTTGACCAGAATATTCTTGATTGAAGGCATGTCCTGCCCCATCCCGAGTTATTATTTTCTACCGTTACCAGGATACCAAATTCTCCGTAGCTAACGCCATGTACGGTTACTCTGACACGAGGACTAGGCAGGATGTCATTCTGAGCCGCAGGCGAAGAATCTGGGGTGGGGCTGAAACGCGCCACGTCCTCCAGACCCTTTGCGGAGTTTATCCTCAGCGAGACGTAGATTCTTCACTTCGTTCAAAATGACAAGAGCGAAGGGCTTAAGGCGTGCCCGGAGTACATCGAAGGGGCGACAGGGGATGTTGCACATTGGGTTAGCTAGTGAATCGACTTTCTATTAGAGGGGCAACGGCATATACTTGTGGGCGCACCAAGGCTATTTTGGTCCGGCCAGCGGGCCCTGGCCCGTGAGGCGCGATGGATACCAAGACCGAACTGAACTTCCATCAGCTACATATCTTCTACGCCGTGGCCCGGCACAGGAGCTTCTCACGGGCCGCCGAGGCCCTTGAGATTAGCCAGCCTGCTGTCTCAATTCAGGTACAGGAACTCGAAAGGGCCCTTGGCGTACCCCTGTTCCACCGAAAGCCCAGGGGACTACAGCTTACCGAGGCTGGCGAGACGGTACACGGCTACGCCCACCGCATCTTCGCCCTATCTTCGGAAATGCGTGAGGCCATTGGGGATATACGCGGGCTTGTGGCGGGCCACCTGACCCTGGGCGCCAGCACGACTCCCGGCGAGTACATACTGCCCGTGGCCATCGGGCGCTTCCGCCGGCAGTACCCCGGGATAATAGTGGCGATGCAGATATCTAACACCCGGTCCATAGTCAGCCAGATACTCCAGCGGGAGCTTGACCTTGGGATGATCGGGGCCAGCCTGGAGGGAGAGAGGGAGGACCTGGAGACATCCACCTATGCCGTGGACGAGATCGTGCTGGTGGCCGGTGCGGAACACTCGCTGGCGACGCGGAAGGGAGTGTCCCTGGAGGATGTCATGTCCGAGGGGCTGGTGGTGCGGGAAGAGGGCTCCGCCACAAGGAAGACGGCGGAGGAGTGCCTCGCCCACCTGGGAATCCAGCCCAGGATAGCCATGGAGCTGGGAAGCAACCAGGCGGTAAAGCTGGCGGCCCAGGCCGGGGTGGGCGTGGGGGTCATATCCCGGTTCGGCGTGGTGGCCGAGGTGAAGGCCGGTCTCCTGCGGGTGCTGGAGGTGGAGGGCTGGAGCTGCACCAGGCCCTTGACCCTGGTCTACCTGAAGGACAGGCGCCTCTCGCCCGCCCAGCGTGCCTTTCTCGAGCTCCTGGAGACCGAGCACCCCCTGCCTACCGCCCCATAACGTTGTCTTAATCGCGACTCTCTCTTAGAATGGCCCCAGGTTTCACGTGGAGGGACTCATGAAGATGACAAAGCGCCGATGGATTGCCCTAACGGTAGGGGTGTCCGTCTTTCTGGCGGCGTTCGGCGTGGCTCTGTTGGCTACCGTCTTCCAGGTGAGCCGGGAGGTGCCCACCACGCTGAAGATAAGGTCGGCAGTAGTCATCAGCGGCGACAATCTGGGCCTGTGGCACGACCAGGGAAAGACACAGCCCGTGACATCCCTTGAGTTTGTAATTATCTCAACTTCAGCCGCCTCTGAAGTCCAGTAAAAGACACGCTGAGACTACGATATACATTGAGAACAAGTCCGGCATTAGCCTTGAGTTTATTGAGCCCTGCCATGACGTGGAGAGCCCTCCAGGGACAAGACTTGGGCACATGCGGGCTCGTCTCCACGATGTTTTCACAGGTGGTTTTTTAGGGGAAGCCTGTCCCGGCCACAGAGTGATTCTGCGCTCTGGGGATATGGTAAGGGCAGATGTGCGCTTTGCTGACCTCCAACCCGGGGCGGTGAGTGGGGACTATGCGTTCACCACGGTGTTTGGCGCCGTCAGTGTGCCTGAGCCCATCCAGCCACCCGCCGGGATGGTTAGCTGGTGGCCGGGGGACGGCAACGCCAACGACATCGTGGACGGCAACCACGCCACCCTCTCCGGCGACGCCACCTTCGCCCCCGGCATGGTCGGGCAAGGCTTCAGCCTCGATGGGGCGGGTGACTTCGTCCTGGTATCCGGCGACATCGCCAACCTCAACATTACCGGAGACGTAACCGTAGATCTGTGGGCAAAGCGGACTATACTTGATGCCGCGCAACGTACCATGGTTGTAAAGGGGGCAGGGTTTAGCGGGCCGTTGGCCTACTGGCTATACTTTAGTTCCCATCAGGTGATAGGTGGATTCAAGCGGCCAGATGGCTCTGGTAATTTTCTGATAGGTCCGGCGGATGTGACCGATACCAATTTCCATCACTATGCCTACGTACGCAGCGGCAACACTCACAAGCTGCTCATGGATGGGGTTGTTGTGGTCGCAAGCGGTGCTTTTACTGGCAGTACTGGGGATACATCCGGGCTTCCCCTGGCAATTGGAGCAATACGCGGCGCGGGCTTCACCCAGTACTTCGGCGGTGTCATAGACGAGGTCGAGGTCTTCAACCGCGCGCTGTCCGACGCCGAGATCAAGGCCATCTACGACGCCGGCAGCGCAGGGAAGAGGAAGGAGGCTATCTTCAACCCTTCAAATGGACACTACTATCAGGCAATTACTGTTCCTGGAGGCATCAACTGGTTCGATGCGAAGGCAGCGGCAGAATCACGGACTTTTGCTGGTCTCCAGGGACATCTCGCCACAGTTACCTCACAGCAAGAGAACGACTTTATCACAGAGAATCTGCCCTTCGCTGCAAGGCAGCGTGATTGGCTGGGAGGCTTCCAGCCATCGGGAAGTCCTGAACCTGGTGGTAACTGGCAGTGGGTTACTGGTGAGCCATTTAGCTACACTAACTGGGCCGGCGGTGAGCCCAATGACGCTGGTAACGAGGACGGCCTTCACTTTTTTACAGACTCGGGCCAGTGGAATGATGAATCAAGGGGCAGCATGCGTCCGCAAGGATATGTTGTCGAGTACGGGACGGGCCAGTAGATGGCTCCACCTGGACCCCCGTTTCCAACAACATCGCTTAACGAAAACTGGTGGGGCTGATTCCCCGGCCTAATCCCATAGCACCACTACACCAACTCCTGCACCTACCAACCTCGCAGGTCAGGGCGACGGTTACGGGGAATTTCGGCTACGTCCCGACACCCGCCAGGTCGAATAGCAATCTAAAGGGGCCCATCCTGCGCCGCACGTCGTGGTAGGACCTATCGCCCCTCAGTATCTGGCAGCCGGCGTTCCAGGCCCAGTCCGAGTTCTTCATCAGGGTGTAGCCGAGCTTGGGGAGCCACACCCCCATCCTGGTGAGGGTCCGGGCTATATGTAGCTCGGGCATCAGGTCCCGGTCTATGGACTCCTCGTAGGGCCGGAGGTCAGGGGCCCTCCCCTCGAGGTAGTCCTGTATCGCCGGTGCCGCTATCTGGGCGCTCCTCAGGGCGTAGTAGATGCCCTCGCCGGTCCAGAAGTCTACCAGGCCCGCCGCGTCGCCCACGAGCAGGGCAGGGCCGCTCTGGATGGGCATGCCCGTGCCCCGCCGGGGGAGCCTGTGCCCCCTGGTGAGCCGCTCCTCGTGGTTGCCCAGCCTCAGGAAACTCAGGTACCCGTCCAGGAGGGGGCGCATCTTCCTGCTGAGCTTGGCAAAGCTGGCCACGCCGATGGATAGGTGGTCCTCCTTGGGGAAGACCCACATGTAGCCTCCGCGGATGGTCCCGAAGTCCAGGCTGAGTGTAGACTCCCAGGGCGAGAGGTACTGCGCCTCGGGGTAGACCTCACTCTCCAGGCCCACACCTATCTCCGCCTCCCGGAGCAGGCCCAGCTGGTGGGCCACCACGCTGTTGGCCCCGTCGGCCCCCACCAGCACCCTTGCCCCGAAGGCATCCTTCTGGCCGAGGACGCGGGCACCGGCGCCGTCCACCTCTATCCTGTACACCCTGAACCCGTCCATGACCGTGGCCCCCGCGGAGACGGCCCGGTCTATCAGGAAGCTGTCGAACCGGTCTCGCATGGTCATGTATGTAAGGGGGTGGGGAAAGCTCCGGGTAAAACCCTCTCGCAGCTTGTAGGTGAGCCTGGCCTGGCTGATGACTCGCTCGACCACGGGGGTGATGGGAAAGTCCAAGAGCCGAACGGCCCTCTCGTTGATACCGCCCCCTCAGGTCTTGTAGCGGGGCAGGACATCCCGCTCCACCAGCAGCGTCTTGACCCCACGGCGGGCAAGGTCGTAGGCGAGGGTGCTGCCCGCCGGGCCGGCTCCAACGATCAGTACGTCGTATTCTTTAGCCGTCATGCTTCCGTTGCTATGTGGGGAGCGCCTGCGCTGCCCCACTGCTGAAACCATTATAGCTGTCGCCGCGCCAAATGCCAGTTAAACCAATGTAAGGGGTTCTCTTACGGGACGACTTCCGAGTATGTCATTCTGGAGCCGCCGCAGGCGGGTGAAGAATCTGGAGGGGGTCAGGACCTTCGTGAGAATCTCCTCCCTTCCAAACCCTTCGCGGAGTTTCTCCTGAGCGAGATGTAGATTCCTCACGTCGTTCAGAATGACAAGAGCGAAGGGCTCACAGCCTGCCCTGAGTAAATCGAAGGGGTGACATGGCAAAACTTGCACATCGTGTTGGTCATTTGGGGTGCATCAGCGCCTAGTATGAATGGGGTGGACATTTGCTCGAGGCGTGGGCCATTACCGGAGGCACGGCGACAAGGGAGAACCGCGGGGCACGTGTTGTACGCTTGAGCGCGTTGGGCTTTGGTGATAACATTGAAGTGGTAAATCTGAGAACGGGCGGCCTCTGGGTCGCCGGGACCTTTCGGAACGGGGGCCGACGGTTGTACCCAAGCGTGTGCCAGGTGGCATTGAAAGAGTGGGCTGTCACGGTGAGGGCCTTCGAGCGGGGCGAGCAGATACTTTTGGTGCGCAAGGGAGGAATCCGAGAGGATGGCAAGGACTTCCGCGTGCTACACCCCGAGTTTCTTCTGTATCCTACCTTCGAGCACCAGAAGGCGGAGCTGCTCAAGGAGCGATACCACGGGGACCTGCATCATGTCCTTTCCCAGGACCGTGATGGGAGCAGCGTGACGTTCTCTCACTGGGCCAGCTTGGAGGAGGCCATCGAGGTAACGGACCAGGAGGAGGCGGATGCCCTTTCGCCCTACCACATCTGGACCACGGACTACGTCCATAAACGCCTTCACTGGAAACCCAGGCAGCCCCTCTCGCTGATGCTGTTGAGGCTCTACCGGCTGGAGGAGCCCCGGACCTTACCCTACGAGCCCCGCTACGGTGGGTGCACGTCTTGGGTGGAGCTTTCCCAGGATATTCCCCTGGGCCGCCTCGCACCAGTGCTTACCGATGTAGAGTTCGCCGGCAAGGTAGGCGAGATAAAAGGGGCCCTGGGCGTCTAGGGTTGTCGATCTACGTCTAGGGTCCCGTGTCCACAGACCGTTCCCCATGCCCAATGTGATACAAGCAGGAAAGGGTGACGCATGAACTATCGCCAGCTTCCGAGGACCGACCTTCATCTGCCGGAGGTGGGGTTCGGGGGCTGGACAGTGGGGACGGACTGGTGGGGGCGCATCGAGGAGTCGGACAAGGTGCGTCTCCTTGAGCAGGCCGTGGAGCTGGGCATAACCTTCTTCGACACGGCGGACACCTACGGCGAGGGTTACGGCGAGGAGATCCTGGGCAAGGCCCTAAGACGCCAGAGCCATGACATCGTGATAGCCACCAAGTTCGGCTACGACTTTTACGACAGTATCGAGCGCATCGGCCACCAGGAGCGTACCCAGAAGTTCGAGCCCGAGTTCATACGTTTCGCCCTTGAGCAGAGCCTGCGGCGTCTGAAGAGGGACTACGTGGACATTTACCAGCTCCATAATCCCCGAATGGATGCCGTGGAGAACGACGAGGTCTTTGACCTGCTGGACACGCTGGTGAAAGAGGGCAAGATACGCTACTACGGGTCAGCCCTCGGTCCGGATATCGGCTGGTTCGAGGAGGGTGAGGCCTCCATGCGCGAGCGCCACGTCCCCTCCCTTCAGATAATCTACAGCATCCTGGAGCAGGAGCCGGCCCGCCGGTTCTTCCCCGTGGCCCAGGAGGAGCAGGTGGGCCTTATCTCCCGGGTGCCCCATGCGTCGGAGGTGCTCACCGATCGCTACTCCCAGCCCCCCAGCTTCGAGCCGGGCGACCACAGGTCCCATCGAAAACAGGAGTGGCTGGTCGGCGCACTGAAGAAGGCGGAGCAGGTCAAGTTCCTGGCCGAAGACACGGGCAGGACCATGGCCCAGTCGGCAATAAAATTCTGCCTGGCCCAGGGAGCCATCGTAAGCGTGCTGCCGAACATCACGAATATGGACGAGCTGGCCGAGTACGCCGCGGCTCCAGAGACGCCGGACCTGACCACTGAGGAGCTTGAGCAGCTAGACGACCTGTGGGAGAATGGCTTCTACCTGGAAGAGGCTGCTCCCGGCCCCGGTGAGGCACCCTGAGCCACGGCTCTGGTCCGTATATAATCGGGGCACGGCCTGGGGCCCTTTGTTAAGTTCGTAGAACGTGTATCGGGCCGACGACCGCCAAGAAGGAGTTAGGATAAGTCATGGTGCAGCAGAAGGAGAAGCTGGTCTACAGGTTCCAGGAGGGCGATGCGGGGATGCGCGATCTCCTGGGGGGCAAAGGAGCGAACCTCTGTGAGATGGTCCGGCTCGGATTACCCGTCCCGCCCGGGTTTGTGATCACCACCGCGGCCTGTCTTCAATACTACGAAGGGGACCGCCACTTCCCCGAAGGTCTCTTGGAGCAGGTGCGAGAAAATGTGAGCTGGCTGGAAGACACTATCGGCAAGAAGCTTGGCTCTACCGATAACCCCCTGCTGGTGTCCGTGCGGTCTGGGGCCAGGGTCTCCATGCCGGGCATGATGGATACGATCCTCAACCTCGGCATCAACGACCAGATCGTCACGGGCCTTTCCGGCCTGATGGGGGATGAGAGACCCGCCTTCGACGCCTACAGGCGCTTTCTCCAGATATTCGCAAGCGTGGTCATGGGCATGGAGTCGTCGGTCTTCGAGGGAATACTGGCCGGACACAAGGAGAGGGCCGGGGTCACCCAGGACCACGAGCTCAGCGCCGAGCATCTACGCAGCGTCATCCGCGACTACAAGGCGGCCATCTTCGAGGCCACGTCCCAGGAGGTGCCCGAGGACCCCTGGCAGCAGCTTCCACGAGCGGTAGAGGCGGTATTTCAGAGCTGGTACAGCCCTCGGGCGGTGCGCTACCGGGACCACTACAACATCCCTCACGACTGGGGGACCGGCGTGACCATCATGGCCATGGTATTCGGGAACCTGGGGGAGGACAGCGGAACGGGGGTCCTGTTCACGCGCAGCCCCGTTGACGGGCGCCGTGAGCTGTACGGGGAGTATCTCTCCAACGGACAGGGTGAGGACGTGGTGGCCGGCATACGTAATCCCGAGCCCATCTCCTACCTTGGCGAGAGGTTTCCCGGGGTACACGGCCAGCTGTCAGAGACGGCCCAGAGGCTGGAGCGTCACTACAGGGACGTGCAGGATATGGAGTTCACCGTGGAGGCCGGGCACCTGTACATGTTGCAGACCCGCAACGCCCAGCGCACCGTCCAGGCGGCGGTCAAAGCGGCGGTGGACATGGTGGATGAGGGCCTGATTTCCCAGGAGCAGGCCCTGAAACGGGTGAACCCCGAGGAGTTGTCCCAGCTGTTCGTGCCCCGGTTCGATTCCCAGGGGAAGGCCAGGGCCGAAGAGGCCCGGGCGTACCTGGCGCGGGGCTTTGGGGCCTCTCCCGGCGCCGCCTCCGGCAAGGCCTACTTTGACGCCACCAGGGCTGCAGAGGCCGAGCAGCGTGGAGTGCCCGTCATTCTGGTCCGACCCGAGACAAAGCCCGACGATATCCACGGCATCCTGGCGTCGAAAGGCGTCCTGACCAGGCGGGGAGGGGTCACAAGCCACGCCGCCGTCGTCACCCGTGGGCTGGGGATCCCCTGCGTGGTGGGATGCGAGGAGATACAGGTTGACGTCCAGGAACGGTTGTTCACCGTCGACGGCAGCACCATCCGGGAAGGCGACGATCTGAGCGTGGACGGGACAACCGGCGAGGTGCTCTCCGGGGCCATACCCACCTCCCAACCACAGCTGGACGAGCTGGACGAGGCGCAGACGCTCCTGTCCTGGGCGGACAAAGCGCGCCGTCTCGGCGTGATGGCCAACGCGGACACCCCGACGGACGCACAGCGGGCCGTTTCCATGGGTGCCGAGGGCATCGGCCTCTGCCGCACCGAGCACATGTTCCTCGGGCTGGAAAGGGTAGCCAAAGTGCAGAGGATGTTGATGACCGCCCAGGACGCGGAGCGCTGGGCGGAGGAAAACCCCGAGGCGGCCTTAGGTACCTCTCCGCAGCCCGAGTTGCCCGTTTCCGTGAGGGATTTCAACGAGGCACTGGCATGGCTGAAGGAGCTCCAGGTAGAGGACTTCACCGGTATCCTGCGGGCCATGGGAGAGCGGCCCGTGATAATCCGTCTGCTGGACGCCCCGCTTCACGAGTTTCTTCCCCGATACGAAGACCTGGTGATAGAGTTGGCGCAACTGGAAGCCCGTGGAGCGCCCCGTGAGCAGGTACACGCCCGTGAGGAGTTCCTCCAAGTGGTGGAGTCCCTTCGGGAAGTGAATCCCATGCTGGGCCACAGGGGCTGCCGTCTGGGTCTCACCTTTCCCGCCATCTACGGCATGCAGGTAGAGGCCATCATCACCGCCAGCGCGCGCCTGATCCGGGAGGGGATCGCAGTGCGCCCGGAGATCATGATCCCCCTCACGGCCCACGTGAACGAGCTGCGTCGTCTGAAGGATGGACTGTCGGCGGTGGCCGAGAGGGTGCAGCAGGAGCTGGATACGGAGGTGCACTACCTGTTCGGGACCATGATAGAGGTCCCGCGGGCGTGCGTGACCGCCGGTGAGATAGCGGAGGTGGCCGAGTTCTTCAGCTTTGGAACCAACGACCTCACCCAGACCGCCTACGGGTTCAGCCGGGACGACGCCGAGGGGAAGTTCCTCAATTACTACATCCAGCACGAGATTCTGCCGGCCAATCCCTTTGTCACGCTGGACATCGAGGGTGTCGGCGCGCTGATCCGTACGGCGGTGGAGCAGGGGCGGCGCAGCCGGCACGATCTGGAGGTCGGTATATGCGGGGAGCACGGCGGCGACCCCGCCAGCGTGGCCTTCTGCCACCGGGAAGGGCTGGACTACGTCAGCTGTTCGCCCTTCCGCGTGCCGGTGGCTCGACTGGCGGCAGCCCAGGCGGCCTTGGAGATGGAAGAGGCTTCCACCACGGTGTAGGACAGCCAGGGAGCATGGCTGATCCTCACAAATTGTGTCAACACTACCGACGTAGGTAGGCGAGATCCCATCCCCATAGTGTAAATGGTGGAAAGAACCGGTCCCGAATTTCCAACTCCTCATCCTTCTTCCACGAGCTCAGGATGCTCGCAATTCGCCCGACCGTTCATGGTCGGCCCTTCGGCAGGCTCAGGACAGGTACGTTGGACCACTGAGATCGGCCCCCACTCGTAGGCAATCATAGAATAGCTTGTAGTCAGGTGTGCCCAACTCTGAGTGGATGCCAGGTCCAATTGGGGGCCTTGGCTGCTCTGGTGAGCTCTGTCGCTGTGGGTCGGGGCGGTCGGCCGGCGGCCTGCTAGGTGGCGGATGCCAGCCAGAATATTTTTGTCAATCCATTACGAAAACATCCTCGAATTCTATGTTAAGCTGAGCTTTCCCTATACCCATTCCGGTTGACAGGTGTGGAGAAACCATGGTAGCTTGACACATCTTGGGAGCCAAACCGCAATCGAGCACTCCAGCTATTCACGCATAACAAGTAGCTATCTGACAAAGCCTGTGAGGGTTCAAATTGGACGCCGGTAAAACTCGGATCAGCGTAAAAGGGCTCTGGAAGGTATTTGGCAAAAACCCCGAGCGGGTAATGGCAGATGGTAACGGGGGTAAGACCAAGGCAGAAATCCAAAGTGAGACCGGCTCCGTCGTTGCGCTGCGGGATGTGGGCTTCGATGTGAAGAAGGGGGAGACCTTTGTGGTCATGGGCTTGTCCGGAAGTGGCAAGTCCACGCTAATTCGATGTCTGATCCGGCTTATCGAGCCCACAGCCGGGCAGGTGTCCATCGACGGCGACGATATACTGGGCTATAACGAAGCACAGCTCAGGGATATCCGACGCAACAGAGTATCGATGGTCTTTCAGCATTTCGGCCTTCTGCCCCACAGGATGGTGCTGGATAACGTTGCCTGGGGTTTAGAGGTGCAAGGAGTAAACAAAGCCGCCCGTTACGAGAGGACGCGGGAGGTAATTGAGCGGGTGGGTTTGAAAGGGTGGGAGAACTCCTACCCCGATGAGCTCAGCGGGGGAATGAAGCAACGGGTGGGCCTGGCCCGGGGCTTAGCGGTAGACCCAGATATTATGTTCTTCGATGAGCCCTTCAGCGCCCTGGACCCCCTTATCCGGAAAAACATGCAGGATGAGCTGATAAGGCTGCAGCAAGAGCTGCAAAAGACCCTGGTGTTCATAACCCACGACCTGGAAGAGGCGCTGAAGGTTGGGGACCGTATCGCCCTCATGCGGGATGGGGAGATCGTTCAGGTGGGGACGCCCCAGGAAATCGTTAGTAACCCATCAGACGCCTACGTCAACGAATTCGTGCGTGGCATCTCCAAGACAAAGGTGATGGGTGCAGCCAGCATCATGCAACAGGTGGACGGGTTCGATATGTCCCAGGTTGAGTCTGGTCCCCGTGTGGCCCCAGATACCAGGATAGACGACCTCGTTCCCCTGTGCGCTGAGACGGAGCTGCCGGTGGCAGTCGTCGGGGAGGATGGCGTCGTCCTGGGGATCGTGACCAGAGCGGCCCTCCTTAATAGCATCGCCGAAAGCCAGAGGGCTCAAGAAGAGGAGGCGGATTCTTCCTTCAGATGATGGGTGTAGTGGCCCTCACCTGCTTGCGCCAATAGACATGATCTGAGAGGCATGCGCAACTGAACCCAGAGGGCACACTGGACCGGCAATGAAGGGGAGCTGGAATGGACATTCCGCGTAGCATGGATGACGTACTGAAATTGGGGGGCAATGGTACTGTTCGCCGCCGGGCTCTGCCTGTGGCGGGAGTGTTGCTGATAGGTGTTGTGGTCGCTCTGCTGGTGACAGAAGCATCCCATGAGTTTCCCTCTGCGGTCAGTTACTCTGTAGACCGGCAGATCGATAAGGCGACGGACTGGATGGTAGCCCACTGGCGACCCACCACCATCTCCTTTAGGGATTTTGTGCTTGACGTGATGTTGCCCATCGAAGACTTCCTGCTGTGGGTCCCATGGTGGCTTTTCATCGCCGTGGTGAGCCTGCTGGCCTGGAGGATCAGTGGGGTGAATTTGGCCCTGATCTCCGTTGGCGGGCTCCTCTTCATAGGGATAACGGAGGTGTGGGACGAGGCGATGAGCACCCTGGCTGTGGTGGGCACCGCAACCGTTATATCGGTCGTTATCGCCATCCCAGTTGGAATCGTCATGGCCAAGAACGATATGGTAGCAGGGGTGATCCGGCCTATCTTAGATTTAATGCAGACCATGCCCAGCTTTGTTTACCTTATCCCCGCCATTTTGTTTCTCGGCCTGGGTTTGGTCCCAGCTATGCTGGCAACCATGGTGTACGCCACACCACCGGCTATGCGGCTCACCAATCTTGGAATACGCTTGGTGCCGCCGGAGCTGAAGGAAGCGGCCCGCTCCTTTGGAACTACCCCGTGGCAGATGTTGATAAAGGTCGAGTTGCCCCTGGCGCGGCCCACAATAATGGCAGGGGTCAACCAGACCATCATGATGGCTCTCGCGATGGTGGTTGTTGCTTCCCTTGTGGGATCCCGCGGCCTGGGGAAGGACATCCTTGCAGGTATCGCCCAGCTGGAGACCGGGCGGGGGCTCATGGCTGGCCTGGGCATCGTAGTGCTGGCCATTATTATCGACCGGATTTCTCAGGGCTTCGCCAAAGGGCAGCACCAAGAAGCTTCTTAGCCTTCAGGACTGACGAAAGGAGGTCAAGGTCTGCTGGAGTTATAAATAGATGACAGAGCGCGGGTCTCGGCAAGGAATGGTACGTCCTTCGACCGAGACCGGCAGAATCGACCGAGCATGTCACGAGAAACTCGTTACAAATTTGGAAAAGGAGGGTTCTGGGAATGTTGAGAAGGAACAACCTGGCAAAATGGCCGTTTCTGCTGGGCGCCTTGATGGCTATCATGCTAATAGGCGCGGCGTGTGGAGACGGCGACGACAAAGAGGTAATCAAGTTCCACAACCCCCAATGGGAAACCATTGAAGAGCATAATGCTATCGCGTCTTACATCGTCGAGCATGGCTATGGCTATCCGGTGGAGATGATAATCGGTGACACCGGCACCATGGAGAATGCCCTGCCTGCGGGGGAGTTAGACGTCAACATGGAGTTGTGGCAGGCCAACATCCCCGTCTGGTACGCCAAAGTCATCGCAGAAGGGACGGTGGTGGACCTAACGGGTGGCATGGGCCTCGTCGCCAACGGAGCCAAAGGGCAGATCATCGAGGCCACAGACCAGGGTTGGTACGTACCCACCTTCGTCATCGAGGCGAACCCCGGCCTTAAGTCCGTGGCGGACCTGCCCAATTTCATAGAGCTGTTCAAGGACCCGGAGGACTCGAGCAAGGGCCTCTGGATTAGCTGCACCCCAGGCGCCGCGTGCACAAAGCGTTTCATAGCCAAGGCGCACGCCTACGGCTTGGACAAAACCTACAACGTCTTGACGCCGGGCAGCTATGGCGCCCTGGCCGCTGCCATCAAAGGAGCCTACACGGCGGGTGAGCCCGTCTTGGCTTACTACTGGGAGCCAACCGCGTTGCTAGCGGAGCTGGACATGACCCAGCTAGAGGAGCCGGCGTGGAGCCAAGAGTGTGCCGATGCCGTCGCTGCGGGGACGGAGTCGGAGCCCTACGAGTCGAAGATCGGATGCCACGATGCTCTGTCTGACGTCCACACCGGGGTCACCGCCAGCCTGGTGGTTCGTGCTCCCGAGGTGGTGGACTTCCTGGGCAAGATGTTCGTTGGCTCTCTTCCCCTGGCCGACCTGGCCGCTTGGAAGACTGACAACAACAAGGAGTGGAAGGACGCAGCGGTCTACTACCTCAAGCAAAACGAGTCCACCTGGACCGCGTGGGTCACCGCCGACGCTGCCAAGGATGTAAAGGCCGCCTTGAAAAAGGAATAAGGCTAGACCCGGTCGTTTCTGGTGAGGACGCCTTCTGGATGGGGGTGACCCGCAACGGGTCACCCCCATCAGCTATCAAGAATTAATGGCGTACACACTGAGTTATTCCGGTCGCCACGAATATCCCGACGCTTTCAGCTACGCGTCGATGTTATAGCGACCCTTCAATCGCTATCTGTCGGTACCGCCGTGGCCCCGGATCTCCCCCGCTGCATCGCCGTGGGCTCGTCCACTGGGATGTGGCAATAGATGACGTGATCGGGCGAGTCCGGTGCCTTGCGTGCGGGCGGCGGGCTATCGTCGGAGACAGCTCCGATCTTGCGAGGACAACGCCCGGCGAGGAAACAGCCCTGGAAGCTTTCCCGGAGGGTTGGCACAGCGCCGGGGAATCGGATGTGCGTTGGCGCGTCATCTGGACCGGCAACGTCTCGCCGTGTGATACTCAGCATCATTCAGGGTTGTCAACTGAGCCCGCGCCTGCTCTGCAGCATGGTCAGGGACGGATGTGTGCTCTATCGAGTAGGGTACTCGGGTAGGTAGTATCTTCTTGTAATCAGCGACCGTCCCATTATTACGATTAGCACGGCTCCGCTCTTCAAATGTGGCCAAGCTGGTAAAGGACGCCTTGTCCAAGGAACTAGGCTAGACTGACTCAACGATCAGGAGCTAAGGGCGTAGACAAGGTACACGCCGCCAGTGTAGACAAGGCCCATTGCCACCAGGGTAGGTCGTACCGGGACATATCTATGGCTGCCGCGCAGAAGAACCTGGCCCAGGACTAGACTCATCAGCAATATAGCCGCCAGGCCGGCGGCTATGTGAGCGCCTTCCAGGGTATCTACCAGCACGCCCTGGCGATAGAAGGGGTCGACCAGGGCCAGGATCAGCACATTGAAGGCGCAGCTGCCGAGCAGGGTTCCCACGGCCAGGTTCACGGCTCCCAGCCGGACGGCGGCAAAGGTGGTGGATGCCTCGGGGAAGCTGGTTACCAGGGCCAGGGCCACCACCCCCAGAAAGCTGGTGGATAGCCCAGTGGTCTCGGATATACTCTCCACGCTGAAAGCCAGACTGGGTGCGGCCACGAGCACTCCCAGGGATGCAAGGCCAAACATTATCCAGGCCCTTCTCATCGTTGGCCCGGTACCCGAGGGGTCCGCTTCTACTCGCCCGGACGGCTTTGGCAGTGTGAAGTAGACCAGCCGCATGCCGGCCACATATAGCCCCAGGATCAGCAGCGATGCCAGTCCAACGGCCCCCAACGATATGCTCATGGAGAGTGACCCCAGGAGAAGCGCCAGGCCGGTGAGTGAGATGGCCGTCAGGACCAGGTACTTTTGCTGGGGGGCCATCCGGCGAAAGAAGCTGGCTGCCCCGAAGATCAGGGCCACCACCGCCAGGATCAACATGTTGACCATGTTGGACCCTAGGGCGTCGCCCAGTGCCAGCTCTGGCTGGTTGCGCATCACAGCGGTGATGTCGATGGCTAGCTCGGGAAGGGAAGTGGCAACGGCCACAAGTATGGTGCCCACCCACAGCCGCCCCCAGCCCATCAGCCCCGCCAGCGCGTCGCCGTACTTGGCAAGGTACACCCCGCTAAATATGACGATGGCCCCGCTGCCGGCAAAGAGAAGCAGCGCCTGTGTCAGATCGCCGCTCATGGGCGCGTTCGGCTGGCGACTGGCAGCCGGAGTCCCTGGCCGCGTTGGCGGGCCGCAGCACGGGGTCCTTGAATGTCCTCCCAATAGACGATGGTCGTCGCCATAAGGTGCATTGTATTAGAAGGTGGAACGGGCTGCAAAGGTGGGGCTGGTGTGAAGACCGACTTAACTAGGGGAAGCTCAGGCCAGAGAACTTGCGCAACAACCAGGCAAACCTGGCGTACCAGGGTTGGCTTACTATCTAGCCAAAACCCTTGTTTTCCCTGCCGAGAGCAATTGTAGTGGCCCCTCCCAAAGCCGTCAACACGTATTTTCCCCGGTGCGGTGTGCCCCTGTAGATACTTGACACAGGCTCACCTCCGCTGGAGTATTGTAGTACCCGGCTGGCCCTATCGCGCCGTGAATGGCGACCACGTCAGGGGCGCGGTGCCTGGTAATTTGCGGCAAATCAACTAGTATGCCGGCAAAGGCAGATTAATACATGGGCAGGCCTACCGTCGAGAGCAACAGGGACGTGGGGCGGCACGTTTTTGACCGGGTTCTGAGTTAGGTTTGCCCCTACCCTGCGGGTCCAGAGCCCCGTTGTATTCTAGGGTCATAGCCCATCGGAAGGAGGTAGGCATGGGAAGGCTGGAAGGAAAGGTAGCCCTCATCAGCGGCGGTGCCCGGGGGCAGGGCGCCGTGGAGGCCAGAATGTTCGCGGCGGAGGGAGCGAAGGTGGTGATCGGTGACATCCTGGACCAGGAAGGGAAGGCGGTAGAGGCGCAGATTCGGGGTTCGGGAGCCGAAGCTACCTATGTTCACTTAGACGTCACCAGCGACTCGGACTGGCGTAGCGCCGTTGACACCGCGATCAGTAGCTACGGGCGCCTGGACGTATTGGTGAACAACGCAGGCATAGTAACGCGCAGCAGCATAGAGGATACCACCGAAGAAGAGTGGGACCGCGTCATGGCGGTGAACGCCAAGGGGGTATTCCTGGGTACGAAGCATGCCATTCCTGCCATGCGGCGTGGAGGGTATGGCTCTATCGTGAATATCTCCTCAACCGCGGGGCTGGTGGGGAATCCCCGTGGGTCTTGCGCCTACACCGCCAGCAAGGGCGCCGTCCGCCTTTTCACCAAGCTGACGGCCGTGCAGCATGCGAAGGACAGGATTCGGTGCAACTCGGTCCATCCCGGTCCCATTGACACCCCCATGATTCTGGAGGCAATGCCCGATGCCGCCGACCGGGAAGCGCGGCTGCGCGTCATGCCTCTTGGCAGGATAGGGACGTCGGAGGATGTCGCCTACGGCGTGCTTTATCTGGCATCCGACGAGTCGTCCTACGTTACGGGCTCGGAGCTGGTCATCGATGGGGGAATCACGGCCCAGTAGCAGGACAAGTCGACCCCGGCCACTCCAGCTTGACACGAGAAATGGGCCACCCTATGATGGTGTTGCCCCGCCTTTTTTGGTTATCTTTTCTGGTGTACATCCACCAGTAGGTATTCCACCAGGAGGTCAAGTGCAATGACCGGAGAAGAGTTCTGCAAAGAGCTGGAGGGGATGGTTTACACGTCGCTGGACCGCATCGCCGGGGCCTCGGCGGCCCAGGAGCCCGCACCCACGGTTACCATAGGTTCCATGCTGATAGGCGCCCTCAAGGCCGAGATAGAGGCCTCCCAGGAGGCGGCCCTGTGGATGAGTACCTCCGAAGAGCTAGACGTGAAGCTGGCTATGGCCCGCCAGTGCGGCGATGAGGCCAAGCATTACCGTCTTATAGAGGAGCGACTAAGGGAGATGGGCCACGACCTCTCCAGCATTGACCCTCTGGCCGACGGGTACAGCCCCATGTTCAAGTACCTGGAGAGTCTGCGAACCACGGTGGAACGCCTGGCCGCAGGCCAGTTTACCCGGGAAGGGCTGGCCAAGGTCAAAAACCGGGTGTTCATAGACTACTGCAAGGCCAAGGAGGACGTGGAGACGGCCAAGCTGTACGAGGAGATAATTCAGCCCGATGAGGAGTACCACCATGAGATGGGGCGTCGCCTCCTGCCCAAGTACGCCGACACCCCTGAGAGGCAGCAGCTTGCCAGGGAGGCGGCGACCAAGACCTTGCAGCTGGCAGAGGAGCTCCAGGAGATAGCCCACCTGCGCAGGGGCATGGCGCGAGCCCCCGGGTGCTAGCGGGAGTCTGGGCAGGGGCTCGGTATGAAGTACATCGACATGGGCGGGCGGAAGGTCTCGGCCGTGGGCCTGGGGACGTGGCAGTTCGGCGAGCCTGGCTGGGGCTGGGGCAGGGTGCTGGACCTCGAAGGGGCCCAGCACATCATTCATCGCGCCCTGGACCTGGGCATCAATTTCTTCGATACGGCCTCGGTGTACGGAAACGGACGGTCCGAGGAGATACTGGGTGAGGCGCTAAGGGGACGAGAGGGCGACGCTCTCGTGGCCACCAAGGTGCCCCCTCCGCTGGCGCCGGACAGGGTCAAGTGGGCCCTGGAGCGGAGCCTCCGCCGACTGGGTATGGACAGCGTCGAGCTCTACCAGCTCCACGCGCCTGATAATAGGGTTCCCATCGAGCAGACCATGGAAGCGCTGCGCCAGGCACTGGACACGGGCCAGGTCCAGCAGGTGGGCGTAAGCAACTTCGGTACGAGCCAGTGGCAGAGAGCGGAAGCCGCCCTTGGGAGACCCGTGATCTCCAACCAGGTGGAGTACCACCTGCTGGAGCGCCGCAGAGAAGAGCGCCTGGTCCCCTACGCCCGGCAACAGGGGCGCGTCATTATCGCCTACAGTCCCCTCGCCCAGGGCCTTCTCAGCGGCAAGTACGGCCGCAACAATGTCCCCCAGGACCTGAGGACCACCTATGGTGTGTTCAACCGGGACAACATGCGGAGGGCGCCGGCGGTGGTGGATGCCCTGCGTGAGGTGGGCCAGCGCTACGGGGCCAGCCCGGCGCAGGTGGCACTGGCCTGGCTACTCAGACAGGCCAACGTGATGGTGATTCCCGGCGCCCGCAGTGTGGAGCAGCTTGAGGCAAATGCCGCCGCCGCCGATCTGGAGCTGTCCCAGGAGGACGCGCAACGCATAGATCGGGCCAGCGCCTACTAGGCCTCAATCGTCCGCGGGCTTAGTCTCCCTGACCGGGTACCTGAGGGTGTCGTACCGGTCCGACGCCTGCCTTATCACCGTTGCCAGGTCCTCCTCCAACAGGTAACCCTCGGCCACGAGGGCCTCGGCGGCCTCCCTTACCTGCCTCAGGTAATCATCCTTGGAGCTGTATCTCTCCTCTATGGAGAGGCGAGGGTCGCCCGAGGCCTCCCTCTCGGCCTTGGTGGCGGGGAAGGGGATGGAGGAGCCTATCATGCCCATCGTCTGCTCGGGGGCGCCCATGTCGGGGTGGCGCAGGTTCCACCCTGTGTGGGTCCCCAGGGGAACGCTTATCTCCGGCAGGCGGATGCCCGCGATCTCGTTGCCGTCCGCGTCTACCGCAGATGTCACGGCTCCGTAAGGCTTGCCGATTGCGGGAGGTAAATCGGTGGCGAGCCCCGCCTCCGTTCCCGGGCCGAAGTCGAGCCTTGATAGGTACCGCAAGTGGCCGGGGAAATTCACGCCGGGAATGTCCCTGAACGCGTCTGCCGTCCGGTCGCGTGGGACCGCCGTGCCGTCGTCTATTCGTGGGTGTAGGCTGGGCGGCGCGGGTTCATTCGAAGTAACCCATCGGTCCAGATTGACCAGCGCGGCGCGGAGCAGCGGGCTGTAGTCCACCATATTGAAGGGCTGCTGCCCCCTGGACCCATCCGCAGGGCTGGTATCTGTCAGGGGGAAGATGCCGATGCCGTGCTGGGTCCCCGCGAAGTGATAGACCCGCACCGAGTCGGAGTGGGCCACGTCCCGTTTTCCCCCGACGTCCGTGTGGATTAGCGAGGCGTCGCCGCGAAAGTACTCGGCCGACGTGTTTGTGAAATACACTTTGGGCAGCTTGCCTCTGGCCTTCAGCTTCGACAGGAGCCCGTCGGTAATCTCCGTCTCGGGATCGGTCTGCTCCACGTCGGTGAAGGGGAACATGGTGCCCATGCTTTCCTTCCCCACGGTCATGGTCCGGACCGGCCGCCCGAACCGCTGGTTGAACTCGCCTCGTCGGTGGCCGCCCACGTGGGCGATGATGCCGTCGAAGACCGTGCGTTCCTCCTCGTCCTCGTTGATGCCCAGGTACAGGAACTGTCGGAGGTACCTCCCGGTCTGGGATACCCCGAAGCAGTAGGCGTGCTCTATGTCTCCGGCGCAGGGATTTCCTTGGCCGGCCTCCCCGAACCTGACGAAGGAAGCCATGTCCCGCACCGCCACAAGCCCCAGCCCCACCACCGGGGCGCCGGTGACGGAGTAGATTACCTCATAGACCTTCCCCGGCTCGAACCCCGAGGCCATGTGTACGTGGTAAGGGTCGGGCACAACGCGCCCCTCCTCCAGCCTGGCGAAGGACCACTGCTCGCGGGGAATCACCTGACGCACGGCGTCCTCGTCGTCCCGGACCGTGAGGACCGCGTTCGGGTCGTCAAGGTTGTTGGTCGGGTAGGGGACATGGTTGTAGTCGGTCAGGTCCTTCACCTGGATGGGCCAGTTGGGCTGGAAGGGCACCGATATCCTGCCCGACAGGGGACCATCCGGGGTTACCGCTTCGGGTATCTCGATGCGCAGGAGTCCCCCCGACACCGGAACATCGTGCTGCCAGCCGCACATTACCAGGGTGAAGCCGCGGCGCATCAGGAAGCCGTCCCCCGTGTCCCACGGGCTGCTGAAGTCGTCAGCGGAGCCGCCGCGATTGAAGAACCGCAGGGACACGGGGCGGCCCCTATTCACCACGTCGAACAGCAGGCGGTGGCTGCCCCTTTGGGGGTTGGCGGGCCTGAGGATGCGGAACCCGGCCGAGCAGTTCACCATCCCGGCGGAGTCTCTGGGTGCGTGCTCCAAGTCCACTATCATGCCGTTGCGGGGATGGCCGGGGTCCACGGCGAAGCGGACCGTCCCCTCCAGCTGCTCGTAGGGCCCTACGTCGCCGAAGGAACGCCCCTCCGCCACTGGACTCCGGGACACGATCTCCAACGCCGATACCGCCATGGGGGACCCCCTTGCTGGAAGCTGATTGATTATACCTAGAGACTTGCTGACCAGTTGACGCTACTCGTGGTTCGACAGGCCTGTCCTGAGCCTGCCGAAGGGCTCACCACGATCGGTTGCCCAAACTTCGCTCATCCTGAGCATGTCGAAGGAAGAGGCATCAGGCCGCTCAATTCTAGCACAACCGCTCCCTGCCCGGCCGTGGCTGGGCGCTTGACTGCCCACCTGAGCCCCACTAGAATTGCTGTCAACGCAGGGGCGCCTTATGAGAAAGTTCTACCGGTCCCGCATAGACAGGAAAATAGCCGGTATTTGTGGTGGTCTGGGGGAGATGTTTGCTACTGATCCTACACTGTTTCGGGTAGGCCTTATATTCCTCGCCGTTTTCTTCGCGTTTATTCCTGTGATAGCTGCTTATGTCGTCGCCTGGCTGATCGTCCCGGAGGCCCCCATCGAAACATAGCGGTGTGCGGCACCTATGGGCCTCCACGTCCAGCCATGCGGCGGTTGCCTGGTCAGCACGCAGCACCGCCAGATAGAGGCGCATGTGCCGGCAGGGCAGGCTAACGGCCCGCACGTGACGGACCGCGGGCCTGGAAGCTAGGTTGAACCGTACCGAAAGGAGACAGCATGAACAGGGCAGACCTACCCTACCTCTCCGTGTCAGAGCTGTCACGGCTCATCGAGTTCAAGGAGGTCTCCCCCGTGGAGGTCACCGAGGCCTACCTGGATCGTATCGATGACCTGGACTTCAAGTTCAACTCTTATCTCACCGTGTGCCGCGATGAAGCCCTTCAGGCCGCCAAGGATGCTGAGCAGGCCATCCTCCAGGGGAACTATCTGGGGCCCATGCACGGAATCCCCGTGGCGGTCAAGGACCAGATGTGGAGCAAGGGTGTCCGCACCACGGGTGGGTCCCGTTTCCTGGCGGATTTCGTACCCGAAGAGGACGCCACGGCCGTAGCCAACCTGAAGCTGGCCGGGGCCGTCCTGCTGGGTAAGACCAACATGCCGGAATTCGCGACAGCCCCCTTGTCACACCGCTACAGCGTCCCGCGTAACCCCTGGAACCTGGACACGTCCCCCGGCGGCTCCAGCAGCGGGTCCGGAGCGGCCTCCGCCGCGTTTTTGTGTGCCACCTCACTGGGCGAGGATACCGGAGGCTCAGTGCGCCGCCCGGCGGCATGGTCGGGCGTGGTGGGCCTCAGGCCCACCTGGGGACGGGTGAGCCGCTACGGGCTGATGAGTGGCATCTGGTCCATGGACACCATCGGCCCCATATCTAGAACTGTGGAGGACGCCGCGATCACCCTGGGCGCCATCGCCGGCTACGACCCCAAGGACCCATACACATGGGACACGCCCGTTCCCGACTACAGAAGGGCCCTGGAGGGCAACGTTAGGGGCGTGCGGGTGGGGATAATCAGGGAAATGCTTAACAGCGAAGTGGTGGAGCCCGAGATCAGGGAGGCCATTGTCAGAGCGACCACGGTCCTGGCCGAGCTTGGGGCATCCGTGGAGGAGGTCTCCATCCCCCACACCGGCTTCGCGAACTTCATCTCCACGGGCCCCCTTTCCGTGGAGACGGCATCGAAGCACAGCCGTTGGATCAGGGAGCGCCTCCAGGACTACGGCCACGACAATCGCATCGGGCTCCTCACCGGCAGTATCATACCGGCACAGTACTACTACAAGGCCCAGAAGCTGAGGGTACTTCTCAGGCAGCAGGTGCATGAGGCCTTGGAGAAGTATGACGTCCTGGCGCTGCCCACCAGTGGCAGGCCCGCCCAGGTGATAGCCGAGGACCAACCGATTACCAGCAAGGCAGCCGCGCCCCGGCTTCCCTTCATGCTCAACAACGCCTTCGCCCTGGCCAACTGCCCCGCCATCTCGATCCCCTGCGGCTTCACCTCCGGCAGCCTCCCCATAGGGTTCCAGCTAGGGGGGCGCCCCGACGGAGATGGGATGGTCTTGAAGGTGGCCCACGCCTACGAGCAGGCCACCTCCTGGCACACCATGAGGCCACCGGGGGTGTGACGCGAGGCGCTGCCGGGCAATTCACTTGGTCAATATCCAGCCGCACCTATAAAGTTGGGATCGAGGAGGTGTTCTATGGCCACCCTACACAAGTCCAGCCAGGTCCGTTCATCGCATACCGCAGGCAGTCATCCCCTCGATCCCCTGACTGCAGCCGAGATCGAGGCTGCGGTAGCCATACTACTGGCCCAGCGCAGCCTCGGCGAAAGGGTCCGCTACGAGTCCATCGTCCTGAACGAGCCGCCAAAAGACCTGGTCCTGGACTTTAAGGAGGGGGATGAGATCGGCCGGGAGGCGTTCTTAGTTACGTTTGACAACGATACCGGAGCCACTTACGAGGCCGTGGTCTCCTTGAGTGGTGGGAACGTAAAGTCATGGAAGCACATTCCCGATGTGCAGCCTAGAATAACGATGGAGGAGTTTTATGAGTGTGAGCTTGCCGTAAAGAAGAGCCCCGAGTTTAAGGCCGCTATCGAGAAACGAGGGATCAAGGACGTCGACCTGGTAATGGTTGATCCGTGGTCCGCCGGTAACTTTGGGATCGAAGAGGAGAGGGGAGTACGTCTGTCCTTCGCTCGCTGTTGGGTCCGCTCCAACCCGACCGACAACGGCTATGCTCGCCCCATCGAAGGGGTTATTCCCGTGGTCGACCTGAACAAGATGGAGGTCATCAGAGTAGAGGACCATGGCGTGGTCCCATTGCCGCCTAATCCCGGCAACTATGCCGCGGAGTACGTGAAGGAGTATCGTACCGACCTCAAGCCGCTGGACATCGTTCAGCCCGAAGGCCCCAGCTTCAAGGTCGAGGGGAACGAGGTATCCTGGCAGAAGTGGAACCTTCGGGTGGGCTTCACCGGCCGGGAGGGCCTGGTTCTTCACACCATCAGCTACGAAGACCAGGGACGGAAGCGGCCAGTTGTTTACCGGGCTTCCCTGAGCGACATGGTGGTGCCCTACGGGGACCCCAGCGCCCGCAATTTCCGCAAGAACGCCTTTGACGTCGGGGAGTACGGCATCGGCAACCTGGCCAACTCCTTGACCCTCGGGTGCGACTGCCTGGGACAGATACACTACTTCGATGCCGTCGTGAATGACAGCCGGGGCGGTGCAGTGCAGATACCCAACGCAGTCTGCTTGCATGAGGAGGACTTCGGCATCCTGTGGAAGCACGTGGACTGGCGCACCGGGCAGACCGAGGTCCGCCGTTCGCGGCGTCTCGTTGTATCTACCATCGCCACCGTCGGCAACTACGAGTACGGATTTTTCTGGTACTTCTACCAGGACGGCACCATCGAGTTTCAGGTAAAGCTGACGGGCATCGTGAACAATGCGGCGGTGGCCGCTGGAGAGGTCCCCAAGTACGGGACTCTGGTGGCTCCGCAGTTGGCTGCCCACATTCACCAGCATTTCTTCAACCTTCGCCTGGACATGAGTGTGGACGGATTGAAGAACTCGGTATACGAGGTCAATACCAAGGCCGAACCGCAAGGGCCTGACAACCTGCAGGGGAACGCCTTTTTCGCTGAGTCCACCCTCCTGGCGACGGAGTCCCAGGCCCAGCGTATCGTCGACCCCATGGCGGGCCGGTACTGGCTAATCGCCAACCCGTCGGTGCACAACTATGTGGGGCAGCCGGTGGCCTACAAGCTAGTCCCAGGAGAGAATATCCTGCCCTTCGCACAACCCGAGGCCAGCGTCTCCAAGCGAGCCGGTTTCATGCGGAAGCACCTGTGGGTTACCCCTTACAGTCCCGATGAGATGGGCGCCGCCGGCCCCTATCCTAATCAACACCCCGGCGGAGCGGGGCTGCCGGAATGGACGAGGGCCAACAGGGACATTGAAAACAGGGATATCGTCGTCTGGTATACCTTCGGCCATCACCACGTTCCCCGAACTGAGGACTGGCCGGTCATGCCGGTCATGTACACCGGATTTAGCCTCAAGCCGGTGGGGTTCTTCGATCGGAACCCGGCTCTGGACGTACCGCCCTCCGCCCATCACAACGGACACTGCGACACTTGAGGGTGACCCGCCGGTAGGCTACCTGACCTACTGCCCACGCTGGAATACGGCGAGAACATTGTGGAGGGCCTTTATGTCGGTGGTGGTGTCCCCCTCCACCACCAGGATGTCAGCCTCTTTGGCCGGCTCCAGGGTCCCCACGATATCCGAGAGGCCTATTGCTCCGGCGACCTCCCTGGTGGCTGCCTGGAATGGCGATGAAAAGGGATCAGAAGGGTGGTTCATAGCTGAAACCGTACTTCTGCTGGAGAGGTGACGGATTGACAGGCGTCCTGAGGAGTCTGTACAGTTTGGCGATTCCATTTCGGCCACGTTTCAAGGCCAGGGGCCAGCCGCAACGAGGAATCCCAGATAAGTCCACGATCCTATTGATGAGGTGAGCAATGACTGATGTGCGTACCATAAAAATCGAGCCTCTGAGCACAGAAAGCTTCGAGCCATTCGGTGAAGTCGTGGGGGCAAGAAATAGTCCACCAGACTATCGAGGTGGGGCGGCCTCCTATGGTTGGGTGACAAATTTTGAGGCCAACGGCACGCCCAGGCTCACCATATCTACGGTTCCCTTCCAAGGTATGACATTTACCCAGCTTGAGCGCCAGCTGAATGTCACCCAAACTTACATACCCCTGGGCGGGCCGCCAGCTGCCATAGCAGTTGCTCCACCCACGGACCCACGTGATCCTGAGTCACTTCCTGACCCAGCGCAGGTACGAGCGTTCTTGATCGACGGAAGTCAGGGGTATCTCCTGAAAAGGGGCACCTGGCACACCCTCGGCAGATTCCCGCTGTATGGTTCGGCGTCAGTGTTCGCAATCATTGGTGAGGAGCGTACCTGGAATGCCTGTATAAAACATCACCTACCTCCCGGCTACCCAGAAAAAGATGGCTGGAAGTTGACGCAGGAGGTGGATTTAGAAGCTAGACTCGGAGTGTCATTCGCGATGGTCTTGTAGGCTCACCATGAGTGGCAATCTTCCGCTCGCCATGAGCCCGTCGAAGGGCGGACATGGTAGGCTAATAGTAACCTCGGGATAGCTCCTGTGCTGGCGCCAGATCTTGGAGTCCTATCTGACCTGCTCCCCGCCCTGGAATACGGCGAGAACATTGTGGAGGGCCTTTATGTCGCTGGTTGCGTCACCCTCCACCACCAGGATGTCAGCTTCCTTCGCCGGCTCCAGGGTCCCCACGGTATCCGAGAGGCCGATGGCACCGGCGGCCTCCCTGGTTGCGGCCTGGATGGCCCTTGTAGGCGAATACCCGCCCATCACCAGGCACTCCAGCTCGTAGGCGAACCCGCCGAAGGGGTACCAGCCGAAGCCCGAGTCGGTGCCGGGAATCAGGGGCACGCCGATGTCCATTAGCTGGCGGACCTGCCCCATGCGGTTCTCCAATGCCTGCTCCGCCTTCCCCAGCTCCAGGCGCTCATTGCCGTAGGCCAGCACCGGGCTCTCCCCGGTCCGCTCCGCCATCTCCTGGAGCAACTGGATCCGTACCCTTCCGACGTGGATGGTGGTGTTGATGCACCTGCCCTCTTGGGCGATCCTCTCGGCCACGTCGCGACGGAAGACCCAGCCCTGGTCCCGCTCCTGGAACCCGCCGTGGATGGTCATGTCCACGCCGGCGTCCAGCCCCTGGATGATAGTCTCGGTGAGGCGGCTGTGGGCGCCCACCAGAAGTCCGAACCTGTGGGCTTCGTCGCACATGGCCGTGAGCTCCTCAAGGGTCCAGGCAGGCCGGTAAGGGACGCTGGACCGGGTGCTGCCTCCGGTCACGGGCACCTTGATCCAGTCGGCTCCCCGCTTCACCAGCCGCCTCACGGCAGTCCTAACTCCATCCACACCGTCCGCCTCGGAGCCCATCTGCCACATGTGGCCACCGGTGATGGTCACCGGGTTCCCAGAGAGGAGTAGCCTGGGTCCCTTGGCGAGACCCTGGCGGATCCCCTCCCGAAGGGAGAAGGAGGTATCGTGCTTGGCCCCCGTCTCCCGGATGGTGGTGACCCCCGACTCCAGGTGTATCTGCGCATTCCTCAGGGACCGTATAAGCAGAAGGTCGTCGGGCAGGGCCATCACGTCATCGGTATGGGTGCCGTCTCCCATGTAATTGAAGTGGCAGTGCACGTCTATGAGGCCGGGCATCACCGTGCCCGTGGGATAGTCGAACTCCGCCGCCGGGGCGCCCCCCGGTGGCGAGACCTGGTGGGCCGGGCCCACCCGCAACACCCGGGAGCCTTCCACGAGGACCGCACCGTTCTCAACGGCAAGGTCTCCCCGCCCGTCTATCACGCGGGCCGCCTTGATTACCTTGTAGGGCGACTCGGATGCCATGGGAATCCCCCTTTATCAACTGGATGTTCTTTCGTGTCCTCTGTGTTACTGGTACACGGCGCTCATGGAGCCGCCCCCGGCCGCCACCACCTCTCCAGTGACGCACGTCCCCTTGGGAGAGGCGAGGAAGCAGGCTAGGTAGCCGATCTCCATGGCGTCTATTATCCGGCGGATGGCGATATTCTCGGCGATGCGGCCCTCGATCTCTTCCGGGCTGACCCCCTGCTGGCGGCCCTGCTCCGCATATAGGGGCCCACTGCGCTCGGTACGGGTGGTGCCCGGGTGTATCAAGTTGACGGTAATGCCGTGGGGTCCGAGCAGCTCTGAGAGGGTCTTGGTGAGATGTACGATGGCGGCGTTGCGCAGCCCGCTGATGGATCCTCCCTGGCGGGCCGAGGTGCCGCCTATATTTATTATGCGTCCCCATCCCTGGCGCCGCATGTACGGCGCCGCCGCCTTGGCACAACGAAAGTAGCCGAATACCTTGGTGTTCACGTCCTCCAGCAGTGCCTCTTCGCTGGCCTCCTCCAGGGGTCCCGTGACCAGGCCACCTGGCACGGCGGCGTTGTTGACCAGAATATCGATCCTGCCCAGGGCCTTATATGCCTCATCCATCATCCGCTCCACCGACTCCCGGCTGGTGGTGTCCCCCGGGACCGGCACGATCTTCCGGCCCGTTTCCTTGGCCAGCTCCCCTGCCGCCTCTTCCAGGGTCGTGGTGTTGCGGGCGCAGATGGCCACGTCTACCCCCTCCCTGGCCAGCTCCAGGGCGATGGCCTTACCTATTCCCCTGCTGCCGCCCGTCACGATAGCCGCCTTACCAGCCAGCTCTAAGTCCATAGGATTCACTCCTTCGCACTTGAAGTCCTTGCCTCTCGAGGCCCGATACCTGGCATCGAGGTAGCGAGGGTGGTACAGAGAATCGCCGTCGTAGCCCCACGATTCTAAACCCTGCCATGGGCCAGGTGCAACTGAACGCACAGATAGGGCCCGAGCCCTCTGTCAAGCGTCGCCACGGTTTCGTGGCCACCATTTTAGCCGGGGTCGACTAGTAGCCTGTTAACCAAGATTCCGATCGATCTTGCCACCCCCACTCTGACTCTCCCCCATCGAGGGGGAGAGAACAAGCTTCTTTCCCCTTGATGGGGGAAGGTTGGGATGGGGGTGAAGGGCCACTGCGAATTAAAGTTGACTGAGTACCAGACCGCTCCAGGGTCGGAGTTCGAGGGGGCTATTCCAGGCGACGCACGCTAGGGAAGCTCCATGAGAGGAAAATGGCCAGGGCGAGTCCCGATATTCCCACCACGGTGACGGCAAAGGTGGCCCCCGTAAGCCCGACGAAAAGGCCGATGAGCAGGCTGGAGAAGATTACAAAGCCCTGCCCGTAGTTTTGGAGGCTGGTGATCCGGCCACGCAGGGTATCTGGCGCCAGGAGCTGTATCAGGGTGCCGTTGGCGCTGCGGAAATAGAACTGGGAAAAGGCCATCAGCCCTATTATCGTGATGGATGGTATGAGCCACTCAGACCGGGCGAATACAATAACGCAGACCGAGCTCATGGCCACCGCGGCCAGGCACACGTTACCCTTCTTGAAGACAAATCCTACTGAGGCTACGATGAGGGCACCGATAAATCCGCCGAGGCCGGTGACGGCCAGGAAGTAGCCACCCACGTCGGCGCTTCTGTGGAAGACTTCGGCGGTAAATATGGGTAGCAGGAACCAGACAGGGTGCAGGAGCACGTTGGGGACCAGACCCAGCACCATGAGGTTGAAGATCACCCGCTCACCTTTCCATATGTAGCCTATACCCTCCTTTAGATTGGCCAGAGGCGAGCTCTGGCCCGCCGTGGACACCTGGCCGTACGGAGTCTTCATGGGCAACAGGGCCAGTATCACGCTGGTGTAGAGGACGGCCTCTATGACGAAATTCCAGGTGAACCCGAGGGTGGCGATGAGGATGCCCCCAACGAAGGGGCCTATCATTCGGGTGCCTGGAATGGTCAGTACGTTGGTGGCGTAGGCGTTGATTATGGCCTGCCGGGGCACGGTGTTGGCGATCAGGGCCTGCTGCATGGGCATGGTGACCGTGCGGCACACGCCACTCACGAGCACGTAGACGTAGACGTGCCAGGACTCCTGGATGCGGCCCGAACCCTCCATCAGGGCGAAGGCCAGGGCGGCGAGTGCCATAAAGCCCTGGGTGGCCATGATAAGCTTGCGGCGGTCTACCCGGTCGCCCAGCACACCGGCCCAGGGACCGACCACCAGCACCGGAAGGGTAGTCAACCCTCCCACCGTGATGACCTGCAAGGCGGAGTAGTCGGAGTCGACCGTTAGCTCGCGTACCAGCCATCCCACCGTCAGGAGCTGTAGCCATTGGGCGGTGTTGGAGCAAAAGTTGCCGATCCACAGGTACCTGTAGTCTTTGTACGTAACCCATGAATCGAAGGTATGGAGGCGAGGCAGGCGCCTTCGCCCTGCTATGTTCCGAGCCAATCTATAAGCTTCCCAGGTACGTCATGTCGCCGCGCAGAAGGTGGCAGGGGCAACCTGCACATCGGGGTAGCTACACCTTGATGGCGTCAAAGATATCGGTGTTACTCACGATACCGACGATCTGCGTGCCATCAAACACGGGCGCCCTCCTGATGCCGGTGTTGTGGAGAAGCCGGGCACAGTACTTCAGCGCGAGACCCGGGGAGATCATGATCACGGGCTTGGTCATAATCTCAAAGACCTTGACCTCCTGGGGGTCTTTCCCAGGGTCTACCATCTTATTGACCACGTCCTTGCGGGTTATGATACCCCAGGCATCTTCATGGGTCCGTCGGTCAACGACCAGGCTAGAAACTACTTCGGCCCTCATCAACTTTATGGCATCCGACACAGTCGCGTTGCCGTCGACCAGCACCACCTCCGTGGTCATAACATCGGCGACGGTGGCAAACCTTACGTCGGGGAGTGCCCTGTTCATCATTTTACCTTCCTCCTCCTAAGATAGCTCCGGCTACTCATACGGTTGAAGCACGATGTCGTGCAGAGCGGGTATGACCTCCTGCCCCAACAGCTGAATGGAACGCATTACGTCTTTGTGGGGTATGTTTCCGTCGCCGCCGATGAGGATTAGATAACCGGGGTTGAGTTGCTCTATGGTTTCGGTCAGCCTTCTGGTGACCGTTTCGGGACTGCCAACTATAATTGCGCCGACTTCCTGAAGCTGGTCGTAATCCATTCGCGATCCAGGGCCCCCAGCCCGGCGGCTGCTCATCGCGCTCGCTACGCGGGACTGGTACCCGGGAGGGTCGATGTGCTCTATGGGTCCCCTCATGCGGTGGTCGACGTTCCACAAAAAGCCGCGGCCAATCTCACGGGCCTTTTCGTCGGTGTCGGCCACCACTGCCCGGAGCTGGTACCCGAAATGCTCCGGTCCGGGCTTGAATCCAACTTCGTTAGCCGTATCTATGTAAATTTGCTTCAGCTCTCGCGTCAGGTCCATCAGCGCACCCAGGTTCACGTAGGTATAGCGATGGCTGGCGGCCCAAATCACGCTCTCTGGGCTACTCCCCCCGGGAAACCATATCGGAGGATGGGGTTTCTGCATGGGTAGTACCCACGGGTTTACCACTCGATGGTGGTAATATTTGCCCTCCCAGCGGAACGGGCCGGGCGTGGTCCAGCACTTCATTATCAGGTCGTGGGCCTCCTCAAACCGCTCTCGGTTCTCGGTCGGGTCTATGCCCGCCTGGAGGGTTTCCACCGCACCTCCCCGCACAAACCCAGACACAAGCCGCCCACCTGAGTAGCAGTCCAGCATGGCCAACTCTTCAGCCATCCTCACGGGGTCGTTTATGGGGATGATGTTCCCCAGGATGGCGATCCTGGCCTTCTTGGTGACCCTGCTGATGACCGCGGCGTCGAGATTAGCCGAGGGTTTCATGTTCCACCAGGAGGCATGATGCTCGTTGGTCATGATCCCGTCGACGCCTACCTCATCGGCGAAGGCATATTGCTCATGATACTCGTTGTATAGCACGTGGGCCTTCTCCGGGTCGAAAAAGGTGTTGGGGAAGTCGAGACGGCCCGACTTGTATTTCTCAAGGTCCCCTTGCCGCACGTGGGTGTAGGACTGCTGGGAGTGAAAGTAGACCTCGACTTTATCCTGCATGGATGCCTCCTCGGTTTTGGGTCAGCTTAGGGCGGCAATCTCTGGTACGGAATTCCACCCAACGTCACCAGCCGCCCCGGGCCAGGAAATCCACCGTTTCTCTCGTAGCGCCCGATACGATGGGCGCCGTGACCCCTGCGTCCACGTATTCGTGCAGCCTGGCCCGGACAACATCCTCGTCTCCGTAGCACCCCAGGCTCTCGGGTAGCTCGTCAGGAATGAGCCTGGCGGCCTCCATCGCCCGCTCCTGGGTGGCGGGCCAGGAGACGATGGCCTTTATGCGCTGGGCAAGCTCCGGGTCGACCTCCGTCGGTCCCTCTATATGAGGCTGCTGCGCCAGGTAGAGGGCCAGACGCGGTTTGGCCTCCTGGAGCAGCCCCTTCTTGTCGCGGCTCAGCTTTACCGGAAGTATCTTCATCCTTTGGACATGGTCCAGGGAGCGGCCCGCGGACTCGGCGCCCTCACGCACCTGCTCCACTGCCCTCCGGGTGGCGGCAACGGTGTGGTTGCTGTTCAGGATCACGCCGTCGGCGATGCGGCCCGCCAGGCGTAGCATCTGAGGTCCCACCGCGCCGATGTACACCTTAACGTCGTGGGGGCGGCTGCCACCGTGGTCTAGGAACAGGTCCTCCATCTGCACGTAGTCGCCGCGATAGGTAACCTTCCCCCTCATCGACAGGAGCAGGCGCACCGACTCGACGACCTCCCTCATGGCGCCAAGGGCCTTCCGGCGCTTCACCCCCACCCGGGTAGCCAAAGGCTCCCACCATGCGCCCAGCCCCATGACGACCCGGCCAGGGGCCAGCAGGTCCAGGGTGGCGAAGGTCGATGCCAGCAGGGCGGGATTCCGGGTCCACAGGGGCAGTACCGCCGACCCTACGCGGATCCGTTCCGTGGCGGCCGCGTAGACCGCCATGGGGCCTATGGCATCGGCCACCAGCCGCGTTTCCAGGACCCACACTGAGTCCACCCCCACGCGGTCGGCGTGCTTGGCCAGCTCCACGTCCCGTCGCACATCGGTACCGTTTAGCATCAGGCCGAAAGGCGCCGGGAGTTCCGGCATCGCGCTCTCCTTCCGTTGAGGATCAGCCGAGTCTGCTCACTAGCCCCTTCGGCCCTCTTGGTGGTCGATTGCCACGGCGGTCTCTGAACGCCAGCGGGAGAGGGGTTGGGGGCGAGGGCTACAATCCACCGCTACGGGACTATGCCCGGGGACCAGGCGGGTTGGCCATCGGTGTCTCCCGTGTTGAGAGTGAGACGGGTCTGGCCCGTTCCATCGGCGTTCATCACGTAGACCTCATAGGCGCCGTCCCTGTTGGATTGGAAGGCTATCTTGCTGCCATCGGGGGACCAGGCGGGAAAGAGATCATCGCCGGTGCTGTTGTTGGTGAGGTTCTTCTGATTCGTGCCGTTGGTGTTCATCAGGTAGATCTCCCAGTTGCCGTCCCTGTAGGAATTGAAGGCGATCAAGTTGGTCGGGGACCAGGCCGGGTAAAGGTCACTTTCCGGGACGTCTGTAAGGCGGAGCAGGCCGGTGCCGTCTGCATTCATCGTATAAATCTCGTTAGGTCCGGCTCTGCTGGTGTAGAAGGCGATCTTGCTACCGTCAGGGGACCAGGAGGGCCAGTAGTCGGTGCTGGAGTGGGTGGTGAGGCGGGTCTGCTGGTCGCCGGTGGAGGTCATCACGTAGATCTCCCAGTTGCCGTGTCTATGGGAGGCGAAGGCTATGCGGCTGCCATCGGGGGACCAGTCGGGGTAATAATCGTGGAAGGGGCTGTTGGTGAGGTTGGTCTGGTCGGTGCCGTAGCGGGTCATCACGTATATCTCGGCGAAGCCCTCCCTCTCCGAGTGGAAGGCTATCCTGGTGCCGTCGGGAGACCAGGCAGGACCAAAATCGTAAGAGAGATTGTTGGTGAGGCGGGTGGGGTTAGAGCCGTCGGCATCCATCATGTATATCTCGTTCTCATACCGCGTATCACCGGTGCCGTCACGTGTGGAGGCGAAGGCGATGCGGGAGGGTCCCGGGTCGGTGGCCCTGAACAGGATGGTGGTGGACTTGGTGCCGGCGGCGGTCGGCGGTATCCTGAGCCCCAGGTAGCCACTTACCGTGTCTCCTGTAACACCCGGGGCCTCCAGCCGGAAGACATTGTCAAAGGCGGGCTTCAGGTCGCCGGCCGTGGGGCCAAAGAGGGGAACGATCTGATCCCCTCCGTCGCCCGTCACGAAGACCAGAAGGGGACCGGTGGAATCGTTTTTTATTTCGAAGGGCCCCCTGACAGGCACTGGGCTACGGCCGAAGTCGTCCCTGTCCACCGTCCCGAAGTTAAGGGAATCGCCACTGTTGATGGGGGTTCCACCGGCCGAGAATACCAGGATGTTGTCGCCGGTGGTGCTTACGAGGACGTTCCCCGTGAGTTTGTTCACATCGGACACCAGGTGCGTAGCGTAGATGGCGCTGGCGGCCAGGAGCATCATCGCCGCTACCAGCAATATGACCCCTTTAATTAGCTTGCCCCGAGTGAATCGAAGGGTCAGGATGTGTCTCATGTCTGTTCCCCCCGATAGCTGTTCCGCTTCGTGGGTGCCATTTTGAACCTACCCAGACTCAAGAGTTCCAGTTCTAGGTGGCTTCAGCCGTCCAGCACCAGGTCGCCCATTATCTCTCCGATCACGCTAGAGAACCTAACTAAGATGCCAGATTTTTGAAGAAATAGCCAGGACGCTTCGTGGGTGCCCCTCAGTTTGGCAGAACCTGGGGAACGAACCGCCCCACTCCCGGCGCCTTTGTAAGCTTACCACTCTCCAGGAGCACTTCACCACCTAGAAGGACGGTGGCCACCCGTCCCTTTATGCGCCATCCCTCGTAGGGGGTGAAATCGGCGGCGCTATGGAGCCCGGCGGCCGAAATGGTCCATTCCTCTTCGGGGTCGAAGATGACGATATCGGCGTCGGCACCCTGCTTCAAACTCCCCTTCCTGGGGTACAGCCCGAAGCGGCGGGCGGGGTTTTCGGCCAGCACCTGGACCATCCTAGGAAGGGAGATGCGGCCCTTGGAGGCCCCCTCCCAGTAGGTCAGCGGCAGCAGGGTCTCCACCGATGGCATACCAAAGGGGACGTCGAAGATGTTGTCGGCGGCGTGTTTGACCTCCTCCAGGTATGGCGCGTGGTCGCTGGAGATGGTCTCGATGACACCCTCCGAGACCGCCCTCCAAAGGGCATCGTGGTCGTCCCCCGAGCGCAGCGGCGGGCCGATCTTCCCCAGCGGACCGCGACTGCTCAACAGCGCATCTGTCAACAGTAGGTACTGGATCTGGGTCTCGGCGCCCAGTTTGTCGTCCTCGCGTCGCCCCTCTACCAGCTCGGCCAGGCTCTCACGACAGGTGAGGTGTACCAGGTAGAGGGGGCACCGAAGGACGCGGCTCAACCGTATCACATGCCGGGCCGAGGTCGCTTCGGCCAGGGCTGGCCGGGTTGGAAGGAAGTCTCCGGGGCCGGTTTTGCCCTCCGCGATGGACCGCTCCTCCAGATAGTCGATGAGGGTACCGTCCTCGGGGTGTACTATGGCTTGTCCACCCGCTCGGGCAATTATGTCCATGCCCGCCACCAGATGATCGGCGTCGATCATCCGCCCCGCACCGGTGCGCCTGTAGTCCAGCATGAACTTGAAGGAGCGCACGCCCAGATCAAGGACCTCGGGTATCCCTCGCAGCAGCTCCAGATCGGGTCTCAGGCCGCAGTGAATGGCGAAGTCCGTCACCGCTTTCCCCGCGGCCTCTTCCTTGAAGCTCTCGATGGCCTGGGAGAATGGCTCCCCAGGCGGCCCCCACACGTAGGCTATGACCGTGGGTGACGCCACCGTATGCCGCCGACCTGGTTCCAGTAAGCATGTCGTCCACCAGCGGCACCGGCGTGCGGTTGCGGCAGTGGAAATGGGAGTCCACCACCCCCGGCAGCACCAGCTTACCCTCTGCCTCGATGGTACGACGAGCCTCGCCTATGAGGCCACGCTGAACCACGCCGGCGATCTTCCCGTCCTGGACCGCCAGGTCCGCCTCTTGGACGCCACCTCCGGAAACTATCCGGCCGCCCTTTATGAGGACGTCAATCACCTGCTGCCTCCCGTCCACACCCGGTTGGAGTCGGCCTCATTGGTCCCGCCAAAACAGTGAGAAAGGCCTAATCGGTGCCCCGGCCTCCACGACCGAACCGAATCCATCGGTCGGCTCTGAACACGGGTTGGCCCCGTTTGTATCCGTTACTGGCTCTTATGGCTGGTAGTCTACGTTCATGTCTTCCCTCAGTCAAACGGCTCACCAGACCGCCAATTCCATTGTAGTCGTGGGGAACACCCCAGCCAGGGAGCCCTTGCACTTTACGGTTGGTCTGCAATATGCTAAAATTTTCACAAGTGTTGAAGGTGGCATCGCAAGTGAAAGGTAAAAATACAGTGTGGCATCCACCGCTTGGTGGTGTGCCCCCTATTTTACCTTCGGCCCTCTCACCAGCCCATAGCATCGGAGGTAAAACCCATTCTCGGCACACTGATCCGTAAACTCAAGCCAAACTTTTCCAAGAGCAGCCCCAGGTCATCACCACCCCCCGGTCCACCGGTTAGCGAGGTTTCCCTGGCAAGCCCGACCCTGGAAGGATCGCCCCCGGCACCGACCAGAGCAGACTCTCCGCCATCACGGGACTCGAAACCAGCATCCAGGCCTCCTCTCCCCTCGAGCCGCACCCCACGGCGTAAGACCGCCTCTCCCTCCATTCATCGGCCCGAACGGCGGCAGTTTGGCACGCTGTCGGTCTCGGACGAGGTGGGACGTGCAATCGAAGGCATGGGATATACCGCACCTACACCTGTTCAGGAGGCGGTGATCCCACTGGTGCGGGCGGGACGAGATGTGGTCGGCCAGGCCCAGACTGGCACCGGGAAGACCGCCGCTTTTGGGATTCCGCTAGTGGAGACCATCGAACGCAGTGCCCGGGAGCCTCAAGTGCTGGTGCTGGTGCCTACCAGGGAGCTGGCAGTCCAGGTGAGTGGAGAGCTTTCCCGCCTTGGACAGTTCCATGGCATACGCTCCGTGGCGGTCTACGGGGGCCAGGCCATGAGCCGGCAGCTGGAGTCTATGCGCCGCGGCGTTCACATTATCGTGGCTACGCCCGGCCGCTTGATGGACCACATGCAGCGGGGCACCGTCCGGATCGGGCAGGTTCGGTGCGTGGTGCTGGACGAGGTGGACCAGATGCTGGACATCGGCTTTGCCGAGGACATCGACTACATCCTCCGCCACACCCCTCCTTCCCGCCAAACCCTGGTTTTCTCTGCTACCATACCAGGTCCGATAAAGAGGCTGGCGCGACGGTATCTGAAAGAGCCGTCCTGGGTCCGCATTGGCGGGGACGCCGAGCCCGTGGAGCAGGTAAAGCAGATCTACTACGAGGTGGCGGAGAGGGACCGAACATCCGCTCTCGACGAGCTCCTGCGGCAACCGGGGATCATCAGCCGAGCCCTGGTATTCCGCCGGACGAAGGTGGGCGTCGACAGGCTGGTGGCCTTCCTCCAGCGCCGTGGTTACGACGCCCAGGCCATCCACGGCGACATGACCCAGGCCCACCGGGATAATGTGATGGGCCGTTTCCGCTCCGGGGACCTTCGTATCCTGGTTGCCACCAACGTTGCCGCGCGGGGGCTGGATATCCCAGCCGTGTCCCACATCATCAACTACGACATGCCCGGCAACCTGGAGGAGTATGTCCATCGCATCGGCAGGACCGCGCGAATGGGACGCACCGGCACCGCCATCACCTTTGTCTCCGAATGGGACTTCGAGGTGCTGGATGTAATCCACGCCCACGTGGGAGACGATCTGGAGCGGGAGAAGCTGGCAATTTCCTACAGCTGACCGACGCCTGCCACCTCGGCCCTACCTCGCGTCAAAAACCTCTTTGGCGAGCGTCACCGCGTTGGCAGCCGTTGGCCATCCCGCGTAGAAGGCCATGTGGGTGATCACCTCGCCAATCTCTTCCTTGGTAACCCCGTTGTCTAGGGCCCGCCCGATGTGACCGCGTAGCTGGTCTGTTCGGTACAGCGCGACCAGCGAGGCAACCGTGATCAGGCTGCGGTCGCGCTTAGACAGCCCAGGGCGTTCCCAAACGTCGCCGAATAACGTTTCCGCCGAAAGCTGGGCGAGCTTCGGCGCCACTTCACGCATGGCCTCTTGAGATGTAGTCATGTCACCTCCTCCAATCGTTTTTCGCGCTGCACTAGACCGGCTGAGAGCCCTATCTGATCTCCTACCTTAGGCCCCATAAAATATTGAGCGAGTACCTATCTATACTAATTCGTTATACCGCCAACGCGCTGGCGAAAATGGACGCCCACAGGTCAAGGCAGCGCAATTTTGGGGGATGAATCCACCCGACAGACTGTCATACAGACCACACCTGACCTGCCAAAGAATGTCGATGCGAGAATTTTACAATTCCAGAACGGCCCCCTTATTATAGGGCATCGACGCCGGGTTCGCGCGTTAGCTCACGTGGGAGTCATCTTTTGGTGGGGGCTATGGTGTATCCAAGGACAATATTCGGGAGGCACCTCGCAACGTGGAAGTAACTACGCCGGGCCTCTCGGTGGTCGACGGCTCCGGCGCCGGTGCCGTCTTCTCGGCTGGCCTAATCTTCGCGCATATCCAGGGGTGGGCGCTGGAGAAGTGCCCGCGTTTCGCCACCGCCGCGGGCAGTCCTAAGTGCAGTATGTTCTTCGGCTTGAAGGACTTGGACGCCGGCCAGATTGGGGAGCTGGCAGAACGCCTTACGTCAAGCTAGACCGTTGCGACCTCTCTTGTGGAGGAGAGTGGGCACTACGCGTGTCGGTGTCTACCACCTTAGCTCGTATACCCGGTGTGTACCCGAGAACCCTTTGAGCTCTAGCAGGCTGCTGAAGAAAGGGTTCTATGGTCGCGAAACGACCTGGTAATAGCTCATATCGTTGCTCGATGAGTGCTTTGGGAAGGTCTGAAGCCACTTTCCTGGGTTGCAGGAGTTCCCTTTTCGCCCCTGTCAGGGCGTTGAGGGCAGACTCCGTCCTTGGGAAGTCATGCTGCCTGCAGGACCGGAGCCTCCTGTAGCTGGGTCATGAGCAGCTTGGCCATCCGCACCAGGTTATACGCAGTGGCCACCAGGTAGCCTGCTAGTCCCGTCTTGTCCACCCCTCGATACCTGGTCTTCCGAAACCCACCGACCGTCTTCATCCACCCGAAGATCTCCTCCACCCGCTTTCGTATTCGCTGGCTCACCCGGTAGCCCGGATGCCGGGTTGTCCGCCCGTCGATGGCGCTGCGCCGGCCACTGGTGTTCTGGGCCACGTGAGCCGTGACCCTTCGGTTGCGCATCGCTTCCACACAATCCCGCGTGTCGTAGTTCTTGTCCCCACCCAGGGTCCTGGGGTGGAAGCCCCGCTCCTTCGCCCCCTCCAGGAGCTTCGGGACCGCATCTCGCTCCGCCGTCCCGCTCGCCTCGCTCACCTGGAAGTCCGTCAGCAGCCCGTTCCGGTTCTCCATCAGGGCGTGGGCCATGAACACCAGCTTGGCTTCCTTCCCTTTGCCTTTCCGAAACAATCGGGCTTCCGGGTCCGTGGTGCTTTGGTGGGTCTTATTGCGCCGTTTCTCCCCGTGAAAGTCCACCGACGGGTTGCCGGGGTCCCCGTCGTCCGAGGCCGGCTCTCCCCCTTTGGACTTGAAACTTTTCAGACTGGCCGCCGCCTCAATCAGCGTCCCATCCACGGTGAAGTGCTCGTCCGAGAGTAAGCCGTGCCGGTCGGCCCCCACCAGGACCGTGGCAAACAGCTGTTGCCCCACTGCGTGCTCCAGCAGCCGCTGCCGGTTCTTGGTGAACACCGTCGGGTCAAAGCTGGACTCCAGGAGGTTCATATCCAGGAACCAACGATACAGCATGTTGTAGTCCAACTCCTCGCAGAACGCCCGCTCGCTGCGCACGGAAAACAGGGCGATGAGCAGCGAGGCCTTGAGTAGGCGCTCCGGTGGGATGGAGGGCCGCCCTACCTCGGCATACATCCGGTCAAACTCGGAGGACAGCTCCCGGAGGGCCTCATCCGCCAGCGCCTTGATAGTCCGCAAGGGATGGTCCGGCGGCACCCGCCCGTCCATATCCACGAAGGTCAACATGGGGACCTGGGGCTCCTGGCATCCGCGCATTGGGGCACCTCCAAAGATGGTCTGCCCCTATTTTATCCCAGAAGAGCCTCGGATACACCGTGAACAAGAGTTTTTCCGCAGCCTGCTAGGTCTCGACCTTCATCGAATTCGAATTCCCCGGAGCTCTCCGAGAGCTCCTTCACCAGCGAGGAAGCCAGCACCTGGCCTCCATTCGCCTTTGCGGCAATCCGGGCCGCGAGGATCACGTTTCTGCCGAAAAAGTCTTCCGACTCCTTGATCATCTCCCCCGTGTGCAAACCTATGCGAACCCGGACCACTACGTAAGGATTTTCCTGGTTATAGGTAGCCAGCGCGCGCTGGATACCGATGGCCGATTGTAGCGCCCGCCTGCCACTGGAAAACGCCACCATGAATCCGTCCCCCATGGACTTCACCTCGAACCCACTGTGAGACGCGATCTGCTCCCGTACCAGTTCATTGTGAACGCGAAAGAGCTCTTGAGCCCTCTGGTCCCCTAGCCGCTCGGTCAGATCGGTCGAGCCCTCGATATCGCTGAACAGCATGGTGACGGTGCCGTCAGGTGACGCGTGAACCCCCAGCTCTGGCCGCTCCGCCCCTACGGCGGAGACCACGGCTTCGATCGAAGTCTTGATTTCAGAGGAGTCGTCCCCGATGAACTGGACCCTGGAGTCCGTCCCCTGGAACTTGGCCTGCAACGCCCGTACCCGCTCGGTAACGGCCTGCATACCCAGCGCTTCGGTGATGGACAGAGCCTGGCCGATCAAGGAGGCGGCCATCTCATTATCTGCCGCGGACCCACGCTGGAGCAGGGCATCGGCATAATCGCAGCACACCCATGCAAACTCGGGCTGGGACGCGCCGCGACAGAAGGACAGGGCAGCCTCGAAATGGACCATTGCGTCTGCCAGGCGTCCCGAGGCCTGCAACAACAGACCCCGGACCCTATCGATGCTTACCATGCCGCCGGGCAGCATTATCGCCGGTGCCCCTTCCAGCTCGGAGTATTGACGGAGGGTGCCGGCACCATCACCTCGTTGCACAGCGGCAAGTCCGAGGGCCGCGCTGGATACTGTTGCAACGAGAGGGGTGGGAGAGGGCAATGAGAGAATCGCCTCGGCGGCCGATTCGGCGGCGGCAAGATTATCTGCCTTGCCCGTGATCCGTGCTGCCAGGGGGAGTGCCAGAGCCGGGACTACACACTCTAGTGTCGGCTCGGGGGCGGTTGGGCCGATGATTTCCAGCAGCCGCTCCGAGAGGGACCCTGCCTGCGTATGGTCTCCCATCTCGTATTCCATACAGCATACGGGTTGCGAGGAGTCTAGGGTCTTTGGATCCCGCCGCGAGGCCGCGGTCGCTAAATTCACGTGCCGCCTTTAATTCTCCCCTCAGACGGGAAACTATCTCGTTGGCCCACAGAGTGCTGGCGAGCCAGAACCGGTCGCGCAGCGTTTCCGCTACCTCCAGGCCGGCCGTCGCATGGCCCTGCGCCCGCTCGGGGCTACCCGTGGACGCTAGAGTGGCTGCGGTGCAAAAGCGGGCATCGACCTCGGCAACAGGCTCTTCCGCTTCCCGGGCGTCCTCGATGGCCTGGAGACTCTGCCCCAGACTCTGTAGGAAGCGGAGGTGGTAGAAGTCCACGTTCGTCGCCGCCAGGAGCGTCCACATCCCCAGGGCCGTGTCCTCTTCATTGCGAGCTATATCCAGGGCATTCCCCAAAGCTTCCTGGGCGGCGTCGTAGTCGCCAATCTCCACTCCCAGCAGTCTCCCATAGAAAGTCTGGAGCCGCCCTGCCTGGAGGGAGTCTGGGGACACCAGGGCCAGGGCGCGGGTAATGAGCGGCGTTACACCTGTGAGGTTCGCCGAAAGGCTGGGAAGAGCGTATTCCACCACCGAAACGGCCTTTTCCGCGTCGTCCGCGTCCACATAGTACTGAAAAGCCCTTCGAAGGTTGCCTACAGCCTCCCCCAGCTGACTGCTATGGACCGTCGCCGCTTGAGCATGGGCCAGACGAACCAAGAGCTCGGCTGTTTCCTGGTCCATCTCCTGTCCGTCTTTGACATCAAGCGCTTGCTGATAGAGGGTCAGGGCCTCCTGGTGGGCATAGCTTGCCTCCGCGCGTTCACCAGCCATTCGGGAGTACAGTATAAGCTTTTCCTTGCTCTGGGCTGACTCTCCACGGCTGAAGTGGTACGCAAGCTCGGCGGAGTGTGCCTGGACATCGTCCCCATAGAACCCTTCCAGCATTGCTCCAATCCGAACATGGAGCTGCGCCCTGCTGGCGTCCGGAAGGGTTCCCCACAGGGTCTCCTGGACCACTGCGTGGGTGAACTGGTAGCGATGCTGAGCATTGGGGACCTCTTCGATCACCCGCGCCGCAACAGCCTCCTCAACAACCTTCAGGAGCTGCTCCCCGGACCCATCTCCTACGAGGCGCTGTATATGCTCCAGCGCGAACTCTCGACCTATCAAGGAGGCGACGGCAAGGGTCCCCGTACAGGGTTGCGAGAGCCGTTCCAGTCGCTTCCCTATAACCTGCATGGTGCCTTCCGGGATCCTAACGCTCCAGCTCTGACGGTCCCGGATACCGTCTGAGGTCAACTCCCCTTCTTGGATAAGGAGCTGCACCACCTCCGTGACGAACAGCGGGTTACCGTCGGTCCGCCCGTGCACGGTGGCTACAAGCTCCGGCGGAGGTTCTATACCGCTGAGCACCTCGATAAATCGGCCCACCTCCTCCTGGGTCAATCCCTTCAGCTGCATATCATAGAAGAGCCGCTCGGCCGCCATGATGCCAAGGGTCTGCGAAAGGGTACTATCCGGGGAGAGGTCGTCATCCCTGTAGGTACCGATGACCAGGAGGCGCGAACCTGATACCTCCCTGGCCACGAACGTCAGCAGCGAAAGGGTTGGCTGGTCGGCCCAGTGCAGGTCTTCCAGGATCAGCAACATAGGCCGTTTAGTTCCGGCGTTTCTCAGGAAGTTTACGATGGAGTCGAACAACCGGAAGCGGGCCTGCTCCGGCTCCAGCGAAGGCGCCGGCTGAAGGTCCGTCAGTTGGTAGCGTAGATCCGAAACGATCTCGGCGATATCTCCAGCGCCGGCGCCCATCACAGACCGTAACAGCTCTGGATCGGCGTCACGTGAATAGGACCGGATGGCCTGAATCCAGGGCCAATAGGGTGGGGCACCCTCGCCTTCGTAGCAACGTCCCCAGAGAACGTCCATCTGCCTAAGCTCTGCGTAGTTTGCCACCTCCTGGGCAGTGCGCGTCTTGCCGATCCCCGGCTCACCTGCCAGCGTCACCAACCTTCCATGTCCCGAATTTGCATATTCCACCACACCCTTCAGTTCACCCATCTCCTTCTGTCGCCCGACATACGTATCCACGGAGATGGCTTCCATAGCACGCGCTTGGGCCTGCGAGGTGATTGCCGTCGCCTCTGAGCCGGTTGGATACCTTCCAACGTCGCCAGCGCCTCGCTGGCCGACGCGTGGCGCTCTGCGGGGTTCTTGGCCAGCAGACGTAAGACCAGAGTATCCAGCGGTTGGGGACACTGATTGTTGTGCAGAGAGGGGGACGAGGGAGGGGTGTTGGTGTGCTGCCCGATGATGGCAGCCATATTGTCGCCGAGAAATGGTGGCCTGCCGGCTATCATCTCGTAGATTGTGCAGCCCAGAGAGTACAGGTCCGCCTTCGCCGTCACCTCACCACCCGTAGCCTGTTCGGGAGGCATGTACGCCACGGTACCTACCATCATATTCTGCAGGGTCAGGCGTGAACGGTCCAGCGCCACCGCCAGCCCCAAATCTCCTATTTTCGCCAGTCCGTCGGTGGTGAGCCAAACGTTCCCGGGCTTGAGGTCGCGATGGATAATCCCCTGAGAGTGGGCGAACTCCAGGGCTTTGCACACAGCTATGGCGATCTCCAACGAACGTCCGATGGGCAGCTGATGCCCAGGAGCTCTGGCAATCAGCCCCTCTAGATCGCCTCCACCCATGAGTTCGGTCACCATATAGGGCTGGCCCTGATGCTCTCCAAGGTCAAAGACCGTTACGATATGGGGGTGGGACCCCAAGCGGCCCATCGCCTGGGCCTCCCGGGTGATTCTAGTTCTCGAAGCCTCGTCCAGGCCCTCGGCCTTGATCAGGGCGAAGGCTACTTCACGGTCTAAAAGGGTGTCATGGGCCAGATATACCTTCTTCTTGCCACCCTCCCCCAGTACCTGCTTTACGTCGTAGCGGCCATCGGCGAAGGACGTTGACTGGCCTGTGGCTGGAGCCGGCGTTGGCTGGACAATAGGCGGAGCCGGCGGCGGTGTCGGGATCGTCGGGGGCACAGGCTCTGCTGGGGGTGGTGGGGCCTGGTACTGGGGCAATAATGGGACGGTCTGGGACCTGGTGGCGGAACTAAGCGCCCGTTCGGCACCCGTTCGGCAGAGGATAGAAAAGCCGCGGCGTCACGGTTTTCTCCATCCAAGGCCAGGACCGCTTGCGAGCAGTCGCGCACCGACTCCCAGTTTAGCTGGTCCATCGCCTCTTCGATCTGCTCCATGAGGCGGTCTATTCGTCTCTGTATTCGTTCGCTAACCATGGGAGTGCCCGCACATTTGTATTCTGGAGGACATGATACTCGGAGCAGGGGACTGCTGCAAGCTCCGGGACACCCCCAGCCCGGTTGTCCTAGGATGGGCGCAGCTTCTCAGAAGCAGAAATTTCGCGATCTGTGTTCCGGCTGCCGAGGGGGGCGCTTTACGCCGTTGGAGGATGCGACCGGAGATTTCTGCCCGTTACAGGGAAGCCGAATTCGCTACAAGGCAGCGGGCAGCGCCAATCTTGTCCGTTGACACAGCTTTTTCTGGTCGATACAGTGTGGGCATGTCCTGGGTAAGGGCGTTACGTGCCATGCCGCCAGACGCCAGGCAGAATGGCTAAAGTACGGACCATCTGTCTCAGGAGGAGAAGGTGGCGCTACAGATAGACCTCAGGATTCCGGCCGCCGCTACCGCCAAAGATGAGTCAACCTTCGCTCGCCGGGCCGAGGAGGCTGGTTTCGACGGTGTGGGGATAAGGGACATGCCCATGGTTCTGAGCGATGGGTTTGTGTCAATGGCCATGGCGGCTCAGGCCACCTCTCGCATCCGTGTGGCATCCGCGGTCACCAATCCCGTCACCCGACACGTGTCGGCGCTGGCCTGTGTCGCTCAGACGGTGGCCGAGCTGGCGCCGGCATCCGTGAACCAGATGCGGGAGTTTATCCTTACCTTGAAATCTCTCTTGGCCGGGGAGCGAGTCGATTTCAACGGCACTTTGAGCCGTATGCGGATCGGCGGTGGGACGCCTGTACCCATCTATCTGGCCGCCGATGGCCCTAAAGCTATCGCACTGGCAGGTGAGGTCGCTGATGGCCTGGTGCTCCGGGTGGCCCTCCACCCAAAGGTGCTGGAGACGGCTCGGAAGCATCTGGCGGAGGGGGCAAAACGGGCCGGCCGTGATCCCGCGGAGGTAGACGTGATCTGTTTTGCCCACGCCATCATACGCGACGACATAGCGGAAGCGCGGGAGTTAGCCCGTCCCCACTGTGTGCGGTGGCTTATGAAGAAGGCCATGGCCCGGGGGCTTCGAGAGGCCGGGGTCGACCTGGACCGTCTGGAGATGCCCAGAGAGCTGGTGGAAGGGCGCCCCGAGGCGATGGAAAGCCTCAGCTTGTACCCGGACCTGCACCATGCTGAGGACTGGGAAACGGCCATGCAGCTGTGTGCATTTCTTCCCCAGGATATCCTGGCCCAGATCTGTGACGCCGTGGGCTTCATTGGCACCCCGGAGTACTGTGCTCAGCGGCTTCGGGAGGCTTATGCCGGCGGCATGGACCACTTCTATATTGCGGCCGCGGAGACCTACTCCTTTCCTTACAGGGAGCTTCTGGCCTTTGAGGAGACCATCTTCCCGGCCATCGCCTCCCTTCGATAGCCAGACGCCAGGGCCGGAAGGTAGCACATCCTCAGTAGTTGTTAAACGATTTGGCCAGGTCGCATTTTTCCTTCGGCCCGATATCCCGCCAGCACGGCATACCAGTGGCCGCTCTCTCCTTAACAGGTGCTCCGAAAGGGGGGTAGTATGCACCGTAGCCACAACGGGGGTAAAATGAGGGGTGTCAAAATGACCCCTTTCGATAGGAGGAAGGATGCCGGCACTCGACGAGCTGCTCGCCCAGGTCGATGCCTCCGTCGACGATATCCTGGCCATCCATCGGGAGCTTGTGAGGGTCCCGTCGGTCAACACCGGCACCATGCCGACGGGCAACGAGACCCCCGTGTGCGAGCTCGTTCGTGACTGGCTGGCTGTGGACGGGATTCGTGCTGAGATTCTCGGGACAACCCCCGAACGAGGGAACGTCATCGCCCGGCTGGAGGGACGTTCGGGCAAATCCGGCCTCATGTTCATGTCCCACACCGACGTGGTCCCGGTGGAGGATGAAAGCAAGTGGAGGTTCCCTCCCTTCAGCGCCACCATCGCCGACGGTCGAGTGTATGGCCGCGGCGCCTCCGACTGCAAGGGCCTGCTGGCCGCGCAGATGATGGCCATTCGTCTCATAAAACGCGGTGGCATTGAGCTGGAGGACGGCCTGATCCTCGCCTCGGGGGCGGATGAGGAGCACGGCGGACGCTATGGATTCGGCTGGCTCGCCGAGTACCACCCCGAGAAGCTTGCGGCGCCGTACGCGGTGAACGAAGGGGGCGGGGAGCCAATCGAGGCCGGAGCCCTCACCTATGTGCTCGGGGTCGGCGAGAAGGGGAGACTCCAGGTGGAGATCAGCATCAAGGGGACCAGCGCTCACGCTTCCGTGCCGTGGCAGGGGACCAACGCCATGTACAGGCTGGCCCAGGTCCTGCAGCGCATCGAAGCCTACGAGCCGCAGCTAGACACCTCTACAAGCCTGTTCGACTACCTGTCCAGCTTCGCCATCGAGCACAGGCCCTCTCCCGAGAACATAGATGAGATTATCGCCGAGGTCGAGCCACTCCATCCCCGGTTCGCCTCGGTCCTGCGGGCCCTATCCAGGATGACGGTGACACCTACGATGGTTAGCGGCGGCATCAAGTCCAATAGCGTGCCAGAGGCCACATCCGTGACCTGCGATGTTAGGACCTTGCCTCACCAGGACGACGGCTACGTGCGGGAAGAGCTGACCCGAGCGCTGGAGGGAATTTCCGGGGTGGAGTTCGAGATCGACTACATGGCGGTGCCCAACTATTCTCCCTTCGAGACCGACTTCGCCCGGCGCATCCGGTCGGCCACCGCCCTCGCGGTGGGCATGGACGAGGTTGAGTGTGTCCCGGCCATCAGCACGGGATTTACTGACTCTCGCTTCATCAGGCCCCTGGGGACAGTCACCTACGGTTTCTCCGGGTCTCATCCCGACGATGACCCGATGCTGAGGCGCGTTCATGGTACCGACGAGTCGGTGGGGATCAAGAGTCTCGTAAGCGGCACCAAGGTCATGCTTGCGCTGGCCTACGACCTTCTGGCCGCCAAATAGCTTTGCCGGATTAGTCGGGCTGTAGCATGGCATCGGAGGACAAGGAGACATCATGATTGACAACGAACTGGCCTTCGCTTCGGCGACCGAACTCCTGGAGCTTATCGCGACCAAACAGGTCTCCCCAGTGGAGCTGACCGAGCTTTACTTCAGCCGCATCGATCGGCTGGACTCGCAGTTGAACTCCTACCTTCTCCTGACCCACGACGAGGCGATTGAGACTGCCAGGGCCGCTGAAGAGGCGGTGATGCGCGGGGAGGAGCTGGGTGCCCTGCACGGCCTGCCCATTTCGATCAAGGATACGCAGATGACCAGGGGAGTCCGGACGACCCACGGCTCGCTGGTGTTCAAGGACAGGGTACCCGAGAGGGACGCGGCCGTGGTAGAGCGCGTACGGGAGGCCGGGGCGATCATGCTGGGCAAGACCAACGTCCCCGAGTTCGGCCTGGTGGGCACCTGTGAGAACCGGCTGGGCGACCACGGACGCAACCCCTGGAACACCGATCGTACCCCGGGAGGGTCCAGTGGAGGGGCAGCGGCGGCCGTCGCCGCCTGTCTGTGTCCGCTGGCGACCGGAGGCGACGGCGGAGGCTCGATACGCATACCCGCCAGCTTCTGCGGCATCTACGGCATCAAGGCCACCCAGGGCAGGGTATCGGGATACAGCGGCGTGGAAGGACCCGCGATGCCCAATCACTTTAGCCAAAACGGGCCATTGAGCCGAACCGTGCGGGACTCGGCGCTGCTACTACAGGTGATGGCTGGGCATGATCCCAGAGACCCGACCTCCCTCCGCGAGGCTCCTCCCGATTTCGTCGCCGCCCTGGACAAGGACGTCAGGGGCCTACGTATTGCGTGGAGTCCGGACTATGGATTTGCGGCCGTAGACCCTGAAGTGCTGGAGGTAACCTCGAAGGCGGCGCAGGTGTTCGAAGAGCTGGGGTGCCACGTGGAGGACTCAGACCTGGTCATGGACTCGCCGTATGACGCCTACGGGCCGATATACGAGGCGAGCGCCTTCGCATCTTATCGGCCAATATCTGGGGAGCCATGGGGAGCAGATGACCTACTTTGCCAGGGACTTCATCGAGGCGGGGGCGAAGGTGACCGGCGCCGATTATGCAAGGGCCCTAGGCCTCATAGACCGCCTCAAGGCCCAGATGTCCGATCTGTTCGAGCACTACGACCTATTGCTGTCGCCCACGCTGTCGCTGCCATTGCTGTCGCCCACGCTGTCGCGCCAGCGCTACCGGTGGGGGAGTTTCCTGAGAAAATCGCGGGTAGGCCGGTGTACCCCCACCGCTACTTCAGCTTCCATCCCTTCACCTACCCGATAAACGCCATCGGGCATGCGGCCGCCAGCGTCCCCGCTGGATTCTCCGCGGACGGACTCCCCATCGGCCTTCACATCGTCGGGAGAAAGGGTGGTGAGGAGACCGTCATAGCCGCGTCGGCCGCCTTCGAGCGGGCAAGGCCATGGATACAGCACCGGCCTCCGTTGTCCTGATGGAAGAGATGGGCCAGGTTGTGGGAGTGCGGGGGCATGGACTGGTGGTCCGGAATCAGCCGCTTGAAACAGCTGGGGTCAGACGATGTGGCGAAACTCACCGACGTCGTTACGGACTGGCGTCTGCCAGATGTAATCGAGCCGACTGCAGACTCGTGCGCCTAGGTGCCGTTCAAGTCTGACTCCTCAGCCCGGTCAAAAAGAAGACCCTTTGGGGCCGCTCCTGATGCGCCGCTTCTTATATCTGGTGGGCAGTAGAGGACTCGAACCTCTGACCCCCTGCGTGTAAAACTCAGGATAGGCGGTCTCCCTATGTATCCAGCTATCCACCGGCGGAGGGGCGCATATCTGAAATGTCTCAGTACGTCCCTTGCTCTCCCCCAGTGTTGCTGTCAAAATTGCTGTCAAAATTCATAACTGACTCAGATGCGAATCGCCTTACAGCCTCATGTCCAGCACCTCCCGCCATAGCCTCAACACAGCCAGGAACCTGTGGGAGGCCCAGTCTATGCCACTGCATATTCACGCACCACGACTGGGACGCCCGCGCGTGGGCGGTGTACGCAAACGAGGACGTTTCATATAGGACACGCACTTAGCCAGCATGTAAAGCACCGGGCTGAGGCAGTGTGGGGAAGGATGGCGTGGGAAAGTCTCCGGAGGCACTGGGAAGGCCTTAGATGAGCCAAAGGCCTTGGTGCCCGGAAAGGGCCAGAATGCACCCACGATGGGTTAGCAGGTCCACTCTTCGACGCAGGGCAGTGAACGACTGTACTCGGGGCTGGTGGTGTCCCTCGCAGCTGCGGCGCACTCCTAGGTGCTCCACCATCCGCTGGTCAATAGGCTTTTGCGGCTGAATTCGCTGCGGAGACATCCAGTGGCGACGCAGCCTCGGCAGGAGCGGATTTTAAGTATGAGGCTAGGCCGTCCGCGCGGCTGTCCATCCCCGTCCATGTCGGTATTCAGTCATGGGAGTCCACCGCGGGCTGCTCTCATCCGTCGGTGTGGCTGTAGCTGGCACAGATTCAAACCGGGTGAGCCCCGGGAAAAGCGTCAACCCTCTCGTTACTACACCCGCTTCCGCCCTCTGCCCGCCAGACGCCGGTAGTTGCGGCGGCGCAGGCGTAGTCACGAAGTCGCTGGGAGTATTTCACAGGGTGCTCCTCTTCAGTGCACGCTAGCTGGTGCATTCTAATGACTATCTCCTGACATCTGCTCTCAGGTCGTGTCGTTGACAGGATATCAATGTCTCATTTAAAGTAAACTACCTTTAACCTGACAATCCAGCGTGAATATCGTACCAGCTGTGAGGAGGAAGCTAAATGGGAAGCAAGGACATCGCCCAGACCGCTCACCTGATGCGGCGTGCCGGCTTTGGGGCTCCCTACGATTTGCTTGAAGCTCAAGCTGCAAAGGGCTACGAGGCCACGGTAGAGGAACTCCTGGACCCGGATGCGCACGGTGTCCCCGAGTTTGACGAATTTTTGCCGGCCCGCTTCTACCCGGCATACGAGTGGCCGACGGCAAACCAGCATTCCGAGGCCAACCTTACATACCACATCGTCAGTACACCACGGCCGTTGGTGGAGAAGATGGCCCTGTTCTGGCATATGCTCTTCGCCACCGGCAATGCTAAGGTGATGAGCGACCAACAGATGCTTCTCCAGTTCGCCATGTTCCGAAAGCACGGACTGGGGAACTACAAGGAGTTGTTGAAAAACCTGGCCAAGGACCCGGCCATGATCTTCTGGCTGGACAACAACGAGAATCACAAACACGCCCCCAACGAGAACTGGGGTCGCGAACTGCTGGAGCTATTCAGTATGGGCCAGGGAAATTATACCGAGGACGACGTCAAGGTGGCCGCGCGTGCCTTCACCGGCTGGACCCTTTCACCCAAGATCCCTGGTGCTCGTGCACATACCTGGGGGTTCGAATACAAAGAGGAGGACCACGACGACAGCGAGAAGGTCTTCCTGGGCCAGAGTGGTAGGTTAAATGGCGAGGACATCATCGACATCATCGTACAGCAGCCCGCCACCCACCGGTTCATCGCGCGGCACCTCTACAACTTCTTCGTGAGCGACGAGGTCCAGGTGCCAAGCTGGCATGATGAACCCCCGAAGGACCCGGAGGCTGTCCAGGCTATCGCCGACGTCTTCAGGGATTCGGGCTACGAAATCAAGGACACGGTGCGGTTTATCCTTAATTCCGGCTTCTTCAAGGACGAGGAGACCTGGTTTACCAAAATGAAAAGCCCGGCCGAAGTCGTCGCCGGCACCATGAGGTTGATCGGTGATTTCAAGGAGCCTAGACCCGGGCTGGCGCTACTGTCCCAGGAGACTGGCTTTCAGGGTCAGCAGCTGTTGAATCCACCAAGCGTGGAAGGATGGCACACCGGCCACGAATGGATAGACAGCGGCTCCCTGGTGCGCCGGATCAACTTCATGAGCGAGAACGTGAGCAACCCCAGCATGCCCGGCGTGAGATACATTATCGATAGGCTAGCAGACAAAGGAAGCTCCTCAGCCGAAGAGCTGGTGGACAACTGCCTCGAGCTTTTGGGTTGCGTACGTCTCGAGCCCGAGACCAGACAGGCGTACATAGAGCACGCGGAGGCCGGGGGCGAGATCGGAGGGCCCGGCACTTCCGAAGGGGAACGTGAGGCCTTTGAGCAGCGGTGCACTGAAATCCTGCGGCTGATTGGGGCCTCGAAAGAGTACCAGTTCTGTTAGACTGGTAACGAATAAATACAATACGGCAGAAGGTACGAGGGGAGAACGTGAAATGACAAAAGATCCAGTGCTCGTGGTACTGCAGCTTACGGGCGGTAACGACTATCTCAACACCATAATCCCTCATACCGATCCCCTCTACAGGGACTACCGCAAGAGGGTGGCGGTTCCCGAGGACCAGATGGTCTCCCTTGACGACACATATGGCCTGCACCCGTCCTTGGCGCCCCTCAAGCAGTTTTGGGATGAGGGCTCGATGGCGCTGATCCATGGGATAGGCTATGAAAATTCATCAAGGTCTCACTTCCGCTCCATGGACATCTGGCACACCTGCGAGCCCAACAAGATAGGGACCGAGGGATGGGTCGGCCGGGCTATCAGAGCCGTCGACCCCAACAAGGAGAACGTCCTGACCGGTGTCAACTTCGGCCAGGGCCTACCCCGTGCCCTGGCGGTTCGCGGTGTCCCCGTGGCCTCCGTCTCTCAGCTGGAGACCTATGGGCTGATGACGAGTATCGCGCAGGATGACCAGAGGGCCAAGGCCCTGGAGACCTTCGCGCGTGTCTACTCGCCGGCCATTGGCCGTGGCATGGCCATGGAGTATTTGAGTAACACGGGCCTGGACGCCCTCAAGGGCGCTGACATCCTTAGAGTTGCCCCCGAAAGGTACAGCTCCTCCGTAGAGTACGCCAGTAATGCCATCGCTCAGAGGCTCCGCAACATCGCCATGGTCCACCTGGCCGACCTTGGCACCCGCTTCTTCTACACCCAGCAATCTAGCTATGACACCCACGCAGGCCAGCTGGGCTGGCATGACTATTTGTGTAGGGATTTGTCCCAGGCCCTTGTGGACTTTTTCACCGACCTCAGGGAGCATGACGCATCCGACAACGTGGTCATGATCATGTTCAGCGAATTCGGCCGCCGCGTCCGGGACAACGGCTCCGGCACCGACCACGGCGCCGGCGGCGTCGCCTTCGCCATAGGCGATGGAGTCAAGGGGGGACACTACTCCGAGTACCCCTCTATGAAGGCTGTAGACCTGGATGAGGGAGACCTGGCCCCCAATTATGACTACCGAGGCCTCTACTCTACCGTTCTGGAGCGGCACATGGGGCTTGATCCCGTTGAAATCGTCGATGGCAACTACGAACAGCTTGACTTTGTCGCCGATAGATAGCCTGCCCACGCAGTGCAAGGGGCGCTTGCTCTCCCTGCAGAAGTAGGTCTGCCCGCTCAGGTTCCCCGAACGATGGGGAGACCGTGGGCCTTCTTGGAGCATGGGTAACAACAAACAGGAGAAGTCGACATGCCTGTCACCACGTTAGCGCCAGGTCGTGCCTTTACTTACCTGGACAGCATGGGCCGGGGCAGTAATTCTGAGACGGGCTTCCGACAGCCTGTGGACGTCGCCCGCAGGGGAGACATACTCTATGTGGCCAACGCGGGTGATGAGTTCAACTATGGTAATAGAATCACGAAGGTCACCCTGGACCATGACTGGATCCAGGACATCGGCATTCCCGGCCCTGGAGGGGGCACGGTGGTACTGCTGGTCAGTGACATCGGCGATGGTCAGTTCCTGTGGCCCGGTGGCATCGCCTTGGATCGAGATGAGAACGTTTTCGTCACCGACCAGCCATGTAACAACATAGTGATGTTCAAGAGCGACGGTACCTTCCTGGGCAAGTGGGGTGACCTGGGCTCCGGCGAAGGTGAGTTTGACACCCCCAGTGGCATCGTTTTTGATGAGAGCGACAACCTGTACATCGCCGACACGAAGAACCATCGCGTGCAGAAGTTCACCAAAGACGGCGGGTTCCTGGGAGAGTTTGGCCGTTATGGCAAGGAGGCGGGCGAGTTCGATCTGCCGTGGGGTATATGTCTCGACAAAGAGGGCAACATCTATGTGGCGGATTGGGGCAACGACAGGGTGCAGAAGTTCTCTGCCGATGGCGAGTACCTTTTCACCTTCGGGAGGTCAGGTACCGGCAAGGGGGAGTTGGTTCGCCCCAGTGGTGTAGCGGTAGACAAGGACGGTGATGTCTATATCGCCGACTGGGGAAATAACCGCGTCAATGTGCACGAGGCTAACGGAGACTATCTGGCAACCCTGGTCGGCGAAGCCAGAGACCCATCGCCCTGGTATCAGATGACGCTGGACGCTAACCCTGACCTGGTCAAGGCCCAGGCTCGCGTGGACATGGAGCCCGACAAGTATCTGCGCCGGCCGACGGCGGTGGATGTAGGCGATGATTACAAGATCCTGATCGTTGAGTCCAGGATACACCGTATTCAGATCTACCAAAAGGATCCCAACTACCAGGACACCCGGGCCAACATCTAGGCTTCCATATACTCAGTAATCCCTCTTAAGTGGCGCGTAGCCGTACTTCACCTCGTCCAGAAGCCGCTCGAACTCGGGATAGTCCGGCCCCGCCACCACCAACAGCACAGACCGTCTGGGGTCCTCCGACAGCCTGGTGGTGGTCAGGGCTTCCTGTCCAGGCCGAGGCGCGCGTAAAGGAGGAGGCCGAGATGCTTACGTGGAAAGTTGCCTACTTCAGTGCAATAGGTGGACCGACCGAGTTCATGGTCGGACAAGCGCCTCCGGACTTGGAGGTTACGGTTGTGGACCCGAGGCTCTCCGATGAGGAGAAAGCCAAGTTGTGTAGGGACGCAGACGCCATAATCTCCAACGCTATTTCCACCGATGTACTCAGGCAATGCCCGAATGTCAAGCTGATCCAGACCCTGAGCGCCGGCTACGACTTGCTGGACCTGGAGGCCATACTCGAGATGGGCATCCCCGTCGCCAACGACGGAGGGGCCAACGCCATTGCCGTCGCAGAGCATTCCATCGCCCTGATGATCAATATCGGCAAGCGGCTCATGCTTCAGTGGGACAGCACCACGAAGCGACGCCAGTGGCAGGGGGACCTCTACCTAAACGACCTCTCAGAGCTCACCGACAAGACCGTGGGCATCGTTGGGCTGGGGCCAATCGGCAAGCACGTGGCCAAACGCCTCATAGGATTTGACACACACACAATCTACTACGACATCGTAGACATCCCGCAGGGCGTCCAGCATGAGCTAAAGGCTGAGCCGGTACTCTTTGACAAACTGCTGCAGGCGTCGGACATCGTCAGCATGAATGTCCCGTTGACCCGCCGGACTCGGGGCATGATGTCGGACAGGGAGTTTGGGATAATGAAACGGACGGCATATCTCATAAATACGTGCCGTGGCCCGGTGGTTGACGAGGCCGCCCTTTACCGGGCGTTGAAGACGGGGCAGATAGCCGCCGCCGGGCTGGATGTGTTGGAGGAGGAGCCCACTCCGGCAGAGAATCCCCTTTTCGACCTGGATAACGTGGTGATCACTCCTCACATGGCCGGGCATAGCCAGGAGACCAACCTGCGGGCTGCCGGCTTCGCTTATGGCAACATCAAGCGCGTTCTGGCGGGAGAGCCACCGGAATCGCTGGTCACGCCGGAGTAGGCGCGGGGCGGGCTACCAAAATTTGGGCACAAAAAGGCCCGGACATTCAAATTCCGGGCTTTCTCTTTCTTCGAAATGTCAACGGATTGTCTCCGGCGGCCAAGAGGACGGCGACGACGACATCCGTGGCGGTGGCGCCAGGGACGAGCTCCAAGGCGGGGGACTTGAATGGTACAACCTGGCACATAGTTTTCCGTTCTGGCTAGACAGGGCACACAAACCCGGGTTAGCCACCCAGGTCGCAGCCACCAGCACCGCCAACCCTCTTTCCAGTCTCATTGCTGCCTCCCTTCCAGAACCCTGACCCGCTACTCCAGCTCGCCCACGCTTGACACGGAGTGGGCCTCGGTGATTAGGTACATTGGCCCGAATACTGAGCCCCTGGAGGTAGAGACGATGAAGTACGACGTTATCGTGGTAGGGGCCGGGTCTGCCGGCTCAATCGTTGCTACCAGGCTGATGGAGGACCCAGAGCGCTCGGTCCTGCTGCTGGAGGCCGGGCCGGACTATCCCGACTTCGCATATCTTCCCGATGACTTGAAATACAGCACCACCGAGGCCGCCTTCGTGAAGGGCGCCCCCCACGACTGGGGCTTCGTCGGCACGGCTACTCCCCAGCACAGTGAGCCCATCTTGGTACCCCGCGCCAAAGTCGTTGGCGGATGTAGTGCTCACAATGGGCCGGGGCCCCTGTTCATCCGGGGCATCCCTGAAGACTACGATGCCTGGGCGTCGCTGGGCAACGACTTGTGGTCCTTCCGTAATGTGCTGCCGTATTTCAGGAGGATGGAAACGGACAAAGATATCCAGGATGACTTTCACGGCTCCAAAGGGCCAATTCCGGTTCATCGGCCCAAAAGGGAGACGTGGCTGCCCCTTCAGGAAGCCTTTTACCGGGCCTGCATCGCGGCTGGATACCCCGAGCACCCGGACCTGAATCACCCCGAGAATACGGGCCTGTGCACCAGAGTAGAGAACCAGGTTGATGGCGTCCGGATGAGCACTGCTTTGACCTACATTAATCCCAATCGCCACCGGCTCAACTTCACCATCAGACCCAACGCCCTGGCGACTCGGATCTTGTTCGAGGGTAGACGAGCGGCTGCTGTGGAAGTGGAAAGCGGAGGGGAGCGGTTCAGGGTGGAGGGAGAGGAGATCGTGGTGAGCGCCGGTCCAGTCTGCTCCCCCCAGCTCCTGATGTTGTCGGGCGTGGGGCCCGCCGACCATCTGCTGGGTCTGGGAATCTCCGTGGTCCATGACCTGCCGGGGGTCGGGCAAAATATGAGGGATCACCCGGGTGTGCCGGTCCGGCTGCGCGTGAAAGACGGCTTTACTCTCCACCCCAATGGCCCTCGGGCCTCTGTCATGCTTCGCTATACCTGCGGTGGCTCGAGCAGTCGTAACGACATGATAATCACCCCGGCCAACTTCTCCTCCATGGTCCAGTTCGGCGGGAACGCCCTGGAGGGAGAGGGCGTCCGGCTTAACTCCAGCCTGCAGCTGGCTGTCGGCGCTGGGGAGTTGACCCTCATCTCGCCGGACCCCCAGGTGCAGCCCCACATGGAGTACCGATACCTCCAGGATCCCTGGGACCGGAAGCGACTGCGCGAGGCGGTGCGCCTGTGCATCGGCCTGTCGGAGCGAGAGGAGTTCAAGGACATCATAGCCGGTAGGATCGCTCCAACCCACGAGGACCTGGTCTCGGACGATGCACTGGATGCCTGGCTGCTGAGAAATGTGAGGACCTCCTACCATGTCTCGGGCACCTGCAAGATGGGGCCCTCGTCGGACCCCATGGCGGTAGTGGACCAGACCTGCCGGGTACATGGGCTGCAGGGGTTGAGGGTGGTGGATGCCTCCATCATGCCCGACGTCATTCGGGCCAACACCAACGTCACCACGATGATGATAGGCGAGCGGGTGTCCGAATTTATGAAGCAGGGCCTGAAGGCCTGCCCTTCGGCTACGATCTAGTGCTCAGTGCCGGGGAGTTGGTAGACTCTCCCAGGATCTCCGGGGCGTGCGGGACGTAGGTTTCAAGGACAGCCGGGTGGACGACGTCGAGGTCGCCATCGTCGACGAAGACGGACAGCCGGTACCGGTGACCGCAGTGGGGGAGATCGTGGCTCGGTGTCCCAGGATTATGAAGGGGTACTGGGGTGAGGATGAAGCCACCGCAGGCACCATCAGGGAGGGTTGGCTTTATACAGGAGACCTGGGCTACCAGGACCAGGACGGGTATATATATCTGGCTGGACGCGCCAAGGACTTCATCAAGTGCGGTGGTGAGATGATCTCTCCCGAAGAGGTGGAGCGGGTCCTGCTTTCCTACCCTGGCGTTGAAAACGCCGCCATCATAGGCGTGCCCGACGTGGACTGGGGGGAGCGGGTGAGGGCATTGGTGGTGCTGAAGGGAGCGGATGTGACCGAGCAGGACCTGATCGAACACACACGCCAGCGGCTCGCAGGCTTCAAGAGACCCGAGTCGGTGGTGTTCGTGGGGGAGCTTCCCCGCAATCCTCTGGGGAAGGTGCTCAAGCGGGTATTGCGGGAGGAGTACGGCCAACCGATAGAGTCGTCCGGTTAGAGGGACCTTCGGTACAGACCCCCGGCCTTACCTTTCCGGCTCGTCCATGTAGCTTGCCAGCAGCAGGTCCAACTGGTACATCAGCAGCTTGTTCCAGGCGATACTCGTCTGCGACGCCAGTCGAGGGTCCGGGATATTATCGTGCAGTAAGGTGGCGATAGATGTCTGATAATATGAAACTGTGCCTATGACGAATCGGGCCGGCACTCGGCCCAAGCCGGGCCTGTGAGTGGACATGTGTTTGTGCATTATCCCCACGGCAGCCACGTATCGGGGAAAGCCCTCGTTCATGGGTGCCGCCGAACTGTTCCTTAGCCAGGTTATCTGAGTGCGTTTGTTGGCGTCGACCCGCTCCTCGTCGACCTCCCCGTTGCCGTCGACGAAGTACTTCCGTGCGTCGGGGTAATTCAGGAAGTGACTGCACACAGATTCCGCAAGCGTCCCGGCATTCTCCATGACGATGGCGGCGCTATCCCGGATCAGCTTCCGGTCTCCCTCGGACAGGCCCACGAAGGAGACCATCTCTTCCATTCTCGCAGACCAGTTCGGGGCCACCGTCATGCAGGACCTCCTGGATTCGGGGGTTGCCTTGATCCCGGAGCGCCGACAGCCGAGGCTACGGCTGATCGCGCTTTATCGGGACCAATCTCATGCAGATACTATAATGCGCCCCAGGGCCTGTCAAGGCGACTCCTTGACTTGCCAGAAACTCAGGTTAAACTTAATGGAGATTCGACCCAGCAATATCCGTCAGCCAAACCTGGAACAGCACCGAAGGAGGGCGCCATGTGGAAGATTAATCTGGACATCGTCTACTGCGTATCTTGACAACACCTCGCTCTCGCCACGTGGATGGCGAACGAGTTCTTCAGGGCGTACGGCCCCGATGCTGCTATCTCCCTGACCCCCGCTCACAACGGCCGGATTGAGGTGTACCTGGACGGGGAGAAGATTTTCGACCGTAAGGAAGAGGGGGACATATTCCCCGACCTCAAGCGTGTCCGCGAGATGAAAGCGAAGATCCAGGAAAAACTGGACGCCGTTCCGGTTCCCGCAGATAACTAAGCTACCACTCCCTATTTGAGACGAGGTAGGACCTACTCGGAGCGTCAGCATTCGGGTGGGCCGCATGGGTCTTCAGGGTCGGTAGACTTCGCATCGGCTTCTGTGCTAATGGCCGGAAGGCGATAGACTGTTGGAGGAATTCCATGTGGAAGATCAACCTGGACATAGTTTACTGCGTCCGTTGACAGTATCACTCTACCGCCACGTGGATGGCGAATGAGTTCTTCCGGGCATACGGGCCCGATGCGGCTGTCTCCTTGACGCCGGGTGATAACGGCCGGCTGGAAGTCTATCTGGACGGAGAAAAGATCTTCGACCGCAAGGAAGAGGACGGGAAGTACCCCGATCTGGCCCGTGTCCGAGAGATGAAGGCGGTTATACAGGCGAAGCTGGACACTGTCGCCGCAGCTGCCGACAATTAGGGCTGCTCACCGTCCGGCTACAACGCAGTACGGATGAGCCGGACGCGGTATGGAGGTTCACTTGACGATGGGGCGTGCGCGGATCAGATTCTGATCCGGGAGGACGCCTCTCTTCTCTGTCCCGTCCAGTACGAGCCAGTTCCCTCCCCCTGCCTCGGCCAAGGAGAGGTATCCTGCCCTCACCCTCCGGTGAAACTCCGTAGACTCGGACTCGAAGGCGTCCCTGCTCGGGCCTCGTTTTCGGGACAACCCCTCCTCCACCGGCACATCAAAGAAAATCGTCAGGTCGGGCCGGACGCCCTGTGTGGCCTCCTGGTTCAAGCGCTCGATGAGATCTAGTGCGATCCCGCGCCCGTAGCCCTGGTATGCCACTGTGGACGCCGTGAACCGGTCGCAAATCACCACCATCGGAACCATTTCCCCGTTCTTCTGAAATAGGCCCGGGAGTGCTCCTTGGTGTTGGCGATGGCCCGCTCATGGCGCCAGGCCAATTGGTACAGCCGTACGGCCCGAATAGACTCGTATAGGTCTGGGTGTCGCTGGCGTACCCTGCCAAGGTGGCGGTACAATGTTCCGAGGTGCACACCCGCTATGAGGGCAGCCTGCACGTACGTGCGGGCCGCTCCTCCTCCAATTAGGGCCATTACCGCCCTACGCTAACCTGGAGGCAATACAAAAAGGTCGGCGTCTCGGCATCTATATCATAATCAGCCTAGCGTGACAACAGCCGCCGAAGAGCTCCCCAACTACTGAACTCCCATTTCCAGACGAACGCATTGACGCGGTGATTGACTGGTGTCCGGAGTGTCCGTAGAATCGTCAGCGTCAAGGATAGTGGGTTCGTTAGATGTGCGCAGTCTGATATGGGATGTGCCGGGTTCGCAGGACCCGCGAGCTTAACCAAACAGGGAGGGTCAGATGAGTTCAACCTTGGTTAGAGGAAAGTACGTTATCCGTAAGATCACGGGGCCCAGCTCCGCGGAGGTGGTCTCTGATGGGGCCGTGTTCCAGCGTGACGGCGAGATCGTTGAGGTGGGCGGGTACGAAGACCTAAAGAACCGGCATCCCGGGGCAGAGGTTATCGGCTCCTCCAACTATGTGGTGATGCCCGGCCTGGTAGACGACCATTCCCATATGGGCCTTACACCCTGCCAGATAGGGGCGCTAGACAACACCCTGGAGCTAAGATCGCTCCATAAATTAGGGTCCCGGCGAATCGACCCTTACCTGGACCAGATGTATTGTGCCATCCAGATGATCGAGAATGGGACAACCACTGTCCAGGCGCTCCATACGGGTATGCGACCTGCGGGCCCATCCCGCGTTATGGAGACAGCCGACAAGGCCCTGAAGGCCTACCAAGAGATAGGTATGCGAGTCTCCTACGCTCCTATGGTAGGAAATCAAAACATGTACATTGTTGGAGCCACCGGCGATGAGAGCATCTTTGCGGCGACGATGCCGGGAGAGCTTGGGGAGCGGTTTACTTCGTTCCTGTCCCGGGGCTACGCCCCTACGGAGGAATGGATGTCGGCCCTGGAGGAGGTCGCTGCGAAGTACGGGAACGACCGGTACGAGCGAATCCGGGTTACCCTCGCCCCCAGCAACGTCCACCGCTGCTCCGACGACCTGCTGGAGGCCCTGAAGGCGATGGCCACAAAGTACCAGACAGGCATTCACATTCACCTACTGGAAAGCCCCCATCAGAAATTCTATGGAACCACGGCCTGGGATAAGACTCCCCTTCAGCACCTGAACGACGTGGGCTTTCTTGGCCCAGAGCTGGTCTGCGGCCATAGCGTCTGGGTCACTAACGAGGATCTCGATCTTATGCGGGAAACAGGTACCAACATCTGCCACAATGCCAGCTCTAATTTGCGCCTACAGAGTGGAATCGCCCCTATAAGAAAGGCGCTACAGAAAGGCATCAGGATCGGCCTGGGTATAGACGAGGCTACCCTAAACGACAACAAGGACATGTTCGAGGAAATGCGGCTGGTGCTGCGGCTCCAGTACGTCCCAGGTACGGTCGACATTTCCCCAACCCCTTACGACGTGTTCCAGATGGGCACCGAGCACGGGGCCTACTGTGCCTGGTTCGGGGATAAGGTTGGTACCCTGGACCCTGGAAAACGGGCGGACCTGGTTCTGCTCAACTTAAGGAACATCGAGTACCCCTACATCGACCCCGTGGTTAGCCTAATTGAGGCCCTAGTCTACAGAGGACGGGCCCAGGACGTGGACACCGTGATGATAGACGGAGACGTGGTTATGCGTGACGGCAAGCTGACCCACGTTGACAAAGAGAGTTTGCTCAAGGAACTCAACAGTGCGTTGGACCGGCCGCTATCTACACCGGAGCTGGAGGCCAGGGATCTGGTTAGCCAAGTAGAGCCTTACATGAGGCGGTTCCTCAAAGAACACTTCGCCCGTGACTTGGTTCCCCACACTGTCTATAACTCCAGGTACTGATCCGGCGTGGAGGCACATTGCCCGCCACGGATTCCCTACTATGGAGCTGTAGAATATTGCCATTGCCCCTTTCAGTCTAGCATCCGACTCCGTAGTTAGATACTGGGGCAGCCACATATACAATAAACAAGGGCAGGGATTATCTCCTTGCCCTCGCCAAGTACTGGAATCGGATCTTTGCTAGCCGTTACAAGGAGTCTTGCAGGCACCTATTAGGTCGCTTTCCTCATTTCGCTGCGCTCTCTCGTCGCTAGATGTAAGGAAATGCACATGAGTACCACCCTTTCTGAGCTCTGGGGATAGTCAGGTCAGTGGCGGCCGCAGTGTCGACCAGCCACGGAAGGAACATGCCGTGTTTGTGGGACGAAAGTCTTCCGGATAGGCAAGGCATAGATTGCCTCGCTGGGGCCCAAGTCGCTCACGGATCGCTCGGAGCGCGTTGACCGGCCACGTGAACTTGCCGCGCTCTGCCAACAGGTCCCACGCCCGCACAACCGCATTAGGCCTCAGGTGACCTGGCGCACCGGTGTGATCGAAATTATCCCATTGGCCCAAGGTGATGACAGATCGGCGCAACTCCCCTGCGGTGCCCGAAATCGGCGGGTGCCAGTTTTAAATTGCTACAATGGGGGTCGCAAGGACCCGGCAGCAAAGCCGGATAACAGGGTCTCTAGATATTAACAATGACGGAGGCAAACGATATGACTTACGTTAGATGCGTCACCGAAATGGGAATGGGCGTCGACGTGCGCGGACGAGACTACACCAGCGCCGCTAAACGTGCCGTGTTCGATGCCATCCACCACAGCAGCCTTGGATTCCAGGCACTGATAGGCAAGACCGTCGATGACATGCTTGCCGAAGTGACCATCGGGGTGCCAAAACCCGAGGCAGTGGACACGGATGAGGTGCTCACAGTTCTCCCCCACGGAGGGGGTTCCTGCAAGGCGGTGCTCGGGGGGCTCGAGGTCCCCAATGACGATGGTACGGACGCCACGGTCATCGCGAACGCCATAATCGTAGTCAGGTACGACGACGGCAAATAGCTCCCCGTCTGCGCTTCCGTGGTCCCAGGGATCGATGCCGCCCGGGGAAGCCGGAAAGCTCCTGGGGAACCTGCCCCAACTATGGGAGGAGGCCAACCTGTCCGAACGGCGTAATCTCCTGCTCACCATGCTGGACGCCGTCTATGTCGAGCGGAACAGGCCTCCTATGGTGAAAGATGTACGAATGATGAGCAAGGGCATCCCATAAGAGAATCCCTCCTCCGCCACACAACCATAGCCGCCCTCTGCGGCCTCACCCTAGCTGTGATAGCCTGCGGTGGAGACACCACACCCGAGCAAGCCCTCCGGGAGCGGGTCCAGGCCCAGTCTGATGCTTGGCTCAGCGGCAATATCGAGGAGATGTTCGAGTTCATGAGTCCTAGGCATCGGGCGGTCTGCCCAGAAGCTGCCTTTGTGGAGATCTATTCAGGGGCTTTGCCTCTTGTGAGGAGTTTCTTTGGAGTCGCGCCTGGTGAGAGCATGGAAGGCGAGACTGTGAGAGTCATCGTCGATGGCCAGGACTTCAACGCCGCATTGGTCGAGCAAGGCTATGCCAGGGTTTACACAGAGGGAAGCAGCAGCAGGGAGCAGAAGTACCTGGAACTCAAAGAGCAGGCCCAGGCAGGCAACGTTGGCCTCTGGGCATGTGCAGGTCCAGCCACAGCAGCACCCTCCGATGGTGGCCTTCGCTACGACCAACAGGGGCCAGATCGTGACTGTGGTGACTTCTCCACCTGGCAGGAAGCCCAAGCCTTCTACGAGGCTGCTGGCGGGCCTGCTAGCGACCCTCGCTGCCTGGATGGTGACAAAGATGGCATCCCCTGCGAGTCCCTACCTGGTGCTTCCTGAACATCGGCGAGAACGCCGGACACATCCCCAGTGCGCAGCGGGCCGACTGCTCTCTGTAGAGATGGCACCTACAGCTACAGCAAGTATCGTGGGGGCACCTGCTCGCATCACGGTTCAGTCTCCCAGGAGACCTGAGCTTTACTAATAATGTTTATGTTGTCATGCTGTCGGCGTTGCTCCACGCTGAACACTTCCTCCGGCCGTCAGATTAGCTCATGCCGTTCGGATGTGCCCCTCAGGTAGGTGTCTTTTTCTCATCACTCCACGTCTGGGCTGGATGCTCTTTAGGCTAACATTCACCAGTATCAGCCTATTAAGCTGCCAGCGCCAATTCCAATCTAAAGGGGACACATTGGGGTTTCACGCGATTACTTGATGCAGTCTGCCTTGCACGTCCGGATAGCTAGCCGGGAGCAACTATTTTGTGGTGCAGACGGGGGAGGGCGCCGAAGTTCAGAGCCGCCAAAACCACCCGGACAGCTCGAGGGAGCGCCGGAACCCTGGCTATCGGAGGTGCAACCATTGGGTCCGAAGCTTGGCGGCATTCGTGTCACTGCATCATCTCGTATCTGCCTCGGCATTGCCGTGTATCCTGAGGGCTTCACGGTTATTATGGTAGAGATACGGTTGGCGGCATGTGCCGGTGCCGCCTCATTCACCAAGGCGGATCATTCCACCAAGTGATCGGGGGCGTGACGGCGAGCTACACCTGGTGCTAAAAACCCCGCATCAGTCAGGGGAGATCATCAATTAATGGATAGAGACCAGTCGATCTGGGGGAAGTTCGTTGCATTGGCCGAGTCTCCTGACGACCAAATTGATCTGGCCAATGCAGCCTTGCTTATTGCTGCGACAGAGTATCCGCAGCTCGATATCTCCCACGAGCTAGGGGTTTTGGATTCCCTAGCTGCCGGCGCTTCGAAAAGGCTCGGCGAAGACCGCGAGCCATTGTATTGCCTCAACACGCTGAGCGAATATCTATTCGATGAGATAGGGTTCCGCGGCGATCCAGAGCACTATTACGATCAGCGAAACAGTTTTCTCAATGAGGTGTTGAGCCGTCGCCTGGGCATACCCATCACTCTATCCCTGGTTTATCTAGAAGTGGCTAAGCGCCTAGATATACCCTTGGTAGGGGTGGGAATGCCGGGGCATTTCCTGTTGAGACACCGCGACGAAGAACGTCTATTTATAGACTCATTTCACCAAGGCGTCTTACTTTCGGAAGAGGAGTGTGCTCAGCGTATGAGGGAGGTGACCCAGGCCAATATTGCCTGGGACTCAAGGCTCTTGGCCCCCTTGAGCAACCGGGATTACGTCGCTCGGATTTTACGAAATCTGAAGGGTATTTACTTGCAGAACCAAGATCACCGGCGTGCCCTCACCATGATCGACCGGCTGGTAGCCCTCTATCCAGAGGCAGCCGAAGAACGGCGGGATCGCGGGCTGCTGCACTTTCAGCTACAGCACCACGAGCAAGCACTACACGACTTAGAATTTTACCTGGATTCAAAATCCCTTGACGATGACACGGAAGACGTACAACGTCTTGTAAGGCGGCTAAAAGACCTCCTGGGGGTGTAGGGGCTTGAGCGTTGACGCTTCTTCTGGAGCGCCCTGTTTGTGCCTAGCCCAGCTATGGATTTGCCGACAACCAGAAAAAACCAAGAGGAGGCAGTTCATCCAGATTCGGGCAGAGACGCTTAAGGGTGGGCTTCAGGCGCTAAAGGAAGCCGGGGGTCAGTGGTAGACTGAGTCATTCCCTTCCAGGTATTCCGAGGCAACCCTTTGGGCATCAGGGGAGATATTGAGGGGGTAACACGGAAAGGAATGTGGATCAATGGCTGGCAAATTCACCGAAACTTCCACGCCCGGTTTGTCGGGCCTTAAAATGTACACAGAGGTCAACAAGCGGCGATGACGATGTTCGGTGTGGTGAAACGAGCTTTACCGAGCAGCTTGTAGACCAAGGCCACCTCCCCTTATATTAAAGGTTCCCTTCTCGGTCGCGATAACTCGAACGTCTCTGCCGCAGGTCCTGGACAACCTTCGTCGTTCTGCTAGTTAAAGGGCCTGTAGTCTCGACGACGAGACCGTCAGTGCCCCCGTCCTCTCGCCGGGGACGGACTAGCAGCTTTGGCCAACTGGCAATTGCAATGATGTTCTCACATGAGTAAACGACAGCCCACCTCTCAAACCCGAGATTCGACGTGGGCGGACATCTACGACCGGGTGTACGCCTACTTAACGGAGGACATCTTCTTTTACGTGGAGCAGGCGGTAGCGTCGGGCGGGCCAGTGCTGGAGTTGGGTTGTGGAACCGGACGGGTGAGTGTGCCGGTCGCGCAGGCCGGGATGTCTGTGGTGGGAATAGACGTCTCGCCCAGCATGATTAAGGTTGCGAGAAGCAAGGCGCGGACGGCGGGTGTCTCCGACCACTGCATTTTCCGCTTCGGTGACATGCGAGAGATACGCCTGGGACAACGTTTTCCCCTCGTCATCATGCCCTTCAGATCCTTTCAGGACATGCTGTCCATCGCCGACCAACAGGCCACCCTGAACCGGGTACGACGGCACCTGACGCCAGGCGGTCGCCTGGTCTTCGATATCTGGGCACCGGATGTGCACACCCTAGCCGACGACGGCACCGCCCCATCCCACTTTCGAGATGTGTCAGACCCAATCACCGGCCACACTCTGTCCCTGTGGCACCAGAATGGGTGGGATCACCAACATCAGATCAATAATGCCCGCCTCATCGTCGACGAGATGGACGCCGATGGCGTGCTGGTGCACCGACTACACCACAGCTTCCAGATGCGCTACTCTTTCCGTTATGAGATGCAGCACCTGCTAACGACGTGCGGCTTCCGGGTACTCGAGGTATACGGTGGATTCCAACGCCAAGACCCCGAAGAGGACAGCGAGGGCATGGTGTGGGTGGTGGAAGCAACGTAAGACATTACCTGGATTCCCAATTTCGTTGCCGAAAATCGGAGTGGCTCGGTCGCATGCGGGGCTCCGAAGCGACACTGAGCGATCTGTAACGGCTACTCTTCAGCAATAACCTATACCGACTCCACTGCCCACGCCTCCACCTGATTGGCCCACTGCTGAGGTCGTAAACTGCTGCAAATTCCGAAGCTGACGGGTGTTCCCTGAGTCCTTAGGTACCATCCGTTTGGGCCCGACCGTGACTGTGATCGCTTCGCCAATTGACCGGAGGCCCATGATTTCTACGAAGCTGCGGGTAGATCTGTCAGCGCCCGCTCGCCACCCAGAAGTCATCAGCCCGTTTATCATACTTCCCATATCCCAACATATCGTCGAGCCACACCCAGGATTTGTTCAACCACCTCCACCGGAAGTTCCTGATAAAGAAGCGCGGTATGGCATATATTCTGCGCGGCGGCTTGGTCCATGAGCACCTGCGGACGCACGTGCTACAGGTGCTCCCCACACGGTTCTGGAAGGTCATGCACTTCTTTGCATCTACCTTCCACGAGAGTACTCCCGTTGCATTGCTCTCGTCCAGAGGCTCGAAACTTCGCGTGCCCTTTTGGATGGCTCCCGTACCGCACTTCGGGACACATTTCAGACATGCGTTGCAGAACTCGGTGATGCCGGAGTCCACAGCGCCTGCGGGCTCCAGCGGAAGGTCGGTGATAATCTTGGAAATACGGCAGCGTGACCCCACCTTAGGGTTGATTAAAAGGCCATGTCTCCCTAGCTGGCCGAGGCCCGCATCGACAGCTAGAGGGATGCTCAGGGCCGTGTCATTAGCCGCGGGGATGGCGTGGTACCCCAGCCCTCGTATAAACTCAGCGAGCATCCACAGGGTCGGTGCCATTCGGGCATAAGCCAGTGTACTGAGCCCCTCAGTAAGAAGGGTTGGTGCATACTCCGTGCCCTCCACATCCTTACCCCACTCGTGGAGCAACACCACCACGTATCGCATCTCCTTCGGGATGACCCGAGTCCCATCTGCAAGGCGAATGGGTTGGTCGTACTGTTGGTAACCGGGATCATCGGAGAACTTGATGGGGTAGTCCTTCTTCGTCTCCGAATCGAAGTAATGGGAATACACCCAACGACGGTCCAGCTCGGCAAAGCCAACCTGATCCGCTCCGAACAGATGAGCGGCCTTGCGCACAATCTGGGAGGCTTCTTTAACGGAAGTCTTCGGTCGACCCGCCGGCGCGGGCTCCAACTTGGTCTGCCATGCAGTAGCTCCCTTATCCGCCTGATTCTTTGAGAAGTCTAATTGAGATAGAAAAGAATCTGCTGCGGAGTCCAAGCTCCACGCAGTGGCCTCGAAGCCGGGGCGTCCTTTCTCCATAAGCTGTCGCTGCTTGACCTTTAGCTTGGCTCGTTCATCCTTGACCGTCGCATTCCAAATCATCTGTGAGCCCATATGGTCTCTCTGATTGAACCGAACGTACGACTCTTGCACCTGGTACATTTCGGCGGCCGTGACACGGCCGTTTATGGTTGAATGCTCTTGCGACTGGGGTTTGGCATGCCGCCGCAGCTTAAGTTTCATGCCACGATTCCTCCTACCGGTAACGTCCTGTCACATATTGGGGCCTGATCGGCTTTTTTGTAAACACCCCAGCAACTAACACAGCACTACCGAAAGCCACTGAGGATGATTCCATATCTGAAAAGAAAGTTGGTGAAGCTGGAGGGACTCGAACCCTCTACCTCCTCACTGCCATTGAGGCGCTGGATAAATATCTAGAAATCCTAGAAATCAAAGCTCTTCCAGATAGTTACATTCTATCAAATCGCAATATCTAGGTGGTTTTGTAAACATTATATCAAAGATTACCGTAGAGTCTGCCTAATGCTATTTCTCTCGCTGCAAACATCGCAAAGTCAATACACGTATTCGCTATGCGGGCTATCTAAAAGGGTTTCTAGAATACATGGGGCTTAACTTTGATATACTCATCAACCGCCCCAAGCTACTACCTGAATTTGTAAACACTGAAGATATAGCCAAGCTTCGAGATACGCTCAGAAACCACAAGACTCATAAGTCTTCTGTATTCAGGGATTTGGTTCTTGTTGATACCGCCATCAAGACTGGCCTCAGGCGTTCTGAGCTTGCGAACTTGCTGGTTTGTCATGTTGACTTGAATGCTTCAAGGTTAATCGTTGTAGCTGGCAAGGGTAGAAAAGACAGAGTCATCCTACTCAGCGAGTCATTGAGACAGGATTTGAAAAAGCTTACTGACGATAAGAGGCCAAACGAAAGTGTCTTTGGACTTAATTACCGCAGCCTTGGGATGAAAATCAAAGAGTGGTCGGACAAAGCAGGTGTTCCTATCCATACCCATAGTTTCAGACACTACTTTGCTACCACGCTTGTAGAGAAAGGAGCGAATATCAGAGTAGTACAGGAGTTATTGGGACACTCTAGCCTGAACACCACACCAGCGTTGCGTTCGGTGAGTTCAAAGAGGAGGGGCGGTGGGCGAATAGATGGGCCGCCAAGATCGCCCATCGTGGCAAGACGCTCGAATTTGTCGTGGAAAACAATGCTCCGACAGATTTCAAGGCCAAAGAAGACTACACCGAGGAAGAGGCAAAGAGCTTACAAAGTGCTCTAGGCAAGTATCAAAGGGCCTTGGAAGAGTTGAGGTCCACGGGTGAAGTGCAAGGTCTGCTGTGAGACCCAACCCGGTCGTGCTGGTCGTCGCCTGAGGCAGATGATGCAACGCCTCCGTGTGCCGTGAGGTCCAAAGGGCGGCTCCCACAACTATTCACCACCGTGCCTTTGCCGCGCCAGCTCTAACACTTGGTCTGCTGTAAGCTGAGTGGTCGCGGCACTTAGCTCCGTCTCTAACTCAACCAGGTTCACTTGCTCGATCCATCGACTCATGATGTGTGAATACGGCCAACTCCGAACGGTGGCGAGTCTTCCCGCCTTGGAAAGCTTTCCTGAAATAATTGGGTTGCACATGATGACGATCAGGCCTGTAGCGGCACACAGTAACCCTGGAGCCACCAATAAGGGTCGTAGAGCCGGAATACGGAACCAAACCAGACTGCTTATAATGAGCGTGGTTCGGATTATACCCCCCAAAGGAATCAACCGGATTAGACGGAAAAAAGCATTCGAAAAAGCATTCGCAATGTGGTCCGGAACTCGAACTCCAAGACGCAACACCACCGAGACCATTAGGAAGAACATCAGGAAGAACAACGAATATATCACCCATATGGCCATCCGCACAGGTAGTAAAAGCCACACGAGCATAAAGTGTATAAGAACATTGATATCCCGGGTGAGCTTACTCAGGAGATCACCAGCCCATGATTTTGTCGCTTCACGTTCTAACCCGAGGATCAGCGGAGCGAGGTATCTGGGATGAAATTGCTCTCTCGTCAGCACTTTCACAGCGTCCCCCTTTTGCTTAGACTCGCACCGGTTTTCGATCTTCGGATTTTGGCGCTCGCCAAGAATTTGATTCCTACAGGAAGCATCACCAACACTTCCCATACTTCATGCGTGCTCCACTGTATCAAGCTGCCAGCGCCAACTCTAGGCTGAAGGGAACACCAAGGGGTTTCGCGCGATTACTTGATGCAGTCTGCCTTGCACGTCCAGATAGCTAGCCGGGGGCGAACATTTCGTGCGGTGGAGACGGGAGAGGGGTGAGCTCCACCAACTTAAAAGATTTTGGACGTTGCTGGCGGAACGGCCTGTGTGTCGGAATCTAAGCAGGCAGTGAAAGAGAGGTTCAGAACTCCACCCACCTATATTAGGTCCGCACGTTCCTAACCACCGTGGCGCTCCGAAGCCAGGGGGTTAAAGGTTACCCGCTTCATCGGTTGTTGCGTCTCGTTGCGCCACTGGTGAAGCACATTGGGTGGCACCAGCACGGCGTCGCCTTCGGAGACGGCAAAGGCCTTCCCCTCACAGACCAGCGTAGCCTGGCCTTCCAGGATAAACACCACGTGGTCCCAAGGGTGGCTGTGTCCGCCAGTGTCCGGGTGGCTGACCTGTCCGGGTAGCATGGCTCCGTTGTAGAGCATCAGGTAATTGGGAACCCCATCCTTGCTGGCGAGTATCGGGGTGCTCGTTTCTGAGTCCAAATCCCGGTAGTTGCGAATGGTCGGGGGTTGGCCGGTGCCGGTCCCGCCGTTGCTGCGAGCAGCACTACTCTGAGCGGCTGCCAGGGGGTTAATCTCAACGCGCCGGATTACGCCATGTCCGCCGGTGTTCAAGGTATAATGCTCCACGTTCTCCGGTATGAAGATGGCGTCGCCTTCCCTTACGGGGTATTCTTTGGCATCGCAGAACAAGGTACCGCTGCCGTCAATGATATAGATCTCGTGCTCCCATGGATGGATATGGTGGCTGCTGGTCTGCCCGGGAGGGATTTCCGAGTAGGTCATAGTGCAGGTGGGCGTGTTGTCGTCCAACCAGATGAGCTGGGCGGCCGAACCTCCGGGCGTGAAGATGCTTCTATAGTTCCTAACTACTGGTTCCATTGCCTTAACCTCCTCATGGATGCTCCTGCCCTGATTTCACCCTGCTCCCCTTCCCCTGATGGGTGGAGTAAAGGGAGGAATTCAGCCTCTGTCCGAAAGGGCTAATGGGTAATCTTCAATGCCTAGATTCCCTGCCACTGGCGGCGGCCCTGTAAGCGCACCACCCTCCCGAACCCTGGCATCGGAAAGTGGCCCGCCGCGACTAGAAAGTCCTCTCGCTCCATGCGCTCCATGAGGGAGCCACGAGTCGCCCTGGACGTGTCGGGGTCCAAGTCGGCCCTGGGACACCAGTCGGTCTCGTGCAACTGGACGGGGTGGTGGGCCGCATCTCCCAGGATGAGGCCCATTTGGCCTTGGGAGGAGATTGCAACGCTGGTGTGACCGGGGGTGTGTCCGGGAGTGGGGAGGCCTGTGAGTTCACTGGTTAAGGCCTGCTCTCCGTCCATCAGCTCCAGCAGACCCATCTCTTGTAGGGGCACCACGCACTCCGACGTTGCTGGAAACCGATCCAGATTCTCAGGGCGGCTGAAGAACTCCCAGTCCGCCTTACCCACCCAGTAGCGGGCTCTGGGGAACGTGGGACGGCGACTGTCTCCCAGAGACGTCAGGTTCCACCCCACATGGTCCGGGTGCAGGTGGGTCATCACCACCATGTCTATCTCCTCAGCGTGGACGCCCTTGGCATGGAGGCTGTCCAACAGCTCTCCACCACCACTTCCAAGTCCGATGTTGCGGTCGGGACCCAGTCCGGTATCTACCAGGATGGTGAGCCCGTCGGAGCGGACCAGGTAGGAGGCCATGTTGAGTGTGAGCCGGTGGTCGGGTGGGATGTCGTTCTCGTATGGGCCCCAGTCCTCTGTGGAAATGGACGGATAGAAGTTGCACAGGTCGAACTCAAGGACACCATCAGAGACGGATATGACCTCCACACGTCCTATCGTCACTCTGCCATCGGGCATGCGATCCGCCTTTCGTCATGACCTGGGCTCATGGATCAGTGGCGGTGAACCTGGAGATCATGCTGTAAGTGTATTTTGGCCTTCAACCCGGGTACTGTCTAGCCATCACCGTAGACCGATCTGCGTACGGGCGTATGCCAGCCGCACGGGAAGACTCCGGCCCCAGTTGGCTGCTCATCCGGGACCAGACCCGCATCTTTTAGGTTCAGGCTTGATCATTAATAGGTGCCCCCCATCGGGAAGAGCGTGGGGGTGGAGGTTTACCGTGACCCGGACAAGCCTCAAGGCGAGCAGACCTTATACGACGCTATCCGGATTAGCTTCGAGATGTGGGGTGTGGATGACGACCAAGCCCACCAGTTGGTGGAGATCTGGGAACGGCGTTGACTCCTCCATGGTTCGGTCGCCGTGGCGACCCCCGATACCACCGTGGGCCTGGTTTCCCACACCAAAGGCGTTGATAACCCCTTAAGCCCTTCCAGAGACATGATGTGAAGGCCCGCTCATCTCGCCTCTACCAAAGGCATACCCTCCTGTTGGCGAACGGCGTTGATGATCTGCAATACCCTCGTTCGAAAAGGCGGGTACTCCAACTCAAACTCCGAGAGCAGGCGACTATTATCCACCAGATAGTTTCCGGACTCTTCCAGGCCTCCTTCGTTTTCAAAGGTGATCTGAGCATCTGGTATGTACCCGCGTACCATATCTGCAAGGTCGCCGATGCTTATGGGGGTACCGCCGGAGTTGTAGATGGGGTACCTGGTAGCGGTGGCAAGACCAACTCGGACGAAGGCCTCCGCTATGTCCTCCACGTGAATGGGCAATCGCATGCGGGATTTATAGGGTAAACGGACGGGTAGGCCCTGGGCGGGGTAGGTGATGCAGTCCACATGGTCCGTAGAGCCTCGCACCTTATCAGGGCCGGTCACGTTTGCCGGCCGGATGCCTGTGATGGACATGCCATAGTTGTTGATGTATTGCTGAGCCTGGAACTCGTTGAAGATCTTGTGAACGGCATACTGGGAGGTGCCGTACTTGGGATCATCCTCGTTTATGTGCGTCTCATCGAAGCTCGTCTGCTCCCCACTGACCGCTAAAGAACTAGCGTACACCACCCTGTGTACTCCGGACAGGCGGGCCGCCTCGAAGCAGTTGTCCATTCCCAGGACGTTGAGAAGCATGGTCTGGTGTGGCTCGACTTCGCCGCCACCCACGAGGTAAGCCAAGTTTATTACGCGATCCGGCTTCGCCTCTATGGTGACTCTCATCACGTCTTCGAACTGAGTAACGTCGCCCCGCACAACCTTGATCCTTTCCTCAAGGCCCGAGAACGAAGCGGCGCCTGGATTGATGTCCATGCAGACCACCTCCTCTCCCCTCTCTGCCAGGCGCCGAATAACCCTCGGCCCAATGAATCCAGTGCCTCCGATGACCAAAGTGCTCATTTCCTCTCCTTCCAGCCCAGGTGTGTTTGCGCGTGTTCGATTAGTTGACTTCCTGCACACACTGCTCAAGCAGATCCAAAGACGCTTTGGGAAAAGCCCACTGCGGTGGCAACAGGCGGTGGCCCGGATCGGGCATTTATGGAAGCGCTGGCCCCGCTACCGCGCTGGATAACGGGATAAGGTGTTTTCCTCCTTGGTCATAAACTCGATGAGGGCGGGCCGCCCTGTGGTCATCACCTCCCTGGCGCGACCTATAGCCGGAATTATCTCCGCTGGGTCTTCTACCCGCTCCCCGTGGGCACCCAGGGCCTGGGCCAGATTGGCATAGTCGCCATATAGGCTGGTGAAGGCGAAGCTATCGGTGGCCACCGGGTAGTTTCTCGCGTAGCCGCTCATGACGTGGTTGTTCAGCACCAGGGTTAAAATGGGAATCTCGTGGCGAACCGCCGTTTCGATGTCCATCCCGGACATTCCGATGGCGGCGTCGCCCATTATGTTAACCACCAGCCTCTCCGGGGCCCCTAGCTTGGCTCCCATGGCCAGACCCAGGCCGTATCCCAGCTGTGAGGAGTTTCCCCAGCCCAGGTAGCCCCGGGGGACTATCGCCTCGTAAAAGGGTATGGTCTGGTCCCGGGGATGGCCGGAGTCGTGGGTCAATGTGGTCTGGGTCCGGTCCACCGTGTGCATCAGGTCCCAAATGACCCGGTAAGGGTTGATAGGCACCTCATCCGATGTGAGCAGCGGCATCCACTCCTCGAGCCACTCGTCTTTGATCTGCTTCACCTCGGCTTCCACCGCTCCGTTACCCCTTCTGCCGTCGGGGCCCGTTTGCAGCCGTACTTCCTCAATAAGCTGACGGATTACCAGACGAGCATCCCCGATGATGGCGTGGTGGAGCTGCTCCTCCTTGTTCAGGTCCTTCTCGTCCACCGTGCACTGGACCAACACCTTGCCCCGCGGAATTCCGATGGACGCCAAATTGGTAGTGAAACTGCAACCGAGGCCGAAAACCAGGTCCGCTTTGTCCAGGAAGTGCCGTGCCATCTTGGTCTGGGTGCCTGCCCCGGTGCCGACAGAAAGGGAGTGGTTTTCGGGGAAAGCGCTTTTTCCGGTATTGGTTGTCATCACCGGGACGTTGACCAACTCCGCCAGCTGCTGGAGCTCCTCGGAGGCCTCGGCCCACAGAATGCCCTGACCAGCGTAGATCAAGGGGGTTTTGGCGGCAAGCAGGGCTTTGACCGAGTCGGCCACGTCGCCGGGGTCACCGGCACTCTTGTAGCCTTTGACCGGGCAGTAATCAAAGGCCGCTTCGTCGATCTCGTCCGTTGCCACGTCTCCCGGCACCTGCACCATTACCGGGCTACCTCTGCCCGACCGCAGGAACGTAAAGGCTCGGCGCATCATCTCGGGAATGCGGTCGGGCTGATTGATCTGGGTCACCCACTTGGTCACGCCTCGGTACGCGCCAATGGCATCGAAATCCGGAGGCTGCCCCATCCGGTTCCGAGCAGTTCCTCCGGGAAGGGCGAGGATGGGCGTGGATTCGGCATAAGCGTGGGCAATCCCGGCGAATGCGTTTTCTATCCCCGGCCCCGATTGGGTCACGACCACCCCGGTACGGTGGCCGTTATGCATCCGGGTGTAGCCATCCGCCATGTTTACCGTGGCTCGTTCGGTTCGCGACATGATCGGCTTGATGCCGACGATAGCGGCGGCCTCGATCAAGGTGTTCGCGGGAAAGCAGAACAGGTACTCGGTACCTTCCATCTTTAAGATATTGGCGATGGCTGTATTGCCTTGCATGTTGCTCCTCCTTATTTGCCTAGGACAGGCGGGACCGATGGCACCGGGGCAACCCCAACGGGTCAGGGGAGTCGCCCATGACGAGGTCTAGTTTGGGTGGACAGGCGACATCGCGAGGTATTTATAGCCGAAATTGAAATGGCGGTCAAGGATTTCCGGTCGGGTGACTTGACTCCGGTGGACGAAGGCATAGAATCACACGTAGCCTTCAACGGTGTAGCTCTTCAAGGAGGCCCAGTTTGCTGGTAGGTGTAGTCTCTGACACCCGCGGGTACCTTCACCCAAAACTCCCCGAGTTACTGCGGGGCGTTCAGCACATCCTGCACGCCGGCGACATCGGCGACGCCGGCATCATTCAGCAGCTGTCCACTATCGCCCCGGTTACCGCGGTGCGGGGTAACAACGACCGGGAGGGCCCTGCTTCCCTTTACCCAGAGGAGGCGACGTTGCAACTGGACGGTCGCGATTTTTTCCTTACCCACCAGGTGAAAGTGCCCCGGAACCTGACCGACCCCGCGATGGAAGGCTACGAACAAGCGGGGGTGGACGTGGTGGTGTTCGGCCACAGCCACATAGCGCTGCAGCGCCAACTGGGGAAGGTCCTGTTTTTCAACCCAGGCGCCGCCGGCAAACGCCGGTTCAAAGTGGTTCCTTCCATCGGCATCTTGAAGTTTGAGAAGGATCGAATAGAGGGGACGATAGTTCCACTGTAATTAAAATCCCTCATGGACCCCACCCAGTAACGGGAGGTCGGAATGCCCTGAAGTAAGAAGAGTGCGTGGTAGTCGAAGAGCACGCGTAGGTGTCTCGACCTGTTTTGTTCATCTGAGTTCGTAGCCATGGTTTGATTGATGTTCTGAAATCTATTGCAATGGCAGTAGCGGTCTATACTTCGAAGGCACAGACGATGCTTGGTGATGGAGTCGGCACCGGCATAGACGTGGAATATATCAGGCCCATGCACCTGGGTGTCACTACAGCACGATGACGTAGCCACAAGGGGGGAATGATCTGTTTTCTCTCGCCCATGATGTGGGGGAGCTTGAGAGGGGGTGAAGTCCTCAACTTGTTCTTGACCAGCGCTAGACCAGGTGGTACACGCGCGCCGCGTTCCCGCCGGCGATCTTTGCCTTCTCCTCCTCGGTACAGTCCGCCAGGATCTCCTCGAGGACCTGCTGGCTCCTTGGGAAGGTGGACTCCATATGGGGGTAGTCGGAGCCCCATTGGAGGCTGTCCACCCCGATCATGTCCCGCAGCCTTATGCCCAGCCCATCCTCCTGGAAGCCCAGGAACACGTTGCGGTGGAAATAGTCGCTGGGGAGCATGTCCTCCTTGAACCTGTACCCTTCCCTTCCGAACCCCCGTTGGTCGTAGGTATAGTCGATGCGGTTCAGGAAGAAAGGCACCCATCCAAGCTCGTGCTCCACGCCCCCCACCTGAAGCTTGGGAAAGCGCTCGAAGACCCCGTTGAGGATCATGTCGGCGAGGGAGACCCTTACGAAAAAGTCCGTATTAGGCGAGATGCCGACCCGTCCGCCGCCGGGCCGGTTCCCATCCCCCTCCCCGGAGCCGAACCGGTTGGTGGCGATGTGGAGGCTGAGGGGGAAACCCAGGTCTTGAGCAGCCCCCCACAGGAGGTCGTACTCGGAGGAATCGTACCTCATGTCTTCAGGGGGATACACCGGGATCATGGCTCCCACAAACCCCTGGTTTGCGCGATGCTCCAGGTCAGCTACCCCTTCCCTCACGTCATCTATGTTAAGCATTGCGATGCCCTTGAGCCGCATGGGAGACATCTGGCAAAACTCTGCCACCCAGTCGTTGTAGGTCCTGAACATGGCAGTTAGAAGCTCACCATCAGGAATCTTATAGAGCTGAAGTCCGAGGGTAGGATACAGTATGCTCACGTCTACGCCATCCTGATCCATGTCCTTGATCTGCTCCTCGGGAATGTAGCCACCGGGCCGGACGTTCTCAAATCTGTCCCCGTGAGTTAGCTTTTCCGCCTGGCCGAACCTTCTGCCCGTCTGGGCGCCTCCGAATCCGAATCCAGTGCCCTGGACCCTCTGGCCGTCGCAATACCACCAATCGCCGTCCTCTTCGCGATGGACACGTGGAGCCCGGTCCTTGAACCTACGCTCGATCCTGCTTAGCCACAGGTCCGGGGGTTCGAATACGTGGTTGTCTGACGATATGATCCTATAGTTTGCCATGCCAGAGCCTCCTAGCTTTGGCCATCTTTAGACCAGAGGTTTTAATACCAGACCGCCTCACCCACTGGGCCACTGTGGTACCCACCATAGTAGCTCCGTCCGTGGGGCACTGCAACCGTGATACCTATTGAACTGTCTTCGTGCCCATCCATCGACGCATCTTTCCACTGGGCTTGCACACATTTTTCGCATATTTCGCTTTTTTGCCTCTCTTCTTGCCTCACCTCGAGATCCAACACCTACACGATAGCGGTGCGAAATAAGCGAATAATGCGAAACAAATGGACCTATGCTGGTCGACCGACCAGGGGATTGATCTCGCAACCTAGGTTACGCTGAATCCCCGAGTCTTCCAGTAGTAGAATGAGGCTGGGGCAACGGGTTACTGACTACCAATAGGGATATAGGCCTGAGCTGCTGGGCCTGCCAAAGTTTCGGTAGGAGGAGAGCACGATGAAAACACAGGGGTTAAACCATCTGCAAATCGCCGTGTCGGACCTAGACCGGTCCCTGGCCTTCTACATTGGGTTGCTGGGCATGCGGGAGTTGTTCCGTGGGGGTCCGAATCTGGTCTTTCTCCAAAGCGCCGAGGGGAATGATATCTTTACGCTGCGCCACGCCGACGGCCCGGTGGACGCGCCAGCCGGAGGCATGCAGCATTTCGGATTCGCGGTGAAGCGTGAAGATCACGCTGCGGCGGTGGAGGAGGCTAGGGCCTTCGGTGCTGAGGTGATGGAAGTAGGTCAGCACGGCGACAACTCTCTGTACGCTTACATCAGGGATCCGGACGGCTACACCATCGAGATTGGCACCTGAACCATTATTTTACTGGTAGCCTGAGACGAGGTCAGCCTCTTCCACTGTAGTCAGAAGTGGGCGGAAATGCTGCAGGAAGGCCCGTAGAGCCCCTCAGCAGAAAGATAAGGCACCCAGAGAGAGAGGGAGAGAGAGACCCGCCCCACCCCACCTCCTTGACGCTGGCTAAATAGAATTAGAGGCGGTAGTTTAAATCGGCTCCACCCGGCGCAGGGTGAAAATGTCCGAGGCCATGATCTCCGGCATCCTGGGTAGGAGATTCGCGAAGTCATCGGTCACGGCCCGAATCAACTGCCCGCTCAGGCGCCCGGACGCATCGCTGGCCAGGAACACTGCCAGTTCCGCAGCCCGCTCTATGGAGCCCCCTCCGCCTCTGGTCACCTTCTGGCCCAGCTCGAACAGCTCGGTATCACCCACCGCCTCAGCCGCATTATTCTAGGGGAGATTCCTCGAAGCTCAGTCGTTGGTATTTGGCGATGCAGAACAACGAGAGAAGCGGGTTCCCCTAGGAAGAGCCCGCTTCTCTAAGATCGGTTCTCAGCGCGGTAGAGGCTAACCGTTATCCGAGCCTCCCAGCAGAGAGGTCAGCTCCCTGACGTCCCCCAGATCCTGCAGGTGGTCACCCGCCATCCTGATCACCTCCTCCGTCCGCTGAGGGTCCAGGATGCCATCGGTGAGGAAGCGGAACTTGCTCAAGCTGGCCTCCCTGGGCAACGGGTTGGCCCGGTCGCCGGGGACGATGCCAACCGTGCTGGTGAGGGTCCGCCCGTCCTTCATGCGCACCCAGGCTCTGGCTGCGGGACCGTCTGTCAAACCAGCAGACTCGGTGTCCTCGGAGATCCGGACCCTGGCGGCCATGGCCCGGACCCGGTCGTCGTCGATGGCCTCGGGGTAGAAGGTGGTGATGTCGGCGTTGCCTCGGATCAGGGCGGAGGCTATGGAGTAGGGCACGCTGAATTTGGCCCCCAGCATGTTGTGGGGATAGGCGCCGACCATCTCGGGCAGGAACCGCTTCAGCCCTACCTCTATGGTATCCACCTCCTCCAGCGAGAACCCTTCCTGGCTTCGCACTGCCAGGGCGGCCTCGATGGGCGGGTGCATGGTGGCGCAGCAAGCGTGGAACTTGGTGTAGTTTTGCTGGATGCGGTACTCGCCACCTAGACCGGACAGGGTCACGTCGGGGTCGAAGGAGTCGCCGATAATGGTGCCGAAGACGTCCGAGGGGCCGTCCTCCACGCCGGTGAAGCCTGCCCGGTACATGTCCATCGCCAGGATGCCCATGAGGCCCGAGCGTCCCGGGTAGGCGTTGCGGATGGTGGCGCCCTCGAAGCATGGTCTCCAGGTGTTGGCCGGGCTCATCCCGCTGGCGACGTTGATGAGGGACCTCATCTGGCCGGCGTCCAGGCCATTCAGCTTGCCTATGGCTACCGCCGTCCCGATGACCCCCCAGTGGCCGTGGGAATGGACGTTGGGCCTGGGTGTCGTCGCGGCGCCCATGCGAGACTCCACTTCATAGGCCACTAGCATCGCCTCGATGAACTGGTGGCCGTCGATGGACATCTGCTCTCCGACGGCCAGCGCCGCGGGCATGACGTGAATGGAGGGGTGTCCTCCTCCGTGCTTATTGCCCTCGTCCATCTCTAGGCCCACACCCGCCGTGGCGTTGACCAATGTGACGAGCATGGGCTCAGCCTTCAGGGGATGGCCGAAGATGGTCGCCGTGGCTGGGCCTGACCGTTCGGCGACCTGCTGCGCCAGGTTGGCGTTCTCGGGCAGCCGGCTTCCCGCTAGTATGGCTCCAACCGTGTCTTCGCTCAGGTCCTGGTAACGGGTATCGGCCACGAACTCCGACAAAGTGTCCAGATAGTCTCCCATCACACTTCTCCTATACCGTATACTCCCTCTCCATTGGGAGAGGGGCTGGGGTGAGGGTTACCTGACCCGGCCGCCCAGGGGGACCGTGGGACCTTCCGCATCCAGGAACTGTCCGAAGCCTGCCTTCCGCTCTATGGTTCCCTGGTTGTAGAGCACCTGACCGCGCAGCAGGGTCATCCAGGGGCCGCCGGTGATCTGCCAGCCCTCGAAGAGGCTGAATCCCGAGTTGCCGTGCTGCTCAGCGGCCCTGACGGTCATCCCGCCCGTGGGGTCGAAGATGGACAGGTCGGCGTCGGAGCCCACCTGTATGGTGCCCTTCCGGGGGTATAGACCGAATATCCGTGCCGGGTTCTCGGACATGACCCGGGCCAGCCAAGATGGCGGAAAGCCCCGCTTGAGCACGCCCTCGCTGTAGGCCAGGGGCGCCAGGGTCTCGACGCCAGGCGATCCGAAGGGCGCCGATTCGCCGCTGGGCAGGACGAAGATGTTGTCCCAAGCTTTCTCCTTCTCCTCCCTGGGATTGGGAGCGTGATCACTGGCGACCGTGGAGATGTAGCCCAGCTCCAGTCCCGACCACATAGCGGGCTGGTCTGGACCGTCCTTGGCGCGCAGGGGCGGTCCGATCTTGGCGAGGGGACCCACCTTGGCCATCTCTTCGTCGGACAATAGTAGATACTGGGGGCAGGTCTCGGCCCAGACCCGCTGGCCCGCCGCCTGTGCCTGCTTGATGCGCTCCAGGCCTACCTCGCTGCTCAGGTGGACGACGTAGAGGGGGCAGTTGGTGACATTGGCCATCCTGACCGCCCGGTTGATGGCCTCCTCCTCGGCCCAGGTGGGGCACGCCTGGGGGAAGAAGGTGGGATGGGTATGGCCCTCTTCGATGAGTTTGTTCTCCAGGTAGTCGATAATGTTTCCGCTTTCGCAGTGCATCTGCAGCACGCCACCGCCCTTGGCCACCAGCTCCATGGCTTGGCAGATGTAGTCGTCGTCGCACAGGCGGCCTGGGCGCTTCTTGTAGGTCATAAACATCTTGAAGGACTTGATGCCCATGTCCATAGCCTGGGGCACGGTCTCAAGGATGTAAGGCTGGTTGGCCAGGATGTAGTGGAAGGAGAAGTCCGTCACAGCGTTAGTGGAGATCTCCTCCCGGTGGCGGTTGATGGCCTGGACCAGCGTCTCTCCTGCCTCGAAATCGTAGGTGCCGAAGGGCACCAGGGTGGTGAGTCCGGCGTGGGCCCCCGCGATAGACCCGATTCCGTAGCCGTCCACCCGGTCCAGGTGGACGTGGGAGTCGATGAGCCCTGGAAACACGTGCTTGCCCGTGGCGTCGATGTAGCGGTCTGCTGGGGGAAAGGTCTCAGGGTCCCCCACCGCTACGATCTTCTCGCCCTTGATAGCGACGGCCCCCACGCTGGCGCTGTTGGCGGTGACCACCAGGCCACCGTGGACGACGGTGTCAACTCTGTTCTCTTGCATGGGTCCTCCTTTCGTACCTGGTTCCTTCCCCCTTTACTGAGGAAGGTTAGGAAGGGGTAGACACCCCCTCTCTAACTCTCCCCGTCAGCCCCTGGGAGCCGCCCTGCCGTCGGCTGTAGGAAGATTGTACGGGCACGCTGGTGGCCCGTCAACGCGCTACTGCTGGCTCATGGAGAGCGCCGTACTTCTCTCTGGTCTGATGGTTGTATACTACTACGGGCTTCTTGAGAGCGACTATCTAAGGTGGGAGTGCCGATGATGGTGAAGACCGGTACCGACAACATCAACAGTCTGAGCGACGGGCGTACCGTCTATCTCGACGAGCAGACAGTGGAGAACGTCGCCGAGCACCCCGCCTACAGGAACGCAGTGGGCACGGTGGCGCGCATGTATGACTTCCAGGCCGTCCCTGAGAACCAGGAGCTGATGACCTTCGAATCGCCCACCACGGGGGAACGGGTCAACCGTTGCTGGGCAGCTGCCCCGCTCCTAAGAAGAGCTGGTGCAGCGGAGGCAAGCGCTGACCGCCTGGGCGGAGATTAGCCAGGGGTTCCTGGGCCGCTGTCCATTGACGGGGCCGCACGCCGGGAGTAATCTAGCGCCATCGAAAACAAAGCCTCTTTGGGGCTTCACTGGGGTGAGAGAAGCACCCCAATCGAATGGCGAGTATAGGGCCCTGCCCTGCAAAACTAATTTGAAGGAGGTGCTTAGATGTCTGCGACGCGAACTCTGGCACGGAACATTTCCAGGCTCGCCTATGAGGATCTGTCGCCTAGGGCCGTGAAGGCCGGGAAGCTGGCGGTTCTGGACGCCGTGGGCAACGCCATCGGTGGATATCCCCTAAGCCTGTCTCCGATCTTCCTGAACATTGCGAAAAACATGGGCGGCGGCAGGGAGGAGGCCACCCTCATTGGCGACGGGACCAGGGTCAGTGCGCCCCTGGCGGCCTTCGGCAACACGGCGCTGACCTCCATGCTAGATTACTCCGATCGTGCCAGCACCTCTTTGGCCGTATGGGCCGCGCTGGCCGCCGGCGAGCCCAGGGGAATCTCCGGAAAGGAGTTGATTACCAGCGTAGTGGCAGGGTCCGAGGTGGTGGCACGAATATCCCGCTCCATGGACATGAGCGACGACCAGGCGCGCAGATTGGGCAGAACTAAGCCAGTCCAATGGGAGAACATCACGGTGTTTGAGGCCGCGGGTGCGGCCGGTCGGGCGCTGGGGCTTGATGAGGAGCAGATGCTTTCGACCATGGGCATGACTGGCATATACTGTCCCGTCCCCGCAGGCTACAAGTGGCTGGGCGATGAGAACCTCCTTCCTAGAAAGGACATCAAGCAGGGCTGGGCGTGGATGGGTATGACCGGGACCTTTGCCGCCGTCACCGCCCAAAGCGGCCTGAAGATGTTGCAGGAGAACAACATCCTGGACGGCGACAAAGGCCTGTGGCTGTTGCTGGGGATGGACATCTTCAAGGAGGAAGAGCTTACCGCGGACTTCGGTCCCCCGTACCACGTTGAAGGGTTCAGCACCAAGGCCTACCCCGGATGCACGGTGACCCATACGGCCATGGTGGGCACCAGAGCCCTTGTACAAGGGAAATAACGTTGCCCTTGATGACATTGAGCACATCGACGTTACCACCAACAGGGCCTTTGGGGTCGGCTTCCATGAGAAGGAGCCCGAACGCCTGTGTGACCGGGAGTTCAGTATACCCTACCAGGTTTCAGCCGCGATTCTTGCCGGAGACAAGGGACCTAACTGGTATTCGGACAAGGTAGCCAAGAGTCCTGAGTTCGCGGAAATGGTTCAGCGGGTGACGCTATCCTTTGACGAAGAGGCCGAAGAGGCCCATGACCTCTGGATGAGCAAAGTAATCATCCGCACGAAGTCGGGGCGGCAGTACAGTAAGCGTGTGGACGGACCCACGAACACGCGAAGCGACGATGAGGTTAGAGAGAAATTCATCACCACTACCTCCCAGGTCATCGACCGAGGGCAGGTGGACAAGCTCATGAGCACCATTGAAAACCTGGAAAGGTGGGGAACATATCGGAGCTGGCAGGCTTGCTGCGCGTTTCTGCCCCCAGGGAATAGCGAACGTATCTCCTCAGCGGCAAAGGGTAAGACTCACCTAACTACCTGGCCCCCGAACTCTCACACACCGTACAACACGATGTAAAGGGAGGCGAAAATGGACTGTAGGGTGTCAGCGCAATTGGACACTATTGAGGCCTAGAAAACCGAGGAGGTTGGGGGTGGTAGAGGCTCCTTCAGAGGGGTAGATTAACCCTAAGTGAAAGGAGTCATCGATGACCCAGGTAGAGGATCAGGCCAGTCAAGCTGAGGAGCGAAGCCAGGAGACACGAAGCTTCGTGCGTCAGGTCCGTGCAGCGACCCGCCGTAAGTATACCCCTGAAGAGAAGATTCGCATCGTCTTGGAGGGGTTCAGACGGGAGACTACCGTTAATGACCTGTGCCGACGGGAAGGAATCAAACCCCACTCCTACTACGCCTGGACCAAGGGGTTCATGGAAGCTGGGAAGGAGAGGTTGACTCGGGACAGTGTGCGTGATGCGACCCAGCAAGAGATAGAGCAGCTCAAGCGGGAGAACAGTGAACTGAAGCAGCTGGTGGGTGAGTTGTCCCTGGAGTTGCACCGCTTCAAAAAAACAGCTCTGCCGCCCCTACACGACAACGGCACCGGCGCATGAGCGTAGTGGAACAATCGAAGGTCGTGGCTGAGGTGGAGCGACATGGTAGAGGGAAGAACAGGCGACTCAGGGAGCTTGGCATTTCCAGGAGCACGTATTATTGGTGGAGGTGGAGGCACCGGCAGGGTAGTTGGGAGGGTACGGAAGGAACTGAGAGGCCCTGGAATCGCCTGCGTCCAGAAGAGGAGGCAGTAGTGCTGGCGGCAGCCCGTGAGATGCCGACCTGGCGAAGCCGGCAGTTGGCGGCTTGGCTCACCGACCACAGAGGCCTATCGGTCTCCGCCTCCACAGTCTATCGTATCCTGAGACGGGAGGGTCTGGTGAAACGGATCGAATACCAGTTGGCAGCGGGCAAAGAGTACCAGCACAAGACCACAGGGCCCCACCAGCTGTGGGCCACCGATGCCTCCTACTTCCGTGTAGTGGGATGGGGCTACTACTACCTCGTGACGGTGATGGACGACTACTCCCGGTTCATCTTGGCCTGGAAGGTGCAACGGGACATGACGGCCGACTCCCTCATAGAGGTGGTCCAGCAAGCTGTTGACTCTACTGGTATGACTGATGTACCTCTGGAGGATCGGACCAAGCTCCTCTCAGATAATGGCTCAGGTTATGTATCGCGGGCCTTCCGCGAGTACATGCGGGTGGTGGGCATTCGCCACGTCCTGGCAGCACCCTATCACCCTCAGACCAACGGGAAGCTGGAGAGATATCACCGAACCCTCAAAGACGACATTAACCAGGTGCCATACGAGGTGGTGGAAGACCTGGAGGCGGCCATCCGGGACTTCGTCGAGTTCTACAACTACCGAAGATATCATCAGGCGCTCAGGGTTGTAACTCCGGCTGACGTGCTGGAAGGCCGTCTGGAGGCAATTCTAGCCCAGAGGAAGGAGGTACAGCGAGAGACTTTTGACCGGCGGAGGCGGTACAATCAGGAGGTCAGAGAAACCCTCAAACCAGGAGCTTCTTCACCCCAATCTCTCGGACCCAGAACTGTCCAAAACCGCTGACACCCAACAGAAAATGGACCTGTCAAGCACGATGGTCCCGGGAATCTCCAGGGACGAGCTGGACACCCCGGCCTTCCTCATCGACCTGGATGCCATGGAGGGGAACATCCAGCGGATGGCAGACTACTTCGCCAGCCGTCCAGTGGACGTACGTCCCCACATGAAGCACCACAAGACTCCCGTCATCGCCCACAAGCAAATCGCGGCCGGGGCCATCGGCGTCTGCTGCCAGAAGCTGGGCGAGGCCGAGGTGATGGCGTCCGGCGGCATCAGGAACATCCTGATCACCTACGAGATAGTCGGGCGAACGAAGATCAACCGCCTCATGGCGTTGTGCCAGCACGCCGACATGATGGTCACCGTAGACGACGCCCAGAACGTCAAGGACCTGTCGGAGGCGGCCCAGGCCTTCGGCACCTCTCTGGGAGTCCTGGTGGACGTGGACTGCGGGCACCACCGGTGCGGAGTGGACCCCGGCGAGCTCGCCGCACGCCTGGCCCAGGTGGTCGCCGCGGCGCCGGGGCTCCGGTTCCGGGGCATCTGCGGCTACGCGGGCAACATCCAGAGCGTGGAGGACCCCGAGAAGCGGGCGATGATGGACCTGGAAGCCATGGGCAAGGTGGCCGAGAGCGTGGATGAGGTCCGCAAATCCGGGCTGGGGGTTGAGATCGTCAGCGCAGGCGGCACCGGCACGTACCAGCTCACCGGCAACTATCCCGGCGTTACCGAGGTACAACCCGGCTCCTACGTGCTGATGGACGCCCAGTACCGCAGGGTCCTCACCGACTTCGAAGTGGCGGGGACGGTCCTGGCTTCGGTAATCAGCCGGCCGGCGCCCGACCGAGCGGTGCTGGACAGCGGCATGAAGGCCATATCCACGGACCAGTGGCCTCCCGTGTCCAAATCGGTGGAAGGCATCGAGTTCGCCGCTGCCTCGGACGAGCACCTGGTGGCCAACCTGACCACCAGCGACGCGCGCCAGCTGCGGCCCGGCGACAAGATAGAGGTAATACCCGGCCACAACGACACCACCGCGAACCTTCACTCCCACTTCTTCGCCCTCCGTAAGGGCCGCCTGGAGACTGTATGGGAGGTGGGGGCCCGAGGCCGCATCCGTTGAGTGCCGGCACACCGCCGGAGCCCGACTGTTCTCGCCTCAGGACCGGGTTACCAACCCGGGTACAGAAAACCTACCTGTCCTCCTCCCTGTGCCTGCTGTCGGACCGGGTGCGGGCCGCTGGACGGAGGCCAGACCTCGTGCGGCAGTGGCTCTTCAACGCCAAGCTCCAAGGGGAACCGTCAGAAGGTGGTGCCGGTGTATAGGTCGATTCCTATCTAGACAAAGGATGGGAAGTCACTATGGAGCTCTCTAACCATAAGGCCATGCTTGGGTTTGCTGGCTAATTCCGGGCGTAAGGGAGAATAAAGCCTTTAATGTCGCATTACCCACCATCACTCAAGTCTGCCCTCATGGAGCTAGCGAGCGACTGAAGCTCCTCCGCGGTTACCAGTGGGGAAACATCCTTCGGAATAGTGGTAGTAAGTCCGATAAAGTAAGGTCCATATGCGAACCCTACGATGCTGCCTACGCCCTGCGCATCCACCCTCAATAGATGCGAGTTAACTCCCAGCACACCCCCTTCGACATCCCAATCAGAGCCTATCTGCTCTCTCATCCCCTCCACACTCTGCAGCCCAAGTCTATAGTTAACCTCAGCGTTCTTGGCCGAGTCGTACGCGACAGCGTTTATCCGTGTCCTTCGGTGGAGGTCATAGCCGGACCGGGTCCCCGCAGCTGAGTGGAGCTGCCTATGAGTATCTTTGGCGTGATGTACTCAATCACACACAGCGATGTGAGGCCAGCGTCGTTGGGCTCCACTGGCCCGGAGTTGACGTTTGGCGGAGCCAGGGAGATGTCGGTCCGTCCGGCCACCTTGCGCAAATCTTCCAGGTCCAAGAACCCGCTGCAGGTCTCGAATCTGGCGGCTGCGAGCGGGTTGACCGCCTGGCCGACGTCACCGGGGCGGCCTGTGTCTGATCGTTCTGCAGCAGTCGTTGGGGAAGGGGCGGCCGCCGGTTCTCCAGGGTCCGCAGCCTTTCCGTCATCACCGCAGGCTACGAGCAACGTCCCAGCTAGTACCGCGAGTCCGATGGCTTTCGCGAATCGCCGAAACCGCTTGTTCACCATCGTCTGCACCTCTCCAGAGATGTTTGGAAAATCGGAAGGACTGCCTAGCACAGAATCCCTACTCACCAAGTTAGTGTATGAACCGACATTTCCCACTATCAAGCTGCCTGGGACCAGGTTACGAATCATCTTCGACGAGAGCCATCGTAGTATCGCTCACGAACGCCGTCAACCACCCAATCAAGCTCACAAAACCATCCGGCGGCGTCTTGAACTGGTGTTCGATGGGCAGCGGAGGTGGCTTTCACCACGTTTGCACTTCCTTCGAACCCCTCCAGGTCCGCACCTTCCCCTTGGTAACCCCTGATCACCTACGATGACGCCAAGGATATTCGCTATCTTGGTGCTTGATGGAGCCCGGCGTTATACTCCAGCGTACTCCGTCCTGGCGATGTCACGCTTTCTACATAGGGACCGTGATTATCGCCTGTCACGATTTTACTAATAATCAGTAGTTAAAGGAGAAAGCGTGATACCAGCCCGGTCACGCCCGTATGGGAAAACCGTGACAGTTATCCTCATCCTCGTGCCCTCCTGGGGGCCCTGATATGTCCCAGATCGCCATGCCGGTTCACACCTCCTCCCCGACTCCGACGCGACGGCACGATGAACGTGGCGAGGGTGATATAATCAAGCTGCTACAGAGGCTGGCGGACCTTCCTGACTTGACCATCGTGTTGAATCATCTGGAGCGCTGATGCGGACCGGCCCCTACGGCAACCGCGGCGATGAGGTGATGGCAACCTGGCGGAACGGCATAGACGCGGTGGCGGAATGCCCCAACATCATCATAAAAATGGGCGGGGTAGGGATGCCCCGCATCGGTTTCGACTGGCACACCCGGGTCAAGCCCGTCGGCTCGCAGGAGTTGGCTGAGTCCATCGCTCCGTATATATTTACTCCATCGAGAAGTTCGGTCCCAACCGGTGCATGTTCGAGAGCAACTTTCCGGTGGACAAGGTTTCATTTTCCTACAACGTGATGTACAACGCCTTCAAGCGTGTGTCCCAGGGATATTCGGCATTGGAGCGCGCCGATATGTTCCATGACACGGCGGCTCGGGTGTACCGGATCAACGTATAACGGGCTGAAGGCTATCCACCGAGCAAAGCTCCTAAGGCGGTCGAATAGAGTGATCGCGCTTTAATCGCCATCCTGTCGAGGGGATTTGGACGGACGGGTCTTATTACCGGAGGAACGGCCAATGAGTTCAACGGGGACAAGTCGCTATCGTTACGGGGGCGGGGACCGGTGTTGGGAAACATACCGCGCTGGCACTTTTGAAGGACGGGTACTCGGTCGCTCTGGCAGGGCGACGGGCGGAGCTGCTGGAGATGACTGCGGCTGAGGCGGGACCGGCTGCTTCCCGGACCCTTGTGTCGCCCACCGATGTGAGCGACCCCGCCTCCGTTCGCGCATTGTTCGCCAGCACCAAGGAAAGGTTTGGCCGCCTCGACATTCTGTTTAACAACGCGGGTACCGGCGCGCCCTCCATCCCCCTCAAGGACCTGACCTTCGAGCAGTGGAAATCCGTGGTGGACGTCAACCTGACCGGGGCGTTTTTGTGTACTCAGGAAGCGTTTCGCATAATGAAGAGTCAGCACCCCCAGGGCGGCCGGATTATCAACAATGGCTCCATATCGGCCCAAGTGCCCAGGCCCAACTCCGCGCCCTACACGGCCACCAAGCACGGCATGACCGGGCTCACCAAGTCAACATCGCTGGATGGACGCAAATACGACATTGCTTGCGGCCAAATTGACATTGGCAACGCGGCGACCGAGATGTCGGCCGCCATGGCCGAAGGGGTGCTGCAGGCCCACGGGGCGGTCTCCCCTGAGCCCAGATTCGACCTGGACCATGTGGCCCGTGCTGTAGTGTACATGGCCAGTCTGCCGTTGGATGCCAACGTCCAGTTCATGACCGTTATGGCGACCAAGATGCCTTATATCGGACGAGGCTGATGGAGGGGCGTGGGCCGGTGCCTCGCCGGGCCGGGATACCGGGACCTGGTGGCCATGGACCTGTGCCACGGCATGCCGGAGGAGGCTCGCCGGAAGAAGGTGTACCGAGAGCTGCACCGCATGGTCATGGGGGAGCCCCGAGACTTCCCCAGTGACTCCTTTGATGCCGTGGTGAGCGTGGGGCCCCTGACCGTGGGCCACGCCCCGGCCAGCTCCCTGGACGAGCTGGTCCGCATCACCAGGCCCGGCGGCCACATCGTTTTTACCCTACGGCCGGACGTGTACCAGACCGGCGGCTTCAAGGAGCCTGGAGCGGGCGGGCAGGTGGGAGCTGGTGGAGGTAAGCGAGCCCTTCCGGCCCCTGCCCAAGGGAGAGCCGGAGGTGTACCACCAGGTCTGGGTCTACCGGGACAGCCCACCGGCCTCGGCGTGACGTAGCAGGCCCGAGAGGCCGCCAATAGGGTCAGTTCGGCATTCTCGGGAGAGCCGGTTGAGCAGGAGCCAGCAACGTGTCGTGGCCGACCGGGACCGCAAGGAGTACCCCGAGGGCTTGGCTGGCGGGTCTGCATCAAGTAATCGCGTGAAACCCCTTGGTGTCCCCTTCAGCCTTGAGATGGCCCTGGCTGCTTGATGAATACAAACCTGTGAGCGAACATCTGCCCTTACAATTGTGCACCGTGGAACTCGACCTTTAGGACGGGGAGTTCGGGGCTACCTTGTCTACAGCACACCCGGTCTATTTCCTCTGCTGGAGGTAGTCCTACGCGGCAGGAATCAGCCTCCAGGCATCGGTAGCGGTGAGAGGCTCTGAACCTGTCTGAGAGACCGTGATAGTGAGTTGAATTAGAGCTAAGGTCCCGAAGAGCGAGGTGTTGGTCTTCACTCTGATACTATTCCCTTCATCATCTACCTCGACCTCAGTGACATCCATACCTGAGATGTCGCTTACGAATTGGGGGCTCAACGCAAGACGGGCAGAAAGTCCACCGTTCATGGGTTCCCATGAAGCCGCCTCCAGCATATTCTCACCCGTCCCAAGGGTCACCATGCTTACATGGTCTGGTTCAAGAAGCGGACCATCAATATAGACAGTTATAAGTTGGCTCAGCGCTTCTACCACAAGGTTAGGATTTATATCGGCTACGAGCCGAAGGACGCCCCCGACTGCGGACACAAACGAACGCTCTGGAAGTGCGGGGTTACAAAGGCCTATAATAGTAGGGCGAGACGAGGCGGCCATCAGCGATAGTGCATGTGGAGGACCTTTGTGACAACTCCAGACGACATCCAGCCGGAAGTTGTAGACATGTGGCACCACGTGCTCACTCACGGGCACAGCACCCGGCTGGCGATGCTCCCGGGCACGTCTCGGTGCGCAGTATGCCGCATCCCAACCGGGGGTGTTGGCGGCCTATTGCTGAAGCCCTTCGGACGCGGGGCTTCCCGCAAGAGTACGAAGCTGTGCAATCTCTGAGAGGTGCAGCTGCCCCCGGGCGGGGCAGAGGTCGATGTCGCGGTACTGTTTGCCGACGTCCGGGGCTCAACGGCCCTGGGAGAGAGCATGGGGCCGGGGAAGTTCGCTATGTTGCTGAATCGCTTCTACGGGGCCGCGACCAACGGCCTCTCGGCCCACGACGCCATAATCGATAAGTTGATAGGCGATGAGGTGATGGCCCTCTTCATCCCCGGGTCGGCCGGACAGGCGTATCGTCGCGCGTCCGTTCTAGCCGCGGAGGCCGTCATTCGCGCGGTGGGTTACGGCACCGACGAAGAGCCCTGGATGCCGGTTGGGATAGGTGTACATGCGGGACCAGCCTATGTCGGCAAGGTTGGCTCCGGCAACGTCAACGACTTCACAGCCCTGGGCGATACGGTCAACGTCGCGGCGCGATTACAGGCCGAGGCCGTGGCGGGGGAGATCGTGATCAGCGAACCCGTCTACCAGGAGGTGGCTACGCGGTATCCAGACCTCGAGCAGCAGGCGGTCACGCTGCGAGGGGAAAATGAACCCTTCTCCGTTAGGACCATCCGTCCCGAGAACCTCCAGATAGCCTAGAAGCCGAAGCTGCACCCCGTTCGTACAAGCTCTCGTTACACAGGGCGGTCGCAATGGCGACCGCCCTCTCTTACCAAAAAGGGATTTGCCTCCCTCGGGAGTTAGGCTCTGAGCTAATTATTGTTTGCAACCAGCAGACAAGGGACACAGTGGAAGCCAGGGGTTCGAACCCCCTCGGGTGGCTCAAGGCCTTGATACCCTGGCGGGGAGGGCCTAATGCGACGGACAGCGGCCAGGAGTGGCGTCAGTATACGCTAAAAATAATCGGCTCTATGAGTCGAGCTATGGAAAGTTCCACATCTGGCCTAGATACTGGCCTGGTCCGCGGAGGGATTGCCGGCCGTGTGGAGCTGAAAGAGCTGGGCAAAACCCGGTTACAGTATTCGTAACCAGCAACTCGTCTGCATCCGGCAGACTTCGTTGCATGCGGCGGACGTGGATCTCGACGGCCGTGAATTTCGGGGGCAGGGCACGCATGGCCCCTTGGGCACGTTATGTGAGGCTGGCAGGCACCGAGAGATCTACCTGGATGATCTCCACTATCTGGCCGACGCTTGCTTTGATTCCGACCTTCATAGCCCCGCCTCATAGTTCTTGGGAGAACCAGAAAATCTAGTACTGATTTAGAATGCCGCGAAGACGCTGAGATCAGGGCAATCTACGAAGCCGGTAAAGCGGCCAAGATCAAGCTCTAACCTGCACTAGAACTCATGCCACGGACGGTGGTTCGGCTTCCAGGCAATAGAACCTGCCTCGGCCCACCGGCTTGGCTGGCGCTCGCTCAGAATCTTCGCCCCGCTACCGTACCTCTCCCCATACCAACAGGCGAGTGCAGTGGCCAGCACGAGGTCATCGTGGGCCCCTTCCCGCCAGGTGCCGTAGCTGTCGTGGCCGGTGTCGGAGATCCTCACCCGGAAGTCCAGTAGTTCGTCGATGAGGGTCTGAGCTTCCGGCAACCCCTCTGCCAGCTTCAGCCGCCCGGTCTGTAATAGTACCTGCATGATTGATACCAGGTCCCGCTTGGGTACCCTCCAAGAATTTCCCTCATGGTTGACGGCCTCCCCACCGGTTATGGTGACGGCCACGGGAGAAAGCCCTCCTTGCCGCAGCAGGTCCACGACCGGAGTTCCCACCCCCGTGGCGTCGACTACCAGCCTATTGCACCCCTTCAACGCATCTTTGGCCAGAAGCTCTTTTACGTGAGCTATCACTATCGGGTAGGGTGTCCCTAAGGGAAAGCGCTCTAGGTATCGCAGGTGGTGAAGGGGCTTTTCCCCATTGACCGGTACCAGCTCCAGCACGACCAGGGCTGTATAGTCCCGGGATTGGCCCAGATCGCGTCCGATGAAGAAGCTGCTCATCCGGTACCCCCGAATAATGGTTTCACGTCGGCAGTAATGGCACCCACCACCTGGTCGTAGGTAAACACCGAGTCCAGAGGTTCCACGAACTCGCACAGGTACTCCTGGCGGTACCACCAGTCGCCCAGGCTCCCCTGTTCCTCCTCCAAGAACGCTGGGGTTATCCTGGGGCACTCGGTCGCCTTTACTTCAACCCGGGCCCAGACGTCTCCCCCGTTAGCCCACTCCTCAAAGAAGTGGGCCCGCTTCCCGAAGGGGGTGGACATGAGTACCAGCCTGCCCCCAGAAACCGCCAGCATCGGCCTGACTGCCCGGTAGAGCTCATCGGGGACCCTGGCCGCTTCGTCTTCGATGATCAGATCAACGCCGGAGAACCCGCGGACCGTGCCTTCCTTGCTGGGAAGGGACACTATCCGCGACCCGCTCTCCAGGCGGAGGCTCAACCGGTTATCCTCGGTCAGGTTAGGCTTCAGTGCGAGTCTGTCTAACAGGTCGGTGACTTTGCGGAAAAGCTCCCCTGACTGCCTCAGCGATGGGCTCACCAACAGCACTAGACTCCCGGGGTAATATAGGGCCCTGTGGAGCCCCAGGATGGCCGCCGTGGTGCTCTTGCCACTCTGGCGGCAGCAGTTCAGGATTAGCCGCTTCCCATTCCAGCCTAGGGCCTGGGCTTGCCACTCGTCGGGGACAAAGCCAAGGGCCTACTGCGCGAAAGCCGCAGGGTTCAGGGCCATCGCCAGATCACTACCCATGGTAACCATTTAGCGCCTCCAGCACCGACTGTCGGGCATTGGGGTGTGGCTCCAATGCCGTCAGTATCTTGGTCCTCAATGAAACCCACTCGGGTGCCACGAGGACGTTCACCGTCTGCCCCTCATTCAGCTGCCCTAGCAGGCTGCTGAAAAACTCTGAGGTCTACTCAGGACTCAAAGCGGGTCGACGATAAGCGACGCCACATTGCGCTTCCTGCACCAATAGCTCTAAACAAACTATGATATGACGGATATCGCTGGACTACTTGACGCTCCACCCACCACGTCTGTACGCCTTGCCCTTTTTCCGCAGCCTGCTAGCAGCCTTGCCAGTAGTTCCAGGTTGCCCCGGGCTTCTCATATGGCGGCCAATGCAGCCCGCAAGTCCCCAGCGGCTTCCGCGAGCCCCAAAATGGAAAGAGCCCTGGCCTGGAGGAAATGTACCTGGTCCAAGAGGGTGTCACCCTGCGCCACTTCTTGCGCGTATCGAGCCTTCAGCAAAGAAGTGGGTAGATGGTCGGCCTTGTGGCGAAACAGGGCCGTCGCTGAGGTTCCGAAACGTTCCGCTATGTTGCGAAACGGGCCACAGCTACTAGAGCCTGGTTAACGTGGTCCCGCTCAGGGTGGGCGCAGATGGTACAGCGCCTAGGCATTCCCAATCAGTTCCTTGAAGAATTGGACTAACCGCATTATTGTTGACCCTCCGTGTTGGATCGCAGATTCGAAAGCCTGATGAGCCCATCATGTAGACTCTCTCGGCGCCAAGGGCCGGTCACCGACCACTTGACTGCTACGCTGCCTGTGTCACGTTTCTACATAGCCGCCCTGTCACGATTTTACATAGGACTACCCGGTCACGTTTTTCCAATATAACTAACATATGTAGAAACGTGACGACGTATTTCTCCAGGGCATGTAAAAACGTGACACGGCTACAATGCGTCTCGCTGTTCCTGATATTCGTGGTAGCCGAATTCAAGCAGATGAAGTACTGCATGGGGGTCAATGTGTGTCCCGTCCGCTACTTCACCGACGACGGGGAGCCTCGCTCGGACGTAATCGACTACGTAGCGGGCCGCATGGTGAGGCATAACGCCCAGTGGGGCGCTCCAGTTAGTTGGCGCCTTCGACTCCTCAGGCACCTTCCATGCCCCACCCCACCTCAGCTTGTCCACCCCTGGGAGTGCTATTGAGGACAGGCGCAAGAACATCATGGCTGTATCTAGTGGTACCCACACATCGGACCTGGATATGACGTCAGGCCCAGACATGCACACATTTGAGAATAAATGGAGGACAAGCCCGCGTCTTACCCATAGGACGGGAGCTCTCCCTGCGCGTTGCCGCCGGTTGCGAATGGAAGAGAGCGTTTCTGGACCTCGGTAAATGACCTTCCCACACCAAACCTGCTCGCCCTGAAGGAAACAACTACGGGTGTGAGAAAGGACCTGGCCCGCCCTCTTTACGGCGCACTCTCTACAGCGCCAGGACTCGCAGGGCTTTCTGACTATGCCCGGGATACTTGTGGTCCTGTTGAAGCCGGGGAGGGCGAATGGGCAGTGGTGCTGGTCGGGCCATCCTTCTTCGTCTACTTGAGGCGTCAGGTGTTCGCAAGACCCTGGGGCATACTCCCTATCTGCGGCGGCGCCGGCGCGATCATCCATAACCACCGATTTAGCGCCCGAAGTTTCACTAGCAGGCTGCGGAAAAAGGGCAAGGCGTACAGACGTGGTGGGTGGAGCGTCAAGTAGTCCAACGATATCCGTCATATCATAGTTTGTTTAGAGCTATTGGTGCAGGAAGCGCAATGTGGCGTCGCTTATCGTCGACCCGCTTTGAGTCCTGAGTAGACCTCAGAGTTTTTCAGCAGCCTGCTAGTGGTCTGAGGGAAGGGGTCTGACAGCGCCTCTTGGTCTTCCTTCAGGGTGCGCTCGATGTCTCGGAGAACCTGCCACGCCCGCTGTAGGTCCAGGGCTCGGCGGACCCCAGTTTGGAGAATGCGTCGTCCTTGTCGATCCTCATACATAACCACCGCCCCCCTGGCTCGCATCCCGTCGATCGCGGCGACTATCGATGAGACAGGAATCGAGGCTAAGCTAGAGAACAACTCATCCTGGGGGCAATGGCCATCCGCCAGATGGAGAATCCTCCAGATAGGTTCTTCGACAGACCACGTTTGATCGCTCATCGGTAGACTCCTCCCTTCTGTCCACGCTTGCCGGTCTGTCACGGCTGAGGTCCGTAGCTGCCGGGAGCCCTCCCGTTTCGCTGGCGGCGATCTTCCGGCACCCCGCCACCAGGGCAAGGTTGTGATTCGCGTCGTTCGGGTCCCCCCACATCACCTCAGCCCGGATGCCCTCTTCGGACAGTCGTCCTGTCCCGCGTGGACAGCCCCACGAGAATCGCAGCCGCCCGTTCTCAGACAGGGCCTTCCTTATGTACGCCAGTTCGTCGGCGGCCAGGGACTCAGCCCAGACTGGCTCAAGGAGTTTTGGGGGGTCCCGCTAGTTGCCACCCTCTGCCTCCACCCGCAGGGCGATGAATCTATCCAATTCCGAGCGCAAGACCAGACGCCTTTCCCCTACGTGGAACGACCTGATGGCTCCTGAGTCCATGAGCCGATACAAGCTGGCCCGACCGATACCGATATAGCGTGCTGCTTCATCTATACGAAGGGCTGCTCTCTCTACTAGAACTTCCATGTGTCTCTCCTTTGCACATTGCATCTAAGGATGTTCGCTGGTATAATAATCTGGCTTGCTGTTGCGTTTTAATCAACAGTACGTTGCGTTTTGGAACAAGTCTGTGGAAAGTCGCCATCGGCATATGACGGACCCTGAAAAGCTGCGTGTGGCCATGCTGCGGCGGGAAGGTTATAGCTATGCCGCAATCGCAGAAATGCTTAGCGAGGAGGCAGAGGATGGCCGGAGGTTCGATCGCGCCACCATCTATCGGGTGGCGAGGGCCATGCCCCCTACCCCAAAAGATGACCCCTTCCAGTGGCACCTGGTGGAAGAGTACGGCCTGCCCTGGGAGGCCAGCAGGTTTGTGCTAGACGTATTCCTGCACTACCGACGACAGGAGAGCCGCTTTCACACCGACCACCCGGACGTCCAGCGTCCTCCAAACTACAACTGCGGGCCGTCCGTACGGGAGGTTCTCTGGTGTTGGCGAGTCCATCTTGCTCTGCCAGAGGAGCCCATCGAACATGTAACGGGGTGGGCTGACGACCTGGCCCTTAGAGAATTAGCACGCGACGTGTTTGCTGACCCCTTTGATATTGCTGGCATCGAAGCTTGGTTCGCTTACAGGCCGTGGATCGACGAAGAGCATCAACGAGAATACGACCAGGATGTTGGCAGCGGGATTATCCCTGCGCGACCTCCATTCCTTGATCTGAGCGGTCCAGGCAAGGCGACTGACAGCAATCCAAGGAAAGAGAGTGTGGAGCAACCATGAAACGTCGAGGAAACAACGAGGGCAGTATCTATCAGCGAGGGGACGGACGATGGGTCGCCCGCGTCTCCCATGAAGGGAAGCGCATCGCGGCCTACGGCAGGACGAAAGAGCAGGCAAGGCAGAAGCTCCACGACCTGATAAGAAAACAGGACCAGGGACTCCAATTGGTCAAGACCGCCATGCCCCTCTCGGAGCACCTGTCACAATGGCTGGCAAATGTAAAGAATCGGGTCCGTCCCAGCACCTATGAAGGATACGAGGGGCTTATCCGGGTCCACATCATCCCACAATTGGGTCACATTAAGCTGGGGAAGCTGGGGCCGGAACATATCAGCAGGGCATGAGAGACAATGCTGAAGGAGGGCAAGTCTGCCAGCGTCGTGGAGCACGCCCACTTGCGGCTATCGAAGGCGCTGAATGACGCCATGAAGCGCCAGCTCATTTACCGCAACCCCTGCCAGGCCGTATCACCACCCAGGGGATACAGGCAGGAGGTCCGACCCCCCAGCTCCGAGGCCATGCACAGGCTTCTGGAGGCGGCCAGGGACACGGAATACTACGAGGCCCTTCACATCGCCTTCTACACCGGCCTGAGACGTGGGGAACTGCTGGCCCTCCGTTGGGGTGACATCGACCTGGACATGGCCACCACCTCGGTAAGCCGTACCATGTACCGGGCGAAAGGCGGGCAATCTGTGTTCACAGAGCCAAAGACTGCGAAGGGAAGACGCCTTGTTAGCCTGACGCCATCCTCGGTCCTGGTGCTCAAGGCACTACGGGAACGCCAAAAGGCCGACAGAGTGTTTCTAGGCTATCAGGTAATCGAGGATAGCCCGGTCTTCTGCTACCGGAAGGGCTCCCCCATGCTCCCTAGGGCGTTCAGCGGGGCCTTCAGGAAGATCATGCTCAGGGCGGGGCTCGAAGGCTACCGGCTCCACGATGCCAGACACGCCCACGCCACGTTGATGCTACGGCAGGGTGTACACCCAAAGGTAGTGAGCGAGCGCCTGGGCCATGCCCGCATAGGCATTACCCTGGACACCTATAGCCACGTCACCCCAGGGCTGCAAGAGGCGGCGGCCCTGCGCTTTGAGGAAGGGCTGGCAGCAGCCAGGACGCCGGCCCCTGACCCGAACCTGGCCTCAAGGTAAAATTGCTGTCAACCAGGCAAAAGAGAAGGCCTCGGGGAGTCCCTAGGGACTACTTCGGTATCTGAAAAGTGGTGGGGCCGTCGTGGACAATAGCAAGAACTTTCAGCATAACCTTTCCCTTGGCAGTTTAACAGTTTCTTGATCGGTCTTGTCGCTTATACGAAATGGATTTGCCATACCTGGCCTAACGGAAAGTTCAGGCATCCTTCCGTCCCACTAGGCCGGTTGGATGGGGAGACGGGGGAGGGTGGAACTACACCTGAAACACGGACTGGCAGTCCTGCTGGCAGTGAGCTGGGTGGCTAACCCGGGTTTGCGTAAGCTTGGCATACACCTGCACCTTCTCGCTGAACCCAGCCGAAGGAACGTCTAACGGCGATTGGAAGATCGTGAGCTTTTCCGTCGGACCCTTTCAGTCTCTCGGATGGGCGTTGGCAGGGTGGTTACCTCTTCAAAAATCCTGGCGGTGCTGGGCCTTCTGAGCATAAGGTTAATCCGCTCATCCATCCTCCGACGGAACTCGTCATTCAACCAATGTTCCCAATACACCCGGCCACCCCACACACTAACCGCCACAAACACTCTGGGGTCTTCCAGGGAGCGCCACGTCTCGCCGTAAAGGCAGCCCCGCATCCTGACCGCCTGACTTCTCAGGTCACGTAGCATCGCCCACACGGTTTCTTCGTGGCCTGCTTTAACCCGTCGCTCTATGAGCACCTTGATCGCCACTCGATTCCTCCGACAAGGGGGTCTGTCATGGAGACACCGGAAGGTATACTCGATTTCCACATAAAACACATACCATGGCTCCTATGTCGTCGTAGAACAGATGGAGCTGGCTGGCGCCACAATGAGTGCATCCGTGGACGGGTATCGCCTGAGGCGACGGCCCCGTACGCTCCGCCCCCGAACCGCTCCTGCCACCTGGTCGCACAGCAAAATACTGTGAGCCTCTTTTGATCGTATTCATGTCACTACGATTCAGCCTCCGGTCCAAAGGGTGGGCACGGTCTACCTGGTGTCTTACAGCACCCCTTCGGCCTCTTTGGAGCCGTCTAACGGGGCGAGGACTTTCCTGTACATGGCTACTTCCTTAAGTGCTCGCTGCAGGTTCAAAGGAACTTCGGCTTTGTTCCATACATCTAGTGTCACTGGAAATCGAGGAAACTAATTCAGCGCCCCTTTGGGGATGAGGACCTCATCTTGGCTGGCCATGGGATGCATTGGGGATTTCTCGTCTGTGGAGCTTCGTCGCAGGTTCCTGCCCTAACCAAAACTACCGAAAGCATAGGAGCCTCTTCTTATGAAGATTTGGCTACTGAGGGGGCCAACAAAGCGTGAAAGCAGTCGGGTCCTGTGGTTTACAGGCTGAACTTGGACTTCATCATGGCCTGGTAGTCTCTTCGAGCGTCATCTCTAGTCGGGCCACAGGGGCAACTTACATCGTGAAGTTTTAGAAAATGAGATTGGAAGTCATCCGAGTCACCTATATTGCGGAGGGCGTGGGCAATTCTACTAATATTCATCTCTGCCTCTCAGCTTCGGCCTCCCTTCTGGTCAGCCTGTACGCTTTCTGATAACCGAAGTCTAAACTGAATGTATCATCATGTACAGAGATATTATGTGATATACTATATTGTATATGACAATACTCTGGTCGAAAGGCGTAGCATAATGGAACTACGAGAGCTGAGGAGCTTTTGCGTTGCTGCTAAGCTAAGGAGCATGTCCAAGGCAGCGGAATTTCTGGACATAGGTCAGCCAGCGGTGACAACCCATGTGAAAAAACTGGAAGATGAGCTTGGTACGGCACTTTTTGACCGAGTAAAGCGCCCCATCCAGCTCACTCTCGCGGGGACGACCTTATTGAACCTGGCGACACCTTTGGTTGAAGGAATAGATGGGCTGCTCCTTGGTGTTTCTAAAGCTGAAGAGGAAGGCCCTGTGAGGGTAGCTTCTACCTTCGACATAATACCGCACGCTCTACTGCGAGTGGTGAAGGCGTTCTTATCCTTGTATCCTCACACCCATCTACGTGTCCGTTCCGGAAATTGGAGGCAGGTGCTACAAATGGTTGCTGAAGGAGAGGTAGACTTAGGAATCGTGCCTGGGCCTGGGAATGGTGCGGACTTCGATTTCCAAGGCCTGTTCCCATATGAACGGGTCCTTATAACGCCTATGGGACACCCTTTGCTTCGGTCCCCTGTGATCTCTCTTGATGAAATAGCCCAGTGGCCCCTGATCCTTAGAGGGCAAGGAACATCCACACGGACGATATTAGAAGAGGAGTTTCGTAGAAAGGGACTATCTTACGAGATAGTGATCGAGCTAGACAGCATAGATATGATCAAAGCGTACGTCGCCTTGGGGCTGGGAATCTCAGTTGGGCCGCGCCTGGCCATAGAGCCAGGCGACGAACAGCAATTGGGGATTGCGGATCTGCCGACGCTGCTTCCAGTGGAACAAGCTGGAGTAGTAACTCTGCGCGGCAAGAGCCGCTCCAAACCTGCACAAAAGTTTATCGAGGTGCTCAGTAAGAATTTCTCCCCAACTGCGGTTACTGCCTAACAAGGTCAAAGTGTTCAGCTGGCTGAGCGCCTTCTGGTAGAAATCTACGATATCTGGTCCAGGTCAAGTTTGAAGAGCCTCGTCACGTTGCCCCCTACGCTCTTGGCTCTCTCCTCCTGAGGAACTCCCTCCAGGATACGGTCCAGGACCTCAAGAGACCTAGGGGAGGCTTGCTACGTCACGCTGAGGCAGGTGGGCTGACCAAGTAGACCCAGACCTGGTGGTACACCTCCAGCTCTCCCTTGGGCAGGGGATGGAAGGGCTCGCTAACCTCCAACAGCTCCCACCTGCCCGCCCGCTCCAGGGCCGCCTGTTTCTCCTTGAAGCCGCCGGTCTCGTAGACATCCGGCCGTAGGGTAAAGACGATGTGGCCGCCGGGCCTGGTGATGCGGACCAGCTCGTCCAGGGAACTGGCCGGGGCGTGGCCCACGTTCAGGACGCCCACGCTCACCACGGCGTCAAAGGAGTCACTGGGGAAGTCCAGGGGCTCCCCCATGACCATGCGGTGTAGCTCCCGGTACACCTTCTTCCGGCGAGCCTCCTCCAGCATGCCGGGGGACAGGTCCATGGCCACCAGATCCCGGTATCCCAGCCCGGCGAGGCACCCGCCCACTAGCTCCGTACCCGCCTCGGCGTCCAGGATCGTGGCCCACGTGGCGGGCCAGCAGGTCGGCAGCGCGGTGGGGCTCCTCCAAGGCGTCTTCCGATTCTTGTCCGGGCGAGTGGACGGCACGGAGCAAATAGAGATTAATAGCTGGCCAAGAAGAGCTTTAACGCCGGGAACAGTTGGTCAATAGCATCGATTTGCGGCGGACCCAACCGGATTCGGATCAGCGATCACCCTCCCACCGGACACTATGAATCCCGAATTTGCCGAAAGGCCAGACTCGGAACGTACCGGCCGTATAACAGGGGCTCCAGAAGGGGAGTCCTATGCACAGTAGCCACAGAAAGGTTAAAATGAGGGTGTCAAAAGGACTTGCTTTTGGCCCTCTCCACAAGCTCCCGAGTTGCGTCTGGAGGTTAAGTCCGGCAGCGAGGAGACGCTGGTGAACATCGATCGTCTACGGTGAACGAATTCCAACTGCGACGAAGCTGATGCTCAATCCCAAAGTCACACGATTCAAGAAGCGGTTCCCAGAATGGGTGTTCGCTGATACCTCGGCCTGCCTTCGGAAGCGCGCAGCCGTAGGGTCCGTGATACTCACTTGCTGCGCCATCGACTACCTTGGTCGTTTCTACTCGGGGGATCCAGGATACGTGGGTAACAAAACTAAATACGTTGCATTCTTGGACCGTTATTTCGCTCCAAAATACGACCCAAAAGACTTTTACAAGTTGGTGAGATGCGGCCTTTTGCACGGGTACGATATGCAAGGACGCTACATTGTAGTAGGGTCTGATGCCGCTTGGGCCCGGAGTCTTCACCTACGGTATGACCCGAAGCACAAGGCAACTCTCGTCAATCCGTTTGCGCTCTATGAGGATCTTCGTGCAGCCTTTAGTGAGTTTATCAATGACCTCGAATGTGACCCCGATCTTCTTCGGCGGTTCTTGAATGTTTGGGCATCATCTCCTTTTGGACGTCCTCAACTTTCTTCGGACTGGAATAAGTTCAAGCATTTGGTCTAGAGCCGCGAGTAAGATTGATCTAATTGACTTCTGATAGACTCTCTGAAGAGGACAGGCGATGGGCAACGCAGAGCACTTGAATATTACGAAGGAGGGAGTCGAAGCTCTGGAGGCGTGGCAAGTGGAAAACCCGGGCGTGCGACTCGAGCTGTCTCATGGTGATCTGGCAAAGGTCGACTTGACCAGAGCGCGCTTGGCTGACGCCGACTTAAGTCGAGCAGATCTGACCGGAGCAAACCTCACAGACGCCGATCTCACCGGGGCAGACCTCACAAGAGCGGATCTGACCATGGCACGCCTAGCAGGGGCTCGTTTGGCTCAGGTCAACCTGTACAGAGCCACATTCACGGCGGCAGATCTCGCAGGGGCAGACTTCACTGGGGCCAAGTTCGGGTTCACCTGTGTGAGCGACTGTGACATGTTTGTTGCGGAGGGGCTGGGCACGGCCGAACACACCGTACCCAGCTCTGTCGGCATTGACACGTTGACCCGGACTCTCCGAACAAACCGGGGCCGGTTTACAAAGGAACTTCATAAGTTCTTCAAGGCGCGGGTGTCTCCGAGGAGTGTCTAAAGGAGCTGCCCCGCATCGTGAAGGCGACCAAATATTATTCGTGCTTTATTGCCTATGGCGGACCCGACCAAGATTTTGCTGCTCGCTTGAACAACAGTCTACGAGCGAAGGGGGTAGAGCGGTGGTTCTTCCCGAAGGACGCAATCGCCGGGCGACCCACTCTGGAGGAAGAGCGCAGGGCGAGGATGAATGCAGACAAGGTTGTCGTGGTGTGCTCCGGCGCTGGACTCGGCCAACCCGGACTTCTGCGTGAAATCGATGAAACGATTCAGGAGAACCCCCGGAAGCTGATTCCGGTCCTAAAGGACGTACAGTGGTTGAGTGATCCCTATCACGTAACACGAGACCACCGTGATTTCAAGCCGTACCTCCGCGACCAAGTCTGGGCAGACTTCGACGCGAAATCGTACAGGGTCGCTTTCCCGGACCTGTTGGCTGGGCTATCTAAGCGATGGCCGTCTAGGCAATAGCCCGCTGCTCACAACCAAATTTCGATGGTTGCCCTCCGTGCGGCCCCGGAAATTGCTGTCATTACTTGAGCACGTCGAGACTGCTCGATGTGACTGACGCTGAGATCAGGACCACTTATTGTCCGAGTGCACCGGTGATTTCGCCAGTTGGTATCTCATAGATGGGAAACTCAGGGAGCACAGAAACCAAGTCCTTCTGGTGCCCCTTATTTTACCCCGACGGTAGATGTGGCGCCAGGGGTCACCGTTTCGGAGCGCCTTCGTTCATGAGTGCTCTTCGTGCCTAGGACTTTCTAAAGTAGAGTCCCAGGAAGTGGTGTAATAAGAGGGAGAGGGTCTGGAGAAAGAGAGACCACCGCGTCATCCTTAGCGGGCAAAGAAGAAAGCTCGAGAAAGGAGGACAACAGTGGTCAAGGAAAGGATGGACCTGCTGGAGCTATTGCGCAAGGGGGGAATGGACGGTGACGTGGACTTCCTACGGGAGGCACTGAGAGTGCTGGTAGAGGGGATCATGGATGCGGAGGTGTCATCGAGGATCGGTGCTGAGTATGGAGAACGCAGCGCTGAGCGGGTGACCCAGCGCAACGGGTATCGGTCCCGGGCGTGGGATACCCGTGTAGGGACGATGGGTCTGCACATCCCAAAGCTCAGAGAAGGGAGCTACTTCCCGAGCCTGCTGGAGCCACGGCGTCGCAGCGAGCGAGCTCTGCTGGCGGTGATCCAGCAGGCCTACGTGGAAGGTGTATCCACAAGGCGGGTGGACGATCTGGTCAAGGCCCTGGGGTGTGAGGGTATCTCCAAGAGCCAGGTGTCGCGCATCTGTCAGGAACTGGACGTGGTGGTGGATGGTTTCATGGGCCGTCCGCTGGACGGTGGACCCTACCCCTACCTGTGGCTGGACGCACTGACCCAGAAGGTCAGGGAGGCCGGCAGGATCGTCAACGTCAGCGTGGTGGTGGCGATGGCGGTCAATGGCGAGGGCAAGCGGGAGATCATCGGGATGGACGTGGGTACGAGTGAAGACGGCGCCTTCTGGCTGGCCTTCCTACGCTCGCTGTCCGCCAGGGGCCTCGGCGGGGTGGAACTGGTGGTATCGGACGCTCATCAGGGACTCCGAGGCGCCATCGCCGCAGTCTTCGGCGGAGCCAGCTGGCAACGGTGCCGCACCCACTTCATGACCAACCTGCTCACTCGGGTCCCCAGGCGCGCCCAGCCATGGGTAGCCACCATGGTGCGCACCATCTACCAGCAACCCTCCCCCGATGAGGTACACGCCCAGCTCGACAGGGTGACCGATCAACTCCAGAACCGGTTCCCTCAGGTCGCCTCTCTACTGGACGAGGCCGGACCCGACGTCCTGGCCTTCTCCAACTTCCCACTCGCCCACTGGAAGAAGATCTGGTCCAACAACCCACAGGAGCGTCTCAACAAGGAGATCCGGCGACGCACCGATGTGGTGGGCATCTTCCCTAACCGGCCGGCCGTGCGCCGCCTCGTTGGCGCCGTCCTGGCTGAGCAGCACGACGAATGGGCCGTTGGCCGTCGATACACGACACCCGCGGTCTACAGCATCGACGAAGCTCTACCGGAGGCGGATCTAGAGAAGGCAGTGGCCTAGCAGGCTGCTGAAAAACTCTGAGGTCTACTCAGGACTCAAAGCGGGTCGACGATAAGCGACGCCACATTGCGCTTCCTGCACCAATAGCTCTAAACAAACTATGATATGACGGATATCGCTGGACTACTTGACGCTCCACCCACCACGTCTGTACGCCTTGCCCTTTTTCCGCAGCCTGCTAGACGTGATCAACAGGATGACGTACTCTTACACCACCTGACGGGACGTGACCCTTTCTAAATCTGGCCATTCGGCAAATCCCCATGTGCCTTTCGGTCTCCAAGTATCGGCGGACACTCACATGCCACCGCATTACTCAATTCATGGTTCGTGCGACTATTTGTTTGACTCCGCTTTAAACGCTGGGTATTATTCCTGATGTCCGCACAGGTGCGATTTCGCCCTCAAGAGCTCGAAATGAGCAAGCCCCATCTGTTAATTTTACCTGCACTGGCCCTGCTGCTTTCTGCATGTGGCGGCGGTTTGAGTGAGGCTCAGAAGGACCATGGCACTGGCGTGGAGCTTCAGCAGCAGGGGAGTTATGAAGAAGCGATAGCTGAGTATGAAGAGGCCATCCGCCACAACCTCCAGCTTGCGCTGACCTACTACAACCGGGGCGTTGCCTACGCTAACCATGAACAGGTAGCCGAACTCTTTCAAGCCTCAGAAGGTGACGCGCGTCCCATCAAGGCCTTCGTTCAGGTCACATCGTCAGCATGAGCGTCATGACCCGGCGAGAGGAGCATCTGGAAAAGGTGCGGCGGCTGCGCACCTGGCTGCAGGCCCACGACTACCAGGCGGCGCTCTTGACCTCACAGAATAACTTCTCCTGGATCACTTCTGGCGGAAATGCACACGTCAGCCTGGGTGAAGAGTCCGCCGTCGCGTCTGTCTTGGTTGCCATGGACCGTGTAGTGCTGCTCACGGATGTAATAGAGCAGCCTCGTCTTCTCGACGAGGAGCTCGCCGACTTCGATATGGTCCCCGCTATCTGGCCCTGGCACGATGGCGGGGGATTAAAAAGGAACCTTCTCCAGTTCAGTGACCCGGCAAAGACTGTGGTAGACAGACCTGGTCTCGGGGCACTCAGGTTTGATCCTCGCATATGCGAGGTCCGCTATGCTCTTCTGCCATCGGAGGTGGAGCGATATCGCGACATGGCGCGGGCCTCGGCGCTGGCTGTCGAAACCACATGCCAGGAGATAACTCCTGGTATGAGCGAACTGCAGGTGGCGGCTTTGGTCGCCAGGTATTCCCTGGAGCAAAGGATAGCCCCCCTTGTCAACCTGGTAGCGGCGGACGAGCGTATCAGGTTGTACCAGCACCCTGTTCCGACTGAGAGGCCCGTTCAGAAGTTGTTCATGGTAGCCATGACCGGCAGGAGGCACGGACTGCACGCGTCCATCACCCGATTCGTGGCGTTTGGAGAGCTTGGTGCAGAGACATGCCGCCGCCACGAAGCAGTGGTCAGGGTGGACGCCGCCTACATTCTAGGTAGTCGGCCCGGGAGGGGACTAGACCAGGTCTTGGAGGATGGCCTCAGCCAGTACGCCGCGGAGGGTTTCGCGGACGAGTGGCGGCTGCATCACTAAGGGGGACTCACCGGCTATGCTGGGAGGGAGATATTTGCCACGCCCTCCACACCCCATGTACTCGAAGAGAACCAGGCCCTGGCATGGAACCCTTCAATAACTGGGACCAAGTCCGAAGATACCATCATCGTGGGCGAGGACGGACCTGAAATCTTGTCCCAAACTGGAAGTTGGCCGACGGTTGAGGTGGAGATCGAAGGCAGGAGGGTCCGGCGGCCGGCGATTCTGGTCCTTTGAAGGTTACCCGCATGGCCTTGGAGTCCCTACTCTCCTATCCTGGCCAACGCTTTCTCCACCCTCTTGACCTTCTCCGCCGACTGAGGTGGACCCCGAAATTCGGACAGGTGGCTAAGAGAGAGTCCCGCTCCTAAAATAGACGGAAACAAGGAGCAGGACATGAAGCAAACACGTAAGAAGCACAGCCCAGTCTTCAAGGCCAAAGTGGCTTTGGCGGCGCTACAGGGGGAGCACACCATTGCAGAGCTGGCCAGCCGGTTTGAAGTCCACCCCAGTCAAATCCATGCCTGAAAGAAAGCCATGGTTCAGGGGGCACCGCACCTCTTTGAAATTGGTGCTGGACGCCAGGAGAAGGACCAGGAGGCCCTCACTGCCCAGCTCTACCAGCAGATTGGGCAGCCCAAGGTGGAACGGGATTTTTTGTCACGGAGCTCCGGGTTGTGAGCCGGTCCCAACGCCGGGCCATGATCGACCGGGAAGAACCGAAGCTGTCTCTGGTGCGCCAGTGCGCCTTGCTGGGCCTCAGCCGCTCCTCGTTGTACTACCTGCCAACCGAGGCCGGCGCCGAGGACTTGGATCTGATGGCCCTTATAGACCGACAGTACCTGAAGACACCTTTCTAAGGCTCCAGAAGGATGACTGCCTGGCTCAGAATCCAGGGACACCAGGTCAACCGCAAGCGGGTCCGGCGGCTGATACAAGGCATGGGCCTGGAGGCCATCTACCAGCGCCCCAACACCAGCAAGCCATCCCTTGGGCACAAAGTCCATCCCTACCTCCTGAGGGGGCTGGAGATCAACCGGGTCAACCAGGTGTGGGCCACCGACATCACCTACATACCCATGGCCCGGGGCTTCCTCTACTTGGTGGCCATCATGGACTGGCACAGCCGGTACGTGCTGGCCTGGCGGCTGTCCAACACCCTGGAGGTAGACTTCTGCGTTGCGACTCTGGAAGAGGCCTTGAACAAGGGCCGGCCAGAGATCTTCAACACCGACCAGGGCAGCCATGTAGGGTGTCAGCGCAATTGGACACTATTGAGGCCTAGAAAACCGAAGAGGTTGGGGGTGGTAGAGGCTCCTTCAGAGGGGTAGATTAACCCTAAGTGAAAGGAGTCATAGATGACCCAGGTAGAGGATCAGGCCAGTCAAGCTGAGGAGCGAAGCCAGGAGACACGAAGCTTCGTGCGTCAGGTCCGTGCAGCGACCCGCCGTAAGTATACCCCTGAAGAGAAGATTCGCATCGTCTTGGAGGGGTTCAGACGGGAGACTACCGTTAATGACCTGTGCCGACGGGAAGGAATCAAACCCCACTCCTACTACGCCTGGACGAAGGGGTTTATGGAAGCTGGGAAGGAGAGGTTGACTCGGGACAGTGTGCGTGATGCGACCCGGCAAGAGATAGAGCAGCTCAAGCGGGAGAACAGTGAACTGAAGCAGCTGGTGGGTGAGTTGTCCCTGGAGTTGCACCGCTTCAAAAAAACAGCTCTGCCGCCCCTACACGACAACGGCACCGGCGCATGAGCGTAGTGGAACAATCGAAGGTCGTGGCTGAGGTGGAGCGACATGGTAGAGGGAAGAACAGGCGACTCAGGGAGCTTGGCATTTCCAGGAGCACGTATTATTGGTGGAGGTGGAGGCACCGGCAGGGTAGTTGGGAGGGTACGGAAGGAACTGAGAGGCCCTGGAATCGCCTGCGTCCAGAAGAGGAGGCAGTAGTGCTGGCGGCAGCCCGTGAGATGCCGACCTGGCGAAGCCGGCAGTTGGCGGCTTGGCTCACCGACCACAGAGGCCTATCGGTCTCCGCCTCCACAGTCTATCGTATCCTGAGACGGGAGGGTCTGGTGAAACGGATCGAATACCAGTTGGCAGCGGGCAAAGAGTACCAGCACAAGACCACAGGGCCCCACCAGCTGTGGGCCACCGATGCCTCCTACTTCCGTGTAGTGGGATGGGGCTACTACTACCTCGTGACGGTGATGGACGACTACTCCCGGTTCATCTTGGCCTGGAAGGTGCAACGGGACATGACGGTCGACTCCCTCATAGAGGTGGTCCAGGAAGCTGTTGACTCTACTGGTATGACTGATGTACCTCTGGAGGATCGGACCAAGCTCCTCTCAGATAATGGCTCAGGTTATGTATCGCGGGCCTTCCGCGAGTACATGCGGGTGGTGGGCATTCGCCACGTCCTGGCAGCACCCTATCACCCTCAGACCAACGGGAAGCTGGAGAGATATCACCGAACCCTCAAAGACGACATTAACCAGGTGCCATACGAGGTGGTGGAAGACCTGGAGGCGGCCATCCGGGACTTCGTCGAGTTCTACAACTACCGAAGATATCATCAGGCGCTCAGGGTTGTAACTCCGGCTGACGTGCTGGAAGGCCGTCTGGAGGCAATTCTAGCCCAGAGGAAGGAGGTACAGCGAGAGACTTTTGACCGGCGGAGGCGGTACAATCAGGAGGTCAGAGAAACCCTCAAACCAGGAGCTTCTTCACCCCAATCTCTCGGACCCAGAACTGTCCAAAACCGCTGACACCCAACAGGCAGCCAGTTCACCAGCGAGGCCTTCACCGGCATGCTGCTGGCGCAGGGCATTCAAGTGAGCATGGACGGCAGGGGCCGGTGTATGGACAATGTCTTCGTGGAAAGTCTGTGGCGCAGCATCAAGTACGAGGAGGGGTACCTGAAGGCATACCAGAATGGGACTGAGGCCAGAAGGGGGATTGGGGCTTATCTGGCTTTCTACAACCAAGAGCGGCCCCATCAGGCCCTGGGCTATCAGACACCGGGTCAGGTGTTCCAAGCAGTGAGCCCAGAAAGGTGTTTACTGGAACACGCCGGAGCATTATCATCCGAGAGAGGGTCACGGGACGTTCGCGCGGTAGACTCTCTTATTTTGGCCTCATCGCTGTCCTAACGATGGGCTCCACCTCATGCAAAGCCCAGTGCCTCTAATCCCTCATGGGACCCCTGGCCGTTAAGGTTCCAACTGCATTGGGTTGGTCCACAACATAGGGGCGAATATCGTGCGAATCTCATAAATAGAGAACATGCTCTGACTACTAATAGCTATTTTGTCGCACCAATGTTCCTGAGTTGGATTTCAACCCTCTCTGCATCTAACGATAACCGCTCCCATTCCTTCCAAAGACATTGCGACTCGTTTTTGACGACCTGATATTGTTCTCCCAATTCGAGCAGCTGTGCTGAGTTGCCGATTTGGCCTGGGTCGGAGAACAGCGTCTCCATCCGGGTAATCTGAGCCTCGTAGCCGACCAAGGTGGCATCGATTTTCTCTATACGAGTAGCTAGAGTCTGGGCCTCCTTGTCGAGACCGCGACGCATCTTGTCTTCCAGACTCCGGGTTGTTTCCCGACGTCCTTTGGTAGAACGGTTGCGCACAGGGCCGGTCTTGGATTTGCCGTCCCCGACGCCATCGGCAGATAAATCAGAATTGCCTTCGGTGGTTTGTAGCTGTTTTCGATGCAGGTAACTGTCGTAGTCCCCTGGGAAGATAGTTGCCTCGCCGTTATTTGCCTCAATGATTTTATTGGCGACCTGCCGTATGACGGTGCGATCATGGGTAATGAGGCAAATGGTCCCTCGGTAATCGCTGAGGGCATCTGTGAGAATCTCCCTTGACGCTATGTCCAGATGGTTAGTCGGTTCATCCATGAAGAGCACGTTGCTTCGTTGAATCAACAGCTTAGCCAACGCAACCCGCGCCTTTTCCCCACCTGACAATACGGATATTGACTTGCGGACGTCGTCGCCACTGAACAGGAACCCACCAAGGATATGTCGTAGGTTTTGCTCGGATTCCTGTGGTGCGGCCTGCTGGAGTTCTTCGATCACGGTATTTTCAGGATTGAGAAGATCGAGTAAGTGCTGGGCGTAATAAGTTGTTATCACATTGTGCCCGGTCCGCCGCTCACCTTCATCACAGGGAATTACCCCTGCGAGTATTTTTAGCATCGTAGATTTTCCCGCACCGTTGGGTCCAACCAGGGCAACTCGGTCACCACGCTCCAGGGTGAGGTTCAGACCGCGGTATACGGTGTGGTCGCCGTATGCCTTACTCACGTTAGTAAGAGAGATCACCTTTGCGCCGCTTCTGGATGGCTCCGGGAAGGTATAGTGAACCCTCTTGGTCGCCCGGGGTAGCTGAATGAGTTTTACCCGCTCTAGTTGCTTCAAGCGGCTTTGTACCTGGGTGGCCTTCCGAGCTTTCGAGCGAAAACGCTCTACGAAGCGCATCTGCCTCTGGACCTCGCGTTGCTGCCTGGCAGCGGCCGACTGTTTGATCCTCAGTGAATGCTCGCGTGCGACCATGTAGTCATCGTAATTGCCCATGAACCGCACCACCTCTCCTGGCTCGATTGCCAGCACCATGGTTGAAACCTGGTTCAGGAAAGCGCGGTCGTGCGAGGTGAAGATCACACCCCCAGGGAAGGATTTTAGGAAACTCTCGAACCACAGATTTGCGTCAAGGTCCAGATGATTGGTTGGTTCGTCTAAGAGCAAAAGTTCCGGATTGCTGAAAAGCAACTTTCCCAGCGCAACGCGCATTAGCCAGCCACCACTGAACTCGTTGATAGGTCTCGAGAATTCGCTTTGATCGAAGCCTAGCCCGGAGAGGATTGCTTTGGACTCATGCTCTCTGGAGCGTCCACCCGCCGCGTTCAGAGATGCCTCAAGCTGGCCGAGCTGTCGTAGCAGCTCATTCTGCTTGCCCGGATCAGGCTTGGACGAAAGGGATTCATAGGTATCATCGACCTTGTTTCGAAGAACCTGTACCTCTGGAGACTCTTCAAGCACCTCCTCTAAGGGCGTTTTCCCAGAATTCCGAACAAGGTCTTGTTTGAGATAGCCTATTGCTACGTGCCGCGACCTGGATACGGTGCCAGAGTCTGGAGAAGTTTCGCCGGCAAGAATGTCCAGGAGGGTGGACTTTCCAGAGCCGTTTGATCCAATCAGAGCAATACGGTCGCCAGCCGCTACGTTTACGGTCAAATCATCGAACAGAGTCTGGTCTCCGTAGGATTTGCTTATGTTCGATACGCTGAGCATTTCGACAATTACAAAGGGGTTATGAGCCTATTCTGAGGTACGTGGAGCGAATTGTATCTCTATGCCCCTGCTCGTACCAATCCCCCATGGGACTCCTAGCCGTTAGGTAGGCACGACCTAGGCACAGTATGTCACCTAGATAACCAAACAAGCGGGGCATAGAAAAAGATAATCCGTTCATATCCAGCATAGAATTCTTCTCCGCTACGATATATCCCCAACTATTAAACCCTTCTCTCAAATTGCTGAAAGAAGGGTTTTTGTTGCCATTGGTTGTACGTCCTTCTAGTTGGTGACTAAGCAGTGAATCATTTGTTGAACACTTCGGACTTAGACTAATCCTGTCCGCTTATATTTCTCAAGTCGGGCCAACAAGAATTCAACGCGTTTGTCGTCAGGGGTTTGCTTCAACTTGAAGAGCACCCTGATTCTTTCACGGAGTTCTTCTGCGGTGTCTTGTCGTTCTAGGTGGTCTTCTCTGACTGGTCGGGCTTTCTTAGCCAATTGGTAATCCTTACGTCATCCACTGCCATTGAGGCGCTGGATAAATATCTAGAATTCCTAGAAATCAAAGCTCTTCCAGATAGTTATATTCTATCAAATCGCAATATCTAGGTAGTTTTGTAAACATTGTGTCAAAGATTACCGTAGAGTGTTGGCCGGACCGGATGTCGGTTCCCCCCACGGGGCAAGACGAGACTACCTCAGTACCTCTGACATGCTATAGGACATCAGCCGGGCTTACAAAGGAATAATTGGTCACACTCTGACTCCTTGAAGCTGGCTGCGTTCCGGTGGCCACCACCACCTCTCAACTTGGCTACTGCACTCACATCGAAATCTCCTAAGCTTCTATCCGATCGTAAACTCCATATCTTGAGACCATCACCCCGTACAAAGAAGCATGCCCCGAAAGGATACCGGGTATCCTTGGCAAGTTCGCCGGCTACCTCGCTATAATATTGCGTCTCGTTTACTGCAAGTACCACATGGGGGCCAAGTGTTACTTCAAATGCCTGTGACACCCTGTGTTGAATTTGCATTTTCTCAGAGCGCAATATCGCTTCCCCTTCCGTCTTCCATCTGTGATCACGAGATACAACTAGAGCCATCTCTTGCCAACTACCGAATGTCCTAGGGAAGGACCCCCTCCACGCCTTATTCTCATCTGTATAAGCGAGTTCTTTAGTCCACAGGTCGTAATCTTGCACGTATGCCAATAACAGGGGAATAGGTTCATTGGGGTGAAAATATTCCCAAGCCAAGACAGCCCCAGATTTATTCATATCAAAATATGCGAATGGCAAATCTCTCAAGTCCTCCATTGCAGTTTTATGATGGTCTAGCACAACGAGTTTGCACCGATCGGCAACTCGCTGGAGGATGTCCCGTGAATACGAAAAGTCGACCACATAAACAGTCTCACCTGGTGAGACCTCCGGAAAAGGCTGTCCATGCTGGACTGGAATATATTCGGCTTGGTGCCCATGTTTGAGCCAAATAGCGTAAGCAGCTCCGAACCCGTCATCACATCCAGCATGGTATAGAACCTTCATCTTTCGATCTCCTTGGCTCACCGGCAATGACTGTTTAGCAATCACAAGTATTATTCACCTGAACAATGCTTGTGCATGGAACCGGATCGCATAAACTCTGGGTTTGAAATGACCAACCCTTCTCTCGGGTCAGCTAAGCTGATCATAAACCGGAATGTCTCAAATTGTGGGTGCAGTAACACTACCCATGACGAGTTATACTGGGGAACTAATTTGAATGTGTGAATGGGCCTTCAGGTACTATACAATACGCTTTGCACGCAGGGGATCAGGGGTTCGAATCCCCTCAGCTTCCGTGGGGAGAACACCGTTGTCGCCCCACAGTCGCATAGGATTGGCCAGACGCCAGGGGTCTCGTGCAGCTCGGCCCCGCAATTCCAGCATGTTTCCATCTTACCCTCACAAACAAACGTTCCTTTGTTCAGTAACGTTCCTCATACGTAGCCACCAGGCGTGGGATCGCTACCCCGTTTGTTTGGTCGGTGCTGCTCGTGGACTCTATCTAACTTGCGCTTTCTCAGAACTCGGTACAAGTTCGAGAGTTGGCGAGGATAGTTAGAGTAGCAGTTTCACGCCTGAAGAAATCTACCTCGTTATCTCAAGTGGACCCCATCATCAGGACAGCGGTGAGGCTAAAATAAGAGAGTCTACCGCTGGGGTGTCTCGTAAACCTTCATCCGATTGTAAGGCTTGTGGATGTTCCAGTAAACACCTTTGTGGGCTCACTGCATGGAACACCTGACCCGGTGACCGATAGCCCAGGGCTTGATGGGGCCGCTCTTGGTTGTAGAAGGCCAGATAAGCCCCAATCCCCTTTCTGGCCTCAGTCCCATTTTGGTATGCCTTCAGGTACACCTCCTCGTACTTGATGCTGCGCCACAGCCGTTCCACGAAGACGTTGTCCATGCACCGGCCCCTGGCGTCCATGCTCACTTGAACGCCTTGCGCCAGCAGCATGCTGGTGAAGGCCTCGCTGGTGAACTGGCTGCCCTGGTCGGTGTTGAAGATCTGTGGCCGACCCTTGCTCAAGGCCTCTTCCAGAGCCGCAACACAGAAGTCTACCTCCAGGGTGTTGGACAGCCGCCAGGCTAGCACGTAGCGGCTGTGCCAGTCCATGATGGCCACCAAGTAGAGGAAACCCCGAGCCATGGGTATGTAGGTGATGTCGGTAGCCCACACCTGGTTGACCCGGTTGATCTCCAGCCCCCTGAGCAAGTACGGATAGACCTTATGCCCTGGGTTTGGCTTGCTGGTGTTGGGACGCCGGTAGATGGCCTCCAGGCCTATCAGCTGCATCAGCCGGCGGACCCGCTTGCGGTTGACCTGGTGTCCGTGATTTCTGAGCCAGGCAGTCATCCTTCTGGAGCCGTAGAAAGGTGTCTTCAGGTACTGTTGGTCTATGAAGGCCATCAACTCCAAGTCCTCGGCGCCGGCCTCGGTTGGCAGGTAGTACAACGAGGAGCGGCTGATACCCAGCAAGGCGCACTGGCGCACCAGAGACAGCTTCGGTTCTTCTCGGTCAATCATGGCCCGGCGTTGGGACCGGCTCACAACCCGAAGCTCCGTGACAAAAAATCCCGTTCCACCTTGAGCTGCCCAATCTGTTGGTAGAGCTGGGCAGTGAGGACCTCTTGGTCCTTCTCCTGGCGTCCACCACCATTTTCAAAGAGGTGCGGCGCCCCCTGAGTCAAGGCCTTCTTCCAGGCATGGATCTGGCTCGGGTGGACTTCAAACCGGCTGGCCAGCTCTGCAATCGTGTGCTCCCCCTGGAGCGCGGCCAAAGCCACTTTGGCCTTGAAGACTGGGCTGTGCTTCTTACGTGTTTGCTTCATGTCCTGCTCCTTCTTTCCGTCCTATTTTAGGAGCGGGACTCTCTCTTAGCCACCTGTCCGAATTTTGGGGTCCACCTCATTGTGCTATATCAAACAGGCCTCCGTCTCTTCTCAACAGGTCTGTGCTCAGCCTTCGTGCACCGGATAGCACAGGCCGGATGTGGGCATGGCTATCCAGGTCAATGCCAGCTACGCAGATGTAGCCTGGCTGCATCCTAGTGACGTGGTTTACTACGATATTCATATATCCCTTATCCCTCAGAGATGGACGATTTCGAGATCGCCATATTGGCACGCTAAATATTCGAGGACGAGTCGCCTGTGACAATTCTCAGCAGTAGTCTCGCTACACAACAGAACGGTAGGCATGTCGAACAACTCAGGAGTGATGAGGGTTTCGATTCTGCGATCCGCCATTAACTGGAGAAATTGACGCTCATACTCTCCCCACCTAATGCGTTTCTTTCTGTAGGCGTCAAGTAGGCTCTTTGTGGGCGCAAGAAGGAGGTTGTGCGAGTATTCTGCGCCGCACAGTTCCCTTAGGAAGAAAGGCAAGTCCTCATGCTTGGTAAATCCGGCTAGCTGAGAAGAATTATTGAGTCGGATGTCAATCAGTCGTTTGATCCTTGCGCTTCTCAGTACATCGAAGAATTCTGCCGCTCGGCGTTTTGTGAAGCCGATCGTGTAGGCTTTGAGGATCGCCACGACTCCTCCCTAGGGACATCAAGTAATACCAACTGCTTACCTTGCTTCCCAAGTGTCGATTCGTCTGCTACTATTTCCTCCTCAGACTGCAGCCGCCCATCACCTCTAATGTGAGCTATCAATATTTCTTCTTTTTGCGATAGGGCACGACCAATTAGTCGACGCCTATGGCATTGACGAGGATCCTCTTCACTGCACATCGCTGCTACTCGATGTTTTCTCAGCCCTGACTCAAGTTGCATTAGACCGTTTCGGAATTCACCTGATCGGGCAATCAGGTCGTACCGTACGTATCCTTCTTCGTCGTAATAGTTGTCTGAGATCGGTTTGCCTCCCAATTCCTTCCCAAGGTAAATATATTTCACGCCTACAGACTTCAGTGTCGTTCTGAGGGTTGAACTGTCAAACTGCTTCGCGTATCGTGAGTATGGATGTGTGCGTACGTCCACCACCACGTTTATGGAGTACTTCTGAACCAGCTGGAGAAAGGTTCCGATATCGTGGTTAGAGTGCCCTATTGTGTAAAGCCGACAGACCTGCTGTTTCACCGCGCCGCTTCAGCCTGGATGGCCTCCCGAGACGGCTCCACCCTCACTGCATCGCCCATCTTGATGGTGCCTCCGTTCAGCACCATCGTCACGATGCCCCTCCGCCCATCCAGCTCCCCCTGAAGGCCCGGCCGTATCTCGTCCATGCGGGAGCATGGCTCGCATGGGCCGGTCGCCTCCAGGGTAACTTCCTTGCCTATAAAGAATACCTGCCCAGCTACGACGGAAGCTAGGTCCAGCCCATTCACGGTGATGTTTTCCTTGATGACCCCCGGGGCCAGGGCAAGGGATTCCAGAGTCTCAGCATCCATGACGAGCACCTGTCGGGGGCTGCCCTTTATGGCGTGGGCGTCTCCCTCCAGTCCCAGTTCCGAGATCGCAACTACCTCCTGCACAGGCGTCATGGGCTGGAGACGCTGCTTACACAGGTGCAACGCCACAACTTTACCCTGTTCCATACTTCCTCCTACGTTGGCTCCTTGAGTCTGGGGTACTTCATTATATGGCCAGGGTGTTAGAATTGTCACGTCTGCAGCCTCACGCCAAAGGGAGGGCTACCATGGGATACCAGTTCATCACGGTGGAAAAGGCCGAAGGCGTCCTGGTAGTAACGATGCACGATCCCCGCACCCGCAACGCCCTGGGACCGGAAATGGCCGGCGAGATGTTCCAGGAGATGGACCGGTTTGAGCGGGACCCGGACGACAGGGTTCTGGTGCTCACGGGAACGGAGCCCTCCTTTTGCTCGGGTGCAAATGTGAAGCGGTTCGGCCAGGACATACGGGAGCGCGAGGTCGAGGAACCGGACATATCCATCCTTCCCTGGGGTAAGATGGAGGCCCGTCTGGGAACGCGAGAGCAACTGGACGGGACGGCGGCCAGCGAGCTGCCACTCAGGATACACGAGCTCCAGAAGCCCTCAATCGCCGCCGTCAACGGCCATGCCGTGGGCGTTGGAATGGGCCTGGCCTTGGCCTGCGACATCCGCCTGGCCTCGGAGGGGGCCATCTTCTCCGAGGCGTTCGTCAGGATGGGTCTGATACCCGGGGACGGTAGCTGCTGGCAGCTTCCCCGGCTCATCGGCCTTGGCAACACCTTCCTCCTCCAGTACACGGGCGACAGGGTCGATGGCGCGGAGGCCTATCGCATGGGACTGGTGAGCAAGGTGCTGTCCCACGACGAGCTCATGCCGGCGGCCATGGAGCTGGCGTCGCGGCTTGCCCAGGGGTGCACCCAGGCCATGTCGCTGACAAAATACCTGGTCCACAAGTCGCTGGAGACGGACCTTCGTGAAAGCCTGAGGTTAGCCCACGCGGCCCAGGATCTGGTCAGGGAAACGGAGGACCACAAGGAGGCGGTGCGGGCTTTCCTGGAGAAACGCCAGCCCAGGTTTACGGGGCGGTAGCACGCGCCGCCGGCAACGTCGTCCAACCGTTTACGGAACCACCTTGCCATATAAAACGTCGGCCTAGTAGTATGGAAACCGGGGACGTGGCGAACAGCCCGCAAGTCCAACAGGGCATAAGGTGTCATTGATGACGCCTAGCAGGCTGATGAATAATGGGGAGTGCGGAGGGGCGAATCCCCTTTGTCGGTCCTTCCTCGGAAGGATGAGAGCCTGCCCTGAGCCTGCCGAAGGGGTGTCCCTCAGATAGAATATGGTCCCCTGTCCTGGCCAGGATGGAGGCTAGGGGAACGGTCGATAGGGTTTCCAGCACCCGGCTAAGTTCTGTGGGATTAGGTGTAGGCGCGGCAACGCCACGGGACCGGAGGAGATGATGCTCAACAGCACGTACAGGTACTCCCACTGGGATGGGACTCAGAGCCTCTTCGATCTGGACGCGGAGGAGCTCATGGACCGCCTGTCCAGCGGGCTCCTCGAACACGGCGACCTGTGGAAGGCGCTGCGGGAGCTGATGCGCCAGGGAATGAAGGACCAGCAAGGGCAGCAGATGCCGGGCCTGCAGGACCTGATGGAACAGCTGAAGGGCCAGCGGCGTCAGGAGCTTCAGCAGTACAACCTGGACTCGGTCATCGAGGATATCCAGAAGAGGCTGGAAGAGATCCTGGAGACGGAGCGGAAGGGCGTCGTGAAGAGGCAGGAGGAAGCCCGCCGACAGATGGAGGATGCCGAGGGGCCCGAGCGCGTCCAGATGGAGGCTTTGAATGAGCTCCTGGAGCAGAGGGCCCGGCGGAACATCGAAAAGCTCGACAGCCTGCCCGATAGCACCGGCGGCATGTTGAAGGCGCTGATGGACTACGACTTCATGGACCCCGAGGCCCAGCGCATGTTCCAGGAGCTCCTGGACATGCTTCGAAGTCAGATGGCCCAGAACTTCTCCCAGGACATGGTGCAGGGCCTGCAGGGCATGACTCCCGAGGACATGGCCGCCATGAGAGAGATGCTGCGCGAGCTTAACCAGATGCTCCAGGACAGGGCCATGGGCGGGGAGCCCGACTTTGACTCCTTTATGCAACGGTTCGGCGCAATGTTTGGCCCCAACCCTCCCCAAAACCTGGACGAGCTGATGGAGCAGCTAATGCAGCAGATGGCCCAGATGCAGTCGCTCATGGAGAGCATGTCCCCCGAGGCCCGGCGGGAGCTGGAGGAGGCCATGGACTCGGTGCTCGACTCCGAGACCCGGCAGGAGCTGTATCGCCTCGCCGCGATGATGGAGCGGCTCATGCCCATGGAGGAGATGCGCCGCCAGTACCCCTTCCTCGGCGACGAGAGCCTTACCTTGGACCAGGCGATGAACTTGATGGGCAGCCTCCAGGATATGGATGACCTGGAGCATGCCCTCCAGGAGGCAATGCGGACCGGCAAGCTGGACGCGGTAGACACGGACAAGATGGCCGAACTCCTGGGAGAGGACGCCCGGCGCACATGGGAGCAGCTGGAGCGCCTCATGGAGATACTCAGGGAAGGTGGGTACATCAAGGACGGCGACAGTCCGGAGCTAACCCCCAGGGCCATCAGGAGGATCGGCCAGAAGGCCCTCAGGGAAATATTTATCAACCTCAAGAAGGACAGGTTGGGCACCCACCAGCTCACCCTGCGCGGGGATGCCGGCGACACGTTGAGCGAGACCAAGCCCTACGAGTTCGGCGACGGGCTACAATTGGACCTCCAGGCGACGGTAAAGAACGCCATCCTCCGGGCAGGCCCCGACCTGCCCGTGCGCCTCTCCACCCAGGACTTCGAGATATACCGCAACGAGCATATGACCCGGGCTGCCACCGTGGTACTGCTGGACCAGAGCCGCTCCATGGGCCTGTTCGGCAGCTTCCAGGCCGCCAAAAAGGTGGCCATGGCACTTTTCGCCCTCATCCACAGCCAGTTCGCCAGGGATAGCCTGTATGTCGTCGGTTTCTCCGACTACGCCCGCGAGATCAGGGAAGAGGACCTCCCCACGCTCAACTGGAACGCCTGGGTATCGGGCACCAACATCCATCACGCCCTGATGTTGTCCCGCAAGATACTCTCCAGGGAGAAGGGTGGGACCCGCCAGATCCTGCTCATCACCGACGGCGAACCCACATCCCACCTGGAGGGAGACCGCTCCACCTTCAACTACCCCCCCAGCCGCAGGACGATTCTGGAGACCCTCAAAGAGGTCAGGCGCTGTACCCAGGAGGACATCCACATCAATACCTTCATGCTGGAGAACAGCTACCAGCTTATGAACTTCGTTGACAAGATGACCCGGATCAACCGGGGAAGGGCCTTCTACAGCACGCCGGACAGGCTGGGTGAGTACGTGCTGGTGGACTACGTCAGCAACCGAAAGAAGAGGGTCAGGGCCTAGCCGGCGCTTATGGTGTTAGTATGTCCGAAGAGTCACCTCACGACTCCGGTTTGTACCGTACCGGACCGCAGGAATAATGCCCCCGAAATACGTCGGGGGCGCCTTACGTTAGGTCAAGGAGGCTCCCATTGGAGGTGGTCTGGATAGCGTTGATAGCCTTTGTCATCCTTGTGGTTGCGGCCCTGGTGGTAGCGGGAGCCGTTTTTGGGTTCATGAGGTTCAGGACAGGGGTGAACGTCAGCATTCCGTTGCGGCTCCTGCTGCGCCTGTATATTTACGTCGTCATCATAGTGGGGCTCCTCCTCCTGACCCAGGGCGTGACGGAGCTGGTCCGAGCGGGACTGGCGGGGGCCGGCGGCAAGGACTTCAGCTATCGCCCGGTGTTCGTAAAAGTCCCTGAGAGAGAGGCGCTCAGGGCCCCCACGCCGGTGGAACTCAAGGAGCGGGAACTGCTAACGGAGGCCGAGCTGGAAGAGCTCAGCAGCGTCATAGCCGAGCGGGAAGTGAAGTCCCTGGAGCAGCGCCGTGAGGCCAGGCGAAAGGGACTGGACCGGGCCCTGAAGGAGGGCATTATCCGGGGCATCACCTTCGCCATCGTGGGGGCGTTGATCTGGATAGCCCACGTCGTTGGCCGTGGATGGCTGGAGACTCCAGAAGAGAGGGAGAGTCCCATAAACCGGATATATCTCATCCTGGCGGTGGTGATATTCGGGGTTATCACCCTGGTGAATTTGCCCCAGGGCATATTTGAGGGTCTCAGGTTCTATCTGCTGGACCCCCTGGACGAGTTCGGTCGCGACTCTCCCCCCGGGGACAAATTGGGACTGGCCATAGCCACGGCGCCCATATGGATAATGTACCTGGCGGGCGCCATCCGCGCCGTGCGGCGGGGAGGGTGAGGAGACCAGGTTTCCATTTGCTTACCCCCTCGCCTTTCTGGTATTCTGTCATTAGATTGGCGGGTACAATCCATGGGTGAATAAGCATGCAGGAACCGATTCAAGAGGCGGTAAGGCTGGCTGAGGACGCGCAGCCCTGCGTCCTGGCTACGGTGGTGAGGACGAAGGGCTCTACCCCTCAGAAGCCTGGCGCAAAGCTGCTGGTGCGCAAGGACGGCAGCGGCGTGGGCACCCTGGGCGGCGGCTGTGTGGAGGGGGATATCTGGTTCGCCGCCAAGGAGATACTGCGCCGCAAGGGTGGGCCAGAGTTTCGCGACTATTTGCTTAATGAGGATATCGCCGCGAGGGACGGGCTGGTCTGCGGCGGTACCATGTACTTCTTCATCGAGCCGCTGTGGGACCCCCAGGAGTTCCTGCCCTACGGTAAAGAGATGGTGGGGGCCTGCGAGAGCGGCAATCCCGTGAGCGTGGCCACAGTGGTCCGGTCTGATTCGGGCCGTGGCGTGGTGGGGGCGAAGCTCCTGCTGCGGGAGGACGGCTCTAGCTACGGCTCCCTGGGTGACGCCGAGCTGGACGGAATGGCCCTGGAGGCGGGGCGACGGGTAGCCGACCTCGGAAACAATGAACACCTCGTCACCCAGGACGGCGTGGAGCTGTTCGTGGAGGGCTACACTACCCCGCCGACCCTGGTGCTGATGGGCGGCGGCCACGTGGCAAAGGCCACCTACTCCCTGGCCCGTCTCCTGAGGTACCGCGTTTATGTGGTGGACGACAGGCCCCAATTCGCCAATAGGGAGCGGTTCCCGCAGGCCGAGGACACGGTTGTTGTCCCAGACTACTCCAGTGGCCTGGACCGTATACCAATAAACGCCAACACCTTCATCGTGATTGCCACGCGGGGACACTGGTTCGACGACCTGGCCCTGGAGTCGGCGGTCCGGAGTCCCGCCAAGTACGTCGGACTGTTGGGCAGCAGGCGGAAGACCATCCTCATATACCAGCGGCTGGTGCAGCTGGGCATCCCGCCGGAGCGGTTGCAGGAGGTCCACGCCCCCGTTGGGCTAAGCATAGGGGCCCTCACTCCCGAGGAGCTGGCGGTAAGCGTCATGTCGGAGATCATCATGTTCCGGCACGGGGCTTCGGGTGGCCCCATGAAGATGGACGAAAGGTATTTCAGCCGGGCCGTAGGCAAGGCGTTGACCGCTGAGGCCGTATCGGACTAGTGGCGGCGGATGCCGGCATGGCTGCCCTTCTCCTGGCCGCGGGAGAGTCCACCCGCATGGGCCAGCCCAAGGCGCTCCTCCCGTGGCACGGCAAGACCCTGCTCCAGCACCAGGTGGCCGCCCTTTCTTCGGCCGGCGTATCCTGGACCATCGTGGTCCTGGGCCACCGGGCGAAAGGTCTGGAAACCCAGCTGAAGGACCTGGCAGGGGTCCAGGTGGTGCACAATCCCAATTACCGTCAAGGCAAGACCACGTCTATCGTGGCAGGGCTGCGCGCGCTCGTGGAGGGCTGGGATAGCGATACCGGGCGAGCCCGCGAAGGGGCTGTGCTCCTCCTCAATGTGGACCAGCCCCGGTCCGCCGGAACCATCCGGCGGATAATACAGTTGGCTTCCTTGTGCTCGACTGATGAGAGGGGCCAGTCCAACCTGGTTACCGTGCCTACTTACCGAGGTAAAGGAGGGCACCCCATAGTCCTGTCCACGTCCCTCATACCCGAGCTCATGGGCATAACCGAGGATACAATGGGCATGAAAGCGGTGGTGAGAATACATGAGGGAGAGACTCAGCGGGTGGAGTTGGATGCCCCCGAGATACTTTTGGACCTGAACACGCCCGAGGAATACCGCGAGGCCCTGAAATCCGCCGAACCGATTTGAGCGACGGTGATAGGCCGCCGAATGTCCGCGACTGATTCCCCTGTCGAGACTCTTTCCAAAGGAGACCACCATGAAGGCACTAGAGGGATTACGGGTGCTCGACCTTACAAGGGCCCTGGCAGGGCCATACTGCACCATGATGCTGGGTGACTACGGGGCCGACGTGGTGAAGATAGAGATGCCCGGCACGGGGGACGACACGCGACACTGGGCGCCTCCCTTCATAGGAGAGGAGAGCGCATATTTCTTGACCATCAACCGCAACAAGCGCAGCATGACCCTTAACCTGAGGCACCCCGATGGAAAGCGTATATTTATGGAGCTGGCGAAGGACGCCGATGTGGTGGTGGAGAACTTTACCCCCGGAGTGGTAGACCGGCTGGGTTTGGACTACGGCTCCGTGAAGGGGGTGAACCCTCGGATAGTGTACTGTTCCATATCGGGATTCGGCCAGACCGGCCCATACAGGACCAAGTCTGCCTACGACCAGGTGATGCAGGGAATCGGCGGCACCATGAGCCTCACCGGAGAGCCCGATCGCCCACCGGTGAAGATGGGTATCGCGGTGACTGATATTGGGGCCGGAATGCTGGCCGCGTACGCTATAATGATCGCCCTCTTCCACAGGGAGACCCAAGGGGCGCCTGATGGCCAGTATATAGACATCTCCATGCTGGACCTTCAGGTCGCATGGCTCACCTATATGGGGGGCTACTATTTTGCCACCGGCGAAAACCCCCCAAAGGTGGGGGCAGCCCATCCCACCCTGGTGCCCTACCAGGCGTTCATGTGCCAGGATGGCAAGTACATCAACGTGGCAGTGGGCTCTGAGCGCCTTTGGGAGAGATATTGCAGGTCCATGGAGCGAGAAGACCTGTTCTCCCATCCCGACTATCGCACCAATCAGGACAGAGTGCGGAACCGGTCAGTGCTGGTGCCTCTCCTTCAAGAGGAGTTCCTCAAGAAGCCGGTCTCAACCTGGGTGCTGCAGCTGGAGGAGGGGGGCGTCCCGTGCGGCCCCATCAACGAGCTTAGCGATGTCTTTGCCGACCCCCAGGTGCTCTCCCGGGACATGCTCACCACGGTACACCACCCTGCTCTGGGCGAGATAAAGCAGGCGGGGGTGCCCATCAAGTTCTCCAGGACCCCCGGCTCCCTGGACCGGCACCCTCCTCTCCTGGGGGAGCACACCCGCGAAATCCTCCTTCAGCTCGGCTACTCGGACGATGACTTGAAGCGGCTGAAGGAAGGAGTCGCCGTCTAGATTTTCTGTCGGGCTCGGCCCCGTTTACTGCCCACGGATTAACCCCCTTGCGTGGCCGTGGCGTGCGGCTTGTGCAGTTGACCCCAAAATGGAAATTGCCGGGGAGCTACCTTGCCTCAAAGTCCTCGGGAGATTATCATTGGACAGAGCCTGGCGCCAGGAGGGTTAAGGGAGCTGTGGATCTGGGGCTTGTAGACCGGGTAGGCATAGTGGGCGGCTCAAGCAAGGGCATGGGAAGGGCCACGGCCCTTGCTCTGGCCAAGGGAGGCGCCAGCGTCACGATCTGCGCCCGCAACGAGGCGGACCTGCGCAAGACCGAGATCGAGATAGCCCGGGTTAGCTCCCAGCACCATGTGCTGGCTATACCTGCCGATCTGTCCCGAGGCGAGGACATAAAACGTGTGGTCCGCAACACCTTCAACCGTTTTGGCAGAATAGACATTTCGGTCAACAATGTGGGCGGACCGCCGATCAGTCGCGCCTCTGAGGTGGGAGACCGGGAACTGGATGAGGCCCTGGAGCAGAATTTCTTGAGCGTGGTACGGATGAGCCGTGAGGTGATTCCCTACATGATGCAGCAGCAGTGGGGAAGGATCATTAACCGCCTATCCATCGCGGTGCTCCAGCCCCTCGAGGGTGCCGTGCTTTCCACCTCCAGCCGCATGGCCGCCGTGGGGTACGCCAAGGCACTTGCCACGGAACTGGCATCATTCAACATAACAGTGAACAACGTACTGCCGGGCTACATTCTTACGGACCGGTTGACTTCCTACTACGAAGCTCAGGCGCAGGAGCAGGGACGCTCTCTGGAGGAGATCCAGAAGGATAGTACCAAGACGATACCCATGCGGCGTCTGGGGACGCCAGACGATGTGGGTGACCTGATCGCATTTCTGGCCTCCGAGCGGGCCAGCTACATCACTGGAGCCAGTATACCCCTTGACGGAGGTCTGCTCCAGGCCACCCTCTAATGGCCCTGGGCAGAGCCGACTCGCGAACCGCCTGAGATGTTGTCGGAAAACCTGCTAAAAGGTGCCCAGGAGTACATGAGCCGGGACCCCCTGTTAACCGCCGGTGGCTGGCTCATATACGACTACCGCAACTCCAATCCCGTCTTCTGGCAGGTGCTGCAATCCCTTGGCTCAGGACGGGCGTGTGTGGGTATGGTGACACGCCCCTGCCTCCTTTTCGTGCCCGCAGTCGGGGCTCCTGTGCTGGCGGTGCACCACGTGGACGCGGGCAAATTCCAGAGTACGGGAATCGCGCTGGCGGTGTACCGCAGCCGGGCGACTCTGCTAGAGGCGATTCAAAAGATCGTGCCAGCCAGCGGTACTGTGGCCATGGAGTACTCGCCGATGGGCACGATACCGCGGGCCTCCCGGGTAGACGCCGGTACGGTGGAGCTGGTGCGCAGCCTGGGTGTGCAGGTGGTCTCATCGGCGGACCTGCTGCAATATGCCACCCTACGGTTGAGCGAGACCCAGCTGTCTTCCCACAGACGTGCGGCCGGCAAACTGGACCATATCGTCCAGGAGGCTTTCGAGTATGTAGGGAGCAGGCTGGCAGAGGGGCCAACCGAGCACCAGGTCGCCGAGTTCATTCGCCAACGGTTCGACGATGAGGGGTTGCAGTCTCCCGACGGCCCGATAGTGGCCGTGAACGAGCACGCCAGCGACCCCCACTATGAGCCAGACCGCGAGGGCAGCAGCGCCGTGAAACACGGTGACTTGCTGCTTATCGACCTGTGGGCGACGGAGCCCGGCGAGGATGGGGTGTACGCCGATATAACCTGGGTTGCCTATGTCGGCGCAGAAGTGCCGGAGAGGTACCAGGAAGTCTTCCAGGTGGTTATTGGGGCCAGGGACTCGGCCTTGAGATACCTGGAGGAGTGTGCCCGACAGGGGATAAGCCCTGAGGGGCGACAGGTGGACACCGTAGCCCGGGAGTACATCGCCAGCCGTGGCTACGGCGACTATTTCACCCACCGGCTGGGTCACAGCATCGGGAACGAGATGCACGGCGACGCGGTCAACCTGGACAGCTTCGAGACCGAGGATACCCGGCGCATCATTCCCGGGATATGCTTCAGCGTCGAGCCTGGTATATACCTTCCCGAGTTCGGCGTCCGCTCCGAGATAGACGTCTTTATGTCCGAGGATGGGCCCTTTCCAACGACGTCGGTGCAGCGGGAAATAGTATTGATTAAGGGCTAGAACACCCCTTCCATGTAGTCGCCGATCTCGTTCAGGTGAAAGTCCTCCACCGCCACCTCGGGGACCCAGGTGACCTGGTCCGAGGCCCAGCGTACGGTGCCGACCCCTTCCGTCCCGATCCCCAGGAGCTTGTTCAAAACGTTGTGTAGGTTTTCGTTCATGCGAAGGGTGTTGGGCTTGATGGGCGCCGCGATCCGTCCATCCTTGATTAAGTATGAGTCGCCCACTATAGTGCCGCTGAAGTCTGCCGCCGCGATGCCGTTGACCGGGTAGGTGTACCAGATGCGGCCGATGTATAGCCCGTCGCCCACCTGTCTTAGCAGCTCCTGGTGTGTGTGCTTCTCCCTGCCCTCGATTATCAGGTTGGTGGCCGTGGTGGAGGGTGGGGAGTCGAAGTTCCTTCCTCCTCCCCGGCCAGTGCGGAAACCGTTGCGTGGGGCGATGGCATGTCGCACCGTTTTGGGGTCAACGCCCAGCTTCTCCTGACCCTTGGGGTCGTTGAGCATGCGCTGGTGCTCGTAGTGGTTGGCCAGAAGCCCCACAAGGGCCCCGTCCTTTATCAGGTCCGTTCTCCCGGTTGGAAGGCCCTCGTCTGTGATTGCCTTGCTTGCGGCCAGGCCGGGTGCGGAGCCGTCGTCGTAGAGGTAGAGGCTCTCCGATGCCACCTTTTGACCGAACTTGCCCATGAAGGTGGACGCCCCGGCGTAAAAGGTGTCCAGTTGGAGGCTGGGCATAAGCACCCACTCCAGGATTTCCGCCATGGTCTGGGGACCCAGGATGACCCGGTATGCGCCGCTGGGCACCCGCTGGCCGTTTACCGACCGTATCGCGTTTCGGGCAGCCTGGGCTCCCGAGTCGCCGTCGAACTGGGAGATATGGCTGCTGACGGTCCAGCCCGTGCCCTTAGCGTACTGGTCCTCCAGCATCGCAGTGGTGAAGGCCATTACCAGGGTAGACTCGTCGGTCTGCACCTTGGGCATGTTGTAGGAGCCGATGGCCATCCGCTCCTGGAGCATGACCACGTCACCCCCCAGGATCACACCCAGGTCGCTTATCCCCTGGGGAGAGCCCGCCAGGTTGAGCAGGTCCTCAGAGGTGCTGAACGTCTCCAGGGCCCGCTCCACCGTACGCCAGCCAGCCTGGACCATCCTGTTGTTGCCTATGCGCATGATGGCTGGGTCGTGGTAGCGGCTCAGGGCCGGGCGGTCCCCCGTGGGCTTGGGCAAGGAGACGTATTCCACGTCCAGGACTGCGCCGTGCCTGGCCTTCTCAAGGGCCCGCTTCACCCCCTCGATGGAGAGGTCGGTGGGTTCGCTGCCGAAACCCGTCTTGATACCCTCGGGGGTCTTCAAGGCCACCCGGATGCTCAGGCCGTAGGACTCCAGGGACTTGGGCTCCTCGACCCCGTTGCTGGGGATGCGGGATGTGTAGTTCAGCCGCACCGTCAGGTTGCCGTTGGCCGAGGCGAACACCTCCGCCTCGGCGATATCCGGCTGCGTCTTGAGGTACGCTAATCCATCGCGGACGGCGCGGCGAAGAGTTGCTAATGGCTGCATCTATTTCTCCTCTTCATTTCCTACTTCAAATAAGGGACCAAAACCAGTTCCCTGTAGAAGGTCTTCATTCTTGGGTGGTATTGCAGATAATTCGTTGCCCTTTTCAGCAATTGGGAGTTGACTTTGTCTCCGTAGCTGTTCGATTCTAACCAACGAACTCTCCAGCGTTCGACGCCTCGTTCCACTGAGATTCTCAAACTCCTTTTGGGCGGAAGAAATACGGCGGCCTACGGTGTCCATTTGTGCAGTGAACTTTTTCCATTGTTCATGAAACGAGCCCATCAAAGAGATAATTTCGTTGGAAGATTGTCTCAAAGCAAAGTTATCCACCGCCTGCCGCACAACGGCAAGCACAGCGTAAAGCGTGAGGGGCGAGCACCATATAACCTTCCTCTGAAGTGCTAAGTCGAGGATATTTGAATCTGCTTCATGAATGAACGCATATACACTCTCGTTAGGAATAAATAGCAACACATAGTCAACAGTACCCTGTTCGGGGTCAATGTACTGCCGATCGCCAACTTCAGCGATCCTCGCCCTGACATCCCGAAGAAAGTCACGGTGGTAAGTTGCCTTGTCCGATTCTGACTCTGCTTCCAGATACTTGAGGTAGTTATCCAACGGAAACTTGACATCCATGTTCAATTTCTGGTTTTGAGGTAGCAAGAAAACGAAATCCGGACGGGAGCCTCCCCCTTCAACGGTCATCTGCTTATGGTAGTTTACCCCTTCTACAAAGCCGATTAGTCGCAAGATGTCCTCTGCCATGCGCTCGCCCCATTGGCCTCTGGACCGGGAGCTGGCGAGAGCTTCTCGTAGAGTACTGGTCGAGGCAGTCAACGCTATGGTCTGCTTACTAATGGTTTTAATATGCGCAGTGAGCTCCCCAAACTTTGTTTCCCTGTCCTTCTCCAGCGTTTGCATTAAATTCGAGACTTTCTCTAGCTCCCGTTTCATATTCTGAAGTTGCTGATCTATAAGACTCTTCTTTTGGTCCAGTTCTGCTGTTCCAGCGTCATTCAGTGCCTTGAAGCGCGTCTCAGCCAAATCCAAGAAAGTGCTTTGAGCTTTCTGGAGAGCTTCGAATGCCAGGTTACCGAACTCAGTTCTTAGTTGCTCGATGGCTTGATCTCGGTGAGCTGTAGCCCCGTCACGGCGAATTCCAAGCAACCGGAGGAGCGATTTCCAGAGCCAATTTATTACGCGAAGCATAGATTCATCCTCAATCAGCCCCCCGGCCCGGTGAGGCGGGCGATGCCACGCATGGTGGGGCCGCCGTTGCTCATGCGCTTGGCCTGCATGGGCTGGCCCTTACCGCAGTTGGGTATGGGGTACATGCGGAAGTCTTTGCCCACGGCGTCGATGCTCATGAAGTAGTCACGGGAGTCGGAGGTTATGCCGCCGTCCCGGTATAGCTGGCCCAGCTGCCCGTTGACGATCTCGTACACCTTGACCGCCGTGATGCGGAAGTTCTCCCTGGACTCGGCCACCGATGGGACGCGGTGGCCGGAGACGTAGTAGCCCTCCTCCACCTCGGAGATTATCTCCTGGGGATCACGGTCCCCGGGGCCGAAGACGGTGTTGGTCATGCGGATAAGGGGGATGAGGCTGGCCTCGGTGGCCCTGGCGGAGCCGTTGGGCTCGACGCCCAGTATGGCCGCCGTCTGCCGGTTGTTCAGGAACTCCTCGAAGTTTCCGCCGCGTATGTGGTCGGCACGCCGTGCGGGAGTGCCGTCATGGTCGTACTTGAAGGAGCCGAAGCCCTCCATGGTGGGGTCGGAGAAGGCGTTGACCAGGGGCGAGGCTATCTGCCGCCCCACCTGGTTGTCGGCTAGGTCCTTGAAGAACCAACTCCTGCCGGCGTAGGAGGTCTCGTACTTCAGGGCCCGGTCCAGCTCCGAGGGGTGGCCCACGACCTCGTGTACCAGCAGGGTGTTGTAGTGAGGGTCGGTGACCACCACCACGTCCTTGTCCGGCGGGCGCAGGGGTGGGGAGTTGGCGACCTCGACGCCGTCGGTGCCCAGCTGCTTGCAGAAGCTCACGAAGTCGGGAAGGACGATGGCGCCGTTGTCGTACCCCTCGGTGAGGATCTCCCAGCCGCGCTGGTGGCCCGTGAAGTCGTAGATCTCCAGGGGACCGTGCTCGCTGTTGCAGATTGCGATGACGAAGCCCTCTGTCTGGGCGAAGCTCTGGTCTATATCGGCTCCCTCGGAGCTGACGAAAAGCTCCCTCATCAGGAAGGTGCTGGCCGAGGCGGCACAGTAGACCACCTGGTCGCTCACCCCCTGTGCCGCCTTGCAGGAGTCCACCGCCATCTTGACCGTGTCCTCCAGGGGGACGGTACGGGGGTCGGTGCGGTAAACGGCCGCGACCGTGTCCTGGGCACCCCTGACCGGAGCTAGCTGAGTGTCGTAGAGGCTTTCCCCGAGGACCCCGAACCGGCGGCGGGCCTTGCCCTTCATCCCGGCGCTTGCCCGGGCCCGCTGGTGGGCCTGACGTATCCCGTCCAGCACCACTTCCCCCAGGCGGTCCACGTCCGAGGAGCCCAGTATCTTCCCGTAGTAGCCCGGCGCCGCGACCCGGCCACCCGCGATCACCCGCACGCCGAAATCGAAGGCGTAGTCCTCGACACTCATCTTCTCGTTGCCGTTCTCCGCGGCCGCACCCTTCTCCTCTCGCACCTGGATGCGCACGTCACAGTAGCGCAGGCCGGGCAGGCGTTTGGCGTCCTCGGTGACCAGGGCTACGATCTGAGAACGGACCCTCTCTATCAGTTCTACATCGACTCGTTGGGACATGGGCTACTCCTCCAAATACCTTCTCCCTCCATGGGAGAGGGCAGGGTGAGGGTGAATTTCCCCTCCCTTTAACTCCCTCCCGCCGGGGGAAGGAGAACCAGGTTAGCCAGTCACCGCGCCCTGGGAGGCCGAGGACACCAGCCTGGCGTACTTGGCCAGGGCTCCTGTAGTATAACCAGAGCCCCGAGGCTGCCATCGCTTCCGGCGCTCCTCCATCTCGTGGTCGGACATAGCCGCATCCAGCACGCGGTTAGGGATGTCGAGCGTTATCATATCCCCGTCCTGGATCAGGGCGATGGGCCCTCCCACGGCGGCCTCGGGGGCGACATGGCCCGCCATGAGGCCCCTGGTGGCGCCGGAGAACCTGCCGTCGGTGACGAGGGCCACCTCCTCGCCAAGACCCTGGCCCACCAGGGCGGCGGTCACCGCAAGCATCTCTCGCATGCCGGGCCCGCCCTTGGGCCCCTCGTATCTGATAACGACCACGTCTCCGGCGGCTATCTGCCTGCCCTGTATGGCGCGGAAGGCGTCTTCCTCCCGTTCGAAGACGCGGGCGGGGCCCTGGTGCTGGACGTGCCCCTGGCTGGCCGAAACCTTCACCACCGCGCCCTCGGGGGCCAGGTTTCCTTTTAAGATCACCAACCCGCCCGTTGGAGCCAGCGGTGCCTCCGGTGGGTAGACAACCGACTGGTCCTCGGCCGTGGACAGCCTCTCAAGGTTCTCTTTCACGGTACGGCCGGTGACGGTAAGGGCGTCGCCGTGAATGAGCCCGGCATCCAGCAGGAGCTTCATCACCAGGGGTATCCCTCCAACCCTGTCCAGGTCCGCCATGACATACTTTCCCCCGGGGCGCATGTCGGCGATGTAGGGGGTGCGGCTGCTGATCAGGTCGAAGTCCTCCAGGCTGAGGGAAACGTTGGCTTCGTGGGCGATGGCCAGCAGGTGGAGCACCGCGTTGGTGGAGCCCCCCATGGCAGCCACCACGGAAATGGCGTTCTCGAAGGATTCCCGCGTCAGGATGTCACGGGGCCTGATCCCCCTCTCCAGGAGCTGCAGCACCGCCTCACCGGCCCCTCGGCACGTGCCAAGTATCCTGTCGTCCACGGCCGGTATGGATGCGGCGCCGGGAAGGGACATGCCCAGGGCCTCGATGGCCCCTGCCATGGTGTTGGCGGTGAACATGCCCGCGCAGGAGCCCTCACCCGGGCAGGCGCACTCCTCCAGTTCCGTTAGCTCCTCCAGGGGAATAATGCCCTTGGAGTGGGCGCCCACTGCCTCGAAGACGTCCTGAATATTCACGTCCCTCTGACGGAATTTGCCGGGCATTATGGTGCCGCCGTAGACGAACACCGATGGGATGTTCAGCCTGACTGCGGCCATCAGCGTTCCGGGAAGGTTTTTGTCGCAGCCCGCCAGGGTCACCAGTCCGTCGAATCGCTGGCCGAGGGACACTAGCTCAATGGAATCGGCGATGACCTCCCGGCTCACGAGGGATGCCTTCATTCCCTCGGTGCCCATGGAGATCCCGTCGCTGACGGTGATGGTCCCGAACTCGAAGGGGGTGCCCATTGCCGCCCGCACTCCCTCCTTGACCACCTGGGCAAGCCGGTCCAGGTGAACGTTGCAGGGGGTAACGTCGCTGGCCAGGTTGGCGACGCCGATGAAGGGCTGGTCCATCTCCTTCCGGGTTAGCCCCATGGCGTGCAGCATGGCGCGGGCCGGGGCGCGCTCGGGGCCCTCGGTGATGTCCCGGCTCCTGTGCTTGAGCATGGATTCGCGTGTGCTTACCAACAGGGGTCCTCCACTGTCCCGGCAACGTTATCTCTAGCTCTCGCCGGGTAAGATTCGCAGACCCATTATAGGTTCGGTACATCTGCCGCACAACTATCGGCCACAGAGGCGCGGAGCCGCAAAGGCACAGAGTAAGAATTTGATGTGCTCTGTGGCTCCGTAGCTAATCTTCCGGCGGCAGGGCGTTAGAAAGGCAGCTCCTGCCCCACTCCATGCTCCTTCGCCTTGTGGTAAACGAGCAGCGCCGCGGCCACGTCCTCGATGGCCACCCCCTGGGACTCGAAGAGGGTTATTGAGTCAGCGTTGGGCCTGGCCGTCACCTCCCCCGATACGATGTCCTTGAGCTCACGGGCCATGCTCCAGCGGAAGGTGCCCCGCTCGGCGGGCCATATGAGGTCGCCGCACTCCACCTTCGCCTGGACCAGGTCGTCAACCACGATCAGGCCGGCCTGCTGCACCGCTAGGTCGTCTATCTCCCTACGCATCCAGTGGTTGCCGCCGGCCGCGTTGACGTGTGCGCCCTCGGACAGCCACTCGCCCTTCAGCACTGGCTCTCGCGAGTTGGTTATGGTGATGGCTATGTCGGCCTCCCGGATGCAATCCTCGGCGCTGTCCACGGGGTGCACTTCCACGCCAAGCCGCTGGCCCATCCTCCTGGCGAACTCTTCCCGTCTCTCCTGGGTGCGGCTGTAGGCGCTTACCCGCTTCACATCGCGCACGGCGCACACCGCCTCTAGCTGGGTCCTGGCCTGGTACCCCGTCCCGATGATGCCCACCGTGGATGCTTCGTCACGGGCCATGTACCGGGTGGCCAGTCCCGAGGCTGCCCCGGTACGAATCTGGCCCAGGGAGCCGGCCTCCATCACGGACAGCAGCCCGCCCGTCCCGGCGTCGTAAAGCATCACCAGGAACTTGGACCCACCCTCCGGAAAGCTGCTGTAGGCCTTATAACCGAAACCGGCCAGGTCGGGCCCGATGCAGGCGGCCGCCATGAAGTGCAAGAACCCGCCGGGCAGCCTGATGCGGTTGCGGGGCATATTCTCCGCCAGCCCCTGACCTGCGTAGTAGTACGCTCTCTCCAGGACATCGATGCACTCTCCCATGGGCAGAAGCTCTCTTACCTGGCTCTCGTTCAAAAACAGGGCCATTGGGTCCTCCTTGATGCAAGTTCGTGGGAATGTGGACCAAGTGTCACGTCAGTAGGCGATAGAATAGCTCGAAGAACCGGGGCGCATCCACGGCCGTCGCTACCTCCACGCTGCCTTCCCCAGCCTCGAACGTGGTCTGGCCCAGGCGCTTGGGGCAGCCAGTCTCCACGTGGACTCGCCCGTTTCGAGTGGTGAGGATGCCGGGCTCCAGAGCGACGGCCATAGCTACAGGGTCGCACAGGTCATAGCCTTCTTTCTCGGGATGCTGCCTAAACCAGTTGGACAGTATCCGCCCCGCGAGCCTGCCTGCTCGATCTCCCTTGAGCAACCGGTCGACCTCCTCCCGTTGGATCAGCGCTTGGCGGCAGACTCCCAGGTCCACCAGGGTCACGTGCGCGCCGGAGGAAAGCACCACGCGGGCCGCAGATGGGTCGCTGTAAAAATTGAACTCGGCATGGGGCGTCACGTTTCCCGGCACGTCCAGCGCCCCACCCATGACAATTAGCCCCGACAAGGGACCCGCGGCTAGAGGATGACTTTGCAGCAGCTTAGCAATGTTGGTAAGGGGTCCGAGGGCGACCAAGGTGGTCCCTTCTCGTTCAGTGATGGGGCCGTCCTCATACGCCAAGAGCACATGGCGCAAAAACTCCGTCGCCCCGTCCGATACGGGCTTGGACCTGGGGGCGGGCAGGCGCACGGAAAGTCCAGCCGGGCCATGATATTGGTAGGCATACGGGAACTTACCCTTCAGGGGTCTGGAAGCGCCCGCGGCCACGGGAATTTCCTCACCGCCGGCGTACTCCAGGACGGCCAGCGCATTGTGTGTGGTGTGGCCGAGCCTGGCGTTACCGCCCACGGTGGAAATACCCAATAAATCTACCATGCCCAGACGGCGCGCCTCCAGGGCCATGAGGAGGGCTATGGCGTCGTCCGTCCCCGGGTCCGTGTCTATGAGCACCCTTTTGGTACCGGCCATGGTATGTTATCTGTTCTACCGTTCTGCGGGCGTGAGCAGCCAAATCGGCATCGATAAACGTGGACGACTACGTACGAATACACGTTTTCGTGGGGCAAGGTGGTCACCTCGCAATGGACCGCGACGTTGCGCCGGTCCCACGCCGTGCAGCCGGTCCTTCGAAAGGCGCCGCGCTACCCAAAGACGCCAGGAAGGTAGGCTGTAAGGGCCTCTTCAGAGGTGTAGAAAAACCGGAAGCCCGTGTGCTTCTTCAGCTTGCCGGTGCTGAGCACCATGAAGTACCGGACAAACTGCAGGCCGCTGGAAGGGGAATCCTTTTGCAGTCCCAGTTTCCAGGTCGCCTGGACCAGGGGAAAAGCCATCAGCGAGGGCAGGAAAATCAGCTTTCGCTCGGATAGCTGGGCCAACTTAGTATATGGGACGACGCCGTCGCCAGCGACGTTGAAAGTCCCGGCATGGGGCTCCATGATAAATATGTGTAGGAGCTTCGCCAGGTCGTCCTCATGGACGAATTGCAGAGGTGGGTCGTAGCCCAGGACGCCCAACAACACCGGTTTGAAAAACGCCCGGGTCACAAAGTTATCGGCCTCGGGTCCCATAACGATGCAGGAACGCAGGACCGAGACAATTACCTCTGGATTCGCGCGGGCGAACTCCTGGACCATGCCCTCGCACAGGGCCTTGTCGTGGGAGTACTGGAAGGACGGCGCCGGCCGGACAGGCGCTTCCTCGGTTAAGGGAACCGGGTTGTCCCTATGTGCGCCGTAGACGGTATGCGAGCTCAGGTAGACCAACTTGCTCACCCTGGCGGTGCGGCAGGCCTTTAGTACGCTTTGCGTACCCATTACGTTGGCCTGGCGCACTCGTTCCTCCTCCTTGTGGTTATGGCCAGGCCTGAGAATAAAGGCCAGATGGACTACCGTATCCACCCTGTGCTCCCGGAAGGTGTCGTCCAGGGCGCTGGTCACATCCCGCCTCTCCGTGGTGACGTTATGGAAGGGGAAGGGCAGAGACCTGGTGTCGATAGCGACCACCCTCCCCAGGTCCTCCTCTCCCTCCAGTTCTTGTAGCAGCCGAGCGCCGATGTACCCCGACGCGCCTGTGACTGCCACGACCGTTGATCGATTATTCATCGGATGGTACGTCCGTAAAGTCGAAATGTAGTACCCCCAGGCCTGGTACTTCAAAGGCCATGCCGATGGTGTGACGCTCGGCGCTGAGTACGAGGTCCTCAATGGTCACGGTTGTGGTTTTGTTCAGCTCCAGGGTAAAAGGAGTCTCGTTGGATACGGACTCAAAGGCACGGTGCTGACCATCAACGGAAAAGTGGCAGCGTTCCAAGGGGACCTCCTGACCATTCAGTGTCAGGGGAAGAATCCTCCTGGCGTAACCGCTGCCCAGCTTGTTCAACAGACCGAACTGGACCCCTCGATCTGTATTGCGCAGGCTCCCCGTGACATAGAGTCTACGCAGGAGAAAGCTTGGGACCGTTAGCATGTTATCTCCCCTCTATTCTCTGTTCTGGCCGCTGCCCAGGGCGTCCGCCCCCATCTGCATAAGGTAAAGCTCACGCTCCCGTTGGACTACGTCTGGCGGTAGAGGGTTGGCCCTGCCCATAAGGGATGCGTACAGGAAAATCTTGGCCACCCGCTCCACCAACTGGCATATCTCCAGGGCATCCCAGGGAGTCCGGCCTACGCCCACCAGACCGTGGTTGCGCAGGAGCACCGCGTTCCTGTCTCCAAGGCTGCGGCGGGCGTTCTGGGCCAGCTCCTCGGTGGTGGGAAACCCGTACTCCGCGACCTGTACGCCCCCTCCCACCCTTATCACCATTTCGTCCACCAGAGGTGGTATTTCCAGACCCCCCACCGCGGCCACCGACGCGTATACGGAGTGGGTATGGATAAGCGCACCGATATCCATCCGATTCTTGTACAACGCAAGGTGCAGGGCTGTCTCGGAGGATGGAGGCAGGTCCCCCTCTACCGGCTCCCCTTCCAGGTCTATCACTACCATCTCCTCGGGGCCTATTTGACCCAATGGCCGACGAAAGGGGGTTATGAGGACAAGTCCGTCATGCTGGGTCCCGGACAATCGTACGCTGGCGTTGCCGCTGGAGCCGACTACCAGCTCGTGCTTGACGATTTCCCGAGTTACTTCCCACAGTAGCTGTCTTTCAGACTTCCAGCTTGCCAAAGGACCTCCGCGGCCAACCTGGTGGTTCCGTCGGGTCAATCGTGTGCCCATTCCAGACGATCATACATGTGCAACCACTGGCGATAGTACTCCTCATATTGGGCTATCTGGCTGGGCGCGGCAGGTTCCACTTCCTCGCAGTCGTCGGCCGCTGCCTCCGCCGCCTCTTGGAGGGTAAGTGAGGGCGTCGCAGCCACTGCGGCAATCATGGCCGCCCCACGGGCACTCACGTGGGGTACGGTACTGCGCCTGATGGGAAGTCCCAATACGCCGGAAAGGGTGGCAGTTAGGGTCCTGCCGCTGGACATGCCGCCCCCCAAGTGCAGCGTCTCCAAATCCTGGCAGGTCAGCTCCCTCAGAGTATCCAGGCTGGCCTTAACGCCGTAGGCGATGTTCTCCAGCGCCGCACGGAGCAGCTGCCCCCTGGTGGTCTCCTGGAAGCTAAGGGGCGTCGGGAACATCAGGCCGCCCATCCTTAGCCCCGCCCTGAAAGAGCTCACCGGGCCGGCGTTGAGGAAGGCCAACACGCCCTCGGATGCAGCGGATGTCTCGCTGGCCAATGCGTCCGCATCTTCAAACGACGCGGTACTTCCCAGAAGGGTGTCCTTGAGCCACCGGTAAGAGTTACCGGTGTCGCCTAAATTGCTCTCTTTCACCCACAGGCCCTCCAGGGGATAGCAGCCTTGCCAGGTGCGCATCTCGCTATCGAGCCGTGGTGCGGAGGTAAGCACCTGCAATGCCCCACTCCATCCGATTACCGCCCCAGCCTGCCCTTCTTCCCGTAGCCCCATTCCCAGGAGTCCGCACTGGGTGTCGGGCCCCGCTAGGGTTACCGGTAAGCCGTACTTCAGTCCCCACCGGTCTGCCATGGGCTGGCTGAGCGCGCCAGTCGCAATACCTGGTGCTGAGAGGGGAGGTAATAGTGTGGGGGACACTCCCAGTCGGTCCATCAGGCAGTGTGGTCTCTCCCCTGTCCCTATGTCAAGTAGGCCCGCCTCAGCCTCCAAGGCGGGCTCCGACGTCAGGCACCCCGTAAGCCTGTAGGCCAGCCAGCCCGCCACCGTTAGTATCGTGCGAGTATTATCATAGGTTAGCGGCCGGTTGTCCCGAAACCATCGCAGGCGTGCAGGGGCCAGCAGGAAGGAGGGGAAGTGCCCCGTGACGGCATAGATCTCCCCGCCCAAGTCGTCGTCCATGGCCGCGCCCTCGAAGACGGCACGCAGGTCTATGTTGGGGCCGCAGTACACCTCCCTGCCCTCGTCATCGAGGAATACCACTCCCTGCCGCTGGCTGGTAATTCCGATGGCGGCGACCTCCGAGTCCCTTATGCCTCTGCTGCTCAACACCTGTGCGACGAGGCCTCCCAGGGTATCCAGCACCGTCTGCGGCTCGAACTCCTTGGCCAGCGGCGAACATCCCTCTGGAGTAAGATATCGCATGGGTGCGCTGGCGGCGGCGATGGGCCTTGCCACGCAGTCTGCAAGAAGGCAGTGAAGGGAGCCGGTACCCACGTCCAGGGCCAGGACGTAGCCTTTGCCATCTCCGTAGCCTGGGCTACCCACGTCGCCTCCACACCCCACGGTTGACCAGGTGCTTCGGCCTGCGGCCTTGGAGGAATCGCCGGATATCGTCGGTCATCATCCAGGACTGCCTCTCGACCGTGCCATCCGTGGCACCGCCCATGTGGGGAGTAAGGATAACATTATCTAGCTTCAGTAGTGGGCTGGATGGAGGCAGGGGATGCGTCCGGTGGACATCCAGGGCAGCCCCCGCGATGTGGCCGGACGTCAGGTGCTCCACCAGCGCCGGCTCGGCTATGACGGAATGGGCGGCCGTATTGATAATGTAGGATCCCACCTTCATCCGGCTGAGGCGGCGGTTGTCGAGCAGCCCCTCCGTCTCTGTGGTGCCGGGGACGTGAATTGAGAGGAAGTCCGACGCCGTGAGCACCTGGTCGAGGGTTCCCAGCAGCGCACCCGACACCACCTGTCCTTGGATCCCCGCATACGGGTCGTAGGCGTGGACGCGCATCCCGAAGGCCTTCCCCAGTCTGGCCACGGCGCGGCCTATGGAGCCCAGCCCTATGATGCCCAGCACCTTTCCTCCTAGCTCCACTCCACGCATGGAGATGTAGGGTTCCACCGGGCTCTGCCACCTGCCGTCCCCGACCATTGCGCTGAGCTGCGGGATACCTCTGGCCAGCGCGAGCATGAGGCCCATAGTCAGTTCGGCGACGGCCCGGGCGTTTCGGCCGGGGGCGTTCACCACCACGACGCCGTGCCTGGTAGCGGCCTCTACGCCCACGTGCTCCAGGCCGTTTCTACATACCCCGAGGTATTTCAGCGGGCCGCCGTGGTCGAACACTTCGTCGAACACGAAGTCGGCCTCGACTACCAGTATGGAGATCTCCTCTGTGGTCACTCGCTCGCAGAGCTCCTGGGGCGAGTGGAGCCGCCGAGTATCGGTCCAGCTCTCGTAAGTGACGGGAAGGGTGTGGCTAAGCTCTTCGAGGGCCTCCCGGGCGAAGGGGGCCAGGATCAGAGCTCTGTTACTCACCCCATCCCTTCGACACAATGGCCTCGGCGGCCGTCACGCCGCTGTGGACGGCGCCTTCCATGGTAGAGGGCCAGCCGGTATCCGTCCAGTCGCCCGCCAGAAAAAGATTACTTATGGACGTCTCCGTGGGGGGGCGTAGCCGGGAGGCTCCCGGTGTGCACCGGAAGGTGGCCTGGGACTTCACCACCAGGAGTTGCTTCACCTGGGCCTCCCCGGCCTTCGGAAACGCCTCGGCCATGGCCTTTAGAAAGATGGCCCTGATCTCTTCCTTGGGCCGGTTGATGTATTCCCATGCACCACTGATGGAGATGGTTATGTAGTGCCCAGGCCCTCCCCCAGCGGCCGGGCCGGTGGCCCCATCTGAGGCGAGGATACTACCCTTGTCGAAGACCCACTGTAGGGGGCTGTCCACGACCGCTACGAAGGGCTCGCCCGAGCCGTCCATTACAGGCCTGTCGTACCATACGTGTACATTGACGATGGGCGAGGTGGTCAGCTCCGTGGCTCCCTTGAAGGATGGCTCTCGGAGCCATTCCGGTGGGATGACGGATGCCAGGAGGTGGAATGGCAACGCGCTGACATAGACATCGCCACGAACAACCTCGCCCCCCGCCAGTTCCACACCCTCCAGGGGCGGATGGGCCTGGTCCGGTGGCTGCGAGGAGCCGTTTCCACCCGGGCCTCCGTGAACCTCCGGGGCCCTGGGGATGAGACGAACTATTCTCTTGCCCAGGAGGATCTGGCCCCCCCTCTCCAGGATATAGTCCCGGGCAGCTTCTCCCATCAGGTTGGAGAGGCCGACCAGGGAATATCCCACGTTGGCGCCACGGCGGTCTTTCAGTACCCCCTCTTGATAGACCATCAGTCCCATGGCCGCGCTCACGTCGTTTACATGGTCGTTGAGGGTGGGCAGGGTTATGAGGTCCCAGAACTTTTCGATTGCACGGTCCGTCTGGCCGTGCCCCTTGAGCCACTGATAGAAGCTGAGGTCTTCGAGCCGGGGATCGCGCCGGTCGGTGAAGAGTACCCGGGTCATTCCGTACAGGGCCAGGAGTTTGTCCTTGAACCCCAGGTGGGGATATCGCAGGAACGATGGCAGCATGTTAAAGGGCGCCGGCAGTGGGGCGGAACTCAGCATACCGACCTTGCTTTTTTTACCAGCCTTCGCCGGACTCATGACCTTCACCCGCAGCGTGGGCTGGAGATGGGTCTTGTGGTAGGTGCCCAGCTTCTTGAGGAACTCAATGAAATAGGTGCAGCACCCCAGAAATACATGCTGGCCATTGTCTACCTGGCAACCCGTTGTATCGGGTGCGGCCACCGCGACCACCTCCCCGGAGTGCGTAGCGGTGACTTGTGGGCCTCCTGGCCGAGTCGAGGGTGGAGCAGCGTCCTTGGGGGAGGCTCCCCGCGTGTCGGTTCCCTCAAAGGGGTAAAAGAAGGAGAAGGCCCTGCCTCCAAGGAAGGGCCGCCTTTCCACCAGGGTGATGCGGTAGCCGCCGTCTAGCAGATGGCACGCGGCAGCCATGCCCGCGAGGCCGCCCCCCAGCACCACGACGTGGGGTTTCGTGCCTTGCCCCGATGGGCTCATGCCCGAGGGGTCATTGGGAGTAGGCTTCTCATCCATGTTTGCGCTGTAACCAGGCACTTCTCACGTCTGCTCAGGCGAACCCGACCGTCGAAAACATTGAAATCTCTGGCTTCGATCCTCTCAAGGATCTGCCTGTATAGCTGCCCCAGCACCGCCGGAAAGGCCCTGGTACGGGGGGAGAGGAGGGGCAGTAGCTTGAAGCCGCTGTCGAAGTACTCCCGCGCCCTACAGACCTGAAACTTCATGAGGTCTCGGAAGGGCTGATTTACCACTTCTGCCTGGAGCTCCTCGACCGAGTACCCGAACCTCTGTATCTCGTCCAGTGGTAAGTAGATACGGTCCCGCTCCAGGTCTTCCCTAATGTCCCTCAGGATGTTGGTCATCTGCATGGCGATGCCCAGGTCCACGGCGTACTCCCTGGCCCTGTCCTGGGAGTACCCCAGTATCTGTATACAGGTCAGACCCACTACCGAGGCCACCTTATAGCAGTACTCTCGGAGTTCGGGGAAGTCCTGGTACCGGCTCTTGATAAGGTCCGTTTCTACACCCGAGACTACGTCCTGAAAATACTCCTGGGGTATGTCGAAAGTACCGGCGGCATGGGAAAGGGCAGTGAAGACCGGCCCATCAGGGCGGCCCGACGCGGCCATGGAAAGCTGTTCGCGCAATTCCTCCAAAAGCCTTAGCTTCTCACCGGTCGGAAACTGCCCATCGGTCGCGTCATCGCAAACCCGGCAGAAGGCGTAGACCGCGTAAATGGCCCTCCTCTTTCTGGGCGGGAGGGTTATGAACGCGTAGTAGAAGTTCTTGGCCTCCCGCCTGGCAATGAGGCGGCACTGCTCGTAGGCCAGGTCAAGCTCGGTCATCCCACACGCTCGAATTATTTTGCGCGGCTCCCGGTGAGGCGCGGCTTGTCAGGAGGGTCCAGTCCGCCGCCCAAGCGCCATCCTCAGCCACGTTGACAGAAACAGACGGGCCTTACTGACATGAGAAAGGGCGGGCCTCCCGGACAGCACGTCGTAGTCCCTTTTTTCTATGGCTTTCAATACCTCGGTACCACCCGCGGTAAACAGGGCCACGTCCAGCCGCAGCCGGCCGTCCAGGGAGTCCACGAGTTTGTATCCCTCCGCGAACAGGTCCCCGGCCCGTTCCACTTCGAAGGCCATGAGCCTGCGAAAGCTGTCGTTGGCGACACCCTCAGACAGCTCTTCCTCGGTGTAGCCAAACCGCTCCATGTCCTCTTGGGGGATGTAGATGCGCCCCAACCGGTAGTCGCGGGCCACATCCTGCCAGAAATTGGCCAGCTGCAGCGCGGTGCAGGTGCAGTCGGCCAGCCGCTGGCGTTCGTCGTCGCGGTAGCCGAAAAGGTACAGAAACAGCCGTCCCACCGGGTTGGCCGAGTGATCGCAGTAGTACAGAAGGTCATGGTACGTGGGGTAGCGCGTGATGCGCTGTTCCATGCGATTGGCCTCAATGAGCTTGAGGAAAGGCTCCTTGGGTATCTCGAACTTACGGACCGTTTCCCGAAGGGCTACCATCACCGGGTGGGTGGGCTCACCGGCGTAGCACAGCTCCAGCTCATCCCGCCAGGCGCCGAGCAGCTCCAGCTTTTTCTCCCTCTCGTCTAATGTGCTGGCCACCTGTATGGAATTCACGGGCCATCCCGCCTGGGACGCCGCCGAGGATAGGTAGGACAGGGACTCATCGCCCAGGTCGTCTACCCAGCGGCAGTAGGCGTAGATGGCGTAGACATGTCGTCTCTGCGCCCTGGGAATGAAAAGGGATCCCACGGTAAAATTCTCGTAGTGGGTCCTGGCCAGCCGTTCGCAGTAGCGGTAGGCCTCGTCGAGGGTATGGGTAGGTACCTTCTGGTCGGTGGGAATGGGATTCACGGGTTCACCCTATACACCCATTACCTGGACCACGACCTCCCTGGGCCGTGCGTGGTCAAGCTCGATGAGGAAGATACTCTGGTACTGCCCAAACTGCATCGTGCCTTCGACCACGGGCAGCGTCTCGCTGGTGCCCAGCAACAGGTGCTGGCAGTGGGCATGGCCGTTGGGGCACTCGTCCTCGTTCATGTTCACGGTTCGAATGCTGAAATCGTTGTGTCTGTACTTTCCGTTCCGAGGGGAGATGCGCTCCAGGAACTGTTCCATGTCTTGAAGGAGGAGAGGCTCATTCTCGTTAATCTTTATTGCTGCGGTGGTGTGTCGGGAGTAAACGACGACAAATCCGTGGCTCACCTCGGCCTCTGCCACACACTCCTGGACTTTTTGGGTGATGTCTATGAATTCCGGGGCTTTCTTGCTCTCGAGCTTGAGGCAGTAGACATGGCTCTTCATTATGCCCGTCTCCCCCTTGTGCCTTGAAATTTCCTGTTCGCCCGGTGGCCTGCCCGCGCCTCGAGCCTGCCCGCCACCAGATGTGGAGGCGCGATTCCCCAATAGTGGTTTACGTAAAACTTCCCGTACCATTACTAGCCCCCTAATCCCCGGCGTTCCGGGCGAACTTACGGTATCTTCCGAGCGCCATCAACGGCCACGAATTCCGGTACATATGGTAGTTGATCATGAATCCGGCCGGCATCTCCAGGCTCTGGTACCCTGATTCCCCTGGTTTAGGAATCCGCTTTAATCTCTGGCCGACCCCGTACCCTGGAAACCCCGTCCCGGTGAAGTAAGGCTCGTCCCATGAGCCGTCCGCCAGCTGCGTGTCCGCAAGGTACCGAATTCCTCTCTGGGTGGCGGGTCCAATTCTGTTATGGGGGTCCACCTCGCCGGCGGCCAGGAGGGACAAGAGGCCCCATGCAGTTTGAGATGGGGTGCTGGGACCTCTGCCTATCAGCGAGGCGTCCACGTAGGAGCCGCAGCTTTCGCCCCAGCCTCCATCCGGGTTCTGGTGCTCCATCACCCAGTGGATGGCCTTACGTATGTAGGGCTGGCCCATGTCCTCGCCGATGGCTTCCATGGCCGGAAGGACTGCCCCGGTGCCGTAGATGTAGTTGACCCCCCACCTGCCGAACCAGGACCCGTCGGGTTCCTGCTCAGCTCGCATGTAGCGGTACGCATGGCTAACCGCTGGGTAGTCTTTCTTGTAGCCCAGCTTTCCCAGCATCTCCACGATGTGAGCCGCGACGTCCGCGCTCGGGGGGTCCAGAGCCTCTCCGAAGTCGCTGAAGGGAATCTTGGCGATATAGCTCTTGTCGTTGTCCTTGTCAAAAGCCCCCCATCCCCCGTTCTTCGACTGCATACTCAGGAGCCAATCGACGGCCCTGCCTATGGCCTCGTCCTTATGCCTTTCCCCTTCCTCGTCGAGTCGGGCCCCGTCCAGTGCCATGACGACTTCGGAGGTATCGTCAAGGTCAGGGTAATTGTCGTTCTCGAACTCGAAGGCCCAGCCCCCCGGCGTGGCGTTCTTGTTCTTTACCTGCCAGTCCCCGCCCGCCAGGATCTGCTCCTTGAGCATCCAGCGGGCGGCGTTTTGGACCGCCGGATGATCGGGAGCCATTCCCGAGTCCTCCAGGCCAATAGCCACCAGGCAGGTGTCCCACACGGGCGATAGGCAGGCCTGGACCCGCCAGGTGTCCCCTTCCTCTATGGCGAATCCCTCGAATCCCCGAAGCCCCCTATTCATCACCGGGTGGTCCACCGGATAACCCTTGAGCTTGAGGGCGATGAGGGAGTACACCCAGGGCGGCTGTATCCCTCCCCAGGAGCCGTCGGCCTCTTGATGGGAGACGATCCAGCGGACAGCCTTCCGCATGGCCCATCTCCGTCCGGGTTTGACCGGCATCCTCCGGTAGAGGCGGAGGGCTCCGTCCGCGAGATGAAAGAACCTGCGCCACCCCAGGACCCCCTTTGGTTTGGGGAGCGAGTAATCCGTTGCCTCCCGGGGCAGTGGATAAAGCTCGTCTATCGCGGCCCACTCTGGGATGGGGGCTACGGGCCTTTCGGTGAGAATGATGAGCATGGGGACGATGGTGGCCCTAGCCCAGCTCGAGAACTCGTATATGTTGAAAGGGAACCAGCTTGGAAGGAACATCAGCTCCGGAGGCATAGCCGGCGTGCCGTCCCACTCCCACTGTCCGAACAGGGATAGCCATATCTTGGTGAAGACACGGACCCTGGGAACGCCGCCCTTGGACAGGATGAACTCTCGGGCCTTATCCATCTCAGGCGTATCAGGAGACACCCCTGCCAGCTTCAGCGCGAAGTAACACTCCACCGAGGTGCTCACGTCTCCTGGGGCTTCGAAGTACTGACCCCACGAGCCGTCGACCCGTTGCTTGCCGAGGATGAAGTTCGCCAGCTTACGCCACCGGTCCCGGTCCGCCACCCCTAAAAAGTGGGTGAGGAGCAGGTACTCCGCCTCCATGGTGGGGTTGGACTCAAGCTCCCCCCACCAGTATCCTTCTGGGTGCTGAATAGAGAGCAAGTACTGCTGGGAGCGTTGGATAGCCCCCTCCGCAGCCTCTAGAAGTTCCGCCGTTACACTGTGCTTTGTCTCAGCCATCTCATCTCTTGCAAGTCTCAATCCAACCCTAAGGCTAGCTGGCGCGGGCGTACCCGTGGTCCCGAAACCACTTGACCGACTTTTGCAGAGCGCCCTCAACGGGGCTCTGGGGCAACCCCAGCTCACTTACCGCCTTCTCGCACTTGACATACATCGGTTTGCGCGAGACCTTTAAGCCCTCCAGCGGTATGTAAGGCTCCCTCCGAAGAAGCCTACCTTCCACCAGCTCATCCAGGTATCCGGCCGCCAATGCCACCCACATGGGTATCTTCAGCTTTGGCGCCCTCACTCCAGATATCGCTTGGAGCAGCTCGAACACCCCGACCAGGGTCATGTTCTTGTACCCCAACAGATACCTTTCTCCCGGCCTGCCCTTTTCCAGGGCCAGTACGTGACCCACCGCCACATCCTCTACGTCCACCACATTCATTCCCGCGTCGATATAGGCGGGCATACGGCCCCGGATGAAGTCCAGCACCATCCTCCCCGTCGGCGTGGGCTTGACGTCCCAGGGCCCTACCGGGGTGGTGGGATTTACCACCACGACGGGCAGACCCTCCCGGCACACGTCCAGCGCCGCCTTCTCGGCCAGGTACTTTGACCTTTTGTAATGTCCCGCTAACTCCTTCCAGGATGGCTCCCTTTCCTCGTCGCCCAGACCTCCAGGGGGTATGCCCACGGTGGAAACGGTGCTGGTATACACTAGGCGGTCCACCCCGGCGCGCGACGCCTCCTCCAGCACCACCCTGGTGCCGGTTACGTTGATGTCGTATATGTTCCGCCGGTCCCCCTTGCGGAAGCTGTACAGGGCGGCACAGTGGATTACGGCCCGGCAGTCCTCCAACGCCTGAGCAACCGAGGCCCTGTCCCTGACATCGCCAGGGGCCGTTTCTATGTCCGTGCCCTTTAGAGTTAAGGTGCTGCTGCCAGGCCTTACGAGGCCCCTCACCTCATATCCTCTGGCCTGAAGGGCCCGGGCCACGTTACCGCCGATAAAACCCGTTGCCCCCGTGACCAGGACTTTCACCTGGAGATTTTCCCCATGGAGATACCTGAGCGCCTAATGAGGCGCGTAGCTACGCGCCGGAGATTCCCCGGCTACTAGGGATGCCCCAAAGGCCGCGAGGCTCCCCTGGGCTATCCTTGCCTGACTGGCCAGATGCACGATCTTGAAAAAGTTCCAAGGTCTGGTTACCAGGTGAAGCACCTGCCGTATGGGTCCCATCTCCCCCAGCCTCAAGACAGCTGTCGGAATCTCCTGATGGGCAGTGTCCAGCACGACTCGAACACTGAGGAAAGGCACCCCGTGCCCAGCAGTTGCCTGTCCTATCCAGTAGTCCTCCATGTTAATTACCCAGGCCGCGCTCGCCCTGGCCAGCCGGCCCTTTTCCGCGGCCTGCGTGACCATTCTGGGCACCGTCAGGTTATCGGCGACGAAGTGGCGCGGCGACGGGGAGGCGCCCAACGCCTTTTCCGTTTCGCTCAGCAGGTGGGCATCGGCCTCAAAGACTTCATCTTCTTCTGTGGCGTGCAGCCGCCGCGACAGGACCACGTCCCCCGACCTCAGGCTCTCGTTGAGGGCCCCGGCGAAGCCTATCGACAGGATGGCCTCGGGCCTCACTCCCTGGTCCAACAGTGCAGCCATACTACCTTTGGCCCGGTCCTTCCCGACCCCGGTGACACGCAGCTCTATGGCCCCCCTTGCGGCCGGCGACATTCCATTTGTGAGCCCCCGGGCCTCTCGGTCCATGGCTGCCAGGATGGCTATCAAGTGTCTCCTCCGTCGGCCAGGGCCTGTATCGGCCTAGCTCGCGGTGATTCCGCTCTTGCTCACGGCTCCCGCTTTAATGAGGGTAACCCAGTCCCTCGGGCTGGAGATGGCGTGGAATATGGTGGCCGATTCGAACCCGCAGTGCATCATGCATCCGGCGCAGCGGGGGTCCTTGCCCGGGCCGTACTTGTCCCATAGCGACACCTCGAAAAGCTCTTCGACGTTCTGAATGTGCTCGTCGGCCAGTGGGTAGCAGGGCTTCCTCCAACCCATCACCGTATATGTGGGGTTGGAATAGGCGGTGCACTCGTACTCGCGTCGGCCACGCAAGAAATCTAGATAAATGGGGTTGTTGTAGAGCCGCATCCCCTTGATGCTTTGCTCGTCCAGGATCTCCCTGAAGGCCTCCTTAGACTCCTGTCGGCTGAGGAACATGTCGTGGTCCGGGGCATGGGTATAGTCGTAGCCCGGGGACACCATGCAGCCCTCCACTCCCATAGCGGTCATGGTGCGGAATAGGGCGTGGATGTCGTCCACGTCGCACCCGCGGAAGATGGTGGTGTTGGTGCACACCCGGTACCCGGCATCTAAAGCGACCTGTATCGACTTCACCGCCTTGCTGAAGACACCCTTGCGGGCCACCGCCTCGTCGTGCCTGGCTTCCATGCCGTCCATGTGGACCACCCACGACAGGTACTTGGAAGGGGGCACCTTCTTCATAACCCGCTCCAGGAGAATGCCGTTGGTGCAGCAGTAGACGAAGTACTTCCGGCGCACCAACTCGTTGAGGATCTGGTCTATCTTGGGATGGATGGTAGGCTCTCCCCCGGCCACGGACACTATGGGAGCTCCGGACTTCTCCACGGCCTCCAGGGCCTCCTCCACCGGCATCATCTTGTCCATTACCGGCTTGTACTCGTGGATGCGCCCGCACCCCACACAGGCCAGGTTGCACATCTCCAGCGGTTCCAGCATCGTTACCAGTGGGAACCGCTTCCTCCCCTTGAGACGGTTCTTTAACATATAAAAGGCCAGGCGAACTGCCAGCTCCATGGGCCTCTTCGCTCTCTTCATGCTCTCCTTCCAGCCCTCTAACGTCAGTAATTCCGCGCCGTAATGAAATCGACCAGTTCTTCCAGCTCCTGGTACACCCAGGACGGAAGGGGAACCCGCCGCAACTCCTGGAGGGCCAGGTTAGCGTGCTCGCGGGTAACCTCCTCGGCACGCTGGTGCGCTTTCAGCTCTTCTAGCACTGCCAGAACATCATCCACATCGCCGTCCTCCATGGTGGTCTTACCGTAGGCGTCCACCAGCCTTTGCCTGGCAACGCCCTGGGACGCCTCCAGCGCATAGACTATCGGGAACGACTTCTTCTTCCTACGGATGTCGTTCCCCACCCCCTTGCCCGTGGCCGTCCCCTCGCCCCAGATCCCGAGCACATCGTCCCTTACCTGGAAGGCCAATCCCAGTGAACCTCCACAGCGGGCGAAGGCGCTCACATAGGCCTCCTCGTCGGAGCCTATTAATGCACCTGCTTCCATGCCGCATCTTATGAGCGCGCCGGTCTTACGAGAGATCATAGAGAGGTAGTCGTCGAGCCCAATGTCCACGCTGCTCTCAAAGGCCAGGTCCAGGCACTGCCCCTTTGTCATCTCCAGATAGCCGCGAGTAAGGAGGACGGACGCCTTTAAGGCCCTATCTTGAGGCACACACCGCTCCATGAGCCCCAGAGCGACCTTATCGGCGACGGACCTCATGGCGTTTCCGGCGACCAGTGCCTGGGGCTGGCCCCACAGGGCCCAGACCGTAGGTTGATGCCGGCGCTCCAGATCGCCGTCCTGGATATCGTCGTGAATGAGCGAGAAGTTATGAATGATCTCCAGAGAGGCAGCGACGGGCAAAGCTCTGGCCCAATCTCCGCTCAGGGCATGGCAGGAGAACAGGCAGAGGGTGGGTCGAAGGGCCTTGCCCTGGGACACCGGGGCGGCCAATGGCTCCCCTAACTCGTCGGCCCACCCCATGTGGAAATCAAGCATCCGGTACAGCGAAGCGGCCAGGTCTCCTTGCGTCCCATCCGGGCGGGAGTGTAGCATAGCTGCCCGGAGCTCTTGCTCTAGGCCATTCCTGTAACGAGAGAACATCCCGGGAAGACTGGGAGGTGATGTGGGTTCCGCTCCGGCGGCGACGGTAGGTGCCTCGCTCAAGTCAACGAAAAGTTTATCACGCTGCCCTAGATACATCGCAACACGATGCTTGCAATCCTAGCAGAGGCCAGTCGTGCTGTCAAGCCAGCCGTGGGCACACAAATCGATGATTGCGACAGAGGTGTTACTTCCTGGCCCCGGGGTTGTTCGGTGGGTAGGGGAGCGGGACGAGGTGGATGTAACGCATAGAGTTCCTTAGGCATAGGGCGGTACGGCGCACTGCCTCGATATACAGGTCCCTGTTAAGCAGTGCTTAAAAAAGGGAAATGCCCTTGACTTAGTCTTAGATACGATGCTACATTAGCATAGATTTGAGACCGTGCCTATTTCCCTATTTACGTCTCTCGCGATTTATGGAGAGGCCTAAGGGGTAAAGTTGTGCTAAAGAGATACGCGCCGTTTTACATCGCCGTAATTGTGACAGGCGTTGTAATGGTCCTGCTATTTCTCCGTCCCGAGGCCGCCCTGGGTATAGCGCTGGTCGTTGAGCAGCCCCAGAACGATCGGAACAGTGAGCCGGGATTCAAGCTGCTGGACGAGACAACCGGCAAGCCGGAGACAGTAACTATCAAAGCGGAAGTGAGATTTGACGGTGGCACGGAAATCTTCAAGTCGGCCACACTGGATATAGTGCAAGAGACGGGTGATGCCCGATTCGTGGATGTAGTCGGTCTAGCGCTGCCAATCAGCGGCCTGGGGAACTTGAGGTTCACGGGCGACGATCTAACGACCAGCCTGCCGGCAAGCGGCGACGGGAACCAGGGCAGCCTGATTGTATAACGTAACGTTCGAAGGTATAAAGATATTCGATATTTCCAGCGGCTTTGGCTACGGGTACGACGGGTTAACATCCACCGGCGGGCGGCTCGAGTACATTCTTAAGTACACACCAGCCCCCTTTACCGGTGACTACAAGGCAACCATTACGATAGAAACGGAGCCGGCGGTGGTAATCCCCCCCTGCCGTTACCACGTTTACCATCCTCGAATCTACAACGGCCACGGCTCTGGCGACTCTATACCCGGTGAGCAGTGGGCAGGCCCTTCCTGGTGACCTGGTGGTCTTGCAGTTGGACGTCTCCGCGGACATTCGCCACATGGCGGTGGACAAGGTGACGGGCGTACCCAAGATCACAGTAACGGGAGACCTCTTGACCGAAACCCTCTCCATGACTGAGGCGTCCAAATTCCACCCCGCCCTCAGGGAGAAGTGGGGCGTCCTCTCCACCGCCGACTACCTGCTTCCGGTCAGAGTCCCTGGGAATGCCGTGCCAGGTCAGTTCAATCC
>CBDFGQ010000005.1:0-359739 GCA_965247295.1 Dehalococcoidia bacterium
GAGCAGGACAAAGCATTATGGGTGGGGCCGAGTCCGTCTCTTGCTTCCGTGCTGGAGGGTGCAGCGACCCAATTCTGATTGAAGAAGCTGTCACCGATTTCGAATATACGTCGAAGGTCATTGGGTAAGTTTCTGGCGGAAAGTTCGAAGGCGTTGCCGCCGGCGCTAAATGCTGTGGTCTCTCCTCCAAGCATGAGATTGTAGACTTCACTGAGGTCGATTTCATCGTTGTTATCCTGGCACGCTACAATGGCAACAGGCGCAGCTACCAGCAGCAAGATTGCGACCAGCAGCTGCGCCCATGTCTTGGCCAGAAACTTGAATGGACGCATATGATCTTAACTAACGCTAATGGTAATCCCCACTATTTGGGCAGCGCTGACGATCGTATCGGTCTGGTTTTCCAAGGCAACGATGGTATCGAGGACTGCCCGCCGACCCTGGTCAGAATCTGCTATGCCCTGTGCCACGAGGTTATCGAAAGGAGATGGAATGGACCTAGCTAGGGTGACGGAGCGATTGATCTCATCTGCCAGGGAGTCTGCGAGAGCCTCGTCCTCGATTGCAATCAGATCGTATATACCGGGCCCGGAAACGTCCCCGTATTGCCCCAGATAAACGCGCTGGACGCCGAGAGCGTTGGCTACTATGTCCGCCGTTGTATTATCGGAGAAGCAGGAGTGCTCGTCCTCCTGAGATCGCTCCTCATAGGCGACGGTCATACGCTCTCCCGCAAGCTCGCCTCGGCTCATCTCTCCGATGCCGGTGATTATGTCGGTGATGGCTTCGTCAGAGTCCTTAGCTATGAATTGTGCCCGGTAGTTATTTTGACCAGGGGCCCAGGCATCCACCATCTGCTGCAGATGAGTCAGCAGAAGGTCTGAAGCGACAGCGAGATAGGTGCTTCGGCGATCGGCGTTGGCGCTAACCGTGTAGTCCTCTATGGAACGGTAGCCTGGACCATCTGGGTTGAGGTCCTGACCCCACAGAAGGAACTCGATGGCGTGCCATCCCGTTGAGACGTTCTCCTCCCCACCCTCTTCGTTTAGAGATACCAGAAGCTCGGCGTCAATTGCAGGGAATGTTTCTGGATCATTGATGATTCCAGCGTTGGAGTTACCCTCCACGTAGTCAATGTAGGATTCATCCAAAGGCCACGCGTTGATGAGCCCCTCGGGGCCATCCTCTTCGTTGTCAATGGGACCCTCGTAGAAGCGATAGATTTCTGTGACACCGTAATCGTCTCTAGCGCGCAGCCAAGCACGTTTGGCAGCATCCAGCCGTGGTTGTGATGGAGCGGCTAGGAATCTGTCTATAGCAGCGTCCAGTGCCATCGCGGATGTAAGGCTTCGAACGTATGATGAATGAGCTCCATCTGCATAGTTTTCAACGACAGCTTTTTTCAGGTCACCGCTGTCACCGCCATCGCCACATGCAGCGAGTGCTAGAATGGGTACGATCAATAGAACCAGTGTAAACTTAAGCATGTTTGCCTCTCCATATCCTTGATGATTTTGAGTGATTCTTAAACCGGACTACCAGCGGGATCCCAAATCACACCCTCACCTTCGCCTCCATTGAAGAAGAGTGAAGCCGCACCTCATAGCCGCCGAACTCCGGATGCCCGACTATGAAATCGGCCCTTGGCCCAGAGTGAGCTGCCTTGAATGCCTCACTGCGGGTCCACTAATGATGTGCCTCCTTGGATTCCAAGTGTGTAACGACCAGGTATTCGTCGCAATCGGCGTCGGTCTCTTTCCTCCACAACTTATCGTCTCCTCCGTCATGTTGCTCCATGTGTTGATGTCGAGGCGACCTCCATTTATGGCCAGAGCTCCTTTTCACACATTGCCTCGTAAGATGGATACACCATACGAACAAAAATGGTATGTATATACTATTAATTTTTAGTAGTATATACATTTCTCCTAAAAGCACACCTGCTGCCGAGGTCATGGGGGCGTCTTGATGACCATGGTTGCTGGCGTCGGACTCGGCGGGCCTACCTTAGCCCTACCCTACAGTTACGGGCCTATGCCCGCGCCTCCGGCTCATAGGCAGTGAACTCCGCACATGTAGGCCAGATCTGTGTGCCCACCGGCTTCTCGGCCTTGTGTCGTGGTCGTGGCCCATACCACAAAACCGGTGTGAAAACAATGGCTTGCAAGGCATTACATACGCCGATTTTCCCCTCCAAAATGGAATGTTGGAGCACTGAGCAAGCTGGAGCATCCGATTGGTAACCACGAATCCACGAGCTCCAAAACTGAACGGCGCGCTACATGCCGGCCCGCACCTTGAGAGAGCGGTCCGGGACTACGTGCGCGCCTACGCGTCGCTGCATGGACGGCGGATGGCAGCCAAGGACCTCGGCGTGTCCCGCCACACCCTCTGGCGATTCCTTGAACGGGGCCACATGGGACGCGCCGTGCCCGATGCCGTCCTGAGCTCCGTCGGCGGGAACACAGCGGCGCTTGAGGCGGCCACGCTGGAAATCATCATCGATTTAAGGGGTTGGCAGCCGGACCCTGCACTGCGTCCCCTGCGCGAGAGTCTCGAGGAAGCGCTCCTATCGCTGTGCGCCACAACCCTGGCCACGGTGGACGAGCTGTCCCGCTTCGGGCGCGTTCCGGCCTCCACGCTCCGAGACCGGCTGAAGAAGCTGACCGAGCGGGGCCTCGCGGACTCCGTGCCGCACCACCTGACCGTCCTGGGGACTCGCCCGCAGCGCCAGTACTTCCCCACGAAGATGGGCGTGACCGCCGCAGGCGCAGCCACCGAGGGACGGGCGCACATGCTGCGGGCCTACCCTGTGTCGAAGCAGTGGTTCCGCCTACTGAGCGAGCGGCTTGACGCCGTGGTCGTGCTCTACCGTGTCGCCGCCATGGTCGCCGACGCCGACCCGCACGACGACCCCGTGCGCGTGGACCACTACCGCCACGGCCCCTACGACATGCTAATCACCCTCTCCGGGGGCCGCTCTGTTGGAATCCTGCGCCAGGGACCGGCGCTGCCCACATCCAGACTCCGCTACCGGCTCAGGAGCATCGAGCGGCTGGAGAGCAGCGACAGGCCCTTCGTCACCCTGATACTAACCCACGCAGACCAGGCCACCCGCAGGGCTATCCGCTCCCTGGGCGACCCGTCAGAGCACCGGAGGACCTTCGTGGCAACGGAAGGGGAGCTTCTGGCCGGAGACCACAAAGGAGTCGCCTGGCAGCAGTGCGGGAGCGGCCTCGGCGACGACCCTCCCGTTCGGGTCTCCCCGGACGCCAGCCTGACCGGCATCCTGGCATGGATGGAGCGCCTGCTCGACTCGTCCTACCCCTTCCTCCGCGACAGACCCAAGCCAAATCGCAGCGCCCTCTATCCCTCTGGGGTGCAGGCCGCCATGCCGGAGCCCGCTGAGCAACTCAAACCGGCCCTCTCGGTGCAGCTGACCAGTGCAGACAAGGACGCCCTCGACCTGCTGGCTGCCTGGCCTCTGTGCACCCGTGAGCAGCTCGCAGGACTGATGGGCGGCGTCACCCTGCGCCGGGTCAACCAGGTGCTCCGTTCGCTGGCCCAACACGGCCTGATCCGATCCGACGAGCCTCTGCACATGCTCACCGATGAGGGGCTGACGTACCTTGCCCGCAGGGACCGGGCTGCCGTGGGGCTCACCCTCGACCGGTGGAGCGCCGAACCCGCGTACTCGAACTCTGATATTTACGCCGGGACCGCCGTGCGTGCCCTTGCATCACAGATGCGTCACCACGCCGGCGTCATCGACTTCGCCGCCGGCCTGTCCGCCGAGGTCGCCCGCTCCCCGGACCACGACCTGTTTGACCTGCTGCCCACGTCCCGCTCCAGCATCGGCTACCGCTACGACTGGACCACCTACGTGATTCATCCCGACGCCTCTTTCACCCTGGACTACAAAGGACGATGGCGTCCGTACCTGCTGGAGTTCGAGCGACGGGCCACGACGCCGAAGCGCGCTCGCTCCCGCCTGAAGTCCTATCGACGCTACTTCGACAGTGGATGGGCTGAGCGAGACCACGCGAGACGCCTGCCCCGGGTGCTCTTCGTCTTCGAGTCCTCCGGCAGCGAGAACGCATTCCTCGACGTCGCCGACACGGTGAAGGGGGTACCCATCATCACATCCAACGCAGAGACCCTCGCCGAACGTGGCATCCTGGGCGACGCATGGATTCTGCCGCCGCCGCACTCCTTGGACAGGAGGCCCTTGTCCGAGTTGTACCCAGTTGCACAATGACAAAATGTCCACTCTCGCCGTCCCCACCACTTCCTGTAGGGGCTGTCCCAGCATGGCTGCTGGGACCATTTTCCGACAACTTGCAACCCCTCATGCCTCTTACGCCCTCCCGATTACAACTTGGTGCAGAGTTGATACGTCAGGGCAGGCCCTGTCCACCGCACAATCCTCTCGCATCTCAGCTTTGGCTCGTAGCGACACCAGCGTTACCGAAGACCTTGCTGACCAGCCCCATGATGGCCACTGGAGCATGTTCCAACGCCGGTCCCAGTCCGTTCCCACAACTTCCTATAGGGGGACAAAAGGGCATCCCGCCACCTACCGTGTCAGCCCCCAACAGGTCGAAACGTGACAATTGTTGCAGAGCCCGAACCCCGCGGAGACTCCACCCCATTGGGGTTGCGGGCTAGTGTCATGATAGTGTATAGTAAGACATTACACTATAACAGGAGACTGAAGAAGTGACCACCTCCAGACGATCCAAGACCATCACCTTCTCCCTGCCGCCGGAGATGGAGGCGCAGGTGCGGCAGGTGATGAAGGAGGACGACCTCTCCGTGAGCGAGCTGCTCCGGCAGGGGATTCGCCTGTTCATGGAGGAGCGGGAGTGGCGCAGACGGGAGCGGCTGGAACGGCTGCGCTCCCGCCAGGACGAACAGGAAGACACAGGGAGGAGAGACTGATGAACGACCGACTCGATCTGATACCGGCGGCCCTCTACGCCAGGGTGTCCAGCGACCGCCAGGACGTGGACCTGTCCGTAGCAGCCCAGCTGCGGGCGCTCAGGGACTACGCCGAGAAGAACGGCTACCATGTCGCCCGCGAGTACGTGGACGAGGCCGAGAGCGGCCGCATCGCCGACCGGCCCCAGTTCCAAAAGATGCTGGATGAGGCCGCCAAGCCCGAGGCCCCGTTCAAGGAGATCCTCGTCTGGAAGTTCAGCCGCTTCACGAGGAAGCGGGAGCACGCCGTCGCCTTCAAGGCCATGCTCCGCAGGCGGGGCATCCGCGTGGTCTCCATCACCGAGCACGCTGACGATTCCCCCACCGGCAAGCTCATGGAGGCCATCATCGAGAGCGTGGATGAATTCTACAGCGAGAATCTGGCGCAGGAAGTTGTCAGGGGGATGCGTGAGTCTGCTTCTAGAGGATTCTGGGTGGCCAGTCGCGTGCCCTACGGCTACCGGAAGCTCATGGTGCAGGACGGAGCCAAGAAACGGCCCACCCTCGAACCAGACCCCACTACTGCGCCCGTGGTGGAGCGCATCTTCGGCATGGCCGAGGCAGGCAGGGGAATCCTGGACATCACCCGCACCCTCAACGACGAGGGCATTGCCAACCCCACGGGCAGGCTCTGGTCCAAGAACGGCGTCCACATCATCCTTAGAAACGAGGCGTACACCGGAACCCTGGTCTGGGGAACCGACGCCAAGGACAAGGCGGACCCGGTGCGGGTGGAGAAGGCCTTCCCCGCCATCATATCCAAGGCCCGGTTCCGCAGGGTGAACCGCAAGCTGCGCTCCCGCGCTCCCAAGCGGAGCCATCCCCGGCGGATCGGAAGCACCTATCTTCTCAGCGGGCTTGTCAGGTGCAAATCGTGCAACCGCGCCCTCTCCGGTCAGGACGCCAAGAGCGGGAAGTTCGCCTACTACGTCTGCCAGTCGGTGATGAAGCGGGGCAGTGGGGCCTGTAACGCCCCCAGGCTCAACGCCCGCCGCTTCGAGGAGCAGGTGGTGGGGAAGATTCGGGAGAACGTGCTCACCGAGTCCAACATCCGGACGTTGGTGAGGCTGGTGGACGAGGAGATGGACGGGGTGGCAAAGGAGCAGAGGCAGAAGCTGGAAACCATCGAGGCGGAGTTGGTGGACGTGAAGCGCAGGTTGGGACGGCTCTACGACCTGGCGGAGACCACAGACCTGGACATCGACGACTTCAAACCCCGCATCAGAGAGCACCGGGAGCGGCAGGAGAAACTGGAGGCTACGGCGGAGGAGGCGAGGGCGATGCTCTCCCAGCGCAGAGAGGTCCTGGACGACGTGGAGACCATCACGGCCTACGCCCAGGACCTGAGTGTGTTCCTCAACGAGAGCGAGCTGACGGAGCGCAGGGCCTTCATAGAGAGCTTCGTGAAGGAGATCGTCGTCATGCCCGACAACGCGGTGGTGCGCTACACGATTCCGATGCCTGACGACAGCCCCATACCGGGGAGAGATGCCGAGGAGATGGCCCTACACAGCCCGGTTCTGTCTACCGTCAAGTTTGGTGGAGCAGGCCAGGCGACGTCCAAATAGGAATCGCCATCCCGCCATTTCCTCAACCAGGAGAAGCGTGACATGACTGAAGAGCTCTTGACGCTGTACGAGAAGCCTTTGGCCCGGTACATGATATGCGGCTGGAATCCCCAGTGGTCCGACGGGGGCGAGATTTCCAGTGGCCTACCTCAGTACCTCATCGAGAAGCTAAACGCAAGAAAAATAGGTGAGATGGGTCCGAAGGTCTCTCTGGAATGCTACCCATTCCAGGTCCCGGGGACCCACGACGCCTTCAGGCCGGGCATATCTTTCGAGGATGGCCTGCCTACAACCAAGATGTTCAGGGAGAACTACCTGTACGACGCCGGAGACGGGCTGATCATATTTCTGGGAGAGGAGCCCTGGTTCCGCATAGACCTCTACGGCGAGGCTTTCTTTCAGGCGATAAGCGAGCTAGGAATAAAGCGCACCGTGGCGGTGGAGGGCTATAACGGGCCGGCACCTCCGGAGCTGGAGCGGAGCGTCAACTGCTCCTACAGCAAGCCGGAGATGAGGGAGGAGCTTGAGAGGTATAGCGTAAGGTTTTCCAGCTATGGCAGTGACAGACGGAGCGGCCCGACCATAGCCATGGCCCTCATCTCCCTGGCCCGTTTTTCCTACCCGGACCTAGAGCTGTTCAGGCTCGGCTCCATGGCGCCCATGTTCTCGTTTCTCTCGGCCAAGAACGAACCGGTAGGCATATCTAAGGACCACCGGTCCTTCTATGACATCATGAGACGGATCAAGGGGCTGTTCCAGATCGACATTGACTTAACCGACCTGAAGGAGCGGGGCGACACCGACTCTCAAAGCCTACAGGAGATTTTGGACCGAATCGCCGCCTCCAACGCCTCTGCCAAGGAGATGATCGAAAAGGCCCGCGAAGAGTTCAACCATACGCCGTACGTAGAGCACGTGGAGCTGGCCCCGGAGTTGGACAGGGCACTGGACGACATCATACAAAACATGCCCGAGCGGCCCGAGGGTTCCTAGCCCTCAGAGGCACACAGGCCACCCATACAAGCTTCATGGACACCGGCCTAACGCTATAACACCAGCATCGCGTCGGCAGTGCTAAGGCTATGACACGAAAACGTGTTGGAGTCTAGCGCCGGGAGCCCTGGCAATAATTGGGACCACGCATGGCTAGCGGTCAAGAACGGATGCGCCCGCCCGAGTCAACTGGGTTGTCGTCTTATATCATCCTTGACCAATTTCTTCAGATTGTAAAGGGGTTCGAAGAAGGGGAACCCACAGACCATGACCAGCATTGCTCCCAGCCTGATGGGCAGGAAGACGAGCCAATCTGGAAAAAAACTTGACCCCCAAAAAAATGACTTGCTGAACCGGACGCGGGTACCGTTCTTTGTATCGTTCAACGTAAGCACGGTCCTGGTACCTGGGTTGCTTTTGCCATACCGACGGGTTAGAAAAACAACTTTGCGTTGAGGGTCAACTTCATGGATCAAGACGCGACAGTGAATTCGATTTCCGTATTTAACGAGATCGAATTCCTTGCCCTCACTTAGCTGACCAAACGCAAATGTGGCTTGCGGCCACCATTCAGTGAGCTTTTCAAGCCGTTCGATGAAACTCCAGACCGTTTCCCGTGGAGCATCAATTGTGACCCGGTTCTCTTCGAACCGCAAGAAGTAACCTCTCCGCGTTGGGCGAGGATTGATATCTTCGGACCTTTGGGTCCTCTCCTTTTCGCCGTAGGTGTCTATATTGATTCTCAACGCCCGTAGGGTAGGATGGTTTGGGTGCAATTCCTTTTCCCGTATTTCCAACTCCCACTGCAGAAACCGTCGGGCGTCACTGTGTCTTACCAGCGTGTCATAAAAATTAGCAGCCCCATAAAGGTGGTCAACATAGTTATCCCCCAACGCCACAGCCTTCTCCTTTATCTCTAATGCCTGTTGCAACAGATGGTCGGCCTCCTGGTCCATTCCTCTGCCAACATAGAACAATCCTACTGCAATCAGCCCAGCAGCCACCCCGGGGTGTTCCGGTCCAAGAGCTTTTTCCTTTATCGCCAGCGCCTGTTTTAGAAGAAGCTCGGCCTCGTCCTCCCTGCTTTTATTAGCGTAAAACCACCCTAGATGGGTCAGGGAATCCGCCACCTCGGTGTGTCCTGGCCCCAGAACCCTTTGCTTCATCTCCAGCGCCTCCACCAGACAGCGCTCGGCCTCTTCATCCTTGCCTTTCTCAGCGTAGAACCCGGATAGGCCTGCGAGGGAATCCGCCACCTCTGCGTGGTCTGCCCCCAGGACCCTTTGCTTCATCTCCAGCGCCTCCAGTATAAGGCACTCGGCCTCCTCATCCCTGCCTTTGTCGCCGTAGAACCGGGCTAGACCTGCGAGGGAATTCGCCACCTCAGTGTGTTCAGGCCCCAGGGCTTTCTTCTGTATTTCTAGTACTCGGTTGACAAGGGACTCAGCTTCTCGATCCTTTTGTCGGGAATCATAGAAGTGTGCTAGGTTCCACAGAGGACCGACCAGGTCCATGTGTTCTACCCCCTTGCGTTTTTCTGTGAGCTCCATGACTCTCTCCAGGCACGCCTCAACCGTAGTGTACTTGCCCCAGCTGGTATATAGGTCTGCAAGTCGATAAAGGGACTCATCCAGAGCGGGATTTTCAGACCCCATAGCTTTTTCATTGATCGCAAGGGCCTGCTTGAGAAGCCGCTCAGCCTTTCGAAAATCGCCTATTTCGCTATATGCCTCGGCCACCTCGTTAAGTGGACTGACTGTGTTAGGGTCGTCATGGCCCAAGGTTACCTGGGCAGTTTTCAGCGCGGCTTCTTTGACGTCAGGGCGAAGTTTACGTTGTTTTCTGCGCCGCCACCACACTTCGACAGCGGTCTTCGGTCCCCCAATCACTAGTCCGGCCACCAGTCCGGCTACAAATGTGGCACCAATAAAAATCAGACTCGATAGGAGGATCTCATTCATCAAGTAACCTCCCCACAAATGAATCAAGCGCCGACCACGGGTAAGCACATAAAGAATAGCTCACTGACATGCTGGGGTAAATGTGGTCTCGCCAGGCTCCAGCAGCGTTTGGTGTCGTCGTAGCCCCAGGCGGCTGCAAACCGCCCGGCCCGACCGACCAGCTCGGTCTTCGGCACCCATGAGGAGCCAGAGTTACAGCACCAGCATCGCGTCGCCGAAGGAGTAGAAGCGGTATTCCTGGGCGATGGCATCTCTGTAGGCAGCTAGCAGGCGCTCCCGGCCGGCGAAGGCGCTGGCCATCATTAGCGTCGTGGTTCGCGGCAGGTGGAAGTTGGTTATGACGGCGTCCACCAGCCGGAACCGGTGCCCGGGCAGGATGTAGAGTCGTGCCCAGCCGGAGGTAGGGCCAAGGAAAGGAGAGCCCGTGTCCGCGGCACATAGCGCCGCCTGCTCCAGGATGCGGACCGAAGTGGTACCCACGGCCATTACCCGTCGCCCATCCCGCCGGGCGGCGTTAAGCTGGTCGGCGGCATGCTCGCCCACCTCGTAATACTCACCCTGGAGCACGTGATCCCTGGGGTCCTCCTCATGGACCGGTTGGAAGGTGTCCAGTCCCACGTGGAGGGTGACGTACACCTGCTGCACCCCCCTGGCGTGGAGCAGTTCGAGGAGCCTGGGGGTGAAGTGCAGCCCGGCCGTGGGCGCGGCTACGCTGCCGGGGACCTTGGCATACACGGTCTGGTACCTCTCCGGGTCGCCGAGGGGCTCGTGAATGTAGGGAGGCAGGGGGACTTCACCCGCCTGCTCCATCCCATCTTCGGAGGAGAGGCGTACTGTCCTAACGCCATCCTCTGCCACATCCAGGACCTCCACTGATATCTCCTCGCCGGCATTTCCCTCGACCAACAGGATGCTGCCGGGCCTTAACCCACGCCCCGGCCTACCCACCGCCTTCCACACCCGGGGCTCAAGACGCCTCAGCAGCAGAAGCTCGACCCTTCCGCCGCTGCCCTGTCTTCTGGCGAAAATCCTGGCGGGAATCACACGGCTGTCGTTCAGGACGAGCACATCTCCCGGCCCGAGATACTCCACCAGGTCAGAGAAGCGCCTGTGCTCGATCCGCCCGGTCCTGCGGTGGAGGGCCAGAAGCCGCGAGGAATCCCGTGGCTCCACCGGAGTCTGGGCAATGAGATGGTCGGGAAGCTTGTAGTCGAATTCGCTGATACGCATGAGTTCCCTGGGGTTAGCGGTAGTTTCACAGGACCACGGCGAAAATGAGCGGTGCCTTGCCCACACTTTGAAGGACGGGCACCGGGATCAGTAGGATGCGTAAACCGTCTCCTCCAGCGTGTCCAGTCGGTGATTTAGGAGCTCACTAAAGTAGGCGGCGAGGGTGCGGTTCTCGGCTAGAAGCGCCTGAAAGGCGTCCTTGGGCAGCCTCCATACCTCTAGGTCTGTCAAAGCGACCACGGTGGCGAACCGGGGCTGGTCGGTAAGGAGTGCCATCTCGCCAAACCCTTCTTTTACCCCAATTTGTGCTACTTGAACGTCCGGTCCATCCAGACTCTCAGCCTCCACCTGCACACTGCCACTCCTGACGACGTAGAAACAGTCTCCTGCGTCCCCCTGACGGACGATGGTCGATCCCTGGGGAAAACGCAACAGCTCCATGGAAGGCATAAGGCTGACCAGACTCTTAGTGCCTAGCCTGCCGAAGAAGGGGACCGTTTTAAGCTCATCTAAATCGACAGGGCCAGCAACTTCCCCCTGGGCAGCTGGGGCTCTCTGTACTGCCGAGGCAGCGATCGCTTCCGCCACGGCGCCTCCCACAGGCCCGGCTCCATTCTCGGCTCCACGGAGCCGGTGAGTGCATCTCTGGCAGATATCCTGGTCTGCGGGGTTGTTGTAGCTGCACCGGGGACAGAGTCCCTCCTCATTCTCCAAGTACATATCAGGCCGCCCCGCTGGGATCCTATCGAGCGATACCACCCGCCTCCTGGACACCAGACTGTCCTCAACGATCCTACCCTCCACCAGCCTTACCGCCCTACGGCAGTAGTTTGCTGCACTGGCGTCGGCGGTCTCGATGACCACGGCTCGGCCCTCGTCGCTTAGCTTCTGGAAAAGGCCCATCACCTCTTCCCGAGCGGTGTTATCCAGCGCCCTCGTCGGCTCATCGGCAAATAGCACCGGCGGCTCGTGGACCAACGCCCGGGCCATAGCCACACCCAGTCGCTGGCCCGTTGAAAGCATCCCCAGTTTTAGCTCTACGTGGCGGCTCTCTAGGCCCACCGCTCTAATGGCGGCCCAGGCCATCTGACGCCGCTCGCGTTCTGCGAAGCCCTGGGCCATCAGGATCGTCTCGACGTTCGCCAGCCCGGTTTCCTTGGCCTCAAGCTTGATGTCCGGGTAGAGATAGCCGAGCCTGTAGTAATGGGCCCAGGCGAGCTGAGCATCTGCAAGCTGGATCACGTCCAGGTCGCCGATGTGGAGCTCTCCGGAATCGGGCCTTTGAATACAGCCCAGGATACTCAAGAGGGTGGACTTCCCCGCACCACGTCTCCCCACTATAGCAACCATTTCCCCAGGGTACACCTCGAGGGAGACGTCGGTCATGGCATGTACCAGCCCGCTACTTGGCCGGTACACCTTCGTCAAATGCGATGCTTGGATTGCTGCGGCCACCGCGACGCCTCCGTCGGTTCAGTGTCCGTATAAGGCACTTATCGGCCACTAATAAGAGTCTATCCAAATCAATTTTATAGGCCCCGGCTCAGAAAATCAATCACACGGAGGGATATACCGCATCCTGTAGCTTGCTCAGTCGCTCGCTCAGCAAGCGATTAAAGTATAGGGACAGTGAGATGTTTTCGGATAGGAGCATCTCGAAGGCCGCCTTGGGAAGGGCCACGCCTCGACTTCGTCCAAGGCAACGACGCTGGCCGACCGAGGCATGCCCGTAATCAAGGCCATCTCTCCAAACCCTTCACTGGGGCCCAAGGTAGCGACTAGAGTTTGCGATCCGTCGCCCAGCCGGCGTCCTACCTGGACTGTCCCCTTCCTTAACGATGTAATAAGAGTCTCCGGCGTCTCCCTGCTTCACTATGGTAGAGCCCGCCGGATAGCTACGCCAGACTCCAGGGCCGGTATCACCTTCATCAGGCTCTTAGGCCCCAGCCCGGTGAGAAAGGGGACCTTCTTCAGCTCCTCTACGTACTCCTGTCCTGGGACCTTGCCCTGGTCCGACGTGCTCTCAACCCCTAGCCCGCGTCCTTCGATGCCACGCAGGCGACCCTCAATGGACTGCATCTCCTCTTTGGACAGGTTAAGGGGAAACCTGCACCGGTAACAGACGCTCGCCTTCGGGGGGTTGTCGCGGTTACACCGCGGGCAAACAGTCTCTTCGCCTCTGGAGTCGTCATCGCGGGACGCCGTGGCTACCCGTGACCCCGGAATGATGCGCCGTTTGGACACCAGTCCCCGGTCCACGGCCGTTCCCTCGGTTATCCTCACCGTCCTCCGGCAGTAGCTGGCCACGCCCGACTCGGCACTGGCGATGACTATGGTCCTGCCCTCGTTGTTCAGACTCTGGAACAGCCCCAGCACCTCCTCGCGGGAGGTGCTGGCCAGCCCCTTGGTGGGCTCATCGGCGAAAATAACTATCGGGTCGTTGACCAGGGCCCGGGCGACAGCCACAGACTGGCGCTGCCCCGTCGAAAGCTGTCTGAGCGTCCGGTCCAGCCGGTTTCCCAGGCCCACAGCCGTCAGGGCATCCAGCACCCGACGCCGGCGGTCTCGAGGAGACATTCCCTCGTCCCAAAGGGCGACCTCCACGTTAGTCGCCGCCGTTTCATTGGGCAGCAGATTGAATGCCTGGAAGATAAAGCCGACTTTCTGAGCGCGGACCCGTGCCAGTTCTTCATCCTCAAGCTGGGTCACGTCCAGGTCCTCTAGGAGCACACGCCCCGAATCGGGACGCTGAAGGCAGCCAAGTGTGTGGAGGAGGGTAGACTTTCCGGAGCCTGTCCTCCCGATAATGGCAACCATCTCACCTGGGTAAACCTCCAGGGAGACGTCGTTCAACGCGTACAACATTTGGTCACCCAGGTTGTACGTCTTGGTCAGATTCTTTCCAACTACCGTCGCGCCCATTAGAAGCTCTCCGTGGCTGGTTCCTGGCTACTCCGGATACAGTCCCACCCTGATAGCAATACGGGAGTGTAAGCAAAAGCACTACTGGGATGTAAGCAATTGTAGTAGGCCACTTAAACACGGTCAAGGCTTGAATATATCTTATGAGCGACCGTGGATGCCTAATCGCGCGGCAGTAAGTGTGTTCAGCAGCAGCATGGCGATGGTCATGGGCCCCACGCCGCCCGGCACGGGGCTGATGGCCTCCACCTTTTTGGACACCTCCTCGAAGTCCACGTCCCCCACCAGACGGTAGCCCGACTTACGCGTGGAGTCGGGGACACGGTTAATGCCCACGTCCACCACGATGGCACCATCCTTCACCATGTCGGCGGTGATGGCCCTGGGGCGTCCCATGGCCGCAACCAGAATGTCCGCCTGGCGAGTCATCTCGCCAACATTTTTGGTGCCGGTGTGGCACACGCTAACTGTCGCATTGGCCCCAGCCCGTTTCTGCATGAGCAACATGGCCAGGGGCTTGCCCACGATGCCGCTTCGGCCACATATCACAACGTGCTTTCCGCCAGGGTCGTAGCCGTTGCGCAACAGTAGCTGTTGGGCTCCTCCCGGAGTGCAGGGTACGTAGTCGGCGTTCCCCTGGGCCACCTTTCCCACGTTCAGCGGATGGATCGCATCCACGTCTTTCTCGGGACTTACCGTCATCACTACAGCGCCCTCGTTCACGTGCCCCGGGAGAGGTAGCTGCACCAGGATCCCGTGAAAACGGGGATCTCCGTTTAGCTTGCCTATCAGGTCGACGATCTCCTGCTGAGAGGTGCTTTCGGCGAGGTTGAACGTCTCGCTGAACATACCCACCTCATGGCAGGCACGGCCCTTGTTGCGAACGTAGATGGTCGAAGCGGGGTCGTCTCCTACCAGGATGGCCGCAAGGCCCGGCGTTACGTCGTGCTTCTGCCGCATCTCCGTCACGGCCTCCGAGACCTCGGCGCGAATCGCCTTGGATGTGGCGGTACCGTCAAGTATCTTTGCCATACTCCACCCTGCCCTGGTCCTGGTTGTGGGCCACTACAACCACCCAAGTGCGGCACCGAAGCGGTTTTGAGCCACGGCGTGGCCCGGGTCGACCATGGTGCCGGTTTAGAATTTGATACCAACCGACACCGGCTGTCAACCCCGAAAAGCAGTTGGACAAGGAAAGTCCCCATGACTATAATACCTTAAAACAGTCGGTCAGGCGTGCTAACTGCAGGCAGAAGAATCAGGGGCAAGCCCCTCTGCAAGTAGTCTCAGAGCCTTCCCTGAGCTCAAAGGGGATGGGCGAAACGGTATCTAAGATCTCTGATAGTGAGGTGTCCAGTTGAGCGGTTTCAGTAACAAGCTGAGCTCCCGAAAGTTTCTCGTGACGGCTGAGCTTAATCCTCCAAAGGGTGTGGACGTCAACCCGATCCTGGATCGAGGGGTGAGCCTGAAAGGTATGGTGGACGCCTTCAACGTTACCGATTCCCAGAGCTCCATCATGACCACGGGACCGCTCGCCCTTGCCCACATGCTTATAGACAGGGGAGTTGAACCCATCCTCCAGATCACCGGTCGGGACAGGAACCGCATAGCCCTCCAGTCGGACCTGCTGAGCGCCTCCTTGCTGGGCGTCGAGAACGTGCTGTGCCTCACCGGCGACCCCCCGACGAGCGGCGACCATCCCGAGGCCAAGCCAGTGTTCGACCTTGACGGAGTTAGTCTGGTGAAGGCAGCCAACGACCTGATGACCGGCGTGGACATGTCAGGCAACGAGCTGAAGGGGACCCCCAGTTACTGTATCGGCGCTGCCGTGAACCCCGGGGCCAAAGACCGTGCAAAAGAGATCAGTCGGATGCAGCAGAAGGTGGAGATGGGGGCTACCTTTTTCCAGAGCCAGGCAATATTTCACCCCGAGTCCTTCGGCGAATTTATGGAAAGCGTCAGCCACATGAAGGTGCCCGTTCTGGCCGGGATCATACTCCTCAAGTCCGGTCGCATGGCCCGGTTTTTGAACGACCATCTTCCGGGAGTGTATGTGCCCCAAGACCTCGTCCTGGAGATGGAGGATGCCGAAGATAGACGTAAGGCGAGTGTAGAGATAGCAGGCCGAATTATCAGGGAGGTTAGGGACCACTGCCGGGGGGTCCATATAATGGCCATAGGCTGGGAGCGGCTGATTCCCCAGGTTCTGCAAGAGGCCGGCCTGGTAGCCGGCGTCTAAGGGGAATGCTTACCACCGGCGTGGACATAATCGAGATCGAGCGCATCAGTAGGGCGCTGGAACGCTGGGGACAGCGGTTCCTCAAGAGAATATACACGGAAGATGAGATCTCCTACTGCAGGGGGAGGGCACAGAACCTCGCGGTCCGGTTTGCCGCCAAAGAGGCCGCCATGAAGGCCCTGGGCACGGGATTACGGGGGGTGGGCTGGAAGGACATAGAGGTGGTGCGGGGCAGTGGAGGAGCGCCGTCCATTCGCCTGCATGGCCGTGCCCTCCGCCGAGGCGAGAGCCTTGGAGTGAGGCAGCTGGCGCTCAGCCTTTCTCACTCGAGAAAGTATGCCGTGGCCATGGTGGTGGGCATGATTCCCGATTCAGATGGCGGTAGCTCCTGAGCCGGACCTTGAAGATCGTCACCATCGAGCAGATGCGCAGCCTGGAGGAGGCCAGCGCATCCCTTGGGACGAGCACCGATACCCTCATGGAGAACGCCGGACTTGCTGCCGCCCGAGAGGCGCGAAACGCCCTGGGAAGGGTGGCGGGACTGCCGGTGCTGGCGCTGGTGGGCCCCGGGAACAACGGAGGCGACGGGCTGGTGGTGGCTCGCCATCTCCAGCGTTGGGGCGCCAATGTAACGGCCTACCTCCTGCACCGGGAGGGCACGGAAGACTCAAAGCTGACGATGGCCCAGGACGGTGGTGTCGCCATCATATCCAGCGCCCAAGACCCCGAACTGAAAGCCCTGAAAGCCCAGCTCTTCCGCGCCCGCCTGGTGGTCGACGCCGTACTGGGGACCGGGCAGGCCAGACCCCTGGAGGGGACCGTCAGAGAGGCGGTGCTGCACCTCTCGGCAGCCAGGACCCGCCGCCCGGATCTGACCGTCTTGGCCCTGGACCTGCCCACCGGGATGAACGCGGACACGGGCCAAGTGGACCCCGCGTGCCCTGGCGCCGATATCACCATCACGTTCGGCTACCCCAAGGCTGGCCACTTTCGGTTCCCGGGGGCCGGAATGCTGGGCAAGCTGAGGGTAGTGGACATCGACATCCCCGGCCACCTGGCCCAAGACATCGTCCTGGAGCTCCTGACGCCGGGTTGGGTAAGCGACAGGCTTCCCCCCAGGCCCCTCAGCGGCCACAAGGGTACCTTCGGTCACACTCTGGTGATAGCCGGCTCCGGGAACTACGTGGGAGCCGCCTACCTCGCCGCTCAAGGAGCGGCCCGCGTCGGGGCCGGACTCGTGACCCTATCCACGGTCCAGAGCATATACCCCATCCTGGCGTCCAAGCTCACCGAGGTGCTTCACCTCCCCCTTCCCGACGACGGGAATGGAAGGCTCCATCCGGAGGCCGCCGGCCCGATAAAGAAGAACCTGGGTCAGTACACCTCTATCCTGGTTGGGTGCGGCCTAGGCCGTTCCAAGGGACTGGAGGAGTTCCTGCGGGACCTGCTACTGGTCGAGCCCAGGCCCTCTATCCCGGTGGTCATCGACGCCGACGCACTGAACAATCTGTCCAAGATAGAGGGCTGGTGGCGCGACCTGGATTTTCCGGTGGTGGTCACTCCTCATCCGGGGGAGATGTCCACCCTCACCGGCGTGCCCACCCCCAATATCCAGGACCGCCGGACGGAGTCCGCGCTGGAATGGGCGGCGCGATGGCAGGTGGTGGTAGTCCTAAAGGGAGCACACACTGTCATAGCGACCCCCGACGGAACGTGTCGTGTGAGCCCCTTCGCCAATCCGGGCCTGGCATCGGGCGGAACGGGGGACGTGCTGACAGGGATCATCGCCGGCCTGCTGGCCCAGGGCTCGTCGCCGGAGGATGCAGCCTGCTGCGGGGTCTACCTCCACGCCGCCGCGGCGGAGACCGTCCAGGGGGAGATGGGGGATACTGGAACGCTGGCGGGAGACTTGCTGCCCGTTCTGCCGGCGGTCATAGCGGGCATAAGACAGCGGCGCAGTTAGGCCCTGGATGCCCTTGCTCCCGGTGATATAATGTGGTGTGCGCCCGAGAGGGCAAGAGCCTATCCCGAGAACCTCCAGGACACCCCAGTCCGAAGTCTGCCTTACTACTTCCTGCCTCCAGACGGGGGGTTAAACAATCTCTTGAAATGAGATTCTAGAAAACCTACGGGGAGGGGATAGTACTGAGATGACGAACGGTAAATTTACCTACCAGTTGGTCCAAGACTGGGCCAGGCTACCCGGTGGGGAGAGCTTCGGGACGGTCAGCGCCTTGGCCACCGACTTCGAGGACCGGGTGTACGTGTTCCAGCGAAAGGACCCGCCGGTTGTAATCTTCCAGCAGGATGGCCAGCACATCACTTCCTGGGGCACGGGGATGATCACCGACCCCCATGGCCTGTGCAGCGTCAACGACATCGCCTACGTCACTGACCGGGAAGACTCGGTGGCGATGGTCCTTACCCTGAAGGGCAAGCCCCTCCAGGTCCTGGGTCGCCGGGGCGTCCACTCGGACACAGGCTGCGAGAAGGCCGGCGACCTGGTGCCACGGGCCTCCGGGCCCTTCAACTACCCAACCGAGCTGTATCCCGCGCCTTCGGGAGAGCTGTACGTCTCGGACGGCTACCGGAACAGCCGCGTGCACCGGTTCTCCAGCGAAGGCCGGCTTATCGGCTCCTGGGGAGAGCCCGGCAAGACCGACCCCAACCAGTTTCATTTGCCCCACAGCATCCTGGTCGGCCGGGACGACCGCATTTACGTGTGTGACCGGGAGAACAGCCGCATCCAGGTCTTCTCGGCGGACGGGGGTTACCTGGAGACGTGGGCAGACATCCACAGGCCCACCGACATCGCCGTGGACGCGGATGGCAACTTCTACGTGAGTGAGCTGGCGGTTGACGGTTCGGAGCCAAGGGTCAGCGTGCTGGACCGTAATGGTGGAGTGCTGGCCCGCTTCGAGTCCCGCTCGGCCCATGGCATATGGGCAGACTCCCGAGGGGACATCTATCTCGCCCTCGGCGGCGATAAAAGCGTGGACAAGTACGTACGTCAGCAAAACTAGGCCGTTGCCCAAACTTACCCCGCGTCGTTCGACGTTCTATTAGCTAGGAGAACCCCCCAACGGAGACATCGCTATGGACTTAGGACTTAAGGGCAAGGTTGCCATTATCACCGGCGGCAGCAAGGGCATAGGCAAGGCTGGCGGCATGGCGGCTCGCCCAAGAGGGGGCCGGGGTCACCATATGCGCTAGGCGCGTGGACCTCCTGGAGCAGGTCGCCGAGGAGATCCGGATGAAGACCGAAGGGGAGGTCCTGCCGGTCCAGGCCGACGTTACCGTGCACCAGGATATCGAGCGGGTGGTGACCGCTACCCTGGAGCGATTCGGCAGGTTGGACATTCTGGTGAACAACGCGGGTCAGTCCGCCGCCGGCCCCTTCGAAAGCGTGACAGATGAGGACTGGCAGGCGGACTTTGACCTCAAGCTCTGGTCCGCCATTCGCTTCGCTCGGCTGAGCATACCCCACATGCGGGAGGTCGGCGGCGGCAGAATCGTAAACGTTACCAACCTGGGAGCAAAGGCGCCGGGGCCGGGTTCCGTTCCTACATCCGTGTCTCGGGCGGCAGGTATCGCCGTTACCAAGGCCATGTCTAAGGACCTGGCCAAAGACAACATCCTGGTGAACACCGTCTGCATTGGTCTGATAAAGAGCGGCCAGCACGAGCGACGCTTCGACGGCGGAAAGTCCCGTAACCCTAACCTGACCCTTGAGGAGTTTTACCAGCAGATGGCTGGGGCCAGGGAGATACCCCTGGGGCGTGTGGGAGAGGCCGAGGAGGCCGGTGATACCATCGCTTTTCTATGTTCGGACCGAGCCAGCTATCTGACGGGTATAGCGGTAAACATAGACGGCGGTGCCTCACCGGTGGTTTAGGCGGCGTTTGGGAGCTCCCACTGCCTGTACTCGCGGGCCTGCTGCCAGGCATGCGAGGGGAGTACCAGCTACCCGAAAAGGGACCTCCCATGTGTCAGCCAACACCAATTCCCCTCTCCCTCGATAGGAGAGGGTCGGGGCGAGGTAAATGCTCCCTCCCCCTAGTGGTAGAAGGGCCAAAGTGAGGCCTGGGAATCTTTGTCAACGGAGGGGACCATGCACGACTACATGAAGGAGTTCAACCCATCTCCGCGGACTCTGATGGGGCCCGGCCCCAGCGACGTGCACCCGAGGGTGCTCCAGGCAATGGCCGCGCCCATCCTGGGACACCTCGACCCCGAGTTCCTTCGCGTCATGGACGACGTGATGGAGATGTTGCGAATCGTCTTCCGTACCTCCAACAGGCTGACCTTGCCCATCTCGGCAACGGGGACGGCGGCCATGGAGGCCGCCTTCTGCAACGTGGTGGAGCCCGGCGATACGGTGGTGATCGCCATAAACGCCTACTTTGGAAACCGGATGGCTGACATCGCCTCCCGGTGCGGTGCCCAGGTCCAGATCGTGAAGTTCCCCTGGGGCAAAGCCGTGGGCCCCGACCTTTCTCCCCTGGAAGAGGAGATTAAAAAGCACCATCGGGTGAAGGCCGTTGGGGTCGTCCACGGCGAGACCTCGACGGGCGTCCTCAGCCCCTTGAAGGAGATCGCCGAGCTAGCCCACCGATACGACGCCCTTCTAATTGCCGACGCAGTGACCACCCTTGGGGGCCAGGAGGTGGCCGTGGATGAGTGGGAGGTGGACATCTGCTACAGCGCCACCCAAAAGTGCCTGGGTGCGCCCCCGGGCCTGGCGCCCATCACCATCGGGCCCAGGGCCGCCAAGGTGCTTTCGGAACGGGTGACCAAGGTCCAGAGCTTCTACCTCAACTTGGCCAACCTGGAGACGTACTGGTCTCAGAACCGCGTGTACCATCACACCGCACCGATCTCCATGATATACGCCCTCCGTGAGTCCCTTCGCATGGCCATGGAGGAAGGGATGGAGCAGCGGCTGCGGCGCCACGCCCGCAATGCGGAGGCCCTCAGGGCCGGCTTGGAGGCGTTGGGGCTGGAGCTTTTCGCCGACCCCGCTCACCGGCTGGATCCCCTGACGACGGTGTTGGCCCCCCAAAGGATGGAAGAGGCCCGGGTGCGTCGTAAGCTGCTGATGGAGTACGGAATTGAGATAGGCGGAGGGCTGGGTGAAATCGCGGGTCGGGTCTGGCGTATAGGCCTCATGGGTGAGTCTTCAAGGGAAAGAAACGTCCTGGCCTTCCTCTCCGCGTTCGAGCGCATACTGCCCGAGGAGGGCTACGAGGTCGCCCGAGGAGCGGGAGTGGCAGCCGCCCAGCGGAGCCTGGCATCGGAATCATAGACGGCCGTATCCCCGTAGCTACCCCCCGCGCAAGTAGCCTGATAGCAGGACTAACGTGGATGTCATTCTGAACCCGCCCCACGCGGGTGAAGAATCTGGTGGGGGCTTAGGACTTCTGTGAGACCCTCCTCCCCGCTCCGATACCTTTCGCTGAATTTATCCTGAGCGAGACATAGATTCTTCACTTCGTTCAGAATGACAAGAGCGAAGGGCTCAAGGTGACAGGAAAACTTGCACATCTGCCTTGGCTAATCTATGTCCGGCGGCCACCGACGCCTGAACCGGTGAATCCTGGCCCGGAACCTGATGAGGTTGATGAGGCTGGCAAGGCCAAAGAATATGATGATCAGCGGCCAGAACCGGCCCACGGCGTTATCCGAGATGCCAAGGCTCTCCAGCAGAAAAAGGACTCCAAAGAAAATAATGGCCAGGCTGAGCAGCCCCGCGCATCCTATCATCACTCAGTACGCCGTACCGAAAGGCCACCGTGGCGATGGCCCCTCGATCTTCTGGAACGTCGCTTCCGTCGCCCCTACCCCTCTCGCCGGTATGCCTCATCCAGGACGTCCACCACGTGGCGCACCCGACCCGTGATGCCTGCCCGCCGGAGTCCCGTTTCCAGCTGTATCATGCATCCGGGGTTGGCCGTAGCCACCGTATCCGCTCCCGTGGCCTGGACGGCGGCCACCTTGCTCTCCAGGAGTCTCCGCGAGAGCTCCGCCTGGGTGATGGAGTAGATGCCCGCGGCACCGCAGCACCGGCTGGCGTCGTCCATCTCCACCAGCTCCAGCCCAGGTATGGAACTCAGGATGGCCCTGGGAGCCTCGGTAATCCTCTGAGCGTGGGCCAGATGACACGGGTCCTGGTAGGTAACGCGTCCGCTGACCACACCTTGTGGCGGACGGAAGGGCAGTTCCACCAGGTACTCAGTCACGTCTCGGGTCATGTGGCCAAGACGTTCGGCCTTGTCACGGTATTGGGCGTCGTCTTTGAGCAGCTCGCCATACTCCTTCATGGCGGACCCACAACCCGCCGACGCTACCACGACCACCTCCACGTCTGCATTCAGGAAAACGTCTATGTTACGACGCGCCATCCTCCGGGCCATGTCCAGGTCCCCGCTGTGCAGGTTCAAAGCGCCACAGCATCCCTGGCCAACGGGCACTGCAACGGTACAGGAGTTTGCCGTCAGCACCCGCACCGTCGCCTCCATCGTGGGGCCCTGCACCAGGGGCATGACACACCCCGAGAGGAGGCCCACCACCACCCTCTCGGTGCCCCTGGCGGGGTACACGGAGGGGGTAGGGGCAAAGAACGGCCGGGAGAGGGCCGGAAGGCCGGCTTCCATCTCTGTGACCTTGCCCGGAAGGAGATTTAGCAGGTGAGACTTGCGCAGCACACTCTGGAAACCCCAGCGCTGATATAGCCAAAGCAGGGTAGCGAACGCCCGCAGGCGTCCGGGATGGGGAAGGGCGCCCCGCAAGAGTAGGGCCTTCACGAGCCTGAGGCGCCATGACTCCTTGCGATGTTTGAGTACCTGGGCACGGGTTGACTCCATGAGGCGGCCGTAGGGTACCCCAGACGGGCACACAGCCTCGCAGGCTCGACATTGCAGGCAAAGGTCCCAGTGGGACACCATCCGCTGGCTGATTCCCAAGCGGCCCTCGTTCACCGCCTTCATCAGGGCGATGCGACCTCGCGGCGATTCCGTCTCCACGCTTAGCTCAACGTAGGTGGGACAGGCGCTCAAACAGAGGCCGCAGTGGACGCAGCGGTAAAGGTCTTCCTCTCTGGGAACGTCAGGCCCCTCAAAGGTCGGCCCGAGCTTGAACGGAAGCCTGGTCTGGTCGCCCATGGCTATATCCTTCCCAAGTACCTTCCGGGGTTCAGTATCCCAGACGGGTCCAGCTCTTGCTTGATACGGCGCATGATCCGAGTACCATCTACGGAATCGCCCCACACATCTATCCCAGCCTTCACCTCCAAGGGACACATCTCCACCACCACATGCCCTCCGTAGGCGCGTAATCTCTCCCGCAGCCCCTCTATAACGTACCGGACCGGCTCCGAACTAAGGGTTTCGCCGGCTCCAGCCCACGAGAGAAGCCGTACCAGTCCGGAGCCCACATCGGCCACGATACCCGGAGCCAGGGGGAGGCCCTCTAGCGAACACGCGGTCGCCAGGACGTCACCTACCTGGGAGGGAAGGCTACTGAGCCGAAGGGCGAGTTGAGGTCGGCCCTCCTCCAGCCAGCCCAGGTCGGTCATCCCCTGCCACAGGACATCACCCTCCTCCCGGGAGAGCCTTTCAACGGATTTGGCCCCGGCTTGTGCCATTAACCTGGCCGAGTCGTCTTCTACTCTATCGACGGCCACCTTCCGGCCCGCGAACAGGACCAGTACGGCGGCCTCCGCCCCACCACGGGGTCCCAGGCCGGGCAGCCTTCTAGCGATCTCGGCGTTTATCACCACCAGCGCCTGCGGCGTAGAGCTCTGGCGGAGGAGGTCGTGAGCCATTTCCACGGCCCTCGTTAGGGATGGACAGGCAGCCACCAGGGTCCTGCGGTCAGCGGGCAGGGGGGCTACCTTGAAGGTGGCCTCCACTATCACTCCCAGGGTCCCAAGGGAGCCCGTATACAGCTTGTTAAGGTCATAGCCGGTTACATTCTTGACTACCCTTCCTCCCGCCTTGGTGGTGGCGCCGCCGGAGTGCACCACCTTTATGCCGATAAGCCAGTCCCTGGCCGTGCCGAAGGTCAGCCGAGAGGGGCCGCTGGCGTTGGCCGCCAGAATCCCTCCAACTGTGGCGCGGGAAGGCAGGGGCGCTTCCAAGGGCAGGTACTGCCCCTGGGTGGCAAGCTCCCTCTGTAACGCCTCCAGGCTGATTCCGGCCTCAACGCTGGCCACCAGGTCGGCGGGCTCGTGAAAGAGGATGCGGTTGAGGCGGCCCAGGCCCACCACCAGATCCACCCTGGCTGGCAAATTGCCCAGCGCCATCTGAGTCCCCCCACCCCAGGGCGTCACCGCCTTGCCTTCCGTGGCCGCGAATGAGAGCACTTCAGAGACGGCTTCTACGCTTGTCGGGAACACAGCCGTATCGGGAGTGTGGCCACCCACGGCGTAGTTTGGGAGTTCATCCGCAGGTGCGAAAGTCTCGCGACCCAGGGAATGGACGAGCGTGTCCGTTAGCGACGTCATGGCGTGACCACTAGATATAGGCCCCTGGACCTACGCTGGAGACCGCCGAGTGCTGCGAGGGCCGGTCATATTCCGGGCCGCCCAGGAAGATCTTACCTGGGTTGAACAGTCCGCTGGGCGAGAATGCATTACGGACCTTCATCATCGCGTCCATATCCTGCTCAGTAAATACCAGTGGCATGTATACTTTCTTCTCCAGGCCCACCCCATGCTCGCCAGTGAGCGTTCCCCCCATCTCCACGCAAACCTTCAGCATCTCTTCTCCCGCCTCGACCACCCTCTCGGTCGCGCCAGGCACCCGTTCGTCAAAGGCAATGCAGGGGTGAAGGTTCCCATCTCCGGCATGGAACACGTTGGCCACGAGAAGCCCGTACTTCTCCCCGATCTCGGCCACTCTCCCCAGCGTCTCGGCCAGACGCGTTCTGGGCACGACGCCGTCCACCAGGTAGTAGTTCGGCGCCAGGCTACCCAGGGCCCCAAATGCACCCTTCCGGGCCGCCCACAGCCGCTCCCTGTCGGCAGCATCCACCGCCACTCTCACATTCACTGCCCCCGCGTCGTACATGGTAGCCTCCACCTCCACACTGACCTCCTCGACTTCCTCCTCCGAACCCTCAGCCTCTACCAGAAGGACCGCCCCTGCGTCAGAGGGGAAGACCCCTTTGTTAACGTTAAGTATGGCCCCTATGCAGACGGCATCAATTATCTCCATCGCCGCCGGCACGATCCCCCGTCCGATCACGCTGGAAACGGCGGTACAGCCGGCTTCGACGTCGGGGAATACGCCCAGCAGGGTCCGCACCGATTCGGGAAGGCGAAGCAGCCGGACCACGATCTTTGTGGCGATTCCAAAGGTTCCCTCGGAGCCCACGAAGGCGCCCCTCAGGTCGTATCCGGGCACCTCTCTAGTCTTGCCACCCAGCCACGTGATGGATCCATCCTCCAGTACCACCTCCATGCCCAGGACGTGGTTGGTGGTCACGCCATAAGCCAGGCAGTGGGGGCCACCGGCGTTCTCCGCTACGTTGCCCCCCAGGCTACAGGCTTTCTGGCTGGACGGATCCGGAGCGTACCTCATACCGCGTTTTCGGGCCTCGTTATCCAGGTCGAGGTTCACCACGCCGGGCTCCACCACCGCCAGCCGGTCCACCGCGTCGATTTCCAGGATACGCCGCATACGGGTCAGGGTGACCTGAAGGCCACCCGCGCTGGCTATGGCCCCTCCGCTCAGGCCGGTCCCCGCGCCGCGACCCACTACAGGAATGCCAGCCTTGTGGGCCAGTGACAGCACTCCGCTGACCTCCTCGGTGGAGTCGGGGAACACCACCGCGTCGGGTATGGCCCTGTCCACGGACCCGTCGTACTCGTACACAAGGAGGTCCTCGGGGTGGTAAAGGACGTTCCCTTTGCCCACGATCCTTTCGAGCTCCTTGACAATTCTGGGCCGAGCTCTCACCTGGTCCTCCACCTACATAGCTGGCACCCCTGATGATAGCCCACGGGGAGAAGGGTTGGCAACGAATGCGCGATATCGGAAGTGCCTGGATACTTCTATGTACGTATGCCATCTAGTATACTCCTGCTGCCTTGAGATTAAGAAAAGACGGTGGGAGGCGGCTCCTTGGGCTTTGCCGACGATGTTGAGAAGGCAGCGGAACCCATACGCCGGGCAATCCTCGGCCACCCCTTCATCACCGGCATCGGGGACGGCACCCTGGACGTGGAGAAGTTCAAATTCTACGTCCGGCAGGACTACCTCTACCTGATAGACTACAGCCGAGTCCTGGCCATGGCCTCGGCCCGCGCCCCCGACCTGGAGACGATGGGCTGGTTCGCCCGACTGCTCGACGGTACCCTGAACACGGAGATGGAACTGCACCGCAGCTACTGCGGCCGCTTCGGCATCACGCCCACGGAGCTGGAGGAGACCAGGGCAGCCCCGACCACCCTGGCCTACACCAACTTCCTGCTGAACGTGGCCCACCAGGGCTCCTACGCTGAGTTGGCCGCCTCCTTCCTGCCCTGCCAGTGGGGTTACTGGGAGATAGCGGACCATCTGTCCCGTCGGGGTTTGCCCGTAGACGCTCCGCTTTACCGCGAGTGGATAAGGATGTACGTATCCCCGGAGTACGTGGCCCTCGCCGAGTGGGCGCGCTCCCTAGCGGACCGCCTGGCGGAAAGGGCCGGTGCGGAAGAAGTCGCGAGGATGAAGGAGGCCTACCTCACCAGTCTGCGCTACGAGTACCTGTTCTGGGACATGGCCTATAACATGGAATCGTGGCCCGTGTGACTATACCCTAGCTATTTACAGGTAAATAGGATGGCCCCCGCAATCTACAGCCTCCGGGTTGCGGGGGCCGCTGGAATAATCTGGTGATGGGCCTATGTCTCCCAGTGTACCGGTTTCCGAAAGGCCGGCCATGCCTCGGGCCCCGTCGCCCAAGGGACGGGGCCCTGTCACCACCTAGCGGGGTATTGGTCGGTGATGCCACCACCTGAAGAAACCCTCGGGCAGGCCTTCACCGTCATCCTGGGGGCCTGGGAAGAACCGCTCGAATGGGAATCTGGGAAAGTCATCGCCACGGCCTTCAGGTCCCGGGAAGAATCGCCTGAAGGGCTTCCCGGGGAAACGGCGCTCATCGGGGTCGGGGCTAGGTTCGGACTGCGGCACCTCTATCAATTCCCGGTCTTCCGGCCATTCGCCCAGAGTCACCGCTACGTCAACGGTTTCGCCGCCCCGCAGGACCGTAAGGGTCACGGCATGGCCGGGCTGCTTTCCATTCAGCTGGGCTATCAGCTCGGCAGCGGAGTCGACGGCGACCCCATCAACCGCGATGACGATGTCGCCACCAGAAGCGGGCCGGCCCCTTGCACCCAGTCCCGACTCTACCAGGCCGGCCGCCTCCGCCGGGCCGTCGGGCACCACCCCGGTGACGTAAACGCCGGCGTCCGCGGGCAGTCCCAGGCGCTCGGCCAGCTGGCCATCTATATCAGCCACCCGCACACCCAGCCACGGGGGCCTGACCACTCCCTCTGTCTTTAGCCTTGGCAGAGCACTCTTCAAGGTATTGATGGGCACGGCAAAGCCTATGCCGGCCGATGCTCCGTTCAAGGGCGACAGCTGGAGGGCGGTATTGATGCCCACCACCGCTCCGCTAGAGTCGAGCAGTGGCCCTCCCGAGTTGCCGGGATTGATGAGTGCATCGGTCTGAATCACGTTGGATATGGGGCGCCCCAGGTCGCTCGGAAGTTGGCGCCCAACCTGGCTGATGACTCCCACCGTTACTGAGGCCTCCAGTCCGAAGGGGTTGCCGATGGCTATGGCCATCTGGCCGGGGCGCAGGGCCGACGAGTCGCCAAGGACCACCGGCTCTATCCCCACCACTGCCGAGGGGTCAACCTTCAGCAGGGTCTGGTCGTTGGCCGGGTCTCTGCCCACTATAGTGGCGCTGGCGGTGGTGCCGTTGCCAAACTTGATCTTGATGTTGCTGGCCCCCTGCACCACGTGGTTGTTGGTTACGACGTGCCCCTCAGTATCGATTAGAAAGCCGGAACCCGCACCGGCACGTCTCAGACTGTTCCCCGATCCCACACCGGTGTTGACCTCCACCACCGCTGGGCTCACCCGCTCGTAGACCTCTATCACCTGCTCCTCTTCAAAGAGGGGAGTGGCGGCAACCTCTGCGGTGAAGGCATCCACTCCCGGCCCTACCCACAAGAAGGCGATTACCATCATTACCGCCACGGAAACGGTGACCAATCCCAGACTCATGCCCCTGGAAACCCTAGCCATCCTACACCTCTCGCGTCGCTCTAATGTCTCGATTCTATGGCGGAATTCTTAATTTCTTATTAAGGGCACGCTACGGCCGGGAGAATTGTGGCCGAAGGCAGGACAGAGATAGAGAATCCAGGTCACGAGGGGTATACCGTGAGCGGGCGCGGGGAATGGACGCTACCAGGTGGTGGATTCGGGGGAAGGGTCGGCGGGCTCCAGGCGGGTCCTGCCGGAGGGCACGGCTCGAAACGCGCCGGCCCCCGGTAGGGCGGGACCGAGCTATCCCTGATCCCTTAAATCTGGAGGCAGCAGGTTGGGTATGGAGTCTTCTATAGGGTAGCTCTCGGTGCATTTACCACAGAGGAGGGTGCCTTTGACCACATCGTCCCCCTCCTCTTCTTGGACATCCAGCTCCAGGGGGCTCTTGCAGACCGGACACGCAAGAATTTCCATCAGGTCCTTCTTCATACATCAACCATCCTATGAAATATTACGACACCTGGTTCCAGTGCACCATTCCGGCACGCTGGCAGGCCTTATGCCATTGTATAGGATCGCACCCGTTATCCCTCGATCCCCTGCTCCACAAGGGCACGAAGTATGTCGGCCAGCAAAAATACTATGACCCCAATGACGAGCACGGCCGTGGCGCCCGTCAGTAGTCCGGTCACGCGGCGGACTCCCCTGACATTCGTTGGGACATCAGTGGGATAAGTACGAGGTCTGAGGAACCGCACCAGATAGAACATATACAGGGCCAGCACAATCTTTATGATGAGAACGACGATGTACGGCGCCCCCACGTAGTCGGAGGTCAACCGGCTGAGGGTGAGAACGACGCCTGTTACCAGCAGGACCCCTATGGCCACATTCACCAGCTGCCGGAACTGCTCCCCCAGTCCCCCAATCGCCTCGACCGTATCTCGCCCGGCGTCCCTCACGGCAGGGCGCAAGACCAACAGGTAAAACAACCCTCCCCCCACCCATGCTACCGCCGCCAGGGCATGGATCCAGCGTATGATGAGTAGAAGCACATCTGGAAAGCTCATCTATCCTTTGTGTAAAGCCCCTCCATACATTTGGAATTCTACGGTTCAGCCAACCTGGAGTCAACGTGGCCCAATCAAGGAGAGCAGGATTCAAGCAGTTGACAGGCCACAGAAATGCCCCTAGAATCTCTGCGATTCTAGAAAGCCTTGCAGGAGGACCCATGAAAGACGCTAGATTGCGGCGGCGTTTCGACATAGAGCATCCCATCTTGCAGGCGGGAATGCCCTGGGTTTCTAATCCCGAGCTGGTAGCTGCCGTATCTAATGCCGGGGGACTGGGCATGCTGCACCCTTCAGCAGGTATGAGCGCCGACGGAGACATGGAAGCCAACCTACGCGAGAATATGCGCAGCCTCCGCCGGCTGACCGGCAACCCCTTTGGCGTGAGCTTTTACCTGGCGAATCCCCTGGCTGCCCGGCTGATCGATGCGGCCCTGGAAGAGGGAATAAGGATAGCCCTAACTTACGGAGGAAGCCCGGCCCTTTTCACGGGGAAGCTCAAAAACAGTGACGTAATTGTGCTCCACCAGGTATCCACGGTTAGGCATGCCAGGGGAGCTGAAGCCCAGGGCGTGGACGTGATTATCGCCGAGGGCTACGAAGGAGGGGGAATCCGGGGTCCGGACGAGCTTCCCAACTTTGTGCTCCTGCCCCAGGTAGCCGACGTTTTGTCCATCCCCCTCATCGCCTCTGGGGGTATCATGGACGCGAGGGGCTACGTTTCGGCCCTTTCTCTGGGGGCCCAGGGAGTCCAGTTGGGGACCCGTTTCGTCGCGACGCAGGAATGCATCGCTCACCCGAAATATAAAGAGGCGCTCATGGGGGCCATAGATACGGGCACGGTGATTACCGGACGGTATCACAGGCCTACCCGCGTCCTTCGCAGCGATATGGCCCTCAAGATGAAGGGCGCCCCACCTCCAACCGATAACGACCCCCACGGCGTCTGGGAGGCCGAGCTGGGCCCGGCCCAGGTGCGGGCAGCCTTGCTTGACGGGGAGCTGAGCAGCAGCATAGCCTACTGTGGCGCCGGTGTGGGCCTCATCTCCGAAATATTGACAGCCGAAGAAATTGTGCGCGGCCTGGTAGATGGGAAAAAGACGTTGGTGTCGGCTCTACGGTAAGTGCGGCGACGACCCTTGCCTAAGCGGAATCTTCACCAGAGGGCTCCGCGGACACCAGCTCCTCCGCGTATCTCAGCAGCACCTCCTTGCGCTCCGGGTCCACGTCTTTGCCCTCCAGGTAGAGGCGCAGGGCGTCCAGTGGGGTCAATCCCTCCGCGACGCCGGGCGGTATCCTGGTCCTACGGTCCTGCTCAACCTCCCTGGTAATGGCCGCCACGTAATGGGCGCTGCTCAACGCGGTGCGTAGCTCCCCGTCTCGCAGGTGTACCTCTAGCTCGGCTGGGAGGGCGACCTTCAGCCGGACGATGGAGCCGGCCACATTGTGGCGCATTATGGCCCTTACAACCTCGCCGGTGGGGTCCTCCTCCCCAGGCGTCAGCTTGGCCTCGATTGTGACGAATGCCCTGGCGTCCACCGGCTGGAACTGGAAGTCTTGCAGGCGCCGGCCCTGGGGGGCCGATGGGTCCAGGTCTATCACGCAGAAACCCTTGGTGTCCTCCTCTTCGCTGAAATCCACCCTCTGGAGGCTGCCCGAGTAGACCACCATGGGGTTTTCACGCAGGACCTGGTGCTTGTGAATGTGTCCCAGAGCCACGTAGTCCAGCTCCGGCCTGTGGACGGCGCTGGCGAAGAGGGCATGGTCCTGGCCCAGCATCATGGATCGCTCGGTGCCGATAGTGGCGCCGTTGATAGTCAGGTGGCCCGTCAGCACCGAGGGGATGGAGGGGTCCAGCTCCGCTACCAAGTTCTCGACGCCGGCGGTAAAGCGCCTTTCTATCTCCTCCCGGACCTGGTCAATGGTCAAACTCCTGGACTCCTCCCGGCCCAGCAGCCCGCTGCGGCGGGGCCAGGGCAGCGCCACGATCTGAAGGGGACCCTTTCGAGTGGGGACCGTGTACGTCCTCATGTCGTCTCCCACGTAGAGGTCCGGCACCTCCAGCGTACGGAAGATCTCCACCGCCGTGGCCCTGCCAACGGCCTGGGGCAGGTCGTGGTTGCCCACCAGCATGAACACGGGCACGCCCGCCGCCGACAGACGCGCCAGCCGCTTGGCGAACTCCCGCTGATGGGTCTGGGAGGGGTCCCGGCCCTTGTAGGCGTCGCCCGCCAGTAGGACAAGGTCCACGTCGTGGGCCAGGGCGTACTCCACCAGCTCGTCCAGGGCCGACAGGAAGTCCAGCAGCCGGGTGGACAGCCCCGTCTGAGGGTCCACCCTGCCGTAGTTCTCCACCCCTATGTGCAGGTCAGAAAAATGCAGTATGCGCATGGCCTCAGTTCCCGGTTACACCTGCTCCCACTGGCTCCGACTAATCCCTGCCTGTCGCAGAACGCGCACAAGCAGATCTCTGCCAATGGTCCCCCGAATGCGGATTTGGAATCCAGACCCTTCGTTGGCCCAAGATCATGAACTGGTGACGCCGACCTGAAAATGGCCCCTCGAAGCTTACTGCTCGCAATGCGGCGATCAGGTCACGCCTGGAGATAGGACGAAGGGGAGGCACTAGGCCCGTTCTTTGATCTTGAGGTCAAGGCCCATTCACGACCGGCACCGGAAGGCCCCGCGTTAGGCTCAGGAGCAGCCATTCCTCCAGCACCTCCTCCAGGAGATTGCGACACTCTTCAAGCCCCGTAGCATTGGCATAAATTCCATCAAAGCCGGTGATCTCCCAGTAGTACGTCCCGTCGTCCGACAGAATTTCGTATCTAGCCCTTTTCATCGCGGCCGCGATGTATTCTCTAATCATGGATGTTCTCCCCTACCACCCGTGGTCCAGCTTGTCCCTGAGGATATGTACCAGGTCGGCGACGGGGACCCTTAGCTGCTGCATGGTGTCCCGGTCCCGGATGGTCACCTGCCCGTCCTCCAGGGTCTGGAAGTCCACGGTGACGCAGTAGGGGGTGCCGATCTCATCCTGGCGGCGGTAGCGGCGGCCGATGCTCTGGGCGTCGTCGTACTGGGTGGCCATGTGGGAACGCACCAGGGCATGCACCTCCCGCGCTGTGGGGACCAGCCGCTCGTTGCGGCTCAGGGGCAGCACCGCCACCTTTATGGGAGCGATGTGCCTGTGGAAGCGTAGCACCACCCGAGTCTCCTCTTTGCCGAAAGACGCATCGGTCTCCTCCTCGTAGGCGTCTAGGAGGAAGGCCAGGGCCGCCCGGTCCACGCCCCCCGAGGGCTCGATGACGTATGGGTAGTACCGCTCCTTGGAATCTTCATCGAAGTAGGTCAGGTCCTGCCCGCTGGCCTCTCCGTGCTGCCTCAGGTCGAAGTCGGTGCGGTTGGCGATCCCTTCCAGCTCGGCCCAGCCCCAGGGGAAGCGGTAGTCGATGTCGTAGCAGGCCTTGGCGTAGTGGGCCAGCTCGTCGTCCCCGTGCCTGCGGAGGCGGAGGTTCTCCTTCTTGATGCCGTACTTCACGTACCAGGAAAAACGCTCCTGGACCCAGCGCTCAAGCCACTCCCCATCGGTGCCGGGCACGACAAAGTACTCTATCTCCATCTGCTCGAATTCCCTGGTGCGGAAGGTGAAGTTGCCCGGCGTTATCTCGTTGCGGAAGGCCTTGCCAATCTGGGCGATGCCTAAGGGGAGCTTGCGCCGCGACGCCACCAGCACGTTGGCGAAGTTCACAAAAATCCCCTGGGCGGTCTCCGGCCGGAGGTAGACCTGGTTGGCGGTCTCCTCCACCGGGCCCATGAAGGTCTTGAACATCAAGTTGAAGCTGCGAGGATCGGTAAGGGAGCCGCCGCACTCGGGGCACACCGATGAGCTTGCCAGGTCGTCGGCTCGGAAGCGCCGGTGGCAGTTCCTGCACTCCACCAGGGGGTCGGTGAAGCTCTCCACGTGGCCGCTGGCCACCCAGACCTGGGGGTGCATCAGGATGGCGGCATCCAGCCCCACTATGTCGTCCCGTGCGTGGACCACCTCCCTCCACCAGGCGTCCTTGACGTTGCGTTTCAGTTCCACGCCAAGGGGTCCGTAGTCCCAGGTAGCATTGAGGCCCCCGTAGATTTCGCTGCTCTGAAAAACGAACCCCCTCCGCTTGGAGAGGGAGAGCATCTTGTCCATTTGGCCCTGGTCGGAGCCACGCACCAACGGTCTTTCACCTCGGCTTAGCTTTTAAAAGGTTACCAATTCGCCTCACGGATGTAAAGGAAGTCGGCGTACCCAACGTGTTACGGCCAAGGTTGCCAGAAGGACCTAAAGATGTTACATACATAACAGTGATGAACCGGACAGCATTCCCCGAGCCTCCACGTCCTCGTGCACTAATCTGCGCCGGAGAGCAGGCATGATTGAGGGTGCACTGGAAGGCGCGCGAGTCCTTGACCTGAGCCAGGACATGGCGGGCTCCTTTTGCGCCAGGCTGCTGGGCGACTACGGCGCCGAGGTGATAAAGGTGGAACCGCCCTGCGGTGCATCCCTTAGGCGGATGGGCCCCTTCTATAAGGACGACCCGCACCTCGAGAAGAGTCTCACATTCTTCGTCCTCAACCTGAACAAGATGGGCGTGACCCTGAACATCGAGACCGTGGAGGGGAGGAGGATTTTTTGCGAGCTGGCCAGGGCCGCGGATGTGGTGGTGGAGAGCTTCAAGCCCGGCTACATGGCCTCCCTGAATCTGGACTACGATCGACTGGAGGAGCTGAACCCCGGCCTCATCCTGACCTCCATTACGCCTTTCGGACAGGAGGGTCCATATAGTGGGTACGAGGGCGAGGAGATCGTCAGCTACGCCATGGGAGCCATCATGAGCATCAGCGGCACCCAGGACCGGGAGCCCCTGAAACATGGGGGCTTCCAGGCCCAGTACGAGGGCGGCCTCAACGGCGCCGCGGCAACGGCCATGGCCCTTTTTCTTCAGGAGGGCACGGGCGAGGGGCAGCACCTGGACATATCCATTGCCGAGTGCGTCAGCTCCACCATGATTGCCAACCAGACCCTCTACGCCTTCACAGGTGGCATACAGACCAGAAGGAACCCAGTGGGTTCCCTCTTCGGCAATCCCATGCCCTGCAAGGACGGCTGGGTCATCAATCAGACGGGGGGAGGCGCTAGCTGGGAGGACATGGCCCGGTTCTACGATAGGACAGAACTTCTGGAGGAGAGGTTCGCCAGTCGGGCCCAGCGCGCCGAGTACGGCGAGGAGCTCGATGCCATCCTGACGGACGCCATCAAGGACAGAGGCAGGTGGGACCTCTTCGAGACGGCCTCGGAGATGCGGATGCTCTTTGGCCTGGTCCAGACGCCCGAGGACCTGGCCCAATGCCCTCAGCTGGAGTCCCGGGGATTCTACCGAGAGGCGGACCACCCGGTCATGGGAAGGCTCAGGGTTCCCGCAGCGCTGTTCAACCTCAGCCACACCCCGTACGAGTTACGTAGTCCCGCACCCCTGCTGGGACAGCATAACCGGGAGGTGTACTGCGGCCGCCTGGGCTACAGCAGCCAGGACCTGGTGCGCCTCCGCCAGTTGAATATAATCTAGCAGACAAATGAAAGGTGGGGGGTGCGGAGGGGGAAGCCCCTTGTCCGGTCCTTCCTTAGGAAGGATGAGAGCCTGTCGAAGGGGTGTCCCTCACATACAAGTTATTCCCCTTCCTGGCCAGGCAGGTGGCAGAGGGATGGTCGAAAGGGTTGTTCAGCACCCTGCTAGGGTCTTAGACACCAGCTCGGCCCGGAGTAAGCGCCCAGTCCCGTACAGGGGAACGCTGACGGTCTGGCGGGAGGCATGGGGTAACCCGCTCCTCGATGTAGGCGGAAACAGGAGACAGGGGCGGGGCCGGACGGAGCCAGGACTGACGGCCACACAAGCGGGGGAAGCCCCGATCGTGGACCATGGGGGTAGGATCACATGGGCAGGCTTCCACTAGAAGGCATCCGGGTCCTGGATTCCTCCTACGTCTTTGCCCTTCCATACACCGGCGGCCTCCTGGCAGACTTGGGGGCCGAGGTCATCAAGGTGGAGGGTCCCGGGAGGCCGGACATCACCCGCACCGGTGGCTTTGCCGGGGCCTTCCCCGACAACGACCTGGGAGAGGACTGGTGGAACCGCTCCTCCACCTACAATCTGCTGCACAGGGGCAAGCTCTCCATCACCCTAGACCTTACCAGCGCCAGGGGCAGGGACCTCTTCCGGGAACTGGTGAGGATAAGCGACGTTGTCATGGAGAACTACACCCCCAGGGTGATGCGCAACTGGGGGCTGGACTACGAGGGCCTTCGCAAGATCAGGCCCGACATCATCATGATATCCAACACGGGCTACGGACACGGAGACGGCCCCTACTCGGGGTATCCGGCCCAGGCCACGACCCAGGAGGGCACCCACGGCCATTGCTGGATAACGGGCTACCCGGAAGGGCCGCCGGCCAAGGTGGGCGCCTCCTTCGTGGACTTCCTCGCCACCTCGACCGGGCTGTTTGCAATCGGCGCAGCCCTGCGCCATCGACGCCGCACCGGCAAAGGCCAGTGGATAGACATCGGCATGTACCAGTGCGGCGTCATGTTTATCTCCGAGTACCTTATGGACTACGCCGTCAACGGCCGCCTGGGGGAGAGGATCGGCAACCGCCACCCATTCCGTGCTCCACAAGGCTGCTACAGGTCCAAGGGCGCGGACCAGTGGGTGGCCATCTCCGTGGGCTCCGACGAGCAATGGACGGCCCTATGCGATCTCATGGGGAAACCCGATCTGGCCACAGACCCCCGGTTCGTGGATATATCTACCCGCATCAGGAACCACGACGCTCTGGACTCCATCATCAACCAGTGGACCGTGGATCACGATAGGTACCGGGTCATGGAGATGCTACAGTCCAGGGGCATCCCCGCGGGGCCCGTCTTCATCAACAGGGACACCCACGTGGACCCTCACTTCCGGGCCCGGGGCTTCCTGGAGTACGTCACCTTCCCGGAGGAAAGGAAGATGGGGACAAGGCCATTCATCGGGCGTCCCTACAGATTCTCCAAAAGCCCCCTACGGATAAAGTCCCCCCCACCATCAATGGGCCAGCACAATGGGCCTGTGCTCGCAGAGCTTCTGGGGGTAAGTGAGGAGGAGTACCTGGAATTACGGGATAGGGGAACGATAGGCACGGTCCCCACCACCGGCGAGCCGGTGTTCCCCCCTCCCAGCGAGGAGCAGGTCCGCAAGGGAAGATGGGCTGGCTGGGACCCTGACTATAAGAACGAACTCGGCATTCCTTGACACCACTATGCCCCAACGGTAACCTAAAGTTGACCTGGGGGCTTCGATTCAGAGCTTTACGTCCTCAGACAGAACGGGCCCGTAGCTCAGTGGTAGAGCAGCCGGCTCATAACCGGCTGGTCCCAGGTTCGATCCCTGGCGGGCCCACCACCCCTTCTCCCTTGCCACCCAGTTGCCCCGGCCTGACCCTACGGACCCGACTCGGCTGGCCGTACTTGCCCTGGCCTGGCGCGGAAACCCGGATTCCCATCCGTGGCCCCCAGGCTGGCACGAACCTCGTATGAAGCCCATGGGAACTCGTTGTAAGTACCCAGATGCCAACGTCGGCGGTGCCACCCAGGCTGGTAGAATGGTGAGGTTGCCTTGAGCCTGCGTACGCCGATAGCGGAGGACCTGCACCGTTGCAGCCACACCGGACACGCCGCGTCCCCACCCTCGTGGTCCTGGAAGACTCGAATTTTCGCACCGTCTGGTACGCAAGCACCCTGGTCGAGCTCTCGCGCCGCATGGAACTCCTTGTCCTGAGCCTGTTCATCCTGGATACAACCGAATCCGTCTTCCAACTGTTTCTGGTCGCCGTATTTTTACACCTGCCCAGGCCCTTCCTTTCTCTGATTTCCGGCGTCATGGCGGACCGGTTCAACCGCAAGCGCATCTGGCTGGCTTCCCAGAGCCTCAGCTCGCTAAGCGCCCTGGCCATGTTGACACTGCTGGCCGCGGATCTTCTTCAACCCTGGCAGGTTTTCGCCGCGGCCTCACTGCAGGGCACCACCAAAGCCCTGGAAGACCCCTCACGGCGGACGGCCATGTTTGACATCGTGGGGCCGGGAAGGGTCATCAGCGCCATGTCTCTGGAAACCATAAGCAATACCATTGGCAAGATGGCAGGCCCCATCCTTGCAGGTGTCATGATCGCCTTTGTCAGCTTCACAGGGTCCTACAGCGTGGTACTCGCGGTGCACCTACTGGCACTCAGCCTCCTGATGGGCGTGAAAATACCTCAGCGCCCGGGGGCCGCCAGGGTAGTAGAACCTGTGTGGAGCAGCATTCTGGAATCCATACGCTACGCCTTCCGCAGCCGCACACTTCTCGGCCTGCTGTACATCACGATTGTGATGAACGCCATTGTATTCCCAATACAGCAGAGTGTACCCGCAATCGGCCAGTACCACCTGGAGGTGGGACCGGCCCTGGTGGGCCTACTGGCCTCGGCAGATGGGTTTGGCATTTTGGCGGCGGCTGCGGTAATCGGAGCGATGCAAAATCACCCATACCAGGGGCGCATGTTCATGGTAGGGGCGCTGGGGATCGTGATAACGGGCTTGCTGTTCGTATGGTCTCCCTGGTACGCCCTCGCCTTCACTCTCCTGGCCATCGGCGGTATCGGCTCGGCTGGCTACGGCACGATGCAGAGCTCCATGACCATGCTGGAGTCTCCTCCGGAAATGAGGGGAAGGATGATGGGGCTTCTTAGCATCTGCATCGGCATAGGCTCGCCCCTGGGGACCCTGGAGACTGCTTTTATGGCAGCGGCCTTCAGCACACAGTGGGCCATCTCGGTCAATCTCGTGGTGGCGTTGCTGCTGTGCGTGCCTGCCATCGTCCTCACGCCACTGGTATGGCAACGATCGGCCCAGCAATCAGAGGAAACGGAGCGGGGTCAAGCCTGAAAATACCAGGCGTTCAGTGGCCAACCAAATTTTCTGAGGCCACCGCTATACGTCACGCTGGACGGCTCGGCGGGCCTCCCGGTCCTTATCTCGATCGATGATGGCGCGGCGCTTATCGTATTGCCGCTTACCCTTGACCAGGCCCAGCTCTACCTTGGCCACGTGGTTCTTGATGTAGACCCTCAGAGGCACTATGGAAAGCCCCTTCTCGGCGACACTGGCCATCAGGTCATCGACCTGGTCCCTGTGCAAGAGAAGCTTTCGGGCCCGGGCGGGATCGTGGTTGTGGATGCCTCCTGCCGCATATGGAGCTATGTGGGCGTCAACGAGCCACAACTCACCCCTTTGGGGCTTGGCATAAGCGCCCCCTATGTTCACCCGCCCCGCCCTGATCGACTTTATCTCAGTGCCGGTAAGCGCCAGGCCAGCCTCAATATGCTCCAGGACGTGATAGTCGTGATACGCCTTTCTGTTCGTCGCTAGGGCCCTGCCTCTGCGGTCCACCACGTTACTCGAGGGCCTTTACCTTGGTCCTCAGCAGCTCGATAGCCCGATCGAGCTGAAGGTCCTCGGAACCATCTTCAGGCTGCTCAACTTCGATCTCAGGCTCCACGCCTTCGCCCTCTATCAGGTTCCCATCGGGGGTGAACCAGCGGGCGATGGTGAAGTACATTCCCGAGCGGTCGCTCAGCTCTCGGAGGGTGGTTACGCTGCCCTTTCCGAAGGTCTTTGTGCCCATCACGGTCCCCCGGTGGTGGTCTATGAATGCGCCCGCCAGCACCTCGGCGCCGCTGGCGCTTCCCTTGTTCACCAGCAGTACCAGGGGAATGTCTTTACCCAGCCCTCCGGGATCCGCCTTCCAGTCCCTGCGACGGCCCTTGCCGTCCACCTCATAGAGCACGAGCCCACCGCCAAGGAACTGGCCGGTCACATCCACTACGACAGGTAACAACCCCCCAGGGTTGTTCCGTACGTCCAGGATCAGTCCCCGTGCTTCAAAGTCCCGCACCTTCTTGAGCGCCTCCTCCACCTCCTTGTCGGTGGTCTCCATAAAGGTGGTGATCCGTAGATGGGCGATCCCGCCCACCAGCATCCTCAACCTGGCGCTGGTCAGCTTTATCACATCTCGAACTATGGTCACCGGCACGGGCTCACCCCCCAACCTGTGGACGATGAGCAGGTTTACCGCCTCGCCTCTGTCACCCCGTATCCTGTTGACCGCCTCCATCAGGCTCATCCCTTCGGTGCTCTCCCCATTTATCTGCAAAATAACGTCGCCAGGTAACAGGCCCGCCTCCTCGGCAGGGGAATCGGGGATAGGGGACACTATGGTAATTCGCCCGTTCCTCATGGATACTTCGGCGCCAATGCCCTCGAAGAATCCTTTGAAGTCCTGGTTCTCCATGGCGTATTGTCGTAAGGTCAGGTACACGGCATAGGGGTCATCCATGGCACCCAGCAGCCCCCTGATGGCCCCGTCGCTCAGTGTCGTGGCATCCATGGATTCTCTGTTGAAATGGTCCCGCTGGAGGATGCGCCACACATCCGAGAGCTTGCTGAACTCCTGGGGAAGTCCCTTGGGAACCTCGTTTGTATCTGCGGTGCCCGTGGTTGACCCACCATCCCCACCGTCGGGGCCCAGCTGGAGCCAGAAGCTGGCGACCGCGATTCCGAGGGCGGTTAAGGCTATTACGAACGGTATGGAAACCGGTAATTTCAACTTACGGAAAGCCAAGCTGTACCTCCAGCACCATCGAGACGTGCAGATCGTGTCACATCTTTAAATATATCACACACTTCGCAAGCCCCTAACGGGCTGCCAACATCTATAGGTTCGATGCGGCCAGACGTGCGCGAGATTTTTGTGGACGGAGGCTTAGGCCCCCGCCGCTCTATCTTGACACACGTGGCCTTTTCTCCGAATATGGACCTGGTAGAACTCTCGCCACGGGAAGGCCGCGAAGCCGTCCCCAACCTTCCAATGCTCAGAAGGGGCAGAAAGGAAATTACTATGGACGCTGTGGACATCCCGTACCTTTCCGCTACGGCGCTTTCTCGACTCATAGAGAAGAAAGAGGTCTCTCCGGTTGAGGCCACCGAGGCATATCTGGACCGGATAGACGCCCTGGACTTCAAGTTCAACGCCTATCTAGCCATATGCCGGCGCGACGCGATGCAGGCGGCTCGGGAGGCGGAGGCGGCTATAGCCGGAGGCAACTACCTTGGGCCGATGCACGGGATACCCGTATCCGTGAAGGACCAGCTGTGGAGTAAGGGCATCAGGTCCACGGGTGGATCCACGATCCTGGCCGACTTCATTCCCGATGAAGACGCCACGCCGATAGCCAAGCTCAAGGAGGCGGGCGCCATCCTTTTGGGCAAGACCAGCCTGGTGGAGTTCGCCATAACGGCCTTCGACCATCGCTACGGGGTGCCTCGAAATCCCTGGGACCTTGACTCGTACACCGGCGGCTCGAGTAGCGGCTGCGCCGCGGCTACCGGAGCCTACCTCTGCGCCACCTCGGTGGGGGAGGATACGGCGGGATCGATACGCCAGCCGGCCTCCTGGAGCGGCCTGGTGGGGCTGAGGCCATCCTGGGGTCGGGTAAGCCGGTACGGGCTCATGCCCGGCTGCTGGTCCATGGACACCGCCGGCCCCATGTCCAGGACCGTCGAGGACGCGGCAATTACCCTGGGGGCGATCGCGGGCTACGACCACAAAGACCCTTATACGTGGAAGGCTCCGGTGCCGGACTACCGGCAGGCCCTGGATGGGAACGTAAAAGGTGTCCGCATAGGAGTGATCAAGGAGCTAACCTTTGGGGAGGTGGTGGAACCGGATGTCAGGGAAGCGGTGGAGCGGGCTACGTCGGTACTGGAGCAGCTGGGAGCGTCGGTGGAGGAGGTATCAATCCCCCTGGCGGACCACGCCAGGATGCCCCTGCTGGTAGCACTGTCCGTTGAGGCAGCCTCCAATCACCGCAAATGGATACAGGCCCGGCGGGAGGAGTACGCGCACGACGGCCGCATCAGGCTCCTGACGGGCAGCGTCATGCCGGCCCAGGCCTACTACAAGGCCCAGAAGCTGAGGACCCTGATCAGACAGCAGGTCCACGACGCCCTAAAGGTCTACGACGTGCTGGTCTCGCCCACCCTGGCAAGGCCCGCTCCCAGGATAGCGGAGTTCGACCAACAGCCGGTGCTGGCCATGCCCTACCTGCTTACCCTCATCTATAGCCTGGCCAACTCCCCCGCAATCTCCGTGCCCTGCGGCTTCACGTCCGGCCACCTTCCCATCGGGTTGCAGATTGGGGCAATGCCGGGTGACGACGCAACGATCCTCAAAGTAGCCCACGCCTACGAGCAGCACACGCCCTGGCACACCATGAGGCCGTCTGCTGTCTGACACATAGCGGGAAAAGCCTCATGGAGCATACCCATGACTGGAAGATCAGGAGATCGGGCCACCTCTGGTGTCTCGTCACTGTGGCATAATCGAGCGCCATCCGCTGCTGCAACACCGCGGGACGGTGGGTGAGAGGGAGTTCCTCCGGCGTTGGGTACCGGACGAGCGGGGGACGTAAAGTAACTTAAGAAGACATGTCAGGCAATTGGAGGGTTGTTCCGGTACCATTCGACGATCTCTGAGCCCGTGGCGGCCCAGACACGCTGGGTGCGCATCATGTGGCCCAGGGCATCGTCCAGGGTCCCGATACGGAAGGGCTGGCCTATGAGCCAGGGGTGCAGGTTGAGCACCAGCAGCCGCCCGTTCTGCGCACCATCCCGCTGCATCGTCTCGAAGCACCCTTTGAGGAGCTCGCCGTACAAGTCTATGGTGAGATGGCGGTCCCAGAGGGCGTTGACGTCGTCCATCTCCAGCATGATGGGAAGGGCCACCAGCTCGCCCTTGGAGGTCTTGAAGGGATAGGGCTGCTCGTCGTTGACCCAGTCGCACACGTAACGGATGCCCGCCTCCGCCAGCAGCTGGGGTGTCCTTGCGGACTCCGCGTACTCCGGCCCCAGCCATCCCGAAGGGGCGGAGCCGGTAGCGCGTTTAATGGCATCCAGCGACGTCTTGATGTACTCCCGCTCCTCCTCCTCGGTCATCTCGCTGGTTATCATCCGGCTCACCGACACGCCGTGGCCCATGATCTCGCAGCCCCGCTTCAGGCAGTGGGACACTAGGTAGGGGTAGTTCTCGGCGGTCAGCGCGTCCATGGCGATGGTCGGTACGATGCGGTGCCTTTCCAGCACGTCCAGGACCCGGAAGATTCCCACCCGGTGGCCATATTCCCGGTGGGACATTTGAGCGTAGTCTGGAAATGGCCGCCGGTCCAGTCCCCCGGCGAGGGTCGGGGTGAATCCGCCAGACGGCGGGCTCCACTCCATGTGCTCCAGGTTGACGATGACGCAGAGGGCCACCCGGGCGTTCCGCGGCCACCTCAGCACGCCACGATTGACAATGGGCGACCAGTCGTAGTGCTCATGGTCCATCCCGAAGCGCCGCTCAGCCGGCATAGGTTACGCTCCTCAGGCCCTTGCCTATTTGTTTAGCTGTGTTGCGTGGGCCACTGCCTGGTCGTAGTGGTTGGCTATGTAGTACTCGGCTATCTCATCGGCCGTGGTCTGCCACACCCCTTCGTGGGACATGATGTAGCCCATGATCTCATCCAGGTACTTTATCCTGTGGGGCTGCCCGATGACGAAAGGGTGGAGGGCGATGCACATAACCCGTCCACTCTCCCGGCCCTCCCTGTAGAGCTGGTCAAACTGTGCCTTGCATATCCGGGTGAAGTAATCTATCTCGTAGCCCTTTCTGAACATGGGGCTATCGTTTAGCTCCACGGTGTAGGGGACGGAGACCAGCTTACCCGACTTCACCTTGATGGGCACCGGCTGGTCGTCGTGCATCCAGTCGGTGTGGTAAATGAGCCCCGCCTCGGCCATGAGGTCGGGTGTGCGCTCGGTGCCGGAGATGGCGGGCCCGAGCATACCCTTGAGGGTCTTCCCGGTATGGCGCTTCAGGGTATCTATGCAGTCCCGGTAGAACTCTCTCTCCTTCTCCTCGGTGTAGGTGCTCAAATAGCGGGTGTTGTATATTCCGTGACTCATGAAGTCCCAGTCCCGCTTCACCATGGCCTCCCCGATCTCGGGGTAGTGCTCCAACACGGCGAGGTTGAGGGACACGCAGCACCTGATCCCATGTTTGTCCAGCACCTCCAGCATCCGCCAGAAGCCCACCCGGTTGCCGTAGTCCCTGTAGGAGTATTGCTGAGCATCGGGGTAGGGCGTTCTCGGAAACGGATTGCGCGTCCCATCGTACTCCGGCAGATACTCGTAGTGTTCTACATTGGGAGCGACCCAGAAGGCCACGCGGGCGTCGTTGGGCCATTTTATGACGGGACGGTCGATGATGGGGCTGTAGTCTACTCGATATGGGGGCAGGGACATGGGAACGGTCCTCCTTTGCGGGCGGGGCACTTCTGGTGGCACCCATGGACAAAGGGTAGGATACCCGTGAGCCCGTGTAGTGTCAACAAAAGGGGCCTGGCCGCTGGGGCGACGCCACCTTGACAAGAACGTCCTTCCATAGAATATTGGGATGTACGCCGTCCAGTTCCAGGAGAAGTTGTAAGTATATAGGACGGTGAAGTAACCCCACGTTATGGTTTTTGGCGTGGCAGAGGACTAAAGTGTCATTCTGAAGGAGCGAAGCGACTGAAGAATCTGGTAGGGTAGGGTACATCGGTGGCGGGGAGATCTAGCCAACAGATAGGCGGATTGCCCGTCAGCCCCACCAGACCCTTCGCCTGCGGCTCAGGGTGACATGGAAAACTTTCACACTGGATTAATTACCCAATGAAGGTCCTGGGCCGAGATTTACTGCCTCCCTTCGATGGCTTCTGGGGCCAGTTGGCCGGGGAGATCGACGTTCCCGCCAGCATGATAGAGGAAGGGCGCCAGGCGGTGTTTGGCACCGAATCGTATGGCGGCGATCCCGACGACCTTTCTAGCTCCCGCCTCCCAAGGTGGATGGACCTGCCCGACGCCGCCCTTGGCTGCCATGTTGCCCATGAGCTGGCCCACCTGGTATTGCGAGGGAGGGGCTTTCCGGTCAGCGTACGAGGGCGACAATACCCAGAAGACTCTCCCGAGGCACGAGTGGGCGGCGACCTGGAAGAGATGATAAGCCACTACGGCGTGGAGGAGCTGCTAAGTCCGTTCCCATTTGACAGGTCTCACATCCATCAACACCTGTTTGAAGGCGCCCGTAACGGGCTTGAGATGAGCCCGGTGCCCGAACGCGGCACGCTCTGGTGGTGCACTTGGGCCTGCCGGTTCTGCGAGCTGAAGCAACTTCTCCCAGAGAGGACGTGGCTGCGGCTGGAGGTGGTATACGAGGGCCGGTGTCCCGAAATCGCGGATAAGGGCCGCGAGCTCGTGGAGATCATGCAACGTGAAGGCTTCCAGGACCCTGGCCAGGCCCTCCAGGCAATGATAAAGGCCAGGGATGCCCTGGGCTTACGGCAAGGAGAGCGCTGCCTGGTGCTGGACCCACGGGATGGCGAGGTCTACTGAATCACACTGGACGACTGGGGCCCCGGACGGCGCCCGCAGTGGAGCAGATGTTGCCAATGGCCGTACGGCGGCCCCTGGGGAGCCGGTGGATGGGATTGCCGGCAATTACCGGTGCTATCTGGACTTGACATGGAACTGCACGGGAAATACGATTCAGTTTATCGCAAGGGGTTTTTCCGGCTCGCCCTCGCGTCCTGAAACGAGAATAGGCATTTAGTATCAAATAGGAAAGGGGCCACCCGGATTACAAAGCAGGTGACCGACGGAATGAGGAACGGACCGACTCGTATGGGTATTCTTGTGGGTGGTGGACCCGCCCCGGGAATCAACGGCACCATAAGCGCCGCCGCCATCGAAGCCATCAACTCGGGCCTGGAGGTAATCGGCATATACGATGGCTTCGAGCACCTGATCAACGGTCAGATGGACATGGTCCGCCAGCTAACTATCCCAGACGTGGCGAACATTCACTTTCTGGGCGGTTCCATTCTGCGAACCTCGCGGGCTAATCCGACGCGGAGGCAAGAAGACCTACAGCTCACGGTAGGCACCCTGCAAAAGCTTGGCATTTCCTATCTGGTGACTATAGGCGGCGACGATACGGCCTTCGCCGCCTACGAGGTGGCAAAGGCCTCCCAAGGGATGTTCCGGGTCGCCCATGCACCCAAGACGATAGACAACGACCTGCCCCTGCCCGGGGGAATGCCCACATTCGGTTTCGAGACGGCCCGCCATGTGGGAACGGAGCTCTTGCTCAACCTCATGGAAGACTCCCGGACCACCAACCGCTGGTACTTCGTGGTGGTCATGGGACGCAAGGCGGGGCACCTGGCCCTGGGCATAGGCAAGGCTGCGGGAGCTACCCTCACGGTCATTCCCGAGGAGTTCGGCACGGAGACCATAAGCTTCCACGATGTCTGCGATGTCCTGGAGGGTTCGATACTCAAACGAGAGGTAATGGGGCGCAAGCGTGGAGTAGCGGTCATCGCCGAAGGCGTCGGCGCCATTCTGGAGCCCACCGAGGTGGCCGAGATCCCGGGGGTAGAGGTGGAATACGACGAGTACCAGCACATCAGGCTGGGGGAGATACCGCTGGCGACCATCCTTAAGCGGGAAGTGCAGAGGAGATTCGCGGCTCGCGGCGACGGATTGTCTATCGTGGACGTTACGCTGGGCTACGAGCTGCGTGGCGCTCCACCCATCCCATTCGACATTGACTATACCCGTACCCTGGGATATGGGGCGATCCAGTTCCTTCTGTCCGAGCCCGAAGATGAGCTGCTACGCCATGGTGGGATGGTTTGCCTCGAGAGCGGACGCCTGCGGGTATTGCCCTTTGAGGACCTACGGGACCCGGCCACCGGCCGGACCAGAGTCCGCCTGGTGGATATTGGTTCCGAACACTACAACGTCGCGCGGAAGTACATGATCCGTCTGGGACGCGACGACCTGGAGGATCCGGAGATGCGCGGCAAGCTGGCGGAGGCCGCGAAAATGGCGCCGGAGGAGTTCCAGAAGCGGTACGCTTCCCCCATCAACTTGGCTCCCTGAAAGTAGTCCAAGAAGACCCCAAGAAAGTAACGTTTAGGAGGAGTCGTGGCTGTCCAGATGTCCGGAGGAAAGTGGCAGCGCCTGAAGTCGCTCACCGACGAGGAGGGGCGATTCAAGATGATGGCGGTCGACCAGCGCGGGTCGCTGGTCCAGGCCCTGGCCCGGGCGGCTGGCAAAGAGGCCCAGCAGGTCGGATTCGAAGATGTGGCCGGGGTCAAGGCGACCATCACCAGAGCGCTCGGTCCCCTCGCCACCGCCGTGCTAACGGACCCCGTGTACGGCTACCCATACTCCATCCAGGACCTGCCCCCTCGGGTCGGCCTGCTCCTGGCCTACGAGGAGACGGGCTATGATAAGGCGGGTCCCTCTGAGAGGGAGCGGAAGTCCAGTCTGATAGAGGGCTGGTCGCTGGAGAAGGCCCAGCGCTCGGGCGCAGATGCCGCCAAACTGCTTATCTACTACCGGCCGGACACCTCACAAGAGGTACTTCGCCACCAGCAGGACCTCGTGCGGCGCGTTGGCGAAGAATGCGGCCGGCTGGACATGCCCTTCCTTCTGGAGCTGGTCGGCTATCCCCTGGATGAAGGTGGCGCAGATACCGCCGAGTATGCCCGCGGAAAACCGGACGTGGTCCGTGGTAGTGCCGCCGAGTTTAGCAAGCCAGAGTACGGGGTTGACATACTCAAGCTGGAGTTTCCCGCCGACCTGAGGTACACCCGGGAATATTCGGCTGGCGCCTTCGACGGCAAGGAGCGCCAGCCCGTCTATACCCTGGCGGAGGTCCGAGAGTCCTGTCGCAAGCTGGATGAGGCCGCCTTGGCGCCCTGGGTCATACTGAGCGCGGGGGTAGACATCGAGGAGTTTCTGGTGCAGGTGGACCTTGCCGTGGAAGCGGGTGCCAGCGGCTTCCTCTGCGGGCGGGCCATCTGGAAAGACGCCATCGGACTCTACCCGGACCTACCCGAGATGGAGCGATGGCTGACAACTCATGGAGCCTATAACTTCACGCGAGCCAACGCATGTGCCCGGATGGCCCTTCCCTGGGACAGGCACCGTAAGTTCGGTGGCTCGAACAACATCCAACTCGCCGGGAGGAGCCCGGACTGGTACGCCACAGCGGACTGAACTAGCCCCGGCGTTGACATTCGGCCCAGGTACTATCTTACTTGAGGCTCTCGAGGACTCGGCCCGCCAACTCTACCACAGTACCATCAGCCACCTGGCGGCACTCCAGCTCCGGAATCTCACCCAGGTCCGGGACACCGTCGCAGCCATCAGTAATCTCTTCAACCTTGGAAAGTATTGCCATCCATGGTGCGTCATGGCCGTCGCCTCCGGCTGCAAGTGGCAGGCTGTACACGGTGGTGGACGAGAGCCCATGGAACAGCAGCAGCACCGGGATCGCACCAGCCTGTAACCCAAATCCGGAAAGTAGCCCTTGCACGGTGCTGGATACGCCGTGCTGGCCGAATATCACCAGATTGCTGAAGGGTGCGCCACGGGCCTCAAAGCTGGAACGAAATCGGCGGAAAGCGTCGTGAGCCATCCTGTCTAGCTCGGAGGCAAGGAAGAGGGCGTGCACCGAAAACCGGGAGTTGCCACTGGAGGACAGCTCACCACACCAGCGCGTCAGCTTGTCCAGGTCATGGCTGTCGGCATGGCTGGTACTCACGACATACGCATCTTCGGGCCCATCGCGGCGAAATTCCGGCTCCTGGAAGAATCACCCACATCCTGACCTTCCCCCATCGAGGGGGATGGGACGTCTCTCGCAGTTTACGCGAGAGGGTCAGAGAGCGGGTGAATTCACCTCCATCCGATTTTCCACCGGGGTCTAGTAGGGAAGAAGCCAGGACTCGGAGAAGGCCAGGGCACACGTGCTGTGGCTGCGACCATCCCTCTGCCGGGGAAACGGCCGCCCCTTCGCGAATCTGCCGTTTAGCGTAAGCCGCGCTCCATTGGCTGGAATCAGGACGGTGCAAACTCCGTGGGGCCGCTGGGGATTGCTTCCCGGAAAGGTATGGCTCATGAAGGGCTCTCCCAGGTCGTACCAGGTGAGAACGATCTCCTCGTCGCGGGCGCGCACCCTCTCAGTCCAGTAGGACCTCAGGTCCCCGGAGCTCTTGAAACGGGCCTCATGGGCCGGGACCGCCAGATCACCGAAGGTGGCGTTCATCGTTCCCTGGATCGCCCCCTGCAGCCACCGGGTCATCTCGATGTTGTCCGTATAGATCCTCGGCTCGCTGTTGGTAAGCTCGCTTTGCAGAAACAGGACGCTGCCGGGCCCGCCTGGGGAGAACAGGATGCGCCAGAAACTGGCGTCTGTGGATGTTGGGCCGTCGTCGCTGTCACTGAGGCGGATGTAGGGGTTCTCCCCCGTGAGAAGCACCCTGTTGGGATCTATGGGTCCGGTAGTCATCGTCAGCCTCCCATCAGGTGGAGCCACCTACTTAAAGGGGGACTTCGCCCCCGCTACCCGATGCCACCTGGAATATGTGGGGAGTATAGTTGTGGCCCCATGGGCTGTCAACGCTGGATTTCCCGCAGGGACAGGCGCTTTGACCACCACATGGCGTGATGATACAATCCAGATAGAAGGGCCGCCATTTAGAAGGGGGAATTGCTATGTCCGGACACTCCAAGTGGTCAACCATCAAGCGTGCAAAGGGTGTGACGGACGCCCGGCGGGGCCAGATGTTCACCAAGCTGAGTCGGGATTTGGCCATTGCCGTCCGAGAGGGCGGTAGCCCGGACCCGGAGCTCAACTACCGCCTTCGCCTGGCCATTGAAAAGGCCAAGGGCAGCAACATGCCCATGGACACGATCGGACGGTCCATCAGCAGGGCCGCGGGAGGGGGCGATTCCGGGGAGCAGGTTGTGGAGGTTATCTACGAGGGATACGGCCCCGGAGGCACCGCCATTATGCTCCAGGCCCTCACTACCAACCGTAACCGTACGGCGTCAGACGTACGGTCCACCTTTGCCAAGGCCGGCGGCAACCTGGGAGAGGCCGGATGTGTGGCCTGGAACTTCGAGTCCAGGGGGATAATCACCCTCGACGTGGACGAGGATCGCGCCGAGGATACGGCCCTCCTTGCCATTGACGCCTCCGCCGACGACGTGAAGATGGAGGATGGCTACCTGGAAATTTACACCCGGCCGGAGGCACTGGAGTCTGTGCGCAAGGAGATGGAGGAGCACCAGCTCACCACCTCTTCGGTGGAGATTTCTATGGTGCCCAAGTCGACCGTGTCCCTGGGCGCAAAGGAAGCGCAGCAGACACTGAGGCTGCTGGACTCCCTGGAGGAGCTTATGGATGTCCAGAGGGTGTTCAGCAACGCCGACTTTCCCGATGATGTCCTGGATGCCTACCGAAGCGAAGGTTAGGTGTGGGTTGCTGGTTCTGGGAATCGATCCTGGCACCATCCGGATGGGGTACGGGCTGCTGGAGGAAAGGGATCCAATAACGGCAGTGGACTGGGGGGTCATCTCGCTGCGCCCGTCCATGCCATTGGAGGCGCGTCTCTTCCAGCTTCACTCCCACGTGCTCAACATGATAAGCATCTGGCAGCCCGACGCGGTGGCGGTGGAGCAGCCCTTTATTGGCAAGGGAGAGAACAGGTACGTGGGCTCCGCCTTCGCAATAGGCCAGGCTCAGGCGGTGGTCCTTATCGCAGCCGCGGGCCAGGGGATACCTGTGTCCCGCTACTCTCCCGCCCAGGTAAAGCGCGCCGTAGTGGACCATGGGGCCGCCACCAAGGAGCAGGTGCAGCAGATGGTGAAGTTGGCCCTGGGCCTGGAAACGGTGCCATCGCCCTCCGACGCCGCCGATGCCCTGGCCATCGCCCTCTGCCACATGCGGCAGCGAGAAGTGGAGGCAGTGCTGAAGCGAGAGATAACTTCAACTTCGTGATGGAGTCGCCTTACCTGCGAGTCTCACGACGACCCATGCTGTGGCCATATGAAATAGTGGACTCGGCCCCTGGGGCCCCCATCGAGAGGCTTGGCCCATGATCACCGGAATCACGGGTATCCTGGAATCCACGGGCCCAGACTGGGTGCAGGTGAAGGTAGGGGGCAGCGTGAGCCTCCAGGTTTACGTACCCTCCTCCACGGTCCAGGAACTGGGCGACGTGGGCGGGGAGGTCCGCCTCCACACCCGCCTCTACATAAGGGACGATGAGGCGGTCCTCTACGGCTTCTCCTCTGCTGAGGCCCTCGAGCTGTTCCGGAAGCTCAACGCCGTGGCGGGCATAGGCCCGAGGACGTCCCTGTCCCTACTGTCCTTCCTGGGACCCCAGGCCCTTATCGCCGCCGTAGCCACGGGTGACGTTCCCGCCCTCAGCAAGGTGCCCGGCGTCGGAAAGAAGAGCGCGGGCCGGCTGGTGCTGGAGCTGAAGGGCAAGCTGGACGAGGAGTACTCTATCCAACCTGGCGGACTGGCGGCCCTGGACGGCGAGGTGGTATCTGCTCTTATGGCCCTGGGCTACACCGCCACCGAGTCCCGCCGGCTCGTGGCCTCCATCGGGGACGCCGCCGACCTCTCCATCGAGGAGAAGATACGCCGGGCGCTCCAGCAGGTGGGAGGGTAAATTCGGGAGGAGAATGTGATGGGCACATTAACCCATCCAATTACCGTGATAGGACCATCGGGCGCCACACCTGAGAACCTGGAGGCCATTGTGGACACGGGCGCCACATTTCCCCGTTTCCAGCACTCCTCCTTGAGCGTCTGGGCGTGAGGCCGCAGCGGAGCGCACGCTTGCGCCTGGCCAACTTTCAGGTGGTAGAATGGAACTTGGGCTAGGTCGTCGCCAGGCTGGATGGGGTTGAGACAACGATTCACTGCGTAATCGGTGCCGCAGATGCCCCGGCTCTCATCGGTGCCCATACTTTGGAGGCCTTCTTTCTGGCCGTGGACCCGATAGAAGAGCGCCTGGTACCTAGAGAAGCTCTTCTGATGTAGGTGAACGGGCCTAGATATGCCTGACTTCAAGATTGTGTCGGATTTCCAGGCCACGGGGGACCAGCCTCAGGCCGTTGATGACCTGGTGCGCGGTTTCGAGCGGGGCGACCGCTACCAGACCCTTATGGGGGTCACGGGCAGCGGAAAGACCTTCACCATGGCCAACATCGTCAAGGAGCTTCAACGGCCCACTTTGGTGATCGCCCACAACAAGACCCTGGCGGCCCAGCTTGCCACCGAGTTCCGGGATTTCTTCCCCGACAACGCCGTGGAGTACTTCGTCTCCTATTACGATTATTACCAACCCGAGGCCTACGTCCCTCAGACGGACACCTACATCGAAAAGGACGCCGATGTCAACCAGGAGATAGATAAGCTACGCCTTTCTGCCACCAGGTCCCTGTTGACCCGTCGGGACGTGCTTATAGTCGCCTCCGTCTCCTGCATCTATGGCCTGGGCGACCCCGAAGACTACTACAGCTTTGTGGCCCAGGTTAAGGTGGGCGAGATGCGCAACAGAAGCCGCCTGGCGCGCCAGCTCGTGGATATGCAGTACGAGCGAAACGACATGGAGCTGAGCCGAGGGAAGTTCCGCATCCGGGGCGATACCCTTGAGGTGCAGCCCGCCTACGAGGAGATTGCCATCAGGATTCAGTTCTGGGGGGATGAGGTGGAGCGCATCGTGGAGGTTGACCCCCTCACCGGCGAGATCCTCTCCCAGCGCCAGGAGATGGAAATATACCCGGCCAAGCACTTCGTCACCTCCAAAGAGAAGCTCATGATGGCCATCGAAGACATCCAGGTGGAGCTGGAAGAGCGGTTGCTTGCCCTCAGGTCCGAGGGCAAGATTCTGGAGGCGGCCCGGCTGGAGTCCCGGACCAATTATGACGTCGAGATGCTGAAGGAGACCGGGTTCTGCGGAGGCGTGGAGAACTACGCCCGCCATCTGGCCCGGAGGGCCCCGGGTAGCGCTCCATGGACCCTGATGGACTACTTTCCAAGGGACTTTTTACTGTTCATCGACGAGTCCCATATGACGCTGCCCCAGATACGGGGCATGTACCACGGAGATATATCCCGGAAACAGACCCTGGTGGACTACGGCTTCAGGCTACCCTCCGCCCTGGACAACAGGCCCCTCAACTTCCGGGAGTTCGAGGGCCATATAAACCAGGTTATGCTCGTCTCGGCCACCCCCGGCCCCTACGAGATGGAGGTGAGCAAACAGGTAGTGGAGCAGGTGATCCGGCCCACGGGCCTGCCGGACCCGACCATCGAGGTGAAACCCACCCAGGGGCAGATCGACGACCTCATCCAGCAGATCAACGAGCGCGTTTCCAAGGGAGAGCGCTCCCTGGTGACTACCCTTACCAAGAAGATGGCCGAGGAGCTGGCCGACTACCTTCAGGAGATGGGTGTACGGAACCACTACCTTCACTCGGAGATACAGACCCTGGAGCGCAGTGAGATCCTCAGGGACCTGCGCCTTGGGGTGTACGACGTAGTGGTGGGTATCAACCTTTTGAGAGAGGGCCTTGACCTTCCCGAGGTCAGCCTCGTGGCCATCCTCGACGCCGACAAGGAAGGCTTTCTGCGGTCCGAGTCCTCCCTCATCCAGACTATAGGGAGGGCAGCGCGCCACCACGACGGCCACGTCATCATGTACGCCGACACCATCACCCCGTCCATACAGCGGGCGATCGACGAGACCTATCGTCGCCGGCGCATCCAGAACGACTACAACGTGGAGCATGGCATCGTGCCCCAGGGAATCAGGAAGGCCGTCAAGGACATTACCGAGCGGGTCAAGGTGATGGCCGAGACCAGGGCCCCCTACATGACCCAAAGGAAGACCCTGTCCAAGGACGAGATGTTCCGAGTGGTAAAGGACCTTGAGTACCAGATGAAGGCCGCGGCCAAGGGCCTGGAGTTCGAGAAGGCCGCCATGCTGAGGGACGAAATCTACGAGCTTAGACGGCTGCTGGCGGTGGAAGAGAAGGGACCTGTGCCGTCAAGCAGCTCCAGGAGCCTTGGATAAGGCCCCCCGAGCGCATCCTGTGGCGTCGGCTGCCGGCTGGCTGTCCCAGCAGCCAGGTCCTCTACGCCCACCCTGGTGTGGCCCGCGGCTATCTCCCGAGGACTCTTGGTTTGTGCGGTAAAATTTTAACTATGGCGATGCGTGGCAGGTCGGCTAGAGAGAGCCAAGAAGAAATCGAGCGAGCACTACGTCGTTACCGGTGGCGATGGCTCCGTCCCCTCAACTCACTTAAAAGGGCACTCTTCTCTCTAGTAACGGTGGTGGTAGGCGTCGCCATTGTGGCATATCTCGCCGCGACTATTATCCATCTAACTAACGGCTCTGGGTTTGGAGATAGTGTTATGATGGGGCTTAGGGACGCGCGAATGGTTGCGGCTTGTCCAAAAGATCCCGAGCTCTTGTGGCAGTTCATTGATAGAACCCGATTGGAAAATTCGGTAGTGAACGTTGCTACCCTGGTCGGCGGGGACAGTGTTTATGATCTAATTTGTAAGCTGGGACAATTCCCTCCACTGTAAGCAGGTACCGGCCCCTTAAGTTGAAAGGTCAGTCTCCTTTTGGTACAATCTCAATGTAGCTCGATAGACAGATTCGAGGAGGCAACAATGGTACAGGCGACCATCACCTCAGAGGAAGTACGGGATGTACTGAAGAACGTGTACGATCCGGAGATTCCCATCAACGTGGTAGACCTGGGACTTATCTATGACGTACAGGTAACCGAGGGCGATATCTACGTGCAGATGACCCTGACGGCGCCCGGCTGCGGCATGGGGCCTATGATCGCCCAGCAGGCCGAGTGGGCGATCTCCGAGCTGGAGGGGGTGGAGGACGTGCAGGTGGAGATGGTGTTTGACCCACCGTGGAGCCCCGAGCTGATAAGCGAAGACGGGAAGAAGCTCCTGGGCTTGGACTAGACGGAGCCCCTATGGCTCCTCCACATTAAGCAGGTAGACGCTAGGGATGACTACTCCACAGGATCAGGCCAAACTGGAGTCGATCAAGCGCTCTTGGCAGCAGAAGCGTCAGGTTACCCAACGCTTGAGCGGCATAAAGGCGAAGCTGGGCGTGTACAGTGGCAAAGGCGGAGTGGGCAAGACCACGGTTGCGGTGAACCTGGCCACCACCCTGGCCCAGGAGGGGAAGCAGGTTGGCCTCCTGGATGTGGATATAGACTGCCCCAACGTAACCAAGGTGATGGCCATCTCGGAGAAACCCGTCTACGAAAACGGCGAGCTGCAACCCGCCCAGCGCTTTGGAGTCAAGGTGGTCTCCATGTCCTTCTTTCAGGAGAACGAGGAGGAGGCCATAATCTGGCGGGGTCCCATGATCCACAACGCCATCAACCAGTTCCTTCAAATGACAGCCTGGGGCGACTTGGACTATCTGGTGGTGGACCTTCCGCCGGGCACTTCCGACGGGCCCCTCACCGTCATGCAGGCGCTGCCCTTGGACGGCTTCGTGGTGGTAACCACCCCCCAACACCTGGCCAATCTGGATGCCAGACGCTGCATCAACATGATAAGAAAGCTGAAGGTAAATGTTCTGGGGGTCGTGGAGAACTACACCGGTGAGATGTTCGGCGAGGGAGCGGGTCCGGAACTGGCCAGCGGGTTGGACCTGCCCTTTTTAGGCTCCTTGGCCCTCCGGGCCGATTACCGGGACACCTCGCAACCCACAGTACTGAGCAGCCCCGAAGTGATGCAGGAGTACATGGGCATCGTCCAGAATATCAAGGGCAGCCTCAAGGCCCTGGGCAAAGGGGCGGAGTAGCAGGGGCGAAAGTCGGCCCGGGGAATCGTACTCACTCAGGGCCGTGGGCCTGGCCAGCGTTCAGACATCGATCGTTTCCTCTTGAGTCCTCTGCTTACCTTTGGCGCCGGTCGACCGCGGTTCCTTAAGCACAATATGCTGCAGCAGGGAAACCTCCCTGCGTACCGCCGCCTGTGAGTGGCTCGTGTACTCCCCCATGTTTCTCAGCTTGCTATACCGGTTTTTTACCAGCTTTTTCGTGGGGACCTTCGCCAGTTCCACGAGGTGGCGCGCCACGGCCAGCTGAAGGGACCGGGCGGCCTCGGCGAGGTGGGCCTGCGCGCCGCCTTTGGGCTCGGGCACGATCTCATCCACTATGCCCAGCTCCTTGCAGTCCTGCGCCATGAGGAAAAGGGCCTCGTACTCCACCTTCTCCTTGGACGAGTTGCGGTAAAACCTGCCCACCGCCTGGCCCGGCGAGATGGGGCAGTAGATGGCATACTGCTGCATCAAGATAATGTCCCCGATGCCCAGGGCGAGGGCCGCTTCGCTGCCTCCCTCACCTATGATGGCCGAGACCACGGGTACGGGGACCTCCGCCATCAGAGAAAGGGTGGTGGCTATGGCATTGCCCACGCCCTGCTCCTCGGACTCCAGCCCGGGATGAGCGCCCTGGGTATCTATAAGCGTGATCACGGGCAGATTAAACCGGGCCGCCAACTGGACCAGGCGACAGGCCTTCCGCATCCCCTCGGGATAAGTATGATAAATATCCCTATCCTGACGGACCGTCCGCTCCTGGCCTATGATCACAACCCTTTCACCCGCCAGGTATCCCAAGCCACCTACCACCGTCCTGTCGTCGCCGCTTACCCGGTCACCCCTGAGCTCGATGAAGCTGTCAACCATGGACCGTATGTAACTTATGGCCGAGGGACGCTTCAGATGTCTAGCGGTCTTCAGGACCTCACTGGGTTCAGGGACTTCACCGTGATCCTCAGCCGGAAGTTTCCCCTTCCGCCTCCCGTTGTCCCGACCGTTTCGCTGGGGCCCCAGGACATCCACTATGACTGCGAGCCTCTCCCTAAGCTCTTCCCGGTCCACCACGTTGTCCAGCAGCCCGAGGTCCAGATGGGCCTCGGCAGTGTGGGCATCCAGGGGGACGGGCCTTCTGGACGCCTGCTTGAAGGTTTTCATGGGGGCCAGGCCGATGAGGGAGCCCGGTTCGGCCAGGATCAGGTCCGCCAGATTAGCGAAGCTGGCGTATGCCTGGCCGGTGGCCGGGTTGGAAAGCACCACTATAAACGGCAGCCGCTTTCCCCGCAGGTGGTTTGCGGCCGCCACGGTCTTGGCCATCTGCATGAGGGAGAGGATCCCTTCCTGTATCCTGACCCCGCCGCCGCTCACTAGAGCGATCAGAGGGTAGCCGCTCTTGGCCGCCGCTTCAAAGGCCAGCGCTACCTTTTCCCCCACCACACTGCCCATACTGCCCCCCATAAATCCGAAGTCCAGGACCGCCAACATCACCCTGTTGTCGCCAATGGAGCACCTACCGGTCACGGCTGCCTCGGTAAGGCCCGTCCTGGTCCGGTCTCGGGCCAGATGCCTGGGATAGACGCCCCGGCTGGAGAAGGAGAGGGGGTGCAATGAGGCGATGGCCCGGTTGGTCTCCCGAAAGCTCCCCTTGTCCGCCAGAAGGTCGATGCGCTCGCGAGCCGTGCAGCTGTAGTGAAACCGGCAGTGGGGGCACAGGCGGTACTGCAGGTAGACGGGAGCATCGCTGATGACCTCCTCACAGACGAGGCATCGGTCCCGTAGAACCGATAGATACGAGCGGTCGAGGCTGGTACCCCTTCGCAAAAGGTGGACCAAAAATTGGGACAGATTTCTCACGGAGGCTCCTCCCCTTCGGCCTACAACGTCGTAAAGCCCAGGGGCCCGGCGGGCCCTCGTGGCTCAGGCCCTGGCGGACCAACCTCGAAGGCTACCGTAATTTAATCGTACAACGAAATGCGTACTAAGGAAAGGGAATCCGTCGGCGGGCCGGCGCTCCCCCCACCCCTTTGGGCCTATCTGGCCTGCGCTACGGCGTCCTCAGGCCCCTCTAGGAACCCTCGCTCAGTTGGGGAGACCCAACTACCGATCCCTCCTGCTCCAGCAGATCCATGAGGCGCATCGCCCTGGCGTATCCGACCTGGAGCCGGCGCTGGAGCACAGACGGCGAGATATGCCGGTATCTTCCCGCGAGCTCACGGGCCTGATCGAGAAGCTCGTCCTCGTCGAATCCGTTGCCGCTGGCGTCGGGGTAGGAGCCTTGCAATGGTATATTATCAAGAGGCGGACCAGACTGGATACGCCAGAACTCCACCAGCTTCTCTATCTCCCGGTCATGGACGAAGGTCCCCTGCACCCGCCTGGGCTTGGGAGAGTCGGAGGTGAGGAGCAGCATATCCCCCTTGCTGAGCAGTCGCTCCGCACCGACCGAGTCCAGAATGACACGGGAGTCCACCTGAGATGCCACCGCGAAGGCGATTCTGGCGGGTATGTTGGCCTTCAGCAGCCCCGTCACCACGTTCACCGAGGGACGCTGGGTGGCCAGGATAAGATGTATTCCCGTGGCCCGCCCTAGCTGGGCCAGGCGTACCAGCGCCTGTTCCGTCTCATAGGCGGCGGCCATCATCAGATCGGCCAGCTCATCGATGACGATGACGAGCAGTGGGAGGGGGTCGCTGGCCTTCTTGTTGTATCCTTCGATGTTGCGTACCGCCTGGTCCTCCATCAGCCTGTAGCGACGGAACATCTCGTCCTGGACCCCCTTCAAGACAGCCAGCACCTCCTCGGAGTTGACGATAACGGGGGCGAGGAGGTGAGGAATGCCGTTAAAGGGCGTAAGCTCCACACGCTTGGGGTCCACCATCAGGAAGCGCAGCTTGTTTGGCGACCTCGTCAATAGTAGCGAGGCGACCATGGAGTTAATGCAGACGCTCTTGCCTCCGCCGGTAGCCCCGGCAATTAGAATGTGAGGCAGATCGGTGAGGTCCGCGACCACGGGCTCGCCGGCAGTATCCTCTCCGAGGGCTATGGGAAGCCCACCCTTGGCCGCTATCTTCTGGAACGGGGGGCTCTCAGCAACCGAGCGCAGGACGACCGTGCGGGGGTAGGGGCTGGGCATCTCCAGGCCGACCAGGGACTCCCCGGGCACCGGGGCCTCCAGCCTCAGGTAAGGCGTCTTCAGTGCCAGCGCCAGGTCCTTTTCCCTCATCAATATACTCTGGACCTTCACCCGGCTCATCTCTATATTCGGGGCGCTAGTACCCCTGGTCCTGGTACCCTTGGCCTCCCGGCTATTTTTCATCCAGCCAGGCACAAGCCCAAACCTGATGACTCGGGGGCCGGTCCGAACGTCCTTTACCGCGACCTCCACCCGGTGTTCCATCAGAGTTTCCTCGATATGGCGGGCAATTCCGTCCAGCACCGTGCCAGGAACGGGCCGGTCTTCTCCCTTGCTCAGTAGCTCGATGGAGGGCAGCTGCCAGCCACCACTCACCCTTACACCTTTGCGTCCCTCGTGGACACTACGCTGCCGCCTCGACCGGCGAGCTCCCACTGAACCCGCGACAGAGGGTAGGGGCCGGGGCCGGGGCCGGGGCCGGGCCCGGGAGACCCCAAAGGTGGACCGCCATGACCTGCGGAACGACAGGGAAAACCTGCGTGCATACCTACCGGGCCCATAGCCAGTCGGTCCGGAGAACCGACGCGCCGCCAGTGCACGTCCGAACTGCTGGGCCTCGACCCAAAGCCATAGGAGGACGATGGCCGAGACCAGCAGGATTCTTCTCGCCACCCGAACGTAAGCCGTGGACGAGGGGCGAGGGAACAGGATGAGGGGTACCAGAAGGATGAGGACCGCCACCTTGAAAGCGCCCAGGGGTAGCGGGCCCCCACCGATGTACTGACTCCAGTACCCGCCTAGAGACGCCCCCTTCATTACGCCACTTGAAGCGTGAAACATGGACATTATCCCCAGGGAAACGGCGACCAGTAGGGCCGAGCCCAGCCACGCCCTCGAGTAGCGGGGTATCCACTCGTTCTTATAGCGTAGGACCAGAAGAAAGCACACTATCCATGCGGTCACAGGTATGAGGCCGTATCCCAGCGCTCCCAATAGCCAGTTTCGAACGACCACAGAGAGGCTGAAGACCAGAATGGGGGCCGCGACCACCGCCAAGCGCAGCGTAATTCCCCTCGCCCACAGCGTGGACCCCAGCGAGGCTGCAATGGACCTTTTCGCTCTCGAACCCTTCTTTGACCGCGGCAATCAGACCTCCAGGGACACCGGCATAATCACGGGGCGCCGCCCCGTTTCCTTGAGGAAGACCTTCCTCACAGCGTCCTGCACCCGCGAATTGGTGGAGTTCCAGTCAATGGGAAAGTTGGGTTCATGGTCAAGGGACTCTATCACCGATTCCGAAACTTTATGGAGTACTTCAGGTAACTCCTCCTGGTCCATAAAACCCCGGGACAGCACCTGGGGCGCCCGCGCGGACATACCCGTCGTCTTATCCAGGGCCACCACCACTACCACGACGCCTTCCTTGGACATCTCTCGCCGGTCCCCAAGGACCGGGCTCTCGGCCCCCCTTATACTACGACCTTCAACATAAACGTGGGAAGCGGGGACCCTTCCCACCACCCTTCCTTCGTCCTGGTTAAGCTCCAGAACATCCCCGTCCTCAAGTACGAAGATGCCCGCCTCCGGCACGCTTACATCACGGGCCAGCCGGGCGTGGGCCACCAGGTGATGGTACTCGCCGTGTACCGGCACAAAGAAGCGCGGCCTGGTCAGGCTGAGCACAGTTTTAAGCTCTTCCTGGCTAGCATGGCCATGCACGTGCACCAGCGCCACCTTGTCATAGAGGACCTGCGCCCCCTGGCGGAAGAGATTATCAATGGTCCGGGTGACCACAGTTTCGTTTCCGGGGATGGCGGTTGCCGAGATGATCACCGTATCCCCGCGTTCGATCTTTATGTCCCGGTGGTCCCGATTGGCCATTCGCACAAGCGCCGAGGTAGGCTCTCCCTGGCTCCCAGTTGTTATGATCACTACGTCTTCCGACGCCAGCTGCCGGATCTCTCCGGGGGGAAGCAGCACTCCCGGCGGAGCTGTCAGATAGCCCATATCCACGGCCATCTTCACGTTATCTACCATGCTGCGCCCCACTATCCCCACCTTCCTCCCATGCTTGGCGGCGGCGTCGATCACCTGCTGTATGCGAGAGATGAGGGATGCAAAGGTGGCCACAAGGACGCGTCCCGGAGCCTCGCCTATAGCCCTGTCCAGTGCCTCGCCAACCACCCGTTCGGAGGGCGTATAGCCGGGAACCTCGGCGTAGGTGGAGTCGGACAGAAGAAGCAGCACATCCCTGGACCCGTAGACGGCCAGCTGCGCCAGGTCGCTGGCTTTGCCGTCCACGGGGCTGTGGTCTATCTTGAAGTCGCCGGAATGCACCACCATGCCCACCGGGGTCTCGATGGCCAGACCCATGGCGTCGGGGATACTGTGGCATACCCGGAAGAACTCAACCCTGAATCTGCCCAGCTTGATCGGCTTACTGGGCTCCGCCAGCTCAAGGCTGGCCCCACGGGCTGCCCGATGCTCCTTTAGCTTAACGGAGATCAGGCCATGGGCCAGCCTCGGAGCGTAAACCGGCACATTTAGGCTGGGCAGCACGTAAGGCAGGGCCCCGGTATGGTCCTCATGGCCGTGGGTGATAAGGATAGCCTTGATCCGGTCGCGACGCTCCAGGAGGTAGGTTATGTCGGGGATCACCAGGTCCACTCCAGGCATATCCTGCTCGGGAAAGAGGACTCCGCAGTCGATGACGATGATGTCCCTGTCGTACTCCAGGGCGAGCATGTTCTTCCCTATTTCCCCGAGTCCGCCTAGGGGGATTACTCTCAATGGGACCTTTGGCATATGTTTACCCTATTACGTCGATCTGAAGACGTGAACCGGCGGATGCTGAAAAATGCTCTTCCGCCTAGTACCGATGTGCCATTCTGAGCGGGGCGAAGGTTCATTAGGTTAGATTCTTCGTTGCTTCGCTCCTCAGAATGAAAGCCCGTCATAAGCATATTGACGCAGTACTAGGGGGGAACACCCATTAGAACATCGTTAGCTGCTGGGGAGGAGGGCTCTCCTGTGCTTCACTGCTCGCCTCGGCCGAGGCCGCACCTTTGAGCACGTCAGGAATAGCCCTGAAATCCTGCTCTATGACCTTTCTCAGCTCCTGCCTGTGGAGCGCCGCGGCGGGGTGCATCATGGGGTATACGGTCCGCCCATCCACCGTCCTGGCCTTGCCACGGACCCTACTTATGATCTCCCTGGGAAAGTACTTGGATAGGGAGAACCTCCCTAGAGTAACTACCAGCTTGGGATTAACCAGCTCGATCTGCCGGTCCAGGTACTTGCTGCAGGCGGTAATTTCGGCGGGTAAAGGATCACGGTTGTTCGGAGGACGGCACTTCACCATGTTGGCGATGAAGACGTCTTCCGCCTTGAGGCCAATGGAACTCAGAAGCTCGTCCAGAAACTTTCCCGCCGGGCCCACAAATGGCCGCCCCTGGCGGTCCTCCTGGTACCCGGGCCCCTCCCCAATTAACATGATCTGTGCGCCGGCGGGTCCTTCACCTGGGACGGCATTGGTGCGGCTCTTGCTAAGAGGGCAGTCGTTACAGACGCGGATTCGCTGGGCTAACTCCTCCAGGTTTTTGGCGTCGGACATGGACACACCACTATTATACCAGGTGCGCCGGGTCGTTATTGGTCCTGGACCCCGTGTCCTTTCAGATAATTGATGGCGTTTTGAATGGTGCCGATCTCCCCGGCATCTTCTTCGGAGATTTCGATCTTGTTTTCGTCGCTGGAAAATTCCTCCTCGAATGCCATTATAAGCTCGGCCAGGTCAAGGGAATCGGCGTTCAGGTCATCTACGAAGGATGCACTGGGCAGCACCACGTCTTCATCTACATCCAGTTTGTCTGCCACAATGGCTCTCATTCGCTCATAGATGGTTGCCATAACCTCACTCACCTTCTTGTCTGTTGTTATCTGCCCCAGCTGATGCCGGCTGAGGGGTACCCACCGGCACCCCATCCATCTCATCCATCACTGAACCCAGCACTCCATTCACAAACCGGGCCGAGCTTTCACTGCCGAAGGCCTTGGCCAGCTCGACAGCCTCATTGATGGCTACCTTCCGCGGCACTTCGCTGGCGTAGAGAATCTCGTAGAGGGCCAGTCGCAGAATATTCCGGTCCACCACGGGGAGCTGCCTTACCGGCCATGCGGGGGCGAACTTCTGAATAGATTCATCGATCTCCGCCCGCCTCAGCACCACCCCCTCCATCACCCCGAGGGCGTAAGCTGCCAACGAATCTGGCAGCTCGGTTTCCGCCCTACACCATTCAAAGGAAGCACCCACCGGATGACCCGTCACATCCGCTTCGTAGAGACCCTGGAGGGCCAGGGCACGCGCCATTCTTTTGAGGTAGGGGGGCTCTCCCTTTGGCATACTTTCACATCAGGGTAACTTAGAAGGCCGGTACGGCGCCTCGGGGCAGATCCCTTCCAACGGCTTCGACCACCTTCCCGAGAGACGATGGGTCTGCCACGTTCAGCACATCCACGTGCCGGTCCGAATACGCCGGCATAGCGCCGATTCTCTTGATAAGGCCTCCCAGAACTCTGCCGGGCCCAAACTCAATGAAAGTCGATACCCCGGCGTCCATCATCGTCATTACAGAACTCTTCCACTGGACGCAGGTGCAGAGCTGGGCCAGAAGCTCATCCTTTGCCGCCTGGGCCGTGGTAAGTGCTGTGGAGGTGGAGTTAGCGATAACGGGAATAAGGGGGTCCCTGAAACCGGCCTCCTCGATGGCCGCCGCCAGGCCCTCCTGGGCCGGCGACATCAGTGAGGAGTGGAAGGCGCCACTCACCGCCAGGAGTATGGACTTCCTGGCTCCCCGGATGGAAGCCATGTCCACGGCGCGAGCCACGCACATCCTGTCGCCACTGATCACTATCTGGTCGCTGCCGTTGACATTGGCCATTTCGGCGCCTGTCTCCAGGCAGATCTCCTCCATGGTATCCTCATCCAGGCCGAGGATGGCGGCCATCGTCCCCGGATGAATGTCTGAGGCCTTCTGCATAAGCCTTCCCCGCTCCCGCACCAGCCGCATACCGTCGGCCAGATCCAGGGCTCCCGAGACCACCATGGAGGTGTACTCCCCCAAACTGTGCCCCGCGAGCGCCGCCGGGTGGTACACATCCTGTCCGGCGAACTCATTCAGCGCCTTGACGCACCCCAGGCTGGTCGCCATTATGGCCGGCTGGGAGTTGATAGTCTTCGCCAGCTCCTCGCTAGGCCCTTCAAACATATACCTGGTAAGGGGTATACCCAATATCTCGTCTACTTCGTCCAGCAACTGTTGTGCGGCCTGTGAAGAACGATAAAGTTCCAGGCCCATGCCCACGGACTGCGAGCCCTGACCCGGAAAGACGTATGCGACCTGGGCCCCTTCCTGCCGCTCCGTACGAGAGTTCATGCGCAGACTTCCCTCAATGTAGAATGGGAACGACCGCCCCAACACGACCTCTGTTGTACACTCGACCAGTTATTATAATCGACCATCGAGTCCAATCCTTAACTCAGGCCTGCGTGCCTTAACCTTCAACGCCCGCCATTACTTGCCTGCCCTTATAGTATCCGCAGGTAGGGCAGGCAGTATGGGACAGCTTGGCGCTGCGGCACTGAGGACACCGTGACGGATGTACCGGCTTCAGCCTGTTATGCGAAAACCTCTGACCTCGTCTGGCCCTTGTCAATTTTTTTACCGGTAACGCGCCCATATCTTATCTCCTAACCCTTCGAGGGCACCAGGGCTCAGCGGCCACCTTCCTCGAGCAGTGTCTGCAAGGCCCCCCGACGAGGGTCCGACGGTTCTTCATGGCAAGAACAAGACAATTGGCTCCTATCGGTCCCACAAACGGGGCATAGACCCCGGCAATCTTCCCGGCACAAGGGTTTCATCGGCTGGTTCGTCAAGATATATTGCCTCAGAGCTTCCCTCACGTCAAGGATGTGCCGCCGGTCAATGGCAAACACGCCTTCCTGCCCTTCAAGCACGCGCATAGACTGGCCCGTGTGTATGTCTACCGTGGGAAGATACTCCTCGTTGATAGCGAACTCCACGGGATGGTGGAACTCTCTAAGGCAGCGGCCGCACGTGACCCACTGACGTGCCGTCAGCCTGGCGTTCAGCCAAATTCCCTTGTCGGTCCTCATCAGCTGAAGCTGGCCTTCGGGTGAAATGGTGGCGACGCCGCTGTCTGTGGGGACAGCTCCGGCAATCTTGTAGGTGCGAGTGGAGCCTACTGGTTCTTTCAACAGTTGGGCGACGTTGTAATACATCAAGAAATACTCGGACCCATCGGTCCAAGTGGTAATTATAAGAGGCAATGTGGTAGGTCTGTCAAGTACCCACGCCGTATGCTAGCGCATATTCTACATCTGCATAAGACGTGGCGGCCCGCGTATTTGCGCATCTACGCGGACCTCTCACCCTGTAGACGCCTTTGCTGGACGCCTTCATTGATGGTATCTACTATCTCCTTGGTAGAGGTACCCGGGCCAAATATTATCGCTATCCCGGATTGAAGGAGAGGCCGCCGGTCCTCCTCCGGTATGATACCCCCAACAACCACCATCACGTCCTCCATGGCTTTGTCCCGCAGGAGCCGCATGACCTCGGGGAAAATCTCCATGTGAGCCCCGGAGAGTATGCTGAGGCCGATTACATCGACGTCCTCTTGTGACGCCGCTTCTACAATCATCTGTGGAGTCTGCCTGATCCCTGTGTATATGACCTCCATACCTGCGTCCCGCAATGCTCTGGCTACCACCTTCGCTCCTCGGTCATGGCCGTCGAGACCCGGCTTGGCCACCAGCACACGTATGGCTGCCTGTTGGTCACTCATGTAGCAACCGCCTAAAACTCCGGGCTATTCAGCCCATATGATACCACCGGGCGACGCCGACGGCACGGAGCGCCCAAGGGGACTAGGGCGTCTGGACCAGCTCCGTAAGAACACCGTGCACAGACCTGGGATGAAGGAAGGCGATGATGCCCGATAGGCCGGGTCGGGGATCACGGTCCACCAACTCCAGACCCTGAGCACCGAGGTTCACCAGCTTTTCAGCGATACCGTCCACGTGGAAGGCCAGGTGATGAAGTCCCTCCCCCCGGCCTTCCAGGAACCGTCCCACCGGGCTATCGCCGGACAGCGGCTGCAGTAGCTCCAGCCTTGTCTGCCCAACGGGCAGGAGGGTTGCTCTTACACCCTGGTCGGGCAGCTCCACAATCTCCCCAGGAGGGATTTGGAAGACCTCCTGAAAGAACCTCGACGCGGCTTCCAGGTCACGTACAGCTATGCCAACGTGGTCGATGTACTGGACCGTACATGGGGCATTCACTCCTTCGGGACCTCCCTTTTAAGTTCAGAAGTGCGAGTTTACCGGCCTACCGCTACAAGGTGTACCGCGCCAGGAGCTGCCGGGCGATAATTAGGCGCTGCACCTCGGAGGTCCCCTCGTAGATGGTGGTGACCCGAGCGTCTCGGAAGTACCGCTCTACGGGAGAGTCCTTGAAGTACCCGTACCCGCCGTAGACCTGTAGCGCGTTGGATGTCACCCGTACCGCCATCTCAGAGGCCAGGAGCTTGGCCATGGACCCCTCTTCGATGAAGGGAAGCTGGTTGTCCTTGAGGGTGGCGGCCTGCATGGTGGCTACGCGAGAGGCGTAGACCTCCGTTGCCATGTCCGCTAGCATAAACTGGATGGCCTGGTGCTGGGCTATGGGCTTGCCGAAGGACTGTCGCTGCTGTGCGTACGTCACCGCCGCCTCCAGGGCCGCCTGGCCTATCCCAACGCACTGGGCGGCGATGACGATGCGGCTGGAATCCAGTATGTCCATGGCGTACCGGAAGCCCCGCCCCTCCTCGCCCAGGAGGGCCGAGCGGGGAACCGGGGCGTCCTGGAGCACCACCTCCGTGGTACTGGAGCCCCGCATACCCATCTTTCCTTGTTGCTTATTCACACTGAAGCCGGGCGAGCCCCTCTCCAGGATAAAGGCGCCGATGCCCCTGGACCCGAGGCTCCTGTCCTGGGTGGCGAAAACCACTATGTACTCCGCCACGTCGCCGTTGGTGATGAAATGCTTGCTCCCATTGAGGTAATAGGCGCCGTCCCGCAGGGTCGCCGTGGTCTGGAGCGAGGCCGCGTCGGAGCCACCGGTGGGCTCTGTGAGGGCCCAGGCCCCCAGCACCTCACCCTGGGCCAGGGGAGGGATGTACTTGAGCTTCTGCTCTTCGTTGGCGTTCTGGTAGATGGTCTGGGTGCTAAGCGACATGTGGGCCACCAGGGTCACGCTGGCGGCCGCGTCCCCCCGGGCCACCTCCTCCTCGGCGATGGCCATCTGGCGGTAGCCTCCGCCGCTGCCACCGTAGATGGGGTCTATGCCGATGCCCGTCAGGCCCAGGGAGGCCATCCCCTTCCAGCTCTCCCAGGAGAACTCCTCCCTCTCGTCCACCTCCCTGGCCCGGGGGGCCAGCTCCCGGTCGGCGAACTCACGGACGGCGGTTTGCAGCATCCGCTCTTCCTCAGTCAACAGCAGGTCTGGCATGATGCACCTCGAATGGATCTGTCTAAACAGCCCTCACAGGCTTTCCCTGAACATACTCGGGCCTAGACCCACCAAACCCGAGTTCAACTCGATCGTTCAACCACCGCTCAATACTAGAACGCCACGAACTCTCCCTGCTCGCCGAAGACGCGCCGGAAAACCTCGCATATCTCCCCCAATGTACAGTAGCTCTCCACGCATTCCAGGACCGCGGGCACGGTGTTCTCCTCGGAGCGGGCCACCTCCTCCAGTCTGCCCAGGGACCTCTGTACCGCTCTCCCATCCCGCTCCCGGCGAAGCTGCTGGAGCCTCCCTACCTGCTGGCGAACCAGCTCCGGGTCTACCCTAAGCAAGCCCGAGATGGGGGGCGTCTCGCCGGCGTACCGGTTCACCCCCACTATAGTCCGGCTGCCCTCCTCCACCTCGCGCTGGTGCCGGTAGGCCACGTCGTGGATCTCCCTCGCCTGGTAGCCACGTTCAAGGGCGGCAATGGCGCCCCCCATGTCCTCGATCTTCTCGATGTAGCCAAAGGCCTCGGCCTCCAGGCGGCTGGTCAGGCTCTCCACGTAGTAGGAGCCCCCCAGAGGGTCCACAACGTCGCCTACCCCGCTCTCGTGGGCCAGTATCTGCTGAGTGCGGAGGGAAAGCTGCACCGACCCCTCAGAGGGCAGGGCAAGGGCCTCGTCCCGAGAGTTCACGTGGAGGGACTGGGTACCACCCAAGACCGCCGCCAGAGCCTGAATGGCGCTGCGGACCAGGTTGTTGTCCGGCTGCTGGGCCGTAAGGGTAACGCCGGCGGTCTGGGTGTGGAACCGCAGCATCCAGGAACGGGGGTCCTTGGCGCCGAAACGCTCCCTCATGATCTTGGCCCACATGCGCCGCGCGGCGCGGTACTTGGCTACCTCCTCGAAGAGATCGTTCTGGGCCACGAAGAAGAAGGAGAGGCGCCCCGCGAACTCGTCCACGTCCAGGCCGGCGTCCATGGCGGCCTGGACGTAGGCAATGGCGTTGGAGAAGGTGAAGGCCAGCTCCTGCACGGCGGTAGCCCCGGCCTCTCGCATGTGATAGCCGCTGATGCTGATGGTATTCCAGCGGGGAACGCTCTCGGCGCAGTACTTGAACACGTCCACTACCAGGCGCATGGAGGGCCTGGGAGGGTAGGCATAGGTCCCGCGGGCTATGTACTCTTTGAGGATGTCATTCTGGATGGTGCCGGTGAGCTTATCCCGCGCTACTCCTTGCTTTCTGGCCACGGCCATGTACAGGCACAGCAGGACAGACGCCGTGGCGTTTATTGTCATGGATGTGCTCACCCCATCCAGCGGTATGCCATCCAGAAGGACCTCCATATCCCGGAGGCTGCTGATGGGGACCCCCACCTTCCCCACCTCGCCATGGCACCGTGGGTCGTCCGAGTCGTAGCCTATCTGGGTGGGCAGGTCGAAGGCGATGGAGAGGCCGGTCTGGCCCTGCTCCAGGAGGTATCGGAACCGGCGGTTGGACTCCTCGGCCGAGGCGTACCCCGAGTACTGGCGCATGGTCCATAACCGGCCCCGGTACATGTTGGGGTGCACCCCGCGGGTGTAGGGGTACTCTCCGGGCTGGCCCAGGTCTCGACCGTACTCGAAGCCCGATGATTCCAGGTCCCGGGGGGAGTGTACGGCGTCGTGTTCCGGCCCAGACTCGGTTAAGTGCTGCGGTTCCCGCTCGGAGTGCTGTCCGGCCACAGGTCCCGGCGCCTTCGCCCGCCTGGCCCCCCCACTTCGGCTGCTCATTTTGTCCCTCGAATATCTGTCATGCCAGTTGCCGTTGGTACCCCATTATAACCCCTCGCCTATGGCCCGAGAAGGGCGCGGTCTAGAGCCGTTGCCACCAACGCGCCGTTGGGATAAACTAGGAACTGCTCCTCAGCTACAGGTCAGCTTTGTCTATCCGAGGAGTCAGACACCGGTATATCTAACAAGGGTCGGAGGCAGATTTGCAGGGGCCAGACGTATCCCGGCGGGGCGAGACGGACTGGGGGATCAAAGCGCCCCTGGTAGATGGACAGGGCCTGCGTCTGGACAAGGCCCTGATCGGGAAGTATGGAGAGGTACTGGAGGAGGCCCCGCCCCATCACGGCATGGCCCCTCGGGGCGCGGTGGTCGAATCCAACACGCCGGACTTCGGTTTCAGCATAACCCGCAAGATAGAATGCTGGGCCGACGACGTACCGGAGCTTTACGAGCGCGCCAAGGCCGAGCAGTGGGATGCCACCAGGGACATTCCCTGGCACAAGCTTCCCCGACTCGACGACGAGGTGGAGCGCGCGGTCTGCCAGGTGATGACCTTCCTGGTAGAGAACGAATACGTCGCCATGTATCTGCCGGCCAAGTTCATTCCACGCATAGACCCCCACTACACCGAGGTCTCGCTGCTCCTGGCGACCCAGGTCAAGGACGAGGCCCGCCACATAGAGGTCTACACAAAGAGAGCCCTGGCCAACGGCGGAGGGCTTCAGTATGTGGACGCCTCCACCCAATGGGCCCTGAAAAGTCTTATGACCAACGACAACTACGTCAAAGCGTCCTTCCTTCTCCACCTGCTGGGAGAGGGCACGTTCCTGGATATGCTAACATTCATCGCGGATGTGGCTCCCGACCCGGTCACCAAAGAGATCCTGGTGCGTACCCGCCAGGACGAGGCGCGGCACGTGAGTTATGGCATCTCCCACGTCCGGTATCTGTTGCGTCAGGACCCCAGCCTCAGCCAGGAGCTGCTGGAGGGGGCGGAGGAGCGGGCCGCCTTCCTGCGGGCCTCCTCGGGGGCTAACCCCCTGCTCCCACGGGCCCTGGCGGTCCTCGCGGGAGGTGGAGCGCAGGAGGAGCAGGTAAAACAGGGTCTGGAGATGGTCAGAGACTTTTATGATAGGATGCACGAGACCCGGGTTCACCGGCTGATGCTGGCGGGGCTGGACGAGGCCACATCAAAGACGATATCGGAACTGCACGGCGGCGGTGGAAAAGCATACATGTAGAGGAGGTCGGAGATGGCAAAGGTGATGCTGAACGGAGTAGACATCGAGAAGATCCAGGCGCTGGTCAAGGACATGAAGGAGAAGCCCGAGGTAATGCAGCAGATGGCCTCCTCGAGCTGGAACACGCGGAGCCAGTGGGTCGGCGGGTTGGAGCACACGGTCTACGCCAGGGAGCTCCCCCCAGCCACCCTCGACGAGCCCAAGGACATAGCGGGTGCGGACAAGGGCCTGAGCCCCCATGAGGCCATCCTGAGCTCCGTAGGGGCGTGCATCGCTACGGGATTCGTCGTCCAGGCCACGGCACGAGGGGTGAAGGTGGAGTCCCTGGAGGTGAATGTCCAGGGTGGCCTGAACCTGCCGGTGTTCTTCGGGCTGGCCGAGGGCAATCCAGGGTACGACAGCATGGACATAACCGTGTACGCCAAGACCGACGCCACCCCCGAGGTATTGCAGGAGATATGGAAGGTGGCGGTCGATAAATCGCCGGTAACCAACACGGTGCAGCGCCCCGTCAAGGTTAATACCACGCTGCGTACCATAGACTAGATTTCCCCACGCCTGGGGTATAAGGGAGTCGTAATGTCTACCCCCAATTTGCCACTCTTTCCCGTCACCGTTGTAGGGAGCTGGCCAAGGCCGCCCTGGCTGCTGGAGAGCCTCCGGAGCCGCCAGGCGGGGCGGATCAGCTTTGCCGAGTTCAACGAAGTGGCCGACAAGGCCGCACTGGAGGCGCTGAGGTACCAGGTAGAAGCAGGGGTGGACATAGTCACCGACGGGGAACAGCGGAGGGATAACTTTTACTCCTTCGTGGTGGAGAAGCTGGACGGGGTAAAGCTCATGAGCCTGGCCGAGCTGATGAACTACGTGGAGGACAAGGAAGCCTTTGATTCCATACTTCGAAGCATGGATGCCCCCGCCTTCGCAATCCACAACACCACGGTGGTAGGCAAGGTGGCACGCCGCCAACCCCTGGCGCTGGACGAGTACGAGTTCCTGAGCAAGCACACCACCAAGCCTATAAAGGTAACCCTTCCCGGCCCCTACCTCCTCACCAGGTCCATGTGGGTCAAGGGTGTGTCCGACTCTACCTACCCCACCATGGCCACTTTGGCCACGGACATCGTCGCCATCCTGCGAGAGGAGTTGCTCTCTCTCCGGGACGCCGGAGCCGCCTTTGTCCAGTTCGACGAGCCCGTCCTCACCGACGTGGCCTTTAACCCGGAGGTGAAGGAGCGGACCTTCATGTGCGCCTCGATGGCCGCATCCTCGGGAGACCCCACCAGGGAGCTGGTGCTGGCCCTGCGGCTGATGAACGAGATCCTGAGGGGAGTGGACGGCATAAGAACGGGGGTCCACGTCTGCCGGGGAAACTGGAGCCGCAAGGAGGACGCCCTCCTCAAGGGAGACTATGAGCCCATACTGCCCTATCTGCTGGCAATGGAGACCGACCAGCTTGTACTTGAGTACGCCACCCCCAGGGCCGGGGACATGGATGCCTTCGGTAGCCAGCGCAGGCTCAGGGAGATCGGACTTGGGGTGGTCAATCCCAGGTCGGACGAGGTGGAGGAGCCTGCGTTCGTGGTACAGAAGGTCCAGGACGCAATGAACTACTTCTCCCCGGACAAGATATACCTGAACCCGGACTGCGGCTTCGGTACATTCGCCGAGAGGCCCATGAACACTCCGGAAGTGGCCTTCAAGAAGCTCCAGACCATCGGCAAAGCGGCCCAGCAGCTCCGCAGGCAATACGGCTAGAGGCGATTTGACGCCGTATTGGGCGGATGAATAAGGGGAGTGCAGAGGGGCGAAGCCCTTTGCCGGTCCTTCCTCGGAAGGATGTGTGCCTGCCCTGAGCCTGCCGAAGGGGTGTCCCTCAGATAGCAACGCATTCCCCCTTCTTAGCCAGGAAAGGGCCTGGGGAATGGTCGAAACGCTTTGCAAGCGGCCTGCTGGAGCCAGCGAAGTAGGGAAGCGTCAAAACCTGCCAAAGGAAGACGAGTGGAAGATCCCCGTAGAGGGGTTGCCGGGCTGGAGGGACCGCGAACGTATAATAATGGGAATCCGCGTGGCGCGGTGAGGTGCGGTTAGAAGGACGGACTAGGGAGGAACGCATGATAAAGGTTTCTGTGCTCTATCCAAATGGACCCGACAAGAAGCTCGACATCGACTACTTCATGAACAAGCATGTCCCAATGATGCTTGCCCGCCTAGAGGGCACGGGACTGGTGCGCGCCGAGGTGGAAAAGGCCATCGGCACCGTGGAACCGGGCGCCCCGCCTCCCTTTTTGTTAGCGGCCCATCTAGTATACAAGACCGTAGAGGAGTTTCAGAGTGGCTTTGGACCCCACGCCGCTGAAATCATGGGAGACATACCCAACTACACCAATACTCAGCCACAGGTACAGATCGCCGAGATTCTGGCCTAGGAAAGGCTTCCGAGACTGCCCGCCCGGCGGAACAGGATCGCTCTCAGAAGGCTTTGGAGCGGGTGGGCGGGGCAATGTCCCGGAGGTTCTGGGGCGGGACTTCACCTCGGAGCCAGTCTCGCGTGTAGTCACATCTGTTTTTAACCCGCTCATTCAACAGCCCGACAAGGGGGAAAGTACCATTGGTCGAAAACGTGGAGCAGAGCCGCACTCTCAACGGGGTGGACCTGAACGACCTCGAGACGGGACTGAAGGAGATCGGCGAGCAGGAGGGGGCCCGCCACGCCAGGAAACGGTCCCGAATTCAGTGGCTGGGGGGCTTCAAGTTCAACAGCTTCGTACGCAACAACACCTTTGTGGTCGAAGAGCCCGCGGGGGCCAGCGCCACGGAACAGGCCCCGAACTCCATGGAGTACGTTCTGGGGGCCCTGGGGGCCTGCCTGGCCACCGGATTTGTCCTCAACGCCACCCGGCGGGGGGTCACCGTCCATAACCTGGAGGTGGCCCTGGACTCAAGCCAGGACAACGTCTTCACCTTCTTTGGGCTGAGCGACGAGGGACATCCGGGGTTCCAGGAGGTCCGGGCCAAGCTATACGTCCAGGCGGACGCGGACGAGAACACCCTGCGGGAGATATGGGACAAGGCGGTGAGAACGTCCCCAGTGGGCAACTCCCTGGGCCGGACGGTGACGATCACGCCGGAGCTGTCGGCGCTGTGAAGAGCAGGTTCCTCTCTAATCTAGGTCCGAAGTAACCAGTACGCTTTATCCTCCCGGAGGGCGATATTCAGCGGTCTCGTGGTCGCCCGGGCCAGCCTCTCTCACCACTTTATTGCCCTTTGAGCAGCTGCGCTATCCTCTCCACCACCTCTCCCGTCGGCACCAGGCTGGTCTCCGTCTCCCGGCGTAGCTTGACCTCCACCGAGTCCTGCCGCAGGTTCCGTGGGCTGACCACGAGGCGCAACGGCATCCCCAGCAGGTCGGCATCGTTGAACTTGACCCCTGCCGCCTCGTCCGTTCGGTCGTCGTAGAGGGTCTCAATGCCCTCCTGCCAGAGCCGCTGGTACAGCTCCCCGGCGGCCTGGGCCACCGTCTCGTCGGACAGGTTGAGGCCCACCAGGTGGACTTGGTAAGGGGCTATGGGAGTTGGGAATATGATGCCCTTGTCATCGTGGTTCTGCTCGATGGCCGCGGCCAATAGGCGGCCGACGCCGATACCATAGCAGCCCATCAGAATGGGACGCCGCTCCCCGTCCCGGTCAAGGTAGTAGGCGCCCAGGGCCTCGCTGAAGAAGGTCCCCAGCTTGAAAATGTGGCCCACCTCGACGCCACGGACCATCTCAAGGGGGGTGCCGCAGCCCACGCAGCCGTGGCCCGCCTCGGCAAGGCCGATGTCCGCCAGGAGGTCGACCTTAAAGTCCCGGGGATAGTTGGCATTCCGAAAATGTGTGTCGGCGACGTTGGCCCCCACGGCGAAGTTGGAGCCGTATCGAATGGACTCGTCGGCGACGCGCTTTATTCCGTCCAGACCCACCGGCGACGCCGAGCCAGCCACCAGCCCTGCCGCCTCGACCTCCTCCTCGCTGGCCAGCCTGAGCTGATGGCAGTGCAAGGCGTTCTTCAGCTTGACCTCGTTTACCTCCAGGTCACCCCTGATGGTCACGAACACGACCTCCCCGTCGGCTGCGTAAAACACGGCCTTGAGGGTCTTGCTGCGAGGGATTCCCAGGTACTCGCTCAATCCGGCTATGGTCTTGACCCCAGGCGTAGAGACCTTCTCCATGGAGAGAAGCGGTTCGCTCGGGAGGGACGGTAGGACTCCCCTGGCCTTCTCCGTATTGGCGGCGTAGTCACACTTGGGACAGGTCACCACCGTGTCCTCGCCACTGGGGGTGGGCAGGATGAACTCGCTGGAGTCCTTCCCGCCGATGGCCCCGCTGTCGGCCTCAACCATGAGGGCGGGCAGGTTACAGCGGCGGTAGATATTGCGATACGCCTGGGCCATCGCCTGGTAGCTGTTCTCAAGGCCATCCTCATCGGCGTCGAAGCTGTAGGCGTCCTTCATGTCGAACTCACGTACTCGGATGAGCCCCGCCCTTGGCCGCAGCTCGTCGCGGAACTTGGTCTGTATCTGGTAGAGGTTGACCGGCAGGTCGCGGTAGCTCTGCACGTTGGCCCTGACCATGCTGGTTATTACCTCCTCATGGGTCGGGGCCAGTACCATCGGCCGTCCACGACGATCGGCGAGGCTAAACAGGTTGTCGCCGAAGGCTTCGTTGCGGCTGGTCTCCTCCCACAGCTCCAGCGGCTGAAGGACGGGCATCCTGACCTCCTGGCCGCCGGCCGCGTCCATCTCATGGCGGATAATGCCCTCTATTTTTCGCATGGACCGCCAGGCCAGGGGATAGTAGCTATAGACGCCCGAGGCAACCTGATATATCATGCCCGCCTTCACCATCAGGCGGTGACTCGCGGTCTCCGCCTCGGCGGGCTCGGTACGGAGGGTCTTGGAGATCAGCTGAGAGAAGCGCATAAAGCGACTTTTACGATCGTCACTAACCTTCGACGGTCGCCGCGGCCACTGCCTCCACTTCCTCCATGAGGGCGGACAGCATGTCCTCGGCAGAAACCACACGGGTCTTCTGGCCCTTGCGGAAGATGACCGCCCGGCCCGCACCGGCGGCTATGCCCACGTCGGCGTCCTTGGCCTCTCCGGGGCCGTTCACCTCACACCCCATCACCGCCACCTTCACCGTTGACTTTACACTCTTCAGCATCTGATCCACGTCGTTGGCCAGCTTGATAACGTCGACATCAGCTCGCCCACAACTGGGACAGGCGACTAGGGTGGTCCCCTTCTGCCGTACGTTGAGGGACTTGAGAATCTCGTATCCGGCCCACACCTCTTCAACGGGATCGCCACTGAGGGAGACGCGGATGGTGTCCCCGATACCTTCGTACAGTAGCAGCCCCAGACCGATGGCGCTGCGTATGGAGCCCGACTTCACGGTACCGGCCTCGGTGATACCCAGGTGAAGGGGATAGGGGACCATGTCGGCGATGCGCCGGTATGCTTCCACGGTGGTGTGGACGTCGAAGGCCTTCAGGGATAATTTGATCAGATCGAAGTCCAATGACTCCAGGATCCCTATCTCCCACAGGGCGGTGGCCACCATGTGGTCAACCAGACTGTATTCCTCACCGGAGGATGCCCCTGCCTTGGGAAGCTTGTTAACCATGTCCAAGTGCCTGGAGAAGCCGCCCGTCTTGCCTATCCCTCCGACCGGCGGCAGGCTGCCGAAGTTTACACCGATTCGGATGGGTATCTGCCGCTCCTTGGCGGCCTGCACCACCAGCTTCACCTTCTCGGCATCACGTATGTTCCCGGGGTTGAGCCGCAGCATATCCACCCCACCCTGGACGCACTCCAGGGCCAGCTGATAGTGAAAGTGGATATCGGCCACCAGGGGGATATTGATCTGCTTCCTTATCTCCGGCATGGCCTTGGCGGCCTCCATGTCTGGGACCGCCGACCTGATAATTTCGCACCCCTCATCCTCCAGCTCTCTTATCTGGCGAACGGTGGCCGCCACGTCACGTGTGTCGGTCTTGGTCATAGACTGGACCGTTACAGGGGAGTCGCCACCCACTTTTACATCGCCTACGTATATCGTCTTGGCCACGCGGCGCCTAACCATGTAAACTACTCCTAAACAAACTAATATTACCTGGAGTACACCTAACTGCCCATATGATCCTGCCGGCCATTAATTGAGCCGTCCTATGACGCATACAACCCTCATGTTGACTGAAATGTTCCAATAGCGAACACTCACCGCAGCAGGCTTTTGCCCTCCACGATCCTCATGATATCGTTGTAGCCCAGGGCTACAAGTAACCCGATGAGGACGACGAATCCCACAAGATGGACGATGCCCTCCTTTTCAGGGGGAATTCGCTTTCCACGGCGCACCCACTCCAGGAGAACGAACACCACCCGCCCGCCGTCCAGGGCGGGAATGGGCAAGATGTTGAGGATCGCCAGACTGATGCTAAGAATCCCCGCAAGGAAAACCAGGGAGACGGGACCCAGCTCCCGGGCAAACTCACCTGTGCCCTGAGCAATGCCAATGGGAGAGGCGAAGGGGATTTCGCCGTCGTCGGTTATCCAGTCTGATACAGCGTCCCTCAGGAGCCCTGGGACGGACCAGGTTACCCGGAGACTTTGGGCCACCGCGTCCCAGGGGTGCATCGCGTACCACTGAGGTTGAATACCCTGGGGCGGGCTGACCCGGGGCACCAGCTGTATCCGATGCCGGACGCCTCCTCGACCGATGACCCACTCTAAATTTTGTCCCCGGTTGGCGTCGATCTGGGTTACCAGGTCGTCAAATTCCCGAAGGGGGATTCCGTTGGCCTCCAGGATAATGTCCCCTGGCTGCACTCCCGCCAGTCCCGCAGGAGAGCCTGCCGCCACATCTATAATCTCCAGTTCTCCGTCTGTCTCCAGGGTTATGCCGGTGGGCCCCTCGTTGACGGTCTTCGTGAACATGTAAAAGCCGGTGAACAGGACGATGGCAAGTACCAAATTCATGAATACGCCTGCCACCAGCACGATCAATCGGGTGCCTACGCCCTTGCTAGCCAGGCTCCGGGGCTGGCTGGGGTCGTTTTCTCCCTCCAGCCGCACAAACCCACCGATCGGTAAAAGGTTCAGAGTGTAGTCCGTCTCGCCCCTGTGAAAGACCTTCACCAGCCTCGGTGGCAGGCCGATTCCAAACTCATTGACCTTGATGCCAAAGGCCTTGGCGGTGAAGAAGTGGCCCATCTCATGGACCACCACAACCACACCCAGCACTGCCAGAAACTCAACTATGGTGAGCAAAACTTCCATTCAACTACCTATTCGGCCAGAACACTCCCAACGCCCTTAGGAAGCGGCAGGTAGCGCCCCGGCAACCTCGTGGGCCCGCTCCCTGGCCCAACAGTCGGCCTCCAGAATGTCTTCTAGGCGGCTGTCGCTGCCAGGGCTGTGATCTTCCAGCACCCTGTCCAGCGTGCGGTAAATATCCAAGAACCCTATCCTCCCCTGGAGAAAGAGCTCCACGGCAACCTCGTCGGCTGCGCTGAGCACAGCCGGGTAGGTACCCCCCTTCTTACCCGCCTCGACGGCCAATCCGAAGCAAGGAAAGCGGTGGGGCTCCAGGGGCTGAAAGGTCAGGGAGTGGGGCACTCCGGTGTCAAGTCGTGGAATCTGCTGGTTCTCCAGACGGGTCGGGTAAAAGAGGGAGTACTGTATGGGTAGACGCATATCCGGCGGGCCCAGCTGGGCCTTCACGGAACCATCGGACAGCTCCACCATGGAGTGAATCATGCTCTGGGGATGGACCACTACCTCTATTTTATCCCAGGGCACATCGAAAAGCCAATGAGCCTCTATGACCTCAAAGGCCTTATTCATCAAGGTGGCCGAGTCGATCGTTATCTTCTTCCCCATCTTCCATGTCGGGTGATTCAAGGCCTGCTCGGGAGTAACCCCCTCTAGTTCCTCCAGGGGAGTGGCTCGGAAGGGTCCACCCGAAGCGGTTATGATGATGCGGCGCACCGGCTCTCGCTCTCCTCGCAGGCACTGCCAGATGGCGCTGGGCTCGCTGTCTACGGGCAGAATGGTGCCCCCCTGTGGCCCTGCCGATGACATCACCAGCCCGCCGGCCATGATGATCACTTCCTTGTTGGACAGGGCCACGCCCTTTTTTTCTCTCAAGGCATGAAGGGTAGGCACCAGACCTGCGCTACCTATGGTAGCCACCATCACAAGCTCTACGTCATTCTCGCAGACCATCGCCTCCATGGGGGTGTAGGTCACACCGCGGGGAAGAAGCCCCCTGTGCTCCTCCGAGACGCAGCAGGCCAGGCGCGGCTTGAACTCCTCGATCTGGTCTTTAAGGAGCTCAATGTTGAGCCCGGCTGCGAGCCCAATCACCCGGAAGTCGTTTGGAAAGGCCCTGACGACATCCAGGGTCTGCCGACCTATCGACCCCGTCGAGCCCAGGACTACCAGCCCCTTCATTGCTCCACCGCCTCGTGGCCCGCTACGGAGCCTAGCCAGAGGGACCTAAAACATACGCAACCAGATAATACACTACAGGAAGGGCCAAGACAATCGAATCCAGTCGGTCCAGCAGGCCTCCATGCCCCGGCAGGATGCTACCAGCATCCTTTACCCCGCCAGCCCTCTTGAGCCGCGATTCCAGCAGGTCTCCCAGCTGGGCAGCCACCCCCACCGCAGCCCCCACCAGCACTCCTTGCCACAGCGGCACGGAAAGACCCAGCAGTACGCCTAAAGCCAGCGCGACGGCAACGGCCAGCATGAAGCCGCCGATCGCCCCCTCCCAGGTCTTGCCGGGGCTCACGGAGGGTGTCATTGGGTGCTTACCCACAGCCCGGCCCGTAAGGTAGGCCCCGGTATCGGTACCGAAGGTCACTAGCAGCGCAAAGAGTAGCCAGTCCCTGCCGTGGTCGGCACCTCCCTCCAGCTCACGCAACATTAGGGCATGGGCCAGGAAGAATCCGACGTACACCGGGCCCGTTACGGCGTAAACCCAGCCGCTCAGGGCTCCCACCCTGTTACGGGTGAGTACCAGCCATGGGAGCGCCACCACAACTCCCGCACCCAGCAGCACGTGGGGAGCGTACTCGTACCACCGGTCGGCGAGCTGGCCGCTCACGATGAGCAGGATCGTCCAGACTACACCCACCAGGAGAAGCGAAGGAGGGGCCGCTGCGATCGAAAGACGGTAAAACTCTCGCAAGCCGAGAAGCGCCACCACCATCACAAGGACCGTGAGCCACGGGAAGCCTGCCCAGATGGCCCCAACGAGAACTGGTACGCCTACCAGGGCGGTAACGATTCGCCGGGCCAACCTCTAGCCTTTGCGTTCCCCGCTCAGGATAGGGGCGCCTCTTCGGGAAGGGTCCCGAAGCGCCTACGGCGGCGGCCGAAGGACTCCATGGCCCTGGCCAGGTCCGTCTCGCCCAGCGCAGGCCAATGGGTAGCCGTGGGATAGTACTCACTGTAGGCTGACTGCCATAGGAGGAAGTTGCTCAGGCGTAATTCCCCACCTGTGCGGACTATGAGATCGGGGTCTGGCAGGCCGGCGGTGTACAGGTACTGGCCGAATAGGTCTTCGTCCAGCCTCCCGACCGGAATCTTCTCCTGTACTATTCGCTTGACCGCTTCCAGTATCTCCGCACGGCCGCCATAGTCAAAGGCTATGCTCAGGGTCATGGACTCATTGTCCTTGGTCAGCTCCTTGGCGTCGTTTACAGCCTCTCTGAGCCCCGTAGGAAGGCGGTCTGTCCGGCCGAGATGAAGTATGCGCACGCCCCTTTCATGGAGGGCCTGGGTCTGTATTTGAATAGCTTCCCTGAGAATGTCTATCAACCCCTCCACCTCCTCCTGGGGACGTGCCCAGTTTTCGGTGGAAAAGGCATAGATGGTGACGTATTTAACGCCATACCCGGATAGGCACTCCAACACCGGACGGATGTTGTCGACCCCCACCCTATGCCCCTCCAGGCGAGGAAGCCCCTGTTCCTCTGCCCATCGACCGTTGCCATCCATGATAATGGCCACATGGTGGGGAACTTGCAGGAACTTTCCACTCGGTTTCGCCGGCCGCGCGCCCATCACTCGCATCTCTGGTCCAGACTGGGCTGCCCTATACCTGCATTATCTCGGACTCTTTCGCTGCGGAGACCTGGTCCGTCTGGGCAATGTACGAGTCGGTCGTCTTTTGCAGGCGTTCTTGCGCCCTGCGGCTGTCATCCTGGGACATGAGCTTATTGCGCTCCATGCTCCTCAAACGTTCGAGGTGATCCCGCCGTAAGTTACGCACCACCACTTTCCCCTCTTCTATCTTCCTCTTCAACACTCGCACCAGCTCCCTGCGCCGCTCTTGACTTAGAGGTGGAATCGGGATGCGTATTATGTTCCCGTCGTTGGAGGGGTTAAAGCCCATATCCGACTTGAGGAGACTCTTTTCCACATCCAGGATGGTCTGTTTGTCCCAGGGCTGGATGGTGATCAGTCTCGCCTCCGGAACAGTGACGGTAGCCAGCTGACTAAGCGCCGTAGGAACGCCGTAGTAGTCCACCATCACGTTCTCCAGCAGGGCAGGGGTGGCACGGCCCGTGCGGAGAGAGCCGAGGTCCCGTTTCATTACCTCCAACGCTTTGCTCATTTTGGAATCGGCATCTGAGAGAACATCATCAACTGTTGGGTCGGCTCCCTGCTGCGTCGCCATGCTACACCTTCCCCGAAATAAGTGTGCCCACCGACTCTCCCAGGAGTATGCGCCGCACATTGCCGGGCTGGAATAGGTCAAAAACTACGATGGGTAGATCGTTGTCCATACACAGGGAAAGGGCGGTGTTGTCCATTACATCGAGACGGAGATTCAAGGCATCCAGGTAGCCCAGGCATTGGAAGCGCCGGGCCTCCGGGTTTTTCTTGGGATCGGAATCGTACACGGCGTCCACGTCGTTCTTTGCCATTAGCAGGACATCGGCCCCAATCTCGACCGCCCGCAACGCGGCAGCGGTGTCGGTGGTCATGTAGGGATTCCCCGTGCCCGCGGCAAAGAGGACCACCCGCCCCTTTTCCAGGTGTCGGATGGCACGCCGCCGTATATAAGACTCGGCCACTGCCTGCACTTGTATGGCCGTCTGGGTACGAATGACCAGGTCGACCTTCTCCAGAGAATCCTGCAGAGCCAGGGCATTAATGATGGTGGCCAGCATACCGGCGTAATCGGCAGTGGCCCGGTCCATGCCCCGACCTTCGGCGTCCCGGCCACGCCATATGTTTCCACCACCCACCACCACTCCCATCTCTATTCCCAGGTCCACGGCTTCCTTGATCTGGCTGGCGGCGTACCCCACGGCGGCGGGAGCTATACCGTATTCGGCTTCCCCCCTAAGGGACTCTCCACTTAACTTGAGGATCGCCCTTTTATAACCGCACCCGTTCACGACCCCACCAACGCCTTATTCTCCCAGAGCAAACCTGGCAAACCGCTTGACCTTGATGTTCTCCCCCATTTTGGCTATGGCGTCCTGGATCACGTCACCTACACTGCGGGTAGGGTCCTTTATAAAGGACTGCTCCAGGAGCACCACCTCCTCTAGAGGACGCACCTCGTCTTCCTTTACCTCAGCCCGGCCGACGTAGGAAGTAGAAGGCATGGCCGCCACCTGCATGGCCAGGTCGTGGGCCAGTTCCTTCAGCTCCGAAGTCCGAGCTACAAAATCGGTCTCACAGTCAATCTCCACCAGAGCACCCAGCCTTCCGCCGGTATGGACGTAGGCCTCCACCAGCCCCTCTCTCGTCTCCCTCCCAACCCGCTTGATGGCGTCGGCTAGACCCTTTTCCCTGAGGAGTTCGACGGCTCGCTCCGAATCGCCCTCAGCCTCTTCCAGGGCCCGCTTGCAGTCCATGATTCCCACACCCGTCTTCTGGCGAAGGTCCTTTATCATCTCTACGGTAACCACCAAGGCTACCCTCCACTGGTCTTGTATCCCGGCCGAGGAATTTGGCGTGCCCTCGTCCCTGGACTACGGGATGGTTTCTTCCTCGTCCTCCACCGAACCTTCCTCGCCACCAGCTACAACGGCCCCGGACAGGCCATCGTCTCCAGCCATCACCTCGTCCCCATGGTCCTCTGAAACGGACCCAGCGTCGGTGGCTAACACGACCTCCGGCAGTCCTTCCTCATCACCCCCAATATTCTCCTCGGGCCGGTCTTCCAGAATGGCTTCACCGCTAGCAAATGCCTCGGCCTCCATCATGGCCGCCTGCTCGGCTTTGATTGTGGCCTCTCTCTCCTGCTCGGCCTGGAGGGCGGCCTCCCTCTCCTGCTCGGCGGCTTCTCTCTCCCGTAGGCCATCAAGGACCGCATCGGCGATGCGGCTCGACATGAGGCGGATGGAACGTATGGCGTCGTCGTTGCCTGGGATAGGGATGGTAACCTGTCGGGGGTCGCAGTTGCTGTCCACCACGGCTACTACGGGGATGCCTATTCGGCGAGCTTCCGCCACGCAGATGTCTTCCTTTTCCAGGTCAATCACAAATAGGGCTTGGGGAAGGCCTTTCAAATCCCTAATGCCCCCGAAGTATTTCTGGAGGCGCTCCAGCTTTTCATCCATCTTCAAGGACTCTTTCTTGGTAAGTACCTGGAATTCCCCCTTCTCTTTGCTATTCTCCATCTTGACCATGTACCCGATACGGGAGCTGATGGTCTGGAAATTGGTGAGTGTCCCACCTAGCCACCGCTGGTTCACGTAGGGCATCCCACAGCGCTTGGCTTCCGTCTCTATCGACTCCTGGGCCTGCTTCTTTGTGCCCACAAAAAGAACGTCGCCTCCTTCGGCGACGAGCTGTCTTACGGCCTTGCGGGCCTCTTCCAGTAGAACCAGTGTCTGCTGGAGGTCTATGATGTGGATACCGTTGCGATGGGTGAAGATGTAGCGTTTCATGTGCGGGTTCCACCGCCGTGTCTGATGCCCAAAGTGGACTCCCGCCTCTAGCAGCGACTTCATGGTTACTGGCTCGCGTCTGATCGGTGGGCTTTCCTCCCCTTGTACCATAGAACCTGCCTTTCCGTATGTTTGTACCCTGGCCAACTGAAGGCCTGTCCTAGCGCCCCAGCGGGCTATGCCCACTCCTCTCTGAAGCGTAGGGACAGGCCACCTGGGGCCACGAAATCACTCATTCTCGTTGGGAATTCCAGCAGTGAGTATAGCACAGCCCCCATTCCCAATCAACCGGCACGTTCCTTCCGGCTCCGAGCTAGGCCAAAACAGGCATCACCTTGCTGGCCAGCATCTTCATGGTGGCCAGCAAGGTCCCCACATCCCCCGTATTGGGGGCCAGGACGATCCTGGTCACCCCCAGTTCCTCGAAACGCCGCGAGTTACGCACGATCTCCTCTGGTTCCGTACCCAACGAGTAGCGAGGATGCGTGGTGGACGTGTGTCCACCGGGGGCCTCGAGCTCCAGTCTGATGGAGACGGGAATACGCGAAGGGTCCCTGCCGGCCGCCAGAGCCCGTCGCCGAAGGTAGCCGATCCCCTCTTCCAGTGTTTCCGGCGCCAGGTTGGATGGGTGCCAGCCATCGCCCGAGCGCACCACCCGACGGATCGCGGCGTGACTGGCGCCGCCTATCAGGAGCGGAATGTGCGGCTTCTGCCGGGGTTTGGGCGCGAAACCCATTCCAGAGAAGCGATGGTACTTGCCCCGATGGCTGGGCTCCTCCTCCGTCCAAAGCGCCTTCATTACGGCGATTGACTCATCGCTTATAGACCCCCTCTCGGAAAAGGGGCTGCCCATCGCGTCCAGCTCCTCCTCAATTACCCCCACTCCAACGCCAAGTATCAGCCTCCCGCCGGAGATTACATCCAGGGTCGCCGCTATTTTCGCCAGCCTGATGGGATTGTGGTAAGGTAGCACCAACACGGAGGTACCAAGCCCCACCCTGCTCGTTATCGCCGCCACATAGGTGAGCACGGTGAGGGGCTCGTAGTAGGGCCTGGCTCCGATACGCTCGTGCACGTAACTAACGTTGAATACGTGTTCGCTTACCCACACGGAGTCGAACCCTAACTCCTCGGCCCTGGTAGCCACCTTGAAGACGTCGTGCACGTCCTCTAGGCCCCAGTGATTGGGTATGCAAATACCGAACTCCATTTCGACCTCCCGCGTCGCGCCGAGTCTTGTGCCCTAACCGCGCAGGGCCATTTTAACCCTTTGAGGCCGCGACGCCAAAGGGCGATCGCCATACCCCTGTGGTAGGGGGTAGAACCTTGGGTGCCCGACTCAGCCCGCCTATGCTAGAATTCCAGGGTCAGCCCAGCATTGGGGCAGATCAGTCGCGGGGTGAACCGGATGGCTTCTACAGCAATACCTTTGGGCGGTGTCCTGGACAGGGCGAGCATATCGGAACTGGTGGCGTCCTCCAACCCCCTGGTTGATGGCTACCTGGACCTGGAGGCCCAGCTACAGCCCAATGGATTCGACCTGACGCTAAAGGACGTGGCCGAATACACTTCGGCTGGCCAGGTGGGGCCTGGGACGGGCCGCGCACATCTTCCTCAGTCCAGCCCCCGTCTATTTGATCTCGACGGCTTCATGAATCTGTCCGGAGGAGCTTACGTAATCACCCTCAACGAGGTAATAAACCTACCCCTTGACCTCATGGCATTGGCCCTGCCCCGCTCCAGCCTTCTCCGCTGCGGAGCAGCCATCCATACGGCGGTCTGGGACGCCGGGTACCATGGGCGCTCACAGGCATTATTGAGTGTCCACAACCCCTTTGGATTCCGGCTCGCAAAGGACGCCCGGATTTTGCAGATGGTATTCTTACGGCTCGCGAGGTCTGTGGAGGCGGGCTATGAAGGAAGGTTCCAGGAGGAAAATTTGTGACCAGGGGGAGACTACGGCATGGAGGGTAGTTTTTCCGCCGGTCTGCGTGCAGAGGCAGCCCCCATATGGCAGAAGATTTTCAGCCACCCGTTCCTGAAGGAGCTGCAACACGGGACCCTCCCGCTGGAGAAGTTCCGCTACTATCTGGCCCAAGACTACCTTTACCTGGAGGGATTCGGCAGAGCCGTAGCCCTGGCCCTGGCCAAGGCTCCCGACTCCCATAACCTGGAGCTTCTATCTCGGCGAGTCATCACTCCAGTGGAGCGTCCCTTTCACCAGGTACTTTTTTCCGCGGTGGGTATATCCATGCAGCAGGTGGAGCTTTTCCGCCACTCGCCAACCAACCTGGCCTACATTAACCACATGATCAGGACGGCTTCCCTTGGCGGGCTTGGGCAGACGGCGGCGGCCCTGCTCCCGTGCCCCTGGAGCTATCACGAGTTGGGCACGCTGCTAGAGCCCGTAGCGCACCCCGTGTATAGCAAATGGCACGCGCCGTACAACGAGGGGCTGCTGGAGGAGAGCGCCAGTGCCTGGCGGGCATTCCTGGACCAGGAGGCAGCCGAATCCGGCTCACGAGAGCGGGAGGCCATGCGGGAGGCCTTCCTTACCAGCAGCCGCTACGAATACCTCTTCTGGGAAATGGCCTACACGCAGGAAAGCTGGCCGGTCTAGACTACCATGGCATGGGAGATACGGTCCCGGAGCGCTGGCACCACATCCTCGGCGATCCTGCGGCACTCCTCCACGTGGGGAAACCCCGACAGAATGAACTCGTCCATACCCAGTCTCCAGTAGGCCAGCAGCTCTTCCACAACCTGCTCCGGCTCGCCCACGATGGCGGTCCCACAGTTGACCCGGACCTCCGAGAGCCCATTCCATAGGTGGGGTCCCAGCCTGTGGTCCGGGGCCTGGCGGGCCTGGGCACGCTGCCCCACCATAGGCGTGCCGACGATGGCAGACCGGCGTTGCTCCTTTACCTGGGGCTCGGCATGGGCAATGAGCTCGTTGGCCGCATCCCATGCCTCCGATTCCGTGTCACGCACCACAAGGTGCGTTCGGAGCCCGAAGGCGGGATGACGCCCGGCGCTGGCGTATTGGCGGCGGAGGGAATCCAGCCGCCCGGCGGTAGACTCCAACGGCTCGATCCAGCTCAGGTGGAGGTCCGCCTGCCGCCCCGACAGCGCCATCGCCTGTTCCGAGACGCCGCCCAGGTAGAATCGCGGCCCCTCACCCTCGGGGGAAGGGGAGCAATAGGCCCCCTCCAGTCGATAATGCTCGCCTCGGAAGGTCACGGGGCCTGGCTCACTCCAAAGCCTACGGCAGGCCGCGATAAACTCCTCTGCGCGAGCGTAGCGGGTGGCGTGGTCGCTCACCTCCCCAAACCGCTCGAAGTCGCCCTGAATGCCACCCGGTACCACGTTCAGGTCCAGCCGTCCTCCCGAGATTTGGTCGAAGGCCGCGGCCATCTGGGCAAAGAGGCCCAGCGACACGAAGCCCGGCCGGACAGCCACCAGGAACCGTATTCTCCTGGTCACTGCGGCCAAGGCGGTGGCCGTGGTCCAGGTCTCGGCCAAGGGGGCATCCTCTCCAAAGAGGCCGTTGGCGAAGCGGGTAGGGATGAGGAGGGAGTAGAAGCCGCACTCCTCGGCCGTCTCCACCACCTGCCGTAGATAATCGAAGGTGGGCGGCCGTTGGGCCCGCAGGGTGCCTGCCCGGGCCCCGTCCCCATCTATGGGGATGAACCAGTCGAAGCGGGGTTCTGGGCGATCTGAAAGGGATTCCAGTGTGCACCTCCGAAGCCGATGTACTGCGCTTGAAACGCGTGTTTACATCCTAAGTTTTTGAGGGGCCCAGGTCAACCGTGGCCTGGATAGAGAGAGGACCTGCAGGCTATGACAAGGCCAGCACACAACCGACCCCTGTGGAGATTTGCACCGGGGAGAGCTATACTGTGCACGCCCAGTAAGAGCTCAGGAGGTGGAAGATGGCACGCTTTATGGTGCAGTTCTCGTACGGCAGCGAAGCCGTATCCAACATGGTCCAGAATCCCCAGGACAGGGCTGCGGTAGTACGCAGGCTGGTCGAAGGCTGAGGTGGCAAGCTGGAATCCTTCTACTTCAGCTTCGGCGATTACGACGGCGTGGCCATCGCGGAAGCCCCGGACAACGTTACTATGGCGGCGCTTTCGATGGCTATAACCTCAACGGGGTCGTTCAGCGCCTTCAAGACCACCGTCCTCATACCCATGGATGAAGCCGTGGAGGCAATGAAGAAGGCGGGAACCCTCGACTACCGCCCGCCCAGCACGTAGGCTCTATCGGCCGTCAAGGGGGTTAACTAGGGGCGACACGGGGAGCAGGGCCAGGAGTGGATCTAGGTCCTCCGTTCGGACCTTGCTCTTCCACAGGTATCTGGCCAGCAGGAGCACCAGTCCACCCAGGACGGCGCCGAGTATCCACTGCTTCCCAGTTGGCCTTCTCTTCATGGCCCCGCCTCCAACTTCTTAGGAACGAACCGCGGTAGTGGTCAATTGCTCGTAGTCTGGAGCAGCGCGTATCTCCACCGATAGTATAAAAGTGGGCGTCACCCTTAAATCAGGCGTGCTATCACTCGGCCCATCTCCAGCCCAGGTCGTCTACAACAAGGGTGTGGGCATCGCCTGTATACGTCAGCACCGCACTTCTGAAGGTGGAGTTTGCAGGAGCCGTGACCTTCCACAGTTGCCAGTCCTTCGTGGTGGGCCTGGAGTCGGAGGCGATCATGGAGCCCGTGGCATCGGGCCCGTCGTAGCCATGCAGAAACAGGGTGTAGCTGCCAAAGTCGCTGCCACAGATACAGCCGAAGAACCAAACCTCCGAAACGGGGTGGTCGAAGCTGATCACCTCCGGCAACCACGGAACGCCGCCGTTGGCCATGGTGGCTATGCTGCTACCTGCCAGGAAGTAGTCGCCTGTGCTGTGGGAGGAGGTCTCCAGATTGCTGCACTCGTGGAGCACCGCCAGGCCGTTCACCGCAGAATCCCCGCTGAAGGTCACGCCCTGGGAGTGGAGATACTCGTCCCTCAAAGGATTGGCATTGGAAAAGAGGCACAGCTGTCCCAGTCCGGGGTCCTCGAAGTCAATATCGCCGGTTGTCATGGGGTCAGGGAACCCCGCAGCACTGAAGATGATCGTCGTCTGCTTGGTCCCCAGAGAGGGTAAGTTGTCTCCCGACGCGGGCAGTAAGGCCAGGCCCAGCCAGCCCATCACCATGTCTCCCGTAAGGCCGGTTGGTTTCAGAACGAAGGCGTTGCCGGGCGCGGGCGCCATTTCCTCAGCTGTGAGGCCAAAAAGGGGAGAGGAGGTCGCCGCTGAGATCGCCTGAGACTACCACACGTTGTTGGAGGCTGGAAAAGTTCTTCACGGCGATCCGTAGTTTGGGGATGGGAGGGGCGCCCCAGTAGTCCAGCAGGACCGTCCCAAAGTTTATGTTGTCGCCGCTTGCCAGAGGAGGCGTCGTCAGGCTGCCGTCGCCGGAGACCAGGTATATATCGATGGGGTCTCCAATGAAGGAGAGGGCCACGCCTACCCGGAGTTGTGTCCTGAAGGTCCCGTGGCCGGCGAAGATCGCACCACCAGCCAGAAGTGTCGCCACCACCAGCGCCACGGCCACCTTTGCAGTAAGGATGTTCTTCAACGATACACCCTCCCATCTCTGGCCGCAGACTCAGCCGATGGCAAAATCTAGCCGTGCTCAGAACGACCCCCGGCCTCCCATTCCCGATGACTGCGGGAGTATAAACACAATCCGAAAGTTTGTCAAACGGGGTGTCTCATTCTATATCCAAGGGCTGCATTGAGTCGAAAACCGGCTAAAGTAGGGGTACTTGAGGACGTCTTCAGTAAAAGTGGGCGTTGGACACCATAGCCCACCTGTTCCTTGTATGACGGGACCCGTCTCATTAGCATACCCCGCGGTTGACCTGACTGTCCTTGCTTTTCGCCACCAGATTGCTTGGCGTTAGGGACCCGTCGGTGGACTTTACCCTCCACACGCCGATAAATAACGCATCCCCCGTATCCTGCGCCTTTACGACAAAGTCACCCGAAGCCGGGTCTTGCTGGGCCACCAGATCGCCCACCTCCACGGTAGGCAGGCATGGGGCCAAATGTGCGTACACGCTGGCGACCGCAGCGCTCGCGTTTCCGATGACAGGAGTTGGTGTCGGCGTGGGAGTCGGCGTGGGAGTGACGGTGGGGGTCGGAGTAGGGGTGGGCGTGGGCGTGGGCGTCGGCGTCGGGATTGGGGTTGGTGTGGCGGTGGGTGTGGGCGTCGGTGTTGGGGTAGGTGTGGGCGTCGGGGGAAAGATAGTAACGTAGACATCCGGGCTGCACAGGGATTTAACGTAGTTATTTAGATCATGGGCCATCAGGTTGTGGGGCTCCACCACGCCACTTTGAGCTTCCACCTTCCAGAGCCCGTAGTGTTTCCCAGACCCGGCTGTGGCCTGGACAAACCAGTCGGCCTGTACCACATTGGCCTCCAGCTCCCCCACATCGAGGGATATACACTGGCCCAGATGGATCCAGACAAGGTTCCGAGCCTGTTCCGCGGCCCCTGCCACCGGCGTCGCCGTTGGAAGGGGGATAGCCGTCGGTGCGGGAGTAGACGTTGGGGTGGGTGTAGGGAGAAAAGGCGAGGGAACGGCCTCGGGGCTGCACTCGGATTCCACGAAAGACCTTATATCACGGGCAAGGGGGTCCTGGGGCTCCAGGGCCCTGGTGTCACTGGATACCTACCAAAGACCGAACGGCGATGGTGGGTCCTCTCCAGCGGCCTGGACGTACCAGTCCCCGGACGATCCTCCAACCTGGTAGCCATCCAACTGGGCGGGCTGGAGGGTAAGACATTGGCCCACGTGAATCGCCACCAATTTTCGGGCGTCGTCCAGCATCTGGACCACCGGCGTGGGTCGGGGAGTCACGGTGGGAACGGGGCTTGGAGCAACGGTAACGGTAGGTTGGGGTTCAGGGGTGGGACCGAGCGTAGGGACCGGCGGCTCGCTCTCCGGGGTCTGATCTTCCTCCAACGTTAGGAGCTCCTGGGGCTCGACGGTCGACTCATCTCCATTTCCTCCAGCAAGGAAGGGAATACAGCTGAGCAGCCACAGTGTCCCCAGGGCAGCCACGAGCACCAGTCTCGCCATTCTTAATTGTTCCCCACGTACGACACTAGAATGTAGGGTCAACTCTACACCATCGCCGAACGAGCAAACAAGAACCTCCTAAACGTGATTCGCCGTCTTGTGGGATCCCAGCTATCACGATCACAGGCCTCCGTCTCCAATCAATTGGCCCGCCATCCTAAAGTGGCGTGGGTCCTGGGTGTGGCATACAGTCCTTGACGCTAGAACATGCATTCTGTTACCATCATCCTTGATCTCACCTGGCTTGCTGGTGAAACACCACGCCTCCCGGCACCATATCTAAACAAATAATTAATATTCGTGCAGTAGGGTGTAAATAGAGCCACAGCCTTCCCGACCGTCCTCGAAAAGCTTAATTACTCCACGAGGCTGGGAAGACCCTACAGGAGGAGGACGAATAGAGCTGCTATGTTCTGGTTGAAGGGATGCCTTAGGTGCAGCGGCGACTTGTTACTGCAGGACGAGGACTGGCAGTGCCTCCAGTGCGGCCGGTACTACTATGGGGCTCTGCCGTGGGAGCACCACCCCCATAGGGAGGGATCCTGGGGCGGCAGCCGCCGAACGCGGTCGGGCCGGAGCAAGGGGCCGCGAAAATCCCAACTAGAGAATAAATCCGCTGGAGGGGTTTTGGGCGTATAAGCTACAAAACGGCCCGACGGACCGGGCGACCAGTCGCGCTGGGCGATCCACGCGAAGGCCAAGAGTCTGCAGGAAAGAGGACGGATGTGGTTACTTTGCTGGCCATAGACCCCAGTACAAGAGAGACGGGATGGGCAATTTTCACTAGAGACCCATCCAAAGGAGGCAACGACCTATCGGCCATCGTTGCCAAGCCCGACCTTCACTCAGCAGGAGCTACCACAGAAACCGCCCACGCCACCTTGCAATGGGAGCTGGTCGAGACGGGGGTCATCGTCGCCCATCAGCGCCCACGGAGCGTGGAATTGTCGACGAGGATAAGTGCAATCGAAGCGGAGCTAGGCAGGATGGCGAATAGCTGGCGACCCCATGTCGTGGCCTGCGGCAAACCATCCGTTACCCAATTGCCCAGACAGCAGGAAGGGATCGAGATGCTGACTCATACCCTGAAGCGGTGGGCCCAGCAACGGGGCTTACCTCTCCACTCCTACCCTCTCCGTGATATACGGGCGGCACTCTTGGGCCGAGCGAGCGCGGCCTGGGAAGAGTTGGCTTACGCCGTGATGACCAGGTGGGGGCTGGTGGGGGAGTCCAAATCGGCCCACGAATGGAACGCCATCGCCGTGGGGGACTATCACGTGGGACAGTGTGAGCTGGCCTGGACAGGAGCATAAGCCGCCAACATCCACTATTACATTCCTGTCAGGACAAGACGGACGCAACCGGGGCCCGCTTCGGGCCCCTTTCTCATGTTACAAAGGTAATGTACAATGTGGACACTTCGACCCATCGTCTGTGGCTGCGTTTTCGGGTCCGAAGTGGCCCAAGAATGTGAAGCCACATTACGCACAACGGCGACCGTTCCCCTTCACGGGAGGTGACATGGCAACGGAACATCCACCCCTTCAGCCACCGGGTGAGTATAGCCCGGAAGAGTTTTACGAAAGCTCACCCGAGACCAGCACCTTTTACGCCGACTCGCTGCATGTCTATAGCGGACTCTACAGCAGCGTCCTATTCTTTGGGGAACTTCGGGAGGACAGGGAGCCAGTCCTCAGGGCCAAAATCAAGGTCAGCCCCCAGATGTTGAAGGCCATATGCCTGCTGACCCGAAAGCACGTTCGGGAGTACGAAACTGCCGTTGGACCCATAGCCTTGCCCCAGCAGGTGTTGCAGGCCTGGGGCGTCGAGGACGAGAAGCTGTGAACGCGGCAGAGGGTCTGGCCCCACTCACAACCTCCGCTCTGCCAGAGGAGTGGGACTGGAGCAAGCTGGATGCGAGCCGCCCCCGCAGGGCCATAGAGCACATCGCCCACGGCGAGGTGTCACCGGTAACCATCGATCGGCTTGGCCCGAAGGACCCAGCTCCCAACGCTAAGTGGGAGCTGAAACGGAGCATCCCCATAATCCTGATGGACACACTGGACGCCTACTGGGTCTTCGAGAGGGTGATCAACAAGCTAAATGGATCTGCCAAGACCATCAAGGATGCCAAGGCCGACCTGGTAAACAAGCTGGCAGGCCACGTCCAGCTGCTGACTTCCCTGGAGTCTCCCCAGATGGCCCCGGTCCTTAGACTGGAGCTGGAATTTCTCAGGTTGATCCTGCGGCCCGTCGACACCGCCCCTTAGTAATGAATACATTCAACGGTGCCAGAAAACTAGCTATTGCTTTCTCAAGAGGTATCCCTCAGCCGCCCTCAGCTCCGCCAGCCTTTCTCGGACTACGCGTATCTGTCGCTCCCCTCGATCGACCAATTTAGCTATCTCCCGCACCGACATCCCTTTGTCGATATACTCAATGATCTGCCGGTTGCGGCCACCCCATCTCTCATCGCTGGTCTGCTTGGCCCGGATCACGGCATTGATGCTTCTTGCGGCCCTGGGAAAACCGCTATTGCTGCGCGGCATTTCAGGCTGCTCTCCATCGCAGGTTAGACCAGCCACATGGGTAACTGCCTTTCCATGTGCGTTAGAGGACATCTCCAGCAGAGTCCCGGGGCGGAAATCCTGCTTGGGGACATCGGAGCTGGGGTAGTAATACTGACCACACTGCCAGCACCGCCAGTCTCCCTCATCAAAGACCAGGTCTCCCGAGCACTTGGGACAGCCCTTGAGATAACAAAACATCGTGCCCATGCCCAATCCTCCAGACACTCCTGCGATTGCAAGCGCAATTCCCTATCTATTACTTATTAAACCCAATGGCCGCCGGTTAATCTGTGAAATGCGACACACCAAGAGTGTGGCATTGGACACGTTTTGGGTGTGACTTTGAACACTCAACGTGAGCATCGCTGCCCAATCCAATCGGCTGCCGCGTTTGAGACCCCAGCTCCCGCCGCAAGCCAAGGCTAGCCCTGTCAATTGATTAGGGTCTGACGACGCCAGGCGAGGACGTGATGGTTCGGTGAAAGCGGTCAGTATATCAAAGGAAAGCATCGGGCGGGGGCAGGCGAGAGGGCCGTTTCTAGTGACCAAAAGGGGGCAGTCGAGGGCACGTCTCCACGAGGATCAAGTAGGTTGTCAGGGTTGATGGGGAATTGGCCGCGGCGGCGGGCCACTCATGGGACGCAGGCCGGCGACCGGGGCTCAACGACGGCAGCGTACCTCAAGGCCACCGCCATTCGAAGGGGGCGTAATGGCCGTTCTTGCCCGTGTTGTCCCACCTCATACCGTGGTCCGAGTAAGTGCTGGCGGTGCCTCTAGCCAGGGCGAGGGAGGAGTTCACCGGGTGCTCGGTGTTGTCCAGCCTCATGGGCTCGGTCCGCCGGCCGGCCACGATCCCCTCGACGCTGAAATCCATGATCTCAGGAATGGAGACCGTGCGGCTGTTCCCCTGGGCAACGTAGACGATTGGGGAGAACTTGACGCCCAGAAAATCGCCGGTAAGGCGCATCCAGCGCTCGGCAGGGCCTCCCACCTCTCCCGACAAGACTCGACTCAAAGAGTCTCGCTGGGACGGGTCGGCCCGCTCGTCTATATATACGGCGGTGGACCAGTTGCCTTCGCCCATGATCCCCGGCGTGTACGCTACTACCACGAAGTTCAGACCGCCGAGTGGAATGCCGTTGAAGTCCCCCTCCTCGATGTGAAAGGCGAAGCCCACGTCACAATGGCCCTCGGTGGGGACTGCCTGCGCGCCCGCCACTATGCAGGGGCACAGCACCTCACAGTTGCAGTTCTCGAAGTAGTCCCCCCTTAGATGCCAGGTGTCCTGGGATATCACAATTCTCCCTTCGATCCATCGTAGGTGGTGAGAGGCAACGCTAGTACTCGGCGAACATCTGCTGGATCTCCCCACGGTCTCGGGTGACGGTAAGGGCCAGCATCAAGAGGATGCGCGCTTTCTGGGGCAGCAGGTTGTCGGAGACCAGGAATCCCTGCTCGTGCTTCCGGGGCGTCATTATCACCCGCCCAGCCGTGGCGCGGGATGCCATGACCACTAGAATTCCCTCCTCCACGGCCCGCATCGCGGCCTCCAGCATAGGCGGTGGATACGTACCGCCACCGAACCCGCCCAGTACCAGCCCGTCGGACTTCCGCTCCCGCACAGCGTCTACCAGCAGGCTGTCGGCGCCCGCGTAGGCGTAGACGACATCCACTCTGGGCAGCTCACGTATTCCGTCCACATCAAAGGGAGACTCCAGGGTGTGCTTCCTGGTCGGAGTCCGGTAGAATACCACCTGGCCATCGGAGTCGCAGTATCCCAGGAACCCCAGCTCGTTGGGCCTGAAGGTCTCCACCCGGTAGTTGTTGGCCTTGATTACGTCCCTGGCACTGTGGATCTCATTGTTCAGCACCGTCAGGACCCCTATGCCGGCGGCGGCGGGGCAGGCGGCTACACGGACGGCGTCCAGCAGGTTGATATCGGAATCTGTGCTAAGGGCAGAAGGCGGGCGCATGGCGCCGGTAACTACCACGGGCTTGGAAGACTTAACCGTGAGGTGCAGGAAGTAAGCCGTCTCTTCCAAGGTAGCCGTCCCGTGCGTTACCGCCACGCCAGCAACATCGGGTTCCTCTCTCAGAATCTGGTTTATTCGCTGAGAAATTTGAAGCCATTCCTTGGGACCTATGGCCGTACTGCCGGTGCTGATGACGTTCTCTCCCTCGACATCGGCAACCTCATGCACCTCTGGGATGCGTGCCAGAGAATCGGCGATGGCCAACCTCTCCGGCCGCTCGGAGTACCTGGTGTAGTCCAGGCGGTTGGCGCCGATACCCGCGATGCTGCCTCCAGTGCCAACGACCCTTACCTTTGGCTTTGGACTAGCCACTTAACACCTCCTTATCATAGAGCGAAACATGAAAAGCTAAACCGAACATCGCCAATTTCACCCCCATCCCTTTGACAGGCTCAGGGCAGGCCCCAGCCCTCCCCCATCAAGGGCGAAAGAATTTTTCTCCCCCTTGATTGGGGAGAGTTAGGGAAGGGGTGGAAATTAGCTGTTAATGCATCGCCCTGTAGTACTGCATCGACATGATTCTGCTGAGCCATTGCTCCATCAGTTGAATGGGCAACTACCTGCCTGCGGGGGGAATTCGCCGTCCTGTCCGAGCAGTCTAAACAGTGTAACAGGAATGGGCAGGCCAGCGGTGCTTCATAATATACTCCCGGGCCCTGGCGGTGACAAGACGACGGCGGGATGGGTGCGACAGCCATTGGCCGGAGCATTGACCATACCAGACCACTTCCCTACAATTCGGATAGCTAACCTTCGTTTCAAAAATCCAGCGATGAGGTGCCCTACATGGCGAAGGACGTGGTCAAGGTGGGGAGGGTGCAGATCGTGTCCGTCTCCGATGGCGTAATGGAGCACGACCTCTGCAATTTCTTCCCCTCCATCCCTCTGGAAAGCTGGCAGCCTTACGAAGAACATCTTATTCCTGAGCACAGATTTCGCCTCAACCTGGGCTCCTTCCTGGTAAGGTCCGACGGCCGCACCATTCTGGTGGATACGGGGCTGGGGCCCGAGCCCGCCTTCGCCCGAGAGGGTCCTGGGGAGCTCCTGCACGACCTGAAGGCGAAGGGAGTCGGACTGGACGAGATAGATATGGTTGTGATGACCCACCTGCACCGCGACCACGTGGGATGGAACCTTACCTCTGAGGGAGGTAAGCACAAGCCGACCTTCCCGAAAGCCCGCTACTGGGTCAGCGCCGAGGACTGGGAGTTCTTTCGGAAGCCCGAGAGCCTGAAGCTGTTCCCTACGACCGAGGGTTGCGTACTTCCACTGGAGGAGCTGGGGCTGCTGGAGCTTATGGAGGGCGAATACTCCCTTAATAGCGAGCTGACCGCCCTGCCCACGCCGGGACACACACCGGGCCACATGAGCATCCTGATTACATCCCAGGGAGAGCGGGCCATCATCCTGGGGGACGCCGCCCACAGCCCCGTCCAGCTTCAGGAGACGGAATGGTGCTCCAGGGCCGACCTGGACCCTGAACTGGCCCGGTCCACCCGTCGCGCCCTGATGGACAGGCTGGAGCGAGAGGGTACTCTGATCGCCTCGGGTCACTTCCCGGCGCCGGGGTTCGGCAGGCTAGTGAGGCTCGAGGGCCGCCGCCACTGGCAAGGCCTGTAGGCCCCTTTACGAACCCGTGCTCTCCGGTGGTACAGCTGAGCCGTTACTGCGAACTGACCGCGAAGATATAGGGCGAAACTCGGGACCTATAAGTCTTCCTGGAGGCCATGAGCATGGACGTGTACGAGTGCATAAGATCGAGGGTAGCGGTGAGGAGTTTCCTGCCCGATCCCGTTCCGGAACCCGTGATCAAGAAAATCCTGCGGGCCGGGCGGTGGGCCCCCAGCCGAAGGAACAGTCAGCCATGGCAGTTCATCGTCCTCCAGGACCGTCACACCCTGAAGCAGCTCGCCACGCTGACCTCCAGCGGCTCCTTTATAGCCGACGCCCCGCTGGCGATCGCCATAGTGTTTGAGGGTGCCCGGATGGCCCAGTTCGACGCCGGTAGACTGATCGAGAACATGCTGCTGGTGGCCTGGAGTGAGGGCGTGGGTACCTGCTTCGTGGGGGGCTTCGACCATGAGGCGGTCAAGGAGATGCTTCACATACCCCAGTTCATGGAGTTCATCACCGCAATGCCCTACGGGTTCCCGACGGATGCCGCAGTTTCCCGGGGAAAGACACGAAAGCCGCTAGAGGAGCTAACCCATCGGGAGCGGTTCGGCGAGCGGGGCGCGGACGTATAGGCAGCTAGGCCTCCACGGGTCTCCGGACGAAGGCGGGCATCACCTCTTTGGCAAACCGCTCCAGCTGCTCCAGGATAACGGTCTGGGGCGTGCCCATCACGGCGGCGTTCACGCTTACTTGCTCGAGCCCAGGGTATCTCTGCTCCAGTTCCTTTAGGGTGGCGATCGCCTCCTCGGGCGTGCCACACAGCCAGGAGCGGTCCTGATTTGTCGCCTTTTCGATGGTGGGGAGCCCAGGCGTAGATGCCGCAGCGGTGCCCGCCAGGGAGCGTATTTGCTCGTCGGTGAGGCCCCGTACCATGCCCAGGGGCGCGAACATCTTCATGTACTCTTCAAAGTACGGCCGGGCCGAACGCATGGCCTTGTCCCTGCTATCGTCCAGGTAGAAGTTAAAGCCCAGGCAGATGTCCTCCCCCAGCTGCAGCTCCCGCCCGTGCGACGCCGCGGCGTCTCTATACTGCCTCAAACGCTGGTCGCCCATCTCCTCCGACCAGCTTAGAAGGCCCTTGATCCCGTGTCTGGCCATGAAGTCAGCCCCCCGGGGATTGCCGCTAACTATCGGTTGCCACGTCTCCACGGGCCCATGCAGCGGTCGAGGGACCAGGGTTATCTCCTTGAGCTCGTAACCCCGGTAAGGGACGCGTGGAGGAATTGTGTAGTGCTTGCCCTGGTGAGAGAAGGACTCCTCGTTGAAAGCCTTCAGGATGATCTCGACCTGCTCTTCAAAGAGGTCCCGGTTGGCATCGGCATCCAGCATGGGGGAGCCGTAGGTCTCCACCTCCCGGGTGTGGTAGCCACGTCCAACGCCAAACGCCACCCGCCCGTTGGTAAGGATGTCCGCCATGGCAAAGTCCTCGGCCAGGCGCAGCGGGTGCCACATGGGAGCGATATTGAAGGCGCAACCGAATTTCACCGCCTTCGTCAGATGGGCCAGGTGGACACTCAGCATCAGAAGATTCGGAATGCACTCATACCCCTCGGGCTGGAAGTGATGCTCCGCCAGCCAGAAGGTATCGTATCCCCACTGGTCCATGACCCGGGCTATGTCGGCGGCCTTGTCGAAGGTCGAGGCGAGGTGTTCGTTTGAATACCTGCGGTCGTCGACAGGCACGCCCTCCAGGCCCAAGCCGTCCATGTCGACATGCCCGGCGTACAGGGAAGAGAATTTATTGATCATGGTCCCGCTCCTGACGTTAGCTGGAGGTCTCCCGAGTGGCACCCGAGCCCGCAGGTAGCCGTTACGCGGACTCGTCGGGTCAGATGTGATGCTACTCTCGACCCCCATCCCTGTCAAGCTAAAACCGTGGGAAGGCATTCCAGGCACGGCATCTCTCTTAAGGGCACCACAGAGTGGTTGCAAAACTCATGCCTGCCTGTCAAGATAGAACGGTGAGAGTAGGCGCCTTCGAGCTAAAGGAACCCCTACCCGAGTTGCAGGAACCCCACGCCCTGGCGATCCTTCGGCCATGGGTGAACGTCGGCAGGGTGGGTACTCTCGTGCTGGCCCGGTTGGAGCGCCACCTCGGATCCAAGGAGTTGGGGTCTCTGGCACGGGCCGGGCAGTTCTTCGATTTTACCCGGTACCGCCCCAGGTCACGGCTGGTGGAAGGCCGGCGGGAGATGACTATCCCCAACAGCTTCATCAGCTACGCGCATAGGGAAGAAAAGCCCGACTTCCTCTTCCTGAATCTCCGCGAGCCCCACGCCTTCGGGGAAGACTACATCGACTCAATCCTGGAACTCCTCAAGACCTTCAACGTGCAGCGGTATTGCCAAATTGGAGGCATGTATGACCTCGTGCCGCACACCAGGCCGCTGCTGGTTACCGGCTCCAAGAGCGGAACGGAGATAGACGATGAGACGAAGAGTGTGCGGGTGGAGGCTAGCAGCTACCAGGGTCCTACCAGCATCACGTCTTTAATTACCCAGGAAGCCCGGAAGCTGGGCATAGAGTACATGAGCTTCACGGTGCACCTCCCCCAGTACATCCAGCTGGAGGAGGACTACGCTGGGGTAGCCAGGCTCATGGAGCTGCTCTGCTCGCTGTACAACCTCCCCCCACACCTCATGGATGAAGAGCGCGGCAGAAAGCAGTACCAAGACCTCGACTCGGCCATGGAGCGGAACTCAGAGCTGAAGACGGTGCTGGAACGGCTGGAGGCCCAGTACGACAGCCGTCATGCCCCATCCACCGAGCCCACCACTCCCCTATCGCCGGAGGTGGAGAAGTTCCTGCAGGAGCTGAGCGAAGGGGAAGTGGACGACCCATAGGGGCCATCCCGAAATGTAGCGGTGTGGTTCGACAAGCCTGTCCTGAGCCTGCCGAAGGACTCACCACGAGCGCCACATAGCCGCTCGCCCTGAGCCTGTCGAAGGGCAGGTGTGCCAAGCTGATGGTAGCTTCGGGATACCTCACTAGGGCACCATGCCGCCTTACTTAGGAGGCGGACGCCCTGTACCAGTCCAGGATCTCGCTTCCGGTCATGAATACGACCCCCTCGTGGCCCTTTATATACTGGAATATCTGGTCGTAGTAGCGAATTCGATGGGGCACGCCGGTGATGTAAGGGTGAGTGGAAATGGCCATTATCCTCGCACTCTCGGCGCCTTCCTCATATAGCGTATCGAACTGGTCTTTCGTCCGCAGGAATATCTCGGGGGATGGGTGGTGTTGAATCAGGTACATGGGGATGTCGTTGATCTCCACGGTGTAAGGTATTGAGACCAGGCTGCCGCTCTTCACCTTCACCGGATAGGGCTGATCGTCGTTGACCCAGTCGCACACGTACTCGATCCCCTCCTCCGCCAGGATGTCGGGGGTGTCAAAGGTCTCCGCAAGGCCCGGCCCCATCCAGCCCCGGGGCGCCACGCCCGTGGTCTCCTTGATCAGCTGAATGGACCTCCTTATCACATCCCGTTCGTCCTCCTCCACGTTCAGGGCCCGCTGGATGAAACCGTGCCCCAGGACCTCCCACCCGCTCCGGACGCTCTCCTCCACTATGGCGGGGTACGACACGCATATGGAGGCGTTAAGGCTGAGGGTCGCCCTCACCTGGTGCTTGTCCAGGACCCTCTTCAGACGCCAGAATCCCACCCTTAGCCCGTAGTCGAACCAGCTGAAGTTGGCGATGTCCGGGACCACCGTCACGCCCTGGGGCGCGGGTATCACGGTGCGGGCCATGGGCGCATTGATGTCCCATTCTTCCACGTTTATTATGGGCCAAACGGCGACGCGGGCGTTGTCAGGAAGCTTGAGGGGCCGACGTCGGAAGATGGGGCTGTAGTCCGCCCTTGGGTTGCTCATGCGTCCTCCTCACCGGAGCCATAGATAACTGTCCGACCGTATTCTGGAACGAAGGCTCAAAATGGCGCATGGCGCCAGGCATGTCAGCCAGCTCTTGTAGCTATCGTGCCCTGCCAGCTATCAGGGAGGGGTCAGCGCAACTCCCTGGGCAAGACAAAGGTGACGTTCTCGTCTATGCCCGCCATGGTGGTCACACTGTCTGGTCGAAGGCTCGTTATCACTTCGTCCACCAGCACCTCCGGCGTCGAGGCCCCCGAGGTTATGCCGACACGCCTGACCCCGACCAGCCAACTGTCGTTCAGGTCCTCGGGCCCATTTATCAGGAAGGCGGGTACTCCCTGGGCCTCGGCCACCTCGCGAAGGCGGGTGCAGTTGGAGCTGTTCTGGGCGCCGATGACCAGGACCATGTCCACCTGGCGGGCCAGCTCCTTGGCCGCCTCCTGGCGGTTGGTGGTGGCGTAGCAAATGTCCGCCCTGGTGATGGCGTTGGAGAAGGTACGTTGGATCTCCCCCACCTTCTGCTCGGTGTCGTCCACGGAGAGGGTTGTCTGAGTCAGCACCGCCACGGGCGTGTCCGGGTCCCAGTCGGGCAGCCTCACGTCCTCCCGTTCGTCCACCAGGGTCATGGGGCCCTGTCCCATAGTACCGCGCACCTCCTGGTGGCCTCGGTGCCCCACCAGTATCACCCTCCGGCCCTCCCTGAGGTACTTTTTCGCCTCGTTGTGCACCCGGGTGACCAGCGGACAGGTGGCATCTATGACTTTCAGACCCCGGGTCTTGGCCTTCTGGAAGTCTTCCGGAGGGGAGCCGTGGGCAGAGAAGACTACCACTGAGCCCCGGGGTATCTCCTCCACGTCCTCCACCGTTATGGCGCCCTTCCTCTCGAGGCTGTCCACCACGTACGGGTTGTGCACTATCTCGTGCTTAACGTATACCGGTGATCCGAACCTCTGGAGGCATAGCTCCACAACCTCGACGGCCCGGACCACGCCGGCGCAGAAGCCCCGGGGCGAGTTCAGCACCACTTCCATGTAGAGACCTCCTCCGCGCGAAACGTGTGCTCCATCCTAGGATACAGCCCCGCCATTATTTCCTCAACGCATCACACAAAAGGATGACGGACAGGAGAAAGTTTAACCCCTTTACCGTGCCGTTAGCAGATCCAGGTACTTGTACCCGGAGCCCGTGTTCATCAGGACGATGCTCTCCTCGGGGTCGAGGGTGCCTTCCGCCAGCAGGCGCTTCAGGCCCACCAACGTGGCCGCACCCTCCGGGCAGCAAAATATACCCTCCGAGGAGGCTATCTCCTCCATGGCAGGCACCATCTCATCGTCCCTGACCGCCAGTGCCGTTCCACCCGTTTCCCTCAATGCGTCGAGGATGATGTAGTCGGCAAAGGGGTGGGGCACCCGCAGGCCATCTGCTATGGTCTGGGCGTTGGGCCAGGGCTCGGAGTACTCCGCCCCTTCGCGAAACGCCTTTACGATGGGCTGGCAGCCCTCGGGCTGGACCGCTACGAACTTGGGGAGCGGCCCTTCGACCCAACCCAGCTCTAGCAGCTCGTAGAACCCCTTCCACATGCCCACGATACCGGTCCCGCCACCGGTGGGATAGATAATGACGCCCGGCATCCGCCAGCCTAGCTGCATGGCCAGCTCCAGCCCCATGGTCTTCTTCCCCTCGGCCCGGTAGGGCTCCTGCAGGGTGGACACATCGAAAAGCCCCTCTCTCTGGGCCATCTCTTTGGAAACGCGCCCCGCATCGCCGATGAGCCCGTCCACGAGGTTGAGATGGGACCCCATGAGGGAGGACTCCACCTTATTGGCGTCGGGAGCGTCCTGGGGCATGAACACGTGGGCTTCCAGCCCCCCTTTGGCGGCGTAGGCGGCTATGGCTCCGGCCGCGTTCCCCGCCGAGGGCATGGTGAACCTCTTCAGCCCCAGCTCGCTGGCCCTGGACACCGCCGCCGAGAGGCCTCGTGCCTTGAAGGTGCCGGTGGGATTCAGGCCCTCGTCCTTAACGTAGAGTGCCTTTAACCCCAGCTTCCCGGCCAGGTTCCGCGCCTCCAGCAGGGGTGTCCCTCCCTCGCCCAGGCTAAGGACATTGTCGGAGTCCAGGACGGGCAGCAGCTCGGAGAAGCGCCACATGCTGGGAACACGGCCCTGGAGCGAATCCCTGTCTACCTCGCGCCTCAGCCGGGGGAGGTCGTACCGGGCATACAGCACCTTTCCGCACTGGGGACACGTCCTCATGACCTGGTCATGGGGGTAGGTCTGGCCACAGTGGGAACATTCAAGATGGTCCAGGTAGCTAAACATCGCCTCAGCTTGCACCCTTAAGGAGCTCCAGATACTTGTAGCCGGAGCCCGTATTGAACAGGACGATGGACTCTTCCGGACCCAGCGTGCCCTCCCGGATGAGACGCTTCAATGCCACTAGGGTAGCAGCGCCCTCCGGGCAGGGGAACACCCCTTCGGCGGAGGCCATCTCCCTCATGCCCTCAAGCATCTCTCCATCCGTCACGGTCAGGGCGGTGCCACCGGTGTCCCGTATTACCCGGAGCATCAGATAATCGGCCACGGACTGGGGCACCCGGATGCCTCCGGCGATGCTGTGGGCGTCGGGCCATGGTTCACAGTACTCCGCCGCCTCGTGGAATGCCTTTACCACTGGGTGGCAGCCCTCCGGCTGGACACAGATGAATTTCGGCAGCCTGCCCTCCACCCAGCCCAGCTCCAGCAGCTCGTAGAACCCTTTCCACATGCCCACGAACCCGGTACCACCGCCGGTCGGATAGACGATGGCGTCGGGCATGCGCCAGCCCAGCTGCATCGCCAGCTCTATCCCCATGGTCTTCTTCCCTTCGGCGCGGTAGGGCTCCTGGAGGGTGGCGACGTGGGAAAGGTCATCCTTCAGGGCCAGGGCGGTGGACATGCGGGAAGCGTCGCTCACAGTTCCGTCTACGAGCGTTACCTGAGAGCCCATCGCGGCCGGCCCCAGCTTATTGGACTGGGGGGTTTCCCGCGGCATGAACAGGTGGGCTTCCATACCGGCCCTGGCGGCATAGGCGGCGAGGGCCGCGGCGGCGTTTCCGGTGGAGGCACAGGCGAACCTGGTCACCCCCAGTTCCTTGGCCCTGGAAACCATGGCCGACATGCCCCGAGCCTTGAAAGTACCCGTGGGGTTGGGCGCCTCGTCCTTGATATACAGGGACTTAAGACCCAGCTGTCTTCCCAGGTTACTTGCTTCCAGCAGGGGGGTCCCGCCCTCGCCCAGGGTCAGGATGTTGTCAGGGTCCTGGACGGGCAACAGCTCGTGGAAGCGCCACATGCCCTCAGGGCGGCCCTCAACCACTGTCCGGGCCACCTCTCGCCTCAGCCTTGGCAAGTCATACCGGGCGAACAGCACCCTGCCACATTCGGGACAGGTCCTGACGGCCTGATCCTGGGAGCGCGTATGGCCACAGTGGGTACATTCAAGGTGGTCCAGATAGCTATACATGGAAGGCGTCCTCGGCAAGCTGCTTGTGCAAAAAGCCAGCATATTATATCATGCCCCTGTACTGGCAAAACAAAGTAGGCAGAGGGCCCAGCAGCGACCCCTACGACTCCATAACACGAAAGGAGATAAGGATGACTACCATACTTGAGGAGTATATCCAGAAGCATCCCGGGTCGGCCAGCCGGTACCAGGAGGCCAAGGAGATCTTCGCGGGCGGGGTGACCCACGACACCCGCTATATGACACCCTTCCCACTGTACATCACCCATGCTCAGGGGCCCCGCAAGTGGGACGTTGACGGCAACGAGTTGATAGATTACGTCAGCGGCCACGGCGCCCTGATTCTCGGCCACTCCCATCCGGATATCGTCTCCGCGGTAACGAATCAGGTGGCTCGGGGCACCCACCCGGGGGCGAACACCGACGAGGAGCTGCGATGGGCCAAGGCCATCAACACCTGGTCCCCTCGGTGGAGAAGGTGCGCTTCCACAGCTCGGGCACCGAGGCGACCCTGATGTCCCTTCGCCTGGCCAGGGCCTACACCGGCAAGACCAAGATCCTCAAGTTCGAAGAGCATTTCCACGGATGGCACGACTACGTGGCCACAACTGCCGCGGGCATCCCAGAGAGCATCAGTCAGTCCATGATTGTTGTCCCGCCCGACCTGTCCGCGGTGGAGCGGGTGCTGGCCAACGACGACGACGTGGCCGGCGTCATCCTGGAGCCCCTGGGGTGCCATTCCGGATGGCTACCAATCATGGTGCCCCAGTTCCTGGAGGACCTCAGGGAAATAACGAAGAAATATGGAGTATTGCTGATATTCGACGAGGTCGTAACCGGCTTCCGGGTGGCCCCCGGCGGCGCCCAGGAACGCTTCGGTATAGACCCGGACCTGACCACCATGGCCAAGATTGTGGCCGGTGGCCTTCCCGGCGGTGTTGTGGGCGGGAAGGCGGACATCATAGACATGATCGCCTTCCGCGACGACCCCAAGTGGAACACCGGCAGGCGCGTAGCACACCAGGGCACCTTCAACGCCAACCCCCTGTCGGCGGTGGCGGGGGCCACGTGCCTTGAGATGATCGCCTCGCAGCCCATCAACGAACGGGCGGACGCCATGGGGGCCCGCCTCAAGAGTGGGCTCAACGACGTACTGGCCAGGACCGAGGTGGCGGGCCACGCCCGGGGCATGGCCTCCCTGGTCAACCTGACCCTGAAGGACTGCGACTGCGACCGAGAGATTTGCACCATGTCCCACGAGGACATAAAGCGGGCGGCGCGGCCGGAGGTGACCGGGCCGCTGAAGAAGGCCATGGTCAACCGGGGCGTGGACCTCATGGGCAGGGGCTCCTTCATCGTGTCGGCCACCCACACGGAAAAGGAAATTGACCGTACCTTGGAGGCCTTCGAGGGCTCCCTGGTGCAGTTGCGGAACGAGGGGATAGTCTAGGCTTAGCGGTCCGGAGACCTCAGGACACTCGGCCCTTCGTTGACACTCATCCTGGGCCGATGGTATAGTGATACCCGCGCAACAGGAAGACTAATGTGGATGTCAGTCTGAACCCGCCGCAGGCGGGTGAAGAATCTGGAGGGGGTTTAGAACCTTGGTGCGAACCTCCTCCCTTCCAGACCCTTCGCTGCGCTCAGGGTGACAGGGGAAGCTTCTGCAGCGGGTCAGCCATGGTTCCCTGGATTCCGGGAGGCGTGCTTTTATGCCGGCGGACTTCGACTTTCGGTGGGCCGCCATAATTCTATCCGGGATCGTTGGCTTTATCGCCATCGGACTCATGTTCGCCGCATCCATGTTCATCTCCTCCCGCAGGCACTCGGCAGTCAAGCTCACTCCCTATGAATGTGGCATTCCTCCCGCGCCCTTTCGCTGGTCCCAGATCCACGTGCGCTACTACATCTTCGGAATCTTCTTCTTGATCTTCGACGTGGAGGCCGTGTTCCTGTTTCCCTGGGCCGTAATATTCCTGGACAACAACGTGGCCTTCTACGCCATGCTGATATTCCTGGCCGTGCTGGGCTTCGCCATACTGTACGGATGGCGAAAGGGGGTCCTGGAATGGTCGAAATAAGCCTGGGTAAGGGCAATGTGCCGGCACCCAGTATGTTCGACAGGGCTATGCCAGGAGTTGTCACCGCCAAGGCGGAGGAGCTCTTCGCCATGGCCAGAAAGTCCTCCCTGTGGGCACTGACCTTTGGGCTGGCCTGCTGCGCCATCGAGATGATGTCCACCTACATGGCTCACCACGACTTCGACCGCTTTGGGGTGGTCACCTGGCCCTCCCCCCGGCAGTCGGACGTGATGATCGTGGCGGGGACGGTGGTAAAGAAGATGGGTGAGCCCATAAAGTTGCTCTACGAGCAGATGCCCGAGCCCAAGTGGGTCATCGCCATGGGCAGCTGCGCCACCAACGGGGGCCCGTACTACCGGTCCTACTCCGTCGTGATGGGGGTGGACCACCTGATACCCGTGGACGTTTACGTGCCAGGGTGTCCCCCGCGGCCTGAGGCCCTCATGCAGGGCATCCTCAAGCTCCAGGAAAAAATTATGAGGGATTCTCGGCAGCGTGACGGAAAGGCCTAGAGCCCAGCCACAGGCCCCCCCGGCAGGTCCCAGCTTGAGCGAGAGGGGACAGGAGCTTCAGCAGTTAGTCCAGGAGGTCCTCAAGGAGTTCGAGCCGGAAGTGGGCGCCTCCCTGGATATACCCGAGATCACGGTGAAACCCCAGCACATCCATGACGTGTGCCGCGCGGTCAAAGATCATCCCGAACTCTCCTTCAAGCTCCTCCTCTGCCTCGCCGCCGTTGACTACGTGGAGCATCTGCAGCTAGTGTACGTCCTACTTTCCCTGGAACGCGAGCATAAGCTGATCGTCAAGGCCAACCTGCCCAACGATGATCCCCATCTGCCCACGGTAACCCCGGTGTGGAGGGGCGCCGACTGGTACGAGCGGGAGGCCCACGACCTCTTCGGAATCGCCTTCGATGGACATCCCGACATGCGGCCCCTCATACTGTACGAGGGCTTCGAGGGCTATCCTGGTAGAAAGGAGCACCCCTTTCATGACTACCAGGAGTACTAAAACGGAACAGGTTACTCTCCTGGCCAGGGTGACCGAGAAAGACAACGGCTTCGTTGCCACCGTTGAAGGGCTTACATTGACTGGCGACGGGGACACGGTGGAGGAGGCCCAGGACGACCTGGTAGCGAAGTTCATGTCCTGGGTGCAGGCCTGCGATGGCCAGGAATCGCTGGAGTCCGCCCTCTCCGAGGCGGGGTATTCAAACGTCGACGAGGATACGGAGCTGCAGCTGCAGTTTGTGGAGTAAAAGGAAACATAACGATTTCCTGGTTCGAGGGTCATAGAGTCATGTATTGTTGTGTAGGCTTCAGTTCGATAGAAAGGGAGCGCTGAGATGTTGAACAATAGGTGGTTCTGGATCGCTATGGCCGTCATAGTACCGGTTACAATCATCTGGATCGCAGAAGGGCTATTCCCCGCGATCATGATCTTGGTGATAGTTGGTATGTTTGTCGCGTTTGTGGCGGGAAAGATGAAACGTCACAAGCAAAGAGTAATTTACGTTGAGGATGATGACGATAACATAGATGAGACTATGAACCTAAGAATTGAAGTTGATATACGGGAGGAGAAGATGCCGGGGCGCTCACGAGGTATGCGATCAACGGCTGGTGATAGGCTAATAGAAGAAGAGAGAAAAGCACAGCGCGGCATTCGTAAGAGGTTCATGTCTGGCAACAAGCTGATACAGCAGGAGAAAAGAGCGCAGCGGAAAACTCGGAGGAGGGGCTTCTAGCGGTCAGGGTATCAGGTTTGTGGGCTTTTTTGTTCGAACGAAGAAGAATGACATGGTCGATCTCAATCGTAATATAGATATAGAAGCCGAACCGCTGGAGATGCTGATAAACATGGGGCCCCAGCATCCCTCCACCCACGGCGTGTTTCGCATGGTGCTGTGGGTTGATGGGGAGAAGGTCGTGGACGCGGAGCCCCACATAGGATACCTCCACAGGGGTTCGGAGAAGCTGTGCGAGGGGGAGCAATACAACCAGGTGATCACCCTCTTCGACCGCCTGGACTACATCTCCAACTTCAACAACGAGCTGGTTTACTGCCGGGCGGTAGAGAAGCTCATGGGGCTGGAGGTGCCCGAGAGGGCGGAGTACGTGCGGGTGATAATGTGCGAGTTGAACCGCATCGCCAGCCACCTCCTTTTCGTGGGCACCATGGGTCTGGATGCCGGCGCCATGACCCCCGTCATGTTCACATTCCGGGGCCGGGAGCGCATCCAGTCGGTATTCGAGGCCATCAGCGGCGCGAGAATGATGCACAACTACTTCCGGGTGGGCGGGCTAAAAGAGGACCTTCCCGACAGCTTCGAGACGCTAATAGGCGATCTACTCCCGGAGCTACGCAACGACGTGGAGGAGTCGGACAAGCTTCTCACCTTCAACGAGGTCTTCATCGCCAGGACCAAGGGAATCGGTGCCATAGACACGGAGACTGCCATAGACTACGGCCTGACGGGGCCGTGCCTTCGGGCCTGCGGCCTCCCCTACGACGTGAGGAAAGCCGAGCCCTACTCTGTGTACGACCGGTTCGACTTCGACGTACCGGTGGGGATCGACGGCGACTCCTGGGAGCGATACTACGTACGGGTACAGGAGATGTACCAGTCGCTGCGGATCATCGAACAGGCCCTCCAGCAGATGCCCGCCGGTCCCGTGGCCGCCTTGGGCCGCCGGCTGATCCGACCGCCCAAGGGGGACGTCTACGTCAGGTCGGAAAACCCCAGGGGCGAGATCGGAGTGTATCTGGTGAGCGACGGCTCGGACAAGCCCTATAGGGTCAAGGTGAGACCGCCGTCCTTCTGCAACCTCAGCGTCCTGAAGCACGTCCTCAAAGACTGCTGGGTAGCCGACGCGGTGATTATCCTTGGGTCCCTGGATATAGTCCTGGGAGAGGTGGACCGGTGAACGCCCTTGACTTCGCCCTCCTAATACTGGGGCTGCTGATCCTGTTTACGGCCCTGTCCATAGTGGTGCTTTCCCTGACGTGGATGGAGCGCAAGTTCCTGGGCCGCTTGCAGCGGCGCCTGGGCCCCACCCGTACCGGCCCCATGGGGCTGCTCCAGCCGGTGGCCGACGCACTGAAGCTGGTGCTCAAGGAAGACCTGATACCCTCCTGGGCCGACAGGGCGGTCTTCTGGGTGGCGCCCCTGATCGTGCTGGTGCCCTCCTTCATGATCTGGGTCACCATCCCCGCGGCGGAGAACCTTGTGTTGCGCAATGTGGAGATGGGGCTTTTCTACATCATTGCCTTCTCGGTCGTCACCATCCTGGGGCTGGTGCTGGCGGGCTGGGGTTCGGCCAACAAGTACGGGGCGCTGGGGGGGCTGCGTGCTGCCGCCCAGCTGGTCAGCTACGAGGTACCATTGATCATGGTGGTGATCGCTGTAGCCATGCTGGCCCAGTCCTTGAACCTGATACAGATAGCCAATCTTCAGTTCCCAGGAGTTCAGTCCACGGTGGCCGACATGGCGGAATTTGAGCGCACTTCAACCAATATCCCCTTCGCGGTGCTGCAGCCGCTGGGTCTCATATTGTTCTTCATCGCGGGGCTGGCGGAGGTGGGGAGGACCCCCTTCGACATATACTTTGCCGAGTCGGAGATAGTTGGTGGGCCCTTCGTGGAGTACAGCGGCGCCCACTGGTCCGTCTTCTTCCTGGCCGAGTACATGAACACCTTCATTATCGCCGCGCTGACGGTCCTCCTGTTTCTGGGAGGCTGGTACGGTCCCTGGCTCCCGGGCTGGCTCTGGTTCCTCATCAAGTGCTACTTCGTTGTGGGAGCCATATTCTGGATACGGGGCACCTTCCCCAGACTGCGGATAGACCAGCTGATGGCTTTCGCCTGGAAGGTGGTCGTTCCACTGTCCTTCTTGAACATAGTCATCACCGGCATCTACATGTTCTACGGTTGGCCCTGGTGGAGCCTGACCCTCATGTCCCTGGCGTTGACCAGCGTGATAGGCTACCTGATTTATCGATTCCTTTCGGCTCCCGCCCACAAAGTAGCGCAGGTCTATCGCCGTAGGCAGCTGGCAGGGCTTGGCAGCACCTCGGGCATTACGGGAGGTTAGCACATGCTTGGAAGCTTAAAGGGTATGTTCATAACCCTTGTATCCACGATAAATGGCTTCAGACGGCCGGTCACCGTCCAGTACCCCGACCAGCACGTGCCCATTCAGCCCAGGTTCATGGGCTTTCCGGCCCTTACCTGGGACGAGGGGGTGGGAGAGCCATACTGCACCGCCTGCATGGTGTGCATAAGGATGTGCCCCACCCTGTGCATGAGCGCCACCATGGAGGACAACCCCCTGCAGAAAGAGGGCAAGAGTCACAGGAAGAAGATCGTAGAGACCTTCGAGATCAACCTGAACCGGTGCATCCTGTGCGGCATATGCGTGGAGGTGTGCAACTTCGACGCCATCGTCATGAGCCACGAGCACGAGATGAGCACCTACGAGCGCAACGGCGACCGAACGGACCTGATCGGGTTGCTGGAGATGGGAAAGCGGTACCAGAAGGATACCGACTGGGTCCCGCCCTCGAAGCTAGCGAAACAAAAGAAGGATGAAGTGGCGGAGACTGCCGATTAGTATGTCCGAATCCCTATTCGTTCTAGCGGCCATTCTAACATTGGGTGGAGGGATAGGCGTGGTGGCTACCAGGAACGTAGTACACGCTGCCCTCTTTCTTCTTGTCTCCCTCGTGTCCGTGGCGGGGATCTACCTGCTGCTGTTTGCCGAGTTCCTGGCGCTGGTGCAGGTACTTATTTACGGGGGCGCCATAATCATCGTGCTCCTCTTTGCCATCATGCTCACCCGAAGCCAGGAATACCCCCGAATCTCCGACAATCCCCAGTGGCCGCTTGGCATCGTGGCAGGGCTGGCGGTTTTCGGCGTGCTGGCGGCCTCCATGCTGTGGAGGCTGCCGCCCGAGTCCGAGCCCCATGGACCGGGGCTGTCCACGTTGGGAGAATCCCTGTTTACCACCTGGGCCTTGCCCTTTGAAGTGGTTTCCCTGGTGCTGCTGGTGGCCCTGATTGGGGCCATAATCATTGCCCGCACCGGAGACCCCCCGGCCCCTGGAGGTAGAGAGTAATGCCCCTGGAGGCCTTTCAGGTCCTCAGTGCCGCCCTCTTCTGTACGGGCCTGTACGGCGTGCTGGCAAGGCGAAGCGCCGTCCTCATACTAATGTCAATCGAGCTGATGCTGAACGCCGTCAACATTAACCTGATTGCTGCCGCCTCCCACCTGGACCACACGGCATACACTGGCCAGATAATCGCCATCTTCGTCATCACAGTGGCGGCTGCGGAGGTGGGGCTGGCCCTGGCGATAATCCTGCGGCTGTTCCGAAACCGCTCCACGGTGAACGTGGACGAAGTAGACCTGATGAAGTGGTGAGTCCTTTGGGTGGCCTCCTCACACATATTCCGCATCACAGCGTTCTGGAAGGCTCGTGGTTCGACAAGCTGACCATGAGCGGATGGACAGGCAACGTTCGCCGTGAGCCCGTCGAAGGGCCAAATAAGGACCGGGTGGGGCTGGCGTGGAGTTAGCAGAGCTAGCCTGGCTTATCCCGGCCTTCAGCTTCGGTGCATTCCTCTTGATCGTGGCCTTCGGCAGGTTCCTCCCAGGAGGGGGCGCCTTCATTGCCGTCCTTGCAATCGCAGCGGGCTTCGCCATGTTTTGGGTGGTGCTGGCCGGATACCTCGGAGCCGACTGTGCCGACAGGTTCGGCCAGGCGACCTGCCTCTTCAACCGGGAGTGGTTCACCGCAGGGGACGTGGTGTTCAACTGGGGGCTCATCGTAGACCCCCTGGCAATCATGATGCTGGGGATGGTTACGCTCGTGGGCCTGATGATACAGGTCTACTCCCTCGGGTACATGCGAGGGGAGCCGCGCTTCGGCTGGTATTTCGCAGTCCACGCCCTGTTCATCGCCTCCATGCTCACCTTGGTGCTGGCCGACAACTTCCTTCTGCTTTATGTGGTGTGGGAACTGGTGGGGATCTGCTCTTATCTTCTCATCGGCTTCTGGTACGAAAGGAGGTCGGCGGCCGAGGCGGCCAAGAAGGCCTTTATCGTCACCAGGATCGGAGATGTGGGCCTGTTGTTGGGCATCCTGCTGCTCTTCAAAGAGACGGGCACCTTCGACATGTCCGCCATCTTCGACGCGATTAGCTCGGGAGCCCTGGGCGAAGGCACTGTGACTGTCGCGGCCCTCCTCATCTTCCTGGGGGCGATGGGAAAGTCGGCCCAGTTCCCCTTCCACGTATGGCTGCCCGACGCCATGGAGGGCCCTTCGCCCGTGAGCGCCCTGATCCATGCCGCCACCATGGTTGCGGCAGGGGTGTACCTAGTGGCCCGCACGTTCCCCATCTTCGAGGCGGCACCAGACGCCCTGATAGTAGTGGCGGTGATCGGGCTTATCACGGCCCTGATGGGCGCGACCATGGCCCTGCTCCACACCGACCTGAAGCGCATCCTGGCCTATTCCACCATCAGCCACCTGGGGCTGATGATGCTGTCTCTGGGGGCCTTCGGGTACACGGCGGCGATCTTCCACCTGATGGCCCACGGATTCTCCAAGGCCCTCCTGTTCCTGGGGGCGGGCAGCGTGATGCACAGCATGAACGACGAGACGGATATAAGGAGGATGGGAGGGCTGTGGCGGGTCATGCCCCTGACGGCCATAACCTTCGGCATCGGGGCGCTCTCCTTGGGAGGGATACCCGTCTTCGCCGGGTTCTGGAGCAAGGACGAAGTGCTGCTGGCGGTGCTGGAAAACAAGAACTACCTCCTGGCCTTCGCCCTGATCGCCGCCTTCCTCAGCGCCTTGTATATGTCCCGGGCGCTCTACGTCGTGTTCCTGGGGGAGCTCAGATCGGAGAACCGGCATGTCCACGAGTCCCCATGGGTCATGCTGGCCCCCATGGGCGTGCTGGCCGTGCTCGCGCTGGTATTCGGCTTCATCGCCCTGCGGATTACGGACCATGGGGGAATAGGCACGTTCCTGTTCTTCGAACACGTTCACGAATTTGAGTTCGACATTTGGCTGGGCATCGGGGCCATAGTCCTGGCGGTGGGCGCCTTCGCCCTGAGCTGGCGGATATACGTGAGCCGCCGCATCTCTATGGAGCCCTGGCAGGCGCGCTTCGCCGTCGCCCTCAGGGTGGTCGGCAACAAGTATTACCTGGATGACATCTACCAGTGGGGCGTTGACCGGGTCGTGCTGGCCTTCTCCAGGTTGATCGCCCTCTTTGACCGCGTCGTAGTGAACGATGCGGGGGTGGACGGGACGGGCAACTCGGTCCGCCGCTCCGGGTTGAACCTTCGGTATCACGTGACCGGCCGGATGTACAACTACGCCCTGGGGATGGCGGTAGGGGTGGTGGCGGTGGCCATACTATGGTGGGTGCTATCCACCAGCACCTGATGCCAAGTCGTGTAGACAAGGAGTTAGCTATGAGCACCCAGCCTTTTGATGCAGCCGAGTACAAAGCTGGACAGCGTCAGGAGTGGGGTGCATCCGCTGATGGATGGGGAAGGCAGTGGGAAACAATTGAAAGGTTCTCTCAGCCCGTCAGCGACCGTTTGGTGAAGCTAACTCAAATCCGGCCCGGGCACCGGGTACTGGATGTGGCAACGGGTATCGGCGAGCCTGCTATCACCGCAGCCCGGGCAGTAGGTCCTTCAGGCTCGGTTGTCGCGACTGACCAGGCACCGGAGATGCTGGCCATTGCACGTGAGCGTGCTGCTGCATTGGGCTTACGGAATATAGAGTTCTACGAGATGGACGCCGAGGTCCTCGACCTGCCAGGGGAGGCCTTTAACGCCATTTTGTGTAGATGGGGGCTGATGTTTCTACCCAACCTTGCGGACTCACTGAGAGGTATGTACAGGCTGCTGTCACCAGGTGGAGGGCTTGCCGCAGCCGTCTGGAGCGAACCCTCAAAGGTGCCGATGATCAGCCTGCCGATGGGGGTAATCCAGCGGATGATCGAGGTACCTGCTCCCCCGGAGGGAATTCCTGGCCCCTTCAGTCTGGCCGACGTAGGGGCTCTTGAGGGGGCTCTCAGACAGGCCGGGCTCACCAATTTACGTAGCGAACGGTTGGTCCTAACGGCGGAATGGCCTTCAGCCCCAGAGTTCGTAAACATGTTGCTGGATGTATCGGCCCCGCTTAAAGCGATGCTTGACCGCCAGCCGGTGGACAGGCGCACGGGGGTCCTGAAAGCAATAGAAGGGGCGATAGAGCAGTACTCCGCAGAGGATGGCACCATTCACGTTCCGAACGAGGCCATTTGCGTGGTCGGACATAAGGTGTAGGAGAGTATGGCCCTTTTCCTGACCATACTGTTCCCATTTGTGGGCGGTCTTGCCCTGGCCTTTTTCCCGGCGCGGCGAGGGCGGGAGATCAAGCTTTTCTCTATCTTCATCGCGGCGGCGACCTTCGTCCTGAGCACCGTAATCTTCGCCCTCTATGATTACAAAGAGGGAGGTTACCAGTTTACCCAATCCTTCATCTGGCTAGACGAGCCCCTGAACATCTCCTTGAGCATGGGGATAGACGGCATCTCGGCCCCCATGGTGCTGCTCACGGGCATCGTGTTTCTGGCGGGCGTGCTGATCTCCTGGAACATCGATCACCGCCCCAGGGATTTCTTCCTCCTCTACATGATGATGGTGGCGGGGGTCTACGGGGTCTTCGTAACCCGAGACCTGTTCTTCCTGTTTTTCTTTTACGAGCTGGCGGTGCTGCCCATGTACCTGTTGATAGGGGTCTGGGGCAGCAGCAGTGACTTTGGCACGTTCCTGCGCACCAAAGAATACGGTGCAATGAAGCTGGTGCTGTACCTGGTGGCGGGAAGCGTGCTCGTCTGGGTGGGCATCCTCGCGCTCTACTGGGCCTCCAGCCAGGCGGGGACTCCCTCCTTCTCCATCGAAACCCTCCAGGATGTGGAGTTCAACGAGAGTTTTGGCCACTTTCAGACCCTGGTATTCCCCTTCTTCATGGTGGGCTTCGGGATCCTGGCGGGACTATGGCCCTTCCACACCTGGTCCCCGGACGGACACGTGGCGGCGCCCACGGCGGTGAGCATGGTCCATGCCGGGGTGCTGATGAAGCTGGGCGCCTACGGCATCATCCGCGTGGGTATGGTTCTCCTTCCCGAGGGGGCGGATAATTGGATGCCCATTCTAATAGCCCTGGGCACGGTCAACGTACTGTACGGGGCCGTCTCGGCCATGGCCCAGACTGACCTGAAGTACGTCGTGGGCTACTCCAGCATCAGCCACATGGGATACGTGCTGATGGGCATCGCCACTCTGCACCCGCTGGGGGTCGGTGGCGCCGTGCTCCAGATGTTCTCCCACGGCATAATGACGGCCCTCTTCTTCGCCCTGGTGGGGATCATCTACGACCGGACGCACGTGAGGGACATCCGAGTCTTGGAGGGACTCTCCAAGCGCATGGGGGTGACGGCGTCCTTCTTCGCCGTGGCCGGGCTGGCCTCACTGGGGCTGCCGGGACTGAGCGGGTTCGTGGCCGAATTCCTGGTATTCGCGGGAACGTTTAAGACTTACCTGCCCCTAGCCGTTCTGGCCGTGATAGGCGCCGCCATCACCGCCGTATACATACTGCGCCTCCTGGCCAAGACATTCTTTGGCCCCATCAGCCCCCGCTGGGAGAATCTGGGCGACGCCAGCCGTTTAGAGATGGGGGTGACGGGCATGCTGGCCTTTGTCCTGGTGTTCGTCGGGGTGTGGCCCATGCCACTGATGGACGTGATCAACTCAGGAGTGGGCGAACTTCTCACCAGGTTCCCGGCGTGAGCTAACGTAAGATGAGGGATTTTGCAGTTTGCCCTTCGACAAGATCAGGGCGAGCGGGGGTTTCCCGGCCGCTCATGGTGAGCCTGTCGAACCATGGGCGACCTACGACATTATTATTATTCAAATTTGGTCTTCATTGATATGCCAGAAACCTCACTAACATCCAATCTTCACCTGCTGTTGCCCGAGATCCTTTTGGCGGCTCTGGCGTTCCTGGTGTTCGCCATAGACCTGGTGCTGCCCGCCCATCGGAAGCACCTGCTGGCCTGGTTCAGCGTAGCGGGCCTCGGGGGTCTCGTGGCACTGGCACTCGCTACCCTGTGGGGCGAAGATACGTCGCTCTATGGCGGGCTGGTCAAGGCTGACTCCTACGCCCTCTTCTTCAAGTGCTTCTTCTTCATCCTGGGCATGGTCATCATCCTCGCCTCGGTGGACTACGTACGCAAATACCTGAGCCACCCGGGGGAGTTTTATGGAATAGTCCTCCTGTCCATCCTGGCCATGGACGTGATGGCCGCCTCTCGGGAGCTGCTCACGGCCTACATCGCCCTGGAGCTTATGAGCTTCAGCTTCTACATCATGGTGGCCTACGCACGGGACAACCCAAGGTCCAACGAAGCGGGCATCAAATACGTCCTAATCGGCGCCTTCTCCACCGCCATACTGCTTTTCGGCATAAGCATGGTTTACAGCACGATACAGGATACGCGGTACGACGAGATTTTCAGGTTCCTGCAAACCCACGGCACCGACGTTAGCCCCGCGCTGTGGGTAGGACTGGCCCTGATACTGGCCGGGCTGGGCTTCAAGGTGGCGGCAGTGCCCTTCCACATGTGGGCCCCGGACATCTACGAGGGCGCCCCGCTGCCGGTCACGGCGTATCTGTCCGTGGGGTCAAAAGCGGCAGCCTTTGCCCTGTTGCTTAGACTCTTCGCCGAGGCCTTTCTACCCTCCGTGGACGACTGGCAGATAATGGTGGCCATCCTAGCTGCAATTACTATGACGGTGGGCAATCTTGTGGCCATAGCCCAGCACAACATCAAGAGGCTACTGGCCTACTCCAGCATTGGGCAGGTGGGGTTTCTGTTGGTGGGGATAGCTGCCCTCCCCCACCTGGACTCGTCCGGTGCGGTGTCCTCTACGCTGGCGTCCAACGGCGTGATGCTGCATCTGGTTGGCTACGCCTTTACAAATCTGGCCGTGTTTGTGGGCGTCATCGCCTTCTTCAACATGACCGGGAAGGAAGAGATCGCCGACTTCTCCGGCCTGGCCGATAGACACCCTTTATTGGCGGCATCCATTTCAATGGGGATGTTCTCCCTGGCCGGGCTGCCTATCTTCGCGGGCTTCACTACCAAGTTCTACCTGTTCACCGCCGCGGCCAGCGAGGGGCTGCTTTGGCTAGCGGGCCTGGCCATAGTCAATAGCCTGATATCTCTGTATTACTACCTGGTAGTAATCAGGCACATGTACATCATGCCGGCCCCGGTCGGGGAGGGGGTGCCGGCCTTGTCCCATAACCCTCACCCCCCTTCCCCCTCTCCCTCGGGGAGCGGGGGCGCCGGGGGTGAAGGCCTTTCCCCGTCCCCCCTGATCATCGGGGTACTGGTGCTGATGGTGGCGGGTATGATCTTCGTTGGCGTCTTTCCTTTCCCCATCGTAGAGATCCTGGACGCCGCCACAGCCGCCATCCTGCCCGTGGATTAGTCCTGACCACAACGTTCGCCGCCGTCGTCATTAGTAGTCCCTGAGGTTAGCCAGGATCAGGGCAATCTGATATAATGTTCACTGTGCCCTGGCGGGTGTGTCCAGATCCCTTTGGTGGCGGTCCGAGGGTCGGCAACACGGTCTTGGGGGAGCCAAGAGAGTTAGATGAACAAGGGTAAAAAGGCGATTATAATCTCGGTCATCGGCGGGAGCGAGCCTCCGCCCGAGGCCGAGGCCCTGGCTGAGCAGGTGGGGCGAGAGCTGGCAAAGAAGGGCGCCATAGTAGCGTGTGGTGGACTCACGGGGGTCATGGAGGCCGCCTGCCGAGGGGCCAAGGCCGCCGGCGGCACCACAATAGGTATACTCCCCGGAAGGGACTCCAGACATGCCAACCAGTGGGTGGACATACCCATCTGCACAGATATCGGTTACGCCCGAAACGCCATCGTCGCCTACACGGGCGAGGCGGTCATAGCGGTGGACGGCTCCTACGGAACCCTTTCGGAGATAAGCTACGCACTACGGGTGGATATACCGGTCGTCGGGCTCCAAACCTGGTCCTTCTCTCGAAACGGGGAACTGGACTGCAAGATGATAATAGCTCGGGATGCCGTCGACGCGGTGGAGAAGGCACTGGAAGCCGCCAAGGAGAGGGACCGCTCTCGCTCCGCTCAGAGCCGCATGCTATCCGGGTAAGCTCTGCCTTCCCGGAGGCGGGCTACTAGAGGCGGCGCACTGAGTGCATGCCCTGGGCTGGGAATCGGATCTTCGCCCGGCGATTTGGCGTACCGACCTGATACCAAAATTCCCTAGTGCGGAGTGAAAGTTCCGTGATCACTATCGAGTGCATCCGTGCCAGAGAGGTCCTCGATTCCCGTGGCAGTCCCACGGTGCAGGCCGATGTTCGCCTTTCCGATGGTTCGGTGGGGTCGGCGATGGTGCCGTCGGGAGCCAGCACGGGCCGCCACGAGGCCGTGGAGCTTCGGGACGAGGATAAGTCCCGTTACGGCGGTAGGGGAGTGCTTAGGGCCGTATCCAACGTCCAGCGAAGGATCGCCCCTGCGCTGATTGGAAGTTCCCCCTTCGAGCAATCCGACATAGACCGGATCCTCATCGAACTGGACGGCACCAACGATAAATCCAGCCTTGGGGCCAACGCCGTTCTGGCCACGTCCCTCTCGGTGGCACAGGCGGCGTCGGCCTCTAAAGGTGTGCCTCTTTATCGCCACCTATCGGCCCAGGATGAGGGACCGGTTGGGAGAGACCACGCCGACGGCTACAGGCTACCTGTACCCATGTTCAACGTCCTCAACGGGGGCAGGCATGCTCACGACTCCACGGACTTTCAGGAGTTCATGGTGGTTCCCACCGGAGTCTCCTCCTTCGCCGATGCCCTGAGAGCTGGAGCGGAGATTTACCACGCCCTGGGAGAGCTCCTTGTGGGCAGGGGCCTCAGTACCAACGTTGGAGACGAAGGTGGCTTCGCGCCATCCCTACCGTCCAACAAGGACGCCCTGGAGATGATCCTGGCCGCGATAGAGCTGGCCGGGTACACGCCTGGGGGAGACTGCTACATAGCCGTCGACGCGGCCGCCTCCGAGTTTTTCCGGGACGGGGCTTACCGCCTGGACCGGGAAGGCGCCAGTTACGGCGCCCACGAACTGATAGACTATTATGAAGACTGGGTGAGGAATTATCCCATCGCCAGCATCGAAGACGGGCTTGCTGAGGACGACTGGGACGGGTGGCAGGAGCTGACCAGCAGGCTGGGCGGCGAGCTTCAACTTGTGGGGGATGACCTGTACACCACCAACTCCCAGCGCATAAAGAGGGGCATCCAGCTAGGGGCCAGCAACAGCGTACTGATAAAGCCCAACCAGATAGGCACCATTACCGAGACCCTGGAGGCCATTACCACGGCCAAGGAAGCGGGTTGGAGCCTGGTGATGAGCCACCGCTCCGGGGAAACGGAGGACACTGCCATCGCCGACCTGTCCGTAGGCTGGGACACCCGCCAGATAAAGGCGGGCGCACCCTGCCGCTCCGAGAGGCTAGCGAAGTACAACAGGCTGATGAGGATAGAGGAGGAGCTGGCCAAAGGAGCGAGGTACGCCGGCCGGCAAGCCTTCGCCCATGTTGGGACGCAGCAGCGGTAGCAGAGTATGAAACAGTGGCTGCAGGAACGTTGTCGAAGGTGCCGGTTCTATCTTCGAGAAGATAGGGCGTCTGATAAATTTGTAGTCAGAGGAGGGGAAGGATGGCGACGCGCATAGGAATAAACGGCTTCGGCCGAATAGGTCGCCAGGTAACGCGGGCGATACATGAGCTGTATCCGCAGAAGCTGGAGGTGGCGGCAGTCAACGACCTGGCCGACGCCAAGACCAACGCCCACCTGTACAAGTATGACACCAGCTATGGCATCTACCCGGGATCGGTGGATGCTAGGAACGGTAGCCTTGTTGTGGACGACAGGGAGATCAGGGTCTTTTCCGAGAGGAACCCCGCCAGCATCCCCTGGGCCGAGCTTGGAGTGGAGCTCGTGGTGGAATCCACGGGCATCTTCACCAGCGCGGAAAAGGCCTCCGCACACATCCAGGGAGGCGCCAAGAAGGTCGTCATAACCGCTCCAGCCAGGAACGAGGACGTGACCCTCGTGCTGGGGGTAAACGATGACAAATATGACCCGGCAATCCACAAGATAATTTCCAACGCCTCGTGCACAACCAACTGCTTCGCCACCATGGTGAAGGTCCTGCACAACTCTTTTGGCGTTCAACGTGGGCTGATGTCTACGGTGCACGCCTACACCAACGACCAGAACGTTCTGGACCAGGTGCATGAGGACCTGAGGCGGGCCAGGGCCGCGGCGATGAACATCATCCCCACCAGCACCGGCGCGGCCAGGGCGGTGGGACTGGTCGTGCCCGAGCTCAAGGGCAAGCTCCACGGCATGGCATTTCGTGTCCCCACGGCTACCGTCTCGGTCACCGATTTCGTGGCCAACCTGTCCAGGGAGGTCACGGTGGAAGAGGTGAACGGGGCCTACAGGGAGGCCGCCCAAGGCCCTCTGAAAGGAATCCTGGAATACTGCGAGGAGCCCCTGGTAAGCTCCGACTTCAAGGGGAACCCCCACAGCTGCATCATCGATGGTCCATCCACCATGGTGATGGAGGGCGACATGGTGAAGGTCCTGGGCTGGTACGACAACGAGTGGGGCTACTCCTGCCGCACCGCCGATTTGTGCGCATTTATGGTGGACAAGGGCTTATAGGCTGGGACAGAGGACCTCTGCGTCCCAGGGCTATAAGAGCTCACGGTACCTGAAGCAGTCGGTCACGTGGTCGTTCACCAGTCCAGCGGCCTGCATGAAGGCGTAGCAGATCGTGGGGCCAACGAACCTGAATCCACGCCCGGCAAGCTCCCTACTCAACGACTCTGACTCCACGCTCTTGGACGGGACCTCGGTGATGGCCCTCCAGGCGTTGACCTTTGGCGCGCCGCCCACGAAGGACCACACATAGCGGTCGAAACTCCCGAACTCCTCCACCACAGATAGGAACGCCCTGGCGTTTCCAATGGCCGCACGGATCTTCAGCCTGTTGCGGACGATCCCTTCGTTGGAAAGCAGCTCCTTTACCTTCGCATCATCGTAGCTGGCTATCCTGTCGGGGTGAAAGCCGTCGAAGGCCAGCCTGTAGTTCCGGCGCTTTCTCAGGATCGTGAGCCAGCTTAGTCCCGCCTGGGCGCCCTCCAGGGTAAGGAACTCAAACAATCTGACGTCGTCGTGCTCGGGGACACCCCACTCCTTGTCGTGGTACTCCACATAAAGTGGGTCAGAATTCGCCCAGTGACATCGCGCTGGCATGGTGTCCCTTTAAACCGGCCGAGTGTGCCAATTCTACCACGGCCTCCATACCTACGGTGCCTGGCACCCCTCTATAGCAAACCCCGTCGCGTTTACCGGCGTATACTAGGTTGCTAGAATAACCGTGCGGGTAGATTATCTGAGGTATGGATGGACTGGCATAAGCTGAGCGGCCGCTACAGCATTCAGGCCCCCGGCGTGCTGCTGGCCCTCATCCTCTTGGTGGCCCTGGGGCTGCGTCTTTATGGGATAAACTGGGACGAGGGCCACGGCTTCCACCCGGACGAGCGGTCCATCTACATGCGGGCCGACTGCATGTTCCGCGTCCTCACAGAAGCCCCGCGCTACGCCGACTGTATCGCAGACCACCCCGAGACTGAACCCGGCTTCCCCGGCCCCCTCACCTTTCTCGACGCCGACAAAAGCCCCCTCAACCCCCATTGGTTTCCGCTGGGAAGCGTCCTAATCTACATCATCGTCGCCGTCCGCCTCGTCTTCCAACCCCTGGTCGACCTGGGCTCCCTATCGGAAATGAGCTACATCGGCAGGAGCGTTACGGCCTTGGCCGACGTGGGCACGGTGCTCATGGTCTACCTGCTGGGCAGGCGCGTGTACGGTAGGCGGGTTGGACTGCTGGCGGCGGCCCTGGTGTCCCTGGCCGTAGTGCACATCCAGAACAGTCACTTCTACCGGCCGGAGCCCATACTGATATTCTTTGTGCTGGCCTCCTTCTGGTTCATGCTCCAGGTCATGGAGCGTCGCCGACTTAGGGACTCCCTACTCCTGGGCCTTTTCGTCGGGCTGGCCCTGGCGCCCAAGGCAAGCGTGCTGCCCCTCCTCTTGCCCCTGGCGCTGACCTCCGGCTTTCGCCTGTTCACCACCACTGACTGGAGGTGGGAGGTCCCCTCGTCCGCGCAGCTAAAGACCACTGCCCGTCATGCCCTGTTGGCGGGGGCGGTGGCCGTGGGCGTATTTGTCGTCATCACTCCCTACGCACTGTTGGACGTCGTGGAGTTCGTGGGCCAGAACGGCTGGCAGGCGGGAATGGCGCGTACGGCGGGGACGGTCCCGTTCACGGTGCAGTATATCGGGACAACGCCTTTCCTCTACGAGCTGAGGCAGACTTCTCTTTGGGCCCTTGGGCTTCCCCTGGGCATCGCGGCCTGGGGCGGCCTGCTATTCACCGTGCTCAAGGTGTCGCCTCTGAGGACCGCCGCCCGTAGCGGACTCAAGAGAGGCCCAACCAACAGGGCCGAGCTGCTCTTCCTGGCCTGGGTAGTGCCCAACTTCCTCTTGCTCGCCAGCTTCGAGGTCAAGTTCATGCGCTACATCTTCCCCCTGATACCCTTCCTTATACTCATGGGCTCCGCCTGGCTATTCTGGCTGCAGTACCGGGCCAGGGAGTTATCCCACTTTCTGCGTGCCACGGGACATGGCTGGCTGAGGCGCGGCGCCCATCTGGCCGGTTATGCGCCCCACGGCGTGTCGGCGGTCATCGCATTTGTGGTGCTGGCCACCGCAATTTACGCCCTCGCCTTTGAGCGCATATACTCCCGGCCCCATACCGCTGTGCAGGCATCCCGCTGGATAAACGAGAACGTCCCCCCAAACTCCACCATCGTCGCCGACAACCACTGGGACGAGGGGATCAGGGGGCTCCACAGGTACAGTGTCCCGCAGATACCCATTTATGAGAGAGATACGGTCACTAAGATGGGCAACATCGCCACGCTGCTCTCCCAGGGCGATTACCTGGTGTTCTACAGTAATCGCACCTACGGCAGCGTGGGACGCCTCCCCGAGCGTTACCCAATGAGTTCGCGATACTACCAAAGTCTATTTGCGGGAGAGCTGGGCTACGAGCTGGAGGTGGCGTTCACCTCCTATCCGCAGTTCCTGGGCATTGCGTTCGTTGACGATACCTTTACCCGGGCGAGACTGCCCGAGCCCGAAGCATTGGCACGCTTCAGGCCGGCGCCCCTGACCCTGAACCTGGGCTATGCCGACGAAAACGTCATTGACTACGATCACCCCAAGGTACTTCTGTTCAGAAACGTGGAGGGCCTGTCCAGGTCCGATCTAAACGACATCCTGACGAGGGCGCCCCTGCAGCCTGATCCGGAGCTGGGTCTGATGCTGAGTGCCGAAGACAAGGCCACCCAGCGCCAGGGCGGCACCTGGTCCCAGATCGTAAGCCGGGATAGCTGGACCAACGACGTCCCGGTCCTGGCGTGGCTGCTGCTGGTGGAGCTGATCTACGTGGCTGCCCTGCCCCTCGCCATGTTCCTCTTCCGTCCTCTGCCCGACCGAGGGATAGTCTTCGCCAAGCTGCTGGGAATACTGGGCGTCAGCTACGTGGCCTGGATGCTGGCCAGCGTCGGGTGGCTGGGGTTCTCGCGGGCCTCCGTACTGGCCGGGATATTGGCGGTGGCCCTCCTCTCTGGCATCGTCCTGCTGGCCAGATGGAGAGAGTGCAAGGAGTTCCTGGTCAGGAACTGGCGCCTGCTCGCCATAGGGGAGGTGATTTTCCTGGCGGCTTTCCTTGCCTTCGTGGCGATACGGATGGCCAACCCGGACCTGTGGCATGCCTACAGGGGTGGGGAAAAGCCCATGGACTTCGCCTACCTCAACGCCGTCCTCCGCTCCACCGCCCTACCTCCCTACGACCCCTGGTACGCCGGCGGCTACCTTAACTACTACTACTGGGGCCAGTTCATCGTCGCCACGCTGGTCAAGGGGACGGGCATCATCCCGTCGGTGGCCTACAATCTGGCGGTCCCGCTCCTCTTCGCCCTGACGGTGACGGGAGCCTACTCATTGGTGTACAACGTCACGGCGGGACTGCGCCGCATTAGAGGAGTCGCAGGAGTCGCGCCCGCGACCTCCGGCCAGGGTGCGTTCGAGGAGCCCTACGCTGGACCCAACGAAGGCGTGGCGAGAGCATCCAGCGACCCTCCAGACCCTCGACGTTGGAAATGGTGGGCACGAGGAGTCGCCTGGGGGCCGGTCGCGGCCGGCCTACTGGCCGGGTTACTCGTGGCGGTCATGGGAAACCTGGACAATCTGGCGCAGGTGGTCAGGGGAGGATGGGGCCGCCTGTTCAGAGGTGAGAGCTTCCCCTCTCTAGACATCATATCCGATTTCTGGAGAGGCAGCAGGATGCTGCCCCAGATGGAGGACGTTTCCCCCTCCGCCCTGACTTTTTGGCTGCCAGAGAAGGTAGGCTCCGCTCCCGACATCGGCCACCATATAACCGAGTTCCCATACTTCAGCTTCCTCTTCGCGGACCTCCACGCCCACATGATAGCCATCCCATTCACACTGCTGGCGGCTGGGCTTGCCTTTAGCCTGCTTGTAGGACTGGCGAAGGGCAGGAGAAGCTGGCTCGCGCCCGCTGCAATCGCCCTGGCGGTGTCGGTGGGCGCCCTGTGGGCAATCAACTCCTGGGACTACCCCACGTACGTCCTCTTAGCCGTCGTGCTTATAGGCGTTGGAGCATTCCTCAGGCCGGGCAAGCTATCCGAGAGGCTGGGCCTGTTCACAGTGCTGACCGTGGGAACCGTGCTACTCAGTATCGTACTCTTTCTGCCCTTCCACGCGAATTATCACCCCTACCCCACCGGTCTGGACGTGAGCAAGTGGAGAACGCCCTTACTCAACTACATGGGAATACATGGCCTATTTTTCTTTCTGCTGGTGAGTTTCCTAATCGTTCGTTGGGCCCAGGGATGGCGGGGCGGGTTTTCCTTGCGGCGGCTTTGGGGCCTGCTGCTGGCGCCCCTACAGCCCGCCCTCGGCATGCATGGCACTCCCAGTTTTCAGGCCGCGCCGGCGCCCGCCTGGACCTGGAAGGCAACGTTGCGCCGGGTAAGAGAGGCGTCCTGGACGGGAGTAGCCGTGGCCGTGAGCGTGTTCGTGGTCATCTACCTGGCCGCCGCAGGGTACTGGACGGCGGCCCTCCTGACCGCGTTGCTGGCGTTCACCCTGTGGGCAGCCCGAAGCGCCCTCTCCGAGATAGGAGAGGGGGCTGTCTTCTCCGCCCTGCCCCTGGTGATGTTGGCCCTGGCGCTGCTCATCGGCATAGGGGTAGAGTTCGTGCGGGTGGAGGACGACATCGGCAGGATGAACACGCTCTTCAAGTACTACCTGAACGCTTGGGTGCTCTTCGGTGTGGCCTCGGGCTACCTTTTGTGGTACCTGGCATCTAAGGGCGCCTTCAGGATACGGGGGATGTCCCCTGTCCGAGGGGTATGGCTGGCCATGCTGGTTATCCTCATCGGTGCCAACTTTCTCTATCCCGTACTCGGCACCAGGTCCAGGCTGGCCGACAGGTTCAACACTCAGACCATGACGCTGGACGGTGCGGACTACATGAGGACGGCGACGTACTCCAAGGAGGGTCCGGACATCGAGCTGCGGTGGGACTACGAGGCCATAACATGGCTCCAGGACAACGTGCAGGGCTCGCCGGTGGTCCTAGAGGCCCACAATACCCAGTACCGATGGAGCTCTCGAATAGCCGACTACACGGGGCTCCCCACGGTCCTGGGGTGGCCCTGGCACCAGATCCAGCAGCGAATGAAGTACAACTACGCCGTACGGGAGCGAACCAGGGACGTAGAGGAGATGTATTCCACGACCGACGTGAAGCGCGGGCTCGAGCTGCTCAGGCGGTACGAGGTGGAGTACGTGGTGGTGGGGCAGCTGGAGCAGGCCTACTACCCGGCCCAGGGGCTTCAAAAGTTCGACGACATGGCCCGGCAAGGGCTGGCCGAGGTAGTGTACCAGAATGACGGGACCAAGATATACCAGGCCCTGTGGTATAATTAGCCCGCCCCACGACCTACTACGCTACCTCCCCTAGAACCCTGAAACCAAGGAGGTCCACCATGATCAACAAGTTCTCCGTGCTGTACGTGGGCCAAATCGACCTGGAAAACATCGGTATTGACGGCACGCCGGCCGATGAGCGCAACTATCCCAACGAACGCCTTATCGAAGCGCTGGACAACTCCACCCGGCTTGCGAGGCTCCTGGACGCGCTGGGATTCTACGCCATGTGGACTGCCGAGCACCATTTCCAGACGGAGGGCTACGAGTGTCTGCCTAACCTGATCCTTCTAAGCACCTACCTTGCCGCTCAGACCAGAAGGCTAAAGCTCGGCTGCGCCTTCAACATCGTTCCCATGTGGCACCCCCTGAGGCTCGCCGAGGACTTCGCCATGGCCGACATCCTCACCGGAGGGCGGGTGATCTTCGGCGTGGGCCGTGGATACCACTCGCGGGAGGTTGAGACCTTCGGTGCTCCCGTAATCGACAACGACGCCAACAAGGAGCTGTTCGAGGAGCAGATGGAGGTCATCTTCAAGGCCTTCAACGAGGAGTCCTTTTCACACCATGGCAAACACTATACCATCCCACCCCAGGTGCCCTATCGTGGGTACGAGCTGAAGGAGATCACGATGGTGCCCAGGCCCATCCACCGCCCCGTGGAGGTCTGGCAGCCCATAGCCAGCGGCAGGTCTCTGGATTACATAGCCAGCAAAGGCATCAAGGCCATGGTGGCCCTCACGGGAGAGAAGCTGGTGGACAGCATGTTCCACTCATATCGGGACCTCTCGGCCAAGTACGGGCGTGACCTCCAGTTAGGTGAGGACATGTGCCTGAGCGTAGGATTCTACCTGGCGGATACCAAGGAAGAGGCCATGCGACGTCTCCGGCCGAGTCACGACGAGCGATACAAGTGGTTCGCTCCCTTCGGCTTCGTCAGGTACACCGACGAGCAGGGCCGCCCCTGGGGAACTCCCGGGGCCCCGGCCGGAATGCCTCGCATCGAGGACGGAGTAGCCCAAAAGGCCTGGATATGCGGGCCGCCCCAGGACTTCATCAGATTCATAGAGGAGACCCAGGAGAAATACCCGGGCCTCGAGTACCTCAACGTCCAGTGGCCCGAGGGACTGCCCTGGCGGGAGTTCAAGGAGCAGATCGAGCTATTCGCCCGTGAGGTGATGCCCCACTTCCATCCCCAGCAGGCGCCCGAGCCCGTGCCGTGGGTGGCCGGCGCCGCCAGCGAGGGCTAGGGTAGTGGCCTAGAGCTGCGATAATTCCCGCCCGCCCCTACACCACCCGGCCCTTCCCCTTCCGTAGGCTGGCTGGGGCGGAGGCGGCGTTGGTGAGGAAGTTCGCCGCCGACCTTCTCGGCCCCCTCGAAGGGAGCCTGCCGGAAGTTGCTAGTCTACGGGCCGATGCGCTCATTTTTCATAGGCATAGCTGTAGCTGGGGCTGATGACCTTCCCCCCGTCGACAATCAGGAAGTCCCTGTCAAGGGGACGCTCCTCAAAAAAGCGCGTCAGGCAATCGCGGATCCCGTCCGCATAGCGGTTTTGGGCCTCTAGAGTCGTTCCAGAGACGTGCGGTGTCATCGCGTGATTGGGCATATTCCGCCACGGATGGTCGGCCGGCGCAGGTTGTGGGTACCAGACATCGCCAGCATAACCGGCCAGGTGCCCTTGATCCAGCACCTCAACAAGCGCGTCCGTGTCGACAATCCTCCCCCGGGCTGTGTTGACTAGGTAAGCGCCCTTTTTCATGCTGTAGAGACGCTCACGGTTGAACAACCCGTCAGTCTGCGGCGTGAGGGGAACATTGATACTGATCACGTCACACTGCGGAATGAGGGAATCAAGACGCACGTAACCAGCACCGAGGACCTGCTCTTCCACGGTACTCAGTCGCCGAAAGTCATAGTAGTACAGGTCGACGTCGAAGGGTTTGAGTCGGGCGGCCACTCGCTGACCGATGCGCCCCATACCGACGATGCCGACGACTTTGTCTTCCAGATCATGAGCCCTTGCAGCGATCTCGCCGATATCCCAACGGCCGTCGACCACCTGCTTGTAGGACGGGATAAAGTTGCGTACCAGAGCCAGAATCTGCATGACGACGTGCTCAGCCACACTAACGACGTTGCTGCCCGTGATCTCGGCCACGGTGATGTTCCGTTCCGCTGCCGCCGCCAGATCGAAATGGTCGGACCCGACGCCCGCCGTAAGAAGGAGGCGAAGGTTCGGCGCCTTTCCGATCCTTTCCCTGGTAATGTAAGCGGGCCAGAAGGGTGTGGCGATGAGGACATCCGCTGTCGGGAGGTGCTTCTCAAGCTCGGTCTCGGCGTCGGTCAGGGCGATCAGCTCGTGTCCTTGGGCCTCGACCATCTCGCGTAAGCCGAGGCAGTTTTCCGCGCATCCCAACAGCTCTGGGGTTTCTTTCGCGGCTGGACCACCCGGGTAAAGAACAGCAATGATTTTCATAGCCCTCACCAAATGGATAGGAATTTACCCATTAGTCTGATTACACGCTAGCAACAACAAGGCTGCCGTGTCAACGTTCTGTCCTACTTTTGCCGAAGGAATCGGTCCAGCAGGGTGATAGGACTACCGTCCCATCCATACCTGCGACCAACACGACGGTCTCCTGGGACACTTTCGAGAGCAGGCCGATTACTCGCTGGATGACTCGTTCGCCACCTACTGGCTCCAGTGCCTTGTTCCGCCCCAGGCGCCGGTTCATGCCCCCGGAGGTATCGACCACCTCGATCGCAACCCTGTAGGAGAGTTGTTCACTCAGCACCTTGAAGGCGTCGTCCGTCGAAAGGACGTTGAAGAACTCGGGCATGTCTCGCTGCCTTAACTGGTCTGACCCACATTATATAGCCCGGAGCCCGGTGGGGAAACCTGGGAAGCGAGACGCCGCACCGTTAACACGGGCGATGGACGCACCGTCGCCTGCCTTATATACTGGGGCTGCAGCATGGTAGGCTAAGGGTCGGGCTTAGACCCACCATCTTTCAAGGACATATTTCGAATTGGTGCACGACACCGCAGCCTGAAGACTGCGGCGTGATGCCCTTGCCCTCAGGCGTGGGTTAAAGATGGTTGTTTGACGATGAGTTCTGGTAGATCGAAGGCCAACAATGGCTGATGTACGCCCATTCAGGGGATTGAGATACAATTCCGGGGTGGTTGGAGACCTGTCCACCATCGTTTCCCCCCCATTCGACACCATCCCCGCGGCGCTGCAAATATCCCTGCACGAGCGAAACCCGTATAACGTCGTCAGGCTGGAGCTGGGAGATCAACTGGGTTCGGACACGTCCCAAAACAGCCGCTACACCCGCTCGGCGGCCACCATGGCGGACTGGCTGGCCAGGCAGGCGCTGGTGCGGGATGCGCAGCCCGCCTACTATCTGGTCCAGCACGCCTTCAAGATTCAGGGCAGGGAACGGGCACGTCTGGAGCTCATGGCGGCTACGGGGCTTGAAGACTACCAGCGCAAGGTGGTCCTCCCCCACGAGTACACCAGGGACGAAGACAAGCGAGACCGCCTCGCCTTGATGCAGGCCTGCCGCGCGAACATTAGCCCCATCATGTGTCTGTACAGGGACCAGCGGAGGGTCATGGGGCCCATCTTCGAGCTCACCATGTCCGAGCCGCCCTTGATGGACCTGTCGGACCCGGGCGGGCAGGACTACCGGGCGTGGAAGATAGACGACTTACACCTCACCGGCCAAATATCCGCTGCCATGGCCTCCGGGCCCCTGTATATTGCCGACGGCCATCACCGGTACGAGACGGCGCTGGCCTACCGGGATCTCATGGCATCGGGCCCCAGCGGTGAACAAAAGGCAGATGCGGCACCCAACTTCGTAATGATGGGGCTGATCGAGTTCGACGACCCGGGGCTCATGCTGCTGCCTCACCACCGGTTGGTGGGAGGCCTCGGAGATGGGACCTTGAGCCGGATACGGGACGGGCTCAGGACCCTTTTCGACTCAGAGCCTTACTCACAAGACGATGCCAGGGGCGTGGAAGGGCTCGTGGAGGAGGTCGAGATCAGGGGCAAGGTCCGCCCGGCCATGGGGCTGTTGGATCCCGGCGCCGGCGGATACCAGCTCCTGACGGTAAGACAAGATGTCGACCTCGAGTCTGGCGGGCCTTTGGGAAGCTCTGATTCATGGATACTGGAAGAGAGGCTACTGAAGCCTGTTCTGGGGGATAATCTGGAGCGGTATCTGACTTACACGCATGAGGGCCACGAAGCGGAGGAGAGGGTTATGGGCGGCCAGCAGCAGCTTGCGTTCTTCCTGAAACCCTTTCCTCTGGACCTGTTTGAAACCCTTATGAACATGGGGCAGAGGCTTCCCCCCAAGTCCACCTACTTCTACCCAAAGCTGGCCACCGGGCTAGTGATCAATCCCCTGGAGGGCACCATTTAGCCTACCTCCTCCTGGAAGCCGGAAGTAATAGCCCGCTCCGCTCTCTTGCTGTTCTCGGCTATGAACCCCTCGAGGCGTCGGATCTCCGTCGCCACATTGTCCTCAACCTGGCCGGCAGACATTTCATTAGCCTGGAGGAGTCCCAGGGCGTCCTTGGCCTCCTCCACCTGCTGTGTCAATTCCAGGGCGCTAATCTCGTTGGCAGCGTTCCGCTTGATGGCCAAAAGGTGCTCCCGGGTCATCTGAGCGTGATGCAACCGCTCCTGCACCTCCGCCATGGCAGACAGGGCCAGGTCCAGGGTAGCCTTGCCGTAGATGGCCTGGCGGGGCAGCCTCTCCAGCTGGGCCCGGAATTGCCGGACCATGGAGTCCAGCTGATCCTCCCTCCCCTTGATCTCGGCAAGGACCAGCCTGATCCTCCCCGTAGCCTGCCTTAGCTGAACCATACTTCCGCTTTTGCAGAATACCTCCCCCCGGCCGTCCGGAACTCAGGGGCTAGAGCCGCACCAGCCTGGCCGTGTCGATCAGCTCTATGGCCCTAATCTCCTCAAGCACACTCGGAGGCACGGGATCGTCCAGCCCCAAGACCATCATGGCCCTCCCTCTGGCGCTGAGCCGTCCCACCTGCATAAAGCTAATGTTAATGTCGTTCTTCCCAGCGATGGTGCCGACGGCGCCGATGGAGCCCGGCTGGTCCTGCTGCTCCACAAAAAGGAGGTAGGGCACGGAGGGCACCATGTCCAGCCAGTAGTCGTTGATCCGAACCAGATGGACCTCGTCCCGCATGGACGTGCCAGCCAGCGTGGTGCTGCCGGTGGTAGTGTTGAGGGTAACGGTTACCAGGTTGCCGTACTCCTGGGCTTCCGTACTCTTCTGCTCGGTAACCCTGAGCCCCCGTCGCTGGGCCATGAGGGGGGCATTTATCAGGTTCACTCGCTCGGTGCTCACGGGCCCCATGAGTCCGGCCAGCACCGCGGCCTTCAGGATGGCGGTGTCGTAATCGGCAATATCACCATGGTAGCTTATGTCTACACCTACAAACTGCCCTTCAGCCAGGTTGGTAAGGAGCTTGCCCACCAGGGTTGCCACGGGAATGAAAGGAGCGGCGAAGGCGTGCACCTCTGGAGGCAGATATGGTGCGTTTACGATGTTGCGGGCGGGCTCCCCGCGCAGTACCGCCATAACCTGATCCGCCACCTCGATGGCCACCTCCCTCTGGGCTTCCTCGGTAGAGGCCCCCAGATGGGGAGTCACCACCACCTTGGGATGGTCTACCAGAGGGCTCTTTCCTGGGGGCTCCTGGGCAAAAACGTCCAGGGCGGCACCCGCCAGCCTTCCCTCTTCGAGGGCCCTCAGCAGGGCAGCCTCGTCGATAAGCTCGCCCCGGGCCACATTGATAATGCGCGACCCCCACTTCATCGTCGACAGCTCTTCCTGGCCAATGAGGTGAATCGTGTTGTCGCTCAAGGGTGTATGGATGGTCACGAAGTCGGACTGGGCCAGCAGTTCCCCGAAGGAAACCAACTCGGTCCCCAGAATGCGGGCATATTCCGGAGAGACGAAGGGATCGCAGGCTATCAGGCGCATGCCGAAGCCCTGGGCCCTACGGGCCACCTCGGAACCGACCCTGCCCAATCCGATGATGCCCAGGGTCTTGTTACGGACCTCGATGCCGACGAAGGTGGCGCGGTCCCATCGGCCCTTCCCTAAGGCCTGGTGGGCCTGGGGCAGGTTTCGGGCAAGGGCAAGCATAAGGGCCATGGTGTGCTCGGCCGCGGCCACCGTATTCCCCGTGGGTGCGTTGACCACGGCGATGCCCCCCTTGGTTGCCGCGTCCAGGTCAATATTGTCTACCCCGATGCCCGCCCTGGCGATAACCTGAAGCCTCTTGCCAGCCCGTATAACGTCGGCGGTTACCTGGGTCTCGCTGCGAACGATCAGGCCGTCGTAATCACCGAGGACCTCCACCAGCTCATGGGCCTTCAGGCCCTTCCGTACATCCACTTCGGTATGGGCCTTGAGCAGCTCCACACCCTCGGAAGCTATGGGGTCCGAGATCAGTATTCTGGCCAATCACTTACTCCGAGCGTCCAGCCTGGTGCCATTAAGCACCTCTAGTCCGAGTATCCGGTACGTTACCGAGGGCAAACTGCTATCCCGCCGCCGTACGAGCCGGCCGGAACCCCACCTTGGGCAGGGTCACCTCCAAAGCATGGAGCACATCCCTGATATCATCCTCCGACACCTGCCCCATATGGCCTATCCGGAACGCCTTGCCCTGCAAGCTACCCTGGGCCCCAGCCACCACCACCGAGTGCTCCGTCCGCAGGAGCTCCGTCATTTTTGCGCCATCCACCCCTGGGGGCACCTTGACGGCGGTCACGGTGTTGGAGGCGCAGCTCTCTTCCGGCAATAGTTCAAGACCCAGGTCCTTCACTCCCTGGCGGGTCATATTGGCGATGCGGGCGTGGCGGGCGAAAACTCCCTCCATGCCCTCCTCCAGCATCATCTCCAGCGCTACATCCAGACCGTAAAACACCGACACGTTGGGAGTCCAGGGCGTCTGGCCCTGCTCCAGGTAGCGCTGGGCCGACGGAAGGTCAAAATAGTATCGGGGCATCCTGGCGCTTTCCCGGGCCTCCCAGGCCCTCTCGCTAAGGCTGATAAAGGACAGCCCCGGGGGGACCATAAGTCCCTTCTGGGAGGCGGTGCACACCACATCGCAGCTCCACCGGTCCACAGGCAGGGGCAGGCAACCCAGGCTGCTTATCGCGTCCACCAGCAGCAGGGCACCGGACTCCTCCCTCACAACCTCCGATATGGTCTCCAGGTCATTGGTGACTCCCGAGGATGTCTCGTTGTGGGTTATAAGGACAGCCTTTATCTGCGGGTTGTCCCCGAGAGCCCGGCGGATGGCTTCCGGATCGGCCGCAGTGCCCCACTCGAAGTCTAGCTTTATGACCTCGACCCCACAGGCCCCGGCCATTTCAGCAAAGCGGTCTCCAAAGTAGCCGACGCTCACGGCCAGTACCGCGTCCCCCGGAGACAGAGTATTCACCACAGCGGCCTCCAGGCTCCCGGTACCCGAGGCGGTGAGGATGTACAGCCGGTTCTGGGTCATGAAGACCCGCTTCAGATTCTCCGTAATGCGGTGCATAAGATCCCCGAACTCGGGGCCCCGGTGATTGATCATGGGGTTGCCCATAGCTTCCAACACGTCGTCCGGGCACGGAGTGGGGCCGGGGACCCTGAGGTTCTGCCTGGGGAATTTCACTGTACCTCCTTATCGGCCGGATGCACCTTGACGTAGCCGCGCTTTCCGACCTTCACGATATCTCCCTCATTCCAAGCCGCCACGTCAGATTGGACCCCTACACCATTGAGCTCTACGGCCCCTTGACGGATGAGCCGCTTCGCCTCGCTGCGGCTTATGTTGGGAAATGTCTTGTGGATCATGTCCGACGCAGATGTGTCCAACGCGGAGTAATAGAACATCTCCACCGTCTCCGGCACCTCCCTACACTGGACAACCCTCTCGAAATACTCCTCTGCTTTCCGCGCCTCTCGCGGGTCGTGGAACTGCTCCGTGATGTCACGGGCCAGCCGCTTCTTGAGCTCCATGGGGTTTACCGAGTCCTCCTTCAGGTCGCGGTCCATCTCCGCAAGCTCCTCATCAGAGACATCGGTGAGGTACTCGAAGTACTCCATAACGTGGCTATCCTGGATCGACATCACCTTGCCATACATGTCGTTGGGAGGGTCCTCGACCGCGATGTAGTTGCCCAGGCTCTTGCTCATCTTCTGCACGCCGTCTGTGCCCACCAGCATCGGCATCAGGAAACACTGCTGAGGCCGCTGGCCCTCCATCCCCTGGAGCTCCCGGCCCACCAGCAGGTTGAACTTCTGGTCGGTGCCGCCGAACTCCACGTCGGCGTTCATGGCCACAGAGTCGTAGGCCTGGAGCAGCGGATACAGGAGCTCCGTTATGGCAATGGGCCGGTGAGCCTGGTAGCGCCTGGCGAAATCGTCCCGCTCCAGGAACTGGGCGATGGTAAACCGCTTGGAGAGGCCGATGACGTCGGCCAGACCAAATTTCTCAAACCACTCGCTCTGCCAGACCGCCTGGGTGCGCTCCCTGTCCACCACCTTGAAGAACTGGCGCATGTACGAGTCGGCGTTGGCCACCACCTCCTCGTGGGTAAGCATGGGCCGAGTCGCCGACTGGCCGCTGGGGTCTCCTATCTGGGCGGTCCAGTCCCCTACGATCAATGTTACCTGGTGGCCCAGCTCTTGAAGCTGGCGCAGCTTGCGAAGACCCACAACGTGTCCCAGATGAATGTCCGGCCGGCTGGGATCGAACCCCATCTTCAGGCGCAGGGGTTTACCCTGCTGGAGGAGCCTGACGAACTCCTCCTTCAGGATTATTTCGCTGACCCCGCGCTGGGTTATTTTCCGAAGGGTTACTTCATCTAGCAACCGGTCACCTCGGGTGAACGGGCCGGCTCACGGGCCCTCCGCCAGGACTGGGGGCGGACTGGAGAGAGCGGCATGCGCCTGCTCCACGTCTACCTTCATCTGCGCAACGAGGTCCTCCACGCTGGAAAATGCCAGCTCATCCCTTAACCGGCGGGCGAACTCGAGGGTCAGAGACTTCCCGTAAAGGTCTCCCTGGAATTCCATCAAAAAGGCCTCCACCGTCCGTTGCCCCTCGCCAAAGGTCGGGCGGACCCCAATGCTTGTGGCGGCCCGGTACCGCTGGCCCTCTACCATAGCCCAGGTGGCGTAGATACCGTCGGCTGGAATAACCAGATGAGGGTCCAGTGACAGGTTAGCGGTGGGAAACCCCAGCGTCTGTCCACGGCTCTCTCCCCTCACGACGGTGCCGGTGAGTGAGTAGCGGCGGCCCAACATGGCGCTGGCGCCCTCCACGTCCCCCTCGCCGATCATGCCCCTAATGACGCTACTTTTGATCGCCGCCGTTCCGATGCTGACCGGGCCCACGGACTCCACCCAGAACTCCATCTCGGCTCCAAGTCGCTGGAGCGTGGGAATATCTCCCTCCCGTCCATGGCCAAGGGCAAAGTCTGGACCGACCACCAGCCCCTTTACCCGCAGCTTTGCAGACAGGAGCGCCATGAACTCGGTTGCGGTGAGGAGGGACAGCTCCCTGGTGAATTCCACGCTGATGACCACGTCTATACCCTGGTCCTTCAGCAGGGCAACCCGGTCCTCGTGTGTGTTGATGTAGCGGATGTCCAGACCGGGCTTCAGCACGAGACGTGGATGATTACGGAAGGTGAGTACGGCGGTCAGGAGCCCTTGGGCCCCAGCCGCGGCCTTGAGGTGCCGCAGCAACTCACGATGGCCCAGGTGTACTCCGTCGAAGGTCCCAATGGTGAGAACGGTATCCTTGGGGGGCGACGCCTTGGCCAACTCTTGATGGAACGTCATCCGGACTCACTTCGTTTGATACTACTTTAGTCGGCCCCTATAGACGTGGCCCACCCCACAGGCCGGTCGCGCCTCGCCCCGGCCGGCCCTAGCTCGGCGTGGCCGTCGGCACCCTTCCCAGCGCCTGGGCCACTGCCCGTACCTGGACCATCATGGTCCGAAAACCCTCGAACGTAAGGGCCTGGGCACCATCGCACTTGGCTGCCATCGGATCGGGATGGACGTCCACGATGATGCCATGGGAGCCGGCGGCCACCGCCGCGAGGGTCATTGGGGCCACCAGGCTGGCCCTTCCGGTGCTGTGGCTGGGGTCGGCGATTATGGGCAAGTGGCTGAGGCTCTTTATCATTGGAATGGCCGACAGGTCCATGGTGAAGCGAGTGCCCGTTTCGAAGGTACGAATGCCCCGCTCGCACAAGATAACCTGGCTGTTGCCACCGGAGAGGACGTACTCCGCAGATAGGAGCCACTCCTCATATGAGGAAGCAAATCCCCGCTTGAGGAGGACTGGCTTCCTGACCTTGCCCACGGCATCCAGAAGATTGAAGTTCTGAGCGTTGCGGGTGCCAACCTGAAGGATGTCGGCGTACTGGGCCACCATGCCCACATCCTCGGGCGCCATCACCTCGGTTACCACGGGAAGGCCCGTCTCGAGGCTGGCCTTGGCCAGGAGCTGGAGGCCGTGGACGCCCATGCCGCGGAAGCTGTAGGGAGAGCTGCGAGGCTTGAAGGCGCCGCCCCGCAGGATATTCGCCCCCGCCGCCTTAACCGCACGAGCTGTGGACAGCACCTGCTCCTCGTTCTCCACCGCGCAGGGTCCCGCCATGACGACCATCTGATCGGTCCCGATGGCCACTTCGCCCACCCTGACTACGGTATCCTCGCTCTTGAACTCCCGGCTGGAGAGCTTGTAGGCCTTGGAGATGGGAACCACCTCCAGGACCCCCGGTAGGACCGCCAGCTCATCCTTCAGCTCCAGATAGGTCTGGCCCAGCACACCTACCACGGTGCGTTCCACGCCCTCCGACAGGTGCGCCTTGAGCCCCTGGCCCTCTATTCGCTTCCGGACGCCCTCCAGCTCCTCCCTGGTACTGTCCTTTCGCATTACCACGATCATGCCCGGCTGTCCTTTCCCACAGTAACTCTCAAAAGCGAGTAAGACCTTGGGTAGATACGCTTTATGCCCTCCGAGCCATCGGCCCCTACTGGACCTTCGGCCCTGGCAGCGCCGTAGATCAAGACTCTAGTCCCTCCGACCTCAGGTTTACGGCACCCCTCAGATATACGTTCACCAGATCCCGGGGTTCCTTGTCGGTATTTACAAGTATAAGGACACGAATGCAGCGGGACAAGCTGTTCGGCACCGCCATCTCGTGGCCGCACATGAGGGCCGTATTGCTCCATCCCTTTTGCCGCACCGCCGTGGCTGGAAAGGCGGCGTTCAGGTCCTGCGTGGTGGTGAATATGGCGGCAGCCACCTGACCCTTCTGGATGTTATTCGCCTCGACCATCTTGTCGAAAAGCTCTTCAGTCGCGGCATAGATTGCCGCTTTGGTATTCTCGTCGGCAGTGATCGCGCCCCGAACGCCACGACACATCGTCATCACTTGGGCCCTCCTCTGACGGAAAGGGCGGCCCCTCTGAGTTCAAGAACGAACCGCCGAACCCTGTCCACCAGCTCCCGCCTGGGGGCGTCCGTGATCACCTGTATCAGGGCGCTGCCCACCGCCGCGGCCTGTGCGCCCGTTCCGATGGAAACAAGGTGTTCATTCCGAGATATGCCGAACCCCGCGACCAGGGGCAGGTCTGTATGCTTACGGACACGTTCGAGGAGACGGAACAGGCCCGGCGACACCTCATGCCGGGCTCCCGTGATGCCCGTCAAGCTCACGCAGTAGATGAAGCCCGAAGCGGTACGGGAGGCCCGCTCGATGCGCGAATCGGTGCTTGTAGGGGCCAATAGAGGTATGACATGGACGCCCCGAGGCCCGCACTGTTCCAGCAGGGGGCCCGACTCCTCGGGCGGCAGATCCACCACTATGACTCCGTCCAATCCCGCCCGCTGGGCCTCCTCGGCGAATCTAGGCAGGCCGTAGCTGAGGAAGGGATTGTAGTAGCCCATCAGGATCAGAGGTGTCTCCGGGACCCGGCTGCGCAGCTCCCTCACCAGCTCCAGGCAGCTATCAACCGTTACCCCGTTCTGAAGGGCGTGGAAGTTCGAGTACTGGATGGTAAGACCGTCGGCCAGGGGGTCGCTGAATGGCACGCCAAGCTCAATGCAGTCGGCGCCGGCCTCGACCAGCGCCGGAACAAGCTCTCTGGTAGCCTCCAGATCGGGATATCCGGCGGTCAGATACAGGATTAGTCCCGTCCTGCCCTTTCCCTGGAGCTCCCTGAACTTCTGGGCGATCCTGTCCTGAGTCAAACTCGCTGCCCCTGATAACGTTCGTAACAGTATATCACATAGGTCTCCTCGCCTAGCCCGCAACGCTGATGGCGAAAGCCAGGGCGTTCTGAAGGGCGTGGGCGGAGAAGGAACTCCATATGGAGCCGGTCTTATGGTAAAGCCAGGCCAAAAGCATCCCGGTAACGAAGATGGGCGGAACGAATATTGGCCGGTCGATGTGTGCCAGCGCAAATAGGGCGGAGCTGGCCACGGCGGCGCCCAATATCCCTAACCAGCCCGCCAGACCGGGGAATACAAAGCCCCTGAAAAAGACCTCCTCCACCAAGGGAGCCCACAACACTACCACGGCGAAGCTGAGTATTACCCCGGGCCCTCCCATAACCAGATCGTCGGGCACGGACTGGGGAATATCCCCGCCCAGCAACCGTACCACTCCCAGATAGGCCCCCGAGAGGGCCAGGCTTGCCACCAGCACCGCCGGCGGCAGCAGTAACAGGGAGGAGTTTCCCGACGCGGGCCGGTGAAACCCAAGGCTAACCAGGGATAAACCATGCCTGAGGGGGCCCATAACCCAGGTCACGAAGAGGATTATCCCGTAGGCCGATGCTCCGATCAGGGCGAATTCCAGCCCGGAAGACAGATCGGAATCCAGGATAAGACGGGCGAACGCGGAGACTAGTCCCATGACAACGATGCCGCCGGCTATCAGCAAAATCCCAATAGCCACATCGGCCGTCTTCCAAGGAACTGGGCGTAGTCCACTCTTACTGATGCTGGTCACACCGGCCACACCTACGGGTGATACTCAGGCCGGATGATAGCATGGGCTACGTCGGTGGAGCAACGGACACGGGATACGGTCGCCGGGGGATACCTGTACACCAGAGGGCGATGGCCGGCCAGGCGCTCATGGTTCGACAGTTCTGTCCTGAGCCTGCCGAAGGGCTCACCATGAGCGGGGGAACTATCCACGGCTGAACTCACCAAGAGCGAGGGGGTTATATCCGCTCGCCCTGAGCGCGTCGAAGAGAAAGCACGCGGGGATTACCTGCGCCGTCTCGAAGGCATCACGGGCACGGGGCGGTACCGAAGGTCCTGGTGCCGAACAGCGCGGCCACCGCCGCCACGTCCCCAACGTCCACCGCGCCGTCGGCGTTCACGTTGGTCGCCTGGGTCTCCGGGGCAACCTGCTCCAGGTCACGGGACACCAGGTACAGGTCCCAGTCCCCCACGCAGCCGTCGCCGTCCACGTCCTCGGCCAGCGGCGGAACTACAATGGTCGCGGTGGCGGAGACGGCCACGGTCCCAAAGACGGTCTGCGCCGCCACCACGGTGACGATCACCGACAGGGCCGCTACGCAGACCAGGACTGCGAGAGCAGGACGCATCAAAGGCTGTTGGTCCTCCCGTTCATCCCTTCGTCTCCGGAGGCATCGAACTTACACCCCTGTCCCTTCGGCTCCAGAGGTATGGCGTTCACATCCCCATCCCTTCGACGGGCCCAAGGCAGGCCCGATTTTCCCCCATTGAGGGGGAAGGGGCCTGACTTCTCTCCCCCCGATGGGGGAGAGTGGGAGAGGGGGTGGCTACTCCGTCGCGTCGACCACGTCCAATAGGACGGAGAAATTCTTTGTTCCCGATGAGAGGGTTGATTTGGGGGTGAACTCCACATATAGCTTCGAGATGCTTTGTGGACTGAACTCGAATGCTATATCCTGGGCGAAAGTGCCGCCGGCCGTAGTCCGTCTGAGCTTGAAAATCCCCAGGCCCGGGGCGTCGCCGGTCAACTTGCTGGAATTGCCCGTGCCACTCAAATTGAGAAAGGTGATGGCACCACCCGAGCTTATCCGGGCGTCGATGAAGATGTTGGCGCCGCCGCTGGGCTCGATGTTCTTGACGTAGAAGCCTACTTCCTTTGTCGCGCCGGCACTCACGGTCCCGAAGCCCAGGTCCCCGGTGAACACGCTCCCGATGCACGTCGAATCCGCGGGGCCGCAAACGAGCAGGCTCTCCGCTATGGATTGAATGGTCACCGACGCGGTCACCGTCTTGGTGCCTATGACGCTCTGCACGGCGAAGACCCCGGCCACGGTGGCCAGCGCGGTGGCCAGTATGGCGATGACGTTCCTTCTGCGCATCATGGGTCACCTCCTAACCTATCTGGGCATCGAATAGCCATCACTCTGAGCAGTCCAGCGGTGGAGGTTCTAAATGTTCAGAACCTTCGCTTCGCCCAGGCTGACAGACATACAATTGCTTCGAAGCTACCACGAGGCGAATTAATTGGCAAGCCGCGGCGCGAGGTGTAAACTCAAGCTGGATACGGGAGGTGTAACCTTGGCCCTATTCGAGCACGGGCGGAGGGCGCAGCAGGAGAGGGAGGCGCCCCTGGCCGCCAGGATGAGGCCCAGGGACTTCCAGGAGTTCGTGGGCCAGGAGCACATCGTGGGGCCCGATAAGGTGCTGCGGCGGGCCATCGAGGCCGACCAGGCGCCCTCCCTGATCCTCTGGGGCCCTCCGGGGAGCGGCAAGACTACCCTGGCCCAGATTATCGCCGGGGCCACCAGCTCCCATTTCGAGCCCGTCAGCGCCGTCACCGCCGGGGTAGCCGACCTGCGGCGCATAGTCGAAGAGTCGAAGGAACGCCGAGCCCTTTACGGCCAGCGCACCATCCTCTTCGTGGACGAGATCCACCGCTTCAACAAGGCCCAGCAGGACGTGATATTGCCCCATGTGGAGAACGGCACCTTCACATTCATCGGGGCCACCACCGAGAACCCCTCCTTCGAGGTAATCGCTCCCCTGCTTTCCCGGTGCCGCGTCTTCAGCCTGCACCAGCTCACGGATGACCAGGTACACGCCATCGTGCAGCGGGGCATGGAGGATGTTGAAAAGGGCCTGGGAGAGCTGCGCGCGGAGCTGGAACCCGAGGCCATGGGGCACCTGGTCAACATCGCCAACGGCGACGCACGGGTGGCCTTCAACGGCCTGGAGACCGCCGTCTACGCCACGGCCCCTGGCGAAGATGGGGTCCGGCACATAGACATGGAGACCATCGAGGACGCCCTTCAGCAGCGGGCCGTCATCTACGACAAGGCGGGCGACCAACACTTTGATACCATATCGGCCTTCGTCAAGTCGGTGCGTGGCTCCGACCCCGACGCGGCCCTCTACTGGCTGGGGCGGATGATCGAGGCGGGAGAGGACCCGCTATTTATAGCCCGCAGGCTGGTAATCCTGGCGGCCGAGGACATCGGCCTCGCGGAGCCCACGGCCCTGTCACTGGCGGTGGCGGCGCAGCAGGCGGTGCACTTCATCGGCATGCCCGAGGGGCGGATCCCCCTGGCGGAAGCGACCGTGTACCTGGCAACTGCCCCCAAGAGCAACTCGGCATACGCCGCGCTCAACCAGGCCATGGAGGACGTACGAAAAAGCCGCAACGAACCTGTTCCCCTGCACCTCCGTAACCCCGTTACCGGGCTGATGCGTGGGATGGGCTATGGCAAGTCCTACAAGTACGCTCACGACCAGGAAGGTCACTTTGTGGTCCAGGACTATCTGCCCCCATCGCTCAAGGGGCGGCGATACTACGAGCCGTCGGAGGAGGGCCAGGAGAGGGAGATTGGAGAGAGGCTGAGGAAGTGGTGGAGGGATGGTTAGCCCCTTCCCTGGAGGCGCGTTTATACTGTATAGTTATCAGTAGGGTGAGCCGCAACCAGCGGTGCGCAATCTCCCGAACCCCGCATACTTGGTATAATTCAGGCCGTCGGCGAGTCCCGGGCCCCAGTGGGAAGGAACCAAGTCCACGCTAATCGTGGCGTGTTTTACCGACCACAGGTTGAAGATCCCGGCGGGAGAGGCCATGTCAGACAAATACCAGCAAGAGATCGAAGAGATCCTCAAACGCGCCGATGAGGTCTTGCCCAAGGACAGGACCAGGACCCGTGCCAGCCAGTCAAAGTCTCCGGGAGGACGCTTCAACCTCCTCGGCCGGCTTTCCGGTGGTCGAGGCATGAAAATCTCGGCTGGCAAGCTGATGCTCGGCAGCTTCGCTCTGCTGCTTCTGGCACTGATCTTGGGCGCCGCCGGTGTGGGCAGCGTGGTTATCCTGGTAGCCGCAGGCTTGATCCTGTTCGTCGTCGCATACGCCCTTTTCTTCGTCCGGCCGGGCGGCGCGACGATCGAAAAGCGCTGGAGAGGACGCATCATAGAAGACAAGCCAACCGTCTGGGGCCAGCTTAAGCGCTGGCTAAAAGGCTAGACGCTGTCGCTGCCCGAGCCCCTCTGCATCTCCGCCTCCGCCATCAGCCTCTCCAGCAGGACCAGGGACTCCTCCTTGCGGAAGTCGAGGCACGAGATGGAGATGGCCCTCCACAGGACCCCAGTGGACACCCTGGCGTCGACCGAGCCTCCCAGGGGCGGTACCTTCACTCCCAGGGCCTCGGCCATGAATCGGGCCGACCGCATTCCCGAGCGGCTCAAGTAGCACCTGGTCAGGGCCCTCCCTCGATTCAAGAGAGTAACTCCATGCTTCCCCTGGCGTAGCGTCACAGATACGTGGGCCCTGGGTACGGATATTATCTGGTCGGCGTACTCCAGGGCCCTCTTACGGCTTATGGACATTCGTCTCCTAGACGGCGCACTCCCCTTCCCCGCGCTCAAGCTGGTAAATGTCGGCCTTGGACCAATCCATGTAAAGGTCCATGGAATCGGGGCCCAGGGCGGCCACATCCCTGAACTCTCCGGCAATCTCCTTGATTGGCTCCGTGCCCACCCTATCCACGAACTGGTTGAACTCCTCTCCATCCAGGCGGTTTTCCTTGTAGAATGTGGCAATTTGCCGTATCAGCTGGGGCACGTGCTTGGCCGGGACCTTCACCCCAGCCATGCGCGTGCCGAACCTGGTATCCTCAACACTCCTGCCCCCGTAGTTTCCGCCCACGAACAGCTCGTAGGCGGGCAGCTGGACCCCTCCCGGCCCCTTCATGGCGGCCCCCTGGAACCCGATGTTGGCTATGTGGTGCAGCCCGCAGCCGTTGGGGCAGCCACTCATCTTTATGTGCATTTTCTTTACCAGGGGGTCGTCCAGCAGTCCGTTCCAAGACGCCAACTCCTGCCTGATAGCGCCCCCCAGACCCATGGATGAAGTGATGCCCAGCTTGCAGCTATCGGTACCGGGGCACGATACCACGTCGGTGATTGTGTGGGCCTCGGAGTCCACCAGACCGATCCCCTTCAGGGCCGTCCACACATCATACAGGTACCCTTCAGGCACCCAACGCAGCGCAAGGTTCTGTTCCTGAGTGGTCCGGGCCTCGCCTCCCGTATACTTGCGGAGGATATCGGCCAAGACGGGGAACTGATTGGTATAGACGTCGCCCAGGGGCAGCTTGACGTAGGCGACGTAGTATCCTCGCTGCTTCTGCTCCACCGTGTTTGTGCCCTTCCAGTAGAGGAACTCGGGCGGCAGCTCCTGGCCGTTACTGCTGGAGGTAAAGAGCGGTGGCGGAGTCTCCGTGAGACCCTCCTCCACGTTCATCAGGGGCCCTGGGTCGATGGGGCCCACACCCTTCAGCTCCTCCTCGACCTGCTCCTTGAAGGCATCGAAGCCGATTCGGTCTATTAGCACCTTGATGCGGGCCATCATGCGGTTCTTCCGGAGCATGACTGCCTTGTCGAAGACGATCCAGACGGCCTCGGCCACCCGGAGGTAGTCCTCCTCGAGTACGAAGTCGTAGAGCACCTTCCCCAGGCGGGGCATGATGGAGGTGGCGCCACCCACCATCACCTTGAAGCCCCGCACATCGACGCCGCCTTCTGTTTTGACCTGGGCTATGTAGGACAGGTCGTGAATGGCCGATGCCACGGTATCGTGCTCCACGCAGCCTGTAAAGGAGGTCTTAAACTTCCTGGGAAAGCTCTGGGTGAGGGGGTGCCGGACGGCGAAGCGCACGTAGGCCGCCAGGTACGGAGTGACGTCGAACAGTTCGTCCGGACACACGCCAGCCAGGGGATAACCTACCACGTTGCGCACGGTGTTGCCGCAGGCCTCCCGGCTGGTGAGCCCTACCTCGCCCAGAATGCGCATCGCCTCGCCGCAGTCCTCTAGATTAAGGTGGTGGAACTGCATGTTCTCTCGCGTGGTGACATGGCCCTTCTTGAGGGGCACGTACCTATCCGCTATTTGACCAAGGGCTTCCAGGGACTCGGGTGTGAGAATGCCGCCGGGAATCTTCACCCGAATCATCTGCGCGTCCGACTGGCGCTGGCCGTAAACGCCCTGGCGGAGCCTGAAGGGCATGAACTGTGAGTTGTCCCGCTCCCCCGCCCTGAAGGCCCGGATCTCCTCCTCGAGGCTAAGCACTTCCTCCTCCATGTAGGGAATGACCCCTCTGGAGCTCTGTGCTAGCCTCATGCTCTCTTTGTGGATCTCTTCCTGAGACGCCGGCGCACCGGGCTTTACTCTACTGGTCACCAGTACATCCTCCACTGGACAAAATAAACTGCGCCCATCAAAGGCATTGACTTCGATGGGCGCAGGCTTTGGACCTAAAGGGTAGTTACCTGCTCCCTATTGCGGGAGGCAGGTACACAGGTGGTACAGATCGTCCTCGAATCTCATTACTGGAATAATCTATCGCCTTTGCAGACAATTGTCAAGCGGTCCGGCGGAAGGAAGGGGACACGGCCTCTGCTGCTATAATAGCGAGGAGAAGCCGGTAGGACCCTCCAGGAGGCGATCATGGCCCAAGACGGGAAAAGGTATTTCGTGAGATACACCTTTTTCAAGGTCAACCCCCAATGGAGGCAGCTGGCCGAGGGAGGCAGTGAGAGGAGTAAGTCAGAGTTCGCCGCCGTAGTGAACGAGTTCTCCTCTCAGATGAGCATCAACAGCTACAGCCTACTGGGCACCAGGGGCGACGCGGACTTCATGCTGTGGAAGATAAGCCCCAGCCTGGAGCTCCTGGACGGCCTCGCCTCCCGGCTGAACCGCACGGAGCTGGGCAAGTACCTTTGCATACCCCACTCGTACCTGGCCATGACGCGACGCTCTCCCTACGTGGACCAGCACCGTCACGCCGGCAAGGAGGGCACGGTCGAGGGGATGAGGGCCATCGGCCGCCGGTACCTGTTCGTGTACCCCTTCGTCAAGACCAACGACTGGTACCAGCTGCCCAGGGAAGACAGGCAGCAGATGATGGACCAGCACTTCGAGATAGGCCACCGGTACCCTTCGGTGAAGATAAGCACCAGCTACTCCTTCGGGCTGGACGACCAGGAGTTCGTCCTGGGTTTCGAGACCGATGACCCCTCGGACTTCCTCGACCTGGTCATGGAACTGCGGGAGTCGGAGGCCCGCCCATATACATTGCGGGACACCCCCATCTTCACCTGCATCCACAAGCCCCTGAAGGAGTGCCTGGACGGCCTGGGGTGAGGGCTATGACGACGCCCGAAGGACCTCCACCCCATCCGCCGGGAAACGCTCGTCCAGGGAGTACACCACCCTGGCGCTCGAAGACCGAGCGGCGGCCCAGACCATGGCATCGGCAAAAGACACCCGGCCGGAGGGCCTAAACAGCAGCAGTTTCAGTCCAAGCAGCCTCTCTAGCCACGTCCCACTCTTCGCCCGGCCTGACACGCTCCTGGACGTGCCGTGCCAGGCTGCCCTTCAACGACCTTCGGTGTTCTGGGGGCAGCAGGTAGATCTCCACGTGGTCGTCCACCAGCCGTTGCAGGGCTATCCACCCTGGCTCAACACCAAGATGGTCGCGGATCTCCTTTGCGATAACGACCTGGCCTTTTTGGCCTACTACATGAACCACGGTATAACCAGCCATAATTTAGTGGTGCTATACGATAACATGTGTGAGACTGGCCGGCAAGGTCATCCTCGTTAGGAGTGGTTCGGGTATGGGGCCCACATGTCACGAGGGCAACGACGTAATGACCCCCCCTGAACTCAGGAGCTCCTCGGGCAGGAGTCAAACCGAGAGCAGTGGGCCGCAGGCGTGGCGCTGCCCTGGCCCTCTACTACCCCCGCATGAGGTTCAGGGCGGAACCGGCCTTGAACCACTCGATCTGGGACTCCCCGAAAGAGTGATTTAGACTCAACGATTCGGTGGTCCCATCCGAGTGGTGAAGGATACAGGAGACAATCTTCCCGGGCGCTAGCTCACCTAACCCCACCAGGCTCACCCGGTCCCATTCCAGGACCCGGTCGTAGTCGGCCGGGTCCTGGAATGTAAGGGCCAGCAGCCCCTGCTTTTTCAGGTTGGTCTCGTGGATACGGGCGAAGCTGCGGGCTATTACCGCGGCGCCTCCCAGCAACCGCGGCGACAGGGCGGCGTGTTCCCGGCTGCTCCCTTCACCGTAGTTGTGGTCCCCGATGACTACCCACTTCGAGCCCTCGGCCTTGTAGTGCCTGGCGATAGCGGATATGGCACGCTCCGCCTCTCCGGTAAGCACGTCCAGACCCTTCCCAGTTTCCCCGGTGTAGGCGTTGGTGACGCCCATGAACATGTTGTCGCTGAACTTGTCCAGGTGGCCCCGGAGGCTCAGCCACGGCCCGGCAGGGGATATATGGTCGGTGGTGCACTTGCCCTGGACTTTTACGAGGACCGGCGCCTCGATGACGTCTTTGCCATCCCAGGCCGGCCAGGGTTCCATGATCTGGAGCCTGCCGCTGTTGGGTTCCACCACAACCTTCACACCGGTGCCGTCCTCCGGGGGCGCGATGTAGCTAGACTGCCCCACGTCAAACTGCTTCTCCGGCACCTCGGGCGCCGTTGCAGGTGGTTCCAGTTTCACCTGGTTCCCCTGGCTGTCTGTCAGGGCGTCGGTCAGCGGGTTAAACGAGAGCCGCCCGGCCAGAGCCAGGGCGGTGGTAATCTCCGGGCTGGTGATGAAGTTCATGGTCTGGGGCTGCCCATCGTTGCGCCTGGGGAAATTGCGGTTGTACGACGTGACGATGGTATTGGCGACCTCCGACGCCTCCCGGCCTCTGCGCCACTGGCCGATGCATGGCCCGCAGGCGTTGGCAAGGACCGTAGCGCCGATGGCCCTCAGTGACTCCAGTTGCCCATCCCGCTCGATGGTGGCCCTCACCTGCTCGGAACCCGGCGTCACCATCAAGGGCACCGCGGCCACGATGCCGAGAGCGCCGGCCTGGTCGGCCACGTTCGCCGCCCTGCTCATGTCTTCGTAGGACGAGTTGGTGCAGCTTCCGATCAACGCGGTGGAGATCTCATCAACGAACCCGCTTGACCCGTCCGCGATCTCCTCCGCCATCGCCGAAATCGGGCGAGCGCGGTCGGGCGAGTGGGGTCCCACGACGTGAGGCTCCAGCTTGGAAAGGTCTATCTCGACGATGCGATCGAAGTAGCGCTCGGGATGGAGCTCCACGTCCCGGTCCGCCGTCAACATTTCCCGGTGCCCGTCGGCCAGACTCGCCAGCTCCCCACGCCGGGTTGCCTGGAGATACATGGCCATCCGCTCGTCGTATGGGAAGACCGATGTCGTCGCTCCCAATTCTGCGCCCATGTTCGTTATCGTAGCCTTGCCCGTGCAGCTAATGGACCGGGCGCCCGGCCCGAAATATTCGATGATCGAGTTGGTCCCCCCTGACACAGTAAGCGCTCCCGCCAGATACAGGATGACATCCTTGGGGGCTGTCCATCCGCTCATCTGGCCGGTCAGTTGCACGCCGATGCGGTTGGGGTAGAGCACCTCCCAGGGCAGTCCCGCCATCACTTCTACAGCGTCGGCCCCGCCTACGCCTACGGCGCACGAGCCCAGTCCGCCGGCGTTCGGCGTATGGGAATCTGTGCCAATGATCAACGCGCCTGGAAAGGCGTACTCTTCCAGGTTTACCTGATGGATGATGCCCGCACCGGGACCCCAGAATCCCACGCCGTACTTGGCGCTCGCGGAACGCAAAAAGTCGTACACCTCGTTGTTCTCAGCCAGCGACTCTCTCAGGTCCGCAACGCCCTCGACCCTGGCTTGAATCAGGTGGTCGCAGTGGACGGTGGTAGGGACGGCAGTGTTGGCCCGCCCGGTCTGCATGAATTGAAGCATAACTGTCTGTCCAAGCACGTCCTGGAGTATGACTCGGTCCGGCCGCGCTAACAGATAGCTCCGTCCAGGCACCATCTCCTGGTTCTCGGGGTCATCCAGGTGGGACAGGATGATCTTGTCCGCCAGGGTCATCTGCCGTCCCAGCCGGCGGCGAATCACCGCCAGGTTGCGTTCCATGGTTCCGTAAGCCTGGGCCACGAACTCTGGGGTGGAATCGATCGTGTTCATGATGCTGGTCCTCCTGGAGGTGATACGGGGAAGCTGAAGTGGGGGGCTCCGGCCCTGGGCACCACATCGCCCGACGTGCGACTTCTCCATCCCACACATTCGATGTACTCAGGGAAGGCCCTGAGGCGAAGGGTCTGGTGGGGATGAGGGGCGATCCTGCAGTCGATTCGCCCCTTCAGAGTGACACCGTTGTATGTTTCCAGGCTAAAATACCCGCACATCGGGTTAGCTAGCACATAGTGCCTGGTGAGGGACGGGAAGGCGCCGGGACTAACGTCGGCAGGCCCACCTCCACACGAGGGTTCAACCACGGGAGTGTCTAGGCCCAGTTACGGCACGGTGAGGGGGATGCCGGGTGGCGGTTGGCTGCCGGGCTTAGAGTACCAGGCCGTACGTGCGCTTCTTTATGGACAGGTTGACAAATGTTTCCGTTCGGCCCACCCCCGGGATGGTTCCTATCTTGGTCCTCAGGAACGTGCCCAGCTTCTCCGCCGATTCCAGCCCTACCCAGGCAAAAATGTCATGGGCTCCTGTAGTGATGGCGACGTAATGGACCTCCTCCAGGGCGGCGACGGCGTCGGCAATCTCGTCTACTTTTCCGGGGCCTGTCTGAATGCCTACCAGAGCAGCCGTACCGTAGCCCATCTGCTCAAGATTTGGCACCGCTATGACCTTTATCACGTCGTCCTGGATCAGCTGACGCAGCCTGCGCCTCACCGTCCCTTCGCTCACACCCACCTCCCGAGCTATCTTCGCGTTGGAGGCCCGCCCATCAACCTGGAGGAGTTTGATAATCCTTGCGTCCAGTTCGTCCATCAACATGATTCCTCCCGAGACTTTCTAATTGCTAGGATAGGACATGGTACGAATCGTGTCAACGTAGGCCTTCCTTCAGCAGATGGCGCTTATAGTACCTATCGGCACCCGAGAGCGCAGACTGACGTAACGTTGCCGCATCATTTTATTCCGAACCTTATCTGAGCTGTGCCAATGTAGCGAGATTTGTATTACAGTGTAGCCACGAAACTCCGCCCTGAGCGCCCTTACGCCACGGCCTCCGGGATGCGTCTTGTCCGGGAACTGAGGTTTTGCTATAGTGGCAGTGGGAGGAGGGATCGCATAGTGGTCGAGTGCGGGCGCCTGCTAAGCGCTTAGCCCGAGTAATTGGGCTCATGGGTTCGAATCCCATTCCCTCCGCCAGTACTTACTACGATCTGCCGGAATGCCATGAATAGCTATTACATCTGGACAATAGGCTGCCAGATGAACGTCGCGGACTCGGAGCGGCTGGGTAGTGCCCTGGACCAGTTGGGGCTTCAGCCGGTCGAAGGGCCCAGGGATGCCGACGTCATCGTGCTCAACTCCTGCGTGGTGCGGCAGAGCGCCGAGGACAAGGTGGTGGGCACTCTGGGGATGATGAAGCCTCTCAAGCTGGGTAGGCCAGACCGCGTCCTGGCCGTGATGGGTTGCATGGTTGGTCCCAGGATTGAAGAGCTCAGGACCCGCTTCCCCTATGTGGACACCTTCATGCAGCCGCAACAGTATGGGCCGTTGCTGGACCTGATAGGGGACCGCATGGGGCTCGACTGGGAGGGGTGCGTCGGCAGCCTGACCCCCTCCAGGCCGACAGTCTGCTCCTATGTTCCTATTATTCATGGCTGCGACCTGATGTGCACCTTCTGCATCATTCCTTACCGAAGGGGCCGCCAGGTCAGCCGACCCTTGGCCGAGATCGTGAGGGAGGTAGAGCTCCTGGCCAGCCGTGGGGCGAAGGAGGTGACCCTTCTGGGCCAGACGGTGGACGCCTACGGGCACGACCTCCCAGACAAACCCAGTCTGGCCGACCTCCTCCACTCCCTGAACCCTATCGATGGTATCTCCCGCATCCGCTTCCTGACATCCCACCCTATGTTCATGAGCGATGCCATAATCCGGGCGGTCGCCGAGCTGGACAAGGTGTGCGAGCACATTAACCTACCCGTACAGGCCGGCCACGACGAAGTCCTGGACCGTATGCGGCGGCGCTACACCGAGAGGGAGTACCGCGGCCTGATCGACAGGATACGCTCAACCATCCCCCACGTCTCCCTCGGTACCGATGTGATCGTAGGCTTCCCTGGGGAGACGCGGGAGCAATACCAGCATACCGTTGAGCTTATAGAAGACGTGCAGTTCGACAAAGTCCACGTGGCCGCTTACTCCTCCCGGCCGGGGACGATCGCCAGCCGCAAATTGCCCGATGACGTGCCCAGGGAGGAGAAGGCCTACCGTCTGAAGAACCTGGATGAGGTCCAGGCCAATATCCTCAGCCGGAAGAATGGCCGGCTCCTCGGCCAAAGGATGGAGGTCCTGGTCGACGGCCGAAACAAGGGCCGGTGGCAGGGCCGCACCAGGAACGACAAGCTGGTGTTCTTCGCGGATGAGGCCGAGCGCCTGGGGGATCTCGTGGACGTTGAGGTGACCAAGACCAGCCCGTGGTCGCTCCAGGCCGTACCCGTTTAGAGGCCTGTATAGCCGGTACAGGAGTCGTAGACCATGGCAACCAATACAAAAGAGTCCTTCGTAGTTGCCCTGGATCCTATGCTGCGGCTGGTCTGACATAACCACAAACCGGACCCAGCGGGCTGCAGCTACGTCAGGCAGGCTGACGAACTCGCGGGGCGGTCCTGTGCTACACTAAGTTCCCTGGCTAACACACCACTCGGAACTACGGGAGGGAAAATGGCTTACACACCAAAGTACCTAGGACACGTGAACCTGTACGTTAAAGATGCGGAGCGCTCCGAGAAGTTTTACGGCGAAATGCTGGGGTTACACACGTACGTGCGCCGGCCGGGCCGGGCCGTGTTCATGTCGGCGGACCTGGAGCAGTCCCACGAGATCGCCTTGATGGAGCTGGGCCCCGACGCCGCAGGCCCGGAGGCGAACCAGGTGGGCCTCAATCACATCGCCTGGCGCATGGAGAGCTTCGAGGACCTGAAGGAGCTCTACGGCAGGCTCAAGGAGAAGGGCGTAGAGGTCGAAAAGGTCGGCGACCACGGCGTTGCCATGGGGATCTACTTCCGGGACCCTGACGGCAATGGCAACGAGGCGTATTACGAGCTGCCCAGGGACCAGTGGCAGGTCGAGGGAGACCTCTTCTCGGGTAAATTCCCCATGAGCCTGGAGGACGAGCCCGCCGAGGTGCCGGCCACCTAGAGCACCTCCCGTGATCCACCTGATGCCAGAGGTTCAGAGCTTGATAGACCGGGCGCTGGCGGAAGACCAGGCCTTCAACGACCCTACCACCAGCGGTATTATACCCGCCGACCTGACCGGCCGGGGCATCATCAGGTCGAAGGCCGAGGGCGTCTTGGCTGGCGTCGAGGTGTGCCTGGCTGTATTTAGACGGGCTGACCCAAGCATCCAAACTGTGCCCTCACGCAGCGATGGCAGCCCCATTGCGGCGGGAGATGCCATAGCGAGCGTTGAGGGTAGCGCTGGAGCATGAGCGGCATCGCCACCGAGACCTCACGCTATGTAATGGCATTAGAGGGCTTCCCCGCCATGATAGTAGACACCCGCAAGACCGTACCCGGACACAGGTACCTGGACAAGCACGCCGTCAGGGCGGGAGGGGGATCAAATCACCGGCAGAACCTTGCCGACGGCATCCTCATCAAGGATAACCACATCGCCGCCCTGCGATCCCGGGGAGTCAGCTTGAAGGAGACCGTCGAGCTAGCCCGCCATCCGGAGGGCGCCCCACACCATCAAGGTGGAGGTGGAGGTCACCGACCTGAAGGAGCTGGAGCAGGTGTTGGAAGCCGGGGCCCACGTCATCATGCTCGACAACATGTCCCTGGATGACATGGCGCGGGCTGTGAAGGTAGTGGGCGGCGCGGCGGTAATAGAGGCGTCTGGCGGCATCGATCTGGAGACAGTCAGGGACGTCGCGGAGACCGGGGTGGACCTCATATCCATCGGTGGCCTGACCTACTCATCCAGGGCGCTGGACATAAGCCTGGACCTGGAGTTTCAGGAGGAGTCCTTCAACGTGCTACCCCCGCCTGGGCCGGAACCTGTCGGCGCTGTCGATCATTAGCGTCACGGGTCCGTCATTCTGAATATCCACCAGCATATGCTCCCTGAACCGACCAGTCGCCACCGACAGGCCGGAACTCGCGAACAGGTCCACGGCTACCTCGTACAGGCTCTCGGCCTTCTCGGGTCCCGCAGCCCTAGTGAAGTCGGGCCGGCGACCTTTACGGGTGTCGCCATAAAGGGTGAACTGGCTTATAACAAGAAACTCCGCCCCCGTATCCAGGGCGGAGCGATCGAACCGATTATCGTCGTCTGGGAAAATCCGTAGATTAACTACCTTTTCCACCAGGTAGCGGACATCCTCCTCCGCGTCCTCTTCCGACACCCCCAGCAGGACCACAAGTCCCGGTCCTGTCTTCCCCACTTCTACCCCGTCCACCGAAACGGAAGCCCTCACCACCCGCTGGATAAGAGCCCTCAACTCCCCTAAGCCTCCTTCTTCGTCGCCTCCTTCTTAATCCTCGGACTTGGTTTCGGAGGTACTGGCCTTCGCCTCCGAATCCTTGCTTTTCTTTTTCTCTCCCTCTTGCTCCTTCTTTTCGTCGGCAGGGGGGCTGTAGCTGGAATGCTTGTAATCGGTGGTGTAGAAGCCCGACCCCTTGTAGATGATGGGAACGGCATGGAACTTGCGTCGGGAGTTGCCAGAACATCGAGGGCAAACCTCCTGGGGGTCGGCGCTGAAGCTTTGTCTCAATTCAAAGGCATGGCCGCACTCCATGCACTCGTAATCATATAGCGGCAATATGGTCCTCCTGGACTGGCTCAATCCATCTAGCAGCCCCCGATGGGGGCTGCTAAATTCAGTACAAACTGTATCATTTACGCACGTTCCTGTCAATGCACAGGGGGCTAACGGTTGGCCCACATCTCGGCCACGTCGATCATCCGCATGAAGGGCACGTTGGGGAAGGAGCGGATGTGGGCGATCAGGCGCTCCAGCATTAGGAGCCTCCCGGGCCGCCCGATGTACTGGGGGTGCATGGTGAGGGGAAAGGACCTCCCGTAACGGTAGAGCCCCTCGAACTCAGCCGACCAGATCTCGTACACCTCAGCGGGGCTCTTCATGGGGCTGGTCCGCTGAGCTGCCGGCGAGTGCACGAAGTGGGGAGCGTCGTCCAGGGTCCATGTAATGGGAATCTCCACCAGCTTTCCCCGCGAGGTATCCACAGTGTAGGGGGCGTCGTCGGCCATCAGGCTGGTGTCGTAGGCGAACCCGCGGGAAGACAGGAGCTCCAGCGACACCTCGCTCAGCTCCCAGCCGGGCGAACGGTAGCCCCTGGGCGCCTCCCCCGTCAGTCCTTCCAGAATGCCGATGCCTTTGTCCAGGACCTCTTCCTCCTCCTCGGCGTTCATAGAGGCAGGGGCCTCATGCATGTAACCGTGGTGTGCCACCTCATGACCACGCCGGTGGATCTCCCGGACCAGGTCCGGATGGGTCTCGGCCACGTAGCCGGGTATATAGAAGCTTGCCTTGATATCGTGGCTGTCCAGAATGTCGAGGATGCGTGGCGTGGCCACGCTGGGTCCATACTCGGCCATGGACATCAGGCTGGGCAGCTTGGCGAAGTCGGGGTTGCGCCGCAGCCACGAGGACACCCCGTCCACGTCGAAGCTGAGCATTGCAACGCACTGTATGTCTCGGGGCCATATACCTGACATAGTAGACCTCCTCTGCGAACTGATTCCACCAACAGGTGACTTCTCCGAAGTCGGTAAGGGAAATTTGTGCCCAACAGCTACCCCCTTCCCTCTCGATGGGGGAAGGTCGGGATGGGGGGTGATACCCCCTCACCTCAATCCTCTCCCACCGGGGGAGAGGAGGTAAATCTACAGGCCCTGGCCCAACTACCTTCGGAAGTGGGGTATGATCTCCCGGGCCACGGTGTCTATGTGCCGGGGACGGTCTTCCCGCGGGCAGACCCAGCTGAAGACGAAGCGCCGTACTCCCGCCTCCACGTACTCCTCCAGACGCCGGATACAATCCTCCACGGTGCCGAGAACACAATAACTACCCACGATGTTCATAAAGTCCCCGGAGTAGCGGTATTGTCCCCCCAGGGAGCGCGCCGCCACTTGCCCCGCCTCCTCTCGGCTGCCATAGATGGAGATGAATTGAAAATCGGCCCACTGAAAGGCGGCGAGATCCCGACCTTCCTTGGCTGCAGCGGTGGAGACCTTCTCCACGCTGTCCCGGTAGCGGTCCGGACTGTACAGGTAGGGGAACCAGCCGTCCCCGTAGCGGGCGGCCCGAAGCATGGCCGGGTCCCGTCGCCCCGCCACCCAGACGGGGGGATGGGGCTCCTGGGTAGGTCCGGGAACCATGGACACACCATCAAGCTTGTAGTAGCGGCCGGAGTAGTGGACGCTCTCCTCGATCCACAGCAGCTTCAGCGCCTCCAGGCATTCGTTGGTCCTGCCACCCCGCTGTCTCACAGATATGCCGGCCGCGCTGAACTCCTCGGGGAACTCGCCACCGACCCCCACCCCCAGGGTGAGCCGACCCCCGGAGGCGATGTCCAGGGTGGTAGTCAGCTTGGCCAGAACGGTGGGATGGTAGAAGGGTACAAGAATCACCGAGGACAGCAGACGTATCCTGCTCGTGGCGCCGGCGGCCACCGCTATAACCGGCAGTGCCGCGCTGGATGGCCCTGGAGGGACCCCCCGCATGAAATGCTCCCCCGCTGCCACGTAATCGTACCCCAGCTCCTCCAGCAATATAGCCTCCGCCGCCGTCTCCTCGACGCCAAGGCCCAGTACAGCCCCAAACTGGATCTCCGGTCCAGCCATATCGCTATCCTTTGACCTCCTCACTTACCCCTGGCCCCGCTCCACTGACCGATAGCTACCGAGGGTGTTTGGACGGGCTAATGGCGGGATTTCCATCCAGGGAGGTTGCGATACCCGAGCTAATTCAGGTCTGACGCCCGTTTCGACAGGCCGGTAAGCGCTGACGGCTAGCCCAGAAAAGCCACGGATACTATATATACCAAGCCGGAAGGTGCGGTCAAGGGGACGTATGGAACGGACGTTGGGGCTACTCCGGGGAGTTCGCCGGGAGGCTGAAGGTAAAGTTGGTGCCCACCCCCAGCTGGGTGTCGACCCTTATGCTCCCGCCATGGGCTTCCACCAGCCGCTTGGCGATCGTGAGGCCGAGGCCCACCCCACCGGTAGCTCTGGACCTGGACTTGTCCACTCTGTAGAACCGCTCGAACACGTAGGGCAGGTCCTCCTCCGCAATGCCTGGCCCAGTGTCTGCCACGCTCACCTCTACCTCGCCGGGCTTCGCATGCAGGCTCACCTGAATGCTCCCGCCGGCTGAGGTGTAGCTGGCAGCGTTGACAAGCAGGTTGCGCAGCACCTGACTTATGCGTTCCGGGTCTACCTGGACTCGAGCGTCGCCCACGGCGTCCATGCCTATCCTGATGCCTTTGGCCTCCGCCTGGGGCTGTGCGGCGGCTATCGCCTTTTTGACCAGTTCGGATAGGTTGCAGGGCTGAATATACAGGGTCATCTGTCCAGATTCGGCCAGAGCCAGCTCCTGTAAGTCCTCTATGAGGCGAGTGAGGAGGACCACTTCTTCATGCATGGAGCTAATGGTGGCGGCATCGGCCTTTACGACGTCGTCGCGTATGGCCTCCAGGTACCCCCCTATATTGGACAGCGGGGTCCGTAGCTCGTGCGCTACGTCGGCCACCAGGTTGCGCCGTATCTGCTCCGTGGTTGCCAGCTCCTCCGCCATGGTGTTAAAGCTCCTAGCCAGCTCGCCTACTTCGTCCCTTGAGCGCACCTCCACCCTGCGGGAGAAGTCCCCTGTAGCCATCGCCCTGGCCGCTCTGGAGAGGGACTCCATCGGCGCAAGGATACGCCGGGATAGGAAAAATGTCAGGGCTGCGGCCAGGCCCCCGGCCAGGATACCGCTCCAGATGAGAAAGCGATTGATGGAAGGCAGATCAGGCTCGGGAATCAATGAGGCGGACTCATCGGGCAGCGGATCGGGGTTGATTAACATGGTGGCCACTGCCCCTCCCGGAGCCGCGATCAGAAGCCGCCGCTCGCTGTGTAGGGGACCAACAATTACCCGTCCCAACAGAGTACGCCGGGAGTCGGCAACCACCCGACCCACCCTGTCGACCACTATAACCCGCTGCGAGTAAAGCTCTCCTACCTGCTCCAGCATGATCTGGGCCCCGTGCCATCCCGTGGACTGAGAGTACTGCCGCGCCAGCATCGTCTTGAGCCTCTCGGTCCGGCTGGTCTCGGTGCGGTCCTGGAATTGCTCCATCTCGGCCGTGGCCGTTCGACTGGCGAAAAATGCAACCATCCCGAGGGCCACGGCGATGACCAGGACGAAGCTAAGCAGGAGGCGCCAGCGGATGCTATGGAACAAAGCTAACCCCCGAACTTGTATCCCATGCCGTAGACGGTCTTGATGTATTGGGGCCGGTTGGAGTCTGGCTCGGTCTTGCGCCGCAGGTTCAGGATGTGCACATCCACCGTCCGGTCCATGCCCTCAAAGTCGTAGCCCAGGGCCCGGTCCACCAGCTGGCCGCGACTGAAAACCCTCCCTGGCTCCCGCGCCAGTATTGCAAGGATGCGAAACTCGGTGGGGGTGAGGTGCACGTCGCGGTCACCCACCTTCACAACGTGAAGGCGGTAGTCAATCTTGAGGTCGCCCCACTCCAGCTTCTCGGGTCCAAGGGAAATGGAGTCCTCGGTGGAGCGCCGAAGAACCGCCCGCACCCTGGCAGCCAGTTCACGTGGGCTGAATGGCTTGGTAACGTAATCGTCGGCCCCAAGGTCCAGCCCCTGGAGCTTGTCCTGCTCGGTGGTCAGGGCCGTCAGCATGATAATGGGCACATCGGACTCTCGGCGCACTGTCCGGCAGAGCTCGGGGCCGCTCATGCCCGGCAGAAGCAGGTCCAGGACGATCAGGTCCGGCTTCTCGTCTCTGGACAGTTTCAAACCCTGAAGGCCATCGAAAGCTGTGACAACGTCGTAGCCGTCTCTTTGCAGATACATCCCGACGATGTCGGCCGTCTTGCGGTCATCCTCGATTACTAGAACACGTCGCTTGGGGGCAGCCATTCCGATCCTCGCATCAAGACTACCGCTATTGTAACCCGCGGACCATTAAGGAAATGTTAAGCCACATGCGTTGAGGAAGCCTTCCCACGGTCTCGTTGACGACAGGTGTCCATCTCTATATGATTCTGTCCATGCCAATGAGGATCCTGGGCATCGAGACCTCCTGTGATGAGACCGCCGCCGCCGTGGTGGAGGACGGCCGACGGATCTTATCTAATATTATAGCCTCCCAGGTCGAGATTCACCGCCAGTACGGCGGAATTGTCCCGGAAGTTGCTTCTCGGCAGCACCTCACCCACATCGTCCCCACCGTGATGCAAGCTATAGAGGAGGCCTCACTAGAATTCGGTGATCTGGACGCCGTGGCGGTCACCCACGGCCCTGGCCTCGCGGGCGCCCTTCTGGTGGGGCTGAACTTCGCCAAGGCCCTGGCCTTTTCTTTGGGGATTCCCCTGCTGGGCATAAACCACATCGAAGGCCATATATACGCCGCCTGGCTCACCTCAGGGCCGAATGGTTCGACATCGGACCCAGAAACGGAGCCCGGCTTCCCATACGTGGGCCTCATAGCCTCGGGCGGCCACACCGACCTGGTCCTCATGGAGGACCACGGCGCGTACCGGCTCCTGGGGCGCACCAGGGACGATGCCGCCGGCGAGGCATTCGACAAGGCGGCGCGGATCCTGGGACTCGGATTCCCGGGCGGGCCGGAGATCCAGCGGGTTTCCAGAGGCGCCATCGGCCGGGAGCGGCTGCCCCGGGCCTGGCTTAAGGATACCCACGATTTCAGCTTCAGCGGCGTCAAGACCGCCCTGCTGCATATGGCCCAGGCAAGGGGCGTCTATCCGCCGCCTGACAGCCCTACTGCCGACGAACAGGGTGGTCACGGTGGAGGTGAGGGAGTCCAGGGTTCCGGCCGGGCATCTGACGCTATAACCGTGGAGGCCAGGGAGCTGGCCGTCAGGGAGATGGCTGCCGCCTTCCAGGAGTCGCTGGTGGAGGTCATGGTCACAAAGACCCTGCAGGCGGCGGAGACATGGGGAGCCAGGGGGATAATCCTGGGCGGCGGCGTGGCAGCCAACGCCCTTCTCCGGGAAAGGGTCCTGGGGGAGGTCGATCTCCCCGCCCTAGTACCGCCACCGGTACTCTGCACCGACAACGGCGCCATGATCGCCGGCTGCGGATACTTTCATCTCACCCGAGGCCTCCGCGACTCCCTCGACCTGGACGTGGACCCCAGTCTATCCATAGCGTAGAAGTACCCCCACTGAGTACCCGTTGCCCCGCCTCAGCGCCAGCCACCAGTCTACGCACCCACCGTAGCTCGTTCCCCATTGACAGGTAATGGGTAGCGCGACAATTGAGAACGAGTGAGAACGAGGCCGGGCGATTCAGCCAAGAATCGACACGAGTACTAAGCGGGTTGGACGTGGAGTGGGTTCTAGCCGTCGTAGGTGGTCTCACCTTGGTAGGGCAAGGGGGGCGGGCCGGAGGCGGAGGAGCCCGGTTCATCCTCAAAGAACCTGAACCCGGTTTCGGGGAGATGGGGCCCCGGGTCCTCCTCCAGTGGCGGGTAGTATGAGTTAGTCTGCATTTTGATTTGAAAGAACCTGTCTACTAGCCTGTAGATGTCGGCACTGGCCGCGTTGCTCTTGTACGGGAAGGACAGCTCCCAGCTGCTGCCCTGGAAAGCGATGTTCCCTTCCTCTTCCCAAAACAAGAACTTGACGAGGAAGAGCATCCCCACGAACACGATGGCCACCCCCAGGGCCAGGGCGATGGTCACGCCGTCAAGGATATATCCAATGATGAGATAACTGAGGATGCCTACAAATATCAGGCCGACGCCCTGGAACAGGTCCCTTAGTCCCCTGGAGTTGGCCTTCACCGACACCCCATTTAGCTCCCCTACCGGGGCCAGGTACATCTGCTTATGGCCGCCGTTCTCAATGAATGATATGACCCGCTGGTTGGTGAGCACCAGCAACTCTCCTTTGTGTGGAGTCTCGGCCACCAGCCCGCTGTTGGGAACGAAGCGCTCCACTATTCTCTCCGTCTCCAGGAGGGGCAGCTCACGTACGGAAGACCGGCCCGCCCCGTGTCTTTGCCGGTCGAGCACTACTCCGCTCCCATGAATGCTACATTGCTTGGACCTGTCATGCCATACCTCTCCGAGACGGACTCGATATAATCAATACTATCACAATCCCCGATATCCCGCCTACCGAACGCCCCCGCCCATATATTTGGTCATATGCCGCAGAGCTTAAACGTAGACCATATTTACGGAGCCGGTCGGCGACCCGGATGGAAGGCTGCGTTCCAACCGGCTGGCGGGCCAATATTTACCGCCATGATTCGGCTAATACCCTAAGCGTCCAAATACGATTTATCTTGACACTCTCCCCCCGCGAAGTTATCATTATTAGTTGGAGGTTCAAGGAGGCCTCTAAATTTAATACGTCTAGGCGGAAAGGAAAAGGTGATTCCTGTGAACCCATTTAGATTCCTTGCCGACCTGGCGGGCGCGGGACGCTTAAGAGCTGCTAGAGATGAAGCTACAAGGACACAAACCGAGGCCGAGGAGCAAAAACGACAGACGCTCCTGGAGGCACGGGAAGAGGCGCTGCGGATTCGTTCCTCCATAGACAACGAACTGAAGGAGGGGCGAAAGGAACTCCAGAGACTTCAGAGAAGGAATACCCAGAGGGAGGAGAATCTGGAGCAAAAGCAACAGGCCCTGGAACGGCAGGAGACAAATCTGGCCGACAAAGATAGGGACCTGGACAAGACGAGAGAGCAAGTAAAAGACCTTAAAGCGCAAGAGCTCAGGCAGCTAGAAGAAATAGCCCGGCTCTCGGTGTCGGATGCCAAGGAAATCCTGTTCAAGAAGACGGAAGACGAGAACAGGTTGGAATTGGGCCGGCGTTTCCGTGAGATCGAGCGGGAGATGCAAGAAGAAGCGGACCAGAAAGCCCGTAAGGTCATTACACTGGCAATACAGCGGCTGGCCACCGACGTGGTATCCGAACACACTACATCGGTGGTAAGTCTGCCCAACGACGAGATGAAGGGGCGTCTTATAGGGCGCGAGGGGCGAAACATAAGGGTCCTGGAGAGTGCTACTGGGGTAGACGTCATAATAGACGACACTCCAGGAGTGGTGACTATATCCTGCTTTGACCCGGTGCGGCGGGAGACGGCCCGGCTGGCCCTGGAGAAGCTGATCCAGGATGGTAGGATCCAGCCCGCCCGTATTGAAGACATGGTTGAGAGGGCCCAAAAGGAGATGGACGAGACGATCCAGCGGGAGGGCGAAAGGGCGGTTTTCGAGTCGGGAGTGACCGGCCTGGACCCAGAGTTGGTGAAGCTCCTCGGTCGTCTCAAGTACCGCTATAGCTACGGGGAGAACGTGCTCCAGCACGCCGTGGAGGTCTCCCTGGTGGCGGGGATGCTGGCCGCCGAGATAGGGGCCAGTATAGAAATAGCCAAGGCCGGGGGACTGCTCCACGACATCGGCAAAGCCCTCACCCACGAGGTAGAGGGGCCGCACGCCGAAATAGGGGCCGACATCGCTAGAAAATTCGGCATCCATCCAGAGGTACATCGGGCGATTATGGAGCACCACGATGAGGAGCGGGGCTCGGTAGAGGCGTTCCTGGTAGCCGCCGCCGACGCCATAAGTGCCGCTAGGCCGGGCGCCCGGAAGGAAACCCTGGAGCATTACGTCAAGCGCTTGGAGGCCCTGGAGGGCGTGGCCAACAGCTTCTCGGGCGTGGAAAAGGCCTTCGCGATACAGGCGGGCCGGGAGGTCCGAATTATGGTCAAGCCGGACAACGTTGACGATCAGGCAAGCGAGGGCATGGCCCGGGACATCGCTAAGAAAATTGCGGAAGACCTGGTATTCCCGGGTCAGATCAAGGTGACCGTCATTCGTGAGACACGATCCGTAGAGTACGCGCGGTAGCACGTACCGCGCCTCCACTCTTTGAGCCTCGACTCACCCCAGTACAGAAGAGCTGGGATTGGGGGAGGAGTACCTGAAACCAGGGAAAGGGACCCAGGCCCGGGGAAGACTCTCGGTCTTGCTGGCGAGTCTTCCCCCGAGCCTGGTGTTGATCGGTTATGTATCCAGGAACGCTTCCTTCGGCACCTGCCTTCTCCCCAGATCATTCAGCGGGACGAGTCCGGCTAGTTGTTTGGCCCCAGACCCACATGTCGGATATCGTCTGGTCGGGTCGAGGGGAGGTCTTGGCTGGGAGAAGCAATTTCGGGCAGGCGTAATCACTGGCGGGCAGATAGGAGCGGTGACATTTGCGCGTCCTCATGATCGGCGACGTTATAGGTGAGCCGGGCAGAAAAGCGGTCAATAGTGTTGTGCCAGACCTGCGCCGGGAATACGGGATAGACCTGGTCATAGCCAACGGCGAGAACAGCGCCGGAGGCTTTGGCATAACCCCCGATACCGCCCAAGAGCTAATGGACGCCCAGGTGGATGTGATCACCTCGGGCAATCACATCTGGAAACAAAAGGAGATATTGCCCTACATACAAGAAGAGTGGCCGCTCATCCGGCCAGCCAACTACCCTCCGGACACCCCGGGCAGAGGGTATATCAGGCTAGGGCGAGCCGCGGTGATTAATCTGATGGGAAGGGTCTTCATGAGCCCCCTGGATTGCCCCTTCAGGACGGCCGACCGGGTGCTGAAGGAGCTAAACGGAGTAAACCCACCCAAGGTGATCATCGTAGACTTCCACGCGGAAGCCACCTCGGAGAAACAGGCCATGGGGTGGTATCTGGATGGCCGGGTCAGCGCCGTGCTGGGCACCCATACCCACGTCGCTACTGCCGACACCAGGATTCTCCCCAAGGATACCGGCTACGTGACGGACGTGGGTATGACGGGACCTTACAACTCCGTCATAGGGTCCGATGTTCGGCCCGTGCTGGAGGGATTCCTGACCCAGATGCCCAAGCGCTTCACGGTGGCTCGGGGGCCGGTAATATTGAACTCCATACTGGTGGATTTGGACGAAGATAACGGGACTGCTACTAAGATTCAGCGTATCGACAGGATGGTGAGGTAGAATGGCCGTCGTTGACCTTCACCTCCATACGACGGCATCCGACGGCCGGCTCACCCCAACCGAGCTGATAAACCTTGTCGCCTCCAAAGGGTTGAAGGCCATCGCAGTTACAGACCACGACTCCACGGAAGGACTGGCAGAGGCGTTAGAGGCGGCCAAGGCTTACCCAGAGCTCAAGGTGATACCTGGCATCGAGCTCAGCACCGATATCCCGGGAGATGAAATCCATATACTGGCCTACTTCATCAATTATCACGAACAGGGTGTTCAGGAGACCCTACAGAAGTTTCGAGTGGGGAGGACGGGGCGAGCGAAAGGTATGGTGGAAAAGCTCCGGGAGATGGGCATAGACATCGAATGGCAGCGGGTCCAGGAGATCGCCGGGGATGGCGCCCTGGGCAGACCCCACATCGCTCGCGCAATGGTGGAGAAGGGCTATATAGCTCAGCCTCAGGAGGCCTTCAGCAAGTATATAGGGAGAAACGGTCCCGCCTATGTCGAGCGTGAGAAGCTAACTCCGTCGGAGGCGGTAAGGTTGATAACTGGGTGGGGAGGTGTGGCTGTGGTGGCCCATCCTGCCGAGATCGGAGACCTGAGCCACACCCTTGAGGAACTGAAGGGTGTGGGGCTGGTGGGTATGGAGGTGTACTACGCCCAGTACCCTCCCGAGAAGATACTTGAGCTGGCGAATATTGCCGATAAACACGGGCTGTTACCCTGCGGAGGGAGCGACTACCACGCCGTCGGGACCCCAGGCGAGCCCCTGCCCGGCATCATGGGCCCTCCCTTGGATACCGTGAGGACACTGGAGGAGTTGGCAAGGCAGAAGGCCGGGGCTAAGAATTAGCCATGCCTCCTGTTTGGGAGGAGACCTGTGGAGCTCGCGGGCCTGTACATCTACGCATGGCTGGTCGGATCGGTGCCCACGGCCTACATCATAGGCCGCCTGGTAAAAGGGATCGATATACGGCAATACGGCAGTGGCAACGTGGGGGGCACGAACCTCTTCTACAACGTTGGGAAGGCATGGATAGTGCCCCTCGGGGTCTTCGAGCTCATCGTCAAAGGCGGTTCTCCCGTTTGGGCAGGTCTATTCCTCCTGGACCTGGAACGGTCCTCGGCCGCCTTGATGGGAGCCCCTCTCATAGCCATGGCCGGCCACAATTGGTCCATTTTCCTGAAATTCACCGGCGGGAGGGGTATGGCCGTGGCCATCGGGGCGCTATTCGCCCTGGCGTACCGGGAGCTGATTGTGTTCGTCGCCATCGCCGTTGGCGGATGGATCATCTTCAGGAGCTCCGGCTTCTGGGTCCTGATCGCCCTGTTGGTCCTTCCTCTATGGAGCTTCTTCTCCGGCGAGCCCCTGGCAATTACCTGGTTCTGCACGGGAATACTTGCGCTGGCGACGGCCAAGCGCCTCACCTCCAACTGGACTGCCCTGCCCGAGGGGGTGCCCGTGAGGGCCGTGATATTTAACCGACTCCTGCGGGATAGGGACGTGCCCCGCCGCGCAGAGTGGCTCAACCGTGGCCCGAGGGACAAAGACCGGATCGTCAGGTAGAGTCTTGGAACAACCGCAGCAGCAGCCACAGCCCGAGACCAGTTGGCAGGAGCGCCAGGTGCTTCCCCGCTGCGCCGTCGACCCGGAGGTGGAGACGGGGCTGGCCTGCGGTAAGTGCGGTAAGTACATCTGCCCCAGGTGCATGATCCAGACGCCCGTGGGGGCGCGGTGCCGCGAGTGCGCCAGGGTGACCAAGCTGCCCACCTTCGATGTGGGGCCCTCCCACTACCTGCGGGCCAGCATCGCGGGCGGGCTAGTGGCAGTGGTGGCCGGCACGATATGGAGTGTAGTGCCCCACGGTATACCATTCCTGCCCTGGCTTCTCGCCATGGCGACGGGCCATCTTGTGGGAGAGGCCATCAGCCTATCCGTTAACCGCAAGCGAGGGCCCGCACTGGTCACCATCGCCGCCCTCAGCATGACCCTGGCCATATTGGTCAGTCGCTTCCTACCGCCGCTCCACGGGCCGTCCATCATCTTCTGGGTGCTAATCGTGGGGGTCGCATACTATATCGCCATAAGACGGGTCCGATAGCTCCCGCCACAGGCGCTGAACGGCTTCATTAACGGACGCCCAGCTGAACCCCCGCCGGCGGAGATGAGCCGATAGCTTCTCTCGGAAGGCGTGGTAGTCCGCCTGACCCACCCTGCGAAGGTATCCCGCCCCGGCACGATAGGCGTTCTCTACCTCGTCCAGCCCCTGGAGGGCCTCGTCGACCACTTCCCTCGCCACACCAAGCCGCAGAAGTTCCCACCGGAGGGCCGACTCGCCTCGCGGGCGCTGCCGTTCCCTGCTCTCCCGCCAGAACCGAGCGAAGGCCGCGTCGTCCAGCATCCCACGCTTCGTGAGATGGGCAAGGGCTTCCTCCACGAGGGTTGGCGGAAATCGTCTGGAGAGGCGGCGCCGCGCTTCCTCTTCGCTCCTTGGCCTGTAGGTAAAGAGGCGTAAGGCGGCTTCCAGTACGTCCTGCGCAGTCTGCTCTTTGCGGGGAGGCGCTGTCAATTTGCGGCCCAATGTTAACGCACGCGGCTCCTAGGGTTCATCCGCCCCATCGCCGTCGGAGGCGCCCACTTCTACCGGCTGCGATGGGGAAGCCTCCGTCTGACCACGGATGCGGCCTTCCAGCTCCTGCGCCAGTTCACCGTTTTGGGCCAGGTACTCCTTGGCGTTCTCGCGGCCCTGCCCCAGGCGAAGCTCGCCGTAGGAGTAGAAGGCGCCCGACTTCTTGAGGATGTCTTGGGCCACACCCAGGTCCAGGATATCGCCCATCTTGTTTATACCCTGGTTGAACATGATGTCAAACTCCGCGGTCCGAAATGGGGGAGCCACCTTGTTCTTCACGATCTTGGCCCTGACGCGGTTGCCCACGATTTCGGTGCCATGCTTTATGGAGTCTATTCGCCGCAAGTCTATCCTCACCGAGCTGTAGAACTTCAGCGCCCGGCCCCCCGGGGTGACCTCGGGGCTGCCGTACATGACCCCCACCTTTTCCCGAAGCTGATTGATGAACACCACGGCGGTGCGGGAGTGGTGGATGGCGGCGGTGAGCTTCCTCAGGGCCTGGGACATGAGCCGTGCCTGCAGTCCAACGTGGGAGTCCCCCATCTCACCTTCTAGCTCCGCCTTCGGCACCAGGGCGGCCACGCTGTCGATCACGGTCGTATCCACCGCCCCGCTTCGCACCAGGTACTCCGATATCTCCAGGGCCTGCTCGGCGCTATCGGGCTGGGATATGAGGAGGTCGTCCAGAACCACTCCGCAGTTCGCGGAATAGGCGGGATCAAGTGCGTGCTCAACGTCGATATATGCGGCTGTGCCGCCCATCTTCTGGGTCTCGGCAAGGATATGGAGGGCAAGGGTGGACTTGCCGGCGGCCTCAGTGCCGTATATCTCCGTAACCCGCCCCCTGGGGATACCGCCCACACCCAGGGCCAGGTCCAGGGAGAGGGAGCCGGTAGGCACCACGTCGGTGGTCAGCTTCTCGGAAATCTGTCCGAGGCGCATGATGGCGCCTTTGCCGTAGTGGCGCTCGATCTGCGCTATGGCTATGTCAAGTGACTTATCTTTCTCGGTAACCATTCTTCCCCCCTTACCCTCCTACGTTGTTTGGGATATTACCATAACCACCGTTGGCTAACAAGAAGCATCAGTCAGTCCCGTGGCGGTACCCTACTCGGGCCTTGTATTATGGGGCTGTTGGGCTACAATAGACCCGGGTCTCGCCGTGTGCCGCCGGGGAAGTGCGGGCACCAAATACTCTGGAGGCAGAAGATGGAGATAGAGAAGAAGCTTTCCGAAATGGGCCTGGAACTGCCCCCACCGCCGGTCCCGGGCGGCAACTACGTCGAGGCGGTCCGCACCGGCAGCCTTCTTTTCGTCGCGGGCCATGTGCCACGTATGCCCGACGGCAGTTCCCTTCACCCTGGCAAGCTGGGGAGAGAGGTCTCCGTGGAGCAAGGATATGAGTCGGCCCAGCGGTGTATGCTCAACTGCCTGTCCAGCATGAAGGTCGCTTTGGGAGACCTGGACAAAGTAAAGCGGGTGATCAAGCTGCTGTGCATGGTCAACAGCGCCGACGGGTTCGGCGACCAGCCCCGAGTGGCCAACGGCGCCTCTGACCTGCTGGTAAATCTTTACGGAGACCGGGGACGGCACGCCAGGTCCGCCGTGGGCATGGGCGGCCTCCCCAACAACGTCTGCATTGAAGTGGAGCTCATCGCCGAGGTGGAGGATTAAATCATGGAAGTCGAGAAGAAACTAGCAGAGATGGGGCTGGAACTGCCCAGCGCTTCCACTTCGCCCCAGCACAGGGCAGGCGCGGTGCGCGTGGGCAACGTGCTCTTCGTGGGAGGCCACACTCCCAGTATGCCCGACGGCAGCCGGCTCCACCCTGGCAAGCTGGGCCGGGACGTTACGGTGGAGCAGGGCTACGAGGCGGCACAGCGGGCCATGCTCAACTGCCTGGCCAGCGTCAAGGCGGAGATAGGCGACCTGGACAAGGTGAAGCGGGTGGCCAAGCTCCTGTGTATGGTCAACTCGATGCCCGAGTTCGGCGACCAGCCCAAGGTCGCCAACGGCGCCACGGACCTCCTGGGGAACCTCTACGGGGAGCGAGGGCGCCACGCCAGGTCCGCCGTGGGGATGGGCGCTCTGCCCAACAGCAGCTGCATCGAGATAGAGATGATACTGGAGGTCGAGGGCTAGAACTGCCTGTACCTGTTGACTATGGGTAGCCGCCAGTCCTTGCCGAAGGCCTTGGGCGTGATCTTGACTCCGGGGGCGGCCTGCCTGCGCTTGTACTCGTTCCTGTCTACCGCCGTGACCACCTGCTTGACCACCTGGGGGTCGAAGCCCATGGCCACCATCTCCTGATAGCTGCGGTCATCTTCCACGTAGGCCTTGACGATCTGGTCCAGGTCGTCATAGGGGGGCAGGGTGTCCTGGTCTGTCTGGCCTGGCTTCAGCTCGGCGCTGGGGGCCTTTTCGAGTACGGCCTGGGGTATCACGTCGCGGGGGTGACCGTGCTCGTTTCTCCATCGGGATAGCACGTACACCAGGGTCTTGGGCACGTCCTTGATGACGGCGAAACCTCCGGCCATGTCCCCGTACAGGGTGGCATACCCCATGGCCAGCTCGCTTTTGTTTCCCGTGGTGAGCACCAGCCATCCGAACTTGTTGGATAGTGCCATGAGGATGTTTCCACGGATTCGGGCCTGGATATTCTCCTCGGTGATGTTTGGCTCGGTGCCTCGGAAATGGGGCTCCAGCATGTCCAGGAATGCACCGTGGGCGGGCTCTATCGGCACCTCCATCAGGTCCAGACCCAGGTTTTCGGCCAGCGTTTTCGTATCCACGATGCTACCTTCACTGGAGTACCGGGATGGCATAGCCACACCGACCACATTTTGACTACCCAGGGCATCCACGGCTACGGTGGCGGTAAGGGCAGAGTCTATGCCGCCCGACAGCCCGATGATCACCTTGCTGAAGCCGTTCTTTCTAACGTAGTCTCCGGTGCCGAGTACAAGGGCCTTGTAGACCTCCCCTGGAAGGTCTAGGCACTGTACATCATCCCTCACCGGCAGCGCGGGCCTGGGAGAGGACCGGTACTGGGAGACGGGGACCACCTGAGGCTCACCGATCTCCCGGAGTATGGCCCGATTTTCTTTTCGCGGTCTGGGATCGCGTAGCCGGGAGCGAAACACGGACTCTACGTCCAGATCGGCCACGATCAGGTCCTCTTTGAACTGTCCGCCCCTGGCCACCAGCTGGCCAGCCTGGTCGAAGATGAGGCTGCCACCGTCGAACACAAGCTCGTCCTGGCCGCCCACGGTGTTCAGGTAGGCCACGTATAGCCCGTTGTCGGCGGCCCGGGTAGCCACCATTTTCTCCCGGCCGGAGCGCTTGCCCGCGTGATATGGCGAAGCATTGATGTTTACGATAAGCTCCGCGCCGGCGTCCCTCTGTACGGCGATGGGGCCTACCGGATACCAGATGTCCTCACAGATATTGACGCCAACCCCCACCCCGTTAATGGTGTACACGGGACAGACGTTGCCGCGCTTGAAGTACCGGTCCTCATCGAATACGCCATAGTTGGGCAGGTACATCTTGTGGTACACGCCTAACAACTCGCCCCGATATCCCAGGGCAGCGGCGTTGTAGATGTCCGCATCGGCGTCCACAAACCCCACTACTACCGCGCTATCCCCAGACGCCGCTACGACACGACGCATGGCCTCCATATTCCCCTGGATGAAGGATGACTTGAACAGCAGGTCCTCCGCGGGATATCCGGGGATGGCCATCTCGGGAAAGACGACAAGGTCAGCGCCCAGTGACCGGGCCTCGCCGATCAGGCCGATGATCTTATCGGCGTTACCGTCCAGGTCCCCAACGGTGGGGTTAATCTGCGCCAGCGCCAGGCGAAAAGTGCGCATCGTAGCTACCAATACTCCTTCGGGTGAGAGTATAACATACCGTGATGCACGCCTATGTACGTCTTACGTAGGCAAGGTCGGGTCGTTCACCCGTCCATCACAGCGACGCGCGCTCTTCCCCATGAATCACGGCTGGGTTCGGGTAGTGTACAATGGCCGTTGTGAGCGTAAAGGAGAGCTAGAGCGTTGCCCATCATAGCCGTTACCTTCGACCTCTGGCAAACGCTGCTCCTGGACAGGCCGGAACTGGGAAGAGCGCGGACGAATGCCCGAATTGCCGGAACCCTCAAGGCCCTCAATCAGGCGGGCGAGGAGTTCTCCGAGGACCGCGTTATCCTGGCTTACGAGCGTTGCTACCGCACCTGCCACGAGATCCATATCGAGGAGCGGGATGTCAGCTTCATGGAGCAGGTCGATATCTTCATCCGACGGATAGACGAAGGACTTGTGGAGCGGCTGGAGCAGGAGGTAGTCGAACAGATCGCCACCAGCTATGCCGATGCCTTCTTCTGCCAACCTCCAGCTCCCCACCCAGAGGCCATCGGCGTCCTACAAAGGGCCAGGGACGAGGGTTATACCCTGGGGCTCATCTCCAACACCGGCATGACACCTGGCGTCACCTTCCGGGCTTACATGGAGCAGGTGGGAATCCTGGAATACTTCCATGCCCTCACTTTCTCCGACGAGGTCCGCCTGTCCAAGCCCTCTACAGAGATTTTCCTTCAGACCCTTCACGGTTTGGACGTCTCCCCGGAGCAGACAATCCACGTGGGAGACCACCTGCTCAACGACGTCTTCGGGGCCAGGCGGGCGGGGATGAAGACCATCTGGATCGAGACGCACGATGAGAGCAGACCCAACGTAGACGTGGAGCCCGATGCCACGGTGGCCTCCCTCGAGCAGGTAAACCACGCCATCGAGACCATTGCCCAGGCCCATGCGTGAGACCCCTGGCTTCCCTGAACTGCCCCTCCTCGCCAGCGAATACGTAGGCCGAAAGGCGCCCTGAGACCGCTGCCCACCTCCGAACCTTTATTGAGGGCGAGGAATCTAAACCTTGTAGATTCTGCAGGTACTAGGGCAAGCGGGAGGTTTAGCCATGAGGCGTCTCTGGGCCCTGGGGTTCGTGTCCTTTGCCATCTTGTTCGTTGCCGCGGCTTGCGGCGGAGGTGAACGTGCCGCCCCAGCCGGCGACACTAATCCCACACCCACCGAGGGGCCCACTACTGCGGCGCGGCCCGCTCAGGAGAGCCAGCCCACACCCATCGAGGCCTCCAGTCCAACGCCACGGCCCAGTCAGGAGAGCCGGTCCACACCCACATCCCCACCGGAGGCTGTTCTGGCCCCCTCTCCGGCCACCATCAGGTATAGCTGGGATGTCTCCACGGTAGACGACAACGGGGCCAAGCCGTCTCTGGCAGTGGACGGTCAGGGTACCCCCCACATCGCCTATATGCTGGAGGCGCGCCCAGGCTTCGTCAAGCACGCGGTGCTTGGCCCTAACGGATGGGACGTCTCCACAGTATCCACCGGGTATCTCTACGGTCCTCTGGACATCCAGGTGGACGATGAGGGATTACCCCACATTTCCTGGCATAACCACGACGCCGAAGACGGGGCCTATGCCACGCTTCTGAACGGCACGTGGGATGCACAGAATATCAGCCATCCGGGCCACGACGGCTGGGACATCAACGTGGCCATCGATTCCAAGGGCCGGCCCCACACCATTTCTATAGACCCTAGGCAGTTCGGAAGCCAGTCCGGAGTCGAGTACTCGACATTCGATGGGACGAGATGGACGGTCGTGGAGGTGGGCAGCGGGCCCATCGCCTATGAGTTTGGCACCGCCATAGCGCTGGACTCCGAGGACAGGGCTCACGTGGCCTGGTTCGACGACTCCTCCAAGGTCCTCAAATACGCCATCAGAGAAGGGGGCTCGTGGCGCCTATCCACCGTAGACAGTGAAGGAGACGTAGGCCGCTTTCCGTCCCTGGCGCTGGACACCGGGGGCAACCCCGCGATCAGCTACTACGAGCGGACCAGCGCAACCAGCGGGTATATCAAGGTCGCTCTGTGGGACGGAGAAAAGTGGGACATCCAGCGTGTAGACAAGCTCAAAAATGTCTTCCTGGGCTTTTTTGGCGCCAGGAAGACCAGCTCCCTGGTGCTGGACGGGGAGGACAATCCCATCATAGCCTACTCAGACGAGGGGGTGGTGAAGCTGGCCTGGTCGAAAGGGTCAAAATGGCACCTAGAGACGGTGTTGACCGCTGGGGAACTACCTCTTGGCCAGCAGGTCTCCCTCGCTCTCGATAACTCGGGACAACTCCACCTGACCTTTGCCGACGTTTCCAGGAAAGGTGCCCCTGGAGTTAAAGGCGCCATTAAGTACGCCAGGGGCACGCCGAATACAGCGGGCACGGGTACGCCTGACCGAAGCGCGGAAGCCACCCCAACGCCGGAATCAGAGGCCACCTCCGCGCTCACTGTAGCGGACCCGAAGGCCGTACCCATGGTGGACGTGACGGTGCACAGCGTACCCACGGAGAACGTAATATTCGATACCTTCGACGGCAGCTTCGTGAGGCTGAGCATGGCCTCGGGAGAGCTGATCGAGGCACTCAGAGACGCCATAAGGCCCATCTACAGCCCTGGGTACGGGGATGCGACCGGCCTGGAGTGGCTGAAGGACGGCGACCTAATAATAGGCTACGAGTCCGAAGGCGGCACCTACGCCTATCCCATCAAGGTGCTGAACTCCCGGGAGCTGGTGAACGATGTGATAGACAATCGGCCTATTCTGGTAAGCTACTGTCCCCTCTGCGGCAGCGGCGTGGTGTACAGCAGGGAGCTGGCCGAAGAGACACTTCTCTTCGGCAACACCAGCGCCCTCTACGAGTCGGACCTGGTCATGTACGACCACCGTACAGGTTCCTACTGGTTCCAGGTCCTGGGCGAGGCCATAGTGGGTGAGATGACGGGTAAACGCCTTACCCCCCTGGCTGCCATGACGATTAGCTGGGGAGAGTGGAAGCGCCTTCACCCCGATACCCGTCTGCTGGTTTCGGACGGCGGGGAGCCCTTCGGCAGCCAGTACTCCCTGGACCCCTTTGGCACCGGCTACTCTGAGCGGCTGGACCAGGGCCGGTTCCCGTTCCCAGTATCCCGGGACAAGCTGGACGACCGCCTTCGGGCCAGCGAACTGGTTATCACTGTAGAGGTGGATCCCGCTGCCAAGGCATACCCCCTGGGCCTGATAGGCGAGGCCGCGGTGAACGATCGGGTGGGAGGCCAGCCGGTGGTGATATTCTCTCGGGGAACCACAGGCTCGGCATTTATAGCTCGGGCCGAGGGAAAACAGCTCTCCTTCCAGCTAAAAGAGGACCTGTTCGTGGACGAGGAGACGGGCAGCACCTGGAACGCCGCCGGCCGGGCCGTGGCCGGCCCCCTGGAGGGCGCCAGCCTGGTGGGCGTACCGTCAAGACGGGCCTTCTGGTTTTCCATCGCTGGCGCGATACCGGGCCTGGAGCTTTACCTACCCTGAGGCCCCCAATTGGGCCCCCAGATACAGGTCCGTGTCCGGGCGATAGTCCTTCCAGGCGAACCAGAACTCATAGTGGGACGCCACCCGTTCCAGGGCCTTCCCCACCAGAGGACCCCTCCGCGCCACCCCGTTCAAAGGGTCCCACACCGTACCCGTCTCAAGGTCCTCCATCAGGAACTCTCCCATCGTCCAGGAACTCTCCCATCGTCGACACCTCTCGGAAATTGAGACGTCTTCCGTCCAACATCGGATTGAATACCATGCCGGTGGCCTCATCAGAGTCAAAGGTGATCACGAGGGGCACCCCGTTGACCACATCGTTTACCACAGGTGTCCGGTCGAGCTGGCCGAAGGGATAGGCCTTGGCCTGGCCCTCAATCGTAACGCCAACGACGAACTCTTTCGGGTAAAGGCGGTCATCCCGCCTGCTTTGGCCCCGTATTCCCAGGGAAGAAGACCTGTAGTAGCTGTCGTAGGTGTCGGAACTGTAGCCTCCACCCTTGTCTAGCACACGGGTCTCAGGGTGGTCGGCTATCCACCGGCTCCAGGTGGTCTGCATGGCGGGAAGAACGGTAAGCTCCGCCCCTTTCAACTGGCCATCCACGGCCTGGCCGATGACCTGGCTCCACAAACTACTCGTCTCCCGGTCATACATCACCAGGCCATTCATAATTAGCTTCCCCGAAACCCCGAACGTAACCGTCTGATCATTCACCTGCCGAGCATACACGATGCCCGAGTAACAAAGGGGTCACCATGTAACAGCGACGGGCCTGCCCCCTACCACGTCGTTCACGATCTCGTGGCGACTGAGTATATTGATTGGATAGGCCTTCGCTTCGCCCTCAATCTCCAGCCCTATAACCTGCTCCCTATCGTCCATCCACTGCGCGGCCTCTGAGGCCGGTACGAAACGGGGGTCTATTATGGCCGGGATCGCGTCCCTGGGTAACACGGTGACGATACGAAAATCTCTCACCTCCCCCGTACTCGAATCAGCTACCTGCACCTTCTGGGAATCGTATCCAAGCCGGCTGAGGACCAGGTAACCCAATGTCACCACCACCGCGATGACCAAAAGCAGAGGAAGGGCACGGAACAGCACCGAATCCGAAAGTAGCCTCTTTGCCAGTGATTTGATCAACGGGAGCCCTATCACCGAGGGGAGCGGTATCCCCCACCCCCTAGCCTTGACATAGTACAGAAAGGCCGCAGCTATAGTATAGCTTACCAGGGCTCCACTGAATGCCCACACGAAGGAGAGAAGGAGCCAGACAAAGACCACAGGCTGACCGGATATATGGATGGCCGAGGTAATTGTATTTTGAGAGCTTTCCAGGCCGGGGCCCCCGAAAAGGGCCAGGCCACCTCCCAGTGACGCCACTACTGCCTTGAGCCAGGTTTTCATTCCACCTTAGGTAGAAGATTATATGGTATTTGATGCGCCGCCTTACGGGGAGGTTTACTGCCTCACCCTTTCTTCGCTGTGCACTCAAAGTGTATGTATCAAACTCCGGAACCGAGCCGAGAGCCTCGGGGCAGCAGAGGCCGGACATGCGGCCAGGGTTTGACACTGTTATCGGGCGTTGCTAAACTCCCCACCAGTGTCCGACTCTGGGTCCTGGAGATCCTCAGGGAATACCCCGTGTCTCCAGGACGCCGACAAATTTGCGTTGAGGCTGAGGCACCGGATGAGCGTTGGGGTTACGGTATGGTTAACGGGACTTCCCAGGTCAGGCAAGACCACCCTGTCCAGAGGGCTTGAGACAGAACTCAAGGGGCGGGGCCACAAGGTGGAGGTGCTGGACGGGGACCAGGTCCGGGAAATCCTCACCAAGGGCCTGGGTTATTCGAGGGAAGACCGTGACGAGAACATCAGGCGGATCTCCTACGTGGCCCAGCTTCTGGTACGGAACGGCATCATAGTTATCGTAGCGGCGATCTCCCCTTACCGGCAGGCTCGGGAGGAGGCCCGCGCCTCGATGGGCCGGTTCGTCGAAGTCTACGTGAAATGTCCCGTGGAAGAGTGCATGAAGCGGGACTACAAGGGCGTTTACGAGAGGGCCATAAGGGGAGAGATAGCCAACTTCACCGGCGTGTCCGATCCCTACGAGCCCCCGCTAGCCCCCGAGATAGTGGTGGACACGGACCGGGAGTCGGAAGGCACCAGCACGGCCAAAATACTGGCATCCCTAGCAGACCTAGGCTATGTAACCAGGGACTAACCGGCAGCTCAAGGGGGTCTTAAACTCCGAGGCAGTCTGGAGCCCGGTAGGGCCGGCATGCAGGAAGCGTACCCCGTGGTGCGAGCCTGCCCTGATCCGCACGCCTATCTAACATGCTCAACTAAGCTCTCGGCGTTAAACCTCATCATGTCCACGTACGTGGGGACCACCGCATTCAAGGCATCGGAATAGATAACGCCGACGTCGACACCCGCGTCTGCCGCGGCCTGGCCCAGTACGCCTGCGCCGAACTGGGGCTCAGCGAACACCGCCGCGATGCCACCTTCCTTGATCCGCTTCATTATCGTTACGACCGCCCCAGGTGTAACTTCGCTGGCGTCTCCAGCCACGAAGGCCGAGACCTCCCACCCGTAGCGCTCGGCGAAGTAACCAAATGCGTCGTGGAAGGTCACCAGGTGACGCCGCTGGGGCGGGACCTGGCCCAGAATTTGCGCGATCTCCCGGTCCAGGTCCCGTAGCTGCTGAATATACGTTTCCGCCTTGCCCCGGTAATAGTCAGCTCCCGTGGGGTCGGCACGTATCAGTCCCTCGCGTATCCGCTGGACGTAATGGACGGCATACAGAGGGTTCTGCCAGAAGTGGGGATCCCCCTTCGCGAGTGCGGCGCCGTGCCCTTCCTGATTGCCTCCCTGTATGGCAGCCTTCTGGTCACTGCCCTCCAGAGGCAACCCCGGTTGTATCGCAGGCCCAGCTTGCAGCCCCTCCGTCGCCACCACACGGACCGCCAGGTCCCTAGTGGCGCTGGCCAGCACCGGCTCCAGAAAGTCATCCAGCCCAAACCCGTTGGAGACGACCAGGGCGGCCTGGCTCACGGCAACGCTGTCACCGGGGGTGGTCCTGAAGGAGTGTATGTCCGCTCCTGGGGGCACGATGGTATGCACCTCAATCCGGTCGCCACCCACGTTTTGGACCAGGTCGGCCAGAATCGCCGTAGTAGCCACGACGCGGACCTTGTGTATCGACGGCACCGTGGCGGTCCCAACGGCGCCAGACCCATTTGGGGTCATGGGCCCCAGGGTCGGATCAGGACTGCCACCGCAGCCGGACGTCAACGAGGATGCCAGGGCGACCAGGGGAAGCAAGAATAACACGCGACTGATACCTATTCTCGGTGAGGCCATGACAAAATCATCTTAACATATTAGACATAAAGCTAGGCGTGGAGTGGCTTGCTATAGGGAAGGCCCTATACTACCCCCGGGCAGAGTATCTGCCCCTCTTGATCCGGCACAGGGTAGGTGTCTGGGTCCATGAAATCCTGGCTTACCATAGCATCCTTTGTCGGCTCCACCGCACTCGCGACCTCCCTGCTGGCCTGGTACGGCCTCCCATATTCACCCCTTAGTTCCCTCAGCGGACTGGACCCCTACGTTCGCCCGGGTCCCACCGGAAACTTGGAGCAGGCGCTGGTCACCACTTCCCACTCCTTATGACGTTGAGCCATTCTGGCACGGCCACAAGATCGTCCGCCTTCCTTCAGCCTCCCCCTGAAATAGACGCCGTCAATTCCCCTCTTAGTGCCTAACGGGCTGCCTCCAGGGAAATTAACCACCCCCTGCATTCACCCCACGGAGACTCATTGTTCTCACCTCCGTAACTGTGTTTGAGTCATTGTTCCTATGGCGGGGAGATTTGACGGTGCCTCCAAGTGCGACCATAATCCGTCTTGCTGCGAGTTCACCCCGGGGATCACCGGCTGGCACAGGTCGCTGCGCCAGAGCCTGAGAAAGGCTATGGACTATGGGTGTCCCATGAAAAACAGCCTCGAAATAGCAGATCGGCCATCAAGTTATCGCTGGGTTGTTATGGTCGTGTGGCTGGTCTGCAGCCAGAGTGGAATGATGGTAATCTTCACTCTGGGGATACTCCTGCCGTCCATAACCACCGAGTTGGACCTGTCACCCAGCCAGCAGGGAACCTTAGGATCCGCCGCCTTCTGGGGCAGCCTGGCTCTGGGCATCCCCCTCAGTTGGTGGACCTCCAGGTACAGCCCCAAGCTCCTGACCACCGTTACCCTGGTAATGGCCGGCCTTCTCCTCTGCCTTCAGGGCTGGGCCCCCTCCTTCGGCATCCTTCTGGCGGGTCGCCTGGGATTCGGCCTGGCAACCGTCGCCCGTGAGCCGGCCCGCGTCCTCCTGCTGCGCCAGTGGTTCCACCAGAGGGAGATCATCCTGGTTAACGCCATCTCCAACGCATTCTTCGGCCTCGTAGTGGGAGGGGGATGGCTGCTGACGCCCTTTATCCTCAGCATCGCGGGGGACAACTGGAGGTCGGTGCTATATACCTACGCAGGGGCCATAGGGGTTCTCACCATAATTTGGGTGACGCTGGGTAGGGAGAGGGCAATTCAGGAGCCGCGGAGCCAGGGCTCGACTAGGGAAGCCGCTATATTCAGAGGGGCCCTGGTCCACCGGGACCTCTGGGTGGCGGGATTCGGGTTTTTGGGCGTCACTTTGGCCAATTCGGCGTTTCTGACCTTCTTCCCCACCCTCATGCTAAACGACTACGACATCTCTTTGAAATGGTCGGGCAGAGTACTGGCCCTAACGATCCTGGTGGGGGGTGTCGTGGGCCTTGTAGTAGGCTACCTGGTCGGGAGTGCAGCGTATCGCAGAAAGGCCGTGCTGGGCACCTTCGGCGTCCTGATGGTGGGCACTTACGTTGGCATGGCGCTCTCGGGTTCAATCCTGATTCTGGCGCCCCTGGCCCTGGTGAACGGAGTTACATTTGGGTTTTGGCCCATCCTGCAGACCGTACCCTTTCAGCTCCGCGGAATCCGGCCGAGGGAGATCGCGGTGGCGTCGGCCTTCATCATGTCGGCGATTTCCAGCGGGACCATCCTGGGGCCCCTGGTAACGGGCTTCCTCCAGGAGGCCCTGGGAGACCTGAGGTCGGCATTACTTGTCGTCTGCCTCACCCCCCTCTCACTCACCGCCGCCGGCATCTTCCTCCGACTTGGAGCGGAAGAGGCGACCGTACAGATCGGTGACGTCGCTTATCGGTCCAAGCATTAGGGCGAGGGTAGACCGACTCACTGGGCAGCCACGACCCTCAACGTGACGGCCACGCCATCATGGACCAAGGTCCGGTGGCCCTTGACAACCGCCAGGGAGGGCCCCAGAATCCACCCATCCGACATCAGGAGGAAAAGCCATGGACGGCAACGGGCACCGCAGTCAAGTCTACGTCGGGCTGGCCGGCGAGGGAGAGGACATCGGGGCAGGTGGCCTGTACCGCAGGACCGCGGGCGACCAGGAATGGGTTACCATCGTCAAGGGCCTGCCCGAGAATCCCCAAGTGCGCGCCCTGCTGATACATCCCCAAAATCCGAGTACGCTATACGCCGGCACCCATCTCGGCCCGTTCCATAGCGACGACGGGGGCGACCACTGGGAAGCCCTGGAGGCGCCCCAACAGGGGAAGGACGTCTGGTCCCTGGCTTTCCACCCGGGGGACCCCAACACCCTATTCGCCGGCTATGAGCCCTGTGCCATTTACCGCTCGGATGACGGAGGAGGCAGCTGGCGAAAAACCAATACCGCCAAGGTGGTCTTCCCCCACATTACAACCTACATGCCCCCCCTGGCCAAGCGGGTCATCGGGATCGCCGCCGACCCATCCAGCCCTCTGGACATGTACGCCGCCATCGAGGTGGGGGGCCTTCTCGCAAGCCAGGACGGCGGCGAAAGCTGGGAGTCGATTATCGACGGACCATATCTACGAAACAACACCCTGGACCTGCATGGCGTGCAGCTTAGCGCTGCCGCGCCCGGGGTTGTCTACATCATCACCCAGGTGGCGATGTTTCGTAGCCGAGAGAGGGGCCATCGTTGGGAGCACGTTCAGGTTGAGGAGATGTTCCCGGGAGGGTCCTACTGCCGCGACCTGCTGGTGGCGCCAGACGACCCGAAGACCATGTACCTCGCGGCCGGAGCGGGAGGGGGAGGCGCTCCTCCCGGAACCACCGAGGGCGGGGCGCTGTTTCGAAGCGGCGACGTGGGAGAGACCTGGCAGCGGCTGGACCTGGGGAAAACGCCCACAACCCGGATGTTCCAGATAGCAATCGACCCGGCGGCCCCATCCCACGTGCATTGCTGTACGCGGGACGGCGAGGTCTACAGCAGCGGCGACGGCGGTATTACCTGGAGCGTGGATAGGCTGCCCGTTGAGACGTCCCGCGGTTGCCACGTTTACCCGATGGTCTGCGGGTAACTCCGTGAGTCCGGCCTCCTAGGGGACATCCCTACTCCAGGATGTTGAAGACGTCGAGGTTCGGAGGAGTTGTGCGAGGTTCGGAGGAGTTGTGCGATCAACAAATAGGACGGCCCCCTGGGGCCGAAGCACTTGCAATTGAAAGCGGCCACTCGTCGATAGTCTTGGGCTGAGGCCATCAACGAGGTTCTTCAGGACTATTTGATAGATCTCTCCCCGTTCCACCAGCGTGTCGCTGTCGGCGTTGCCCAGTGCTATGACCTCGAACTCATCGCCAGTATCAAACAGCAATAGCTGGTGATCATCAGTATACTGTATGATGGTCTCGCCGGGGGTAATGTCGACGGGTTCATTCCCCACCACTATGGCTACCATGAACATGATCTCGTCCACCGCGCCCCGATCGCCGGTGATGCCGGCTTTGGCAATCACAGAACCACGGACCTGCAGCACGCCACCGGCCTGGTGGATACCGGTCCTCAGGCTATCGGTAAAACTGTCCCGAGAGAACAGGCCCACGGATATCGCGGCGAAGGCGAACACCGAGGCGACCACCACGAAGGCTATCAGTACGATAGCCGTCTCAAGCCCGGTGACGCCCCGTGAGTCACGCAATGCTTCGAGCCGCGTCCTCAGGGTATCAGCGGCATCCATTCGCAATCGAGTTTCCAACTTGCCTGGCACCCCCGACACTGTGGAGGCGGGTCCGGGTTACTTGACAACACCTCCCAAGTCTACCAATCTTACCGCACGTTTGTTCGTTAGCACAATCCCGCGGCTTATTCTAGTCCGGTGGCCACCAGCCCACGTATTTGGACATTCCCAGTTTCCCGCCCCCAACGGGAACACCGACGAAAGCTGTCAACGCCCTAGGGCCTATGATAAAATCTTAGCGAGACCCAACATCGGGCCAGCGGCAGGGAGGTAATACATCGATGGCTTCCAACGTGGTTCTGTCCACCAAGGACTTCAACGTTGTGGGCACGAGGCCTATTCGCCATGACGGTACGGACAAGGTAACGGGAAGGGCGCAGTACAGCGCCGACATTCAGATGCCAGGGCTCCTTCACGGCAAGATACTGAGAAGCCCACACCCTCACGCGCGAATCAGGTCCATCGACCCCAGCCGGGCCCTGGCCATGCCTGGAGTGAGCGCCGTGGTGACTGGCGCCGATTTCCCCCAACCCGCGGGTCTAGCGGCCGACCTAGCTGAAGGGGCCATGGTGAACCCCAGATTCCTCAGCAACAACTGTATGGCGGCGGACAAGGCCCTTTACGTGGGCCATGCCGTGGCAGCGGTGGCGGCAACCAGCCCCCACATAGCCGAGGAAGCCCTGTCGCTGATAGACGTGGACTACGAGGTACTTCCCTCGGTTATCAATGTGCTGGACGCCATGAAGGAGGACGCGCCGGTACTTCACGACAGGCTGGAGACAATATCAAGCTTTGACACTCGGGCAGGGGGCCTGCGCTCCGAGGGTGATGTGAAAGTGAGCACCAACGTAGCTAACCACTTCGTGGTGAAGCTGGGCGACCCCGAAGGGGGGTTCAAGGAGGCCGACGTGGTGGTGGAGCGTGAATACCACACGGCCTCCGTCCACCAGGGCTACATCGAGCCCCACAGCGCAACGGCCCTGTGGAACGCCGACGGCAACGTCACGATCTGGTGCAGCAGCCAGGGACATTTCGCCATCAGGTATACCGCGGCCAGCCTCCTGCACATCCCCGTTTCCAAGATCGTGGTGATCCCCCTGGAGATCGGCGGCGGGTTCGGCGGTAAGCTGGTCAGCTACCTGGAGCCCGTGGCGGCCCTTCTTTCCAAAAAGACCGGGCAGCCGGTAAAGCTTACGATGAGCCGCACCGAGGTTTTCGAGGGTACCGGGCCCACCTCCGGCAGCTACCTCCGGGTAAAGATAGGAGCAACCAAGGAAGGACGAATCACGGCGGCGACGGCCTATCTTGCGTACGAGGCGGGCGCCTTCCCAGGTTCCCCACTGAGCGGGGGCGCCGCGTGCATGTTCACGCCCTATGACATCGCCAACGGCCTCATCGAGGCGTACGACGTGGTGTCCAATAAGCCAAAGACTGCCGCCTACAGGGCGCCGGGCGCTCCGGCCGCCGCCTTTGCGGTTGAGACGGTAATAGACGAGATATGCCAAAAGATCGACATGGACCCCCTGACATTCCGTTCCCTCAACGGAGCCAAGGAAGGGACTCGGCAAATCACCGGCCCCAGGAATGGCACCATAGGCTACCTGGAGACGGTCCGCGCGGCCACCGAGCACGAGCACTACTCAGCTCCCCTCGATGGTCCCAATCAGGGCCGAGGCATCGCCAGCGGCTTCTGGCGAAACAACGCCGGACCCGCCAGCGCCTCGGCCAGCGTAAACGCCGACGGCACGGTCAGCCTAGTTGAGGGGTCCCCCGACATCGGTGGTACCCGGGTGGTGATGGCCATGCACGTCGCCGAGGTGTTGGGCATCGCCGCCGAGGACGTCCGCCCCACGGTGGCCGACACCGACTCGGTGGGTTACACCTCCAACACCGCCGGCAGCGGCGTGGCCTTTAAAACCGGCTGGGCCTGCTATGAGGCGGCCCAGGACATCAAGCGGCAGCTGATCGAGCGAGCGGCAAGGATATGGGACATCTCCCCCGATGACGCCGTTTTCACCGATGGAGTGATGTCACACAGGTCGGACCCGGAACTGCGTCTGACCTTCAAGGAACTGGCCGGCATGTTGAACACCACGGGGGGGCCGATAGTCGGTCGCGCCAGCGTGGACCCCCGCGGGGTGGGCCCAGCCTTCGCCACGCACATGGTGGACGTCGAGGTGGACCCGGAAACCGGAAAGGTCGACGTGTTGCGATATACGGCCATACAGGACGCGGGGAAGGCCATCCACCCCAGCTACGTTGAAGGTCAGATACAGGGAGGGGTCTCCCAGGGCGTCGGCTGGGCGCTGAACGAGGAGTACTTCTTCAACGATAAGGGCCAGATGGCCAACTCCAGCTTCCTGGATTACAGGATGCCCACCAGCCTCGACCTGCCCATGATAGACACGGTGATCGTCGAAGTGGCCAACCCAGGCCACCCATATGGCGTTCGAGGTACCGGCGAGCTTCCCATCGTGCCGCCCATGGCCGCCCTGGCCAACGCAATTCACGACGCCGTGGGCGTGAGGATGAACGTACTGCCCATGTCCCCTGGGAACATCCTGAAGGCACTCTGGGACAAGGAGCACAAGAAGTAGGCCCCATCTCGGCAGTGGCGCGCGGCAGTGGGGTCGACCGGGGCCACTAGGGCCTGAATTCTGCGGCATGATGCGCCCGGCCTTCAGGCGGGGGTAGACGATGATTTCCGGGATAGTACTGGTTTCGGCCCACCGGGGACCGAGGCGTCATGAATAGGCGGTGGCAGGATGCCCAGGAAAAGGCGGCGGATCGTAGATTTGAGCTATCCAATTGAGCCTTCCATGCCGGTATTCCCCCTCTATCCCAAACCCATTACCCTCGCCTGGACCCAGACGCCAGTCCACCCATTCGACTCCGAGATATTGCACTGCGTAACCCATACCGGCACCCATATGGACGCTCCCAGCCACTTCCTAAAGGGGACCGATTCCATTGAGGATATAGGCCTGGACAGGTGCGTGGCGCCGGGCGCTGTGGTGGACCTGCGTAGCGTAGGCGCCCGAGGACTTATAGGCCGAGACTCCCTCCGCCGTGGAGAGGAAAAGCGCGGGAGGAGGCTGGAGAGGGGCGATGCCGCCCTCCTGTGGACCGGCTGGGGGAAGCATTGGCACTCCCCCGACTTCCTAACGGATTATCCCGGGTTAACCGAGGACGGGGCCCAGTACCTGTCCGACCGCGAAGTGGCCCTGGTAGGAATCGATACGGCAAACGTGGACCATCCAGAGGCCGAGGAATTTCCGGCCCATAAAACACTTCTGTGCAGCGGCATCCCCGTCGTAGAAAACCTGGCTCGTCTGGGCAGCATCCGCTCGAGCGCATTCGCCTTCGTTGCCCTGCCCCTCGCCATCGTTGGGGCTACCGGTTCACCCGTACGGGCGCTGGCGATTGTAGAAGGGTAGTCTACGCACTACCCTGCCCAAAACGCTACCCAGCCTTGAGAGAAAACGACGCAAATGGACCACGATGGTGAAAGGGCGGCAAGAGGGCCGTTATGGGGGACAAGGGTTATAGAGCTGGGCGATTTCGTCACTGGGCCCTGCTGTGCCATGATGCTGGCTGACCTGGACTCCCAGGTCATCAAGGTCGAACCCCCGCCAAGCGGTGATAGCTCTCGACGATACGGCCCCTTCGTTGACGCCAAGGACGCTCTGGACGTCAGCGGCCTTTACCAATACCTTAATGTCAACAAGCTGGGAGTGACCCTGAACCTGAACACGGATATGGGGCGGCAGCTGCTGGGCTCCCTGGTAGCAATATCCGATGTACTCATATGCAACCTGCCCCACCGAGAGATGGTAGACCTCCAGCTGGACTACCAGCGCCTGAACGCACTAAATCCCCAGCTAATTGTGGTAGCCATAACCGCCTTCGGGATTTCCGGGCCCCGCAGCCACTGGAAGGCCCACGACATCACCCTCACTGCCGCCAGTGGGTTCAGCGCCGCCGTGGGCCTGCCGGAAGGGGAGCCCCTTGGCTTTCCGGGACCCGTAGCCCAGTTCAATGCGGGTATGTACGCCGCCGCCGCAACGCTGGCCGCCCTCTGCGTCCGAGACCTCCACGGCTTTGGGCAGCTAGTGGATATCTCCGAGGTAGACAGCCTGGCCACGCTGCATACGGGGGAAGAAGGGCTGATGTGGGTCCACGACTGGAGGGTTACTCAGCGAATGGGACACAGCACCCAGGCAGGATCGGGCTTCGCCAGCCATGAATTCCGCTGCAAGGACGGCCAGGTGTTTCTGGATGCCGCCAGGAACGCCCAGTGGCGAAGGCTTGTCTCCATGACGGGCAGAGAGGAGTTCGTCCAGGACCCCAGGTTTCAGGAAGTGGCCCAAATCGATGGTCCGGGATGGGAGGAGGCGAAGGACTATCTGGAAGACTGGATGTCCAGCTATACCAGAGAGGAGCTACTGGAGCTGGACCTGCGGCATCAGCTGGGCATCACGCCTAACTGGAACGTGGGTGAGATGAGCGGCGAACCGGGCCTAGCTGGGTCCTTCAGGGAGCTGGTCGCCAACGGCAAGACCGTGCTCCGGGGTCCCGGGCTGCCCTACAGCTTCGCGGACTGGCAGCAGCCGGCGCCGGCCCCCGCGCCGAAGCTGGGGGAGCACAACGGGCGGGTGTACGGCGACATCCTGGGAATACGGCAGGATGAGCTGACCAGGATGTTCCAGGCGGGAGTGATTTAAAGGTGTCTGACTCCAACGCGCGTCCCCTCGCATCTTACCGGGTCATAGACATGACCCGGTACCTGGCAGGCCCCATACCGGGGATGATCCTGGCAGACATGGGTGCCGAAGTGATCAAGGTGGAGACACACAGCCACCCGGACGCGCTGCGGGGTGGGCGACCCGTGGACCCCACGAAGCCGCCGAACGAACAGCATCCCCAGGCCCACAACGTGTGGCGGGGCAAACGGAGCATCACCCTGGATATCGGGCAGCCGGAGGGCCTCTCGATCCTCCTGGACCTTGTTCGAGCCAGCGACGTGGTCATAGAGAGCTTCGCTACCGGCGCCCTGGAGAGGCTGGGGCTGGGGTACGACACCTTGAGGACGGTCAGGCCCGACATGATTTTGCTGTCCTTTAGGGCCTACAGCGGCGCCGGTCGACTCCGTGGCCTCAGGGGCGGTGCACCCCAGATTCAGGCGATGACCGGCATCAACAGCATGATAGGATACGCTGAAGGGGAGTCCCTGACCCTGGGCCGGTACTCAGTGGACAACTTCAGTGGGCTCAACGCCTTCGTGGCCCTGGCCGCGGCCATGCACCAGCGGGATACTGAAGGGAAGGGGCAGCACATCGAGGTGTGCCTGACCAAATCGGCGATAGCCGCCTTCGCCACCAGCTTCCTGGAATATTCCTGCACGGGCGAGTTACCCAGGCTACGGGGCAACTATGACCCCGTGCTGGCCCCCTACAATTTCTTCCCGTGCCGTGGTGAGGACCAGTGGATTTCCATAGCCGTGGGCGATGACGAGGAGTGGCTGGGCCTCTGTAGAGGGCTGAGGCGGCCTGAGTGGGCTGAAGACGAGCGGTTCAACGACCGTTACGGCCGGGTCACGAACCGTGACGCACTGGAGGGCCTTATCTCCCAGGCCACGAGAGAATACGACGCAAGGGAACTCACGGAGACCCTGCAGTCTCACGGCGTTCCCGCGGCACCCCTGATGCGAGCGGAAGACAGGCTCGCCGACGCCCATTTCCAGGCCAGGGGGCTGTACTCCTGGGTGGACCATCCCGTCCTAGGACCCGAGCCGCTATTCAATCTGGGATGGAAAATGAGCGAGACTCCCCCTGCAATACGTGGCCCTGCACCCCTGCTAGGCGAGCACAATGGATGGGCCTTCGTTGAGCTACTGGGGCTAAGTAAGCACGAAGTGAACAGTCTAACAGAGTCCGCCGTACTGCACTGAGCGGAGAGAAAGGACGACCATGGCGCAGAAGGTTAGGAACCCCAATATCGAGTCGCAGAACGCGCCTGCCCAGTTCGGCAGGCTGTCAACCTTCGACGAGATCGAGGTCGGGCCCGAGTACACAAGGGTCTGGACGATCACCCCTGACACTATCGACCTGTACATGCTTATGCACGACGAATACCACGAATGGTACGCCATAGACTCCCCGTTTGGAGGCCGGGTGGCGCCTCCCAACGCCTCGTGGAATATCGTACGGGCGATGCTGCCCTACAACGTGCGGGGGCTCTTCGCTGGTGCGGAGTACGAGCTCTTTGACGTGCTGCGCCCCGACGTCCCTTACCTGTGGAAGGGCAAGGTATCGGACAAGTATATCCGCCGGGACCGGGAGTGGATCGTTTACGACGGCATTTGCGTGCACCCCGACGGCCACGAGGTGTTGCGGACCAAGCGGCTGCACGCCCTGCACTACGTTCCCATCGGACAACGTAGCGAGAAGCCCTCGGAGGCGCCGGTTAAGCAGTCGGTGAAGGACGTCCAGGAGGAGGAACCGAACTACTCTCCTCCGGAATTCATCCCAAGGGACCCCGGAGCCTGGAACAGAGATACGGTAGAGGTTCCCGTGAGCCATATCCATTACGGTCACGTAGATACCCCTCTGGGGACCGAACTCTTACCGGTTTCAAAGCAGTACACCTGGCGAAAGGTCCGCGACGCCTCCGAAATGAGCTACGGGAACCTGTACGGCTGGCCCGACTGGGCGAGGGCATACAATATCCACACCAACGCCGAGGCAGCGGCGGCTTACGGTTTGCCCGAGCCCAACGTGGGCTCCCCCGACCAGGTGGCCATGCTTTCCAACATGATGCTGGCCTTCGCCGGGCCGGGCTGGCTCGTGGGTGGCCGCTTCTCGTTGCGCTGGATACGGCCCATGGCACTCACGGACTTTGTGACGGCCAAGGGACGCCTGGTGGGCAAACAGATAGAGAATGAAAATGTGCGTCTGGAGTGCGAGGTCTGGGTAGAGAACCAGCGGGGGGAAAAGACCGTGGTTGGTAAGGCCAGCGGCGTTATCCCACGCTAGGTCCTGACGGCGATGAGACGGCCAGAGGACAGGCTTCCAGACACTCACTGCCGCGAGTGCGGCGCCCAGCTAGAAGTGCGTAAGCTGAACAGGCCGCGCGTGGGAGGCCTCTTCGGCCCGCGCCAGTGGCAGGCAGATACGGTCTGCCCCAGCTGTGGAGCCGCGGGAGGCGTGGGCTGGGCCACGCTGATGTCACGGCATTCACTCCGCAACCCCCTCATGCGGCTGCTATCCCATCTCAGACGGGGCCGCCAGCACCCCAGAGCGCGTGCCCAAATGAGGCGGCGTGATTCCTTTCTGGGCGACGATGGGCGAGTGGACCTGTCGCGGCTGCTGGCGGCGGTCTCCTTCCCCGTCTATGGGCTGAACGGGCGACCGCTGGGCCTTCGCCTCAGAAGCCCCGGCTGGGGTGGGAAGGGCAGTCCCGTGACGATCCATCGCGTCCGCCTGGGCTACGTTGCAGGTGACCCGCGCCAGCCTGAGCGGGCGGTCGCCCTGACCCAGGAACCGGAAGTCGATAGCGGGGAAGATGAGCTCGGCGTAATAGTGAGTCTTGTACACAACTACGCCCCAAAGGAGCACCTGGAAGGTTATACGCTCCGGGGGGACATCCACCGGGACTGGAACCTGGAGCGCCTCAGACTAGCATCTCGTCAGCAGACTACCATCCAGATAGGCACCATGCCTGTGGAGATTAGGATGGCCTCATGGGAGGAGCCGCACCGAGTCATCCTGGCCCGCCTAACCCTAGGAGGGGTTCAGCTACTGGCGGCGTCCCTGAACATATCTCGGGAAGAGCTGCTGCCAGCTCTAAGCACGTTGGCGACACTTAAAGAGGACCACGGAGCCCTTGCTGAACACCAGCGGGACGTGGAGGAGCTGGGCCAGATGCTCAGGGAGTCCCACAACGACCCCACGTGATATATCCTACGAACGATGTCGGGCGTCCTTGCCCAGCCGCCGGGCGAGTGCGTCAGGGTTGGGGTACTCTAACCCAATGAAACCGTGGCCACGAACGCTTGCCAGTGCAGCGAGTGATTGAGCGGTCTGTTGATGTGAGGCGCAAAGGTGCCCCGTGGTAGTCTGGCGGAACCAGCGCGGGGAGAAGACCGTGGTGGGCAAGGCCGGTGGCCTCGTGCCGCCAGGGTAGCAGCGCTAGCTCCGTCAAATCCTTCGCATACAAGGTTCTCGGTTCACCCCCCGGTAGGACTTTGATGGTCGGAGTTAACTATAGCATTAATCTCCCGAGTTCCATGCCCCTTGACATTGAGTTGGTGCGCAATTATTGTTGTTGTACAGCAATATATCCGAGGAAGCATGCTGGACAACTACTTTGACGTTCTGCAGGCAGCGAAACTGCTGTCGGTTCATCCTGAGACCGTTAAGCGCTTGATCCGCTTTGGCAAGCTGCCGGCCACCAAGTTCGGCAATAAATGGCTGCTCGAAAGGGACCGGTTGTTCGCGTTTGCCGGCACGTATGATCGGCGCAGGGGGAAACCGCATACATTACTCTGAAGGAGACAACCTTTAGGTGTATGGTGGGGCAGGACCCGTGGAAATCACCACATAGGAAGATTGACGAACAAGTGTTCGCCTATGTACTATTACAGAGGTACCTTATGTCTGGTATTGGTTAATGGCGTTAAATGCGCCACATGAGGTCAGGGACCCAATCCACAGTCTGGTAAGACTCACAGACCAGGAAATGGAGCTGGTCAATAGTCCTACTTTTCAACGCCTTCGCCGCGTTCGCCAGCTAGCCATGGCAGATTTGGTGTACCCTGGTGCCGTGCACACCCGTTTTGAGCATTGTCTGGGGACTCTTCACATTGCCCAACGCATACTGGACCATCTCGACAGAGTGCAAGGGGTTCGAGAGGCCGATGTTCGACTGGCAGCGCTATTGCATGACATAGGTCATGGGCCATTCAGCCATGTTTCGGAATATCTACTCGAAAAATTTTCTGACCCATCAGCGGTTGGCAAAGCGTCTACGAGAGAGAAAATTCACGAAAAGGTGACTGTAGACATCATCAACAATGTGGATGAAATTGCCTGCATCCTCTCGGAGGAGGACCGGCATGGAATCACAAGCATCATCGCTGGAGGAAGAACCCGAGATTTCCGGCGAGACATAGTGAGTAGCTCCCTAGACGCCGACAAGATGGACTACTTGCTGCGGGATGCGCACTTTGCTGGCGTAAGGTACGGGTTCTTTGACCTCGACAAAGTCGTTGACGTGTGTAGGAAGTATGAACAGGGCCAAGAAAGCTACCTCGTCATAGAGGAAGAAGGAATATTCGCCGTAGAGCAACTCGTGCTGGCCAAGCAATACATGACCCGGCAGGTGTATGCACATCGCGTCCGCACCATCACCGACCTGATGATCGTCCGCGGCCTGGAACTTGCAGTCGAGGACGGCTGCGAGGAGGTTAGGAAGCTCTTTTCGTACGATGGCTCGACGGAATTCCTGGAACATTATCTCCGGTACGACGATGGGACATTAATCAGCCTACTGACTAACGGAGATTACCCCCGGCCTAGGAGTCTGTTTCAGCGGTTGCGGCAACGGAGGCTGTTCAAAGAAGTGGCTCTCATCCCGTTGGATGAATTGCGGGTTCGAGACTCGATAACCCGGGGCCAGTTGCTGAACTTGGATGCAGCTGCTATGGGGGAGCTTGAGCAGAGCATTGCCGGGGTGATGGATTGCGAGCCTTGGGAAGTCATAGTGCACAAGAAGAGCATTAAGCATCCAGCCTACCAGGAACGTGGAGGCCTAGAACCAGAGGCCATCCATGTCATATCTCACGACGGGACCCACCGGATGATGTCGGAGTTTCCCGACCTTATTGCCCCGCAGATGCCAAGAACCGAAAGACTTCATGTGATCGCGCCTGTTCAGTCGGATGCCAGGACTTCACGCCCAGAGCGGGACAAGGCTTCCGCACAGATGCAACAGGATTTATCCGACCTCGTGTTTAAGTATGTGGGAGGTACACGATGAGCATCAAAGATGCCCTATTGGCAGTTATAAGTGCGGAGGAAGGCGGCATTAAGGGCAGGACGCTCCTTCAAAAGAAGATGTACTTTGTCTCCGTTCTCGTTGGCGAGGACTTCGGCTTTTCCCCCCACTACTATGGGCCGTTCAGCTCTGAGGTAGCTGATCAGGTTGGCGCTCTCCGTGAGGCGGCCTTGGTTGCTGAACACCCTGTGATTTACGCTGCCCTCATTGGCCCTTTTGGAGAACTGCGGCGCTACGACTATTCACTTACTGAGCCAGGCGAGCAGGTGGTGCAGAAGCGCTACGATGCTGTACAGCGATATACAGATGCAATAGCGCAGATCAACGCGCATGGTATTGCCGACAACCCCAACCTCCTTTCAACAGCCGCCAAGGTGCACTTCATCGTAGATGAACACGGGCGAGCGACGGGTCGCGACATCCAGCGAAGGGCCCAGGAACTCGGGTGGAACATCTCCGACACCGAGATCGGACAAGTAGTAGATTACCTGGAGCGCCTAGGCCGAGTCAGCACCGACAGGTAGGGTCCACATTGGCCTGGCTGAACGTCCTAGTGATGATCGCGATGAACTCGCACCTGCGGGGGTTCCCTGTACCCCACGGCGGATCTAATCGGGAAGCCCGACCGTGCTCAGAACAGCCCACCTCGAGTGGCGGAATCAGCACAGGCGCCAGTCTGCCTTCGACAGGCTCAGGCTGAGCGGGACATCGGGAGAATTCTACGGCGTGTACTTCTGCTCCAGAGCCAGCCACTCGTCGGTGCGCAGCATACTTCGGTAGACTTCGGGGTCAATTCGGGGATGCCTGTCGAAATACCGTTCCAGGGTACCGGTTTCCCGGAGCTCGCCCATTATCGCGAACACTGCGGCCGCGGAGGCGTGGAGGGCGTCGGTGGGATATATAAAGACCTTGTATCCCAGCTCCTGTATGTCACTGGTGGTAACTACGATAGGAAGGGACAGCCCGAGCAGGGGTCCCTTCACCTCTCTACATACCCGACGATGGGCCTCCAGGACCCTCTCCACTGGCAGGTCAGTGTAGCTCCGCCCGTCTACCTTCCAGATCTGGGGCATAGCCAGGTCCGCGCCGGCCTCCAGGTATAGGTTGCACCGCTCGATGAGCTCGTCTATAGAGACCTCGTCGCCGTCGCTGCGGGCGACGATGACGAAGTCGGGGTCTGTGCGGGCATCCAGGGCGGCCTTGACCATTCCAACGGCCTGCTCCCTGGACAGGAGCCTCCGGCTCTTGATGGTGGGGCTGTTGGGAGGGGTAACCTGGTCCTCGATGTGTATCGCCGCAACGCCGGCCTTTTCGTACTCCCTTACCGTCCTGACCATGTTGAGGTAGCTGCCGAACCCCGCTTCGGCGTCGCAGATTACCGGGAGTCCGGTGGCGTCGGCGATACGTCCTACCTGGACCGTCGTCTCCGTCAGTGTCTTCAGGCCCAGGTCGGGGTTGCCCAGCATGGTGGCCTCCAAGCCGGCACCCCCGACATAAAGGGCCTTGTACCCGTGGTGTTTAACGACCAGGGCCGAGATGGTGTCGTAGCAGCCTGGGGCCACCAGCATCCCCGGCTCCTTTAGCAGGTCCCTCAGCTGTGTAGTAGCCTTCATGCCCCTCCTCAACTAACCCGGTGCTCGGGCTTTTTTAGCCTGGGAACGTATAACGGTGTCATTCTGAACGAGCGAAGCGACTGAAGAATCTGGTAGGGTCGGGCACTCAGGTGGCCGGCAGATTAGGCCGACAGTTGGGCGGATCGTCGGCTAGCCACCTCCCCAGACCCTTCGCCTTCGGCTCAGGGTGACATGGAAAACTTGCACACCGGGCTAACTAACCTCGAGAATCCTAAGGCCAGCCCTTGCCAAAGTCGTTCCGATGGACGACATGGCCTGTAAAGGTAGAGGCATCCTGCTGCGCCAGCCACAGTACCGCAGGGACCACGTCCTCGGGCGGAGATGGGGTGCGGGGCGAGGAGTACCCCGCGGTCATGGCCGAGGCTACCAGTCCTGGACTGAGGGCGTTTACCGCTATGTTGTAAGGCTTCATGTCCATCGCCAGGTTAAGCGTCAAGCGGTCCAGGGCGGCCTTGGAGGGTCCGTAGGCCGGGCTCTCAGGTTCGTACGTGGTGGCGCATCCAGAGGTTATGTTGACAACGCTACCCTGCCGCCGTTCCATCATGCCGGGCAGGACGTACTTGCACATCACGAAGGGACCCCGGACGTTGACTGCCATTATCCTGTCCCAGTCTCGGGTATCGAATTCGGTAATGGGGCCCGTCAGCCAGATGGCCGCGTTGTTCACGAGAACGTCGATGGGCCCTACTTCTGCGAGAGTACGCCGCACCAGCTCCGCGACCTGGCCCTCGTCGGCAACGTCGCAGGTTATGGCCGTCGCACGCCCTCCGGCGTCCCTTATCTCGCCGACCGTCTCGTCCAGGGACCCCGGGGACTCGCCACTGGAGGCCCGCTGGGTCCGCGCCGTGGCCACCACCGTGGCACCATGGGCGGCCAGCCCCAACGCCAGTGCGCGGCCGATCCCCCTGCTGGCGCCCGTAACGATCGCGTTCTTGCCTTTCAGGAACATGGGTCTTTCTCCAGGGCATAGGGGCAATGACAACCGCCGTCTAAAGCGCCCGAGCTAATCGGGCCCGCCGAGGAGCTCCAGGTACTTGTAGCCCGAGCCGGTATTCAGCAGAACCACTGTCTCATCGGGTCCGAGGGTGCCATCCTTTATTAGCCGCTTGAGCCCCGCCAGAGGAGCGGCGCCCTCGGGGCAGGGGAATATCCCCTCCGTGGAAGCCATCTCCCTCATCGCCTCCAGGATCTCCCTGTCCTCCACCGCCACAGCCGTGCCGCCGGTGTCCCTCAGGGAGCGAAGTATCAGGTAGTCGGCGAAGATCTCGGCCACCCCTATACCGGTGGCGATGGTGTGGGGATTGGGCCAGGGCTCGCTAACTTCGGCCCCTTCCTTGAAGGCCTTCACGATGGGCTGGCACCCGGCCGACTGGACCGCAATGAGCTTGGGCAGAGGGCCGGTGACCCAGCCCAGCTCCAGGAGCTCGTAGAACCCCTTCCACATCCCCACGATCCCCACGCCCCCGCCGGTGGGGTACAGGATGGCGTCGGGGAACCGCCAGCCCAGCTGCATGACCGCCTCCAGCCCCATGGTCTTCTTGCCCTCGACCCGGTAAGGCTCCTGAAAGGTGCCCATGTTGAACGACCCCTCCCTCTCCGCCTCCTCAGCGGCAAGCCGCCTGGCCTGGGAAGGGGGACCGTCTACCATGGTAATACGCGCCCCGAAGCAGGCCGACTCTTTGACGTTAACGTCGAGGGCGCCCTTGCCGAGGAACATGTGTACTTCCACGCCTCCGATGGCCGCATAGGCGGCCAGGGCTCCCGCCACATTTCCTCCGGACGCAAAGGCAACGTGGTCGACTCCCAGCTCTACGAGCTTGGACACTCCCGCCGAAAGGCCTCGAGCCTTGAAGGTGCCCGTGGGATTTAGCCCCTCGTCCTTGATGTACAGGTTGTTCAGCCCGAGGGACCTGCCCAGGTTTCTCACCCGGAGAAGCGGGGTATCTCCCTCGCCGAGGCTGAGCACGTTGCCGGGGTCCAGTACGGGCAGGAGCTCGGCGAAGCGCCACATGCCGGACTGCCGTTCCTCCACTGCCCTGCGGTCAACTTCCCGCCTCAGCCTGGGCAGGTCGTACCGCGCGAAGAGGACCTTGCCGCACTGGGTACAGGTATACATGACCTGAGTGTGGGAGTAGGTCGCGGAGCAATTTGTACATTCCAGGTGGTCCAGATAGCTATACATGGCCATGGCCTCCTCACCGCCTAGCAGGGAAACGGGGAAGTTATTATATCACGTGACGGAGACCCGGCCCGTTGGTTGACGGCATACCGGCACGCCGCTACAATCCCAGTCGTCGAGGACGGCGCGCTCGGGCCCCAGTTGGCCCAAGGCCGGGTAGACCGGCGGAAGGAGGCGATTTTGAGGTTCGGGTGTTACCTGTTCAACCGCGGAGCGTTGGCTACGCCGGAGAACCTGCGAGCGACGGCGGTGCTGGCGGAAAACCTGGGATACGACTGTATCTGCATGGAAGACCACATCGTGGCGCCCAAGGAGGTCACCTCCGTCTACCCCTACTCTTCCACGGGCCGCTGGCCTCCCGACACCGTGAACTTTTACGAGATGCTGACGACCCTTTCCTACCTGGCAGGGATCACCCATCGGGTGAAGCTGTTGACCCACGTGCTGGTCCTGCCCTACCGCAACCCGGTATATACCGCCAAGATAATCTCCACTATCGACCAGCTCTCCGGTGGGCGGATGATCGTCGGCGCGGGGGCAGGATGGATGGAAGACGAATTCAAGATCCTTGGCCAGACCTATTTCGCCCACAGGGGGACGGTCACCAGCGAGTGGATTCGCATCTTCAAGGAGCTGTGGACCAAGGATGACCCCCAGTTCCAGGGCAAGTATTACCAGCTGTCGGGAGTCAGGTTCTCCCCCAAGCCCCTCCAGAAGCCCCATCCTCCCATCTGGGTGGGGGGACGAGTGGACGCCGCCATAAGGAGGGCCGCGAGACTGGGCGATGTCTGGTTTCCCACTGGCTTCAGACGCCCGGAGGGACTGGAGGCCACGGAGCCGCTGGGGCCGGACCTCATCAAGACCAGGACCGCCTATCTCCGAGAAGAGGTCGGCAAGGCGGGCCGCGAGCCGGGGTCGGTGGGGGTGGGCTTCACCACCGACGTGGCCTTTACCGACGGCCAGCGGGGCGGGGCCAGGAGGCCATTCGAAGGAAGCTCCGAGGAGATCGCGGGCGATTTTCGACAGTATAAGGACGTGGGCGTAAAGCACTTCGCGGTCACATTCCGATGTGGCAGCATAGGCCTGAACATGGAGTCCATGGAGCGGTTCGCCCGTGAGGTAAGGCCACTGGTGGACGGTGGGTAGGGAGCGTTCCATGTCAGCCAGACTGGTGAGGCCGCCGTGGTATCGTTTCGGAGTGTGGGCCAGGGCGTACGAGCCCACCGGCCTCCCCATTACCTACATCATCGGCTCCGACGGCGTTATCACAAAGCGCATTAACGGGATCGTCAACGAGGGTTCACTGGAATTTTTCCTCAGGAGTTTGCTGCCCGACAGTCGTTGACAACCCCGCGACTCGGCCCTAAACTGGCTTCGCCCGGCCTTGGCCCAGAGCAGTTCGATGGGCGGGACCCCTTCGAAAGTGCCGGAAAGCTTGCATGGCCCGGGAGGCGCCTCCATGGGACTGCGGGTGGGTATAGACATCGGAGGGACGTTCACCGACCTGGCCATCGTGGACGAGGAGACGGGCGATACCGGCGTTCTCAAGGTGCCCTCCACACCGGACGACTACGCGAGGGGCGTGATCGACGCCCTCGTTTCGCTGACTGCCGACAACGGCGCTTCCCCCGACACCATCTCTTTCCTCTCCCACGCCACTACAGTGGTGACCAACGCCATACTGCAAAAGGGGCACGAACCGCGCTGATAACTACCCGAGGGTTTCGAGATGTGCTGGAGATCCGCCGGCAGGCCCGCGCCCAGCTCTACGACATGTTCCAACCCGCTCCTTCGATTCTTGTCCCACGCCACCTGAGACTGGAGATAACCGAGCGGATAGACTCCAGCGGGCGGGTCCGAACGGCCCTGGCCGAGAACGAAATACCTGACATCGTTGCCTTTTTGCGGAGCCACCAGGTCCAGGCCGTCGCGGTGTGTACATTATTTTCCTTCCTGAACCCGACCCACGAACGCCTTATCGGGGAGGTCCTGAGACGAGAGCTGCCGGATACGATAGTGTTCCTCTCCAGCGAGGTGCTGCCCGAGGTCCGAGAGTACGAACGCACCAGCACCACCGTCGTTTGCGCCTACGTAGCCCCCATTCTGGAGAGTTACCTGAACAGGCTTAGGGAATACCTCGAGGGTCGCGCTTATCCTCCACTGTACCTCATGGGCTCCAGCGGTGGCGTCTTGACGGTCGATGAGGGGCTGGGGATGCCTGCGATGCTGGTGGAATCGGGCCCGGCCGCCGGAGTGATCGCAACGGCCGCACTGGGCGAGCTGCTGTCCCTTTCGGACCTGATCTCCTTCGACATGGGAGGCACCACCGCCAAGGCCAGCCTCATAGAAAACGGGCAGGTTAGCGTCACAACGGATTACGAGGTTGGGGGCGGGGGAAGCCTGCGACGCTGGCTGCAGGGCACGGGCCATCCCATCAAGGTGCCGGTGGTCGACCTCTCGGAGGTCAGCGCCGGAGGTGGAAGTATCGCCTGGGTGGATGATGGTGGTGGGCTCCGGGTTGGGCCCCACAGCGCGGGCGCCTCTCCGGGTCCCGCCTGCTACGGGACCGGCGGGGAGGAGCCGACGGTCACCGACGCCGACCTCACCGTGGGATACCTCAACCCCAACCGGTTTCTCGGGGGCAAGCTGGCCCTTTCCCCGGAGAGGGCGGCCGGGGCAATCCAGCGGCGTATAGGGGACCGGATGGGGCTGGACACCCTCGCCGCCGCTCAGGGCATCGTGGACATCGTTAACTCCAGCATGGCCGACGCCATCCGAAAGATCTCCATCGAGCGTGGCCACGACCCCAGGTCCTCCACGCTGGTGGCCTTCGGAGGGGCCGGGCCCGTGCGCGCCGGACGCCTGGCCCAGGAGCTGGGCATAGCCACGGTGGTCATCCCACCCAACCCGGGGGTCTTTTCCGCCGTCGGCCTCGTCTGTGGCGACCTGGAGCGGACTACGTACGGACCCTCTACGCCCCTCTTGGCCAGACCGCCTTGGGCCAGATCCGGAGCATGTACGGGGAGATGGAGCAGGAGGCCAGGAACATGCTGGCCCGGTCTGGGGTCGACGGCGAGCGGTGGGAGGTCCGCCGCTCGATGGACCTGAGATACGCCTATCAGGCCTACGAGCTCACCATACCCGTGGGCACCACCGAGGTCGAGGACGGCCATCTGAACGCCATCGCCGACCGGTTTCACGAGCGGCACCTGGCCGTTTATGGACACCACGTGCCCGAGGAGTCGGTACAGATGGTCAACCTCCGGGTGAAGGCCGTAGGCCGGCTCCCAGGAACCTATGTGGCCCGGCCCGTCGGCAATCGGACCGGGCCGTTGGATGGGGCAGTCATCGGGTCCCGGGAGGTATTCTTCCGAGAGACGGGGCTGGTCCGGTGCCGGGTGTACGAAAGGTCTCTGGTCCCGGTGGACACGCCACTACAGGGGCCCGCCATACTGGAGGAGCCCAGCTCTACCATCGTCGTCTACTCCGGCCAGTGTGCCACGGCCACGGAGTGGGACACCATCACCATAAGGAGCCAAGCATGAATGAGGACCTGGATGCCATTACCTTCCAGGTGATCAAGAACAGCCTGATCTCGGCCGCCGAGGAGATGAAGATCGTGCTGGCCAAGACAGCCTATTCCCCGCTTCTCAAGCTGGCCGGGGACTACTCATGCGGCATCTTTGACGTTTACGGATACATGGTGGCCCAGGGACCCGACATACCCATTCACCTGGGCTCCATGCCCCACACGGTGAGGGCGATTCTGTCCACCTCAGGCGACGTGGCGCCTGGCGACGTGTTCATACACAACGACCCCTACTTCGGCGGCTCCCACCTGCCGGACGTTAATGTGGTGGCTCCCATATTCCTGGACGAGAAGGTCCTGCTGGGATACACCTGCGTCAGGGCCCACTGGCCCGACATCGGCAGCGCCAGTCCCGGGAGCTACGGCGCCACCTCGGAGATATACGGCGAGGGGCTGCGGCTCCCGGGAGTCAGGCTGTACTCCGCGGGCGTCCTGAACACGGACATCGACGGCATCATATTTGCCAACGTGCGGACCCCCGAAGAGCGCCGCGGCGACCTCAGGGCCCAGGTGGCCGCCAACCACCGGGGGTCCCTTCGGGTACAGGAGCTGGCCGAGAAGTACGGCGTGGACGTGGTGATGGGGATGATGGGGGGCGTCCAGGACTACTCGGACCGCATGATTCGGGCCCAGCTGGAACGGCTGGGTGACGGTGAGTTTACCTTCGAGGACTACTGCGATGGCGACGGCATTCTCGCGGTGGGCCAGGCGGAAGATGAGCCCATTCACGTGAAGCTGCGGGTCATTAAGAGCGGAGACCGGATGACCGTAGACTTCGAGGGCAGCGATTCCCAGGTAGAGGGCCCCATGAACGCGCCGCTGGCGGTCACCGCATCGGGTGTATACACCGCCGTCAAGATGATCATCGATCCCAACGACCTGATCCCTCCCAACTCGGGAGCGTGGAGGGCGATAGATGTGCTGGCCCCTGAGGGCAGCGTGGTCAACGTCCTGCCCCCGGCGCCGGTGGTGTACGCCAACCACGAGATGACCCACAGGATCACGGACATGATTTTCGGTGCGGTGGCCCCAGGCTATCCCGACAGGGTGCTTGCCTGCTCCCAGGGGACCTCCGCCATCCTGACCCTGGGCGGCAAGGACCCCGTAACCCAGCGGCGATACGTGAGCTACGAGACTATGGGTGGCGGGATGGGAGCACGGCCTCAGCAGGATGGCATCAACGCGGTCAAGGCGGGCATCAGCAACACCATGAACACCCCGATCGAGCAGCTGGAGATGCGGTTCCCCGTGCTAGTGGACCGGTACGAGATCACCCCCGACAGCGGGGGAGCTGGAGAGTACCGGGGGGGCTGTGGGGTACGGCGGGAATGGCGGGTCCTGGGCCACACCGCCACCGCCGCCGTGTGCTGTGAGCGCACCAAGTCTCCCCCCTTCGGACTCTTCGGGGGGAGGGCCGGCGCTCCCACCAGCGTACACCTGGTGGACCCCGATGGCCGGAAGAGGTCCCTTAATAGCAAGGGTCCCGCGTTCCCCGTGCCGGCGGACCACTCCGTGCTGTATGACGTTGCGGGCTCCGGAGGATACGGTGACCCCGACAAAAGAGATGGAGACAAACTCCGCGATGACGTGATCAACGGGTACGTATCCGAGGCCCAGGCGGCACGGGATTACGGATCGCCCGATACCTCCGAGCTGCGCTGCCCCTACTGCATGGAGGCCGGGGAGAGCAGCTAGGGTCGGCTCTTTCCATCGATATGAACAGAGTCCAGACTGCAAAAGGGGGAGCCATGCTTTACGAGGGAGAAAGTGGCGACATTCGTATGATCGTGACTGGCGACTCCATCATCACCCGGAGCATGTCGGTATTCCGGGACCGGAGCTTCATGGACCTGGTGGAGCTGCTCCATAGTGGCAACGTCACCTTCACCAACGCCGAGATGCTGTTCCACAACTACGAGGACCCGCCTACCGCCAGGCCGGGTGGGACGTATATGCGCGCCGATCCCAAGCTAATCAAGGAGCTCCAGTGGCTGGGCGTCGGAATGGTGGCCTGCGCCAACAACCACTCTTACGACTTCGGAGAAAACGGCGTCCTCACCAACATCCGATACCTGGATGAATACAACATGCCCCACGCCGGCACGGGCCGCGACCTGTCCCAGGCCCGCTCTCCGGCCTACCTGGACACGCCCAAGGGCCGGGTCGCCCTCATCTCCGTCACCTCCTCCGGCCCCCAGGGGATGCGCGCGGGGGAGCAGTGGAGAGATGGTGCGGGCCGCCCCGGCGCCAACCTCCTCCGCTACATGAACCGTTACACCGTGGAACGGTCGGTATTCGACGCGCTGCGCCGGATGAGCGAGGGGCTTGGCTTCGAGGAGTTCAAAGCTCACCGCAGGGCCAACCCGTGGCAAGGGCAGTTCGAGGAGGACACCGATACCCAGTTCTTTTTGCCCAGCCTGAATAACGAGTGGCAGTACCCGGAACCTAACGGCTATATGTTCGCCCTGGGAGAGACCTTTGAGGCTCATCACATCGCCAATGGCGAGGACGTCGAAGGGAACCTCCAGCGGATCCGTGATGCTCGACGCCAGGCCGACTGGGTCATTGTGAGCATGCATACCCACGAGAACGGGAAGACCAGGGACGACCCCTCGGACCTGATCGTCTCCTTTGCCCATGCCTGTATCGACGCCGGCGCCGACGTGTTCTCGGGCCACGGGCCCCACGTGGATCGGGGCATAGAGGTCTATGAGGGTAAGCCCATCTTCTACAGCCTGGCCCACTTGAGCTTGCAAAACGATACCGTCCTCCAGATGCCCTGGGACAACATACAACGCGTGGGGCTGGGTTGGGAGGCGACCCCCGCCGATTACTACGACTCCCGGTCCGGCAGGGAGCACCTCGACGAGTGGAAAGGCTTTGCCGAGGAGCCCTTCCGCTGGCGCAACGCCGTCGCCACCGTCAGCTTCAAAGCCAAGCGACTGGAAGAGATACGGCTCTACCCCATAGACCTGGGATTCAAGAGCCCACGCTCACAGAGGGGACGGCCCGTGCTGGCCCAGGGCGAGGTGGCCGGTCAGGTCCTGGATCTGTTCAAGCGGCTCTCGCAACCGTTGGGGACCGTGGTGGATATCCAGGGTGATGTGGGAGTAATCCGAGCCGGCTAGAGAATGGCCTGTTGTTCCGATGGGATGTCGCTGATGAACATGTGGCCGGGGTAGTGGGTAATCATCAGCTCCGGCTTGCTCTCCTGGGCCACCACCTGTGGAGTCACGCCGCATGCCCAGAATACGGGCACCTCCCCCGGCAGCAGCGTAGGGCCCGCGACCCACTCCGCCTTGGACAGGTCTGTGATGCCGATGGCGGCGGGGTCGCCGATGTGAATGGGCGTACCGTGGTGGTTGGGAAACCGGGAGGTCACCTGCACCGCCCGGACCACCTGGTGAGCGGGTATGGGGCGCATCGAGACCACCATGGGCCCATGGAGGCGTCCCGCGGGGACGATGGGGATGTTGGTGAGGAAGACGCCCGACCCCCCCCCGCCCTCTCCCTGGCGCCATCGCGGCTCTATGCCCGCGCCTTCCAGTGCGCCCTCGAAGGTGCCGCTGCACCCGAAGAGGAAGGTCACCAGGTCGTCCCGCCAGTACTCAGCTATGTCCGTTGGCTCGTCCACGGGCTCACCCCGGACGAACACACGGTACCTGGGCAGGTCGGTACGGATGTCGGCGCCGTCGGCCAGTACCCGGACGATAGGGTCCCCGGGCTCCAGCACCTCCAGCAAGGGGCATGGCTTGGGATTTCGCTGGCAGAAAAGGAGAAAGTCGAAGGCCATTTCCCGGGGGACGATGCACAGGTTGCAGTTGGTGTATCCAACGCAGATGCCATTGGTACGTTGGGTCCACTTGCCTTCCCGGAACAGCCTTCTGGCCTCCGCGGGAACGGTGGGCATCTCCTGGCGTGTCAGTACCATTTCGATTACCTCATGATAGTCTGACTACAGCATACACCGAAGCCGGGACTCAGGCCAGCCTTCACCGTACCTCGGCGTCCGGCCCTCCATAATCTCGGTGACGCCCAAAATTATACTATGGTCCCTTAGCCAAAGAGGGGCGCTTGCGATCAGTGGTTTTGGGGTGAGTATGGATTCCCTACTTGAAGCAGCCTGTCGACGCAGGCGCGGCGCGCTCCCTGAGGTGACCACAGGAAGAAACAGTTCGCAAGGGGGTCAACTTGGCTCCCAGCGCATGGGGGAAGCTATAAGCTTTCGTGACATTCACTGTCAACCATCGCACTGAGCTACCCGGACTAGCCAAGACAGCGGCAGATTGCCTATGCATTGGGCGGAAGCGGCGTCCACAGCAAGTGGCTAGCAATAGACTGATAGCAGTCCCATTCTTGCTTTGATGGGGCAAGCACTTCTGCCACCGTCAATATCCAACAAGAGAGATCACGCCATGCCCAAATTTCTTGTAATGCCCTGTCAGCCGCAGCGTTCTGATTGAGGTGCTGTACAATTCCTAAGCCGAGGTCATTGCCCTCCCAACGCACCCCGATGACTGGTCCGAGCACGGGGAACTTCAAGAACCACCATCGCCTATCTGGGACAGACTCGTAGACAGATTTTGCTTCTAGCCGCACTGCCGGGAATCCTGACCGAACTTTCGGGTCTGGAACACCGTACATCAGATAGTAACCCTCATCTCCCCACGTAGTGTCAAGGTAATTCGGGGCTGTTTGGATGGTGACATTAACCCAACGGATCGGCCCCTCTACTATGTCTATGACACCTAGAGACCGGCGGCGGGAACGGGCGATTCCCTCCTCTGCGCGACCTCGCGGCGCCATCTGAGCTTCGATCCCTATGCTCTGAAGGTGAGCGCAAAACTCATCCCTCTCATCCCCCATCTTACTTCGAAGTGCCTCCCGATCCTTGCTGAAGAAGGACATATGCTCTCCGTCCTAGTCTCAAACCTGATTACATTCTCGCTTACAACTTGGGCTGATTCAAGTCGACGCTATTGACCCGAGCCCGTATTAGAGTGTTGCTACTAATAAGTAGGTGCGAGTTCAAGGCTATTGGGCCTCAAGCACGATATTGGACCAGTCGTCCAAACGCGCACTCCAGTTGGGAATCAACACCGTGAGTGAATCGTCCTCCTCGATGATGACAGGGCCCTTGATGGGTGTGGCCGAGAGGTCGTTCCGTGTGATGACGGGGGCCTCAATCCAGTCCCAGTCCGGCCCAAAATAGCACCGCCGCGAGCTCGACGTCTTCAAGCCCGCCACCGGTGAGATCCCGAGGTGCTCCGGTACCCTTGGCCTGTCCGAGAGACCTCTGGCTACGCACCGCAGCGCAACGATCTGCACTTCCTCCTCCCGGGAATCGTAGCCGTAGGTACTCTTGTGCTCTTGGTGGAAAGCCTCGATGAACCGACCCAACAGCCCGGGGTCGAGCTTCGGCCCCGCCAGGGGGATGGTAAGCGCGTAGTCTTGGCCCAGGTAACGGGCGTCGCCTGAGAGCGTGAAGGACCTGCGGGCCACGTCGTACCCCTCCCGCTCCAGTGTGGCAGCCGCTTCGCTCACCAGCCCATCGATAAGGTGTTGGGTACCATCGTAGTCCAGCCGGCCGGTGTCGGCGTAATACGTCTGCACCAGGTGGTGCTCCACATCGGCAAAGAGCAGTCCCAATGAGCTGAACAGCCCTGGCAAGGGGGGGATGACTACCTTGGTGATTCCTAGCTCAGCAGCCAGGCCCAAGGCATGCACGGGACCCATGCCGCCAAACGCGAAGAGGACGAATCGCCTGGGGTCCCGGCCCCGTTCCGTGGAAACGGCACGCAGGGTACGAATGAGGCTGGAGTCGGCCACCGCCCGTGTTCCCCAGGCAGCCGTGGTAGCGTCGATGCCCAGCGGGCCGGCCAGATGATCACTGATCGCCCTGTCCGCCAGCTCGGGGTGAAGCGTTAGAGCCCCGCCCGCCAGGTACTGAGGATTGGTGAGGCCCAAGTGGACGTTGGCGTCCGTGATGGTGGGCTCTTCTCCGCCAAGGCCGTAGCATGCGGGTCCAGGACTGGCACCCGTACTGCGGGGGCCCACCTTCAGGGCGCCGGCGGCATCGGCCCAGGCAACGCTTCCTCCGCCAGCGCCCACCTCGGCGATGTCGATGGATGGAACCCGCAACAGGTAGCCGCTGCCTTTCATGAGACGGTGCCCGATGCTGAGCTCACCACCAACCTCGTATTCGGGGGAGCGAGAGATTTGCCCTTCCTCGATAATGGCGGCCTTGGCCGTCGTGCCCCCCATGTCCAGGGTGATGACGTTTTCTTCGCCCATCCGTTTAGCCAGATGGTAAGCGCCGGTTACCCCGGCCGCCGGCCCGGATTCGATGACATGGATGGGTAATCGGCGGGCCGTCTCGGACGGGATCATGCCACCGTTGCTTTGCATTACCATCAGGGGGGCGACCATCCCCATCTCTCTTATATCCGTCTCCATGGACCGGAAGTAGGAGTCCACGATGGGTTGGACATAGGCGTTGATGACCGTGGTGCTGGTGCGCTCGTACTCTCTGATCTCCGGCAGCACGTCGCTGGAGCTGGACACGTATAACGTGGGGGCCATCTCCAGGAACAGCTCCCTGGTGCGCCTTTCATGGGCGCCGTTCGCGTAGGAATTGAGATAGCAGATGGCTACGGACTCTATCCCCTCGTCAATCAGGCGCTCGATAGCGTCACGGGCGGCGCCTTCGTCGAGAGGTGTGACCTCTTCTCCCCTCGGGTCCATCCGAGCCGGGACTTCCATTCGCAGGTGACGGGGTACCAGGGGGCTGGGCTTTCCCCAGTTGATGTCATACAGCTTGTGCATCCGCATCCGGCGGATCTCCAGCACGTCCCGAAAACCCTTGCTGGTAATCAGTCCGGTAAGCGCGCCCTTGCGGGTAATGATGGCGTTGGTGGCCACGGTGGCCCCATGGGTGTATTCTCGTACCTGGCCCGGGCTGACGCCGCTCTCCTCCAGGACCTCCAGGGTCCCTCTCTTGATCGCGGTGCTGAAATCGGGGGGCGAGGAGAGCACCTTCTTCGGAACGACCGTCCCGTCGGACCTGAGTAATACCACGTCCGTAAAAGTGCCGCCCACATCGATTCCAAGCCGGACCTCATCAGCCATCAGGCCCCGACCTCCTCAAACCCTCGCGGGTCAGCCACCCGGTTACGGCCCAGTCGCCGGCCAAGCTACCGTGCATCCCGGCGCCTCTGGACCATTTCTTCCCGCAGGCACCTGGTACCCTCCCAATCGACGGTACGCTGCCCCGTGTCAACTACCACTCCATAAATTTCCCGGGCCCGATTGAGCCCCACTTTGTCTTCGATGACGTCCCAAAGTACCGCCTCGGGGTCGCGTTCCAGCGGGTCCCCCCAGCCACCCGCGCCCGGCCACGAGATGCGAAGGGTATCGCCGTGATTCAGGGTCTCCAGGAACTTGGTGGGCATGGCTTTGGTCCGGCCATCCTTTGTAACCTCGACCTCGGTGGTCGTGGAATGCAGCCCGCCATTGAGGCCGTAGGGAGCCGTCTTCTCCCTGTCGGCGCGTACCTGCACCACCGTATCGTCCATCAGATACCGGTAGGTACGGACCATTCCAAGCCCTCCGCGGAACTTCCCGGCGCCGTCGCTGTCCGGGACCAGCCCGTATTCTTCGATGCGGATGGGCTGCTCGGCCTCGATGGTCTCCGCTGGGATATTGGCCAGGTTGGATATGTTGGACCCCTGGCCATCGATTCCATCCTTGGTGGGGCGTCCGCCACAGGCTGTCTCGTTATGAAATTCCAGCTGGACCCAGGCCTTCCAGGGTACTACGCTCTTATCGTATCCCCCGGCGCCCACGCCGACCTCTGCTCCACCGGGACATGCGAAGACCCGGTCGGGAAGCATCTGTGCGAAGGCGCCGTAGAGGGCGTGGGTGATGCGCCTGCACCCCAGCGCCCGAGCGGCAACCGGAGCAGGCGGCATGGGATTGACGAAGGTGCCCTCGGGGGCAAAGACCGTCACGGGACGGAAGTAGCCCGCGGTGTTGGGTATGTCCCCTTCCATGACCGAACGCAGCACCGCGTACACCATCGCCTTGGTGGTGGCAAACACCGGCTGGATGGCGCCCTTACATTGGGGAGATGTGCCTGTGAAGTCCACCCCAATGTGGTCGTCTGCTTTGGTCACGGTGGCCACTATGTCGATGGGCGTGTCGTCGAAACCGTCGTTGTCCACTGTATCGGTGAACGTCCAGGTGCCATCGGGCATGGCGGCGATGGAGCTGCGCGTCAGCTCCTCCGTGTAGTCCAGAAGCTCGTCTACCGACGCCTCCAGCTCTTCAATCCCGTAGCGTTCCGCCAGTTTGATGTACTCCCTCTCACCGAAATAGAGGGCGGCTTCCTGGCCCTTCAGATCACCCAGCACCTTATCGGGCACGCGGACCGCCTTTTCCAGGATGCGCAGGAGGGTTTCGTTGGGCTCGCCGCGCTCTTGCAGCTTGAGGGCCGGGATTCTGAGCCCCTCTTGATAGATCTCAGTGCTATCGCAGGCGTTCCCACCCGGCACGCGGCCGCCGATGTCGGTGTGGTGGGCCATGGCACATAGGTAGGCAACGATCCGATCGCCCATCCAGACGGGCTTGAACAGGAAGATATCTGGGAGGTGGCTTCCCCCTTCATAAGGATCGTTGGTGATCAGTATATCTCCGGGGTAGATGCGCCCCTCGAACCGGTCCAGACAGGACTTGAGGGCGGGCATCATCCCTCCCAGGTGGGTGGGTGAGCACATGCTCTGTCCCACCAGCTCACCCCTGGAGTCCAGGACTCCTGTGGAAAAGTCCAGGCTGGTTCGCACCACCGAGGAGCGAGAGGTCCTCACCACGGTAAGGGCCATGCCATCGGCGATACTCTCCAGGGCGTTCTTGATGACCTCCATGCGGATGGGATCGGTCACTACGGTCACGGTTGTCCTCCCCCCGTCTGGATGTCTTCCACCGCGCTGAGGCGATGGTCCTGGTCGCGGTGACGCAGTTGCTTGGTATCCTATAGGGTGCTATCCGGTCAGATACTCCCCATAGCTATGGCAGAATTATACCACCGTGCGTACATGACTTCAGGTGCGAGGCTTGGGGCTCCTCCGTGCTCCAGGATCTAGTTACCCGGGTGTGCAAGTGTTCTATGTCACCCTGAGCCGCAGGCGAAGGGTCTGGTGGGGTTGACGGGCGATCCTACCATCCGTCGGCTACATCTGCCCGCCACCAATGTAGCCTGCCCTCCCAGATTCTTCAGTCGCTTCGCTCCTTCAGAATTACACTCTAATAAGTTGCCACGCCAAAAACCTGGACATGGCGTTTGCTGATGCCGGCGGCGGGAGGGGGTTACTGAGGCTCCACCAGGGTGAGCACCCGCATGGGATTCTCGACCATGAGCTTGTTGATCTGCGCTTCGCTGACGCCTACCGTCTTGAGGTGGGGCAGAAAGCTCTCCAGAACGAACGAATAGCCTGTGCCACCATACCTCTTGAGATGGGCTTTGTACGCGGTGTCCTGGGATAACAGGATCCGGTCCTCGTATCCGGCATCAAGGAGCTTCGGTACGGCCAGCGCCACAGCGTGGGTCCAGGTTGGCCCCAATGGCGCTTCGACCCGTCCCAACCAGTCGAACTGGATATAAACGCCCCGTTCCAGTAGCTCGATGAGGAGTGGGATATCTCTGGAGATGAGATCGCTGTGCCCCAGGATGACCCGAGTCAAGTCCGCCCCTTCCTCGGCAACGACGTCCAGGATCTGATGCTTCTCCCGTTCTACCCCGGCTCGATGAAACGATATGGCTACTCCCGTGGCCCGGCTGGCCCGCGCAGCAGCCCGGCTCTTCTTGATTTCGCTGTCGCTGAGTGGCCCGCCCTCGACTCCCACCTCGCCGATGATCCCGGACCGGATACCCGTCTCTCCGACCCCTACCGTGATGTCCCGAACCACCTCCTCGGTGAGGTCCTCAACCGTACGAACGGACACATCGTAGAAGAGGTCCCTGTACCAGCTCGAACCCATGATGATGTGGAGCCCCGTGGCTTCGGAGACCCGCCGAAGGGCCAGCGGGTCCCGCCTCAGGCCGACGCTGGTTACGTCAACCACCGTCTTCCCGCCGTACTTCCGGAATTCCAGCACCTCCTCGACAGCCACCTCTTCGTCGATGAGCAGATAATTATCGACGATAGGCATGCGCTCCCGGGCCAGGAGGATATTGGACATATCCACCTTGGCTTCCCAGAACCGCAGCTCGGTCGCCGGCACGTAGGGGTCCGGCAGGTTGGCCTTTCTGGCATCGATGAACAAGTGCTCGTGCATAAGAGTGACGCCGAGGTCACCCGGATCGATCGTTCCCTTAACGGTTATGATCTTCCCCGCTCCGTCTGGTCCCTCTGCGACTCCCCTTGACGTACTCATCGTGTTCGCCATGCCTCCTTACCCCTTAAACCCCGGTGTCTCTGTACCATGTAGTACCCATCGAGCGTCCCGACCACCGCCCTCGGGAGGCGTAGATGCTATTCTCGTTCCGCCCGAACGCGGAGAACGAAGACGTGGTAAGAGGTTCATTACTTTATTCCGGTAAGCGTACCCTGTCAAGGTGTCATCCAATTCACCACCTTGGCTACCAAACCGTTGATCGAGGGCAGGGGCCCCAAGGGGTGCGCTGCTTACCACCCGAGGTTTCCGTGACGTGTAGACGCTACGCCACCGTCGCTGAGGGGAGGGCACAGGGGTTGACAGGGCATGGCCAAACGGCCACAATTGTGGGCGTTCCCAGCCTCGGCGAACACACGTCTCGTGAGGCACTGCCGTCCCCAAGTTGACGTAGGCTTACCCAGGGTTTCCGGAAGGAGTACACCATGCTTGACCTCTTGATCCGCAACGGGATGATCGTGGACGGGACGGGCAGCCCCGGCTTCTACGGCGCGGTGGGGGTCCAAGGGGACACCCTCCACATCCTGCGGGGCGACGTGAGCCAGGTGGAGGCGGCCCGGGTCATAGACGCCTGGGACCACGTGGTCTCACCCGGCTTCATCGACCTGCACTCCCACGGTGGCATGACCATCCTGAAGGAGCCTCGGCACGAGCCCAAGGTCCGCCAGGGAATCACCACGGAGCTGATAGGCATAGACGGCAACTCCGTGGCCCCCTTCAAGACCCAGGAGGAGCTGCACCGGTTTATCTGGCTGGACTCGGGCCTCAACGACATACCCCCGATGCCGGCCCAGTGGTCCAGCGTGGCCGACTACCTGTCCATCTATGACGATAAAGTGGCGGTGAACATCGCCTACATCCTGGGCAACTCCCCCGTCCGCATCTGGTCCGTGGGCTGGAACGACCGCCCGGCCACGGGGAGCGAGCTGGAGGACATGAAGTCGGTGGTGCGGGAGGCGATGGAGGAGGGGGCCTTTGGGCTCTCGACGGGACTGGACTACCCCCCTGGTGCCTTCGCCGACACCAACGAGCTGACGGAGCTGTGCAAGGTGGTGGCCAACATGGGTGGATTTTACCACACCCACACCCGTGCCAGCCTGCGCCGGCAGGGGCTGCTGGCCCCCTGGGAGGAGGCCTTGGACATCGGCCGGGGCAGCGGAGCCCCCGTGCACCTCACCCACTACCGCCAGAGTGTCCAGGGTGAGGGCAGCCACCTGGACTTCATCGGCCTGGTGGAGAACGCCCGGGACGAGGGGATGGACGTCACCTTCGACTGCTACCCCTACGTCTACTCCAGCACCCGGATCATCATCAGCATCCCCAACTGGGCAAAGGACGGCGGCCCGGAGCGGCTGGTGGAGGTACTGAGCACCCCCAACCTGCGGGACCAACTGAGGGCCGAGATGGAGACCAAGGCTGGGCACAGCAGTGCTGGGGAGGGCTGGCTGACCAACTTCCGCAAGCCGCATAACGTGCAGTATGAGGGCCTCTCCCTCGCTGAGATCGCCCGGATGCGCGGCCAGGATTGGCTGGATACCTTTTTCGATCTGTGCCTGGACGAAGACCTGGGCATCTGCAGGGTCAGGGCGGGAGTCAACGCGCAGACGCTCCCAGTCTTCGTCTCCCATCCGTGCGGCATGGTGGGCACCGATGCCATACTGATGGGGGAGTTCCCCAGTCCCCGGACCTACGGCAGCTATCCGGTGATCCTGGCGGAGTTCGTTCGTGCTGAGAAACAGCTTCAGCTGCCCGAGGCCATCCGCAAGATGACCTCCTTCGCCGCCCAGCGTCTGGGGCTGAAGAACCGCGGGCTGCTGCGGGACGGGATGAAGGCCGACATAGTGGTGTTCAACCCCAAGACCGTCAAGTCACCGTCCACGGCGAGGCAACCCAAGCAGTTCCCGGTGGGGATACCCTACGTCATCGTCAACGGCCGGGTGGTGATAGATGACGGAGAGCACACCGGTGCAACGCCGGGTCGCGCGCTGCGGTTCGGGCGGGACTAGCGAGTCGCTACCAATATCTTTCGGCGAGGTGCATTAATGGCGAGCTCCAGGGTAGACACGGTCGTGCATGGAGGTACAGTGGTGACTTCCAGTGGGACGGAAGAGGCGGCTGTAGCAATCAAGGGGGAGCGGTTCGTCGCCGTGGGCGACCCCGACGCCCTCCCGGAGGCGGACCGCTACATAGACGCTACGGGCAAGTATGTCCTGCCCGGCCTCATCGACTGTCACGTTCACCTCGCCAAGACGGACGACTGGGAGCAGGGGCCCCGAGCCGCGGCCCACGCAGGCCTCACCACCATCATGCCCTTCGAAGTTTTCGACCCCACCGATGGGAAGGCCCTTCCCCAGGCGGTGCGGGACATCAAGGAGGAGGCCAACGCCAAGTCCGTGGTGGACTACGCCCTGCACCTTACCCTGGTCAATCACCCGCAGACGCTGGATGACCTCCCCGCGGCGTTCGACTTGGGCGTGACCTCCTTCAAGATGTTCATGGCATACAAGAAGCGCAACCGCATGTGCTCCGACGAGCACATCATGAACGCCATGGAGATAATCGCCGCACGCGGAGGCATCCTTGAGATGCACGCGGAGAACGGAGACATGATAGAACTGCTGGAGAACGCCGCCATGGCCGAGGGGCGGGTCAGCCCCAAGGACTACCCATCTACCTCGCCCCCCATCGTCGAGGCGGAGGCCGTCAACCGGGCCATTGTCCTGGCCCAGGTGACCGGATGTCCCCTCTACATCGTCCACCTGAGCACCAAGGCCGGCAGAGACCGCATCATGCTGGCCCAGAGGGAGGGCCAGAAGGTCTGGACCGAGACCTGCCCCCATTACCTGGTGCTGGATGAGACGGCCATGGAGAGGAATGGCGCCTTTGCCAAGATCGGGCCTCCCCTGAGGTCGGCGGACGGGGTCAACCAGGAGGCAATGTGGGAAGGGTCCATTCAGGGGTACATCTCCACCATTGGCAGCGACCATGCAGTCCATCCCCGAGCGGCCAAGGAGCACGGATGGGACAACATCTTCGAGACTCCGGATGGCGACATAGTTCCCCTCGGCGGCCCCGCCATGGAGACGCTGGCTCCCTTGGTTTACAGCGAGGGAGTTGTGAAACGTGGCCTGCCCCTGTGGTGGATGGCCCGTGTCATGGCGGAGAACCCGGCCCGCATTTTCGGTATATACCCACGGAAGGGGGTCATCCGCCCCGGCTCAGACGCCGACCTGGTCATATGGGACCCCGAGGGGGAGACCACCATCACGGAGAAGGCGCACCAGAGCGGCGCCAGATTCACCCCCTACGAGGGATGGAAGGTACATGGCAGGCCCTGGATGACCCTGCTGCGGGGCCAGGTCCTGTTCAACCAGGGCAAGCTGGAGCAGCGGCCCGGATACGGCGGGTTCATCCCGGCGAGCGGCCCGCTGCCGCCGGTGGCCGGCCCGGTGAAGTAAGGCTGAGCCGGAGCTACGATGGCTGAGACTAGTCAAATAGGGCAAATAACAGGCCGAGGAGCACTATGTACGGGATAATCGCTATTAACACGACCCCCACAGCCCGCAACGTGGAGCGGTAATCCAGGGCCTGTCTTACTGCCACTACCGTGGTTACTATCAGCCAGATAAACACAGCAAAGAAAATAGTCTCGCCAATGCCTGGGATGAATCCGAAGATGCGTAAGATACCAGGTGACTGGGCAAAGCCCAGGGTCCTCAGCAGCTGACCGCAGTCAGCTTGGGTTTCGGGGGTACGGAACAGGGTTGTTCCGATCACATATGTGATGAGGGCCAAAAGGCCCCAGCCTATGACCCCAAAAATGATGCCACGCACAAGGCCACCTACGCCCCCTGTACTCAGGGAACCGATGCCGGTGGCTAGGGCCACGAGAAGTACAACCACCAAAGCCTGCATGGTGGCGGACCGGTCGGCCTCCACCTCCTCATAGACATGGACGTTCAGGGCGGCAGCCCCTAGCATTCTACGTAACACTACTTTCCACTCTCCCAGTGACCTATGCGGCCCATTCTGCCTCCCGTAGCCGCCATTACCATGATGAACCCCGGCCACAGCACGGCGATACCCGCATACTACTCACCGCCTCGAACCGGGGACCTCTTCCCACATACGCAGGATAATCGGCCCTATATACACTGTCAAATTTGGGCCGCTGTGGTGATACCGGCGAACGGCCGATGGCGAGTGGCGACGGAGACAAGGAGAGCCCAGCGCCTTGGCTGGTGAGTTCGACGGGTTTAGGAGATAGAATTAATAGGGGATTCCCTTCGTGGAACTGAGAGCGAGGACGGCGGGTGTTCAGCTTTGGATAATCTAAGGGTGCTGATTGTGGCGGCCGATCCCCTGGCCAGGGCAGGCCTGGCGACCCTTCTGGCCGACCAACCAGGATGCATTATTGTTGGCCAGATTGGCGTTGAAACCGACCTGGCGGACATGTTGGAGGTCTACGGACCCGACGTAGTCGCGTGGGACATGGGATGGGAACCAGGGCCCCACCTGGACCTTCTGTCTGACCTACCAGAGTCCGGCCCACCTGTCGCGGCCCTGCTGCCGGATGAAACCCACGCAGCCGTCGCCCGGGCCGCCGGGGCGCGCGGCCTCCTGCTCCGGGATTCGGATGCCGCGGACATAGTAGCGGCCCTCGTGGCCATCGCCAGGGGCCTGGTGGTGCTCGACCCACAGCTGGCTACCGCTGTGCCACCAGCTAGAGACCGGTCTCTGGCCCCGCTGATGGGAGACTTGACGCCCCGTGAACAGGAAGTGCTTCGGCTGCTGGCAGATGGACTGCCCAACAAGTCGATCGCCGAACGGCTCACCGTCAGCGAGCATACCGTCAAGTTCCACGTCGCATCCATCCTGGGCAAGCTGGGTGCTCAGAGTCGCACCGAAGCCGTGGTCCTTGCCACCCGTTCGGGCCTGCTTCCCCTCTGACCCCATCCTTTTGCCAGGGCGCACCCTAGCCAAATGGGTAGTGCATGGGCCGCCCACCTCTGGTAACTTGACCCTAGAGGTAGAAAGATCCCTTGAAACCGCCGCTGAGGAGGTCAGACTATGGCTAGCGTTCTGTCAAATCTCTCGGACGAACTCGCCACAACGGTATCCGGGGCCAGCCAGTGGGTCGTCCGAGTGGAGGCCAGGCGTCGGCTCCCCGCCAGCGGCACGGTCTGGTCTGCAGACGGCCTCATCATCACGGCGCATCACGTGGTAGAAGAGGAAGAGAACATCCACATCGGCCTTTCCGACGGGTCCAGTATTCCCGCGGCCCTGGTAGGTCGCGACCCCGCCACCGATGTAGCCCTGCTACGCGCTGAAGCCCATGGTCTCACGCCTGCTCCGCGGGGCGAGGACGGAACACTGCAAGTGGGGCACCTAGTGTTGGCCCTGGGCAGGCCCGGCAAGAACGTCCAGGCTACTCTAGGAATCGTTAGCGCCATGGACGATAGCTGGGTCACCCCGGCGGGCGGCCGAGTGGACCGATACCTCCAGACCGACGCCGCCATGTACCCAGGATTCTCGGGCGGTCCACTGGTGGACGTGGCGGGAAGTTACCTGGGGCTGAATTCCTCTGCCATCTTGCGGGGTATAACAGTCACCGTACCATCAACCAGCGTGGGCCGTGTCGTGGAAACGCTCCTCACCCACGGCCGTATGCGCCGGGGTTATCTTGGAGTGGGCACTCAGCCTGTGCGTCTCCCCACAGCGGTTGCCCAGGAACTTGACCAGAAAACGGGGCTCTTAGTAACCTCTGTGGCCTCTGGCAGCACGGCCGAGCAGGGCGGCATACTCCTTGGCGACACCGTAATTTCTTTCGGCGGGCAGCCGGTGCGGTACATCGATGACCTGCACTTCCTGCTGGCTGAATCCGAAATAGGGGCTAGGGTCACCATACGCATCGTGAGGGGCGGCAAGATGGAAGAGCTGACGCCGGATATTGGCGAGCGCCCTTAGATGAGGGAGGTCCGAGTGTCTACCGTTTCGCAGCAGCTTAACGCTGAGATGGCATCGGTGGTGGACAACGTTAAGCATGCCATGGTTCAAATCCGCAGCGGTATGGGAGGCGCCGGTGCAGGTACCATCTGGCACGCCGACGGGCTCATCGTAACAAATGCCCATGTAGTCCAACGCTTTCCCCTGTCGGTTACCCTGGCAGACGGACGCACTCTCCCGGCTCGGCTGCTGGCCAGCGATGCGACCTGCGACTTGGCTGCCTTGGTAGTGGATGCCAGCGATCTGCCGACCATTGAGCTGGGGGACACCCGGCATGTGCAGCCGGGACAGTGGGTGCTGGCGCTGGGACATCCCTGGGGTGTCCGCTCCGCCGTCACCGCCGGCGTCGTCATAGGGCTGGGTACAGAGTGGCCCCACCCGGTACCGTACGGACGGGACTGGATCGCTGTGAACCTGCCTTTGAGACCCGGTAACTCAGGGGGACCGCTGATAGACGTGCGTGGACGTCTAGTGGGGATCAATACCATGACAACCGGGCCGGATGTGGCGCTCGCAGTCCCAGTGCGCACGGCCAAGACGTTCCTGCGTCGGTCCGTGGGTCCCTGAACGCCCGCCGTACCTAGCTGCCGGTTGACGCGGCTGGAGGACACAACTACAATTGCTTATTCGGAAACCCGCCTGTCTCCGGAAGTCGGCCCACAGCTATCGGCAGGTCCCACCCAGCTAAAGCGCCGCTGAACTCTATGGCACGAAACAGGGAAGCCGGACCCACAAAATACCTCCTGGGCGTCGATACTGGAGGGACCTTTACCGACTTCGCCCTCTTCAACGCAGGTACCCAGAGCCTGGTCCTGTACAAATATCCATCCACCCCCGAAGAACCCTCTGCCGCGCTGGTCGACGGCTTAGAGGAGCTGCTGGCGGGCGAGGGCGTCGTGCCGCAGCAGCTCTCGGCCCTCTCCCACGGTACTACCGTAGCCATAAATTCGGTGCTGGAGGGGCAGCTCCCCGAGGTCGGTATGATCACGACCCAGGGGTTTCGGGATATCCTGGAGCTAGCGCGCCAGCGCCGACCCCACCTATACAACCTCGACATAGAGAAGCCCAAACCCCTGGCGCCTCGCCGCCTGCGCCTGGAAGTCCAGGAACGCGTTGATGCCCAGGGCAACGTGAGTATTCCTCTTGACGAGACAGGGCTAGAGCGCGCCGTGGCCAGGCTCAAGGAGGCCGGGGTCTCCAGCATTGCGGTCTGCTTTCTTCATTCCTACCGAAACTCGGCCCACGAGCGTAGGGCCCGCGCCGTGCTGAAGAAGCTATTCCCAAAGGCCCTGGTCACCATATCGTCGGAGGTGCTGAGGGAGTACCGCGAGTTCGAGAGATTACTCCACCACCACCCTCAATGCCGCCCTTCTCCCGGTGATGCATCGTTATCTGGACAGGCTGGGGCGCCGGGTGCGTAGCATGGGCGTCCCAAGTCCGCCACGCGTCTCCAGCTCCTACGGAGGCACGGTCGCCCTCGGCACAACCAAGGGGCGCCCCATCACCACGTTGCTCTCGGGGCCCTGCGCCGGGGTCGTCGGGGCCACCGCCGTTGCCTCGGCCAGCGGCTTCAGCGATCTGATCACACTGGACATGGGTGGGACAAGCACCGATATCTGTCTTGTACAGGAGGGCGCCCCTCTGATCTCCCGGGAGCGCCAGATCGCGGGCTGGCCGGTGCTGGAGTCCTCACTGGACGTCCACTCCATCGGCGCCGGGGGAGGCAGCGTACTCTCGGTGGACCAGGGTGGCTTTCTCCGTGTCGGACCTCAGAGTGCCGGCGCCCGTCCCGGCCCGGCCTGCTACGATCTTGGCGGCACCGGTGCCACGTTGACCGACGCAAACGTGGTGGCGGGCCGGTTGAGCCCCAGCAGGGAGCTGGGCGGGAGGGTGAAAATCTCAGCCCCCCTTGCCCACGAAGCCCTGAAACGGCACGTGGCGGACCCCCTCGGATTTTCCATGGACGGCGCCCTTTACGGTACCTTTGGGGTACTGACGAGCGATCTCACACGGGCGGTCCGCGTAGTCTCGGTGGCGCGAGGACACGACCCTCGCACTTTCACCCTGGTCGCCTTCGGTGGAGCGGGGCCGATGCACGCCGCGCAGCTTGCTGCTGAAATGAGCATCGGCACGGTGCTGGTGCCCGATGCTCCCGGAGTCTTGTGTGCACTGGGACTCCTCATGGCCGATGTCCGGGCCGAGTTCAGCCAGTCCCATATCCTCTCAGTAGGAGAAGATGGCCGCCGTCACATGGCAGCTGCCGGCCGCACAGTCGAGAGGGTCTTCGCTTCTCTGGAGAGGCGGGCCTCCAGGTGGCTCGGGTCCGAAGGCATCGACCGGGCCGCCGCCAGCTCCACCCGCATTATAGAGATGAGGTACGCAGGTCAGGGACATCAGATACCCATCGCCACAGAGGGATGCGGACCAGGCCCGGATACGCTCAAGCGGCTGGTCGAGGATTTTCACAATGAGTATCAGGGCGACTACGGCTACGCCAGACGAGGCACCCCGGTGGAGTTGGTCCACTTCCGAGTTCAGGTGCGGGCTCCAGGTCCCCAGCCACGGCTCAGGAGCAGCCCGCCGGGGGACGGCAACTACCGACGTGCTTTCGTCGAGGTTCGGAACGTCTATCTAGGTGCGGAGTATGGCACCTCGCGCTGCCCCGTGTACTGGAGGCAGCAGCTGGCGCCCGAGGACCGCTTTGTGGGTCCGGCCATAGTCGAGCAGATGGACTCGACGACGGTGGTGCTTCCAGGACAGGAGGCGTACGTGGACCAATACCGCAGTCTGGTCATATCGGTGAGGAGAGGTGGCCCGTGAAGGCCGAAGTCACAGTGGACCCCATACTGAGCGAGGTCATCTCCAACCTCCTTCTTTCGGTCTCAGAGGAGGTGGGCGTGGCCATGATAAGGGCCGCTCACTCTCCCAACATTCGAGAGCGACGGGACTGCTCGACCGCCATCTTCGACCCCCGGGGCCAGATCATCGCACAGGCACCTTTCGTGCCGATGCACCTCGGCTCGATGGTGGGTCTCATCGGAGAGGTGTTGAAGCGATTTCCCCGGGAAACGTTGAGCCCGGGAGACGTGTTCCTGGCAAACGATCCGTACCACGGGGGCGGCGCCCATCTGCCTGACATCACCGTTCTCTCCCCGGTGTTCTACCGGGATGAGCTGGTGGCTTTCGTGGCCGACATAGCCCATCACGCCGACGTTGGGGGGATGGTGCCCGGCAGTGAATCGGCGGCCTGCACCTCCATCTACCAGGAGGGAATACGGCTTCCTCCGGTTCGCGTCTACCCCGAGCTGGGGGAACGGGACGGCGTCACCCAGATCATCATGTCCAATAGCCGGACACCGGAGGAGCGGTTGGGCGACCTCCAGGCCCAGATGGCGGCGCTGCATGTGGGCGTGCGGGGGGTGCAGGATGTTTGCGAAAGGTACGGCCCCGCGACGATGCAGGCCTGCACCGATCATTTTCTGGACTACAGCGAAAGACGGATGCGCCAGCTCATCGGGCAGCTCACGGAGGGCACCTACACCTATGCCGACTACCTGGACAACGATGGCCATGGGGACGTTCCGGTGCGCATCCAGTGTACCGCCAGGGTGGCCGGAGATACGGTCCACCTCGACTTCACCGGCACCGACCCAGCCATGGCCAGCGGCAAGAACGTCCCGACGGTTGCTACCCTCACGGTGGTCTACTTCGTGCTCAAGATGCTGTTGGACCCGGACCTTCCTCCCAACTCCGGCACCTACCGGCCGGTCCGCGTCCACGCGCCCGAGGGGTGCCTGGTAAACCCGGTGCCTCCGGCAGCGGTGGGTGCCCGGGCGCTCACCTGCGCGATTCTCGGGGACGTGGTAGTGGGCGCGCTCGTGCAGGCCATACCCGGGAAGGCCCTCGCGGCATCGGGCCCCCACTCGCTCACCACGTACGCAGGGAAACATCGTGACCGAGACCAGGCCTTTGTAGATTACGAGACGTTCGCCGGGGCACTGGGGGCCAGGCCACACCGGGACGGTACCGACGCGGTACGCATCCACGCCTCGGGTTCCGCCAATCTCCCCGTGGAGAGTCTGGAGCTGGCCTACCCACTTCAGGTGGTCCGATACGAGCTGATTCGCGATGGCGGTGGAGCTGGGACCTTCAGGGGCGGGTTGCCCGTGCGGCGGGATACGAGGATACTGGCGCCGGGCACCACCCTCTCCACCAGCGCCGACCGGCAGACACACCCGGCCGGCGGCCTCCATGGTGGTCTGTCCGGGGCTTCCAGCCGATTCGTCCTCAATCCCGATTCCGGGGCCGAGCGCGAAATCCATCCCGTGACAGCCGGGCTCCGGGTGGAGCCGGAGGACGTGGTGAGCGTGCGAACGGCAGGTGGGGGCGGCTACGGCGATCCCCTGGACCGGGACCCCTCCCAAGTGCTGGCGGACCTGGTGGATGAGCGCATCTCCCCCGGGGCGGCGGAAGGGACCTACGGCGTGGTCATTCGAGACGGAGCAGTTGACGCCCCGGCGACGAAGAGGATGCGCCGGCGGCTGCGGCGCAGGGCAGCAGGCCGATGACTATGATCCCTAGCTGGACAGGACCTCACGCATCCGCTCGGCGACGACACTGTCTTCGCCCTCCCTCAAGGTGTGGACGGCCACCCGTATCTGGCCACCATCGACTCTCACCCGAATTGGGGGATCCCCATCCCTGAGGGCCTGCTCTATCGAGGCAGCCGTCTTCCCCAGCGCCGATTCGTCGAAGGTAATGCGCAGGAGAAACCACGGGCCCTGGCGCTCCCGGTAGCGTTCAGTCGTTACATGGGGAACGTTCGTCAACGCCCGGGCAATGGTGTGGATTCGTTCCTCCTGGACCGCGAACCGGTCCTCGTGGTTCATGGTCGAACCACTCACGCAGGGCCACCACCGTGGCAACCACCTCCTGACGGTCCACCTTGTCTCCTCTGCCCAGAGAGGCGCTACCTTGAGTCTCAAAGCTAATGAAGTTGTGGAGGGCGGCGGCCTCCACCATATCCTTCCGTCCGCACAGCACGCCGGTCGAGTTGGCGGAGCCGAAATACTTGGCGCCAAAACAGACTAGCTCCTCCCCACTTCCGGCAAGCCAGGTCATTCGCTCCAGGGGATAGATCTCGGCGGCTGCGTCCACCAGGACTGCCACACCCCTCCGGCTGGCGATGCTGACCACCTCGGCTATTGACAGAACACCCTCATCATCCTCTGCTCTCGCCAGGTACAGAATCCCGGCGGTCCTGGGCCCGATGGCCTCCTCCAGCTGTTCCGCCGTGGTCCCACGCTCGTCTCCAACGTCCACCAGCTTCCCACCAGGCACGGTCACGCACCGTTCGTACGGGTAGTGCATGGACTTCTGCAAAAGGAACTCGTCCTTCATGCCGGAGGTATCGGGGAGCCGGGCTATATTCTCAGATTCCTTGCCGGTCATAATGCCGGCGGCGCCCAGCACCATGGCGGCAAAACACCCCGAAGTGACCAGCGCCGCTTCGGCCCCCAGGAGGTTGGCCACGGCTATGCCGGACTTTTCCAGCAGCTCTTCCATCTCAACGAAGTATTCGTTGGCGTCCTCCATCGCGGCGCGCGCCGTGGGCCCCATAATGGACCCTCCCAACACCGTTGCATTCCCCGAGGCGTTGATAATCCGCCTGACCCCCAGCTCCTGCAAGACGTCTCTTGTCTCCGTAGTGCCCATTCCCCTCCTCCTTCAAGCTGTACTCATCTCGCCCATGACAGGACGGCGCGCCGATTCTAGACTCCCCGTCTGCTGCTCCAGCTACTCAGGCAGCTTGACCTTGTCGAAGAGGAAGGGGCTCAAGGCGTTAACCAGTCCCCTGGCGGCGAGGATAACGGTCAACCCCGAGGGGTCCAGATTAGGAGCTACCTCACAGAGGTCCAGCGCTCCCATCGCCTGGTATCCACTCAATATATCCATCATCTGCAAGAACTCCCTTGCCCGGATACCCTCGAACTCGGGTGCGCCGGTGCCGGGAGACTCGGAGGCATCAACCACGTCTATGTCCACACTCACGTATACCGCGTCCGTGCCATCCGCCGCCACCGCCATCGCCTCCCGTATCACATCTTCGATGCCACGCTCCAGGATGGTCTTGGAGGTCAGCATCGTCAGATGGTGCTCACGCCTCAGCCGTTCCTGGTCTACCGTCAAGCCGGCGTTGACGCCTACCCATGCCAGGTTTTTGTAGGAGACCATGGGATTCTCGCTGATACGACGCACCATGGTCCCATGATTGTAGCGACCCCCACCGGGCCCCATGTCGTCGCGGAAGTCGGAGTGACTATCGATGTGGATATGTCCCAGGCGAGCCGCGGATGTTCGCTCCGCAATGCCCTTGGCGAATCCCTCGAAGGCAGGGTAGGTGATATAGTGGTCCCCTCCCAGCACCGCCGGGAAGGCACCTCTCTTGACCACCTCCGACATCCCCTGAATGACGGACTCGGTGGTACGCATGAGATCGGTGGGATAGATGTTGAAGTCCCCGAGGTCGGCTATGTTGGGCTTGTCCTTGAGGCGCACTCCTTCCCGAGTGTTGACGTCGATTCGCGTCTTTTCCGGCGCTATCTCCAGTATGGTGCGGCTGGCAAGAGAGGCTTCGCGAATGCCCCTTGGACCGTAGCGGGCCCCGATCCGCCCTACAGGGATGCCGTTGTCAATGGGTACCCCGGCGACCACCGCCATCCCCTCTGCAAGCTGATCGAACTCGATGCCCGGTGCCCCGAAAAAGGAGACGAGTCCACCATAGTAAGGCAACGGCTCTCGCTGATACATAGAGTACCTCCTTTGATCACCAACCCGAAATCAAATCGCCTCAGCGGTCCTCATTGTTTATCTTCTTGCCTGTCTCCTCGTCAAGGGCCAACTGCCTCCGAGCTTTTCGTATTGCGGCCTCGTCTTCCGGACTCAAGGGGCCACCAAGCCTTTGATCTCCCTGTTTGTATCCCGCTGGTAGTCCTAGCCACTCGCCAGTGTCGCCGTAATGTTCAATGGCCCTGGACAGTAGCGAAGAGTTCTGATCGTCCAAGCCCCCAAAAACTGACCTGCATTCATTCAGGAACTCTGAAATCTCAAGGGTGGGGATTACTGACATCAGCGAAACGACGGTCCCATGTGTCCTGGTAAAATTTCCTTATTCCCCACTTTCCCTCCTCACACCAAGCGTCAAAGTAGCTTTGGTACTTTCCACCGGCCTGGAGCCTAGTCAAATTACCCACGCGTCTTTCCTGTACGTACAGATCTAGAGCGTTCACCCATCCGCGCAAGTTAGGGGCCAGCATGCCCTTTAACATTGCGATATAACCCAGATCATTATGCTGCATGGCAAACCCCCTCGTGGCAGGGTTGGTTTCTTGCGACAACCAGCGCTCCCATGCTAGGGCCACTCGGGGGCATAGGCTACCCCGTATGCCCTCCCTACCATGGGGAAGTCCGTCGCAGGCCTATTATAACGCTGTAGTTACCTCACACCCAGGAACCCGGTCACAGTTCATAACCGGGTATGGTCACCGACCAGCAAGCAGTTGCCGGCCAGCTCCAGCGTGACTCCCTGCCTCACCTTGCTCTGAGCCGTTGGGTCCAGGAGGAAGGACATGTCGCTGTGAGTGTGCAGATCGATAAACCCGGGAGAGACGGCCAGTCCGCCGGCCTCCACCGTCTTGGTGGCCGGCCCATCGAGGAGTCCAATGGCAACGATGTCGCCGTTCACCGCGGCAACGTCGGCGGTGTAGGGAACACTGCCGGTCCCATCGAAGACAAATCCGTTCTTGATCAGCATGTCATACATGCCAAAGGCTTCCCAGTCAAGCTGGCCCGAGTATAGCACCGCCATGTGGAGTTGGGTAATTGGAGGTCCGGCCCGCATTACCAGGCAGCGCAGCCCCCGTCAGCCAGGATGGCGGCGCCGGTCACGAAGGAGGATTCATCGGAGCATAGGAATGCAGCCACGTCGGCCATCTCCTCGGCGCTCCCTAGGCGACCCATGGGTATGCGGGTCATGCGGGCTTTAAGCGCCGCCTCCGGGTCCCCCGTCAGCTCCCTGTTGCGCCTCGACAGGGGCGTATCTAACGGGCCCGGGCAGAGGCAGTTTACACGGATGCCGTCCCCCGCGTGGTCCACGGCCAGGCAGCGGGTCATCTGGACCACCGCGCCCTTGGTGGAGGGGTACAGCACGTTGCCCTCCATGCCCATGACCCCCAGTTGAGAGGCAGTGTTGAGGATCACCCCGCCGCCCTGGGCCTTCATCAGGGGAATCGCCTCCTTGCATCCTAGGAACACGCCCTTTACGTTTACGGCGAACAGTCTGTCGAACGTCTCCTCGTCTACTTCCAGTATGGTGCCGCGAGGCGCGATGCCGGCGTTGTTAAACAGAATGTCCAGCCGGCCGTAGGTGTCAACGGCGGCTCTCACCATGCGCTGAACGTCCTGGGAGCGGATCACGTCGGCCTGTACGGCGGTGGCGGCGCCGCCCGCAGAGCGGATGGTGCTGACGGTCTCCTGGTTCCCCGGCTCCTGGATATCTACCGCCACCACCCTGGCGCCCTCAGCCGCGAACTTGACGGCGGGCGCACGCCCTATGCCAGATCCGGCGCCGGTGATCAGGGCCACTTTATCCTTAAGACGCATCGTATCCCCCCTTTGAGTTCTGGGGCCGCGAGAGCCATGGGAAACATCCTGGCTACATTGGGGCGTCAGGAGACAGTTGGCCGCCTGTCCACCCAGGGCCTGGCCTGCTCGAAGGCCGCCGAGGCCCGAAGGACCATCGCCTCATCGCCCCGGCGCCCGATCACGTGCAGCCCTATGGGCAGCCCACCGGAGGAGAAGCCACAAGGGACGGTGGCCGCCGGCAGCCCCGTCAGATTGAACACCAGGTTAAAGGGGTTGAAGCCCCAGTCCGGGCTCACCTCCCGGCCCGCAATTGAGGAGGGTTGCTGCCCAACCTCGAAGGCCGTGACCGCCATGGTGGGGGTCAGCAGCAGGTCATATTTCTCCATCAGGGTGTCTATCTGGAACATTAGCAGCTCAAGCTGCCTGAGGGCGCGGGCGTAGTCGGCCCCGGTCACAGCCTTGCCCCTCTCCAACCTATTCCTGGCGTAGTCCGTCAGGTCCCCAGGGCGCTCCTCCAGATGATGGCCATACGAGGCGTAGGAGTTGGCCCAGACGATGGGCCCCACCCTGCTGAAGGGCTCCTCCATACTGATACCAGGCTCCTCCACCGTCGCTCCAAGCTCCTCGAACACCCTGGCGGCACGGGATGTAGACGATGCCACCTCCGGGTCTACCGTGGCATAGCCGAGGTCCAAGCTCCAGGCGATCCTGGCACCACGAACGCCCACCTCCAGGTCGGCCAGGTAGTTGGGAGGCCTCTCTCTGAGGGTGAGCACATCCCTGTCGTCCGGCCCCGCCAGCACCTGGAGCAACATGGCCGCATCCTTCACCGTGTGCGCCATGGGTCCCCCCTGGGCCACGGGATTGGGGCTGGGACGGGCCACCCCTCCGAACCTGGGCACGCGGCCCAGGGTGGGCTTGATCCCGTATACTCCGCAGAGGCTCCCCGGGATGCGGATGGAGCCCCCGGCGTCGCTCCCAGTGGCCAGGGGGCAGAGGCCGGCAGCCAGGGCCGCCGCTGCGCCACCACTGGAGCCACCAGCCGTACGCCCCGTATCCCAGGGGTTGCGGCAGGCGTCTCCCAGACGGTTCTCGGTGATGCCCCGGACGCCAAACTCGGGGGTATTGGTCTTGCCCAGGATTATGGCCCCCGACCTGCGGACCCGCTCGGCCACTCCCGAGTCCGCCTCGGGCACGTGGTCCTTGAACACCAGAGAGCCAAAGGTGGTCCTGATGCCCGACGTCGCCTCCAGGTCTTTTATGGAGATGGGGAGCCCGTGGAGTGGGCCGACGGCCTCTCCATCGGCGACAGCCGTCTCCGCCCGCCTGGCCGCGGCCAGGGCCTCGTCACCTATCACCGTCAGGTAGGAGTTCAGCTCGGTGTCCAGCTTTTCAATGCGCCTCAGATACAGCTCAGTCAACTCCACCGGTGAGATGGCCCTGGTGGAAATCTGCTCCACCAGCTGGCTGGCCGGGGTAAACGCAAGGTCGCGGTCCGCCATGTCAGTGTGCCTCCTCTCACTAGCCCAGACCCTGGGCAATGTATATCATCATACTTTCTTAACCCCATGTGCGGGTTTCCGACAGGGGGACTAACGTCGATGGCATTCTGAGCCCGCCTGTCGTGGATTGAAGGCTCTGGCGGGGTGTTGGGTCCTTGACACGAATCTCCCAACTTCCAGACCCTTCGCTACGTTCAGAGTGGCGTGGGAAACTTTGCACGTCGCGTTACCTCGCCGGCCGCAGCTTGAAGCGCTGGATTTTCCCGGTTGCGGTCTTGGGCAGCTGGTCGACGAACTGAATCCAGCGGGGGTACTTGTAACGGGGCAGGGCGTTCTTGCAGTGTTCCAGCAGCTCTTCGGCGAGACCGGCCTCGGCGTCGCTGGGATCGTTTAACACCACGTATGCCTTAGGCTTGATCAGCTGGTCCTCGTCGGCGCGACCCACCACGGCAGCCTCTAGCAGGCTGCTGAAAAACTCTGAGGTCTACTCAGGACTCAAAGCGGGTCGACGATAAGCGACGCCACATTGCGCTTCCTGCACCAATAGCTCTAAACAAACTATGATATGACGGATATCGCTGGACTACTTGACGCTCCACCCACCACGTCTGTACGCCTTGCCCTTTTTCCGCAGCCTGCTAGCACCTTGGGGTGCTCAATGAGGCGGGCCTCGATCTCCACGGGCGAGCACCAGATTCCGCCCACCTTGAGCATGTCGTCGCTACGGCCACAGTATACGAAATAGCCCTCGTCATCCTGCAGGTAGGTGTCGCCAGTATTGACCCACACGTCCATCATGGTCTCGGCGGTCTTCCGCGGATTGTTCCAGTAGTATCGGGCGCTGGAATCGCCTTTGACCATCAATCGGCCAACCTCGCCGCGCCGAACGGGCTGCCCGTCTTCACCCAGTACCCTGGCCTCGTATCCCGGAACGACCCGCCCGCTGGTCCCCGGCCTGTGGTCCTCCACGGTATTGGAGATGAAAATGTGCAGAAGCTCGGTGGAACCGATACCGTCCAGGATGGGCAGACCCGTCGCCTCCTGCCACCGGCGGAAGATATCCGAGGGCAGAGCTTCTCCCGCCGAGACGCATATGCGTAGCGAAGACAGGTCCGGACTCCTGCTTTCCAGGGCGCGTAGCTGAGCTGCGTACAGGGTCGGCACGCCGAAAAATAGCGTCGGCCTGAAGCGCTCGATCAGCTCGAAGGTCATCTCCGGCGAGGGCCGGCGGTCGCTCAGCACCGCAGTGGCTCCAACCCAAAGGGGAAAGGTCAAGGAGTTGCCCAGGCCATAGGCGAAGAATAGCTTGGCTGCCGAAAAGCAGACGTCGCTTTCCACCATCCCCAGGCTATCTTCGGCATAGTGAACACAGGTTACAGCGATGTCCCGGTGTCTGTGCACCGCGGCCTTGGGGCGGCCGGTGGAGCCGGAGGAGTAGAGCCAGAAGCAATCGTCGTCGAGAGCGGCGGGCTCGGGCGCCAGCGTAGCCTTCGCCTCCATCATCCGGACATTCAACCCGTCTTCCCCTCCGTCTTCAAAACGATGCCGGGAACATGGCCTGCGGAGGCGAGGGCGGGCTCCACCTCAGAGGAGAACTCAGGGGAATAGACCACAGCCGCACACTTGGAGTCCTCCACCATGAACTGGTAGTCGGCCGCCTTCAGCAGGGTGTTCAGGGGCACCGGCAGGACGCCGGCCTTTATCGCGCCCCAGAAAAGGTAAAAGAACTCCGGGCAGTCCTTCACTATCATCAACAGACGGTCGCCGCGTGAAGCCCCTAGCGACCTCAGCGTACTGCCGCAACGGCTCACGTTCTCCGCCAGCTCCCCGTAGGTCACTTCGCCGTTAACCGTCCTAATGGCGCCCTTGTCGGCCCGCCCCTCCGCGAGGTGACGGTCGATGAAGGGCACTGCCACGTTGAAGACTGGCGAGAAGCGGATGGACGAGGGAGTCACCGATCTGTCCACTAACACGGTATTGTCCCGCATCACCTTCCTCCCTGTAAGCACGGCACGCCTCTCGGCGTACTCCACACCAAGATTAGCGGTCTGGCGTTCAGCCAAAATTTACATAAAGGTGGCCTATGGGCTTGCCACCAATTCCCCGCGCCGGTAGACTTATCCAGCTGGCCATCGTTCCCGGCTCGATCACCCGGTGCATGAGGGAGGCCAGGTAGTCATGGTCCTCCTGGGTAGGGAGCCAGCTACTGAAATCGCAGTTCCAGTCTGCCTCGGTAACCACCAGCCCCTCCGGTGAGATTCGAGCGCCGGAGAAAGAGCCGATGCCCCGATTGAACCCCCGGTGGGGCAGACTCAGCTGGAAATCTATGCCCTGGTCCACGATCACCCTGTTCCATCGGGCGAGGCCCCGCTGGCAGTCCACGATGTAGTCCTCGCGGAGGCGCTCGTTAACGGCCAGCAGCGCGGGCTGGTCGTTCAGCACGATCCTCCCGTCTTCCAGCTGGTTCACTGCCAATGTTGCGCCCGCCAGGCGGTGGTCGTCGTCGATCCTCGTCTCGTGGAACCGTCCCTTGATCCCTGCCGTGAAATAGTTTGCGCCGTTGGTGGAAAGCTCCTGGCCAAACAGATCGAGGGACACGCTGTAGTGGAGATTGATGAACCTCTGCAATGTGGCGAGGTCGATGGCGCCCGCCTCCCGTACCCTGGCGGGGTCATCGGTACCGAGGTGATTCATTACCTCGCAGGTACGCTCCACTATCCGCATCACGCCCGTCTCGCCGACGAACATGTGGTGAGACTCCTCGGTCAGCATGAACCTGCAGGTCCTGGCCAGGGGATCGAAGCCGGACTCCGCCAGGGCGGCCAACTGGTACTTGCCGTCCCTGTCGGTGAAGTAGGTGAACATGAAGTAAGACAACCAGTGAGGCGTCCGCTGGTTGAACGCCCCCAGAATTCGGGGCTTGTCTGGATCGCCCGAGTGACGGTCCAGCAGGGCCTCGGCTTCCTCCCGGCCATCCCTGGCGAAGTAGGCGTGCAGCAGATAGACCATCGCCCAGAGGTGCCGCCCCTCCTCCACGTTGATCTGGAACAGGTTGCGTAGATCGTAGAGGGAGGGGCAGGTGAGCCCCAGGTGCCTTTGCTGCTCGACCGAGGCGGGCTCCGTATCCCCCTGGGTGACGATCAGGCGCCGAAGGGAGCTGCGATACTCTCCCGGCACCTCCTGCCAGACGGGCTCTCCCACATGCTCACCGAAGGTGATCCTGCGTCCGTCCTCGGGCTTCGCCAGCAAAATGCCCCAGCGGTAGTCAGGCATCTTCACATAGCCGAAATTGGCCCAGCCATCGGCCTCCACGCTGACCGCCGTGCGGAGGTAGACGTCGAAGTCCGCGGACCCCTCGGGGCCCAGCTCCTGCCACCACCTCATGTAGTTGGGTTACCAGCCCTCCAACGCCCGCTGGAGACGGCGGTTATCGGAGAGGTTGACGTTATTGGGAATGAGGTCGCCGTAGTTGAGGGACATCGCCTAAACCCTTTTCCTGTCGAATACGCCCTTCTTGCCGGTCCCGTACAGTCGGAGGGCCCCTTCCTCGCCGGTCGCATTGTCCCGCTGGAATATCCAGTTCTGCCACGCGCTCAGGCGGCCAAATATCTTGCTCTCCAGCGTCTCCGGGCCGGGGAAGCGCAGGCTCGCCTCCATGCCGCTCAGCGCATCGGGAGAGAAACTGGCGCGCTCTTCGATGGCGAGACGCACCTCTTCCCCCCAGTCTATCTCGTCGGGAGTGAAGGTCACCAGCCCAAGCTCCTCCGCGTCACTGGCTTCCAGGTCCCGGCCCGTTGCCTCCTTAACGGCATCCAGACCGTTTGGCGACACCGCTAGTCGCCGCTCCAGCCGCGTCAGGCCATTGACCATGGGCAGTATGCCAAAATTGATGGGGCTCAGACGGACCGCCGGAGGAGGCAAACTGACGCTACTGAAGGCGCCGTCGAGCATATAGGAACGGTCCGCGGCCAAGGACAGCTCCAGAAGCGTGCCCGTAAAGCAGCTTCCGGGCTCGATCAGCGCCATCAGGCTCCGGGAGCTCACTTCCAGACGCCCCAGGGTACGCTTGATGTAGAGGGTGATCTCCCGCACCAGCCAATCTTGGGCGTTGTTGAGCAGGGCCACATCCGCCGCTTCTACCAGGTCGTTGCTGCCCGTAGTCCTGAACACCCACGTACCGACCTCAGCCTCGTTGGCCCGCAGGTGCAGGATAGCGTCGTCCAGCTCTCTGGCAAAGGCCAGCGGCCAGAACGAGGCGCCGGCGGCACGGATCCCCTCAGGGCTCTGTGGGGGCTCCTCGGAGGGCCCGTGGACCATGATGTGTGCTGTGCCCACCTCACGGTCGAGCTCCACGGCGATATGGTCGTACTCCAGGCGGTCCGGACCGAGTTTACGGTTGAGGGGCGTAAGCTCGATGCCCAGGGCATCCTTCGGCCGGTCCGACCCGCCCGCGAACTCCTTGGCGCGCTCCATGACTATCTCTTCAAACCTTGAGAGGGGCACCAGCTCATCAACGAGCCGCCACTCCAGGGCGCGCCGGCCCCGGACCCCATCGGCAGTGGTGCAGAAGAAGTCGGCGTGGTCCGGGCGCACCTTACGCTTGTCCACCAGTCGCGTCAGGCCGCCCGTTCCGGGCAGCACGGCGAGAAGGGGCAACTCCGGAAGGGACACGGCGCTGGACCCGTCGTCGACCAGCATGATGTGTTCGCATGCCAGGGCCAGCTCATAGCCCCCTCCCACCGCCGCGCCGTTTATGGCGCAGATGTAGGTCTGCCCCGAATGCTCCGACGCGTCCTCGATGCAGTTCCGGGTCTCGTTGGTGAACTTGCAAAAGTTAACCTTCTGGGCATGAGTGGCCTGGGCCAGCATCCTGATGTTGGCCCCGCCGCAGAATAACCTGGGCCTCGCCGAGGTGATGACCACGGCGCCCACCGCGGGATGCTCGAAGCGCAGCCTCTGCACGGCGTCGAAAAGCTCGAGGTCTACGCCCAGATCATAGGAGTTCATCTTCAACTCGTAGCCGGGTGCCAGCGTTTCCCGTTCCTGTACGTCAAGCTCCAGCCTGGCCACACGCCCCTGGATGGTCAGCTTCCAGTGGACGTATTTCCCCGGGTTGGTCTTCAAGCTCATGGGGATGCACCACCGTACGCTATCGTGGAGGTTCCGTCTCGACGAGAACCATTGTAGGCACGCTGCCAGGGCCCGTCAACAACTCGGCACGCTGTCGGAATGTACCGGCAGGGCACCCGTTTCGCCACCATCTAACCCCAGGTCCGGGTGCGCGTGGAATCCCATTGTTGCGCCACGCAGGCTGATGGTGCATATAAGCGCTTGTCGCACAAAGCAATGTGTCACGGCAGGGGTGGCCGCTGCACGCCGTCACGTGCTCCAGCAGTACCATTACCACCGTCGACAGGCCGGGCGACGTAGGCCTGTATACTTCCATAGCAGTGGGGTCCGATGGGCTTCCCGTGATCAGCTACCGCGCGGTTTCGGGGGGCGCGCTGAAGGTGCTCCACTGCGCCAGGAAGGACTGCACGGTGCCATAGGGGTTTACCACCCCCTCTCTAACTCTCCCACGTTCGAGGGGGAGAGAATGCGGGCTCTTTCTACCCAGGTGAGGAAATCGCGGGAGCGTCGAGGACGCGTCTGGAAACGGTAACTTGAAAGACAAGCTAAAACTAAAATGGCTGGTCTGGGGCCTGGTGGTGGCGCCCCTGCTGCTGGCCGTCGTGGTCCGGGCTTCCCCCGGGGCGGTCCCATGGTCGGCGATGCCAGGTGGGGGAGGGGCCAGCTCGTCGGATAGCTACCGTCAGTTCGGCTCGGTGGGCCAGGGACAGCCCGTAGGCGCCGCTTCCAGTCAGGGTTATCGCTTGGGCGCCGGTTTCTCCTACGGGCTAGGAGCAATACCCGTCCCAGCGGGGGCCAACTACCGCCTGGCCAGCATCGTGATGGCGTCGGCGGGATCCAGCAGCTCCTCGGGGAGCTACCGCCTCGCGGGCACCCTCGGCCAGGGCATGGTCGTGGGGACCTCCTCCGGCCAGAGCTACAGCGCCGGGGCGGGGTTCTGGTACGGAGCAGCCGTCGCGCCGGCCCCACCGCGTTCCCCTGACGTCAACGGGGACGGCGTGGTGGACGACTCGGACCTGGCCATCATCATCGCCTCCTACGGCACCTCGCCGCCCTCGGACCCCAGGGCCGACGTCAACGGGGACAACGTGGTTGATGTGCTCGACCTGGCCGAGGTGGGGAGCCACTTTGGAGGGCCGCCGTAACCACGAGCGGGAGGCTCATGCAGACAGGAGCGGGGAGGATTTGTGCGGCCCCGCCTTCGATTTCCATGCTGCAATGAGGTACCCAGCTTGCACGAGCCTTTCGCATGTCTGTGGGAAGCCTATTTGGGCCCGCCAGAGATTTGATTCCCACGAAGTGCTAGTAGAGCCCGGCAGGTCAATACGCTCGTGCGGGCTGGATTCTCGATAAACGCTATTTAAATATTCGTTAGATAGGGTACACTCCAACGGGGGCCAGAGCATGGGTCAGAGTGCCGTCTTATTCGACGCTGGAGAGGTCAGGCTGGAAGGCATCGCGGGTGTCCCCAACTCGCCTCCTGGGCCGTACCCCGGCGTGGTCATATGCCATCCCCACCCAATGGGAGGCGGCAATATGAACAACAACCTCGTGGCGTCGGTGTTTTACGCCTTGGTGGAGAGCGGCTTTGCCGTGTTGCGTTTCAACTTCCGCGGTGTCGGCAACAGCCAGGGCACCCATGCCGAGGGTGAGAAGGAGCCCGAGGATGCGGAGGCGGCCCTCGAGGCTTTGAGGGAGCGCCGGGACGTCGACGGAGACCGACTCGGTATGGCCGGGTACTCCTTCGGGACAGGAGTGATCCTGCGCAACCTGGCTGGCTACGCAGCAGCCAAGTCCTTTCTTCTGTACTCATCCCCCATCCGGTTCCTGGAGCATTCGGGAATCGGCGAGGACGGTAGACCCAAGCTCTTCGTATGTGGCGACCGGGACCGGTCTGTGCCCGTAGAGTCCTTGAAGGAGAAGCTAGAGTCTCTGCCCGCGGCGGTGGAGTGGCGGATCGTACCTGGAGCGGACCATTTCTGGGCTGGGCGAGAGTCCGAGGCTGCCGGCCATGCCGTGGAGTTCTTTAACCGGACCCTCGAGTCTCGATAGCTCCCTCAGGAGGTGCCATGGCCGACATCGTGATACGCAACGGCAGGGTCATCGACGGCACAGGGAATCCCTGGTTCAGGGGCGATGTGGTGATTACGGGGGACCGGATCGAGTACGTCGGGCGGCCGTTGGAAGGGTTCAGTCAGCAGGCCAAGACCGTCATCGACGCCCAGGACATGTGTGTCTGCCCCGGATTTATAGACATTCACGCCCACCCTGACCTGACTATCCTGTACAAGGACGTCCAGGACTACAAGCTGAGGCAGGGGGTTACCACCGAGGTGGCGGGCAACTGCGGCTTCACCGCGGCGCCCCTAAATCCTCGGACCGAGGAGATGCTAAAGCGGTACTTAGCCTTCATCACTCCACCCAGTGGGGTGTCGTGGCAGTGGCGCAGCTTCAGCGACTACCTGGATGTGGTAGACGGCTCAGGCCCCGCCACCAACCTGGCGCCTCTGGTTGGGCAAGGCACGGTGCGAATTGCCGTCACGGGCTTCGAACAGAGGGCTCCCAGTTCCGAGGAGCTGGAGCAGATGAAAGAACTGGTGCAGGAGGCGATGGAAGCTGGGGCCTTCGGCATCTCCACCGGCCTGGTATACGTCCCTGGTACCTACGCGGAGACGGACGAAATCGTGGAGCTGGCCAGCGTGGCCGCGCGCTACGGTGGCATCTACGCCACCCACATGCGCAACGAGGGGGATCGCCTGGTGGAGTCTGTTGGCGAGGCCATCGAGATTGGGCGGCAGGGCGGCCTACCGGTGCAGATCTCCCACCACAAGGCAACCGGGAGGGCCAACCACGGAAAGGTGCGAGAGTCCCTGGCCCTCATAGAACGCACCAGGGACGAGGGCCTGGACATAACGGCGGATCAGTACCCTTACCACGCCAGCAGTACCACCCTCCAGGCGATGCTGCCTCCCTGGGCTCAGGAGGGGGGCGTGGACCAGGTCGTGCGCCGCCTGCAGGACGGGAGCACAAGGGAGCGCATCAGGAGTGAGCTCCTGAACTCTCTGGGGGAGATGCGCATGGGCGCCGGCCTGGACTGGATCATGGTCTCGTCCCTTGCCAGCGACGCCAACAGACCCCTCATAGGCCTCACCTTACAAGAGGTAGGCCACCTGCGTAACCAGGACCCCGTGGACGCCATCTTCGACCTGCTTGTGGAGGAGAGGTGCGCCGTGTCCCAGGTCGCTTTCGCCATGTCCGAGGAGGACGTGTGCACCGTCATGTCCCATCCCACCACCATGATAGGCACCGACGGCCTCTACTCTACTGGAAATCCTCATCCCCGGGTTTACGGCACCTACCCCCGCATCCTGGGGCGCTACGTCAGGGAGCAGAAACTCATGCCCCTGGAAGAGGCCGTCCGGAAGATGACCTCTTTCCCGGCCCTCAAGCTGGGACTGGCCGGAAAGGGCGTTCTACGCGCCGGCGCGGATGCGGACGTGGTGGTATTCAACCCTAACACGGTGATCGACAGGGCAACCTTTCAGCAGGCCTGCCAATACCCCGAAGGAATCGACTATGTAATGGTCAACGGAGAGATCTGTGTGGGAAATGGCCAGTTTACCGGCCGTACCGCCGGCCGAGTCCTGAGGAGAAGCAGTCCGTGATGCCGGGTTGACTCTCGGAACTTCCCATCCTTGATGACGAACAGCCAAAAAGGAGCTACAGCCTGAACTGGTCGCACTCGAAGAAAGCCACGGCCCTTATCCCGTCCCGCTTCAGGTCGAATATGTAGTTGGGGGAGTCGAATAGCTAGTGAGACAGACGCACCAGCATCAGCCTGCCGGTCCTGGGGAGCGAGGAATTTAGTTCCCCTCCGATGTGTAGACCTGTGTGTCCGGGTGGAACGCGAACCAACCGAACCAGAAGGACGTATGCGTAGGGATGCGCCTCAGCTTGTGGGACGGGTCGCCGCGGTCGATAAGGAATTCCTCGGTGACTACCCACGCGGAGCCGTTGGAGTCGAGCAGCATCGTCGGCAGCGCATCATATGCAACATCGTCCTTGCCGAGGGTAAATAGGCGTCCGTCCCGCTCGTAGGCGCGGGCTGCCTGCGATGAGGATGATTCTATGACGACGACGTCAGTACCACCCAGCTCATCGTTGACGACCCGCTCCCGTTGGAGTGCCCCCATTGGGTAGGCCCTAAACATGCCACCTAACTCGAGGCCTAGCACCACGTCCTTGGTTTGAAGCACCGCGCTTCGCTCCCACACTGGAAACATCGTCTCAGCGGAGTTGAAATAGTCGAAGTATACAGATCGCGGGTCCGACTCAGGCTCATACCTGCCGGCCGGGTACAGCCCAGTATCCAATGAGATCACGGTCGTGTCGGGATGTTCTGCAAGCCAGTCTGCCCAGGTGGTCAGAGTCACGGGGAAAAAAGTCAGCCTCATGCCGCTGTCGGCCAAGGGTCCGATAACAGGCTCGCCTGTGAACTGCTTCCAGATTGTGTTGGTGGAGCGATCGTACATCAGCTTGTTACTTCTGTATAGGAGTCCAGACGTACCGAATGTCGTTGGCTGTCCCTCTATTTTGGCGGAATACACGATTCCGGTGCCGCACAGCGTTCAATATGCTAGCGCGATCGGCTCGCCGCCCAGGACGTCGTTGACCATCTCGTGGGCGTTGACGATTCGCAACGGATAGGCCCTGTGCTCGCCACCGATCGAAGCGCCGAAGACCCGATCGTCTGGACCGAGGTAATCGGCCTCATCTGGTGCGAGTATCTCCGGGTTTTGCAAGTCCGGAATTCCGTCGGGGCGCACCCCACCCCAGACCACCTCGGTTAGGTCTATTCGCGCCGTCTTTCCGGCCGTGATCAGAAATTCCTCGTAACGTGGATCGATCAACGACAATAGATTAACCTTCCATCGCAGATATCCATCCGGTGGCCGGTACTCGGCTAAGTTGTTCCCCAACCATTCCATCCACTCCTGCCAAATCGGATAGTCGTCGCCGAACTCTTGACCAGTGAGCCTTCTCAACGTGGCGTCGGCCTGTTCGTACACAACTCCCGGTCCCATGAACCGCATCAGCTCAATGATTACTGGAACCTGTGAGGTGTCCTGATGTTCTCGCGCCTGTTCGAGTGCCTGCACCGTAAGCGCGGTAGACTGACTGGTATCGGAGAACAGCAGGAACATGTTTGTCTGGGGATCGTATTCTGAGGTTGGGGCGGGCGATCGAACCGCGGCGGAGCCTGTCGCGGCGGCTGGGGTGGCTGAAAGCTCCGGCGTCGGGGTGTCTTCTAAAATTGGTTCTGCCGTGCGTGACGGTTCAGCAGTGGGAGCAGGCGGTCGCGGCGTTGTTGAAGCGAGTTCGGGTGACGGCCCAGGCCCGCCGCAGGCCGCCAGTAACAGCGCACCAAGAGCAAAGACTATAAGCCAACCTAATTGTAGTCGCATAACCCTGAGCGCCGCTCCACAGGACCAGCCAAGACATAGTCGCGAACATCTAGGAATATGCCCAGGCGGGCGTAAGTCACGCCACCATGGAAATTTCCGGGGAGACCTTTGCGGACGAATTCCGGGCGCTGGAGCGGTTCCAGGCGGAGGTCAATCTTCTGGTGCCGCCTTAAGACCAGCTGTACCCATGACTCGGTTTGAGCGGAAGATGCCATCCCATACTCGGCGCCGAACCGTAGAGGAGTCAACGTCTCCTGCAGATCTCCACTAGCTCCTGGGCTTGGCCATCGTCCAGGCCAGTAAGCTCCTACTGAAGGTATACGACGCGGTACACCGAGAGGTTCTCGTGTATGGGCGCGGCCTCGCTGACCTCGGTGCCCTCCACGACCACGTCAGTCCGCCTCGACGGCATGTGGGACTCCCGTGCCAGCCTCTCCAGCATATTTACGGCGAAGGCGGACCCTGGTGATTCTGAGCACACTCATGCCCGGACATGTACAGGTTCAGGCCATTGCTTCCTAGGGCATCGAACTCAACGCAAAATCCCGGGACCCCTCACATGCCATGGGTGGACCGATGACAGCACCATTTAGGTGTCCACCTTCACCTCGCCCGCGAACTGGGCATCGAATGCCAGCATGTCCGACAGACCCAGAGTCTCGAAGAACTCCACCGGGCCCACCATATTCTCCAGCAGACCCTCAGTGGTGCCCTTTTCCCTTAGGTGCATCATCACGTCTCCGATCACCTTGCACACGGTGAACATGGCGCTGCCCGGGAAGATGACGATCTTGAACCCCAGCCTCTCCAGCTCGGCGGTAGGGATGAGGGGCGATTTACCCTTCTCCACGAAGTTGTACAGCAGGGGGACGTCGAACTCCCTTGTCACCCGCTCTATCTCCTCGGGCGTGCGTATCGCCTCTATGAACAACACGTCGGCCCCGGCCTCTACGTATGTGTGACACCGGGCAACTGTGTCCTCCAGGTCCGTCACCGCCAGGGCGTCGGTGCGCGCGATGACCACAAAGTCATCGTCGGTACGGGACTCCACCGCCGCACGGATCTTCAGCGCCATCTCCTCCGCCGGAATGACCACCTTATCGTCCAGGTGGCCGCATCGCTTGGGAACGTCTTGGTCCTCGATGTGGATAGCTGCCACGCCCGCCAGCTCGTACTGGCGCACGGTGCGGTGGATGTTCAGGGTCCCGCCATAGCCGGTGTCGGCATCCGCAATCACTGGAACGCCCACCCTCGCCACGATGTTTGCAGCATTGGTGACCATCTCCGTCATGGTGGCCATCCCCAGGTCCGGCTGACCAATGCGGGACGCCGAAGTCCCGCTCCCCGTCATGTACACAGCGGGGAACCCAGCCCGCTCGATGATCTTGGCCGTCAAACAATCGTAGGCGCCGGGGGCTACGATAATACCCGGTTCCTTCAGCAGCCGGCGCAGCCTGGTCGTCTGTCTCATGGTCTTTCCTTTCGAATGTCGTATCGCCGGCGAGAGGGCGTTGACCTGGCGCCCTATGATCTGCTACTCCTACGCTACCTTGATAGTCCACAGCCAGGGCTTCTTAGTGCCGGTCAACCTCGGATCTCCGCCCAGGTAAGGATCTTTGATAGTGTGGCAGAGCTTCTCATGTAGTACCAACTGGGCCACCGTGGAGCCACCCACATAGTAGCTCCGCTGTCGGACCCCTGTAATAGTGTTACCCATTGGGGAGTGGTTCGGTTATGGCCGACTTTGATAGACTACCAACAGAATGAAGATTGCCGTGATATTGGGGCCTGTCTCTATCTTGCTCACGGCATTTGTATACTTCGCGGGCACCGGTGATTAGCTGCCTGCCGTCGCCTGCGGCACCCTCGGTATACTGACTCTCGCCATCATAGCGAAATCGAGGACCTAGAATACGTCGTCGGTCTGCGGTCTTACCTCCATGGAATACTCCCTCTCTGGTCACTTCTGGCGGACCAGCTTCTGGAGGGAGCGCAGTTCCCGCGGCGGGCTCAGCCTGCTGCCGGTGTGGGTCCAGGAGACCTCCCCCACGTAGATGTCCCCTCGGGAATCGATGCAGACGCCGTGGGGCGCTATAAACCGGCCGGGCTCCTCACTCTCCGGTCCATCACCCAGCCGGGCCAGCACGTTGCCCTTGATGTCCATGATGGTCACCCTGGGCCCCAGGCCGAAAGCCTGGTCGTTGGGGCCGATGGCCACGCCCAGCTCTCCCACGTATACCCGCTGCTCCCCCGACTGGTCGATGTACAAGCCGCAGGGTCGGGCCATGTTGACCCATTGGGTCTCGAACTTCCCGTTATTGTCAAACACCTGGATTCGGTGATTCTCCCGGTCGGCCACATAAACCCAGCCGTCCTTGTCCGTGCAAATGTTGTGGGCGATATTGAACTGGCCGGGTCCGGTCCCCGACTCACCCCAAGAGAACAGGAGCTTTCCGTCGGGCGAATACTTGTGCACCCGAGCGTTGCCGTAGCCGTCGGAAACGTAAAAGTCGCCGTTGGCAGGGTCCATCGCGACGTGGGTGCACCGGTTGAAGGGGTCTCCGCTCATAAATGCCGCCGGCTTGCCACTGATGCCCAGGGTAAGCAGCACCTGCCCGTCCAGAGTGCATTTGCGGACGGTGTGGTCGCCGTCGTCAGTGCAGAATATGGTGTCATCCGGCATCATGGTGATGCCATGGGCCCGCGGAAAGATTCCTTCGCCCCAGGAGCGCAGGAAGTTGCCTTCCCGGTCGAATACGATCATGGGATGCTCGCCCCGGTTGAAAACGTAGACGTTGTCTTTGGAGTCCACGCCGACGGCGGCCGCCTCTTTGAAGGACCATCCGTCGGGCAGCTTCCCCCAACCCTCCGCCACCTGGTATGTATAGCCTGCCGTACCTAGAGCCACCATTTCTTCACCTCTGCGCTCCTCGATTGCCGGCTCTACCGGCGGGGCATGTCAGGAGATTGTAGCATCGGTCAGCGGGAATTCAAAGGCGGCACAAGGGGGCACACATGCCCGCGCCCGGCTGACCACTCAGGTGAGGCGGCTAAGGTGCCGCGAGACTGCCGGGACGGGGACCGGTCACTCCACGTAAACCCAGACATTTCGCTTGCCGTCCTGGACATCCACCTCCGGGTTGGCCATCGCGTCAACGAGCTCTTCCAGGTTCTCAGCGGTTACGTTCCCGAGGTCGATGCCTATGCCCCGCTCTCGCAACCTCTGGGTGACTCTGGCGGTGGCGTCCGAAGGAATCAGGGCCGCCAGTTTGACTCCCGCACAGATCAACCCCTTGGTGACACGGACGTTCACCCTCTCCGCTCCCTCATCCCTTTCATGTTCGGCACCGGGCTCAACCACCACCCGCAGGTATTTTGGCGTGGACCTGTGTGATCTCCGTTCGCTCCGAACGTGCCTTCATGCCCTCCTCGATGGTCCTCCGAACTTCAGAAGGGCCAATCCACCGTTTGCTCCCAGGGGGATGGGATAATTAAGGCCGGTACTTGTCACCTTCCTCTCTAGTGATGCGACCGGACGCCATTAACCACATGCGGGAGATCTCCGGGCCCATGAACTTGAAAGTCCCCCTCAGCGTTTTCTGAAGGGCCGGGTATTCTGTGCCTTGCAGGACGTTGTAAAACCAGTTGCAGAAGCCGCCGTGCTCGCTCTGGAGGGCCAGGGCGGTACGGGCGTTCTCGACGGTGGCCTGGATTTTCAGCCGGTTACGGATTATCCCGGGGTCGTTTAGGAGCGACTCCACCTCGGCAAGCCCGAAGCCAGCCACGGTTTTGATGTTCCAGTTGCCGAACGCCGAGCGGAACCCGTCCCGCTTGTTCAGAATCATCCGCCATGTAAGCCCGGCTTGAAATACCTGAAGGCTCATAACTTCGAACAGGGTGTCGTCGTCGCCGACCCGCTTGCCCCAGATAGTGTTGACGTACCAGTCCCGCAGCGGGTCCACCGGTGCCAGCGGGTCGCGGGGTTCCTCATGTGGCATACGTTAGACCCTCCTCCATGTTGTTCAGGGTGACGCAGATCAGGATCATCCTCCAACCCCCACGGCAGAACCCTAGCCCCAGGGTGACGTCCACACAACCGTCGTGTCAATCTCTAAGCCGGAATTCCCCATATCAACGCATGCTCCCTGTTGGACCCATCGCTAGGCGTCTAACATGCGGCCATACTAGACACCCAGTGCTCTCACGAAGACTGTCGCTCGCCCGTCATCATCCCAAATGCCCAGACCCTGAAGGCTCACGGAGCATACTCGTATAACTGCCTGGTGTGCCGCCGCGGGGTGAGGTTCGGGGCCGTTTCGAAGTTCACGACCATAAGCCCGCCCGGAGGTGGACAAATCCTGCTCCCGGACGCTACGATTCCTCCATATGATGGCCACTAGTGAATGGGCGGAGCCCCCCGTGTTGCTCTAGCAGGCTGCTGAAAAACTCTGAGGTCTACTCAGGACTCAAAGCGGGTCGACGATAAGCGACGCCACATTGCGCTTCCTGCACCAATAGCTCTAAACAAACTATGATATGACGGATATCGCTGGACTACTTGACGCTCCACCCACCACGTCTGTACGCCTTGCCCTTTTTCCGCAGCCTGCTAGGGTGGTAGGGTGGACTGTAGAAAGATAATTAGAGGAACGATGAGCTAAAGGACCGCAAGGAAAGGAATATATCCCATGTCACGAGCCCGCGAGCAGTTTCGCAGGGTGCTCTCCCGGCCCACGTGTACCCTGGCGGCCAACATCTTCGACCCTTTGTCCGCCCGCATTGCCCACATGTTGGAGTACGAGGTCTGCGTTCTGTCCGGCTCCGTGGGGAAGGTGGCAGACCTGGGGGTCCCAGACAAGGTGCTGGCCAACATGTCCGACGTGGTGGACCACTGTCGCCGCATCACCCGTATCGCCGACGTCAGCCTGATGGTGGACGCGGAGGACGGGTTTGGCAACGCCGTCAACGCGGCACGCACGGTTAAGGAAATGGAGGCCGCCGGTGTCTCGGCTATAGAGATTGAAGACAATTTCGTTCCCAAGCAGTTCAACGTAGAGAATCCGGGCCTGGTATCCAAAGAAGAGCAGGTGGGGAAGCTAGAAGCGGCAGTGGCAGCTCGAACCGACCCCACTACCGTCATCGTGGCGCGCACCGCCTCCCTGGAACTGTGTTCCATTGACGAAGCGGTGGACCGGATCGGGGCCTACTCCCAGACGGGAGCTGAGGCTGTCATGTTGACAGGCGCCAGTAGCCGGGACCAGATTGAGGCGGTGCACCAAGCAACTTCCTTACCCCTGTGCATTTTAAGCCCGCCCGCTGAAATCAGGAACGACTCGGCATTCCTTGTCGCCAACGGGGTAAAAATCCTCATGCTTGGGAACCCCACCTTCGCCATGGCGGTCAAGGCCATCTTTGACAGCTTGAAGCACCTGAAGGACGGAGGAGCGTTGGAGGAACTGGCTGATAGGCAGGCTCCCTCGGGCTTACTGCGGTCGGTCAACCGCACGGAAGAGTTTCTCCAGGTCCAACAGCAATATCTGCGCTCCTGATATGGACCAAGCATCAGGTAGACCGGGTGAACCCAGCGTGGCTGGTCCTGTGGGCGCGGGAGGGGGCCATGTCTCACGATGCTGCGGCGCGTTGCCTGCAGCCGCTGGGCGGAGATGTCATACCCGCCCTCAAAGAGTACCGACCCCGAAAGGTTCTCAACATCCCGGATGAGTGAGGCCGTGACTATGGAACAGGCGACCCTGAAGATCCAAGGCGCCCGGTTCATCCTGACCATCGATCCCCAGCGGCGGATTATCCGAGACGGGTCCATCCTGGTAAGGGGCCAGAGGATCGCCATGGTGGGGAAGGCGTCGGAGCTGGCGGACGTCCCCGCGGAGCGGGTCATCGACGCCAGGGAGATGGTCGTCACCCCCGGCCTCGTAAACTGCCACATGCACATCAGCTACGCTCACGCCGTTCGTGGTGTCTTCCCAGACGACCTGGGTGCGGACTACCTGCCCAACGTTTTCAGGCTCCAGGGAGAGATGACCCCCGAGGAGGAGTACCATACAACTCTCCTGGGGATCACGGAGCTTCTGAAGTACGGCACGACCTGCTTCCTGGACCCGGGGAGCACCAAGCACCTGGAGGAGTGCCTGAAGGCTTACGAGGAGTCAGGCTGTCGGATAGTCGTCGGCGCCCAGGTGGCGGACCAACCCAACATGATAAACGTCCCTGTCTCCTCCATCTCCGATGCCATCGCCACCATGGAGCGGACCGTCCAGACCTATGACGGCGTCCTTGATGGGCGGGTCCGGGCCTGGACCATGCCCATGTCGGCCGATGAGGCCAGCGGTGAGCTACTGGTGGCGGCGAAGGAGCTGGCCGACTCATATAACACACGAATGACCCTCCACCTGGTGAACGCCCCAGCCTCCGTCGAGGCACACCTGGCGCGCTACGGAAAGCGGCCGGTACAGCACCTGGAGGACATCGGTATCCTCGGCCCGAACCTGCTGCTGTCCCATGCGGTGGGGCTGGACGACCCCGAGGTAGACTGCCTGGCCCGCACCGATACCAAGGTCGTGATGTGCCCCACCGCGGCCCTGAAGAACGGCATGGGGACCACCGTGAAGGGGAAGCTGCCGGAGATGCTTCAGCGAGGGGTGTGCGTGGGCCTGGGAGTGGATTCCCCCAACGCCTCCAACGTGGTGGAGGTGATGCGGTCCATGTACCTGGTTGCGGTGCTGTACAAGGACGCCCGCCAAGACGTGACGGCGATCCCCGCGGAGAAGGCCCTGGAGATGGCCACCATCGACGGCGCCAGGGCCCTTGGACTCGACTCCGAGATCGGGTCGATAGAGGAAGGTAAAAAAGCGGACCTGGTCTTGTTCGACACCCGGCGCCCCGAATGGAGGTCCATCTTCAACCCTGTGAACAACCTGGTGTACAACGCCGACGGAAGGAGCGTCCACACCGTGATCGTGGATGGGCGTGTCGTGGTGGAAGCGGGCACGCCGACCTTCGTGGACGAGTGGGCCCTGATCCAGAGGGTACAGGAAGTCGGGGAGGACTTGCTGGCCCGGACCGGCACGTCATTCCCCCAGCGCTGGCCCGTGGTCTGAACCCGCAAAGGCTGGACCATGCTTGACACGGATTGGGCTCCGTGATTAGGTTAGCACTGGCCTGAACACTTAACTCCTGGAGGTAGAGACGATGAAGTACGACGTTATCGTGGTAGGGGCCGGCTCGGCCGGCTCAATCGTCGCTACCAGGCTGACTGAGGACCCGGAGCGCTCGGTCCTGCTGCTGGAGTCAGGGCCGGACTATCCCGACTTCGAGCGGCTTCCGGACGAGGTGAAGTATGGCTACGCGACCGCGACGGACGTCATGGTCAGCGATCACAACTGGCAGTTCATGGGCAAGGCGACGGACACCGCCGTCCCCATGATGGTACCCAGAGGCAAGGTCACCGGCGGGTCCAGCGCCATAAACGGCCAGGTGTTCCTCCGGGGTGTGCCCGAGGACTACGACTCCTGGGCCGACATGGGTAACGACAAGTGGAGGTTCCAGGACCTTCTGCAATACTTCCGCAAGCTGGAGGCGGACTCAGACTTCCAGGGGGACTTCCATTCTTCGGACGGTCCTATCGTCACCCGGAGGTTCAAGCGGGAGGAGTGGCGGCCGGACCAGCTGGCCTTTTACAACGCCTGCCGCGCCGCCGGTTTCGCCGACAGCCCGGACCACAACAACCCGGACGCCTCGGGTGTGGGTCCTGTCCCCTTCAACAACCCCAACGGCATCCGGATGAGCACCGCCCTGGGCTACCTGGACCAGGCCAGACATCGTCTCAACCTGACCCTCCGGCCCAGCTGCACAGTGCACCGCATCCTCTTCGATGGGAAGCGGGCGACGGGCCTGGAGGTGGAGAGTGGCGGAGAGAAGTTCGTCGTCGAGGCCAACGAGATAGTCCTTAGCTCAGGGGCCATAGGCTCTCCCCAGCTGCTGATGCTGTCGGGGGTCGGCCCCGCGGCTCAGCTGAAGGATCTGGGCATCACGGCGGTCCTGGATAAACCCGGAGTGGGCCAGAATCTGCGGGATCACCCCTCGGTGTGGGTGGACTGGAAGGTCAAGGAGGGATACCCGCTGGACGGCTTCGCGCCCCGAATCCAGGTGTGCCTGCGGTACACGGCCGAGAGATCGGACCTCCGCAACGACATTATGGTCTTCATGAACTCCTTCGCCACCGAGCGGGTCAATACCGGCGGGGCCCGCATGGACGGTATGGGAGTGCGCATGAACGGCCTCCTGGACCTGGCGGTGGGCTCGGGAGAGCTGCGCCTCACCTCGACTGACCCAAACGTCCAGCCCTTCCTGGACTACAATTACCTACAGGAGGAGTTCGACCGCCGTAGGATGCGGGAGATGGTCCGCCTGTGCATCAAGCTGGGCGAGCACGAGGACTTCAAGAACATCCTGACCGAACGCCTGCAGCCCACCGACGCCGACCTGGCATCCGACGACGCCCTGGACGCGTGGCTGCGACGAGAGGCCACCACGGGTCAGCACATCTCCTGCACGTGCAAGATGGGCCAGGCGTCGGACCCGATGGCGGTTGTGGATCAGCACGGCCGGGTCCACGGACTGGAAGCCCTGCGGGTAGTCGACGCGTCCATCATGCCCGACTGCGTCCGCGCCAACACCAACGTCACCACAATGATGATAGGCGAGCGGGTGTCCGACTTTATGAAAGAGGGCCTGTAGGCTTGCCCTTCGACTACGATCTAGCGCTCAGTGGCGGGGAGTTGGTAGCCCTCCCAGGACCTCCGGGGCGTGCGGGACTACGCCATCACGATGGAGCTCTCTCGGCCAAGGTAATGACCTTGATGACCATGCTGTACTGCATGTCAATTATCCCCCGGACTCCGTTATCGAGCCATGGGCCGCGCAATATAATCCCCCACAGAGCTCAAACACCAGCCACTCCCAATGGTTGAACCTCGGGTTACGTGGCGAGCCGTGGGATTACCTCGCGGGCGACCAACTCCACTTGCTCGGGCTGATAGCGGTAGGGGATGAACACTACCCGATGTACCCCAGCCTTCAGGTGTGGTCGGAGCTGGGCAGCACACTCTTCGGGGGTCCCGCAGATCGCGTGCTCTACAGTTGAATCGCTCCATTTAGCTACGTCCCACTCTGTGCTGAGCCACTGCCGCATGGGAGGGTCGGCCTGGTCCTTCGGCGGGCCTACGTAGATCGCCAGTTGGTTAGTGGCGGACAGAGTCGAGGGGTCACGTCCGTACTCCTTTGCGTATGTCAGAACTTTGTTCCAGGAGTTGGTGAACCCCTCCGGAGTGTAGAAATAGGTCAGCCAGCCATCTGCCATGCGGGCGACCCGTCGGAGGACAGCATCCACATAGCCTCCGATCAAAACGGGAGGTCTTGGCGTCTGGTAAGGTTTGGGCAAGAGAACGGACTGGCGCAGATTCAGCTCGTCCACCTGAATGGTTACGGGTCCCTCAGTCCAGAGCCTCAAGAGCAGCTCCAGGTTCCGTTCGAAGATCCGCCCCCGACGTTTGAAGGGCACACCAACGGCGTCGAACTCACGAGCGTACCAACCAGCAGCTGTTCCAAGGATGAGCCGGCCTTTGGATATTAAATCCAGGCTGGTCAGGGTCTTGGATGTCACTACCGGATTGCGCAGCGGCAGAACAAGGACACCGGTGCCCAGCCTGATCCGGCTCGTCCTTGCTGCGATAGCGGTCAGAATCGAGAGGCAGTCCAGAATGGGAAAGGCAGGCTCGACACCTAGCAGCATGTGGTCCCATGCCCAAAGGGACTCGAAGCCCAGGACCTCGGCCCGCTCGGCGTAGGCGATGAGGCCGTCTACATCCGGGGTTTCTCCAGGGCCCACGAAGTTTCTCAGAGCAAGACCGAAATTTACCGCCATTACATTGTCATCCTAGGGTTCACAGATACCGGCGGTCAGGATCGAGGCTCCGCAGCACATCCAGCTCCTCCTGTCGCGGGGGCTCCGTGACTGGCACTCCGTCTGGCACGAGTAACTCGAACCCGGTCTTCTCCACCACATCCTGCACGGAGACGCCGGGTTGAAGGCTCTCCAGCCGCATAGCCTTGGTACCCTGATCGAACCCCAGGATCGCCAAGTCGGTCACGATCTGGCTTACACGGCCGAAGAGCAATCCCGCGGCCAGGCGAGACCCTCCTCCATCGAGGAATCCGGGGCTGGTGACAAAGTCCACCCGGGGAACGAACCGACGGCGTTCGTGCATTGTGACAACAATGACCCGGTGACAGAGAGAAATGATATCGTTGGCGCCGCCACTACCCGGGAGCCGGACTTTGGGCTTTGCATAGGCGCCCACTACCGTCGAATTGAGGTTGCCATAACGATCGACCTGGGCGCCGCCGACGAAACCCACCTCCAGGAGGCCACGCTGTGCAAACAGGAAAGTGTCGGTGATGCCTGGCAGCATTCTGGCCCGATGGGCGATTCGCATCTCGTTGGTAGAGATGGGGAGTTGCCCAGGGAGCAACTCAGGGCCGATCGAGCCCCCCTCCACCACGATCGTCAGGTCCGGGGCGTGAGTTTTTTGTGCCAGGCCAGCTGATAGCAATGCAATCCCGACACCCGCGAACACCGAGTTCACGCCCACCAGCTGACGCGATGCCATAACGGCCAGTAGCTCTGAAGCTGAATAGCTCATGGCCCCCCCGGTCAGTTCCTTGGCAGAACGGGCCACACGCTCCAGGGTTTCAGTTGAAAAAAGGGCGAGATAGTCTTCATGAGTAGCCGTCCCATATACGTACCGGTCCAGATAGTCCCGTACCCCAGCAACCCCCACGGCGCTACCCTGGGAAACATACTCGTCGAAGTGGTTGAAATCAGCGTCATAGATGCCATAGCATTCGTGGGGAAAAGCTCCATACGGGACCTCAACTACGGCATCCACGGCGAATCCCGGAATAGTAGTCCGGTCTGGTTGGCTGCGGATCTCGTCCTCGGAGACGATCCTCTCGGCCGTGACCAGGACCGTTGTGGCGGCGAGTGCCATGTCAGCGTCCATGTGCGGGTAGCCGTCTATCTGACAGTTGCCGAGGCGGTCCGCCCGGTGTACATGTAGCACCGCCACGTCCGGGAAGAGGGCTGGGACAAGACAGAGGGTTTCACCCGTGAAGGGGCAAAGCATGGTTTTGGCATTGCCCACACCCATGAGGTCGGAGCCGAGCATAGTGAGCGTCGGCAGGAACGGCACCCCCATCGCTCCGGCTCGATATCGCAGGCCAAGGGCAAGGTGGCTCCACTCCTCAAACCGGACTTGACCTCCCTCGACCATCTCCCGCAGGACCCGCGAAAGCCCCCAAGGCAACCCTATGCCAAACCAACTGGCTACAATATTCTTCGTTGCTCCGGCCGCGATGAACCACTCGCCCTCATAGCACATCAGGTTGCGCGAGAGGGTCAGGCCACGGCGATCTTGACGGAGGACCTCCATTAGCAGCGCCAATGGAGTCCTGGAGTACAAACAGCCGCCAATGGCTATGTGATCGCCGTCTTTTATGTGCCTGGCTGCATCCCCAAGCGACGTACGCTTGTCACCAACGACCCGGGCCTTAGCCTCCAGCCGCCGGCGAGCCTCTACGAAATCGCCTGAGTTCATCCAATTACCTCGAATGATTGACAATGGACAGATCGGCAACAGTATCACCAAAACAAAATTGCGTGTCAAGGGACTTCAGCCCGGTTGACACCGTCGGAGGGCGCCCCTATAATCTCGCCCGTCCAGACCTGTGAGTGCCAATTTGAGCCGCCCTCTTCCGATGAAGCCGTCGACACATCTTCATGGAGCGATGATTTGGTAGACTGGGAATCCAGACGCCGTACCGCCGAGGATATTACCGAGGTAGCAGGCATGACGCCACTGCTACGGCTGCGAAAGGTGGCTGTCGGCCCGCAGACCCTTTGCGGCAAGCTGGAGTTTATGAACCCCAGCTCTAGTCTGAAGGACCGGATCCTTCGCCACATGGTCCGCCGCGCTGAGGAACGGGGTGATCTACAGCCTGGGATGAGTATCCTGGAGGCATCCACCGGGAGTACCGGTATAGCTACGGCGATGATTGGCGCCGTGAAGGGGTATCCGGTGGTTATCGTCATGCCCGATGGAATGAGCGCGGAACGGAAGGAGTCGATGCGAGCCTATGGCGCGGAGCTGGTGTTAACCCCTGGCGCCGAGAGCGACGTTGACCTGTGCTTAGCGAAGGTGGGTGAGCTCAAGCGGGCAAACCCCGGTAAGTTCTGGGAAGTGGCCCAATTCTCGAACAAGGACAATATAGAGGCCCATTACCTCACCACAGGTCCAGAAATCTGGGAGCAGACCGACCGCAAAGTGGATGTGTTCGTAGCCTCCCAAGGCAGTGGCGGCACCGTCTCAGGCGTTGGCAAGTACCTGAAGGAGCAGAATCCTGAGGTCAAGGTGTACGCCGTCGAGCCTGCTGAAAGCCCGATCCTATCTGGAGGCGTGAGGGGATCGCACCTGATAGAGGGGATTGGGGACGGGTTCATCCCCGACAACCTGGACCTGGACTACGTAGATGGGGTCGTCACTGTCTCCTCACAGGAGTCCATAGCAATGGCACGACGGCTGGCGCTCGAAGAGGGCGTACTTTGTGGTATCTCCTCGGGCTGCAATGTGGTGGCCGCGAACAAGCTGTCGCCGGAGCTCCCAGGCACCCGCCTGATTGTAACTATGATAAACGACACAGGCATGCGCTACTTCTCCACTGCCCTCTTTGGCCAGCAGGTTACGGTGGAGGTCCTTGACCGCGAGCACCCCCTCGGAGACGCCGATCGCCGCGAACTGGCCGGGCGGCACCTGCACATCGTCCACTAGCTGCTAGCCTACTTACGCCGTCGGGCCATGGCGGAACCTCATATTAACTACAGGCATAGAATCCCTGAAAAAAGATTCGATAAACTCTCTGTGCCCCGATAGCTAACGCGTGTTCCTATGCACCACTTGGCGGAAACACTCGACGAAAGTATCCACCTCCGCCTCACCCATGGGGTTGGAGACGCAGCCCATCAGGCTGGGGGTAGAGAGCATACCCTGGTTCATTAGACTCCAGAACACCCCCTGGCGGGGTTCCTGGTTCTCCGCGCCAACGACTACATACGCATGGCGATCCATACGATATGGTGTGGGCCCTTTTTAACTCCCCCACGCGCTCGCACCCCAACTTCATCCACGTCGAATCCGGCCTCGCGTAGCCGTCTGGCAAACGCTGGCTCAGGACCGGAGGACCATATGGCCAATACGCCTTTCGGTCGTAACGCGGCGAAAGCTGTTTTCAGCCCCTTGAGGCTATAAAGCCAGTCGTTGTCCTTTCGGGTTAGAGCCTGCGGGCCATTGTCAACATCGAGCAGGATAGCATTGAATTCACCCTTGGCTATCTTTATCATCTGGGCAACATCGGCTTCATGGATTGTAACCCGGTCGTCGTCTAGAGGACTACCGGCCAAATCGGCAAGGACTCCCCGGTTCCACTGGACCACGGCCGGCACCAGTTCGGCAACGACCACTTGGGCTTTGGCTCCAAGTCGATTCAGCGCCGATCTCACCGTGTATCCCATACCCAGACCACCGATCAGAACTCGAGCCCGCGGATGTTGTGTGATCTTTTGACAGGCCAGTTTGGCCAAAGCATCTTCCGAGTCGTAGACACGACTGTTCATGAGTTCATAATTGCCCGCTTGGATCGAGAACTCAGTGTCACGTTGGTACAAACGGAGTTCTACTCCGTTACCAGGCGTTTGTGCCCTGTCGAGTAGCGTCCAAGGAACCATCGGTGCCTCTCGTAAAAAAATCGCTCCCGGGGCCATCGTCACAGGGCACGCATTCAGGGGCGGCGGCAGAACAAAAGGACCCAGCTCAGGTCATCGTCATGGGCAGCATCCGCCCTGAGGTCCGGCACCAGCTCCATCGCCTTTTCCAGATGGGGAAGGCAACGATCGACCCACCCCTGCTGCGCGTACACCCGGGCCGCGTTGTAATGTGCTGCCGCGAACTCGGGAGCCGCGGCCACAGCGGCCTGGTACGCGGCCAACGCCTGCCCCATATCGCCCAGGGCCTCGAACGCCGCCCCACGGTTGCTGAGGGACTCCGCGAAGTCGGGGCGCAGGGCGATGGCGCGGCCGTAGTCTTCCAGTGCCTTGTCGTACTCCTCCAGAGCGTCGAAGGCGAGGCCCCGGTTGTTGAAGGCCTCTACATCCTCGGGAAGGAGCTCCAGGACCCTGGAGTAGTCCGAAATTGCTGTCTCGATGTCTCCCAGGTAGTAGCACGTCCTGGCCCGATTGAAGAATGCGGGTACATTGGAGGGGTCGTGGCTGATGGCCTTTGTATAGTCGTCGATGGCCCCCTGGTGCCGGCCCAGGGCATCCAGGGATGCCCCACGGTTCAGGTAGGCGTTGGACAGCGACGGCCGGAGGGCAACGGCACGGTCGAACTCCTCGACGGCCTCGCTGTGGCGCTCCAGCTGGGCCAGCACCAGCCCTCGGTTGTAGATCGCCTGAAGGTAGTCGTGCCTCAGCTCGATGGCCCGCGAGTAGTCGGCCAGGGCAAGCTCTCCTTCTCCAAGGTCGTCATGGGCGTTGCCCCTCTGGTAGTGAGCCTCGGGCAGTGCAGGCTCCTGGAGGAGTACGGTTGTGAACTCATCGACCGCGTCCTGCGGGCGTTTCAGCCTGAGGTATGCGAGGGCCAGGTTGAACTTGGCATCAACGCTCCACGGCTGCCCTTCGAGTACCACAGAGTAAATGCTAGCCGCGTCGGAGTACCGTCCCACAGCAAAATATCCGTTGCCGTAGACCACGGAATATACCCGCGGAGAAACGGCTTCCAGCGCCTTCAGTGTCCGTTCGATTTCGATAGAGGCTTCTCCGGTGAGTTCTCCCCGGCGGGGTCTGGGGGTCAGGCGGGCTGCTCCGATGGAGGCTTCCTCCAGTAATTGGGCTAGCCTGGCTACAAGGGAGCTGCTCGGTTGCATCTTCGGACTGCTGTTCACTGCTGGTTCTGCCCCAGATTTAGGACCAACCATTATAAGAGTCCTTTAGCCAATGGTCCTCACCCAAAAACTGATCCGGCAGGCATGTTAGTTTTGTGGGATGATCACACATGTTGGAGAGGACAATGCCATGAAGAAGTCTCGGTACACAGCGGAGCAGATCGCCTTCGCCCTATGACGGGCTAAGGACGGGACGCCGGACCTCGGGGTCCTCAACAATCGGACGAGAATCACTGTCGGGCGTTGTACACGGTGTGAGGGGTCATGTCTGGCGGCAGCGTTCCCTCGTAGAAGCGCTGCATGTATGGAATCACTTCCCGGCCCAGTGCTCGGTTGTCGATCTCAACCTGCTCAAGGGGGCGGTCCAGCGCCTTCTTGAACTCCGCGAACAGCGCCTCTTTGTCGATTCTGGTGAGCTTGCGATCCCGCATCACCACCTCACCGTCCACGATCACCGTATCCACGTCGATACTGCGTCCCCGGTGGACCACGGCGTCGACGATGGAGACGTCGGGGTCCAGGTACGGCTCCTCGATGTTCCGCAGATTTAGCAGCACGATATCCGCCCGCTTTCCGGGCTCCAGTGTGCCCACCCGGTCACCGTACCAGCTGGCGTAGGCCCCGTTCTCCGTCCCCATCTGGAACACCTGATACGACGTGGGCGGTACGTTCTCCACGCCCGGCACCCTGTGTATCTTCAGGACCAGACGCATCTCCTGGAAAAGGTCTTTGTCGTCGTTGAGTCCCGCCTCATCGCTGCCGATGGCGATCCTGATGTTCCTCTGGAGCAAGGGACCTACGGGAGCTATACCGCTCTGGAGGCGCAGGTTAGAGCTGGCGTTGTGACACACGTTGGTGCCCGTGGAAGCCATGGTCTCGATGTCTTCCTCGGTCACCCAGACGCTGTGGCCACACACCACGTCGGGCCCCAGGAACCCCAGGTCGTAGAGATGTTGGAGGGGGGTCTTTTCCCACAGGCGCAGCCCGTACTGCTTCTGATAGATGGTCTCCAGGAGGTGAATGTGCATGCCGGTGCTGTATTTGGTGGCCATCTCCCTGAAGCCACCCAGGAGTGCGTCGGAACACCTGTGCACGTTGCTGGGCGCCATGGTGATGCGGACCCGCTCGTACCGGTTGTTGCCGTACTTCTGGCAGATGGCCTCCAGCGCCGCCATCAGGTCCTCCACCGGACGATACCTGGACTTTAGGGGAGCCAGGTACCTTTCGGCCAGCTCGGGCGGCATCTGGGCCACCAGCTCCGCCTCCCCTCCCCTGGCCCCGGATACGGTGGCGTCCTGGTCCGATACCGAGGGGGCGTAGGATACTCGCATGCCCGACTCCTGGAAGGCCCGGATCGCCTGGTCGGCCACCTCCAGGTCCAGGGATCTCCACCACCCCGCCCCTCCGTGGATGGCCTGGACGGTGGTTGTGCCGGACTCTATCATCTGTATAGCGCCATAAATCTGGTCCAGGTATGGGTCCACACGCCGGGCGCCCATCCTCGACGCCTGCCATAGCTCCAGGGGCAGGTCCGGCGACCCCATCTGGAAGGGGCTGAAGCCAACGTGGAAGTGATCGTTGACCAAGCCGGGCATCACCACGTAGTTGGGGGAGCCGATGACCTCGACATCGGAGTGCCGCTGTCGCAGGTCCTCGTACCTGCCCACCTCGACGATCGCCCCGTCCCGCTGGTACACGGCTCCATCGGAGACCACCTGGGCGGCGTTGGGCCCGGTAATCTTGCAGATGACGTACTTGCCTCGGATCAAGCTGGAACTCACCGCTGGTTACCTCCTGTGACGCGGTTCAACAACGAAAAGAAGTCCTTTCGACACCCCTGATTCTACTCTCATTGTGGCTACCGTGCATAGGACTCCCCTTCTGGAGCCCCTGTTATACGGCCGGTAATTTCCGAACCTGGCCTAATGGAAAATTCAGGCATGCTTCCGTCCCAGTAGGCCCGTTGGACAGGGAGATGGGGGAGACTCGAACTCAACGGGGAAATCCCAGGCGCGGTCTACGGACCTGCCCCTGTCTGTTTGCCCCCTAGGAGAGTTCTTCAGCCCGTGGAATCTCATTCGATGTTTGGCCGGAGGTCGTGCCACTGGGTGTTCTGCTCAAATGTATGCCCCACTCGGCACAGCAACGGCTCGGAAAGGTGCTTCCCCACAAACTGGATGCTGAGGGGCAGTCCGTCACTGTTCTGGCCACAAGGCAAGGATATGGTAGGAGCGCCGCTGAAATCGTAGGGCACCGTGAATCGGCCCCAATTGGGGTCGTCCAGCAAGAAATTGGGCCCGTACATTTCCTCCAGGGTAATGGGGAACGGAGGGGTAGTCATAGTGGGGCAACCGATTACGTCAATATTCTCGAAGACGTTGTTCAAGAGGCCACGGCAGGCTGAGCGAACGTTATTAGCCTTGGCATATTCGGCCCCGGTGACCACCGCGCCATTATCCAACCAGCGTTGGAACCACGGGCCGTAGTCGTCTCGGCGTGACGGGTAAGTCGCCTCGTGGGCAGCCAACGCCTCCGAAGCGCAGAGCACTCCCCATGCCTCCATGTAGTCACTTGTATCGGGCATTTGTATCGGGACTATCACTGCGCCCAGCCCTTCAAGCACCCTGATTCCTGCCATCACACTTTCCACCAACTGGGGGTCGGTATTTACAGAGGTGTATTCTTCGTCCAGGCCGATTCGGAGTCCGCGGACACCCTGGTCGATCCCCTCCAACATGTCGGGCACCGGAGCGGGCAAAGACGTGGGATCGTTCGGATCCAGCCCGGCTATGGCCTGAAGTATGATTCCGGCGTCGGCTGCGCTACGAGTCATGGGACCAATATGGTCCAAGGACTCGGCCAAGGCAAGCACGCCACAGCGGCTAACCCTCCCCCACGTGGGTTTGATCCCCACGATGCCGCAGGCAGCAGAAGGGAATCTGATGGACCCGCCGGTATCGCTGCCCAACGACCCGTAGCACAGCCCCGCAGACGTGGCCACGCCAGAGCCGCTGGAAGAGGCCCCGCTCCAGAGGTTGGCACCCCAGGGGTTTACCGGTACCTGAAACTCCGGGTTGTAACCAGCCATGGCGCCCTCGGTCAGGTTGAGTTTCCCCAAGATGATCGCACCGGCTGCCTTCAGCTTCTGCACCACTGTGCAGTCAAAATCCGGAACATGGTCCATCAAAGCTTTTGTGGCGCCCATGGTGGCCACGCCTTTGGTGAAACACAGGTCCTTGACGGCGATGGGCACGCCGTGGAGGGGGCCCAGATAGTTTCCGGCGGCAATGGCCCGCTCCGCAGCTTGGGCGGATGCCCTAGCCTGCTCGGCCATGACTGTAGCGTAGCTCTTATACTGCGGGTCCTGTCCCTGGATACGGTTGAGCATCGCTTCCGTCACTTCCACGGGCGATAGCGCTTTCGACCTGATTAGGGCTGCCAATTCGGTGATTGTTTTGAAGTGCAGAGGCGTCTCGCCCATCGGTAGTCTCCTCTCGACCATGGTTTGAACCTGGATGCGGGTTGGCATGGGGGAACCTTGTTCCAGTAGGGGAGTTGCCGGCGGGCCGCCAGCATAGTTCGCCGCATGACTGCATAATTATAGCATTCGGATTGACCTGGACGGGGAGGCTCGGGAGGGGTGAGCTCCACCTACTTAAAGCGGAGATCCGGGAGCCTTGAACTCGCATTTACTTATTAGTTGCAGCACTTTGATAAGGGCTCGGGTCAGTAGCATGGACTTCTCCCGAGTCCGAACCGCACCCAGGGACCCATTCTGTGTACAGCGTAATACACTGTCCGAAAGTACAAATGTGCATCCGTCAAAAGGCTGATCCTCGGGTCGGCCTTTTTACTTTCCGGAAACCAGCCTAATGCCTGATTACTTGGCCGAGAGGTAAGATGCAGAGTTGAATAGTATGAACCGAAGAAAGACCTCCCGATTAAGTCAACTAACTTGCAAAGGCGAGGAATGAGCAATGTCCACTGTACCAAACAATAAGGAGTCGATCGGAGATTTCTTCAGGAAAAATAAGGAGAGCATCATCGGCATCGGTCTGACCCTCGGACTTGCGATGGGAGTCGCTTTGGGGGCGGCCACGGACAACGTGTCAATGGGTGTGGCGATTGGTAGTGGAGTCGGGCTTATGATCGGCGCTGCAATCTACGCTAGATTGTCGGCTGAAGAAAAGGAGTGAGAAAGTTGAACCCTGACCGCCTCTGCCCGTCGTAAAACCCCGGATCGCAAGCACACCTCTTTGACTCACGGAATCTCATGTGGTTTTGTGCGTCACTAAGAATCGTCACCACACTCACGCTTGATCACCTTGTGTGAACTCTTATCCCTTAACCACCGAAGGAGGACACCACTGATGACCATATTAGTGGTTGGAGCCACGGGCAAGACAGGTGCATCATACCCACGCCAGACGGATGATGGCAATAACAAGTTTGCCAAGAAGATTATGCAGCCTATTTTAGCCCAACGTACCTAAACTAAACTCTCTGCCACGGCCCTCCACTCATCTAAGCCGGCACAAGACCTATGTCGCCCTCGGTCTCGGCCCGGCTGCGTGCCAGAGAGGACTGTCCGTGGGATTCACTGCCGCACTGGAGCATGAACTGATTGAGGCCAGGGGCGAAAAGCGAGTGCTCAACCTGCAGAAAAGCTGGCACGTCTCAACCCCTAAAATTCAAAGTTATTATGTTGACTGGGAGCCTAAACCACATCCACTGGCGGGTTCCGGCCCGAGTTCGCCTCTCTCTCCCGTCTCGACCATGCTGTAGGAGAACGCCCCAGCCATTATCGGGTCACCGCCCTGAGCAATGGCCTCAGCCGTTAGTAAGTGGATCGTTGCCCCAGGTGAAGAAAGGTTCCGCTCCTCCCTCTTTGACCAAGAACACTTCCTCGATCCAGCAGCGTTGCTTCTCGTCTCCCGGACACAGAAGGTGGGCGGCTAACACCATACCCTCTTCCAGCGCCCAGTTTGGATCACCATCATCCACCGCCAATGCTTCCACATCCGTATGACTCAATCCCAGTCCGTGGAAGTAGGTCAGCACCGACTCGTACTGAGGCACTTTCAACCGTTGGAACGTTCGCTGGCTCTTTTCCTGTAGTTCGCCAATCCGGACTCCGGGCCGTATCGCCTGCTGTATCTCCCTCATCGCCTCGGCCGTGGCCCGGGCGATACGGCCGGCCATGCCTGAAGGCTCATCCTCCACCACCCAGGTCTTGCCCCCATCCCAGCAATAGGCGTTCTTCGTTCCATGGCAGTCAAACATAATACTGGTGCCCGGCTGGACCACAAAGTCTTCGGACGCAACACGCAGGCGCACGGCGGGGTCGCCGTCCAGGGGGTTGGCAAAGAATACGCCACCTGGGTCGGAAACCCATCCCCCCAGTGCGGTGATTTCGGAATGGTAGGTATCAACCAACTCCTTCCAAGGCATTCCACGACTCCACGACTGGACCGTGCGTTCGATGGCCACCTGATTCACCCGAGTCGCTTCGCGCAGCCACTGAATTTCTTGTCCGGTCTTCACCTGCCGAACGAACATCATCAGGCTGTAGACGTCGACTACATCCGCCATCGAACCTGCCAACTTGGCTCCCACTCGCAGGTCATCGTAGCCGACGCGTCCGGTGCCAAGGCCCAGATCTTGCATCGCATTGCGACAAGCCTTGGTAAACCCGCCAACATACGTGTCACGGGCACGTTTCACCCAGGCGGCGTCTTGCTGAGAAGCCGGGACGAATTTGTTAAATACCGACGGCTCGGTAGCCAAACTCACAGCAAGGAGGACGCTTCTGTGGGGACGTAGATCCTCGATCCATATTGGCGCATCCAGGAAAGGGGTGAGAAAGATGTCAGGCGCAATCAGAATGGGGTGTTGCAAGTCATGTCGCGAAAGAACCACCGCAACTCCCGGTGGCTCGTCGGCTTTGGGCGCTGTAGGGTTGAATCCCGACAAGTAGGTCACGTTCAGGGGGCGTAGTGATCACTAGACCATCTAACCCACGGGCTTCCATGGCGTGGGTCAAGCGTTCAAGATCGCATAAGGAGCCTGGCATCGTTGCCGAGCTGTCATTGATTTCTCTATCCATGATCGACCCCTCTTTTTTTATACCAACTAGGCTGGAATCAAGGGTGGAATTTCTTAGTCTAGCACAAACCCTTCATAGTCACTGGTTGCCACCTCGTCACGGTTGGCCCGCATGACTGGGGCACTATCCGGACTGGTGAGCAAGGCTCGTGCCTTACCGGGAATGCTCGCCCCCACAAACCAGCAGCCGGACTTTGTCCGGAGCGAATTGGCGCCCGCCTCGGCGACGTGCTCGGTCCATGCCTCTTCCGCCTGGGGCGTCGCCGAATTACGCGTAAACTGATGCTCGCGCACATAGCATATGCAGTCGCTCACCCATTCCGCGAGCGGCTCGGCGGCTCTGACGAAGTTGCCGACGGCGGCTGCACTGATGGTGAAGGCCACCTCCGCTGCCATCGAACGCCAGTTCTTCACGCTGCCGGATGGTTTTTTGAGCTTGATGGGAAGGTTGACGGCATTCGTGAGTATTAATACCATGGCTCTTGTCGAAGATGCTGAGGTGTTTGGGTCCAGGCAGCTTGATACAGGTAATTCCGGACAAGTATGTTCCACGCGCTATAAGACGCTTTTTTGGCTTCTACTCAAGTTCCTTGGTGTCTGGCTCACTATCCCGGCGCTGCCTTCGTACAAATCATTGCCGGCGTATATCTGTTTATTGGTGGTCGCTGGATCGTCGACAACGCTATACCAGGTAACCGGACATATTAGTACGGATGCGGTGAACGATGCCCTGATTGCGGCACGCCGGTTAGCACCGACCAGATGGGCAGCTAACTATCCGCTCTTAGATGGAGCCGGGTTATGCCCAATGAAAAATACGGCTTAAGAAAGCTGAGGCCAGGTTTCTGTATTTCGGTAATTAGGAGCGGGGGAGGCAACTCGTGAAGCTCATATCCGGACCAACCCTGATAGACGGAACGGGAGCGCCACCCGTAAAGGACGCGGCGGTTCTGGTTAACGACGATGGACGCATCGATGCAATAGGGCCTAGGGCCGCAGTTGCCGTCCCGCCTGACGTCGATGTGATCCAGGCAACTGGTATGACACTCCTGCCCGGGCTTATCGACTGCCATGATCACTTGAGCTCGTTCACCTACGATATTATGAGCCGCTGGGGTCTCACGGAGCCCAGGAGCCTCCGCCACCTGCGCATCGCCAGGGTTATGGAGGAGACCCTGTTGACGGGCTACACCACCATTCGGGACTGCGGCTGGCTGGACGCGGGATTCAAGTTGGCCGTGGACGAAGGACTGATCGTCGGACCAAGATTGCTGGTAGCCACCAGCCCCATGTCCCCCACCCATGGGAATGCCGAGAGGACTAGCGGGTCCGGCCATTGGCCTCCGGCGCCTCTCGACCCTCTCCTGCCTGGGGGAATCGCGGACGGACCAGATGCGGTGCGGGCCAAGGTGAGAGAGCTGGTCAGAGTTGGCGCCGACCTGATCAAGGTCTTCCAGACGGGTTGGGGAAGGTCAACCCACGGCTCCATGGACGTCGCTTACGGCAGAGACGAGCTGGAGGCCCTCATCGACGAGGCCCACATTCAGGGCAAGAAGGTAGCCAGCCATGCTGTAGGGGGGCCTGGATTACGGATGTCCGTAGAGGCGGGAGTGGATACCATCGAACACGGATCATACCTGGACCAGGATCCGGAACTGCTGAGGATGATGGCGGACAAGAACATCTTCTTCGTGCCGACCTTCACCGTGTTCATTTTCCACGCCGAGAAGGGTACTCCTCACGCCCAGCTTGAAGCTCGCGATTTTCGGCAGAACCACATCGAGAGCGTGCAAAAGGCGCTGGCCGCAGGGGTAAAGGTGGTGGCTGGGACCGACTCCGGCGGTTGGGTCCACGGCAACAACGCCCAGGAGCTTCAGTGCCTGGTGGAAGCCGGCATGACCCCGATGCAAGCAATCATGGCGGCCACGGGTTGGGCAGCCGAATGCTGCGGAATTGAAAAAGAGGTGGGCACCGTGGAGAAGGGTAAAGACGCCGACCTGGTGGTGGTACACGGCGACCCACTGGGAGACATCACCATGCTACAGGACAAGAGTCGCATCAAGCTGGTCATGAAGCGTGGGAAAGTGTACTCCGACGTCCTTACCAGCGTTTAGTCCAATCGGTATTGATTTGACGCCCTTCCCGGCGGAGTGCGGGCAGCCGGCCACCTTGATGCCGTCCAGGAGGTTGACGTCCGCGCCAGTACCCCAGGCGGTGGGTGGGCGCATGGCGCCCGTGACTACCACGGGTTTCCGGCTCCTCGCGGTAAGGTTCTGGAAGTATGCCGTCTCCTCCAGGGTAGCGGTGCCGTCGGTTGCGGCCACGCCGGCCGCCTCCGGCTCCTAACTGATGACTTCGTTGATGCGCTTGGCCAGCGCCAGCCAGTGGCCGATCTCCACGCTGGTACGAGCTACGTTGATGAACTGCTCCGCCTTGACTCTGGCGTATTCCTCGGCCTCCGGGACCCGGTCCAGCGGGGCACGGATGCCCGCGGCGCTGTACTCGGTGCTATCCTTTCTGTTGGCCTCCTGGGTGGCGATGGTACCGCCGGTGCCCAGCAGGTAGACACGGGGCTTCTGTTGCGTACTCATGGTTACCTGCTCCAGGGGAGCGCGGGCGCACAAGATCGACATCGGCTCCAGCCCAAGCAATCCCTGTTCTTGGGGCATTATGCCCGGGAAAGACCACGAGCCTAAGCGCGGAGGGCTGCGGTGACCTCGTCGGTGGTGCGAACGCGGACCAGAAGAGGCAGCACTTTCTCGAGGATGTACTCGTGCACGTCCTTTTCGGGACCGTCGCAACAGTCGCTGACCACTACGCACTGGAGGTCCAGGTTCTTAGCCTCTCGGGCCGTTCCCTCCACGCTTCGGGGGGTGGATATGCCGCCCACCAGAATGGTGTCGACGCCCCGATCGTTCAGTATCCCTCCCACGTTGGTCCCGTAGAAGGCGCTGAAGCGGGACTTGGCCACGATGTAATCCCCTGGCTCGCGTTTGAGCTCATCTATGACCTCGGGGCCCGGAGCGCCCGGCTCCAGGGACTGGCCACCCCCTCCTCCTCTGGGCGGAGCAGCATCGGCGATGGTCCGGGGAGCGTCGGTGCCGTCGGCTCGACGGTAGGTGGTGATGTAGATGATCGGGGAGCCTCCGGCGCGGCACTGGGCTATCAGCTTCTGGAAGTTCTTTACCAGGTCCACACGTCCGGGTGGCAGCGTGTAGGGCGACCCCTGGCCCTTGGCCGTGGAGTTGATCATGTCGATGATGATGAAGGCGGTCTTCTTCGGGTCGAGCTTCAGGGCGTCGGGCATTCTGTACCTCCTAATCAGGCTTGGCTTAGAAACGCAGGGGTAACGTGGACACGGGCAAGGATTCGCCCGCCAAGGTCTCCGGAAGCGGATTTAATATAGCATGGCTCAGCAGGCTGTCAAGGCGACGCCGTTCCGGAATAATCTTCACCAACGGCACGGCGGTTGGGAGGACATAGCGGAAACGATCAGGAGGTTGGCATGGTCGAGATGAACGACGTGCTGCGACAGGTGGACTTCTTCCTGACTCCCACCTCGCCCGTCGTGGCCTGGGGGCTAGGGGAGTCTGGGCGGTTGTGGGAGAGAATCACCGACGTCGTCCGCGCCCTGGCCAGCTTCACCGCCCCCTTCAATCTGACTGCCATCCCGCCATCTCGGTCCCATGTGGGCTGTCCGCCGAGGGGTTACCCATCGGTTTGCAGATCGCCGGGAGGGCCTTCGACGAGGAGACAGTGCTCAGTGTCACCCACGCCTACGAGCCGGCCACGCCATGGGTGGGCCTGGAGGGCGAGGCCGGCCTGGTTCAGGGAGGGCAAGTTGGCGGACATCCTGATCCTCGACAGTGACCCCCTCACCCACATAACCGTCCTTCAGGACAAGTCAAAGATGCCCACCCTCATCAAGGCCGGCCGGCAAGTGCACCTGAAGGCCTCGCTTCCCGAGGTGGAGCTGGAGGGGGCCGAGCATTCGGAAGCCCTTAGAGGGTACTCCTCGTTCTAAACTGGCCCGGAGGAGGCCGCCGGAGCTTTTGACCGGGACGCCCCGCCCCAAGGACTTGTAACCGCCCGTTACGATCCGATACCGATGATTCGCGTGGTGGCGTCGGAGCCTTAGACGGATGGGCCGATAAGAGGAGGGGTTACGATGGTGGCGAGCTAAGAGGACGATCCCACTGGCTTCGCAGGTTAGCGGGGCCCCGTCCATAACCGTGCCTCTCGACGCGGAGCAGGAGAGGAGATTCCAGCGTCTGGTGGAGGAGACGACAATGATCGATCTCCATCAGCTCCCGATGGTGAAACCGGAGGACCCCAGCCAGTTCTTGGAGTATCTGCGTGGTGACAGTCATGCGTGGGGGTACGAGGCGGTACGCCACGGGGGTTCATCGCGGCGACGAGGCTCGGGGACGAAGCGACGTGTGGTGAGGACCACCGAGGTATCCGGAACCTGGTGCCGAAGGCCGGAGTCGAACCGGCACGGGGTCGCCCCCAACGGTTTTTGAGACCGCCGCGTCTACCATTCCGCCACTTCGGCACGCCCACACGGAGGGGAAGAAGCCCCGCCGACTCCTCCAGTCCTCTGAGCAGCTGCCGATAGGCTGGAAGAGCACTAAATACAGCATAGCACCCACAATTATGTGTGTACAGGATGCCGCCAATGGCCAGCCACCACCTACTCTACTCCAGCGTTAGTCGTATAATGGAGTGGGATTGTCGTTCCAACAAATGTGGGAGATGAGCGATGGAGTTTGACGTCACCGTACTGCCAGGGGACGGCATCGGCCCCGAGGTGGTTGCCGAAGGGATAAAGGTGGTAAAGACGGTGGCCGCCAAGTACGAGCACCGGTTCAATCTCTATTACGACGACATGGGTGGCGCAGCCATAGACAAATACGGAGTCGCCCTGCGGCCCGAGACCCTCGAAAGGGCGCGCAAGTGCGACGCGGTACTGTTGGGGGCCGTGGGCGGTCCAAAGTGGGATGACCCTCGGGCAAAGGTCCGCCCCGAAGACGGGCTGCTTGCCATGCGCAGGGGGCTGGGTGTGTTCGCCAACATCCGGCCGGTTAAAGTACTCCCCGAATTGGCGGACTCCAGTGTGCTGAAGCCCGAAGTGCTCCAAGGCGTCGACATTTTGGTGATTCGCGAGCTTACCGGCGGTCTGTATTACGCGCTGCCCAAGCGCCGCCAGCACACCAGGAAGGGCTGGACGGGGGTGGACACCCTCCGTTACAGCCAGCAAGAGATAGAGCGTGTGCTGCGGGTAGGCTTCGAGATGGCCCGGGAACGCAGGAGGAAGCTGACATCGGTGGACAAGGCGAACGTGCTGGAAACTTCCCGGTTGTGGCGTCAGGTGGCCACCGACCTTGCCAGCGAATATCCAGACGTGGAGCTGGAGCACATACTGGTGGACAACTGCGCCATGCAGCTGATACAGCGCCCCTCCAGGTTCGACGTCATCGTGGCCGAAAACACATTCGGAGACATACTGTCCGATGAAGCGGCGGTCCTCGTCGCGTCCATGGGGCTCTTGCCCTCGGCCAGCCTTGCCTCACTGCCCAAATCAGCAGGGCGGTCTCCAGGAGGGCAAGTTGGCCCGGAGACCGCATCTGTACCCCTCGAAGGCCGGAGGGCCCTCGGCCTGTACGAGCCAATCCACGGCACCGCACCAGACATCGCCGGACAGGGCGTCGCCAACCCCATCGCCACCATCCTCAGCGTAGCCCTGATGCTGCGCTACTCACTGGGCCTTCCAGCGGAGGCCGCCGACGTCGAGCGGGCCGTAGAAGAGGTGATCAAGGACGGCTACCGTACCCCCGACATCTTTCCGGCCACGCCCACCACACCCCCTCCTGGGGAAGCCCCAGCGCTCGCGTCTCCGGTAATCAAAAGGGTGGGCACCACAGAAATGGGCGACAGAATAGCCGAGGCACTCTAGCCCTCTCCAGGCAGCCATCACGCCAGCATCGGAACATACTCCAGCCACTGCGAGGGGGACTAGGGGCGCGGACCCTGGAATACCCGGTCCACTATCTGGTCAAGCTCCCCGGACGCCTCCCGGTCTTCCAGGTTTGAGGTCACCGCCGTGAGGGTCCTTTGGTAGGCCTCAAGGAAGTCAGCGTCCACGTCACCCCTCTCTACGTGCGAGCTGTACAGCATCGCCGCCCCTTTCATCCGGCTCTCCAACCAGCCCGAGCCATTGTCTTTGAGCAGGGCGGCAAGGAACCGGCCATCCTTTTCCAGGGAGACGCCCAGACCCGGAGCGGCCTGGATGCGGTCGGAGTCGTAGGCGAAGACGATAAGGGACCCCATAACGATGTCTTGCAGGCCCTGGCGGTCCATCTCCCCTACCAGGTTAGCTGCCAGGCCCGGGTCAACCTGGATAAGGCCGTGCAGGATGCCCTCGGGACTTCGGGCATAGCCCTGGGGAACGGCCAGCAGCCCGGCAGCCTCGGGAAGGTCCGACGCAAGGATTTTCACCGATGCCGCGGGTTGTGCCGTGATAAAGTCCCGGATCGGTAACTTCGAGTCTTTCAATATGGTCAATCCTGCCTCGAAGTCCGTGGTTCCCACGTCGGCGACTACCCTATAGGCCAATCTGGAGAAGGGCTCATCTATCTGAAAATTACCGGAGTTCTCCTCAAACAGAGTCTTTAGCCCTTGGACTATCTCGTCCGAAGAGTGGTGGGAAGTTATACGCAAGGCCTGAAGCAGCCGCTCGGGGTGAAGGGCATTGCTGAGGACCGCCGAAGGCTTGTTTTTCAGTGCCCTGAGGATGGTCTCATCGCTCATACGGTTTATCAGAACTCGCGCCAGCACTCTGTCAACATCCCGCATCATGTCCAAGATCACGGGTAGGTCCTTTTCCTGCTGGTCGTCGCTGAGGCCGTTCAAAAAGCCCTCCAGCTCGCCCGCACCCTTCTGTAGGTCCGTCCGGCCGGTGGATAGAAGGGCGTCCACTTCCCTCGCGTACCGGGCCAGCTTCCGGCTGAACTGCCCAACAACGTCCCCAACGGAGCGGAGGGCGGGCCCGTCGGAGGACCTTCCGTAGAGCTCCATCAGTACCTGGCTGGGGAGGAGAACGGCAAAGTTCACGAAGAAGGTGTCACCCAACCTATCCCTGAAGAACGCGGTCTGCAGGTCCAGGGGCAACTTTTCTCCTTCCAGGACGGCGTCCAGTGCATCCTCCAGCAGGGGCCCGCGCTCACCGGTATCGCCCAGGACCCGGGGATGCTTCTTGTGGAGCTTGAGCATTTCGCGGAGGTAATCTCGCCAGAACTGAAAGCTCCTGTCCACGTTGGCGGCGTCCACGAGGCTGAATTCGCTGGCGACTATGAGGTCGAACTGCTGGGCGAAGTCTACCAGCCTCTGTCGTTCTTCCCTCTCAAGAAGGGATTTGACGCCATCCGGTATCCGGGTGACCGTTGAGGGTTTGAGGCTTCTGTATTGCCTCAGGGGAAGATGGGCTATGCCTACATATACCTCCGCCGACCCTTTGTCTTCAGCGGAGAGTCCCAGGTACCAGGAGATAGCCTCTTCCCAGGTCTTGAACCCGCCACCACCCAAGAATCTGTCGAAGTACTTCCGCAAGATTGGAGGTATCAGGGCGAGGCTGGCTCCCGTGGTGTAAAGTAGGTCCGCCTCACCGAAGTGGAACAGGTCCGGGTCCACCTCCCTGGAGAGGTTGGGCAGGTTCCTGAAGCGGTCCCGGAGGGGTTCGTATCTGTCCGGCGGCTGGTACATGAAGGCAATCAGGTCTTGGTCGTACTGCTCCATGGCCGAACCGGCCCGCTCGCCTGACCGAGGGCGCCAGGTTAGCTCCGGGCGGCCCGATACCGGAAAGGTCCCGTAGTAAGAGTGGCTTATCTCGTGGAGGATGGAATGGGGGACCGCCTGGCCCACCCCGGCCCAGTGTTGATTCCCCAGGCTGCCGAACCACCCTGGCCGGCCCACCATCTGTCTAATGTCATAGCTCTCCAGCCAGTCCCTGCCACCCTGGCTAATGTTGTACAGGGACACGATCGCCTCCACCCTGTCCCTGATCCAGTCGCGGTCATCGCTTAGCTGCAGCTCGACGCCGGTGACGGGAGGGGTGGTAACGGCTAGAGGCACCGCCGTCGGGAGGACGGCAACGGATGGCGACGGGATTATCTGGTCAGCCGGAAACCCTTCGGCATGTACAGGTACCCGTTCCGAGATATCGGACCCACGGGGATTCTGCGTCTCGAGGCTGGGGTCCTGGGTTGCCGGGGAGCCTGAACAGGCCGACAGGCCAAGGACAAAGAGGAGCGAAAGGGGACCAAGAAATCGCTTCATTTAGCCCACGTGCAACTCTTCTTCGGAGATGGTCCCGTCCACGATCCGAAAGGCCCGCAACGTGGGCGCCTCTTTGTCCATTAACGATATGATGATGTAGTAGGCTTCGGGCCAGGCAGCCAGGCGCACGTCGGTGGCCGATGGGTAGGCCTCGGAATGGGTATGCGAGTGGTAGACGGCCCGGTGTTCCCAGCCGTTGTCCTCCATCTCGTTCCACAACGATATAAGCTCTTTAGAGTCCCAGCTAAACCGATAGGCGCTATTTTCTACGTTGGTCATCCGGTACAGCTTGTGGAACCTTTCCGCAGTGCCCGCCAGGACTCCGCAGCACTCGATGGATGTGTCCTGCAGGGAATGGGCTATCATCTCATCGCGGAACCTCTCTTCAATCTGGAGCAAGCTCGATCCTCCAACCTGGTCTCCTAACTATAACTTAACCCGCCACCCCGCTCTTTTGCAACTCTGCACACCTCGCGGGGTCCTTTCGCGTGTTGGACGCCCCTTGGAGTATAATTGATAGTAGCGCCACGGAGACCAATGATAAGATCATCGTTAATCCTCCCCACACCATGGCCAGCCACGGCGTCGCTTGTGCTGGCCCTGCTCCTGATTTGGACCTGGCTCCCCACCCCCTCCATCTTTGCCGCCGGGGAAGACATTCAGGTGCTGGCCAATAACAGCCACGTGCGATTTCCAGACGGTGTGGTCTTCGATCTAGAGGTAGAGGGTGCGGCGGACATAGTTGAGGTCAGGCTGTATTACCGGGTGCCTCAGTCGGGAACCTGGACATACTCCTATCCGGAAATGTCCCCAGCGCGTCACGTGGAGACCAGCTTCAACCTCAACGTCTCCGGCGCCAGTTACATACCCCCAGGCACGGAGGTCGAATACTATTATTCCATTCGCGATTCCCGAGGCAGCGTCCTCGAGACCATCCCTCGGACCTTCACTTATATCGATGACCGGTTCCAGTGGCAGACGGTAGAGGCTGGGCCCCTGACGATATACTGGCACGGCCAGTCCGAGGCGCGGGTGAACGAGGTGGCCCGCGAGGTAGAGAGGTCCCTAGAGGACATCGGCCAAATTCTCCGAGTAAGCCTGGAGGAGCCCGTACGGGGTATTATCTATAACTCCAGGTCAGAGGCGAAGGCGGCCTTCCCCAACCAGAGCCGGGCCACCACGGAACAGCAGGTGTTTCAGGGGTTCGCCTATCCAGAGAGGGGCCTGTTCGTGGGTATCGGTCTCAGCTCACGCCTAATTGTCCACGAGACGGCTCACCTGCTGCTCAACGAGGCCGTGTCGTCACCCGGGGCCAGGGTTCCCGCGTGGGTAAACGAGGGCTTCGCCAGCCACGTTGAGTCCGGCCGTTACGGCTCTACACGAGTCTTCTCCGGCGGAGATGCTCCGGACCGTATGCCTCTAAGGCATATGGACTCCGTCCCCGGTAGGATCTCGGACATCAGGTATTTTTACCGCAAGGCCGAAAGCGTAGTGGGTTATCTGCTGGAGACCCACGGCGACGAACGTTTTCGTGCCTTCCTCCAGCAGCTAGATGGCGGAAAGGACGACGATGAGGCCCTCAGTGAGGTGTACGGCTTCGACCTGGATGGACTTGACCGGAGGTGGTCCTCCCCTCCCACCCAGGAAGTGCCCGACGACTCCGGTGGCCGCGCCGTTCCATTCGGCTACTGGGATAGCGTCCTCATCGCCCTGCTGGTCCTCGTGGTCATGGCGTTGACCCTAGGCAACCTCGTCCTGAGGAAGCTCAGGAGGCGTGCCCACGGCCCGGAGGAGTGGGACGGTCTGACGGAGGAAGAGTGGGAGGCCGGCCTTAATCCATCGGCTGGCGGCCCATGGTCCAACAGGCCCGTACTGAACCAGCCGAGGGGCTCACCAGGAGCGGTCGACCAAATTCGGCCCGTCCTGAGCATGGCGAAGGACCGGAGCCTAGGTAACTCTATGTGCGAAGTTTTGGCGTGGCAGCGTATTAGAGTGTCATTCTGAAGGAGCAGAGCAACTGAAGAATCTGGCATGATGGGGTATATTGGTGGCGGGCAGATCTAGCCGACAGAGGGGCGGATCACCCATCAGCCCCACCAGACCCTTCGCCTACGGCTCAGGGTGACATGGAAAATTTGCACGCCGGGCTAGGCACCCGGGACCGCTTATAAGAGAGGCCGACGGGGACACAGGGCGCCCCCCGGGAGGTGTCGATGCGGCAGAGAGTAGCCATCGTGGGCGTGGGGTATATCCCACTGCGCCCAGTTTCGCCGGAGGTCTCCTTTCGGGAGATGATCTTCGAGGCGGCGACCAAGGCATACACCGACGCCGGCATCGAGCCCGGCGATGTCGACACCTTCGTGTCCTTCAGCGAGGACTATCTGGAAGGTACGGCCATCTCCGACGAATACGTGCCCGACCAGTTGGGAGCGGTGCTAAAGCCCACCCACACCGTTGCCGGCGATGGCATCACCGCCCTGGCTGCCGCCGTCCTTCAGCTGGAGACGGGAGAGTTCAATATCGCAGTCGTGGAAGGTCGCTCCAAGGCCTCCAATATCCTCTACCCCGCCCATATCGAGGCCTTTGCGCTGGACCCCGTATACGCACGCCCCCTGCGCTTTCACCCCAGCTTCGTGGCCGGGCTGGAGATGAGGGCATTCCTGGAAGCTACGGGCACTACGCTGCGGCAGCCGGCCCTGGTGGTGACAAAAAATCGGTCCAACGCACTACGTAACCCGCTGGCCGCCTACCCTGCCAGCCTTTCCGTGGAAGACGTGATGGAATCGCGTCTGCTTGCGGAGCCACTAAAGGAGGGGGAGGTGGCCCAACGGGCCGATGGCTCCATCGTGCTGGTTCTGGCCACGGAAGAGGCGGCATCGCGGCTCCAGGGCGACCCGGTATTCATAAGGGGCATCGGCTGGGCACAGCACACCCCGAACCTGGAGGAGCGGGAGTGGCACCGGGCCGTGTACGCGGAGCAGGCCGGGGCCATGGCATACGAGATGGCGGGCATAAGCGTCCCGTCGGAGGAGATTGACCTGGCCGAGGTGGACGACACCTTCGCCTACAAGGAGCTTCAACACCTGGAGGCACTGGGCCTCGCCCCGCCTGGCGAGGCGGGAACGCTCCTGGAAGCGGGCGCCTTTTACGCCCAGGGACATCTGCCTGTGAACGTTTCCGGAGGGAACCTGGGGTGCGGCTACACCTACGACCTCTCGGGGCTGCGCAGCGTCCTGGAACTGGTACTGCAACTGCGGGGCACCGCGGGCGAGCGCCAGGTCAAAAAGGCGACGACGGGAGTGGCCCAGTCGTGGCGTGGCATCCCGACGGCCAGCGGAGCGGTTGCCATACTCAGCAACCGTTGAGGCCCAGGGCCGCCAACACGATACCGGCGGCGGCCAGCCATATACCCTACATCCCCGCTTTCCCTCCAGGAATCTGTCCACTCCCCCAACTCTGGTCCGAACTCGACATGGTCCCCTTTTTAGATACCCTCGCCGAAAAATGGAGGAAAGGCGTTGCGTGACGCCCTTGAATACACCATACGCCTAGCCCGAGAATGGGCTTGCAGATTCCCCACCACCCATGCGGGGGCCCCTATCGCACCAGAGGCAGTTTCCGGCGACTCGAGGACAGCCACACGTACTTGTAAGCCCCCGGTCAGGAGGTCATGTCATGTCCCTTGGTCGTCTTCTTCTGGAGCAGGGGATGGAGATAGAGTTGCAGACCGATATAAGAAAGGTCATCTCGTTTCTGGACGATGAGGTGCCCAATTTCTCCTACGACGGTCACGGCTATCGCATCAGCTCTTCCAAGGGCGTGCTGGGGTCTCAGTGGACCCTTCTTGTCAAGACCTGTCACCTTGCCAGCGAAACCGAGCTCAACCCAACCGTAGGACTCATGGAAGTGAACAAGCTCGAGCGCGGAGGCATCAGCTTCAAGATACCCCCCAGAGTGCAGTGGGGCGACGAGGAGGCCACCGCCTTTGATGAGGACGGTTCCTTCTTTTTTAGTTTCGTCTGCCAGCTTCTTAACGCCTTGCAGAGTCGAGGGCTGGTCGACCTCCCAGGAAAGCTGCCTATCCGTTAGTGGCCGTCTGGCAATCCCCGATTGTTCACTACAAGCCGCACCAATACGCAGCGCCTTACCACCCGAATCGCACGCTGCGCCGTTCCCCGCAAATATAGCTCCACCCGACGCCCACATCTAGCGCCCCCATCCCTGCCGTTTCTTCCCCCTTGTAGGATGTAATGCAGCGGGGTATGATACCCCGCAGGGATTTAGGGAGCGAGGAAATGGCATCCAAACCAGGCAAGGTCCTGGTCATCGGCTCGGGCCCCATCGTCATAGGACAGGCCGCAGAGTTCGACTATGCCGGCACACAGGCCTGCAAGGCCCTGCGTGAGGAAGGGGTTACCACGGTCCTGGTAAACTCCAACCCTGCCACAATCATGACAGACCCGGGCATAGCGGACATGGTCTACATCGAACCCCTCTCGGTGGAAGTCCTGGATGCCGTAATCGCGCGGGAGCGCCCCGACGGCATTCTCCCCACACTGGGGGGCCAGACCGGCCTGAACCTGGCCGTGGAGATGGCCCAGGCGGGAATACTCGATAAGTACGACGTCAGGCTCCTGGGCACCTCCCTTGAGACCATCCGTAACGCCGAGGACCGGGAGCTTTTTCGCACGCTACTGGCCGGCATAGGCGAGCCTGCGCCTCCCGGCGTCACCGTGTCCTCGATGGAGGAGGCTCGGGACGTGGCCAAAGAGATGGGTCTGCCCTTGGTGGTCCGCCCGGCCTACACCCTCGGTGGCACAGGGGGTGGCCTAGCCCACAGTGCGGAGGAATTCGAGTCCATAACGAGCGCGGGCCTGGCCGCAAGCCCGATTCACCAGGTACTGCTGGAGCGTTCTCTCGTAGGGTGGAAGGAACTCGAATATGAGGTGATGCGGGATGGCGCCGACAACTGCATCACCGTTTGCAACATGGAGAACATGGACCCCATGGGCGTACACACGGGGGACAGCATAGTAGTGGCGCCCAGCCAGACGCTCACCGACAAAGAGTACCAGATGCTCCGGTCCGCCAGCCTCAAGATCATACGGTCCCTGGGCGTTGAGGGCGGATGCAACATCCAGTTTGCCTTGCCTCCCCACCCGCTGGTGGGCAGGGCCCTTGGCTCCAACTGGGAGCCCGACGACCCCTATTACGTCATCGAGGTAAACCCCAGGGTGAGCCGCAGCTCCGCCCTGGCCAGTAAGGCCACCGGCTATCCCATCGCCCGGGTGGCGGCCAAGATCGCAGTGGGGAAGCGCCTGGACGAGATCCCCAATGCCGTGACTGGCAGGACCCTTGCTGCCTTCGAGCCGGCCCTGGACTATTGCGTGGTCAAGATCCCCCGCTGGCCCTTCGACAAATTCCCGGCCGGAGACCGGACCGTTACCACCCAGATGAAAGCCACGGGAGAGGTGATGGCAATCGACCGCTGCTTTGAGGCCGCCCTGCAGAAGGCGGTTCGCTCCCTGGAGATGGGGGGCCGTTCCCTTCTCTGGGAAGACCCGGCCTGGCGCCGGGATGACGGCCTGCTGGAAGGTAATTCCGCCTTTCAGCCCGGCGACACGAGACTGTGGAAAATAATGCACGCCCTTCGCCGGGGGGTCGCCGCCGATCATGTGGCCACCCGTACCATGATAGACCCCTGGTTCATCCACGCCCTGGACCGGCTGATGGCCATGGAGAAGCGGCTTCTGGGAGAGTCGGTTACCCCAGACCTGCTGAGGCAGGTAAAGCGGCTGGGTTTTTCAGATGAGCAGATAGGCGTGCTGGCCGACATGCTGCCCGAGCAGGTGAGAAACCTGCGGAGATTCTGGGGCATCTGTCCCGTCTACAAGATGGTGGACACATGCGCCGCCGAGTTCGAGGCCGCCACGCCATACTATTACAGCACCTACGAAGAGGAGAACGAGGCCCCACCCCTGGAGGGGGCCAAGGCCGTGGTCGTGGGCAGCGGTCCCATAAGGATAGGCCAGGGCATCGAGTTCGACTACTGCAGCGTGCACGCCGCCTGGGCCCTTCAGAGTGAAGGGGTAAAGAGCATCATGGTCAACTCCAATCCAGAAACCGTCTCAACCGACTTCGACACCAGCCACCGCCTGTACTTCGAGCCTCTGGACGAGGAGAGCCTGCGGGACATCATAGATAACGAGACGGAGGAAGATTCCCCTCCGCCCACGGTGGTCCAGTTCGGCGGCCAGACGGCCATAGACCTTTCCCAGAGCCTGGCCCAGGCGGGCCTTCCCCTGCTGGGCTCGGGCGCCGAGGCTATAGACGTCGCCTCGGACAGACACAAGTTCGAGGAGTTCCTGGACCGCCTGGGGATTCCTCAGCCGCCGGGCGCGGCCGTGACCTCTGTGGAGGTGGCGCTACGGGTCGCCCAGGATATAGGCTATCCGGTGGTGGTCCGCCCCAGCTACGTCCTGGGGGGCAGGGCCATGGAGATAGTACAGAACGCCACCGAGCTGATACGCTACCTGACCATGGCCGCCGAGCTGGGCCAGGGCAGGCCCGTCCTCATCGACAAGTACCTGGAGGGGAAGGAGTGCGAGGTGGACGCCATCTGCGACGGGCGGGAGGTGCTGGTACCCGGCATAATGGAGCACATAGAACGGGCGGGCGTGCACAGCGGTGATTCCATGGCAATCTACCCCGGCCTGAACCTGACCGAGGAAGAGGTGGACACCATCGTCGACTACACCACCCGTATAGGCTTGGCCCTGGAGGTGCGTGGGCTGATGAACGTGCAGTTCGTCATCCTGGGCGGCCCTCCCTACAGGAGTCCAGGCACGCCCAGGGACAACCCTCCCGACACCTCCGTCTACATCCTGGAGGTCAACCCCCGGGCCAGCCGCACCGTACCCTTCATCTCCAAGGTAACGGGGGTGCCGGTGGTCAACCTGGCCACCAGGGTCATGCTGGGCCGGAGCCTGAGGGAGCTGGGATACGGGGGCGGTTTGTGGAAGCGGCAGAACATCGTGGGCATAAAGGCCCCTGTGTTCTCCATGTCCAAGCTCACCGGCGTCGACTGGTATATGGGGCCCGAGATGAAGTCCACGGGAGAGGTGATGGGCGTTGACCACGATTTCCAGTCGGCCCTGGCCAAGGCCCTGGCGGCCGCCGACCTGACCCTGAAGCCCGGGGGCTCCGTGCTGCTGAGCATCGCCGACAAGGACAAGGCCGAGTCGGCCACGATCATCAGGGGGCTGCTACAGGTGGGGATAAGGCTTTACGCCACCGAGGGCACTGCAGCCATGATCCAGGCTATGGGCTTGCCCGTGACCATGATCACCAAAAAGCTGAGGGAGGGCCACCCCAACGTGGTGGACGTGATCAACGAGGGACTGGTGAACGGGGTGGTCAACACCGTGACGGAGTCAGCTTCAGTTCTCAGGGACGGGTTTTATATAAGGAGGGCCGCGGTGGAGAGGCGCATCCCCTGCTTCGTCTCCCTGGACACCGCCAGGGCCGTGGTGGAGAGCCTCCTCATGGGCTCCGACACCATTCCGCACGCCCAGGGCAGCCCCTTCAGCATCCTGCGCACCGACGAGTACCTGGACGGGGCGTAGCTGTCGTGGCCTCCGACCTCATTTGAGCAGCAATTGGTGCTGGTCAGCGGCGTTCCGGTCGTGGGTCGAATGGTTCGGTGGGATATGCCCCGGTGCCTACACCCCCCGCACCGAACTCATCCGACCCTTGGTCCAGCGTCATGGCCGCCGCGGGTACTATGATAGCCGAGACCGCGCCGGGAGACCAGTCGGGGTACGATTCGGAGTCGGGCGTCTTGGTGACGCGGGTCTGGTTGGAGCCGTCGGAGTTCATGACGAATATCCCGCTGTTTCCATGTCTATTGGAGGCGAAGGCGATCTTGCTGCCGTCCGGGGACCACGCGGGCGAGTCACCGAAGGCTGGGACAATGACGTCGCCGGTAACGCCATCTCCGGTGCCGATGACGGAGATGGTGTCAGAGAGGCCAGTCTGGTTCGAGCCGTCGGAGTCCATCACGGATATCGCGCGGTATCCACCTTTATTGGAGGTGAAGGCGATGCGGCTGGCCCCGGTCGGGACACCGATCTCCCTGGCCCTGAAGATGATGGTGGTCTGCTTGGTGCCACCGCTGATGTTCAGGAACCTGAGCCCCAGGTACCCGGTCATCGTATCGCCCGAGATACCCCGCGCTTCCAGTCGGAAGGCGTTGTCGGGGGCGGGCTTCAGGTCCGCCAGCGTCGGCCCCCATAGGGGAACTATGTTGTCCCTGAGATCCCCCGTTACCACCACCTGGACGGGCCCATGAGACACGTTCTTCACGAAGAACGGTCCGCTCACAGGTACTGGGGATGAACTCCGGCATACCCAACGGCCATACACCTACCTCGGTCAAAAACAAAAAGGTCCGGGGATGCCCCCCGACCCATTATTCAAGTTTCCAACCGGTCTACACACCAGTATAGCATGCGAGGGTAGCGCCGTCAACAGAAGTGGCACCCTGACACAGGCCAAATCCTATCTGTGTGGAGGTGCCTGCCACTCATGATCCGGCGAGTTCGCGAAGGTCGACAGGGCGCGGGGCTAAGATCAGGCCGCTCAGTTCCTACGCTCCCACAGGGTAAAGAAGTTGGGCGACTGCTCTTCCAGGGCCTCGCGCAGCTCCTGCCTGCCGATTCGTTTCACGACTTTGTGCTCTTCAGCTATGAGCCTCTCCAGCAGCTTCGAGCACTCCAGGACGAGGGCAGGATCGGCCCCATCTCCAAGTATGGAACGGAAGGCCGAGTCTATCTGCTGGGCGTCCATTGTCAGCGCCGCGCCGCTGACGATAAAAACCGCTACCGTGGGATACTCATCCCCTTTCCCCCGCCGACCCAGCCTTTCAAGGATAGATTGCATGCCCGTTTCCCGTACCAGCTCCTCCACCCTCAGTGGCAGATCTAAGAGATGGGCGAAGGGGTAGTCGGCGATTTCCCTTAGCATTTGACCAAAGTCCCGCTCTATCTGGGTGAAGAAGGCCTCGCTAAAAACGTCCGCCGTGTTCAGCACCGTTGCCGTAGGCGTGTCCCACCTGAGGTCAATGGTAAGGAATTCCTTAAGGTGGGGGAATATCCACAGATTAATGTCGGTGCTCTCAGGACTTCTCTGTCCCAAGTCGTACAGCTCTTCCATCCGCTCACTCTGCCAGGCCGACGAGAAACTCCCCTAGTTTGTATTCTACCATACCAGCTATCTCCCACAAGGCAGTCCCACTTTCCCGTGAGCTAAGAGGCTGAGGAGCAGGCACCTCAAGACTGACACAGATTTCTCACACGTCGCGGCTGCACCGCTCATACTATGGGAATATATGTCGTCTGAGAGAACCGGAATCACGCCACACGGCCCCTCCAGCCAAACCGGAACCGCCGGGCGGAGGGTAACGCCCGCTTGGAGAAGGTCGGGCAGGGCTGAGGTGACGTGCGGCAAAAGACTGACCCAGGTTGTCCTACTTATGAGCGTGACCCTGGCGCTGGCCTTCATACTGGTCCATTGCCAGGCGAGCGAAAGCCCGATGGCCACCTCTCCAACCCCTGTGGGAGCCCTGTCCCCGGACCGGTTGGCCACCCTCGGGGACATCGATCCCGATGAGCCGGCCAAGAAGATCAAACGTTTCCAGCCCCTGGCGGACTACCTGGCAGAACATCTAACGGGACAGGGGATCGAGCGCGGACGGGTGGTCATCGCCCGCGACATCGAAGAAATGGCGAGTTTCCTCAAAGACGGCACGGTTGATATCTACTTCGATAGCGCCTTCCCCACGCTCGTTGCTGAAGAGCTAGCCGGGTCAGAGGTCATCCTGCGGCGCTGGAAACAGGGAGACCCCACATACTGGAGCACCTACGCCGTCCGCCGCGATAGCGCCATCACCAGTCTGGAGGACCTTACCGGCACGATTCTAGCCATGGAGGAGCCCCACTCCACCTCCGGGTTCGTCCTTCCTGCGGGTACGCTGATACAGCGGGGGTTCAAGCTGCGGAAGGTGGAAAGCCTCGATGCAGACGTGGCCCCGCACGAGATAGGGTACTTCTTCTCGTGGGACGAAGAAAACACCATCGAACTGGTGCTGAATGGTCATGTGGCTGCGGGGGCCATTTCCAACCAGGACTACGAAGAATTGCCGGCGGAGCTCAAAGAACACCTCATTACCATTGGGCGCACCCTAGCCGTTCCCAGGCAGCTGGTGTCCGTACGCGGTGACCTCGATCTCGAGGTTAAGGAAAGGGTGGGGGAGGTATTAACCGGGCTGGACCAAACACCAGAGGGACAAGAGCTGCTGAAAAGCTTGAATGACACTAAAAAATTCGACGCGCTGCCTCCTGACTCCGAGGCAGGGCTAACGGAACTCAGGGAGCTGATGAAGCTAGCGTTGGGCGGGTGACGTCCTCATGCAAGGATCTCTGGCCAAGCTTAGATTCGGATGGAGTTTCGCCACGGTTCTAACTCTAAGCCTCGTACTGGCCATCACCGGGATGGTGGCTTTGATAACCTGGCTGGATATCCGTCGCGAGCGTGCCATTTTCAGGGCGGAGGTCACGAACCGTGGAACGTTTCTCGCCGGCAGCCTCAACGACGTACTTGCCAACTACATCTATTTCTCGCAAATCGATGCCCTGAGGGATATCGCTGAGGTCGTGAAAAGTCATCCCGATGTTTCGTACGTCCAGATATTCATGCCCGACGGCAGGCCGCTGGTGGGCACCCAAAGAGATGAGTACCCCGTCGGCTTCACGGACCATGAGTTTACATCGCGGGTTATTCAAGAAATGAATACGACGCTCACCTTCAAGGGCGACAGGCTGGAGGTGACAAGCCCCATAGAGATCGGCCCGGAAGTGCTGGGCGCGGTCCAGTTTGGCTTCAACGCCGACACCCTGCGAGCGGAGATCAGGCAGCTAGTCCTTCAACACGTGTGGCAGGGCCTGATCCTAATCGGAGTGGGGGTGGCCATATCTTACCTGATCGCTCGATACACCAACAGGCCCCTCCGGACGCTTAGCGACGCGGCCGGGGAAATCGGGCGGGGCAACCTGAGGGCCCCCATAAAGGTTAGTGGACTGAAAGAGATAGCGTCCGTTGGAAATGCCCTGGAGCATATGAGGCTGGAGTTGGGGGCGCTGTATCAAGGGCTGGAGCAGCAGGTCGCGGATCGCACACGGGCTCTGTTCAGTAGCAACGAAGGACTGAGGAGAGAGGTAGAGGAGCGCAAACGGGCTGAAGAGACACTGGCCCGGCAGGCGGTGCAGCTGGAGGCCGCCAATGCAGAGCTAGAGACCTTCAGCTACTCCGTCTCCCACGACCTGCGGTCGCCACTCATGGCCATAGATGGATTCAGCCAGGCGCTGCTGGAAGACTACTCCGACGCCCTGGACTCCAATGGCAAAGACTACCTTCAGCGAGTCCGTGGTGCCAGCCAGCGAATGGCCCAGCTCATAGATGCCTTGCTGAAACTGGCGCGAATGACCCGCACCGAATTGAGCCGGCAGATCGTTGAGTTGAACGTCCTGGCCTACACTGTCGCCGCGGAACTCCAGAAGACGCAATCTGACCGCCACGTGGACTTTATTATCGCAGAGGGCCTGCTCGCCGAGGGGGATCCCCGGCTGCTGCGGGTGTTGACGGCAAACCTCATGGGCAACGCGTGGAAATTCACCAGGGATTGCTCCCGCCCCGTCATCGAGTTCGGCGTTACGAGGCTCGATGGCAAATCGGCCTTCTTCGTCCGAGACAACGGGGCCGGTTTCGACATGGCCTACTCAGACAGGCTCTTTAGCCCATTCCAGCGCCTCCACTCACCAGACGAGTTCGAGGCATCGGTATCGGTTTGGCCACGGTACAGCGTATAGTTCACCGCCATGGCGGCCATATTCGGGCCGAAGGATCAGTTGGAAGGGGCGCAACCTTCTACTTCACGCTGAGCTGAAAGGAGCACTGCCGCCGTGGCGAATGAGACCATCCTACTGGTAGAAGACAATCCCGACCATGAGGCGCTGACACTGCGCGCCTTGAGGAAAAACGGCTTGGTCAAGGATGTGGTGGTGGCCCGCGACGGAGTTGAGGCACTGCGTTATCTGCTTTCCAGCGACCGGCAAGACGGACGAGATCTGACTGTTACGCCCAGGGTCATCCTCCTGGACCTCAGGCTACCCAAACTGGACGGCCTGGAAGTGCTGCGGCGAATCCGTGCTCAGGACAGCACCAAGCTCTTGCCCGTGGTCATCTTTACGTCGTCACAGGAGGACCGAGACCTGCTGGAGGCCTACAGCCGGGGTGCCAACAGCTACATTTGCAAGCCCATCAACTTCGGGCAGTTTGCCCAGTTGGTACAGCACCTAGTGCAGTACTGGCTGGCCCTGAACCTGCCCCCTCCATCCAGGTGACCCGACGCACGAACCTTCGCGGCACCGCCAAGAATAAAAAGGGCCCGAGGCTCAGATGACCGCACCCCTTCGCGTCTTGGTAGTCGAGGACTCCCAGGACGACGCCCTCCTGATGCTCCGCGAGCTGCAGAGCAGCGGCTACACACCCACATACAAGCGGGTGGACACTGCCCCGGCTATGAAGGCGGCCCTGGAGAACCATACCTGGGACCTCGTCATCGCCGATTACTCTATGCCCCGTTTCAGCGCTCCCACGGCGTTGACGATGCTTCAGGAAAGCCACCTGGACCTTCCCTTCATCATCGTATCGGGCGCAATCGGCGAGGCCACGGCGGTATCGGCCATGAAGGCGGGCGCCCACGACTACGTCTTTAAAGGCAACCTGTCTCGCCTAGGCCCTGCGGTGGAGAGGGAGCTACGCCAGGCTGAGGAGCGGCGGGAACGCCGGAGGGCGGAAGAACAGGAGCGCCGCCTGCACCAGGAGCTCGAGGAGCAACACCAGCAAGCGGAGAAGAACGTGAGGGAACTGACCGCGCTGAACAAGCTGTTCCAGGAACACATTCTCCAGCGCTTCGAGGTAGTGCAGGCGTACGGCGAGGTCCTGGATGAGCTAGAGAAGCTGTCCCAAGATATGAAAACACTGGTGGAACGCGCTCGGACCCATATGTTCCCCGACCCACCGGATTCCCCAGCCGTCGATGGGAACGACAGTAATGCCGGCGCAGTCTATGCCCGGGCGACGAGGATCATACGCCGGAGGCTGCGGGAAAAGGCACCAAACTAAGGCTGGCGGTCCTTAGCCGTGCCGACGTGTATGTTTTTCCCCTGTCGTCCTGAGAGTTTGTCAGTTTATTCAGTTCCAGCGCCTTATTGAGACAAGCTCCACAGCTATATTGAGACTTATTTCGAGCCGCAAGGCCAATTTATCCACAAGCTCTGAGTGCAGCGTAGGGTCTGGAGGAGAAGGGCGTCTCATTCCCTACCCCGGATTCATCGACTGCGGCTCAGAATGACAGCCACGTTACTCCTCCTGTAAGAGTACCCACATATGCGGTTAATTAACCCTCCCCGGAGGGGATGTATGGTCTCGATAGCCACCAGACAACGGTAAGATGCTGCCACTGGATATATAATATCTGGGATGGCCCGGTACCCTACCCAAGGGGGGGCGAAATCGCAAGAGGCTCCTTACTTGACCACCTGGACGAGGTAGCCACTCTGCTGGAGCAGGGGCCTACGGGGCTGCTGCTGGACCTGGACGGCACCATATCCGAGATAGTTTCTGAGCCGGAGGATGCCACGGTCGGCCCCAGGATCAGATCCGCACTGGGGACGCTTCACGGCAGACTCTCCCTGGTGGCGATCGTTACGGGCCGTCCCGTGCAGCAGGCGCTGGACATCGTCGGCCTAGAAGAGCTTACTTACGTGGGCAATCACGGCCTCGAGCGCCTGGAGGGAGGAAAGGCGACCCTGGTGGAGGAGGCGCGACGTTACGCGCCGTTCCTGGACCAAATGATGTCGCGGCTCAGGGCAGAGCTACGCCTTCCGGGCCTGATATTCGAGCACAAACCGGGCTCCTTCGCCATACACTATCGCCTTGCGCCGGACCCTGAGTCGGCCCACCAGGAGCTGCTGAGAGCCATTGGCGATGTGGCCGGTGACCGTGTCAGGCTGCTGATGGGTAAGAGGGTGATCAACGTATTGCCGCCGGTCAACCTGTCCAAGGGGTCGGCGGTCACGTCCCTGGCTGAGGAGTACCAGCTCTCGAGGGCCATACTCCTGGGGGACGACGTGACGGACCTGGATGCCTTCGCCGCGGCGACCCAGCTGTCCCGAATGGGACGCCTCCGGTGCATATGCGCGGCCGTGATCGGTACGGATGCACCCGAGGCCCTGGAAGGGGAGGCGGACTACACGCTATCCAGCGTGTCGCAGGTGGAGGACTTTCTGGCGTGGCTCGTGGAGCGAACGGGTTAGGGTAAGGCCCCGATGTCCTCCAACTGGCAACATATCCAGTGGTTTATGTCTTCCTTCTCGATAGCCTGGGCGAGGGTGGCGGCCCGCTGCTCCCGCTCCTCGGCATCCATGGTGATGGCCTGATGCATTGCCTGCATGGTGCCTTCAATATCCGAGGGTGAGACTGAAAGGGCCCCCGCCTGAAGCTGTTTGTGGGCCCCTGTGGTCTCGGACAGGATCAGGACCCCGCCCTTGGTGTTGACCACAGGCCCCTCCTTTGCTACGAGGTTCATGCCGTCGATTACGGAGTTAACCAACATCACGTCGTACAGCTTCATACCCGCGATAGCCTGGGTATAGTTGTTCTCAATGAAGGTGCATATCGGCTGCCACTCGTCATCGCCAAAGTTGGCGTTGATTTCCCGGACCGTGTTCTGAATCTCGTCCATGTACCTCTGATATTGCCTGATGTGCGTGCGAGACGGCACCAGGAAGGCCAGAAAGATAACGTCACCCCGGAGCTCCGGATACCTGGCAAGTAGCGACCCGTAGGCCTTGAAGCCCCGTATCACGTTTTTGCTGGGCTCCGCCCGGTCAACTCGGATTATGGTGTTCTTGGCGCACATGGGCCGTAGCTTCCTCTCGTAGTCCATGGCCCTCGGCGAGTTGGCGATACGGCGGATTTCGTCCACATTTATGGAGATTGGGTAGGCCCGCACCTGCGTCCTCCGGCCACCGTTAATGACCGCCCTGTCGAGGTGGTCTATCTCGCAGTCTGGCAGGAACTCCTCACACGTGTCCAAAAAGTTGCGGACATCATTGGACGTCTGAAATCCCACTATGTCGGCGCCACAAAGTCCCTCGCAGATGCTCTTTATCATGTATGTAGGAAGCAGCTGCCAGTATCGGGGCGTCGGCCAGGGAATGTGGGTGAAATGATTGATGATGGCGTCGGGTAGGGACTCCCTGATGTAGGCAGGCACGAGGTACAGGTGATAATCGTGTATCATGACCACGGGGGGACTGGAGCTTTCCCGAGCCTCCTCCATCACGGCGTTGGCGAAGGCCTTATTTACCCCGGTATAGCCCTCGTGCCAGGCATCATGCACGCTGGCGTCCAGGTTGGGATTGTAGGGAGAGTTCCACATGTAGTGCTGGAGGAACCACAGCAGGGGATTGCACAGCACGTTGTAGTACTTGTGATAAACCCGACGGGGCGTTACTACGAAGCGAAGGTAGATGCGGTGGCCAGGAAGAGGAGACCGGAGCCGGCCCGCGCCGCCATTCTCCGAGATCCTCCTGTCCCCCTCCCCTATGGCGCTGGCGACCCAGGTAAACTCCACCATCCGGGCCAGGGAGCTTAGGGCGGTGACGACCCCGCCGCTTCCTCTCCTCGCCTCGGCGCGGCCATCGGGGGTCATGTAATGCTCGACAGGACCGCGGTTGCTGGCGAGGATGAGGGGCCTGTCGGCCAGGACTGTATCACACAGGCTGCTCAAACGAGTCCAGCGTGCCTGCTCCAGATCTACTGCCATGGCCCCCCGCACCAAGCTAGGCCTTGGACCCAGTCCCAAGCCCCTGCTGGCCGTTCCCCATGAGTCCGCCCGGCCCGTTAGTAGACAAAAAACGGGAAACGACGGACGTGGATACGCTGTGAAACTAACATTTCCAGATTGGGTTGTCAAGCTGACCGGGCTGCCCTCAGCTCCTGACGATCCGCCGCCTCAAGGGCACTCCCAGGGCCACCAGAAACATCACACTCTTCCCCTCGGCATGGGGGGAGAAAAAGGTGGTCACGTCGTCGTCGAAGAAGGTCAGGCCCGAGGCCCCAAGCCGCTGGGCGTAGGCCCCCAGATACAGCTTGCCACCAATGATAGCTGCCTCCAGCTGGGTCGCCCGGTAGCCCCGGTTGCCGTACCTCTCCAGTATGGGAACCAGGTCCGCGAGGAAGAACACATCGACGGCCGCGTCGGCAGGAAGGGACTGCTGGAGCCCTAGATAGCCCGCCACCCGCCGGAAGTCACCCTCTTCCAGCAGCTCCAGGGCGTTCGTATCGCGGCGGTATACGTAGGCACCGGCTGGGATACCGTCTACGGCGTGGACTATCAGATAGAGATGATTTAGCATCGCGCCCATAGGGTCGAGGAAGTCGGCCGGCAGACCGCGAGTGGCCCGATCAAGGATCGTGGAGAGTTGACTGAAGGCGATGGGACGGTGAACGAACTGCCTGCTGGAGCCACGGCGTACGATGACGCGCTCGATGTGCCCGTCGGGGATCTCATCTTCGCCATAGGGTCGAAGGGGGAAGAGTTGGCCCGATGGAGGGGGCATGGAAGCCATGGGCGTCCCCCCGCGCCAGGACGCCGCCTCCTGTCCCGAAGCGAGGGAGGATGCGCCGTGCATCTCCCTGATGGCCGGGTAGTCCACCTCGGTCTTGGACAGGGGCACGGTCTTGGGCTGTAGCGTGGGAGCCTCCGGAGCCGGTCCTGCGGTAGACTCCGGGGAATGCCCCAAGGCCACGAGGCTAAGGGCCACCTCACTCTGGGTGTCCAGCCCCAGCAGCCGGTTGACCGGTTCGTCGGCGAATCCGCCCACTATCCGCGCCGGGACCTTGTTTGCTGCGGAGATGGCCAGCAGATTGGCCAGGATGGTCCCGTTGTCCCAAAAACAGTGTCGGTAGGTACGGGCCCTGTACTTCCAAGCGTTACGCCAGTAGGTCCCCGTGCAGACCACCACGGCTGGCGCGGACACTACAGCCGGCTCCCCACCGCTGGCCTCTGCCAGTGTGCCCCTGTGATCCCCCCCTCTCAGCTTGCGGAGGGCGAAGTCCCGGGGCCCAAAGTGGTAGACCCCGGCATCCAGGTCCGGTAAGGCTCCACAGACCAGGTACAGCTCGATGTGATACAGTGCCCCGGTGCATGCGGCTGCCCTAAACAGCATCTCCCCACCCGGGATACGCCCCCGTCTGGTGATGCCCGCGGAGTGGTAGAAGATGCTCGCCAGGGCCCTCAGGTCGGGCATGACTTCCAGGTCGGTAACGTTGGCTGGAGGGCAGATGGCGGTGAGAGCCCGGCACGCAGAAGGAGGGAAGTCCCTGGGCAAGGAGATGGGTTCCAGGTCCGAGTATATCTTAAACGGGATGGGCTGGTTCTCGAAATCCATGTAGTGGGCGTCGTTTCGGACGCTCCACAGGGAGTGTTTTGTGCCATCGTGGTAGGACCAGGTGGCCTCCAGGTCCCGGTTATTCATAGCCACCGCCCCCGACTGCACCTCAGCCTCTGACCGAGGTCGCGCTATACCTCGAAGCGGTCGTATTATAGCACGACCGTCCTGGGCCTCCTACGCCGTCGGCCCTGCCTGCCGCTCCCTTGACTGCGCCTGAAGCATATGCTAGGTTAGGCCCAGATCTTACGACGTCCAGGTCAAGGGGTGCCATGGTCTCAGGTTTGAGAGACGTAGTCCTGTCCGAGTGGGAAGATGCCGTCGAGGCCATCGAAAGATGCTACGGACTGGGGTGGACCGATGGACTGCCGGTGGTTCCGCCGACGACCGAGCGAGTGCGGGAATTCCTAGACTATGGCGGGCGCCCGGGCGACGAGGTGCTGGGATCGATACCGGAGCGCCGGCGCGAAGTAACGGTGGAGAAGGTGGCGGCCAACGCCGTAATGGCGGGCTGCCTACCCCAGTACCTCCCCGTGGTCCTCGCGGCCACAGAGGCCATGCTGGCCCCGGAGTTTAACCTGATCGGCCCATCTTCCAGCCTGGGCGGGGCCGGGATCCTGGTCATCGTCAACGGCCCCATCGTGCGGCAGCTAGGAATCAACTGTCGCAACAACCTGTTCGGCCCAGGCAACCGGGCGAACTCCACCATCGGCAGGGCAATTCGGCTAATTCTGATGAACGCCTGCGCCTCGGTACCGGGCCTCTTTGACCGCAGCATCCTGGGCCATCCGGGAAAGTACAGCTACTGTATTGGCGAGAATGAGGCGGAGACCCACTGGAACCCCCTTCACGTGGAACGGGGCTTCTCTAGGGATGAGAGCGCCGTGACCGTCTTCGCCTGCGAGGGACCCCGACAGGTGAGGATGCCCTCCAGGCCTGAGGCTATACTGGCCGGTGTGGCGGATGTGGCCTCCACCCTGGGCACATCCATGGCGAACACGGGGTCCGTGGGAGACACCTCCACGGTCGTGCGCCAGGGGCAGATTTGTGTGGTGGTGGCCGGCACAAGCGAAATTTGGTCCGGCTGGAGCAAGGATGACGTCCGACAGCATCTGTTCCCCAGGATACGGCGGTCCCTGGCCGACCTGAAGCGTGCCGGGGCCATAGAGGGGGACGTGGAGTTCGGGGACGAGGCGCGATACGTTTCCCTGATTCCCTCCGCGGACGACATCCTGGTAGTGTTCGGAGGAGGCCCTGAGGGACCCACCTGCGCCGTTATCCCCAGCTGGGGACCGAAGGTGGCCTCCACAGCCGTGACCATGGCCGTCAGGGTACCGGGTCACTAGCTCATCTTCGATAACATCCGGCCAGGTTGTGGCCCTCGCGCCGAACGGGGTTCGGGGCGAGCGAGTTGGAACAGGTAGATTGAGATGGAGACAGGCAACGGCCTCCCAGCAGGCCTAGAGGCCGGCCCGGGTCCCGCCATGAACTGACAAAGGAGGGCATCGGTGGCGATAGAGACACGAAAACAGCAACTGTTGGTGGACCCGACTACTCAGCCCATAGCCACAAGCTTTTCCGGCGCGCCAAGGCTAAACGACCTGCGTGGCAAGCGGTTGGGCCTTATTGACGACAGCAAGCCCAACGGCAAGGAACTGCTGGAAGAGTTGGCGGACCTGCTGAAGGTTAGGTACGGAGTGGCCGATGTTATGTACGATCGCAAGCCATCCGCATCCAAGCCCGCCGATCCCAAGGTAATAGCCAAAATTGGCCAGGGGTGTGACTACGCCATTGTAGCCATAGGCGATTGAGGGTCCTGCAGCGCGTGCAGTGTGCACGACGGCATTCACCTGGAGAAGGCCGGTATCCCATCGGCCACCATATGTACCGAGCCCTTCGAGGTTACCGCCAAGGCCATGGCACGGATGTGGGGCGCCCCCGATTACCCCGTCATCTACACTTCCCATCCCGTCGGCGGCCTGGACCGTGAAGGGGTGAGGCGAAGGGCTGAGGAGCTGGCGGACCACGTCGTTGCGGTACTTACGGGAGTCGAGGTCGCCCATCTAGCCCCTACAGGGTAAGCACCTGTCTCTCCCCCATGGTCCGGCGCGTGTGAGGACCAGCCTTACCGGCGGTTGCTTATCGCGCTGGCACCGACCCGTTGTCGTTCTGACAGCTGCCAGTACACCAGGACCACAGGCATCTTCCCAGGCGAGCGACACGATCTAGCACCGCACGCCCACTTTACCTGGCAGCCTGCGCCTGCGCAGCAGCTCCTTCGCCTTGGAGCCGGAGAACCAGACCATCTTGCCCGTAATGCTGTCGGTTGAATGCAGGTTCAGCTCGGTGAAGAACTTCAGCAGGAAGAGTCCCGATTCTCGGGGCGTCAGGGGCGACTGGGGAGAAATGGCCAGCGGAGCGAAGCTCTCGGGGGACTCCAGTATCCCCTTGCTCACCTGCGGGTCATAGCTTTCCCACATGCATGCGCAAAACAGCACCGGAGGCAGCTCAACACCTGAGTTAAGCCAGTCCCAGTAGTCGCCCAGCCTAGCTCCTGAGACCAGGCTATCACCGTCTCCGTGGCCCAGGAGCAGGACACAGTTAAAATCGTCGTGGGCCTCCAGGTGGGGCGCCATGTCGGATGGCTGCTCCACCCGGACCGGAGCGTCGCCCGTGAGGCTCAACCCTCGGCGCGACAGCCGGGCGAACAGAAGGTCGGAGAACTCGTATTCCCAGCCCCGCACGTTCCGCGACGCGTCGATGACAAGGATCGTGGGCCTGCGCGGGATGGACACGGAACTCCACAGCACAGATCAACCCCCGGACCCAGAGCCGCCTCATTTAGACCGAGGAGCCCTTGGGAAATGTTCTTAACGTCACTTGTGCAACGCGATACTCAGGGCATTGGCCTCGTCCTGGTCAAGGAAGTACTCCATGGCCGTGACCACCCCCAATTTTTTCAGGGTGATGACCAGGCGGAAGCGCCCGTCGTCGCCCTTCTCAAGCTCCAGAGTCTTCGGCTCCCGGGCGATTTGCAAAAGGTTCTCCACTCTATGCCCCCGCTGGCGGCCCTGAGGTCTTCGGATTAACCAACCCCACCGCCGCTTAAGTGTACCAGTAGCCGGCTAACGACGACAAGCACAGTGGTCAAGATATGGTGTCGGCATTTACCTTCAGCATTATTGGCCCACACGCTGGTCCTCCCATTCCGCTGCCAGGTGGGGGTAGCGGCCCTCCAGCAGGGAGATGTGGTTAGGCGTCAGGAGCGGCACGGGCAGGCCCCGCAAGGCGTCCTCGAGTTCAGGGGAAGGCTCGTAGCCCCAGAGAGAACCTGCTCCGACTCCCTTGCCCTGGACCAGCACCTTGAAATCGCCCATGCCCGCCGGCCTGACGATGTCCAGCATGGCCATACGGTTGGCCTCCACCTCCCGCTGCTTCAGCCCTTGGTTTCGCAGACGGTCTAGAAACTGGAACAGGCCCAGGTTACGCAGGAATTCCCGCTGGATGCTGAAGCCGACGGGGTCCAGCCCGTTGCTAATTCCAGCATTTATCAGGGAAGTGAAGTCCACCTGAGACGTCATGTCCTGCTCGCCGATATGCCGGTACGGGTCGTCGGTCTGGGTGTGCCTGTAGAAGCAGGTAAAGGTGCCCCTCCTGCGCTGGCGGGAGTAGAGCTCCCTAGCCGGATGACCATAGTCTACGGTCAGCAGGAATCCCCTATCGAGGGCCGCTGATAGCTCCTCCATCCATGGCACGAGGGCCAGGTTTATTTCGGCGCTGAAGCCATCGGGCAGAGACAGTTCGAGGGACTCCAGGCGCGCTTGCAGGGCGGGGGTGGAAGGGCTGTCCAGCACCTCAGTCAGCTGTCCATCCTGGACGGCCACGTAAATCTCCTTCAACGTGGCATCCTGCACCACCACCCGGTGCACCGGGAAGGAGTCCAGCAGCTCGTTGGAGAGACAGCAGCCCGTTATCCCGCGCAGTGGGACTCCCCGGCTGGCCAGGCGCGCTACCAGGCTTCTAGACCCAGCCGCCGATTGGCCCTCGACACCGGGGGAAGGATGGCGGTCCAGGCACAGGTAGCGAAGGGAGTCACGGAACTCTGGCGGCAGGTGAACGCTGTAGGAGATAAGGTCGTGGCAAAGGAGACCGTCTCCCGCTCCCATCTCCACCAGCCAGAATGGAGATGGGCAGTCCAGCAGGCGCCACATCTGGAAGACTTGCAGGCACAGAAGGGCCCCAAATGCCGGATGGGCGCTGGGTGATGTATAGTAGTCGCCCCCCGCTCCCACGTTGTCTCGGCGGCTGTAATAGCCCCCGACGGGCCAGTAAAGGGCCAGCTCCATGAACTCGGCGAAGGTAATCCTGCCCCGCTCTTCGATTCGCCTCCGTATCTCCTGTTCCACGTGCACTGAGAATAACCCAGGTAATAAATTCGGGGGCCCCAAGGCCCCCTGTCGGTCACTCACATCGGTTTGAGCTGCTTCCCTACCGTCCGCTATCCCCGCTGCTCGATGGGGACGTACTCCAGGTCCATCGGGCCCGTGTAATCGAGGAGCGGCCGTATCAGGATGTTGTCCTTGTACTGCTCGACACACTGGAGTGTCCAGCCGGGTATTCGGCCCAGGGCGAAGATACAAATGAACAGGTCATCGGGAATGCCCAGGAGGTAGTAGATGGAGCCGGCAAAGAAGTCAACGTTGACGTAGATGCCCTTTGCCCTGTAGGGCACCATGATCTTTTCCTCCAGGTACCTCAGGATCTGGAACCAGTGGGGCTGCCCCATCTTGTCACTCAGCAGTCGTGACCGATCACGAAGGTGGCGGGCCCGTGGGTCCTCGGCCTTGTAGACGCGGTGGCCAAAGCCCATGATCCGGCCCCCGGCGTCCAGAATCTTCCTGGCATACTCGTCGGCATTCTCGGGCTGGCCGATGTCTATGGCCATCTTCATGACCTCTTCGGCGGCCCCACCATGCCAGGGCCCCTTCAGCACGCCGATTCCGGCGACGACGGCGGAGTGCAGATCCGACAGGGTCGAAGCCACAACCCTGGCGCCAAAGGCGGAGGCGTTGGCGCTGTGCTCGGCGTGGAGTATGAAGTCCACGTCCATCAGCGCCTGGGTCTCCTCGTCGGGGTCTTCCCCGGTAAGCATGTACAGGAAGTTTCCCGCGTGGCTGAGACTGGGGTTTGGCGCCACAGGTTGCAGGCCCCGTCTCAGCCTATGGTGTGCGGCGACGATGGTGGGACCCATTGCCGTAAGGCGAACGCCCTTCCGGATGGTGGCCTCCACCGAGTTGTCCGTCACCTCGGAATCGAAGGCGGATAGAACAGAGACCCCGGTGCGGAGGGCGTCCATTGGGTGGCTATCCTTTACCACGTCCAGGACCTGGATCACCCCATCGGGGAGTTCCCGGTTGGCACGAAGAACGGCGTCGAACTCATCCAGTTGCTTCCTGGTGGGCAGGTCTCCGTACAGGAGAAGGTAGACAACCTCCTCGAAGGTGGACTTTTCTGCAAGGTCGTGGATGTTGTAGCCGCGATAGAGTAGCTTCCCTGCCTGCCCATCTACATAGCTGGCCTCACTGGTGTCTATGTAGACGTCCTTTAGTCCTCGGCGAAGCTGTACATCCCCGGCTGCCATGGCCACTCCTCCTTACCGGATACCCGATATCCTGGCGAGCCGCCTACCCTGGAGAAAGTTAGTCCAACAGTCCCACACGACCCTCAGATAAGAAAAAGAAGGGACCCGTCGGTGGCCCAGATGGTGTAGCATTACGTCGGAGTTCAGTGTGGTTAGTCACACCTAAAACGGGACCCATTGTGCCAGGCAAGCCCCAAAGACGGACCATACCACAGATTCAGTGGGATTCTACCATCGGTTACCAGGGGTGTCAACCTGAGGAGCGGCATGTGGGGCCTCAACGGCTCGGGACGGCCACGGGTGGTCCCGGCGGCTCCAGGCCGGCGGGACCACAGCTACTGCCATATCACGCGCCGGCGTCTAGTCATGTGCCGACGCCGGCTGGGCCTGGAGTCGGGCTCCCTCTAGATTGCCGAGGTGGAGGTCGTACCAGGCCAGGGTACGTCGCAGGTACTCCTCTCTCAGCTTGGGATGGCCGGAGCGGAGGAAGGAGTGAGAGCATCCAGGAAATCGGACGAACTCCACCTTTTTGCCCAGGCGCTTCAGGGTGACGAAATACTCCTCGCTCTGTGCGATAGGACACCTCGCATCGGCCTCCCCGTGGAGCAGGAGCACCGGTGTCTCCACCCTCGGGGCATGGGTGAGGGGAGAGCGCTCCCCCAGCACAGATTCGGCATCCATCGGCATTCCACCCCACTGCATCTCCCCAAAGCTCACACCGATGTCGGATGTACCATACATGCTGAGCAGGTTTATGCACGGGGCACCCACCACGGCTGCGCTGAACCTGGTATCATGGCCCACTATCCAGCTGCTCATGTACCCGCCGTAGCTGTAGCCATGTAGACCCAGGCGCGAGGGGTCTACATAGGGCCGGGAGCACACTTCCTCCACCGCAGCAATGATGTCCAGGTAATCCTCCCCACCCCAATCACGCAGCACCGCCTTCACGAACTGTGCGCCGTAGGTGGACGACCCCCGGGGATTGACGCAAAGAACGAGATATCCTGCCGTGGCCAGTATCTGTTGTACGGAATTGAAGGCGTCGTAGAAGGAACCATGGGGACCCCCGTGAATGTCCACCACCAGCGGGTACCTCTGGCCGGAATCGAAGTCGGGTGGGAACAGAAGGCGGCTCTCAATATCCACGCCCCCTCGACTCAGGATGAACTTCTCAAGGCGTGCCGCCGGGTGCTCGGTGAAATAGGTCTCGTTGTAGCGGGTCAGCCGCCGCTGGGAACCGCCGGCCACATCTACGAGATTCAGGTCACCGAGGGAGGCGGGACCAGTCTCAACCACAGCCGCCGTCTTTCCCCCGTCATCATAGGTCACCGCGCTGATCTGGACGGCTCCACCCACAACCCTGCGCATCTCGCCTCCCTCCACCCGCACCTCCACCAAGTACGACTCCCCTCTCGCATCGGCGATGAACAGGATGGTGCCATCCTCCCTCCAATGCAGCGGGGGCGGCGGCTGGATAGGGGCGAAACCGGCCACCGGCTTTATGGAGTCGTCCGTAAGCCGCCGGGGAGGCCGGCCCGGCTCCAGGATGAACAGCCACCCTTGCCAGGCGGCGCCGATCTCATCGTCGTCCGACCCAACCACCGCCAGCCGGGAGCCATCGGGGGACCATGTAAGCGCCGCCACGCTGGACAGGCCCTGAGACCACCCTACGGCTTCCCCTCCACCGGCAGGGACCACGTAGGCCTCCGAGTGGGGAACCAAGTCCCGGTCGTTCCGGCGGCCGGAAATAAAGGCCACTTTGGCCCCGTCGGGAGACCAGACGGGCGTCCTGTCATCCCAGTCGCCGTCGGTTAGCTGGCCCGACTCACCACCCCCAACCCCAACGGTGAACACGTGGCTGTGGGCGTCTCCCCTCCAGCCGATGGTGTCCCCGCGGTACTGAATCCGCCGCACGACTCGCACACGGGGATCAACCTTGGCGTCGTGGTCGTCGGGTAATCGGTCCGGGTCGACATCGGAAACGAGCGCCAGACTATCGGAGTCGGGGGACCATGTGAACTCGCTTACTCCGCCGGGCAGGTCGGTGAGCTGTCGACCCTCGCCCCCCGAGGCGGGTATGAGCCATATCTGCCGCCGGTCCTTCTGGTCGGGGCGCAAGAAGGCAATGGTCCCACCGTCCGGAGAGAACCTGGGACTGCCGTCCTTGGTGCCCTGGGTGAACGTGGCGGGCCTGGCGCCAGGGAGGACCATACGCATGACCTGGGAGACAGTCTCCATGGTCGTATCATCCACCGTCGATTTGACGAATGCCAGGCTCGTACCGTCCGGCGAGATCGTAGGCGCCGAGACGGTGGTGACGTGGTAGATGTGGTCCGGAGTTATCGGGCTGGACATGATGGATTACCTCAAGAGCCGGGTCTGGGTACGGGCGAGTATAGCAACGGGGTGGAACGCTGTCAAAGGTCGGTTCGCGGCCCGGGGGAGCCTATCGCTCATTACCGTGGGACCGCAAAATAGGCAGGAACGCCCCACACATCTACCGGGAAACGGCGGGAGGCTGCCACTTGACATGGAACGACGGTAAGCCTATCTTCTACACAAACGCATGAGAGAGGTGTGATGGAAGGGTACTGCTTCAAGTGCAGAGCCAAGCGGCAGGTGAAGAACTCCGTCCAGTTGAGGATGAAGAACGGAAGGGTAAGGACCGAGGGCTACTGCCAGACCTGTAACACGAAGATCTCGACGTTGGGAAAGGCCTAGGGGGATCCCAACGCCACTAGGTGTCTCTGGCACCGGGAGCCACTTCGGTCAACCTCGTATCGGGATATCCGAAAACAGGTCGTCTTCTGAGCCTCCCTGCGGCGGCGGTTCTGCCCTCACGAGGTATTCGGTAGAGAGGAAGCGCACCCTTATGTCCTCCGGTATCCAGGCAAATGGCTGATTGCCCTGGGTGGGGACAAGATCTGGGTACGGTGGCACCGCGCCGCCGCCTCCTTTCGCTCTACGAAATTGCCCACATCCAACACTGTCGTAACGTCCTCATCGGCCACGCCGATGGACTCGGGGTCCAGGTCCGTGAAGTCAGACTGGATACCCGCGTCTATCATGGCCTGCCGAAACGCCCTGACCATGCTGCGCGGGACGGTGGCACCGGGAAGACAGCGTAGTATAGCTTGAGGGGCCGGTAAGGCTCTGTATCCTGCGCCGAAGCTTCAACGTGTTCCCCGCCATCACGGGCGGCGGCAAAGGCCCTCCGCGTAGCGTGATGTATCAGGATATGGTCTGGATGGCCATAGCCTCCGTTGGGATCGAAGGTCACCACGACCTGGGGCCGTGTTTCGCGGATAATCTTCAGAACCCTGCCCGACACTTCCTGCAAATCGGCCCGGCACAGCGCTTCGGGATGCTCGTTGTCCTGAGTCCCGGCCATCCCTGAATCTCTGTACCCTAGTATAAAAAGGTCGTTGACTCCGAGCGCCTCGCACGCAGCCCTCAATTCCCCTTCCCTCACCTGGGCCAGGTTTTCAGGGGTTGCGAGGGAGGGATCGCTGATCTCTCCGACCTCGCCGCGCGTCGCACAGATGAGCGAGACCTGGACGCCCTCCGAAGCGTATTTGGCCAGGAGGCCCCCACAGCCAAAGGTCTCGTCATCGGGATGAGCCAGGACGGCCAGCAGGCGCCGTCTAACCAAAGCAGACTTCGGTAGAACCCCATCCGCACGTCGGGTCATTGGGTTGCGTCGTCATGGTCAACTCTCATCCCCTTGGGTCATGGATGGCATTCAGCTACCTTATGGTAAAGTTCTCCGCCTCGGCGTAGTGTATCATCTCGTGTAGCTTCTTCTCCCACGGTGGGAACCAGGACTGGGCCTCGGGATTTCCCATGGCAAGGCTGTAGACTTTCTCAAACGCCCCGAAGTCGTCGGCCTCATCCTCCGTTACAACCCTGTCCGATCGGCCACTCATGTAGTCCGTGAGCAAACGAGACTTGACGTCTACCCCCGAGAAGTGTGCAAGCTGTTTGTACCCCTCCTGAAGGTGCTTCACCAGCTGGTCCGCCATGCCGACCTTTGCGTAAAATACCCTACGATGCACGATAGCCATGCCGGTCCTCCTCGACTCATCCGTATTCAAGTACCGCGACATTTTGGCACTCGTGGCAGCATCCCGTCAAGGGAGCGTACTCGTTCAGTACAGATGAGACAGGGATAGTAGGACCAACCCTTGGCGACGCTCTTTAAGATACTGGGCTGGGATTCGCCCGTGCAAGCGATCATCGCTCCCCTCTCGGCCGGCTTCCGCCGCGGAACGGGGTTGGACTGACACGGCGGGTTCACACATCCTCCTTTGACGGTCCATATCATAAGAGAGAGACGTCAGGGACGCCGCCTTCGCGCTTCCACCGGCACCGGGTGCCGCGCGATACCTCAGAGATGATGGCGCCGCGTCGAACGAGCGGGGGGTTGCACCATCTCCGGTTGGACACAACGTCGGTCCTCACCATGAGCATGGTGCTGGTTATCTCGCGGCTGATAACGGTAGACCTCCATACCCGCCATCCGGCGCGAGAGGGGAATCTTTAACGAGGAGCTGGAGCCAAGGGCCCACCTGATGGCCGGCATACAGGACGACACAGTGGCCGACGCCCTGTACTACAGGGACCTGGAAAGACTGGGATGAGTGGTGGGAAAGGACCTCACCGGGAACTCATTGTGCCTAAATCATGAGCGTCGTAATCTCCGGGGCCTTCGTGCTCATGGGCTTTTTGCTGGCGGTGTGGACCATTTTCGCCGACTTTTTTGTTATCACCGACGACCAGACGGACGCGCTGCGGGAGGCAAACGAGGTCCACGATGACCGATTCCGCACCCTCATCTCCATCACCTCCGTCACCAGTCACAGCAGTGGAGACTGCCTGAATTCTTCTACAGCTTATACAGCGAAGGTACTAAACAAGAGCAGAGATGTGTCTTTTGGGGATTTCCCGAAGGTTGATATTATTAGCCGGTACAATACGACTGGGGGCCTCGTCTCAAAGCGCCTCACTCACTCCTCGGACTGGAGCGTCCCCAGTATCTCTGGGGACAACACCAACCCCAACATCTGGGACCCGGCGGAGACGGCCACCATCTCCTTCACGCTCTCGCCACAGGCCCAGACGGACAGCAAAGGCATCATTGCTATAGCCGTGCCCAGCGGCATCTCCGACTCGGCTTATTTCGACGCCGCATTTCTAGGTAGCTGCCAGGTCTATTGGCACAACGACCCCACGCCTCCGACGGGCGACACCACCTCCCATGCGGTGCTGGCGATGGACACCAGCGTCCCCACGGCGACCACTCTCTTTAACTACGACACAAACCGGGACCCTTGCGTTGGGCTGAGCATCTTGGAAGGCGGAATCGGGGCTGGCGAGAGCGATCCGACCAAACACCAGGTTTGGAGAACCAGCGACTTGAGCGGTGATCTGGTCATCTCTGGGGATGTCACCATAGACTTCTGGTCAGCTCTTCGACAGGGACAGGGAAGCTGTAAAACTCCACTAGGTAAATCGGCGGAGGTTACGGTTTTTCTGAGGGACCGCGACCAGAGTGGTGGATATACCGAGATAGGCAGCGGCACAATATCCGACGCCGACTGGCAGGGAGGAGTCAGTGGTGATCACGTTCAGAAGACGATCAGCATATCGAGCATCAACTACACCCTCTCATCCGATCATCAGCTGGAGGCGAAGGTGATAGTGCCATCTGCCGCATCTCCCGCTCCTGGAGTCTGGTTCGCCTACGACACCACGTCCTTCTCTTCGTTTATAAATCTCCCTTGAGGTCTCCGGACCGGTCCTCGCTATGCACCTCCTGAGGCAACCTGACAAGCAGGTAGGGGCCGGTCTGAAACCCGCCCCTAGGCTTTGCTTGCGGAATCGGTACGCCGTATCAGGATAGAGTACCTACTGATCCATGGGGGGAGAGATGCAGGCTAATAAGACTTTTTACGCCCGCCAGAAGGCGGGGGCATCATGCCTCGGACTGCCGGCTGCGGTTTCTTGGAGCATCATGATATCAGTTCTACGCCCTGGCTTTGGTTACCGGAATGATTCTCATTCCCATCCGGGGCTCCACATCGAAGCTAATGATGTTGCCCGTGGTGCGCTCCGCGTTGCGTACCTTGCACACCTCCAACATCTTTACAAGCCGCTCCCCCACTTTCTCGATCCTCAGCTTTAGGTGAGCATCACACATGGAGCGAATGCGGATGAGCATGCCGTCGTCGAAGGCGTACGAGTGTACCACCAGGATGATGGTCCTCCCGTTCTCGCATAGCTCCTTGCACCTTAAGAAAAAGTCCAAGACGCTGGTTTCACCGCTGTGAGTCACGATATTGGTCAGCGAGTCCAAGATGATGACCTTGAAGCCCGCGGGAAGCAGCTCAATGTGGGCGGAGAGGCGTTCAAAGACTGTTTTAGCATCCATCTCACATCCGGCAATGTTAAGAGGATACACCCTGAGGAGGTCCACCAGGAAATGGTCCGTCACGTCCAGGCTCAAGGAGGCCATCTGGGTGAGGAGGCTCCTGACGGTGTTCTCCGTGGTGTAATAGACCACCCCGACGTCTGAAAGGAGGGAGCCGTAGGCAAGGTGCTGGGAAAGGACGCTCTTGCCGGCGTCGGACTGCCCCTCGATGAGGCTGAGCGAGCCTATGGGAATGCCACCGCCCAGCTTCTTATCTATCTCCACGCTCGAGGTAGAGACCGTTGTAGGCATTGTAGCCGTCGGCTGTATTGCGGTTACCATGCTGCCCTCCTACAGTGAAGATGATCGAGAATTTATGGGCACAGTGACGGACTGGAGAATGAACGGCCTAATGGTGTAACGTAATTTTGGTCGACTTCAATCCGAGTCCTGGGCCCTCAAGTCGGCCAGCTTTCCCCGAACGTGGCGTATTTGCCTCTGGGCACGGGCCGTAAGGCCTGCGATATCTCTAACAGACCTCCCCTCGTCAAGGAAGGCTATCGTTTCCTTGTTTCGGGCCCACCATCGCCCCTCACTCATCGCCGTTGCACGAATTATGGAGTTAACAGTGCGGGTGGCCCTGGCCACAGGCATCCCATGTCCGGCCCCAGGCTCATCAGCTTCAGTGGGGACTACGTGGCCTTCACCAAGGGGCGGCCCAATGAGTCCGGACCTTTCGAGGCAGTAGTAGCGCCCGCACTGGAGGCACCTCCAGAGTCCGTCCTCTAACGAAACGTCGCCCCTGCACCGGCGGCAGCCCTTAATTTTCCAGACCATCCTAGCTTATCCTCCCGAAGATGTCGGTTCCCCTTTGGCTAGCCCCTAGAATCGCCGATTTGGGCTAGACCAAACTGGCTTACCAAATCGCGGCCAGTCTAACCAACCAACTATGAACAAAGGGGGGGAAATATCGACTTCAGCGTGAACTTTGTATTGACAATTTGAACGCCGCCGGTCCCGCGGAACTAGCCGGCCCAGGGCAATATTACCGATTGAGGCGGCACAATTTTATGTGAACTGACCCCAGCCTCACTTTGACATAAGGTGCTCCGGGAGCAGAACTTAAAGGCAGAAAATAAGAAATGTTTAAGATTTTTCACAAAAGGTTCACACCTTTCGTCACGCCAGCCATTAGCATGGAGTTTAATTTGCCGACGTACGATCGACACACTGAGATGGGGGCATAGCCCCGGTCCCACGGAACATTCAGGGCCAGGCCGGCGGTATGGGTAGGGAGGTGTATGAGTTGGGAATGAGGTAGGATGGAAAAAATGGACACCAAAGTCGGAGTAGGATAATACGACGGAGGTGTCAGAATGAAAAGGGTTCCACAAGGAAGGTACAGCAGGGAATTCCGGCAGGAAGCAGTGAGGCTGGTAACAGAAGAGAAGCTATCATTGCCAGAGGCAGGCCGCCGGCTGTCCTTGCCGCCATCGACATTAGGGTACTGGGTGAAGGCACATAGGGCTGGCAAACTGGGAGATGTGGGCAAGACGTACAGGCCCATGACAGAAGTAGAGATGGACCTTGCCCGGACGAAGAAGGAACTGGCGGAAGTGAAGATGGAGCGGGACATACTAAAAAAAGCAGCCGCGTACTTTGCCAGGGAGTCGCTGCCCGGTACGCGATGATGAAAGAACTGCGGCTCGACTACCCCAAATGTGTCTTGGGCCGGTTGTTGAACGTATCGGCCAGTGGCTACTATGCCTGGGTGGACCGGCCATCGTCCAGGCGAGCACAGGAGGAAGTGCGGCTGGAGCTGGAGATCAGGGCAGCCCACAAGCGGACGAGACAGACCTATGGCCCGGAACGGTTACAGCGCGACCTGGCGGAGCATGGCGTTCGGGTGGGCATCTGTCGCATCAAGCGTATCCGAAAGAAGCTTGGCATACGCTGCAGGCAGAAGAGGAGATTCAAGGCCACCACCGACTCCGGGCACAGACTACCGGTTGCGGATAACATATTGGGCCAGCAGTTCAAGGTCTGGAGGCCGAACACTGTGTGGGTGAGTGACATCACCTATATACCGACCGATGAGGGCTGGCTATATCTGGCGGGCCACAAGGACCTGTTCACCGGAGAGATTGTGGGCTATGCCATGGGAGAGCGGATGACCAAGAACCTGGTTAGTCAGTCTCTATTGCGGGCGCTGAGAGCCAAACGTCCAGCGAGGGGCCTGATGCATCACTCTGACCGAGGCAGTCAGTATTGCTCCCAGGAATACAGAGGTTTTCTCGAGCGGTCTGGCCTGCGATCTTCCATGAGCGGGAAGGGGAACTGCTTTGATAATGCTCCGATGGAGAGCTTCTGGGCCACACTCAAGCAGGAGTTGGTCCACCACCGTCATTACAGAAGCAGGCAGGAGGCAGCTCGAGAGATCACGGAATATATCGAGCTCTTCTATAACCGCCAGCGCCGCCAGGCCAGGCTGGGGTTCCTGTCACCCGCGGCGTATGAGCAGAGATTCTATGCCGGACTACCAGCAGCATGAAAGGTTTGGTGTCCACTATTTACGTCCGACCTCAAGGGACCACATGCAACTTGCGACTGGCCTACGGTTCGCCGAAAGAAATCGCTGGCCTGATTCAGCAGAAGGCCGTTCCAGTTAACGGCACGCCCTCTGGCCACGTTATGACGACGGAGCATACCTTAACGATCGGGGACATCGCTGCGGAAACCAGGTTTCCGATACCTGACCCGCTGGCCCAGGATGACATGAAGAGCCTGGTGTTGACCCCCCTCATGGACCAGGGGAAGGCCATCGGAACCATCGGCCTTTTCAGCCAGCGCTCCCACGCCTATGGGAACAAGGACCGGCACATACTGGAGACGGTGGCAACCCAAATCGGCCCGGCCGTACTCAACGCCCGACGCTTCCGGGAGTTCAGACACCTGGCAATGGCCCTGGAGTCCGTAGGCGACGCCGTTATCTCGTTAGATTCCGCCGGAACTGTGGAGTACGTTAACTGCGCGGCCCAGGAGATCCTCGGTTACGCGGCTCCTGATCTTGTCGGGAATTCGCTCAGCATCCTCTGCCCTGGAGTTGTTGGTGACCGGGAAAGTCTCCCCCACATGTTGAAGGACATGGCGAGATGCGGGGGGACCCGGAGGGGCCAGGTCAGGTGGCTGACGAAGAGCGGTCGTGACCTGGACCTGCAGTTGACGTGCACGCCCGTCACTGACCGTGAAGAGGGGGCTATGAGCTTCGTGGTGGTGGCCACGTGACATCACTGAACAAGGGTGGCTGGAAGCCTCGATGCTTAAAGCCACTGAGATCGAGGTATTGCAGAGGATTGACCACTTCAGGAAGGAGCTTGTCGCCACCGTTTCCCACGAGCTCCGCAATCCCCTGGCATCCATAAAGGGATACATAAGTACCCTGCTCCAGTCTGACGTGAAATGGGAGCCAGAGGTACAACGGGAGTTCCTGGCCATCGCCGACCGGGAAGCGGACCGGCTGAACCGCTTGGTTGGTGACCTTCTCACCGTGTCCCAGCTGGAGGCGGGCGTCCTGAGACTCGAGCGGGAACGGACCGACCTGGCCGCCCTGCTCAGCGACGTGGAATGCCATCTGGGGCCCGTCACTTCCAGGCATGGGCTGAATGTCGAGGTCCAGGGCAACTTACCTCCCGTCCTCGTCGACAGGCAGCGGGTAGTCCAGGTAATTAGTAACTTGGTCAGCAACGCGGCCAAATACTCTGAACCTGGAACACGGATTACTATCGGAGCTGCCGGCAACCTAGATCAGGTCGTGGTCACGGTTAGCGACGAGGGGAGCGGGATACACAAGGACCGCCTGGAGCTGGTCTTCCAACCCTTCTGCCGTGGTGAGGGCTCCTCTGCCTGCACCAGCTCGGGATTCGGGTTGGGCCTCTCCATCTGCCGCAGTTTGATAGAGGCACATGGCGGTAAGATCTGGGTCGATAGCGAGCCGGGCAAGGGCTCCACGTTCTCATTCACCTTGCCCGCAGTCCAACAGGTGGGTTAGCTCATGCCCAAGGTTCTAATAGCGGAAGACCAGCCAGAGATCCGCAGACTATTGGTCGTTAACCTTCTCGCACGGCGTTATGAAGTGATGGAAGCCTCGGACGGCCAGGAGTGCCTTGCAATGATCGAACAGGGAAAGCCGGACATCATCCTGCTGGACCTGACCATGCCAGTGCTGTCCGGCTGGGCCGTGCTCGAGGCTTTACAACGTAGGGCCGTGCTGTCCGATGCCCGTGTCATTGTGCTGACGGGATGGGATGACAACGAAATTCGGGTTCAAGCACGATGCCTTGGCGCCACCGACGCTCTGGTTAAGCCCTTCGGAGTTGACGAATTGGTTCTTACTATAGAGATGGCCTTGTCGGAGGTTGGGCAGTGACCGGAAAAAAGATATTCGTAGTGGACGACGACCCAGGTATCCTGAGGTTGGTCGCCGCAAACCTGGAGGCAAGGGGCTTCGAGGCCTTGACCTTTAGTAGCGGCACACCGGCGTTGACCAAGCTGGACGTCACCACCCCTGACCTGATAATCCTCGACATCCTGCTGCCGGGGATAGATGGCATCGAGCTGGTACGCCGAATCCGTGGGACATCCCGGGTGCCCATGTGGGACATCCCGGGTGCCCATAATGATGATCAGCGCCAAAGAAGAGGTGGACTCCAAGCTGGAAGCCCTAGACATGGGGGCAGACGATTACCTAACCAAGCCCTTCAGCGTAGAGGAACTTTTGGCCAGGGTGCGCGCCATACTCCGCCGGTCCAACGGCTCAAGCGGAGGCCCCGTGGCCCGCACCTATCACTGTGGCGACCTGTTGGTGGATCTGGATACGCCAGAAGTGCTGCGGACCGGGGAGAGGGTAAGGCTCAGCAACCGGGAGTGGGGCGTGCTCCGCACCCTCGTAAAGTACGTGGGCAAGGTGGTGACCCACAGGATGCTGCTCCAGCAAGCCTGGGGACCCGAATATGGGGATGAACGAGACTACATCAGGACCTACGTCACCCGGCTCAGAAAAAAACTTGAGTCCGAGCCCGCGTCCCCCAGATATATCCTCACGGAGAGGGGCATTGGGTATCGCCTCGTCAGTCCCAACACCGCCATCGACCATTCGGGCAGCGCCCGCCGACCCTCACTGTATTAGCCCTCGGCCCCGTCCTCTCAAGGCACCTTGAGCACATCGCCAGCGCTCTACGTTGGCTGGTCCACCGTGCTCCCCATAGCCCATTCCATGCGGCCCCACACCCTGAGCTCCAATGTGAACCTCAGCCCACGGCATGCGCTATAATGGCGGAAGCACGTCAGGGAGGGCGCCGATGCCCAAGGCACGAATCAATGGGATTAGCATTTACTATGAGGTCACGGGGCACGGATTCCCGCTGGTCTTGTGTCACGAGTTTGCCGGCGCCTACGAGAGCTGGGACCCTCAGGTCAGGTACTTCTCCAGGCGCTATCGAGTAATAACATACAACGCCAGAGGTTACCCTCCCTCCGACGTCCCCGATGATCCCGCTGCCTACTCCCAGGAGCACGCTGTGCAGGACCTATACGGGCTGCTTCAGTACTTGGAGATCCGGCAGGCACACATAGGTGGCTTCTCCATGGGAGGGAACGTGGCCCTCAACTTCGGCCTGGCCCACCCCCAAATGGCCCGGTCGCTTATCGTGGCGGGCACGGGCTCCGGCTCCACCAACGGGGAGCGATTCCAGAAGGATGGCACGGAGGTAGCCAGGCGACTGGATCAGGATGGCATGGGGCCAGTGGCCGAACTGTATGCACGCGGCCCCACCAGGGTCCAGTTCCAAAGAAAGGACCCCAAGGGTTGGGAGGAGTTCAGGAGGGGCCTCGCCGGCCACTCGGCCACGGGCTCGGCAAACACCTTCCGAGGAATCATACTGAGGCGCCCCTCTATCCTTTCACTGGGACAGAAGCTCAGCGCCCTGGACGTGCCCACGCTCATCATGATCGGAGATGAGGACGACCCATGCATCGAGCCCGCCATCTTCATGAAGAGCCACATTCCCAGGTCGGGCCTGGTCATCCTTCCCCAGTGCGGCCACACCATCAACCTGGAGGAGCCGGAGCTGTTCAACCGGGCTATGCTGGACTTCCTTATTGCGGTGGAGTCCGAAAAATGGGCGCGGCGGGAGGCAGTGGGCGAAGTGGGAACCCTACTGCCGCGGTAGGCAGCGCCCAGCAGGACCGCGGCATACCGAAATATCGGGAGTTGTCAGTGATAGTTGATGCCAACGCGCCGGTTAAAGTACTTCAAGCGGACCGACTAATTGACGGTCGTGCTGGACCCGTCCAACATGACATGGCCGTGGTGCTGGCAGGGAACCGGATTAAGGAGGTGTTACCCAAGGAGCGGCTGGTCATCCCAGAGGGAGATTCCTGGGAGGTACACAGTTTCCCTGGAGGGACACTCCTTCCCGGCCTTATCGACTGCCATACCCACACAAACATGCCCGGAAACGGTCGCCGTGGTGAAGAAGTCATCCCCGATGGAGACGATATCAGGCTGTTGCGGTCGGCCCGAAACGCCCGCATAGCGCTGGAGTCAGGGGTGACCACCATGTGCGATAACGGCGCATGGAACGACACGGCCTTCTCACTGAAGGAAGGTACAGAGCGGGGAGTGGTAAAGGGCCCGCGCATGCTGGTGTGCGGCCGGCCCATTACCATCACAGGGGGCCACTGCTGGTTCATGGGGTCGGAGGCAGATGGTGTAGACGGCGTACGAAGGATGACTCGCCAGCTGATTAAACGGGGCGCGGATTTTATCAAAGTCATGGCCACCGGTGGCAGTACCCAGACCAGTAATCCCTACCGGCCCGCATACAGCGTTGAGGAGCTGAGGACCATCGCCGATGAGGGCCACAGGCACGACAAGCCCGTTACCGCCCACTGCCGTTGCATTCAGGGCATGAGCAACGTCCTTGAAGCCGGCTACGATGTGATTATTCATGGGTTCTTCGCCGGAGAGGACGCAGTCAGGAAATTCGATCCCAAAGTCGCCGACCGAATGGCCGAACAGGCCGTGTGGGTGAACCCCACTCTCCACATAGGCAGGGCTTCGCTCTGGCAGCTGCGCCGGAAGAAGGAGACCGAAGGACTCTCCCCAGAGGAGAACGTTAGACACAGTAACTCGGAAAGGGGCTACCAGCAGAGCCTGAAGGAGGTCCACGCGCTTATCGAAGCAGGGGTGAAGCTTGTGGCCGGCTCCGACTGTGGCTGGGGAGTCTATCCATTCGGCCAGTTCGTCCGTGAGATAACCGCGATGGCGGAGGCCGGCCTATCGCCGATGGCAGCCATCCTGGCGGGTACCAGGAACGGCGCCGATGCCCTGCACCTTCTGGACAAGGTGGGGACCGTGGAAGCCGGGAAGGAAGCGGACCTGCTGGTGGTAGATGGGGATCCGATGGTGGATATCACCACCCTTGGCAACGTGCTGGCCGTTTTCAAGGGAGGCCAGAATGTCGGCCCTTGAGCCGAAGCAACACTACGATCGGCCAGGTAAAGGACTGGAGGACGAAGCGGCGGACCAACTGGTGATACAGTGCGCCATGTGCCGTCGTAACTATCCATCCGGTCTGACCGTTGGCGACCAGTCCTCCGGGGGGGACACGTCCCAGGTACAGGTCCACGAGTGCCCTTACTGTGGATTCACCGCCGCATACGGGGCCTCCGACTATCGGCACGGCGCTGAATAAATGGAGGCCGGTCGCAAGGTCCGCACTTGCATCCCACTTTGCCGGTACCTATAATTGAAGGTGATCCTAGGCAACCAAGGGGGCGTTTAGCTCAGCGGTTAGAGCGCCTCGTTCACACCGAGGAGGTCAGAGGTTCAAATCCTCTATCGCCCACCATACTTTATAGCTGGTGAGTAGCGAACCGGCGTACCGGTTGGCCGGTGTCGCGGTCTGGAGTTACGTTAGAATAGGCCGAGGTGGCGGAACGGCAGACGCGCTACGTTCAGGGCGTAGTGCCCTTACGGGCGTGTGGGTTCAAATCCCACCCTCGGCACCATATCTGGGCAGGTGAGATCGGCGGAAGGCGCTTGTAGCTCAGCTGGATAGAGCGCAGCCCTGCGGAGGCTGAGGCCGTGGGTTCGAGTCCCGCCAAGCGCGCCACACTATAGTCTACGGGTATGGAGCCGCGGTCCAGTTCCATCGTGCCCACCATTGAATGGGTATATTGGGCGGTTAGCTCAGTTGGTCAGAGCACCTGCTTTACACGCAGGGGGTCAGAGGTTCGAGTCCTCTACTGCCCACCATAAAGCTAATTATAGCCCCTAACTTTAATTTCCAGCCCTTCCTGGGTTGACACACCGCTGGCACAGATGATAACTTTAGCTCAACTTGTGCTAACCGGAGGGCCAGAACGATGGTTCGACAGGCTGCCACGCGCACCATTCACCGAGTGCCCCTGTCCGTTACTCTGGAGGCGTTGCTCCCCAGCTTCCGCCGGACCTTGCTCGCCCAGAACAAGGCTCCCAGGACCCTTGAGACATATCTGGAGTCGCTAGACCAGTTTCAGAGGTTCCTGACCTCTCAGGGGATGCCTCAGAGTGTCGCCGATATTCGGCGGGACCACGTCGAGGCGTTCATAGCGCATCTGCTGGAACTGTGGAAGCCCGCGACCGCGTCGAACCGGTACAGGGGGCTCCAGGCCTTCTTCCGCTGGGCCGTCGAAGAGGGGGAAATCAAGCAGAGCCCCTTGGCGAACATGAGACCGCCAAACATCCCCGAAACTCCGCCCGCGATTCTGACACTCGACCAGATACGCCAGCTCCTGAAGGCCTGCGAGGGTAGAGGCCTCGAGGAGCGGCGGGACACAGCCGTAATCAGGCTGTTCTTCGATACCGGGATGAGGCGAGCCGAGCTGGCGGGTATAACGGTGGAGGACATCGACTTCGAGACCAACGTGGCCGTCGTAATGGGTAAGGGTCGTCGCCCCCGTCCCTGCCCTTTCGGTCGCAAAACGGCGCTGGCGCTCGACAGGTATCTAAGGATGCGGGCTGGTCACCGGGATGCTGGCCGCCCAGAGCTGTGGCTGGGAATCTTCGGGCCCATGACCTCTAGCGGGGTCGCTCAGATGCTCGAGCGGCGGACTCAGCAAGCAGGGTTGGAGGGTATTCATGCCCACCTGTTTCGACATACCTATGCCCACCAGTGGCTAAGTGCAGGCGGTAACGAAGGGGACTTGATGCGACTGACGGGCTGGAAGTCGAGAGCGATGCTGAGTCGGTATGGCGCCAGCGCCGACGACGAACGGGCCCGCGAGGCTTACAAGATGCTCTCACCGGGAGACCGGCTTTAGGTGTGGGGGGTACAGATTGGTCCAATCAGTGGGCGATTTGAAACAACCCCTTGGCGAGGTTCAATCGGACCGGAGTGCTCCCTCATTGACAGGTCATAAACTAGTCTCCCGCTTGCGAGCTAATGAGGCGCCGTGAAATTGAGGGCCAACCCCAAAACCTCGGCCTCTATTTTCTGCGGATTCGCTCCACTATCGAACGCTTCTCCTGCTCACTCAAACTTCCCCATGGAGGCGGGAAGCTGGGCACGTCGTTGTTCTCTTGTGCCCCACCCTGACTAACTTTCCCCTCTAGAGCCCGCCTCGCGGACTTGGTGCTTTCAAGCGTATTACTGGGCTCAGATCTGTTCGGTATGCCATCTGCCAGCTCGAGGCCCTTCTTTTTTGCCTCTATATAGGCATGATAGAATTCAGGGCCTTCACCGAAAGCTATCCACTCTTCTAAGTTTTCCATCTGCTCCCGAAGTGAAAGACGACGTACCTTAGATTCCCTATGCTCTTGTAGCATCCGGTCATAAGTTCTCCTCGATAAGTACAGTTCAGGAAAATTCTCATCCAACCTCCGAACTGCATCCTTGTAAGTTGGTCTGTCCTTCTCGTCTAAATAGTCAAACACCACTTGCTGTACTTCGGGTTCCAGGCGAGAGCCAGCTTTTCGTGAGATTTTTCCCATATTTACTCTCCAATGGCACTCATGGCAGTTCGCGTGACAGGTCCTCAGATTACGATTATATCGGAAGAGCCTCTTGTCGAAAAAGAGGCGCCATGCCTGAAGGGGGCATAGCATGCAAGATAGCTCGCATTAGAGTGGGAATGAACCAATACGAGTTGGCTGGCAAGATCGGTTTACCTGTGATGGTTCCGTCCGAGATAGAAAACGGGACGCGAGCCGCCCCGCCAAATGTCGGGGAAAATATCGATACGGCGTTGGAAGAGTTCGCACATTCCGGTGGGAATGCGGCGATTTGAATGGGTTTTTCTGTACTAAATTTGATTCCCTCGTAACAAGGCCTGTTTGAGATGAGCCCTGGCGTGCGAAGGTGGTCTGGAGCGGAGGAGGCCACGGGATGCCGGCTGCTGGCCTCACCGCCCTATCTGCTGCGCTCAGGACAAGCGTGATCCCGTTGCGGTACCCCTTCCGTGGCTCAGGGCACCCGGTGGAAGTTGTGGAGCGGCGCCCTCATGCGGCCGCGACCGCAGGTACCGTCCCGACCGCCCGCTGAGCCGTGTTCTCCATCTCCACCAGGCGTGCATGGACCATCCGCTTGAAGTTGCACGCCAACGCCTTCAGGTAGACGGCAAGCCGCACCCGACGGCCCCCTCGCACGCGCAAGCGCCCAAGCCCGTGGGCGCGCTTCAGCTCGGAGTTCGTTCCCTCGATACCAGCCCTTATGTCATACCGCTTGCGCCACTCCTCGGTGGCCTCGGCCCTCCGGCGCCGCTCGATGTTCACCTTCACCAGGTCCGCCTTGAGGACGTAGGCCCCCGCACGCCGGTCCAGCTTCACTGGGCAACAGGATCGCAAGGGGCAGGGCTCGCATGTTGTCCCGGCAAAGTGGACCTCTACCCGCTCCGGCGCATCCTTCAGCTCGTACTCCTCGATGGACGGGTGGCCGGCGGGGCACACCGTGGCCTGCTCCCCTGTGACGTCGATCTGAAAGTCCGCGGCGGTGAGCGGCGGTGGTCCGTCACCCTCTCCTTCGTGCGAGTTCCCCGGCGCCGACCCCGCCACCGGGCTCACCAGTTCCGTTCCCCGGCGCGAGGCTTCGAAGGCATTGCGGCCCGACCCATACGCCGTGTCGGCGAAGAGCTCGTCCGGTCGGACCTTCCGCTCCGCGAGCCCGTCAACGACCGGCACGCTCACGTCGGTGTCGCTCCCACTCGAGGGGGTCACCTCCACGTGGGTGATGAGCTGGGTGGCGTTCTCCTCGTGGCAGGTCTCCGCCACCTGCACCTCGTACCCCTTCCCCTTGTGGCCGCTGTAGGTCACATCCGGGTCGTGGGGCGATTGCAGCGAGTCGGCGGACACCTGCTTCGGGTCCTTCAAGGCCACGGGCACCTTGCATTCCCCAGCATCGTCGTCATCGTCCCTGGGGCGCCCGTCCTGGTGTTTGCCCACATGGCACTGCTCCCGCAGCAGCCGCTCCAGCAGCCGGTACTCCTCCAGCTGGGCAGCAGTCGTGCCATGGAACCGGTCCACCAGCCGGTAGAGGTCCCGGGCACAGACCGAAAGGCGTCGCCGACCCTCCCCCGTGCGGGCGTCCTCGTAGTGGGTCGCCTCGTCTTCTTCCTTCAAATAGCGCCCTAGGAGGCCCTCCGGAACCCCGGGGCGAAGCTCTGGGTGCTCCCAGCGCAAGGCCCGCAGGAACAACCGCATCGTCTCACAGAACAGGCCCAGCCGGGTGAGTGTGGCGATGTTGCTCATGATGTGGGTGGAGTCCAGCCGTTGCTTTCCGGTGCGTATGCCCAGCGCCTGGATGATCCGGTCCGTGGTCTCCTGGAAAGCCAGCCGGCCACCGTCGTGCTGCATCAGGCGAACTCGGAAGTTGTGGAGGGTCTTCTGGGGCAGGTGGGTCTCCTCGATGTCTAGCCGCAGGGCGTGGTGCCAGAGCAGGTTGAACTCTAGTTGTTCCAGAGCTTCATCGTCGGTGAGGTTGAACATCTCTTTGAGGAGGTGGACCCCGAGGACGGTCTGCACCGCCCGGTTGGGACGGCCGTTGTCCACGCAGTACATGGGAGCAAAGCGCTCCTCGTCAATCAGGGGGAGCGCCTCGTTTCGGAAAACCTCGGCCCAACTTCTCTCCAGGCGCTTAGCCTTCTTCGGCGTCACCAGGAACTGGGACTGCCAGAGGCTCTCTTGCGGGTCTCGTATTCGGAACATCCTCCCCTCCCTCGGCCAGGCGCAGCGCCCACGACCTTTTATTACATTATCCCCACCTTGCCCCAGGCTGGCGAGGGGTTTTTACGAATAAATCATGATTGGACTGATCGTACTGCCGCGAAACTCGGAGGGGATGCATGAACCCGAGGGACGCCTCCCTGCGTGGCCGGATTGGGGCTTATAGGCTTCATGCGACTCACGATCCCCGCGATACTACCAAAGCCGCCCGCAAATCCTTCCTCGCTCGATTCGAATTAGAAGTTGATCCCGATGGGGTGTTGCCAGAAGCCGAACGTCGGCGGCGGGCCGAAGCCGCACGCAAAGCCTATTTCCTTCTCCTCGCGTTGAAGTCTGCCAGGGCGAGACGCCGGCCCAAAAACGAGCCGGGGTAAAAGAGCCTCCCCCCACGTGGTCCGCTGACTAGGCGAGTCATGGGAGGCACGCCCGAACCGATGAAAAAAGGACATATACCCCCTGATGATATTCAGCGGTTCGCTCATAGGTGTTTTGTAAGAGGCCCCGCCGTTCTTATCCTATATTGGCCAGATTAGACCGCCCACGGAGCCTAAACGCATACCAAAGCCTGGCAGCCGTCATAGGCCACACTCCGACAGCTCTCCCCAGGTAAACGCTTCCCTCTGGGAGCGGGCGGAGATCGCAACGGACGATGCCGCTTCGCAAGGTCAGGGGCGATAGAGTAGGGGAAACCCATCGGTGAAGACGGTGGGCCCTGTGAAAACCTACCGCCGACAGCAATAGGTAGATTGCAGCCTATGACATATCGTAACATTCCCGCCGCGATCGGGTAACTCGTTCGCGAAGCTACGCGGCTACTGGAAAGCGGCATTCCCGTTATCCTTCTCCAGCACGGGCTCAAGCCCCCTATTCGGGGTCCCAGCGGCTCCTGGCTAGTCGTCACCGAACCTGAGATTGTCGAATCGGCTATTGTGGCAGCATCCCAACGTCGTCCCGCCAACCTCGGAGGCGTTCTGGCCCCCAAAATGGATAGTCCGCTGATAGTGGTGGACGACTATGGACCGGAGACATGGGGGAAACTCGAAGAGCTTGAGGTATCGGGCCGGGAGGATGTCTGGATTCAACGGACCGGTAGGGGCAACCGTTAGTTCTATTTCTACTCTGATCATATCCCACCGCCGAGGGGTCGTCAGGGCCGGAGGGCTTCCAGTCGATCTCCTCTCTGATGGATACGTCGTCGTCCATCCCTCTAGCACACACCTGGAACCTACGGGTGGAGGGCCGTACCGATGGACGAAGGGATATAGCCCAGCGGATATCCCCTTGGCCGAACTTGCCCATCCCCCAGAGGCGCTACTCCGGTGGTGGACAGAGCAGGCCCACAAGGAGAGGCCTCGAGTCCAGGGCAACGCTGGGAAGCTTAAGGCGTGGCAGTTATTGGACGATATCATTTCCGAAGGCCGTCGTAATGCCACGCTGACCCAGATCGGTGGCTGCCTGCGGCTATACCATCCCACCCACGTCGTGGAAGCATTGCTCATGATTGTCAATGACGCCCGGTGCCGTCCCCCCTTGGATGACCCCGAGGTACGAGCCGTCGCCAGGAGTTATGCGCTACCCCCGACCAGGTGTGGCTGGGCACCCCAGGGCGTCGGTTCCGCGATATGTACGGGAGTAGTACTCCGGTGGCTAGCCTCAAGTATACGCTGCATGAGGGTCCTTACAAGTTTTCCACAGATCTGGGGGTCGAACTACATTTGAAAAACACTCAACTGGATAAGTACGGCCGGATTCACGCCGATGCCCGATTCGTTACCCGCGAGGGCGCTGTACTGGGATTGGCGCATGGAGACCTCACCTCGGGGCAGTTGAAACGTGACCTGGCGGCCCAAGTGGCGGCAAGGAATAGCGGCGACCCCGTAAGATGGGAGAACGCGGTGATCGAAGCTGTGGTGGCCCTCGAAGTTGACCCTAACGTCGTCTCCCAGGAGCTCCCCCTCTCCAATCCATACCTTATTTCGGCCCATGAGTACGTTTCATCGATGCCCCCACGACGGTAGGAGGTAGTTGAGGGTCTGTGTGAGCGTGGCACACTTCAAGCTGTGGTCGCGAAGCCGAAGGTGGTTAAGTCCCTGGTGACGCTGGGGCTGGCTGTGGAGAAGACTCGCACGGGAGCTGGATGCCATTGTAGTGGTTGTTACCCATAACCGAAATGCCCAGGGAGACTTGGGGGAACGGATAGCGGGCTCGATTCAGCCCCTTGCTGTGCCGTATAGCATTATAGAGATCCGTAGGCACCAGGCGCTCACGAAGTTGCAGCGATGGGTTTCATATGTGGGGCATGAATGGGCTGATCTTGAAGACACATGGACCACATATAGTCTTTGGTCATTTAGATAGAAAAAACTTGCGCTCTGCAGCTTGCCGCCTGTGCACGCCGGAGATATGACGGCAAGCCGAGAGCGTGTCAAACTAAACCACCCGCACCGAATTGAGGTGCTGCTTAGAGCAGTAGCCGGGGCCACAAGTTCAAGCGGCAATGGTCAAAGACTGGAACTGACGGCTTCTCACCCCGAAGGAAATCGCCGTTCGAATCGGCTTTGCCGCATTCGGCTACGTTTATGTCAGGACCCCCAGGACTTCCGCGTTTTCCGAGAGATTATCGACACCTATCACACCTACAAGCCCTCGAAGCGATCTCCGGGAAGGAAACTCTGTTGGCTTATCGAAAGCACCGGGTCAGAAATTTTCGGCTCCATCGCCGTCCACAGCGAAGTCCTCACCATCAAGGCCAGGGATGACTTTTTCGGCTGGAACCGGGACCAGAGGGTAGCTAACCTGACCAAGGTCGCGAATAACTACGGGTTCGCTCTGAAAGTTCGGGGAATCGGGTCAAGGGTCCGTTCTCCATTAGAGTCCAACGCCAAGAAACGCTGGAAGGAACGCTACGGCGAGAGGCTTGTGCTGCTCGAATCCTGTGTCCAGTCTCCGTATGAGGGAACTGTGTACAAGGCCGCAAACTGGACCTACATCGGGATGACCAAGGGCTTCGCGGTTCGAAGGGCACCGATAGCGCTATGGAAGCAAGCGGGAGGCGAGAGACAGAGGCTGTTCGAGTCAGACCCGAGAGGTGCAGCCAGAAAGTACGCGACCTGGAACAGCGGTCAGTTGGTTAAGGTCACTCCCACGCCGAAGAAGCTGATTTTCGTACGACCATTAAATCGCCACTGGAGAGGGGTGCTATCGAAGATGGACGATCAGGACGGCAAGGTTCCCACGCCAAGTTGAAGCCTCCTCAACGCCAAAAGGGTCTTCATGACAAGCTATTCATCCCAATTCAACCAAGAGGTACGTAAGCGACTGCAGTCGCTGAGAGGCCAGATCGACGAGGACCTGCCCAGGTTAGAGGACTTGTCACTTAACTTGACCTTTAGACAGGCTGACGAACTCCTTGGGGTGAGGTCGGACGTAAATAGTGGACACCAAACCTTTCATGCTGCTGGTAGTCCGGCATAGAATCTCTGCTCATACGCCGCGGGTGACAGGAACCCCAGCCTGGCCTGGCGGCGCTGGCGGTTATAGAAGAGCTCGATATATTCCGTGATCTCTCGAGCTGCCTCCTGCCTGCTTCTGTAATGACGGTGGTGGACCAACTCCTGCTTGAGTGTGGCCCAGAAGCTCTCCATCGGAGCATTATCAAAGCAGTTCCCCTTCCCGCTCATGGAAGATCGCAGGCCAGACCGCTCGAGAAAACCTCTGTATTCCTGGGAGCAATACTGACTGCCTCGGTCAGAGTGATGCATCAGGCCCCTCGCTGGACGTTTGGCTCTCAGCGCCCGCAATAGAGACTGACTAACCAGGTTCTTGGTCATCCGCTCTCCCATGGCATAGCCCACAATCTCTCCGGTGAACAGGTCCTTGTGGCCCGCCAGATATAGCCAGCCCTCATCGGTCGGTATATAGGTGATGTCACTCACCCACACAGTGTTCGGCCTCCAGACCTTGAACTGCTGGCCCAATATGTTATCCGCAACCGGTAGTCTGTGCCCGGAGTCGGTGGTGGCCTTGAATCTCCTCTTCTGCCTGCAGCGTATGCCAAGCTTCTTTCGGATACGCTTGATGCGACAGATGCCCACCCGAACACCATGCTCCGCCAGGTCGCGCTGTAACCGTTCCGGGCCATAGGTCTGTCTCGTCCGCTTATGGGCTGCCCTGATCTCCAGCTCCAGCCGCACTTCCTCCTGTGCTCGCCTGGACGATGGCCGGTCCACCCAGGCATAGTAGCCACTGGCCGATACGTTCAACAACCGGCCCAAGACACATTTGGGGTAGTCGAGCCGCAGTTCTTTCATCATCGCGTACCGGGCAGCGACTCCCTGGCAAAGTACGCGGCTGCTTTTTTTAGTATGTCCCGCTCCATCTTCACTTCCGCCAGTTCCTTCTTCGTCCGGGCAAGGTCCATCTCTACTTCTGTCATGGGCCTGTACGTCTTGCCCACATCTCCCAGTTTGCCAGCCCTATGTGCCTTCACCCAGTACCCTAATGTCGATGGCGGCAAGGACAGCCGGCGGCCTGCCTCTGGCAATGATAGCTTCTCTTCTGTTACCAGCCTCACTGCTTCCTGCCGGAATTCCCTGCTGTACCTTCCTTGTGGAACCCTTTTCATTCTGACACCTCCGTCGTATTATCCTACTCCGACTTTGGTGTCCATTTTTTCCATCCTACCTCACACATCTCTAACGAAGTTAACCGATTAAGGCGACGTCTACCCGGCATCACCATGGCCAGAATAGACCTGTTTGATGTGAACACAATTGACCGGAACCGTGGGGTACTGGCCCAGGTCACCCTAAGCATTAACGGCTCCACGATCAAAGGTCAGGAGCATGCCGGCAACTCTATTGCCGCATTTGACTTCGTTATAGCCGGGATAGGCCGAAGGCTGGAGCCTTACGGTGGCGAGATTCAGAGCAATCCAAGGGAGCTCGTAAATGGCAACTGTGCTCGTGGTCGATGACCAGATAGATTTTTGCCGGTTGGCACGGCAGATTCTCGGTGTGTCCACTCAGTTCTTGGTTCTGGGGGAATCCTATAGCGCCAACGAGGCCATGAGATTGGTCGAGGAGCTCAAGCCGGATTGTGTCCTCATTGATGTGGAAATGGAGGGGATCGGCGGGTTAGAAGCTTCCTCATTGATTCGACGCCAATTTCCTGAGACCCAGGTGGTGCTTATGAGCGTCTACGATGAGACGGGGTACGGGGATCTGGCCGCACGAGCTGGTGCCATTGGTTTCATTCCCAAAAGAGAATTGTCTGCCGAATCGCTGAATCGTATCCTCAGTCAGGCCCGCAGACGCCCCTCTGTGCGAAGCGATACTCACAGGGCGTGTCGGCCGCAAACCTTGGGTGAACGATTATAAGTCGAACCTCCGTTAAAACGCGCCCGTGCTTATTGAGGCCAATCATGTACCAGAAAGCCCTTATACCTTTGGACGGAACCAAGGAAGCCGAGCAGGTGGTCGACCTGGTCCGACGAGACCTCGGGCCCGACAGCACGCTGATCCTATTGCACGTCATCGCCCCCGATAGGCTGATCAAACCCTGGGAGGTTGTACTGCTTGCCAGCCGGATGGAGGAGGGGCAACGTACCAGGTCGGTGAACTGCCTCCTTGGAAGTCACATGGGAGAACTAAACGACTCCGGGGCAATGCTTTATCTTGCAGGTGCGGCCCGACGATTAGGAGGCGACTCCTGCCGCTGCAGATGCGAGATAGCCGTACATGAGTCCGTAGCCCGGGGCATAGTCGACTTCTCCAGGCGTGAGGAAGTCGATCTCATAGCGATCTATACCCACGACCGAAAAAGGCGACTGGCCAGGCTCATCGGGAAAAGCATCGCCAGAGATGTACAGCAAAGGGCTCCCATTGAGGTAAGGGTGTTCAGCCCCCGGGAACTGGGGGTTGCGGCTTTGGCGGAACAAGGCCAGGAGAATGAGTGATGCTGGGATGATTAAACGTGGACCTCTGATGAATGGCACAGGGCGCGGTGGCAAATCGCTTCAGCATGAAGAGTGTAGGGTGTCAGCGCAATTGGACACTATTGAGGCCTAGAAAACCGAAGAGGTTGGGGGTGGTAGAGGCTCCTTCAGAGGGGTAGATTAACCCTAAGTGAAAGGAGTCATCGATGACCCAGGTAGAGGATCAGGCCAGTCAAGCTGAGGAGCGAAGCCAGGAGACACGAAGCTTCGTGCGTCAGGTCCGTGCAGCGACCCGCCGTAAGTATACCCCTGAAGAGAAGATTCGCATCGTCTTGGAGGGGTTCAGACGGGAGACTACCGTTAATGACCTGTGCCGACGGGAAGGAATCAAACCCCACTCCTACTACGCCTGGACGAAGGGGTTTATGGAAGCTGGGAAGGAGAGGTTGACTCGGGACAGTGTGCGTGATGCGACCCGGCAAGAGATAGAGCAGCTCAAGCGGGAGAACAGTGAACTGAAGCAGCTGGTGGGTGAGTTGTCCCTGGAGTTGCACCGCTTCAAAAAAACAGCTCTGCCGCCCCTACACGACAACGGCACCGGCGCATGAGCGTAGTGGAACAATCGAAGGTCGTGGCTGAGGTGGAGCGACATGGTAGAGGGAAGAACAGGCGACTCAGGGAGCTTGGCCTTTCCAGGAGCACGTATTATTGGTGGAGGTGGAGGCACCGGCAGGGTAGTTGGGAGGGTACGGAAGGAACTGAGAGGCCCTGGAATCGCCTGCGACTAGAAGAGGAGGCAGTAGTGCTGGCGGCAGCCCGTGAGATGCCGACCTGGCGAAGCCGGCAGTTGGCGGCTTGGCTCACCGACCACAGAGGCCTATCGGTCTCCGCCTCCACAGTCTATCGTATCCTGAGACGGGAGGGTCTGGTGAAACGGATCGAATACCAGTTGGCAGCGGGCAAAGAGTACCAGCACAAGACCACAGGGCCCCACCAGCTGTGGGCCACCGATGCCTCCTACTTCCGTGTAGTGGGATGGGGCTACTACTACCTCGTGACGGTGATGGACGACTACTCCCGGTTCATCTTGGCCTGGAAGGTGCAACGGGACATGACGGCCGACTCCCTCATAGAGGTGGTCCAGGAAGCTGTTGACTCTACTGGTATGACTGATGTACCTCTGGAGGATCGGACCAAGCTCCTCTCAGATAATGGCTCAGGTTATGTATCGCGGGCCTTCCGCGAGTACATGCGGGTGGTGGGCATTCGCCACGTCCTGGCAGCACCCTATCACCCTCAGACCAACGGGAAGCTGGAGAGATATCACCGAACCCTCAAAGACGACATTAACCAGGTGCCATACGAGGTGGTGGAAGACCTGGAGGCGGCCATCCGGGACTTCGTCGAGTTCTACAACTACCGAAGATATCATCAGGCGCTCAGGGTTGTAACTCCGGCTGACGTGCTGGAAGGCCGTCTGGAGGCAATTCTAGCCCAGAGGAAGGAGGTACAGCGAGAGACTTTTGACCGGCGGAGGCGGTACAATCAGGAGGTCAGAGAAACCCTCAAACCAGGAGCTTCTTCACCCCAATCTCTCGGACCCAGAACTGTCCAAAACCGCTGACACCCAACACATGAAGAGTCAGACCGACCAACTGCACAGTGGTCTGAGGATGGGTAGGAGGAAGGTGCACCAATGGCTACGTCACCGGCGGCCGAGATTGACGAGCCGCCCTCCGATAGCGAGGACATGGAATGGGAACAGCTGGTGGTGGAAGAGAAAGTCCTGGTCGACTCGGCGGGGATGTACCTGCGAGAGATCGGCTGGGTTCGACTTCTCAACCGCTGGGATGAAGGGGCGTTGGCCCGCAAGATTGAGGATGGCAGGCATGTAGAGAAGCTCGAAAAAGAGTTGGAGGAGGCTGATGGCAGGCCTCCCAAAGGCTGGGAGGAGTGCTTTGTGCTTCTGCTCCGACTTGGGCAGGCTGCCCCATTGATCTGCTCGGTAGGGAAACATTTAGGTCTGCCGAGCGATCTGACTCTGTCCCAGGTTACCGACCATCCCAAGCTTCGGGTCTTAATAGATGCCAAGCTCACCCCGGACCTGATAGCGAATGTAGCCGAAGGTATGGGGATGGAATGGTCAGAGGCGGAGCAAAAGGTCAGGCAGACGTCCCTGGATAGCAGGGTCCTTCCCTCCGATGCGATAGACATGCTGGGGGACTGCACCCTGGAGCGCCTGATAGAAACAATAAAAACCGCGGATTACTACTTCAGGCTCCAGTCCATGGAGGTACTGCTCCAAAGCAACTTTGAGCGCATCAAAGAGGTTGGCCAACGGGCCCAGCGTCACCTGATAGAAGCCAACCTGCGGCTCGTGGTCAGTATAGCTAAGAAATACGCCCATCCCGAGAATCAAGGGTACATGTCGCTGTTAGACCTGATCCAGGAAGGAAACATCGGCCTCATCAAGGCCGTGGAAAAGTTCGACTACCGCAAAGGATACAAGTTCAGCACCTACGCTACCTGGTGGGTACGGCAGGCCGTTACCCGAGCCATTGCCGACCAGTCTCGGACTATCCGCATACCGGTACACATGGTGGAGCTCATGAACAAGTTAAGGCGGCACCGACACCGTCTGCTCCAGGAGTACGGCAGGGAACCCACCCCTAAGGAGCTCGGCAGCGCGATGGCGCTGCAACCAGAGAAGGTAGAAGACATTATCAAGATTTCTCGGCAGGTGGTCTCTCTGGAAACCCCATTTGGTGAGGAAGAGGACGGCACGCCGCTGCGTGACTTCATTGAGGACCACGACAGCCCCACGCTATCCGAGGTCGCCTTCTTCCTGATGTTGAAAGCCCAGGTACAGGAGGTGCTGGAAACCCTCACCGAACGGGAGCGGAGAGTGATTAAGCTTCGTTTTGGACTGGAGGATGGCCACAGTCGCACGCTGGAACAAGTTGGAGAGGAGTACGGCATAACCAGAGAGCGTATAAGGCAGATCGAGGCAAAGGCACTAAAACGGCTGCGCGAGCCCCAACGCTCTAGAAAGCTAATGGGTTGGCTGGAGTAGGCTGGGACAGGAAGGGAGCAATCCAGGGGCAATGGTTGCTGAAAAAGCCCACATTTGCGAGGCTTTTTCAGGAAGGACTCCCTTTGCCGACCGATCATCGAATGGGATCACTGTTATGGACCACAAGACCTGCAAATTGTACGAACATTATCAACTTCGTGAATAATTTAACAATATTAGTGAAATAATTCCCAAAGCTAATAACTATTGACATAGTATTATAATCCTGATACTCTCTATAAAATTTCCGATACTTCGTAAGGCACCCTATGTAATCGCAGTCAAAGAGCCCAAGGTGGTGCCGGACTCGCTGAAGCCCAGATGCCCAGCGGAGAGTGCCTGGTTAAGCAGATGATCACGGAGCGGGAGATGGTGCTCAGAATGGCCGAGATCGAACGACTGCAAGAGATATGTGTGGGGGGTGAAACAAGCATAGATGACGAAGTCATAGGTGCCATCGCTGGCCTGGCTACCCGTGAGATAGATGGAGTCTGCACCCTGGGAACCAGCTCCATCCGCAGGACCGTCGCCGAACGCGTGGGGGTCGCGGAACGAAGGGTGGGGGGTGTGGCGGTGCAGGCAGGGGCAAGGGAGGTGACCCTAGATATTGAAGTGAAGGTCGTATTTGGATACAGCATCCCTGAGACGGTGGTTAAAGTGCGTCAGAATGTCGCTCGCCGAGTCCTGGAGCTGTGCGGACTGATTAGCAAGGAGATCAATATCAAGGTCGGGGCCATTGAATTTCCCAACAGAATGCCGGGTAGGGTTGAATAGATAGCAGGGCGTGCGGCCAGGCTAATCCCGCCTGAAATAACGATCAGCTGGGTTGAGCCTTCGCAAAGGTGGGGCGCCATTACACCAAATGATGCCGGGGCTTTCCGCTTGAAGGATTGGAGGTGCCGCCGTGGTAACGACTACAAGGTCAGTTGACGAAACTCCCTTAATCGGGACCGTCCGAGCATCCGGCCAACCCAACTTCCCAAACTCTCTTGAGGCCACGGAGTCTAGACTGGCTGTATGCCAAAGTGAGGTTATGCTGAAGCTACTTCGCTATCTGCGGTCGGGACAGTGGTGGCTTATCACGCAGCATGATCGGTTCCTGGCCGGCGCCGAGGATGCTGCTTCGGACGACATGTTCATGAGGACGTTAGATGCATGGGACCACACTGAGCGCATTCTACGATTCGTGTATGGCTTCCAAGATTGTATTCACGACGAGGCAGCATGGTGTCCGGCGGAGGCACCGTTGATCTGCCGTGCCTGTGCAGCTGCCTTCCAGTCTGCGCCTGTAACCCTTGTCTGAGTTCCAATTGTCAAGACAGCACCGAAGAAGTCGGCGGGGTTGCCCAAGTGCCAGCTGTATAGCACTAATAGAAGGAGGCGGCCCATGTACAAGAAGATCCTGGTTCCGCTAGACGGCTCCCAAGAGGCCGAAGGGGTGTTGCCTCATCTCCAAACCGAGCTGGCGCCGGGGGGCGAGGTAACGCTCCTTAAGGTCATCTCGCCCGGCCGTACACATTCGGTACCCGGGGCCTTAGGCGGGGGCTTCGTCGTGCTGGGCAGCCAGATGGAGGAGTCCGAGCGAATGGATGCCATGACCTATCTAAAGGGAGTGGCCCAGCAGGAACGCGTGGGTTCGGCTCGTTGGACGTATGAAGCGATCGTGGCCAGGTCCGTGGGCGAGGCTATCGTGGACTTTGCCAGGCGGGAAAGAGTGGACCTGATTGCGATTTATACCCACGACCGTAAGGGATTGAGCAGGCTCTTGCGGTCCAGCACCGCCAGAGAAGTACAGAGGTCGGCGCCCATGCACGTGAATGTGTACACACCTTCGGACGTGGCGGCCCATGCGCCCACACCAGCGCCCCCGGCCGCTGCAGTCCCCGCCGCCTCAGAGGCGGGCGGGACGGAGCGCATCTTGCGGGAGGCCGATATATTTAGGGGCCTCTCTGAGGAACAGATAGGCGAGGTGGTACCCATCGCACAACGGATACATCTTGAGACGGGTCAGACGCTGGGGCATGAAGGTGACCTGGGCGACCACATTTACATCATCGCCGATGGCGAAGCTCAGCTAGCCGCCCATACAGATGTAGGCGATCTGGCGGCCCGGGTTGCTGGACCTGGGGAGTGTTTTCCCCTAGCTACCCTTGTGGGGACGGGCAATCTGATTACTTCGGCCACGGCTCTGACAGACATGGAGGTGCTGCGGCTACCCAAGACTCCGCTGGAGTCGCTGTGCTCTCAGAAGCCGGAGATAGGGCTACGGGTTTACATGAACATTGCCGAAGTGTTTGTCGGCCGGTATGGGGATACCCTCAGGCACCTGGCTCGGACTGTCGAACGGGAGTTGCAAGACTGCAGCTAGACGGTACAGACCCTTTGGACCGGCGGCCGTGGCGTAGTGACATGAATACGATCAAAAAAGGTTCACAGTATCTTGCTGTGCGACCAGGCGGCAGGAGCGCTTCGGGGACGGAGCGTATCAGGCCTTGGCCTCAGTCGATGCCCTTCCACGGGTGCACTCACTGCGGCGCCAGTCAGCTTCATATACACTACGACGACGAAGTAGGAGCCATGGCGTGCATTTTATGTGGGAATCGAGCATACCTTCGGGTGTCTCAATGATAGACCCTCTTTTCGGAGGAATCGAATGGCGATCAAGGTGCTCATAGAGCGACGCGTTAAAGCAGGCCACGAAGAAACCGTGTGGAACATGCTACGTGACCTGAGAGGTCAGGCGGTCAGGATGCGGGGCTACATGTACGGCGAGACGTGGCGCTCCCTGGAAGACCCCAGAGTGTTTGTGGTGGTTAGTGTGTGGGGCGGCCGGGTGTACTGGGAAAATTGGTTGAATGACGAGTTCCGTCAAAAGATGGATGAGCGGATTAACCTTTTGCTCAGAAGGCCCAGCGCCGCCAGAATTTTCGAAGAGGTAACCACCCTGCCACCGACCATCCGAGAGAATGAAAGGGTCCAGCGGAAAAGCTCACGATGTTCCAATCGCCGTTAGACGTTCCTTCAGCTCGCTACACCTCCGCACAGGATCTAGATCCATTCACAGGAGGCCGTTATGTACATGAGAATGCTTTGGGGCAGGCTCAGGCAGGGAGGCTGCCCCAAAGCAATGGCCGACCCCGTTAGGTCGCGGTAACGGAGCTGCCCAGGGGACCTGGCCGATCACACGGTATCCTCTAGCACAAGAGTAGGTAACTCATCTGACGCAGCGTCCATGGAATGAATAACGGATTAGTGGGTCGAGGAGGCAGCAAATGGTGACGGTGACGGCGGCGACGAGACGAATCCTAGAGTTTACTCAACACACGTATCTGGCCATCCTTGCCACGGTATACCCAAGTGGTGGGCCCCAGGCTTTCCCTGTCTGGTATGAGTTTGATGGCGAAACCTTCGAGCTGGCCACGGAGGCCCAGGCGGCGAAGGTAAGTAATATATTGCGCAATCCAAAGGTGGCTCTCTGTGTAACCGATACGTCAAGACAGATAAAGTCTCTCACTGTGAGGGGTACGGCCGAAGTAGTTATGGATAACCATCGTGCTCAAGAGTTGCACCGTCGGCTCTCACTCCGGTACCTAGGCGCTGATGAGGGCATGAGGTGGGCCGACTCCATGGCCGGCGAGGAGATGGCAATCATCAGCATCAGGCCAGACAAGTACCTGTGGACCGGCTGAAGAAGGCGATAGTTCGCCATTGATCGCGATCGAAGATGAGCTGAGAGCGCATCCAGGCCAGTACGAGGCAATCGTTCTGGGCACACTGCCGGAAGGCTTCGACTCCACGTGCAGCACCGAGCTAAGCGGAAGTTCTCAATACCGGTGTTTCACGTCATCGCTCAGAGGGCACGAGTAAACGATGGACATGAAGACAGAGGATCAATCCAGGGTGCTTCGTGTGCCTCAAGCTCAGAAACCGGGGGTTCATCCTTCGATCATAGTTGGTCCGCTCTAAAGGCCTTTCATTAGAAGGCACACCAGTTCTCTTTCGGTTATCCTGAGCACGCTGCCCATGGCTACGAACTCCACCATCCGGAGCTCCTTGTCAAGCGCCTCATGGTGCACCAGCCTCTCTCCTTGAAAGATCATTCGCTTGGCATACTGTCGGAGCACTGCTTTGTGTTGGGTCATGAGTTCCTTGGAGCTTACCAACATCTGGCCAGTCATGACGCACCCCACGACTGAGGTGGACCCCAAAATTTGGACAGGTGGCTAAGAGAGAGTCCCGCTCCTAAAATAGGACGGAAAGAAGGAGCAGGACATGAAGCAAACACGTAAGAAGCACAGCCCAGTCTTCAAGGCCAAAGTGGCTTTGGCCGCGCTCCAGGGGGAGCACACGATTGCAGAGCTGGCCAGCCAGTTTGAAGTCCACCCGAGCCAGATCCATGCCTGGAAGAAGGCCTTGACTCAGGGGGCGCCGCACCTCTTTGAAAATGGTGGTGGACGCCAGGAGAAGGACCAAGAGGTCCTCACTGCCCAGCTCTACCAACAGATTGGGCAGCTCAAGGTGGAACGGGATTTTTTGTCACGGAGCTTCGGGTTGTGAGCCGGTCCCAACGCCGGGCCATGATTGACCGAGAAGAACCGAAGCTGTCTCTGGTGCGCCAGTGCGCCTTGCTGGGTATCAGCCGCTCCTCGTTGTACTACCTGCCAACCGAGGCCGGCGCCGAGGACTTGGAGTTGATGGCCCTCATAGACCAACAGTACCTGAAGACACCTTTCTACGGCTCCAGAAGGATGACTGCCTGGCTCAGAAATCACGGACACCAGGTCAACCGCAAGCGGGTCCGCCGGCTGATGCAGCTGATAGGCCTGGAGGCCATCTACCGGCGTCCCAACACCAGCAAGCCAAACCCAGGGCATAAGGTCTATCCGTACTTGCTCAGGGGGCTGGAGATCAACCGGGTCAACCAGGTGTGGGCTACCGACATCACCTACATACCCATGGCTCGGGGTTTCCTCTACTTGATGGCCATCATGGACTGGCACAGCCGCTACGTGCTGGCCTGGCGGCTGTCCAACACCCTGGAGGTAGACTTCTGTGTTGCGGCTCTGGAAGAGGCCTTGAGCAAGGGTCGGCCACAGATCTTCAACACCGACCAGGGCAGCCAGTTCACCAGCGAGGCCTTCACCAGCATGCTGCTGGCGCAAGGCGTTCAAGTGAGCATGGACGGCAGGGGCCGGTGCATGGACAACGTCTTCGTGGAACGGCTGTGGCGCAGCATCAAGTACGAGGAGGTGTACCTGAAGGCATACCAAAATGGGACTGAGGCCAGAAAAGGGATTGGGGCTTATCTGGCCTTCTACAACCAAGAGCGGCCCCATCAAGCCCTGGGCTATCGGTCACCGGGTCAGGTGTTCCATGCAGTGAGCCCACAAAGGTGTTTACTGGAACATCCACAAGCCTTACAATCGGATGAAGGTTTACGAGACACCCCAGCGGTAGACTCTCTTATTTTAGCCTCACCGCTGTCCTGATGATGGGGTCCACTTGACAAATCGTGGATTTGGGTAATGTGTCGCAACGCGGCAAGCCTCCGGAAGTTGAGGATTGTCTATTCGACCCCACAGAGTCATCGGCCGACGAGAAAATGCAAGCACCTAACTTTTGGTCCCTCCTCCGGGATGTCGCACAACACGGTCTGGAAGAGCTTTTTGGCAGTGCCTTGGAGCGGCAGAGCAGTACCTTTGCGGTGGCAGTAGACACTGGCAACGCATCTCTTGGTTGCCTAATACCGCCGAAGTCACTGAAACTTGAAGTGAATGCCTATGACAAGGTTCGGTTGTCGATGGGAGCTGGGCAAGACACAGTTAACCTACCAGTGACCGATCTTAGATTTTATGAACACGACCACAAAACCCCGCGTAGGAACAAGGTACAGGAGTTGAATAGGCGTATACGGGCGGGAGTTGGAACCATTCTAAGTGTGGGGTTAACAAGGAGGTGGCTAAAGCCTGGGGATTCGACGCCCAAACATTGGTTACAAGTAAACAACATCCATCTAGAAGACGACCCTAATTGGCCAGTTAGTTAGAAATTATGAGTCTGCTACTGCTAAGAACAATAAAGAAATTTTTGATCAGATGAGCAGACTCACCATGAGCACCCATATCGCTCAGTCCTTCACGGGGAACCAGTCCTGATTCCAGGGCCACTGGCCCTCGGCGTCATCGAAGGCGGGTAATCCCCGCTCCACCCGCTCCCTGTAGGGGCTCGTGATGGGCTCCTTGTAGGGGTAAATGCCTCCCTCATAGGCCTTGGGGCCGCTCTTGAAGTGGCGCGCCTGCTCCAGTGTCTCCACAAAGGGGGCGTTGATGTCGTACAGCTTGTCCACGCTCCCCGGGCGCGGCCCCGCCTTGGAGACGTGGCCGAAGAGGGGCCGGCCGATGATCTCCTCGCACATCCAGACGCAGTCGATGAGCTTGTCCATGTCCACGCCCGTCTCAATTCCCATGTCATCCATCATATGGAGTAGGTCCTCCGTGGGCGACTGGCCCGTGGCCCGGCCGTTGCCGCAGTAGGGGCAGCCACCGATACCGCCGATGGTGCCGTCCAGCTCCAGGGTATCCTCGGGCTCAAGGACCCGCAGGGCGGCGTAGGCGGAGGCTATGGCCATGTTGCGGCCGTTGTGAAGGTGCAGCCTGAAGTGGTTGATCTGGGGCCAGCGCTCCTTGACCTGGACTACGCTTTCTTCCACCTTATCCGGCCGGCACCAGCTCATGGGGTCCCCCATGCCAACGCTGACGACCTTGATTCCCGCCTCGTCCCAGAGCTGGTGTTGCTTCTCCAGCATCGTCATGAGGCTGTCCACGGGGAAATCTCCCAGGAAATTGGAGCCCCAACTCGCGTTGGTGCCTATCCCCGCCTCTTTAACGTTTCGCTCCTGGGCCTGGGCCACCACCTGAGGCCACCGCTCCATCTCCTGCATCTGGGTGCGGTTTGCATTGCGGCGCACGAAGACGTCGCACATGTGACAGGTCAGTCTGGGCCACTGGTCCCGCGCTACAGTCAGGGGCGGCGAGTACTGCATGGCCCGCTCCACGCCCCGGGCATTCATAGCCAGGGCCGTGTAGGTCACTCCGGGCTTGGGATGGAACCTGGACACTATCTCGTCGATACGGGCCATCTGGGGCGTCCACTTGGGACTCACGAAGGAGCCCACCACGATGTGCTTCAGGCCCGTCTCGGAAAGCGCGTCGATCAGCCGGACCTTGTCATCCACTGAGATGTTGGCATCCTCGATCTGCATCCCCTCCCGCATCCCCTCTTCCTTATAGACGACCTCGGGCCACCTTCTCATGGCATCCCTCCAACCTGCTTGGTTAGCCACAGAGACATTGAGGCACAGAGAATCTGTTTAGGCTTTTATCTTTGTGACTCTGTGGCAAGCTCTACGTCTGAAGGGATTTTAAGTCCCCTCTCTAGGCGTGTCAAGGCTGCGATACACTCCACAGCGCTACCCCTAACGAACATAGGCTGGCGCGGCCAGGCCACTGGCCACCTCTCTACAGCAGGGAGGCGGGTCGTAAAGAGGGACCGCCGTGGGGCGATACGGCCTCTTCACGCCTCCCAAGAGACCCGGCCGCCAAAGAGGGCGCGGGCCATGACGAACTTGTGGATTTCCGAGGTGCCTCCGCCGATGCGGGCGTGGCGGAGCAGGTGGTACCAGTGGGGTATGGGCGTATCCAGGGTCTCGCCCACGCCGCCGAACACCTGCATTACTTTATCGATGCTCCTCCAACCCCATTCCCCGGCGCAGTACTTTATCATGGACGCCTCCACCCGTACGTCCTCTCCCTGGTCGGCCCGCCAGGCCGTCTGGTAGGTGAGGGCACGCAGTGTCATGATATCGGTGTAGACGTCGGTGAGCATCCACTGAATAGCCTGCCGGTCGGCGATGGGACGGCCGTAGGTAACGCGCTGCTTGGCCCAGTCTATGGCCATGCCCAACGCCCGGCTCATTATGCCCAGGGCCATGGTACCCCTGAGGAGCCGGTCGTGGTGGACCAGCCACCTCTGTCCCAGGGTGAAGCCACCTCCCACCTCCCCGAGCACCCGGGTTTGGGGGACCCGGACGTTGTCCAGGTGGACGAAGTACTGTTGGATCTTGGTAGGGGTAATCCAGACGCGAATGGGGTCGAAGCTCATGCCGTGGCTGGGGTTATCCACGATGAACATGGTTATGCCCCCGCGCTGCCGCTTATCGGGGTCAGTGACCGCTTGGACCAGTATGTAGTCGGCCGTCGCGGCCCCCGAGATGAACATCTTGGTGCCGTTAAGGACCCAGTCGTCACCGTCTCTGACGGCCCTGGTCTGCATCATCCCGCCGGGGTCCGACCCGGCCTGGGGCTCCGTCTGGCCAAAGGCATACACCTTGTCCCCTCGAATGGAGGGATAGAGGTACTCCTCCTCCTGCTCCACGGTGCACGCCCCGAAGAGCATCATGGGCACGGGGGATGTGGGGAACTGGACGATGCTCTTGTGGGCCTCCTCGTCAATCACGCCGTGCCCCAGGGCCCCCAGCCCGCCACCGCCGTACTCCGCCGGCACGTGGGCCGTATAGATGCCGGTCTCCTTGGATAGCCGGGTTAGCCGCTCCCAGTCCTCCCTGGGCAGGGTCCCCACTATGCCCATCACGGCCTCGGCGATCCCTCGCGGTCCTCCATCCTCGACACCGTCCTGGGGAGGGTTCGCCAGGAATCTGGCCTCCAGAGGAATACACTCGTCCTGAACTATCTGGCGCATCGTGTGTTTCAGGGCGTCCAGCTCCGGGGGCAGACCGAGGTCCATGGAGACGCTCCCGTTCGAAAGGCTGGTGATATTATATATCTCCGCTGGAAGTCCGTACACACGCGTCCACCCCAATGCTTCTGTGCTAGAGGTCATGGTAGAATGGACTGAACGGCGGGGTACGGCCGAACCCCCATCCCGTGGTGTCGTGGGCGGCGAGATAGCTTTGGAGTTACGCAACTTACCCAGTGTCGAGACCGTGTTGTCCAGCAGGCGTATCCGGACGCTGGCGGAGGAGTACGTGCGCGACTGGGTGACCAACCTTGTGCGCGACCAGCTGGAGGAGGCAAGGGGTGAGGTGCGCATGGGGGGCACTGCCCCCACGGCGGACCAGATAGCCGATTCAGTGGCCCAGCGAATCGAGGTACTGGGTCGGGCCAGCCCCAGGGCGGTGATCAACGCCACGGGAGTCATCATACATACCAACCTGGGTCGCGCGCCCCTCAGCCTGGAGGCGATGGAGGCCGCCCTTGCGTCCGCCGAGGGCTATAGCAGCCTGGAGCTTGACCTGGTGGAAGGAAAGCGTGGCTCTCGCCAGGACCACGTGCAACCACTGCTGACCCAGCTGACGGGCGCCGAGGCCGCCATGGTGGTGAACAACAACGCTTCGGCCGTCCTCCTGGGGCTGTCCGCCCTGGCCCGGGGCAAAGAGGTCATTGTCTCGCGGGGCGAAGAGGTCGAGATTGGCGGCGGCTTCCGCATACCCGAGGTGCTCCGTCAGAGCGAAGCTACCCTGGTGGAAGTCGGCACTACCAACCGGACCTATGCCTCAGACTACGAGGCGGCCATTACCGATAACACCGCAGCTCTCCTGAAGGTGCATGCGAGCAATTTCCGCATTGACGGCTTCACCCACTCGGCCACGGCCGCGGAGCTGGCGACGATCGGTGCCCAGCACGGGATACCCGTGCTACACGACATCGGGAGCGGAAGTCTCCTGAACACCCAGGAGTTCGGGCTGGCCCACGAGCCCACTCCCCAAGAGAGCATCTCCGCAGGGATGGGACTGGTTTTCTTCTCCGGCGATAAGCTCCTGGGCGGCCCTCAGTCGGGTATCGTGGTGGGGAAGAGGGAGCTGGTGGCAAGGCTGGAGGCCCACCCCATGGCGCGGGCGGTGCGTATCGATAAGCTGAACCTGGCGGCCCTGGCTGCAACCCTTATTCACTACGTGAAGGGGGAGGCGGAGGCGAAGGTTCCCATATGGCGAATGATCGCCACCTCGCCGGGGGAGCTGGAGAACCGCGCCTACCACTGGCAGACGATCATCGGCCAAAGGGCCCTGGTCCTCAGAGGGGTGTCGGCCATCGGCGGGGGTAGCCTGCCGGGGGAAGACCTCGATACGTGGCTTCTGGCCCTGGAGTGCGATGGGCTTTCGGGTGGCGCCGAAGGAACGCTAAAAGGGCTACGGGAGCACGACCCGCCCGTAATCGCGCGCATCGAGGGCGATAGGGTCGTCCTGGACCCCCGCACCGTGTTCATGGAAGAGGAGGAGGCCCTACTACGCGCCGTGGGGGAGGCCCTACAGCGGGAAGCCTAGGCTCGCGCCTAAAGGTGAATGGATGTGTCCAACTTCGTTCTGGTCCACGGGGCCTGGCAGAGTGCCTGGGTGTGGGAGAGTGTAATACAACAGCTCAGCGCCGACGGGACGTCTCAAGACGTGCATGAGGTGCTGGCCCCGGACCTTCCCGGCCACGGCCAGCGGGCCGGGGATGAGATCCGACGCATCACCATGGACCACTATATTCAGGCGGTGACGACCCCTATACAGGTTAAACGCCTGGAGGACGTGGTCCTGGTGGGACACGGGTTCGCCGGGACCTTCCTGCCTGAGGCAGCCCTGGAGCTGGGCGACCGGGTAAAGAGGGTGGTGTTCGTGGCCGGCGAACTACCCCCTGAAGGTAAGGCAGCCTACGACAGGCTGTCCCGGTGGAACAAACTGATGCTCCGGGCCTTCAAGGCAAGGGAGAAGGGGTTCAGGTTCCCCGACTTGATCTTCAAGGGCATCCTGTGTAACGGCCTGGACAAGGACTCCACCAGGGAGGTCTTGTCCAGGCTGGTGCCTGAGCCCTTCGTGCCCTGGCTCACGCCTGTATCCCGGCAAGGGTTCGCCGAAAGCTTTTCTACCACCTACGTCGTTCTGTCCAGGGACAAGGCCATACGCCCGAGGCTACAGCGCCTTTACAGCCAGACCCTGGGCACGACTCACGTGGAACAACTCAATGCAGGGCACGGAGCGCTTTTCAGCCACGCCAGGGAAGTCGCGAGCATACTGCTCAATCAAACACAGTGATTATTAACCGAAGGAAGGGGGCGTGACACCTCACGGACCTGAAGGGCCTCTTTACCGAGCGGACTTGCCAGCCTCGCCGCCGGCCCCCGAAGATTGTTTCCTTCGCCGACTGGAGTTCCGAGACCGCCGGGCCATAGAGCAGCGGCGGCTACAGGCCAGCGACCTGGAGTACCTACCGAGAGGCACCGCTGAACCGCACACGACGCAGTGGGGAGGCTCTATATTTGAAAGGCTTTCCACGCTCCAATAAAGGCGGCCCCTTTTGTCGGCCACTGGGCCGATGCCGAACTTGGCCATAAGCCGCCTGAAGGAACCGGGCCGCATCTCCGGGGAGAGACCGAGCCATTTGGATGCCTGTCTCGTGACAATCTGTTGGGGCGGCTTGGGACCCACACCCATCGCCCTGGCTCTCACCAGGATCTGCCGGACCCTCTCCTTGGTTACCCCAACACGATCGGCTATCTCCCAGAGCAAGAGGCCCTGGTCCCTCAACGCCACTATTTGGGCAGTCCGGTCGCCCAACCCCTGCGCGGGACCCTCCCTTGTCAGTAGCTGAGTCTGGCCTTTCTCCAAGATCTGCCCACTCCTATGCCGTCGAAATTACTCTGGCCATGTCCGCCGGTTAGCTGTCCGTCCCGACGCGAACTCTAGACTCCGTGCCGGCCCATCGCTACGCGGCACCGCCACACTTCACCGGACCAGACTACTCGGATGCCCTCTTGGTAGCGGCCTCCAGGTCCTGAGCGGCATGAGAAACTATTGTCGCCGCAGTGCTGACGCTCATAGACCCCATATTTAGCACCATATGATACAGCCGAGCATCGTCGGGGTGCACCTTAAAAAACTTCTTGAAGTAGATGACCCTGGCTTCCTCCATGTCGGTAGTGAATTTTTCCGCGTCCTTCCGGCTTAGGTGCTCCCTCTCCACGATGGTCCTTATCCGAAGTTCAAGGGGCGCCAGCAGGCCCACGTGCAACACACTCGGATCGTCCTTCAGTATCATGTTTGAGCCTCGCCCATCGATGACCACATCCCCGGCCTTCGCCAGGTCCTTGATGACCGCACTGGTCACCTCGATGAAGTGCTGGTCGTTCAGGCGTTGGGCCGCGGTGCCGGGCTCCTGGGCCAGATCCGTATACTCCTCCGATGGGAGGTACTCCATGCCGGGACTGAAATAGGGCTCTCCTCCCGCACCAGACATCGCAGAACGTTCCAGCATGGTCTGAAGGAAGAAAGCCAGCCGGTCCCTCAAGGGGACCCGTCGCTGTTCTTTAATTTCCAGGACCTGGACGGTGGACCCGATGCGCTTGGCCGCCTCTGCCAGGATCAGCCTGTTGACGTAGTCTACGTTCAGGAGCCGTGCCGCGCCAACCCCAACCTCGTTGCCTCCAGCGCCTATGGGCCCATTGAAGGTTACTACCGCCATTTCCCCTCCCGGTCATCTTCCCCACCGCTCTGCCGCGTCACCCCTCGGCAACCCGGCCCGCACCCGGCATTCCGACTGATACCCCAGGCCAGGGCGACCTCATCTCAATGGAATGGCTCAAGTCCTTACTGTGGCCACACTGGCTACGGCGCGACGTCCAGCAGCCAGTTCAGGACTCAGTCTAGAATACCGGTGGTGAGCTTGTCAACATCGTGGGGTGCTGCAGCGTCCGCCATCGAGAGAGGTCCATCCAGGTGGAAATTAAGGGTGCTCTGGAGGTCCGCTGGGCAAGGTTAGGCAACCCTCGCTGGGGCAGACTAGCAGCGTTGACCCCCGCGCTACCCTCGCATATAATAGTGGCCGTCACGACTCTATCTGTGGGACTAGCCCGCAGCCGAAAGGAGAAAGGGTGGAACAGGAAGCCATTCTTCATCCGGGCGCCATCATTGCGGAGCTAAAGAAGAACAACATCAGCCACGTGGTGTGGCTCCCCGACAGTGAGACTAACTTCATGTACCACCAGCTTTTGGAGGACCCCGACCTGGACCTGGTGCCGGTTTGTCGCGAGGGTGAGACCATGGCCATCTCGGCGGGGCTCTGGATCGGGGGGAAGAAACCAGTTGTCTTGATCCAGAACACGGGCATACTGGAGTCCGGGGACTCCATAAGGGGCCTCGGCCTGGACGTGAACCAGCCAATGGTGATGCTGGTGGGCTATCGCGGATGGGACAGGCACGGGACTACTCGAGACTCGGCGGCACGCTTTATCGAGCATATCCTCCACACTTGGGGCATCAGCTACTACCTGGTTGAGGTGGACGCCGACGCCGACCGCATATCTCTGGCAGTCGAAGAGGCCCATCGCACCTCCAAACCTGTGGCGGTGCTGCTGGGCACAGAATTCGGCTCCTAGCCGCTGGCACAGAAGACGGGGGAAAGCCGTACGGGAGGGATTCGTTAGCATGATCAAAAACGTGGACGCCGTGAAGATTCTGGACGAGCATCGTAGCAACGGGGTGCTCATCACGACCATGAATTCCGGTAACGGGAGCTTCGGATTGCCCAGCGTGACCAGCCACGAGGAGCTAGACTACCCCGTGTTTGGGTGCATGGGCAAGGCCTCATCCATTGGGCTAGGGCTGGCCCTGGCCCAGCCGGGGCGGAAGTTCCTGGTTCTTGATGGGGATGGAAGCCTGCTCATGAACCTGGGCACCCTTGCCACCATCAGCAACAAAGCGCCCGAGAACCTGTACCACTTCGTATTTGACAACGGAGTCTATGCCGTTACCGGAGGCCAACCCGTCCCGGCGGGAGGGAAGGTCAGCTACCACGGTATGGCCAGGGAGGCCGGGTACGCCGCCTCCTACGAGTTCGACGATACCGAAGAGCTGGCTACCAGCATAGACAGCATTCTCGAGCAGAAGGGGCCTGTGCTGGTATGCCTCAAGGTTGAACCAGAGATCGAGAACACACCCGTCCAGTACCGCGAAAGACCCAGAAGGAACTCCCAGATGGCCATGCAGGACCTGGCTAAGGTGTTTGGCCTCAAATAGGTGCTGAACATCAAGGCGCTCGCCGGGGGCCTGCTGGGGCGGTTGATGGGGATGGGCCTGCTGGCGGGGGGCTTCTGGCTACTCTTCGCCGCCTTCAACGACTCCCGCATACCCCTCGGGGTACTTGGCGGTGCGATGATACTGCTGGGTATGTGGACGCTGGCCCGGCTCCGCAGGGGTCAGGGCCGGTGAGCGTCAGAGGCCACGTCACGTTAATCCCCGGAGGCGACCGTTGATACCTTCACGAGAGGCGATTGCGGCGATAGGTGACCATCGTGGAGATTCGCTCGTCGTGACCGCGACGGCGGCCCTGAGGGAATGGGGTTCGGTATCCCAGCGCAGAGAGCTTGACGTGGACCTCTCCGACTGCATGGACAAGGCCCCCTCGGTGGGATTGGGCATCGCCATTGCCCACCCACAAAGAAGGGTGATGGTGCTGGACTGTGACAGCGTATTGCGTGCCAACCTGAGTAGCCTGACCACCGTCGCCAACGCGGGCCCCAAGAACCTGGTGCACTTCCTCTTTGAAGACCTGGACCACATCGCCACCGATGGCGAGGCCATCCCTGGCTTGGACAAAATCAATTTCAGGGCCCTGGCCGAAGGAAGTGGTTATCCCAGGACCTTCCAGTTCGACGACCTGGAGGATTTCGTCATTGGCCTAGGGGAGGTACTGGAGGGGGCCGGCCCGACCTTTGTGTCCCTCAAGGTAATCCATACCAGTGACCTGCCCGGTTACCCACGCCGGACGATGGCGGAGTCATTCAAGGCCGTGAAGGGGGCTCTGAACAGGGAGCGCTGATGCGGCCCCTGTTCTACCCTTAGCGACTGGTCCGGTTTTGTAGGTGGTCTTGGTACCCATAAGAGCTGTACGGTATTTTCGGCGAAAAGCAGAGGCAGGATGATGGGTGGACGATTCCTGGGGTCTCTGGAGAGGGCCGCGCACACTCGTGGGGGTGCTGCTGCTGGCCGGGTTCGTCGGGAGTCTGGCCGGAGGTGTTCTGGGGCCGGTCCTGCTGGGTGTCCTCGCCTTCTCGGGGTCTCCTTCCTTCTGCAGGGCCTGATGGCAACCCCGGCTGAGAGGTAACGGCCGTGCCCAAGCTGCTACTGGGGCGTTTCCGGCGGCAGGTTGCGTGTCCTTCACCGGCCAGTCCCTCCAGTTGGAAGGCAGGTATGCGAGTAACCGGGCGGGATGACCGACCGCCCGAATAATCCCAGTAGGCAAGCTGGAAAAGGGGGGATTATGCGTCTGATGGACAAGGTTGCCGTCATAACCGGGGCCGGCTCCGGCATAGGTCGGGCAACGGCGTTGGCCTTCGCCCGGGAAGGGGCAAAGGTGGTGGCTGTGGACATAAACCGGGATGGATGCGATGAGACAGTAAGCTCTATAGGCACCCAGGGAGGCACGGCCACCGGCGTCCACGCGGACGTCACCCACGCCGGGTCCGTGAGGGACATGGTTCGGGCCGCTCAGGACAAATACGGGCGCCTCGATATACTGTTCAACAACGCGGGCATCAGCATCCGGGGAACCGTACTGGATATAGATGAAGAGAGTTTCGACAGGCTGTTCGCGGTGAACGTTAAGGGGGTCTACCTGGGGTGCAGAGAGGCCATACCTGTAATGAAGTCCCAGGGTGGAGGAGTCATCCTGAACACGGCGTCCCAGCTGGGGCTCGTGGGCGCGGATGCCTCGGCGGTCTACCCCGCCACCAAGGGGGCCGTGGTACAGTTGACCCGCTGTCTGGCCCTGGACCACGCCGCAGACGGTATCCGGGTGAACTGCATCTGCCCCGGGCCCATCGATACCCCGATGGCCCGAAGCGGCCGGCAGCAGACGGGCGACCCAGAGGCCGCGCTAAAAGCCCGCCTGGCCAGCATACCCCTGAACCGCATCGGCGCCCCCGAGGAGATGGCAAACGTGGCAGTGTTCCTTTGCTCCGACGAGGCGTCCTTCATCACCGGGGCAGCCATCGCAGCCGACGGCGGCTGGACCGCCCGGTAGTCATTTACCCGCCTGCCAGCATTCCCCGGTGCGCCGCTTGCCGCCCACAGCACAGCCCCGGCACCAAGCGCGTATCGTGCGCCCAGTCCCGGCAGCTCAGACACATCTGACGCGTGTTGTGGACGGACACCGGCCACTCAACCTCAACGGAGAAGGTGGACAGCCATGGGTGAGTTCGACGGCAAGGTAGCGATCGTCACTGGATCAGGGCGCATGCGGGGCATCGGCCGCGCCGCGGCCATCGAGTTCGCCAGGCAAGGGGCCGACGTAGTGATCACGGGCACGGGCCGTGACCCGGCAACCTTCCCTTCGGACGAAGTGGCTGTAGGCTGGCGAGACGTGGAGAGCGTGGCCGAGGAGGTAAGGAACCTGGGCCGGCGGTCCCTAGCCATAGTGGTGGATGTATCCAGCGGCCCTCAGGTACAGGACATGGTGGACCGTACCCTGGAGACGTTGGGGCGCATCGACTACCTGGTCAACAATGCGGGCGCCGGACGGACCGTGGGGCTGATGCCGGTGGTGGAACTGCCGGAGGAGGCCTGGCGCCAGGTCATCGACGTAAAGCTGACGGGGTCCTACCTGTGTACCCGGGCCGTACTGCAGGTGCTAGTGCGCCAGGGGGAGGGAGGGGCCATCGTCAATATCTCTTCTGTGCAGGCCAGGCTGACACCCGCCAACGACTGCGCCTACGCCACGGCCAGCGGCGCCCTGCATACCTTTACCGCCGTAGTCGCCAAGGAGTCGGCGCCCCACGGTATCCGGGTCAATTGCGTGAGCCCGGGCACCACGGACACGGCCCGCAACGACAGCCTGTATGGGTACCCGCGGGGCGAGCTATGGCAGCAGCGCCTCCAGTCCATTCCCCTGGGACGGTCCGGCACACCCGAAGAGATCGGCAGGTTTATTACATGGCTCTGCGGCAAGGAGTCCGAGTACATAGTGGGGCAGACCATCGAGATAGATGGGGGACGAACGGCCTAGCGCCAGCCCACAGCAGGCGGGAAACTCGGAGTTCGCAGCAGGGCTTGGCCTCACCGGCTGGAGTCTGGGGAGGGAAATATGGCGCGCATAGGGGTCCGACTGGATGCCGGCTCTGGACTGTCGCCACATGACATGGTGGACCTGGCGTCCCTTGCTGAGACGCGGGGGTATGATACCATCTGGATTCCTGAAGGAGCCGCAGGCGACGCCCCCACCCAGCTGGCCGCCACGGCCGTTGCCACCCAACGCATCGCGCTGTGCACGGGCATCCTGCCCATATTTCACAGGACCCCCACCCTGCTGGCCATGACCGCCGGGAACCTGGACGCCATCGCGAAGGGGCGCTTCATCCTGGGGCTGGGCGTGGGACACCAGCGAGCTACGGAGCAGGGCCACGGCGTGGAATTTACCCGGCCCATGGCCCGTATCCGGGAGACCGTAGAGATCGTCCGGCGTCTGCTGAGAGGGAAACGGGTTACATACGAGGGCCGGTGCTTTCAGCTTCGGGAAGCGTCCCTGGGCTTTACACCGCTACGGCCCGACCTCCCCATATACCTCGCCGCCTTGGGTCCCCGCATGATCGAGCTGGCTGGTGAGATCGCCGACGGGGTCCTGCTGAACTGGGCCTGGCCGGACTACATCCCCCAGGCCATCCAGTGCCTACGCAGGGGAGCCGAACGGGTGGGCAGAGACCCGGAGGAGATAGACGTAGCGTGCTATATTCGGACGGCGGTCGTGGATGACCCGGACGTGGTACGACCCTCGTTACAGAGGCAGATCGCTCGCTACGGCGCCATGCCCTTCTACAGGCGCTACCTGGAGCAGAGTCGATTCAAGGAGGAGACGGTCGCCATCTCCCGCGCCCTGGATATGGGAGACACCGACGCCGCGGCCGCCGCAGTCAGTGACGCCATGCAGAGGGAGCTGGCCATCTTTGGCCCCGCCGAGCACTGCCGACAGGAGGTAGAGCGTCGCCGTTCCCTGGGCCTCAAGCTGCCGGTCATCGCTCCCTTCGCCGTTGCCGACGACCCGCTAGGGTCCTTCCGGGCCACGATAGAGGCCTTCTCCGGATAGCCGCCACGCGCCCCGCGTCGACCAGAGTTGCCCGCATCGTTCCGGTTCCAAGGGATGATCCGCTTCACCGGTAGCGTATGCATCGCACCGCCTACTTAATTTGATGTTGAAGCATTCCATGTCACCCTTCGCCTGCGGCTCAGGGTCTGGGGGGCTGACGGGTGACCCGCCCATCTATCCGCTAGATCTGCCGGCCACCAATGTGTGCTACCCCACCAGATTCTTCAGTCGCTTCTCTCCTTCAGAACGACATTCCTGTACGTTCCCACGCTAAAAAACTCGCACCTGGCGTTACTTACAGCCCGCACCGACCCCTGGGGCCACGGCCCGTCATCAAGTCGTCGTGAGCAGATGCGTCGAAGGTGAACTGATATAATTGAGCTAAGGCCCTCGACCTGGACGGCTGCCTGGAACGTGTCATGGCAGGTGGGGTGGCAGCGTAAAACCGACGGATGAAGGGTCATTCACCGACCTACTGAAACAAGCCCAGTAGAACTTGGGGGACTAGGCATGCCGGTTTCGCCTTCAACAGACCGCAGCCATGAAAGCGTCATCAACGACGCATTAGCAGCGCTGTTCCGGGAACGCGGTGGATTGGATGCGGTCTCTGAGACGCTACGTGGAAGTGTGCGTCCAGACATCGTTGTGCGAACTCCGGACGGCCCTGTGATCGTTGAGGTGGAATTGGAGCCAGCCCGCACGGTGGATGCCGACGCGCTTTCTCGTCTGGGCATGGACATCAATGGGCAGAAAGTCCAAGTCACGTTTGCAGTCGCGGTCCCAGCAGCAATGAGGACAGTCGCCCAACAACACCTACCGGTTCGCCTCGCCGGAATAAATTTCAGGTGGCAAGAATGGCGTAGCGACGGAACATCGGGGCCAAAGACGACCGGCTCACTCGCTGCTTTGGCGCGGTCCGTTCAACAGGCGACACCACCAACTGGGGACCTAGAAGAGGCGGTCGACACATTAGACGAAGGCGCCCGGCGAGCCGGTGCTCGATTGTATGGATCTCCAGGCACATTAGCGCGCATCGCCAGTGTCTTCGGGTCTCCGCCCGGAGATGAAGCCGCCAATATGGGGGCACTGGTCATCATCAACGCCATGGTGTTTGAAGAACGTCTAGCGAGCATCCATCCAGACATCAGGCCCCTTGAAACGACTAGGCACCAAGGACACATCTCCAAGACCGACCTGATCAGAGCTTGGGATGCCATCCTGGAGATCGACTATTGGCCCATCTTCAAGATGGCACGGGATGTGGCCGGGACTCTCTCAGAAGTGGAAGCGTCTGAGGTTTTGGATGAATGTGCCCGCGCGGCAATGAAGTTGTTGGCAATGGGAACAGTTGGTCAGCATGACCTGGCTGGCCGTATTTTCAACAGACTCGTTTCCGAACGAAAATTTCTGGCTTCCTTTTACACCACCATTCCGGCAGCGACGTTGCTCGCTGGTTTGTCCTTGCTGCCCGAACGATGGCCGAATCTCCAATGGGCCAACGTGGAGGCGCTGAGGGAGTTTCGTGTAGTCGACCCGGCATGCGGGACCGGGACCCTGCTCATGGCAGCCTATAGACAGATCGTTGAGAATCACCTTCCTACTTCCGGTGGGGACCATGCTCTAGCGGAACTGCACAAGACTTTAATGGAGGACATTATCTATGGTGCGGATGTGGTGCAGGCAGCAACACACTTGACCGCAGGAACCCTGGCCGCGATGTCACCAGCCATCACATTCAAGCAAATGAACCTACACACGCTAAAACTCGGTGTGGACGACGATGGCGCCGTGTATTTGGGCTCTTTGGACTGGCTAGTGGCTCCGCAAGTCCAATCATTGTTCTCCACCACCAGCGAACAAATCGGGGCAACTAGCGGAGTTACTGGCGCGCTCGTACGACGGCCAAACGCTGATCTGGTTATCAGTAATCCTCCTTACACGAGGCGAGGCAGCGATAGAGGGCATGAAGAGACCATCGCCCGGATTTTCGCGCTACCCGAGGGCGATACGGAGTCACAATCGCAGATAGCGAGACGCACTACTGAATTGCTCCGGGGAACCCCGGCAAATCAGATGGCGGGGCATGGCTCCTCCTTCACGGTCCTAGCGGACCGCCTGGTCAAACCGGGCGGGCGCATCGCCTTGGTACTTCCGGTAACGGCGGTAGCAGGGGAGTCGTGGTCAGAGGTGCGCGAAATGCTCGCCTCACGATACCAAATCGAATTCGTTTTGTCTTCGCATGACCCTGAATTGCGATCAATGTCCTATGACACCGACATCGCTGAGATCTTGCTTGTTGCTCGTCACCTGGAGGAATGCGAGCCAGCATCTAGGCGCGGGGTCTTTGTAACCCTATGGCAGGCGCCGAGGCTTGTTACTGACGCGCTGGCGATCCTCAACGGGATAAACGCGGCGCAAGGCGCTATTCACCGGAGCGATGGTCCGCCCGTTGGCGGTGTTCCGATAATTATCGGTGGAGACCAGTGGGGCGAACTGATCGACGCACCTGTGGGTGGAGGCCCGTGGACGGGAGGAAGGTGGAAGAGAGCTTTGGTGACGCAATTTGCCTCCGCTTTGCAACGTGGGGAAATCTGGTCAGCGGACGGGACACATATACTGGGACGCATAAAGATGGCGCGGCTGGGCGATATGGTGTCTGTTGGGCCGCAAGACCGCCAGATTCGAGGAGACCTTGGAGTATTCGACGCCCATCACGCCTGGAACCAGTCCGACCAATTGCCCGCCATTTGGCGGCATACCGAGTCCATTCACAAGGGTCTATTTGCGGTCCCTAACGCCCGGCTCCTCCCCCAACCAGGCCGCAATTATGCCCCAATTTGGGCACAATCCGGCAAGTTACATTTCACTCGTGACATCCGTTATGACTCCCAGAGGGTTGCAGCCGTCCGCACTCGCGAGCGGTCTCTTGGGCTTAGCCAGTGGTTTACCATGACCGTTCCGGCGAACAACGAAGCCGAGAGGACTAGACGTGAAATGGCCTGTGTGCTGTGGGCGAACTCCACGCTCGGCCTCCTGCTCCACGGAGTCCGCTCCAACCCGGCAATGCAAGGTCGAGGGAGAGGCAGCCGAACCATGCTAAAGGGGCTTCCTATGCTGGACGTACGGGCACTAGACACGTGGCAATTGGAGGCAGCGGAAGCAATTTGGCGCGACCTTGGTAATCGTGAGTTTGACTCCTTCCATCGTTGTGCTGTCGATCCGGCCCGTATCGAACTGGACCGACGAGTGGTGCGCGATATGCTAGGGTTGGACAGCCAAGCCGAAATGACCGTCGGCCGCTTGAGGGTACTGCTCGCGAGTGAGCCTTCCATCCACGGCTCAAAACAGCCGGAACTAGCTTCAACCTGAGCATGTGCGTCCTACATCGGGAGGCAGAGGATATGACTTCAAGGGAGACCAGTTTCCTCCACGATGCACTAGCCTACTCTATATCGCCCAGCACGTCCGGCCCGCTAGCATCAGGCGTACCTGAGTCACCCGTGACACCCGGACAGACGGCCGGCCCCGACGTTAATCTCTCAGCCTAGCTGCAGGCCAGTGTGTACACCTGGCTGGCCCCTTCGGGCAGGGGGCACGCTGTCCAGGTGTGGCCACTGTCATGGCTGCCCCATACCTGTCCACCGTTGGCGGCACAGTACATTCGGCTGGGCTTTCGCTCGTCGAAGGCGAGACTGAACATTGTGCTCTTGGCCTGGAATCCGGTGTCCACCCGCTCCCAGTTCATGCCGGCATCTATGCTGCGCAACAGGATTCCCAGGTCGCTCTGGAAGTTTGCGCCGGCGGCCACCCAAATAGTCTTGGGGTCACCGGGTACCTCGCGGATGCAACGGCAGTACACCTGGCCTTTGGGGTTCAGGGCCTCGAGAGGCACCGCCAGCCAGTGGTCGCCTCCGTCAGTGCTGCGGAACATCCCGGCACGGGCCACGGTGATAACCGTCCCCGGTCGCATGCTGCTGGCCAGCACCCCGTGCATGTCAACGTAGTCATCGTTCAGGTACTGGCCGTGGCTCAAGTTGTCCCAGTGGTCGCCGCCGTCCAGTGTGCGGATTATGCCCCCTACCTCTATCGCCCCGTACAGGGCGTTCGGGTCGGACGTACTGGCGGACATCATCAACACTCGCTTGGCCAGGTTGGCGCCGGGCCCCGTTGTGACATCCGGGAACCGGACGCTGACGGGAAGCTGGGACCACCTCTCCCCACCGTCATCGCTTCGGTAAATCTCGCAGGAATCGTACCCTGCGTACATGACGTTAGGGTCCCTGGGCTGGTAGAGGAGGGACCAAACGGGCAGGCCGTGGTCCGGGACGCCGACCTTCTCCCAGTGGTCACCGTTGTCGATACTCCTGTAAGGCCCACTCTGGGTGCCTACATACACGATCTCAGGCTTGATGGGATGAACGGCTATTGCCCTGACGGCAGGATCCTCGGGGAGTCCCTTGCCGATGGACTCCCACCCACCATCCCCCTCGGTCATGCGGTACAACCCGGCACTGATCGAACGGCCGGGAGCGGTCTCGCCCGCCAGGCCAGCATAAACGTAGGACTTGCGGCTACCACCCATCGTCATGTGTCTCCTTCCGCCGGCCCACGGATAAGGGGCCGGTCTTTAACAGGATGGAGTAATTCCAACAGAAAGCCTCTCCCTTGTCAACCCTGGCCATGGCTCACTCGGGCGGCCACTCCGTGATACAGGCGGGGCCCCGCCGAATCATCGTTCTTGACCCCCCATATGCTCTGGGACTATCATCCTAATGCCATGCTGGTACTGAATCGAGGGACCGTGGAAGCCCTGCTGGACATGGACCAGCTAATAGATCGTCTGGCCCCAGCCATGGCCAGCCTCAGCGCCGGGACGGTCTCGCTGCCGCCCAGGGTCGGCGCGACGGTCCCCGATTCCGGAGGCACGCTGGCGAGCATGCCCGCATACGTACCCTCGCCGGGAACCCTGGCTACGAAGCTGATTAGCCTCTTTCCCGGAAACGCCGGAACAGGTATTCCGACCCACCAGGCGCTGGTGGCGCTCTTTGATCCGGCCAACGGCTCACTCCTGGCGGTGATGGACGGGACTCACATCACCGCCGTGCGGACGGGCGCCTGTTCGGCCCTTGCCACGCGAATGCTTGCCAGAGGCGACGCCGGGGTGATGGCGGTGTTGGGGACGGGGGTACAGGCGCAGTGGCAGATTCGTGCAGTGCCACGAGTGCGCTCCATCAGGGAGGTGCGCATCGCCGGGCGAGACCCGGAAAAGGCCCGGGCGTTGGCGAGAGGCTTATCTGGAAAACTGGGTATTCCCATCCACGCCGCAGAGTCCTACAGGGAGGCCCTTGCCGGTGCGGATATCGTGTGCGCCGCTACCCACTCACCCGACCCGGTAGTGAGATGGGAGTGGCTTGGGCCGGGAGTCCACGTAAACTCCGTGGGACTGAACCACGAGGGTCGCGAGGTTGACCAGGACACGGTGGTGAATTCCCTTGTGGTGGTGGAGTCCCGTCAGGCTGTACTGGGGCCTGCTCCAGGAGGGGCAAACGACCTTAAGTGGCCCATCCGTGACGGACTGATGACCGAAGACCATATTCACGCCGAGTTGGGAGAGCTGGTCTCCGGCGCTCGCCCGGGGAGGACCAACGCCGAGCAGGTCACCCTCTACAAGTCGGTGGGCGTGGCGGTGCAGGACGCCGTTGCCGCGAGCCTGGTCCTGGCGGCAGCTAGGGAGCGTGGCCTGGGCGTGGAGATAGACCTGTAAGGCAGGGGACCGGGGGATAGGATATGGGCGCCGCTTTAGCTGCCGCCAGCGGGCCGGCTACGCAGGGAGAATGGTCCGGCCCCTCTAGGCTTTCCACCGCAGCCAGGCTGCCGCCGCCAGAGGACCGCACAGCAGGCCCAGCACCATGAGGACCAGGTACTTGTAGGGCACAGGCATCCACGCCGCTCCCATCGCCAGCAGGTAGTACCTGGGCATCCGCCCGGTCAGGTTGGCGGACACGTACCTCCACAGGGGATAGTGGGAGCTTGGGGCCAGTATCCTGATTGGAGCGAAGGGCAGCGGGCTAAATGCGATTGCCGCGATGGTGGGCCACGGCCGCCAGTAAAAGTAGCGAACGGCGGACTTATAGAGGCGGGTATCCCTTACCGGGGCCACCATCCTGAACTCAAAGACCTTTCGTATGACCACGTAGCCAACGATGGAGGCGACCACTGTGGACACCCCTCCCACGACCGCGACCACCCAGGCATCGTAGATGGCCCCCGCGAAGATCACCGCCGGCTCGTGGGGCAGGTAAACGAAGGTATTGGCGGGTATGGATTACCAGAAGTAGCCCACCAACTGCCACCACTGTGGATACAGTAACCTGGCCACGACGGTGCAGATGATGGCGGGGACCAGGGTTCCTGTCAGGACCCACACTGTGGGGCTGCGCCGGGCCCTCTGGATTAGCTCCATGCCGGCGCGGCGCGAGGCTCCGCCCTAAGCGAGACGATCATGCCTACGACCGTTACGCTTAAGAGTACGACGCCGTAGCTGATGCAAGCTCACGTCCCCCGGCCTTCACCGGTGCGGGCTTGGACAGGGAGGACCCTTCCCTCCATCTGAGGATGCCTCCAGCTATCCACAATGGAGGCCCGGTGCACGCACTGAATGGTACAGTAGGGGGCGTAGGCCTTCTTGGTGAAATACTGGCGCCGCATCTCCTCACGGGAGTAGTTCTCCAGCGGCAAGGCGGGATATCCCCGCTGCTGGGAGCACCAGTGGACCAGCCCGAATTCGTCCACATAGAGGTAGCGGGCCCCGGCACGGCACCTCCAGTCGGTGGGGCGCCCCTTGGCCAGTCCCTCCTGAAAGCGGTCCACCACCGCAAAGCTTCGCCCTCCCGAGCCCTTGATTGCCCGGTAGATTCCCCACTCGTGCTCGCTCAGCGCCTTCATCTTTCCCTTGCCGTCGTGAACTATGCCCACCGATGTGGAGAACCCCAGCTCTCGTGCGCGCCGCGCCACCAACAGGGACTCCTCCGGGTCCTTGACCCCGCTGCCGATCACGGTGTTGACGTTGACGCCAAAGTCGGCGTACCTCGAAAGGAGGCGCAGTTTCTGGTCCAGGACCTTCATGCTTTTCATTGACGCGCCATCGGGACTGACGTTGTCGATGGAGATCTGTAGGTAGTCCAGCCTCGCCGAGTTCAATGTTGCGATTCGCCCCTCGGTCAGCAGATAGCCGTTGGTTATGACCGTGGCGATGATGCCACGCTCGCGTGTATAGGCCACGACCCGCTCTAGGTCCGGGTGGAGTAACGGCTCGCCGCCGCTTATGGTGATAATGGATGTGCCCAGCGATGCCAGCCGATCGATGCGCTGGAGCAGCACCTCAAGAGGGACCGGCTTCGAGCTGTGATCGTACTCGTAGCAGTAGGCACAGGCCAGGTTGCATCGGCGCGTGGCCACTATTTGCACGAGGATGGGGTGCCGGGTGGAGAACACGGCCTGGGCCAGCATCCGCGCGACGCGAGCGCCCCGGTGGGCCTGGCCAAGCAGCCTTCGTGGCCGCTGGCGGGAGCCCAAATTCCCTTCGCCCCCGGCTGCCGATCCGGAGTCGGCCCCGATACCAATCTTCGGAGCGGAATCTCTTTCTGAGGACATTAACGTAGACCGTAGCCGCCGTCCCTTCATGGGCGCAGCATACGTGAGCCACCGACGATTTTCAATCCCTTGGGCCCAGGTCAGTCGGGAAACATGCTTCGTGCCTCCGGACAACGTCGCGAAGTTTGCCATAAATCGTCGCGGACCTCCACTATGTCTTCCATCCATAGCGGTGCTACTCTGTCGTTAATGGTCAGAGCTCGGATACGTTCTCTTCGTAACTTGCCCTTCGGCCAAGCCACACGCCAGTTTCTGGAGGTTAGCAATGTTCTCCAAAAGGGGAATCGAAATTCTCGCCGGTGCACTTCTCCTCGCCACCGTCGTTGGAGTGGTTGTCGCGATAGTGACCTACCCAGAACCCATTGACACATCTATAGACGAGGTCCGAGAGACCCTCGTGGAGATCGCCGACGATCGGGACCTGTTCGTGGTCAGCATCTCTTTCGCCACCTTCGCCAACCTGATCGCCATCCTGCTGGCGGGGGCCCTGTATGCCACGTTCCGAAGCCATGACCGGACCCTTGCTCTACTGGGGTCCTTCGGTTTCCTGGCCGCCGGCGTGTTAGAGCTCTCTGCGACCAGGGGGCTGGCCGGGTTGCTGGCACTGGCCCAGGACTACGTTTCGGCGACCGGCGCCGAGACCGACGCCATCGTGGCCGCCGCGCGGGCCATGGGACCCGTGGCCACGCTAGGGTTCCCGGGGGCCACCGGCATCGCTATAGGGATGCTGGCCTACGGCGCCCTGGTTGTGCGGACCCAGGCGGTGCCGCGATTGGTGGGCTGGATAGGAATCGTCAGCGGAGTCGTGATCCCCTTCGGCTGGCTCGCCTTTCTGGAGGACGATCTCTCGCCGATTCTGCCGATAGGGTTGGGACTTGGCCTGATCTTTTTCCTGATTGTGGGCGGCTGGCTGCTCGCCCGCGGGGCCAAGGAGCCGGCCGGGGCGTGAGGACCCCGGCACGGCGACCGGTCCCACTAATGTTCCACTCGTCCCGTGATCGATCAGGAAGGGGGATCAGACGATGGAGCGCTTTCTAAGATGGCTAAAGAGCCTGTTTGGTTTTGGCAACGCCAAAACGGAGCCTTTGCCGGAGCCGACGCCACCACCCAAGAGTTCCAGCGAAGGCGAAACGGAGCCTCTACTGGAGCCCATGCCGCCAGCGAAGAGTTCCGGCGGAGATCAGCCAGAGCCTTCACCGCAGCCCATGCCACCGACCAAGAGTATCGTGACGCTCCTCATCTATCCCACGGTAACCGACGACGTCGAGTTCGATAAGGCGACTCAATTAGACTCAGATAAGTACTACCTGTCCTCGCCCTGGGAAGTTAGTGCCGATAAGGTCAACGACGCTATTAGGGTTGCAGAAGACTGGCTGGCGGACACGCTCACCACTCGGATCAGATGGAACCAGGTCAGGTTGATAAACTCCCAACGGACCGTTTCCCAGTGGCGATCTGGAGGCATCGGCCTGCTCAAGGATGAGGTAGACATCCTGGGCCTGCCGTGGACCGACGATTATATCTACCTCGCTTTCGTTCGAGGAATGGGAGGATTCGCCGGCGGCGTCCGGTACGACAGCGGCAACCCTGGATACGCCATGGTCGGGGACATATGCCTGGAAGCCATCTGTAGCTATCCTTTTCCCACAGCCGGCTCCGTCCTGTTGGGCGACAACGGGTGGCCTTCCAACTCCTTCAGTCTGACCGGGCAGACAGGCGCCTTCATCCACGAAGCACTTCATGGGCTCGACCTGCCCCACCCCGATGGCTGGCCCGAGGGAAACCGGCCGGACTGGGACGATACGCTGATGGGCCACTGGTGGAACATGCCAAACTTTCCGCATACAAGAGGACTGACGCAAAGGGAGATTGAACGGGGCCTGAAATGGAGTCCAGGGCCAGAGTAGATACCTTTAGCCCCCGTAGGCTTTCAGCTCTAGTATCCGCCGCACTATCCCTCCAAGCTGTTCAGGCGGGAACATCTCCATCCCCTCCCGCAGAAAGCCCTCCCGGTCACCGCCGGTCTGGGCCCTGAACATCCATGGCAGGACCTTCATCATGAATTCCGGCGGCACGTTACCCATCGCTTGCCCCAACATCGCCTGCTGCTCCTCGACGCTAAGATGCTCGTCTACCACGGGCAGAAGCAACTCGTTCTCCTTGGTAATATGGATATCCATCGTGACGGCAAGAGCTATGGCCTGGCGGTTGAGCCGTTGGGCCAGCTCCACGCGCTCGGCGTTACCGCGCGCCGTCCTGAGGCCGGTCAATGACTCCTCTATGTCGTCATATTCCCCATAGTGTTGCTGGTGGTCAAAGATATAGGGCCCAGCGATATAGCGAAATCTCTCCTCCAGCACGGGGAAAATGAACTCCTCCTCCCCACCTTCGTGCTCTTTGAGCACCTCGCGAAAGAATTTGAACCGGTCCAACAGAGCCGCTACCTGGGTGCCGTCCTCCCGGTTGAGCTCTCTGGCCGCCTCTTCGAACTCATTAACCTCTTTGTGGATGGCGTTATGGATGTAAATGATGGAGTGTAGAGGGCCCGCCATGCGCTACCTTCTGCTATTAGATTGGAATAACGTTCGGGTAGAACCTAGCTCGCACGCTTCACCGACACCCCCTCGCTACCAGCCGCCTGGCTCGAAGGCACGCCGAGCTGTTGCATCACGACAGGTCGTGCTAAACGCGGGAGTGCACAGTCTGTGGCACTGCCTGCCGCCAGCTCCGGCCCGCTTACCTAGTAAATGGTCGGGAACTCGTCCATGCGTTGCAGGAGCTCCCGTATCGGAGTGACCAGGTGGATGTTTAGCTCCAGGAAGTGTGCAAAACCACCCCTGTAAAGGTAATCCCGTACCGCCTCCGCGGTTGGCGCTTCAAAAAGCTGGAAGGACATGTGGTTCGGGTCCATATGGAGAAAGTGTATCTCCTGCACGTTGAGCTCCTTGAGAAGCTCCGGCCACCGAGGCGCTGCCTTCGTCAAGAAATCTCTCACGGCCTTATTGGTCAGCGGGCAGTTGTCTGGTGGATGTGTCCCGATTACTGCGTATTGTGGCATGGTGATGATCCCTCCTTGCGTAATTCGTACAGACCAGGCCCCCACCAGCCATACACCGGAGAACGCGAAAGGTAGTCCCGGCCGTCGTGACTGGCCTTTAACCTTTTACTACTGAGAGGCCCGCCGCAAATTCTCCCGAGTCTTGACCGTTCCCATGGGGAACGACGGGACGATACCATTGGACCGGTACCCTGTCAAGGCATAGTAGGCCGGTGCTGGTGGGGCGTGTGTCCTACATACTGGCGGTCAGGGAGCGGCGGATGGACGGCGTTTACGATATGGGTGGAGGCTTGGAATCACCTTCAGCTACCTCGGAGGCCGGGGCATTCTCCGAGGGGAGGATAAGTCGGACGACGCGCTCATAGAAGAGATAGTCCCAGGCCCAGCCAGTCAACACCAACAGCCGGTTCCGGAAGCCGATTAGCTTGAAGAGATGAACACTCAACCACATCACCCAGGCCGGGAACCCAGTAAAGGACCATCGACCGAATAAGTGGGCCACCCCTGCGTTACGGCCGATTACTAGCCATTGTGCCAAGGTCACGATACCGAAAGGGCGAAGGTTCCTCTCCCTGCAGCTGCCGGGCGATGTTCCGTGCCGTGGCTACTCCCTGCTGGATGGCAACTGGAGCAACCATAGGAAGCGGACTTCCTCTTTCCTCCACGTATGCGAGATCCCCAATCACGTACGCCTTTGGGTGTCCTGGCACCTGAAGGGTAGGCAAAACACGCACCCGTCCATTGTGGGCAACAGGTAAACCCCAGGTCTCGACTGTGGGAGTGCCACGAACCCCTGCGGTCCAGATCACGGTCTCGGCAGCCATCATTGAGCCGTCCTGGAGGTGCACCTCATGAGGTGTGATCCGGCTAACAGCCGAACTTAGGCGCACCTCCACCGACTTCTTTAGCAGCCGTTCCGCGGCATACGAACCCAATCGCTGAGGTAGGCTCGGCAGCAGACTACCCCCAGCTTCCAAGAGGATTACCCGCACCTTGTCAAAATCGATAGTCCTGTAATCCTTCTTAAGAGGGCCGCGGATCAATTCAGCGAGGGCGCCGGCAAACTCTACCCCCGTCGGTCCACCGCCCACGATAATGAAAGTCACAAGTCGCCGGTGCCGCTCCGCATTGGGCTCATCCACTGCCTGCTCAAAGGAGTAGAGGATACGGTTGCGTAAGCTGATTCCGTCTTGGAGGGTCCGCAACGGGAAGGCGTACTCGGCCGCACCTGGCACTCCAAAAAAATTGGAGGTGCTTCCCGTGGCCAGGATCAGGTAGTCATAGGGAACATTTTGGCCGCCAAGCTCCAGCACCTGATGTTCAAGGTCCACTCTCTCTAGGTCCGTTAAACGGAAATGGACGTTGCGCCGCCTCCGGAGGATTGTCCGAACGGGGTAGGCGATGTCTTCCGGCTCCAGCTCAGCAGCAGCCACCTGATACAACAAGGGAAAGAAAGCGTGGTAGTTGTTGCGGTCGACCAACAGCACATCGACTGGAGATTGTGCCATGGCCCGGGCTGCCCAGAGCCCAGCGAAACCGGCACCAACGATCACCACTCGGGGGCGGTCAGACACGACTGAGCCTCACAACGACCATCACCTCCGGCACCAGGTTAGATGCGACCTCTAGCTATACTACAGCGAATTGATGGGCGATGAAGGCTTTCTCTTATTTCGGTCTCCCCGGAAAGTCCCGCCAGATCGCCGGCCGACTCGCAGGCAGTTCGCGCGGCTTCTATGGCGGAGCCTTGCGGCTGACCTCCCGCGTTCGCCCGATTACGTTCCGCACGGGCAGTCATCCGTGGCCCGTATGTCCAGCTAGAAGACTCTGTTTCTTCTACGCTCAGCCGATCTTGGAGAACACGAATAGCTCAATCCCATCTGGATCCACCAGACGGAAGCTACGATGTCCCCACTCCTGGTCGGTCAAATGCTCTTTGATAGCAAGTCCCTTTTCAATAACCTGCCTGTACCAAGCATCCACATCGTCAGTCTCAAGGACTACCCAGACTCCTTGTGGCGCACGGTAGTCCCAGGCGGTGTCGGGCTCTTGCTGGCGTGGAAGCCTCAAAACTTCGATCAGTCCCGAGGCTGCGCCGAACACGGTACCCTGATCATCCGGCCCACGGTCCCAGGAATCCATAATGGGCAGCGCCAGTCCGTCTCGATAATAGGCCAGCGTACGCTCGTAGTCCCTGGCGAAAAATGCGATTCGAAACTCGCCACCTGACATTAGTGACCCCCTAGCATTTCAACGAGTCCATCTAGGCCGAGGGGAGACAACCCCACCCTCTACACGACCGCGGTCGCTTCGATCTCCACCAGTAATTCGGGAAATGCCAGGCGCTGGACACCCAGCAGCGTGCTGGCAAAGCGGCAACCGTTTTCGGCCAATCGCCTGGCGGCTACCTCGTACGCTTCAAAAAAGCGGTCTACGTCCGTAGTATAGACGTTGAGACGAACAACGTTCGATAAGTTGAGCCCGGCCTCTTTCAGGACCGTCTCCAGGTTGTCCAGCGCCTTGTTGAGCTGGCCAGCCATGTCTCCCGCGTGAACCGGATTTCCATCCGCATCAACCGAAGTCTGCCCCGAGCAGATGAGAACTCTCTGGACGCCACTCACCTCGTTTGCCTGAACGAACCCAAGGTTGTCCTGCCATGTCCACGGATTGATTATGCGCCGTTCCATTCTTCTCCTTTCCTTCCTACCCATGTACTCGAATTTCTCACATCAGTTCATCACCGACTCTTGTCAGTCCTTGGTCGGTCCGGGCACCGGGATCACACCCAGTTGCTGCATCAGTCCAATCATATCCGCTACGGCCCAATGGTCGGTTATACGACCGCTAGACACCCGCATGATATCTATGACCCCAAACTCGACTTGTCTGCCTGTAGCTGCCCCCCCCGGACTCAATCAGAACACACACCCGATTTTAAGAGAGAGGCTGATGAGCCCTGCTGTTACCTGAGTCGAAACCCGATCATACCCGAGAAGTCCGCGTAACGACACATGAATTGCCGTGCATTACAGCCCGCCCTTCCTCTACCTTCAGGGAGTTTATCCGAAAGGCCGGGATGGGAAAAGGCTTTCGGCACGAGTACAAAGGGCGGGCAGGCAGACCTCGACTGGACAAGAGCGCGATCAGATTCGGACTTATGTTAATCGTGGTTAGATCGCCGGCCCCAATCCTTTAGCTTAGAGGGTCAGGGGTTCCGATCCCTGCAAAACTCATGGGACGAGCATTTAGCTGGGAGAAAAGTGGCGGACCCGACCGGATTCGAACCGGCGATCTCTGGCTTGACAGGCCAGTATGTTAGGCCGCTACACCACGGGTCCTTGGAAGCTACGGCGAGGGACGAGACTGTTTGCCCTACATCTCGATTCTACGGCCCTCGAAGGACGGCTGTCAACGAAGCTCAGGGCGCCAACGGGGGCAGACTGCCCCCCATCCTAGAAGTTTCAACCGACGCCGTGGTATCCCACAGTTACGGTCTCACCCTCCACTATTACGGGGGTAATGCGCTCGCCCCCCGTGAGCCTCTCCAGGTCGGGTATGGACTCCGGCTGAAGGGTCACGTCTATCTCTTTGAACTGCACGCCTCGCTTTGCGTAGTCGTCCTTGGCGGCGACCGAATACGTGCAGTCAGGATGGGTATAGATTATGATGGTGGCAGTCTTCTCCTGAGTCAATCTTTATCTCCTCGCGAGAATTAGCTAAGTGGCTCCCATTGTAGCCGCGTTGGGAGACCGATTCAACCGGAAACGTAGGTCGGCCCAGCCCTGGGAACGGGCGCTAGCTTCCCTTAAGGTACTTCTCCGGGTCCTTTTCAAAGACGCGCTTGCAACCGGGGGCACAGAAGTAATAGGTCTGGCCCTCGTATTTTGACTGTCCCCCTGGAGGATTAGCCTCTTCCACCTCCATCTTGCACACAGGGTCTATAGCCATTTCACGGACCTCCTTGAATAGTTGCACGCTCGGTCAGACGAGTCTCAAGCACCCTTCACCCGGCCAACTTGAGCCGCTTCAGCCTCAGCGAGTTGCTCACGACGGTTACCGAACTGAAGGCCATGGCCAGGGCCGCCATCACGGGGTTGAGGAACCCCAGCTCACCGAGGAAGAAGTGCAGCCCCGAGGGTACACCTCCCAGGGCGTCAAACAGGGGATAGAGGACCCCCGCGGCCACGGGTATCAGGGCCGTGTTGTAGAAGAAGGCCCAGAAAAGGTTCTGCTTTATGGTACGCATGGTGCCGCGGCTGAGGTGGAAGGCGGTGAGCACCCCTCTCAAGTCGCCCCGCATAAGGGTGATGTCGGCCGACTCCATGGCCACATCGGTCCCGGTGCCCATGGCGATGCCGACGTCGGCCTGGGCCAGGGCCGGGGCGTCGTTGATGCCGTCTCCCACCATGGCCACCACCTTGCCCTGCCTCTGAAGGTCTTTTATAACGTCGGCCTTGTCCTGGGGCAGCACCTGGGCGATAACTCGCTCCACGCCCAGCCGCCCGGCAACGGCATCGGCGGTCTGCCGATTGTCGCCCGTTAGCATGACCACCTCCAGGCCCATGCCATGGAGCTTTGACACAACCTCCGGGGCCTCGGGCTTGAGGGTGTCGGCCACGGCTATAGCGCCGAGCAGCCTCCCATTGGCAGCCACGAAGACGCTGGTTTTGCCCTGGAGGGACCATTCCGAGGCTCTGGCCTCCAGGCCATTCAGGTCAAAGCCTCTGGTGCCCATCAGGTCCACGCTGCCCAGGACTACGGACTCGCCGTTGACGCTGGCCTGGATGCCCTGCCCAGGGATGGCCTGGAAATCCTGGGCCTCCCCCAGGTCCACACCACGCTCCCGGGCCTCCCTCACGATCGCCTCTCCCATGGGATGCTCAGAGCCGCGCTCAGCGGAAGCCGCCACACCCAGGAGCTCCGCGTCGTCCCCTGAGAGGGCGACCAAATCGGTTACCAAGGGGCGACCCAAGGTTAGAGTGCCCGTTTTGTCCATAAGGACCACATCAGCCTTGTGCGCCGTCTCGAGGGCCTCCGCACTGCGTACCAGCACACCCATCTCGGCACCCTTTCCCATCCCCACGATGATCGCCGTGGGCGTGGCCAGACCCAGCGCGCACGGGCACGCTATTATCAGCACCGCAACCATGACCAGGAGTGCGTAGGTCAAGGCAGGTTCAGGACCCAGGAAGAGCCAGAGGAGGAAGGCGGCTAGAGAGAGTCCCAGTACCGCCGGTACGAAATAGGCGGACACGACGTCGGCCAGGCGCTGAATGGGGGCCCGGGAGCCCTGGGCCTCCTCCACCAGCCTTATGATCTGGGAGAGGACCGTGTCCTTGCCCACCTTGGTCGCATGGAAACGGAAGGCGCCAGTCCTGTTGATGGTGGCCCCATACACCATCGAGCCCTCGGCCTTTTCCACAGGCATGCTCTCGCCCGTGAGCATGGACTCGTCAACGGCGGAGCGCCCCTGGACTACCTCTCCGTCTACGGGAATGCTCTCGCCGGGCCGGACCTGGATCAGGTCGCCGGGTACGACCATCTCAACGGGCACGTCCACCTCGGCGTCTTCGCGCACCACCCTGGCCGTGCTGGGAGTTAGCTCCATCAGGCGGCGGATGGCTTCCGAGGTCCTGCCCTTGGCCCGGGCCTCCAGGAATCGTCCCAGGAGGATCAGTGCGATGATGATGGCGGCGGTATCGAAGTACACCTGGCCCTCTATACCACCGTCGGACAGCAACTCCAGGGCGAAGGCGAGGATGAACGCGACGGCCACGCTGTAGATATAGGCTACGCTGGTGCCTATGGCGATCAAGGTGTGCATGTTGGCCACCCTGTGGCGCAGCGCGCCCATACCCGAGGTGTAGAAGCTCCAGCCCGCCCAGAACTGCACGGGCGTCGCCAGCGCCCACAGCAGGAAGGGGTAGTAGGTGCGCTCCATGAGTCCCGCAACCCAGGGGAACCCGTCGAAACTGCCCAGAAAGAGCATGCCTCCCACGGCGGCGGCGAAGGCGAACCTGTTCCGAAGGGACCGCACCTCCGCCTTTTTGGTCAGGCGCCGCATCTTTTCCGCCTCACCATCGCCAGCCCAATCAGGACCCTCAACCGAGTAGCCGACCTCGTCCACCGCGTCCCGCAAGTCCTGGAAGGTAGCCGCGCCGGGCACGTATTTTACCACCGCCTTTTCGGTAGCCAGGTTAACGCTGGCCGAGAGTACACCCTCGACGCCCTTGAGGGCTCCTTCCACGTGGGCAATGCAAGCGGCGCAGGTCATCCCCCCGATGTTCAGGCTACCGCTAAGCACTGGTACGCTGTAGCCTGCCTCGTCCACGGCCCGGACCAGCCCCTCAACGGGTGTCCCCTGTGAGTCCAGACCGAGAACTGCCTCCTCGGTAGCCAGGTTCACCTTAACCGTGGATACCCCCCGGACCCCCTTCAGGGCCCCTTCCACGTGGGCCACACAGGATGCGCAGGTCATGCCCTCCACGGGCAGACGTAGCTGGCGTACCCCTTTATCTGACTTGCTCATATCGCCGTTGTCCGCTCAATTGCCCTACTTGTTGGCCAGACTATAGAGCTCCACGAGCTCTCCAAGGACCTCCTTGTCCCGGCCGTCCCGTATGCCCTCGACGACGCAGGTACCGAGGTGCCCTTCCAGGAGCATGGCCTCCACCTTCTCTATGGCCCTGCGGATGGCATAGGTCTGCTTCAGGACGTCCACGCAGTATTTGTCCTCCTCCACCATGCGCTTGACCCCCGAGAGATGGCCATCGATATAGTTGAGCCTCTTCAAGGCGTCGCTCTTCACCTGGGGCAGCATATCGGCCTCACTTCCCGGTAGGTTGACCCATACCCTCTGGGTAGGGGTTTATAGATCTAACAGTCAGGCGGTGTACCTTCTCTCTGAACAACACGGGCTCGAGGCCCAAGAGAGGAGATAGACCGCCCATGAGGAAGGAAAGCACTGAGAGTAGGTCGGAGTCAAGGCCGGAGTGGGAGCAGTTGGAGGATTGGGTGCGAAGCCAGGTCCAGAGGCTGATCCAGGAGTTGCTGGAGGAGGAGGAGGTGACGGCGTTTCTGGGAAGGGCGAAGTCGGCGCTCAGATCCGACTCGGACAACGATACCGGCTATCGGAACGGATACGGCAGAGCCCGGAGGCTTACGCTGAGTTCGGGAACGATACAGCTGAGGCGGCCGCGAGTCCGCGATACCGAGGAGCAGTTCGAGAGCCGGCTGCTGCCGCTGTTCGTCAACAGGACCAGGAAGGTTGCTGAGTTGATCCCCGAGCTGTACCTGTACGGTCTATCCGAAGGCGACTTCGATCTGGCTTTGCGGGGGCTGCTGGGAGAGGACGCACCGGTATCGGCGAGCACGGTGGCCCGGTTGAAGTCCAAGTGGAACGATGAGCTTGCCCAATGGCGCAGCCGGCCCCTCGATGACCTGGAAGTGGTCTACATGTGGGTGGATGGAGTCTACGTCAAGGCTGGTCTTGAGAAGGAGAAGGCGGCAGTACTGGTGGTGATGGCGGCCCTGAGCGACGGGAGCAAGGTGGTGGTGAGCGCTGTTCCCGGATACAGGGAGTCCACAGAGAACTGGTCCGATGTGCTCAGGGACATGAGGCGCCGCGGGCTGGAGTGCCCGAGGCTGGTGGTTGGAGACGGACACCTGGGCATCTGGGGAGCTCTGCGCAACGTCTATCCGCAGGCGGCAGAGCAACGCTGCTGGAACCACAAGATCGTAAACGTGCTCGCCAAGCTTCCAAAGCGACAACAGGACCAGGCCAAGCTCATGCTGCGTACTATCCCCTACGCGCCGACTCGGACAGAGGCTGAGCGGCTCAGGACGGTGTTCACCAGGTGGTGCGGCGACCATTCCTACGAGGCGGCCTCAGAGGCCTTGGAGCGGGACTGGGACCGCATGGTCACCTTCTATGACTTCCCAAAGGAGCACTGGGGGCACCTTCGCACGACGAACCCGGTAGAATCACCCTTCGCGGCCCTCAGGCTTCGGACCGATGCCGCCAAGCGCTACAAGAGGGTCGATCGGGCGATAGCGGTGATCTGGAAAATGTTGATGGTCGCCGAACAGCGCTTCAGGCGTCTGAAGGCCCCTGAGTTGATCGAAGACGTCTATCTCGGTGCACAGTATGCGGATGGAATCGCCATTGAATCAACGGCTGAGAAGGTCGCCGCCTGATGTCGTTTACACACCTATTGACGTAACCTCACTGTTCGTCAATAAAGTCTTCCAGCGCGAGCAGTAACACAACAAGTGATCTACTGTCCATGACAGCACTTTCACCAATGAGCGGGAATTCACCGTCGAGGGTCACGTCTTCGGGGATTTCGCTTTCCTTCTTCAGCGCATCCAGGGTCTCCAAGAGGAACTCCAGTACGCGGTCGTAGGCAACTTGGGACTCCATCAATCACCCTCCGTATGCACGACTCTATTATACTATTCCACGATTACCTACCCTGGGAGGAAATGGGTCTTCACAGGGCAATGGCATCTTAACTTAATTAGTATTTCAACGAGACAGTATGGGGTCGGATGGCAATAGTGGACACCAAACCTTTCAAGCTGCGAGTAATCCTGCATAGAATCTTTGTTGAAAGGCCGCAGGTGACAGGAATCCCAGCCTGGCCTGGCGGCGCTGCCTGTTATAGAAGATCTCGATATATTCTGTAATATCTCGAATTGCTTCCTGTCTACTTCGATAATGACGGTGATGGACTAGCTCCTGCTTGAGTGTTCCCCAGAAGCTCTCCATCGGCGCATTATCAAAACAGTTCCCTTTCCCGCTCATGGATGATCTCAGGCCAGAGCGCTCCATAAGATTTCTGTACTCCTGGGAGCAATACTGAGAGCCCCGGTCAGAGTGATGCATCAGTCCCCTCGCGGGGCGTTTGGCTCTCAGCGCGTGACAATTCATAGGGAGACTCACTTGAAAGACGGTAGACCCGCTTTGACGAAAAGATGTTCTCTTTAGATGCAATGGCCCTGTATTAAGCGACCCTAAGAAAGGCAACTCTGAGACACAACTCACCTCAGGCATTTATGACGTTAAAGTGGAGAAGGATGGGGTTCTACCGGCGACGAAGATAGGCGAAGTTGTAGATCAAGATATGACTCTGTCTGAGGTACTGCTCCTATGGGAGACACCCGTGATGACAATTCATAGGAGGATAGATATAGGTGACATGGTGCTCCCAGCGAATAACCTGGGAAAGGATAAGAGCCCCTGGCCATAATCAGTAGCATACGACGGGCAGAAATGGTGGGGAGAAAATTCAATATCGTCTACCGTACCCTCACGCATTGGCTAGCAAGGCGCAAAGGTTTGTCCTCTACCATAGTGAGCGAGATAAAACTCTTTTATGCCCGCTGCGTCTACTCCTTGGAATCGCTGTATCCAGCCCCAGGTAGATAAAGCTATCTCTCCTTCAGCGATTTTGGAGTAAGGGCGGAGCACCAGCCACTGACCCCAGTCAGGGAGGCTCTGTGCTACCCTTTTCAGTTGCTCAATCTGTTGAAAGTCCTGGATGTTGTGGCTAATTACGATATTTCCATGATGTAGGTTATGGGCAATCTGCTCGTCGGCAAGCTCGTTGTCGTAGATACCGCAGTCAGCCGTTCGGCGCCAGGAAGGCCCGGATGTGGGTGGATAGGTGTTATACTGTCTCCCAGTCTCTCCGCTAGGAATGTGGTATGTGAGCACTGTGGGAACGGGCGTACCTACTCTTGGTAGCGGTGGGCCGTTCAATGCAACGAATATTCTCTCATCCTGTCTGCGAGCTAGCCTGATAGCCCACCTGATCAACACATGGCTTACTTCTTTCCGGAACAGGTCATCATCGGGTATTCCATTTTTGTAAGACATCTGTCCCACAGATAATATTACGTTGCCTCTGCGGGACAATACACCGATCCAATCGAAAGCCACAGGTTGGGCCAGTAACCGGACTGTACCCTTGGCGTGCAACGTTATGCTTTCGTGGCCTATCTCCAGACTTTCATGATCTAGTCCTATGGTGGGTAACCTTAGTTCGTCCAAGAGAGCTATCTTAGCGCCCATCCCCTGGAGGTAATTTGCCGCGTGGCGAAGAGATCCCCCTAGCTCTCGCCGGAAGGCATCCCGCGCGGCGGCTTCTGTGCGATATACATGAACCGTTGAGTCTATGAAGTCTCCCGTACCATTAGTGAACAACACGTTAAACCCATCCACCCTTCCCCATGACTCAAAATTCTGCATCCACCGGTCGGGGTCGGACCGCTCACTGGCGGCTGCCCGGTTGTCCTGACGCTCGTACCCGTTCAGTTTGAAGCCATCTCTTGGCATATCCTGCTCTGTAAGCCCGAATCCACCGAAGGACACCAATGGACGGCGTGAGGAAAGCGGAAGGGGGGGTGAGGGAGCTACAGGGGAAATAGCCTGGGTTCCATTTGGGGTAGGGAGGTCGGCGGACGGTCTTCATCGCCGCACAGGGGCCCCTATGGCCGTCTGCGGGAGCTGCGATGCGCGGGATGGCGAGAGAATACGCAGCAGGGAACTCTCTCGGACCGGGCTGGCGCGAGTCTGCGGGGATCTTCGGTTGTCCGGTGGGTGGGTCGCCGACGGTGCCGTCAGGCCGGGAGTGGAATGGCTCGCAGCCGGGCCAAGGCGCGGCTGAACTTCTCAGCCCAAGGCCAGCGATCCGGAAGATGCAGGGTCAACCGGCGTGCCGAGCGGGTGAGCCGTCCGGCCAGGGAGAAGAACCGCCGCCGGAGGGTCTTGGTGGTGGCTATCCGCTCTCCCAGACCGATGCGAGCCGTCCAGCGGGCCAGGTTATGGGCGATCACCTGGACCGCCAGCCAGGCGCCGTTGGCGGCGAAGCGGCCGGACGGCATGTGGTTCAGCCCGACACCGTACTTGAGGTCGCGTATCGCATTCTCGATCTCGGCGTGGCGGCGATGATCGGCCTCCAGTTCGAGCAACTCCCCGTCCCGGTCGGTGATGAAGCCGTGATAGCTGTATTTGGCGAAGAGGGCCAGTTGGGAACCGGGCGTCGGCTTCACCCGCCGGACGATGAGCCGTACCGGCGCGGCGTCTGCCTCGGCCTGGAAGGGGGTGCAGGTGGTCTCGGCCACATCGGCGGCACCGTCCATCCAGTAAGGAATCGGCGTCCAGGAATCTTCGGGTATCGCCTCGATGAGATTGTGCAGGCTTTTGTGCTGGCGGATGGTGATGGAGTAGCGGACATTGATCCGGCGGCAGACGGCGACCACGGCGTGGGTATAGAAGCCGCTGTCGGCACGCATGGTGAGCTGCCCGCTGGCCCCGCCGTAGCGAACCCGGCTCACCGTTTCACGCAGGAAGTGGGCGGCGCCGCGAGCGGTGTTGGCCCGGCCCTCGCGCAGCCGGGCCATCAGCACGTCGCCGGTGCCGGCGGCGACGGCCAACAGCGGGTGATAGCCCCGCTTGCCGGTATAGCCGTGGTGGCGTGCGCCCTCCTTGGCCAGTCCGTAGGTCTCGCAGATGGTGGAGTCCAGGTCAATGGTCAGGGGCCCGTCGCCGGGTCCCGCCCCGGCCTGCCAAGCCCGGGCCAGCAACTCGCGGCTCACCCGGTCGAGTTGACGGACGTGGCCCCACCGGAAGCTGCGCAGGAAGGTGCCCAGGGTGGATGGCGCCTTCACCGTGCCGCCCAGGGTGCAGGCCGTCCCCCCGGTGCGCAACACATCGGCGTCGTCAATGCAGTCGCCCCCAGCCAGCGCAGACGCCACCAGCGTCATCATCTTGTCGCTCGTGTTCGCCCGCCCCGGGGCATCGCCCAGGTCGAGGCGCTGCCGGACGAGTTCGGGCAGGCCGAGGTGCCGCGCCAGGGTGGCCGGAAGGAGCAGCCCGGCATTGGCCACCAAGCGGCGGTCGTCGAAGGTGATTTGGATCCGGTCGGGGTGGTTGCGTGGCAGCATCTATTGGGTGCTCCTTTTCCGGGGTCGGTTTTTTGCTACAAAACCATTATCCCAGAAGCACAGGAGCACCTTCTTGCCGCTTCAGGACGCTGGACTCCCATTCCCTACTTCGGATGGATTCGGGCTAAGGACAAGCCGATGTACGCCGAGACGACTGCTACACCCCGTTCCAGACCAAGTCGTGACGCCCCGCCGGTGCGGCATAGCAGTTGCTGTAGCCGGCATGGGTGAAGTTTTACGCACCTGGCTTGGTATGGAGCTCGCCCTCTTCGCCAGATACAGCTATGCACAGACCGATTCATCAGCCAGACCGCGATGGGGAGACGCTGGAACTGGAGGCCGATACAGTCGCTCGCCACCGCCGAGGTCGAGAACTTGCCAGCACGCGCACGCTCAAGTACGGCGTCCAGGGCTGAACCACATGCCGTCTGAGGGTCGCTTCGCTGGTCCAACTTGGCGCCTGGCTGGCGGTCCAGTGTTGATGGCGACATTAACCTGGTTTGCGGCCAAAGCTGGATGCGGCGCGGATTATGGTCTGAGGCGTTTAGCGGACCGTGATCACCAAGACCCTCAGGCAAGCAACGACGTCTTCGCAACATGGTGGGACGGATCACCCGCTCGGCTGCGCCGCCTCACTTTGCATCTCCCCCGGCGCTGGCCTTGGGAATCCACCAGTTCAGTCGCGCCTTGGCCCGCCTGCAAGCCATTCGCACTTCCCGGCCTGACAGCCAGCACTCCCAACTGACATCAACGTCCCCGCAAACTTCAGCCGGCCACCCCGGCTCCGCGATAGAGTCCCCTGCTGCGTATCCAGGCGTCGCCATAGCCCGCGCATCGCAACTCCCGCATAGGGCCTTCATGGGGCCCTGTGCGGCGCCTGAAGACCGTCCGCCGGCCTCCCATCTACCCCAAGACCTTCAGGCCATCTGCGCCATTGTACGCGTCCCTCACCCACCCCCTTCCGAAATGCCCTCACGCCGTCCATCCGTGTCCTTCGGTGGATTCGGGCTAAGACGTTACCCGCCCGCGGTAGCCGACTTAACAGAGAACTTTGGGAAGCTCGTCCGCCAATACCCTCCGATCGAATCGATGGCCCAACGCCAGGTCCGTGGCACACTACCATCTCATGCTAATTGATAAGACAACTTCCTAATATACTGCGCTTTGAGATGCGTAGAGGAAGGGCTAGTAAGGAACTGTCGTCAATGGGCAGCGTGACCTTGGGCCATCCAGCCGTCTGTAATCTTTGCCAGGCCCGCCCCCAGCCCAAAAAATTCCCGCCTTCTGCGAAATCACGTTAACTAATTTGGTTGCCGCTGACCTCCTTCAGAATCCAGCGCACAGCGTCGGCCAAATCTTTACATACTACATCGGGAAGGACCTGAAACTTTTCATCCCTACCACCATAGCCTGTCTTCACCAGGATGGTACCGCAACCGGCATTCCTACCCATCTTAACATCGACCGATTGATCCCCAATCACGTAGCATCGAGGCAAATCCAGATTGAACTGGATTACAGCTTCCTTGAGCATGCCGATGTTGGGCTTGCGATGCGAACAGTTCTTACGATACTCTTCTACTTCTCCGTTCTCATGGTGAGGACAGTACCAAATGGCATCCACATAGGCGCCCTTCTCATGAAGTTTTTCCTTGAGTCCGTCGTGAATTTTCTCTATATCCTGCTCAGTGCAAAGCCCTCTGGCGACGACAAACTGATTGGTGGTGACAATGACCCTGATGCCCCGGTCATTGAGTAGTCGGATGGCCTCAGGCGCACGTGGCAGGAGCCGTAGCTGACAGGCCCGATAGACTAAACCGACTTCCTCGTTGATGGTGCCATCTCGATCCAAGAAGACCGCGATGCCTTTTAAAGCCATTGGCTTAGCGGTCGCCGCTCAGTTGCCAGCTTGGATGCATGGTTCGGACGACCCCCTAGAATCTCGCCGTTAATTGACCAAGCGCCCTGCCTAAGAGGCGGGAGTAGTTAAGCTCCTTGACCTTGCCTATGGACTTCTGGACATGCAGCTTGCCCGATGGGATGAGGAAAGCGACGCTGGCGCGGTCGTATCCACGATACTCCAGGCGCTGAAGCCCCGAGAAGATTAACGGCCAGGCCTCCTGGTGGCCTACGTAGCCAACGATGCCACACATTTCAGCGTCCTAATTACGTGAGGAGGCCCTGACCTTGGGGGACCGGCTCTTCACAATAGACATGACGGACCGGGCAAGGGCGAAGGGGTCGTGGCGAAGATACACTCCGGCAGACACCAAGGGCTCCTGTATCACCTCTTGCACTACCTGATTGCACTCTTCAAGGTCAGTCTCGACAGGGTACTGGCCGAAGGATGCATACCTCTGTACGATCCTGTCGGGATAGGGAGCGCTGTTTACCAGAAGATAGTCCAACGGGTCTGTGGTGCCGAGGTACTCGCGGATCAGGTTTACAAAGTCCGACGCCTTGAAGCCGTCAGATTCCCCCGGCTTGGTCATCAGATTACAGATACATATCTTGGTTGCCCTGGACGCCTCGATCCTCTGGGCCACGTCCTCCACCAGAAGGTTGGGGAGGATACTGGTGTAGATGTCGCCCGGGCCCATTATTATGGCGTCGGCCTCCTCTATGGCTTCCAGCACCGGAGAGTAGGCGTAGGCCTTGGGATTGAGGTAAACGTAGTCGATGCCAACTTCCAGGTTGTCCCTGCGCTGGTCTATGTTGGCTTCGCCGATGACCTCGGAGCTGTCTTTAAGGTGGGCTATCAGGGTGGACTTGGTGAGGGTAACGGGGAGGACGGTCCCCTTTATGGATAGCATGCGGGACGCCTCCGAAATCGCGGTGGCCGCATTGCCCGTGATCTCCGTCAGAGCGGTCAGGAACAGGTTGCCGAAGCTGTGGCCGTGGAGTCCGTTGCCCGCGTTGAATCGGTAGTCGAATAGTCGCGCCATCAAGGCGCTGGAGCGGTCGTCGGGAGCGAGGGCTACCAGGCACTGCCTCACGTCGCCCGGGGGCAGGTGCCCCAGTTCCTCACGGAGCCGGCCGGAGCTCCCGCCGCTATCGGTCATGGCGACTACCGCCGTCAGGTCACAGTCCTCGTATTTCAGGCCACTCAGGGTCGTGTGGTTGCCCGTCCCGCCCCCTACCACCACGATCTTCTTCCTGACCATGTGGCCGTTCTCCGTACTGGGTGTGGCCAATTCGCTTGAGTGTGGGATATCGCTAATAGTATACCTCCAGGTTCGACGCCTAGTATACGGGGTGCCCCCCCTTTAAAGCAAGGTCAGCCAAAGGGCGACGGATATTAATATTGTTGCGAACATTCTAGAGTGTTTTAACGACCCTGAAAGTTGGTAGTAAACTTTCACATAATGTACGCACATTTACTTTGGGCGCCAAGCAATAAAAAGGGAAAACGTCGTGGGGCCCGGACCATTCCTGTGTAGAATGAATGCCAAGCTGCTAAATTGAAGGGGCGCTGCTCCAAGAGAAGCTCGCGACTAACATTCCACTGAGGTAGTTGGGAAATTGACCATGAGTTGAATCCAGACTTCCCGGATTCATCGGGGAGTACCACCGGCGACGTTGCTTTGTCGGATATCATCGACACCATTCATAGCTAAGATGTTACCCTGGGGACTTCCGCGTTCAACTCCTAGGCCATGTTTGACATTGGGGTGTAGAAACAGATTCAAAATCGCGTGTTTTGAACCACTTTTGTCATTACAGTGGACGATGGCCACTTGGGGACGGCCTCCGTTCCCAGAACATGAGGGGCTGGGACCGCTATGTGATACCCTGCATTGGGCTGCTTGAGAGACAACAGCCCCACTATGGACCTCCTCGCCAAAATTGATGCCCACAAGGACAGGGGAATTAATGTGTACCAGCTCGTCTCCGTTTAGGTCGGCCCTGGCATCT
>CBDFGQ010000006.1:0-547698 GCA_965247295.1 Dehalococcoidia bacterium
GGCGCCCCGCTCGACCAGCCTCAGTATCAGATCCACCAGGTCGTCGATGAGGATTGGGGTGAAGAATACGTCGGAGAACATGGTCAGCTCGCGCCCCTGTGCCAGCGACTGGAGGATCCAGTCGCTGAAGGACGTCCTTACGGGGGTGCCCCAACCGAAGAAGTTGGTGCGCACCACCAACGCATTGGAGCAGCCCTGGAGGACCGCCTTCTCCGCCTCGAGTTTGTCCTGGCGTACACGTTAAGGGAGTATGGGGTATCCTGCTCTCTTTTCCAGGGGCTCTGGCCGTCGAACAGGTGGTCCGTGGAGATATGAACCAGCTTGGCACCCATCCTATCGGCCACCCTGGCCGTATGCTCCGCCAGTTGCACGTTGAGACGGTACGCCATCTCCGGGTCCGCCTCGCAGGCCTCCACGCTCGTAAGGCCAGCCGTGTGTACCACGACGTCGGGCTCCAGCCGACGGAGGGACTTCTCGGCTTCCTCGAAGGAAGCGAGGTCGAGCTTAATGGCCGCCATGCCGTCGTGGGCAACGGGATGGGTATAGTACGAACCGCTGACCTGGTACCGTTGCCGGGCCTGTAAGGCCATATTTAGGCCCAGCAATTCACTGATTCCAGTGATGAACAGTTTCATGGGTGGGTATTCAACCCTCCAGAAAGGCGCCAATGGCCCCATCCGTGACCGGACTGAGGAACGGGGCCACGTACTTCTTGCCCCTGCGCTGAATCTCCAAGAGACGGGCTTCCGGGATGGCCTGTATGCCGAAAATGGTGTCTATCTGGCTCCGGTGGTTGGGCCACTCTCCATTTGAACTCGCCCCATCCGAACATGGGGTCGGACTCCAAGAAGTCCCCCTGTCGAGATAGATGGGAGGAATCGCCTGGAAGACTAGCCTCCATGCCCGCTGGGGAGCAGGGGTAGAGGACGACATTAGCCTCCTCTGGGAAGGGGCTTATCCTGAGGTTGCCATACCTTATGTTGGCTTCCGCCAGCGTATCGAAGCTCTGCTCTTGAATATGTGGCTCTCCCTTTTACAGGGTCTCTCCCACTTTGACATTCGCACCGAAGGCCATCGCACAATTGTCGCTTACCGGCATTCTAGTGGAGGTGGGCAAACCCACGCATCCCAGGCCTCAGGCACAGACTATTTTAGTCACGCAACGCCTTCGAGAACAGCGATTACATTCATCCGAGCTTCAGTTAAGTTTCTCGCCGGCCGATTCCTATATATTTCATACCCAGCCTGGTGATATTCTCTTTCTTCAAGACATTTCTGCCATCTAGCACAACTTTGCACCCCAAACTCCCGAAATCGAGCTCTCTATACTGGCTGTGATAACTCTGTATCACGACAACGTCCAGGGGAGGCAATCTCTCAAATTCAGCGGCTTTAGGCCGTAACTTGTGATCTCCTCTGTGGAGAAAAGGGGGGCGCGGACTGAGACATCGGCCTTCTGCTTCTCCAGGGCTTCTATCAAGGCCCAGGCCGAGGAGAAAGCAACCTCTTTAACATCTTCCCGGTAAGCCAAGCCTAGGATCATAATACTCTTGCCCCTCAGCTCTCCCATCTCTTCCCTCAGGAGGCCTACAGCGTATTGGGCCATGCTGTCGTTGGTAGCCCTAGCTAAGCTGATGAGAGAGGGCTCTTGGGAGGAGTTGAGGAGAAAGTACGGATATACTGGGATACAATGGCCTCCAACTCCCACCCCTGGAGTGTGGATGTGGGAAAACGGCTGACTATTAGCCGCCATGATGGCCTGCATAATGTCCAGGTTATGTTCGGCAGCGCGTATAGCGAACTGGTTAGCCAGGGCTATGTTGACATCGCGATAACTAGTCTCGATAAGCTTTACGAACTCCGCAGTCTCCATGTCATCCACGGAAATGACTTCAGCATCCAAGACCTGCCTATAAAAACTCACCGCCAGATTTGTGCTCTGTTCATCCACAGCGCCTACCACCTTTGGATATCTGGCCAGATCAGAGAAAACGCGGCCACAATAGACCCTCTCGGGGCTATATGCCAGGCTAAAGTCCTTGCTTATTTTCAGGCCGGATTCCTCTTCCAGAATTTTGCCCAGACGGTTTCTAGTGGTGCCAACAGGCACGGTACTTTCGTTGATGACCAGGCAATTTCGATGCAGGCCTCGTCCTACAGCCACAGAAGCAGCATCCAAGGAGTGATAATCGGGCTGCCTCTGAGAATCAATAAATAAGAGGGACAATGATGACCACCACATCGCTTTCGAAAACGGCTGCAGTGGTATCTCGGGTGGCCCGAAGAGTCCCTTGATTGACCAGATTACGCACTTGCTGTGACAGTCCCTCCTCATCCTTAATGGGGCTGATGCCCTTGTTTACAGCGGCCACCACATCCTCATTGATGTCACAGCCAATGACGGCAAAACCCTTGGCAGAAAATTGGGCGGCCAGTGACATACCTATTTCCCCCAACCCTACCACACAGATTTTCAACGGCTCTCCACTACCGCGAAGTCCACTACCTCTCCCGTTCTGCCAGCCTCTACAAGAGTTTGTGCTAGCTTTACCACGGCAAGGGCTTCTTCTCCACTGACCGAGGGCATCACGCCATTCGATACCATGTCAAGGAAAGCCTCCAGTTCCCTTTTAAGAGGCTCACATCGGGTGACATGCAGGGACTCTTTTGCGATTCCTCCCTCCTCAGGGTTCTGCATTAGAAGGCCCATAGTTCCGAGGCCAGGGTGTGTAGGGTAGAAGTCCAGCGTCTGGCCCTGGTAGTCCAGCTTAAACATACCTCTCTCACCAAGCACAGATAGACACCGCTCTTTCCGGGGGGAAAGCCAGTTGACGTCCACGGTACCCACCGTCCCGTTCGTGAACCGGAGCAAGCCCGTGAACAGGTCTTCATGCTCGGTGGAAACGCCCTCTCTAATTTCGGCGTAGGCCCGCTCTACTTTCGAGCCCGTAAGGTGCAGCATGATGTCCAGATCATGGGTAGCCAGATCCATGGCCACACCCACGTCCCTTATGCGCGCAGTGAAGGGACCCACTCGACTCGCATGGATACGATAAATTGTCCCAAGCCTTCCTTGGTCTAGCTGACTTTTCAACTCGATAATAGCGGGATTGCATCGCTCCACATGTCCCACCGTAAGCTTCACATTTGCCCGGTGAGCCAGAGCAACTATCTCCTCCCTCTCCTGCACGCTGGAGGAGAGGGGCTTTTCGATGATTAGGTCTAGCCCCCTTTCAATGACGGATCTGGCCACGTCCCCGTGAAACCTGGTCGGAACCGCGACGGATACTGCGTCCAGGGCTTCCTGCTGCAGCATCGCTCTATAATCCGAATATGCCCGCACTCCGTAGGCACTCGCCATCTTTGTGGCTAGCTCCTCGTTAACGTCAGCAACCGACACTAATTGTGCCCGTTCCAGTGTTGGGTGTCAGCGGTTTTGGACAGTTCTGGGTCCGAGAGATTGGGGTGAAGAAGCTCCTGGTTTGAGGGTTTCTCTGACCTCCTGATTGTACCGCCTTCGACGCCACATACACTGCCTCCCCCTCCAGGCCAATCTTCGCCGCGATACTCGAGAAGCTGATGATGCGACCTTCTCCATTCCGGATCATTGCTGGTAGCAACGCAGCACATGTGTAAATAGTACCCAGAGCGTTTACTTCGAACACTCTCCGAACGGTCGCCGGTGGGGTGGTCATGAACAGGTTCATGGACGCTACACCCGCGCAGTTGATGAGCCCATAGACGCGCCGGAGCTTCAGCCCTTTGATCCCGGCGCTCAACTGTTCGGGATCGGTCACGTCAGCCTGAATGAACCGGTACTCGAACCCTTCCGGCAGCGTTCGTGCCAGGCCCACGACATTCATATTCGTCGGCCAACTGCTCGCAGAGGTAGCGCCCGATGCCCCTAGATGCACCAGTTACTAATAAGCACTTCACAGGCTTGCCTCACTCATCGCGAACTCCGCAAGCGTGTGGGGCGTTCTAAAAGGGCTGTGCCTGGCTGACATGGCTTTATCAGTGGTCCAGTCAAACGTAGCGCTGTACTGTTCGTCAATAAAGTCTTCCAGCGCGAGCAGTAACACAACAAGTGATCTACTGTCCATGACAGCACTTTCACCAATGAGCGGGAATTCACCGTCGAGGGTCACGTCTTCGGGGATTTCGCTTTCCTTCTTCAGCGCATCCAGGGTCTCCAAGAGGAACTCCAGTACGCGGTCGTAGGCAACTTGGGACTCCATCAATCACCCTCCGTATGCACGACTCTATTATACTATTCCACGATTACCTACCCTGGGAGGAAATGGGTCTTCACAGGGCAATGGCATCTTAACTTAATTAGTATTTCAACGAGACAGTACGCGATCAATCTAACATACGCCCATCACGCACTAATCTCTCCCTCGCCATTACGGGTCACGAATGGTGGATACACTCGATGGAGCGCGTGACAATTCATAGGGAGACTCACTTGAAAGACGGTAGACCCGCTTTGACGAAAAGATGTTCTCTTTAGATGCAATGGCCCTGTATTAAGCGACCCTAAGAAAGGCAACTCTGAGACACAACTCACCTCAGGCATTTATGACGTTAAAGTGGAGAAGGATGGGGTTCTACCGGCGACGAAGATAGGCGAAGTTGTAGATCAAGATATGACTCTGTCTGAGGTACTGCTCCTATGGGAGACACCCGTGATGGGAGGATAGATATAGGTGACATGGTGCTCCCAGCGAATAACCTGGGAAAGGATAAGAGCCCCTGGCCATAATCAGTAGCATACGACGGGCAGAAATGGTGGGGAGAAAATTCAATATCGTCTACCGTACCCTCACGCATTGGCTAGCAAGGCGCAAAGGTTTGTCCTCTACCATAGTGAGCGAGATAAAACTCTTTTATGCCCGCTGCGTCCACTCCTTGGAATCGCTGTATCCAGCCCCAGGTAGATAAAGCTATCTCTCCTTCAGCGATTTTGGAGTAAGGGCGGAGCACCAGCCACTGACCCCAGTCAGGGAGGCTCTGTGCTACCCTTTTCAGTTGCTCAATCTGTTGAAAGTCCTGGATGTTGTGGCTAATTACGATATTTCCATGATGTAGGTTATGGGCAATCTGCTCGTCGGCAAGCTCGCTGTCGTAGATACCGGAGTCAGCCGTTCGGCGCCAGGAAGGCCCGGATGTGGGTGGATAGGTGTTATACTGTCTCCCAGTCTCTCCGCTAGGAATGTGGTATGTGAGCACTGTGGGAACGGGCGTACCTACTCTTGGTAGCGGTGGGCCGTTCAATGCAACGAATATTCTCTCATCCTGTCTGCGAGCTAGCCTGATAGCCCACCTGATCAACACATGGCTTACTTCTTTCCGGAACAGGTCATCATCGGGTATTCCATTTTTGTAAGACATCTGTCCCACAGATAATATTACGTTGCCTCTGCGGGACAATACACCGATCCAATTGAAAGCCACAGGTTGGGCCAGTAACCGGACTGTACCCTTGGCGTGCAACGTTATGCTTTCGTGGCTTATCTCCAGACTTTCATGATCTAGTCCTATGGTGGGTAACCTTAGTTCGTCCAAGAGAGCTATCTTAGCGCCCATCCCCTGGAGGTAATTTGCCGCGTGGCGAAGAGATCCCCCTAGCAGGCTGCTGAAGAAAGGGTTCTATGGTCGCGAAACGACCTGGTAATAGCTCATATCGTTGCTCGATGAGTGCTTTGGGAAGGTCTGAAGCCACTTTCCTGGGTTGCAGGAGTTCCCTTTTCGCCCCTGTCAGGGCGTTGAGGGCAGACTCCGTCCTTGGGAAGTCATGCTGCCTGCAGGACCGGAGCCTCCTGTAGCTGGGTCATGAGCAGCTTGGCCATCCGCACCAGGTTATACGCAGTGGCCACCAGGTAGCCTGCTAGTCCCGTCTTGTCCACCCCTCGATACCTGGTCTTCCGAAACCCACCGACCGTCTTCATCCACCCGAAGATCTCCTCCACCCGCTTTCGTATTCGCTGGCTCACCCGGTAGCCCGGATGCCGGGTTGTCCGCCCGTCGATGGCGCTGCGCCGGCCACTGGTGTTCTGGGCCACGTGAGCCGTGACCCTTCGGTTGCGCATCGCTTCCACACAATCCCGCGTGTCGTAGTTCTTGTCCCCACCCAGGGTCCTGGGGTGGAAGCCCCGCTCCTTCGCCCCCTCCAGGAGCTTCGGGACCGCATCTCGCTCCGCCGTCCCGCTCGCCTCGCTCACCTGGAAGTCCGTCAGCAGCCCGTTCCGGTTCTCCATCAGGGCGTGGGCCATGAACACCAGCTTGGCTTCCTTCCCTTTGCCTTTCCGAAACAATCGGGCTTCCGGGTCCGTGGTGCTTTGGTGGGTCTTATTGCGCCGTTTCTCCCCGTGAAAGTCCACCGACGGGTTGCCGGGGTCCCCGTCGTCCGAGGCCGGCTCTCCCCCTTTGGACTTGAAACTTTTCAGACTGGCCGCCGCCTCAATCAGCGTCCCATCCACGGTGAAGTGCTCGTCCGAGAGCAAGCCGTGCCGGTCGGCCCCCACCAGGACCGTGGCAAACAGCTGTTGCCCCACTGCGTGCTCCAGCAGCCGCTGCCGGTTCTTGGTGAACACCGTCGGGTCAAAGCTGGACTCCAGGAGGTTCATATCCAGGAACCAACGATACAGCATGTTGTAGTCCAACTCCTCGCAGAACGCCCGCTCGCTGCGCACGGAAAACAGGGCGATGAGCAGCGAGGCCTTGAGTAGGCGCTCCGGTGGGATGGAGGGCCGCCCTACCTCGGCATACATCCGGTCAAACTCGGAGGACAGCTCCCGGAGGGCCTCATCCGCCAGCGCCTTGATAGTCCGCAAGGGATGGTCCGGCGGCACCCGCCCGTCCATATCCACGAAGGTCAACATGGGGACCTGGGGCTCCTGGCATCCGCGCATTGGGGCACCTCCAAAGATGGTCTGCCCCTATTTTATCCCAGAAGAGCCTCGGATACACCGTGAACAAGAGTTTTTCCGCAGCCTGCTAAGCGACAATGGGCGAACCAAATTTCTGGTGGCCCGCTCCTATGCCTTCGATGAGAAGATGTTCAACCGCGTCAAGGTAGTGGCTGACGCTCACCTTAGCTTACGAGCCGAGAAGATGGGGGGAAAGACGGTGAAGACAATGGAGGTCCGAAAAATAAACAACGTGGAGCTTAGAAGCGGTAATGAGGTCAGTTTTGAGGTTGCCCAGGGGGCCGGGATGCGAGTGATACCCGGTGGAAAGATCAAGGTATAGGTTGCCATGAGACACGCAGACCAGGTACCTGATTACAGCCCCGATAGCTACGAAATTCCGCGAATTGTAGACACCTTGCCTTGGGCCCAGCCCTCCCAAAGGTGTTGTCAACCGCATTGCGCTGCCTCGGTTCACGAGGTACCATAGCACCTAGAAAATCCGTAGCACCCCCAGGGTAAACCTACCGCCTTGCCTCTGCTCCCCAACCGTAGCTGTGCCCAAGATGACCATCGGTGAAAGGCTGAAGGCCGTGGCGCATGCGGGCTTCGATGCCGCCGTCTCGGCCTTGGAGCTGTGTGATGAGGCAAGGTTTGGTTATGCCACCGCAAACAACCCAAGAGGCGCCGTTAGAGAGACTGCGGATTGCCCAAGATCGAGTTTGTTGAGATCGATGTAGCATGTGGAAGAAAAGCTGAAAGGAGGGCCAAGATGGCTGACAAGAAGGGGAAGGCGCTTCTCATGGTCTGGGTCGACGTGTCGGCCGACGTAGACGAGGAGTTCAACCGGTGGTACAACGAGGAGCACATCCCCGAGCTGCTGGCGATTCCAGGCGTCCTCGACGCGGCCCGCTACGTGGCGGTCAGCGGGAGCCCGAAGTACCTGGCCTGCTACGAGCTGGAGAACCCCGAGGTCCGAGACACGCCCGAGTACTTGGCCCATGTGGACCACCCCACGGAGTGGAGCGTGAAAGTGAACCTGCGGGGCATCGCTACCCGCATGATCGCTAACAACTACAGGCAGATCTTTCCGCTGGAGGTCTCCCGGGAGGTGAGCCAGAGCGCCATGGCCCCCGTGCTCCAGATGGGGCGCATGAGCATTCCACCGGACCAGGAGGACGAGTTTAACGAGTTCTACAACACAATATACGCGCCCAACTACGAGCGTGTGGAGGGCTGCCGGAGGTTCAGGCGGTACAGTGTGTACAAGGGTAACGGTCCTAAATACTCGGTGGTCTACGAGTTCGAGCACGAGATGGTGTCCCAGAGCCAGGAGTGGCTCGCCGCTCGCCAGAAATCGGGAGGTGGGCTGGGCGACAAGTTCCCGCGATTGAAGCACGACGAGGGCTCACCCGGAATCTACAAGAAGATATTCCCTCTGTAACGGCTTATGGCTGGAACGCTACGTGCCTGACACTGCCGGCGAACGTTCGGGCTTAATGGTGACTAAAACCTAACCCACCTTCAACAGCGCCAGGAAGGCTTCCTGGGGCAGCTCCACCCGGCCGATGCGCTTCATTCGCTTCTTTCCGGCCGCCTGCTTTTCCAGCAGCTTCATCTTCCGCGTTACGTCGCCGCCGTACAGCTTCGCCAGCACGTCCTTCCGCAGCGCAGGAATGGTCTCCCGGGCGATTATGCGGGACCCGATTCCCGCCTGGACAGTCACCTCGAAAAGCTGGCGTGGGATGACATCCTTCAGCCTTTGCACCAGCGCCTTGCCCCGGTGGTAGGCCACGTCCCGATGGAGAATCATCGAGAGTGAGTCGACCGGCTCGCCCTGGACGAGCAGGTCCAGGCGCACCAGCGGCGCGGCCTCATAGCCCGCGAACTCGTAGTCCAGGGAGGTGTACCCCTGGCTGCGGGATTTCACCTGATCGTACATCTCCTGAAGCAGCTCCGAGAGTGGGAGCTTGAACTCAATGACCACCCTGGGGTCCAGTGAGGGAATGTCGAAGTTGGTGGATGAGGTGGCGGCCTGGGCGCTACCCAGGTACTCCATGCTCTTATGGCGGCCACGGCGCTGTCGGACGATCTCCAGCATGGGGCCGATGAAGCGGGAGGGGGTCACCATGCGGGCATCCAGCCACGGCTCCCGGATCTCCGTCACCCGCTGAGAGGGAGGCAGCTCCCCCGGGTTGCCCACATCGATGGTTGTGCCGTCGGTCAGCACCACCTCGTAAGACACGCTAGGCGCGGTAATTATAAGGTCCAGCCCGTACTCCCGGTCCAGCCGTTCCTGGACGATATCCATGTGCAGCAGTCCCAGAAATCCACACCGGAACCCCGCTCCCAGGACCTGGCTGCTCTCGGGGCTGTAGGAGAGGGACGCGTCGTTTAGCTGGAGCCGCTGAAGCGCCTCTCGCAGGGCCGGATACTGGTTGCCGGCGGTGGGGTAGAGGCCGGCGAACACCATGGGCTTCAAGGGTTGGTGTCCCATAAGCGGCTCCGCAGCGGGGTCCGAGTCCAGTGTAACGGTGTCGCCGACGCGACAATCGAGAATGCTCTTCAATCCGGTGACAATGTATCCAACCTCTCCGGCCTCCAACTGGTCCACCGGGCGAAGCTGAGGGCGGAATACGCCAACTTCCTGGACCTCGGCCGAGACGCCGTTACCCATCAGCCTGCTGCGCATCCCCGGCCGGATGGCTCCGTCACGGACGCGGACGTAGGCCACCACACCCTTGTATGGGTCGTAGGCCGAGTCGAATATCAGGGCGCGCAGCGGGGCGCCGCTCTCGCCCCGGGGCGGTGGCACCCGCGCGACGACGGCGTCCAGCAGCTCCCCTACACCCGTGCCATCCTTCGCCGACACCCGGAGCACCTCGTCCGCCTTGAACCCGAAGGCCTGGACCATCTCTTGGATCACCCGGTCCGGTTCCGCCACGGGCGCGTCTATCTTGTTCACCACGGGAATGATCTCAAGGTCACGTTCGAGGGCTATATAAACGTTGGCCAGGGTCTGGGCCTGGACCCCCTGAGTAGCGTCGACCACCAGAATGGCCCCTTCGCACGCCGCAAGACTACGCGACACCTCGTATGTGAAATCTACGTGGCCCGGCGTGTCGATGAGGTTCAGCTGGTACTCATCGCCACCGGCGTGGCGGTACGACATTCGTACCGCCTGGGCCTTGATGGTTATACCACGCTCTCTCTCCAGGTCCATCTGGTCCAGGTACTGGTCCGACATCTCCCGGGCCGGTACCGTCCCCGTTATCTCAAGAAGACGATCGGCGAGGGTGGACTTGCCGTGGTCGATGTGAGCGATGATGCAGAAATTGCGGATGAGGCGAAGGTCCATTACCCTCTCATTGTAGCATCACTCAGACCCAGTTACAGTGCAAAGGCGGTACGCGGTTCCGTCGAACCCGACGCAGAGACGCTCAACATGGGCCGTCAGTCCCATCAGCTCGGTGTCTGATTGCCGCAGACCCGGTCAGTTGCTAGAATTGGGCTAGCTCCCGACTGAAGAGAATCGGAGGTATACCTATGTACGTTATCATTGCGTGCATCCAGATAGTGCCCGGCCACAAAGAGGGGTTCATCAAGGCGATGATCGAAGATGCCGAGGGGTCGGTGAACGACGAGCCGGGGTGCCTACGCTTTGACGTGATCCAGGATGCCGGGGATGAAAACCGGATCTGGCTTTACGAGGTGTACAAGGATGCGGCCGCATTTCAGGCCCACACCGAAGCACCCCACTACAAGAAGTTCGCGGCGACGGTGAAGGAGTGGCGGGGTGAGGGTCCGGCGGGCGCGGCGCGGGGGAGTTACAACATCTGGCCGCCGGACTCGGGGTGGAAGTAACCCTAAAGCACTCCGGGATTGCGAGGCTCCAGTCCAGTTAGGTCAGGTAGTCCCGCTGCCATCCCGAATATTCGCCGGACCTGAGAATGGCGTCCTGGAGATCCGATGGGGCAGCTTGCTCTCCCAGGTCTGAGGGCTTGCCTCCATCCTGTACGTGTTTCATGGCATCGTATAGCGCCTTCATCGCCACGAAAAAGGGTTGGTGGCCGCGCAGCGCTATTCGGACTCCCTGGGCACGCAGGAACGCCTCATCGTTCAGCTCGCCACCGGTGCTGCCCAGGACCAGCGGCAGATCGGTCGCCTCTCTCACTGCACGGACTTGCTGCTGCTCCGTGGCACCCACCAACATCAAGGCGTCCACGCCGGTCCCGGAGTAGGCTTGGGCACGCTTCACCGCCTCCGAAAGCGCGGCGTATTGGAGGGCGCCCGTCCGGGCTATTACCACCACGCCAGTGTCCCGGCCCGCTGCCACGGCGCCGCGGAGCTTGCCTACCATCTCCCCAGTGCTTATCAGCTCCGGCGCGGATTTCCCGAATACCGCCGGGAGCGCCGTGTCCTCGATGCTAACCGCGGATGCGCCCGCCGATTCCAGCTCCTCCACCGTCCGCATGGCGTTCAACGCATTGCCGTAGCCATGGTCCGCGTCCACCATCAGGCCGATATCGGCGGCGCGGGTGATTCTCCGCACCTGGCCCGCAAGCTCCGATAGGGTCAGAACGATGAGGTCCGGGGCGGCCAGCACCGTCGCAGACGCTATGGAGCCTCCCAGGATGCCCAGGTCTGCGCCCAGGTGCCTCGCTATGCGGGCGGAGACCGGATCGAAGACGGAGATGGGATATCCGATGGCGTCTCCCTCCAGGTACTGGCGAAAGCGACACCGGGGTTGGGCTGCGGGCATATTCATCCTCCGAATGGGTTAAATAGGCTGGGCGGCCCTGGGTAGAGGCTGCCCTCAAATATACTTATGGCGGTGGCGAGAGGCAGGAGCCCGATGATGGTTATCGGCCCGTCCCTCGTTGGAGCGCGGTCAATATCGTCTCCGCCAGCAGGCGGGCCGACTCGGGGCTTAGCTCGACGGCTATGCGAGCACCCACACCGCGATCGGGATTAACAAAGTCGATACTCAGCGCGTGTTCAAGGGGCATATGGGATGGATGATCGTAGGACACGTTCGCCTGCCGAAGAGGGAACCATCCCCCTGGGCCCTTTCCGCTGCCTTCCAAGTCAGTTTTTTCCACTATCATGGTGCACATTGAGCATCTCCCTTAATGAGCCTATACGCCGTTACTGAACACCGATGGCCGCTAGAATGGGTCTCAGGCGAGGTACTTTTCGAAGAAGGCGAACAGCTTCTCCCAACCGTCGACCGCCTGCTCCTGCCGGTACATGGCCCTGTCGTAATAAAAGAACCCGTGCCCGGCCTTGGGATACATGTGGAACTCAAAGGTCTTGCCATGCTTCTTCAGCTCCTCCTCATGCTGCTTTACCTGGTCAGGAGGAGGGCTCTGGTCATCCTCTCCGAAAAGCCCCAGCAACGGGCAGGTCAGGTCCTTGGTGTACTCGATGGGCGCAACGGGCTGCTTGGGCGTCAACTCATCCTTTGACATCACCACTCTCCCACCCCAGCAATCGACCGCTGCGTCAAACCCCCGGATCTTACATGCGGCCAGAAAGGTCTGCCGTCCCGCCGAACACGTCCCGAACACGCCCACTTTGCCGTTCGTGTACGGCAACGACCTTAGGAACCTCATGGCGCCCTCCATGTCCCCCAAAGCCTGGTCGTCCGAAACACCTCCATCGGCTCGGACCTTTGCCGCCACGTCTTCGGGCGTCCCGTGTCCCTCGCGGCAGTACAGGTTGGGAGAGATTGCGACGTACCCGTGGTGAGCGAATCTTCGGGTGAACTCCTTGTACAGCTCGTCCCAGCCCGGGGCGTGGTGGGCCAAGACCACCCCAGGGAATGGTCCTGTGCCAAGCGGCCGAGCGAGATAGGCGTTGATTGCGTCTCCCTTATGGCCCTGCATTCCAATCGTTTCCGCCAGCATGCCTTCGTACGTATCGGTCGTGTACATGTCCAACCTCCGTTTTTTCTATTTCCTCAAACAGGGGCGGGCTTAGCCAGGCCTGAGCAAAGAGTCACACCAGTATTATACCCATGCTCTGTTTCTCACCTGCCTTCCTCTCCGACCAAGTCGAGAGTGTCGATGAGCGAAGCATCATCGAACCTGGCCCCCAACCTGGCAGGGAAGGAGGGGTTATACCTGTGGGACACCCCTTCGGCAGGCTCTCAGACTCCCGTCAAAGGGGCTTCGCCCCTCTGCACACCCCATTTTCATCGGACTGCTAGAAGCCGTGTGCCTAGACTCGATTCAAATGGGGACCCACACCCATCTCAGACGGGACTTGGCGAACAAAACGCTAGCCTGGGGAACGGACTTCGGACGGCAGCAACCGCTCCCAGTCAGGGGTCAGCCCGCGGGAGGTGGGCGGCAGGAGCAGTATCGAGACCAGGCCCACCAGGCTCAGGGCAGAAGAAAGGATCACCGCGCTCTGGAAATCGCCGGTTATATCCCACAAGAAGCCGCCGACCAACGGTCCCATTGCCATTCCAATGCCGTTTCCCAGCATCTGCGACCCGTAGACCGTGCCTATGGGGGCGCTGCCGAAGTACTGCCGGTTGATGATTGGGAAGGCCGGTACCTCTCCGCCAAGGCCAATGCCGAAGAGACCCGCAAAAAGGTAGAACGTCCAGACATCCTGCGTCAACAGAAGAATGACGGGGGGAAGGACCTGCAAGGAGAAGCATACGGCCATGACACCCTTGCTTCCCAGTTGATCCGCCAATATCGGGACCACAAATCGGGCGACCATGCTGACGGCGGTGAGGGTAACATAGGCCCCAATCGCCGCATCCCGCGATAGGCCGCGGTCCATGGCCATGGCAACCAGGAATACTATGAAGATGTTGTGGCCCATGCACCCCCAGAAGTGAATCCCGATGAGGTTCCAGAAGGCGCCTGTCCGCCGGGCCTCACCAAGGAACACGCTGGTCCTTATCTTGGCCGCGTCATCCGCCTGTACCCTGTTGATGGGTTCATCGCCGCGGGCGCCGACGGGCCGCAAACCTAATTCAGCGGGCTCGTTGTAAAAATGACGTATCAGCAATAGCAGGACCACTCCACCTATGATGCCGGGCAACCAGAAGGTCCACTTCAGACCGAACTCGGCGAAAAGGTACGCAATCAAGGGGATCAGGAGCACGGTTCCCGCGCTCTGGAGGGCCTGCAAGGTCCCCATAGCGACGCCGAGGCGCGTCTTGAACCAGACGGTGACTCCCGACACCAGCGGCACCTGGAATACGGCCATGGCGGCGCCCAGCAGGATGCCGAATGAGAGGTAGAAGTGCCAAATCTGGGTCATGGCCCCGGTAAGCAGCATGCCCGCGATGAACAGCAGGGCCCCCAGAACCATCATTCGGCGTACCCCGTGCCGGTCCCCCATCCAACCCATCACGGGACCCAAGAGCCCCGAGAGAAGCCACTGGATGCTGAAGCCAAAGGCGATGGCGCCGTAGCTCCAGCCAAGCCCTTCAGGGTCTTGCAGGTGGGGTATCAACACGGTGGCCGAAAACCGGATGGATGAGCTGATCATCCACATCGCCGCGGCCACCGTTACGATGACCCACGCGTAGTGTATCCGCCTCGTTCCGACGGAAAGGCCACTGTGGCTTACGCTTACGGCCAGCTTGCCGAGCGCGTTGAATTTCAGCATCCCTGGTCTTCCAAGCGGTCAACTCCCATATTAAGCCGGCGGCACCCAACGAGGACGCCCTTGTCAGATGTTCGCAGCCTACCCGCCGACTGTTCTCGTGTCAATGCCCTGAAGTTCTTCCTCGTTATCGGGGTTTTGGCGCCCCGTGGCTGCACATCGAACCTACCGGTCAGCAAAACCCCCGCCTGGACCAGCCGGCGGGGCTTATCATACCTGGCTCTGGACCTAATTCTTGGTGGGCCTAACGGGACAATATCAAGAACTCTTAGCCTGACCTTTTCATTTGCAGCTTAAACCAGCCCGTGGTAGAAATCCAGGCTCGCTGCTCCTGGCCTAATGGCAAGTTAACACCATGGACGGGGTTGCCTGCGAGGACTGAGGCCCAGCGGTCCCAAAAATGATGATACTACGAAGCCCAAGGCAGCGCCGCGCGTTAGCTGTCTTGCTCAGGCCGTCTTGGCCACTGCTCACCCCCTCTTGACAGCCTACGGCTGTAGCGTTAGGCTTTATTCAACCTTATGGTTGAATATATTCACAATGACCTCAACGCCACCTACGCGGCTCTTGCCGATCCATCACGACGAGCCATCCTCTCTCGCCTGAGAGCTGGGGAGCTACGGGTGACACAGATTTATGAGCCCTTTGATATTTCTCTCAATGCCGTATCCAAGCACCTCAAGACGCTGGAGAAAGCTGGGTTAGTTCGGCGGAGCATCAGAGGTCGAGACCATTATTTCGAACTCATCGCCGAGCCTCTCATGGAAGCCTCTGACTGGATCGAGAGCTACCGGGCATTTTGGGAACTGCGACTCAATGCGCTGGAATCGTTTTTGGAAAACCAACAGGAGAAACCTCAAAGGGACGAAATGTATGGCAAACCCTGATGCCTCGAGGGAGGTGGTGCACATCCACCGGATGTTACCAGCCACGCCGGATGCAGTGTTTTTAGCCTGGACCAATCCAGATAGCTTGAGCCGATGGATTTCACCGTATGGGTCCGCGTCCGTGAATCTTGATCTCCGAGTTGGGGGCGCATTTGAAATCAACATGAAGGGCGACGACACAGAGATACGCCACACGGGGGAGTACCGTGAGATCGATCCACCCTATCTTCTCGTCTTCACCTGGCAATCGGATCATACGGGACCGAATCCGACTCTCGTCACGATTTCACTGAAGCGCCAAGGTGACCTAACTGAATTGACTCTGACCCATCAGCTGTTGCCGCCCGATCGAGTGGAATCCCATGAAGGCGGGTGGAATCTGATTATCGAAAAGCTCTTTGGGCACCTTTGTAATGCCATTGGGCCCCTACGGGGAGGTTAAGATGACCGTCTACAAGACTGCTGTTTTTCGAGTCCGCGAAGATGGCGTGGGCGAGGCGTTGGGGGCTATCCGAAGGTTCGTCGAGCACGTGAAGGACAGCGAGCCAGGAACCCTACAGTACATTTCGGTCCAGTCGACAACCGAACCCACAAGGTTCCTACACTTTTTTATTTTTGAGGACGAAGCCGCGGAGCAAAAACATGCAACATCGGACCATGTGCGTAAGTTCACGGATATCCTTTACCCGCTAGTGAACGGCGACGCTGTCGAGTTCACCGACTACCACCTTGTGGCCTCGACGTAACGTACTTCATATTCACTGAATATTCCTGCGGAGGTGATGTCATGGCTATCGATGTCATAGCAGAGGTGACGATCAATCGATCACGAGAGGACGTAGCGAAATACGCTATGAACCCTGACCATGACGCCGTTTGGATCAGCGGCATCTCAGAAGCAAGGATGCTGACCGAACCGCCCGTGGGCGAAGGTACACAAGTGAGCCGCGTGGCGTCGTTTTTAGGGAAGCGGATCGATTACGTACTGGAAGTGGTTGGATACGAACCCAAATCCCTTCTCACTATGCGGTCCATCAAGGGCCCCTTCCCAATGAAGGTTACCTATGAATTTGAAGAGGCTCCAAGCGGTACCCTTGCCCGAATAAGAATCGAGGGCGAGGCAAGCGTGTTCTACAAGCTAGCGGGGCCGCTAATGTCCCGCGGTGTCAAGCGGAGTATCACCAACGATCTCAAGACTCTAAAGGACTTGCTGGAGTCAGGAGCCGCCTAGGCCTAAATCCTACCTTCAAGGTCGTCCTACCCACCTGCGCTTGGATGCAGACCGAACGTCTCTTCCCCACTGACCAAGAGTTTTTAAAACCGATTCTAGAGCCTGTCCACCAGCCGCGCCAACTCCGAGACCTGCTTGAGGTGCTGGTTCATCGGCACCTCTTCCCCGGTCAGGTCTATGGCGTACCTGTTCTTGCCTGAGACGACCACAACCCCCGCAAGGCCCTTCGACCCTCGAACCACAGCGCCGCCTTCCATGCCCGCCCAGCTCACGAAGGTGCTCTCCATGGGGACCAGCCTGATGTCCCCGACCCAGATGGGCTGTTCGGCCTTGACCTCCTCGATCTTCAACGCTGCATCACCATCCGTTTCATCACCCGCAGACCGGCCGGCGACAGGGCGAACAGGAGCACGGACCACACCATTTGTATGGGAAACACCCTGATCCGCCCACGTGCGGAAAGGTCCAGGACGGGCTCGTCGAAAGAGAGTTCCATTCGCACCTTGCCCGAGCCGTTATAGGTGAGGGGGACGAGTACCGGCCACAATGCGGAGTAGAGCATTGCTGTATCTGCGGGGTCGTCCAGCCCTATTCGTAGACGGGCGTCCAGATGCCTCACCCTCACGCCGCTGAGGATTCGCCTGGACAGCTTCAGAAGCCCTCTTACTACTCCTTTGGTCATGAGAAGGTTCCCGCGGAATATGGAGACGGAGAGGAAAGGCTTCGCACTCCACCTCTTCTTTTTCCTCTTCGGCGCTCGTTCCTTGGGCTCCTTCTTTCTCCGGCCGAACTCCTTGCCCCAACAGGCCGAAGAGCCACCCCAGCCTCATCCTCGATCTCGCTGCTCCAGGCCCACCAACGTCGAAGGCCATGTCCACCGGGATGGAGAGCCCAAGGAGGATCAAGAGGACAATACCGGCCATGATATAGAGGGCCAGCATCGTCTATACGCCCCCTACTTGCCTTCCTCTTCTTTCCCTTCGCCCTTTCCGGCTGCTTGCTTATCCATCACCTTGACCACCAGGTCGGAGACGCTCTCCGCCAGGGACGATACAGTCCCTTTTCTCGCCTCAACCCTGACCCCTTCCTCGTTGACTATGATCAGGGCAACGGGCTTGACGCCGCCGCCTCCGCCGGTACCCTCGCCTCTACCCTCGCCGGTTTCCTTCTCGGACTTGCCTTTCTTGCCAGTGCCACCTCCCCCGCCGAACCCGAAACCCACGCTCACGAGGGGAATGATCGTGTTGCCGCCAACAACGATCGGATCACCCACCACCGTTTCGGCAGAAAGCACCCCTCTTATCTCCTCCATGGATGTCTTGACCAGGTTCTGTGTCTCGTCCATTTTCGCTTCCCTCCTTTTCATTTGCAGTCGTTGTCTGCCATCAGGTTACACCGATGTCTTGCAGCGTTTCATCGCCCAGCTTGATGATTCCACTGACGACAGGAGACCGAACAGACCATCGGTCGTTCAGCCGATGCCCACATCCCCTATCGGTATGAGTCGGGGTCTCTTTGGCACCTCTTGCAGTCGGAGTGTTGGATGGAGAAGTATGGTGCAAATATGGCTCTTTTTGAGCGCCTTGCTGACTCCCAACTCAAACTAGGCGACCAGACCGAGTTCTACTTTTTTGATGAGATAGGGATCACAGTCGCTGTGGAGGGTCACCAGGTTGAGGGGAGCGGAGGAGAACGCTAAGAAAGGTGCCGAATCATCACCTGGATAGGAAGGCGCGGACCACCTGGGATAGCTCCGCCGGCTTGTGGTAGCCAATGTCGTGCATGGTGTCGGGTATCCATCGGACTTCGCAATCCCTCATGGCTGACTGGGCGGCATCGGCCATTTCGCGCCGCATTCGTGCGAACTCCGGGTTACCTCCGCGCTTCCGAGATCCGGCCGGCACTATCAGCGTTGGGCAACGCACACTGGGGAACATGGCGGAGGGCGGCTCATTCCACATGGCTTCCAGGACCTGGGCGTGATTGGCCGGCTCCAATATGTCCCGGACGCTCCCGTCGGGCCCCACCTGGACCATGGACATCACTATATCCTCTAATTGCTCGCTCCAGCAGTCGGCCAGTTGCTGGCGCAGATGGCCGAGAAAGTCCTCGCGTTTACCCGAAACGTCCCGGGGGCTGAGTAGATTTCTGAACCAGTCCCAGGTGGCCCCGGGCCAGAGGGTCCAGTCGAGAAATCCGCCGTCTATCAGCACCAACTTGGAGACCCTATCGGGATACCTGGATGCCACACTGAGGGCCACGTAACCTCCCCAAGAGTGGCCCAGCAGCGCCGCCTGCCGCAGCCCGAGCTGATCCAGAGCCTCCACCACGTCTCTGGCAACGGTATCCCAATCATAACCCGTGGCTGGCTGATCGGTCTTGCCATGACCCCGCTGGTCAAGGGCGATGCAATGGTAGCTGTCCACAAGGTGGGGCATCAACAGGTCGTACCAATGGCATGATGAGGCGAGTCCGTGCAACGCAAGCACCGCCTCACACCGTTCCCGCGGGACTTTGGCGGGAGTTCCCCAGTCCAGGTAGTGCATGCGAAGCTGGGAGATGTTCATCCATCCCTCTGCAGGAGTTGTGCTAGGCATAAATCCCCTCAACGAATATCATCTGAAGCCACACGTTACTCACCGTGCAGCCTTACGGTTCTATCTTTCGACTCTTGCGGAGTGCCTCCTCGAAGGCACAGACCAGGTCGTCCTCGGACTGCCTGAGTATCGTGGTGTTCACGCTGAGCAAGACGCGTCCCTGAGCTTCGTCTGTGGGGTAGAGGAATACCCGCCTCTGGCGTAGGGACGACACGAGTTGGTCGACATCAACGGTGGGTTCGACATCCATGGGAAAGATGTTGGAGCCATGCTCAAATCGCCCCAGAGCGATGCCCGGGAGGGCGTTCAGCCTGGGAACAAGGGCGGCCGCCCTCTCCATCGCGGCGGCGAACCGTTCCTGGAACCCCTCGGTCCCCTCGAGGGCCAGCCCCGCGGCCATGTACGCTGACGCAAGCCCCCCGCCGAACATCCGGCGGTCGTGGTAGATGTCTTCGATAAACACCGACGTGCCGGCGAGTATTGCACCGTAGGGGGCGCCGAAGTACTTGTAGATGGAGACGTAAACCGTGTCGAAGAGGCCTGCGTATTCCTCAGGTTTCACTCCTGTGGCGGCCGACATCATGTAAAGGCGCGCGCCATCCAGGTGGGTTGGGACGCCTCGCTCAGCGGAGTAGGCGGTGATAGCCGCCATCTCAGTGTACGGAACGACCTGGCCTGCCTGGCGGCGCACCGGGCTCTCAACCATCACCGCACCTATGGCATTAGCCACCCTGCCAGTCTCCGCACCCACCATTGCCTCCTTCAGCTCGTCTAGAGTGAAGTAGGGACGTCCCTTGCCCAGCGGGACCAGGTTGATGCCGCTCAACCGGGTTACGGAGTCACCGGTGTCGTTGTACAGGTGGCTCTGCTCCTGCACGATGGCTCTGGGCCTCACGCCACAGTGTTTCCTGATGGCCAGGTGGTTGGCCAACGTGCCCGTGGGCATGAAGGCCGCGGCCTCCTTGCCCAGCATCTCGGCGAACCGTTGCTCCAGCCTCTGAACTGTGCCCCCCAGCGAGTAGGAATCCGGCTCCAGGCCCACGTTATCATGGAACTCGGCCAGGCGGCGGATCATTTGCGCGGGCGTTGTCGGCTCGCCATCTCCCTTGAAAACCACGTCGATATCCGACATTGTAACGTCCCCCACAGCGGGGTCTGCTTGTGTGACCTGCACATCGGCGCGGCCGAGGGTGTTCATTTGACTCTACTCCTCGCGTACTCGCGGATGGTCGACCCTCCGACCTGCTTAGGGGTTCCATTCGTGCCCTTCTTGACTATAAGGCACGTGAGCCAATTCTCACAGAAGAAACTTGGGCGCCTGGCCGAGACTCGGCGGACGATATTAGAGCTCTTTCACGACCTGGTCTTCCAGGAACTCCTCGATCCGCTGGTCGGAGTAGCCGGCCTCGGCCAGTATCTCCCTGGAGTGCTCGCCCGGCCTCGCCGGCGGATCAAGCCTCTTGGCGAAGGGATACTCCGAGCTCTCATATGGGAGGCTGGGCAGTCTCAGGTCGCGGTCGACGCCACGCACCGACAGGAGCCTGCCCTCCGAGTTGACGTGGGGGTCCTCCAGGACGTCTTCGGGAGTGTGCAGCGGCGCCACCGGGATGCCATTACTGGCCATAAGGTCTGCTAGGTCACGGCTGTCAATGGAGCTGACGGCCTGGGCAATGCGTGGCACCATCCAGTGCCGACCTTCCCGCCGTCCGGGGTTGGTGGCCAAGTCAGGATCGTTGGCCAGCTCCTCCAGGCCGAGGGCCTTGCAGAACCGCTGCCACTGGGCGTCGCTGGTCACGCCGACGAACACCCGGCCACCATCGGCGCAATCGAACAAGTCGTACACCCCCCATCCCGTCTGACGGTTCAGCGCCTGGTCCCGGGCTGGCATCGGGGTTGGGCGCTCACCGGTGGATTGGGCATTGGCCATGTGCTGGCCCACTAGAAACAGCCCGGTCTCGAACAGGCCTCCCGTAATCTTCTGACCCCGGCCCGTGACCTGCCGCTTGAGCAGGGCCCCCAGCACGCCCACCACAGCGTAGGTCGCCGCGCCAATATCCACCACGCTAGCGCCGGCGCGCAGCGGCTGGCCCGGCGGCCCTGTCATGTAGGCCAGGCCGCACATCATCTGGGCCAACTCGTCCAGGAACGGCCGTCCGCTGTTTGGTCCGCTGAGGAAACCCTTCACGGAGCAGTAGATGATCCGGGGAACGACGGGTGATATTTGCTCGTAGGCGATTCCGAGGCGCTCCATAGTCTGAGGCCCCATGTTATCCACCACCACATCCGCGCCCTCAGCGAGCTTGTAGAATATACGGCGCCCCTCATCCTTCTTCAGGTCCAGCACCAGGCTGCGCTTGTTGCGGTTGAAAAAGAAGAACTGGCCTACCCTCGCCGTGCCTATACGCTGGGGCTCCAGGGCGTCGGGTGGTTCGATCTTGACCACATCCGCCCCCATGTCTGCGAGGATCAGTCCGGCAGCCGGGCCGGCGACGATGTGGGCCAGCTCGAGGACTTTGATGCCTTCCAGGGGAAGATTCGCCATTGTCGACCGTCCAGAGAACGCACTACACACGACGCTGACGATGGTACGGAAACTCCATAACGCTGTCAATCACCACGTCGCTTCAGCCTCGGCACTTCCCATGACTTCGATGCCTGTAGACAGACTTGGCGATGGGCCAGCGGCTGGGCTTGCCAGAGGTCATCAAATACTGCCTTTCCCAAGCGATGATAGGTGACTCGCCACGCCAACAGGTAGTTAAACACGAAAGGGTGCACGATAGGGTGATTGACTGCGTTCCGATATGTCCATATCATTGTCAGTGCCAAGGATGGCGCGTTCCTTCGACGCTGGCAGCTTGATTCGGGAAATCTCGGTTAACATCTGCGGAGGTGCCCTATAGAGCCTACAAGCTTGGTGGGTGTGCTTCTTGGGATTTCGGTGATTTGTTGGGCGGGCAGTCGCCAGCGTCGTTCACCGGAAGATGCCATTCAAACTTGAAACGGCCGTAGCGGTGCGACCAGCTAGGTTGCGACTGGCATGCGGTCAGCTGAGGCAATGGATATTATGCTGCTTTGTGCGGTGTGTAGCACCTTAAACCAAGATGAGGACCAGGTTTGCGGAACCTGTAACAACGGCCTGGAACCTGGAGGGTTGGACACCGGCTCGACAGATATACAGCGAGGGCAAGATATCAATGGGCGCGCCGTACAGGTTAGCTCCAGGCAGGGTCAGTACGCAGCCTACACCGAGTTAAAGCGGTCCATCGAGGGCTCGGGGCTGCTCGCGAAGCAGCCCGTCTATTATAGCTACAAGATCCTCACGACCCTTCTCATGCTCGCCTTCGGCATTTGGGTCTTGGTGGTGGTGGAGAACCTCTGGTTACAGCTAGTCAATGCGGCGGTCATGGCCTTTGTCTTCGGCCAAATAGGACTTATCGGACATGATGTTGGCCATCAGACAATTTTCCGGTCGACACGCAGGAACGTAGTTACCGGGCTGGTTGTATGCCTCCTAATCGGGATGGTCCGCAGCTGGTGGGTCGACAAGCATAACCGCCATCATAGCAGTCCCAACGTGCTCAGCCTCGATCCGGACACCAATATACCAGTCCTTGCTTTCACCGAGGAGCAGGCTCTCAAGAAGAGGGGGCTTTACCGGCTCACCGTGAGCTGGCAAGCATACCTCTTCTTTCCCATGCTTTGTCTCCAGTCCTATGGCTTACGGCTGGCGGGCGTGCAATACCTGCTCCATCACAGGTCCCAAGGCATAGAGCTCCTCTTGATCGCCGGCCACCTCCTGGTCTATTTCTGGCTTCTCCTTTACTTTCTAAGTACCTGGCATGCGGTGATGTTCATCGCCATCCACCAATCCCTGTTCGGTGTTTATCTTGGCTCGATCTTCGCGCCCAACCACAAGGGAATGCCAGTGCTCGACGAAGATAGCCCGTTAGACTATGTGGGGCGACAGATAATAACATCCAGGAACATCCGTTCCCATCCGCTTATAGACTTCTGGTATGGTGGGCTGAACTATCAAATCGAGCACCACCTGTTTCCCACCATGTCCCGGAACAAGCTGAGGGAAGCCCAGAAACACGTGAGGGATTTCTGCCGTGGTCGGAATATCCCATACTACGAGGTTAGTATGCTTCGGTCCCAATGTGAGATCGTGCAGGACCTAAATCGCGTAAGCAAGTCCCTCCGGCAAGCAAAGGGCTGAAGGAGTCCAGCATCCAGGACCCAGGTGCAACGCCCCTACGACCCCGAGCAGGCAGTTAGAGAGCCCTCAAAGCTGGGGGCTTCACACCGGCTTCCGACCGGCGCAGACAGGAGGCACGTGCCACGCCCGGCGGCTGGTGTCCCGGTTGGCCCATGTAGCCCTGTCACGCGACCTGTTTCAGAATGTACTGGACCGCATAGCCGCGTTGCGCCCAGCGCCTGGGTGAGGGAGGAGAGCCACCTCTATGCTTGAGCCCGATCGTTTTGATTATTTGCCCATTACAGAGCGCCCCATCATCAAGTGGCCCAACGGCGCGAGGGTAGCCTTGTGGGTGGTTCCCAACGTTGAGCACCTGGAATTCCTGCCTCCTCGCTGTGACTTCCGGGACCCATGGCCTCGTACGCCCCATCCAGACGTTTCCCGCTACTCTAACCACGACTACGGAAACCGGGTTGGGTTTTGGCGTATGCTCGAAGTAATGGACCGCCACAAGGTTCGGTGCACCGCCTCGTTAAATCAGGCGGTACTGGAGCATTTCCCCGAGATCCGGGATGCCATGGTCGCCCGTAACTGGGACTACATGTCCCATGGAATCTATAACACGCGGTACGTCAACAATATGTCTGTGGATGAGGAATGGGCTTTCTACCAGGACCTCATCGACACGCTAAAAAGACACACAGGTAAACAGCTCAAAGGCATCTTGACACCCGCTATTTCGCCCAGCGAGGCGAGCCCGGACCTCATGGCAGAGGCTGGCCTCATATACCATGCCGACTGGTTCCACGATGACCAGCCTTTTCCGCTAAAGGTAAAGGCTGGGAAGCTTATATCGATGCCCTACGCAATCGACATAAATGATGCACTATCGAACCGGGCGGGCTATCCACCGGCATATTGGGCTCAGTGCATCAAGGATGAGTTTGATGTGTTGTACCAGGAGGGTGCCCGGAGCGGGCAGGCTATGTGTATCGCGCTGCATCCCTACCAATGCAGCCATCCAAGTCGCGTCAAGTACCTAGACCAGGCATTGGCTCACATCCTGTCACATGAGGGGGTCTGGCAAACAACGGGCGACGAGATCGCACAGTATTACATGGATAACTATTACGACAAGGTGTTAGTCGCCATCGAGCAGTGGAACGAGCGCTCCAAGTGATGTCGCAAGATTTTTCGATTGCCCGGAGGTGTGGTGACAGCAGAACCTAGGCCCGGCATGGACCATGACTTTTACGATTGGTCCCCTATAACAAGTCGCCCGCCCCTCACATGGCCGAACGATGCAAGGGTCGCCCTCTGCGTTATTGTGAGCCTGGACCATTATCAATGGAGGCTGCCGCCGGACAGCTATAAGTCTCCGGAAATCCCAGGCGGCATCTCCGGCTCTGGCATGGCCTTCCCTGATATCACCGCGTATTCGTTCCGAGAATATGGCCAAAGGGTCGGCCTTTTCCGAGTCATGGAAATCCTGGACAAGTACGCTATACCAGCCACAGTGGCAATGAATGCCGTGATAGCCGATAACTACCCATACATAATCCAGCAGTGCAAGCAGCGACGTTGGGAGATCATCGCATACGGGATAGCTGTCAACCAGATGATCACCAGTCTTATGACGGAGGAGACAGAGAGAGACTACGTACGGCGGTCCATAGAGTCTATCACCAGGGCCGCTGGCTCCAAGCCCCGGGGATGGCTCGGCCCTGAGTACGGGGAGTCCACACGCACCTTGAACATCCTGGCTGAAGAGGGCATACAGTACGTATGTGACTGGGCTAACGATGACCAGCCGTACCGTCTCAAGGCTCGCACCGGCGAGTTATTTGCATTACCGAATAATTTGGAACTGGATGACGCCGTGAGCCAATGGTTTCGACGGTTGCCAATCGACGTTTACTCTCAAATGATCATGGACGCCTTCGACACCCTTTACGAGGAAGGCGCGCATTCGGGCCGGCTTATGGTTATTAACATTCATCCGTGGATAATAGGCCGACCGTTCCGGAGCAAATATTTGGACATGGCGCTGGCTCATATCTGCGACCGCGAAGGAGTCTGGAAGGCCACTGGTTCGGAAATCATCGATTGGTATCGAAGTCGAAGTCGGACTTAGAGCGCTTGGGAGGCAGGTGTGACCGCCGCTAGTACTACCACCGTAATTAAGGCCAGGGCCGTCATCGACGGCACCGGCGCGAAACCACTCGAAAACGCCGTGGTCATTGTAGAGGGGTCCACCATCAGGGCTGTGGACAGACAGAGCCGGATAACCTTACCGGAAGGGCCACATGTGCAGGTGATGGACTTCCCTGAGGGTTATCTACTCCCAGGCCTGATAGACTCCCATACCCACGTTATGTTTGGTGTGCGAGGAGTACCCTACGAGGAGGTGCTCGAAAGGGACTCAGACGAGATCATGCTTCTGAGAGCAACGAAGAATGTCCTCACACATCTTAAGGCTGGCGTAACCACCATGCGAGAAAACGGGGCTCGGAACCGTATTGCGATACACTTGCGTGAGGGAGCTCAGCGAGGCTACGTCACGGCGCCGCGGCTCCTGGTGTGTGGTCGACCGGTGACTATGACCGGTGGCCACTTCTATTGGTGCAATCAGGAGGCCGATGGCATTGATGGAGTACGGAACGCCGTGCGGCAGCTGGTGAAGGAGGGTGTAGATCACATCAAGATCATGGCCTCTGGAGGTGGGACTGCTGGGACCGATAACCGCCGCCCCTATTACAGCGTCGAGGAGCTAAGGGCCATTGTGGATGAGGCGCACAACCTGGGCAAACGAGCCACCGCCCACTGTATGGCAACGAAAAGCATCTCCAACGCTCTGGACGCGGGCGTTGACATGATTGAACATGCTGGATTCATTGAGCCCGACGGTTCCCTTAAATTTTATCCCGAGATTGCTGAGCGAATCGCCCAGGACGGAGTCTATCTTAGCCCGACGATCCAGATCACCTTCCGTACCTTCGAGGAGGTGCAGGAGAAACACCGCCTGGGAATCCTCAAGCCAGATGACAAGCGTTACGGGTTTACCCTCGATGGAATGAAGGCAATGTTGGAGAAGCGGGTAGAATTCCTGGGCCGAATGTGGAAAGAGTGGGATATCCCCGTGGTGTCCGGTACCGACGCCATACAAATGTTCGGAGACTACTGCCTCGGCCTCGAGCTAATGGCCGAGGCAGGAATGAGCAACATGGACGTCATCAAAGCGTCAACCAGCGTCGACGCAAAGGCGCTTGGCATCGACCATATAGTGGGCACAGTAGAGCCAGGCAAGGAGGCCGACCTGATCGTAGTGGACCAGGACCCCCTCAAGGACATAAAAGCCTTGCGCCGTATGACCATGGTCATGCGGGCCGGCGAGCGCATCGTGTAGTCCGCTCGGTTTTATTTGGCAGTCTCCCAGACGATGAGCCGTATAGGGGCGGGACTGCAGGTCTGGGGGTAGTTGAAGGCCACCGCCTCAGGGGTAGTTCGACGAGGGGGCTTCGGCTGGCCCAACGTGTCGCCGCCCGCTGGGCCCCCTAGCCCCTCCGCTTGGGTTTATCGGCAAGAAACGCGACACAACCCCGAACCTGATGCTCCGACGGCAGACCGGGCAATTGCAAGCGTAGGTCCCTTGCCCTCCTGGAATGTCGGAGCCCGCGATGATGAAGGGTACCCGACAGTCTTCGTAAGTACACTGGGTGTACAGCATGGCCGAATCTTGCGGTACTGACTGCCCGATCAGCATTTGACAACTTACCCAGGTAACCGGTACCATGCACCAGGCGCCATCACCCGCGCCGCTAAACCGTAGACTCATCAGGGGGTGATTTGGTGTGTAAAGCTGCACTAGCTGCTGCCGGGTCGGGGCCACCGGATGGCTTGGTCTCCGTTGGCCGCGTCAATGTCTCTACCATCCCGACTTCAATCTCGCTGCATCGCCCTAGCGCCGCCCGGCGCCGCCGGCACACCCTCCCCTGCGTGCCTTAGCTGCTCGCCCTAAATCCCCAGCTTCCCTGTCCAGTCGACCTTTCTTGCTCGGGGCGCCAGTTCCATTCCGCCTGCTCTGGCCTACCCTCGACCTGCTCCGAAGCATAGCCCCGTTGGATGCTCGTCTTTTGGACGGGGCAGGCCTGTCCCCACACCGCGTTGGCTGCCTAAAATCTGCTCCACACTGAGGTACCAAATGAGAATCATGCTCAAGTCCAAGATTCACCGGGCCTACGTCACCGGGGCCAACCCCGACTACATCGGCAGCATTATCATCGACCGCGCCCTCATGGAAAAGGCCGACCTATGGGAGTACGAGAAGGTGCTGATCTGCGACGTGACGAACGGCAACCGGTGGGAGACCTACGTGCTCCCCGGGCAGAAGGGGCTAGGAACGATATCGGTGCAGGGTGCGGGGGCCAAGCTCTGTGAAGAGGGAGACTGCCTCATCATTCTGGCCTTTGAGACGACCGATGCGCCGGTGAAGCCTAAGATGGTGCTGGTGGACCGGGACAACCGGTTCGTCGAGTTCCTGGAGGGGGCAGAGCATGCCGAGCAAGTTCACTGAGCGGGACACCGAGTCCTATTATGACGCCGAAGACGCCGTCTATCGCTCCTTCTGGGACCAGGAGGGGAGCCTCCACTGGGGCCTTTTCGACGAGGGCACCGGGCGGGACTTTCTGAAGGCCAGCGCCAATCTGAACCGGGTCATGCTGGAGAAGTCCGGTATACAGCGGGGGTCCAAGCTGCTCGACCTGGGCTGCGGCAACGGGACCACCTCCATGTGGCTCAGCCGGACTCGGGGCTGCCGGGTGGAGGGGATCGATCTGAGCGGCGTCCGCATCGGCAACGCCCGGGCGGCGCTGGATGATCAACCGGCGGAGGTGAGTGCGCTGCTGGGGTTCGAGAAGGCCTCGGTCACCGAGCTGCCCTATGGCGATGGCTCCTTCACCCATGTCTGGAGCCAGGCCGCCATCTATCACGTTCATGACAAAGAGAAAGCCCTGCAAGAGGCCTACAGAGTGCTGCAGGACGGGGGTATTTTCGCCTTCGACGACCTGACCAAGCCCCGGGCGGAGGTCGGAGAGGCGGCCAGGAAGTGGGTGTACGACCGGCTCCTCTTCGACACGGAGTTCAGCTTTGACACCTACCAGGATGCCCTGCGCCGGGTAGGGTTCCGGGTGCTGGAGGCCCAGGACCTCTCCGCACACCTCAAGACCAGCTACCAGTGTCTGGCCGAGATCACGCGGAGCAAAGGGAATGAGGCCGGCGAGAAGTTCCGAGCCCTCTCCTTCGCTTACGAGCAGATGGTCCAGGCGGTAGACCGAGGGGAGCTGGGTTGGGCGCTGTATCTGTGCCAGAAGTAGGTGGGCATGACCGAGCAGAATAAGATCCAGTGGATATACTCCTCCCGGGACAGCCATGAGCTGATGGAGCGGTACGACCAGTGGGCCAGGGACTACGATAGCGAGCTGGAGCGGGACTTTGAGTGGAACGGGCCCCAACGCGCCGCCGACCTGCTTGCCCGCCACGTGCCTCAGGAGGCCACGATCCTGGACGCCGGGGCGGGTACGGGGCTAGTGGGCCGGTGCCTCGCCGCGCTGGGATACCGGGACCTGGTGGCCATGGACCTGTCACCCGGCATGCTGGAGGAGGCTCGACGGAAGAAGGTGTACCGGGAGCTACACAGCATGGTCATGGGGGAGCCCCTGGACTTCCCCAGTGACTCCTTCGACGCCGTGGTGAGCGTGGGCGTCCTGACCGTGGGCCACGCCCCGGCCAGCTCCCTGGACGAGCTGGTGCGCATCACCAGGCCCGGCGGCCACATCGTTTTTACTCTACGGCCGGACTTGTACCAGACCGGCGGCTTCAAGGAGAAACAGGCGGACCTGGAGCGGGCGGGCAGGTGGGAGCTGGTGGAGGCTAGCGAGCCCTTCCATCCCCTGCCCAAGGGAGAGCCGGAGGTGTACCACCAGGTCTGGGTCTACAGGGTCAGCCCACCGGCCTCCGCGTGAAGTAGCAGGCCCGAGAGGCCGCCAGCAAGGCCCTGTCGGCGCTCTGGGATGCCCCAGAGCGCTATTGTCATATCTAATTCTGGTGGCGCATGCGGGGTTCGAACCCGCGATCTCCGCCTTGAGAGGGCGGTGTCCTAGGCCACTAGACGAATGCGCCCCGTGAGAACGTGAAAGCAAATCGTCCTGCCCCACCCCTCCCCACCAAAACACACCTCACTCAGCCGTTTTGGCTGGGGATCGTGGATTCGAACCACGGCTTGCAGATCCAGAGTCTGCCGTCCTACCACTAGACGAATCCCCATCCCCAAATGATTATAGCATCGGGGATTGTGTTGAACAAGATATAAAACAGGGGTTGACAGACGGCGGACCCGTGGGTATTATCCCTTTTGGTGATTTGTGGTCCGGATGCCTAGTCCGTGGGGTCCGGGGGAGAGGGCGGTGAAAGGAAAGGTGCGAGGCTGACGACTGTGGAAGCCGTTCCTAACTACTACATTGTGCTTGGGGTGCCCCGGTACACCAGCCGAGACGGTATTCGGCGTGCATATCTGAGGAGGGCCCGGGAGCACCATCCCGACCTCTACCCCAATGACCCCGATGCCGAGGCCACGATGAGCAGCATCAACGCAGCCTATGCCACCCTGTCCGATCCCAACCGCCGTGCCGAGTACGACGCCCGCTGTAACTCGGTCCGCATCCAGGTCGACCCATCGAGACCGGCACCCTACTCCGTAGCGCCGTCCGAGCGACGATGCGTCGGTAGCAGAGACGGCAGCGTCCTAGACACAGCGATGGTCATGCTGGCTCGCCTCATCAGGTACGTTACCGCAACTCTCCCCCACATTTAGAAACTGTCCGCTGACACCCCCTCCCAGCTACCACTGGCCTGAGCACATGCGAGACGTAGGACCCATGAATACCCAGACAAAGGCTATCAAGGTTCTGCTGGCCAAGATCGGCCTGGACGGACACGACCGGGGCGTAAAGGTATTGGCCCGTGCTCTCAGGGACTCGGGGATGGAGGTGGTCTACATGGGCATGAGGCTGACCCCCCGCGAGGTGGCCCAGGCGGCCGTCCAGGAGGACGTAGACGTAGTGGGCATCAGCATCCTCTCGGGTGCCCACATGCGGCTCATGACCAGGCTTGTCCAGGCCCTTCAAGAACACGACCCCAGGGACACCCTCCTGCTGGTGGGAGGCACCATCCCAGACCAGGACATCGGCCCTCTCAGGGAGTTGGGGGTGGACATGGTATTCCCCGTAGGCAGCTTCACCAGCACGATCGTGGACTACATAAAATCCAACGCGTCATCGAGGCGCGGGGAGTAGGCTCCCGGTCTGGCCGACGAGCCTGGCACCCCTCTGCTGATCCCGGCTGACTCCCCTCTACCATAGCCGGGGAGTCTGGCGGCCACGGGATGGGCCTGGTTGCCGGTACATGCCTCACGGTAATAGGTGACGTTGACTTAAACGCCTCGCACTGATAACGTCTGACCTATTCACGTAACGTTCATACTTTCGTGACTATCAAGGAAACCCCCACAGGAGATGTGCAGCTATGACGAAATCGATGACCATGAAAGTAGTGACCGGCGCCATAATACTCGCCGCCGCCCTTATTAGCCTGCTCTTCGTTTTTGTCGTCGGCGGTGAGCCAGGCACCAGCAAGAGAGAGAGCTCCCTGCCCATGCCGGGGATAAAGCTGGCCTCGGCCGCCCAAGCGAACGTGATGGCTCAGACGCTGGCCCTCGATACCTCGACAGTGGGGATAATAGCCCACCTGGACCTGGACATCGATGGGGCCAACCCCCTCGGCCTGACGCCGGGAACGGGAGACGGGAGCTTCTTCAAGACCGTTAGAGACCACCTGGTCGGCACTGGGGGGATCGGGGCGGCCATTGACGAACTCGGGGGTAACTACGTCATCGCCATTTGGTGCGTCCCCAACAGGATAGGCTGCATCAACGTAAGGATCTACGCGGACAGCGCCGGAAACGTCGCGGCCTACCTGACAAGGGGGGAGCCTTCGGCACGCGTATGGCAGGCCCAGGCCCTGGACTTCAACAACCCTGCCCTCACGAACAGTAACTTTGACACCGTTCTAGTAGGCGGTCCCTTCTCCGTCTCCAAGGGTGGTATCAAGGAGATGCTTCTGGCAATAGGTGAATCCCTCGGCACGCTGGTGGGTGGGGTCTCATTGCATGACCAGATAACCTGGTTCCATTTCGGCCTCCAGGGAGGAGTCATACAGGCCGATAGACTGCTGATGATAGGCAAAGCGAACGGACAACAAAATAGCACCAAGACAGTCAACTTTGCCCTGCCCGAGGACATGCGGGCCAGAGTGCTGGAGGTCTCCTGGGCCTTCTATTCGGCGGGTGGAGCCAGTTATGATGGTCGGTGGTTAAACCTGGACGGTGGGAGGCAGATAACCCTCGGCTCTTACTACGGTGGCGAGTCCACGGCTGCCATTATTGGCAATCTGACGACCTTTAACGCGAGGGCGGCCCACTCCCTGGCCGTCCATATGGCTAACACCAGCGGCTCCGTCGGCGCCGCCCTGATGATTATCTACGACGACCCGTCGAGCTGATATCTAAATGAAACGGGTCGCCGCTTTTGCGTTGATACTTCTAGCCCTGGGGGGGCTGCTCCCGGCCCTGGTAGTCCTGGCCGACCGGCACGAGCCCCCTCAGGGGTACGTGGTGGAGGAGGTTACGTCCGTCGGTGAGTCCGCCGAGGACCACGACCTGGTGGTGGTCTCCTTCGGAAAGCTCTTTGACGGCGAGGTCAAGCTGGGGGATACGGCCGCGCTCTCCTTCGAGATCGTGAACCTGGGCCGGCTGCCGAATACGGGAGACTGGACAGTCCTCTCCGATAACGCCACCCCAGATACCGGCGACGACGTCACCGTCGCCTCCGGTACGGTGTTGCTGCCCTCCGGCTACTCTGTCAAGACCAGACCACCGGGCGTGTGGTGGGACACCACGGGTGCCAATACGGGAGTCCACACGTTGACCCTTTCGGTGGTTCCGGTGCCGGGAGAGATATTGACAGACAGCAACACCATGACCCTCACGGTAGCCATATATGAGCTCCCCGAAGTCGAGGAGTACGTAATACAGGAGGCGGACGTATTTGCCACTGCGTTTACCGAGGACCATGACCTGGCTGTGGTGTCCTTCGAGACGGTGTTTATCGGCAGCGTTATATCGGGGGAGACGGTCGCCTTCTCCTTTGAGATCGTGAACCAGGGCCTGCTGCCCAACACGGGTGACTGGAGAGTCGTCTCCGATAACGCCACCGCGGACACGGGGGACGACATCACGATCGCCTCCGGCACGGCTCCTCTGCCCTCCGGGTTTTCTCTCAAGACCGGGCCGGGAGGCATACCATGGGACACCACCGGGGCCAATACGGGAGACCACGCCGTGACACTGGCGGTGGCTCCTGTGGGCGATGAGATAGCCAGGGGTAATGATGCCAATAACCGAAAGACACTTACCGTGACGGCTATCGAGCAGCCAAACGTGCAAGTCACAGCCGTAATCCCCACCGCCGCCGATGGTATCACTCCGATAGGCACCGCGGACGTGTCTTCGGGGACTACCGTGAACGTGAATGTGAAAACCTTAAACCATCGGACCGCACCCGTGACCTTCGGCCTGGCCCTCACCGATGTCACCGATAGCGTAACCGTTGCCGAGCTGAGCGTTAGCCTTAGCGGAGACCAGGAGGTGACCCTAGGCTTTGCATGGGACACCACGGACGCCAGTTCCGGTGATCACACACTGACGGCCACGGCTACCCTGACGGGCGACGCACACACGGGCGACAACAGCATGAGCACCACCGTTCCGGTGAGGATCGTGACCGGGATCATTATCGTCCAGGGCGCCGATGCCGTGTTCCCAGCCGACCCCAACAGGTCGCCCCTGGTACTTCAGGACCCCGACATAGCGACGGTGGCGCGGCCCGTCACTTCCCTCTTCCTGGGCAAAGCTGACGCTATCCTTACCCAGATCCTGGGTCGCGTAGAGATAGCTACCGTGGTGCAGCCCCTCACGGAGTTCTTCCTGAGCAACGCCGACGGCATAACTGACCGCACCTTTGGACCAGTGGGGATAGCGACCGTGGCGCAGCCTCTCCTCACCGGGGACTTGACGAGCGACGCGGACCCCACCCTCCTGAGCTACTGCTTGACGGGCGATATCCCTTGCACTTTCGCCGAGTTCATCCTGAGAGAAGCGGACGCCACCAGCTCTACCGCCTTGGCAGCCATCAGCGTCCCCACTACGACAGAAACCCTCTCGGAGCTGTTTATCAGCAACGCCGACGCCACCCTGGACGTTGGGCGCCTGAGGGACCCCATCTCCGGTTTCGCCACCATCCGCAGCGGAAGCGTCCACCTCCAGGGCAGGGACACCAGCACCGGAGCCTTCCTCCTTGTAGGTGGCCAGGTCCACTTCGTGGCGGTGGACGGTAGCTTCGAGTTCTCCGTGGCACCCGGGACCTATGACATCCTGATAACGGCCCCGGGCTACGTCTACGTGGCCCTGATTCATGTAACGCTGAACGCGGGGCAGGAGCTTGTCGTGCCTGAGCTTACCCTGCCCTTCGGCGATGCCAACGGCGACGGCAAGGTGGGCGTAGAGGACCTTGGCTTCCTGGGGGCCAGCTTCGGCGAGGAATGGCGGGAGATTACGCCCTGACGGAAGAGGAATTCGCCATCGCCCGAAGTTGGGCTGAGCGCATCGCGAAGCCTCTTTTGTCAAGGAGTAGGACCGGTCTCGGGGCGGTCCCAGATTGCCCTCTGGCCGCGACGCATCCCTAGGCCAGGGCGTCCAGCAGTACCTCAACTAGGTGTCTTGCCTTCCTGCCGGTGCCGTGTTCTATCTGCTGCCGGCAGGATACTCCCATCACGGCTACCTCCCAGTCCGCGTCCTTACCCTCGATGGCAGGAAACAGGCGCTGCCTCCCGATTGCCATGGAGAGGTCATAGTGCTCCGCCTCGTAGCCGAAGGACCCCGCCATTCCACAGCAACCGGAGTTTATCTCCTCTACCTGGTATCCGGGGGGAAGCCTCAGGGCCGCCATGGAATGGCGCGTGCCCACCAGGGCCTTCTGGTGGCAATGGCCGTGGAAGAGCACCTGTTTCCCGGCGTCGGTGAACTCCAGGGCTAGCTCTCCCTTTTCCTGGAGCATGGCCAGGAACTCGTCTATCAGGTAGCTGTTCTCCGCGACCACCTCGGCCTTCTCCCGGTCCTCTCCCCCGGCGAGGAGGTCGGGGTACTCGTCCCGGAGTGTAAGGAGGCAGCTGGGCTCGCAGCCGACGATGGGTATGCCCCGTTCGGCGTACGGATAGAGCGCCTCCACGTTGCGCCGAGCGTGGGTCCTGGCCTTGTCCAGCAGCCCCTTGGAAATCATGGGCCTGCCGCAGCAGACGGCACCGGAAGCGGAGGCCCTGGACGGGGAGGCGAGCTGCACCCCGTACCCGGCGCGCTCCAAAAGCATCGTGGCCGCCATGCCCACCTGAGGGTAGTTGTAGTTCATAAAGGTGTCGTTGAACAGGACCACGGACCCCCGCTTCCCGTTGGAGGGCGCAGCCTCACCCCTCACCCCTCTCCTAGTGGGAGAGGGGTGAGGCTTGCTGGAAGTGCCCCTCTCCTCGAACCACTCTGGGAAGGTAGGCCTGGAGAAATCGGGCAGCCGGCGCCTGGGGTGGATACCCAAAAGCCTGTGAAGTACGAGTTTCGCCAGTGGGTTCGCGGCGGCCCAGTTGGACAGGGGGGCTAAGCGGCAGCCCATGCGGCTCAGGGAGTTGATGTTGGCGAAGAGGCGGGCGCGCAGTGGGAGGCCATGGGCCCTGTTGTACCGGTCCAGGAACTCGTACTTGAGCTTCGCCATGTCCACGCCCGTCTGGCACTCGGCCTTGCAGGCCTTGCACTCCAGGCAGAGGTCCAGAGCCTCGTACAGCCTGCTGCTGGTGAGGGTCTCGCCGGGCAGGGCCCCGGAGAGGGCGGCCCGCAGCAGGTTGGCCCGCCCTCGGGTGGAGTGCTCCTCCTCCCTGGTGGCCATATAGGAAGGACACATTGTACCCGTCATCTTGCGGCACGCCCCCATGCCGTTACACATCTCCACCGCGCCCGCATAGCCGTGGTCCCGAGAGAAGTCCAGCATCGTATCCGGGGTCGGGGCGCCGTAATCGGGCCCGATGCGCAGGTTCTCCGTCATGGGAGGGCAGTCTACTATCTTGCCGGGGTTCATGATACCCTCGGGATCGAAGGCCCTCTTGACCTCTCGAAAGGCCTGGTATAACTTCGGCCCGAAGAGCTTCTCCGTCCACACCCCCCGAACGATGCCGTCGCCGTGCTCCCCGCTGAGTGACCCTCCATACTCCAACACCAGGTCACTGATCTCGGCGGCGATGGCCACCATCTTGTCCACGCCGGCACCCGTCTTCAGGTTCACCAGAGGCCGAATGTGCATGCATCCCACGCTGGCGTGGCCGTAGTATCCCGCCGTGGTGCCGTGGGACCTCACTATCTCGTCGAAACGCCTCACGAACTCGCCCAGCTTCTGGGGGTCCACGGCGGTGTCCTCCACGTAAGGGAGGGGCTTGGCATCGCCCCGGGTGCTCATCAGCAGCCCCAGCCCCGCGCTCCTCAACGCCCACACTGTGGCCTGGGCACTGGACTCTAGCATGTTCACGCAGGCGTAGCCAAGTCCCTTCCTGGCCATATCCGACTTCAGGGCCTCCAGTTTAGCCGCCAGATCCTCTTCCGAGTCGCCGTTGAACTCCACCACAAGCAGGGCGTCGGGCTCGCCCTCCACGAAGTCCATCAGCCCCTTGAAGCCCAGGGAAGCCCGGCAGCGCTCCAGGATCATCCGGCCGATCAGCTCAACGGCGGCAGGCCCGTGGCGGAGTATCTCCCAGTTGGCCTCGCAGGCCTGGATCATGTCCTGGAAGTGGAGGACCGCCAGGCCCTTGTGGGGAGGTACGGGCACCAGGTTGACCTTCGCCTCGGTGACCACGGCGAGGGTCCCCTCGGAACCCACTACCATCCGGGCCATGTTCAAGGCCCCTGGGGAAGTGCTCGCCTCAAGGAAGTCGTCCAGGTTGTACCCACTCACCCGGCGCATGATCCTGGGGAAGCGTGCCAGTATCTCATCGCGGTTCTCCCGGGCGATGCGCGTTACCTGGCGGTAAATCTCCGACTCCAGCCCAGTCCCTGCCAGCTTGGCTTCCAGCTGGTTCGCGTCCAGCGGGCGGAAGTGTGCCTGGCTTCCATCGGACAGCACGGTACGCAACTCCAGGACGTGGTCAACGGTTTTCCCGTAGATTACCGAGTGGGCGCCGCAGGAGTTGTTGCCCACGCCGCCTCCCACGCAGGCCCGATTGGAGGTGGTGGGGTCTGGGGCGTAATGGAGGCCATAGGGGGCCAGGTGACTATTGAGCTGGTCCACCACTATTCCCGGCTCAGCCCTGACCCAGCGCTCGTCAACGTTGACTTCCAGAACACGGTTCATGTACTTGCTGAAGTCCATAACTATCGCGTGGTTAACCGTCTGCCCTGCCAGACTGGTGCCGCCACCCCGGGGTAGTACGGGGACCCGGTTCTTGCTGGCGACCTCGATGACCGCCAGCACGTCCTCCCCGTTGCGGGGAATCACCACGCCCACCGGCTCCATCTGGTAGATACTGGCGTCGGTGCTGTAGAGGATGCGGGAGAAGGCGTCGAAGCGGACCTCGCCCGACACCCGCTTCGTCAGCTCCCGGGCCAGCTCCTCCCTGTCCCTGGCTCCAGCCTTATGCTCTGTTACCGTGGCCACGCCGTCGAGCCTCCAGCTTTCGTTGTTTGAGCGCCGTTCCCGGCTCTGGGTTACTTTATACGAAATGGGGCCGCAGCTTCAAGCAGGCCACGGGGTTAAGGGTATAATAGAAGTTGCACTACTAATTCGAGGGTCATCAGCCATGCCCCTAAACGACAACTATCTCAGAATCCCGCGCGACGCAACGTTCCCAACTCTGCCGCTGTCAGAATCTTTCACCGAATATGCTCACGCATACTACCTTGCAGTTACTTACCTCTGGGACTCAATCCCCAAGAGACACGGTGTTGTTCCACACCCCGACAATCTGGTTTTCCCAATATTATTCCTGATACACCAATATTTGGAACTGGAATTGAAGGAAACCCTCTCACTCATTTACTCGATCGGCAGAATGACTGGATCTCTGACCCCTTCACCGGAAGAGCTGAAAACCAACAAAACGAAAATGAGAACACACGACCTAGCATAGCTACTGGGATTGGTGGATTCGAGCCTCATCATGTTAAGTGGTGTGCCTGAGGAGGACCCTTTGAGCAAGGAAACTCGGGAGTTCGTCGAGGACATGAACGGGTTCGGGCGTCTAGGCGAAGCTCTTCGATACCCATATCATACGGTCAGAGCAAAGGCTACTGCGGCTATGGACGGCCCGGTTTTGCCTGATGGCATCATACCGGACATTCCTGCTGTGGTAAAACTGGCCAAACAGGCGGGCTATGAGTTGGGAGGCCTAACAGAGTTTCTGATGCGTTATGAGCAATCATTAATTGATTCTGAATCTGACTACTAGCTACTGCCCTATCAGTTAGCCAGTTCCACCACGCTAAAAATTGTTCCCTACGTAATGCCAGCCTGCTATGATAGCCACATGCCTTCGCCGTCCGTGGTTGTCCTGGGCGGGATAAATATGGACCTGGTGACCAATGCGCCCAGGTTCCCCGTACCGGGGGAGACGGTGGTGGGGAGCAGCTTCCTCACCTTCCCCGGCGGCAAGGGCGCCAAAAGGGGAGCCCAGGACTCCATGCCCCACCGCGACGAGGTGGATGCACTATTATCTTGCGGCGCCGTTCGGGTCAGAACGTCTCAGCAGGCGCGTTAGCTGCCTGACGTCCCCTACATCCTCCAGGCCGTAAACGTGGCCCAGCACCGCCCGCTCGCCGTCTTCGGACATTACGCCTTGGGCACACTCGTGGAACTTCTCCGCCAACTCGGCTGGTGTCATGGGACGTTCGGGGGTCCCTCGGGAGGTGGAGGCCTCCTTCGACAGGACCCGCCCATCCACGAGTACCACTTCCAGCACGCTGCGTATCCTATCGAACCCCCTGGACTCTATCTCGTCGTGCAGGTAGGGGACCACGCGCCCCATCATCTCCCTAATTTCGGGCCGCCGCACCGTTTCGTCGGTGAACTCCCCTATGCCGGCCCTCCTCTCCACCACCAGGACCGCCATGCAAAACGGGATGCTGAACTTGGCCTCCAGCTCGTTCTTGGGCTCCCGGTAGCGTAGGGCGTTGAGCACGTTGGAGCTGGTGCCCAGGCGGATCTCCCGGACGTCACCAGGGCCGATGTCGTGCTCCCGAACAAGCTCAAGCATGGCGTCCATACTTGGATGGGCCAAGGAGCCGCAAGGGTACGGCTTGATGGAGACGCCAGGGCTCACCAGACTGTAGGGAACCCCCAGCCTGCCGGTGAGCAGGTCCGCGTCGCAGCCTCCCCCGGCCACCTGAAAGAATCCCCACTGGCCGTCCAGGGCATCGGGGTCGGTCCTTACGCCCAGACGGGCCAGCCTGGCCGCCACGACCCCGTTCTCAGCCGCAGCGCCCGCATGGTAGGGCTTGGTCATGGTCCCGAAGGCGACCCTGATTCCCGCACTCTTGCTGGCCGCGATGCCGATGGCGTGACGGGTCTCCTCACATTCGAGCCCCAGGAGCCTGGCGGATGCCGCTGCTGCGCCAAAGACCCCGATGGTGCCCGTGGAGTGGAAGCCTCCTTGGTAGTGCTGGGGCTTAATGGCTTCGGCGACCTTGCAGGCCACCTCCACGCCCATGCAAAAGGAACCAAGGAACTCCTTCCCACCTGCTCCCACCTCCTCAGCCACTGCCAGGGCAGCCGCCAGCACCGGCACCGTGGGATGAGTCAGCAGGCCGTACACCCGGTCGGGCGCCGAGGAGATCTGGGTGTCATCGTAGTCCAGGGCATGGCCGCTGGTGCCGTTGGCCAGGGCGGCAAAGGGGGCCGGAAGCAACGGGCTGCAGCCGACGACGGAGGCTTCGCCCGACACGCCTAGCTCCTGCAAATAGCGACCGATGGCGTTCGCCGAGTCGCTCCCGCACCCGGCCAGCATAACGGCCAGCCCATCCACCAAGGCATCTTTAGCCCGCGCTACGACTTCGGGAGGAAGGGTGTCATACGAAAACCCGCTGACGTACTCGGCCAGCTCCAGAGTAAGGGACTTGTCGCCTGACACCATAATACGACGACCTCCGCCCGGGCAGTTTGGGGACCCCTACATTATGCACGCTTCCGCTATATCATGGTATCCTTATATAGGCCATGCTAGGGGAAGACAAGTTCTGTCCACGGTGCTCCGCACCACTGGAAGTGCGTAGTGAGTCTGGCAGAGACAGGCCGGTGTGCTCCCGGTGCGGCACGGTAATATACTACGACCCCAAGGTCACCGCCGCAACGGTGGTGGAGAAAGAGGGGAAGGTCCTCATGGTGCGGCGGGGCATCGACCCCGGCTTGGGCCTTTGGAGTCTGCCGGGCGGCTACGTGGACCGGGGAGAGGTAGTGGAACAGGCGGCCCAGAGGGAGGTGGTGGAGGAGACCGGATTTCACGTGAAGGTCACCGACCTCGTGGGAGTCTTCTCCAGTCGGGGCGATCCCGTAATCCTGGTTATTTATGACTCACACATCGTGGGAGGCGTCCCCAAGCCGGGACCCGAGGTGCAGGAGATAGGCTTTTTCTCCCTGGACGGGCTGCCGCCTCTGGCCTTCCCCAGGGACCGCCAGGTGCTGGAGACATGGAAGGGGCTACGGGACGGGCAGCGATGACAATAAAGCAACAGAGTTGGGCCATTATCACAGAGGACCCACTCGAAGTGGGAGCTGAGGCATGAGTTCCCCCATCGGCTTCGTCGGCCTGGGCATCATGGGGAAGCCCATGGCCAAAAATCTGCTCAAGGCTGGCTACTCCCTATCGGTCCACAACAGAAGCAGAGGGGCCGTGGAAGAGTTAGAGAGGGAAGGGGCCTACGCGGCCTCCTCAGGTAGGGAGGTCGCCCAAAGGAGCGAGATAGTCGTCACCATGCTTCCAGACTCCGCCGACTCGGAGGCCGCGATACTTGGCGAGGGGGGTGTTCTTGAAGGTGCGGGGGATGGGTCCGTCATCATCGACATGAGCTCCATAGCCCCCCTGGTATCCCAAAAGATAGCCTCGAAGGCGGCCGGGGTCAAGGCGGAGATGCTGGACGCCCCAGTCAGCGGAGGCGAGCCGGGGGCCATCGCGGGTACCCTGGCGATCATGGTGGGAGGCAAGCCGGATGTTTTCGACCGATGCCTGCCTGTCCTGAGCGTCATGGGGAGGAGCGTGGTGAGGGTCGGTGATGTGGGGGCCGGCAACTTCGTCAAGCTGGCCAACCAGATCATGGTGGCGGCGAACATCGAAGCCATAGGGGAGGCCTTTGCCCTGGCCCAGAAGGCGGGGATAGACCCGGAGCTAGTGTTCCAGGCCGTCAGGGGTGGCCTGGCGGGCAGCAACGCGCTGGAGGCCAAGGCGCCCATGATCATGGGTCGCAACTTCGCACCCGGGTTCCGCATACGGCTGCACCAGAAGGACCTGCACAACGCCCTGCTCACAGGCAAGGACCTGGGAGTGCCCCTGCCCGTTACCGGCCTGGTCCAGCAGATGCTGGGCGCCCTGATCAACAAGGGCAAGGGGGACCATGACCACTCCGCGATCGTTAACTTCGTCGAGGACCTGGCCGACGTGGAGATCAGGAAGGACTAGGACCGGCGCCGGGTCGACATACACCGCTAAGGACACCCCTTGAAGGTCCACGAATATCAGGCCAAGTCCATTTTCGCCCGGTACGGCGTCCCCGTACCAAGGGGTGGTGTGGCCTCGACCCCGGCTGAGGCAAAGGAGATTGCCGGGGGGCTGGGTGGACGGGCGGTAATCAAGGCCCAGATTCACGCGGGTGGCCGGGGTCTGGCTGGAGGCATTAAGCTGGTCGGTGCGGCTAAGGAGGCGGAGGAAGCCGCCGCCTCAATGCTCGGCAGCCGCCTGGTTACGGCACAAACGGGACCGCAGGGAGCGCCGGTGAGGGTGGTCATGGTGGAGGAGGTGGCCGAGATCGCCAGAGAGCTTTACCTGGGTCTGACGGTGGACAGGGCCTATAGAGGTCTGGTGATGATCGCCAGCGAGTCCGGCGGCATGGACATAGAAGAGGTGGCCGCTCGGGACCCCGAAAGGATATTCAAGGAGCCCATAGACCCGCTCGTTGGGTTCCACCCATTTCAGGGGCGCAGGCTGTCACGTGCCCTGAACCTTGAACCCGAACTGGTGAGGCCGGCCGCCAGTCTCATGGGCACCTTGTACAGGATCTACACCGACCTAGATTGCTCCCTGGCAGAGATAAACCCCCTGGCCGTCACCCAGGACAATCGGCTTATCGCCGTGGACGCCAAGCTGAGCTTCGATGACGATTCCCTGTTCCGCCACCCGGACCTGCGAGAGCTGCGGGACTCCGAACAGGAGGACCCCTTCGAGGCCCAGGCCCACGAGTACGGCATCTCCTACGTGAAGCTGGATGGCGAGGTGGGGTGTTTGGTGAACGGCGCCGGACTCGCCATGGCTACCATGGACGTGATCAAGGGCACGGGGGCCAGTCCCGCCAATTTCTTGGACGTGGGAGGCGGTGCCAGCGAGGAGAAGGTGGCCCAGGCCTTCAGCATCATGCTCTCAGACCCCCAGGTGAAGCGGGTGCTGGTCAACGTATTCGGTGGGATACTGCGCTGCGACATCGCCGCAAGAGGCATCGTAATGGCCTGCAAGGAGAAGGGCACGGACATCCCCATACTGGTGCGGATGATGGGCACCAACGTGGAGGAAGGGAAAGCGGTCCTTGGGGAGTCGGGACTGAACGTGACCTTCGCCGACTCCTTATCCGAGGTAGCCCAAATGATGCGCGCTTCGGTATCCTAGCCCGATAATACTGCACCTACGGGAGAGCGGATTGGCCATTCTGGTTCGCGAGAACACGAGGGTGGTGGTACAGGGCATAACCGGGAGCGAGGGAAGCTTTCACGCCAGTCAGTGTATGGCCTACGGCACCAAGGTCGTGGCAGGGGTGACGCCCGGGCGGGGAGGCCAGCTTTTCGAGGGTACGGTACCCATCTATGACTCCATGGAGCAGGCGGTAAAGGAGACCCACGCGGACACGTCCCTGATATTCGTGCCCGCCGCCTTCGCCACCGATGCCATACTCGAGGCCGCCGACTCGGGAGTAAAACTCATCGTGTGCATCACCGAAGGGGTGCCGGTGCTGGACATGGTGAGGGTCATACCCTACCTGGAAAGCCGGGACGTGAGACTCATCGGCCCCAACTGCCCCGGCCTAATTTCACCGGGAGCAAGCTGCAAGATAGGGATTATGCCTGGACGCATTCACCTGCCGGGCAGGACGGGCGTGGTCTCCAGGAGCGGGACCCTGACCTACGAGGCCGTGTCCCAGCTTACCGGGCTGGGAATAGGCCAGTCCACCTGCGTGGGCATAGGCGGTGACTCTCTGATAAGCACCAGCTTCGTGGACATATTGCGCCTCTTTGGGGAGGACACCGAGACGGACCTGGTAGTGCTAATCGGGGAGATCGGGGGCACCATGGAACAGGAAGCGGCGGACTTCATACAGCGGGACTTCCACAAACCCGTGGCCGCGCTCATAGCGGGGGCCACCGCACCCCCGGGGAAGCGCATGGGCCACGCCGGCGCCATCATTACCGGGGCCTCGGCCACGGCTGAGGCGAAAACCCAGTCCCTGAAAAAGGCCGGCGCCCATATCATTCCCTCACCGGCGGAGATCGGCTCAATTGTTCATTCACTGCAAGGGTCCGCGTCAAATTGTTGAGGTGTTGGTGGACACCCATAATTAACGTACCTATAATTAATGGTCGGTGCGGGGAAGAGGGACAGAACGCAATATCATGAGACTGGTCACGTTTCGCCTATGGAGCCAGATTCAACAACCGGGCTAATTGACGAACTGCAGGCGTCGGCGCTGGAGGAGCTGGTAGGGCTGGACACCCTCGAGGCCCTTGAGGGGTGGCGGGTCTCGTACATGGGCCGACGGGGGCGGCTGACCGTTATACTGCGGACCATTGGCGAGTTGCCTCCCGCCGAGCGCCGCACCGTGGGTTCCCTGGGCAACCGGACCAAGGCCCTTCTGGAAGAGCGCCTGGAGGAGAGGCAGCGGGCCCTCAAAGAGGCCGAGTTAGGCAAGATCGCCCAGGATGAGCGCATCGATGTGACCCTCCCGGGACGGCCCATCGCTGCGGGGAGGCTGCACCCCACCACCCAGATCGTTCGAGAGATATGCGGCGCCTTCGTGGCCATGGGGTTTCAGATCGTAGAGGGCCCCGAGGTGGAGTGCGACAAGTACAACTTCGAGATGCTGAACATCCCCAGGGACCACCCGGCCCGGGACATGTGGAACAGCCTGTGGATAGACCATCCCGGGCCACAGCGATCGGACAACCAGGAAGGCGCATACTCTATGCTCCTGCGCACCCACACCTCTCCCATGCAGGTCCGGGTCATGGAGCGCACGCGACCCCCCGTTCGGGTGATCGTCCCCGGCAAATGCTACCGGTACGAGGCCACCGACGCCACCCACGAGTGGCACTTCTACCAGGTGGAAGGGCTGGCGGTGGACGAAGGGATAACCTTCGCCGACCTGAAGGGCACCCTATACGAGTTCGCCAGGCGGATGTTCGGCGCGGAGCGCAGGGTGCGCTTCCGGTGCGACTACTTCCCCTTCGTGGAGCCCGGAGTGGACATGTCCATAGACTGCTTTGCCTGCCAGGGCCGGGGCTCGGTATCTAGACCCGGTGAAGGATGCCGGATCTGCAAGGATACGGGCTGGATCGAGATAATGGGGGCGGGCATGGTGCATCCCCGGGTGCTGGAGGGCGTGGGCTACGACCCCAGCGTTTACACCGGCTTCGCCTTCGGGATGGGCCCGGAGCGAATCGCCATGCTCAAGTACGGCATCGACGACATACGCCTGTTCTACTCCAACGACCTGAGGTTTCTGAGGCAGTTCTGAAACGGATTTAAGGGATTGGAAACCCCATGAAAGTCCCCCTTTCTTGGCTCAAGGAGTACGTGGATATACGGGTGCCGGTGGAGGAGCTGGCGCACCGTATCACCATGGCCGGCACCGAGGTGGCGGAGGTGGCCACCATCGGCGGCTGGAAGAACTGCTTCGTGGGCCAGGTGGACAGCGTGGAGGCCCACCCCAACGCCGACCGGCTTACCCTGTGTACCATCGACATTGGCAGCGAGCGAATGCAGGTGGTGTGCGGCGCCCCCAACGTGGCGGAGAAGCAGAAGGTCGCCTTCGCCAAGGTCGGCGCCGAGCTCTTCAGCACCCACAGCGGCAAGATCGAGCCCCTGAAGGCTGCCCGCATCCGGGGTGTGGTGTCCGAGGGCATGATCTGCTCGGAGATCGAGCTGGGCATCGGAGACGACCACAGCGGAATCGTGGTGCTTCCGGAGGGCGCTCCGGTGGGCATGCACCTCTCCGACTACATGGGAGACCAGGTCCTGGACCTGGAGGTGACCCCAAACCGCCCAGACTGCCTGTCCCTGCTGGGCATAGCCCACGAAGTGGCTGCCCTCACTGGTGCCAGTGTAAGGGAGCCCGACTGCTCTTACCCGGAAGAGGGCGACCCCATAGGTACATTGACCTCCGTAGAGATCGAGGACCCCGACCTCTGTTACAGGTACACCGCCAGCCTGATTACGGGGGTCCAGGTCGGGCCGTCGCCCCGCTGGCTCCAGGACAGGTTGCTCAAGATGGGCTCGCGCCCCATCAACAACGTGGTCGATATCACCAACTACGTGATGCTGGAGTACGGCCAACCCCTGCACGCCTTCGACTTCCACGCCCTGAAGGGCGGCAGGATAATCGTACGCCGGGCCAGGCCAGGAGAGGTGCTGGCGGGCCTGGATGGAGTTGAGCGTAAGCTTTCACCCTCCATGCTGGCCATCGCCGACGCCGAGGACCCCGTCGCCCTGGGGGGCATAATTGGCGGCGCGGATACAGAGATGACGGAGAGGACGACCGCCGTCCTGCTGGAGTCGGCCAACTTCAATCCCGTCAACAACCGGCGCACCGCCCAGGCATCGGGGCTCTCTACCGAGGCATCCATCCGTTTCGAAAAGGGCCTTCGGAGGGAGATGGCGCCCATAGGGCTCCGTCGCGCTACCCAGCTCATCTGTCAGATCGCCGGGGGGACCGCCGCCAAGGGCATCCTGGACGTCTTCCCCACAAGGGACGCGTACTCTGCTCCCGTCCTCACGCTCACGATGGAGCGCCTGCAAAAGGTACTGGGAATTGCATTTCCCGTTCAAAAAGTGGAGCAGGTACTTACCTCTCTGGGATTCTCGTGCCGGCCGGAGGGGGCTACCGATCAGGGCAAGGGAGCCTTCCTCAGTGTTAGGGCGCCCGACTGGCGCAGCGACATCAACATAGAGGATGACCTGGTGGAGGAGGTCGCCCGGCTGGTGGGCTATGACGAGATACCCACAACCATGCTGTCAACTTCCATACCTCAGCACCTGCCCCAACCCCTGGAGGAGCTGAGGGACCGGGTCAAGGACCTCCTGGTGGACTGCGGTATGCAGGAGGTCATCACCTACCCGCTGACCAGCTTGGAGGAGCTCGAGAACGCGAAGGCCCTGGACGGGATGGCCGGGCCACTAAAGCTGACCAACCCGCTGAACTCCCAGCAGCAGTACCTGCGCACTACCCTCCGTAGCAGCCTCCTGTCTACTCTGGCAGCCAACCGGCTCCACGAACATGGGCCCGTGGCCATATTCGAGTCGGGGCGAATATACCTGCCCACCGACGGGGACTTGCCAGAAGAGCGGGAGGTGGTGTGCGGGGTGTTTTCGGGACCCCGGTGGGAGGCCCACTGGCTCTCGGGAGAAGGAGAGTTGGGCTTCTACGACGCCAAAGGCGTCGTAGAAAAGCTGTTGGAGAGGCTGGGAGTCACGACCACCTTCGATCCGGCCCAGGAGCCCGCGCTGCACCCAGGGAAAGGCGCCCTCATAGTGGCCGGCGATGCGCGGCTGGGCCTAGTGGGAGAGGTGCACCCGGGGTTGTTGGAGAGATTTGGCATAGAAGGTGGGCCGGTGGCCATCTTTGAGCTGGACGTAGAGGGCCTGCTTAAGGTCACACCCGAAGGAGTTCAGCGCCCCCGGCCTCTAGTCCGTTTCCCCAGCGCCACAAGGGACCTGTCCATTCTGGTTGACCGAACCGTGCCCGCAGCCAGGATCCAGGAGATTATTGTGAGCCCACCCCTGGTGGCCAGAGCCATCCTTTTTGACGTTTACAGCGGAGAGCACGTCTCGGAGGGCAAGCGCTCTCTGGCCTACCACATCGACTTTCAGGCCCCGGACAGGACCCTCACGACGGAGGAGGTTAACCGGGCCTTTCAGGGGATCCTGGGTTCCCTTGAGCGAGAGGTAGGGGCGGAACTACGGCAGCAGACAGAGAGCCAAACTCAGTGACTGGGCCCGCACAGTGATGGAGCCAGAGTACGATCGTATTGTCAAGGACTTGCTCCCCTACGATCCGGAGCGGATCATCCTCTTTGGATCCGCCGCCAGGGGCGATGCCGACGCGTACAGCGACATAGACGTGATAGTTATCAAACGTACGCAGACCCGCTTTGTCCAGCGCCTGGTGGAGGCCGGTGGATACCTAACCCATCCCGGGCACGTTGACGTGTTTGTGTACACTCCCGAGGAGCTGGATGTTATGATTGCCGAGGAGAATCCCTTTATCCAGTACGCCCTGAGGGACGGAAAAATCATCTATGAAAAACCCCGGTGAGGCGTTCCGCCGGTGGCTGGCGCAGGCAGAGCACCAGCTAGAAGTCACTGGCGACCTCCTTGGACTGGGCCACTGGTCTGATGTATGCTTCATGGCGGAGCAGACGGCACAAACGGCCCTGAAGGCCTATCATTACGGGAAAGGACAAATGATTGTGCTTGTCCACTCCATCCAGGAGCTGGCCCTCCAGTGTGTGAGCTTCGACGAGGCTTTTGGGAGGGTGGCCGAGTGGGGCAAGGTCCTGGACAGGTACTATATCCCGACCCGATATCCTGATGCCCTGGCTCCACCGGCCGTACCATACAGGTCATTTACTCAGGGCGACGCTGAACAGGCCCACGGGTTCGCTAATGATATCGTGGGACTAGTTAAGGCCCAGTCTGGGCAATAAAGTTAGCGGCAAAGGAACATAGTGATGGTCATTTCCAAGGGACACAGACACGCCGATATGCTCAGCGTAGAAGAGGCCTACGACAGGATCATGGCCTACTTCAACAGGCTAGAACCAGAAGAGAAGCCGGTTCTTGAGGCCCTGGGCCAGGTGCTGGCTGAGGACGTCGCATCAGCCTTCGACCTGCCCCATCTGGACAACTCGGCGATGGATGGCTATGCTCTGCAGCACCGGGGCATCGCCGGCGCCAGCCCCAGTTCACCGAAGCTGCTACGGGTTATCGGGCAGATAGCGGCGGGGCAGGTTCCAACCAGGGAGGTCATGGAAGGCAGCGCCATGAGGATCATGACCGGCGCTCCCTTACCGGGTGGGGCCGACACTATCGTGCCCTTCGAGGAGACCGATGAGGTAGAGAGGAAGGCCAGGGGTCTGGATCTCGGTGAAATCGCGGTTCTCCAGCCGGTGCCCCGGGGCTCCCACGTACGCCCCGCAGGGGAGGACGTGCGTAAAGGGGACGTGGTACTTAAGGCGGGCACCGTCCTTCGACCCTCGGAAATCGGGGTCCTGGCGTCCATGGGCGTCGGAACAGTAAAAGTCACTCGGCGTCCCTTGGTGGCCATCCTGGCCACTGGCGACGAGCTCCTCGAGTTGGGGGAACCTGTAAAGGCGGGGAGTATCTACGACAGCAACAGCTACAGCACGGCCGCATCGGTCCTTAGATACGGCGGCATCCCCCAGGTCCTGGGTATCGCCAGAGACAACCTAGAGGATATGAATCGCAAGTTATCTCTGGGGATGGCTTCGGACCTCCTTATTACGTCGGCTGGCGTTTCAAAGGGCGACTACGATATCGTTAAAGACGTACTGAATGAGCGGGGTGAAATCAGCTTCTGGTCCGTTCGGATGCGGCCGGCCAAGCCCCTGGCCTTTGGAGTGATCAACGGCCCTGGGGGGAAACCTGTGCCCCACCTCGGCCTTCCGGGGAACCCGGTGAGCGCCATGGTCGCATTCGAAGAGTTCGCTCGCCCGGCGATACTAAGGATGCTGGGCAAGAGCCAGCTAGCCAAGCCACAGGTCGAAGCGGTGCTGGAGGGTCCCATTCGCAACGTGGACGGACGTCGGGTATTTGCAAGGGTTGAGGTGACCAGAAGGGACGGCACCTACTACGCCAACCCAACGGGGCCCCAGGGCTCCAACATCCTCACCTCGATGTCCAAGGCCAACGGCCTGGCAATATGCCCAGAGGACGTGCCGGTGATGGAGGCCGGCGAGAGGGTAACGGTCAAAATGCTGGACTGGAATGAAGAGGTGCAAATTTGACCCCACAAGAGGATGCCAATAATCAGGAAACCGAATCTGCCCCACAGGAGAATCCGAGCTACGTTGTTGACCCGTCCAGGGCCGACGAGCTGGGCCGTTCGCTAATCACGATGCTTCTAAGCCGCCGCTGCCCTTCCTGCCACGAGCGCCTGGAAGCGAAGGGTGAGACTCCTTCGGTCAAAGAACAGATACGGGAGATAGCGAAGTGCTGTGCCACTCAGGAGGGTTTTATCAGGCCGGAGATGCCCATGCAGGAGATCGTTTTTAGGGCACTCCTCTCAAAAGGGAACCGGCCGGCGGACCTGAAGCGGCTCCACCATCTAGTGACAGACGAATACTATTCGCCTACCAACCCCAGACACATCGGTCTAGAGGGCATGAAACGGGTGCTGGACAGCGACGCATACTACGGGATCGTGGAAGTATCGGCGTGATCAGTCCCGCCACCACCTCGCCCTAAGCCAAAGACAACCCTGTGTCGTGCCATTGCTCCCCGGCAGGCGGGGATACTGGGGGCCCCTACTCCTTGGGCTCCTTGGTGGCCTTGCGCTTGGGCAACACTTCTACCTGAGGGGAAACGGTGATGGGACTCAGTGCCACCGCCGTCTTTTGGTCCTTCTTCTGTTTCTTCGACTCTCGCCGTCGGACATCCTTACTACCCATGATCCACTCCTGATACAAACCTCACTCCGGCACCCCTCTCCACTATTATACTACGTGGGTCGTGCACATGAAACTCGCACGTGCTCGGCAGCCGCCTGAGGGCTCGCTGTGGGCGACCCCTTGGCGTCCAGGGACCTTCATCCGAATCGGAACAGCCTGATTGCAGCTGCCGAGGAGACCACCAGCCAGCCTGCCAGCATCGCCAGCTCCCGCCACACCTGCCATAGCTCGCGGCCGTCTAAGGCTACCGCCCGCATAGCGTCAAGCATGGGGGTCAAGGGCAACACCTGGACCAACTCCGGCAAGAAAGCGGGTAGATTCGACGTGGGGAAAAAGGCGCCCGAGAGGAACATCATCGGAATGGCAATGGTGTTACCCATTCCCGATGCGGCACGGGGGCTATTGGCCCACCCGGAGACAATGAACCCGATATTCAAGAAAATCGTGTTTGCAAAGGCCACTATGACGAAGAGCCAGATAACGTTGCCCTCAATGTGAGCACCGAACACCAGCACGCCGGTGCCGATGACCACCGCCGCCTGCACCAACGACAGGAGCAGGTGGGCAACGACCTCCGAGGCGAAGTAGTTTCTCACCCTCAGGGGCGTTACCAGGATGCGTTTGAGAATCGCCTGGTTCCGGTACATGCTGATCTTGACCGCAATGAAGATAATCGAGTTTGTCATCATGCCCATGCCCACCAGGCCGATGAGCAATACATCGAAGTACTCCACCCTGCGGGCTTCCACCTCCCTGGCCACGACCCTCAACGGCTTGGGCTGGCCAATTAGCAGAATGTTCTGCTCGTCCACGAAGTGGCGGACGGCCCCGATGACCAGCTGGCTGCCTATTTCGTTGGCGCCATCGTAATAGAGGACCAACGACACCGGCCCGCTTAAGACCTCCCCAGAGGCCCTCCCACCCTCAACCGCCGAGGCCCGTGGCCCCGACACTCCCGCCATTTCCTGGGGTATCACCAGCACATACTCCAGGTCGCCGTCTTTCAGGGCCTGGAGCGCCTCCGACCGGCTGTCGATCCGGTTGTCTATCAGCAGGTACTCCACTGCCGCAAGTTCGCTGCGCAGTTGCAGGGAGCGGGCGGTGTTGGCGCGGTCTACAATCGCCAGGGATGCAGATTGGGACCCGTCGATCTCAAAGATGCCGAAAACCGTAACCAACATAATGGGAAAGAGCAGGGCCCAGAGAAGGGCCTGGCGGTCTCGCGACATGATCTTCAGGTGGGCTACTAGCAGGGCCAGCATGGCCTAGTCACGTAGCTCTTTGCCAGTTAGCTCCAGGAACACATCTTCCAGCGTAGCAGGCACTACCTCTATGTGGTCCAGGCTTACTTCCTGCGCTGTAGCCCACTCCATCAGATGGGCAAGGGATTGGGGAGCGTCTTTTACGCGCAGTTCATAGTGGTCCCCGTTGGCCACCAATACATCTTCCCGGGACCATTTAATGTCCTCCGACTCTTGAGGGGACAAGGTCCTGGAGGTGACCAGCTTCACCACGTAGGGGGCGTCCAGCCGGCGTAACAGGTTGATGGGAGTATCCAGGGCAACTATACGGCCCGCGTCCATGATGGCTACGCGGTGACACAGTGCCTGGGCCTCCTCCATGTAATGAGTGGTCAGGACGATAGTCTTTCCGTCGTCGTGCATCCCCTGGATAAGCTGCCACAGATTCCGGCGGGCCTGGGGGTCGAGCCCGGTGGTGGGCTCGTCTAGAATCACGAGCTCCGGGTCGTTAACCAGGCTGGCGGCTACGGTAAAGCGTTGCTTCTGGCCGCCCGAAAGTTTCCGTACCATCGTCCCCGCCCTGTCTAGCAGGCCCACCTTTGCCAACAGCTCCTTGGGTGGGATACGCCTTCGGTAGAAGCTGCCGAAGAGGGAAAGGATCTCGATAAGGGTGAGATGGTCGAAGTAGGCGGATGCCTGCAGCTGTACTCCGATGGACTCCTTTACGGCTGCCGCACCATGTTGGGTGTCCACGCCTAGCACCAGGGTCTCGCCAGTGGTGGGCTTCTGCAGGCCTTCGATGATCTCCAGGATAGTCGTCTTGCCGGCGCCGTTGGGACCGAGGATGCCGAAAACCTCACCTTGGTGCACCGTGAACGAAACGTCGTCTACGGCGGCCAGGGTCCCATACCGCTTGACCAACCCCTTGACCTCGATCACCTCGACCATACCCAGGTGGATTATAACATGGCCAGATACGCTGGCCCTTGCGACGCAGGTTCGCCGATGTTAAGGTGGTACCGCGCCGGTCGAAGGGGGGCCCTTAGCTACAGAGGGCCGACGGTCACAGGCGGCGCGGAGGCTCCCATTGGCCACACTATGGGCCAGGACTGTCAGCTTCGACTCGGTACAGCTGGGGGACGATCTCCCCATACTGGTAAAACACGAGTCCAAGGAGTCAATCGGGCTGTACGAGCGCTACGCTCCCACCGGTCCGAAGGAGGGCTGGCACAGTCTACACACAGACGAGGAATACGCCAGTCAGGGCATCTTCGGCGGACCCGTCAACATGGGCGTCGCCACCGTGGCCTACATAGCCGAGCTCCTGGAAAAGGCCTTCCCCCTCAGGAACCTGATGAGCGTGGGCAGCCGCCTTGATATGAGGGCCACCGAGCCCATCAGGGCCGGCCACACCGTCACCTTCACGGGCCAGGTAACGGACAAGCGGGAGGAAGGCGAGCTAAGGCTGGTGGACTGCGAGATCATCGGCACCAACCAACTAGACCAGGTGGTGGCACGGGCCAAGTCCTGCATCGCCTTTCCGCTTTAGCCATCCACGCAGAGTTTGCGTCCTTGACACCCCGTTCCCTTGCAGCTATATTTTCGCAAAACAGGGTGGCACCGGTCGGAGGAGCTATGAGCGAGGACTATTCCACGCGTACGACCATTGGCGAGCTGCTGGACATTCAAGCGGCCCGCTTCGGGGACCACGAAGCCCTGGTGCACGTGGAGCACGGGGTCCGGTACACCTACGCCCAGTTTCGCGATGAGTGCGACCGCATGGCGCGGGCCCTCATGGCCCTTGGCATAGGCAAGGGCGACCATGTGGGCATCTGGGCTACCAACTATTCCGAATGGGTCGTGAGCCAGTTCGCTACCGCCAAGGTGGGCGCAGTCCTCGTTACGGTCAACCCGTCCTATCGTACCCACGAGCTGGAGTACCTACTGCGCCAGTCGGACGCCAGCGTGCTCATCCTTGTCGGGAGGTTCAGAAGCTCGGACTACGTCTCCATGCTCAATGAGGTGGTGCCGGAGCTGCGCGAAGCCGCCCCAGGAGCGCTGAAAAGCGCCTCACTGCCCCATCTTCGCCACGTCATCCTGATCCCGCCTCCCGACGTCGCGCAGCGAGCGGGAGGCGATGAGTCAATCCAGGAGGCCCCTCCCGGCATGTGGCTCTGGGACGAGGTAAGGGAAAGGGCGCAGGAGGTAAGCCCCGGAGAGCTGGCCCAGCGCCAGGCATTGTGCAACCCCGAGGACGTGATAAATATTCAGTACACATCGGGCACAACTGGCGTTCCCAAGGGAGCCATGTTAACCCATTACAATCTGGTGGCTAACGCCACCTATACCAGTCATGGGCTGAACTTTACCGAGCGCGACCGGCTGTGCATCCCCGTCCCGTTCTACCACTGTTTCGGGTGCGTTCTCGGGACCCTGTGTTGCGTAACCAAAGGGGCAACCATGGTCATTCCGGCTGAGTACTTCGACCCCCTGAAGTCGCTACAGGCGGTGGAGGCCGAGCGCTGTACGGCCCTACACGGCGTCCCAACCATGTTCATCGCCGAGCTGGGCCACCCCGAATTCCAAAAGTACGACCTGAGCTCCCTGCGCACCGGCATCATGGCGGGCTCCCCGTGTCCCATCGAGGTGATGAGGCAGGTGATAGGGCAGATGGGGGCCAGGGACATCATCATCGCCTACGGACAGACCGAGGCCTCGCCGGTCATCACCCTGACCAGCACCACAGACCCTATCGAAAAAAGGGTGACGACCGTTGGCCCGCCCCTGCCTGGCGTGGAGGTCAGGATCGCCGACCCCTCCTCGGGTCAGGAGGTGCCCGGGGGCGAGCAGGGGGAGCTATGGACACGGGGCTCCATGGTGATGAAGGGCTACTACAAGATGCCCGAGGCTACGGCCGAAGCCATAGACTCTGCTGGCTGGCTCCACACGGGTGATCTGGCCACCATGGACGACGAAGGGTATTGCAAGATAACAGGACGGCTAAAGGACATGCTGATCCGCGGCGGCGAGAACATCTACCCCCGGGAGATCGAAGAGTTCCTGTACACCCACCCCAAGGTGGCCGACGTACAGGTGATCGGCGTGCCGGACCAGAGGTACGGGGAAGAGGTGATGGCCTGCATCATGCTCAAAGCGGACCAGAGCGCCACCGAGGAGGAGATCCGCGACTACTGTCGCGGCAGGATCGCCCACTTCAAGGTTCCCCGGTATGTCAGATTCGTCGCCGAGTTCCCTATGACAGTGACCGGCAAGGTCCAGAAGTTCAGGATGCGCGAGATGGCTATCGAGGAGCTGGGCTTGCAGGCCGCCTCAGGTATTGAGACGGCATGAGGGGGATTAAAGGACGGCGATGGCGTCTATCTCTACCTTCAGGCTCGGCAACGCCAGGGCGCTAATCTCCACCAGGGTATTGGTCGGATACTGGCCACGGAAGCACTCCTCGTAGAAGGACTCCCGTTCTGCCTCACAGGCGTTCCATTCTTGAATGCTGGTCACGTAGGTAGTGAACATGACCAGGTCCGCCACCGACCCGCCCTCGGCCTCCACTATGGCCTTAAGCCTGTTTACCGTGACCCGGAACTGGTCCGCCATGGGCCCCCGCTCCGCCTCGGTCCCCAAGGCCGTGGTCCCAGCGATGAAAAGGAAGTCGCCCGCCCGTACGGCCCGATGGTACTGGCCCCTGACAGGGGCAATGTGCGGGTAGCTGCGACGCTGCTTCTCCACGGGAGCCTCTAACCCCAAGTCGCCTCTAACGTGCCGGCTTTAGCCCATCGGTCACCGGCAGCCAGACCCTCACGGCGGTGCCCCAACCGGGTGAGCTGTCAATCTCCAGCTTCCCACCCAGTGCGCCGGCGTAGTCCTTCATGGATAGAAGCCCGTGGCCCGGGACCGACCGGGACGGATCAAAGCCCCGGCCGTTGTCCTGTATGGCCAGATGAACCTCGTCGGGAGAGGAATTCTTCAGGGATATCCTCACTTTGTCCGCCTGGGCATGCTTTGCCGCATTGGTGCAGGCCTCTTCCGCTATGCGATACAGGGGCAGCCTTAGATTGTCGTAGGCCCCCGATGGTATGGCCCCTTCCACCTTTTGCAGGTCCTTGTCTACCTCCAGCTCCACTGAGAATGCCACCCGGAACCGGTCGGCTAGAGAGTTGAGGGCACTGGCCAGGCCGATCTGAATTATTGAAGGATACAGCTGACGGGTAATGGACCGCAGGTCAACCTCGATAATCTGCCGAAGGACCCCACGAGCGTTGGTCAGGCGCTCAATTACTTCGGGAGGCCCGTCCGCCAAACTTTCCAGGCAGTCCTTCAGGCAGTACTCCAGCACTATGAGCTGGCTCTGAACCTGGGAATGAAGGAGATTGGCCACCTCCTTCCGGACAAGCTCCTGGGCCATTATTAAATGGTGGCGGGACTCCTTTTGATCCTGCATTCCCGCGTTCCCCCCTTTGTCACCAACCGGTCTCTAGACCAATAAGTGTGATCCAGGTCACACTTTACACCCCAAATTCCCAATCCACCCTGAGACCGATGGCCCCTTCCACGACACACCAGACTCCCGATGCCCCTGTAACGGGTCTCAATAAACAGCTGAGGGGCACTGTACGCAAGGCCGCACCAGCAACCCCCATCCTTCAGGCCCCTAATAATATTGTACTAGATTGGATACTTTTTTCACGGGCTGGGCACAGTACTTTCATCATACTCTGGTCCAGCCAACCGCGATCCCAAATGTCCGTGTCCTCATCCTTCGGCAAGCTCTGGGTGAGGGAAGGCGGTAGCCCGGTTGAAGGATTCCAATATCCGTGTATACTACTTTACCTGAGAGACGCTCGCCCATGCTTTAGTGACGGGGGCGACGCCGAGGTCACAGATGGTTGATTTCCTCCTCGTCCACGATGCCGGCCATGGGTCCTGGTGCTGGGGAAGGGTATGGGGGCATCTTACCGCCCCAGTGGAACATCCTCCCCGTTTGTACTCCAGGGCTAGGGTGGGCAACGTTGTGGCCATAGACCTGCCCCGGCTGCCCACCCGGACCCGAGGCAGGGCGTCCGAGCTGGCCCTGGACGAATACGTAGCCGCGGTCACCAGCGAGGTCCGCTCCCGTGGCTTACACGACCTGATTATGGCGGGCCACGGCGCCGCCGCACCGGTCCTGCTTCGAGCCGCGTCCCAGCTGGACGAGCCGCCCAGGCGGATAGTGCTATTCGCGGGTATCATTCCGGGGGATGGAAAGACCGTTATGGATATACTCCCCCGCCGAAACAGGCTTGGATTGAAGATGCTGGCGAGGCTAAACGGCATGGCCAGGAGGGAAACCAGACTTCCCAAAGCAGTCACCACCAACATCTACTGCAACGGCATGGACCCATCTGAAGTGATCCAGATTATCGGTCGTTTTTCCCCCCTTCCCTTGCAGCTGTTCCGGGCCAGGGTCAATCTCAAGGACCTGACCCCTAATTGCCCAGTCACATATGTTCCCCTGTGGAGGGACAACCTGGTTCCCTTCGACCTCCAGAGGCGGATGGCGGGTAGGCTTGACGGCGTAGAGCTGGCCCCGGTGCTGGATTCCTGCCACGAAGTGATGATCGAGCGACCCAGGCAGGTGTCGGACATCCTACTTAGGTACGCTTAGGCAGCCGTCCCACGACTCAGCCTGCGGTCGCAATAGGCGCCGTCACTCCGAAGAGAGGCTTCCCAGTGCCAGCCTAGGGATGCGCTCCGATGGTATAATTTAAGTTGAGAAAGGACCTGACGGCACCCTGGGAATCCCTTGAAATGACCAGGCGGTCCGCTATGGGCGAGGGGTTGACGCTTTAGAATGGATGACCAGGAGTTTCTAGACAAGATAAAGGCAAAGATAGAGAGACTTTCCGGCGTGGAGATTCAGCTGAGCATAGACGCCGACGATGAGAACCTGATTAGGGTAGAGTTCGAGAGGTCTGTTCCCGAAGTCACCCTTGGCAGCAATGCCCTTCAATACTCTGGATTTGCCAGGATGGCAATAGAGTACGCCGTGGCGTGCTTACGGAGTAAGAGGGATATAGGCCCCCTCGAGTTTAATATACTTCTTGCCAGAAACTAGGCCCTTCCCGACGAAGATTTGCTGCATGTCATTCTGAGCGAAGTGAAGAATCTGGTGGGGGGAGGTTGGCCCCTCCTTTCGGATTCTTCGTAGCTTCACTCCCCAGAATGACAGGGCATCAGAGGCATACCGGCGCGATACCGGTACGCCCCCCCTTGGCGACCGGGATTGAAATTCAGGCAAGACAATGGCGATAACCGAGTACACGTGTATGGCCTGCCGGCACTGCTTTCCCTGGTTCAGCAGCGACGGCGCCCATCCTATTTGCCCGCGATGTGGCGGCGCCCAGCTTAAGGCCAATCCGTGGCTCCTACTCTCGCCCGATGCCGATGGCCTCACCGACGAAGACCACTTCGAGGCCCTGCTGGCCGTCTGAGGGGACGGCTGCTCCCCGTGAGGGGGCCTCACCCAACTGCCATGAAGCGGAGGTGGCGAGCCTGGTCCCGGGGCTCAGGCGCCACCGAGGGCCCTGATAAAGTTCTGGGACGCGACCACCGTTGCCTGGCGCGGGAACACTTTTTGGGTAAGCACCCGGTGGACCTCCTCGTCTCCGTCGGCGCAGCAGTCAGCAAGGACCACCAGCTCATAGTCGGCGTCGGCGGCCCGGCGGACGGTTGACAGCACTACCCCGCTGGAGTTCCCCACCCTGGACCTGAGGGCGGCATAGGCGGAACTCAGGTCAACGATGCTATTGTCCGGCTGAACGCCACCAATGCGGGTGATCCTGCCCACGGGGGTCTGCACCTGAAAGGACGCCAGTTTCATGCCTCCACCTCCGCTGCCAACGACTGGCACTGCCGCAGGTTTAGACGCAGGAACGTGGCCTCCGGCATGGCTGAGGGTGCCGCAATCGTAACTACAAGGGTGGGACTAGGGAGATTCTTCTACGGGACACAGTGCAGTCATGGAGGAGGTTTCATACTTGCACCACCGCGCTGGCCGTGCCCGCTGCGGTTACGTCACCGTTCTGGTTGTGGCACCACACCTCCACAACGACACGAGCACCGGCGCCCTCCTCCACCATGTCGGTCACCCGGCCGCCTACGGTGATGGTGTCGCCACCCCTCACCGGGCGGAGGAACTTCAGGTTCAGCACCCCCGTACGGTGGAACGCGTCGGGTCCGAGGGCGGACCGGAGGACCTGGGAGACGTACGCCAAGGACATCCGGCCCGAGGCGACGGGATAGGTGGTCCCCAACCGGCGCGCGGCAACATCCGGGTCGGTGTGGATGTTGGCCCCGTGAAGGATGCCGCAGCCTTCAAACAGGTCGATCTTTTCCTGGGTCACCTGCTTGGAAACCGAAGGAAGCTCCTGTCCTATCTCTAATGCCCTTGTTGATGCCATTTTTTACCCAGCTCGTCGGGCTTTTTCAGCTGGTAGGTCCGCGTCTTCTCCAGAAGGCGTCCGTCCTCATCCACCGCCGTGGCCTCTATGACCAGATAGGGCTTGTCCCGACGCCAATACTTGTCGGCCACGCGGCCCGTGACCCTGATGACCTTGCCGGGTACGGGCGGGTTGAAGAACTCCACCTCGTTCCCCGCGTTCACCGTGCCCGTTTGGTCATCGTAGACCATCTGAAAGGCAGTGGCGTCGTGCTTTACGGCCAGGGTAGGGAAGGCTGCCTCTGGGTCCTCCACCGAACACCTGAACCGGTCCAGCATCTCCTGGGTGAACAGGTACTCGTAGGAGCCCAGCTCCTCGCCCACCTTGGCCTCCTCGTAGTCGAACAGCTTTCGGCCCGGCTCGGGCATGTAACCACCTCCGCTGAGGTGCACTCTTGCACGGGAGATTATCCCTTTTAGCACACCCGAGGAAGGGAGTCAATGGGATGGACCCGTACCGTTCAGCTCCAGGAATTTCCATGATAGAATGAGGCAATCGTGCCGCGTCGGGTATAGCACCACCAGGAGACATCGGTGATCCGCGGTTTTGAAGGGAAGAGTCCCAGGATTCACCCCACGGCCTTTATCAGCGAGGCCTGCTATATCGTTGGGCACGTTGAGATAGGGGAGAACTCCAGCGTCTGGCCCGGAGCGGTGATCCGCGGCGACTTTGGACGGATAACGGTGGGCAGGAACTCGGTGATTCAGGACACCTGCGTGCTCCACACCGACGACTACCTGGATTTGGGTGACAACGTGCTGGTCACCCATGGAGCCGTCATCCACGGCCACCGGGTGGGGAACAACGTGTTAATAGGGGTCAACGCGGCCATTCTGGAGGGAGTGGAGATCGGCGACTACTGCCTCATAGCCGCGGGTGCCGTGGTGCTGCCCAACGCCCGAATACCCGACGGGTCCCTGGTGGCGGGGGTGCCGGGGCAGGTCCGGCCACTCAGCGAGGCGAACCGCAGGCGACTGGAAACGCCGACAGCCAACTACCTCCGCAACGCTCAGGCCCACAAGCGAGCGGGCCACGGCCTCGAAGTGCCCGGACCTCCAGGAGACTGAGCCTCAACCCGTAGGGAAATTTCGAGTATCAGGAGTCACTCGACCGTGCCGCCTTTGCTCTCCCAGGAGGAAATAGCCGCCAAGCTGAAGGAGCTCCACGGCTGGCGGCATGACGAGCGCTACCTAGTCCGGGAATTCTCCTTCCCCTCCTTCGGGGACGCCATGGACTTCATCAACCGGGTAGCCGAGGTGGCCGAGGAGATCAACCACCACCCGGACATCTCTGTGAGCTACACCCAGGTTACCCTCTCCGTCACCACCCACAGCGAGGGGGGAATCACCCGCCGCGACTTCCGCCTGTTAGGCAGAATTGACGGACTTGCCACCTAAGAAGTCAACCCAGTTTCCCTATCTTCGGCCGTTGGCGAGGGCCCCCCACGAGACCACGAGGAAGGGCACGCAGTAGGTCAGGGGTATCTTCCAATATAGCTGCGAATCCCAGGAGCCGGTGAGGACTATGTTCCCCTGGTTGAGGAGGGCCAGGACGGTCCCCACCGCCAGGGCAGTGACCAGGGACCTCTTCAACATGGGCCAGTGAAGGAGGGCGCAGTACAGGCACTTGGAGGCCTCGCCCTGGGACGTCTTGAAGGTGAAGGTGAGGCCCTGGCGGAGACTGGAGTCACAACGGGCGCACACGGAGACCGTCATGGAAACGCTTCCCAGCTCATCGGACTTTCTCGTGCCCACGGCTACGCCCATCCCAGGGACGTGAACCCGAGATGACTGTCGATCGGCCGGGAGGCAGGGCTACCGTGCCCGGCTTACGGCCTCGGTCAAGGCCCGCCTGGTGAACACCTGTGTCAGGTGGGCCCGGAACTCGCTGGAAGCGTGGATATCCCCCAGGAAATCAATGCCGTGGGAGGCCTGCTGGGCAGCCTGGTTCAGGTTATCCTCCGTAGGCTCCTTTCCCTCCAGGGCCCTCTCTACCTCCCCGGCCCTGGTGGGCTTGGCGCCGGCTCCGGTTATGCCGACTCTCACCCGCTGGCACCTCCCACCACTAAGGGTCACGATGGCCGCAATGCCTACGATGGCGAAGTGAGAGGCTTTGTTCGCGAACTTCTTGTAGGAGCTCCCGGTACCCGCCGGCAGGGCCGGAAGGCGCACCTCCGTAAGGATTTCGTTTTCCCGTAGGGCCGTCGTCAGGAGGTCCACAAAGAAGTCGCCGGCCTCTATGGTACGCTGCCCGCCGGAGCTTGCCGACCTTATCTGTCCCTCCAGGGCCAACGCGACGGCAGGCAGGTCCGCGGCGGGGTCGGCGTGGGCCAGGGAGCCACCGATGGTGCCCTTATTGCGCACCTGCAGATCGGCCACCTGGGACACGGCCTCGACCAATACGGGGTACCTATTCCGTATCGCCTGCGAGCTTTCCAGCTGATAATAGGTGGTCATGGCGCCGATGGCCATCCCTCCGTCCTGCTCCCGTATGTAGGAGAGGTCAGAGATCCTTCCTAGGTCGATCAGATGCCTGACCTCGGTCTGCCTGAGCTTCATCATGGGGACAAGGCTGTGGCCGCCCGCCAGCACCTTGGCACCGCCACCGTGCCGGTCCAACAGGGTCTGGGCCTCGGCAAGGCTGGTGGGGGCAGAGTACTCGAAGGCACTGGGTATCATGCTGCGACCTCCTTATCCTGCGTCCTGCCTCTCCCGGGGCCAGGGAGTGCAGGAGAGGGGCAATTAGCCCACATCCCCGCCGTCCCCCATCCGAAGGCAGGGAGAGGGCTATTTCTTTCGGGCGGCGTACTGGATGGCCTTGACTATGTTGTGGTAACCGGTGCAGCGGCAGTAGTTTCCCGCAAGGCCCCGGCGTATCTCTTCCTCGTTGGGGTTGGGGTTGCGCTCCAGTATCTGGTGAGCCGTCATTATCATGCCGGGGGTGCAGAAGCCGCACTGAAGCCCGTGCTCCTCCCAAAAGCCCTCTTGCAAGGCGTGAAGCTGCCCGTCTTTGGCCAGGCCCTCGATGGTGAGAATCTGGGCCCCGTCGGCCTGAACGGCGAACAATGTGCATGACTTGACGGCGAGGCCGTTCACGTGAACGGTACAGGCACCGCACTGGCTGGTGTCGCAGCCTACATGGGTACCGGTGAGACCCAGTACGTCCCGCAGGTAGTGGACCAGGAGAAGACGGGGTTCCACATCGTTGGAGTACCTGGTCCCATTGACGGTTACGCTGATACTGGCCATGGGCCCCACCTCCGTCGTAATATCCAGCCGGTACGCGTCGATCGGAACACCGGGATTTTACTTCAGCCCAGGAGGCGTGTCAATTGCAGATAGGGTGCCGTCTCCCCGGCCTTAATCTACGGCAGACACAAGCCGAACGATCTCGTCCCCCACCTGGGAAGTGGTAGCGCTGCCGCCCAGGTCGGGAGTCCTAACGCGCCCCTCCCGGAGGTTCCGCTCCACAGCCCCATTGATCTTTTGGGCCGCGGCGCCCTCGCCCAGGTGATCCAACATCATGCCGGCGGCAAGGATCGCTCCCAGGGGATTTGCGACCCCTTTCCCGGCGATATCGAAGGCCGCCCCGTGTACCGGCTCGAACATGGAGGGGTATAGCCCGTCCGGGTTGATGTTGGCGCTGGGGGCCAGGCCCATGCTGCCCGTGATGATGGCGCCGATATCGGTGAGGATGTCCGCGAACAGATTCGACGCCACGACCACGTCGAACTGCTGAGGCTGGCGAATGAAGTCCATGCAGGCCCGGTCCACAAGCAGCGACTCGGTAGTTATATCTGGGTACCGGACCGCCACCTCCTGGAAGACCCTGTCCCAGAAGACCATCCCGTAAGCCATCGCATTGGACTTGGTCACCGAGGTCACCTTACGCATCTTGCCCCGTTTTCGGGCGTACTCAAAGGCCGCACGGATAATCCGCTCCGTGCCCCGGCGAGTGTGGACGCTGGTCTGGAGGGCCACTTCATCGGCCGTTCCCGTGTACAGGAAGCCTCCCACGTTGGCGTACTCCCCTTCGGCGTTCTCCCGGAAGACCACCATGTCTATCTCCCCCGCGCCCACGCCGGCCAGGGGTGACCGCACGCCCTCGTAGAGATAGGAGGGTCTTACGCAGACGCCCTGGTCGAAGCCACGACGTATGGGGAGGATAAGGCCGTTGAGGGTGATGTGGTCCGGTATGTCCGGGGCTCCCACCGCGCCAAAGAGAATGGCGTCGTGGGGCCGCAGCCGTTCCAGCCCCTCCTCGGGCATCATCCTCCCGGTCTCCCGGTAGAAGCCGGAGCCCCAGGGGAAACGGCTGTACTGAAAGTGCAACGCCACATCCAGCGACGCCACCGCGTCCAGCACCTATCCCGGCCTCCTCCAGTACCTCCGGCCCCACTCCATCGCCGGGAACGAGGGCCACGTCATAGGAAGCCATATTTGGCACCTGCCCTTTCTTGATTCCTCAAGCTGAACTCTGCCTAGACAATCATAAGCTCCAGGGTCATGCCGTTGGGGTCCTTGATGTACACCGAGTCGCCGATACGGCGATAGGGAACACTCCGCCGCTTGAGGCGCACCTCGGTCTCCTGGAACACCTGCCGGGACACTGGGATGGCCACGTGCATCACGCCGCCCACGCCTTCCGGGGCGGGCACCTTGAGACGCTCCACGTGGGGAAAGTCGAAGAAGGCCAGGCTCACTCCGGCCCCGATATCCACGATCATGTGGGTGGACCGGGGTTCATCCCGGTTGTCCGTTACCCCGGTCACCGGCATGCCCATCACGTTGATGTAGAACTCGGCCGTGGCCTCCAGGTCCAGTGCGAATACCGCCAGGTGATTTATTCCCTGGCTTGGTCCTTCCTTGGGGCCCGTCCCCACCACGCCTTGAAGCCTCTGGCGCAACTGTGAGATACGCTCATCCAGGCTCTGCTCCGGGCTGTTAGCCGTCACCTCGACACCTCCGTAGCTCGCACACGTTAATCGCTAGCGCAGTACCTACTGTACCGACCGACGATTACCCCTGTCAACGAGGCACCTGGTAGATTGAGCGGGCACGCTGGACTACCGCGGTATCTGCCCATATAATCGAACCCAATGAGTTGAACGGCAGGAGTTGGGCTATGAGTGACGGCGTCGTTCGCGTGGGCATCGTCGGCGCGGGCAACAACACCCAGATCAGGCACATCCCCGGCCTGCGAGAGGCGGCAGGTGTGGAGATAGTGAGCGTGTGCAACCGCAGCCGGGAGTCCAGCGAGCGGGTGGCGAGCCAGTTCGAGATCCCCAAGGTCTACGACAACTGGCTGGAGCTTGTGGAGGCCAAGGACACCGACGCCATCTGCATCGGCACCTGGCCCTATATGCACTGTCCCGTTACCCTGGCTGCCCTGGAGAACGACAAGCACGTGCTCTGCGAGGCGCGCATGGCTACGAACGCTCAGGAGGCCCACGCCATGCTAACCGCGGCGCGCAGGAAGCCCCATCTGGTGACCCAGATAGTCCCTTCGCCCCTGACCTTCAAGGTTGACTCCACCATCCGGGAGCACGTGTCCAGCGGCTACATGGGGGACATTCTCGCCATAGAGATGCGGGTTACGCCGGACGACTTCGTGGATACCGAGGGGCCCCTTCACTGGCGCCACAACAGGGACCTCAGCGGCTACAACATCCTTACCATGGGGATCTGGTACGAGGCGATGATTCGTTGGATCGGCCCGGCTTCCAGTGTCATGGCCATGACTCGGGTGTGTGTGCAGCAGCGCCGGGACGAAGGGGGTGACCTCAGGACGGTAACCGTGCCCGACCACGTGGACATCCTCTGCGAGATGGCCTGCGGCGCTCAGGCCCACCTCCGGTTCAGCGCAGTTACCGGACTGGCGCCGGGCAGCGAAGTCTGGCTATTCGGCAGCCAGGGGACGCTGCGCCTGGAGGGCCCCCCATCCCTGTCCCTATTCGGCGGCCGCCGCGGCGACTCCCAGCTCAGGGAGATAGACATCCCCTCGCAAAGGCAGGGGGAGTGGCGGGTGGAGGAGGAGTTCATCAACGCCATCCGCGGCAGCGAGAGGGTGACGCTGACGCCCTTCGAGGTGGGGGTGCAGTACATGGAGTTCACCGAGGCCGTGACCCGCAGCGCGCAGACGGGACGGGCGGTGTCCTTGCCGTTGTAGCCAATTCCGTGGGCCGGTCGTGATGATATCCGGCATACTCCTGGTCCTGAAACTTCGGCGAGAATCAGGTATCTGCGGTACGCTTCGGGGGCGGATATGTACCTTGTCGGGGGCTGCCTCGCTATCGGCCGGTCGCTGGTGCTACTACTGGCCCTGGCAATTATCGTCGCGGTCGCCAGCTCCTGCCAGGAGAGACGGGGCGGGGAGCGGCAGGTAACCGGCACCGTCCCCCCACAAACGCAGCAGGTCCCCGATGAAAGTTCCACGGCTTCCCAGGAGGCTAGGGACATGGCAGTCAACCGGATAGCCTACGTCGGTCCGGACGGGAATATATTTACCATAAACGCCGATGGCACCGACTCTCGCCGCCTCACCACATCCGATCCCCGGGTCGGCTCAGCGGGCCACTTCCTGGCCCAGATGTCCGCTGGCCAGGTCCGGTACTTTTGGCCTACCTGGTCGCCGGATAGCACGAGGCTGGCGGCATCCCGGGTTAGGGCCGACCAGTCCGGCACCGATTTGTTCCTGGACGTGATCGATGCGTCCACGGGAAATGTGGCAACTATTTACGAAAACGCGCCCAACACGGGCTTGGTAGCCCGTGGAGATCCCCATTACACGTACTGGTCTCCCGATAGCCGCCATCTGGTTTTTCTGGCTTCGACCCCTGAGGAGCTCACCATGTTCTGGGTCACCCCGGAGGAGGAAGGCGACCCCGTCCGGCTGACCGGAGAGTCACCAATTTATTTCCACTGGAGCGCAGACAGCTCCAAGATTCTGATGCACCGGGGGGAGGAGCTGCTGTTGTCATTGAAGGCCAGCGACGGCCTCCAGTCCCCCGTGTCTCTTGGAACCGTGGGTGGGGCGTTCAGGGCGCCGGCCCTGTCCCGCGATTCCACCACGATAGCATACGTCGTCGAGAGGTCTGGCAGCCAGGCCCTCTACCTGGCAGACGCCGGGTCTCAGGTGGAGGATGTCAGGCCGCTAATGGATGTGGGCCCCATCTCCGCCTTTATGTGGTCACCCACCAGGGAGGAGATAGCCATTGCGGAAACAACTAGCCCTGCAGGACCCCTATTTGAGCGGCTTACCCTTGTCAGTAGCGACGGCGCCGTTCGGAAAACCCTGGTCAGCAAGCCGCTGCTGGCGTTCTTCTGGTCCCCTAAGGGCGACAGGATCGCGTACGTTGCCCTGGGTCCCGAGCAGCGCTCCTTCACCTGGAACTACGTGGACACAGCCGGAGGGAGCCCGGTAGAGCTGATTGAGTTCATCCCTTCCCAAGCGTTCCTGACGTTGTACAGCTTCTTCGACCAGTACGCCTACTCCAATTCGGTATGGTCTCCAGACGGCTCCCAGATCGTGTTCGCCGGCACCGTCGGCCCGAGCTCACTTAGCAGTAACGGCACCTCTCCCCCGGGGGATAAAGTCTACGTGCTAGACATTGTGGAAGGGGCCAGCCCCCGGGAAATCGCAACCGGCGCCTTCGCCACCTGGTCGTGGAAGTAAGCGTGGACGCAATGGTCCGCTGGGGTCCTGGCATGCTCCTGCTCCTTTTGTTGGCGCTTTCTTGCACCGCCTCCCCTACCGCTGCGCCCACCCATGAACTGACACCCACGCCTTCACCCCGCCAGTCCATAGAACGGTCAGGCGCAAGGATGATAGCCCTGGAGACGGCTGCCTTCTCCCTGGAGCACGAAGAAGAGGGCTCAGCCCAGCTTTTCCCCGGTGTCGAGCTTCTGTCCGTCAAGGGCCAGGTAAACATGCCCGACAGGTTCAAGGTAAACGTGGAAGCCGTTTTGGCGTTTCCACGCACCTTCTTAAAAATAGATATTGTCGTTGTGGAGGACCAGGCGCGAATGACCGACTTCATCAACAGGGAAAAATGGATTGAGGTCCCCGTGGAGAGCCTGCCCTTCGACTTCGCCGACCTTGGACGGACCCTGAGCGACATCATACTTGCTATGGAGCAGCCCGAGTTCCGCAAAGCTCAGGTAGTAGACGGTGTGCCGTCGCGGCACATCGTTGGGACGATTCCCTCGGAAGGCCTCGGCGCCCTGATCCCAGCGGCGGACCCAGGCTACGAGCTGGGACTGGAGCTGTGGATAGGCGAGCCCCAGGGGCTGCTCAGGAGGGTCAGGATCCAGGGCAAGATTCTTTCCACGGACGACCCCGACGTGGTGAGGGTGCTCAGGATACGCGCCTTCGACGAGCCCGTGGAGATCTCGCTGCCCTAGACCCGGCTGCCGGGCCTGGCCTCGTCGCCGGTGGGATGTCCCCCGGTCCACTCAGCCTTTAATGGGGAGGGCAGGAAGACCCTGGGTGTATCATCGGGTGACACGCGTGGCGTAGCGGGCCTGGAGGTGCAGCATCATGGGTTGCCATGAGGTCTAGGACCATGCCGGTCCCCCTGCTCTTGGCGGTGATCGGACTTGGGGCCTTCGTCACTGCCCTGGACCAGACTGTGGTCGTGACCGCCCTTCCCGAGGTGATGCTGGACCTGAAAATCCCCATCACCGAGCTCGACCGGGCCTCCTGGATCATTACCGCCTACCTGCTGGGCTACACCTCGGCCATGCCCCTGATAGGCCGGCTGGCCGACGTCTACGGGTATGCCAGGGTATACAAGGTCTTCCTGGTGATATTCGCCCTGGGCACCTCTTTGGTGGCCGTCTCCTCGAGTCTGGAATGGATGGTAGTGGCCAGGGTGATCCAGGCCATCGGGGGTGCGGCCACGGTTCCCATCGGCATGGCCATCGCCAGCACCGCGCTTCCACCCCATCGGCGCGGCATGGCGATAGGCATCGTGGTGGCGGCGGCGGAAGCGGGGTCCATGCTCGGACCTGTCTACGGCGGAGGCATAATCGAGCTGGCCAGCTGGCGGTGGATCTTCTGGCTCAATGTGCCCCAGAGCGCCCTCCTGTTCCTGGCCCTGTTTTGGCTGCCCAGCCGGCGCCAACCGGGCGTCCCCGTGGACTACCTGGGTGGGGCCTTGCTGGCGGCGGCCCTGGTAACCCTATCACTGGCGCTGTCTCGACAGGGCCTTTTCAGCCTGTCCTCACCTCTCCCGTTCATCATCGGCGCGCCGGGCTTGACCCTGGCAGCCGCCTTTCTGCTACTGGAACGGCACACACTCCAGCCGCTACTGTCGCCCCTTCTGTTCCGCTCCCGGGCATTCCTGACAGCCAACGTGACCCAGCTACTTGAAGGGGTAGCGCTCATAATCGCGATGGTTACCGTGCCCTTGATGGCGGACACCGTGATGGGCAAGGACCCGCTTACGGGCGGTTGGTGGCTGGTGAGGATGACCGGGGCGATCCCGGTGGGGGCGGTGGTGGGTGGACTCCTGCTGGGGGTTATCGGCATCCGGCCGGTGGCAATCGCGGGGCTGGCGCTCACCGCCCTCGGCCTTTTCTTGATAAGCACATGGGATCTTGACGTCGGGGAGCCATGGTTGACGGTGCACCTGGTAGCCGTGGGGCTCGGATTCGGCCTGAACAACGCCCCAATCATGACCCGGGCCCTGAGCTCCGTGGGAGAGGACTACCGGGGCACCGTTGCATCCCTGGTCACTGTCTCCCGAACGATGGGAATGGCGTTGGGGCTGGCGGCGTTAGCGGCCTGGGGCATGGAGGAGTTCCGGGCGCTCACCGCGGAGCTGGTGCTGCCCATAGGGCAGCCCGGAGAGGCATCCGAGGCCCTTCGACTGCGGGTGGCGGAGTACAACGCCCGGCTGAGCGACGCTGGACTCACGCTGTTCCATCACTTCCTCCGCGTCGCCGGCGTCGTAGCCCTGGTGGCCATTTTGCCCGCGCTGGCCATGCGGGCCGACCGTCGGGAACGAGAGGAGAGGGGCTGAACCAGGCATCGGGTCTGATTTAGAATCCCGAGGGCGTGCAGAACTCTACCCGGTTGCCGTCGGGGTCCCTGAAGTAGAAGTACCTCTGCCCGTCGTGGCGTACCCCGGGGTTTTCGATCTCGATCCCCCTGTCCTCGATCGCCCGGCGCGCCGCGTCCAGGTCCTCGACCTCGAAGGCATGGTGGATGTTAGGCGGGTGGGCCGGAGCGTCGGGAGTCTCAATCAGATGCAGCATCACGCCGCTGGGTAGCTGTAGCCACGTGACGTTGGGATTATCCACCTGGCTCTCTATCTGTTTGATGCCAAGATAGTCCCGGTAGAATTCCAGGCTAGCCCTTGTGTCTTTGACCATGGTAACTACGTGGTTTACGTGGTTGAGCTTTAGTCCGCTGGTGGCCATGCCACACCTCCGTCGTCGTCTCGGGCCCATTATATCCCAGGGTGACTGAAAGCGAAATGAATACACATTACGCCGATTAATCATTGACACCGGTTAGTGCCCCAAGTAAACTAGGAAACCATTGAATGTACTTTATGTGCCCAGGTAGTGGAATCTCCAGATACAGAGGGCTCATAAGGTTCTGTGTGAGGTGCCGGGTGTCCCTCGCGATCCGATGAAATGGCGGGTAGACTGCAGCGGTGGTACGATATAGCGAGGTTTGGCGCCACGACGATGGCAAGGGGTAGTTTCGGCACAGGGACGGGCTCATGCCAGGCGTGGCGTGGCCAGCGACCTCATCTAGTGTAGGTGGGTATAGTGTGAACCTGGCACAGCGAGTTGCGTTTCAAGCGGCATCGAAGATCGAACGGGGGTTACAGGTAAACCGTTCGGTCATCGGCGCCATGGCCAGCGGGCGCATCGGCCAGAGGTTTGAGATCTCCCTTCGCCACTGGTCGTGGAAGAAGATGTTCAACCTCATACGCATCGAGGTACAACTTCGGCTGGGCCGCACCAAGGTCTGGGGTTATCCATACGAGTGGGAGATAGATACCACCAACATCTGCCAGCTCAAATGCCCCCTATGTCACACCGGTCTGGGCACCGTGGTCCGCGATAAAGGTGTCATGCACTTCGACCTGTTCAGGAAGACCATCGACGAAATCAAGGACTATTGTATCTGGCTGAGTCTTTACAGCTGGGGAGAGCCTTTTCTCAACAAAGAGATCGACAAGTATATCGGCTACGCCCGCCAAGCCAATATAGCGACCATCATGAGCACGAACCTCAACAAGCCCCTGACGCCCCAGATGGCCGAGTCCATCATCCGCTCTGGTCTGGACTCCCTCGTCATCTCCCTCGATGGCACCACCCAGGAGGTGTATGAGGTATACCGGGTTGGAGGGCACCTGGACCGCGTACTGGACAATATCAAGCTTCTGGTTCAGAAACGTAGGGAGCTTGGCTCCAAGAGGCCATACCTGGAGTGGCAGTTCATCGTCATGCGGCAAAACGAGCATCAGATCCCCGAAGCCCGCCAGATGGCGCGGGACCTGGGTGTGGATGACATCGTGTTCAAGAAGGTGGACTTCCCCCACGGGCTGGACGACCCGGAGCTGCCCAAAAAGTGGCTGCCAGTCGCTGCCGAGCAGTCCCACAGGGACCATCCATTCGCCAAACCTTACCACGAGAACGGTAAGCGATGCTGGAGGCTGTGGCGCAGTGGCGTAGTCAACTGGGATGGGGGCTACGCTCCATGCTGCTATCTCACCGACGCCTCAGATGACTTCGGAGATGTCAATACTCACACCACCAAGCAGATCTGGAATAACGATCACTATATCAGCGCTCGGTCCCTGTTTCGGGAGGGTGCGGTACCGAAGACGCGAGTGGGGTGCCAGGACTGCAGCGTCTACCTGGAGAGCAGCGCCGCCAGAAAACGCGGCCCCGTCGTGCCTCTTCATCTCAACGGCCTCGTGCCCGGCGAGCGCCTGGGCGCCGAGGCCCCGTCGACGCATTCGCCTTCTCAGTTACAGGAGGGCGTCGGGGTGAACGTTGATGACTGATAGATTATCGCGCTTCAAGGCCTCAACCCTCAACTGGCGCAGCCTGAGGCACCTCAGGGAAGCGGTAATTATCGCAGGCTCCTACTTCGTCTACATGTTCGTCCGCAAATACATCATACCCGACATCGAGACAGTGTCCTTCGTCAATTCCTTCAAGATCGTTTCCTTCGAGTTGGCCACTGGCCTATTCTGGGAGGCGCGATGGCAGGCCTGGATAATTGAGAACTCCAAGGCCCTGGTCATGTTTCTGAACTGGGCCTACATCGTTACTTTCATCCCCCTACTGCTGATAACGACCGTCCTTGTATACTTCAAGGACCAGCGAAGGTATTTTTATTACAGGAACGTTTGGCTACTGAGCTTTATCTTCGCCCTGATAGTCTTTGCGGTGTTCCCACTGGCGCCTCCCCGGTTCCTACCCGAGCACGGTTTCGTCGATTCCATCCAGCGCTTCGGACCCTCATGGTATGGAGGGCGTGAGATGGTCGGTGCTTTCTACTACAACATATATGCCGCCATGCCGAGCCTGCACTTCGGCTGGACCGTTCTGTTCGGCGTCCTCTTTTTCAGGATGGGCGGCAAGTGGTTGAAAGTCTGCGGCGTGCTGTACCCTACCATGACCTTCTTTGCAATCACCCTTACCGGGAATCACTTCGTGCTAGACGCCTTGGGTGGGGCGGCTGTAATACTCGCCGCCTTCCTTCTGTATGAGGGCTCCCTTTTCGTGAGGTTGCGTACTCCCATAGTCTACGGCTTCGTGAAGGTGCGCACGACCATGATTTACGGCTTTGCGAAGATGCAGGTCAGAAGAGCTGGGACCTACCTCTACGGCGCCCTGCTTCCCCGGAAGCTCCAGATTGTGCTGGCGTACGCCGGTGCCAGAACCTCCTCCCGGTCCGACCGCCTCCCCATCAGGAAGTGGATGGCGGGGTCCCACTACTCGTAAGGGCAAGGCCGCGTGGCCGCCTGGCCCAAATGTGGGCCGTCGTAGGCACCAATACCTCCCCCATCATCCTGGGCACGGCCATCCGCTACGGCTTGAAGACTATGGTGAATAGCATCGTGAACCGCGAGACGACCCAACAACTTCCCAAGGCCAAATCCAATGGCTCCGGTTCCCTTGGCAGGGTGTGTATTCAGACCCATGGCTGCAAGCTGAACCAGGCCGACAGCGAGGCCCTTGGCCGAAGCTTCCTTCAGGCAGGATACACGCTGGTGGACCCCTCCCAGCCGGCGGACGTTTACATCATCAACTCCTGCACAGTGACGCACGTGGCAGACGGCAAGGCCCGCCAGGCCCTGAGGGGGGGTCGCCGCGGGAACCCCTCGGCCCTCGTTGTGGCCACCGGCTGTTACGCCCAGCGGGCCCCAAATGAATTGGAGCGGATGGGCGCGGTGGACCTGGTGGTCGGCAACGATAAAAAGGACCTCCTGGCGGAGATTGTGATGGCCGCGCGGGGGGACCGGCCGGTCCCGTGTACCGTCGGCGACGACCTCCCACTTCCTATGGTGGGCCGCAGCCGGGCCATGGTGAAGATTCAGGAGGGGTGCAACCAGGTATGTGCCTACTGCATAGTGCCCAAGGTTCGGGGCAGGGAGCGCAGCGTTCCCCCTGAAGTTTTGCTGAAGCAGGTAAGACGGCGGGTAGACGAGGGATATAAAGAGGTGGTACTTACCGGCACCCAGCTGGGGTCCTATGGATACGACCTTGTGGGGTCGGACCTGAGAGGCCTGGTGGCCCGACTCCTCAGAGAAACGAGCCTGGAACGGCTGCGTGTCTCCTCCCTCCAGCCCCAGGAGATTACGTGGGACCTGCTGGGGTTATGGCAGGACCATCGCCTCTGCCCCCACTTCCACATACCCCTGCAGAGTGGCAGCGACCCCGTCCTGAGACGGATGCGGCGACGTTACACCACGGCGGAGTATGCCAAGGCGGTAGAGCGGGTACGGGCCACAGTCCCCGGCGTCGCCATTACCGCCGACGTGATCGTGGGCTTCCCCGGCGAGGAGGAGACGCATTTTCGCGAGAGTTTGCGGTTTGCCCAGCAGATGGAGTTCGCTTCTATGCACGTATTCCCCTACTCGGTGCGACCAGGCACCAGCGCGGCCTACATGGGGCCCAGGGTCAACGAGGAGGGGAAAAGGGCCCGCATGGAGGAGATGCTGGCGGTGGCACGGAAGCAGGCCGCGACAGCCCGGCGTCGGTCAATTGGGACCATCAGGGATGTTCTATGGGAGCGCTCCGAGACCTGGGAAGGGAGACCGGTGTGCCTGGGCTTGACAGACAACTACCTGAAGGTTCATACGGAGCAACCAGACGCTCCCCTTAACCAGATAACCCGGGCCCGGCTGGTGGCCGAAGCGGGAGAGCGCATGGTAGCGAAGCTACTATAGCAGGGCCACCCGAAAGCACTGTATCGCGAACAACCGGATACCGTTGGGCCATGGCATCAAGCTGGCGTACGGGCGCCGTGGGATCGACCTCTAATGGGGCGCACTTGCCAAAGCCGGGCCGTGGCCGCCAGTCGGAACTCCTGTGTGCGGGCCGAAATGGCTACGGGATGCAGCCCTTCACCCAATGGGGAACGCTACAACTCAACTGGTCTGAGGTAGGTGTCGCCGTTCCTTCTCTCCAGGTATCCGGCTTTCTGATCATGTCCGTGTGAAAAGACGAGCAGCCACCCGTCCTTCTGCGCCTGGCCGAGGTACTCCCTTTTCATCTCCAGGGTCTCCTCGGGGTACTGGTCGAAGGCAGAAATAGCCGCCAGGTCCAGGTGAAAGGCGGTGGGAACCAGGTCACCCAGAAAGGCGATCCTCTCCCCGCCGTGGTTGATCAGGACCACCTGGTGGCCTCGGGCATGGCCGTTGGTCACCCTGACCCCGAGTCCAGGGAAGATCTCACCGTCCCCATCGAGAAGCTCCATCTGTCCCTTTTCGTCGATGGGACCGAAGTCCTCTAGCCGGTGCACCTCCTGGCATCTTTCGTTGGGGCTGCAGGCGTCCTCCCAGCACATTTGCTGCACATAGTACTTGGCCCGGGGGAAGGTAGGCACCAGGCTTCCTGCCCGGTCCAGCCTGGTACAACCGCCCGAGTGGTCGAAGTGCAGGTGGGTGAGGATAACGGCATCGATCTCTTTAGGAGAAAGTCCGACGCTGCGGAGCCCCTTGATTAGCCTGCTGGGAACCAGTCCGTAGGTCTCCTTTTCGTTGTCCAACTCCTTGGACCCTACCCCCGCATCGATGAGCACTGTCTTGCCGGCTATCTGTACGAGGAGACAGTTGAGGCCCAGAGTGATGCGGTTCTTCCTATCGGTAGGCACCCTGGTTTCCCAGAGAGTCTTTGGCACCTGCCCGAACATTGTACCACCATCAAATTTGACAATTCCGTCGCTTAATATCTTAACCGATGTGTTCATCATCGCCGCTCTCAACACCTCCTGGAAACAGTCTCCATCCTAGGTCATCCGGCCCCGGAATTCGCGTTTTCGTTAGTCCCCTAACAGAGCATTAGTATGTGTCACCTCCCTTACCAGCCCACCGGTGGCGAAAGCATGGACGCCACCGGACGCGCGGCAGCTAAGCGGGATGCTGGAATATACTTTCCGCGGAACCTGGGAGCACTTTTGGATGGCCCATAGCAGGAGCCCGTCTATCGATCCTCACCGCGACCACCTGGAAAAGAATTATAATAACCCCAGCATCATAAGGGCATAAACGTGGGGCTTGTCAAGGCTATTTTTAATGAATATTTCTGAAAAAGTTATAAAGTTATTTTAGAACACTGATCATTGAGCAAGCCGCAAGTTAACACGACGCCCCTCGTATGAAGTCGGTGCGCCAATGGAGGGGCCTGAATCATCCCATTGATCCGTTGTGGCCAGGCTCACCATGAAGAAATTATGGAAATATTCTAAGATTATATCTTAAATTACACCAGGTGATCCGCCGAGTTCGGCAGGCGAAGGCTTTCACCATGAGGTATCTCCAGCGAGGGGTGTTCTCGTTACAGGTGCTCTATCTGCATCGACCAGGGCGTCCTGTCAACACGATGCACCAGGGGCAGAAGGGTCTCGGGGTCCGGCTTGACGTCTTCCACCAGCCCCGCTTCCACCGGCACGTTGAATCCGAACTGAGATGCCCCTTCACCGCCGGATGCCCACGACCTACTCGCCCGTTTCCTCTCGTTGACTTCCCTATAGCCCCATGCTAAACTTGGCACGCACGTTACAACCGTGGGTAGAGTGCCGGGAGCTTGGGTAAGCCAGGCTGAGAGGGTGGCCAATACTCGTCACCGACCGTCTACACCTGATCCGGGTAATGCCGGCGAAGGGAAGAAGGGTTGGCAAGTAAGGCTCACCGCCAGGCATCTGCCCTGGCGGTTTCTCTTTCCGTAGGGGGAAAGGAGGGGCAGGTATGGAGGACCGACTGGAGATCGCCGGTAAGAAATTCGGGTCCAGGCTGATCCTAGGTACCGGAAGGTACCGGACCAACGAGGACATGGTACGGTGTGTGGAGGCGTCGGGCACGGAGATGATCACCGTGGCCATCAGGCGTCTGGACCTGGACGACCCCGACAAGAAGACCATCCTGGACTACATAGACTGGAACAAGTATCAGATACTTCCCAACACTGCCGGGTGTCGCTCAGTGGAAGAGGCCCTGTTCACGGCCCGGCTGGGCAGGCAGGTGACGAACTCCAACTGGGTCAAGCTGGAGGTAGTCCCGGACCCCAAGTACCTCCTCCCCGACCCGGTCGGCACGCTTCATGCGGCGGAACAGCTGGTCAGGGAAGGATTCGTAGTGTTGCCCTACATTCACGCGGATCCGGTGCTGGCAAAGAGGCTGGAGGAGGTGGGGTGCGCCACCGTTATGCCCCTGGGATCTGCCATCGGTTCGGGACGGGGCATCCACACGGTGGAGGAGGTGCTGATAATCATCGAACAGGCGCACGTGCCGGTGGTGGTAGACGCCGGCCTGGGTGTACCGTCAGACGCCTCGCAGGCCATGGAGATGGGGTCAGACGCCGTCCTGGTCAACACGGCCATCGCCCAGGCCACGGACCCGGCGCTCATGGCCCAGGCATTCAATAAGGGGGTGGAGGCGGGGCGCATGGCCTATCTGGCCGGCCGCATCGCCTCCCGGGCCTACGGCACGGCCAGCAGCCCCACCGATGATGTGCCCCAGCCCACGGGTTCGGCGCACCCATTGGCGGCGTCCAGGTAGCTAGATGAAGCCCGCGATACCGCAGCCATGCATCTGCCTGGTAACGGACCGGAGGTTGTGCGGCTCCGAGCCTCGGGCCCTGGTGGACAAAGTGGCCCGCGCCCTGAGGGGAGGGGTCAACATGGTCCAGCTGAGGGAGAAGGACCTCCCAGGAGGCGAGCTCCTGGCGCTCGCCCGGCGGCTGCGCCAGGTAACCGAGGGCTCGGCCCTGCTATTCGTAAACGAAAGGGTCGACGTGGCGTTGGCATGCGGGGCCGACGGCGTGCAGCTGGGCGAGGAGGGCCTGCCCGTGGAGGTCGCGCGCCAGCTGGCTGGCGAAGGGCTGCTCCTGGGAAGGTCGGTGCACAGCCTGGAGGGTGCACTTGCGGCCGAGGACCAGGGGTGCGACTTCCTGGTTGTGGGTCCCGTCTTCTCCACAGCCTCTCACCCAGGAGAGGCGCCTATGGGGCCCCCGCTCCTGTCCGCAGTTGCAGAGAGGGTGGCCCTTCCCCTGGTAGGCATCGGAGGCATCACCGAGGCAAACGTCGACCAGGTTACCGGGGCGGGCGCGACGGGGGCAGCGGTTATAAGGGCAGTCCTAGGTGCCCAGGACCCCGAGATGGCCACCAGGAAGCTCAGAGAGGCCCTGGATGCCTCCCATGCTCGGACGCGCGCCCCACGGAAGGACCCCAAAGAGGCACCCGTCTCCGTGTCGCCGGCCGGAGGCGGTAGTCCGCAAAGGGACCGTTGACGGTTGGCCATCCGCCCCCGCGGTCTGGGGCATGCAGGAGCTATGGAGACGATGATTAAACTGATAGTGAACGGGAAACCCAGGGACCTGGAAGGCTCCGTGTACCTGGTAAGCTTCCTTAAGGGCTATGGCGTGAATCTGAAGCACGTCGCCGTAGGGTACAACGGCGCTGTCCTAGAAAAAGGAAAGTTCTCCTCTGTTCGGCTCAAAGAGGGGGACGTGCTGGAGATAGTGAAGCCAGTAGGTGGGGGGTAGCCCCCACGACCTCTCCTGGGCGCCCAACACGTTCGCCTAATTCGGCCACATTCCTAGGAATCCACTGCCTGCACCAGCCGGGCGCCCAGGACCCTTTCCATATGCATCAGCGCCCACCTGTGGGGGTCGGCATCGAAGCTGGCGACGCAATCGGTCGGCACCTCCACGGGATAGTCGCGATTGCTGGCATCGGCGGTGGTGTGCAGGACGCAGATGTCTGTGCAGACCCCGCACACGATCAGCCTCTCCGGCGCCACCTCCGCTAGCTCGCTGGCCAGGCCGGTGTTGAAGAAGCCGCTGTAACGGTTTTTCGGGATCACGCTGGCACCGGTAACGAACTCGGCCAGCTCGGGTATAACCTCGTCCTCCGCCGTGCCCTTGACGCAATGCCGGGGAAACATCTGGAACTCCAGGTCTTCGGGATCGTGGCTGTCACAGATGAACACGATCCGAGACCCTGCCTCCCGCTCCCGCTCCAGCAACCCACTGATGTTGGGAATTATCTCACGACAGCCATCCCCACAGTACAGGTTGTGGCCCGGCTCCAGGAACCCTTTCAGCATGTCTACCACCAGTACTGCATTGGCCATGGGCTCACCTCCGCTATCCACCAGCTACAAGTTCAATTTACAGCGTGGTGGGCACCGATTCAAGGGCCCGACAAGTCGTCCAACATGTTGGCTATTGGCAGGAAGGTCCGAAACTTGTAAGATAATTTTGCCCAGGATTCCGACGCCTCAACCGCAAGGCAGCCGTCTTCGAATGGGCCGTGGATGGGAGGGGAACGCGAAAGGCGCCATGTAGGAATGAATGTAAGGTAGAAGGGGGCCGGCCAAGATGGTAGGGACAGCGACTACAACGGTACTGCATCCCGGGGCGGAGGATGTGGCTCCCACCCACAGTCTGGCGCCGCGACTAACGGACCTCGATGGCACCACCGTCGGCCTCATAGATAACCACAAGAAAAACTCGGATGTTTACCTGGAGGGGTTGGGCCGGCTGCTCCGGGAGCGGTACGGCGTGTCCCGGGTAGTTACCTACAGGAAGGTCAGCCAGAGCATGCCCACTCCCCCCGAAGCCCTGGACGACCTGGCGGCCGAGTGCGACGCCATCGTCCACGCCGTCGCGGACTGAGGCTCCTGCACTGCGTGGGGTCTCCACGACGGAATAGAGGCGGAGAAGCGAGGTAGGCCGTCAGTCACGGTCATCACCCGGGCCTTCACAACGGCCGCCTACCACAGAGCCCGGGCCCTCGGGCTGGTCGAGCACCCTCTAGTGGTGGTTGACCATCCCATCGCCAGCAAGTCCACGGACCAGATACAGGAGCTGGTTCGGGGCAGCGTAGACGAGGTCGCCCGGTACTTGACCTCGCCATCGGGGTGAGACACTACTCGAGATGCCAGTAGAGAGTGTGAGGGCAAGCCGCCTGCAGGTCCACGGCTCGGTGAGGGACATCAACGACTACTTCTACGAGCACGGATGGACCGACGGGCTGCCCATAATTCCGCCAACCGAGGACCTGGTACTGGAGATGCTCGAGGCGTGCTCCATGCCCCCACAGCGCGCCCTGGGCCGGCTCTCTCCCCTGGACGGCACGGTCACGGTGGAAAAGGTGGCCATCAACGCCGTAATGGCGGGCTGCCTCCCCGACTACTTCCCCGTGGTCCTAGCCGCCGTACAGGCCGTTCTTCAGCCCCAGTTTAACGCCGGGTCCGTATCCACCACCACCGGTGGGGCAGCCCCGGTGATCATCGTGAGCGGGCCGATTGTCCGAAGGCTCAAGATTCACGGCGGCACCGCGGCCCTGGGGTCGGGCCACCGGCCCAATGCCACCATAGGCCGGGCCCTCCGCCTGGTTATGAGGAATCTGGGCGGCGCCACCGCCGACACCATGGAGAAGTCAACTCACGCCTGGCCGGGCAAGTACACTCTCTGCGTCGCCGAGAACGAGGACCGCGTTCCCTGGGAGCCGCTGCACGTGGACCTGGGCTTCCCACCCGGCTCAAGCACGGTCACAGTGGCGGCGGTGCGGGGGGCATCCACACCCTGACGGAGGCCACTCAGGAGACCGGCCGGGGGGTGCTGGAGACCATTGTCAGCTCCATGACGGCTGGAGGCGTCTCCGGCTACTATTTCCAGGCCCGTGGCGCCTCTCCTGTGGTGGTACTGTCCCCGGAGCATGCCGCCGAGGTGGCGGCTGACGGATTCCGCTCGCGGATGGACGTCAGGGAGTTCCTCTTTCAACACGCCCGCATACCCCTGGGCGTACTGAGGGGTCGAGGCCACTGGGGGGCTCGCTCCTGGCCCGACCAGTACGAGGGACAGGACGATGAGTTCCTGGTCCCTCTGGTCACGACGCCGGGCAACCTGCTGGTGATGGTCGCGGGTGGCGATGGCCGCCACTCCTCCTGGATGCCCGCATGGTCCGCGAGCCAGCGGGCGACCGAGCTCATCCAGTCAGCCTAGCCTACCCGCCTCGCAGGAGCCCCGTCTAAGTTGTCAGCGGACATCCCCCAGGGTTATTTCCACTGCGGCCGGCGATTCTCCACAAGGGCCTTGGTGGCCTCCCTCAGATCGGGGTGGGTATTGAAGTAGCGCTGCATGTAGGAGTCCAGCTGCATGGCGTCCCGAAGCCCGAGACTGAGGCTGTTCCAGAGGACCTCGTTGCTGGCCTGGACCGCTATATGAGAGTTGCGCATGATCAGCTTCGCTATCTCCGTCGCTCTCTCCATCAGCCTGTCGTGAGGGACCACCTCCGTTACCAGGCCAATCTCCAGGGCCCTCTGGGCGTCCAGGACCTCCTGATCCCCCAGAAGGGCCATGCGTATCACATGGTTGTAGGGGAGCCGTTTGGCCAGAGCAACCGCTGAATGGACCAGGGCGCCATAGGAGACGTGGTTGTCAAAGAAGGTGGCCTTGTCCGAGCATATTATTATGTCTCCCTCAGACAGGTACTCCATGCCCGAGGTGGCGCACTCGCCGTTGACCGCCACGATAAGGGGCTTGTATACATCGTGGGCCTTGGGGCTGGCGTTGGTGTTGAAGGCGTAGCGAAAAACCCTGGTGGGAACACCTGGCTCCGCGTCGAGCCGAGCTCGCTGCGCTTCCAGGTCTCCCTGGCCATTCATAAAGTATTCGCCCGTGCCAGTTAGAATGGCCACCTTAATATCCTCGTCCTGCATCACGTCGTGGTAGGCGTACTCCATCTCCGCCAGGAGCCTCGCACTCTTGGCGTTCTTGGCGTGGGGCCTATTGAAGGCGATGTACGCGATGCCCTCCCCCTTCTCGTACGTGATGTCTCCGAACTCTCCTGGAATCACGTCACACCTCCTCTGCAGAAAGTCACTTACCCTCCAGCTACGGCGCAAATCATAACATCGCCCCCCAGGCCAGTCAATCCCGGTACCGCCACCAGGACCCGATCGTAGCCGTAGGTGACGGCGATAGGGCAGCACCTGGAGATACGGGGCAGTAATACCGGCTTAGGTGGAGCACGGTGCCTGCCGGCTCTTCCGTTGTCAGCCAAACTACATCTATGGTATGTTGAAAAGGCCCCAACCAACTATCGGCGAGGGAGGCGGCCCGAGATGCTGAAGCAGTTCCACTTGAAAGAGGATGACGCGGTGCGCGTCGCGGCGGACTCCCTGAGGGCCACCGTCACCAGCATCTTCGAGAAGCTAAACGTCCCGCCCCAGGACGCCGAGCTCGCCGCCGACGTTCTGGTTACGGCGGACCTCAGGGGCGTGGAGAGTCACGGCGTGTCCAACATGCTGAGGACCTACGTGGGGGGCTACAACAGGGGGGAGATCAACCCCAGGCCCAACTGGAGGATCGTCCGGGAGACTCCGGCTACGGCCAACGTGGACTCCGACGCCGGCCTGGGCATAATCGTGGCGCCCAAGACCATGGAGATTGCCATTGAAAAGGCCCGAAACACGGGCGTGGGCATGATCACCATATCCAATGGCCGCCATCTGGGGATGGCATCCTACCACGCCATGCTGGCCCTCAAGCACGACATGATCGGCATCTGCATGACGGGCTGTCCACCCTCGGTCTTGCCGACCTTCGGGGCGGAGACCAGGGTGGGAACAAACCCCATCGCCCTGGCCGCCCCCGCCAAACAGGAGCCCCCCTTCGTCTACGACGCCGCCACCAGCGTGGTGGCCGGCAACAAGATTCACCTCGCCGAGCGGCTGGGCATCCAGATTCCCCCTGGCTGGCTTGGCGACGATGACGGCAGCCCCATCATGGAGCCGTCGGAGCCCCCAAGCCCCTACCGTCTCCTGCCCCTGGGCAGCAACCGCGAGCTGGGGTCCCACAAGGGCTATGGCCTGGCCTGCGTCGTGGACATACTAAGCGGGATACTTTCGGGCACCGCCTACGGCATGGTGCCGGGCCGTCCCAACTTCAGCCACTTCCTGGGCGCCTACAGCATCGAGGCTTTTACGGAGGTGGACACGTTCAAGGGGCTCATGGACGACTTCCTGCACGCCCTGAGGACCACCCCCCCTGCTCCCGACCAGGACCGGGTCCTGTTTCCCGGCCTTCCGGAATGGGAAGCGGAGCAGGACCGCCGAGCAAACGGGATCCCCCTGCACAATGAGGTGATCAAATGGTTCCAGGACATATGCAGCGAGATGGACGTTCCATATCTCCTGTAGAGTTCGGGGCCACCGGCTCCCCCTGGTAAATGGTGGCCCGTCCTAGGTTGCCACAGTGGTTCCGAGGGCGCTGTTATGTTGGCCGCCATCACCACCACCGGAGATCGAAGGCGGTCCTCCACGCTCCATTCATTCCCCCTGGATGGGGGAATGTTAGGCCCTGCCCTGAGCGTGCCGACGGGATGGGGATGAATCCCCCTTAAATACTCTCCCAGCAGAGGCGAGGAGGTCGGCTGAGATGGTACTTTCGGGTGACTATCACGTTGCGATCGTGGGTGGCGGAATAATCGGCCTTGCCACCACCTTGCAGCTAACGCGCCGTTACCCCAGGTGCCGGGTCGCCGTGATTGAAAAGGAACAGGAGCTGGCCTTCCACCAGACGGGGCACAACAGCGGAGTGATCCACTCGGGCATCTACTACCGGCCCGGGTCCCAGAAGGCCCGGTTCTGCGTGGCCGGCGTGGAGTCCCTCGTCCAGTATTGCCGGGAGAAGGGCATCGATTACCAACCGTGCGGCAAGGTGATCGTGGCCACCGACGAGTCGGAGCTCGGTCGCCTGAAGGACCTTTACGACAGGGGGACATCCAACGGGGTGCAAGGGCTCGAGATGATAGGACCCGAGAGGCTGAAGGAGATCGAGCCCCATGCCAGCGGCCTAGAGGCGATCTACGCCCCCGCGACAGGAATAGTGGACTTCAGGGCCGTGTCCATGGCCTACGCGGATGACATTCGAGCTGGGGGAGGGCAGATAACCACCGGCGCGGAGGTGGTGGCCGTCAGCATCGTGGGTAACACTACGGTGGTGGAGACCACGCAGGGCGAGCTGGCGGCGAAATATATCATAAACTGCGCCGGCCTACACGCCGATAGGGTTGCGCAGATGGCGGGATTGGAGCCGAATGTGCGGATCGTGCCCTTCAGGGGCGAGTATTATACCCTGGACCCCGGAAGCCGGCACCTGGTACGGGGTCTGATCTACCCCGTACCGGACCCCCGGTTCCCCTTTCTGGGGGTCCACTTTACCAGGACAATTCATGGGGAGGTGGACGCGGGCCCCAACGCGGTGCTTGCCTTTGCCCGGGAGGGCTACACCAAATCCGACGTCAATTTGGGGGACATGATAAGCACCCTGAGCTACCAGGGCTTCTGGCGCATGGCCTTGAGTACCTGGAAGACGGGACTCATGGAGCTCCGCCGCTCAGCGAGCAAGGGAGTATTTCTCCGCGACCTTCAGCGGCTCGTACCCGGGATCGTGGACGAGGACTTGGCCCCGGGTGGGGCGGGGGTGCGGGCACAGGCGGTGGACAGCCAGGGAAGGTTGCTGGACGACTTCAGCATCCAGACCAGCGCGCGCGCCATACACGTGCTGAACGCACCCTCTCCGGGGGCCACTTCGTCCCTGCCCATCGGCAACTATATCGTGGACCTGGCAGCCGAATCCTTTGACCTGGAGGCGGCTCTCGCCTGAACCCGGACTGCGGACCGCCTGGGCATTAGGAGGCCCTCGAAAACAATAGGACATCAGTGCTATGGGGCACCCTGCCTGCCTTGACTGGTAATGGGTGCCTAGATAAAATTGGTGCGTGTAGCACGTTTCACGGGGGTAAAATGGCATGACGACACCGGGAGGGCAGGCCTCGGGAGGAGCCGCAGCCGTTCTCGCGCTCCTCAAGAAGGTCCCCCTTTTCGAGTTTTTGGGCCCCCCGGAGTTGGCGGCAGTGGCGTCTCGCATGGGGCTCCGGACCTACGAACCGGGCAGGGTCATATTCCGAAAGGACGAGACCGGGAACACCCTCCAGATCATTGCCGCCGGGTCGGTAAAGATATTCATGCCTTCCGAGGGAGGGGAAGAGGCGCCGCTGGCGATGCTCAAGCCGGGAGACTACTTCGGTGAGCTGGCCCTGATGGATGGCGATGTGCGGTCGGCCAGCGCCATGTCCCTAGGCAGGACCGCCATTCTTACGCTGGAGCGCGAAGAGTTCCTCAAGTTTATAACCACCCACCCCCAGGGTGCCGCAGGCGTGTTTCGGTCCCTGGCGAAACTGATACGAAAACAGAATTCCCAGCTCTTCGGCGAGTTCTTCAGCAGCTAGCCCGACGGCAGGATTGCCCATGCACCCCATTTTGGTGAATCCCACCCGCCTATCCATGGAGGACTCGTAGCTCTCGACTCCGGGATTGGTGCACAATGGTAGCCATACTATAGCCCAGGTCCCTCGCGTGCCAGGGCCAGGCCCCAGACCGCCACGGCACCCCCGGCCTTGAGGGCCGCGGCGCAGGCAAACAGCGTGCTGCCGGTGGTCACCACGTCGTCCACCAGTATCAGGCTCCGGCCCGAGACGTCGGCCCTACACTCAAAGCTCCCCTCCACGTTCTTGACTCGATCATCGTAGGACAGGGAAACCTGTGGAGGGGTGTCCCGCGTCCGGACTAATATCCCGTCTAGCACCGGCAGGGCCCTCTCTTTTGCAACCTCCCTGGCCAGTAGCTCGGACTGGTTGTAGCCACGCTCACGCAGCCTTCGCCGGTGGAGGGGAACGGGGACCAGCGCCTGGCCTGAGATAGGATTTGACTCGACCCAGCCGGCCATCAGCCGCCCCAGAGTGGGCGCCGCCGCCCGGAGATTGCGGTATTTCAGGGCATGAACGGCGCTCCGGATGGCCCCCTCCATGATGTAGGGTGACCTGATGCCATCTATGCTGGGCGGAGCGGCGGCACAACTGCAGCACTCGCTTCCCGAAGTCCCCGGTCGGGCGCAGACTCGGCAGTAGGGGGGTTGCAGGCGCGACAGGGACGTCTCGCATCGGGGGCACAAGAAGGCCCCGTATTTGTCACACCCAAGGCACTGGGCAGGGAACAGCAGCTCCAGAGCCGATCGTCCGAGATGGACAAGGGGCGCTTTGATCACTTCAGGAAGTCCAGGACCGCCGACACAAATCCCTCTGGGTCCTCGATCTGGGGCAAGTGGCCCACGCCGGGCAACACCTGCTTTGTGGCATTGGGTAGGTTGTTCAGCAGCACTTCGTCGGTCTCTCTAAGGCGGTCGTGCTCGCCATTGAGGACCAGGGTAGCCGACGCCTTTACCAGCGGCAGCCGTGAAACGACATCGTACCAGGCCAGGCACTCCGTGGTCCGGCGCACCCATACGCCGGCCTGGGCACGCAGCTCGTTGGTCTTCTCCACCCACTCGGGCCTCGGATCGGCGAATGTACCTGGAGGGCCCAGCTCCTCCGGCGTACGGGGGCGGGGCATGTCGTCCCGGTCGTAGTTGGACGCGCCCTCGGCGATGCGCTGGGCCGCCGTGCGCGGGTCCCACACAGGGCAGCCCACAAGCACCAGCTTGTCCACCCTGTCGGGGTAAGAGGCGGCAAGCTCCACCGCCAGTACCGCACCAACGGAGTTGCCCACGATATGGGCCCTATGGATATTCATCACCTGCATGGCGTGGTCTAAAGAGCGGGCAAAGTCGGGCATGGAGAAACCTGTTGTGGGTTTGTCCGACTTGCCATGGCCCAGCATGTCGAAGGCGTAGCAGCTGAAGTGCTTCCCCAGTGGGTCCATCACCGTGTGCCATGCCCAGGTAGAGGTGCCCATGGGATGCAGAAGCACCACCGAGGCCCCGCTGCCCGCTTTCACGTAGTGAATACGGCCCTCGGGAACGGGAACGTAGTCGACCAGATCACGCTGAACAAGCATGGGGCCTCCTTTGTCGGGGATGGTAGATTCGACGTAGCAGGCGCCGGGCAGCGCCTTGCCTGTGATGTTACTGGCTGGAATTCCGGGAGTCAACTTGAAGGCCGTCTTGACATCCGCGCATGCAGGGCTATAATCGTGCCAGATTTATTCAAGGAGCGTTCGAGATGCCGGATACGGTCTTGACCTCATGGGTCCATGGCACCAGCATGCAGGGGGAATACCAAAACCGACTGAGCTCTGTCCGGCACATCGGCCCCTTCGCCCGGATCGAGGGCTCGGCGAGCCAGAACACCTGGGTGCACTTCCCAGTTCCGGCCCCGGCCGTGGCTGGCGACGGCGTGCTGCGGGTAGGCGCGGTTCTGCTGAACTTCAGGACCAGGACCGAAGACGCCTGGGTGCACGAGGTCGTCCTATACGATGGCGCAACAACGCTGGCGGAGTTTCGTGGCCTTCATCTAAGCGGCGATCATCCGGCGGAGCGGTTCGAGGTTCAGGGCCAGCCTCAGGTACGGTGGGCCCTCAACGTCACCGTGGGAGTCCAGTTTGGCCCCAGCCCGCCCAATATCCAGGCCACGACCATGGAGTTCGTCGCGGCCGGGTGTGAATATATTCAGTAACTCAGATCATTAGCATTTCAATATTGTATATCAAACAATATCTCTTGACACCATAATACTTGAGCATGAAAATTGATATGGTCTTTCAGGCTCTGTGCGATTGGACGCACTTCTCGTCTCACCCAGTATGGGTGGGCAAGTCGGCAACTACCCGCAGGTTTTACAAATGCGGCGGTTCACTGCCATAGAGATATCTCGCTGATACGAGCTACCAACAAGGTCATTGCACAAAAAAGAGGAGGGGTCTAGGTCAGATGGGAAGACACCCAAAAAAGATGCTTCGGGAGATCACGGAGGATGAAAAGGCGGAGTTGACGCGCGTCGCCACATCGGATGTGGAGCGCGTGGAACGCATGAGGAGGGCCCGTGCCCTCCTAGCGGTGGCCGAGGGGAAGTCATTCACGGATGCCGCCCACTCGGCCCGAATGCGCAGCAGCAGTGGTGTCGCGGCAATAGTTTACCGTTTCCACGAGCGCGGAATGGACGCACTAGACACCTTACCGGGGGCGGGCAGACATCCCATTTACACGCCTGCCCAGAGAGAGCTCATCCTACAAGAAGTCCAGCGTGAAATGGACCGGACCTCGTTCTGGTCCCTGTCTACGCTAGAACGGGCCATCCGCCGGTCCTCCAACGGGGCCCCCTGCGTTAGCGCCAAGACAATCGGCCAGGTGCTCAGGGATGCGGGTTACGCCTGGGAGCCCGAGGACCATGCCTGGACCCGTAACGGCTCTGCCCAGGATCAGAACGAGAAACTCAAGAGTGGACACCCCGGTTAACGTTCCGGCACTTAAGCTAGCGGGGAACCGGAGGGCCATGGCAAGGGTCAAGTACAGCTTGGACGCGATGATCGCAGACATAGAGGCCCTGCTCTTCGAGCAGCCCGACCAGGGGAAGATATTCGACCTGGGGTCTACCTACCTGGAGCGGTTCATCAGCGTTCCCGATGGCGTCGCGCCGGAATACCGGCTTCCCTCGGGCACCGGCTGCAGGCCCAACCACGGCTCGTACCTGCTGTACCATGGCGAAAGCGGGCTGCTGGTGACCGCCGTTGTGTGGGGCCCGGGCGATCACGCCGCGCCCCACGACCATCATACCTGGGGGATGATAGGCGTGATGGACAACGACTTGAGCGAGACCCGCTTCCGCCGTCTGGACGACCGTTCCAACCCGGAGTACGCCCACCTCGAAACAGACCGGACGGCCACCATCAGGCCGGGGGAAATCTCCCTGCTCATACCCGACGTCGATGAGATCCACCAGATGGACAATCACACCGATCGCCCCACGGTGGAGGTTCACGTTTACGGACGGGAGCTTGCGGGGCTGGACCGCTGCCGATTTAGCGTGGAGACGGGGAAGGTCGACCCCCTTCGTTACCAAGAAATACGACAATGAGTAGAGGCGCCGGCGCAATCCGTATCTTTTGAACGGGGCTGGCGCCACGCTGAGTGGCGGTTCTCAGCGACAAGGAGGCCCGGTATGGCCGAGGAGATCACGAGGCTGGAGAGCCCCATCGATGCCATGCACCTGATCCACAAGGCGCTGCGGGCTGAGGCGTTGCGAATGGAGACGATGGTGGCCCACATGGAGATGGGAGAGAGCCTCCAGACCTTCAGGAGTGCCTTCAACCTCTGGGCATCGATGCTGGTATACCACGCGGAAAAGGAAGATGAGGAGTTGATGGCCCCCCTGATGCACTGCCCAGCGGCCAGGGACGGCGTGGATGCCCACCGGACGATAGAGGAGAGGCTAGAGGACGTCCAGACCTGTATGAACGAGGAGATAGGAAAGACTCGCCTAATCGCACGGACCCAGCGGCACCTTTACGGGCGCGTGATAGCGGCCCGCATAACTCAGGACGACCACCTGGAGGAGGAAGAAGAGTTCATCTTGCCCCTGGTCCGCGAGCAGATCGACGAGCAGAAACAGGCAGAAATCATGAAGCATCTCCTCATAGACGAGGATGCTGAGGACAAGCGCTGGGTGCTGAATTGGGTAAGCAGAGCCCTGACTCCCACGGAATGCAGTCTGCTGGGCGAGCTGGTGGACTCTGCCGTCAGCTAGCGGCCACACGCCGGCACGATATTGGATCCCAGGCACCCGCCGACCTTTGTTAGATCAACCTATCGGCAGTATCCATCCCTGCAATTTCATGATACGGACCCCGGCATAGTCCACTACGGGCACCGGCAGGCGGAGGACAAGATGCCTATAATCGACCATAGCGACCGGCCCATGCCTGAACCCGTCGAGAAGCGGAGCGTTAGGTCGCTAATAAGCAGGCAGGATGGCGCCAGGTCGCTGTGCATAAGAGAGCTGGTCGTGTACCCCGGGTCCGGAGGGCGGTTGCACACCCACTCCACGGAGCAGGCCATCATGGTCATGGAGGGGTCCATCCAGATGGTATTGGGGGACGAAGTTCGCACGGTCCGGTCCGGCACCACCCTGCTGGCACCGCCCGAGGCACCGCACAAGCTGGTCAACAATACCTGGGTCCCTGCCAGAATGCTTGTTATCTCTCCCACGGATGACCCGGATACGAGGTTCCTGGACTGAAATTGCCACCCTGTACCACCATCGGGAGGCTGACATGACCGTTGCGCGTACCCGGACGGCTGAATATCCCCAGCTGATACCTACGAATGAAGGTGGACGATCCTTCACCGCCCCTCCCACGGCCCTGCAGAACGATATTACCCCTAATGAGCTGTTCTACGTCCGCAACCACTGGCAGGGGGCACCGGAGCTGGATATGGGCACCTATCGCCTGGCGGTGGACGGGGAGGTGGAACGCCCCCTCAGCCTTAGCTATGAGGACCTGCGGCAGATGCACCAAAGGAGGTTTCAGGTCACCTTCGAGTGCTGCGGAAATGGGCCCGTTCCCGAGTACTGGCTCAAGAGGACCCGCTCGGTAATGGAGAAGGTCTCAGGCCACGGAATAATGGGCAACGCTGAGTGGGTAGGGGTGTCCCTGGCGCAGGTTCTGGAAATGGCGGGAGTGAAGCCTTCCGCCGTTGACGTGATGTTTACGGGCGCGGACCATGGCCCCGATGAGGTGGCCGGGGACCCTCCCGACGTGACCTATCAAAGGAGTCTCCCCATCAAGAAGGCCCTCCATCCCGACACCCTGCTGGCATACGAGATGAACGGCGAGGTCCTGCCGCCCCTTCATGGCTTCCCCCTGCGGCTGGTGGTGCCGGGTTGGTACGGGATGTGCTCGGTCAAGTGGCTGGTGGGTATCCATGTGATGGACCGGGAATTCCAAGGGTTCTATCAAAAAGAACGGTACATGGTCATGAACGGGCCGGGCGCAGACACCTTCTATACCTATCTTACGGAAATGAAGGTGAAGTCCATTATCACCGACCCCACGCCGGGCCAGGTGCTAAGCCCTGGGACCTACCTAGTCGCGGGAGGGGCGTGGTCCGGGGAGCGCGATGTGGTGAGGGTCGAGGTGAGCACCGACGGCGGCAACGCCTGGAGTGAGGCCAGGCTGGCTCCCAAGACCGACTACTCATGGTACCGGTGGGAGTACACCTGGCAGATCCCGGCCCCGGGTGACTACGTTCTAATGTCTCGCGCTACCAATGACGCCGGCGAGATTCAACCCATGGAGTTCCCCAACAAGTGGGACGGCATGGGTTACGGCAACAACATGGTGTTCCCCAACCCCGTGGAGGTGCGGGAAGGGTAATTCGGCCCCTAGGGGTTGGAACCTCCCTCCACCTCACCCCCAGTGCCGCTCATTGAGGGCAGGCTCCGTTACCCTATCCGATCCCTCCGCAGGCCGGTCGCCCCAAACGGATCCACGCGCTCCCTCAGGTGAGCAACCAGGGCCGAAGCTGGGCAGCACCACTCTCCAGCTCCGATAGGGCCGCCTCGCCCACCGAGGTCGAGAGCCTGACAATCACCCGATCGGCACCGGCCTCTTCATGGCTCCTCATCAGCCCGGGATCGGCAGATGCGCCGGAGACGCTAATGTCTATGCTACGCGGGTCGCGCCCCGCCGCAACGGCCAGCTCGTCGAGGGTGGCCCTCCCCACCTTCACCTGCTCCGGCAACGCTCGCGTCGGGATCCATCCGTCGCCCCAGCTCGCTATCCGTTTGAAAACGTTGCGCGCAGACCCCCCAAGGAGAATGGGTGGATGGGGCTCCTGAGAGGGCTTTGGAAAGGACCGAACGAGCGGGAAGTCATAGAACGTCCCATGAAATTCAGCTTCCTCCTTGGTCCACAGCTCCTTCATAGCCAGGATGGCCTCCCTGGTCTGGCCCCAGCGATGCGGGAAGCTGCCGCCCATGATCTCCGTCTCCTCCTTCAGCCAGCCCGCTCCGATACCGAACATGAACCTGCCGCCGGAGAGGTAATCCAGAGTGGCAACCTCTTTGGCCAGAAGAAGGGGGTTATGCTCGGGTATGAGGCATACGGCCGTACCAAGCTTGAGCCTCTGGGTGACGCCGGATGCCCTGGCTAGGCTAACGAAGGGGTCCACCATGTGGGGCATGAACCGTGGGATAGAACCATCTGGGGTCCCGGGGTACGCAGAGGTGGCGTTTACCGGGATGATGGGGTGTTCTCCAATCCAGAAGGAGTCGTAGCCCAACTCCTCGCCCCGCCGGGCCAGGATCGCCACGTCCACCGACTCGCTGGTGACGTTGGCGCTGAATCCAACCTTGATGGCCGCCCCCTTAACGCGCTCGGTGAGGCCCCATGATAGCACGCGCTGCGAGGGCCGTCGAGGGCCGTCGAGGGCGCGTAGAGGCGCCGATCCGCCTCTGCCAGCATTGACGTCCGCCGGTTCGGGACGTTACACTTCATACTAAACGGGACGCCTAGCGTTCGCGTCGGTCCGCTTACCCGGTGGATTACGGCGTCAACGGTGGTAAGGTTGTCGAGGCGTCCTAATCCAAAGTTGGGGACCCGCGGAGTGAACCCAGTCCCCAAATAAGGAAGGCCACGGTGGCAAAGATACTGGTGGCAGACCGCCTCAAGAGCTCCACGCGCTGGCTGGCGGACATCCTTGGTAGCGTCGGACACGATGTTATACAAGCAACCGGTGGCGCGGCGGCCATCAAGATGGCCCACAGCCAGCGCCCCAGCCTGGTAATCGTTAAAGCGGACATGCCAGGTACCGATGGCTTCGAGGTACTGGGAACTCTGAAGCAGGATCCTGCCACCGCGTCCATACAGGTCATCATCGTGAGCGATTCTCAAAGGGGCGAATCGGCGGCGCTAAAGGCGGGCGCCTCCAACTACCTTATCGCGCCCCTGGCCCCCAAGACGCTTGAAACGGCCGTGAAGATAGCCCTCCGCGACGCAACAGCCGTAGCTCCCGGACCAGGTGGTGCGGACCTAAGTGCGTTCCATGAGGAGCCCAAGGCGCCCGGCCAGACCACGGCGCTTCAAACGGGGATTGCTCAGCTCGACGAGGTATTGCGTGGAGGGATACCCCCAGGCACATTGGCCCTGCTTGAAGGCTCGCCGACTTCGGGCAAGAGTATCCTTTGCCAGCATATAGCGTATCAGTCCCTGCAAGATAGGCGCCGGGTGGCTTACATCACCTCTGAAAAGACCGAGGCTGACCTTACCGCCGGCATGGGGTCCATTGGCAAGGACGTGTCCAGGTACGTGCAGGCCGGCAGCTTCCACATCCGTCCCATGGGGGACCCCAAGGCTGACGATGACCTCAGCCAGTTAATGGGCTCCTTGCTCCAAGAGGTCGAGCAGCTCTCCAGCCAGTCTGACATCGTAATCGTGGACTCCATAACTAACATTGCCCGCAACCTCGAGGGGAATCAAGTCGTCAGTTTCTTTTCGTCTTGCGAAGGCCTGTCCAGGGCTGGAAAAACGATTATTGTGGTGGCTCGATCCTATGCCTTCAACCGGGCTACATTGACCCGGCTGCACACCCTGTGTAACGTCCACCTCAGCCTGGGAGAGGAGGCGTGGGGCAGCAAGACGGTCAAGTCGATTCAAGTGCTGAAGTCAGGCAACATCGAGCGGCGGACCGGCAACACCGTTGTATTCGACGTGGTCCCCGACGTTGGAATCCAGGTCATACCTGGGGGCAGGATAAGGATATAGTCGCCGACCCGTCAGCTCCCCTCTAGCCGGGCGGGGCGGACCCGAGTCACCTGGGAACTTGATAATAGAGGCCGTGGGGGAACGCCCACGGCCTCTATGCAAGATGTTGCCTGGTGGCAACGGTAGGTTTCGAACCTACGACCTAGCGCTTATGAAGCGCCCGCTCTACCCCTGAGCTACGTTGCCCCAATCTTCCGGCGCTGTTCGTTAATATACCCAGGCGGCACACGGCTGTCAACGGCGCCACTTCCCCACGTACCCCGCTCTATCGCCCTCAGCGCGGTCAGCGCGTTACAGGAGCGTCGCACCCTTTTCACACATGGTGTGTTAAAGGAAAAACGCCGCTGGACATCCCCCGGCGCCCAGGGTATATTCCCCTGGCAGGTGTGTGTCAAGCGTACCAACCTGGAGTGAGGGAACATGACCGTATCGCGGAAGGTGAAGCTCTTCGTAGAAGAGGGGGGATGGATCCGCCACATGTTCGAGGCGGGAATCGACCTGAGGCGCCAGTACGGTGAGGACAGGGTGTTCGACCTTTCCCTGGGCAACCCGGTGGTGGAGCCCCCTCCGGAGTTCCACCGGGAGCTGCGGAGGCTGGTGGAGGAGCCAGTGAAGGGGATGCACCGATACATGCCCAACGCCGGCTACCCGGAGACCAGGCAGGCCGTTGCGGAGGGACTCCGCGAGGAGACAGGCATCCCCTTCAGCATGGACGATATAGTCATGACATGTGGCGCCGCCGCAGCCCTGAACGTGGTCCTAAAGGCCATCCTGGATCCCGGCGAGGAGGTGGTGTTCTTCGCCCCCTACTTCGTGGAGTACGGCTACTACACCGACAATCACGGTGGGGTACCGGTGATCGCCCCCAGCGACGGTAGCTTCCAGCCCGACCTGACGGCCCTGGAAGGGCTGATAACCCCTCGCACCAGGGCCGTCATCATCAACTCTCCCAACAATCCCTCGGGGGCGGTCTACGGCGCCGGCTGGGTCAAGGAGCTGGGGGACCTGCTGACCCGGAAGTCGGCTCAGTACGGGACGGAGATATTCCTGGTAAGCGACGAGCCCTACCGCCGCATTATCTACGACGGCCTCACATATCCTCACGTATATCCGCACTACGAGGCCTCCATCGTGGTGCACTCCCACGCAAAGGACCTGGCCCTCCCCGGTGAGCGCATCGGGCATATCGCCGTGAACCCCGCCTATGCCCACAGGCAGGAGCTGGTGGAGGGGCTCACCTTCTGCAACCGGATCCTGGGGTTCGTCAACGCACCCGCGCTGATGCAGCACGCCATCCGGGCACTACAGGGCGTCAGCGTGGATGTGGGGGACTACCAGCGCAAGCGGGACTTCCTCTACGGCCAGCTGACGGCGATGGGCTACTCGGTGTTCAAGCCCCAGGGGGCATTTTACATGTTCCCCAGGTCGCCCCAGGAGGACGAGATGCCGTTCGTGGAGGAGCTCCAGCGATGGAACGTGCTCACCGTGCCGGGCCGGGGGTTCGGCTGTCCGGGGCACTTCCGCATCTCCTACTGCGTCGAGGACCGGGTCCTGGAGGGGGCGCTGGAGGGGCTCGCCGCAGCCGCAAAGAGGTTCGGGCTATAAGACCTCACCGATATGGGCCTCAGCTTTGCCTTCAGGGGTTATACAGTATTACCTGACGATAAGGGGTATCTCTCCTGACAGCTGAATCCCTCCGCACCCTACAGCCCCTTTAGCTCCAGGGTGCTTACCTGCAGGGTCTCTAGGTCGGCCACACGGATGGCGTGGTTGTTGGTGTCGGCTATATACAGCTTGCCGGCCGCGATGCTCACGTCGCAAGGTTCGTGGAACTGGGCCTGGCTGGCGTCGCCGTCCTGGTGGCCCGGCTCCCCGGTCCCCAACAGGGTGAGGACGCTTTTGGTCTTGGGGAAAGCCCGCTTGATCTTGTTGTTGTAAGTGTCAGCCACATAGAGGACACCGTCGTGGTAGTGGATTCCCAGGGGGTGCTGCAATCGGACGGTTTTGCCGGTGCCGTCCACGTCGCCGAACACGAAGAGGTCAAACCCCACGATGCTGCCAACTCGGCCATCACCGTTCAGGCTAGCGGTCCGGATGGCGCTGGCCTCGCTGTCGGCAAAATAGAGAAACTCCCCGTCAGTGGTTATGCCACTGGGCTGGTTCAGAGAGGCCGCAAGGAGGGGACCGTCCACCGGGGCCTCACGCCCGTTGCCCGCATAGGGCCGGGCCTTGCGGCTCTTTAGGTCCAGCGCCCATAGCTGGTGGATGCCGGCCATGGCGATGTACAGGGTGCCGTCGTGCAACGCGAGGTCCCAGGGAGAGCTCAGGTCAGCGGAGAGGGCATCATCGCCCCCGCCGAACCCCCTGGCCTGGCGGCCGGTCCCAGCCACGGTCTCCACTGAACCACTAGTCAGGTCCACCCTGCGAACGGCATGACTCTCGGTATCAGCCACGTAAAGCGCTTCGCCATCCAGGCACATGCCCTGGGGATGGTCGAACAGGGCCTCGTTGAAGTCTCCGTCCTTCAGGCCCGCCTTCCCCGCCCCGACAACCTGCCTGACCTCTCCCCCCAGCGTGGACACCAGGATGCGGTTGTGGTTGGAGTCCGCGATGATGAGCCTGTCCGAGGCCTCGTCTGCAACCACCTTCCCGGGGAAGGAAAGGGGTGACCCTGACTCCTCCTCCCTCTTGTAGCTTAGTGGGGTGCGGTCAAGGTGCCCCGCGCCATCGAACTCCTCTACCATCTGGCCGATTATGGAGTCGAACTCCTCGTAGGTAATCTCTCCCTCGTGCTTGCCTATGATCGTGCCCTGGGGGTCGATGAAAACCAGCGTAGGCCACGCCCGCCCCGCGTACAGCTGCCAGACGGCAAAGTCGCGGTCGTTTACCACGGGGTGCTCAATTTCGTAGCGTAGCAACGCCTTGCGAAGGTTATGGGTAAGCCGCTCCGATGGAAACTTGGCCGAGTGGACCCCGATTACCGCCAGCTCCCCACTGTATTTGCTCTCCAGCTTCCGCAACTGCGGAAAGACGTGCATGCAGTTGATTCAACAGTAGGTCCAGAAGTCGAGGATCACTATCTTTCCCCGTAGATCGCGGATGCTGATCGGCCTGTCCGTGTTCAGCCAGTCCAGGCCCGCCGGAAAGTCGGGAGCCGTCTTATCACCCGCAAAGGGTCTCCTAATCATGAGGTACCCCTTTCTTCAGCGTTATTTTTCCGAAAATATCTATCCCCTATTTTGCACCCTTCCCGCTGTGTGGGCAAGCCACCCGTCACTAGCCCGTCGCCACATTCCCTACTAGCTAGGACGGTTACCGCTCGGCACCTCCATCTTACAACGCCCTGTGGCCTAGGGAGGCCAATCGCTGCCACTTGAATTTTGCCCAAATAACGCGTGTCATTTTATGTAACCTACCAGGGGTAGTAGTGGTATACTATACACGTGCGATTATATCTGTCTCTGTAGCCCCGCGCCCTCCTTTTGGCGCATGGGCAGAGACACAGGATTGAGGATACGGGAAGGGAAGATGACGCTAGATTATACGGCTAAAGATATTCAGGTGCTTGAGGGGCTGGAGGCGGTCAGGCTGCGGCCCAGCATGTACATAGGTACCACCGACCAGCGGGGCCTCCACCACCTGATCTACGAGGTAGTGGACAACAGCGTGGACGAGGCGATGGCCGGCTACTGTAGCCTTGTGGACATAACCATTCATGAGGATGGCTCGGTCCGAGTCGTGGACAACGGCCGGGGTATACCGGTAGACGTCCACCCCAGCACTGGCAAGTCGGGACTGGAGACGGTGATGACCACCCTCCACGCCGGAGCCAAGTTCGGGGGCGGCGCTTACAAGGTCTCGGGCGGGCTGCACGGCGTGGGTGCCTCGGTGGTCAACGGCCTTTCGTCGGACATGCGGGTTGATGTGAGCCGCAACGGCCTTATCTACTCCCAGAAGTACAAGGCGGGCATACCGTCATCGGAGGTCATAGAGACCCCCCGGCCCCAAAATTGCCCCGAGGGAACGGGCACAACGATGTACTTCACCCCCGATGGGGCGATCTTCCCCCGCTTGGACTACGACTTCGACGCCTTGGTGGGGCACTTCAAGGAGATAGCCTACCTCAACCGGGGCCTGGAGGTCCGCTTTTCAAGCCAGTGGCACGCCGAAGAGCGGGAGGGAGACATCGAGCGCTCCTACTACTTCGACGGCGGACTCGCCAGTCTTGTGAGGAGCATGAACCGCCACCGTAAGGTGCTTCAGGACAAGCCTTTCTACATGCTCAAGATTGTAGACAACACCATCGTCGAGGCCGCCATCCAGTATAACGCCGGATACAACGAGTCGGTGATCTCCTTCGCCAACTGCATCCACACCGAGGAGGGAGGCACCCATCTCACGGGATTCCGGTCGGCCCTCACCCGTGTTATCAACGACTACGCCCGAAAGCAAAGCTTCTTACGAGAAGACCAGACCAATCTGTCGGGAGAGGACGTGCGGGAGGGGCTCACCGCGGTAATCAGCGTCAAGCTGACCGACCCCCAATTCGAGGGCCAGACCAAGACCAAACTGGGCAACACCGAGGTAAAGAGCATCGTCGAGTCGACGGTGGGAGAGTCCCTGGCGCAGTACCTCGAGGAGCACCCCGCCGAAGGCAAGCGCATCGTCGACAACTGCGTCACCGCGCAGAAGGCCAGAGAGGCCGCCAAGAAGGCCAGGGAGCTGGTCATACGGAAGAACGCCCTGGACGGGTCCTCACTGCCGGGAAAGCTGGCCGATTGCTCCGAGCGCGACCCGGCCCGCTCGGAGGTGTACATCGTAGAGGGCGAGTCGGCCGGCGGCTCCGCGAAGATGGGCCGGGATAGGCGCTACCAGGCCATCCTCCCATTGAAGGGCAAGATCCTGAACGTGGAGAGGGTGCTACGGCAGCCCGACAAGATCTTCGCCCACGAGGAGATCAGAGCCATCATCGCAGCCCTGGGAGCTGGAGAAGGCGAGGAGTTCAACCCCGCCAAGTTGAGGTACCACACAGTAATCATAATGACCGATGCCGACGTGGACGGCTCCCATATCCGCACCCTTCTCCTGACCTACTTCTACCGGCGAATGCCGGCACTCATCGACGGCGGGCACCTATACATAGCCCAGCCGCCACTGTATCGCTTGCAGTCAGGCAAAAGCGTCGAGTACGCTTATTCCGAGCCCCAGAAAGGCCAGATCCTCACCGCCATGGACGGAAAACGAAATATTCAGGTACAAAGGTACAAGGGCCTTGGCGAGATGAACGCGGACCAGCTTTGGGACACCACCATGGACCCAGAGCGCCGGACCATGTTCCAGGTCACGGTAGTGGACGCCATCGAGGCCGATGATATTTTCGTCAGGCTCATGGGCGACGAAGTGAAGCCCAGGAAGGACTTCATACAGGCGCACGCCCGCAGCGTCAGGGAACTGGACGTGTAGGAGGGCCCCTTGTCCCACCCGGAGCTACCCGACAACGCTCCTGGGACCGCTATATTCCCGCAGTTCGAGATCCAGCTGTACCAGATGTTCACCTCCGAGGTGGAGGGCCTGACGGACCCACAGTTGGACTACACGTCGGACAGGTGGGAGTGGAGCAAATGGAGCGTCCGCATGAACCTCAGCCACGTGGCGGCAGGCGACTTTCGGTGGCTTCTGCTACGCTGGGGACCGCAGCTCTTCCCCGAGGGCCCGCCGGACATAGAGGGCCTGGAAAGCATCTTCGCATCCCCCTACGACCGGCGGCTGGACGATGGCAAGTACTGGCAGCTGCAGGCCATCCTGGGCAAGTTGCGTGAGGGCTTGGGCCTGTGCCACTCGGTCCTTGCTCGGGAGACGGTAAGCTCCCTACGCACCAGAGAGCTCAAGACCGAAAACAGCTCCCAGTGGGAATTGTACGGCCAGGTTCACCCCAGGGGTGTACGCCAGGACCCCGCCGACTCATCACAGGTCTTCCTGAGCCTGGAAGCCACCTTCCGCCACAGGTACTTCGAGCACACTACTCACCTGTACAACATACAAAGGCTGAAGCGTGCCCAGGGCCTGAGCACAGTGGTTGAGATACCGTACGTGGGCTACTGGGCCCTCCCCGGCTGGGACCGCAGCGAGCCGTAGCACCCGGAGCGGCGCCTAACGGCTGACCACCCTCACCTCACCCTCTGGGCTGGCTTCGAGAAGGCACACGAAGTCGTAGCCCCGACGCCGGAGTTCATCGCTACCTCCCTGGACCCTGTCGAGGATGGCGATGACCTTGGCCACGGAGCAGCCTCCGGCCTCGGCGGCCTCGATGGCGCGGAAGGTCGAGGCCCCGGTGGTGCAGACGTCGTCCACTATGGCCACCCGGCTACCAGGCTCCAGAGGGCCTTCCACGCGTTGCCCCGTGCCGTGGGACTTGGCCGCGTCGCGTACGATGAAGGCAGGAATAGGGCTACCCTCCAGGTGACTGGTCAGGGCGACGGCAGCCACTATGGGGTCGGCTCCAAGGGTGGGACCCCCGACAGCCTGCGCTCCTGCTTCCCTGAGAATGGGAAGTAGGGCCTGGGCGATGAGATGTGCCCCCTCCGGGTTCAGGCTCAGCAGACGGCCATCGAAGTAGTAGCGGCTCTTCTGTCCCGATGAGAGGGTGTACTCTCCGTAATTAAGGGCTCCACGCTCCAGGGCGAGCTGGAGGAGCCTTTCAACGGGCGTCATTGGCCCACCTCCCCATCCCGGTACAGGCCGTAGCGGTGTATGTAGCGCTCCACTGTCTCAGGCACCTGGTAGCGCACGGATATGCCCCGGCCCAAGCGGCGACGTATCTCGGTGCCGCTCACATCCACCCCAGGGCCTTTCAGAAGGACGACCTTGCGCGATGCCCCGGCGTCTATGGAGGTCAGAAAGGAGAGGTCCACCTCCTGGCACCCCTGTCTTGGAGCAGTTACTAATGTACAGAGTTCCAGGATCCTGGCCGGCTGCTTCCAACGGTGGAACTCCTTTAGGGAGTCCGTGCCCAGGATAAAGTACAGATCCTCTTCCGAACTGCCCTGCCGCTTCATTTCCTCCAGCGTATCTACAGTATAGGTGGGCCCAGGTCTCTCAATCTCCACATCGGACAACCGGAAGAACGGGTTGCACGCCAGGGCCAGCCGCACCATGTTCACCCTGTGGTGCGGTGGTGAGATGGGCCCGCATTCCCTCATCCACGGCTGGCCCGTCGGTATAAAGACCACCTCTTCCATTCCAAGCTGAACCCGTGCCTCCTCTGCGATAAGCAGGTGCCCCATGTGGATGGGGTCGAAACTCCCCCCCATTATGCCTAACTTCATCTCAGGACCACTCCAGCTCCACACCGCCCAGACGCACGGTGTCACCCGGCTGTACTCCCTGCTCCTCCAGGGCCCGCACCACCCCGAGCCGCTGTAGCTCCTTCCACAGCTGGACCACCGCCCTATAGTCTCTCAGATCGGCCAGAGGCATCAGACGTTCCACTCGCGGGGCATCTACCACGTACACTTCATTTTCACGGCGTACTCGAAAGGGCTGCTCCGGCCGAGGTTTGCCGGTGGCCGGCCGCTCACGGGACTTGGATGGCTCTGATGTGGATAGAGTATCCAGCTCTTCGAGCACCTTCGACAGAAGCCCGTCTACACCTTCTCCCGTTGCGGCGGATACGAAGAACGCCGGGGTACCAGTGGTGCCCAGGTCCCTCCGCACACCGGGCATACGTTCCCGCACCTCCGGGATGTCAAGCTTGTTTACCGCCACGACCTGGGGCTTCCTTGCGAGGGAAGGGCTAAAGGACTCCAACTCTCCATTTATGCGCCGCCAGTCTCCGACTACATCCTCAGACACCCCGTCCAGAAGATGCACCAACACCCGGGCACGCTCTGCATGGCGGAGGAACTCGTGCCCCAGTCCCACTCCCTTGTGCGCCCCCTCTACCAGGCCCGGCACCTCCATCATCACAAAGCTGTTGTACTTCAGTTCCACCACCCCTAGCACCGGGTCCGTGGTTGTGAACGGGTAGGCCGCGATCTCTGGTCGTGCCATCGAGCAGCACGAGAGCAGGGTAGACTTACCCGCATTGGGCTGACCAATGAGGCCTACATCCGCCAGTAGCTTGAGCTCGAGCAGCAGCTCGCCCCTCTCACCTGACTCCCCCGTTTCCGCCAGCACAGGCTCCCGCTGGATCGCTGACACGAAGTGCGCGTTGCCGGAGCCACCCACACCACCCCGAGCCACAAGGACCCGCTCCGTGGACGTCACATCAGCCACCATGTCACGATCGCCGTCATCCCCCAGCCGCCAGACCAGCGTGCCGATGGCGACGGGGATCGTGACATCTGTACCGTTAGCACCCCGTTTTAGTTTGCCGCCACCGTGGGCCCCTCGCCTACCCATCCACGTACTGTGATAGCGCAGGTGCAGCAGCGTATTCAAGGACGGGTCGCCGATTATGAATATGTTGCCGCCAGCCCCTCCATCCCCCCCATCAGGACCACCCTTAGACACGAACTTCTCTCTCCGGAAGCTTATACACCCGTTACCACCATTCCCACCCTGTACTCTTATTTTGACCAGATCAATCATACGTATATTTGTTGCATAATATAATAGTCATAGTAGTGAGGGTGATAGTGGTGATAGAGACGTATTATTGCGCGTGCTATTTCTGTGGATTAACGCCCATTGTAGCATTTTCTAGCGTGGAGAGGTGGAGGGTGGTGTGGAGATGTAGTGGTGAGGTGGAGGTGGGTGTCGGCTGACTGGGTCTAGGTGTGTGAGGAAAAGTCCAGGGGTTATCAACATCTGCTACTTACATACCCACATTGCATGGGGGATTATGTGCGGTCTGGAATGTCAATAGAGGGCGAGGGGGCTGGTGTTAGTCGAAGATGGCTTCCTTGATGGCGAGGACATGCTGCTGGAGCTTGGGATCTACCCTGATCTGTAAGTTGACTTTGTTGACGGCGCTCTTGACGGTGGAGTGGTCGCGGTCTCCCAGGAGCCGGCCGATATCGGTGTCCCGCATGCCTACGTCAATGTGCAGCAGGTACATCGCCACGTGCCGGGCTTGAACGACCCCCCTTTTGCGGCTGGGTCCGGCCAAGTCCGCTCTGGTTACGCGAAAGCGGCCACACACCTCGTCAGCCACCCGCTCCGCATCGAAAGGTGGGGCAGATGGGTCCGTGATATAGTCCGCAGCCGCGTCTCCGGCAAGCTCCATCGTGACAGGCTCGTGCCGGAGACGTGACAGTGCGGCGATACCGTTGAGGGTTCCTTCCAGTTGGCGCACGTTACTCTTCACCCGCCTGGCAACGAACTCGATCACGTTCTCTTCCAAGGCGATACCCATTTGCTGTGCCTTGATGCGGAGGATGGCTATTCTCGTGCCCAGGTCCGGTGGTTGTATATCGGCAATGAGTCCCCACTCAAACCGGGAGCGCAGGCGGTCCTCCAGCAGGGGTAAGGCTCTGGGGGGCCGGTCGGAGGTCAGGACAACCTGTCGGTTGGAGCTATGGAGCTCGTTGAAGGTATGGAAGAAGCTTTCCTGAGTCTGTTCCTTGCCACAGATGAACTGGATATCGTCTATGAGAAATACCTCTGCCCTTCTATATCTAGCCCTGAAGTCATCGGTGGTCTTGCCTCTTATGGCGCCGATGAACTCATTGGTAAACTGCTCGCCGGTGACGTAGATGAAGTTCAGCTCACGGGAATAGCATTCGTGGGCGATAGCGTGCAGTAGGTGGGTCTTGCCCAGGCCAACCCCCGAATGTATGAACAGGGGATTGTAGCACTGGCCCGGGGCCTCCGCTACGGCGCTGGCGGCGCCAGAGCACAATAGGTTGGAAGGCCCGTCTATGAAGTTCCTGAAGGTGTATTTTTCGTTTGGCCGCTGAAGAGGAGATAGGTACGAAGGCCTGGGGGGCCGCTGCCCCTCCGGAGCCCCCGAACCGGCGTCCCATGGATCGGCAGCGGGAGTCTCTATTCGGAACTGGATGTCCAGAGGACGGCCGGCAACCCTGTGAACCGTCCTCTGGATTTTCTGGTACATACGTCGTTCCAGCCACTCTATGGCGAAAGGCGTCGGGACCGCCACTGCGAGCAGGCTCTCTGTCAAGGAAATTCCGTTGGTGTCCCTTAGCCAGGTGTCGTAAACAGGACGGGGTATTTGAAGCTGGAGGTCTCCAAGAATGGCCCTCCAAACGTCTTTGGCCTGTCCCCCAGCCTCATGCGCCATAGGAAAACTCCGGGTGAATTGCGAGTCTAGTCCAGCAGGTCCCTGGGATGGGTTATGATCCGAGAAGCCCGAGAAGCAGCAACGCCGTGGTCACGGAGGCGTCCCTTCAGCCAGACCCCAATGAAAGCTTAGCAACTGGCAGAAGGATATCAGGGGCAATGGACGGTATGTCAAGGGGGATTTCCGCAATTTTTCGTGGAGGAGTAAATTCGCAGCGATTCTAGTAAAACGCTTAAACAAATTTTAGACGTTCACTAGCACGGATGTTGCCATTCGACGGATATCGTCGAGGCCCCGAGCCCGCCCGCATCACTATGCTATAATACGGGCGTCCTCCACCATTCCCAATCGCAGACCCGCGACCACGGCCTATATCGAAATGCGGTCTAAATAGAATGCGTGCCGTCTTCATGGGAACTCCCGACTACGCAATCCCCGTACTGGAGGCCCTCCTGTCCCTGGAGGCCCGGGTTGTGGCGGTCTACACTCAGCCCGACAGACCCAGCGGACGTGGCCGTATCTATAGGCCAGCCCCCGTAAAGGAGTTCGCCCTGGAGCGCGGTATCCGGGTAGTGCAGCCACCGTCCCTACGAAATACTGAGGTACAGGGGGAGCTGGCCGCCCTGGAGCCCGACGTGGTGGTGGTGGCTGCCTATGGCCGGATCCTTCCCCCTGAGGTGCTGAACATACCGCGCCACGGTTGTGTCAACGTGCATCCCTCCTTGTTGCCCAGGTACAGGGGCCCTTCGCCGGTGGCCACGGCCATACTGGATGGAGAGACCTGCACAGGCACGACCCTTATGCTCATAGACGAGGGAATGGACACCGGCTCCATCCTGGCCAGCAGGTCCGTCCCGATACGGTCGGGAACAGACACGACGGAGAGCCTGACGCCCCTGCTGTTTGAGGTGGGGGGAGAGATTGTCAAAGAGCAACTTCCCCTCTGGCTGGATGGTCGGGTAACGCCCTTGCCCCAGGACCACGGTAATGCCAGCGTAACGAGCAAGCTAGAAAAGAAGGATGGTGAGGTACCCTGGGCACTTTCAGCCGAAGAGCTGGAGCGCCGGCTACGGGCCTACACCCCCTGGCCCGGACTCTTTACTCATTGGAGAGGCAGATTGCTGAAGATACTTGCGGCGGCACCTCTGGCCCATGAGCCGCTGGCCGGCGGGATCGAGAAGAAGCCGGGAGCTGCACCGAATGTCGTCGTCATGACGGGAGAAGAGGGTCTTGTGGTGCCACTGAAGGAGCCGGGAATGCCCGTAGGCGTGCTGACTGGACGGGGGGTGTTGGGATTGAAGGCGCTTCAGATGGAGGGTGGGAAGCCAGTCTCGGTCCAGGAGTTCCTTCGTGGCCATCGGGAGTTCGTCGGCTCCCGGCTGCCCAGCTAGGACAGCCCTTCACACCCGTACCGGGTAGATCACCTGTATGACTCGGGAGGTCTCCAGGGCGCTGTACTGTGGGTTTGGGCGTGAGGGCTGTTGTAGATGGCGCCTAACGAAGTAGGTACAAATGTCGGCAAGCTGCGCGAAGTGGGACTCCTCAGCGCGCGCGAAATGGATGCTCTCCAGCACAGCTCCCGTGGGGATGTCAATCTCTGTCTTGAGGAATTCCTGCATGAAATGGGGATCGGTGCAATTAGCTTCATCCGCGATGATAACCGCTCGCTCCCTTACTTTGACAGGCGCCCCTCTGGCGAGATCCTCCGGTGACATCGCCTCCATATTCAGCTCATCCATTAACAGGTCCAGGGAAAATACGAACCGAGAGAATGCGGGCTCCCAGGGGCCTCTCCACCGGTGAGGGCCGTCCGACTCGTCCTGCCTTGCAGACAGGAACTCCTGCTTGTCAACGTAGGTGACGATCATGGGAGTCGATCGCCGTGTCACTATGCCCAGTAGCTCATCTATGAGCTGAAGGCGCCGATCCTTCGCCCAAGAAGAGAAGCAGCCCTTGCCGTGGACCATCTCAGTGGCACGGAGTTCCTTTGGTGCCCCGGCCTCTCCCAGGCCGTGTTCGAAGTACCGTTGGCATAGCTGGGAGAACTCCGCATTTGTCTCGTTCCACTGGTCCTCGTGGATCATCAGGCCCCCATACACGTGATGGGGCTGGTTGGGATCGTTAAAGCTGGTACCCGTGCTGCCAGACTCCCCCAGATAGACCAGGTACATCAGAGCTTCACCTTTCTATACCTATCCGTAGCCCTCGGCATCCAAGAGGGCTATAGATATGGGAGAAGCCTAGCTCTTCTATTCCTGCGGCTCCTGTCCCGCTGCGTCCCCGGGTTCGGCTTCAGCAGCTGAGACCTCCTCCTCCGGCACCACCTTTGCCACTTCTATGCGTGCTACCAGAGCATCGGGGTCGGTGAGCAGGGTCACTGTAGGGGGTAAGGGGATGTCGCCAGCGCGTATAACGCTGTCCAGCTCCGTAAGAGTGGATGCGTCAGCCGTGCAGTCCTGGGGCATCTCAAGGGGTAAGGCTTCCACCGTTAGCGTCCGGAGCTGTTGCACCACGGAACGTGAGGCCTCCATGGCTGCCGTGGATGCGCCGGTCAATACGATGGGGACCTCTGCCGATACCCGCTGAGTCAGCTCGGTTCTAAGGAAGTCCACGTGAAGCAGCTCGCCCCGTATGGGGTCCCACTGGACCTCCCGGACAAAAGCCAGGTGATCATCCCCTTCCCCGTCCACGGTGATGGAGATGGGGGTGTTCCCGCCCGCCTGAGCCAACACTTTGATCAGCTCCTGGCCCTGGCACTGAAGCGCCCGTGAGCTTATTCCCGACCCGTACAGATGCACGGGCACAACGCCAGACCGCCTGAGCGCCTTTACTTTCTTACCAAGTGTGTCTCTGGGCTTGAGCAGCAGGGTTATCCTGTCAGCCATGTCCTCTCCTTCTGTATGACTAGAGGCCAATGGGCTGACCTAATGATAGCATCCATCGGGGCGGAATGGAAATCGGGGAGTGCCTTGGTAGATGTTCCCGGACCTGGAGCCAAGGCGCGGATCCGTTCCGTTAACCCGCCAGGGGGGCTATACTGTTCTGTTGGTAGGGATGGTGCTTGAAGGTCCGGTAGTACGACTAACTGGGAGGCGGTATGTCCTCGGAGGAAACTGGCGAAAACGGCGGGCCATTTGCCCGCCTGCTGGGTATCAAGGAGCTGGAGTCATGTCAGGGTAAAGGGAGGGCGGCCATGCCGGTGCGGGAGGAGTTCCTGCAAACCGCGGGCGTCGTTCAGGGAGGGCTAGTCGTCACCCTGGCTGACCATTGCCTCTACCTGGCGGTCAGGTCCCTCCTTTCTCCCCAGGAGACGAGCGTCACCGTTGAGATAAAGGTGAACTTCATCTCACCGGCCACAGGAGGGGAGCTACTCGGCGAATCTCGGGTGATCAGCCGAGGCAACCGGATCGTGGTGGGAGAGGTAGAGGTGACGGACCACCGGGGGGCGACGGTGGCCAGAGGCATGGGGACGTGCCTGGTGCGGCGAAGGCGATAGTCCACCCAGTCAATTGGCAATGTTGAAATCGCCTGGGTCCGGTGCTATAATCCAGACACAACCCGTGCGGCGGAGGTTGGCGTCATGAGGGTGCCGATGAAAGTGGATTACGGGGTCCGTGCCTTGGTCGACCTGGCGTCACGCTACGGAGACAGGCCGGTGCATACGGCAGAGATCGCCGCGCGGCAGAGTATCCCCGAGGCCTATCTAGACCAGCTACTAACCCAGCTCCATAAGTTCGGATTTATCCGGAGTCGCCGCGGGCCAATGGGTGGCCATGTGCTGGCGAAGGACCCCACTGAGATAAATCTGGGCATGATCCTGGAGACCCTAGAGGGCAACATTCCCGTATTGGACTGCCTTGCCGAGCCGGACGAATGCTCCCTCTCGCAAACATGTGCCCAGCGGGACATATGGAAGTCTGTGGACGAGGCCATGCAGGACCTGCTCAGCGCCACCTCGGTGGCTGATCTTGCCTACCGACAGAACCACCTGGCCGGTAGGGGAATGTATCAGATCTAGTCTGGCGTACATAGTGGCTTTCAGCGGGAGGAACGGTAGAGAGGCCCGGCCTGCGAGCTCGACAGGGGGCGGTCCGGACGGTACTTTACGAAGCGATATGAGGACAATACGCGTAGCCGGAACGCGGTTCAACTGTACCTGTTCCCCGAAATAGGGGGCGGGTAATCTTTCGGTAAAGACTGAGGCCTGCGCCCATCCCAAGGATGTCTATGAGGGTGCAGGCTATTTTGTGGGGCGAAAGGAGAAGACAGCCACATGACTCAGGTTTTGACCCTTACGCCGGAACAGGTCAACAGATACAGCAGACACATCATCATGCCCCAGGTTGGCAGCGGCGGGCAACGCAAGCTGCTCCAGTCTAAGATCCTGATCGTTGGCGCCGGCGGACTGGGGTCTCCGGCTGCCGTGTACCTGGCCCTGGCCGGCGTGGGGACCATTGGGGTCGTGGACTTCGACGTGGTGGACGTCTCCAACCTCCAGCGGCAGATCCTACACCAGACCGCCGACGTGGGGCGCCCAAAGGTAACTTCCGCCTTGGAGACAATCAAGGCGTACAACCCAGGTACCAACGTGGTGCTCCATGAGATGTGGCTGACCTCGGAAAATGCCATGGAAATAATACCGCAGTACGATCTGGTGGTAAGCGGCGCCGACAACTTTCCCTCCCGTTACCTGATAAACGATGCCTGCTATCTCGCGGGCAAGCCCCTGGTGGACGGCAGCATCCTGATCTTCGACGGTCAGGCCACCGTGTATGTTCCCGGCCAGGGCTGCTACAGGTGTTTATTCCCCTCTCCCCCTCCTCCCGGTATGGTGCCCAACTGCGCCGAGGCGGGGGTCCTGGGCGCACTGACGGGACTGGTAGGCAGTATACAAGCCGTGGAGGCGCTGAAGCTGGTGCTGGGCATCGGCGAAAGCCTCACATCCAGGCTCCTTCTAATAGACGCCTTGAGCATGGACTTTCGACAGGTAAGGATACCCAAGAATCCCCAGTGCCCGCTGTGTGGAGAGAACCCAACCGTGACAGAGCTGATAGATTACGAACTCTTCTGCGGGGCCGTTCCTCAGGATGGACACTAGATAGGGCCGCGGCATGCCAAAGGCGATTCTGGATACCATAGGTAATACCCCGCTGGTGGAGCTGCAAAACATGGACCTGAAGAAGGGGGTCCATGTCTTTGCCAAGCTAGAAGGGCAGAACCCCACGGGCAGTCTCAAGGACCGCATCGCCAAATACATGATAGAAGAGGCGGAGCGGGAGGGTAAGCTAACCCCCGGCAAGACGATCCTGGAGCCTACCAGCGGCAATACGGGGATCTCCCTTGCCTTCGTGGGAGGGCTCAAGGGGTATCGCGTCAAGGTAGTCATGCCGGAAAATGTCAGCGCCGAGCGCTCCCAGCTACTATGGGCCTACGGCGCTGAGATCGTCTACTCAGACGGTTCCAAGGGCACCAACGGGTCAATCGTCGTGGCCCAGGAGCTGATGCAGTCGGGGGACGGCAACTACTTCATGCCCTATCAGTACGGCAACAGCGCCAATCCGCGGGCCCACTATGAGACCACCGGCCGTGAGATAATCGAGGAACTCCCGGACGTGGATATGTTCGTGGCGGGCCTGGGCACCGGAGGCACCCTCATGGGGGTGGGCCGCAGGCTCAAGGCCCACAATCCCGATGTAAAGGTTATCGCCGTGGCCCCCGAACCCGGCGATTACATAGAGGCCCTGCGCAGTCTGGAGGAGGGCTTCATACCCCCAATCCTGGACCTCTCTCTTCTGGACGCACGAATGATGGTCGGCAGCACCGATTCCTTTCATATGACCAGCGAGCTGCTGCATAGGGAGGGCATCTTTGCCGGCATCTCCTCGGGCTCCGTGATCTACGGTGCCATGAAGATGGCCCAGCGTATGGAAAAGGGGAATATCGTGTGCCTACTGGCCGACGGGGGCTGGAAGTACCTGAGTACCGGCCTCTGGACCAAAGACTACGGTGAGATGGAGGAGGAGGCGAAGGGCAAGATCTGGTGGTAGAGGAACTAGCCCGGACCCGGAGCGGCGAAGAGCGGCTCCACTAGTCCGAATTGGGCTTTGCCAATGTTCACCAGCATGGTGTCCACGCTAGGAGGCATCAGGGTGCAGGTGCGAATGTCCCGAAGGGCCCGCTCCAGGGGCAGGGCCTTGTGGACGGAGCGGCCGCCGACCACCTGCATTGCTTTCGAGGTTGCCTCCAGGGCCGCCTGAGTGCATAGGTACTTGGCCTTCGCCGCCAGTAGACCCCGGCTTGGGACGTCGGCTTGGGCCCACAGGCTGGCGGACTGGTGGAGGACAAGGCGCGCCGCCTCCAAGTGTATGCTCATCTCGGCGATGTGGCGTTGGATGGTGATGTCGTGTGCCATGGGCAAGGGGTCGGGCTGGAAGCGACGGTTCTTGCAGTATTCGGTGGTAAATTCAAGGGCGGCGGCGGCGATCCCCAGGTAAATCGCGGCGTACCCCAGGCCAAATCCCTCCAGCACTCCAACCTTGAGGGCATCGCCAGGCTGTCCCAGGATCTGGTCGTAACCTACAAAGCAGTCCGCGAACTCCACGCTGGGGCTTACCGTTGCCCGCATTCCCAGGGTGTTCCAGTCGCCGGTCACGCGCATGCCAGGGCTGTCGGCGGGCACTAGAACCTGCACCAGGGCGGTGCTCATGTCCTCGGAGCCATTGAGGGAGGACCACACCATATAGTAGGAGGCCGCCTCCGCCATGGTACAGAAGTGCTTCACCCCGTTGAGGATGTAACCGCCGTCCACGGGCTCCAGAGATGTCTCCACCATGAAGTTACGCGTCAGGCTGACGGCGGCCTCACTGGCCCAACTTCCGAAGAGCCTACCCCCCTCGACGACTTCCCGATAGTAGGTGGCCTTCTGTTCGTCTGAAGCCAGCGCAGCCACAAAAAGCTGGACCGTGGAGTGCATGTGCAGGGTCATGGCGGTGTTGGCGCAGCCTTTGGCTATCTCCTCCAGCACCATGACATAGGGAAGGCCCTCCAGTCCCATGCCTCCGAACTCCCTCGGCACCGTCATCGCCAGCAGACCGCCCTCCCACAGGTCCCTCCAGTTCTCCGTCGGGTACGAGGCCTCCTCGTCGTACCTGGCGGCTCTGGGGGCCAGGCGCTCGGTGGTCAGGTCTTTGACGGCCTCCAACAGAGCCCGTTGGCCTTCAGTAAGCCTCGGGTACATCGCCATCCTCCGTTGACGGCCCTGCTTTGCTTTGGTGCACGCTCCCGATCCGGTCTCCAGGGCCACGATATAGCTACGCGTGCAGCTCAACTGTGTATCTATCACGGGGGGGCCTACATGTCAAGGACGGGGGTTCTCTAGTGTGCGTTGGATTGCGCTCGGCCTGCCTAGTACGATGGGCCCATAACCAGGTTGGGGCGAGTGGGCGCGGGAAACCCCGTTGGGGACAAGGCCGAGAACGCGCCGGGGCTATTTCTTCTAGCGGCTTATGAAGGGAATGTGAAGCAGCCGTATAAAGAATGAGCCCACCAGCAGGGCCACCCCGATTACCATAATGATAACGGAGAAGGTAATGAAGCCGGAGCCTACGTCGGCGGCCATGGAGGAGGCCACGTCGTTGATGATGTCCACCATGGTGGGAGGTATGGGGTCAACGTCCGCCCTGTTCAGGGGGTTCTGGAACAAGGCTGACCTGGTAACCAGGCCCAGTATCAGGAAGACAAGGCCAGACAGCAGCAGGGTCAAGCCGGGCCACCGGAGGCTGGAACTCAGGTGGGGAATATGGACGAAGGCCATGAAGAGGAGGGCCAACACTATTATCAGGATGGCCAGCCAGTACCCGACCTCGCCACGGTCGATTATGTCCCGGATTATGTCATAGTCGTCGAGAAACTCCGCCTTGGTCTTCTTGTCTTGCTCGGCGGCTTTGGCCACCAGGTCCAAGCGGTCCCCGTCGACCAGGTCTTCCCTCAGCTCGGCTAAGGCCTCGTCTATGAGGGGCGCGGCCAGACCTCGTGCGCCCAGCTTCAGGGCATCCCTTATTCTCCCCGCTCCAAGGTCCTCCTTGATGGCGTCCCTGTGCTCATCGAGCCCCTCCAGGGCCGCCTGGGGGAAGGTTTTGTCTTCCTGGAGGGATCTGAAGGCACGGTCGTAGGCGTCGTCGACGAACTCCTCAACGGCGGGCCCCGTCAGCTCCCGAGAAGCCGTCTCCAGGGCGCCCTTGGTATTCCCGGCGAGGAGCTGGGTCTTGATCGCTTCATCCTGCCTCTCGAGTCCCGCTTTTACCTCCTCCGGGATTGACGGGTCGTTCTGAATAGCCATGAGCACCAGGTCGTATGTGGAGCTCCTTAAGGAGGGGGGTATAGGGTCGATGGAGGGTATTCGGGTGGGTATATTACCCGCGGTGAGCTCGCGGTAGACCCTTTCCAGCTCATCCTTGAACTCTTGCTCCGTAGTTACCGGTACTTCCACCAGCTCGGCGATGCGCTCGTCTACATATGCGGAAACCAGGGACGCGGGGTCCTCGACGGAGGGCAGCGTGGTTGGTATCTCTCCCTTTTCCAGGGTACGGAATAGCCTTTCCAACTCCTGCTGAAGCTCCTCTATGGTGGTCACCGGCACGTCCTCGAGCTCGTCGATACGCCCGTCGATATAACCAAAGAGGGCGGGCTTGACCCTTTCCAGTGGGGGACCCAGCTCGAGGTAAACTTCCGGTGTGTCTGTCTCCTTATTCAAATAGTCAATGATGTCCGTGACGGCGTCCTCTACCTGGCTTTGCAGGTACTCGGGGGAGATGATCTGACGGGCAACCTCCACGATGTCTTCATCGGGGACATCTATATCTCCCAGGAGCTCCTGTATATTGTCCTCAAACTCGGGGTCTAGGAGCACCCCATCCCCCGTATCGTAAATCCGCTCGTACACATCGTTTTCCGACAGGTTGTCAGTGTAGAAGTCGGCGGAGAGAAAGTTGTCCCGGATGCTCGAAACCAACAAGAATGCGATGCATCCGAAGAAGATAACCAAGCCTAGAATGAGGGATGCGATAGACCGAAAAATGGGGATTAGACAGCCAAGCATCATGATGTAAGACGATACAAGTGCCTGCCCCCGAGATTCAGTACGAGCAGGCACCGGACATTGTACCACAACATTGGAACACGGGAGCCCAAAGTCAGTCAAGCCGATTGGAATGAGACACGTAGGAATCTCTTAACGGTGGTCGGTGCTCAGGTCACCAGGCTCCTTATCCAGAAGCTGGAGCCCCACAGGCTGGCGCCTCCCAGCGTGTATCGGCGTCTGGGCTCAGCCTTGGTGCACTCGACCGCCTGGACCCCGCTTAGGACGGTGTTATCCATGAGGGTCTTCACTGACGAGACGCTACCGGCGGAGATGTACTTCTCCAGCTCCTCGTACGCCTCCCGCTCGTCGGAGAGATCCACCAAGACCAGGACCTCCAGGTAGTAGACACCGGATGGGCTGGTATCCCTGTACTCGGCCAGAGTACTCTGGTTGGTCGCCTGGTTGTCCCGAATGATGGCCGCCGGAAACTCCTGGACGCTGTCAACCGGATACTTGTAGACCCTGAGCCCATCGACGGTGTCCAGCTGGACGGCCATCTCGTCTATGATCCTCTTGAGGACGCCCGTTGTGGGGGCTACCACGTCCCCACCCCCACCGAGGGCTTGCGGAAGGGGCTAAGCAGCTGCCTCACGTCGGGGTCTAGGCCGCGGAACACGTCGAACCGGCCAGTTTGAGGAAGTCCAACGGCGGAGGCGAACCCGCTGTCCTTCCGCTTCCAAAGTCGGGAGGTCTGCATGAGGCAGGCCTCGGCCACAGGCTCGGGGTACCGGTAGATGCTGATATCGGTGCTGTCGGCGTGACTGGCGGCAGTGCTGCCGTTCACGCCCCTGGTAACCGTCAGATCGTTGGTGGAAACGGCGGTTATATAGAGCTGCTCGGTCTCGATTAGGATAGTCTCCCCGACCGCGAACTTGGAGCCGTCAGTAACGGTGAGGGTGGTGTCCGTGGCCGAGAAAGTGGCCCCCTCGTTGATGTCCGCCCCGCTGTCCTTGGTGAGGTCTCGATATCCCCAGGTCCCCTCTATCTGCACGGTCTGCATCCCGGCGGTGAAAACGTCCTCATTGCCTGCCTCCACGTCCACCAACACCCGGTTGTAGGCCCGCCCCCAACGTTTTGTGGGCTCCGCATTGGGCGGGTACAAAAGATAGTCGGTAGTGGCCCAGGTCGTCTCGAAGGTGCGGTCCTTGTTGTCATCCGTCTTGAGGGATGTCACGCTAATGAGGTCCTGGACCACCAGCTCCGTGCCCCCGTCGCCGTCGAATTTCCTGCTGGACTCCAGCACGTAGAAGTGGCGGTTACAGTACTGGTCTATCAGCCGGGAGACGGCTTCCAGGAGGCCACGCAGTCGGGTGTCGTAGCCTGTGCCCGTGATGTTGAGGACACCGCTGGATTTCAGAATCGTCAGATCGCCGTAGGCGTTAGGCATGGCGCTCACGCACCGAGGGTGAGGTTAGCGAGCCGGAGGATGTTTACTGGGGTGGGGGTTGGATGGATGGCAGATTTGATCTCATCCAGGAGCTCGGCATTGGTCTTGAGCCTCCTCGATCCTGCCGTGGAGGTTGTGTAGAGCTCTTCGCCGTTCCAAACGAACTCCCTCACGACCCAGTTGTAGCGACAGTCGTGGCACCATTCCCATGGCCCGAGCCCCGGCGGGGTGCCGGCCGGTGTGGCGCCGGTGTGGGACGCGCCGTCGGGATGTACAGACTCGGGGTCCTCTGGGTTGAGGCAAACACGGATGACTTTCCGAGGGCCATAGTCCTTTGCAGAAATTATCTTGGCCACTGTTACTCATCCCTGTAGATCAAGATAAACCGTCCGTTGGTTGTTATGTCTGCCGAAGTACGAACGGAGACAACGGTATCCACAGCTCCAACTGGGCCACCTCCGTCTGGAAATGGAATGTTGGCAGATGGCATATCTGTTAGGTCTAGCCATTGACCAGCGATAACGTTAGCTGGAGTGGTATCAATGTTAGCTCCTGTCCCGAAGTAAATTTCAAAGTTCGTGCCCGTTGCACTCGCCGACACCATCGTCACAGCAATGATGCGCACCTTCTTTCCGGTGGTCGGTGTCAGCAAGGTAGCCCGGGTACTGGAGTTGCCAGATGTGGATGCAACGGTTCCCTGGACTTCGCTGGCGCCGGGGGAACGAGGTCCGACGGCGAGGACTCCGAGGCCGGGGGCTGCGTCCCCCACAGTGCGGAGGCGGTCGAAGGCCCCGTCAGGGGCGAACGCCTTGAGCGCAGCCTTAGTCTCTAGCGCGTACACACCGGCGGACTCGGCGTCGCTATTGGGGCGGAGAACGCGTGCCCCATTAGCCATGTTGCTAGAGGTATCTACGTTGAGGACGGCTAGAGCGCCAAATTCAGTAGCAACCAGGTCTACACGGTCACCGTCGGAAACCGCAGCTTGCACTCCAGTTTCAGCTTTGGCCCCTACCTTGATGGGATTGCCCGCATCAGCTTCGTCGTGGGCAACGGACCCGGCGATGAGTATGCGGCCAGCGGCGTCCACCAGCAGGTAGACGTTGTCACCGTCGGCCACGGCGGGGGCTGTGGCCTGGTACTTGGTGCCGACCTTTACGAGACGGTCCTGGGTGTCGGCGGGATCGTCGTGCTTTCCTTCAGAGTATCCGGTCATATCTCTCCTCTCGCCGAACGCCGGCTACACCTCGTAGTAGAATATGTAGGCGCTTCCTGCCAGACCGGCGGCCGCACCCGTAGCCTTGCTGCCGGTGATATAGTCGGTAGAGCCTCCTGTGGCGTCCAGCCGCTGCTTCTCCTTGCCACTCGAACCCTTGTCTGCGATGTTGTCGAAGACCCCAGTGGCCGCGTTCAGGTCCACGCCGTCAATCAGGTTATCTGAGCTGGTGGTGCCGTTGGCCGCGGTGCCGAAATCCGCCGTGCAGGCGGCGGTGGCCTTGGTGGTGAGGTCTATGATCAGACGGGTAACCACGATGGCGCTGGCCTCGGGGTTCTGCCAGGACAGAATACCTCCTCCTGTGTCGGCGGCAGCCAGGGCGACCCTGGCGCACTTGAGGGCGATGGGGGTAGTGTCCGATGTCATCAGGTCCTTGACCTGCTCCGCCACGGGGCTGTTCTTCGCTGGGTTTGCCATGTGTGTCCTCCCTGTCTAGACAAGATTCCGGTTAATAACGGTCCTTGGATGCGGAGTGGGTGTGCCGTGGCACCTGCCGATGCTCGTTGCAGAGACACCCCGCGGGCCCCGCCGTTTAGGTAACGCCGGTGATGTTGTACTGGAGCGCCGTATGGGTGGCGGTGGAGCGGGCGCCCGTGCGTTCGGCAAAGGCGAGGCGCATGCTCACGACCATAACGTTTTGCCGCTTCTGAATGTCTCGGTCGGTCTCGATGGCAAGCTCGCGGCGGAATCCCACCCGCCACTGGGAGCGGTTTACCATGAGAAGGCGGCCGGTGGTTCCTGTGGAGCCGTCCGTGACCTTGCCGTCGGTGTCGGCCAGCTTCATCTGCTCCGAGACTATGATGGGGATGCCTTCCACTGCCCCCAGCTGCCCGCGAAGCAACGTGGCGTTAGGCCCCAGCTTGTCGAGGGTGCGGAAGTTGCTCACGCTGAGGGACCTGATGTAGGCGTTCACGTCCATGATGTAGGCCAGCTCCGAGGGCCGGACCCCGTACCTGCCCAGCTTGACCCGAATTTCGTTGAACATATCGTCGGAGACCACGCCGGCGTGGTCGTTGGCCTGGCTGGTGTTGTCTATCAGGGGCAGATGGGCCAGCCCGTCGAAGCCCAGGAGCCAGTGGCCTTTCCCGGCGTCGGTGGCGGCGATGGTGGCGCCATCGGCGTTGATGTTGTCGGTCGTGGTGGTATCGGCGTTAAGCAGGACGTCGTCGATGGCTTCGGCGGCGTTGCGTACCAGGGTACCCCGCACCTCCGTCGCCATGGCTATGACGGCGTCCTCGTCCAGGGTAAGGGACCAGGGCACCTGCCACACCAGCTCGTAGGCGGTCAGGGTCTGCTTGCCGGTGGAGAGGGCGGTGCTTGTCGTGGCCAGGTTCTCCGTGCCGGGGTACCAGTTGACGTCACCCAACTGTAGCGGGACCTCGAAGGGGTTGGTAGGCATTTCCACCCGTGAAAACAGGGGCGCAATCATGGTCTCCAGGTTCACGTCCAGCCACAGTGCGGCGGCCTCCTGGGTAGAGACTAGCTCGTCTCCGGTGCCACCCGTGGTGCTGTCCATGGCGGCCTTCAGGTTGGCCTGCCACTCCTCCAGGGTGCGCGGGTTTAGGCCGAGGGGCTGGCGCAGCTGGGCATTTAGCAGGCTGCGGACGTATGCCAGGTCCAATAGGTCCAGGCCCTCGTACTTGCCGTATGGGACGCGAGGCCTGTCCATGTCGCCGTTTTTAGCTAAGATCGCCTGCTTCTCTCCCTGCCGCCACAGGTCCTGGATGTGTGCGACCTGGAGGGTGATGCGGTCCAGCTCCTCTTTGATGGGTGGCAAGTCGGCATCTATCTTGGCGTTGTAGAACTCCCGGATGCTCGCCACCTCTTTCTTGATTAGCTGCAGCTCCTGTGTTCCGATGGTCATAGGGTCCTCCTTTCCGCTTCTTCGAGCTTGTCCTGACCGGCGCCCCTGGGCTGGACACCCCTGGCCCGCGATATGTCCTGGGGCCCAGCCTGGAGCGCGCGGTGAAATGGTTGATCTACCGTCTGGCACTACGTAGTGTGGCCAGGACCTCCTGGAAAGCAGCTTCGTCCCACTCCCCGAAAGATGGCGCCCCCTGTGCATCGTGTATCAAGGATGAAGGGAGGGACTGTTGGAAGTAGGCCTGCATGATAGGGGTATCCGTGTGGGCCTTTCGCAGGGCATGGGGGTTGGCTGGCACGGGGGCCGCGCTGATCTCCAACAGTTCCTGCTCCAGGAAGTCGATCCCCAGAAATTCGCCAGAGTGTTTGTCACGTCGCAGGGTGTACCTCATGGGCCGGAAGCCCACCGACACTCCCCTCTGATATCCTGCCCTGTACAGGGACTTGATCTCCTGGGCGAAATCGGTGGGGGCGAACTCCACTCTGGCGAGGAGGCTGTGGGGCTCCTTCCAGACTGCCACGGCCCTTCCGATGGCGGGGCGCGCATAGTTGTGGGCCCAGAGAATTACCGGGTTGTTCATGTACGCCTCGAAGCGCCATCCCTCCACCGCGATTGTGTCTCCGTGTCGGTCCATCGCATCCGTGGACACCACGAAGGTCATGGACTCATTCTCCTCGACCGCGCCTGTGGAGGAAGTCCCCCCACTTCTTGACATAGGGTGATTCGCTCTGGCCGCGGTGATGGGATTCCAATGCCTCCAGAAGCCGCTCTCGTGCCCAAATCTCTACGTCCGTGGTCACGTGAACCTCCGTTTCAGAATAAAAACGGGACAGGCCCGTTGGGGTCTGTCCCGCTGGTACGCTTTCTTGTCCCGCTCGTGTGGTCTAGCCGGTTGTGCTCCGTTTTCTACCTGGGTCGTCCCTAACGTGCGGGACTGGGTCACCGTGTCTGCTTATTATCCTAAGGATATGCGCGTTGACCGGTCAACGGGGAGTTGTCAGCGGTGCGCATGGGGCAAAAAATGAGCGGCCGGGCTCATAAGAGCGGGGTCGCTGAAGGAGCGGCCCACTACCGGTCGCTGCCGGTTAATCGTAAGTCAAGTGGACTCAAGGTGTCAATCGGAGACTGAACGCCTCTACTCCGTGCCAGGTGGCTGCGCGACCCTCAACGGTATGCGAATCATTTCGTGACCTTGTATCACGACATGGAGAGCGTATTGTGTAAATGCGGGAAATGGGATGCTATTCAGGGCTAGGCCCAAGCGCGCAAGGGTTTCGGTTGCGCCGGCGGGCGGCTGCGGCACATCAAATGTCGTATTAATTGGAGGTATCACGTCATTTCCGTCTGCGTCGATCAGCCTGATAGCAATTTCCTTATCACCGGCTTCCGCTATGCTCGCTCTGAGTTGAGCAACCAGGTGGAAATGCGGATGAGTGACCGGCACTTGCTGCGCATAGATGGTATCGAAGCCGATGCCCAGGGCGTTTATTTTTCCGGCGACTTCTGCAAAATCACATATGAACGCAAAGTCGACGTCCAAGATTCCCCTTCCCTCGCCTCAGCGGGACCAACTTGACTTGGGGCGCCTGTCGTGGTGAGCGTAATTTGAACGATGGGTTTGGGCGGAACCGCCTGGCGAAGCTGTACTGTCGGTTCGGTTTGCGCCATGTCTAGCCTCCTGTACCCCCGGAAACAGCTTTTATTATTGGCACCAACTTAATGAATTGTCAACGTCCTCCCCAGACGGTTACCTGACGATCGGAGCTCTCAGTAAACGTTTTGACTGTAGACATTAATGGTCATCGGCGAGCGTGCGAGAATGATTGCCGGGCCGGTCTCGCTGTGCGCGGCCAAAAGTGGGCTCATCTCCCCAGGGTACCTCGGACAGGTTGCGCAACCGCCGGACCTCGTTGATTGTGAGCACGCCCCGGTCCAGCAGCTTCGCCTCTCGATCCACCCGGCTGTTTTCGTCCTCCCGAAGGGCCTCGATGGAGGTAAGGTCGAACTCCACCCTCAAGTCGGGGTAGCTCAGTCGGGGCAGCAGCTTATCGTTCAACTGCTCTTCCAGGAACTTCATCTCCGGAATCATGGTGTTGCGCCAGAACAGCCGCTCGGCCGCGTTGATGTTTGAGAAGGTGGCCCGCTGAAGGTCCGACAGCAGAGGCATCGGGACCCCGTATACCCTGCTAACATCCTCCAGGCTCCAGCGCAGCGCCTGGATGAACTCCATCTCCTTCTGGCTAAAGCCCAGGGTCTTGATGTCCTTGATGAAGCTGGCGATGGCCGGCCTGTGGGCGTTCCCGGGTCCCCTGTACCGCTTGTCCCACCGTTGATAGAAGTCCTCCACCTCCTCGTCGTTCATGGCCTCTTCAGTGGTGAAGATCACGTCGGGGAGGGCCGAGTTCTTGAAGAAGTTGCGGTTAAACTTGAGGGCGTCGATGCCCATGTCCACCGACAGCCTCAATGGCCCCATTGGTGAGAGCCCCGCATACTCCTCCAGGGGATTGAAATAGCGGACCCAGACCATCTCGTCGGCGGTGTAGGCCACCGGCCCCGTCAGGCCGAAATAGACGTACCCCTTGATGTATTTCTGCCTGTCCGCCACGATTCGCACACGGTCGGGTCGGATGGGCCATAGCTCCCACCGACCCGTCCCGTCTCGTTCCAGGGCCCAGAACACGGATCCCCACAGATTCAGGTATGTCTCGGTGGCCCGCCACAGGTCTCCACGGCTGTACCATGGGTTTGCGTGGTCCAGAAGCCGCTGCACGGGATGCGCGTCGCCGACGGGTAGCCAGCTCCCGCGATGTTGTGGTCCTGCGGCGGTTGCGGTGGGCCTGGACCCATTTGAGGATGGCGGTTCAAGGGTAGGAGCCCGATCGGCCAGCACGTGCATGGGGTCGCCGGAAGGCCCTCTCCCGTCCACGGAGGTCCCGGTTTGGACCGGCGCCTGGCGCATGACCACCAGCGGGGGCCGTGCCAGGGCCTCGCAGCGCGTCCTGATTGCAGAGTAAACGGGTACGGAGCTCGCGTAGTAGCTCCCGTACACCGTCTTGGCCCAGTCCTGTCCTAGACCCGAGGTCTCCTTGAACCTGTCCACGTCCACCGACGCCGCGCGGTTACTCTTCATCGCTGGTGTGTCGCGTTCGTTGGGTAATGGACTGGCCGCGTTCGCCGATGGGCCCGGCCACCTGAGCGGCCATAGAGAGGGGAGTTTCTGGAGGGCCCGGCCCACCCGTTCTACTCCTGCCATTGGCCCCGTCCTCCCAGCACCCTCCCTGTCCGTAGGACGGGCCACCGAGGGCCGGCCGGCGTTGGTTCTTGCTGCCATTTCATCCTCCTTTCCTAGCGGTCCCATCACCGGGTCGCCCCGTTGACGGCCTAACCCCACAGGCGGACCCTGCGCCTGTTGGACAGGAACGCCATCATCAGGGCATCCGCCTTGTCCGGAGATGCGACTCCGCGGCGCCGCATCTCCTCCTTGCTCTCCATCACCACCTGACCAAGGCTGTTAAAGGTGTACCGAAGGGCGGCCAGCTGTCCTACCAGGTCGCTGTCCGCCGGGATCACGATGATTCCATCCAGGAACAGCTGCCTCAGGTTCCAGTACCCCTCAGCCCTCAGATTGGCGAAGTGATCCCTGTCCTGGGCCGGCCTTCCGACGTTGACGGCCTGGACGCGGTAGCCCTGTTCCCGCAGCCGGTCCACCACTCCGGCGCCGATGCCCACTTCGTCCAGAACTACTTCTTGGGGGTCCCAGCTCTTTATGGCGTCGATTACACGCCCGGTCAGCTTCATTGTGTCCAGGCCTCTAAATGCCCTGACCTCCTCCACGACCGTGCCCCGCCTCCTCAGGATCACACTCTTGTCCGAGCCGAAGCGGGCCACGTCCACCGCTAGCACCACCGGGTCCCCTCCGAGGGGTTCGGTCCCAGAAAGGCCATCCAGGTCTTCAGATGCGGGTGGCTCGTAGTGCCTGGGGCTGACTACGGCATCGATCCGAGACAGTGGGATCAGCGTGTCCTCCCCTTGGTCGGGGAACTCCCCCAGGACCCTCGCCTGGTATATGGGGTTCTCCTCGCCCCAGACTTTCTTCCGCTCCTCCACCCACTTGCGCGTTGTGAGTCCCCGTATATTGGCCTGGCCCTCCAGCACGTTGGGGCTCTCCAGGGCGGAGATGGTGATCGTGTGGTACAGGTCCCTGTCTTCGTAGAAGGCCCGGCGGAAGGTGCCACTGACGGTGGTGGGGTTCCCGATCAGGAGCAGGCGGCAGTTCTCCGAGGTCATAACGGCTTCGATGGCCTCGTAAATGGCCTCCTCCACCCCCTCGGCCTCGTCCACCACGATAAGCATGTTGGAGCTGTGAAAGCCTTGGAACTCGTCGTGGCTGTCGGCCGAGAGACCCAGGGCATACCTACCCTCGGACATCTCCAGCCTGGTGTCCAGCAGCTTGCCCCCCAGGGAGAACCTGGCCCGGCGGTAGAGTCTGTGTACCTCTCGCCATAGCACGTGGCGCACCTGGCGAAACGTGGGGGCCGTGCTTAGCACCACCGCCGGGTCGTGGCAGTACAGGAACCACAGTATGGCGACGGCGGCGCTGAAGCCTTTTCCGAGGCCGTTGCCCGACTTTACCGCCACCCTCCGGTGTTCCCTGAGGGCCTCCAATACCTCGTGCTGCTTGCTCCAAAGTTCCACACCCAGCACTTCACGGGCGAAGGCCACGGGCGAAGCGCAGTGCTCCTCCCTTGGCTCATATGGGCCCTTTCTCACCTTGGACATGCTATCGTGCCCTCTGGATGGAGTTGGTCATCCAGAGGCCCGGGGTGCCACGCTGGGTGTAGATGGGCTAAATAGGTAGCCGCACTCGCCGCAGCGGAACACGGTGTTGTCCTCGTCCAGCCTCTTTTCGAGCCTGATCAGCCTGAGACATCCACAACGCCGACAGCGCAAATCACTCCCCTCGAACGCGTGCAGTTCCGGTACCGTCCTCGCTATGCCGGGGTGGGTTCTAGCGGTACCCGGTTCCGTAGGTTGACGCGCAAAAAATAAAGGAACGGATCCTCGGGTCCGTCCCTGGTTACCTTCAGCCTACAGATCTTCCATCCTGGCTGTCAACGGCGTCGTGACATCGCTCCAGGGACCTCAAGCAGGCTGACTAGCAGTGGGGAGTGCAGCGGGGCGAAGCCACTTTGCGGGGAGTCCGGGGGCCTGCCCTGAGCTCCGACCATAGGTCGAGACTCTCGACCACGTCGGACCTGAGGAAGAGGCGTCCCTCAGATAGAATTTCCACCTCCTGGCGAGGAATGGCGTGAGGGGAGTGGTCAAACCGGGGGGGGGGGTCGTAATCCCCAACAGGTGTTGCCCCAGTGCACCCGCAGCGCGGCAGGTTATAGGGTATAGGGGAAGGTGTCCCTGGAGGGACCGTGTCTTTGGAGCGCCTCCTAAACCATGACTACACTAATCCCCGGCGTCTTCACCACCGTGATATTCCTTCTGGTAACCTGGATAATCTTTAACGGCCTACTGATCACGACGGCAGACCAGACGGATGCCCTGGGAAACGCTAACGATCTTCACGAAGACCAGTTCCGGACCCTCATCTCCATCACCGGCACCGGCGATTCCGGTGACAAGTTTGTGGTGAAGGTGCTCAACAACAGCAAGAGCGTGTCTTTCGAGGACTTCTCCAAGCTAGACCTGATCACTCGTTACATTGGCACGGGCGGCGCCATCATCTCGAAGCGCCTCACACACTCCACCGACTGGAGCGTCCCCAGTATCTCAGGAGACGACACTAATCCCAAGGTCTGGGACCCCGGGGAGACGGTCACCATCCTTTTGGAGGTAAGGCCGGCCATTACGGGGGGGGCCAAGGCCGCTCTGGCCGTGGTGGTGCCCGGCGGAATCGCCGACTCCACCTACTTCGAGGTTGGAGCGATAAAGACGCGGTATCTGCACAACGACCCCACCCCACCGACCAGCGATACCGTCTCCCACGCCGTACTTACCGCCGACACTACTGCCCCGACTGCCACCACCTTGTTTAACTACGACACCAACCGGGACAGTTGTACCGGCCTCAAGATCGCTGAGGGCGGAGTGGGTGCCGGGGAGTCCGGCGTAACCCTGCACCAGGTCTGGAGGACGGACCCCATGCCGGGCGTTCTGCTCATAGCTGGCGACGTTACCTTCAAGTTCTGGTCCGCTCTCAGGGACCCGACAGACTGTAGCTTCGTCCTGGCTGCGTCCGGGGATGCCACCATGTTCCTGAGAGACCACGACGGAGCAGGGAGCTACAAAGAAATAGGCAGCGCCACAACCGGCGTCATCGCGGACTGGCAGGGAGGGGTGAGCGACTTTGTGGAGAAGACCATCACCATTTCCGGCGTCAGTTACACCGTACCGACGGGACATGAGCTGGAGGCAAAGGTGATCGTTTCGGGGGCCGCCATCACCGCTGACGCAGTCTGGTTCGCCTACGACACCACAGCGTTCTCCTCCGTAGTGACCCTCCCGTGACTCTCTGTTTCGCCTCGATGGGGGAACGCCAGGGCCTGCGCGCAGTCTGTCCACGGTATGTGGGTGCCGTCCCTGATCCTACTGCCCGCTCAGGATAGGCCCCTCGGCCTCTCCCGCCAAATGAGCAGGGGCGGCTCGTTCGAACCGCCCCTGCCTGGATTGACTGTTTCCAGCTGCCCTAACGCTTAGAACTCGTCCATGTCTAGGTACTCGTCATCGGCGTACATGGCGTCTACCGGGCCCTTGACAGCCTCTTGCAGGTTGGTCCTGAACTCCTGGAAAATCTTGTCGCCTTCAGGACCCTCGGGGACCTCACCGGCCGCTATCTTGGCCTTCAGCCCCTCGAGTAGGTGCTGGTCGGCATAACCTTCAGGGATGTGGAAGAAGTCGGCGTCGAACCTGGGCAACTCATTGGGGCCGAAGTAGCCCATGTCGCGCATCGAGTAGCCCTCCAGCTCGTGGGTGCCCTTACCCAGGACCTGACCTGTGGCCGCGTAGTGCTCCATGACCGGCTTCAGCCCGTACTTCTGAATGGGGCACACCTTCATGCAGACGCCGCAAGCGGCGTAGTGGGCCATGACGGGTCGGCAGCGCTTGGCGATCAGCTTGAACTTTTCAACGCCCCGCCACCACACCTTTTCCCTCATCAGCGCACGGCCGGGACAGCGGTTCACGCACACCTGGCAGATCGTGCAGAAGGCGTTGATGCCGTAGTCTACCGGCTCGTCGTGGTTTACCACGGCGTCGGTGGTGATCATCATCAGCCTGTGACGTGAGCCAAAATGGGGGGACAGGAGGTAACCCATGGCCCCCATTTGCCCCATGCCGGCGGCAACGAACATGGGGATGACCGCGGTGCTGGCATCGGTAGGGCTATGGACCTGGGCGTGATACCCGAGGGACCGGATGTAGTCGGCCAACTCCAGCCCGAGCGATCCCTCACGTCTATATGTGCTAAACACTGCCTCCTCTGCCACGTCGCTGGGGATCGTCTGGGTCTCCTGATAGGGCTGCTCCAAGGCCAGGCAGATGGCGTTGGGGTAGGGCTTGACCCACTTTCTCTTGCTCACATAGGTGTAACGGGTATCGTAATTGGTGATACCCACCATGGCGTACCCCAGCTCAAGGGCCTTATCCTTGATCTCCTGGGTGACATCCTTTCCCGGCACCGGCTCTACCGTGGGTTCGATGTCCCCGGAATCTCGCGCTGCCAGGATAAGCGGCTTGTTCAGCGTCTCGTGGGCGTCGCGAATCTCTTTGATGTCGCTAACTTCCCGGGACCACTTGCGGTAGACAAAATTCTCCACGTTGTGGCTTTCTATCGGATAGTTTCTGGTATAGAAGTTAACGGTGTCCGGGTTCTGAGGGATCCCCGGGACTGTCGCTAGCTCCTCAGGTATCGGTATTGTCTCCGTCTCAGCTTTGCGCTCTGGCCCGCTCAGGGTATCTGGTACTTTAACGGTATGGCCAATTTTTAGCATTCCACTCCTCCCTGGTCTTGAATCCGACAACTATCCTCTCTGAACTTATAACCCGGCACGTCTAATTTGTCAAGCTATGAGGATTAATCTTCCTCCTCATCCTCGTCATACTCCGCGGCAATGTAGTCTACGGGCCCGCCTGCCACCTGCTGTAGCTTGGCCCACATCTCCTGGAGCAGCTGGTCCCCCTCGGGCCCCTCTGGTACGGTCGTGGTGGCGGCCTTGGCCCTCAGCTCATCGAAGACTGCCTGCTCGGCCGAGCCCTCGGGGACGTGGAAGAAGTCGGTGTTGAATCTGGGAAGCTCGCCGGGGCCGAAGTAGCCAAAGTTATCCAGGTCGTAGCCCTCCAGCCCGTCGGTGCCCTTACCCAGCACCTGCCCTGTGGCCGCGTAGTGCTCCATCACCGGCTCCAGCCCATACCTCTGGATGGGGCAGACCTTCATGCAGATACCGCAGGCCGAGTACCGGTTCATCACGGGTCGGCAGCGCTTGGCGATTATCTTGTGCTTTTCCACCCCCCGCCACCACACCTTTTCCCTCATTATGGCCCGACCCGGGCAGCGGTTGACACAGACCTGGCAGACGGAGCAGAAGGCGTGGATACCGTAGTCCACCGGCTCGTCATGGGTCACCAGGGCGTCTGTGGTGACGATCAATAGCCTGTGGCGGGAGCCGAAATGGGGCGACAGCAGGTATCCCATGGCGCCCAGCTGCCCCATGCCGGCGGCCACGAACATCGGTATCACCGCGCTGGAGGCGTCGGCCGGGTCCTGGACCTGGGCGTGGTATCCCAGGGAGCGAATGTAGTCCGCCAGCTCCAGTGCCCTCGCTCCCTCCCGACGATAGATGGCGTAGACTGCCTTCTCGGAGGGAGGGCTGGGAATCTCCTGGGTGCCCTCGTAGGGCTGCTCCATTGCCAGGCAGATGACGTTGGGGAACGGCTTCACCCAGTTCCGCTTGCTCTTGTACGTGTAGCGGCTGTCGTAGGCCGTTATACCCACCATGCCGAAGCCCAGCTCCAGGGCCTTGTTCTTGATCTCCTCGGTGACATCCTTGCCGGGCACCGGCTCCACGGTGGGCTCGACCTCCCCCGATACGGATGCGGCTTTCACGTTGGGCCTTTGCAGCCTATAGTGCTCGTCTACGATCTCTTTGATGTTGGTGGTTTCGCGGTCCCACTTCTGGTAGGCGAACTGCTCGACCATGTGGCTTTCCAGCGGGTAGTTCCGCGTATAGAAGTCAACGGTCTGGGCGTCCTGAGGGATCCCCGGGACCGTCTCCAGCTCCTCTGGGATCGGAATGGATGCGTCTTTGTCCTGGGGCGTTGGACCCCTCAGGGTCTTGGGAACCGTAACAGAGTGACCGATCTTCAGCATACTGCTCCTCCCTTTTCTTATGGCCAGTCCAAGGCCTGCATCAGCGCGACGTTACGACCCTTGGTTTCTCTCGATGGCCTCGATCACGCGCTGGTCCAATTTCCCCAGGTCAACACCGGCGTCTGACCGGGCGACGCCGAGGTGAGTGTCCCTGACGAGCAGCTCCCAGTCAGGCTCGCTGCCGTACTTGCCACGCATATCGGCCCACAGCTTGTCTATCATTTCCTTGTCGAACATCGCCACAGTGGCCCTCCTTGCCGTCAGACTATCTGGGTTGCACGTCGGCAGCGCATCGCCGGGCTGCCTATTTATTCCCTTGGTCCGTATGCCGACCAGGTTTCCCTGTAGCGGTATTTCCTAAATATGCCCCTGCATGGTCGGGCACCTATAGTTCAGCATTTTACGCCAGGCGCGCAGTCTCCGTCAACTGAATTGCTGCCGGGTCCGCTGGACGAAACGGATCCCTTCCTGCCCCACATACCTATCCCGGAACTCCTGGAACAGCTTCAGTTTGTCCGGCTGGAACTCCGTGGGCTTATCGTTATCGTCCAGGTACGGGTTGGGGAAGTAGATTCGGAGTAGGGTCTCCTCTTTGGCGTTGGAGAGCCTGACATAATAGAGGAACGGGATTCCGTGGTCCTCTGCCTCCACGAACTGAACGTCGGCTACCGAGTCCAACTTCAGATGAAAGTGCCAGCCCTGGCCCTCCACCGTGGCGTAATCCTTATCGAAGGTGGGCTCCTTCATCCCCTGGGCGGAGTTCTCGCTAACTACCTCACCCCCTCCCACGACCCACAGCATCCGGTCAACCCTGGCCAGGTCTCGAATGAGTACCTCCAGGTCCAAGGACCACCTCCCTCTACAGACCTTTGGTCTCGGCGCTGCCCTGCTCCTGGCCGGGGGTCCGTCCCACAATGATATAGTCTGAGCCGGAAATTTGCCAATACACACGGGTGCCAGGTAGCGTGGCTCTCGTAGCGACCCTATACGGGACATTTTGAGCTCCTCATTCTTAGCAGCTTGCCAGTTTTACCTCACTTGGCGCCGGCGCCCTACTACATATGACGAATGACCTGGTCTGCCTGGTAGAGATGTCCTTGCCCATACACACCGTGTGAACCGGGAGGGCGACCCCAGGTTTCCTCATGTCGGTCACTATAGCCCCTTCTCCGCAGGTGTTGGTAGCGTCAATGATGTGCAGCCTGAAATTACCTGCCAATACAGGAGCGGGATCCCAATCAAACCTGATTCCCTCGTAACAAGGCCTGTTTGAGATGAGCCCTGGCGTGCGAAGGTGGTCTGGAGCGGAGGAGGCCACGGGATGCCGGCTGCTGGCCTCACCGCCCTATCTGCTGCGCTCAGGACAAGCGTGATCCCGTTGCGGTACCCCTTCCGTGGCTCAGGGCACCCGGTGGAAGTTGTGGAGCGGCGCCCTCATGCGGCCGCGACCGCAGGTACCGTCCCGACCGCCCGCTGAGCCGTGTTCTCCATCTCCACCAGGCGTGCATGGACCATCCGCTTGAAGTTGCACGCCAACGCCTTCAGGTAGACGGCAAGCCGCACCCGACGGCCCCCTCGCACGCGCAAGCGCCCAAGCCCGTGGGCGCGCTTCAGCTCGGAGTTCGTTCCCTCGATACCAGCCCTTATGTCATACCGCTTGCGCCACTCCTCGGTGGCCTCGGCCCTCCGGCGCCGCTCGATGTTCACCTTCACCAGGTCCGCCTTGAGGACGTAGGCCCCCGCACGCCGGTCCAGCTTCACTGGGCAACAGGATCGCAAGGGGCAGGGCTCGCATGTTGTCCCGGCAAAGTGGACCTCTACCCGCTCCGGCGCATCCTTCAGCTCGTACTCCTCGATGGACGGGTGGCCGGCGGGGCACACCGTGGCCTGCTCCCCTGTGACGTCGATCTGAAAGTCCGCGGCGGTGAGCGGCGGTGGTCCGTCACCCTCTCCTTCGTGCGAGTTCCCCGGCGCCGACCCCGCCACCGGGCTCACCAGTTCCGTTCCCCGGCGCGAGGCTTCGAAGGCATTGCGGCCCGACCCATACGCCGTGTCGGCGAAGAGCTCGTCCGGTCGGACCTTCCGCTCCGCGAGCCCGTCAACGACCGGCACGCTCACGTCGGTGTCGCTCCCACTCGAGGGGGTCACCTCCACGTGGGTGATGAGCTGGGTGGCGTTCTCCTCGTGGCAGGTCTCCGCCACCTGCACCTCGTACCCCTTCCCCTTGTGGCCGCTGTAGGTCACATCCGGGTCGTGGGGCGATTGCAGCGAGTCGGCGGACACCTGCTTCGGGTCCTTCAAGGCCACGGGCACCTTGCATTCCCCAGCATCGTCGTCATCGTCCCTGGGGCGCCCGTCCTGGTGTTTGCCCACATGGCACTGCTCCCGCAGCAGCCGCTCCAGCAGCCGGTACTCCTCCAGCTGGGCAGCAGTCGTGCCATGGAACCGGTCCACCAGCCGGTAGAGGTCCCGGGCACAGACCGAAAGGCGTCGCCGACCCTCCCCCGTGCGGGCGTCCTCGTAGTGGGTCGCCTCGTCTTCTTCCTTCAAATAGCGCCCTAGGAGGCCCTCCGGAACCCCGGGGCGAAGCTCTGGGTGCTCCCAGCGCAAGGCCCGCAGGAACAACCGCATCGTCTCACAGAACAGGCCCAGCCGGGTGAGTGTGGCGATGTTGCTCATGATGTGGGTGGAGTCCAGCCGTTGCTTTCCGGTGCGTATGCCCAGCGCCTGGATGATCCGGTCCGTGGTCTCCTGGAAAGCCAGCCGGCCACCGTCGTGCTGCATCAGGCGAACTCGGAAGTTGTGGAGGGTCTTCTGGGGCAGGTGGGTCTCCTCGATGTCTAGCCGCAGGGCGTGGTGCCAGAGCAGGTTGAACTCTAGTTGTTCCAGAGCTTCATCGTCGGTGAGGTTGAACATCTCTTTGAGGAGGTGGACCCCGAGGACGGTCTGCACCGCCCGGTTGGGACGGCCGTTGTCCACGCAGTACATGGGAGCAAAGCGCTCCTCGTCAATCAGGGGGAGCGCCTCGTTTCGGAAAACCTCGGCCCAACTTCTCTCCAGGCGCTTAGCCTTCTTCGGCGTCACCAGGAACTGGGACTGCCAGAGGCTCTCTTGCGGGTCTCGTATTCGGAACATCCTCCCCTCCCTCGGCCAGGCGCAGCGCCCACGACCTTTTATTACATTATCCCCACCTTGCCCCAGGCTGGCGAGGGGTTTTTACGAATAAATCAAACCTAAACGTTATCTTCGGCAGGCCGGTATAGTCTACCTGCACCAGCCAGCGCAGCACCTCCGCTGAAGCCTGCAAGCTCAGGGACAACAGCGCGCCCTCCCCTAGGACGTCGCAGTTGGTCTGGCCAGCGGGGAGATGGCACATGTAGACATCAAAGTCGAAGGTGCTTCTAAAAGGGAGAATGGATGCCCGACACCCTATCGCGTCCGGGCACCTCTCATCAACGCCCAGGACCAGGTTGCCGAGGCCTACAAGGTGGTCCGCCCGACGGAGCTTCCCGCCCACCGATTCCGTGGGTGTCAGTTCCAATTCCAAGGCCCATGTGGGCTGTGGAGGTGGTATAGCTGTAGGAGGTGGGGCACCTGGCTGTTGAGGCGACGGCTGAGTCGGCGTCGGCGCCGCGGGTTTGGCTCCGGGTGCCGGGGGTGGGGGCGCTACGGTGGGTGGGGATGTGGGGGTGGGGGCCGCGATAACGGTTGGGGTAGCGGCCACCGCGGTCAGGGCCGGTGGGCTGGCAGTGGGGATGGATGTGGGAGTGGACGTAGCCGCCGGAGTGGCGGTAAGAGTGGGAGTCGCGGTCAGAACCGGAGTCGCCACGGGCAGCACCGACGGGATGGTGGTGGGGACAGGTGCCGCTGTGGGTGTAGGGATTATAACCGGAGTGGGAGACCGGGTGGGGGTGGCCCTCGCCGAAATGCCTGTGGGACTGGCGGCTGGGGTCGCTATCGATGTATCTTGTGCAGGTGTCAACGTGGAAGGGGGGCCCAATACTACCGGCGTCGAGGTCGCCACGGCCGGAACTTGTGAAGGTGTGGCCACGGGGGTGGTGGCAGGTGTGGGAGTGGAGGTAGCACCAGGGCTGGGCGCCACTGCCCCCTCCGCGGTGACGGCCGTGGTGGTCGGCGTATCCCGCGGTACGGCGATCAGCGTAGCGGATGGAGTTCCTGCCGGCGACGGGCTAGCTACCGGCAGGAACGGTACTCCGGGCCGCAGCTTGGCCAGTGGGGTTGAGGTAGGGGTTTCGCCGGCTCCGTTGCAGGCGGCGAGCACCACCAGAAGGAGGATCAAAAGGAGGATCAAAGGTACACCTAGGCTTCTCATCAATGCACGGGCGATGCCCCATCTTCCCCCTGTGCGGGATCCGGGTAAGGGAGCCCGTCAGGACAACCCTTGAAACTACCCTGCGTTGGGATCTGGGGCATGGCTCGACCTCGGTTTGGGCAGACACTGGCGCAGTGCGTGGGCCAGCGACGGTGCAAAGATCGCCTCCATCCCTTCCAAGCCTGCCGTGTCTCTCCTGGCCGTCTCTGGGAGCAGGTGGCGACGGAACCCCAGCCGCGAGGCCTCGATCAGGCGACGCTCCAGCTGCGGTACGCTCCGCAGCTCCCCACTCAAACCCACCTCACCAAGCACCACCGTATCCTGGTCAAGGGGAGTGCCGCGAAGGCTGGAGGCGATAGCCAAGGCCACTGCCGCGTCAGTAGCCGGTTCCCGTAGTCTCATCCCCCCTACTACGTTTACGATAATATCCTGGTTGGACAAATTCAAGCCGGCCCTTCGGCTCAGTACTGCGGTGAGCATCAGCAGCCGGTTGTGGTCCACACCGTTGGCCACGCGCCGCGGCACCGGGAGGACGGATGGGGAGGTGAGGGCCTGGACCTCCACCAAAATCGGGCGGCTCCCTTCCAGGACGGGAACGATGGCGGAGCCCACGGCCCCTTCCCCGCGCTGGGACAGCAGGACCCGAGAGGGGTCGGGGACCTCTTCCAGCCCGGTTCCGCCCATCTGGAATATGCCCACCTCGTCGGTGGAGCCAAAGCGGTTTTTCGTCCCTCTCAGAATACGGTAGGAGCTCAGGTTTTCCCCCTCCAGATAGAGCACCGCGTCTACCATGTGCTCAAGCACCCGAGGGCCTGCCACCGAGCCATCCTTCGTAACGTGTCCAGCCATGATCAGGGGAATGGACCTCGCCTTGGACCAACGCATGAGCCTGAGGGCGCATTCCCTTACCTGGGCGACGCTCCCCGGTCCAGAGGGTGCGTCTTCGGTGTGGAGGGTCTGGACCGAGTCGATCATGGCCAGGGAGGGCCGGAAATTCTCCAGCTGCTCGACAATCTGGTCCACGTCAGTCGCGGTCACCAGGAAGATTCCCAGCCCCGAGCAGCCAAGGCGCTCGGACCTCAGTTTGATCTGGTGGGCCGATTCCTCGCCGGTGGCGTACAGCACCTTGTGACCGTTGGACGCCACGGACTGGGCGGTCTGAAGGAGCAGGGTCGATTTCCCTACGCCCGGTTCGCCGGCCATGAGTACCACGGAGCCGCGGACCAGTCCGCCCCCCAGTACCCGGTTTACCTCTTCAAAGCCCAGTGAGATTCGCTCATGCTCGTCGGGCGAGACCTGGGAAAGCTCTTGAGGCTCTGGAGATTCCGGCGGAGGCCAGCCCCGGTGCGCTCTAGCAGGCCTGCGAGCTGTTTCCTCCAGTGGGCTGCGCTGTCCGCACGAAGGGCAAAAGCCCATCCACTTGGGGCTATCATAGCCACAGCTCAGGCAGACGAAGGCCCTCTCCGTCCTATCCCTGGTCACCTGAGCGTATCCTCCTCTTCGCCCCACGGGGGGGTCGGAACTTCCAGCCCCTATTAGCACAAAGAGGCTCCGACGTTGGAGCCTCTTTGAAGGTAAGTATCTGCCCTGGTGCTAGTCTGCGGGCAAGGCCGCCAATTCTTTGATCCGGATGACCATTTCTTCGTCCTCCACGTCCATCACAGCCGTGTCGCCGCTGTGCAGCTTCCCTCCGAGCAGCTCCTCGGAAAGCTTGTCCTCGACTTCGTTCTGGATTAGTCTGCGCAAGGGCCTTGCGCCGAAGTTGGGGTCGTAACCCTTTTCTACCAGGAACTCCTTGGCGGCGTCCGTCGCCTCCAGGGTGATATTCTTCTCATTCAGCTCCGATTGGACCTCGTTCAGCATCAGGTCCACGATAGACAGCATATGGTCCTTGGTCAGGGCGTGGAACACCATCGAGGAGTCAATACGGTTTAGAAACTCCGGCCGGAAGAACTTCTTGACCTCATTGAGGACCTTGTCCTTCATCCGCTCGTAGGTCTGCTTCTCCGTCTGGGCTTCATCGCTCTTGATGGAGAAGCCCAAGACCGTCTCTCGTTTGATTAGGTCCGAGCCAAGGTTGCTGGTCATCACGACGATGCAGTTTCGAAAGTCCACCTTGCGGCCCTTGGCGTCGCTGAGGTGCCCATCGTCGAATATCTGCAGTAGGATGTTAAACACCTCTGGATGTGCCTTCTCGATCTCGTCTAGAAGGATGGCGCAGTAGGACTTGCGCCGGACGGCCTCCGTTAGCTGTCCTCCCTCTTCATATCCTATGTACCCAGGAGGCGCTCCGATCAGCCGTGCGACAGTATGCCGCTCCTGGAACTCGGACATGTCAAGACGGATCATGTTATCTTCGCTACCAAACATGAACTCGGAAAGGGCCCGCACCAGCTCTGTCTTCCCAACTCCTGTGGGTCCCAGGAACATAAATGCGCCTATAGGACGCCTCTGGTCCTTCAGCCCGGCCCGGGCTCGGCGAACCGCCTTGGAAACGCTTACTATCGCCTCATCCTGCCCTATAATGCGCTTGTGCAGCTCCTGCTCCATGCGCAGGAGGCGCTCCGTCTCTTCCAAGGCAAGGCGTGTCACCGGTATCCCCGTCCACATGCTTACCACTTCGGCTATGTCCTCGCCCGTAACCGTGACGTGCTCCTGGTCATGTTCCTCGTGCCATTCCTTCTCGAGGTTCTCCACCTTTTCCACGAGCCGCAGCTCCCTTTCACGGAGCTCGGCGGCGTACTCGTACTGCTGAGCGGCGATGGCATCGTCCTTCTCTTTGCGCACGTTTTCGAGCACCTTGGTCACCTCTTTTACCGAGAGGGGCGTGGTGCTGTGGCTGAGGCGCACGCGGGAGCCGGCCTCGTCTATGAGGTCAATCGCCTTGTCGGGCAGGAACCGGTCTGCTATGAAGCGCGCCGACAGGTTGGCCGCCGCGGTCACGGCCTCGTCGGAGATGTCAAGCCCGTGGTGCTCCTCGTAGCGGCCTTTCACTCCCTGGAGTATCGCGGCGGTCTCCTCTATGGTGGGCTCGGACACCACGATAGGCTGGAACCGCCGCTCCAAGGCCGGGTCTCGCTCCACGTGCTTGCGATAGTCGTCCATGGTGGTGGCGCCTATGCACTGGAGCTCTCCCCTGGCCAGGGACGGCTTGAGGATATTGGCGGCGTCCACGGCCCCTTCGGCCGCGCCGGCCCCCACGATTGTATGCATCTCATCGATGAAGAGGACACAGTTGCCCGAGCTCTTGATCTCCTCGATGACCTTCTTAAGACGTTCTTCGAACTCGCCCCGGTATTTGGTGCCCGCTACCAGTGCCCCCATGTCCAGAGTCACCAGCCGTTTGCCTTGCAGCGTCTCGGGAATATCGCCCGAAGAGATGCGCTGGGCCAAGGCCTCCACTATGGCCGTCTTGCCAACCCCGGGCTCCCCCATGAGCACCGGATTGTTCTTGGTCCGACGGCTCAGAATCTGTATGACCCGCTGTATCTCCTTGTGCCGGCCAATGACCGGGTCCAGCTTGTTGGCCCTCGCCGCCGCCGTCAGGTCGATGCCCAGTTGGTCCAACGTTGGGGTACGGGTGCTGGAGCGGGCTCCGTGTCCCGAAGTGGTAGGCGCACTCTGGCTCAGGATGCGGTGAGTCTCTGAGCGTACCTTGTCTAAGGTGATCCCCAGGCTTTCCAGTACACCCGCGGCAACACCTTCGCCCTCTCTCAGCAATCCTATCAGCAGGTGTTCGGTGCCTATGTAGGTGTGGTTCATCCGGCGGGCCTCGTCCACCGCCAACTCGACGACTTTCTTGGCCCTGGGGGTGAGGCCGATCTCTCCCTGGGACGGTCTCTCACCCCGCCCGATGATGAACTCCACCGCGGAGCGAATCTTGTTCAGGTCCACGCCGAGATTGGCCAGGACACGGGCGGCCACGCCCTCCGTCTCCCGCACCAGCCCCAGCAGAATGTGCTCCGTACCGATGTAGTTGTGGTTGAAGCGCTGAGCCTCTTCTTGGGCTAGGGAGAGCACCCGGCGTGCCCTCTCGGAGAATTTCTCGAACCTGCTACCCATGTGTGGCACCCCCTCATTGGGTGAGCGTAACTGGACGTGCGCTCCCCCGTCAGGAAGACCCCTTCACGTTACCGTGGCTCCAGCTCCTATCATCCAGGAGCTGTGCCTAGACTGCCCGAGTTGCTACCCTCGACGGGCACAGACGGAATCTTGGGTCCAGTCTATCTGATGCAGCGGGAGTACATTGTGGAAAACGAAACCTATAGCTATATTATAGGGCTCGTACTCAAGCAATGTAAAGGTACATTTTTCCGGTTTCCGACGCGTTCCCCGGAAACTTGGGTGTGTGAATAATTTAACGAACTTGGCGGCAGGGTTTCACTGTACCATACGCAGGACAGAAATAATAGGGTGCAGCCCAGTTTTTAATCCGGAGAGGCACCGAACTTTAGGCTAAAAAGGTAGCCCCCCGGCAGTGGCCTATTTTCCCACTCCGTTGCCAGAGCAGTATCGTCAGCGCTGGGGCGTTTCACTTCCGTGTTCGGGATGGGAACGGGTGGGTCCGCCTCGCTCTAACCACCAAGGGGCTCCTCTACAGCCTCCAGTATCCAACATTTATCGCTACCTGGCAAGGGCTGCAAGGTGGCAAATGCTGTGCCTCTAGGAGGGTTTCAGCTTCCCGGCGCTGCCCGCGTCGTATATCGATTTAACCTCGGCGTCGCTGAGGGCCCGGTTGAAGATCTCCACCTCGTCCAGGACCCCGGCGAATTCCACGCCGATGATCACGGGAGGGCCCGACGAATCGGGGGCAGTACCCGCAAAGGAAAGGCTTGCCACCACGGCCCCATCCATGAACAGCTTGTGGCTGTTGCCGCTGCGCACGTAGGCGTAGTGATGGAAGTTGGAGTCCAAGACGGAGGGGCCCAGCAGGCCGAAGAAGGCGCCGCCGGTACTGAAGCCTGCGGCTAACTGGTCGCCCGTGAAGCTGAGTTCGTAGGTCACGTCGCCCGTCGCCTTCAAAACCATGACCCCACCGCCACCAAACACGGTCCGCCTGGCCCACAGGTCAACGGTCAGGTCACCTGTGAGGTTCAGGCTGGGGCTGGGCGCCACAAATACGTCACCGCTCCCGCTCAGGCTAAACCCCTGTCCCACCATGCCCGTGGCGAAGGTCGCGTCACCCGTCAGGGCGCCGTCGTTACTACCTATGATGTCGTCAGCGTTGCCGTCCCCGGGCCACCAGCTCACCATGCCGGAGGGTGGCGTAATTGCCATGTCCCCCGTGGCCAGGTCACCGGTACGGTCAACGGCCCCAAGCACCACCACCGGCGAGAACAGCAGGTAGTACTTGTCCAGCAGGGCGAAGTCGGCGTCATCCACGTCCCCATCCCGGTCGAAGTCCGCCCTGGGATCGAAAGCCTTCAGGTCACCCTGTACCAGTACCGGCCCGGTGTCCGTCTTGCTGGTGCCAAAGGCCGCCACCAGGACGCTGGCGTCCAGGGAGTTGACGATGGACGCCGGCTCCAGGCGCTGCCCTTTTTGCACACGGGTGTCGTTGAGGGCGTTCCCCGCGGGCAGGATTCCGATGTCCACCATGAGCGAGACCGGCCCGGCCAGGGGCACGTCGTCTCTCAGATTCACCAAGGTCCCGTCGGCCTCGACGGTGATGTCGTAGTAGCCGGTGGTCACGTCGCCCAGGGGCAGTCCGGACAGGGTCTTGCCGGTGCCGGCGTCGGGCGTTCCCGTCTTACCTTTAAAGGCCACGGTCCGGCGGGCGTGCTGCCCCCTTGCCGGGTCGGTGAACAGAAGCCATCGTGTCTGGTCTATGTTCCGGAACGCCTTGGCGTCGTACAGCACCACCTTGAAGTCCACGGGGGCGTCGCCCGTGCCCTCCAGGAGCACCTCCAGCGTCAGCCCGACCTGGGCGCCCGTGGTTACAAAGGCCGCCGGCGTGGAGGGCAGTCCGGTGAGGGGGTCGTTTCCGGGTCTGGTCTTGCCCCTTACCCGCCACCGATAGTGCCTGCCGGGTTCCAGGGTCGGTACCGGTATGCCTAACGCGGGCAACTCGGACAATGTCCGGGTCTGGCGGGAGCCCGAGATACCCGCGTGGGGGATGTCCCGTATGGCCGTCGTGATCAGAGCGTCGTTGGAGAAGTCGCCGCTGGTTATCTCCAGGTCATATAGATTGGACAGAGCATCCTGCGGCTGCCAGATGAAGGTGGTGTCCAGGTCCCCCGTTTCAGCTATGGGCGACACGAGGAGCGGCGCCCTGGGCTGGTTACGGTTCACCGTAAGGGTGCGGTCGACGAAGTTGCTGACGTTGCCCGCATCATCCCTGGCCCTCACCCGCCACGCGTAGTCTCTCGTGAGAGTAACCGGATCAACGGGAAGGTCCGTGGAGGGAGTGAAACTCTTGGCTGTGAGGTCGTTTCTATTTATTAGGTAAGGCCCGGTCTCAATGTCGCCTGAGACGGCTATCTGTATGGTGTAGGTGATCGGTTGGCTGGGATCGTCGTGGGTCCAGCGAAACTCGGGCTTCTGGGTGCCCAGGGTTGCGCCCTGCGGAGGAGCTATCAGGACCGGGTCGTCTATATCAGTATCGACCCTGAACGCCCGGACTTCCAGCGTGTTGAGTGGAGTCTCGTTGGGCGCGTTGGCCGTGTCCAGGGCCCCCACTCGCCACCTGAAGGGTCCATCTATGCCGAATGTATGCTGGGCCCCAGTGTTGGGGTGTGCTACCAAGGTCTCGAAAATCGGTGGGTCAAAGACCCCGCCGCCGTCGGGCCACACCAGTTGTTGCCCCATTCCGCCCGCTGGCGCTGGCCCAGGGTCTGGAGCTGGATATTGGTGGTATCACCCGTAGCGCCCTTGACGAAGGTGTATCTGGAGTCGTCACCCGCGCCCGCCGGGTAGATCTGCCCGCGGATCTCTCCACCGGTGTGTGCGCTCGTGTGCACGTTGACGTAGAGCCCGCCCGCCAGCAGCTCTGCCAGCCTGCCGGCCGTAAAGGGCTCGCTGTCGCTGCTCCTCCACACGCCCATGGCCGTGTCGGCCGTGAAGACTAGGGTCCGCACGGGGCCTCCGTTGGAGCCGGCCGGGGCGTTGTGGATGTGGGCTACACTCAACGGACCCTTCAACGCGGCCCGGTCTATCTTAATCTCGAATGCCAGCTCCGTCTGGCCCTGGTTCAGCCAGAAGCGGCCCTTGCCCATGGCCGGGGAATCGGTGGGGACCTGGCCGCCGTCCACCTTCGCGAAGAACAGCCCGTCGGTCGTCATTCCCAGGGTGCAGGACCGCGGGAAGCCGCCATTGTCGGGAGAGCCCACGATGCTCGTTCGGAGGGCCTCCTTGCCGGTCAAGGCCAAACGGTCGCCGGAAAGGGCCAACTGGAGGCCGGGGAACCCCGGCGCCGCGTCCACGCTTTTCAAAATTCCTTTGGCACCGTCGATTCGCATGTGGAACTCGGCGGCGTACATGTCATCCGAAGTGGACGGGAACTCCACCAGGAGGTCTATGCTGGCCCGGTCGCCTATGCTAAGGAGGACAAGGGGCGCGACGGAAAGGTTCCGAGGGGGGTCGCCGTCGGTGACCAGCTTTACGTGGGGGCCACCGTGGTCTGCGAAGGCTGCCTGTGCGGCAAAAGCAATCACCGCCATGAGGGCGATGACGGCAGGTACAAGCAGAACCTTCATTCCCTTTCCAGGTGCCCGCTGGGATCGTTCACCCATGGCGCCCTCCTTAAGAGCGGTTGGTTCCTGTCTTTCCGATGGAGCAAGCAACGACTTTATTTAGAAGGAAGTCCGCGATGCTGCTCGCTGCCATGGTCGGAGCTAAATCGGCTACTAGCTTAAAGGCTCGCCACTTGGATACGACGAATAAATCCCCTAGCTCGCTATGCGAACTGAGGCCGATTCTACAGGCATCGTACTACAAACGCAAGCCCTTTCTGGCCTTCCAAGCTGCCGGTGCGTCGGCGGCATTTGGAGGGGAGGAAAGGGCTAATGCACTGCGGCCAAATTTTGCCCCTACTGGGAACCCTAAGGGTGGTGCGCTATCTCCTGGGTCGGGGAGTGGCCATGGTCCTCACAGGCTACCCAGCGGTGTCCGTGTTCAAAGTGCTCCTTCTTCCAGATTGGCACCGTTTCCTTGAGCCGGTCCACGGCCATATGGCAGGCGTGGAAGGCCTCCGCCCTATGGGGAGAGGCTATCGCCACAACCAGGCTAATTCCCCCGATGTCTACCCTCCCCAGTCGGTGGGCTACGGCGATGTCCTCGATGCTCCACCGGGACTTGATATCATGGCATATCTTTTCCAGCTCCTTCAGGGCCATCTCCTCGTAGGCCTCATACTCCAGATAGAGGACCTTTCGTCCTTCGGCGTAGAGCCTGGTGGTCCCCAGAAAGGTGACCACTGCGCCGTTGGTGTCCCTGCGGACCCTGGCCGTAACCTCCTCGGGATCGAGCCGATCGCGGGTGATGCGTATCATATCTTGCCTCCACTCACCGGGGGTATCAGGGCTATGTCGTCACCATCGAGCAGTACCCGCCCCGGGTCGGCGTAATCTGCATTCACGGCAACCACGATGTCGACGTTGGGAGGGGCCAGCTGTGGGAAGAGAGTCCTTATCTGTGCCACCAGTTGTGATACGGTAGCGTCGGGGCCCAGGTCCAGGGTGAGATCGTTGACGCCTGCCCTCTCACGGTATAACGCAAAGAAGTGCACCTTTACTTGCAATGTCATGCCTCGGTTATCCACTCTTACGGGAGGCAACGCGCCTGCTCCTGGATTCCTAATCAGACCAATAGAGGCCTCCGTAGCGCGTGCCCCTTCCCGACCACCGTGCAATTATATTTAACCACGTATGCGGTGTCCAGCGACTCCGGATGCTTCGCTGCGCTCAGTGCCTGCCCTGAGTAGATCGAAGGGGTGACAGAAGGGTAGGCAGCTACAGCCCTGGTGGTGTTGGTGTCTACCGGTATGATAGCTTGTGAGCGAGGGGTACGGGCTGCTGTGGTTGGGGTGGGGCCTCACGAGCTCCTGGCAAAATCGTTATTCGAAGGGGGGGAGATGAAATTCGACGACATCCGTCCGTTCCTAGGATCCAACCACCGAGGGGTGGTCACCACTATACAGCCCAACGGGGCCGTCCAGGCCAGCATCGTGGTGTGTGGCGCCTTCCAGGGACAGCTTGCCTTCGTATCGGTACGGGGAAGCTCGGCCAAGATACACAACCTGCGCCGGGACCCCCGCTGTACGGTCCTGGCTGTGACCAGCGACTGGCGCAGCTATGCGGTCGTGGAAGGGGATGCACGGCTTCACGATTCCCGCAACACCGAAGCAGAGGAGCTACGTCGTCTCCTCCGAGACGTCTACCGTGCCTGCGGCGACGCGGACCACCCGGACTGGGAGGAGTATGACAGGGTCATGCGGCAGGAGAACGCCGTGGTGGTACTGGTGCGCCCCGCTCGCATCTACGGCCTCCTCCGCTGAGTCCACGGTGATGCTTGCTCCGGCGTCAGGAGCGTGCGGTTCCAGCTACCTCTGTGAGGCCCTGATCGGGGTACTTCTCTCGGTCAAAAGGATGACTAGTAGTCGTCCTTTTAGCGTCCGTCAAATCGGCAACTCCGCTGATCACAGCGGCGGCTTGTGCCCCTTATCATCGATGGTGAAAACGGCTTCTCCGGGCTCCTAAGGCATGGACAACAGAGTGAACGAGATGGGGCCTGGCCGGAGTAGTCCAGGTAGTGCCAGTTAGTGATCGTAATAAGGAAGTAGGATGATGTTCTGGCTGAAAGCCTGCCCCCGGTGCAGCGGCGACCTGCACCTGGAGGTTGACGAGATGGGAGACAAGGAAATCTACTGCGTCCAGTGTGGCTTCCGGAAGTTCGGTTCGCCCCTGGTCTTAACCAGGCTCATGGGAGCCGCTGAGTCCAAGGAAGCCCCCGCCATTCCCTGGGCCGCCTAGAGCACCAACCTACACCAAAATAAGGGGGAGTGGGGATGACTACACCCACCGACTTCGAGGGACGGCCCGACGTTAGTAACATGAGCCTCCCACAGAAGACGGCCCGCGCATCCCTGCCCACAGAGTGCCCCCCGCTGCTCATCCGTAGCCTCCAGAAGCGCTACAAGGGCGGGACCTGGGCCAATCGGGATATCAACCTGACGGCGCAGCCCGGGGAGGTGTTGGGTATCCTGGGGCCCAACGGAGCGGGCAAGACCACCCTGGTCCGACAGATAACCACGGAGCTCATCCCCACTTCCGGCGAGATTCGCGTCTTCGGCCACGATGTGGTGGCCGAGCCTTCGGTGGTCAAAGGGCTTCTGGGCGTGGTGCCCCAGGAAGGGACCCTCTTCGAGTACCTCACCGTCTACCAGCACCTGAGCATCTTCGCCAAGCTGCGCGGCCTATCGCCCAAAATTGCCGGACGCCGGGCGGAGGAACTGATCGAGAGCCTCCACTTGGCCGAGCACCGTAACGTGGTCATTGACAAGCTGTCTGGCGGGCTCCGGCGGCGGGTCCTCATCGGCATCGCCGCCGTAGCGAGGCCGCCACTGATGGTTCTGGACGAGCCCACCACGGGCCTCGACCCTCGCTCGCGGCGGGACCTGTGGACCCAGTTGCGGCGCTACAGGGAAGGCGGCGCCACCATCCTCCTCACCACCCACTACATGGAGGAAGCGGAGGCGCTCTGCGACCGCGTGGGCATCATCCACCAGGGGCGCCTCTTGGCCCTGGACACCGTAGACAACCTGCGCGCCGCCCATGGATACGAATACAAGCTTATTTACACCCGCAATGGCTCCGCCGAGGAGGAACACACTCTGTACGGCCCAGACAGCGAGGAACTGGTGGAACGAGTCCGGTCCATGGGTATCCACCAGTTCACCGTGTCGCGGACAAACCTGGAGGATGTGTACCTGGCCCTGACGGGCGAGAGGGAGGCCCTGGATGCCGACTCAAGCTGAGGCAACTACCAAAGGCGTCGCAGCAGCCATGCCCACAGGGGGAGCAATCAAGTTCTTGCGCGACCTGCGCGCCGTCCTCGAGATGAAGCTCATTCTAATGCGGCGTGGCTGGTACTGGTTCCTCCTTAGCTCCATGTTTTTTCCCGTGATGATATTCTACTGGACCCGCTCCATGGCTCCAGACGAACCAGAGGCGGTCCTGCGGGTGATGACGGGGACGATTGTCTTCGGGCTGTCTCTGGCGACGGTGGGGACGCTGGCACAGCAGATGATCCAGGACCGCTTCCAGGGGCGGTGGAAGCTCTTGATCACCATGCCCATGTCCAAGGTCGCCTACGCTACGGGGGTACTGGCCTTCGCCACCATGCTGGCCGCATCTACCGTTGTGTTCCTCCTGGCCTTCTCCAGTGTTGCGGGAGTTGACTTCACCATCACATGGGCCTTCTTCCTGATCATCATACCCGTATTGTTGAGTATGGCCGGGCTTCCTCTGTTCATCGTCAGCTACGCCCCCTCCGCCGAGGCGGGCAACGTCATGATCAACCTCTTGAGCACCGCCCTGGTCCTGGTGTCGCCCGTTTTCTTCACCATGGAGCAGGCCCCTCTGGTACTGAAGTGGATCGGGTGGGTGTCGCCGATGCGGTATGCCGCCGACGGCATCGCCCGCTCCCTCTCGGGGGGGACAGATATCTGGGTGGAGTTTGCCGCCCTGGCCGGCTTCGCCGTGGCCACGATAGGGCTGGGGCTCTGGAAGCTCCGGTGGCGCGAACGGTAAGAGGGCTTCCCTGTGGCCGGGTTCCCGTCGAGGCGGCATCGCCCGGCTCGGGAACATTTTCGAGAGTAATCCCGTCTTATCGTTCAGGTGGAGATTTACGCAGACTCTCAAGCCCCTGAAAGGAGGACATCAGCCATGAGACCACTGGGTACGTTTAACTGGAAATGGTTCGTCATCTGGTCGGCCCTCGTGACGCTGGCGCTGGCCGCCTGCGGCTCCGAGCTGGCCACCCCAGGCGCAACCTCTACCATGCCGGAGCCGACGTCGGCGCTGGTGCCTACGTCCTCTCCCACGGTTGAGCCGACGCCCATCGTGGACCTGGCCAGCCTGCTGGCCTCCGTGGACGACAGTATCGTGGCCGCGAACACGAGTTTCGGCTTCAGACTCTTCTCCGAGCTGACCGCCCGGGACGCGGGGCAGAGCGTCTTTATATCTCCTTTGAGTGTCTCCACCGCCCTCGCGATGACCTACAACGGGGCTGCCGGAGGCACACAACGGGCGATGGCCCAAGCGCTGGGGCTGGATGGGATGGAGCTGGATAAGGTCAATGCCTCCAGTGCCGCGCTGCTCCGAAGCCTCGATGCCCTTAACCCGGCGGTGGAGCTGAGCATCGCCAACTCCCTCTGGGCGCGCCAGGGAGAGCCATTCAGCGGCGATTTCCTGGACCGAAACCAACGATACTATGGGGCCGAAATCGCCACGCTGGACTTCGGCGATCCCAAATCGGCTGACGTCATCAACGGGTGGATAGACACCAAGACGAAGGGCAAGATAGACCGGATGATCGGCAAGATCAAGCCCTCGACGGTGATGATGCTGATCAACGCCATCTACTTCAAGGGGAAGTGGCATACTCCCTTCGACCCTGAGAGGACCACGGACAGGGCCTTCCATCTGGCCGACGGGACCGAAAAGCTGCACCCCATGATGTCCCAGTCGGGCAGATTCCGCCATCTCAATGGCGAGGGGTTCCAGGCCGTGAAACTGGCCTACGATGAGGGAGGCTCGGCCAGCGAGGAGAAGGGCGGCTTCAAGGATACCCGCGTCGGCATGTACGTCTTCCTTCCCGACGCCGACTCCAGCCTGGAAGAGTTCCTCGGCGAGCTCGATGCGGAAAGCTGGGAGACGTGGATGTCACAGTTCGAAGTCGGGCAAGGGAAGGTCGTGATTCCCCGATTCAAGCTCGAATATAGCTCAAAGCTCAACGACGCCCTTAAGGCGCTTGGCATGGGTGTGGCCTTTGGCGGCTCCGCCGACTTTTCGGCCATGGCCCCCCGGGGCCTGTGGATCGACGAGGTGAGCCACAAGGCGGTGGTGGAAGTCAACGAAGAGGGTACCGAAGCCGCCGCCGCCACGGTCGTGGCAATGGAGGAGTCGATGGCGATCCAGCGTATCGATTTCGTGGCAGACCGGCCGTTCTTCTTCGCCATCAGGGACGACACGACGGGGACGGTGCTGTTCATGGGCGCCCTGTTCGAGCCGGAGGAGTAGCCAGTGAGACGTAGCCTCAACTTCAAACGTCCCCACGGCAAACATGTGCCTTCACATAATAAGGGAAGGGGGCCAGCAACGAAGAAGCCGAACGTGTGGCGGATCCCCCTCATTGGCTTGACGCTGGCCATCGTTATAGCCGCCCTGGCCTGTGGAGAGTCTACGACGCCCGAGACCACGTCAACCGGCGAGCCGACAGCTACCTCTGGGGAGACCAGCCCCGTGGACACGCCGACACCGGAGCCCACGTCAACCGGCAAGCCGATAGGTATTCCTGGTCAGATCGGCCCTGGGAACACGCCGACACCGGATCCCACGGACCGGCTTGGCCGTGAGTGTGCACAGACGGTGATCGGGTTCCCCGGGCCCATCGATGCCATCCGGAGTGTGGACCGCATTCCCACCGGGTTTGACCCGGTCAACTCAGCCGGATGTACCTTCACCGAGTCCATTAGCGGCGTCAGCCTGGAGCTGCTCCGCGACGGAGAGAGGGTCTTCAAGCAGGAGATCGTGCTGGAGCCGGCCTCGGAGGTTGTCGGATTTCCCCTCCCCGAGGACCAGGTCGGGGTTGTCCCCGACGACATGGAGCCTGGACCCTATGACCGGCGGATCCAGGTGACCAGCGTGGACGGAGAGTCGATGGTGTTGATTTCCGACACCATCTGGGTGTTCGATCCTGACGGGCATCCGGTGACGGCGGCGCGCCGTGCACTGGCGGAGAGCCTGGGCGTGGACCCCGGTGTCACCCATCTCGACTCTTACGAGCCAGTGACGTGGAGCGATACCAGCCTGGGTTGCCCCAAGTCCGGCACATCCTACGCCCAGGTGGAGACCATCGGCTTCAAGCTGGTCTTTATCATAAATACGCCCGAGCTCTGGGGGCCGCTATACGAGTACCACACCAACCTGGACGGCTCGATGCTGGTGGTGTGCGAGGATGAAGAGGCCACCTCCAGCGGGTCAGCCATCGAGTTTGTCATGAAGGACAGCTACGCCCTGGGGCAGGGCATCGAGATCGCAATCAGGAACGTCGGGACCAGCAGCTATGTGTACAGCGAATACTACCCGGCATGCAGGAACTTAAAGTTTTACGATGGTTCCGAGGACGGCCGGCCATTCGAAAGGTTCTCCGGTATGGAAGGATCATACGTGGTCGAGCTACCCCCAGGCTTATTTATCATCCCCGAGGGGACACACTGCGACCTCGCCAACGAATCTCAGATAAGGCCCGGGGAGGAAGCGGTGCTCTTGACCTGGAGCCAGCGGGAGTGTGTCAAGGACAAGTGGGGGTGCGCTGAAAGTGTATCGGTGAAGGCGGGCCAGTACACCATCGTCGGGAGGTTCCCCGAGTCAATGGGCTCCAGCGATCCCAACGCGCTCTCCTTTGAGAAGGGAGACGAGACCGTCGCCGAATGGAGCTTCACCATAGTCCCTTCGGAAGATGCGCAAACCGGCTCACCGGGCTCCGATGTACGGACGCCCACGCCGATGCCGATACGGGAGTGGGACCTGGAGGGTGTCCATGTAGATGGCTCCAGGGTTACGGTGCTGCTGCGGGTGTACGCGGGCATCGACGTCGGGGTGACTCTCGACGGCAGGGACCACGACGAGCTGAAAGCCGATGTCCCGTTCCTGGAATTCGTTTTCCAGGGCGTTGCTGCCGGGAAGCACACAATCGAGGTGGAAGACGTGGTCGGGTACGACGAGACCGCGGAAGTGGTGGTGCCAGGTCCCAATACGTCATTGAATGGGAACCCTGAGCATGTTACCTTCGGTGAGCTATTCTCCGGCCCGGACCGCTACAACGGCATAGACATTGTGCTGACGAGATTCTACTTCCAGGGCTGGGAAACTACCGTCTTGGGCGAGGGGTTGGAGTATTCGGGACGGGCCTAAGGGCATCTTTGGCCCTCGGGCCAAAAGGTCTGGATCAAAAACAACTCAATACGGAGGGACGTCTACGACCAGCTACCTCGGCAAGAGATGATTGGGCCGACCGAACGTTACGGCAAGATCCGCATCGTGGGAACGTTTGAGTACGCGGCGAGATACGGACACGGAGGAGGGCGAAACGCCCTGATCGCTCCCTCGGCGGTGGAGCGTCTACCCTGGTCTCCACCACCGTAGCGACCATAGGCCGTTCGGTACGATACCCGTTTCCTCTTGAACCGCCACCATTCTGCTTGGTAGTTTGCGGCACGGCGGTCTACAGTGAAGCGGCGACGATCCTCCTGGACGCGCCTGCAGACCGGTATTCCAAGCTGAGGCAATGAGCGCTGAGCTAAAGGGACAGAGTGCGGTCAGGACGAAGTTACAATATCTCGACGGAGAGAGGGAACATTTTGAACCGGCCTGCCGCCTTGAGATGTAGAGGGTTCAGCGGAGGAGAACAAAGCGATGAAGAAATGGATGATACCTCTGGTAGGATTGGGCATCCCCCTCGCTATCACTGCCGCCTGTGGCGACCTAGCGGCGCCGGAATCCCCGGTGTTAAAGGGCTAGGTGATTTCGACGTTGACCGAAGATAGCTTCAAGGCCCTCCTGACGGAAGACGATGTGAGACGTGTCTTGAAGACCGAGGTGGCTTTGACGTCACGGGTATACGACTACAAGGAGGCGGCGGAGGCCAACGACCCATCCCAGGTGGAGAGCATGGACAGCTTCTACGGCCTGAACTTGCTCACCAAGGATGGGACCAGGCGCATCACATTATCGGTGGTAGACTTCGACTCCCGACCATCCGCCAAAGGCCACTTCGAAAAGCTGAAATCCAAGACTACTGGAATGCAGGACATGACCCCGCCGATTGGCGACAACTCTGCCAGGGCCAAGCTAAACCCGAATCCACCGAAGGAGGGCGTCGGGTTAGCGTCCTGAAGCGGCAAGAAGGTGCTCCTGTGCTTCTGGGATAATGGTTTTGTAGCAAAAAACCGACCCCGGAAAAGGAGCACCCAATAGATGCTGCCACGCAACCACCCCGACCGGATCCAAATCACCTTCGACGACCGCCGCTTGGTGGCCAATGCCGGGCTGCTCCTTCCGGCCACCCTGGCGCGGCACCTCGGCCTGCCCGAACTCGTCCGGCAGCGCCTCGACCTGGGCGATGCCCCGGGGCGGGCGAACACGAGCGACAAGATGATGACGCTGGTGGCGTCTGCGCTGGCTGGGGGCGACTGCATTGACGACGCCGATGTGTTGCGCACCGGGGGGACGGCCTGCACCCTGGGCGGCACGGTGAAGGCGCCATCCACCCTGGGCACCTTCCTGCGCAGCTTCCGGTGGGGCCACGTCCGTCAACTCGACCGGGTGAGCCGCGAGTTGCTGGCCCGGGCTTGGCAGGCCGGGGCGGGACCCGGCGACGGGCCCCTGACCATTGACCTGGACTCCACCATCTGCGAGACCTACGGACTGGCCAAGGAGGGCGCACGCCACCACGGCTATACCGGCAAGCGGGGCTATCACCCGCTGTTGGCCGTCGCCGCCGGCACCGGCGACGTGCTGATGGCCCGGCTGCGCGAGGGCCGGGCCAACACCGCTCGCGGCGCCGCCCACTTCCTGCGTGAAACGGTGAGCCGGGTTCGCTACGGCGGGGCCAGCGGGCAGCTCACCATGCGTGCCGACAGCGGCTTCTATACCCACGCCGTGGTCGCCGTCTGCCGCCGGATCAATGTCCGCTACTCCATCACCATCCGCCAGCACAAAAGCCTGCACAATCTCATCGAGGCGATACCCGAAGATTCCTGGACGCCGATTCCTTACTGGATGGACGGTGCCGCCGATGTGGCCGAGACCACCTGCACCCCCTTCCAGGCCGAGGCAGACGCCGCGCCGGTACGGCTCATCGTCCGGCGGGTGAAGCCGACGCCCGGTTCCCAACTGGCCCTCTTCGCCAAATACAGCTATCACGGCTTCATCACCGACCGGGACGGGGAGTTGCTCGAACTGGAGGCCGATCATCGCCGCCACGCCGAGATCGAGAATGCGATACGCGACCTCAAGTACGGTGTCGGACTGAACCACATGCCGTCCGGCCGCTTCGCCGCCAACGGCGCCTGGCTGGCGGTCCAGGTGATCGCCCATAACCTGGCCCGCTGGACGGCTCGCATCGGTCTGGGCGAGCGGATAGCCACCACCAAGACCCTCCGGCGGCGGTTCTTCTCCCTGGCCGGGACGGCTCACCCGCTCGGCACGCCGGTTGACCCTGCATCTTCCGGATCGCTGGCCTTGGGCTGAGAAGTTCAGCCGCGCCTTGGCCCGGCTGCGAGCCATTCCACTCCCGGCCTGACGGCACCGTCGGCGACCCACCCACCGGACAACCGAAGATCCCCGCAGACTCGCGCCAGCCCGGTCCGAGAGAGTTCCCTGCTGCGTATTCTCTCGCCATCCCGCGCATCGCAGCTCCCGCAGACGGCCATAGGGGCCCCTGTGCGGCGATGAAGACCGTCCGCCGACCTCCCTACCCCAAATGGAACCCAGGCTATTTCCCCTGTAGCTCCCTCACCCCCCCTTCCGCTTTCCTCACGCCGTCCATCGGTGTCCTTCGGTGGATTCGGGCTAAACATCCAGGGAATAGGGAGCGTGCTGGTCTTTATACAGGGGGATAAGGCCGTTTCCCTCCATACCGCCCAGGTGGACGGCCAGCAGCCGCTCGTGACTCATGCGGGCCTGACAGAGCTTGCCAAGCTGGTGGCGAGCAGGCTATGAGCGGGCAACCGGTCCCGGCGATGGCTTTGGCCTTGATACCTACACCGACACTGATGCGCGAGTAAAGTCCAGGATGGCCTGGGCCAGGCCCCCGGGGTTCTCCATCTCCAGGTTGTAAGCCGCATCCACTTCGCTGATGCGTGCGTCCTTCCAGAAGTGGGCGATGCGCTCCGCCTCCTCCATCGACAGGTGGATGTCTCGAGAGCCCCTGAGAATTCCGACCGCGCAAGTAGCCCTCTTGGCGTAGGTCCGCAGGTCGTCCGCAATGTGAGTGAGTCCGTGGGCCACCCTGACCTTGTCGTACTTGAACGCCACGCCCCCGCCAGGCAGCGACCTGGTATTGTGCTCCACCCGGTGCCGCATTGTCTCCTCGGAGTCGGTGGAGCGGGCCTGCCGAAGGGAATCCAGGGCTGCCTCCGCGCTGGGAAACTCCGTCTGGGAGACTCGCATGCGCTCCGCGCCCTCAAGGACCTCGTTGACCCGGTCCCTCTCCTGGAAGAAGTTGGGATAGTGGGGGCCTCCCACCAGGATTATGGCCTGGCACTGTTCCGAATGGGTCGCGGCAAAGACCTGGGCCACCCTACCTCCCAGGGAGTGTCCGGCGACGATAGCCCTCCCGAGGCCCAGCTCTTCGACGAACAGGTGCAGGTCCTCGGCGTAATCTTCGGCGGCGTATCCGCCGTCGGGCTTGTCGGTATCCCCATGGCCCCTCTGGTCGGGGGCGAAGATGTGGAACTGCCCCGCCAGCGTGTTTGCCGTCATGTCCCACATCCGGCCGTAGCCAGACGAAGGGTGAAGGAAAATCAGGCACGGTCCGCTGCCGGGCCACTCGTAGTAGCGCATCCTGAGGCCGCTGCTCAGGCTAATGCCTCTGGTCAGCTGTTCAACATGCGTGCCAGCCATTTCTGCCCCTCCTTCAATGTTCCTCTCTCAAGGACGGTAAACAGGCCCACTTTACCCCGGTGGTATCACCCTGTCAATCGAGGCCTTCCCCGCCTCCGTATCTTGACCGGTATGACGAGTTTAGGCTAAGCTACTGAGAGCAACGTCGACCCACCCGTTGGGACTCTCCGCTAGGCTGGTTTATGCGCATCTTCTTCGATGTGGACCGTACCCTGCTCTACTTCGAGGGCACCGTTCAGGCCCTGCGCCCCCACACCCGTGAGGTCTTCGAGCGCGTGCATGCCCTGGGTCACCAGATATATGTTTGGACGGCCACCGGCAAGGCCCACGCCGAACGCCTGGTGGACGAATATAATCTTCGGGCCTGGGTAACGGACTGCTACGACAAAGAGCCCGCCCTGAACCTGGCGCCGGATATGATAGTGGACGATGATCCCTACCTGGTGGAGAAGTACTCCGGCGTGTGGGTCACCCCCTACCGAGAGCTGGACCCCCACGACCGGGAGCTGCTCAAGGTGCTGGACGCGATTGCCTCGGGGGGAGACGGAGCCCCGGCCGCCGGTGGTGGCTAGGTCAGGCGGCCTCCCTCGCCTCAGAGGGCGCCCGTTCCACCGCAGACCCATCCCATTCTAGAGGGGGCTGGTGGAGTAGGCGGCGGTTTCACACAGCTTCGGTAAGGAGCTTGCAATGAAGAGCATAGAGATTGACCGCAGCAAGCGACTAAAGGAGCAGCCTCAAAAGGGGCATAATCGCTGGCACCCAGACGTCGTGCCGGTCCTGGAGGCTGAGCCGGGGGAAGAGGTGGTCTTCGAGACTCGGGACGCTTCCGACGTCCAGATCAGACCGGGCACTACGGCCGCGGACCTGGCGCAAATGGATACAAAGGTGGCCCACCCTTTGACCGGACCGGTGTACGTGAAGGGTGCCGGGCCGGGCGACCTTCTGGAGATAGAGTACCTGGACATCGTTCCCCAGTCTCACGCCTGGACCCGCATCCGGCCTGGGGGCGGATTCCTGCGGGACCTGTTTCCGGACCCCTATCTGGTCCACTGGGACATTAAGGACGGCTGGGCTACCTCACCCCAACTCCCCCGGGTCCGAATACCCGACGGCTCCTTTATGGGGACCGCCGGGCTTGCCCCCTCGCGTGCCCAGCTGGAGAAGTGGACCGCCCGGGAGGCCGAGCTTATGGCCCGGGGTGGGTTGGTATACCCGCCGGACCCAGAGGACGCCGTGCCCTCGGAGGGGCCCGTTGCCGATGAGGGGGTGCGCACCCTGCCCCCACGGGAGAACTGCGGAAACGTGGACGCCAAACAGCTCACCAAGGGCTCTCGTCTGCTGATTCCGGTCAGCGTCGAGGGCGCGCTCTACTCGGTTGGGGACGGCCACTTCGCCCAGGGCGACTCCGAATGCTGCCTGACCGCAATAGAGATGGGCGCAACCGCGGTGGTGCGCTTCAAGGTGCATGCAGGGGAGGCGGCGCGCCACAATATCCGCTGGCCGCGTTTCGCCCATCCCGGGTATTTTGCGCCACCCCAGTGGGCCGTGCCCCGCAACTTCATAGCCACCATGGGTATGCCGATCCGAGACGACGGCGCCAACGAGGGCGAGGACCTTACCCTGGCCGCCCGGAACGCTATCAAGAACATGATCGAGCTACTTCAAGAGCGAGGCTGGACGCGGGAGCAGGCCTACGTCCTGTGTAGCGTGGCCGTGGACCTGAAGGTCAGCAACGTGGTCGACCTGCCCAACGTCACCGTTTCCGCCTTCCTGCCCGAGGACATTTTCCAGGGGTAGCCGTCTTTCGGGAGGAGATTCAGGCATCGCGGCTGGCACAAGGCGGCAGCCGCTGCTAGCGGCAGCGTGGGCGGCTTAGAAGATTCACCTGGGGACGGAGAGTAGGGGTATGAGACAGCGTACGGCTAAGACCCAATCCGGAGGTACACGACATTGATCAAGTTCGGAGCTTCCATACAGTCTCAGCACCCCAGATCAGAATCGGCCGTCAAGAGGATACGTGAGTCGGTGGAGTTGACACGCCTGCTTCGCGACGCTGGCTTTGACTCTATCTCCTGTGGGCACCATTACCTGGCGCCGCCCTATCAGTCGCCCCAGATCGTGCCGGTCCTGGCCCGCCTCGTGCCCGAGTCCGGCAACATGCGGATCGTCCTTGGAATACTTCTTCTGACACTATATAGCCCCGCCGAAGTAGCGGAGAACGTGGCCACCCTGGACATCCTCAGCGAGGGACGCGTGATCTTCGGGGTCGGGCTCGGGTACCGGGACATCGAGTACGAGGCGTTCAATGTGGACCGGCGCCACCGGGTTTCCCGCTTCCTGGAGTCCCTGGAGCTGGTCAAGCGCCTGTGGACCGAGGATGACATTACCCACGAGGGAAAGCATTTTCGGCTGACCGGGGCCACGTGTACCGTCCGACCCATTCAGAAACCATACCCTCCAATATGGGTCGCCGCCAACAACGACGGTATGGTAAGGCGGGCGGGCCGCCTGGGCCATCCATGGTTCCTCAATCCCCATGCCACCCTCACCACGCTGGAGCGCCAGATGGGACTGTACCGGGAGGGCCTTGAAGAGGGCGGAAACTCGATGCCCGATGAGCTGCCCATCATTAAAGAGCTGCATGTGGCCCGCACCCGTGAGGAGGCCATCAAGGTGGCGCGGCCTTATATGGAGGCCAAGTACCAGTCCTACGCCGATTGGGGTCAGCACAAGGTCCTTCCCGGCCAGGATGACTTTCGCGCCTCCTTCGATGAGCTGGCCCGGGATCGGTTCGTCCTGGGCAGCGTTCAGGAGGTTATCGAGCAGATAGAGGAGCACCACCAGAGACTGGGGGTCAACCACTTCCTATTCCGAGTGCAATGGCCGGGAATGGAAGCGTATCACGCCTACCGCGTGGTGGAACTGATGGGGGAACACGTACTGCCCTACTTCAGGAGCAAGTATCCCTAGCTAACCTGGTACTAGGTCGCTATATTGGGGCACCATGTATTCGTTGCGCGCGTTCCGGACCAACATGGCGATGCCGATGTCCCCGCCGCGGAAGATCGGGCTCCTGCTGAGGAACAGCTGGCTCAAGCTGTACCGGCGCCGGAGCTGCTGTGGCCACCATGGCGAACCGGGTTGCTGAAAGGCCTCAGGTTCCCCTGGTGCAGGGGAGAGGGACCGGGAGTGATGAGGCACTTACCTTTCCAATAGCATGAAAAGGTGAACACCCGAAATACACATCAAGAGGAGGTACTTCATGGCAGCCGTTCGTAAAGCCCACGTTACCTGGGATGGGGACCTGCCCTCGGGTAAAGGTGCTGTAGACGCCAGCACCAGCCAGGCCTTTACCAAGTTGCCCGTCACCTGGGGCTCCCGTACGGAGTCTGCGGATGGACGGACGAGCCCCGAGGAGCTGGTCGCCTCGGCCCACGCCAGCTGTTACGCGATGGCCCTCTCCTTTGGCCTGGGCCAAGGGGGAACGCCGCCCCAGCACCTGGAGGTGGTCGCTACAGTGACGTTCGATCAGGTGGAGGGTGACTGGCGGGTTGTCTCCAGCGCGCTGACCGTTCGGGGGCGGGTGCCTGGGTTAGACGAGGCCGCCTTCCGGAAGGCGGCCGAAGAGGCCAAGGATGGGTGTCCCATCTCCCAGGCGCTCAAGGGCAACGTGGCCCTAAGCGTCGAGGCGTCCCTGGAAAGCTAGACCTACGCCGAGGCCTCCCCGAGTTAACCAAAAAGAAAGCTGGGCCGCATGAGTTAACTGGGAAATACCAATTGATGGGATAAGAACCTTGGTAATGCGGCCCAGCGGACTCAATTTAGTCCATGCCAGTCCCGGATGTCAACGGTGTTGGCGGCCGGAATAGAACGAAATACCGCCGATTGGCGCAACGTGGCAGTAAGGAGGATGGCCATATGACTACCGTGGGCACAGCGAAATACACCTACAAGCTGGAGCCAGACTGGGGCACACCTCCCCCCGGGACAGCGTTTGGCCCCATTACCGGGGTGGCCACAGATTCCGAGAACCGGGTGTTCCTGCTCCAACAGTACGTGGACCCGCCGGTGCTGGTCTGCGACCAGGAGGGAAACTTCCTCAGCTCCTGGGGCAATGGGGCCTTCGTCCGGCCCCACCTTATCCACATCGCCGATGACGTCGTGTACATTAGCGAGAGCGCGGACTCCATGGTCATGACATACACGCTGGATGGCAAGCCCCTTGTACTGTTGGGTCGCCGGGGCGTGCACTCGGACGTAGGGACCGACGAATACGGGGCATTGGTGCCTCGGGCTGGTGGCCCCTTCAATCGCCCGGCCAAGGTGGTCCCAGGGCCTTCAGGGGACCTGTATGTTGCTGACGGCGAGAGGAACTGCCGGGTCCACCGGTTCTCCTCGGATGGACACCTCGTGGCCTCCTGGGGCGAGCCCGGCAAGACGGCTCCCGGTCAATTCCACCTGGTCCACGGCCTCTTGGTGGATAAAGACGGCCGGGTCTACGTGTGTGACCGGGAAAACAGCCGAGTCCAGGTGTTTACCGCCGATGGCCAGTACATCACCAGTTGGACCGATTTACGCCCGCCCTGTGATGTCGTCGTCGACCGGGAAGGCGTGTTCTACGTCAGCCAGCTTGCCTTGAACGCTACGCATCGCTACGAAGGCTATCCGCCACCCGCGGGAACCGGCAGCGCCCTCCAGGACTCGGAGGGAAGGCGCACCGTGCTTCAAGGAGGGGCGCCCCAGGTCAGCGTGCTGGACAGGGATGGCGTGGTGCTGGCCAGCTGGGACTCCCGCTCCGGCCATGGGCTATGCGTGGACTCACGGGGAGACATATATCTGGCCCTGGAGGACGACAAGAGCGTGGACAAATACATCCGCCAGGGATAGACGCGCTCTACTGAAATCTCCTCAGGCAGGACGTGCAAGCTGGTGGGTCGCACTGAGCAGGGGGGCAAAGGTTTACCTGAGGGCAGCCGGTGAGAGCCTTCATTACCGGGGCTACGGGTTTCATCGGGAGTCACGTGGCCACCAAGTTGGCCCAGTCCGGGCACGAGTTGCACTGCCTTGTCAGGAGTACCAGCGACGTTGAGCGTCTCAGGGAGCTGGGGGCCACGCTGTGTGTGGGGGACCTAAACGACAGGGCCTCCCAACTGGAAGCCATGGTGGGCTGCCATTGGGTGGTCAACCTGGCCGGCATCTATTCCTACTGGGAGCCCAATAAGCGTGCCTACGCCGATGTCAACGTGCTGGGCACTCGCAACGTCATGGAGTGCGCTCTGGAGGCGGGTGTCTCCAAGGTCTTGCACGTGAGCACCGCATCGGTTTACGGAACGCCCAGGGACGACCCCTTCAGCGAAGTGAGTCCGGTGGGCCCAGTCCGCTTCAGTGAGTACGCGCGGACCAAATATGAGGGAGAGCTGGCTGCCTGGGAATTGTACGAAAGAAGAGGCCTGCCTCTGGTCGTGATATACCCCGGCGCCGTCCTGGGGCCGGGCGATGATAAACCCACGGGCCAATACATCGTGGCACTGCTCCGTCGCCGGCTGCCGGCGATCTCTTTGGAGGGTGCGGTCCTTACTTACGTGCACGTGAGGGATGTGGCCGAGGCGATTGTCCAGGCACTGGAGAAGCAGGACAACGTTGGTGAGAGATATCTGGTGGGCAAGCATCAGCTGTCGCTGGGTGACTTTAGCCGGATGGTCAGCGAAATATCCGGGGGTCCCCTACCCAAGGTACGGCTTCCTGATTTCCTGCTGGCGGTGAATGCGCTGCTGTTGACCGGGCTGGCCAGCATGGTCAAGGTGCCGCCTATCTGGGGAATGTCCCTGGACAAGGTGAGAACGACCAGAGCGGGGTACAGGTTCGATGGAAGCAAGGCGGAGAGGGAGCTGGGGATAACGTACACCCCTATCCGGACGGCGCTGGAGGAAGCCATCGCATCCTATTGAACGGCTAGTAGCTAACCTGGCTACATGTTTAACGATCCCGGCGGGACCGAAGGTCGGGGTGAGGGTTCCAAACCCCTCCAGACCATTCGTCCTTCCTGGAAGGACTAAGGGTTACAGCTAGAATATCCGCACATGGGGCAGAAGTCGGTGAACGATAGTGCCAGCCAGTCGGCCGAGCCATTGCCGCCGGGTGAACCCGCCCTTTTCCGTTGGTATCCTGGAATTCGTGGGAGCCTCCCCTGGGTGGCCCTGACTCCGGGCCCTTCACCGGTACATCCCCTGACCAACCTCGGACGTGAGCTGGGGATAGGACAGCTATGGGTCAAGAGGGACGACCGTTGCGGCCTCTGGTATGGAGGAAACAAGCCCCGCAAGCTGGAGTTCCTGCTGGGCCATGCCTTGGCCCGAAAGGCGAGGACACTCATTACCTTTGGGGCCCTGGGCAGCAACCACACGTTGGCAACGGCCATCTGTGCACGCAGCTTGGGCCTCCGGGCCGTGCTCGTACTGGTCCCCCAACCCCTCAGCGACAGCGTCCGCCGGAACCTGCTCCTTGCCCACGCCCAGGGCGCAAAGCTGGTCTACGCCGGGGGACGCCCGGGTGCGGTCTTCGCGGCGATTCGCCAGTGGACGAGGTACACGGTCGGCAGCCTTGGGCGACCACCTTGCGTGGTCCCGCCCGGCGGTTCTTCACCCCTGGGTTGCCTGGGCTACGTCAACGCGGCCCTGGAGCTGGCCGACCAGGTAAAGGCGGGAGAGGTTCCCGCTCCGGACGATATCTTTGTCCCCGTGGGGTCCAACGGCACCATGGCGGGCCTGGAGGTAGGCCTGAGGCTGGCGGGTTTGAAATCCCGGGTCGTGGGCGTACGGGTCAGCGACCGTCTCCCCGTGAACGTGCGGGCCGTGGCCAGGCTTGCCAACCGGTGCTGGTCGCTTGTCGATAACCGGCTGCCAGAGCTGCCCCGGGTTCGCGTAGATCCCGTTGACATCGTGCTGTGGGATGGCTATCTTGGTAGGGGCTACGGCTTGCCCACGCCGGAAGCCGAGCGGGCGGTTCGCCTGATGGATGAGCGCGAAGGCATCACGCTGGACCAGGTGTACACTGGCAAGACCCTGGCAGCCCTGGTTGACGCGGCAAGGGACCCAGCGTTCGGTGGACGGAGGGTCCTTTTCTGGAATACTTACAATTCCCTGCCCCTCGGGGGCCTCCTCCCCCAGGGCTACGACTATCGAGTTCTCCCTCCCAGGTTCCATTCCATATTCCAGGAGCGTTGATGTCCTCAGGGTTAGGCTTCTTCACGCCCAGGGAGTGCCAGATTCTGGAGGCCATGGCGGCGCGCATGGTCGGGACCGCTCTGGTGGCTACGGCTGCGGGCCAGTTCTCTGATGCCGTGCACACAATGGACACCTACGCGGGCGGCCTGCCGCCTGGGTTGCGGGCCCAGCTTCGGAGCGCCCTTCGGTTCTTTCAGTGGGGCCCCATTCTGTTCTCTGGCAGACCCCGTCCTTTTACCCGACTCTCCATCCGCCAGCAGGAAGCCTACATCCGTACGTGGGCCGAGAGCCGCCTGAAGGTGCGAAGGAGGGTATTTCGCGCTCTGAGGGATCTGGCGTTCCTGGGATGCTACAGCCAGCCGGGACTGAGGGAGCTCATCGGCCACACGGAAGACAGGCTGGGAGGCGCATGAGGTGATCATCCGGGGATCTGATATCAGGGAGGACCGTATCGAGACTGCCGACGTTGCCGTCGTGGGCTCCGGAGCCGGCGGTGCCGTGGCCGCCAAGGAGCTGGCGGAGGCCGGCCGCACGGTGGTGGTGCTTGAAGCCGGCGGTTATCACGATCCGTCAGAGCTCACCCGCCGCGAGCCGGAGATGCTTCAGCGGCTCTTCTGGGATGGTGGCATGCGGGGCACCCACGACGGCTCGATCCTGGTGTACCAGGGCCAGGGAGTGGGCGGCTCTACGGTGCACAACCTGTGCTTCGCCGTGGATACGCCCGACGCGATATTGGAGAGTTGGGCGTCAGAGTGCGGGATCGGAGACCTCTCGCCGGCGGACCTGGCGCCTTCCCTGGAGCGGGTGAAGGCAACGCTGGGCGTCAGGCCGATCCAGGAAGAGCAGATCAATACCCCCAACCAGCTCGTCCGCCGGAGCAGCCAGGCGCTGGGATGGCACGGGGATGTGCAGTCTCACAACCGGGGGCCGTGCCCGGATTGTTCGGCCGGGTGCGTGCTGGGGTGCCCCAACTCCGGGCCTGGGACGGGAAAGCAGAGCATGGCCGTGACCTACGTTCCTCGGGCCCTGGAGGCCGGCGCCCGCCTGTACACTCACGCCTTGGCCGAGGCCATTCGCTCGGAAGCCGGGCGCGTGACTGGGGTGGAGGCCCGCATAATGTCTGCCGATGGCAGGCCTGCCTACAGGCTCACCGTCCGCTGCAAGGCGGTGGTCCTGTCCTCCGGCGCCATAAACTCGCCTCAGCTCTGGTTGAACAGCCGCCTGCCCGATCCTGGACACCAGGTCGGGCAGAACCTTCACCTCCATCCCGCCGTCTTCGTGGCCGGCATCTTCGACGAGGCGATCGAACCATATCAGGGCATCCCCCACAGCTACTATATCGACCAGTTCCTGGACCTGGAGGGTTCCGGCACGGGCTACATCCTCATGCCCATCTTCGGCCCGCCGGTCCTGGTGGCGGCCAGCCTGCCCTCCTTCGGCCAGGAGCACTGGGAGCTGATGCGTCGCTACCGCCACATGGCTGCCATGCTGGTCCTGCTCCACGACCGGTCATCGGGCCGGGTGACTGTAGACCGGCGGGGTTACCCGGTGATTCGATACCGCCTCTGTCGTGCAGACCGGGACCTGTTGGTAGAGGGTATGGTCCACTGCGCCCAGCTACTGTTCGCCGCCGGCGCCAGGCAAGTCATCGTGCCCTACACGCGCCGGGTGGAGATAGCACGAGCGGCTGACCTGGATGTGATCCGCAGGCGGGGCATCGTGGAGAACGACATCCTCGTGGCGTCCAGCCATCCCCAGAGTACGTTACGGATGGGGGCCGATCCCCGTCGCTCGGTGGTGGATTCCGACGGGCGGGCGCATTCCCTTCGCGGTCTCTACGTGGCCGATGCCAGCCTTTTTCCAACGTCCGTCGGCGTTCCCCCGACCCTGACCATTGCCGCCATGGCCGATCGGGTAGCCCGCCACCTGTCCCAGAGCTGGCCGCCATGACACGGCCTCGGGAACAAATTGCGGCCACCGCACGTCTTACTGCTTAGGACTAGATAAAGGAGGCTACCGATGGCAAAGCTCATGGTACTGCTTGCAGTGATGGGGTCCCTGATCTTGGTCGCCTGTGGGAGTGGGAAGGCCAGCGCAACTAACGCGGCTTTCGAGGGCCAGGGAGCGGAAGTAATAAGAGAGGTCGAGGTGGTGGTGGAAAAAGAAGTAATAAGAGAGGTCGAGGTGGTGGTGGAAAAAGAGGTAATGAAGGAGATGGCCGTCGGAGCACGGGCGCCGATTGCGAAGATGGCGCCATCCGCTGCTATGGACCAGTCCGCATCTTCCTCCGTGAACCTGGAGATCGCGGAAAGGAAGGTCATCTCAAGGGCCTCCATCGCCCTCGAGGTGGAGGTGGTGGAGGAGGCCACTAGGGAGGTGCGGCTGATAGCCGAGGGCCTTGGTGGCTTCGTAGAGCAGCTGTCCACCTCGGGCGAGCCCGAGCGGCAGCGAGCTTCCCTCACCGTACGCGTGCCCCAGTCCCAGTTCTTCGCGGCCCTGGACAGCATCTCCGCCCTGGGAGAGGTGCGCGACCAGAACGTGGGCTCCGAGGACGTGTCCGAGCAGTTCATCGACCTGGAGGCCCGCCTGAAAAGCTCCCTCAGGGAGGAGAAGAGCCTCCTTTCCCTCTTGGAAAGGGCTGAAAAGGTGAGTGAGGTCCTGACCATCGAGCGGGAGCTCTCCCGAGTACGGTCCCAGGTCGAGCGGCTTCAGGGCCAGCTAAATTTTCTCCAGCGACGGGTGGACCTGGCCACCATCAGCGTTTCTCTGTTTTCTCCACACCAAGACACGCCTGAGCCGCCCTCGGCTTCCCTCACCTTGGAGGTATCGGACGTCACGGGAAGCGTGGAGCGGGTAAAGTCCCTGGTAGCTTCCCTGGATGGAAAACTGGATAGGGTCTTCATCTCCGTGAGCGAGGGCAAGGAAAGGGCCGAAGTTACCCTGCGGATTTTCATCCCCGACTTTGACCGGTCGCTGGCCTCCATAGAGGGCGAGGGGCGGGTCAAGACCAAGCAGCTACAGGAGGGCACTGCGCCCAGCGGCGGGGACGCGAAGATGCCCAGGGAGCCCAACGCCCGAATCGAAGCCTCATTTCTGGAGGTGGAAGACGGGATTGATACCCGCCTGGTCATAGCCATCGCGGCGCCCACGGGGGGAGTGGCCCTGGCGGCGCTGCTGGGCCTGCTACTCTACGTTACCTACCGGGCAGGGCGGCGTCGCGCCAGAGCATCTTAGGCCCGATGGCAATGATGGCTGCGGGATGCATAGCTGGCCCAGGCATAACGCGGGTGTATCCCAAAAAGCGTTTCGCCTTACCCTTTCCCGCAGCCTCGTAAATCGGGCAGGGTGGCCGCCACGACAGTGGTTGCCACCCTCTTCGCGGCTGGCGCATCCAAGGTTAGGGCTTCTTCTTCCCTGCGCTGCCTGCATCGAAGATGGCCTTGATCTCGTCGTCGGACAAGGCGCGGTTGAAGATCGCGAGTTCGTCGATTAGGCCCGAGAATTCCTCACCACTCTGAAACGCAAACTGTCCAATATTGGACACTGTAGGATTGCTCATCGGCTGCACAGCTGCATTGTTCTGATCCATCAGAACCCCATTCACATACAGCGACATTGTATCGGCCTGCCACACTGCTGCAACGAGCACCCACACCCCATTCGACCACGCACTGGTGACCACGGCAGGAGGTGTAAAACTAGATCCAATCTTCGCGGCTATTCTTCCATCAGGACTGCCAGGTCTCGTATCAATATTGATTGTCAATCGGCGGTCGATTTCCGTCCCAAAAGAAATGGGTACATGTTCTCTCGCCTCGGCAATATCCGGTTTTACCCACATTACGACCGTTCCCTGAGTAGAATCAGGCAAATTATTTACCCCAGTATTCACATAATCGTCCACGCCATCGAAACTGAATGCCTGCCCAACCATGCCGGGGGCATAAGGTCGCGCCACCCATCAGGGTGCCGTCGTTGTCACCCACGATATCGTTGGCGTTGCCATCGCCGGGCCACCAGCTCACCATGCCTGGCGGCGGTTGGACGCGGGGATGTACGCCCAGAGCCCCGAACACGGTAGTAAAGGCATGGTCCCCGAGTGTGATGCTCGGTTCCAGGCTGATCCGTATGTTGGCTCTCACCAGTTTTCCAGAGGCGATGGCTGTACCATCCAGTGCTTCGCAGACGTCGCCCAGGTGCCGGCCCGTGGCGATATCGAATAGGTCGGCGTTGATGTGGCCAATGGTTGTGCCGGCAGGATTTTCCACGGGCCCGCAGGGCTCTACGAGGGTCATGGTGTAGATGGACCTGTTCTCGATGTAGACCGTGGCCTCAGCGGGGACGGAGTCCCTCAAAGGCGGCGGCAACTTCCGCCCTATGTACCCGAGGGACGCTACCGGCTGAGTCCCGGCGGGGTCGTGCCACAGTCCCAGGTTGTCACCGCTTATCACTACGGTCGAGTGGACGCTTACCGCGGCGGGCACTCCGTCGCTCGCCTGGTAGAATGTAACCGCCAGTGCTATGCCGGAGGCCACAAGAAAGGCCACGATCGCCAGGATAGAGCCCATCCACCGTCGCCGGGTCATCGGCTTGATTCCTCATCCAACCGCTCGGGTATGCGCCCATCCAGCATTGAGGCGACTGTAGGCCGTGCCCGTAGCAATGTCAAGGCTATTGCGCGTGTGGAGGCAGCCTTGAAGAGGCGCGCTCTCCTTTATGGCGGTGCCGGTAAGGGAGAGGCAGCCGGTGAGTCGGTAGATATGTAGCGATTGACGGAGTTCTGGAGCGTCGCTACAATCGTCAGCGTCAAGGGTGGTGGTTCCTCCGGGCGCCCTCGGCTTGGCATGGCAACTGTCGGCCAGACGGCCCTTATCCGTTCACGGCCGGTTCCATCGGGGTGAAGATATCTTGGGGAAGGAGTGCGCGTAGACATGACCAAGCTGATCGCCGGCACCGGCGACTACGTATACGAGGTCATCAGGCCCTGGGGAGAGCTCCCCGCAGGCATGGAGTTCGGCATAGTAAGCCACGTGGCAGTGGACTCCCAGGACAGGGTGTACGCTTTCCAGCGCCAGGACCCTCCCATCGTCGTGTTCGACCGGGGCGGCAAGTACCTCGGCTCTTGGGGATCGGGCATGTTCTTGGACGCCCACGGCATATACATCAGCGCCGACGACCACATCTACCTGGGCATCAGGGACGCCCATCAGGTGGTCAAGTGCACCCTGGATGGCAAGGTGGTAATGACCCTGGGCACGGCGGGGGTGCCCTCCTTTCAGGCTCCCTTCAACCACCCTGCTGATATCGCCGTCGGTCCCAACGGGGACATCTACGTAGCCGACGGCTACGGTAACTCCCGGGTCCACAGGTTCTCTGCCGATGGCGCGCTGATCCTCTCGTGGGGCTCCCCAGGCAAGGGACCGGGCGAGTTCAGTGTCCCCCATGGCGTTTGGGTGGACCGGAACGAACGGGTCTACGTGGCTGACCGGGAGCACGGCCGGGTGCAGGTGTTCACTCCCGAGGGCGAGTTCATCGACCAGTGGACGGACTTCTTCCGGTGCACCGATGTCTACGTCGACGCCGATGGCGCCGTGTACGTCACGGACCTGATACCGAGGCTCAGCGTGTTTGATAGTAGCGGCAAGATGGTAGCCCGAGGCAGGCCCGTGCTGAACACTCCCCACGGCCTGTATGGGGACTCCCACGGCGACCTGTACTTCGCCGAGGCCAGCGCACGGCGGTTGTCCAAGCTCGTCCGGCAGTAGAGCTACCGTTTATAGGTCGGGGCCCACTCGGCCTTGACGACCGCGAGCCCGATTCCCTGGCCTCGGGTTGCAACGGCCAGGCCACGATTGTGAAACGGTATCCCAGGTTCCCGGCAAAGATGGCCTTCTCTTCGGGCACTGCCATATTAAAGAAAGCTGCGCAGGGAGGTACTTATGGCGTCGACTCTGATACGGGGTAAGTATGTCATACGCAAGATCACGGGACCGAACTCGGCGGACGTGGTCTCCGACGGGGCGGTGTTCCAGCGTGACGGCGAGATCATCGAGGTAGGCAGGTACGAGGACCTGAGGACCCGGCACCCCGAGGACGAGGTTATCGGTTCCCCCAGCTACGTGGTGATGCCCGGCCTGGTGAACGACCATTTTCACATTGGAGTCACCCCCACTCAGCTGGGAGCATTGGACGATACTCAGGAACTCTGGACTTTGAAGAGACTCGGTTCCAGGCGAGTGGACCCCTATCTGGACCAGATGTACGGCGCCATCCAGATGATCGAAACGGGGACTACCACCGTACAGGCGCTCCACGGCGGGAGCATGAGAAGGCGTCCCTCCGCGCTGCCAGAGATAGCCGACAGGGCCATCAGCGCATTTCAGGAGGCCGGCATGCGGGTCTCCTACGCCCCGGGGGTTTCCGACCAGAATCACCAGATAGTAGGGCCGAGGGGCGACGAGAAGGAGTTCGTGGCGCAGCTTCCGGGTGACCTGGGGCGGCGGTACTCCTCATTAATTTCGGGAAGCTACGGGTCGACAGAAGAGTGGCTACCGGCCCTTGAGGAGGTCTTCAAGAAATACGGCAACGACCAGTATGAGCGCATCCGGATTACCGCGGCCCCCAGCAATGTACACCGCTGCTCGGATACCCTTCTGATAGCCCTCAGGGACATGGCGAGGAGACACAAGACGGGCACACACATTCACCTCCAGGAAAGCCCCTACCAGAAACTATACGGCCTCAAGGCTTACGGCAAGACGCCCCTCGGTCACCTCCACGACCTTGGATACCTGGGCCCGGATATGGTGTGCGGCCACAGCGTCTGGCTCACCGATGACGATATAGAGTTGATGGCCGAAACGGGGACCAACGTGTGCCACAACGCCAGCTCCAACCTGCGCATCCACAACGGCATCGCGCCAGTGGCCAAGCTGCTGCAAATGGGGATAAAGGTGGGCATGGGCTGTGATGAGGCAGGGATCAACGACGATAAGGACATGTTCCAGGAGATGCGACTGGCCCTGAGGCTAAACTACATCCCTGGTATAGACAACGTAACCCCCACACCCTACCAGCTATTTCAGATGGCCACTGAGTTTGGCGCCTATAATAGCTGGTTCGGAGATAAGGTCGGCACCCTGGAGCCCGGGATGCGCGCGGACATAGTGCTGCTGAACCTGCGCAATATCGAATACCCTTACCTAGACCCGGTGATATCCGTCGTTGAAGCGCTGGTCTACAGAGGACGGAGCCAGGACGTGGACCTGGTGATGATCGATGGGGATGTGGTAATGCGAGACGGAAGGCTGACCCACGTTGACAAGGAGGCCGTTCTCAGGGAAATCAACAGTGCGCTGGACAGACCTCTTGAACCCGATGAGCTAGAAGCAAGGTCGCTCGGCAAAGAAGTCGAGCCCTATATGCGACGCTTCCTTGAAGGTACCTTCCCCTACGACGCCGTCCCCCACTCCATCTACAACGCCCGGGACTGAGCCTGAATAGAATAGTCTGTCGTATAGACCGAGAGCGTCACCCACATTACTCGACCTTTGATTACCATAGCCTCCTGGATGCTGGTGAGTTCACGGGTAAGTTCCAGAGCAGCGCGATCGGATATTCTAACCCTGAGGGCGCCGTTGCCCCAAGCGGGGTGGGACAGTGGACTGATCGGTACCTAAACGCCTTCTGGAATTATACCGTGTGGATACCACGAAAGCAGTTCAAGCTTGGCTTCGACGCTTGATCTCCAGCAGAGCATCCAATGCCTGGGGGCCGATAGCCATAGTGTGGCCGACTTCCAAGGCGCCTGACAGACGGCCCTCCTTTCCAAGTTGCTCTCCCATCTCCCGGACAACGCCCAAGGCCTTGGCTGCCGCTGCCATCCTCTTCTTGTAGGCTCTCCTTAGCATGAGAAGGGTTATCATCAAGGTTCCGGCACTGCCGGCGGCAAAACCGATCGCTATAGCCTCACCCGCTCCCATTCCTGCCCTCCTTTTCACGTCTCAGTGAATACGCGTTAATCCCTCAGAGCCCGACATTATTCAGTCAGGGTTTGGACTAGTAGATTCATGTCTCTTAGGCGACGGCCAAGGACTTTCCCCATTTCGAAGGTGAAGGCTAAGGCAGCGTCCGCGTCTTGGGCTCGGAGGCGCTCGAAGGAACTTTCGCTTATCATGAGAACGCTACAATCCTTGAGGACGGTCACTCTGGCCGACCGCGGCAGGCGATCGAAGAAGGATAACTCTCCAAAGACGCTACCTGGTCCGAGGGTAGCAACGGCGAACCACTGAGTCCCGCGCAGAATCGCAACCTCAGCTTCCCCTTCGAGCAGAATGAAGACTGAGCTTTGCGACTCACCCTCGGTCACCACCATGGCACCCGCTGCGTGCTCTTGCAACTCGCCAACGGAGTAAAGCTTTTCAAAGTCTCCGGGCCTTAGGCCAGTTGTGGTAGATGCACCGCGCTGGTCCGGCTCAACCTCTCCTCGCGGCCGCGAATCATCGGGTACACTCATCGAAGAATCTACTTCTCTTCCACAGTTTGAGGTGGACCCCAAAATTTGGACAGGTGGCTAAGAGAGAGTCCCGCTCCTAAAATAGGACGGAAAGAAGGAGCAGGACATGAAGCAAACACGTAAGAAGCACAGCCCAGTCTTCAAGGCCAAAGTGGCTTTGGCCGCGCTCCAGGGGGAGCACACGATTGCAGAGCTGGCCAGCCGGTTTGAAGTCCACCCGAGCCAGATCCATGCCTGGAAGAAGGCCTTGACTCAGGGGGCGCCGCACCTCTTTGAAAATGGTGGTGGACGCCAGGAGAAGGACCAAGAGGTCCTCACTGCCCAGCTCTACCAACAGATTGGGCAGCTCAAGGTGGAACGGGATTTTTTGTCACGGAGCTTCGGGTTGTGAGCCGGTCCCAACGCCGGGCCATGATTGACCGAGAAGAACCGAAGCTGTCTCTGGTGCGCCAGTGCGCCTTGCTGGGTATCAGCCGCTCCTCGTTGTACTACCTGCCAACCGAGGCCGGCGCCGAGGACTTGGAGTTGATGGCCTTCATAGACCAACAGTACCTGAAGACACCTTTCTACGGCTCCAGAAGGATGACTGCCTGGCTCAGAAATCACGGACACCAGGTCAACCGCAAGCGGGTCCGCCGGCTGATGCAGCTGATAGGCCTGGAGGCCATCTACCGGCGTCCCAACACCAGCAAGCCAAACCCAGGGCATAAGGTCTATCCGTACTTGCTCAGGGGGCTGGAGATCAACCGGGTCAACCAGGTGTGGGCCACCGACATCACCTACATACCCATGGCTCGGGGTTTCCTCTACTTGATGGCCATCATGGACTGGCACAGCCGCTACGTGCTGGCCTGGCGGCTGTCCAACACCCTGGAGGTAGACTTCTGTGTTGCGGCTCTGGAAGAGGCCTTGAGCAAGGGTCGGCCACAGATCTTCAACACCGACCAGGGCAGCCAGTTCACCAGCGAGGCCTTCACCAGCATGCTGCTGGCGCAAGGCGTTCAAGTGAGCATGGACGCCAGGGGCCGGTGCATGGACAACGTCTTCGTGGAACGGCTGTGGCGCAGCATCAAGTACGAGGAGGTGTACCTGAAGGCATACCAAAATGGGACTGAGGCCAGAAAAGGGATTGGGGCTTATCTGGCCTTCTACAACCAAGAGCGGCCCCATCAAGCCCTGGGCTATCGGTCACCGGGTCAGGTGTTCCATGCAGTGAGCCCACAAAGGTGTTTACTGGAACATCCACAAGCCTTACAATCGGATGAAGGTTTACGAGACACCCCAGCGGTAGACTCTCTTATTTTAGCCTCACCGCTGTCCTGATGATGGGGTCCACTTGAGTTTTCCGCTTTCCGAGGGCTCCTCTCGCCCCAGTGTAAGAAAAGTGGGGTCTTCGAGTCAAGTCAGCTGGATGCGCTTTGGCTGTGTATTCATCTCCAGACGGACGGGGGTGATCCACGTCCTGAAACCGGCGCAAGTCATCAACTAACATTGGGATGGGGGCGAGTGAACAATATCGTCCAGAATGCGATGACCGAGATTGAGAAGACGGGCTCTGGTGCTTAGGCTCAAGTGGACCCCATCATCAGGACAGCGGTGAGGCTAAAATAAGAGAGTCTACCGCTGGGGTGTCTCGTAAACCTTCATCCGATTGTAAGGCTTGTGGATGTTCCAGTAAACACCTTTGTGGGCTCACTGCATGGAACACCTGACCCGGTGACCGATAGCCCAGGGCTTGATGGGGCCGCTCTTGGTTGTAGAAGGCCAGATAAGCCCCAATCCCTTTTCTGGCCTCAGTCCCATTTTGGTATGCCTTCAGGTACACCTCCTCGTACTTGATGCTGCGCCACAGCCGTTCCACGAAGACGTTGTCCATGCACCGGCCCCTGCCGTCCATGCTCACTTGAACGCCTTGCGCCAGCAGCATGCTGGTGAAGGCCTCGCTGGTGAACTGGCTGCCCTGGTCGGTGTTGAAGATCTGTGGCCGACCCTTGCTCAAGGCCTCTTCCAGAGCCGCAACACAGAAGTCTACCTCCAGGGTGTTGGACAGCCGCCAGGCCAGCACGTAGCGGCTGTGCCAGTCCATGATGGCCATCAAGTAGAGGAAACCCCGAGCCATGGGTATGTAGGTGATGTCGGTAGCCCACACCTGGTTGACCCGGTTGATCTCCAGCCCCCTGAGCAAGTACGGATAGACCTTATGCCCTGGGTTTGGCTTGCTGGTGTTGGGACGCCGGTAGATGGCCTCCAGGCCTATCAGCTGCATCAGCCGGCGGACCCGCTTGCGGTTGACCTGGTGTCCGTGATTTCTGAGCCAGGCAGTCATCCTTCTGGAGCCGTAGAAAGGTGTCTTCAGGTACTGTTGGTCTATGAAGGCCATCAACTCCAAGTCCTCGGCGCCGGCCTCGGTTGGCAGGTAGTACAACGAGGAGCGGCTGATACCCAGCAAGGCGCACTGGCGCACCAGAGACAGCTTCGGTTCTTCTCGGTCAATCATGGCCCGGCGTTGGGACCGGCTCACAACCCGAAGCTCCGTGACAAAAAATCCCGTTCCACCTTGAGCTGCCCAATCTGTTGGTAGAGCTGGGCAGTGAGGACCTCTTGGTCCTTCTCCTGGCGTCCACCACCATTTTCAAAGAGGTGCGGCGCCCCCTGAGTCAAGGCCTTCTTCCAGGCATGGATCTGGCTCGGGTGGACTTCAAACCGGCTGGCCAGCTCTGCAATCGTGTGCTCCCCCTGGAGCGCGGCCAAAGCCACTTTGGCCTTGAAGACTGGGCTGTGCTTCTTACGTGTTTGCTTCATGTCCTGCTCCTTCTTTCCGTCCTATTTTAGGAGCGGGACTCTCTCTTAGCCACCTGTCCAAATTTTGGGGTCCACCTCAGGCGCCGGGAGATACCACGGGGGCCAATGTATTAGACAATCGGACCTGAATGGGCCAAGGAAGGGGTCCGTAGGCATGAAGCCCTTTATAGAACACGGGATGGCTCTCAGTTATCGACTATTTAGTCCCAGGGTGTATCTAATTTTGGCGGAGGGGGTGGGATTCGAAAAGAGGCTACTTTTATAGCTGAATACGGGGAGATGCAATTCTGTTACCCCACATTATACCCATTGATAGCTAGTGCGTCCTCGCCGCCCACCGCACCTCGCCTATGGCCTCGGCGCTGTGGTACAATAGTTCTACTCCTATGGAACTCCGTAAATCACAAAGGGGGGGATCAAATGCTGCCCAATGCCTACTTCAAAATGGAATGGATCGTGCTCCAAAGAGAAGATGCCCGGCAACTTGTTGCTTCGCTGGAGACTAGAGAGGCTTGCGAATTCATAGCTTCTCTTTTGATTGACATAGCGCGCAGACCTAGCCCGTCGCCACATCCCGATCAGGGTCGCTCAGGCTGTTCGCCATGCGGCGTAACTTCAGCGGAAGCACCTGACGAGCTTGGTGGACAGCGGCATCACAACTCTCGAGATTTCGGGGGACTGTCTCGACCATGGTGGCGGTAGCCCCTGTTGATTGTTGAATCCGAAACGATACTTCGATTCGATCTTCGAACAATTCAATTTTGCTGACAGCTATCTCACTTTGGGGCATCTTGCCTCCTTCAGACGCTTAGTTTTCCCTAGAACGTCCTCGCTGACCATCGGACCTCGCCGCTATTCTCAAAGTCGGAGGATGGTACAATCGTTCCATATCTATGCATGGACTACACAAATCCAGAAAGGGATCATAATTATGGCAGCCTTCAACCAGGAGGCAGGAGATCAGGGTCGATGTCTTCCACAAACTCCGTCAGGCTACGAAGAAGCCAAGCCTGTAGAAGAGCAATCATGTTGTGCTCGTCCCGAGTCAGTCGAGGATGGTCCTCATGCAGGATTGACCGATGATAATTCATGCCTTCGACAAGAATTTCTAGATCAGTGTGAGACCGCACTAGTCCACTTCTTATCAAAGCTGCGGCCACGACTACGGGAAAGGCGGCGCTGACTTCAGGAGTCATCCACCTCATTGGCGTTATGCCTGGTAGGTGATCCAACTCTGTTCACTCCCCTAAAACGTCCTCGCCGCCCACCGCACCTCGCCAATGATGCTCTCGGTGGTGTAAACTGATAGGAAGGTTGCAACCGACTATATGTACCAAGCCTCAAGCCATTTGGTTGTCCCACAGGATGGGCAGGAAGGATAGGACCCATGTTCGATTGCCATGACATCGCAACGAATACAGACGAACTCCATAACAGGGCTCCTATTCCCATCACCCTTGCGGAGTTTCGGGCTCTGAGCCAATCGGAACGTGATTCTCTCAAGCTCGTCCAGGAAGTCATTTCTGAAAACTCTGCCCGGCTCACTGCCCCAACTGGCGCGCAAGTCCGCGAGCGTACCCTTAAAGATGTCGTAGAGTAACTCGCGTTGCTCATCGGTCAGGTAATCCACGGCTTTCCACAAGACCGAACGGGTAGCATAAAGACTACCTGGGTCCGGTCGGGATACCTCGCTGCTCAAGGCCCTCTCCTCCCCTAAAACGTCACCGCCGACCCCCGCACCTCGCCGATGATCTCGGTGGCGTTGGCAACTCAGGCTTGTCAGCCATCATTCACCCCTGGGATCACCGCGATGTAGACACAGCGGCAACGGCCACCGTGCGGATTCTCGTCGCCACCGTCGGTACAGTGAGGACCGGGGATGGGCATCTGTTCCAAGGCATCTTCAACGCTGTAGACCTTGCCGTCCAACGATGCGCAATAGTCGCAGACTCTTTCATCTTGGGCCGACTGCACCTTGGCGCTAGGTACGCCTGATTCGCCGAAACGGATCAACCCTGCACGTCTAGCCTCAATCGAGATGTGGCGATGAGGGCGGCCCTCGTTAAAAAGGATGCGCGCCTGTTGCTGGTAGGCTCCCTGAAGGGAGCCCCAATTACCTTCCTGCATTGCCTCTTGTATCGTCTGGCTAAGGTCTTCCCACTCTTGGTCGTGCCGCACTTTCTCTAATTTCGCGGACTGAGCGGCGGTCACCAGGTATCGTTTGCGCTCCACGTGGTCGGTGCGGGTATGAATAGTCTCACCGCAATCTCTGCATTTCTTACGACGCTTCGGTGGCGGGTCTTGAATGACTCCGCAATAGGGGCAAGCAGGGCTGACTAGCTCGATGGGGCCAGAACTTTTGGGCAAGTCAGCAAACGTGGTGACTTTCGACTGAGGAGTCTGATCTTCCCCGGCTGAGGAACGGCCCTGTTCCGGCCCTTCCGGTCGGGGAAACAAAGCATCACGCAACCAGCGAACCATTACGAAAACGTCCTCGCTGCCCAGCGCACTTCGCCGATGATCTCCGTGCCTGGGGGCATGGGCGTAATCCGCCAGTCAGGATTGTCGCTCAATATCTCCCAGCGGCCCATCTCATCCCTGTCTAGACGCTTGACCACTAGGCCCTCCTCGGTCCGCATCACGTAGATTCGATCCTCGTGCGGCTCCCTGCGGTTGCGATCCACGAGGATCGAGCAGCCGTCGGGCAGCGTAGGCTCCATAGATGCTCCCCGGACGCTGATGATGTTGCTTTGCTCCGGGTCGATGGAGTGGCTTAGCAGCCAATCGTTGCGGAACCACAGAAGCCCGATTGGTGTCTCGTCGTAGACCTCAGCCCCTACGCCCGCTGCCGAAGCGACTTCCAACAGCCGAACTGGGCTTCTGTCCGACGTATCGTGGTGGCTAGGGTCATACCCTGGTCTAGACTCGCCTATGGCCTGGACTGGGGCCTGGGCGCGCATATAGGACTCAAGCCTGTCGAAGCGGGCGCTGAAGTCCTGACGGACTTGAGCCAGGGAACCGATGACGCTCGGTGACCCTGCTGTAGCTGGGGAATCAGGCGCTTCGGCGTCCAGGTGCTCCGTGTGCGCTTGGGGCTCCTCTTCCTCGTCGTAGAACCACTCCACAGGCTTGCTGTAGACATGGGCAAGCATCCGGAGCGAAGCCGCTTTAGGTACCCGACTGCCAGACTCGTACCTCGATATTGAGTTTTCGGCAATCCCGGATTCCTCGGCCACTTCGCGTTGAGTTAGCCCTCGCAAAAGACGAGCCAGCCTCATCCGTCGGGGTTTCGGGTTGTCATTCGCCATGTAGAACATCATATTCCCACCTCTTGACAGTAGATATGCCTTAGTGGTAGTATATTGGTAGGATAATGGTTGGAATAGGCTACCGACTGGGATGACACGGGGGAGAATAGTTTCATGATGAAGTCGCCAACCCAAGAGAAGCTGGAAGCCCAGCGCAAGAAGGACATACGGGACATCATCACTGGTGTTCTAGAGAAATTCCGAGGCCGCAGGAACATGCTCGTGCTGGTAGCTGCCGACCTGGAAGTAACAGGCACGACGCTCTACCGCTGGTGCGAGGAGTTGGGCATAGACATCAACGACTACCGGCGGGCCACTCCCGCGAAATAGAGATAGGGGCGACTAGCGTGGGAGTCTTACCTGAACCGAAGAGGAGTGTGGCATGACCAAGACACCGACACAAGAAAAGCTAGAGGCCCAAAGAAGCAAGGGCATGGCGGACATACTCCGAGAAGCCCTAGAAGGCCGCCGCGGTCAGAAGCACATGGTCACCATTGCCTCTATGGACCTTGGAGTGACCGACGCCACCCTTTATCAATGGTGCCGGGAGTTCGGCATCGACATCGACGAGTACCGGCGTCCGGCGGTGGGGGAGGAGAAGGGGTCGTAGCCGATGATCCCCAGCGATAGGGTCCATGAGCCAGGCGGAGGCGGAGGTTGTTTATGCCCCGATCCAGTGTGCCACCGCTTTGGATGCTGGCAGCGGTGCGGAGGAAACACTGTGTACTACCCTGGCTCGCAGCGCGGCGGTGGCATTAAGGACACCGGGACTGATGCCAGTCAAGGCTGCCCTAACATCGAAGGGTTCCTCGGCATCCTTCGTAGCCTCCTCGAAAGCCAAGACGTAACGGTCAACATCGTTGTCAAGGCGATCAACCCTCTCCCTCAGTGTAGGGAGTGGCGTTGGTGATAAGTCACTTGGTTGCCATGCAGTTGGATGTACTGCAAAACGACTCGTGGGTTCAGCGGTGCGAGTGGAGGCAGCTAGGAACACTGGGATGGCTATGGATTCTACGGCACCGAGGTTATGGGCAGTTAGCTTGGCAGGGAGGTTCCTGAGAAAGTTGGCGAGAGTGAACCCTGGATTATTTGTCCCACCTTCAGACGACATGCGGATCTGTATCTCCGAGGCGCTGTCTGCGATGGCATCCAGGCAGCATTGCATCAGCAGATCGCAGGTTTTTTCATTTATTGGCTTGATGAAGTGCACCACGTGCAGCGTCATTGGCACCTTCTTGGCACTGACCCGATTCTCATTCTTGAGGGGCAGGCCTCCGTCCGCCGTCAAGTTAGGCGGGGGTCAGCCCTACTCCAAAGCACTCAAATCGATAAGGAGTCGGCTCCGACGTACCAAAGTGGAGATGATATCTGCCACTTCGGCACCTCTTTCGCAGTGGTGTTTGATCCGTCCGCATTGGGCGACCTTAATCGCATTCTCTATTGTGCCGCTAGTGGCGCACAAAATCAAGGCGGCAAGGTGATTTCAGGCACGTTCTACACAATTGGCGAGGTAGCGAATCTGCTCGGGAGGAATAGGCACACCATTGCCCGGTGGATCAAGAAGGGGTGGCTGCCTGCTACGCGTCTGGGGAATACATCCCTGATTCGGAAAGAGGACGTGGATCGACTGAGACCTCAGACCTCTGAAGGGGAGGCATAGCGATGGGCCAGACCACGGTAGGGTTCCACACACGACGAGGCTACCCGGTCAGGGCGCATTCCCGCCAGGTAGCGGGTATGGCCGTGGCCGACGTGCTGGCTCGCGATCTGGACAGGGTGTTGGAGCAACTCGACCAGGAGGGTGCCACTGAGCGGATAGTCTGGGCCGATCCCCACTGCCCGCATCCAAGCTGGTACCCGGTGCGGCATGTGGATGGGACGAGCATCCTAGCCTATGGCTGCACTGACTGTGCCAGTACGAAGCCGGCTGATGAGGCCAGGGAGCGGGCGCTGGCGGAGGGTCGGGATGAGTGAGCGGCAAGGCGAGTGGGTCAGGACTGAGTATGTTCATGTAAAGCCCAGCCCCTGGCCGATTGTCATGGGAACGCTGGGAGGGACTGCGCTGGGATTCATTGCCGGGCAGTTTCTGAGGGTGCCGTGGGTAAGTGGGGTGTGCGAGAACCCGGTGGGGCTGTTGGGTATATGCGCGGCGATATGTATCGCGGTCTGCACCCTTCAGACATTCTGGCTAAGCCAGACCTCCAACTGGCTCTTGTGGCTCAACCGCGAGCTTAGCGCCAATCGGAGCAACAACTCGGAAGCGTCAGAAGGAATCGATTAGCCATGTCAAACCTCCTAATTCACGCTCAGGAAATCGGCAAAACCCTGGCTCCGGTGTACGGCCCGGAGTCGCCAAGCGATGCCGTAGATCGCCTTCTCGAATACTACTACAGACTCAGCGAAGCCGATAAGCATGCGTTCGTCGCTGCCCTGATCGGCGAGCTAGTGACTCTAAAGGCAGCAGCCAAGCATCGCCGCATCGGCATCGACGAGTACCGGCGGCCCGCGGTACGGGAGGAGGAAGCATGAGCGTTGTTGAAAACCGGGCGCTGAAGCTGAAAGAAGTAATTGGGCTCATTAGCCTGTCCAGCGCGACGATCTACCGGATGATCTCGTGTGGTGAGTTTCCCCGTCCTGCGCGGGTCGGCCAGCGGGCAACCAGATGGCGCTCCGACGAGATTGAGGAGTGGCTGGCCTCCCGTCCACACACCGTTCCCGAAAGCCCGGGGCGAGCGAAGGAGGTGCGTCGATGAGCTACACCTTCATCCCAACCTTTGGCCCCTGCAAGGGCCATGAATGCGACCTTTGCAGGGTTTGCTTGTCCGGCAAGAGATGTTGTGGGGACAACAACCCACCAATACTAGTCGGGGGAGTTGCTCCATGGGAGAGAGTGTTCATCCCATTGGTAAGGAGGCAAATCAGTTGCTAGCACCGCACCACCTAGCGCTTCGATATACTGATGAGCTTCCTCAAGACGCTGCCGCAGAGTGTGGTTTTCCTTGCGCAGTCTGGCGATGGCCGACTCACCATCCTGAGTGGTGCTGGGAGGAGATAACGCCTTTAGAGAGGGCGATGTCAGTTGAGGTCGCTGTAGCGCAGCTTTTAGCGATGACCGTAGCGCGTTCTCCAATTCTCTTAACGCTTGGGCACAGGCTTTGTCGGCAAGCCGCAGTGATTCGAGAATTGGGCTCATTAGGTCTGTACAAGCCTTATTCCATATTGCGATCGGGGTCTCTATTTCGCGCGCCCAGGCCCTGTTCAAATCCTCAACTTGTCGCTTTGATAACACCCCTTCTACAAGAACATCAAGAAGAGTCCTGGGAGCCACAAACTCTCGACTCTCTGGGTAGTTGCTTGTTTTTTCTGGTAAAGACATCTTTCCATTCCTCTTTGGGCTGGCCTCCGTCCGCCGGTAAGCAAGTCGGGGGTCAGCCCTATTCTGAATTTGATAGGCGTCTACCCTTTTGGTTGACGTTGCCTAACCATTGGCTCTCCTGGTCTATCCCACCGCAGGGATTTGCACTTCGGGCACAACGCTGGCCGCTGACTGGTACGAGGAAGCCAAAAATGACCACATTGAGAGCACAGAAGGGCACTTACTCGTATGGATGGCACTTTTCCCACTCCTTTCAAATAGTCTACCCCAATAGTCTACCCAAATAGTAGATCAAATATATGGAGACTGTCAACCCAGTCTATTCACTGAAAGCGGTGTAGAGATGGATTACACCTTAGTCAGAGCACACATACGGCGGGGTTACCCTGTGCAGACGCACACTCGACGGATAGACAACCGACATATCCAGGACGTGCTGCGACGCGACATCGAGCAGATAGACGAGCGCTATCGGTCCATGCCGGTCTGTTCCCACGTCGGCCAGTTTCTGGCATACCGAGAAACTGGGGTCACCTTCTTTGTCTGCCAGACCTGCCAACGTCACATCGGGTACTCACAGATGCAGTTGTGGGCCAAAGAAGGGCGAATCAAGAGAGAGCAGATAGAGATAGCAGCAGAGGGGGAGGAGCGAGTATGACAACTGTATGGACGCAAGAGGCGGACGCACGGTTACGGAACTATCTCGCATCACACGAGTTGGCCGACGGCATTGGTACGGAGGAGTCGGCCTGCTCAGTCGCGGCGATCAACCTCGCGCTCACTGCGGAGTTGACGGACACCATCCCGATGTGTATGTCGAAGGTTATCGGTCAATGGATGATGGCTGTCCAAGACGCGATGCCTTCGGAGATACGCAACTCGTCGGGGTGGAAGTGTTTGCTTCCGATGGCTGCTGGCACGGGCCGTGAGAGGGAAGAGGAGCGGCTAGCGCTGATCATGGATTGGATGTGGGGGACGGTGCTCCCCGATTTACAGAGCGTAGCGGATCGGGGTGGCTTCGGCGCCGAGTGGCGGACGATGTGCGTGGAGAAGTCCCTAGACGCCGCCAGGGACACCAGGGCCGCCGCCTGGGCCGCCGGGGACGCCGGGGACGCCGGGGACGCCGGGGCCGCCTGGGCCGCCGCCGGGGACGCCGCCTGGGCTGGGGCCGCCGGGGACGCTGGGGCTGCTGGGGCCGCCGCCTGGGCCGCCGCCTGGGCCGCTGGGGCCGCCGGGGACGCCGCCTGGGAGCGGTACGACCCTGTTGGGCTGTTGGCGCGGTTGGTGGCGGAAACGGAGGAGTAGGGATGAAAGAAAAGGTGGCCACGCCATGAGGACCAGGCTCTACTGCGAGAACTCCGATTGCAGGAGCTCGACCAGCAAGCTATTCAGCTGTAGCGAGTGTCACATGTTGGTGTGCGAAGGATGCTGGCAGCACGGGCACCATGAAGGGAGGTACCTGTAGCTATGAGCTGCAACCCAAAGTCGCGTGAGTGTTTCGTGGGCTCCCACCGCAAGTACAACGGCGAGGTTCTCCGTCTGAGCACCCCGCCGAGGCTTTGCCAGTGTGAGTGCCACACCAGGGATCGAGAGCTGGTGGCAGCGTGATCACAGCCAGTATGGACAGAGGGGCCATGACCACATCCTGGCCACACCAGAGAGAAGCCCTAGCCTTTGTGGAGGACAAGCCAGGCTCGATGCTGGCCATGGAGATGGGGACAGGGAAGACGAAGGTGGCCATCGACCTGATGGATGCCCACGACTACCGGCGGGTCCTGATCCTCTGCCCCCTGTCCGTGGTGGCCGGGGTGTGGCCGGGGGAGTTCGCAAAGCACAGCCCGGCTCCATGGACCATTCTGTCCCTGGCCCACGGGAGCGTGAAGGACAAGCAGGCCTGGGCCGAGACTGGGGTCCGTTCATCGGAGCGGGCAGCGGTGGTGATCAACTACGAGTCGGTATGGAGGGAGCCCTTCGGAAGCTGGGCCAAGAAGCAGCCGTGGGACCTGGTGGTAATGGATGAGAGTCACAAGTTGAAGACTCCCAGGGGCAACGCTTCCTGGTACTGCGCCCGACTTTCAGACAAAGTGCCACAGCGCCTGGCCCTCACCGGCACACCGATGCCCCATAGCCCCCTGGACATATATGCCCAGTACCGGGCGCTGGACAAGGATATCTACGGCACCTCCTTCTTCCGGTTCAAGTCCCGCTACGCAGTGATGGGCGGCTGGAGCAACACCCAGGTGGTGGGATATCAGAACCAGCAAGAGCTTCAGGAGAAGCTCTACAGCATCGCATACCGGGTGGAGGCAGCCGACGTGCTGGACCTGCCGCCCCTCCTTACGGTCACTCGCACGTGCGAGCTTGGCCCCAAGGCCAGGAAGCTCTACCGGACCCTGGAGCGGGATTTCATAGTCTACCTGGAGGAGGGGCGGATCACGGCGGTGAACGCCCTGTCCCAGCTACTAAGGCTCCAGCAAGTCACGTCCGGCTACGCACGAACAGAGGACGGCCGGACCGTGGAGGTGGACACCACCAAGGCAGAGCTTCTTGCCGATCTGCTGGAGGACATGGGCGAGGAGCCGGTGGTGGTTTTCGCCCGTTTCAAGCACGACCTCGAAGTTGTTCATAGGGTCGCCCACAGGTTGGGGCGGCCCAGCTTCGAGATATCAGGAGCGCGAAAGGAGCTGAGCCTATGGAATGAAGGGGGAGGTGTCCTGGCGGTCCAGATTCAGTCTGGAGGGTTGGGCATCGACCTGACCAAAGCCCGGTACGCCGTGTATTACAGCCTGGGGTTTAGCCTGGGGGACTACCTCCAGAGCAGGGCCAGGCTGCACCGCCAGGGCCAGGAGAGGCCCGTAGAGATCATTCACCTGGTCGCCGCCCAGACGGTGGACGAGAAGGTGATGGCCGCGCTGGCGGCCCGAGAACAGGTAGTAGAGAGCATTATGCGAAGGGGCTTGAAATGACGACAGATACGACGACACAAACGTTAGGGGAACGAGTCAACGACTATGCCCAACTGGTGATGGGCATTCGGGAACTGGAAGCCCAGGTCAAGACCCACAAGGAGGAGTTGGCCAAGAGGGAAGAAAGGCTCCTTGAGAACTTCGCCCGCGACGGCATCCAGAACATGAAGACCGCCGCCGGCCAGACAGTATACCTCAATCGGGATGTCTTTGCCCGTCTGGTGGGGGATACCAAGAATGCCCACACAGCCCTGCGCCGGGCCGGTCTGGGAGACTTCATCAAGGCCGCAGTCAATGCCCAGACCCTGAGAGCCTACGTCAGGGAGAAGGAGGAGAGCGAAGAGGAAATACCCAAGGGTTTGCAGCCCTACATCGACGTTACCGAAGTCTACAGAATAAGAGTGAGGAGCTAAGACGATGGCAACTACTAAGACAAACACACTGGCGACAATCACCGAATACCGAGCCTTGGCGACAGACACCAAGGAGGTGCTGGCCGTTGTCCGGGAGAACCTGGGCAACGACCGGATCACCGAGCGGGACCTGGACCGGGTGACCATCCCCCTGGGGGGCGGCCTTAGCTGGACGGTGTCTACCCTGGAGGGCGAAGAGTCGATCAAGAGCCTGGAGGGAATCATCGTCCACTGGACGACCCCGAGAGCCTACTGGAGGCTGGGGATGGATGAAGGTGGGGGAAGCGCCCCGCCGGACTGCTTCAGTTCGGACGGAGAGTACGGCACGGGCGACCCGGGAGGAGACTGCTACACCTGCCCCTTCAACCAGTGGGGAAGCGCGGAGAAGGGAAGCGGGAAAGCCTGCAAGGAGAAGAGGATGCTGTTCCTGCTCAGGCCCAACTCGGTGCTGCCGGTGGCGGTCCAGGCACCTTCCACCAGCCTTCAGCCTCTAAAGAAGTATTTCTACAGACTGTCGGAGCATGTCACCCCCTACTGGTTCGTTGTGACCCGGCTGGGGCTGGAGAAAGCCCAGAGCGGTGGGGGCATCGCCTACAGCCGCATCGTTCCCACAGTGGGGCGCATAGTGCCCGAGGAACAGAGGGGAAAGCTCCAGGCATATGTGGACGCCATCAAGCCTCTGGTAAGCCAGAGGGCGATAGTGGACCGGGACGAGTAGATAAGTGGACGCGGGACAGTTTCTAAGGGAGCTGTGGGGGGACCCGCCACCCGGGCATGTGCTGGTGTGGATGCTGCCCCAGAAACGCTCGACGTGGTACTTCAAGCTGGGCAGCCACGCTGTCCAGCTTGAAGGCTACGCCGACCGGGACATCTATACCGGGGTGGGCATCGCCGCATCCGACGCCAAGGTCACCTCGGCCACCAGGGTCACTTCGGCCAACGTAGCGGGAATCCCTGGGCTGTGGGCAGACATAGACGTGGCGGGGCCGGTACACAAGAAGCCGAACTTGCCCGAGACGGTGGAGGAGGCCCAGGAAGTCCTCAAGAAACTCTCCCATGCTCCCACCATCGTTGTCCATTCGGGGCACGGGCTCCAGGCTTGGTGGCTGTTCAAGGAACCCTGGATGTTCCAGAGCGAAGAGGAGAGGTATCAAGCCCAGGCGCTAGCCCGGTGGTGGCATGGAAAGCTCGCAGCCCTCTTCGAGGAGCGGGGATGGACCCTGGACGCCACCCACGATCTGGCGCGGGTGATGCGGTTGCCAGGCACCTACAACAACAAAGCCGAGCGGGTGCCGGTAAGGGTGCTCTCCTCCGATGGACCCAGGGTCTCCCGCCAGGAGCTCCTGGACCTGGTACCCATGACCGAGGAGAAGGTCGTAGAGCAGATATGTATGCCTGTCGTGGGCGAGATCGTCTTATCTGAGGATGCTGAACCTCCGGTCTTGAAGCTGTTGTCTCTGATGGAGAACGACCAGAAGTTTAAGAGGTCCTGGGAGCACCGGCGGCCTGACTTCCATGACCAGAGTGCGAGCATTTACGACCAAAGTCTAGCATCCATAGCCATCGGCGCTGACTGGACTGACCAGGAAGTAGCCAACCTGATGATAGCCCACAGGCGGAAGTACGGCGCAGACCTGAAGTTCCGGGAGGACTATTATCGGCGAACGATACGCAAAGCCAAGGAACCTATGGCCGAGCACCAGGCCGAGTACCAGGCCCAGGAGCGGTTGAGCGAGGCCCTGGCCAGTGACTCAGAGGACAAGAGAGGGGTCTTGCTGGAGGGCCTGTCGGAGCTATTTGGAGTGGAAATCCGGCGCATCGTGAAGTACCGGGGCGACCCGCCCATCTACTTATTGTCCACTGCCCAGGGGGACATCACGCTTGGGCCTGTTTCAAAAATAATTAGTCAGAGTTCCTTTCGGGGTGCTGTGGCAGCGGCTACGGGGCAGCTCCCTCCCAAATGTAAGGAGGCCCTCTGGAACAAACGAGCCCAGGCCATCCTGAACGCCTGCGAGGAGGCAGAGTTGGGGGAGGCGTCCGATCCGGTCACCGAGACCTGGGTCTGGCTTGAGGGATATCTGTCCGAAAGGGCTGTGCTCGACGACGTGAACGAGGCAGCAGCGGGCCGGTTGCCATTTACTAAGGATGGCTCAACCTACATCTTCGCCGATGACTTCCGTAGATGGGTGGAGTTCAACGCCAACTTCCGGGTTACCTCACACGTTATGGGGCAGAGGTTGCAGCGCTCTGGTGCGGTTCCCAAGGTGGTCAAGGTCACCGCAGGAGGCAGACCCACAACGCGGTATTGCTGGTCGTTTAGAGAAATTCCCTGAAGGGGAAAAAAGTTAATGGGTCTGAACAAATTTCAAAAACTATGCCTAAACCAACTAAACCGCTAAACCAAGGAGCGGTTCTATACCTAAATCTGCCCTTTTTAGGGTTTAGCGGGGGCGTAGCGGACATTAAACCAATTAAACCAGGAGGGTTTCATGGCGCAATCAGTTCATGCAACAGAGTACCACGAGTACGACCCCAACGTAGTCAATTCGTACATGCTGGATGTGATCGCTTACCTGACGGATCGGAGGCAAGCAGCGGCTCAGGCGGCTCTCAACATCCGACGAGGGCGTTCAGAGGCCGCTTACCGGGAGAAGTGGAACATCGCGAAATGGCATATCGAGAGAATCGACTACGTACTGGATGCGTTGAAGCTATGGTGGACCTAGCTCAAAGAGACCCTGGGGCAACCGCCGAAGAATACCGGGTCGTAGGGCCTCCCGGGTGCGGCAAGACCACCTGGTTGGGCAAGCAGGTGTCAAGGGCGGTCAACAAGGGACAGACCGTGTTGGTGGCGTCCCTGACCCGGGCCGCCGCCGCTGAGGTCGCGGGTAGAAACCTGCCCATCCCCAGGGAGCACGTGGGCACCCTTCACTCCCACTGTTACCGCAGCCTTGGTATGCCCCCCATCGCCGAGAACAGGAAGCACCTGGAGGACTGGAACGAGACCCATCCCCAGTACGCCATGTCCCCCGATGGGCGGGACGTGGACGAGGACAACCTGGACCCCTCCACCGGAACCAGGGGCGACGACCTGATGTCCCGGTACAAGGTGCTCAGGGCCAGAATGGCCACGGCGTATCCCTCGGACGTGGCCGCCTTCGCCATGGCCTGGCAAGAGTGGAAGGACGACGCCGGCCTGATGGACTTCACCGACCTGATCGAGGCTTGCCTAACGGACGTTCCCACAGCCCCAGGCAACCCTTCGGTGTTGTTCCTGGACGAGGCCCAGGACATGGACGCCCTGGAGATGGCCCTGGCCCGCAAGTGGGGCCGACAGTCGGGATACTTGGTGACAGTAGGAGACCCAGACCAGAATCTCTATTCATGGCGTGGCTCGGACCCCGAGGCTTTCACCCATCCCGTGGTGCCCGAATCCCAGAAGATGGTCCTCTCCCAGAGCTACAGGGTGCCTTCCGAGGTCCACGCTAGAGCGGTCCGGTGGATCAACCAGGTCTGGGGCCGGGAGCCTGTGGAGTATCACCCCAGAGATGCTGTGGGGGAGGTACGCAGGACCACCGGCACCTGGAAGTACATTGAGCCAGTCCTGGGAGATGCGGAACGATATCTGGTCGACGGGAAGTCAGTGATGTTCCTGGCATCCTGCTCCTTCATGCTGGGCCCCCTGCTGGCCGTACTCAGGAAGCAGGGCATCCCCTTCCACAATCCCTACAAGCGCAAGAGCGGCGCCTGGAACCCATTGCAGTCCAGGAAGGGCAAAGTGAGCTCGGTGGACCGGCTGCTGGCCTATCTCCAGCTTTCCGAGGTTGGTAGGTGGACGGCAGAGGATGTGCAGAAGTGGACCGCTGCGGTGCAGATGGATGGGGTGCTGCCCAGGAAGGGCAGAGAGATGGTCAAGAACCTCCAGGACAACGGGGACCAGGGGCTGCCCTGGGAGGCCCTGAATCTCGTCTTCAACGAGGACGTGCTGGAAGCGGGACTGTCGGGGGATTTGGACTGGTACAGAGACCACCTGCTCAAGGCCAAGATGAAGGCCGCCCAGTTCCCCATCAACGTGGTCAAGCGTCATGGCGCAGAAACTCTGTCCAGGACTCCCCAGGTTATCGTTGGGACGGTTCACAGCGTGAAAGGCGGAGAGTCCGACGTCGTGTACCTGATGCCCGATCTTAGTCCCTCGGGGATGATGGAGTGGGTGGGCACCCCAGCCCAGAAGGCGGCTGTGATGCGTCTCTTCTACGTGGGCATGACACGGGCGCGGGAATCCCTGGTCCTGTGCAACCCGGCCAGCTCGATGGGGGCAAGCATCTGATGGCTAAAGAGTCCACCATCCAGAGGAACATCGTCCGTTACCTGAAGAACTTGGGTGCCTGGTGCCTTAAGGTCCACGGCAGCCCATACCAGCGGGCCGGGGTGCCCGACCTGCTGTGCTGCCACAAGGGGCTCTTCTACGCCTTCGAGGTGAAGCGCCCTGGCGAGAGGGCGACACCGATCCAGGCCCACGAGCTAGAGCAGGTGCAGACGGCGGGCGGTACAGCAACCGTGGTGACCAGCGTGGAGGACGTGCAGAGCCTCATGGAAGGGTAAGAAGCACCAAAATGAGCGATAGGGAGGAAGTAGTGGCAATCATATTGGGAGCGTTGTACAGGGACAGGGTGACCGGGTTCACGGGGCGAGCCGTGCAGATCACCACATATCTAGCTGGCTGTGACAGGGTGGGGTTGCAGCCGGAGGCGAAGGACGACAACACCCTACCGAGACTGGAGTATTTTGACGATCTGCAACTGGAGAGAATAGGAGAGACCATCGTCCGTGCCCGTCAAGCTGATGTGACAGGCGGTTACAGGCCCGCTCCACCTTCCAGGGAAGAGGGGTTGCTTGATAAACCTAACTGACCTACAGCAAGAGGCCCACGCCATCGCCAAGGACCGCGGCTGGTGGGACGAGGAGCGGACCTTCGGCGACTGCATCGCGCTGGTGCATAGCGAGCTGAGCGAGGCGCTGGAGGCGTATCGGGACATTGGGCTTGCCACCGAGAATCCTGTCCGCAAAACGGTTACCGGGGAAGTCCTGTACGAGCGGCATCTACACAAGCCCGAAGGCGTCGCGTCCGAGCTGGCCGACGTGGTGATCCGGGTGGCGGACATGGCGGAGTGGTTGAAGGTTGATCTCGCCCAGGCCCGTGAAGAAGACGAAGACCTTGGGGACGAGAAGCAAGCGTACCTACAGGAGCGACTGTCGGGAAACCTCGATTCGTTTGGTGAATGGATAGCCGCTATACATGAAGACGTAGGAGATGCGGGATACCACCAACGCAACAGAGGTGACAATTTGGGTTGGCATCTAGTGGCTGTCATATGGATGGTTCAGGAGATGGCCGCCCACTACGACATCGACCTGGACGCTGCGATAGAGGCGAAGATGGAGTACAACCGGAGCCGAAGCTACAGGCACGGAGGGAAGGCGCTGTGACAATGAAACACATCGTCGCACTGTCGGGAGGGAAGGATTCTACGGTGATGGCCCTGCACCTGGCCGAGGTCGAGCCGCTAGATTATGAATACATCATCACCCCCACTGGGGATGAACTGCCAGAGATGTATGAGCATTGGCAACGGCTTGGTGACCTGCTGGGCAAGCCGCTCAAGCCTGTTACGTCCGGCTACAGCCTCCAAGGGCTTATCCGCAAATGGAATGCCCTCCCGAACTGGCGGCAACGCTGGTGTACCCGTGTCCTGAAGATCGAGCCTTTCAACGCTTACCTGATGGCGAATCTGCCCGCCACAACCTATGTGGGGCTACGGGCGGACGAGGAAGACAGGGAAGGAACCATCCTGGGCAACGTTGATGGCATTACCCAACGCTATCCCCTGCGTGAATGGGGTTGGGGCATCAACGACGTGCGACTCTATTTGGAAGGCCACGGTGTCTCAATCCCACAACGGACGGACTGTGCCCGGTGCTTTTTCCAGAGGGCAGGGGAATGGTACGAACTGTGGCGCAAGCATCCTGATCTTTATGAAGAAGCAGTTGCCGACGAAGAACGCACAGGATACACGTTTCGTAAGCCGGGCGGACATAAAGATCGGCACCCTGTTGGGCTGGCAGACCTCCGGCATTCTTTCGAGCGAGACCACATCCCCCGTGGTGCTGGGCAAATCTCCTTATTCAGCGATAACCGTGAGGATATGTGCCGTGTGTGCAGTTTATGACGGCCAATATCTCGGCCCCTACCGGCACGGAGGGAAGGCGCTGTGAGGCTCCTGGACCTGTACTGCGGGGCTGGCGGGGCGGCGATGGGCTACCACCGTGCGGGCTTTGACGAGATCGTCGGCGTGGATATTGCGCCGCAGCCCCGTTATCCGTTCGAGTTCGTCCAGGCCGACGCGCTGGAGTATCTGGCAGAGCACGGCCACGACTACGACGCCATCCACGCGAGCCCGCCATGCCAAGGCTACAGCATCATGCACAACCTGCCGTGGCTCAGGGGAGGGGACTACCCGCTGCTGATCTTGCCTACTATCGAAATGCTGGAAGCCCTCGGCAAGCCCTACGTCGTGGAGAACGTCATGGGGGCAAGACACGGGTCGAAGACTCTCCAGAAGCGGGGGCTAGAGGCACATGGGCTCAAGGCGGGGTGGCTGTGTGGCGCGATGTTCGGGCTGCCGTTCTACCGGCATCGGCTGTTTGCGACGAACTGGATGTGGCTGGCGCCGGGGCATGGGAAGCACGTCAAGGTCATACAGCACGGTCGCATGTTGAAGGATAGAGCCAACCAAGTTGTCTACCGTGAATCTGCTGGCCGGGACAGCGGTGGTCTGACGCAGCCCGCGAATTCCCTTGCCCGCTGGCAAGGCAACGGTGCCCAAGGCAACGGTGTCGGTATCGGTCACGCCAAGGGCTGGCGGCTCGCAGCCGAGGCGATGGACATCGACTGGATGAAGCGCGACGAATTGGCGCAGGCCATCCCACCGGTATATTGCGAATTTATTGGGCGGCAACTGCTGGAGGCGCTGTGAGTGACATCAAGAAGGCTTGCCTGAAGTGCGGGAAGGACCTGGCGGTCCGCGTCAACGGAGAGACCCATGAGGAGTTCTTGGGTTGTAGCCAGTACCCAGAGTGCGAGCACACAGAGCCACTACCCAGCGGACATTATCCTGCGCCGTCAGGGAGCGGCGACGCTCCCCGGTTTGTGATCAAGCGGAGGTTTACATGACCAGACTGTCTCCAGAATTCTACCGGCAGCGGGGCGAAGAGGGCCGCCCCTACATACTCCACTACCTGGCAACAGGCGATCAGGTATATGTCCCACCCCAGAGGCCCTGGGTCCGCGCTCCCAAGCCCGAGCGCTGTGGGCATTGCGGGACGGATGGTCGTATTAACCTCGTGCGTATCCAGCCCAGCAACGGGGATATGGGAGACGGGTGGGCCTGCATCCAGTGTGGGTGGAACCTCTACGATCCTGGGTGTACTGGGGTCCTCAATGTGCCGGAGGGAAGGAGGCGAAAGTGAAGCCGATAAACCTAACCGTGCCCTGGCTCCCGAATGGATCCACGCCGTAACGCTCTGGCCGTTCATCGTCTATCGCCGGGGCTGTGAGGACAGTATCACCCTTCGCCGCCACGAGTATTACCACTGGAGGCAGGCGGTCCAGTGGGGCGTCGTCCCCTGGTATCTGGCCTACGTGATCTTGCTGCCGTTCTACTGGAAACGGCCCCAAACCCGAGCGTTGTGGGCATTGCGGGACGGATGGTCGTATTAACCTCGTGCGTATCCGGCCCAGGCAACGGGGATATGGGAGACGGGTGGGCCTGCATCCAGTGTGGATGGACCCATGCAGCCATGTGGCAAGAAGAGGAGGAAGTATGTACGACACGAGTGGCGAGATCGAGAAAGTCTTCCAGAACGGCGATTTTCATGGGATTCACCACATCGTTCCGTATGGGCCAACTACTGAGGTACAGCCTGAAGCCCCCACGCAGGCATCCTGACGACGACATAAACCAGTACATGGTCGTGGACTTTGTTAATGCCGTTCGGGGGTGCCTGAAGGCTGGCGGGTATGCATCTAAGGAAGATGAAGGGGAGAGTGCTGGCACCTTTCTAGTGGGCTATCAAGGTCGTCTGTTCAAGATTGAAAGCGACTACCAAGTGGGTATCCCCGAGGACGGCTACGCTGCTGTCGGCTCTGGGCAGGACATTGCCCGAGGCTCCCTGTTCGCCACCCAGGGGCAGGAGCCTCGTAGCCGTGTACTTACGGCGCTGAGGTCTGCGGAGCGGTTCAATGCAGGGGTACGCGGTCCGTTTCATATTCTGCCAGAGTCGGAGCCGCAACTGGGTAAGCCACCGCTTGAGCAGGATATCGATAGGAGGGTGCCCTAAGTTGGCCGAAACCTAAGAGTGAGAGGCAAAGAATGTTTGAGTGTAGTCAGTTCAACAATGAGGCATATGCGTGCCCGAACCGGAGGCATTGCTACGCCTGCGACCAACACCGTCGCTATGGGATAGGCCGATTCAGGTTTCACGTTGGTTGTTGCGACAAGTACTGGCTGCGAGAGGATGCCCCTGATGCCATTCAATGATGAGGAAGCCGTAGCTTCCGAACTGTTGTTACAGTTCCAGCAAATCGTTACTGGAGACTGGAGCCTTCGTGTGAACGACAGCGAATTTCACGGTGCGTTGCACATATTGCAGTCGTTCATCGTCCAGCACATGCTCCAGAGGCAGGAGCCGGAGCACTGGGCAATTTGGTATGACGAGGGGGTTCTAAGTTGACCGAAGCCAACCTGCTCAAGAGGTACATTGGACGTGCAGGCCAAATGAGGTAATCCCCCTCTCCGGTAATTACTAGTAGTATTTACTATAAGGTATTGTTTTGTGAATACTTTAGATAGATACTTTTAGTAACTAATCAGAGGTATTACTAATGGGAGATACCAAGAAGGAAATCGGCATTGTCTTGTTGGAGGGATGCCGATGCCGATGCAGCCATGAATGTTAGTGAGTACCAGGAAATGTTTGAGAACATGGGGATAGAGGACAGGGAACTCCGCCATGTACTACGCTATGGGGGCCTGCCTAGGCGAGTGTACTTCAATCGCAATAAAGATGTCGGCATCTACTTCTCAGCCCATGGGGATGATGAGGCGTGGTATCCGAGCAACCTGTGGGAGAAGATAGCCCCCTACCGAGTCCAAAAGGCGGACCACAAGCGGCTGAATGTTGTTCCTAGGCCTGGAATGGCAACCGGGGCGTTTCGGAACCTCGTTTTGAATTGGGAAAAGCACGAAGGACAATAAACCCCCATCTACCAGATGAGCTGAAACATACGATAGTATCCCCGTCACTCAGACGTTGTATCGAACACCTTGAGTTGTTGTCCGCTAACTTGAACGACTACGAGTCACCATGATCCCCCAAGAGCCTTCCTATTCCCCATCGCCACTAGTCCCCTTGGCCCTGGACTGGCTTTGCACCTAAAGTCCGACTTGCATATAAAGTCGGGATTCTGCACACAAAGTCTTTATCCTTAGGCTGTGGCTAAGTCATTATTTTCGCCTTCGCATAATGCGGTGCACTTCGCCGTATAAGTCCCCGATAAGTCCTGTAATCTCCCGATGTTCTATATCTTCATCAGGGCCAAGTTTACTTGTCCAACGAGCATCGGGTAATTGGCGTGCTGCATGTTTCCATCTGCCACCTTGTGCGTAGATAGCTACCTTCTCGTATCTTTCCTCAATTTCGTCACCTTCACAGAGTTCGTACCCCATCTGCGCAAATACAGCAATTAGACTTTCTACGTTCGGCGTTCGCTCAGCGGGCCATTTATATCCTGGTAGGTGGCTCCACCATTCAGTATCATCGCCAGCGGCCCAAGCAATGCAATTGTATTCGTCAGTTGGCTGACTGGTGATATCAAAATCTAAGGATGGGAACGCATCATCAATCCACATTTGTAATCACCAGCGGTACCCACGTTGTCTCCCCCATTCAAGCCAGGCTTCGGCCATTGCACGCAGATTTCCCTGGCTATCTTCCGGAACAGGATTAGCACCAGTGATGGCATGTAACGCCCAAAACCAATGTCCCGATTTACGCTGAAGCTCGGCTAACAATAGTGGGACGACACGTGGCCCCATTCCTATGATACGTTGATAGGTCGGGTGCATCACCATTTCAGATACGTCAACACCACGAGGCCGTTGTTCCTCCCAATCCTCGATAAGCCGTTCAAACTCTTTGCGGAGTCCGGTCCCATTGTATCCTGATAGGAGATCACCAGCGGCGGATAACAACTCTTGGTGACGCCTGTTGATTCGCGACTTTAATTCCGCGGTTCTATTGAGAGCAAGATGAGTGATCCGGTTAGGAGTGACTTTCCTTCCATAATTGAATCGCCATTTTTCATGGCGGATCGTGGTGGCAGCAATAAACAAGTCTTCAAGATCTGTGTCTGGTTGAGGAATTAGCAGTAAACAATCTGAGGTAGCACCACAAGGGACCAATTGGACAAACGCCTCACCAATGCTCCCAGTTCTTGGGACGGTAACAAAGGGAGGTGCAATTACATCGACATTTGGTGGTAGTTCATAGAATCCGTGACACCCGTTATCACTCCCCGCAGACGATATAACAGGGACGACGCCCTGTGCCAAGCCCAATTTTGACTCTAACTCAGGTTGCCCATAGTAAATCTTAAAGAGTTTGCCGATTGTATTTTCCCCACACGGTGTGGCATTTATTGAGGAATTAGACCTTCTTTTGTACGGCTTGGGCTCCAATTCGCCTGAATCAACAGCGTTACGGAGTCCAGTCAGTTCATCCGCATGTAGAACCTGGAACGCCATATTGCTACTTATCAGGAAGGATGCGGTTTCCTCTAGAATGTCTTCCCCAAAAGGTACGCTTTCAATGTAGGCACTTGGTGACCATTCAGCACGTGATATAGGTGTCCAGATACATCTTCCAGCGATAGACCGATGATTCCTGTAGGCGGCAAGGACATCACTAAGTTGCTCTCCCTGTTGCTCTACTCTCACTCCTTTCCGTAGGCGGTATCCGTCATTCTCAATGTGTGCAAAGAATACGGGTCTGGTTTCATCATGGGGGATCCCTTTTTCAAGCAAGAGGATCGCTGTAATTGCTGAAGCGTAAGGCTGGAAAAGTTCTCCCGGGAGAGTAATGACAGCCCTTAAAGAATTGGACTCTAGTTTCTGCTCACGCCATTTGTTAACCAGTCCACCCTTTACCAAAAGTGAACCAGGGACAATAACTGCCAAATCGCCCCTTACTTGCAATGCCTCTAGAAAGCGGTCAACAAACTTCTGTGTAGGGTCGTCAGTATTTTTGTGGGGGAATGGAGGGTTGCTTAAAACGACCGTAGCTTTAGCTTCCGGGAAGCGATCATCCGTAAAGCAATCACCTTTCACGATCCCTGTTGTGCCATCACCTCTCAAAATCATATTGGTGACACAAAGAGCCGCTGTAATAGGCTGGCTCTCAAAGCCAGATAGGTGGTCGGCAACAAGTCTGCTAACTTGTTCTCGTGTTAGATTCCGACCATCCATCATGCGATACAATGCAGAGACTAAGAAGCCCCCAGTCCCACACGTCGGGTCAATGACACAGTCAGATTCATTGATTTCGCACAAGTCAGCCATGAATCTGGTAACGTGGCGAGGCGTGAAAAACTGCCCGATGGTGTTCCCACCTGTGAATCGAAAGAAGGTCTCATACAGTTGCCCCAGATAATCATGGGCCGCAGTTAGGGTCGTGACGTTAAGCAGCCGTAATATCCGAGAGATCCGTCCTGCATTGGCGGCTAATCTCTCGTTCGCCTCTGGTACAACAATGCTGTCGGCTATCTCAAATTTCTGGGCGTCTTGAAATGCTCTTCGGCACGCTTCGTTGATGTCACTAAGAATGTACTCTGGTGAGGCTCTAATCGCTCCTCGGGATTTCCAGAGGGCAAGCATTATTGCACCAATGACGGCGGGCCGATATTCATCTTTGATGCGAGACTCTCGCAATATGCGGTTGAGCTCGTTGGCCTTCGCCGCCAACACATCAGGGGGTGGGACACGAGGGTCAAGATGGAAAAGAGTGTCATCGTGAAGGAGAAGATCTGTTTCATCCGGGGTAGGAAGCCACTCGATAGGTTGGTCTCTATATTCAATAGGACGCCAGCCAGAAAGGGAACGCTTATTTACTCTGACCGCAATCGCATTGTCACCATCTCCCGCCACACCTGCTGCCAAGACATGGATACCACGTTGAGCAAAAGCCTCACCGTAAATCTCAGATGCTTCATCTGACGCTAACTTTATGTCGGAGACATTGGCCTTAGCTTCTCCAACGATTAAGGGTTCCTGGGTTTGGCGGGACAAGATTATAAAATCGGGCAGTCCATAGCCGGGCCCGGACTTGGACGCCTGTAACAATGCTTCATTGAGTTGTGGATAATCTCTGTATTCATTCTTCCACAGCAGGTGACCTTTCGGAGGATGCAAGGTACTCCACCCGCGTAGCATGAGTAATTCGCGGGCTGCTGCTTCGGTTCTAGATTCCGATGTCCGTGTTATGGTAACCAATCGCTTCTCCTAACTACCGTTCAACTCCGTTGTAACTCAGCTATAGGTCCCCTCTTCTCGACCGTCTCCCTTCGTATACCGCCGTTGTTTAGGCACACGTTTCCGTTTGGTAAGCCTTTCCAGCGATTCCAGTATGGGCTTCACATTACTTGGATGCCTATCTCCCGCTTTCCACTTTTCGACGGCGTTAACAGTTACTCCTAATTCTTCAGCGATAGCCGTCAGTGTCCATCCCTTTTCTTGAAGCTGTTCTATCTTTTGTTGTGCCTCGTTCATGTCCGGATGCTACCATACAGTGTATACTGCCGTCAAACATTGATTAACCGGAAACACATTTACAATACCATACAACGTATGGTACTATGCCTACAAGGTAAAGACGGTAGGCAGGTTTAAGATGGACGCCAGAGAGCAAAGAGGTCTGGAAATCGCCGCCCTAAGCAAAATTAAGAAAGATAGTGTTGGGTGGCTGGTTCCTTCTCAATCTGGCAATGGTCATTATCAGGTGAGGATGGATACCAAAGTACCCCAATGCACTTGCCCAGACCACGAAGTCCGACAAGTGAAGTGTAAGCACATATTTGCTTCGGCAAAGCCGAATGGGATGATGAGGAAGTAACGCACAACGGCTTAAAGCTTAGCGAACAAGAGGCTCGCAATTTGATCGGGCGCTTGGGCGGAGACATCGAAAGGCAGTTTGCGATCCTTCATTACAGGGCATAGGCGAAACGCCCCGAGGAGGAGAACGTAAGCGCGAAGGTTCTTGATTTCATCAAGTCTGGTGGGCCTGGATGGGCTCGAACCATCAATTTCGGTCTTATCAGATCCCAACTCCTGCCGGTCTGCCCCAGCATCTCCTGAGCGCCATTCACCCAAAGCTTACATCGGATGAGGTGCGGGCCTTTTGGTAGAACATGTGATTTGGTAGAATGAGAGCTGTGGAAACGAAGACCGCTGAGCAGCACCAATACACACTTGAGCAGCTATCCCAGCGCATCGACGATATGAGAACACGCCGAGTCTGGGGCCGGTTCATCGTGCATTTCCAAGATGGCGTGATCGTTCGCCTGACGCGAGAAGAGAACGAACGTGCGGGAGATGATACAACCGTTGTCCCGATTAGGGAAGCGGACTAAGCTGCCGCTTGCCTCGACGCACTGTAAGCCTCAAATTCACCCTCCAAATGCTTGACAATTGGTTGCGTTAGTGCTACCATATACTCATGGATAAGGCACTAGCGAAGATCAGGCGGAACCCTCGGAACGTCCGGTTCGACGACCTTCGCCAGATTTGCGACCGCTACTTTGGGAAGCCGAGGCAAAATGGTAGTCACCTGTTCTATAAGACACCTTGGCAGGGCGAGCCGCTGGTGAATATCCAGCCCATTAGAGGCATGGCCAAGGCGTACCAAGTACGGCAAGTGCTCAAGGCGATCGCCAAGTTGGAGGAGCTGGATGGATGAACAAATAGACCGCTATACCTACCGAGTCATATGGTCTGAAGAGGATGAGATGTATGTCGGGCTGTGCACCGAGTTTGAGTTGCTGAGCCACCTAGACGACACCCCGGAAAAGGCGTTCGCAGGTATTAGGGATGTGGTGGCATTTGCCGTGAAACTCTTGCATGAGGATGGCACCCCGATTCCGGAGCCGCTGTCTACTCGACGCTACAGCGGAACGCTCACCCTTCGCGTCCCCCCTGAGACCCATCGCGCCCTTGCGATGGATGCTGCCGAAGCTGGCGTCAGCATGAATCGTTTGGCTGCCGAACGGCTGTCGCTGCGGCGCTGAACAAGGAGTAGTGGTATAATGTCGCGATAGCTAGGCTGGACTAGGAACGACCAGACAGCCGCCTTGACGTGCCACGGCACTCAGGCGGCTTTTTTGTTAGGGAAGACCTCCTATAGCGCGAGTCAGTAGAAATGACCGAGTGGGACATACAACCGGGGGAGACGGCGAAGGCGTTTCACGCCTTCAGCCACTACCGGGATATGCCGCCCGCCGACCGCTCCATTGACACTGCGCACGCCGAGCACTTGGCTCGATGCGAAGGGCGGAAAAGACGGGGCAAAAGGGGGTCAAACAGGTGGCAAGATTGGAGCCCTAAACACGATTGGGTGAGTCGTGCTGCTGCCCACGACGCCGACCTTAGTCGTAAACGTAGGGACCGGCGAGCCAAGGAGCTAGAGGAGGCCCAGGACCGGGCGGCCAAGATTGCCCACAGTGCGTTGGATCGCTTGGATGAACGTCTACAGACACTGGACATTATGCAGATTCCCGTCGCTGTGCTGGACAGGTGGCTCAAGACCCTAAGTGATGTGGAGCTCAAAGCCCTGGGGCACCAGGACAAGGTGGCCCTAGAGCACAGCGGCAAGGACGGCGGCCCGATACAGACGGACATGAAGGTGATACTGGATGCTCTTGCAGACCCCAAAACCAGAGACGCGCTGGACGCTCTTAGTAGGCGCCTGGAGAGCCAGCCCAGCGGCGACGGCAGCTAGGTGGTCCGGGGGAAGTTGGGTGAGGACTCCCCACCTCGACCTGATCTCCCGCAAGGTGTCGTCCCTGGCTGAGAAGCCCCTGCGCCTCATCGTCTCCCTTCCTCCACGGCACGGGAAGTCGGAGCTTCTGTCCCACTGGACGCCGGTGTGGTTTCTGGCCAACTGGCCCCACAAGAGGGTTGGTCTGGCAAGCTACGCCGCCGAGCCTGCCGAGCAGTGGGGACGCCTGGCCAGGGACTCGGTGGTAGAGAACGAGAGTGGCCTTGGCATCCGGGTCAGGGACGATCTGAGCAAGGTTGGCCGATGGCAGTTGACCACCTCTGGGGGGATGATGACTGTGGGTGTGGGAGGCCCCTTCACTGGGTACGGGTTCGATCTGCTGATCATCGACGATCCGGTGAAGAACCGTGAAGAGGCTAACAGCCCCACCCAACGGCAACACCTGTGGGACTGGTGGCGGTCCACGGCGCGGACCCGGCTTGAACCCGGCGGCTCCATGATTATTGTGATGACCAGGTGGCATGAAGACGACCTGGTTGGCAGGCTGCTGGGAGACGAGTACACGGAGAAGCAGGTAGCGGGAGACCAGTGGGAGCACATCCGCCTGCCTGCCTTGGCCGAGCCCGGCGATCCTCTGGGACGAGAGGAAGACGCTCCGCTATGGCCTGAACGCTACGATGCCAGCGCCCTAGCAGCGGCCAGGCTGGATGTCGGCCCCCAGGAATGGCCGGGGCTTTTCCAGCAGAGACCTTCCCATGAAAGCGGGAGCATCTTCAAGGATCACTGGTGGGACTTCGAGGAAAAGGTGGAGCCAGGAGAGCGGGTGTTTCAGTTCTGGGACACGGCCTTCAAGACCGGACAGCAGAACGACTACTCTGCGTGCTGCACCATGACGACGACTCCTAACGGCTACGCGGTGATGGACGTATGGCGAAACCGTGTTGAGTATCCAGACCTGCTGAGGGCTATGCAGGATCAGGCCAAGGAGCACAACCCCTCGGCCATCTTCGTCGAGGACGCGGCCAGCGGGCAGTCTGTGGTCCAGAGCCTCCGGCGGGAGACCCGTCTGCCAGTACTGCCGGTGAAGCCCATCGGAGACAAGGTGCTGCGGGCGAACAAGGTGACCGGCACCGTGGAGGCCAAGAAGATCACGCTCCCAAGGACCGCCCCGTGGCTTCAGGCTTTCCGCGAGGAGCTGGCGGCCTTTCCCAACGGAGTCCACGACGACCAGGTGGACGCCTTCGTGGGTTGCCTAACCCAGTTGATGCAGCGGCCCGGGCGTGTTTCCATCGCTGCGCCCATCCTGGTGGAAATGAGGGACTGATATGCCTGCCTTGGACAATCTCCTCTCCCGCTTCCGCCCCCAGCGTGTCAAGCCGACGGAGACGCTCGGGGTCCCCGGCACGGCCATCTATGGCGGCTACGTTGTTGAACGGGAACGGTCTCCCGACCTGGCCTCTCACGACGCCCGCTACCGGACCTACGCCGACATCCTCGCCAACACGTCCATCGTCGCGGCGGGAGTGCGCTACTTTGTCAACCTGGTCGGCGGCGCGGCGTGGTCCTTCGCTCCGTCGGAAGCGGACTTTGACGGCTGGTACGCCGAGCGGGCCGAAGCGATGCTGACCCGCGACCCCGCAACGCCCTGGCATCGCATTGTCCGGCGGGCGGCCATGTACCGCTTCTACGGCTTCTCGGTGCAGGAATGGACGGCGGGGCGGCGAGATGATGGCTGGCTGACCTTTGCCGACATTGCTCCCCGCGCCCAGTCCACGATAGAGCGTTGGGACGTGGACCCTACCGGCGTGATGCTGGGGGCCATCCAAATCTCGCCGCAGACCCATCGGGAGATATATCTGCCCCGCGAGAAGCTGTTGTACCTGGTGGACGACACCCTCTCCGACAGCCCCGAAGGGTTGGGGTTGTTTCGGCACTTGGTATCTCCGGCCAAGCGGCTGGAGCGGTACGAGCAATTGGAGGGCTTCGGCTTCGAGACGGACCTACGGGGCATCCCCGTTGTTCGGCTGCCGTTGACACTGCTGAATCAGCAGACGAAAGAGGGCGGATTGAGCGAGTCCCAGCGCACCCAAATGATAGCGCCCTTCCAGCAGTTCGCTGAGAACCACATCCGCAATCCAAAACTTGGTCTGTTGCTCGACAGCATGACCTACGAGACCAAGGACCAAGCGGAGCGACCATCCAACGTGCCGCTCTGGAACGTAGAATTGCTCACAGGCTCGGCGACCAGCTTTGCGGAGAACGCCGCGGCCATCGAGCGGCTGAACCGGGAGCTGGCCCGCATCCTGGGGGTGGAGCAACTGCTGTTGGGCGCGGGGCAGGGCAGCTATGCGCTGAGCCAGGACAAGACCCACCAGTTCTACCTGCTGGCGGAGGGCGCGCTGACCGAGATACGGGAGGTGGTGGAGCGGGACCTGCTGCTGGCGCTGTGGCGGCTCAACGGCTGGGATGCTGCGCTGATGCCGGAGATACGGACCGAAGCGGTGCAGTACCGGGACATCCAGCAGATAGGGGCGACGCTGCGGGACCTGGCCACGGCGGGGGCGGTGCTGGACCCCGGCGACCCGGCGATCGCCGAGGTGCGGTCCCTGATGGGGCTGAGCCGACCGGACGCAGTGGTAGGCGCGGGAATGCAGGATATGGAGGATGGACCATGAGTCTCACCACAATCACCGTAGGCAGCGTCGCCTACCCCTCCTACGCCACCGTCGCCGAGGCCGACGCCTTCCTTGCCGTGGACCCGGAGCGCAGCATGGCCTGGGCTGACTTGGACCCCGAGGGGAAGGGTCTGCGCCTAATAGCCGCCACCCGGCGGCTGGACTCGCTGCGGTGGGCCGGGAGTAAGGCAGATGACGCGCAGGCTGCCGAATGGCCGCGCCGGGGGTTGTTCTATGAGACCGGCGACGCCATCCCGGAGCGGTTGGAGCAAGCCTGCATCCTGTTGGCCGGGGATTATGCCGCTGGGCGGGTAGACGACGGAGAGGATGGGGCCATTCAGAGCGAGCGGGTGGGCCCGATAGCGACGACCTACTTCTACCCGCGCCGCCGCTCTCAGGCCGCCCGGCTGCTGGGTGATGCCCTGGGGCTGGTGAGCCAATGGCTGGAGGGGCAGTCCATAGCCGCGCCGGTGGCGACGGGGACGGACGCCAGGAGCGTCTTCACGCCCCGCAACCGCTACGGGCGCACCGAGGAGATTGGATGACGACTGCCGTTGACCGTTACCGCGCCGTCCTGGAGCGTGGCCGCTGCGACTTGGAGGAGCGCAGGCCCGCCGATGCTCCCCCACTGCTGTCCGACGCGCAGATAGACCTGATGGTGGAGCGGTACGCGGCCAAGCGAGAGCGGCCACCGAATCAGGGTACGGGGCAGGGGTTTGCCAAGGCTGACCCGCCGCCCATCAGCTCGCGTCGAATCGACGAGCGGGAGTACGCGAGGGCCTTGCAGCGGATTGTTCTTCGCCCGCTGTCCCGGAGCCTGCGCTCCGGCTTGTCCCGCGCCGCCGCCGTGTCCCAGGCTGTCGCTGCCCTGGATGGCGTGGACTGGACCTTGCCCGAGGGCCTGGTGGCCAAGGAAGTGGCGGCCCGGGCTGCCCGATTGGACGGCTACCACCGCGCCCGCCTTATTCAGACCTTCCGCTCGGCCCTGGGGGTGGACATCCGCCCCACGCTGAACGACGCCGCCATACGTCCCCTCATGGACGCTTGGCGCAGGGAGAACGTCTCCCTGATACGAACCATTCCCCAGCGGCTCCATGAGGGTCTCTACCAGCGTATGTCGGCGACCTTTGCCGAGAGGCCCTTCGACCGGCAGGCCCTGAGTCGGATTCTGTCCACCGAGTTCCAGAGCACCGGGTACAACTTGCGGCGGTTGACAAGGGACCAGACGGGCAAGGCCATCGGTCAACTGACCCAGGCCCGCCACCGGCAGATAGGCATTGAGGAGTACACTTGGCGCACCAGCCAGGATGAGCGGGTCAGGCCCAGCCACGCCGCCTTGGACGGGACCCGCCAGAGGTGGGATAGCCCGCCGTCCGTGGGGCACCCGAAGGAGGACATCCAGTGCCGATGCGTGGCTATCCCCTACATCCCAGAGGCAGAAACTGGGACTGGACCTCGAGTGGTATGAGGAGATGGCGGAGATAGACCCTCCCCGGACACAATCCATCACCGATACTCGCCCGCGCTGCCAAGGGTGCGGACGGGTGCTGGCTGAGCTTTTGACCCGTCCCTGGGTGGTGCGTTGTTCACGCACCGAGTGCAAGACCGTGAATCGTAGCCCATCGCCTGACCGAGAGACCTTGCAATTGCCTGAAGAATCTGTATACTGAATGTAACTTGGTCGTGCGCCTTCGTGCGCCAGCAAGTGGGTCTTCGTACCCCGCGCTAAGTAGATAGATTAACGCGGGGTTTTTCTTTTGTCCGACACCTTCCACCTCCAAGCCCTAATCGCCAAGGTCGATGAACAACTCGGCTTGGTCATGGGCTACGCCATCGTCTGCGCCGAGGACGGCGAGCCCTACTTCGACCTCCAGGGCGACCACATCCCCGAAGACGCCATGCTCAAGGCGTCACTGGATTTCATGGAGCATTCTCGCCTGGTTGGTGAGATGCACGTCCGTGATGAAAACGGGAAGGTGGTGAAGCGGGGCACAGTACCGTTTCTCTTTCCCCTAACTGCCGACATCGCCAAGTCCCTGGACCTCTCTCCGCGTAAGACCGGCCTGCTGATAGCCATAAGGCCCGATTCCGACATGCTGGCGAAATTCCGGAGTGGGGAGCTCACCGGCTTCTCCATCGGCGGCGCCCGCATCCGGGACGAGGGGGTGGACGATGCCGCGTAAACGCATCATGCAGGAATTTCGCATCAATGAAATTTCAAGCGTGGACAGTCCCGCCCAGGAAGAGGCGCGGGTGGCGATTATGAAGCGGGCTGAGCCGAGGGAGAACAATCTACCTGATGGTACGTACCCTCTGGCCCTCAACACCGCCGTGCTGGAGAACGTGGTTAAGCGCGAAATCCAGAAGGGCATGGGAGACCTGGCCGACCTGCTGACCAGCGAGGAAGAGGGACACCAGCACGGCGTCAGCATCGGAGCTTATGAAGGCTCGGTTGAAATACGAGTCATGTACTCGCAGGGACCGGAGGCCGAGGCATCCCATGACCACCCTGTCGTCCGCTCGCCTGAAGGCCAATACACCCTCGGCATGGTAGCCGGCCATACTCACGCCATAGACCAGGAAGCCATGAGCGGCGCCGTGCTGGCGCTGGTGACTAAAACCGAAGGAGGCGAACCCATGACTACTCAGATCGGAACCCAGCCGACGGTTGAAGAACTGGGAGCCCAGCTTGCCCGGGCCCACGCCGTGGTTGCGCTGACCGGCGAGGAGAGGGCGCACTTTGAGGCTCTGCCCGAAGAGGCGCGGACGGCGTTCCTGGCCAAGTCCGCCGATGACCGCAAGGCCGAAATCGGGGCCGTCACCAAGGCGGCGCAGGACGCCAACCCGGTGGTCTTCACGGCGGCGGACGGGACCGAGTTCCGCAAGTCCGATGACCCGAGGGCCATCGCCATGGCGAAACGCCTTGACGCCACCGAGCAAGAAAACGCGGCGCTCAAAGCGCGGGATGAACAGACCACCCTGGAGAAGCGGGCCGGGGCCGAGCTTCCCCACCTGCCCGGCGACGTGAAGACTCGGGCAGCGATGCTCAAGGCCATCGACGGCATAGAGGACGAGGCCCAGCGGGAAGCGGCCCTGGGCGCGCTCAAGGCGCAGAACGAAGCCATGAGCAAGGCGTTCCAGACTTACGGGCACGGCGGCCAGCCGGAACCGGGCTCGCCCGCCGACCAGTTGGACAAGCTGGCCAAGGTCTATGCCGAGAAGAACGGCGGCACATTTGAGGCTGCCTACATGAAGGTCGCCGATACGCCGGAAGGTCAAGCGCTCTACAAGCAGATACGTGCCCAGTAGGAGGTTTCACATGGATACCACCAACGCAGTCTCAACCAACACCTACAAGGCGGCGACTGATTTCGCTGCCGGGGACCTGGGCAAGTTGGTACGCATCAGCGCCGCCGATACCGTATCCATCGTGGATGCTGTCACGCAGACGCCCATCGGCGTACTGGCCGAAGCTCCGGCTAAAGTGGGCCAAGCCGTTCCCGTTGCGCGTTTGCAGGGGATTATCAAGGTCCGCGCCGGCGGCGTAGTCACCGCCGGGCAGTTGGCCGTGCCAGCCGCCGACGGTCGAGTCACCGGCGTTGCGGACATCAACTCGATTCCTGCCGACACAATGTCCGTCGGCGTATTCAATGCCGGCGGGGCGGCGGGCGAGTTCATCGCATTGAACGCCCAGCCAGTTGGCGGAAATACCTCGGCGTAAGGAGAGAATCATGCCCTACATTCAACCATCCAGTTCCGACGTTCACATTGACCAGGCGTTGACGAACATGTCGGTGGCTTTCCTGCAGGCCGACACTCAGTTCGTGGCGCGGCGCGTGTTCCCGGAAATCCCGGTCACGAATCAGTCGAATAAGTATTTCGTCTACGAACGGGGCGAGTGGAACCGCAACCAGATGAGGCCCCGCGCCCCGGGGACCGAGGCCGACGTGGGCACGATGGCCATCTCCACCGAAAGCTATCTGGCCGACGTGTTCGCGCTGGCGCGGATCGTGCCTGACGAGGTTCGGAGCAATGCCGATTCGCCGGTGGCCCCCGACCGGGAAGCGGCGGCGTGGCTGGCGCAGCAGGCGCTGCTCAACCTGGAGACCGGGTGGGCTGCGACGTATTTCGCGCCGGGAGACCCGGGAGATACGTGGACCTTCGACGCCGACGGCGTCGCCAGCAGCGCGACCGCCGCCGGCTCGTTCGACCCAAGGGACGTCGACAACAATCAGATACTGCAATGGAACGACGCCAGCTCGACTCCTATTGAAGACATCCGGCGGGCCAAGCGGACCGTGGGAGAAGCGACGGGATTCCGCCCGAACACGCTGGTCTTGGGACGCCCTGTGTTCGACACGCTGCTGGACCACGGGGACATCGTGGGCCGGCTGGACCGGGGCCAGACGGCGGGGCCAGCCATGGCGACGTGGGACTCGCTGGCGGCCCTGTTGGAGGTCGCCAACATCTACGTCATGGACGCCATTCAGAACACGGCAGCAGAAGGCGCAGACGCTGTTCATTCGTACATCGGGGGCAAGCACGCCCTCCTCATCTACTCGGCGCCGGCGCCCGGCCTTATGACTCCCTCGGCGGGCTACACCTTTCGCTGGACCGGCATCGATGGCAGTGTTCCGGGCGGCGCCCAGGTCACCCGGTTGCGGGATGACAAGAAGCACTCCGATTGGTTCGAGATCACGACCGCCTACGACCAGAAGCTGATCTCCGCCGACTTGGGATGCTTCTTCGGCTCGATAGTGGCGTAGGAGCGGATGATGGTTGCTGTTCATAAGCTCCGACACTGGAAGCAGCAATACCACCCCAACGCGGCCTTCATCTGCCGCCGCCGCATGGCGTGGGGCGGACGGACCTATGAACCTGGTGGCCGCATTCCCGCTGAACTGGCGGCCAACAAAGCCAAGCTGCGCCGGTTCTGGGAAGCGGGCTGGATTGAGCTTGCCGAGTTCCAGGCCCCGGACGTCGCCACCGGGCAACCCGCCGAACCCGGGTTGCCCGGTGGGGCGACGTTGGAGAAGCGCGGCTCCTGGTACGTCGTCACGTTGCCCGACGGGACCGAACACAAGGCGCAGGGAAGGAAGGCGCGGGACGCATTGCTGGCAGAGCTATGAAGCCGACCATGGCAACGGGAGTCCTCGACCTTCTGATGAACTGGTGCAGCTTGGTATCCAATACTCAGGTGTCCAGTCGGAGAGTGTGGGTCCATACAGCGTTCAGAGCCTCGACTATACGCGGGAGCGGGACGCCATCCTGAAGCAGCTCTGTACAGGGATTCCGATCTAGTGGGAGGAGGAGCAGAACGATGGCCAAGGTAGCCGTGAAAGTGCAACAACGTGGCGGCGAGAAGCTCAGGCGCCTGCTCCGAGAGGCGGCGAAGCGGCGAGACACCACCGTCAAGGTGGGGTTCTTCTCCGAGGCTCGCTACGAGGACGGCACTCCAGTGGCAGCGGTGGCGGCCTGGAACGAGTTCGGGACAGAGGACATCCCGGAGCGCCGCTTCTTCCGGCGTGCTCTGGCAGAGGTAGAGGACGGGGTCACCAACATCGTCAAGGCTGGGATAGACACCGAGAAGATGGTGGTGGACGACAGGCTTGCCGGAAGAGTCGGCGCGTACGTGGCAGGCCAGGTGCAGGAGTCGATCACGGCGCTGAAAGAACCTCCGAATGCATCCGGCACCGTTCGCCAGAAAGGAAGCAATAACCCGCTTTTGGACACAGGCCACATGCGTAATTCGGTGGGATGGAGTGTGGATGGCGGCGCAGTGCAATACCCGAAGACTCAGACGGACTAGGGATGAGCAGGCCCTTCGCCAACCGGAGATTCCTAGAGCCTGGGACGCTGATCCGGCAGGAGCCGGGCGGGGACAACGAGTATGGAGAGTGGGTGCCGGGCCAAGAGACCCGGACCGAGATCACCGTGGTCAGTGCACCGCCGGACGCCGCGAAGATGCGGGATGTGCTGCCAGAGGGAGCACGCCTTAGCGAGTCTCGGACTTTCTGGATCGAGGGAGTCGAGGTGAAGCCTGTTCGCGTAGGTACCGGCGCCACCGAGGGAGACGTGATCGAGTACAAGGGCACCCGCTACCGGGCATACCAGGTCGAGGAATGGCCGGGATTTGTTGAGGTCCTGGGAGTCAGGGAGGAAGGTTAATGATTGCGCCGACGACACAGAGCCTTGAACGGGCCGTGCGAGCATACGTAGCGGCAGGGTCCGGGCTTTCGCCTCGCCGGGTCCGACCTGGGAATCAACGAGGCAACGTCCTTGACGGCCTCTTTGCCTCGGTCCTACTGATCCACCAGGCCATACAGGGAATCCCTGCTACGGCCTTCAGATTGACCACAGACGGCCTCTCGTTGGACGCAGGGACGTTGGCCACGGTGGAGGACAGATACTCGGTCCAGTGGTTCCGTGAAGGAGCCAGGGACGCAGCTAGGCGGTTCTCGGTGTGGGTGTACTCGCCCGAGGGACTTCATAGTGCCCTAGATGCCGGTCTGACCCTCCTACGGGTCTCGGACGTGCGTCAGCTGGACGAGGTGGTGTCCGGGGTCTGGGAGGAGCGGGCAGGGCTGGACCTGCACATCGGGTATACCCAGACCATCAAGCAGACCCTTGATTACATAGAGACAGTCCCCGTCCATGTTAGGGAGGGGGAGCACATACAGATAGTAGAGGTGTAGACATGACCACTCTAGGCATAGGCTCCATAGTGGACGTAAAGGCAACCATCGCCCCTTCGGGCAGGATACAACGGGGCTTCGGTAGGACTCTCCTGCTGACCACGGACACCACCCTTGATGCCGGTGCAGGCAGGGTACGGGCCTTTGCCAGCATGGACGAGGTGGCCCGTGTGTTCGCCCCGGACTCCAGTCCTTACCAGGCGGCCCAGGTCTACTTTTCCCAGGTGCCCTACCCCCGGAACCTGGTGATAGGCCGGTGGGTGGATACCAGTGACCCCGCTCAGTTGACCGGAGGAGTACCACTGGCTCTGGAGGAGATAACGGGCCGCCCTACCGTGCTAACCGGGGGCAGCCCGGCGTCGCTGGATACATTCCACGGCAGGGCAACGGTCCTGACAGGGGGCAGCCCGGCATCGCTGGATACGTTCCACGGACGCGCCACGGTGCTGACCGGCGCGGGGATGGTGGCTGATCTGGTCAACTTCCATGGACGCGCCACCATGCTGACCGGCACGGGGATGGTGGCTGATCTGGTCAACTTCCACGGACGCGCCACGGTGCTGACCGGCGCGGGGATGGTGGCTGATTTGGTCAACTTCCACGGACGCGCCACGGTGCTGACCGGCACGGGCACGGTGGCTGATTTGGTCAACTTCCACGGACGCGCCACCGTAGTCACCGGCACGGGCACGGTTGCGTCCCTGACGACGCTTCAGGGCATCACCAGCGGGACCGTCACCTTCCTGGGCCAGACGGTCACCGGACTAGATTTCTCCTCGGACACCGACCTCGACGGTGTGGCCACCACGCTCCAGACCGCGCTCAGAGCCACCAGCTCCACAGACCTGGACAACGTAGAGGTCGACTATGACAGCGCCGCCTCGGCGTTTGTCGTCACTCTGCCCTTGGACTCCACTACTGGGGTTGTGCCCACCGCAAGCGCCGCCTTCACCGGCGATGACGCCGACGAGCTGGGCTTGGACACCGCCACCATCGTCAACGGCGTCGACGCCATCGTGTCCGGTAGCGTTACGTTCCTGGGCCAGACTGTGACCGGGCTGGACTTCTCCGACGTGACGGACTACGACGGCGTGGCCTCTGTGCTTCAGACGGCGCTCAGGGCAACGTCCGCCATCAGCCTCGATGAGGTGGAGGTTGTCTACGACGGGACTGCGTTTGTCGTGACGATACCTCTAGACAGCAGCGGGGCGGCAACCAGTGTCAGCGCGGCGTTCACCGGGGACGACTCGGATGAGCTGGGACTGGACACCGCAACCATAGTGGACGGCGTAAGCGCCATACAGTCCGGGAGCGTTACGTTCCTTTCGGAGACGGTAACCGGCCTGGACTTCTCCGACGTGACCGACTACGACGATGTGGCCTCTGTGCTCCAGACCGCGCTCCGGGCCACCAGCTCCACAGACCTGGACAACATGGAAGTCGCCTACGACAGTACCGCCTCGGCATTTGTGGTGACGATCCCTCTAGACAGCAGCGGGGCGGCCACCTCGGTCAGCGCGGCCTTCACCGGAACCGAGTCCGACGAGCTGGGCTTGGACACCGCCACCATCGTCAATGGTGTTGACGCCATCGTGTCCGGCAGCGTGACCTTCCTTTCGGAGACGGTCACCGGCCTGGACTTCTCCGACGTCACCGACTATGACGGGGTGGCCGCAGTAGTCCAGACCGCTCTACGGGCAACGTCCGCCACCAGCCTCGATGAGGTGGAGGTCGACTACGACAGCACTGCCGCGGCATTTGTGGTGACGATCCCTCTAGACAGCAGCGGGGTGGCCACCTCGGTCAGTGCGGCGTTCACCGGAACCGAGTCCGACGAGTTGGGGCTGGACACTGCCACGATCGTCAATGGCGTTGACGCCATCACGTCCGGCAGCGTGACCTTCCTGAGCCAGACCGTGACGGGGCTGGACTTCTCCGACGTCACCGACTACGACGATGTGGCCGCAGTAGTCCAGACCGCTCTACGGGCCACCTCAGAGACAGATTTGGATCAGCTCGAAGTCGCCTACGACGGGTCTGCGTTCGTCGTGACGCTGCCTTTGGACTCCAGCACTGGGGTTGTGCCGACTGCAAGCGCCGCCTTCACCGGCGATGACGCGGACGAGCTGGGGTTGGACACTGCCACGATCGTCAATGGCGTGGACGCCATCACATCCGGGGCCGTCACCTTTCTGGGGCAGACGATTACAGGCCTGGACTTCTCCAGCGTGACGGACTACGACGGAGTGGCCTCGGTTCTTCGGACAGACCTTAGGGCCACCAACGCCTCCGGCTTGACCAATGTGGAGGTCGCCTATGACAGCGCCGGGTCTGCGTTCGTCGTGACGATACCTCTAGACAGCAGCGGGGTGACCACCAGCGTCAGTGCCGCCTTCACTGGTGATGACGCCGACGAGCTGGGACTAGACTCTGCAACCATAGTAGACGGCGTGGATGCCATCACATCCGGCAGCGTCACCTTCCTTTCGGAAACGGTAACCGGCCTGGATTTCTCCAGCGTGGAGGACTATGACGGGGTGGCCTCCGTGCTCCAGACCGCTCTACGGGGAACGTCCAGTGCGGACCTCGATGAGGTGGAGGTGGCCTACGGCGGGTCGGCGTTCGTCGTGACGCTGCCCCTCGACTCCACTACCGGTGCCGCCACCGCAGTGATTGACCCCTTCACTGGCAACTCTGCCGTTCCCCTGGGTCTGGACACGGTGGACACGACGCCAGGGATAGATGGCATTGGTGCTGGTTCCCTGTCGTGGCAGGGTTCCACCATAACCGGCCTGGACTTCACCAACGCCACTTCCTACGCAGATGTGGCCCAGACGCTCCAGACCGCCCTCAGAGCTGTAAGGGCCGCAGCAAGGGCGGACCTGCGCAGCGCGACAGTCACCTATCATCCAGCCGGGTTCTTCCTAGTGGAGTTGGGTTTCGACCCCTCCGACGATGAACCTTACCCTATCACCGGCTACATGGCAGATGTTGCCCAGGGAGTAGCTTCCGATCTCAGTCTGGATAGCGATTCGGGGGGCATCATCACCCAGGGTCATACCACCGAGACCATCGAGGAGGGCATGAGCGCCATAGGCGCGCTGGACGACAGCTGGTACTTCGTGGCCCTGGATTCAGGTATCACGGCGGCCATAGACCTCCTTGCCCTGTCCCGATGGGTCCAGGCGGCCAACAACTACATGCTGGCCCTGGACGTGGCGGGGGACAGCGTGCTGGTGCAAGGAGAATCAACCAGTTTGGCAGCCCAAATAGCGGTCCTGGAGCCGGAGAGGACCTTCCTGGTCTGGTCCAGGACTTCCGACCACAAGGCTCTGTCCCTGGCGGGAAGGCTCTCAACCGTGAACTTCGACGGCCAGAACACCCTCATTACAGCCAAGTTCAAGAGCCTGCCTGGAACAGTGCCAGACGTGCTGACCACCGCCCAGAAGGAGGAGCTAGACCGTAAGAGGGTAGGCTACTACACCCGCTTCGGCCCCGATGCCATCTTCGCCGAGGGGCACACCCTGAAGCCCGGAGTGTGGATTGACTCACGGTACTGGCTGGACTGGATCACCAATGCCATACAAACCGAGGTTTACAACCTGTTGAGGCAACACCCGACGCGAGTACCCCAGACGGACTCAGGGGTCGCCAGTATCACGGCGGCCATCAATCGGGTGTGCGGGGCAGGTCGAAGGAACGGGGGCATCGCTCCGGGACAGGTATCCGAGGCCCTGGCCCACGACATCCGGTCTGCCACGGGCAACCGGGACTTCGACGGGGCCCTAACCCTGGGATACCTGGTGTCGGTGGGCAGCATAGCCGACCAGTCCCAGGCAAACCGGGACGCTCGCATGGCCCCTCCCATCAGTGTGTGGCTGAAGGCAAGCGGCGCTATCCACAGTGCCGAAGTAAGACTCATATTCACCAACTAGCTAAGGAGGACAAAGATGCAACTCTCGCTACATGAAACCACATTCATAATCAACGAGCACAAAGTCCAGGGATGGTCTGAGGACGCAGGTGCCCTTACCTTGCCCGACGCCTTTGAGTTTGCGACTGTGAGGAGGGGAGCCACCGGGGACATGGTGGCCTTCAGCACCGGGGACCGGGGAGGCCCGGTCTCCCTGAGCCTTCTGCCCACCTCTCCCTCGTTGTCTTTCTTCATGAAGCAGGTGACCGCCATCCGCGAAGGCAAGAGGGTGATATGGGAAGGGAGCGTGGAGTACACGCCTACAGGAGCCCGCGTTGACCTAACGCGGGGAATCCTCATGTCGGGACCCCTGGGGTTTACATTGGGCAAGGGGGACGTGGGAAACATGACCTTCACCTGGGAGTTCGAGGATATCGTCCCCAACTTCGATAGCGTCAAGTTCCCCATCCCAGCCTCAGAGAATGGAGGTAGCTAGAGATGGTTTCACTAAGTAACATAAGTAGGAATCTTACCGACACCGAGTTTGAGATCGGCGGGACCCGGTTTTTCATCTCCAAGCTGTCGGCTGTGGCAGGCTTCGACCTGCTGGAGGTCATCAGGCATGAGCTGGGCAAGTCCACATCTCTGCGTGTGCCCGATGCAATGTCCGAGGGAGCCGTGGACTCCTTGCTCCAGATGGTCCTTTCCCTGGACCCGTCCTTCGTGGCCTACGTTCGGAAGATACTCTTCGAGAGGGTGGCCTTCTCAAATCGCCTTGCGGTGGACCCGCAGTCGTTGTCAGGGTCTGAGGACATGGCCTTCGGTGGCCTGGAGCCTGTGGCAATATACGAGGTGCTGGCGAGGGCCTTGGCGGTAAATTTTACCGGGTCGTGGCAATACGCCGTCTCAAAGTTCCAGAACGTAAGCCTGGGTTCGATCCCGTCCACCCCATCGGAATAAGGCGGCCCTTCTTCAGTGCTATCATCGATGCAGGGCTGTGCTTTATGGATGCCCTGAAGGAGACCCTCGACTTGGACGATGCCTGCGACCTTAACGAGCAACTGATGGCGCATGTGGAGAACGAGCACAGAGCCCACGACCACGCCGAGAAGAAGGCTAAGGAGAAGAAGTAGGTGGGAGGAGCAGTATGATAATCCCGGCAGAAACCCTGAGCGTTACCCTGAACGGACACGTAGTGCTGGGACTCAGCACACTTGAGATTCCTGATACTGTTGAGCTTGACACCGTTCGTAGGGGAGCCACCGGGGATATGCTGACTTCTGCCACTGGCGAGTACGGTGGGACCCTTTCCATCATGCTGCAACCTGGCGCCCCATCGCTTTCGTTCCTGGGGCAGCAGATGAAGGCAGTGCTGGGTGGCGGATTCGTGAACTGGGAAGGGAGTGTCAAGGACGCCAAGCATGGATACGTTCTGAGGCTTATGCACGGTGTTATGACCAGCGCGCCAATGGGAACGCTTATGGACGAGGCGGCAGACAAGACGTTCACATTCAAGTTTGAGAGACTGTACTACGAGGTCATCTAGCAAGTAGGAGGAGCCATGACCAAGGAAGCCCGGATCGTGTTCGGTCTGAATGACCTGGTGGGTGTCCGGTTCCAGTGTTCCAAGTGCCAGGGAGAGATAGTGCAACACCTCAACGGACTCCACTGGTATCTGCCTGGATTTTGTCCCATGTGCCAGGTCTCATTGGATAAAGAAATGGTGGACCGGGACGGAATGGACGAGCTAGTGCTACTGATCCGGCGGCTGTCGAAAGTCTCCGACCCAAAGATCAAGCTCCGGTTCGAGCTGGACGGCTCTGCTGTGGAGGCGGAGGGCTAGTAGGAAAGGAAGAATGTTAGAATGACTGACGAAGAGCGCGACAATGCAGCCATAGGAGCCCTCGTTGTCGAATACGAGGCCAACGAACGACGCATCGGAACTGTGAGCGCGGTCCTCTACAGAATCGGCGAAGACCTCCGACACCTAGAAGCCGCTCTGCAAACCTATCGGTCTAGTATTACGGCAACAGAGTCCGAGTTCCACCTAGATCATAGTGGGCACAGACGGTCTGTTCCCCGTTCGTCCGTCTCGTTCGACGACATACGCGACTACGTAGATGCATGGCACGAAGCGCTTGCCACCAAAGGGCGGCTGGAGGAATGCCTGCAGCAGGCCGGCCTTGAGAAGCTCATTGAGAAGTAACGAGGAGGCACACCATGAAGAGACACATCCAGGTAGCCATGCTGGGGCTTATCGTCCTGATAGTGGGAGTGGTAGCAGCGTGTGGGGGCGGTCCAGGACAGCGTGCCTGTGACTACTTCCGGGATGATTATTTCACCAAGTACCTTAGGGAGTTGCCCTACGTAGATGACCATGCGCCTGTCCAGGAAGAGACTGAGAAAGTCTGGGAGTTGGCCCAGGACGCAGAGCCTGAGATTCGGACTGCTGGTACCGCGCTGCTTGCAAAGACCACCCAAGACTACAACGACCCGTATGGCGACGCCGTCTCTGACGCTCATACTCAGATGATCCGCGCTTGCAAGGTACACGGATACTGGGAGGATCGGCCCCTGGAGTAACAGAGAACCGATTAGGGGAGGTGTTTCAATGGCAACGACGGTACTAGATGAACTGATAACGATCTTTGGCTTCAAGGCCAACACCAAGGACTTGGACAAGATCAACCAGAAGATCAAGAATGTCCAGGGCTCGATCAATAAGGTGGCGAAGGGCTTTGCCATAGCTGGCGCTGCACTTACGGGAGTCGGCGTAGCCGTGGTGAAGGCCAGTTTGTCCTATGAAGAGGCCATCAACGATCTGCGCGTCTTCACGGACTTGACCGAGGACAGTATTGACAAATTGAAAGATCAAGCCCGGGAGTTGGGCAAGGGAGGGCGCTTTGGGGCAAAGGAAGTCCTCGCCGGTCAACGAGCCTTGTTTCAGGGGCAGTTCTCGCTTAACGAAGTCTTAAGGGAGATGGGACACATAGTCAATTCGGCTACCGCTTCGCTTGTCCCGTTGGACCAAAGAGCGCAAGAGGTGGTGACCATCCTCAAGCAATGGAAGCTGGAAGCGTCGGATACGCAGGACGTGACCGATCTTCTGGGGGCGGCTTCCAAGCAGGCGGGCTTCGACATAAAGGTGCTGCCCCGCACTCTTGGTACCATCGCCCCCCTAGCCCACGAAGTAGGGCTCAGTCTACAGGGTGCTATTGCTGAGATCGTTACTCTAGGTGAGCAGGCTGGAGGTGGTTCAAGGGGATTTCAATCGGCTGCGAGCGCCATCGAGATACTGCTTCGAGAACTTACTGAGCTTGAAAAAGGCAGCCCGGGTGACCTGCTGCTGCGTCAGCTACAGATAGACCCTAGCGAGATCGGAAAGACCGTCGGGCTAAGGGAGATATTCGAGAGCTTGGAAGGCGCGTCCAGAGATGCACTGGAGAAGGTGTTCGGGCCTGAGTATATCAGCGACGTCCTGCTACGCACCTCTCCCGAGGCCATTGCACGGGCAGAGGAAGTGTCGGATGCCCTTCTTGACGTTATGGGTACGGCCAAAGAAATGGCAGAAGAGAAGAACATGGGACTACCCGGCGCTTGGGCGGACTTCACATCGGCCCTAACGGATGTGCAGATAGCTCTCGGTGAATCGGGAGTCTCCAAGGCTGCCGGATGGCTTCTTAAGAAGCTACGTGACCTGCTATGGGTCATCAGTAGTGCTCCAGGCCCATTGAAGGCTTTCGCTGGCGCTGTCATCATATCTGGACCCATCTTGATCGGCGCTGCAGCGGCAGCCAAAATCCTGGCCTGGTCTTTGGATTCCTCTCTGGTAAGAGCCATCGGCAGATTGGCAAGGGCAATCTATACCACGTTCGTTCCCTCACTAGTCAGAGCCAAGATTCATATGATTGTGACCTCTGGTGCAGCCCGGGGCATGTGGGCAGCGATCACCGGCCCCATAGGGCTAGTTATCGCGGCCTTCGCCCTCCTTGGCTTCGTGGTCTACAAGTTCCGGCGTCAGATACTCGGCGCGCTCAAGGCTGTGTGGAGTTGGATCAAGGGCAACTGGCCGTTGCTGGTGGGCATACTTCTGGGGCCCTTCGGCATCGTCGGGGCGCTCATCTACAAGTTCAGGCGCCAGATAGTGGGTGCGCTGAAGACGGCGTTGAGTTGGGCCAAGTCCAACTGGCCTCTGCTGGTTGGCATACTGCTGGGACCCTTCGGGATTGCCGGGGCGATGATATGGAAGTTCCGGGACCAGATACTCGGTGCGTTTCAGGATGTCTGGGACTGGCTCAGGGAATCGCCCATCTTCGGTCCGGTCATAGATGGGATTCAGGCCATCATTGATTTTGTGAGCGAGCTGCCCGGCAGGGTGGTGGGCATCCTGAAGGACATCCCCGGAATGGTGGCGGATGCTATAAGGGACATACCGGGGCTCGGTGGCGCGATCAAGGTGTTTACGGGGATTGCGGACAAGATTGGCCTCTACGCCAAGGGCGGCATAGTGCCAGGACCAACCGGAAGGCCGATGCTTGCCACAGTGCATGGTGGGGAGATGGTCATCCCAGCATCAGCCAGGCAGGTAATGCTGGACATGTTCGAGGGGTTCAAGCTTGGTGCGGCGGGCCTGCCCACGCCTTCCCCCGGGGCAGCGACGATCTACCGGCAGAGCATCAACAACCGGCCCACGGTCAATATGGGGGACATAACCATCAACATCACTACTGCCCCCGGCGCGGACAGCGGGGAGATAGCCGAGGACGTAGCGCAGAACATCGCCGACGCTGTGGATAAGGCCATAGGGAAGACATTCCGGGACATAGCCCACGACTTCGACGGGCCGATAGAGAGATGACCCTGGCCAACGACTACCGGTTCGCCGTCTACAGGGGCACGTCAATCGTTGCCCTGGGACGGACCGTGGACGGATATTACGGGGAGGAGCACAAGCTCAAGGTGAGCAAGACGACGTATCCTGTGGAGTCGGGTGCGTCGCTGGTGGACCATGCAGTAAGGGAACCCACAAAGCTGAAGCTCCAGGGGTGGGTGTCGGACCTGATGCCCTCGGCAGACGCAGTCTCGACCACGCACCACACCGAGCGGAGCACGGTGGCCTGGCTGGAGATACTGCGGGTAATGGACGACCGCCAGCCCCTGACGGTGGTGACGGCCCTGGCGGTCTACGACAGTATGCTTATCACCTCGGTCACCGCGCCGGTGGATAGAACCACGGGATTGGCGCTTCAGTTCACGATAGAGCTTGAAGAGGTGTTGTTCAAGAATGTCTCAAGGGAAGCCTCCGGGACCGAGGTACCGCCCTCCAGCGGCCCTGCGGCCGACCGTCTGGGGGCCATCCGCCGGGGCAGGGTCCTGGCTCCAGTGACCAACGAGTATCTATTGCTACCGGGGCTACCGGGGCTCCAGTGACCACCGAGTATCTACTGATATGAGGGCTGTTATTGATGCAGACGATACCCCTCACGACGGACCCCAGGCAGAGCATGACGGTGTTCCTCGGGGTGCAGACTGTGGAGCTACAGGTCTGGTGGCAACCTTTGACCGAAGCCTGGTACCTGTCCCTTAGGAACGACGCTGGTAGCCCCATAGCCCTGGGCCGCCAGATTGCTTCCAGGAGCAGGCTGATAGGCAGTCCCTACTTTGGTGGGGACATCGTGGCGGCTCCCCTTGCCAGGGAAGCCGGGACTGCCATAGGGCGTAATGCTTGGGAAGATACCCACAGGCTGGTTTACCTGACCCCGGAGGAAGTCCGGCTGGCGAGGGCAAGGACATGACGGTGACCAAGTATCTGAGGCGGGCTAGGATCGAGGTTGTCCACGCGGGCAATCTCTTGCTATCGGTTGATGAAAGCCTGCGTATCACCTTCTCCATTCGGAAGGGGTCGCAGTCTGACGGGCCTTCCTCGGAGGTGAAAATCTACAACCTGTCCAGGGCCTCGGGGTCTCTGGTCATGGACAAGCGTGATCTGATCCAGGTGCAGGCCGGGTATGGTGACGGGAAGGTGCTGGGGTTGGTGGGGGAGATGGAGATTCGGAACGTCACGCACGAGAGGGTCGGCCTGGACCGGATCACGACCATGAGCCTGGGGGCGTCGGATACTGCCCGGACGGAGACCGTGTGGGACCAGAGCTATGAGGGGGATGTCCCCCTGCCAGTGATCGTCGGTGACATCGTGAAGACAATGGGCCTTACACTGGGTCCCACGGACATCATCCCCAAGGTCCCTATCAGCGACTTCTCGGAGTCAGGGAAGGCGTATGACGCGCTCAGGGACCTGCTGGAGCCCTGGGGAGTGGAGCCCTACATCGAGGACAGCTACGTAAAGTTTGCCTCGCTAGCGCCTGCCGCCACACCTACTCCTGTGCCAGTGGCAGTGGCAGTGCCCAGGCCTACATCCATCATCCCGGTAGCAGTGCCCAGGCCCAGGCCACCCCCTGATTTCACCCCGGGGCCTAGTTCTTCTTCCGACCCCGCGCCCACTCCCGGTCCGGCGGAGATGCAGGAAAGGGTGGGCGCTCCTACGCCCACAGTCCAGACGCCGCTTGCTGTGCTGGACGAACCCGGAGGGCTTATCGGCAGCCCGTCGGTCACGGAGACAGGAGCCAGGGCCAAGATGCTGCTCAACACGGACCTCCACCTGAAGCAACTGGTGGAGATCAAGAGCGAGCTGCTAAGCGGAAGGTACACGATCTCCTCCATTACCCACAGGGGCGATACGTGGAGCGGGGAGTTCGTGACGGAGATAGAGGGCTTCCTCGTCGAGCCCTACATCGAGGACAGCTACGTAAAGTTTGCCCCGCTAGCGCCTGCCGCCACACCTTCTCCTGTGCCAGTGGCAGTGCCCAGGCCTACATCCATCATCCCGGTAGCAGTCCCGACGCCAGGCGGACGGAATTGAGGGGGCCATGGGAGTAGCCAGTTCAGCCATAGACTACGCCAACGCCTCCACGTCCCTTCGCTTTGCACTCAGGCAAGCGCTAAAGGGCATCAACACCTGTCTGCCGGGGCTGGTGGTGAGCTACGACGCAGCGACCCGGCGGGCCAAGGTGCAGGCTGCGCTCCAGATGGTGGGAGCCGACGGGAACCCGGTTTCTCGCCCGGTGGTGGCCAACGTGCAAGTGGTGTTTCCGTGCGGCGGGCGATCCGCCTTTACGTTCCCCTTGGAAGCGGGCGATTCTGTACTGCTCGTGTACTCCCAGCGTGGCCTCCGGGACTTCAAGAAGACCCACGCGATGTCCCAGCCCGGAGTGGAGTCCTTCTTCTCCTACCGGGACGCCTTTGCCATCCCTGGCTTCGGGCCTGTGGGCGCATGGGAGCCCGAACACGAGATCGCCATAAGCTCAGGCGGCATCCGAATCAAGACCTCTGGCACGGTATCCATAGAGGCCAGCGAGGTAACGGTGAATGGGAGGGCAATATGACTCGCACCATAGGGGGAGACCTCGCAGTGGATGGTCGCGGCAACCTGGTCATAGAGCAGGGATTAGAGGCGGTGCGCCAACGGGTGTTGCAACGTCTCCACTTCGTCCGTGGGGAGTGGTTTCTCTCCGAGTCCGACGGAGTTCCCTACTACCAGGACATATTCGGCCAGCCCTACGACGAGGGTCTGGCAGCCCGGGTAATCGCTTCGGAAGTGTCGAATGTGGCTGGAGTAGATAACGTGGAGGTTGCGAGCTCTTTCCTAGACTCGGCCAGAAGGCGGTTGTTGCATCTGGTGCTCAGAGTGGAGACGAGCTTCGGCCCACTTACCATAGAGACGGACTTGTAAGATGGCAAGGGTTACACCGGAAGGAATAGAGCCGACCTCTCTCCAGAGCTACCTGGATGCTCTGGGTAGGGCTTTCAGGACTGCCCTGGGTGAGGATTTGGACCTGGCTCCAGAGACTCTCCAGGGCCAGATCGTAGGCGTTCTTGCGCTCACATTCACTCAAGTGGATGAAGCCCTGGTAGCTGTCTCCAATGGGCAGTCGGTATCCAGGTCCCAGGGCGTACAGCTTGACGACCTGGGGTCTCTCCTGGGAATAGAGAGGCTCCTGGGGACGCGCTCCACGGTGACAGTGACCCTTGGGGGTCAAAGCGGGGTCTCCATTCCCGCAGGGGCGCGGGCCCGCACCACCGCTGGAGACATGTTCGAGCTCATCCAGGAGGTGACCATTCCAGGTTCGGGCAGCGCCAGCGCCGCCATGCGCTCGGTGGAAGAGGGGCCTGTTCCAGCGGCGTCGGGATCGCTCACTCAGATCGTGAACCTGGTGACCGGCTGGGAATCGGTGACCAACCCGGCGGCGGCCACCCCAGGCAGGCGGATTGAGACTGACGAGGAGTACAAAGAACGATTCCAGCGTTTCACAGGACGTAACAGCAGGGGTTCGGCGGAATCAGTGCTTGCCGCCGTGCTGGGGGTCGAAGGCGTGACCGACGCGCTGCTGCGGGAGAACGCTACGGGAACCGCAGTGACGGTGCAAGGTAAGAGCATTGGGGCACACTCCATATGCATCGTCGTGGACGGCGGCACAGATGCGGACGTGGCGGCTGCAATGGCCCGGTCGAAGTCAGCCGGGACAGGCACCAGTGGGGACACTAGCATTGACGTAGCTCACCCTGGAGGGTGGACCGTTCCCATCGCCTTCTCCCGTGTCAGTGCAGTACCCATCAGGATCAAGATGGCGCTCACCCTTGAGTCCAACTTCCCCTCAGACGGCACGGTGCGAATCATCCGGCAGGTGTTGAGTCATGTAGCAAGACTGACCATCGCTGAGCATCTGAACGCCCAGCGGCTCCTTGCCGACGTTCTCTCGGTGCCGGGCCACACCGACAGCCTAGGGGTCGGACGGAAGGCCGGCACCGTCGTTACTGGAACGGGAACGGTGGCGGACCTCGTCACTTTTCATGGTCGTGCTACGGTGGTGACAGGTACGGGGACGGTGGCCGCCCTCGCGACGCTTCAGGGCATCACCAGCGGCAGCGTCACCTTCCTGGGGCAGACGGTAACTGGCCTGGACTTCTCTGGCGACAACGACTTGGACGGAGTGGCTTCCACGCTCCAGACCGCCCTACGGGCAACGTCCGCCACCAGCCTCGATGACGTGGAGGTCGCCTACGACAGTACCGCCTCGGCATTTGTGGTGACGATCCCTCTAGACAGCAGCGGGGTGGCCACCTCGGTCAGTGCGGCGTTTACTGGAAGCGAGTCCGACGAGTTGGGGCTGGATACGGCCACGATCGTCGATGGTGTGGATATCATCACGTCCGGCAGCGTCACGCTGAACGGGGCTACAGCGTCCGGCCTAGACTTCTCCGCCGTCACCGACTATGACGGGGTGGCCGCAGTAGTCCAGACCGGTCTACGAGGGACTTCAGAAACGGACTTGGATGAGGTCGAGGCGGCCTACGTCGACGGGGCGTTCGTCATCACCGTCCCACTGGACGAGGATGGCAATCCCGTCATCGTGACGGGCGCTGTGACCGGGTACACCGCCGATGAGTTGGGGCTAGATACAGTAAGTACGGTCCAGGGCTCCGTTACCAACCAGGACAACTTCACCCTGGTTGAGCGGCTGACCGTGGCTCCCAACGATATCACCATAACGGTGGAGTCGTCATGAGTGATCTAGCTAAGCGTATCAACGCCACCGCCAACGCTGAGCTGCTGATTCAGCAGTGGCGTCGTGTACCTCGTATGCAGGCCCTCATGGAAGCACTACTGGAAGTAGTGGACGACCACCTGGTCAAGCCGCTGGCGGATATGGAGCGCATGACCATGATCGGTACCGCCGAGGGTGTCTGGCTGGACTACATCGGGGAGCGGCTGGGAGTGGCCCGGCCCGCCACCAACCTGGGCAATTTCTCCTTCTTCGGGTTCCATGGAAGCGGCGGCGTTGGTTTCGATCAAGGCTTGCTTGCGACTGTAACCGAGTCGTTGTCGCCCCGTGTGCCGGTGGGGGATGGGTACTATCGAGTTGTGCTGCGCATGCGGTCCGCGGCGCTTTTGGCCAACGGATCGGTTCCGGGTCTGGAGGGGGTGGTGCAGCAGGACTTCCCCGGAGCGTCATACCAGGACGGGGGCGGCATGACGGCCACGCTCCATGTCACAGACACCCGTACACAACTTCTAGCTCTGCTGTCAGCTATTGATGCCTGGCCGAAACCGAGCGGGGTTGCACTGACAGTGGAGACATCGTAGGAGGGGCCCTTATGGCCAGAGACCCAGACGCACTAAAGATACAAAAATGGGCGGCGTCCGGGGATGTTGAAGACCCCGAGGACGGGGGAGTGGAGCGGACTACCGGCTGGGACGCCAGCCACTCCCAGCCCGGAGGCTCGCTTCCCAAGCGGGAGCACATCAATGAAATCCTCCGGGAGCTGACTGCACTGGGAGTGGAGCAAAACGTTCACGGCGCTGGGCTGGCGTGGGACCCTTCCATCTCCTACGAACACCCCGCACAGGTGACAGGCAGCGATGCCATCCTGTACTTCAGCGTCCAGGACTCCACCAACATTGACCCGGTCGCTGACACCTACCGGTCCCATTGGACGCCGTTGACTGAGGCATTTGGCAACGCCTCCACCACAGAGCGCGGGGTTGTGGAGCTTGCCACTGACGATGAGGTAGCAGCAGGAACGGATACTGAGAGGGCCATTACACCCGCAGGCCTGGCCTCTCTGGGGTACCGCAAGGTCACGGTGAGCGACTCCGCGCCCACCAGCTCGGACGGTGTAGACGGCGACATTTGGCTGGAGTACTAGTGATGCCATTAAAGGTCAAGATTGACGGGACGTGGCAGGCGGCGACCGCCAAGGTGAAGGTAGCCGGGATATGGAAGGCAGCCCATTCTTGGACCAAGGTCAGTGGGACGTGGCGAAGGGACACTCGCGACTTCGACTTCGACCTCGCCACCGGCAACACCAACCCCACTGGCATAGCCTGGGATGGAGCATACCTCTACGTGGTGGACACCGCCGACGATAAGGTGTACGTCTACGACGTCAATGGGGTCCACCAGTCAGACCGCGACTTCGACCTCGCCACCAGCAACAACTATCCCCGTGGCATAACCTGGGATGGAGCATACCTCTACGTAGAGGACCTCGTCGGCAGTAAGGTGTACGTCTACAATGCCGATGGGGACCACCAGTCAGACCGCGACTTCGACCTCGCCCCCAGCGGCAACGACACCCCCTTTGGCATAACCTGGGTTGGAGCATACCTCTACGTGGTGGACTACATCGACAGTAAGGTGTACGTCTACAATGCCGATGGGGACCACCAGTCAGACCGAGACTTCGACCTCGCCACCAGCAACAACTATTCCCGTAGCATAACCTGGGATGGAGCATACCTCTACGTAGAGGACATCGTCGGCAGTAAGGTGTACGTCTACAATGCCGATGGGGACCACCAGTCAGACCGAGACTTCGACCTCGCCCCCGGCAACGACGATCCCTATGGTATCGCCTGGGATGGAGCATACTTCTACGTAGTGGACTTCATCGACGATAAGGTGTACGTCTACAACGCTTCAGGGAACTATGTAGGTTAGTCTTTCACATGACTACGATAGAAGAACGGGTAGCCTCCCTCGAGAAGCTTTTCCAGCAGGGACGACAGGAACACAAGGACATCGCCGCCACACTGGAGAGGCTGGCAGCCCAGGTCTCCAAGCTTGAGGTCTACCTGGCCAACAGCAACGGTGGCCTGACGCTCTCGGTACGGGACAAACGGGTGAAGTTCGCCGGGTCTATGGCACTGCCCTGGTCGCTGACCCTGGTCGGTGGTGGCAGCGGTGGTGTAGGCTGGCTACTGGGACGGGTGCTCGGGGCCTGGTAGGGACTATCTCCTGGATACTGCAAGTCTGGCGTCGTATCCGTTTGAATCATCGAAGTGTTTGTGGTCCGTATGACCGCCGCACGAAACATCCTCGTCGAGCCGTCCAACTCTCACCTCAGATAGTCGGCCCATTGGGTCATAAGCGTCCTCCGCCGGTCGAACAGGTCAGAGCGAAAATAGGCGGCTTCGGTAGAGTTTCCCACAACATGAGCTAAGGCCGCCTCCATAACTGCGTGCGGCGCGTCCGTCATCTCGGCCGCCCAGTCTCTAAAGCTCGACCGAAAACCGTGCGGAACACAGTCTATGCCCAGCGTCATTAGCAGCTTGCGGTGGGTCATATCGCTCAGTGGTCTGCCCGACCTAGACGGGAATACCAGGCCACTCCCATCGTCGAGACTCCTCGCCTCGGCCAGTATCTCCATAGTCTGCGCGGATAGCGGAACACGGTGCTCTCGATCGGCCTTCATACGCTCGGATGGGATGGTCCATGTCCTGGCACTTATATCTACCTCCGACCACTGAGCCTGCCGAGCCTCTCCTGGTCTGCTGGCCGTCAACACCTGGAACTCCAGGCACAGCTTTGAGGAAGCCTTCGAGGCCCGTACAGCTCTCATCGCTGCCGGGACAGCCGTGTAGTGGAGAGCCGCACGGTGCGCCTGGGTCCGCGAAGTCTTGGGAAGCACGGCCTCGATGGCGTCGCCAGCCGGATTATCCAGCCTGTAGTTGTTGGCGATGGCCCACTTCATCACCGCGCTTATGCGCTGGCGCACTCGCCGCGCTGTCTCTGGCTTGGCAGTCCATATCAGCGTTAGAGCCTTCATAACATCCGAACCCGACACCTCGGTTACCAATCTGGAGCCAAAGTGTGGAAAGACGTATGTCCTGAGAGTAGAACCCCATTGGGCCGCATGCTTGGTGTTCTTCCATGTGGGGATGTTGAGCTTGATAACCTCAGCGGCAGCCTCAGCAAAGGTCGGTACATCTCGCTTCTCTGTCCGAGGGTCCCCGCCCACACGAGCGATTCTGCGGTTCTCCATCGCCTTCTCACGCGCATCGTTCAGGGGCACAAGAGGCCACCCGCCAAGTCCGAGATCAGTCCGCTTGCCGCGTATCACAACACGCTGAAGCCACCTGCGAGCGCCGGACGGGTCCACCTGAAGGTAAAGCCCCTGACCGTCGTGGTATCGGCCAGGCCGCTTCTCCGTTCTCACTCTTGCCGCAGTCAACGGACGAGCCTTGCGATTCTCGGCCATGCCACCCCCCCCACATTTTACCCCACATTATAGTTGAGATTGTATGAGACGGCAAGATAATCTATGAGAAGCTATGAGAATCTCGATTGTATCTGGTTCACGCATGAAATCAACAGAAGACAGCGTATTCAAAGCTAATATGAAAGATGTTTTGGCGGAGGGGGTGGGATTCGAACCCACGAACCCCAGAAGGGTTAGCGGTTTTCAAGACCGCCGCCATAGACCACTCGGCCACCCCTCCCATAGCTAAATTGAGGATTATTCTGATGCCACCATGTGGCTTTGTAAATCTTTTGTAAATCCAGCCTCTACTAAACGCTCAAACGTTTCATCCCATTGCATTACAGCTTCCTTTTGGAGTCCAGGAAGGACATGAGAATAAAGGTCTCCGGTAATCCCTATTCCCGAATGCCCTAGCCGCTCAGACACAACCTTTAGATGCACCCCTGCGGCCAGCATCAGACTCGCATGAGTGTGACGCAGGTCGTGAAACCGGAGACCTCTCATCCCTGCTTTGCGAGCCGCGAGGCCGAAGGCCCGAGATACCACATCCGGGGTATAGGGACGCCCGTCAGCATGGGCGAATACCAACGTATCTCGCGCGATTGGTTGGGCCAAAGTTGTCAAATGCGCCCCTTGGACTTCCCGAAGTCTTCTGAGGCAAGCCATGGCTCCCAAGGGTAAATGGATCACTCGGGGCCTACCAGACTTGGGGGGCGCCATAATCATCTCCCCAGTCTTGAGTTTCACTAGACTGCGATTAACTGACAGGGTTCCCATCTCCATATCCACATCTTGCCATCTTAAGGCCAGCAGCTCCGAGCGCCTGAGCCCGGTGAGAAGAGCCATAAGGAACAAAGGATAATAGCTGCTGCTCTGGACTACCTCAAGGAACTTCCGTACTCCTTCCCAGTCCAGAGTCTGCGACTCCCGACGCTGTGGCCTGGGCGGGTCCACAGCCTCGGCTACGTTGCGACCCAGGATACCCATCTTAACACCCCAGCGGAGGACCTGAAATATGATCCTGTGGCAATGTAGCACCGTCTGAGCTGATAGGCCACGGCGAAGGCAGTCGGACTCGAAGGACTGGATATGCCGGGCCGCGAGCTTCTCAAGGGCGATGCTCCCCAGGGCAGGGATAATGTATCGATCCAGGTTGCCCCGGTAGCCCTCAAGGGTGCGCTGCCTTACGTGGGTCTCGGCGTAGTCCCTGAGCCACTGGCCCAGGAAGCTCTCTACTGTTTCCCTGGAGGGCTCTACGTAGGTGCCCGTGTCAAGTTGCCCCAGCAGTTCGGTAAGACGCTTCTGAGCGTCTCTTTTGGTGCCTCGGATCACCTCGGTCTTGTACCGCTTCTTACCTGAGTCCGGGTCCACTCCGAGATATAGGTAGACTGTCCAGGAGTCCTTGTACTTGGTAGACCGTTGGCGTATGTGTCCATGGGGCATGGTGGTTCCTCACAGCTCGTCAGATTATGGACATCTCTTTCAGACGGGCCATTAGATGTACTTGATCTTTGTCCCCTTTAACCCGGTTACAGTGGCTACACAATAGCTGAAGGTTGTCCGGGTGGTTCGTGCCTCCCCGCGAGCGGGGGATTACGTGGTCAACCTCGAATAGCTTGAACGGAAACTCAGTCTTACAGCCACCGCACCGCCCCTCTTGTTGGCCGAACAGGATGTGTTTGTTCTGACGGTAAGGGACCGGAACGTCAACGTCGATCCGACGAGGGATGTCTGTGCGATGCGTGACGTAGCCGTGGTGGAACAGGCTACCCATGGTCTGCTGGAGCCGCATGTTGACCAGCTCAACGGCTTTTGGCGACAGGTCAATGCCGACCCACTGGCGGCCCAGATTCTCGGCAGCGACGCACGCCGTGGCGCACCCACAGAACGGGTCCAGTACCAAGTCACCCTCGTTGGAGGACGCGGAGATGATCCGCTCCAAGAGAGCCAGGGGTTTTTGGGTCGGATAGCCGATGGTGGTATCAGCCCGAGTCTGACCAATTGGTCCTATGTCGTCCCAAACGTCTTGAAGTTTCTCGCCTTGAGATTCATCCAGGTATTGCTTGAGGCGCGGGTATCCATTCCCCGAGTATTCCAGTCGTCCTTGATCGTGAAGCTCTTGCATACGCTCTTGGGTCCACTTCCAAACCCTTAAATGACCGTTCCACTCATAGGTCAAGTTAGGACGGTCGGGGTTTGGATTCAGAACGTTTTGTGATTGGTAACGCCTGCCGGTACCTTCTTCCACCTTGCGGAAATACCTCTCTACGTATTGTTCACTCAAGGGACGATATTGCTGATTCCAGGTAGCACGATTAGACATGCTGTATCGCAGTAGGATGTCGTGAACCTTGCCAAAATTTTGCCCAACATTACCGTGTGATGAATAACGCCTCCAAGTGATTTCGTTCCTGAACTGCCCCGCTCCAAAGACCGAGTCCATCAGCAGCTTCAGATAGTGGCTGGCCGTCGGGTCGCAGTGGAGGTATCAAGTGGACCCCATCATCAGGACAGCGGTGAGGCTAAAATAAGAGAGTCTACCGCTGGGGTGTCTCGTAAACCTTCATCCGATTGTAAGGCTTGTGGATGTTCCAGTAAACACCTTTGTGGGCTCACTGCATGGAACACCTGACCCGGTGACCGATAGCCCAGGGCTTGATGGGGCCGCTCTTGGTTGTAGAAGGCCAGATAAGCCCCAATCCCCTTTCTGGCCTCAGTCCCATTTTGGTATGCCTTCAGGTACACCTCCTCGTACTTGATGCTGCGCCACAGCCGTTCCACGAAGACGTTGTCCATGCACCGGCCCCTGGCGTCCATGCTCACTTGAACGCCTTGCGCCAGCAGCATGCTGGTGAAGGCCTCGCTGGTGAACTGGCTGCCCTGGTCGGTGTTGAAGATCTGTGGCCGACCCTTGCTCAAGGCCTCTTCCAGAGCCGCAACACAGAAGTCTACCTCCAGGGTGTTGGACAGCCGCCAGGCCAGCACGTAGCGGCTGTGCCAGTCCATGATGGCCACCAAGTAGAGGAAACCCCGAGCCATGGGTATGTAGGTGATGTCGGTGGCCCACACCTGGTTGACCCGGTTGATCTCCAGCCCCCTGAGCAAGTACGGATAGACCTTATGCCCTGGGTTTGGCTTGCTGGTGTTGGGACGCCGGTAGATGGCCTCCAGGCCTATCAGCTGCATCAGCCGGCGGACCCGCTTGCGGTTGACCTGGTGTCCGTGATTTCTGAGCCAGGCAGTCATCCTTCTGGAGCCGTAGAAAGGTGTCTTCAGGTACTGTTGGTCTATGAAGGCCATCAACTCCAAGTCCTCGGCGCCGGCCTCGGTTGGCAGGTAGTACAACGAGGAGCGGCTGATACCCAGCAAGGCGCACTGGCGCACCAGAGACAGCTTCGGTTCTTCTCGGTCAATCATGGCCCGGCGTTGGGACCGGCTCACAACCCGAAGCTCCGTGACAAAAAATCCCGTTCCACCTTGAGCTGCCCAATCTGTTGGTAGAGCTGGGCAGTGAGGACCTCTTGGTCCTTCTCCTGGCGTCCACCACCATTTTCAAAGAGGTGCGGCGCCCCCTGAGTCAAGGCCTTCTTCCAGGCATGGATCTGGCTCGGGTGGACTTCAAACCGGCTGGCCAGCTCTGCAATCGTGTGCTCCCCCTGGAGCGCGGCCAAAGCCACTTTGGCCTTGAAGACTGGGCTGTGCTTCTTACGTGTTTGCTTCATGTCCTGCTCCTTGTTTCCGTCCTATTTTAGGAGCGGGACTCTCTCTTAGCCACCTGTCCGAATTTTGGGGTCCACCTCACTGCACTCTATTCGGTACAGTGGGCTGATGGGTAAGAACCTTAGCGAGTATCATCACATCAGCTTCTTTGTAGCGCGTATGAAAAGCATGGAAGATATCGTGGAGGCGCTGGAGCCCATTCCTAATGCGAAAGATTACCTCTATCGCATCAAGCGGAGGAAGCGCTCGCCGGTCATTGTACATCTTAGTGATGCCTATAGCTACGGGGAAGCGGATTATGATGCACGGTCCACACAGATCAAGAAAGGTGCTTTTATCCTCATCGCGCTCCCACATGGTGACTACGATGAAGACCTTGTTACGAGGGCAACCAAGGATGGCATCGGGGTGGGCAAGATAGCTGACCTGATGAGAGCCCTCAACCACGAAGATGTGACGGAGCCAAGAAAGCTAGGCGTGGAGAGGTCGGCGTAACGAATCAGGCTCCCTCCTTGTCCCTACCGTCGTTACCAGACCCCTTAACCCGTGACTCGCTGTAGCGCCCCTCCCGCTGCCAGGTGTCCACGGCTTCTTTCGAGTACCTCCTGCCCTTGGGCGGCTCCCTCAGCATCAGGCTCCTTAAGGCTATCTTGATGGCTTTAGCGTACCTGGGGTAGGACTGGCCCCGCCGCCAAACGGCCACAGTCTCCCGGTATGTGCCCAGCTCTTCGGCAATGGCCGCATCGGTCCACTTCTGACCTCTTAGCTGGTCCAGCAACTCTTGAATGTCGTTCATGCTTCTATCGCATAGTGTAATACTATGCCTGTAAAGGCTATTCAATGCCTCACACCGCTTGACATAGTGCCCGCTATAGCGTACAATGAGGGCATGTTGAGGAGACGGCATCAGCGGACGTTAGAGCGGATACGGGCAATGCCGACGCCGGCGGATATCCGGTGGGATGAGATTGCGGCTCTCATGGCAGCGCTAGGGGTTGAGATTGTGGAGCGTAGAGGATCGCGTGTACTGTTCCGCAAAGGCGACACGTCTATCGTAGTGCATCGGCCCCACCCACAACCGGAAGCGCCGAGAGGCTCTGTTCGCAGGATCGCCGAATTCATCGAGACTATCAGGGGGGATTAGACATGCTGGAGTATAAAGGCTATGTGGCGGGCATCGAGTACGACGACTCAGTAGACGAGTTGTGTGCATCGGTGATCAACAGCGGCTCCTACTCCGTGGCCAACGCCTACGCGAGGGACGTTGACGGTCTGAAGCGGGAGTTTGCGCTGTCTATCGACATATATCTTGAATCGTGTGCGGAGCAGGGCATCCAACCTGTTGCCCCGACGCCGGTTTCTGCTGCGGTCGAGGGATAGGGCATGACCGAGACCTTTACGCGGTGGAAGCTGGAAGACTACATTAAAGCCCCGGACAATATTCGCGGGCTGCTGGAAGCTGCCGCAGACGAGGACCCAGGCGATGGGACTGTCATTCGCGCGGTACTGAACGCCATAGCGCGTGCTCAGAACATGAGCACAATTGCCCGCAACGCCGGGCTCAACCGAGGCAATCTCTATGAAGCGCTGTCCGAGGACGGCAACCCATCCCTGGCTACGACAGCGAAGATAGCCCGTGCTCTGGGCCTACGGCTGCGCCTTGAGCCCGTCCAGAAGATAGCAGAGCGCACCACAGGCCCCGCGGCCTAAGAGCGGACCGACCCTATTCCCCTGCATCTCCTGAGCGCCATTCACCCAAAGCTTACATCGGATGAGGTGCGGGCCTTTTGGTAGAACATGTGATTTGGTAGAATGAGAGCTGTGGAAGCGAAGACCGCTGAGCAGCACCAATACACACTTGAGCAGCTATCCCAGCGCATCGACGATATGAGAACACGCCGAGTCTGGGGCCGGTTCATCGTGCATTTCCAAGATGGCATGATCGTTCGCCTGACGCGAGAAGAGAACGAACGTGCGGGGGATGATATAATACCTATAAAATAGCTAGGCTGGACTAGGAACGACCAGACAGCCGCCTTGACGTGCCACGGCACTCAGGCGGCTTTTTTGTTAGGGAAGACCTCCTATAGCGCGAGTCAGTAGAAATGACCGAATGGGACATACAACCGGGGGAGACGGCGAAGGCGTTTCACGCCTTCAGCCACTACCGGGATATGCCGCCCGCCGCCCGGTCCATCGACGCTGCCCACACCGAGCACGTGGCCCGATGCGGAAAGGGACATAACAGGGGCAAAACAAGGGCAAAGAACTGGCACAAATGGAGTAGTGTTCATTGCTGGGTCGACCGTGCTGCTGCCCACGACGCCGACCTTAGTCGTAAACGTAGGGACCGGCGAGCCAAGGAGCTAGAGGAGGCCCAGGACCGGGCGGCCAAGATAGCTCGTAGCGCGTTGGATCGCCTAGCAGGCTGCGGAAAAAGGGCAAGGCGTACAGACGTGGTGGGTGGAGCGTCAAGTAGTCCAACGATATCCGTCATATCATAGTTTGTTTAGAGCTATTGGTGCAGGAAGCGCAATGTGGCGTCGCTTATCGTCGACCCGCTTTGAGTCCTGAGTAGACCTCAGAGTTTTTCAGCAGCCTGCTAGAGGAACGCCTCAAGGCCATCGACGTTGAACAGATTCCCGCCGCTGTTCTGGACAGGTGGCTGAAGACGCTGACCGATGTGGAGCTTAAAGCTCTGGGGCACCAGGACAAGGTGGCCCTAGAGCACAGTGGGAAGGACGGCGGGCCGATACAGACGGACATGAAGGTGATACTGGATGCTCTCAACGACCCTGAAGCAAGAGACGCGCTTGACGCTCTTAGTAGGCGCCTGGAGAGCCAGCCCAGCGGCGACGGCAGCTAGGTGGTCTAAGGGCAGTTGGGTGAGGACTCCCCACCTGGACCTGATCTCCCGCAAGGTGTCGTCCCTGGCTGAGAAGCCCCTGCGCCTCATCGTCTCCCTTCCTCCACGGCACGGGAAGTCGGAGCTTCTGTCCCACTGGACGCCGGTGTGGTTTCTTGCCAACTGGTCCCACAAGAGGGTCGGGCTGGCCAGCTACGCCGCCGAGCCCGCCGAGCAGTGGGGACGCCTGGCCAGGGACTCAGTGGTGGAGAACGAGAGCGGGCTAGGCATCCGGGTCAGGGATGATCTGAGCAAGGTTGCCCTATGGCAGTTGACCACAGGCGGGGGGATGATGACTGTGGGTGTGGGAGGCCCCTTCACGGGGTACGGCTTCGACCTGCTGATCATCGACGACCCGGTTAAGAACCGCGAGGAGGCCAACAGCCCAACCCAACGGCAACACCTGTGGGACTGGTGGCAATCCACAGCTCGCACCAGGCTTGAGCCGGGGGGTTCGATCATCGTGGTAACTACCAGGTGGCATGAGGACGACCTGGCGGGCCGGCTGCTGGGAGACGAGTACACGGAGGAGCAGGCGGCGGGAGACCAGTGGGAGCACATACGGCTGCCTGCGCTGGCCGAGCCCGGTGACCCCCTGGGGCGAGAGGATGACGCGCCGCTGTGGCCTGAGCGGTACGACGCCTCTGCTCTCGCTGCGCTTCGGGTCAGCGTAGGTCCCCAGGAGTGGCCGACGCTTTTCCAGCAGAGACCTTCCCATGAAGGCGGGAGCATCTTCAAGGATCACTGGTGGGCGCTGGGGGATGTGCCGGAGCCAGGGTATGGGCCTGTCTTCCAGTTCTGGGACACCGCCTTCAAGACTGGTGAGCAGAACGACTACTCTGTGTGCTGCACCATGACGACCACTCCCAACGGCTACGTGGTGCTGGACGTGTGGCGAAACCGTGTCGAGTACCCTGACCTGCTACGGGCCATGCAAAGCCTGGCCGAAAGGTACCCGAAGGTCTCTACGATCTTTGTAGAGGACGCGGCCAGCGGGCAGTCTGTGGTGCAGAGCCTCCGGCGGGAGACCAGGCTGCCAGTGCTGCCGGTCAAACCCGTCGGAGACAAGGTGCTGCGAGCCAACAAGGTGACGGGCACGGTGGAGGCTCACAAGGTCACCCTTCCCCAGACGGCCCCGTGGCTTCAGGCTTTCCGCGAGGAGCTGGCGGCCTTTCCCAACGGAGTCCACGACGACCAGGTGGACTCCTTCGTCGGCTGCCTTACCCAGTTGATGCAGCGGCCCGGAGGCATAGGCGGCATTTATCTATAGCCGGAGGAGAAACGATGATATTAGAGCGAGAGGTGACGGCCCTCCGTAATCTCTTCGGAGGGGTGCGCAGAAGGCCCAGAGAGGGCGTTCAGCGGGCCAACGAGCCCTACGCGGCGATGGCCCAGGCTGGCGCGGCGGGACGGGGCTGACCACGGAGCAGATCAAGGAGTGGCTGTCCAAGCTGGGACAGACCCCGGACACTGGCCCCGGTGGATACTACCGCTCCTCGGTGCCGGTGTACCGGGCAGTGAAGCTGCGGTCCGACGCCGTAGCCCGCGCCAGGCTGAAGGTGTACAGGGTCAACCGGGACGGGGATCAGGAGTGGGTAGGTGAGGATGATCCGGTGCAGGGGCTCCTTGACCGGGTGAACCAGGACTGGACCAGAAGCCGCATGTGGAGGGCGGTGGAGACCTACCTGTGCCTGTGGGGACAGTCCTTCCGCTGGGTGAACAGGGCTGGATCTCCAGACCCGGCTATGTGGGAGATATGGCCCCTGCGCCCGGACAAGGTGAAGGTGATGGTGGGCAAAGACGGGACGATCTCCGGATACATCTACGACCCCCAGGGCTCCAGGTTTGCCATGCTGTCCGACGAGGTGATATGGGACCGCTACTTCGATCCCCTGGACCACCACAAGGGGCTGTCTCCTCTGCTGGCCGGGCTGAGCTCGGTGCAGATGCAGTTGGAGATGCTGGCCTTCAACCGGCAACTCTTCAAGCACGGCATCCTGACAAGCAACCTGGCCTTCTTCCTGGATTTGATGAGCACTGACGACGACATTGCCCTGTTCCAAGAGCGTCTGGCCGACCGCTACAGCGGGATAGGCAATGCCCAGCGTCCCATCGTGGCCAAGGGCCAGGGTAGCGTCCAGAACCTGGGGATATCGAACCGGGACATGGAGTTCATCCAGGGGCTACAGCTGGCCAAGGAGTACGTGGCGGACGTCTACGGCATGCCCGAGGAGCTTTTTGCCGGGGCTCAACATCCCACGTTCAGCAATCGTGAGGCGGCCATCAAGGACTTCTATGCCAACACGGTAACGCAGGAGTGGGACCTGCTGGCCTCAGAGATGCAGGAGCAGTTCGTCCCAATGCTGCCCAGGGCTTACCAGGGGGTGATCCTGCGGTTCGATACCGAGGAGATCGCAGAGATGCAGGAGTCGCTCACCGACCGCTGGAACAGGGAGGTCGCTCAGGCGACGGCGGCCAAAACGAAAGCCGAGGCCGTCAACGTAGCGCTCCAGGCTGGCCTTATAGACGAGGACGAGGGGCGGGACATGCTGAGCGGTGACCCGATCTTTGGCGAGCTTGAGGAGATGGAATAGTCGATGCCACGGCCAATCAACGGTGTAGGCCCACGACGGATAGATGAGCGGGTGTATGACAGGACTCTGCGCAGGCTTGCACTTAATCCGCTCATGGCCCAGCTTCGCTCTGGCCTGTCCGAGGCTTCAGCCGCGTCCCAGACCCTGGAGATCATCGACGGGGTGTTTCGAGGCTGGCATACCGGAGGATTGGTCGAAGAGGAGGTGGCGGCCCACGCTGCCAGACTGTCGGGGTATCACAGGAGGAGACTGATCCAGACTTTCCGGGCGGCACTCGGCGTGGACATAAGGCCGGTGTTGGCAGACTCAGCCATAGAACCCCTGATGACGGCATGGCGCCGGGAGAACATCTCGCTTATACGGACCATCCCGGAGCAGTTTCACGAGTCGTTGAATCGTCGTGTGGGTGAAACTTTCGCCAAGCGGCCCTTTGACAAACAGGCATTGTCGAAGGTGCTGACCCGAGAGTTCAAGGTATCGGGCAGCAATCTGCGACGGCTCACCCGCGACCAGACCAGCAAGGCCATAGGGCAGCTGACCCAGGCCAGGCACCGGCAGTTGGGCATCAGTGAGTACACATGGAGGACCGCCCAGGATGAGCGGGTGAGACCCACCCACCAGGTGCTTGACGGGACTCCTCAGCGGTGGGACAGCCCGCCGTCGGTGGGGCATCCAGGACAGGATATTCAGTGCCGTTGCGTGTCGATCCCGATCATCGAGGAAGTCGATGGCTGAGCGGACAGCAGCGCCTCAGACGGACTACAAGCCCCGCTGCTGGCGATGCAACCGGGTGCTGGCGATACGGCTGTCGAGGCCATGGGAGATGCGTTGCAGGCGGTGCAAGGCCGCGAACGTACGCGAGGTGGGAGTCTCATTGCAGCAGGGACCCGATGGTAGACTGTAAGCTGACGCCTGCCGCTTGACAACCTGTTCCATATATGAGACACTAGGAGTGTGATAGAGATAGTCAGGAGCGAGACGTTTAACCGGTGGCTGAGGGGCCTGAGTGACCGGCGGGCGGCGGCCAGAATCAGCCGGCGGTTGGGCCGGGTGGCAAACGGTCTCCTCGGGGATGTCCGGTCAGTCGGCGAGGGTGTCTCGGAGATGCGTATCCACTATGGCCCTGGCTATCGGCTCTATTACGTCCGCGAGGACGAGACTATCATCGTCCTGCTATGCGGCGGCGACAAGAGCAGCCAACGGCGAGATACCGAGCGGGCCAAACAGATGGCTAGGGCACGGGAAAGGGAGACCAAACAATGACACAGGATAGACCGGAGACGTTCACCCCCTGGGATGCGGCGGACTACATTCAGACCGTGGAGGACGCGGCCTACCACCTGGAGGCGGCATCAGAGGAAGACGGACAGGTTCTGCTTGCCATGCTAGGCGACATCGCCCGGTCTGAGAGCATGAGCGCACTAGCACGTGAGGCGGGTATCGGCCGGGCCAGCATCTACCGCATCCTTACGGGTGATTGCAACCCCACATTGGACACACTGCTGAAGATCGCCCGCGCCCTGCGGCTGCGGCTGAAGGTGCAGCCAGTCGAAGCTCCAGGGCCATCACGGGCCGATGCGTACACATACCGCGTGGTCTGGTCCACCGAGGAGCTTGCCTACCTCGGCCTATGCGTGGAGTATCCCGAACTGTCATTCTTGGACTCCACGCCCGAGGGTGCCTTTGCCGGTATCCGGCGGCTGGTGAGTGAGCACGTTGGGAATGTGGCGCACACGCCCACATTAGCCTCGGATGAGGGATTACGTACCCCTACGGCATAGCGAGTGACATGAGTCAGGATTCCTATAACAACCCAAGAAACCACCACATCGTCTGTGCCTGCACTAGCGATGAGCACACGCTGCGGTTGATGCATTTCAAGGGCGACCCCAAGAAGGCAGACGATTTCGATGAGGTCTACTGGTCTGTCTATCTGAATCCTTTTCCCTGGTACAAGCGGCTGTGGGTCGCGCTGCGCTACGTCTTCGGCCATCGATCCATGTATGGTAGCTGGGATAGTGGCCCGATGATGGATTCACATGCGATTGAGCGTTTGCGGGCATTTCTGGAGGATGTGGACACGAAGAGGCTGTGAATATTCATGATGCGTAACGGCCCTCACGCGGGAACGGCTCTGCTGTGTGTGGCGTAGTCCCCTCACCAACATGTCGTGGGGGGATTGACATCACTCCCCATATGTAGTAGCCTTAACTCAAAGAACGGCATATCGCTCTAGTACAATTGAATAGACATCGCGGCCCTTAGCGGTCCCGCACATCGCGGACCTTTGCGTCCCCGTGCAACAGATTTGCACGGGGCTTTTTGCGTTCAGCGCAAGGAGGTGTTGATGGTAAGCACAGCTTATAGAGAACAGCGCCGGTTGATGGTGGTGACCGAGGCCCGGCAAGTGGAAGACGGGAGCGGCCACCGGATGGTCATCGCGGCCAACGAGCGGAGTCGCAACGGGGACGAGCTGAATTTGCGTGGCGTAAGCTTCAAGAGCTACCGGAAGAACCCGGTCGTTCTCTGGGCTCATGACTCGTACAGCGGAATCCCCATAGCCAAGACCCTCAAGATCGGCCACGACGATCAGGGGAGGATCGTGGCAGACTTCGAGTTCAACTCCGACGACGAGTTTGCGGCCCGTGTGGAGAACGCCTGGAACGGGGGATTCATACGGGGCGCCTCGATCCGGTACATGCCCACGAAGGTTGTCGAAGTGCGGAACGAGGCCGGTGAGGTCGAGCGATTCAGGGTCGATAAGTCGGACCTTCTGGAGTGGAGCCTGGTGCCCGTTCCCGCCGACCCGGACTCGGTGAGGGCAGCGGTTCGCGCCCTGGGTCTTCCCGCAGAGATATTCCGGGGCCTTGAACCCGAGCCGGAGCCGGAGGAGGCCGAACCGCTCCCCGAGCCTGTGACTGAGGAACCTAACCCCAATCCTGAGCCCAAAGAGACCGACCCGTTCATAGACGCGCTCAGGGAGCGTGTGGTCGCCTTGGAGCAGGAGTTTCGGGAGCTAGCCGCCAGAGACACCAAGCCTCAAGAGGAACTACAGGAGCCCCCGGATGCTCCCGTACCCAACGAACCCGAGGACCCTATCCTGGCAGCCATTGTGACCCAATTCGCCGCCATGCGGCAGATCATAGAGGAGAAGTAACATGACCACAGAGACCGACAAGCTAATGGAAAACGTAGCCGCCGTCCTCTCCTTTCTGGAGACGTTCAAGGACAAAGAGTACGGTCCCCTGAAGGAGGAGGTGGAGCGTCTGTCGGCGCAGATCACGGAGTCGGTCCGGGCCTCCAAGCGTGCTGCCCTGCTTCGGCAGGTCGAGTCCACCGCCAGGGGAGCGCGTGTGGCGTTCGGGAAGTACCGGGGCTTCGACGAGTTCGACCTGATGATCTCCAACGAAGTCCTGCGTCTGGCCAAGAGCGGCGGGACCGACGGAAAGGACCGCATCAGTCCGAGAGCCGCCGATGATTGGCGCAGCAACTTGGGGCAGGCGAGAGGCGACCTGTACGAGTCCATAGGACGTGCCCTGGACTCCGCCACGCCGGGCGCTGGGGACGAGCTCACCTTCACCGGCGAGACCAGCGAGATGTGGCGGGACGTGCATCTGTCCACCTCCGTGGCCAGCCTCTTCAGCCGCATTATGATGCCCACCACGCCGTTCCAGATTCCATACGATTTCGGGGACGTGAGCTGGTACCGGGGCACGCCCAACGTAGCGACCACCTCGACCACGGCGAGGACCGGCTGGTCTTACGACCTGGACGAGGACGCGGTGGTTGCGGTACTGCCGGAGCTACGGGCGACCTTGGTACGGAATGCAGCCGAGGTCCTGGACGACGTGGTGCTCAACGGCGACATCTCCGACGACGGCAACAACATCAACGCGGACGGAGCCACGGCGGATTCGCTGGCCGGTAGCGCGGGCCTGGACCACTACCTGGTCTTCGACGGGCTGATCCATATACCCCTGGTGGACAACACCAACCAGGGAAATGACCACGGCGCTGCCGTGTCCGACGACATGTTCAACGAGGTCAGGGCCAAGCTGGGCAAGTACGGTGTTCGTCCCTCCGAGTGCGCCTACGTCATGGACGTGAACACGTACATCCGTGCCCAGTCCATCGAGAACTTCCGAACGCTGGAAAAGCTGGGACCCAACGCTACCCTTCTCACGGGTCAGTTGGGGGACATCGAGGGCATACCCATAATCGTGTCGGAGCAGATGCTTATGGCGGACACCGACGGAAAGGTCACCTCTGGAGGCAACGGCGCGGACACGGGGCGGGTCCTGGTGGTGAACCGGAACATGTACCGGCTGGGTTTCAAGCGGGATCTGATGATCGAGAGTGAGCGAGACATCCAGAAGCGGCAGACCGTTCTTGTGGCCAGCATGAGGGTGGCCTTTAAAGGCCGAATGGAGAACGATTCGGACACCGCTGTAGCCCTTCAGTACAACATCACAGGGGTGAGCTAGAGGAGACGGAGGCAACGATGCCAGAGGTAAGGAACAGGTCTGGAGTTCCCCACCGCTACTACGATTACGCGAGGAAGGCGTACGTCATATGGGCTCCTGGGGAGGTCAGGGACGTGCCCCACTCCGTAGCTCGGCAGGTCTGCCAGGTCCACCCAGGCAAGATGGAGATGGTGCTGCCGGAGCCGGAGCCAGTAGAGGCCCCTGTGGACGTGTCTGAGGACCCAAATGAGGAGCCTGCAGAGATCCCTGAAGACTTTACCGAGAAGGCTGTGGACCGCGCCCAGCGGGGCGGCAGCCGACGGTCTAAAGGGGGGGGGGTTAGTTCTATGATGTCGGAACGCCTGGTCGGCATTGCCATGCTGCGGGAGAACGTGGAAACAAACCTGTCCGATTCCGCGCTGGAGAGGCTAATCGACGACGCGGATGCCACCGTGGTGCGCTACTGCGGGCCACACAACCAGGATGGCCCTGTTGAGGAAATATTCCCAGGTGGCAGCATCAGGCTCTTTCCCAACCGAGCAGTGGAGTCCGTAGAGAAGGTGACCGAAACAGTGGGTGCAATCTCGATGGACCTCTCCCCGGACGACTATCGGAGTTGGTACGGGGGCCGCATGTTGGAGAGGCTGTCCAGTGGCGCCCATCCCCGTCCCTATTGGGGAGAGCGTGTGTTGCTCAGGTATACGCCGGTCAGCACCGATGACCAGCGCAGGATGGGCATTATTCGGCTGGTGCAGTTGGGTATCCAATACTCCGGTGTCCAGTCAGAGAGTGTGGGGCCGTACAGCGTTCAGAGCCTCGACTATACGCGGGAGCGGGACGCCATCCTGAAGCAGCTCTGTACAGGGATTCCGATCTAGAGGGAGGAGGAGCAGAACGATGGCCAAGGTAGCCGTGAAAGTGCAACAACGTGGCGGCGAGAAGCTCCAAAGACTGCTGCGGGAGGCCGGCAAGGGCGGCGTCTCAGGCGTCAAAGTCGGGTTCTTCTCGACGGCCAAGTACCAGGATGGCACCCCTGTAGCGGCAGTGGCAGCTTGGAACGAGTTCGGGACAGGCCCGCACACCATTGCCCCGAAAAAAGCGAAAGTGCTCGCATTTACGGGGAGCGAAGGAGAGACAGTGTTTGCGAAGTCGGTCCAGCATCCCGGTGTCCCGGAACGTCCCTTCTTCCGCCGGGCCATCGCCGAAATGGAAGACGGCGTCTCCAAGATCGTGAAGTCAGGCCTCGACCCCAAGAAGATGGTGGTGGACGAGCAGCTCGCTGACAGGGTTGGCCTGTATGCAGCAGGTCAGGTGCAAGAGAGCATAGTTGCGCTCAACGATCCGCCTAATTCCCCTGCGACCATCGCCCAGAAGCGGAAGAAGCTACATGGCAAGAAGGGAACTGGCGGTGGAGAGACCGAGCTTATGGACACAGGCACCCTTCGCAACTCAGTGAGTTGGGAGGTGGAGCGGTGAGCAGGCCCTTTGCCAACAGGCTCCGGGAACCGGCCACACTGATTCAGAGAGGCCCCGATGAGATCGTCAATCGCAGGCCGGTGCCAGGCGCAGAGAAGCGAACTGACATAACCGTGGTGAGCGCACCGCCCGATGCGGCCAAGATGCGTGAGATGTTGCCTGAAGGCACACGCCTCACTGAATCGAGGACGTTCTGGATAGCAGGCGTCATGGTGGAGCCGATCCGTGTGGGCGCGAATGCTTCTGGGGGAGACGTGATCGAGTACGGAGGCGTTTCCTACAGGGCGCAGCACGTCGAGGCTTGGCCGGGGTTTGTCGAAGTCCTGGGCATTCGGGAGGTAGGTAGGTGATCGCACCAACGACAGCCACCCTTGAGGATGCCGTGGGGGAGCTTGTCGCGGCAGGGTCTGGCCTTGACTACAACAGTGTGCTGTCCGGCAACAAAGGTACTCTCGTGCCGGACGGGTTGTTCGCGTCACTGGTGCTGATTCACCAGGCCATCGAGGGAATACCGGCAACCGTGATGAGCCTTGCCCCAGGCGGGACAGACCTGAACGCTCCGACAATAGCGACGGTTCGAGGGAGGTACTCGGTTCAGTGGTTCCGCACCGGAGCACACGACGCGGCCACAAGGCTGTCGGTGTGGGTCTGGTCACCGGAAGGGGTGGCCCAGGCGCAACAGGCCGATCTGACGGTGCTGCGTGTATCGGACGTTCGGCAGCTCGACGAGGTGGTATCGGAAGCCTGGGAGGAGCGAGCCGGGCTGGACATCGACGTGGGCTACACGCAGAGGATCGACCAGACGGTTGGCCGCCTGCGAACCGCTCCCATTGAGGTCGGGGCAGGTGGTAGCACCGATACCATTACAGTGGAGGTTTAGACAATGACTCTTGGCATACAGGACATCGTAGAGGTAAGGGCGCAGATAAGGCCCCGGGGCGCTGGGGGCAGAGAGTTCGGGAGAACGCTGCTGCTCACCACCGACCCCACAATGGACGCTGGTGCGGGCAGGGTAGGGGTCTTTTCCAGCATGGACGAGGTAGCCAGGGTATTTACTGCGGACTCCGTACCCTATCAAGCGGCCCAGGTCTACTTCTCTCAGGTTCCCTATCCCCGGAACCTGGTGATAGGCCGCTGGATCAACACGAGGGAGTCGGCTGGGCTGACCGGGGGCATCCCCAGAGCTTTGGAGCAGATAATAGGCAGCCCCACCGTGGTCAGGGGCAGTGGTACTGTGGCGTCTTTAAAGACATTCTACGGACGCGCCACGGTGCTGACCGGCGCGGGGATGGTGGCTGATTTGGTCAACTTCCACGGACGCGCCACGGTGCTGACCGGCGCGGGGATGGTGGCTGATTTGGTCAACTTCCACGGACGCGCCACGGTGCTGACCGGCACGGGCACGGTGGCTGATTTGGTCAACTTCCACGGACGCGCCACCGTAGTCACCGGCACGGGCACGGTGGCTGATTTGGTCAACTTCCATGGTCGCGCCACCGTAGTCACCGGCACGGGCACGGTTGCGTCCCTGACGACGCTTCAGGGCATCACCAGCGGGACCGTCACCTTCCTGGGCCAGACGGTCACCGGACTAGATTTCTCCTCGGACACCGACCTCGACGGTGTGGCCACCACGCTCCAGACCGCGCTCAGAGCCACCAGCTCCACAGACCTGGACAACGTAGAGGTCGACTACGATAGCACCGCTTCGGCCTTCGTCGTCACTCTGCCTCTAGACAGCAGCGGGGTTGTGCCCACCGCAAGCGCCGCCTTCACCGGGGACGACGCGGATGAGCTAGGGTTGGATACCGCAACCATCGTCAACGGTGTGGATGCCATACAGTCCGGGAGCGTTACCTTCCTAAGCCAAACATTGACGGGCCTAGACTTCTCCAGCGTCACCGACCTCGACGATGTGGCCTCCACGCTCCAGACGGCGCTCCGGGCCACCAGCTCTATGGCCCTGGACAACGCGGAAGTCACCTACGACAGCACCGGGGCGGCATTCGTGGTGACGATCCCCCTCGACAGCAGCGGAGAGGCAACCAGCGTCAGTGCGGCCTTCACTGGGACCGAGTCCGACGAGCTAGGTCTGGATACTGCCACCATCGTCAACGGTGTGGATGCCATACAGTCCGGGAGCGTTACGTTCCTTTCGGAGACGGTAACTGGCCTAGATTTCTCCGCCGTCACCGACTACGACGGCGTGGCCTCCGTGCTTCAGACCGCTCTACGGGCCACCAGCTCCACGGATCTGGACAACGTAGAAGTCGTCTACGACAGCGACGCCGCGGGGTTCGTGGTGACGATCCCCCTCGACAGCAGCGGAGAGGCAACCATAGTGGACGGCGTAAGCGCCATACAGTCCGGGAGCGTTACGCTCCTGGATGAGACCTTCTCCAGTCTGGACTTCTCCGCTGTCACGGACTACGACGACGTGGCTTCCGTGCTCCAGGATGCTCTCCGCTCTGCATCTGTGACGGCCCTGGCTTCCGTGGAGGTGGCCTATCAAGGCGGGGTGTTCGTGGTGACGATCCCCCTCGACAGCCAGGGAGCGGCGACCAGCGTCAGCGGGGCCTTCACCGGGGCAACCGCCGACGAGCTGGGTCTGGACACCGCAACCATCGTAGACGGTGTGGACACCATCAAGAGCGGCAGCGTCACCTTCCTTTCGGAAACGTTGACCGGCCTGGATTTCTCCGCCGTCACCGACTACGACGAAGTGGCCTCTGTGCTCCAGACGGCGCTGCGTGGGGCCACGGGCACGACGCTTGATGCTGTCGAGGTCACCTACGACAGCGGCGCCTCGGCCTTCGTGGTCACAATCCCGCTGGCGACCGATGGCTCGGCGACCAGCGTCAGCGCGGCCTTCACCGGGGCAACCGCCGACGAGGTGGGCCTGGATACGGTCACGATTGAAGACGGCATAGACACTATCACCGCCGGCAGCGTGATGTTCCACGGTGCAAGCCTTACTGGTCTGGACTTGAGCTCCGTGGCGGGATACGACGATGTGGCTGCTGTGGTCCAGAACGCTCTGCGGGGAAGCTCCGTCGCCACCCTTGATGCAGTAGAGGTGGAGCACGACGGCTCGCAGTTCGTCCTCACCCTTCCTCTTGGCTTAGACGGGTCCGCCACTGAGGTGAGCGGCCCCTTCACCGGAGAGCATGCCGACGAACTGGGCCTGGGTACAGTGGAAATCACCGCCGGAGTGGACGGTATAGGAGCAGGCTCTCTCACCTGGCATGGCTCCTCCATCCCTGTAGACTTCACCGGCGCTGACTCTTACGGCGACGTGGCCAGCACGCTCCAGACGGCCCTCAGAGCGGTGAGAGCGGCGGCAAGAGCGGACCTTCGGAGCGCAACGGTTGAGTTCGACCCCGTCGGATTCTTCCGGGTGCGGCTCGGTTTCGATTCGACAAGCGGTGACCCCTATGCCATCAACGGCTTCATGGCGGACGATGCCCAGGAGCCAGCTTCGGCCCTTGGATTGGATAGCATATCGGGGGGCGGCATCGTCCAGGGTCAAGCCTCGGAGCCCATCGAGGACGCGATGGACGCCATCAGCGGGCTGGACGATGGCTGGTACTTCGTTACGGTGGCCTCGAGCATCACCACGGGTGCAGACCTGCTCTCCCTGTCTCGGTGGGTCCAGGCCAAGGTCCACATGCTGGCGTTGGATGTGGTGGACGAGGGTGTCCTGACGCCTAACGAGTCCACCAGCCTGGCGGCGCAGCTATCCGCCCTGGAGCAGCAGAGGACCTTCCTGGTCTGGTCTAGAACCAGGGACAACAAGGCTCTGTCGCTGGCCGGGAGGCTCTCCAGCGTGAACTTCGATGGTCAGAACACGCTGATCACGCCCAAGTTCAAAAGCCTGCCTGCGACTACCCCGGACATCGTGACGACCGCCCATAAGGGGGAGCTGGACCGGAAGTGGGTCGGGTACTACACCCGCTTTGGCCCGGATGCCATCTTCGCGGAAGGCTGGACGCAATCCGGCGACTGGATCGACGTTCGGTATTGGCTGGACTGGATCACCAAGGCTATGCAGAGCGAGGTGTACAACCTGCTCAGGCAACATCCAACTAGGGTGCCGCAGACAGCCGAGGGACTGGCCAGCATAGAGGCAGCCATCGAGCGGGTGTGTGAGGCGGGCCGCAGGAACGGCGGCATCGCTCCGGGCCGAGTGTCCGAGGCAGTCGCTAACGACATACGGCTGGCCACGAACAACCCGGCCTTCGAGGGGTTCCTGCCAACGGGGTATCTGGTGGCAATAGGCTCCATAGCAAATCAGCTACAGATAAACCGCGACGCCCGCAGGAGCCCGACGATCCGGGTATGGTTGAAGGGCAGCGGAGCCATGCACCACATAACCATCGGACTGGTATTTACTGGGTAGGAGGAAGAACAATGTTTTTCTCGTTGCAAGACGTAACGTTTACTCTAAACGGCCACGTCGTGGAGGGTGAGACTCTAAACGGCGACACCGTGGAGGGTGAGCAAATCATAAGGGGCTGGTCTGAGGACACGGACGCCCTCACACTGCCGGACGCATTCGAGTTCGCCAGCGTCCGGCGCGGCGCGACCGGAAAGATGGCGGCATTCAGCACAGGGGATAGGGGCGGCCCGGTAACGCTCAAGCTGATGCCCAACTCCCCCTCGGTGCCGTTCTTGATGAACCAGGTGACGCGGATTCTGGTGGATAAGGCCGAAGTGATCTGGGACGGTAGCGTAAAGCACAAAAGGACCGACGCCAGCGTTACGCTCAGTCGGGGCGTCCTCGTCTCTGGCCCTTTGTGGTACACGATGGGCAAGGGTGAGGCGGGCAATCCCACCTTCACGTGGGAGTTCGAGCAGATCATCCCCGACTTTGCCAAGGTGAACTTCGCAGACTTGCCGTTGCTAGGGACGTAAGGGGGAAACTAGATGGTAACGCTTAACGGAATAGGCGGCGACCTAACAAAGACCGAGTTCGAGATCGGCGGGACACGATTTGCCGTTGCCAAGCTGCCGGCGATGGCGGGCTTCGACCTCCTGGAAGCGATCAGGCACGAGCTGGGCAAGTCCCGGGCTCTGTCCCTGCCCACAGAAGTGTTGAAGGAGGACGACAGGTCGATAGCAGCCTTCCTCAAGATCGTGCTGTCGCTGGACCCTGGGTTTGTGCGCCAGGTGCGCCAGAAGCTATTCGAAAAGGTAGCCTTCTCCAACACGCGGGTTCCCACTCCGCAGCAGCTAGCTGGGGCCGAGGAGATGGCCTTCGACGGTCTGGAGCCCATAGCGATCTACGAAGTGCTGGCGCGGAGTGCAGCCGTAAATTTTACGCCGTCCTTAGACGCCCTCGTCTCCAGGTTGAGAGACGCCCCCCTGGTTTCGAGCCCGTCCGCCCCCTCGGAATAAATCCCTTCTTCGGCGCTCTCATAGACGCTGAGCTGGCTGAATACCTGGACCTCAAGAATACCTTGGACCTGGACGAAGCCATGGAACTCCACGAGCAGTTGACCGCGAGGATTGAGAACGACCATTGAGCTCACGAGGCCGCAGAAAAGAAGGCCAAGGAGAAGCGGTAGGAGGAGCAATATGATAATCCCGGCAGAAACCCTGACCGTTACCCTAAACGGTCACGTAGTGCTGGGACTCAGCGCACTCGATATTCCCGATACTGTTGAGCTTGCCACTGTCCACAGGGGAGCCACCGGCGACCACGGTGGGGCCGTTGCTGTTACACTGCAACCTGGCGCCCCATCGCTGGCGCTCTTCCAGCAGCAGATGAAGGTGATAACCGGTGGCGGCATCGTGAACTGGGAAGGGAGCGTCAAGGACGCCAAGCATGGATCTGTTCTGAGGCTCATGCACGGCGTGATGACGAGCGCGCCGATGGGAACGCTCATGGACGAGACGGCTGAAAAGACCTTCACATTCGAGTTTGAGAGACTGTACTACGAGGTCATCTAGCCACCGTGAGAACTTGGTTCTAGTGTCTAAGTTAGGAGGCGCCATGACCAAGGAAACCCGTATCGTGTTTAGCCTGGAGGACCTGGTGAGTGTCCGATTCCAGTGTTCCAAGTGCCAGGGGGAAGTCGTGCAGCGATTCGATGGACGCCATTGGCGGCTGCCCACATCTTGCCCTTTGTGCCTTGCCAGGTGGGACGAACGCGATAGCCTCAGGACGGAACTCGACGAACTGCTTCTCATGATGCGGAACCTTTGCGATCGACCAGACTCGAATATCAGTCTCCGGTTCGAGCTGGACGGCGCTGCTGTGGAGACGGAGGGCTAGCAGGAATGGGGTGGTTGAAGAAGCTCTTTGGATGTCACAAGGAGCATGAAGGCCCGCCACTGAGGTCGGACGTAAATAGTGGACACCAAACCTTTCATGCTGCTGGTAGTCCGGCATAGAATCTCTGCTCATACGCCGCGGGTGACAGGAACCCCAGCCTGGCCTGGCGGCGCTGGCGGTTATAGAAGAGCTCGATATATTCCGTGATCTCTCGAGCTGCCTCCTGCCTGCTTCTGTAATGACGGTGGTGGACCAACTCCTGCTTGAGTGTGGCCCAGAAGCTCTCCATCGGAGCATTATCAAAGCAGTTCCCCTTCCCGCTCATGGAAGATCGCAGGCCAGACCGCTCGAGAAAACCTCTGTATTCCTGGGAGCAATACTGACTGCCTCGGTCAGAGTGATGCATCAGGCCCCTCGCTGGACGTTTGGCTCTCAGCGCCCGCAATAGAGACTGACTAACCAGGTTCTTGGTCATCCGCTCTCCCATGGCATAGCCCACAATCTCTCCGGTGAACAGGTCCTTGTGGCCCGCCAGATATAGCCAGCCCTCATCGGTCGGTATATAGGTGATGTCACTCACCCACACAGTGTTCGGCCTCCAGACCTTGAACTGCTGGCCCAATATGTTATCCGCAACCGGTAGTCTGTGCCCGGAGTCGGTGGTGGCCTTGAATCTCCTCTTCTGCCTGCAGCGTATGCCAAGCTTCTTTCGGATACGCTTGATGCGACAGATGCCCACCCGAACGCCATGCTCCGCCAGGTCGCGCTGTAACCGTTCCGGGCCATAGGTCTGTCTCGTCCGCTTGTGGGCTGCCCTGATCTCCAGCTCCAGCCGCACTTCCTCCTGTGCTCGCCTGGACGATGGCCGGTCCACCCAGGCATAGTAGCCACTGGCCGATACGTTCAACAACCGGCCCAAGACACATTTGGGGTAGTCGAGCCGCAGTTCTTTCATCATCGCGTACCGGGCAGCGACTCCCTGGCAAAGTACGCGGCTGCTTTTTTTAGTATGTCCCGCTCCATCTTCACTTCCGCCAGTTCCTTCTTCGTCCGGGCAAGGTCCATCTCTACTTCTGTCATGGGCCTGTACGTCTTGCCCACATCTCCCAGTTTGCCAGCCCTATGTGCCTTCACCCAGTACCCTAATGTCGATGGCGGCAAGGACAGCCGGCGGCCTGCCTCTGGCAATGATAGCTTCTCTTCTGTTACCAGCCTCACTGCTTCCTGCCGGAATTCCCTGCTGTACCTTCCTTGTGGAACCCTTTTCATTCTGACACCTCCGTCGTATTATCCTACTCCGACTTTGGTGTCCATTTTTTCCATCCTACCTCACAACCCTGAGCAGGTGGCGACATACGCCCGTATCATCCAGAACGTCTTCGGCGGCGACGTGCAGGAAAATCTTGACATGTTGCTGCGAACCGCTAATCGGTCACCTTCGACATTTGCCGCGCTTGGGGAGTCGATTCAGTTCTCCGGACAAGCAGCGGTGGATGCAGGCATGAACCTCCGCACCTATCTTGCCATGCTCGGTAGTACGGCGGGCGCGGGGCGTTCGGTGGAATCGGTCAGCCAGGGAATGGCGGCGATGTTCGGGCGATTGGCGCTGGCGACAGAGAACACTGGTGTCGGCGGCAAAAGATTGATCGACGTGTTTGGAGATGTCGGCATCAATTTCCACGATGTGAAAGCCGCAATGGACGGTACATCGGAAGGCTTTATCAACGTCCTGCGCCTGATGAATGAGGCTGAGTTGTCAACCACCCAATTGACCGCCCTCCTTAGCACCTTGGCGGGTCACTCCTACGCGGCCTCTATATCTTATGCCGTGCAGAACCCGGAAAAGCTGGACGAGCTGCTAGCAGAAATAGGCTCATCGACCGGCGAGATAGTGAGACAGCAGGAAATTATTCTGAGCGGCGCGTCCGGCGGGCTAAAGTTGATGATGGCCCAGATAGACACCCTGCTCAACCGCTTGGCCCAGCTTGGCGTCTTGACAGCCATAGAGAAGTTCACCCGTGGAATCAGCAAACTGGTGAGTTGGCTCACAGAGACGAATGAAGAGGGAGAGCTTGTGCGCGGCGGCCTTCTGCGAATGGTGACTATCATGGGCGGTCTGCTGGCAGCCCTGTTGCCCCTAGGAATAGCCCTCAAAGCCGTATCCTTCGCCCTCGGTGGGCTAATCCCAGCTCTCAAGTTTGCGGGTTTCTTCACGAGACTCTTTGGCTTGAATGCGCTGTTTGCTGCCGTAGCGAACTCCAACTTAATCGTGTCGCTGCGTGTGGCCGCTATCAATTTGAGAGCCTTCAACATAACGATGCTGTTCACGAGTGCCACAGCAAGGGTAATGTGGGCGTCGATTCTGGGACCAGTGGCAGCGCTTGCCGCCGTCGGCTTCGTGATCTACAAGTTCCGCAGGCAGATTCTTGGCGCCCTCAAGGCTGTGTGGAGCTGGATCAAGGGCAACTGGCCGCTCCTGGTAGGCATACTTCTGGGGCCATTCGGCATTGTGGGGGCGCTGATCTGGAAGTTCCGCGACCAGATACTCGGTGCGTTCCGGGAAGTGTGGGACTGGCTCAGGGACTCACCCATCTTCAGTCCAGTGATAGATGGGATTCAGGCCATCATCGACTTTGTGCGCGAGCTGCCGGGCAGGGTGTTGGGCATCCTCAAGGACATCCCCGGAATGATCGCAGATGCCATAAGGGACATACCAGGTCTTGGGGCTGCACTTGAGGTATTCACGGGGATTGCAGGCAAGGTGGGCAAGGTGTTTAGCGGGGCCGCAGGAGGGGTCGTTCCCGGACCGCTGGGTAGGCCGGTGCCCGCCATTATCCACGGTGGGGAGATGGTGCTGCCCACAGGGGCGTCCAACGTCCTCGCTCAGATGCTTGAAGGGTTCCGGCTCGGCCCCGCTGCTTTGCCGCAAGCGCCGCACTACTACGGCCAGATGTACAGGTCTTCGGTGACCAACCGGACGGTAAACATCAACATAAATGAGCCCATTGTGATCCAGACCCAGGCGACGGACGCCCAGGGGATCGCCCAGGAGCTGCACGAGGCGATTGAAGACAAGATTCGGAACGTCGCCTACGACCACGACGGGCCGGTAGAGCGCTGATGGCGGCTAGCGTCATACAGAGCCCAGATTTCTTGCTCTTCCCCGGGAGTCATGCGCTGCCGAGCGCCCTGCTCAGGTCGCTACAGCCTCTTGCCTCCATTGCCGACGGGTTCATCTCCGAGGAACACGCCGTCAGGATCAGCAAGACCTCGTATCCCGTCGAGACGGGCGGGTCGCTCGTGGACCATGCGGTTGTACAGCCGCGCACGCTGAAGCTTGCGGGCTGGGTCTCGGACCTGCTGGCTCCTGAAGGGAGGCGGGGCAATCCGTCTCGCGGCAGTGATGCGTGGCTTCAGCTCAACCGGCTGGTCGAATCGAGGGAGCCGTTCCTGGCGGTCACAATGCTGGGCGCCTACCCCTCAATGCTGATTACGTCGCTCAAGGCTCCGGTTGATAGAACCACGGGACGGGCGCTCCGCTTCGAGATGGAACTTGAGGAGGTGCAGTTCCGGTCATTGGAGCGGGGCCAGCGTCCTCCTCCAGTGCGGATAGGCCCTGCCGAGGATAGGTCGGAGGAGGTTGACCTGGGAAAGATCAATGCTGTAGTGGTGCCCGTACCAACGCCCGTAGCAGTTATGGCAATCAACGACCTGCAAGAGGAGCCAGAGGATGGTCCCTCAATCGGTGGTCGGATAGTCGGCGGTCTCATCAAGGCCGTAGGCAGTTTCTTTGGGATAGGGTAATGCAGGCGATACCGTTGACAACGGACGCAAGGCAGCGTATGCGGGTGACACTGGGCAACCAGCCGGTCATCCTCCGCGCCTGGTGGCAACCGCTCTCCGAAGCGTGGTATCTCTCGCTCTACACCAGGGGAGAGGAGCCGATAGTGCTGGGGCGTCAGGTAACGACGGCCCGGAGGCTGATTGAGGCTCCTGGCTTCGTCGGCGACTTGGTGACCGTCCCCTTGGAGCGCTACGGCGTGCCGATAGGCCGGGAGGCGTGGGGGCAGACCCACGGGCTGGCCTACCTTGAGCCATCCGAAATCGAGCAGGTGAGCTGGGCGCTATGAGCATGAGGCAGTACCTACGCCAGATAAGCGTCGAGATCGAGGACGAGAGTCGCTCTGTGTTCATCGTCGAAGAGCTTCGTATCACCTTCGACCTTCGGATAGACGACCAATCGTCCTCGTCGCCGTCTACGGTCAAGATATGGAATCTGGCCAAGGCTTCGGCCTCGCACATCGCCGAGGCAGGGCGGATCGTACGGGTGAAGGCTGGCTACGGAGATATTATAAACGCCGAACCGATCTTCGATGGCGAGATACGGCGCATCCTCCATGAGCGCACGGGGGTAGACCGCGTGACGACCATCGTGCTTGGCCGTTCCGACTCGGCGACGACCGGCGCACTGGTCTCCATCAGCCTCGTGGGACCTGTCAGGCTGCGTGACCTTGTGCGCCGCATCGTGGACGCTATGGGGCTGCGAATCGAGTCTGACCAGGCAGTTCCCGACGAGGAGCTTGAGGAAGGGTTCTTCTACAACGGCTCCGCGAAGTCGGCGCTCAAGGACCTTCTGGAGCCTCACAAGGTTACCGCTTATCAGGTAGGCGGGGTGATGCACTTCACCCACAGGGGCGACGAGCCGGAGCGAGGCACGTTCTTTCTCAGTCATGCGACGGGGCTTATCGGCACGCCGTCCGTCACCGAGGACGAAGGGTTGAGGGCGAAGATGGCGCTGAACCGCTCCATTGAGCTGAGCCAGTTGGTTGAGGTCAGCAGCGAGGCCGTGGACGGCTGGTTCATGATCAAGACCATTGTCCACAGGGGAGACAACTGGGGCGGGGAGTTTGTGACGGAGATCGAGGGAGCGAAACCCGATTCCCTTTCGCTGGTTGGGGTAGCGCCATGAGCAGCATGAACCGAGATACCGACTACGCGAACATGGCGCAGGCTATCCGTTTTGCCATCCGCCAATCGCTCAAGGACATGTACACCTGTATGCCTGGGATAGTGGAGTCCTACGACGCGGAGACCCGGCGGGCGGTGGTGAAGGGAGCGCTCAAGGTGGTGACCACTAAGAAAGAGGAGATCGAGCGAGAGGCCATCCACAACGTCCAGGTGATGTTCCCATCCGGTGGTGGATTCACCATGACCTTCCCTTTGGAGCGGGGAGACCCCGTGCTGCTGGTTTACTCCCAGCGGGGTTTGGCGAATTGGAAGAAGACGCTTGGCGTGGCGGCCCCCGACACAATCGGGTTCTTCAGTGAGAAGGACGCCTTCGCCATTCCTGGGTTCGGGACGGACGAACCGGAACACCATATCGCCATTGAGGCGGACGGGATTCACATCAGGACGACCGGCAGGCTCGCTATAGAGGCGCAGGACGTGACGTTCAAGCGGCCTGGTACAGATGAAGCACCGAGGAGCATAGTGTGATGCGCACCATCTCAGCCGTGGACGACCTCCTTGACGGATTCGCTGTAGTGGATGGCCTTGAGGCCACCAGGCAGCGGGTAATTCAGCATCTACGCTTTACCTTGAGCGAGTGGTTTCTTGACTCGGACCAGGGCATCCCATACTTCGATGGCCTGTTCGCTGGCGGCAGTAGTCCTGAATTCGCCGCACAGCTCATTGCCGCCGAAGTGCTCGGCGTAGAGGACGTTACGGATGTAGCTGTCGTTCGAGCCGTCCTTGATCCCCTCACCCGGCGACTGTCGCTGGAGTTCCGCGTCAGTACGGTCCACGGCCAGGTGACGGTCGCGGAGGTGTTGTAATGGCACGGGTGACGGCGCAGGGAATAGAGCCCACGACGCTCCAGGGCTACATCGACGCGCTGGAGGCGGCGTTCCGGTCTGCGTTGGGCCAGGACATTGATCTGGCCCCGGAGACGCCGGCGGGCCAGTTGGTTGGTACCCTGGCCTTGACGCTGACGGAGGCGGACGAGGCGCTGGTTGCGGTGGGCAACGGCATGTCGCGCAGCAGGGCGCTGGGAGTCCAACTCGACGATCTGGGGTCTCTCTTGGGTATCCCGCGCCTGGAAGGAGAGACGGACGACGAGTACCGGGCCAGGTACGGAAGGCTCGTGGCCAGGAACGCCAGGGGTTCGGCTGAGGCGATACTGGCCGCAGTGCTTAGCGTCGAGGGTGTAACCGATGCACTAATCCGTGAGAACGCCACCGCCGCCGAGGTGACCGAGCAGGGCAAGACCATTGGCGCTCACTCGATCTGCCTGGTTGTAGACGGTGGCACGGACGAAGCTGTCGCAGCGGCGATAGCCCGGTCAAAGCCAGTAGGAACGGGCACCAGCGGAGAAACCAGCGTTGACGTGCCCCATGCCGGAGGCTGGAGCGTGCCCATCCGACTGTCCCGTGTCACCCCAGTCCCAATCAAAGTCAAGCTGGCCCTGACGCTGATGGCAGGCTTTCCTTCGGACGGCACGAGCCGGATCGTCATGCAGGTGGTAGACCATGTGATAGGGCTGGCCCTTGGGGAGCGCCTGACCGCACAGCGGCTCCTTGCCGACGTGCTGTTGGTGCCGGGACACACCGTGAACCTCGGTGTCGGGCGCAAGGCTGGCACGTTGCTCAGGGGCAGCGGTACTGTGGCGTCGCTGGATACGTTCCACGGACGCGCCACCGTGCTGACCGGGGGGAATCACAGTACTCTGGCGACGCTTCAAGGCATCACCGCCGGTACCGTGACCTTCCTGAGCCAGACCGTGGCTGGCCTCGACTTCTCCTCCGACAATGACCTCGACGGGGTGGCTTCCACGCTCCAGACGGCGCTCCGGGCTACCAGCTCCACGGACCTGGACAATGTGGAGGTCACCCACGACGGCGCGGCGTTCGTGGTGACGTTGCCCCTGGACTCCGATGGGGCAGCCACCACGGCAAGTACCGCTTTCACCGGGGACAACGCCGACGAGTTGGGCTTGGACACCGCAACCATCGTAGACGGAGTGGATGCCATCAGGAGCGGCACGATCACGCTGCACGGTGCGACTGCATCCGGTTTGGACTTCGGCGCCGTGGCGAGCTACGACGGTGTGGCCACGGTAGTCAAGGGCGCGCTGCGGGGAACATCCAGTGCAGACCTGGACCAGGTAGAGGTGGCCTATGTGGATGGAGGGTTCGTGATCACCATTCCACTGGATGCCGACGGCAACCCCATTGTGGTGTCCGGCGCGGTGACTGGCGATACGGCTGACGAGCTGGGGCTGGATACCGTCGATACGGTCCAGGGCTCCGTCACCAGTCAGGACGACATCGAGTTGACCGAGCGGCTGACGGTTATCCCCGGAGACATCACCATCACGGTGTTGGCATCATGAGCGACCTGGCCAAGCGGATCGACGTTCACGCCCATGCTGGCCTGCTGATCCAGCAGTGGCAACAGGCTCCGCGTATGCGCGCCCTGGTGGATGCGCTCCAAGGAGTGATGGACGATCACCTGATCAGGCCGTTGGCGGACATGGAGGAACTCCTCCGCATTGACACCGCTGAAGGTTTCTGGCTGGACTGTATTGGAGAACGGCTGATGCTTCCGCGTCCGGCGACGGACATCGCCAACTTTGCCTCTTTTGGTTTCCACGGCTCAGGTGGTGTCGGCTTCGACCAGGGTCCGTTCGCCACGGTGGTTGAGGCGTTGTCGACCAGGGTGCCGGTGGGAGACGAGTTCTACCGGAAGCTGCTTATGATGCGGGCGGAGGCGCTGCTTGCGGACGGTACGGTGGAGCGTCTTAGCGATGCGGTGGGGCATGTGTTCCCTGGGGTGAGCTATAGGGACGGTGGCGACATGACGGCGGAGGTCCAGGGAGCGTACCAGGGCCTCGACTCCCGGAGCCTCCTGGAGGCGCTCGATATCGCTGGGGGGTTGCCTTCTCCGGCGGGTGTCGAGCTGTCTAGGGTCGTGTGGGAGTACGTGGTCGGTGGAGACTGTGAGGGAGACGAGCCGCCGGTTGTGGCGGGCCATACTTCTAGCCATACCAACGTTAGCGAGTACGAACGGAGCGACGAGCAGGCCCACTCCGGCAGCCACAGTTGGAAGATCACGGTTGCACAGGGCGCTTCAGATTCGGCAAGCGTCTTCATTGGTTTCAACGTCGCATACGCCGACCTACTGCCTATGACCCAAATCACCTTCTCGGCGTGGGTCTACGTCCCCGCGAGCGACCTGCTCCTCTCCGATGTGGAGCTAGAGCTAATGTGCGGCGAGGTGGATTCAGAGGGCGCCACCACATGGGAGAATACGAGATCGGAGAACCCAGCGGCCTATGACTCCTGGGAATATCTCGAAGCCGCGACGACTATCTCCGCCGCTTGTCAGAACATCCGGCTGGCTTTGAGAGTCACCGACCGTTCGGCCCCGCACGTGCTTTATTGGGACGACATTAGCTTCAGGAGTGAGTAGTCATGGCAAGAGACCCGGACGCACTAAAAATCGGTAAGTGGGCAGCCACAGGGGACGTTGAGGACCCGGAGGACGGTGGGATAGACCGCTCTATTGGCTGGGACATCAGCCACTCCCAGCCCGGAGGCGCGCTTCCCAAGCGGGAGCACTTAAACGAGCTGCATAGAGAGGAGACCGCCCTGGGAGTGGAGATCAACGTCCACGGCGCAGGGCTTGAGTGGGACTCCTCGATCTCATACGAGCATCCGGCGCTGGTAACGGGCAGCGATGCCCTGCTGTACGTAAGCGTCCAGGACTCCACCAACGTCGATCCGGTTACCGACAGCGGCGAGTCCCATTGGAAGCCACTGAATACGTCGCCCCCCAACGCCTCCACCACAGGGCGCGGGATTGTGGAGCTTGCCACTGACGATGAGGTAGCGGCAGGAACGGATACTGAGAGGGCCATTACACCCGCAGGCCTGGCCTCTCTGGGGTACCGCAAGGTCACGGTGAGCGACTCCGCGCCCACCAGCTCGGACGGGAACGACGGCGACGTGTGGCTGGAGTATTAGCGATGCCATTAAAGGTCAAGATTGACGGGACGTGGCAGGCGGCGACCGCCAAGGTGAAGGTAGCCGGGATATGGAAGGCAGCCCATTCTTGGACCAAGGTCAGTGGGACGTGGCGAAGGGACACTCGCGACTTCGACCTCGCCACCGGCAACAACGCTCCCCGTGGCATAGCCTGGGATGGAGCATACTTCTACGTGGTGGACAGCATCGACTATAAGGTGTACGTCTACGATGCCGATGGGGACCACCAGTCAGGCCGAGACTTCCTCCTCGTCAGCGGCAACACCACGCCCGAGGGCATAGCCTGGGATGGAGCATACTTCTACGTGGTGGACTACGTCGACGATAAGGTGTACGTCTACGACGCCCATAGTAGCTACCAGTCAGGCCGAGCCTTCCTCCTCGTCAGCGGCAACACCACGCCCGAGGGCATAGCCTGGGATGGAGCATACTTCTACGTGGTGGACTACATCGACGATAAGGTGTACGTCTACGATGCCGATGGGGACTATGTAGGTTAGTCTTTCACATGACTACGATAGAAGAACGGGTAGCCTCCCTCGAGAATCTTTTCCAGCAGGGACGACAGGAACACAAGGACATCGCCGCCACACTGGAGAGGCTGGCAGCCCAGGTCTCCAAGCTTGAGGTCTACCTGGCCAACAGCAACGGTGGCCTGACGCTCTCGGTACGGGACAAACGGGTGAAGTTCGCCGGGTCTATGGCACTGCCCTGGTCGCTGACCCTGGTCGGTGGTGGCAGCGGTGGTGTAGGCTGGCTCCTGGGACGGGTGTTCGGGGCCTGGTAGTTCACGCAAACTTGTAAATCTATTTGTAAATCTACTCCGTTACACCCTGTTTTACTTAACCCACTTTTAGCTTTGGAGAGGACGGGGCGGGGTATGCGGTTTGTAGCTAATTGCGCTCAGTTGTTCTACGGCTAACGGTTTTCAAGACCACTGCGTTTGCCATTTTCGCCACCTCGGCACGGCTGCTCAGCGGCGTGGCTATTGCTTAGTAGGCTGGCCACGCCGCGACTTATATTTACAGAGGGAGTTTTTTAAACGTCTTATTAAGAGACTGGACGAAGGACAACACTCCATCTGAATCGGCTATTTTGTAGCGGCCAAACCCTTCTTTATTGACTCCACCCAGGTTAATCAATGCGGCGTTCACTTCTCGTTGTGGCGTAGACGACTTGAAATCGTAGCCGCCATCCTCAAGTCTTTGCGTAATTCCTTCCAGAAACAAGGCTGGGTCATACTTCAGTTCCCCCTTTGGGTCAAAGGCATCTGCCACGTCCATTGCGTAAGAACGAAGTACCAGTATGATGGCGTCGCCCAACTGGGTTCCAACATACTTGAGGTCTTCGTGGTCAGATTCCCACTGCCACCATGCATCTCCCCCGCCGATCATCGGTACAGCCAGTTCCTTTATCTTCGCAAATTTTTCTCGTGCCAACTCATATCTGACGCGAGCCACATCATACAAACGCTTGGCCTCGTTGTATTCGGCGGCAGCGGCATTCAATTCTTCGAGGGTAGCAGCTATCCGAGCATTGCGAGTCGTCGCCATGTCTTACCTCCCGCATAACAGTCTAACATAGGAACGATGGAATGTCCAACAGTGAAAGTTTCAACATTCACTCCGAATTAGAGAGTGCCGCAGCAGAATACGTGCTGTCCAAGGAACAATTTGAGTCAGCAGCAGCGACGTTAGCAACGTCTGAGGAGAACGTAGACGAAATTCTTGCTCGTCTACGGAAGGCAATTATCAAGGCTGACAGGTGGCCGACTTTTGGAACAGGTCAATGACTTTAGGAACAAGTGTGACTAATGGAGCAAAGCCCATCGATGGGGGAAGGCTAAGGTGGGGGTGACGAAGAGTTCTGTGCTCTGCCCAAGGACTAGCAGGCTGCTGAAGAAAGGGTTCTATGGTCGCGAAACGACCTGGTAATAGCTCATATCGTTGCTCGATGAGTGCTTTGGGAAGGTCTGAAGCCACTTTCCTGGGTTGCAGGAGTTCCCTTTTCGCCCCTGTCAGGGCGTTGAGGGCAGACTCCGTCCTTGGGAAGTCATGCTGCCTGCAGGACCGGAGCCTCCTGTAGCTGGGTCATGAGCAGCTTGGCCATCCGCACCAGGTTATACGCAGTGGCCACCAGGTAGCCTGCTAGTCCCGTCTTGTCCACCCCTCGATACCTGGTCTTCCGAAACCCACCGACCGTCTTCATCCACCCGAAGATCTCCTCCACCCGCTTTCGTATTCGCTGGCTCACCCGGTAGCCCGGATGCCGGGTTGTCCGCCCGTCGATGGCGCTGCGCCGGCCACTGGTGTTCTGGGCCACGTGAGCCGTGACCCTTCGGTTGCGCATCGCTTCCACACAATCCCGCGTGTCGTAGTTCTTGTCCCCACCCAGGGTCCTGGGGTGGAAGCCCCGCTCCTTCGCCCCCTCCAGGAGCTTCGGGACCGCATCTCGCTCCGCCGTCCCGCTCGCCTCGCTCACCTGGAAGTCCGTCAGCAGCCCGTTCCGGTTCTCCATCAGGGCGTGGGCCATGAACACCAGCTTGGCTTCCTTCCCTTTGCCTTTCCGAAACAATCGGGCTTCCGGGTCCGTGGTGCTTTGGTGGGTCTTATTGCGCCGTTTCTCCCCGTGAAAGTCCACCGACGGGTTGCCGGGGTCCCCGTCGTCCGAGGCCGGCTCTCCCCCTTTGGACTTGAAACTTTTCAGACTGGCCGCCGCCTCAATCAGCGTCCCATCCACGGTGAAGTGCTCGTCCGAGAGTAAGCCGTGCCGGTCGGCCCCCACCAGGACCGTGGCAAACAGCTGTTGCCCCACTGCGTGCTCCAGCAGCCGCTGCCGGTTCTTGGTGAACACCGTCGGGTCAAAGCTGGACTCCAGGAGGTTCATATCCAGGAACCAACGATACAGCATGTTGTAGTCCAACTCCTCGCAGAACGCCCGCTCGCTGCGCACGGAAAACAGGGCGATGAGCAGCGAGGCCTTGAGTAGGCGCTCCGGTGGGATGGAGGGCCGCCCTACCTCGGCATACATCCGGTCAAACTCGGAGGACAGCTCCCGGAGGGCCTCATCCGCCAGCGCCTTGATAGTCCGCAAGGGATGGTCCGGCGGCACCCGCCCGTCCATATCCACGAAGGTCAACATGGGGACCTGGGGCTCCTGGCATCCGCGCATTGGGGCACCTCCAAAGATGGTCTGCCCCTATTTTATCCCAGAAGAGCCTCGGATACACCGTGAACAAGAGTTTTTCCGCAGCCTGCTAGAAGATCAATGGAGGCGTGTCGAAGAATAATGAGGACTAAAAGAAGCTTTAAACCCGCCGCACGCGGGGCACCAAAATACGTCCATCACGACCCCGCAGTTTCGGGAGCCCGATGGGATTGCAGACGGGATCTAATCTATGCCCATCTCCTGCTTCACCTCTCGCACCGCCTGGACCATGTTCCGTAGCTTACCTATTGCCTCCTCTTCCAGGCGGGTCTTGAGGCCGCAGTCGGGGTCTATGTAAAGTCTCTCGGGGGGCATGAGCTCCAGGCCCCTCTTGATCCCCGCTTTCATCTCCTCGACCCCTTCCACCAGGTGGGAATGCACGTCGCTCACCCCCATGGAAAGGGACTTGTCCGGGGGGAGAGGCCTTTCCCTGAAAACGTCCAGGAGGTCGTAGCCGCTATTCGACGTCTCGAGGTCCAGATTGTTCACGGGCAGACGGACCAGATGGTCGTAGACGAGGGCGAAGTCGCCGTAGCAGATGTGGGTGATGGTGAAGGCATCCAGCCCGCTGGTGACGATGCCCAGGGCCCTGGAGGCCAGCTCCATCTCCTCGGGTCGAGTCGATACAGCGGGCTCGTCTATCTGGATGTAAGGAGCCCCGGCCCGCTCCAGGTCCACGGCCTCCTCGTGCACTACCCGGGCCATCTCCAAAATGAACTCCTCACGTGTGGAATAGTATTCGTTGAACGACCAATCCGCCATCGTGTAGGGACCCGTGAGCATCCCTTTGACGGGCTTGCTGGTGAGGCTCTGGGCGTACTGCCACCACTCCAGGGTTATCGAGGCTTTCCTGCCGATGGGCGCAACGGCGATGGGCTTGCGATAGTAGCGGTTGCCGTAGGACCGCACCAGGTCACTTATCCTGAACCCCTCCATGTTTTCCGAGAAGTAGGTAACCATGTCTCCCCGGTACATCTCGCCGTCCACAAGGATGTCCATCCCAAGGTCTTCCTGTACCTTTATCCAGTGGGCCGTGGCCTGCCGCTCCAGCTGGCGAAGCTCCGCGGGGTCCATCTTGCCTCTGGCCACCTGGGTGCGGGCGCGGTTTATATAATCGGGTTTGGGATAGCTACCGACAGCGGTAGTCAGCAGTCCACGTGTCATGCCAGGACCTCCCGGGCCGCTCTCGCGCCCTCCACCAACCTTTCCAGCTTTGCCAGGGCCGTCTGCCTGGGCAAGTACTCCAGGCCGGCACTTGGATTCACGTACAGCCTATCCAAAGGTATGCTCTGGGCCAGGGCCCTGATAGAATCCACAACCTGGACCACGGTCTCCATCCTGGTATTCCGGGCATCCACGATGCCCGCCCCCAGCTCCTTGTCGGAAGGCAGCTCCCCTATCAATTCGTAGTTGGCCTCCCCCATAACGAAGTCAAGGCCGAAGACCTGGAAGGGCAACTGGAAGAACTCGCGATGTATGCCTGACACGTCCCCGAAGTAGGTATAGATGGCAGTCTTGACCCCCAATCCCCGGGTAACCACGCCGGAGGCCTCCTGGAGCAGGGAGAAGTCTCCCTTGTACTTCAATATGGCGGGCTCATCGAATTGGATGATGGTGGCCCCGGCATCTTGAAGGGCCAGGGCTTCCTGGTTCAGTATCTTGGCCAGGTCCATTACCAGGGAGGCGCGATCGCCGTAGCACCCCTGCTGGGACAGGTACCCCAGGGTAAAGGGACCGGTTATAACCGGCTTCACCGGCTTAGAGCTGGCCCCCTGGGCGAGCTTGAAGTCATTCAGGGTGATGGGCCCTTGCCATTCCAGCTTGTCCTCAGGCACGGGCTGCCGCAGATAGGTGTTGGTGTCGAAGTACCTGAGGAGCCCGTTTATCGCGAGGCCCTTTATCCGGCGGGCGAAATAGGCGTGCCCATCGTCCCAGCGAATCTGGCCATCGGTGACGAGGTCTAATCCCGCACCCACCTGCTCCTCAATGGCCTCCTTGATAACCTCGTCGGCCACCGCATCCAGCTCTTCCTGGGTTATCTGTTCCGTATCGAACCGTGAGATGGCGCGTCTGAGGTTCGGCGCGCCGGGTCGGGTGGACAGCTTAGGGTAGTTGCCTACCACGGTAGTAATCAACAGTGCTCACCTTTCCTATCGACATATCCACTACGGTACGGGTTCAAGGGAATTATATCTATCCCTTATATTAAGCGCAACTGAATTGGTGGGCTTCATGTCCCCGCAAAAAGCCTTCACGAGGCCGCTGGGTGCCCTGCGGGCGGACACCAACCGGTGTTACAATTCTCTCGATGACATTTTCACGCGCTAGCAAAGAAACGTGGGTGAGACCATGCGCCGGTGGCTGAGCAGGGCAACCATTGCCCTTATGAGACTAGTACTGCGTCCTCTGGGGCTGCTGCCAATACCTCCCCAGTTGCGAGCCACGGTCAGGGCCGTGCTATTTATAACCCAGGTCCTGCCGCTCCCATTCAAGCCCCAGGAGTGGCTGCTTCCATCCCCAAAGCGGGAGCCGGTCACCTTCCAACTGGACGGGGAAGAGGGCAGCGCGGATATATTCAGGATCGCCGACGGCAGGGTACGCGCCGGGGTCCTGGTGTACCCTGGCGCGAACCCGGGTCTGAAGACCGACCCCCGGGTGGCGAATCTGGGCAACGCCCTGGCGCGGGCCGGATTCGTGGTGATGGTCCCCTGGTCTCCGTTTCTTCTACAAAACGAGCTCTCCCCCTCCGACCCGGATTACCTGGTGCGGGCCTTTCAGTACTTCAGGGGGCTGAAGTGGGTAGACAAGGACCGCGTCGGCATGGGTGGGTTCTGCGTGGCGGCCTCCATGGTATTGGTTGCCGCCTCCGACTCGCGCATAAGCGGTCAGGTGGACTTCGTCAGCTCCTTCGGCGCTTACTACGATCTTAAGGACCTGATAAGGCAGATCTCCACCAAACGGAGGTTCTACCGGGACGCGTCGAAACCCTGGTATCCCAGTGATAACACTCAGAGGTTCCTAGCCAACCAGCTGATCGGCGGGCTGGAGGAGCCTGAGAAGGATGTAATGACCGGCGCCTTCCTGGGGGAGGACGATGGGGAACAGCCGCAGCCTGACGGATTTTCGATGGCAGGCAAAACGGTCCACGGCCTCCTCTCGTCCATGGCCGCCACCGAGGCGGACGGTCGAATTAGCCTTGAAGAGGCCGAGTCCCTGTTCCAGCGCCTGCCCACCAGCCTGCTGGATGATATGGACAAGGTCTCGCCGGCAGCCAGCATCGGGGGGCTGAGGGCAAGGCTGCTGATTGCCCATGACAGGGAAGACGACGCGGTCCCCTCGGAGGAGTCCCGGCGGCTGGCCGATGCTCTACAGAAGCACGGGGACCTGCACTACACCGAGTTCTCCTTCATCTCCCACGTTACGCCCGGAAGGCCGGTGGGACCACTCACCTTTATCAGGGAAGCCTTCAAGCTGTTCAGGTATACCTACAAAGTCATCCGGGTGAGCACCTAACATCTCCAGCAGAAGAGGTTTCCTACCAGCCAGAGGTGGTGTATTCGAGACCGGGGATTTGAGTGATACGGAGGTTGTGCTAGAATGACCTTGGGCACATATCAAGAATATACACGAGGTGACGATGCCCAAAAATTACTGGATGGTGGTAGCCAGTCCGGAGAGCTTTAGGACTACGCGCCAGCTGGGCTTCACCCTTCAGGGATTGCAGGCCCAGCATCAGCGGAAGCTACAGCGGATAGAGCCCGGAGACCGGATTCTTTACTACATAGGGGGAGACCGGTATTTTGCCGCCACAGCCACGGTGACGTCGCGGTACTTCCAAGACCACAATCCGGAACACAAAATGCGAGGTGGACGGGACTGGACCTTTAAGGTCCGTATCCAGCCGGAGGTAATTCTCGACGATAGAGATTACATTGATGCCCGACAACTGGCGCCCCGCCTGGACTACGTGCGCAAGTGGCCACCGGAGAGCTGGTACATGGCATTCGCCGCTAGCAAACTGCACCTCCTCCCCAAGAGAGACTTCATGCTGGTAGAGGCGGAGATGCGGAAGCTGAAGTCCGCTAACTCCCAGGCACACTCCAATGTAGACCGCGTCGACGGCCACCTCGAGGTAAGGGCGGAGGAGATGCGCCCGGAACAAGAGGAAGCTGCAAGCGAACAAGCTCAAGGCTGAAAGACCAGGGGGCTGGCTAGTCCGTTAAACCGCTCTTTAATCCGCGCCCTGGGCAGCACGTATCTCTTCCGCTACCTCGGCGTCGCGCTCAAGAGACAGCGCTTCCTCGAGAGCCGCCTCGGCACGTGCGCCGCCTAGCCTTCCCAGGGCCCAGGCCGCATGGCTGCGGACCAAGGGCTCCCCATTCCTCAGGGCGGCCGCCAGGGCCGGGACCGCGGTCTGGTCTCCGGCGTTGCCCAGGGCTACGCAGGCGTTCCGTTGCAGACCAACGCGCTTGGCCCGCTTGATGGGGCTGTTTCGGAAGCGCTCCCGGAACTCCTCATCGGTCAACTCCAGCAGGGCGACCAGGTCCAACGTACCGAAACGGCGCTGTTTGAAGGCCTGCTCTTTCGTATAGACAGCCTTGACGTTCACCGGGCAGACGTCCTGGCAAATATCGCAGCCGAAGACCCAGTCGAACATTAGGGGACGGAGGTGGCGTGGGATGGGGCCGCGGTTTTCTATGGTCAGATGGGAGATGCACCGGGCGTTGTCTATCACGTAGGGGGCGACTATGGCTCCCGTGGGGCAAGCGTCTATACACCGCACGCAATTGCCGCAGGTCTTTTTCAGCGGCGGGTCGGGCTCCAGCTCCAGGTCCGTGATCAGCTGACCCAGGAAGACCCAGGAGCCGTGGGATGTGGTGAGCACGTTGGTATTCTTGCCGAACCAGCCGATGCCCGCCCGCTGGGCCACGGCCCTATCCAGCATGGGTCCGTCGTCCACGTACCAGTTCGCGCGTAGTTCGCAGCCGAGGCGCAGGGAGAGCCCCTCGGCAAGGTCCCTCATGCGGTCCTTCATGACCCTGTGGTAGTCGTCACCCCAGCTATAGCGGGCCACCTTTCCGGCATTGGGCCCAGACGCTTCCCCGTCGGGATCAGGTGCATAGTAGCTCATGCCCACGGATATGATGGACCTGGCCCCTGGAAGTAGCTCCTGGGGGCGGCAACCGCGGCGCACACGGGACTCCGTGTACCAAGGCAGCCCGTCCATCAGGCCGGCCCGCATCCGCTCCAGGGTAATGGCCTCGTGGTCGGCGAAGTCGTGGGCCGAGGCTATCCCCACCAGGTCGAAGCCCAGCTCCCGGGCGTACTCTTTCACCTGCCGGCTCGACGTATCCATGGACAGGTATATTATGCCACACTCCCAGCCGGTAGTGGAACGGGCCATGTAGCCGTGGGAAGTGCAAAACTATGACAGCCCGCGGAACGGTTGACAGGGTGCACGCGGAAAGATATACTCAGTTATTGAAGGGTTTAGTACATACGTTCTGATTCAGGGAATAAATGTGCAAGCGAGGAGGCTCTCCGATGGACAGGAATGACTCACTATTGCTAACTGTTGCTGCCTCGGAGGGGGCTGGGCTGACACCCGTGCAGCTCCAGAAGGCGCTGTTTCTAATTGGGGAATCGAAGCTACAAGGGCTGCCACCCGACTATTATGAGTTTATCCCCTACAACTATGGTCCCTTCGGCTCGGACATTTATGTTGATGCCGATAAACTCTCTGCCGAGGGCCATCTAGCACAGATACCTGTATCTGGAAGGGCTTGGTCGATTTATCAGACAACCTCCGCCGGCCAAGAAAGGGCGCAACAGATACAGTCAGAATGCGATCCCGCGCTGGCAACCCATGTCAAAGCGGTTGTGCAATGGGTCAGATCGTTATCCTTTGGCGAACTGTTGCGGGCAATCTATGCCCAGTACCCAGATTTCCGCCAAAATAGCGTCTTCCAAGAGTAATCCGAGATATGACGCTGATTATCGGCATCAAGTGTTCAGACGGCATCACAGTTGGTGCTGATAGTGCAGCGACTCTGGGAACCACTACTGGCCTACGGACCGTCATTCAGCCCATGGCAAAGCTAAGCATCGTACGCGGACAGGCAATCGTCGCAGTATCTGGCCCGGTAGGTACCGCTCAACTTTTCAAAGATAGAGTAGACAGCGCCTACAACGATTTGAGGAATATGAGCGCCGAAGATGCAGGTCGAACACTACGCCAGGCGTTCTTGCAGGACCAAGAGATTACGCTGAAGGTGGCGAGCCTAGCCCAGAGTGTGGTCGGTCCGGCTGCCCAGGGTGACGTTTTGTGCCAAACCCTCGTGGCTGCTGCCCCAGGAAAGCCACCTTACTTGGTTCAGTTCGATTATCAGTGCGCCCCTGAACTAGCCACCGACGACTTGCCATTCGTCGCGATAGGGAGTGGCCAAAGCATAGCGGACCCATTCCTTGCATTCTTGCGGCGCGTGTTCTGGCAAGATTCACTGCCCTCGCTCAACGAGGGCAGTTTCGCTGCTGTATGGACGCTACAACATGCTATCCTCGCGGCTCCCGGAGGGATTGCCGCACCCATCAGCATCGCTAACTTGCAGGTAACTAGTGGGCAACCATCCGCTAGGCTTCTGCCGGAAGGTGAAATAAAAGAGCACTACGAGGCCGTCGGCGCAGCAGAAGATCGCCTGCGTGAATTCCGTTCGGAGCAAAGGCCAGGGCTCTCGGAACCCAAACCCCCGGCTGCGCCTACGGGTTAGGCGACCTTTCTCACCATCCACCGTATATCGTCTATCTCCCCAGCATCATGGCGTGAGTTTTGCACTTCCCTCTATCCCTGTGCCTCCTACCCGGCGCGGTAGCAAGGTAGCCCCGTATGGGTTATAATTGTCCCTGCCCAGCTTCCCGTCAGAACGGTCGGGCGCAGTACGCAAAGATGAGGTGTAACTATGCCAGCAGAGGTCGGACAATCGGCCCCGGAATTCAGCCTGCTTTCTCAGTCAGGAGACCGGGTCAGCTTGAGCCAATACAAGGGACAGAAGAACGTGGTCCTCTCCTTTCACGTCTACGATTTCACAGGCGGTTGAACGAACCAGGTCTCCTCGTTCAGGCAGTCTAACGGCCAGTTCGAGGAGAAGGGTGCCCAGGTACTGGGCATAAGCTGTGACAGCCACCACTCCCACCGGTCGTACTCGACCGGACTTGGAAACATCCCTTACCCACTGCTGTCCGACTTCCACCCCCACGGAGAGATGAGCAAGTCCTACGGCCTGTGGAACGAGGAACGGGGCACCAGCAACCGTGCGGTGATCATCGTGGACAAAGGGGGCATCGTGCGGTGGAGGAAGGAGTACGCGGCGCCCGCCATACCCAACCCGGCGGACATCCTGGCCGAGCTGGACAGGCTAGGCTAAAGGGAATTTCGGGACCAGACCCAGGCCCGCCCACGCGCAGAGTTCCCGGGCGGGCCTGCTTGCTGTCTGGGAGGAACCAGGCGGCCGTCGAGTGCGGTGGGTAGACATCCTACGGCAGGCACGAGGGCAAGGCACTCAATGGTTGTGAATAAACAAGTTGCTAAGGCGGAGGAGAAGGACGGCCCCGCGGATAGCCCGCTGGCGTCACACACGAGCTCCGACACCCGAAAAAAGAGAGGGGCGTTTGAGGAGGGGGACCTGGCGCTCCTGATAGACCGCAAGGGAAGGAGATACCTTCTCACGCTGAAGGTGGGGGACACATTCCACTCCCACGCGGGGACCCTCCCTCACGCGGAGATAATCGGCCAGGAGCAGGGGCGGACCTTCCGCACCAGCATGGGGCAGAACCTGCTTGTCTTCCGGCCCACCCTGGGAGACTACGTGCTGGAGATGCCCAGGGGGAGCCAGGTCATCTACCCCAAGGACCTGGGCAACATACTGATAATGGCCGACATATTCCCCGGCGCCACAGTGGTGGAGGCCGGGCTGGGTTCCGGCGCGCTTACTGTGGCCCTGCTAAGGGCCGTGGGGGAGGGCGGCAATGTAATAACGTATGAAATCCGGGAGGACATGGTGGAGCGGGCCTTGAGGAACATCCGGGCCCTCACGCCCGGTCCGTCCCATCACGATGTCCGCCTTCAGGACATTTACAAGGGAATCGAGGAACGGGACGTGGACAGGATAGTCCTGGACGTGCCCGAGCCATGGCACGTAGTTCCCTGGGCCGCCCAGTCCCTTTCGATGGGAGGCATCGTACTGAGTTTCCTTCCCACCATACTCCAGGTCCACCAGCTGGTTGAGGAGATGACGGCGGACACTCGCTTCGAGCTGATAGAGACGGTGGAGGTGCTGCTGAGGCCCTGGAACGTGACCCATCGCAGCGTGCGCCCCGTCCACCGCATGGTGGCCCACAGCGGCTTCATCACCACCGCCCGCAGGTGCATTAGGAGACGGCGCGCGATCGGCGAGGCGACACCCGCAGGTGAGCAGCAGAACCCTGTAAAGGAGCAACAGGATGGATAGGGAGAGCACCCTTGAGGACCTTCAGGAGTTCGTCAAGTCCGAGAGCCTGATGAAGCACCTCCTGGCGGTGGAGGCCTCCATGCGCGCCTACGCCCGCAAATTCGGCGAGGATGAGGATGAGTGGGGCATCGCGGGATTGCTGCACGACTTCGACTGGGAGGTAGTCCCCACCCCGGAGGAGCACCCCACATACGGCGCCAACATACTCAGGCAAAAGGGTTACCCGGAGCATCTTGTCCGCGCCGTGCTCACTCACGGTGACCACACGGGTATTCAGCGGGAGACTCCGATGGAGCACACCCTGTTCGCCGTGGACGAGCTCTCGGGCTTCATACGGGCCGTGACCCTGGTGAGGCCCAACAAGAGCCTGGACGAAGTCACCCCCAGGTCCGTGACCCGCAAGATGAAGGACAAGGCCTTCGCCCGCGACGTCAACCGGGACGACATCTCCAAGGGAGCTCAGGAGCTGGGGGTAGACTTGGACGAGCACATAACCTTCGTCATAGAGAGCCTGAAGCCGGTGGCACGGGAGCTGGGGTTGAACACGGGCATCCAGTCAGAGTAGGGCTGATAGGCACCGGCACGTTTGGGCCATGGGCCAGTTGCGGCGTGTCTATATGTGGATCGGGAGCGCTGAATCGTCGGCACGGCCTCCAAAGATCAGAATGGGCTGCCCTGGAGGCCCTGAATCCCCCTGAGGAGCCAAATTTCCCCCAGATGGTTGTGCCCGTGGGTGAGCATAACGGTGCCCAGGACCTCCCCCAGGGTCAGCTCTCCCAAGGGGCGTACGGTCAGCTTCCGCTCCAGGTCCCCCTCTGTGAGGGTATCCAGGTAAGGCGGGACCTCTTTCCACACCTGGCCCATATAGGTGCAAAAAGCTGGAACGTCGCTGATGCGGAGCGCAACCGCCTCCTCCGGGCTCATGCCGGTGCCCTGGGCCTTTGAGTCAAGGCCAAACCTTTCGTCCCATTTCCCCTCTATCCACACGGTGGGCCTGCGCTGGAGAACGAACCGTATCAGATTGTCTACGGTTCGAGTGTAGTGCCAGGCTACAAATGCGATGTGATTACCCTTGTCGTTGGGCCTCCAGTGGGCCTGTTCATGGGAGAGGCCACTCATGGCTTCGTCTAGCGAGGCCTGAAGGCCATCAAGTGAGCGCCTTATGAAGTCCAGCTGGGACATGGCATCCCTCCTCGGTCTGGGTACGGGTAATAGCCTTCGCCGTACCCCCGTGCCCATCCACGGCACCCCTTTCAGGCAGCTTATCTGAGGTACGGTATGGTGGCACCCAGTCTATCCCCATATCAGCGCGGTGGCAAGATTCCCCGCCAGCGCCTTCCCTACTCCGTGATGGGTTTGGTACACTTTGTCGTGGCTCCGCCCCGGGGGTAAAGTAGATCGCCTATGATGGACGCGGTTGAGGAGGAGGCAGAGATCAGGAATCGGTACATCGTTCCGGGACATCCGGAGCGAAACGGTGCGACGAGTTGGAGAGTGAGACCACTTTTCTGGTGGACCGGCCCGGCCATCCTGGCGGTGCTGCTGCTGGCGGTGGCGTGCAATTCGAGGTCCGCCGGCGCGCCCGATAGCGCCCCGTCCGACGCTGCCGAGGGTGGCGGGACAGCGGTGGTCCACCGTTTCCTCATCGGAGGTTGGATCAACCCCCTCAGGGAACAGGAAGGGCCTTTCGAGGAGACCCTCAGGGGATTCGTGATCACCCAGGAGGATGAGCTGCGTCAACTCCTGAAGGGCCTGGACTATATTCGCCTCCGGGGCAGCACCCTGACCCTGGACCGTGTGGACTATGCCGAGGAGGTGGTCCTGGCAGTCTACCACCTCTGGCGTCCCCTCAAGGGAGATCCCCTGTCTATTAGGGGCATACAGGTCAAGGGAGAACAGGTGGAGATCGATGTGGAGCTGCTGGATGACCCCCTCGGCCGTGAGTTCCCCTATCTTTTGGCCCCTTTCTACATAGCCTCTATCCCTAGGGAGAACCTGCCCAGCGGGAAGCCAATAAGTTTCGTGTTCGTCGTCAACGGGAAGGCTGCGGGCACTCGCACCGTCACTTTGGAGTGACCCCCCGCGGGCGGGATGCCCCGCTGTCGCTAGTCCAGGTACCGGAATACTATGGTCAGGTCGTCCTCCCTGAAGGTAATGTAGGCGTCCTCCCGCCCTTTGTGGAGGCGGCGCTTTTCCTTAACCGTCTCCTGGAGCGCGAACACAGCTTCCTGGGGAGAACCTGCACCTCGTAGTATTTCCGCCAGCTCCTCGGGGGACACGTTGTCTATGATCCCGTCCGTCAAGAGAATGATCCTGTCCTCGGGCATGAGGGTTACCGAACTGTGCTTGTAAGCGATGGGGGAATGGAGGCCCACCGCGCCGCTGGCCAGATTGCTCATAATGCCCGACCACACAATCGTGCTGAGCTCCCTCAGTTCACCACCCCGGAGTAGGTACACGGGGCTGTCTCCCGCATTTACGACGTGCAGCTGGTCCCCCAGCTTTAGCGCCACCGATGCGGTGGTTAGCAGGCTGCGCCCCCTCCCACTCTGGTAAAGCGTGGTGTTCGACTGCTCCAGGACAGATATCAGGTCCTCCAGCGAACCGATTGGGGCATCCTGGAGAAGCTGTTGGGTGAAGGCACTGGCGTAGGCCCCTTCACAGTGGGTAACCCCGTCGAGAACGGCGTCCAGGGAAGCCGTGGCACTCAGCTCCCTGATCAGAAGTGCATCCTCCCCGTGGGCCGAGTTGTCCTGGTATGAGGCCGCCGATCCGTTATTCATACGTTAGCTCAGGTTATCTCTAAAATGGGCCAGGTCCGACCCAGGGTCGAAGAGGAAGCTGCTCCAGTACTCATCCGATAGCAGGTCCAGCGCCTGTCTCCAGACCCGTGTCATATCCGGGAGGTCCGGAAGGGCATTGTTTCGCTCATCCACCAAAGTAAGATACCGGAGATAGTCTCTGCGGAAATCCCCGAAGGAGCCATAACCTCGCCTCTCGATACGTTGGAGAATATCGAGCGCGGCATCTTTAAGCTCAGGGTCTGCGACCTCTGAAAACCGACGGATCAACCACTCTAGCTGCCGGGCAAAGTAGGGGATGGCCCTGGTGTCTGGAGGGTCCCGATATCCAACCACGTCCAGAGGCGGCGTTTCCGGGATGGAGAAAAACTTGAAGGCCTCCGCAAAGAAGTCGTGAATGTCCCTTGGTTCCCTGCCGATGGTGGCTGTGCCCTGGGCTGCCGGACCCTGGGTGGGTATGGAACCGATGTCGATTACCGTTATTCTCCCCTCAGCGGGGTCATAGAAGACGTTCTCGGGACGCATGTCAAGCAGGAGGTGGCCGGCCCTTTGGAATGCTTCCTCTACATCTAGGACCTGCTCCTGGATGGCATGGGGACCTCCGTGAGGGTGGGGCACCAGGGGATGAAGGGCGAACAGGTTGTGCCCCAGGCCGATGGGAATGCCCTTGAACTTGTCCCTGATTTCGGCTACCAGAGGGAATCCTCGTGCCCTCTCCTCAACGAGGACCCGATACTCTTCGTTCAGCGAATCGCCGAAATAGCCGTCGTGCCGGCCGACCTCCGTATAGCCCACCAGGTGGGCCAGGTAGGGCACGGACTCCCCAACGCTCCGGTGCACCTCTATGAGCTGCTCCGAGAGCTGGTCTACCCCGTGGTGCAGCTTCCTGATCACGTAGTCGGGGTTGGGCCTCTTGACGACCACGGCCTTACCAGTCTCCATATCCGTTGCCGCGTGGGCCTCGTAGTCCGAGCCCCTTCCCAGGAAACCCTCAAGCCGGAACCTATCGAGCCGGACGAGATCCAGCATGCTTAACCTGTGGCATACATATCGGTGTGGCGATACCCATCCCCCTCATACTAGAACAGGGCTATGGGATTGACGGGAGAACCCGTTCCCCCCTCCACCTTCAGCGGGGCGATGACCAGCATGAACTCGTAGCGCCCCTCCTCGGCACAGGCCTCGGCCAGGGGCTGCAGGAGGGAGTTATCCAGCAGCGCCACACCGTAGGCGAAGATAGAGCCGTGGACGGTGGAGGAGACGTCGTAGCCGAAGGGCTGGTAATCCATCATATCCCAGAGCAGGACCGATATGTCGTTATCGCGGATGAAGGGCAGGCAAGAGGCGTGGAGACCGGGCCTGGTGGCGCCCTCGCCGCCGGTGTATGGGGTATCGGGATATGCCTCGTGCCACGCCTCACGCCCGGAGTAGACCGCCACGGCGTCGCCGGGCTCTATCGTGACACCCTGGGCTTTGGCGGCGTCCTCCAGGTCCCAGCCGTGGACCGGCCGTTCCTGGGTGGCGAAGGGTTCGCCCCTGAGTTTGGGAATGTCCAGGAGCACCCCTCGGGAGACGATCCCGTCTCCCCAACTGTCCACAGCCCCGAACCTGGCCCCGTCGAAGGTGATCTCCACCGCCGGGTCGCGGCCGTTGTACATCCCGTTCCTGTCCCACACGTGGCACAGGGCATCCAGATGGGTGGCGGCAGTGCCGTGGTAGAAGATACCGTAATAATCCATGGACGCTCCCCCTCCGTCACCCCGGACGTTGGTACGCATCCAGTGCTGGGCGGGGTTGGGATTTCCCACGCCGGGCGTCTTGGGGAAGTACCTGCTGAGGGACACGCTCCTGCCGCTGCGCACCAGACGAGCGGCCGCGACCCGCTTCTCCGCGGTGATGAGGTTCATCGCCCCCACTTCGTCGTCATCGCCCCACCGGCCCCAGTTGCGGCGGTCCCTCAGGTAGGACTCCACCTCTTCCTGCGTGGGTAATCTTCTCTCCACGACGTGACCTCCTTATGAGAGCTACGGGGCGGCCGGGAAGCCGGTCGGTACGCGCCCGCCGGGCTATGCGCCGCGTGCGCTGTCCCCATTCTATGGCGAGGGGGGCCTTTGTCAAGCATTATAGCTTGGGGTATAGTGTGTGACCAAGGGAGGGCCTCGTTCGGCTTCCCATCGACCTGGGAAGGAGGGAAGGTATGAGCCTTGAGGACATAGATAGGAGGCTGAGGGTCCTGGAGGACATCGAGGCCATAAAGAAGCTCAAGTCCCGCTACTGCTACTTGTGTGACGACAACTACGACGCCGACGGTCTGGCCAGCCTGTTCACCGAGGACGCGGTCTGGGAGGGCGGGATCAGGGGCCGGGCCGATGGAAGGGATACGTAACTTCTTTCGCCAGGCCCCTCAAAGGCTCCCCTTTGCGATCCACATGGTGGTCAATCCCACGATCGACGTAGACGGCGACGCCGCAAAGGGGACCTGGTATCTCTTCCAGGCCTGCACCTTTGCCGATGGTAACAGGGCCGTCTGGGGCTCGGCCCGCTACGACGAGGAGTACCAGAGGATAGATGGGGAGTGGAGGTTCAGCAGCCTGAAGCTGACTTCCTTCTTCTGGACGCCCTTCGACCAGGGCTGGGTAAAGGAGCGCTTCGCCTAGTAAGGGCAACATGGGCAAGATGAATGGCATGGTGGCGATCGTTACGGGGGCCAGCCGGGGCCTGGGCAAGGCAATCGCCAAGGAGTACGCCAGGGAGGGAGCTTCGGTAGCGATATGCGCCCGACCGCGGTCGCCCACGGGGCTGCCCGGCACCATAGAGGAGACTGCGCGGGAGATCCGTGCCGCGAGAGGCGACGCCTTCCCTGTCCCCTGCGACGTCTCCATCGAGGAGCAGGTCAAGGCAATGGTTCGGCAGGTCATGGAGCGCTACGGCCGCATAGACGTGCTGGTCAACAACGCGGGGATAATGGTGCTGGGTGAGCCCCTTCTGGAAACCGACCCCGCCAGTTGGGACCAGCTCATGGCCACTAACGTGCGGGGGCCCTATCTCACCTGCCGGTACGTCCTTCCCGTCATGATGGAGCAGCGTCGCGGCAGCATCATCAACGTCGGCTCCCGGATGGCGGGGGACCGAGGAACCTGGGGCGGCACCCTCTACAGCGCCAGCAAGGGGGCCCTCCACGGGCTCAGTCTGTGCCTGGCAGAGGAGGTGAGGGAGTACAACGTCGCCGTCAACATCCTCAGCCCCGGTTCCATGAGGAGCGAGGGGTCGGGGGCCATTCCCTGGGCCCAGCACGACTGGCACGAGCGAGTGGAGCCCGAGGTCGTGGGCCCCTGCGCCGTGTACCTTGCCCTTCAGGATGCCGGTTCCTTCACCGGACGGCTGGCCCTGCGCAGCGAGTTCGGCGTGACCTGGGGCACGTAGACCAAAGGATTGACAGCACCTGACGGGCTCCCTAATATATTACGGTAACCCCCAGCTAATACCCAAGTCCGCGTTCGCGGCAGTAAAGGAGGTGGCCTGTGAGCCAATACGTTCTGATCGAGTCCAGGGACCCCTTTGAGTACGGGGACTCCCTGTACATGTACGATCTGGCGGGGGACCTTGCAGATAAGGGGAACGAGGTGACGCTGTTCCTCATCCAGAACGGCGTCCTGACCACTCGCCAGGGCGTCAAGAACAACCCACTGACTGGGCTAAAAAACAGGGCTCCGGCGGTGAACGTGGCCGCCGACAACTTTTCCTTGCGGGAGCGGGGAATCTCCAAGTCGGCCGTAGTGGACGGCGTATCGGTCTCCAGCGTGGACAATCTGGTGGACCTGCTGGTGCAGGACGGCGCCAAAATCGTGTGGCACTAGGACGTAAGAAGGAGGAGACATGGCAACCCTTACCATCGCCCTCATGGACCCACCCTACGAATCGGAGACCACCACCTCGGCCCTGCGGATAATTGATGCCGCCGTGCGCAAGGGACACAAGGTAAACGTATTCGCCTACGAAGGGGCGGTAAATCTCACCATGGCCGAACAGAAAGCCCACCCCAATCCGGTGCACGGGACGACGGTGGAAGAGGAGCAGCACCCCACCACCGCCAACTTCATCGCAGCCCTGTTCAAGACCGAGCTGGTGGACTGGATAAACTGCGGCCTGTGCGTGGATGAGCGGGGCTCCGGCAACTGGATCGAGGGTGCTCGCCGTGGGGCTCCCTCCCACTTCTTGGAGTGGTCCAACGAGAGCACCAATACCCTGGTGATGGCCACCAAATAGGCATACCCCGAGCGTTGTCTAGGGGCATGCCCTGAGCAAAGTCTAAGGGAGGCAGTATGGCAAAGATACTTTCCATCGCCGAGCGTGCCTACCACGGCACAATAGAAGAGCAGGACGACACCATTCTCTGGATGACCCACATCCTGAAGATCGGTGGGGCCGACATCTCCTTGCTACTCAGGGGCAACGCCGTCAACTACACGGTGCGGGGTCAGGACGCCAGCGGCCTCAGCTTCGGCGGCGAGAAGATGGAGGTGGGGCCCAAGATTGACAGGGACCTGGCGGAGATCATCAAGGCCGGGATTCCCACCTACGCGGTGCGGGAGGACATGGAGGACAGGGGCATCGACCAGCAGGCCATCACCCAAGGCGTGAAGCTGGTAAGCCGCAAGGAGGTGGCCGACCTCTACGACTCCCACGACCGCATCTGGCACTGGTAGGAACCTAGCCCACTTGGCGGGCACCCACACACCACAGTAGGAAACCCTATGAGATCGCCCGACGGAATATCGAACTCCGTCGGGCGCTTTTTGGGATGGCGTTCGGCAAGGACGATGGTCAGGGCTATTCCCCGCTGGTCACTATATCACCAGCCAGAGCCTGGCTCTCACGCAGCAGCCGATCTGCTCGGTCGAATCCTCCAGCTTCCCAACATAGCTACCCAAGCCAGGGAAGTCTTGTCCGAGCCCTTGCCACTGTCCCATATTTCCGCTAAAGTACCCGAAGCGGGTGTAGCTCTTCTTTCTCAATCAGGCGAGGCGTCCCTCGCCGGTATATGGACCTTCAGGAGGACGTGATGACCATAGCCACCTTTGGCTCCAGCGTCAAGCGCCGCGAGGACCCGAAGCTCATCACCGGCCAGGGGACCTATGTAGACGACATCAAAATGGTGGGCATGCTACACGCCGTGATGGTCAGAAGCCCCCACGCCCACGCCAAGATACTAAACATAGACACATCCAGGGCGAAAAACCACCCTGGGGTGTTGGCCGTGTCCACCGGGGCAGATCTCCAAGAGGAGCTTGGCTCCCTCATCGTAGCCTGGCTCCTGCCGGACATAAAACAGACCGCACGCCCTCCCATGGCTTATGATACGGCGAAGTTCGTGGGTGAGGTTGTAGCTGTTGTCGTGGCAGACGATCCGGCTACCGCGGTGGATGCCGCCGGCATGGTGGATGTGTCCTATGAGCCCCTGCCCGCCGTGGTCAACGCGGAGGAAACCACCCGGAGCGGCGCGCCCCAGATTCACGAGATCGCCCCCAACAACATCGCCTGGGAATGGGAACTTAACGGCGGCGACATCGAAGCGGCGGCAAGGGACGCCGAAGTCACGGTCCGGCAGAGGTTCATCCAGCAACGCCTCATCGCCAATGCCATTGAACCTCGTGGGGTAGTGGCCGACTTTAACCGGGGCACCAACCAGCTTACCCTCTGGACATCCACCCAGGTGCCCCACCTGGTTAGGCTAACTCTGGCCCTGGCCGGGGTCCACCCCGAGCATCAGCTAAGGGTCGTAGCCCCCGACGTGGGCGGCGGCTTCGGCAGCAAGATATGTCCTTATGTCGAGGAGCTAATTGTCGCTGTCTCTGCCAAGCGTTTGGGGAGGCCCGTCAAGTGGATCGAGACCCGCCAGGAAAACTACATAGCCACCAACCACGGCCGGGACCATATCCAGGACGTGGAGATAATGGGCAACAGGGACGGCACCATCGCCGGTCTGAGGGCCACTGTCTATGCCAACATGGGGGCCCAGCTCTCCTTCTTTGCCCCCCTTATACCGACTTTCCTCTTCGGCCTCATCCTCGGTGGCGAATACAGGATCCCGAATATCTCGGCCAAGGTCTACGGCACCTTCACCAACACCACGCCGGTGGACGCCTACCGAGGCGCCGGCCGGCCCGAGGCCGTCTTCGTCCTGGAACGGTCGGTGGACATGTTCGCCCAGGAGATCGGCATGGACCCCGCCGAGGTACGCCGCAAGAACCTGATTCCACCCTTTACCGACGGCCACACCGTCGCCACCGGGGTGGCCTACGACAGCGGCAACTACGAGCCAGCCTTCGACCGGGCGTTGGAGATGGTGGGCTACCAGAACTTCCGGCAGGAGCAACAGCGGGCCCGTCAGGAGGGCCGTTACCTGGGTATCGGGCTCACCAACTACGTGGAAATATGCGGGGCCGCCCCTTCGACCGTCGCTGCAACACTGGGGTTGCAGTACGGGGCCTGGGAGACCGCCATGGTCAGGGTCCACCCCACGGGCAAGGTGACGGTGTATACGGGCAGCTCGGCCCATGGGCAGGGCCATGAGACGACCTTCGCTCAGCTCGCCTCTTCGGATCTAGGTATACCCATGGAGGACATAGAGGTGGTTCACGGAGACACTTCCCTGCTCCAGTTCGCCATCGGGACCTTCGGCAGCCGGAGCGCGGCCGTGGGTGGCTCAGCCATCCGCCAGACCGTAGACAAGATCAAGGACAAAGCCAAACGGCTGGCTGCGCACTTGCTGGAGGCCGCCGAGGCCGACATGGTCTACGAGGATGGAAAGATGTTCGTCCGGGGCGCGCCGGCCAATGCCAAGACGTTCGGCGAGATCGCTTTCGCGTCCCACCTGGCCAGCAGCCTCCCAGAGGGGATGGAGCCGGGGCTGGAAGCCCTGAGCTACTTCGACCCACCGAATTTCACCTGGCCCTTCGGCACCCACATCGCGGTGGTGGAGGTGGAGGTGGAGACTGGCGAGGTAAAGCTGCTCCGCTACGTAGCGGTGGACGACGTCGGCAACGTTATCAACCCTATGATAGTGGATGGTCAGCTCCACGGAGGGATCGCCCAGGGAGTTGGGCAGGCCCTCCAAGAGGAGGCCATCTACGACGACAGCGGCCAGCTCCTCACCGGCTCCATGATGGACTACGCTGTCCCTGCCGCCGATGTCCTGCCATCCTTCGAGATAGACCGCACCGTGACCCCCTCCCCGGTGAACCCCCTGGGGGTCAAAGGTGCTGGAGAGGCGGGCACCAACGCCGCTTCCGCCGCCATGGTCAATGCCGTTGTCGATGCTCTATCCCCCTTTGGCATAAAGCACATAGACATGCCCCTCAAGCCCGAAAGGGTATGGCGGGCCATCCAGGAGTCGAAGGGGTAGATGTCCCTAGGCTCCATCGAGGACGTCCTGGATGAGCTGGAGCGGGAAGACTACGTTGCCGACCCGGCCATCGCCACCTCGGTGTACCTGGCGAAAACCCTTGGCCGGCCGTTACTGATCGAGGGCCGTGCCGGGGTGGGCAAGACCGAGGTGGCCAACGTCCTGGCCCGCATCCTGGACACGAACCTCATCCGCCTCCAGTGTTACGAGGGCCTGGACGTGACCACCGCCCTCTACGAGTGGAACTATCCCAAGCAGCTCCTCTGGATCAAGCTGGACGAGAACGTGCCCCGCTCCACCGAGGAGAAGGAGCGGGAGATTTTCAGCGAGGCTTTCCTGCTTCAACGCCCCCTCCTGGCAGCCCTCACCCAGAAGGATAGGGCGCCGGTGCTGCTCATAGACGAGGTGGACCGGGCGGACGAGGAGTTCGAGGCCTTTCTCCTGGAGGTCCTCTCCGAGTTCCAGGTGACAATTCCCGAGATCGGCACCATCAAGGCCGAGCTTACCCCCAATGTAATTCTGACATCCAACCGCTCCAGAGACCTGGCCGACGCGCTGCGCCGCCGCTGCCTTTACCTCTGGATCGACTATCCCTCCTTCGACAAGGAGCTCCGCATAGTACTCGCCAAGGTGCCGGGCATCTCCCAGGCCCTGGCCGGGCAGATCTGCCGCTTCCTCCAGGAGACTCGTCGCATGGGCCTGGAAAAAGTGCCGGGGATCTCGGAGACGCTGGACTGGGCCACGGCCATGGTGACGCTACACCACGACCACCTTGACCGGGCGACGGTAGAGCAGACCCTGGGATGCCTGGTAAAGGACGTCGAGGACCTGGAGCAGTTCAGGGGCGACGCCCTGGACGAGATGCTGAAGGTGGTCTAGTGTGGAGGAGGACGCCGGGCATGGTCTCGTCTCCCACACGGTCCGCTTCTGCCGGACCCTGAGGGAGCGTGGCCTGCTGGTAGGCCCATCGGAGACGGCCGACGCCATCCGTTCCCTTGCCCTGATCGACCTCATGGACCGCCAGCAGGTCTACTTGGCCCTCAAGACGGTCCTCGTGTCACGGGCCGAGGAGATGCGGGCCTTCGACGAGTGCTTCCAAGAGTTCTGGTCTTTTGACCTGTCCCATGCGGCCTCAGCCCCCATACTCAAACCCACCGAGGTCCACGGCCTACAATCCACGGATGGCCCCGATGCTCAGCAGTCAAGGGACCAACAGGCCTCGGGCATTCCGGTCACCCGCACCGGCGCCAGCCCGGTGGAGGTGCTCGGGGGACGTGACCTGACGGCGTTCCAGGAAGCAAACCTCGCCGAGGTGTCGTCCATCGCCTCCCGGACATTGCGGGCCATACCAACCCGTCTTGGCCGGCGCCGGCGCCGGCACATGAGAAAGGGGTTACCGGACCTGCGCGGCGCCTTTCGCAAGAGCCTTTCCCACGGAGGAGAGCTGGTGTCCCTGCCTCGACGGCGCCGGGTCCCTCGGACTCCGCGCCTGGTGGTGCTGCTGGACGCCAGCGGGTCCATGGACCGCCATGCCCGACTACTGCTGCAGCTGGTCTACGCCCTGGGTCAGCGAGCGGGACGGGTCGAGACCTTCGTCTTTAGCACGTCCCTGACCCGCGTCACCCGCCAGCTCAGGGCCCCCTCGTTCTACGAGGCCCTGTGCCGCATTGGGGCCGTGGCGCCTCACTGGTCCGGTGGCACACGCATCGGAACGTGTCTGGAGGCCCTGAACCGCACCTACGCCTACATCCTCGACCGCGACACCTCGGTGTTCCTCATGAGCGACGGATGGGAGACCGGAGACCCGGACCACCTGGCCCGGGAGCTTCATCGGCTGCGGCGGCGGGTAAGGAGGCTGGTCTGGCTCAATCCCCTGCTGGGGACCCAGGACTACGAGCCCTTGACCCTGGGGCTACAGGCCGCCCGCACGCACGTGGACACCTTTGCGTCTGCAAAGGACCTGGCACAGTTGAAGCGCCTCCCCCGGCTGCTGCGCGGCTAACACAGCGAATTGTGAGGCCACCGATCTTTGGAGCCACCCTGGGTTTGCAATGGCGCTTGCCCCGGCTAGGGAGAAACGTTATAGTATCGGTCTGAGGACACGTGATGCAAGCGATGGTGCGGCCCATATCCACCCAGGGAAGGAGGACACGGTGTCTGAGACGATAAGAGAGGCATATGTTCGGAAAAACCCCAGGTCAGCCCAGCTATTCCCCAGGTTTGCGGAGTACTTCCCCTCGGGCGTGGGCGGACACGACATGTACGCGACGGAGCCGTTCCCCATCGTCATCGCCAGGGGACAGGGCCCGCGTAAGTGGGACGTGGACGGCAACGAGTACATTGACTTCGGCATGGGATCGGCATCGCTGCTGCTGGGCCACTCCCATCCGGAGGTGGTTGAGGCCCTGGTCAAGGCGGCGCCCGCCGGATCACACTATGGCGCGCCGGTGGAAGCCGTACTGGAGTGGGGAGAACGGGTCCACAATCTGATCCCCTGCGCCGATAAAATACGATTCGTGGGGTCCGGCGCCGAATCTACCATGCTGGCGATGCGCATCGCCCGGGCCCACACGGGCAAGAACAAGATAATACGCTGGGAATCCCACTATCATGGCTGGCACGATTACGCCATGCCCGGGAACGTTCCGCCCTTCGACGTACCGGGCTCTACGGGCGTTCCAAAGGGAGCCATAGAATCGGTAATCGTACTGCCGGCCGATCTGGACGCGCTGGAGCGGACCCTGGCGACGGACAAGGACGTGGCGGGGGTGATCACCGAGGGCTCGGGCGCATCCTTCGGGACCGTGCCCCTTAAGCCCGGCTTCCTGGATGGTGTGAGAACGCTGACGAAAGAGTACGGCGTGGTAATGATCCTGGACGAGGTGATCACGGGCTTCCGTTGGAGCCCCGGCGGCCTCCAAAAGAAGCTCGACATCGACCCCGACCTCTGCACCCTGGCCAAGATCCTGACGGGAGGACTGCCCGGCGGCGCCGTGGCGGGGCGAGACGAGTTCATGGAGGTCATGGCCCAGACGGGTGATTCCCACCACGACCGCTACCAGCGGGTCTCTCACGGCGGGACCTTCAACGCGAACCCATATGCCGCAGCCACGGGGAACGCGGCCCTGAACGTGGTGGCAACGGGAGAGATAAACGACATAGCCGATAAGATGGCCGCCCGCCTGAGAGACGGCCTGCGGGAGATCGTGGAGCGGAATGAGGTGGCAGCCTGCGTCTACGGGGAGTCTTCCACCTTCCACATATACTTCGGGTCGACCTCTATCGATGGGCTGGACGCTTCCACCCTGAAGAACCAGCCCCGAGATGTCCAAACCTCCTTTCGGCAGGCCGTTCAGGTAAGGGGCGTGGACTGTATGTCACGCACCAGCGGCGTCACCTCGGGGGTCCACACCGACGGGGATATCGACCGGAGCCTGGAGGCCTTCGAGGGAGCGATCAGAGCCATGGTGGAGGAGGGCCTGGTCCGCCATAGCTAGGGCAATATCGCCTCCATCCCTTCGGCAGGCTCAGCGCAATCCCTTCCCCCATCCAGGGGGAAGGGATTGCGCTGAGCTTCCGGGCTTACGATTTACAGCGTTTCCCAGTTTACCTGGTGCTCGAAGGCGTGGGCCGCCCTGAGCACTGTGGCATCGTCAAAATTCCTGCCCACCAGCATGAGCCCCACGGGCAGGCCGTCGGACATCCCGCAGGGCACGCTAATGGCCGGGTGGCCGGTCATGTCGAAGGGCGCGGTGTTGGCGAGCATATCCCAGCCGTGGGAGATCAAGTCCCTTATCGCTATGTCCGGATCATATTTGTGGGCCTTCATGGGGGTGGTGGGCATGGCCACCAGGTCTACCTGCTGAAGGGCCGCGTCGTAGCTATCCCGCAGGACCCGGCGAAGGTTCTGGGCCTTGGCGTACATCCTGCCGTGATACTGCTCGCTCATCCAGGTCCCGATGAGCAGGATAAGCTTTACCGTTGGAGGAAAGTCGTCTGCCTGGGCACGTCGAGACTTGCCCAGCGTCTCCACAAGACCAACGTTGTAGAGACCCTGCCAGTGATAGCCCGTGCCGTTGGCGCGCAGCAGCGCGGCGGCACCCTCCGCTATCAGGCCCCAGACGATACCCGAAGCCTGCACGTGGCCCGGGACAGACACATCCACAGTCTCAGCTCCGAGCTCGGTGAACACGCCCAGAGCTTTACGCACGGCGGCATCGACATCTGGCTCCGACCCCTCCAGCCCAAACCCTTCCTGCAGGATGCCTATACGCAGCCCGCCGACGCCCCGGCTCAAGGCCTCCGTGTAGGCCTGGACGGGCACATCGCCCTGGCGAGGGTCCATAGGATCCTTGCCGGCGATGGCCTCAAGCGCCAGGGCCACGTCGGCCGCCGAGCGCGCCATTGGGCCGGCATGGTCGAAGGTATGGTCTAAGCCCACGATGCCCGTGTATGGCACCAGACCATGGGTGGGCTTTAGACCGACGACGCCGCACCATGAGGCGGGGATGCGAATGGACCCGCCCTGGTCTCCCCCGATGGTTATGTCAATGTCCTCGTAGTAGAGGGCCGCGGCCGAGCCGCCGGAGGAGCCTCCTGCGAGGTGCTCAAGGCTGTGTGGATTGAGGGTAGCCCCCAGGGCGCTGGTGTCACCGGCGCCCGAGAAGGCGAAATTGTCCAGGTTGAGGGTGGCTACGACCTCTGCGCCCTCATCCAGGAGCCGCGTGACGATGGTGGCGTCGGCCTCGGGCACGTAGCCCTCCAGGACGAGGGAACCGCAGGTCATGGGCATCCCCGCCACGCAGATGTTGTTCTTGAGGCCAAACCTCTTGCCCGCCAGCCTGCCGGACTGGGCACCTCGCAGGGAACAGCGGCGCACAATTGCGTTAAATGGGTCCTGCTCTCGGCTAGGCCGGTATCCGGGATCGCGGTCACGATACTTGAGAGGTTCATAGGGCAGGGGCATCCGGTCCAGCAGTTCATAGTTTGCGAACAGGCCGGGTATCACCTGCTGGAAGTCCTCCAGCTCCTCGTCGCTGAGATCGAAATAGTTGTCGTCGGCCAAACGTATGAGGTCCGCATCCGTTGGAAGGCGAATTGCCATGGCGCGCTCCTCCTTTCCCAGATAATTCCCTGCGCGTTCGTGGGGCTGAACCGGCTAGGCCATGGGCGAACCTCCCATGGCCCAGCGCCCGTGCATTGTCAACCGAAGGTAGTGTACCCGCGATGAAGGAAGGGGAGTAAGCTCAACCACGACCCCTGTCTATGGACCGCCGGGCAGGTGCTTGGGCGATGGTGCTATCGGACCGAATGCGCGAGGTGGCTAGGGCTGTTCGTAATTGTGGAAATGTCCGAACTCGACCATCTTGAGGTCCTCGTCCCCAGTGTTCAGCCATTGATGGCGAGAACCGGGGCTCATGTGGACGAAGTCACCCGGCCCGAAGTCCTCCTTGAGCTCCACCCCATCCTGGATCCACCACATGGTCCCCTTGCCGCCGGTGATGTAGAAGAAAATGTCGTAGTAGGAGAAATGGGTATGCCAGGACTCGCCCGCGCCCTTGCCCATGGTCTTGTTCCTCAGCCACACCGTTTCGTGAACGGGCAGTCCTCTCTCTCTCCCTCCGTCCACATCCTTTGCCACTATGGGGGCCGGGGTGTCACGCAGCAGGGCCATTCCCGAGGTTTGAGGAAGCACCATCATCTCCGCCCCGCCGCTGATGGGCTGTTCCACGACGTCCTTGGCATGTACTATCTTGACCGATGGCCAGGACTGAACCATAGTATGCCTCCTGACTGAGATTTAGGGCTCTACAGTAGATTGGCGAAAGTAAATGGACCGGCGGCGCACGACGCCCACCGATACGTACATCAGCCCCTGGGACCCCTGTTCCGGCTGGCAAAAAAGCGTTCGAGGAGAACGTCCAGTACGGGGATCTCACGGCTCAGGTACTTGCCTATGAGCCAACCGGCAAGGGTGAGCAGCGCAACGATAAAGACCTCGAGAGGGCCTTGCCATACCAGCACGACCCCTGTTACCAGGCCGATAACCGCTCCTATAACCTTGGGACAGTTCATGGCGCTCCCTAGGCTCCCATCAGCCTGGGGCCATCGCCGCGCTCGTAGTGAACCCGAATCACGTTCACCCGCAAGACCGTGAGCCCGGTAAACCGCTCCACCGTGTCTCTCACCCTGGTCTGGAGGTCGTCCCTGACCTCCGGCACGCTGCTGCCCAGTATCAGCCTGGGATAGCAGTCAATCACCACGCTGGCCGGACCCCCTCCAGCCGGCCTTCTCCTGACGGACACACGGCATCGGACGGAGCTTATATTACGGTTGGCGATCCCCGTCCTTTCCGCCAGTAGTCTGACGCTGTCTTCCTCGATGTTCAGCACGCCATCGGGGGTAGAGCTTATCTGGAGGCGGGACGGCCTCTGCAGGGCTGGCCTGGTTTCCAGGAAGAGCAGCCCCAGCATAGCCACGCCGACCGCTACACTGACCACTATGGTGATAGCCTGTTCGCTCCCGCTAAAGCCAGCAACGCCCAGCAGCTGAGAGTAGAACCAGGCGCCCGATGGGTCTGACTCAGACCCCCCCGGTAGTAAATCCGGCTCGACAGCTTCCGTGGCAACGAGTACGATCACGACGGCTCCCGCCAGCACTAGCAGGGCAACCAGCATTATCAGCAGCCGATTCCAACGATTCATAGTTCCCCATTAACTATATGGGGTACGCTAGGCGTACCCCATATCAAGGCTGTCCGTCTCAAGGTCTATGCTTGCGTATGATATCCCATTATTCGTGCCACGGCTAGAGTGACCATGAACACTTTACTCGACCCGTCCCGGCATCCGATCAGGAAACTCGATGCCTACCACGTTGATGTTGATCTCCTTGGCCAGCAGGCCGCAAATCTCCAGGATACGGCGGGCCACGTTCTGGCGCACCTTGACCACGGTCTCGGGGATGCTGAACCCGTACACAACCTGCAAATCGATATCCAGAACGGCCTCCCTCCTCCCTGCCTCAACCCCCACACCCCGAGCCCGTTGCTCGCGACCTCCGACACGCTCCGCGATGGTCCTGCGGATAGAGCTGGTGCCCAAAGAGGAGACCCCCTCTATCTCACGGGCGGCCACGCCGGCGATGGCTCCAATGACCTCGTCATTTATATCCGTTTCCCCGCCCACCTCGATCTCCGTGAGCTTATCAATTTCGGCGAGTCTAGTTACCATCTCCTGCTCCTTAATTCTCTCCTGAGTCATGGCTGCTCTCCTTTTCTACGTTGTTTCCTGGTACTGTACTGACGACCCCTACTGCACCCTACCCGGCATCCTCGGCGGAAACTCGATGCCGACAACCCTAACGTTTATCTCCTTGGCCTCAAGGCCACACAGGTTGAGCAGCCGGTCGGCCACATGCTGTCGAACCTGGATCACGGCCTTAGGTATACTGTACCCGTAGATCATCCGCAGGTTGATGTCCAGGATCACCTCACGCCTTCCAACCTCCACCTCGACCCCTCTGGCCCTCCTCTCGGCGCCGCCGATGCGTTCCCCGATAGTCCTGCGAAGTGATGTAGCCCCCAGAGACGCGACACCCTCAATTGCCTCGGCGGCCACTCCGGCTATGGCCCCTATGACCGCGGGCTCGATGTTGGTTGTGCCGTACACCGGGATCTCTTCCAGCCTTCTTAGCTCTTCCATCTTGGGCATCATCTCCAGTTCTGTGATGGTTAGCCCGTTCATCACCCGCCTCTCCACCACCGCTGGCACCTTCACAGAGGACTCGTGACCTCTGACTGCACTTTCCATCGCCTTCAATGGATCCCCTGCGCCCTCTGCAAGCTCCCCAACCCCCGCCGTATCTGCAGCGGCAGATTTCTCGCCGGAACTAATCTCCCCGCTTCGAGACCCTCCACCACGGGTCCCTTTCGACCTGTTCGCGACAACCTCTTCTCTTGCCAACGCATCTTCCACGGCACGGTTGCTATCGGTATCTCCCGTCCTGTCCTGCATCTCTTACACCTCCTCCCTGTCAACTTCGCTGGTGAGGCCTATGTAACCCCTTTATAAGTGAGCGTTCACTTAATGACTATGATATCATGCCATTTTATACCAGTCAAGCATTGCAATTTAGGGGATATTACTTATACACTAATGGAAGTATGCGTTCACTTACAGACCGAATGAGGACCTGGAGGGGAGCTAGCACGTGACAACAGTACATCTGGACTCAGAGGTGCGCAGACATCAAATCGTACAGACCGTGCGCAGGATCGTCGCCACCCACGGCATGGCATCCTTTACCATCCAGGAACTGGCCCGTGAGGTAGGTGTGTCCGAAGGGGCCATTTACAGACATTTTAAGAGCAAAGACGATATCCTCTTGTCCCTCATTCAGGAAATCGAACGAAATCTGCAGCAAGCCATTTCAGATTCAGCTCGTCCCAAGGACGGTGCCCTGGACCAGCTAAAGCACCTCATGCAGCGACACTTTTCGTCCCTGGAGAGGCGCAACGGCGTCTCATTTGTGGTGATCTCAGAAGCCCTTAGCTTCGCCGACGCTCAGGTGAAGCATGCCACAAGGCAAATGGTAGAGCACTATCTGGAAAGGATTGAATCTATACTCAAGGCCGGGGCGGAGCAGGGGGAGTACGACGGCAGGATAGATACAAAGGCCGCAGCCCTGATGTACTTTGGGATGATTCAGGGGAGTGTTACGCTTTGGACATTCAGCAACAGGGCCCATCCCTTGGGCCAGCACAGCTCCTCGCTATGGACGATGTTTAAAGACGGGCTCACCAACCACCAAGGGGACCACTCAGAGGCCCTTCCAGCCGCTAGTCCGAGGCAGTCGTCGCGTGGGCGGAAAGACGGCGACTAGCCCAGCAAAGTATCGTGGCGAGCCGGTGAAATCAACCGGTCGCAGCTATCGCCCCCTACATCCGTACCCAGGCCATCAGGCCCTAGCATCCCCATCTATCACGGCTTAAAATTAACCTAACCGGGGTCTCCGCAGATAGACTGGCGGCTGCGTTGCCGGGTTTCGTTGCATCGGCAAACCTTTCCCTTACCGGCTGCACTGGTGCTGCGTCCACCGCCAAAGAAGCTGGACATGTCCCTGCAGCGAGCCGGCATGTGACGAAGGCCTCCGCTCATTACCTATCGTGACACACAGGTTGATGCTGATGGGCCGGTATACGTTCATAGTTCTCCACGTGAGATAACGGCGTGGTCGAACTAGGTTCTTTCACCGGGGAAAGACCCAGCCGTGCTGCTCGCATCCAGGGAGCCACAGAACGTAGATGACCGGTGGCTTCGGTTCAGCGGCGAGCACCGGAATACAACGGTAAAACGCCATCTAATATAGAAGGAACCGTACCTAGAACAGGTGAGACATGGAACAACCCAGGGAGATTCTGGCTGAGGCAATCGAGCGAGCGGAACGGCTTATCGTAGAGGTTCGCGGGATCCTGGAGCGCCGTGAACTTAAGTCGGCCTTGCCACTTTTGGGCATGCTCCACCCTGTCGACCAGGCCCACCTGCTGGCGGACATTGACCGTGAGCACCAGCTGGCTCTGCTGGAAGCAATGGCCCTGGGAGACGCGGCCAGGGTGCTTGAGCACATGGAGCCGGAGCAGGCGGCGGCCGTGATTGGCGACATGCAGGCGCCTATCCTCGCGGATATCCTGGACCAAACCCGCCCCGATGTGGCAGCCGACATATTGAGGCAGCTCCCGGCTGAGCAGTCCCAGCGGGCCCTGCAGGGGATGGAGGAGGTCGAGGAGGTCACGCCCCTTCTGGAGTACGCCGACGAAAGCGCCGGCGGCATCATGACCCCCGAGTACGTGTCCACCCGGGACGATATGACCGCGGGCAACGCCCTGGACAGCGTCCGAATCCTTGGCCCAAAGGCGGAGGACGTGAGTTCCATCCTCGTAGTGGACAAAGACGGAACCCTGGTTGGCTCCTTGAGCATAGTGCGTCTCGCGCTGGCCCGGCCGTCGGCCCTGGTCAGCGACATCATGGATCCTGAGGTGCTGTACGTGACGTCGGGGACTGACCAGGAGGAGTGCGCCAAGCTGATGGAGCGCTACGACCTGAAGTACCTCCCCGTGGTGGATGAGAGACGGCGACTGGTGGGCATGATATTGGTTGAGGAAATGGTGGACGTGCTGGAGGAGGAGGCCACCGAGGACATGTACAAGATGACGGGCATCGGCGGGGAGCGTCTCTTCGGCCCCCTGCACGGCTCCATCCGCCGGCGCCTGCCATGGCTGTATCTGAACCTGGGTACCACGATCCTTGCTGCCCTTGTAATCAACCTCTTCCAGTCGACCATCGCTCAGGTAATGGCTCTGGTGGTGTTCCTGCCCGTCGTGGCTGGGCAGGGGGGTATCGCCGGGACTCAGACCCTAACCCTGGTTATCCGTAGCATCGCCCTGGGCGACATACCGGAGCGTCGGGCCCTGCGCATTCTCGCCAGGGAGGTGCTGTTGGGTCTCATCCACGGCATCTTCCTCGGTCTGGTCATCGGTCTCCTGTCCTATGCGTGGAAGGGGCAGTGGATGCTGGGAGTCGTCCTGGGAACCGCTATGTTGGGGAACATGATCGTCGCGGGCCTGGCGGGCACCGCCACCCCACTGCTGCTCCGACTCTTTAGAATTGACCCCGCCCTGGGTTCCGCCGTCATCGTCACGACCATCACCGATGTCGTGGGCTTCCTGCTGTTCCTGGGGATTGCGGCGGCCCTTGTGAGCTATCTGGTGTAGTGCCGACGACACCCGATGGACGGCATAGCAAGCCCATCGCCGGCTCTATTGACATGACCAAACCCCGATGATAGCGTGGGCAGCACCTAGCCACCGAGAAAGGACGGCTGCGAGAAATGGCGAGGATGACAGGGAAAAAGGCCCTTGTGGAGATGCTTGTTGCCGAGGGGGTCGAGTACATCTTCGGAAACCCCGGGACCAGCGAGACCCCCTTTATGGACGCCCTCCAGGACTATCCACAGCTAAAGTTCATGCTTTCCCTACAGGAGAACTCGGCCGTGGCCATGGCAGACGGCTACGCGCGCGCCAGTCAAAAGCCCGCCTTCGTCAACCTCCACATCGCAGGGGGACTGGCCGGCGGCATCAGCATGTTGTACGACTCCTTCAAGGGTGGAACCCCCATGGTGCTGACGGCAGGCAATTCGGACACCCGTATGCTTCACACAGACCCAGTGCTTTCCGGGGACCTGGTGGAGATGACCCGCCAGTACACCAAGTGGAGCTGGGAAATAACCCACGCCGCGGAGATACCCATGGTGGTGCGCCGCGCCTTCAGGCAGGCCTCGACGCCTCCCACCGCCCCCGTGTTTCTCAGTTTTCCCTGGGACTCCCTGGACGAGGAGGCGGACGTTGACATCATCGGCTCCTCTCCCGGCTATCATAGGGTACGTCCCGACGCCGCCGGCCTGGGCCAGGCTGCGGACCTTCTGTCAAGGGCCGAAAACCCCATCATGGTTGTCGGAGACCGGGTGGCCCAATCGGAGGCGGTATCCGAAGCGGTGGAGGTAGCGGAGCTCATCGGCGCCGAGGTGTTCGCCGCAGCCTTCACCGAGGTCAACTTTCCCACCAGCCATCCCCAATTCAAGGGCCTGCTTAATCTCAACAGGCCCGCTACCGCCCGGCTTCTTGGCGGCGCCGACGTCGTCCTGGCCGTGGGCACCAACGTGTTCTCCTCCTTCCTGTACACGCCTGAGCCGTTTCTCAGCAACACCACCAAGCTGATACACCTGGACAGCAGTCCCCGGGAAGTGGAGAAGGTCTACCCTACCCATATAGGCATGGTCGCCGATCCCAAGGCCGCGCTGGCGGAGCTGGCCGACGCCCTGAGCCAGGAGATGTCCGGCGCGGCCAGGGAAGCGGCCAAGACCAGGGCAGCCTCCATTGGGGACCAGACGCGTGAGGCCAGGAAAGCCCACCACAAGCGCGTCGAGGATAGATGGGACAGCGATCCCATGTCTGTGGAGCGTATGATGGCCGAGCTGGCCCAGTCACTGCCCTCGGACGCCATCATCGCCGACGAAGCCATTACATCCCGGGCCGCTCTGATGGGAGCCATGGACTTCGACCAGCCCGGCAGCCTCTACGCCGAGCAAGGGGGCGCCCTGGGCTGGGGGATGCCGGGGCCGCTGGGGATAAAGCTGGCCAACCCCGACCGGCCCGTGGTCGCGGTGGTCGGCGACGGCTCCTCTATGTACACCATCCAGGCGCTATGGACGGCGGCACGCTACAATATTCCGGTCACCTGGGTCATCTGCAACAACCGCACCTACAGGATCCTCAAGGTGAACATGGAGGTCTATCTGAGGGAGATGCTAAAGGACAATCAAAGGAAGAGCGAGTACCTGGGGATGGACTTCCAACTCCCCCTGAACCCGGCCGGGGTCGCCGAGGGGTTTGGCGTGCATGGCCGCAAGGTGGAGGCGCCTTCGGAACTGAGGCCCGCCCTAGAGGAAGCCCTCGGCCTCGGCAAGCCGGCCCTGGTGGATGTGGTTATCGATGGGTCCCTGTAGGCACCTTGACACCCGGCGTCTTGACCCGGACGCTGTAAAGGGATGTGCAGGCCGTGAGGAACAGGGTCCGGTTATCTGATCCGCCGAAGGCCAGGTTGGCCGGTAGCTCGGGCGTACGAATGGTGCCTAGATGCCGCCCGTCTTTGTCGTATATGCACGTACCCCCGTTGCCAGTGCAGAGGACCCGCCCCTCCATGTCTACTTTCATGCCATCTGGCACGCCAGGTTCCGAGGACATCTCCGCGAATACTCGGTTGTTACTCAAGGAGCCATCGGGGGCCACGTCGAAGGCCCGGATGCGCCGATGGGTGCACGTCTCCTCCTCCAGGCACCTCTCGTCCAGGCGGCTGATTGCCACGTATAGAATGGACTCGTCGGGGGAGAACGCCAGTCCGTTTGGATACTCGCACTCGTCAGTCGCCAGATGGACCTCACCATCGGGATCGATGCGGAAGACTCCAGCAAACCCCAGCTCCCTCTCCTCGGGAGGGACCCGGCCTGCGGGGTCGGTGAAGTAGATGCTGCCGTCGGACCGTCCGACCACGTCGTTGGGCCTGTTAAATCGTTTACCACGCCACCTGTCGGCCAGGACCGTTGACGTCTTGTCGGACTCCCAGCGGATCATACGGCGTTGCCCGGCCTGACACATTATCAGACGGCCCTGAAGGTCCAAGGTAAGGCCGTTTCCTTCGTCGGTGTTCTCCCACGCCACATCCACCTGCTGGCCGGGGACCCAGCGGAGGAGCTGGCTCCGGCGGATGTCCACGAAGTACAGAAAGCCTGGAGGATGCCATAGAGGCCCCTCGGTGAAGACGAACCCTGTAGCTACGCGCTCGGGCTGCCCATCCAAAATGCTGGACAAGTCATCTGCCATGGCTATGCCTCCAGGAAACTCGATTTCGGGCCCGCGCCGGAGGATGGGCTGGCTGGCGATGGACCGACCCCATATCCTCCATCGCGGGGAGATGCAACGAGGGGGCCATTGTACTACACGCCCGGCGCAAAATCCATGGCCACCGGGCAGCAGGCGTGCGCCCCCGGAATGCGGACTGATATAATTGTCCTGTGGCGCGGGGCCAGCCTTCTACGGTATGGAGCCTGGGGATAGGTCGGCCCCCTATCCCGTTGGCTCCCGCGTCTGCGGCGGGTTCAGAATTACATCCGGGTCAGTCTTCCTGGCAGAGTACCCGCATATAGGGTTAGCTTATGAAGGGGAAGGAGCGACACCTCGTGAACGATGCGGTATGCAAGGCCCTTGAGGCAGACCTGGTAATTGACATCACCACCACGGGTCGGAAGACGGGCAGGCCGCGCCGCAAAGAGATCTGGTTCCACAACATGGACGGCGTGCTGTACATTACCGGCTCTCCTGGACGCCGTGACTGGTACGCCAACCTGCAGGCCAATCCCGAATTCACTTTCCACCTGAAGCGGACTACCCAGGCAGACCTGGCCGCTCGGGCCACCCCCATACGGGACGAGGGCCAACGTAGGGAGATCTTTCGAAAAATCCAGGACCGGTATCCCGGTCGGCGGGACGTAGATGTGGAGGATCGAGTGCAGGGCAGTCCCCTGGTACGGGTGGAGCTCCTGAAGCAATAGGGGCTGCCGAACACCCGGTGCAGCCGGGACTGTTCCAGCCTTGACCCCACACGGGGGCGTTAGTACAATACCATCGTCTAGCTGGCAGGTGAAGGTGACCATTCCGATATAGGAGGCCCGATATGGCAAGCCGTACCGAGCGGAGCACTTCAGTCGCGACTCAGCCCCTGGTGAAGATCACGGAGATGGACCACATAGTCCTGAGGGTCCAGGACGTGGACATATCCCTACGATTCTACTCAGAGTTGCTGGGCCTAGCGACCGAACGGGTGGACCTGTGGAGAGCGGGAGAGGTGCGCTTCCCGTCAGTCAGGCTCAACGACGATACCATCATAGACTTCTTCGGCACTGACCAGCAGCTGATTTCCAAAGATGCTCCACGGAACCAGGACCACTTCTGCATGGTGATCGAGCCCCAGGACATGGATCAGCTGAAGGCCGGGTTTGAGTCCATGGGCGTGGAGATTCAGGCGGGGCCGGGGAAGCGCTGGGGCTCCCACGGAGACGGCATCTCTCTGTACATCTACGACCCCGATAACAACGTGGTCGAGCTCCGCCACTACTGATTAGCAGGACTAGAAGGCTTTGCGGCCCCAGCGTCCGGGTATTGGGAACTCCATCGGGTTTATAGACCACCCTGTCCGTCCGGTGCTGGGTACCGGGGTGCCAAGGATGCTGGCCGCCGACAGCGGGGTCCTGGAGGACATCCCGGGCCGCGTGGCCGACCTGGACTGAGAGGGGATCGACCTCTACGTGCGGTATCCGACCACTGTTCTCGTAATTCCCTTGGTCACCGACAAAGACTACGCCGCCATGTGCCGCGCCTACCGCAACTACGCGGCCGAACACATCAAGGGCTGCGGCCGGCTGGACAGGAGGGGGAGGCACGGCGGAGGGGGCGCCTATGGCTGGGGAAGAGGTGTGGCAGCTTAAGGCGCTTCCGCCCTTTGCCTCTGCATCTCTCTAAGCTGCTCTTCAAGCTCCGCCACCTTCGAATGGTCGACCACCACCTGCTCTTTGGTGATGATCCGCTCAGTGGTGCCGGAGCCCGACATGTCCATGCGTTCGTTTAACGGGGAGTCCTCCCTCATAATAAAGGCACGAAGGTCCACTAGCAGGCTGCGGAAAAAGGGCAAGGCGTACAGACGTGGTGGGTGGAGCGTCAAGTAGTCCAACGATATCCGTCATATCATAGTTTGTTTAGAGCTATTGGTGCAGGAAGCGCAATGTGGCGTCGCTTATCGTCGACCCGCTTTGAGTCCTGAGTAGACCTCAGAGTTTTTCAGCAGCCTGCTAGGGTGCGCTTCAGTTCCTGCTTCAACAGTTTCAGCTCTTCTTCTATGATATCGAGCCTGGGGTTATCCGAGGTCGTCACTTTTTAACCTCAATCCTTTTGCGTTTATGAAATCATCACACAGTTAGCTATGGGTGTCAACATACACAGCTTACCCCCACATCTCTACGGAAGTTTCATTAATTTTTGAATCCTGTCAGCCACCGTTCGGTTCAGGATGATAGTTACGCCCCGTGTCGTATGTAACGGGTGGAATACATCCGTCTAGGGGCGCTGGCCGGGAGCCCGTACCGGGGCCTCGCGGAAGTGGGGCATTACCTGGGTGGCGAACATCTCGATGGAGCGCAGCACCTTCCACTGGGGCAGGCCGGGGAACCCAAAGGAGCCAAAGATGTGGTTGATGCCCCGCTCCTGGCACAGCTTCAGCCGCTCTATGACCACCTCGGGGGGGCCCCTTAGCGGCGGCATGCCGGCGTGGCCCGGGTCGAGGGTCCGCTCCCGGTCCTTCTGGCGGCTGACCCAGACTTCGTAGCCCGGGGGGACCTTGCCGTCCTTGCCGATGGGCGAGCCGATCTTGGCCAGGATCTTCAGGGAGAAGTCCTCCAGACCGATGGGGTCCCTCTCGGCCTCCTCCATGGTGGGGGCCACGTAAATGGACTTGGACACGGGAGGGTCCAGGTGCGCATGGGGGTGGCCGTGCTGGTCCATCTTCTCGCGCCACAGCTTGAGCACCTGGGGCGCCTGGCCCATGATGTCCGTGGGGCCTCCCACGATGACCTGAATGTTGTGGCTGGCGGCATACTCCACGCTGGCCGGGCTTGTGCTGACTGCGATGAAAAGGGGCGGGTGCGGCGCCTGCAAGGGCTTGGGAATCACCAACAGGTCGTCCACGTTGGTGTACTTGCCATGGAAGGTGAGGGACTCCTCGGTCCACGCCCGCGTGATGACGTCCAGGGATTCCTGGAACCGCTCACGGCTCTCGTCAATGTTGACGCCCAGCCCCTCGAACTCCTGACGCTGGTACCCGCTGCCAAAGCCGAAGTCCATTCGGCCGTCGCTGAGGATGTCCAGCATGGCAGTCTCTTCGGCCACAACGATGGGGTTGTGGAAGGGCAGCACGATCACCGCGGTGCCTATGCGGACCCGTTTGGTCCGCGCGGCCACGTGTCCCACGAAGGAGAATATGCCCGAAAGCAGGCCGTGGCGAGAGAAACGGTGCTCCCCCAGCCACACCTCTTCGATGCCCAGCTGGTCGGCCAGCTCGATCTGTTCCAGGGCCTCGCGTAATGCCTCCGCCTGGGTGCGGCTCTCGTGCCACTGGACGATGGTGAACAGACCGAACTTCATGGTGCACCTCCTTGGCTGGGGCCATTATATTATCGACACGTGGGCGGGTCAACGAAGCTGCCACCACCCGCCTAGCGGGAGGTCTTCACCCACAGTTTGACGCCGTCGGTGATGAACTCGATGTCGCCCCTCTCCGAGGTAAGGTAGGTCCTTCCCTCTCCCAGGGTATCATCGAGTCTCCCGGTCACGTCGGAGTGGGGATGGCCATAAGGGTTGCCAGCGCCCACGGAGATGACCGCCACCGCGGGACTCACCTCCGAGAGGAACCTTGAGGTCGTCGAGGACCTGCTGCCGTGGTGCGGCACCTTGAGCACGGTGCTTCGCAGGGGAATGCGCCGGCGGAGGAGCCGCCGCTCGGCCTCGGCCTCGATGTCCGCCGTCAACAGGAACCCGACCTCCCCGTGTACCAGGCGGACCACCACGCCGTTGTTGTTACTGTCGGACGGGGTACCCCTGATGAGGGATGAGGTCGGGTTCAGTACCTCCAACCAGGTGGAGCCATCCAGAGCCACCGTCTGTCCCTGGAGGGCGGTTACCCGTGCAGGGGCCGCATTGTCCAGCGACCTCTGCCACTCAAGGTACAGCGGGTTCTCGGAAGACATGCCACTCACCAGAACGGTATCTACCTCATACCGGTCCAGCACCTCCACGAGTCCTCGAAAGTGGTCCTCGTCCGGGTGAGTAAGCACCACCATGTCTATCTCCCTATCCCAGAAAGATATTTTGGCGCCCAGTGCCCGCGCCGCGCCCACCGTTCCCGGACCTCCATCCACCAGCACCTGCCTGCCCTCCGGTGTAACGATGAGGACGCTGTCCCCCTGCCCCACGTCCAGGAAATGGACGTGAAGCTTCCCGTCGGGACCGGTCAGGGCGAAGTACCACAGGATCACCGCGAGGACCGCCAACCCGATAATGCCGGCGAAGTATACTCCCACAGGGAATGGGCGCCTGCCCGTCACGCCAGGCTCGGCCCCAGCCCGTGCCTCCCAGCTACTCGGAAGGCGCCGCACCGCCGACCAGAGGCGGCTCACACCTCCCGGCGACAGGAGGAGCAGGGCCAGGGCGCCGTAGTAGACCCATACGAACAGGCCGCTGAAGGCCGGTACTGAGAAGGTGCTTCCCGGCACCTTGGAAAAGAGGCGTACCAGCGAGATGACGTACTCCAGCGGGACCCAGGCCACCCAGCCAAGCAGCTGGCCCGGCAGAGGGTTGATCAGGGCCACCAGGGCGGCCAGAGCGGAGGTCACCAGGAGAGGGGGCAGCGCCGGCAGGGCCAGGACCGTGGCGAGGATCCCGAGGGTGGGGATGCGCTGAAAGTTAAAGGCAACCAGCGGCAGGGTGGCAACCGTGGCCGCCACCGAAACCAGCAACGCAAAGGTCACGGCTCGTAGCGGGACCCGCCACCACCCTCCTTCTGCGATGGAAATGCCCGAAAGGGAATCCCACAGTTGGAAGCGGGAAGCACCCAGGAGCCCTATCCCGGCCACCGCCGCGAAACTGAGCTGGAAGGATACTTGCGTGAGGACCTGGGGCTCCACGCCTGCCATCACCCCTGCGGCCACGGCCAGCGCAATCACGACACTCCTGGGCCTGCCGAGAAGAAGGGCAGCAAGGTAGAGGGTACCCATTATCGCCGCCCGTTCGACCGAGGGGGATAGCCCGCTTACGAGAGCATAAAGCCACACGGAGGCCAGGGGCAGGAGCAGGTATAGCTGCCAACGCCGTCCCAATAGCCACGCTCCCATGCCGAGGGCGAGGGCAAGGAGGATTCCAACGTGGAGCCCCGATATGGCCAGCAGATGAGACGTGCCCGTCGACCGGAAGTCCTCGGTGACGTCCTTGGGCAACGCGGCCGGCTGCCCAAGGAGCAAGGCCTGGGCCAGGGCGGCCTGGGGTTCGGGGAGGGCCCGCTCAATGCCCTGGGACAGCTTGCGTCGCACATCATATATTTGGGCCAGCGCCCAGCTGCCACCGCCATCGTCTGTAAACCGCACCTCGTGGGGAAAGGCCATGGTCGAGTGAATACCCTGGCTCGCCAGGTAGGCCCCGTAGTCGAAATCGCCCAGGTGGGCCGGGGCCTCCAGCCCTCCCTTGATTTCCAGCCTGTCGCCGTAGCGGAAGTAGGGCTCTTCCCGGACCTGGACCAGCTCTAGAGGAGGCCTGGCATAGACCAGGACCTTACCCGTCTCATCCTCCCAACCCATGCCCCTGTCTACGGCGTCAACCGAGACGACGAACTCCACGCCGGGACCGGAGACCTCGGGATCGCTGACTATGAGGCCCGCGACCTCAATCGGCTGAGGGGTATCGGATGGCATGAGAGGGGTGGTCTCGTAGGCCTCAACCCTGAGGATGCCCATGAGCATGATCAGCGCCAGGAGGGGTGGCCAGAGAGACCAACGCCTGGTCCAGAACAGACACCCGAGGATGGCGGCGGCCAGGGAAAGCAGGGCGACCGCGGGAAGGTACGCGTTCGCTTCCAACCCGACGAGGACGCCGGCCACCCAAGCGGCGACCAGGACTGCCAGCTTCATGGGGACGCTCCTCACTCGGTACAGGTGCCGGGGAATACCATCTGGGCCTTTGTCACGCCTTGTGCCTAATATTAACCCTATGCCCAGGTTTTTTGACAGGAGGACCAACGGTGGATGTCATTCTGGACCCGCCAAAGGCGGGTGAAGAATCTGGCGGGGCTCAGGACCCCAGTGGGGAACCCCATCCCTTCCAGACCCTTCGCGGAGTTTATCCTGAGCGAGACGTAGATTCTTCACTTCGTTCAGAATGACAAAAACGAAGGGCTCAGGGTGACATGGAAAACTTCGCCATGTGGCCTATATTAACCCAAATGGTCCGGCCACGGGTCGGCCCTCGATCACGGTAAAATCCATTCCGGTTGACGGCATCACACCCTCGCTATATATTGGCCTCAGTCTTTTTCTAGGGAAGTGAGGCAGATATGGTGACGGTAGGTACGGGCAAACACACCTACGAGCTGCTGAATGGATGGGAGCGGCTGCCAGAAGGGTGGGTCCTGGGACAGACGGGCGTGGTTACCGACTCCCAGGACAGGGTGTACCTGTTCAACCGGAGCGACCATCCCCTGATCGTCCTGGACCGGGAGGGCAACTACCTGGCCTCATGGGGTGAGGGCGTGCTGACGGCCGCCCACGGCATGTTCATCGACGGCGAAGAAAACCTCTACCTCCCCGTCATTAACTCTCACGTGGTGCTCAAGTACAGTTCCAAGGGAAATCTGTTGATGACCCTGGGCACCTGGGACCAACCCTCGGATACGGGCTGGTCGGGTAATTTCCGGGATACCGTTGCACGAGCGGCGGGGCCGTTCCACAGGCCAAGCGACGTAGCTATCTCGCCGGCTGGAGATATATACGTCTCCGATGGCTATGGCAACGCCCGGGTCCACGTGTTCAGCCCCGACGGCAGGCTGCAACACTCCTGGGGCGAACCCGGGAAAGTGGCCTCTGGAGAGTTCCACGTGCCCCACGGCGTCTGGGTGCATACCGATGGCAGGGTCCTGGTGGCCGACCGGGAGAACAACCGCATCCAGATATTCAGCCCGGAGGGGGAGTTCCTAACTCAGTGGAGCGATTTTGCCCAACCCTGCGACATATTCATAGATACCGATGAGACCGTATATGTGGCCGAGCTGAGCGCCTTCATGAGCATCCTGAGCATCGATGGTAAGCTCCTCGCCCGCTGGTCCGGTCCGACAGAGGCCGGAGCCCACGCCGTCTGGGTGGACTCCCACGGCGACCTGTACGTAAACCAAAACCTGGAAGGCCAGAGGCTCCTGAAGTACAGGCGGCGCTCCTGACCAGCGGTCCACAACCCCGTTGATCGAGCGAGGGAGACCCGGGTAATGGTTCTAAAGGCAGGCGACATCTCTATTCTCCGCCGAGGTGACAGGCTCAGCATCGACTATGCCGGTAAGGAGCTCGTTGAGGATGTGGGGATGGGCCTGCCTATCAACGGGAACTGGATGTGGACCTTCGACCGCTCCCTGAAACCCGTCCATGACTCGGAAGGAGAGGGACGGGACCGGCTGGGGAAATACCGGTATCTGGCAAGGTCATTTGCCGGGCGCGGACTCAGCGGTGAAGACGTGCCCCTCTTGCGGCAGGAGCTAAGGGTATACGACCCTTCTGAAGGTCCCGGGCGAATCCTGTTAGAGACCAGGGTCCTTGAGGACATAAGGGGCACCTACGTCGAGGACAGCTTCTTCAACACCACCCTCAACTCCCCGGTGCTCCTCTTACAAGAGGACCTAAACTTCCTGGCCTACACGTGGGGGCTGATGGGCGCGGAGCGCTCGTGCGACGGGGGACACTTCCCGGAGGCGATCACGGGCAATGGAGTGTCCAGCATACCTTCAAGGCTGCTCCTTGCCGGGTATTCCCCCACGGAGGACCTGAACACCAGCTCGGACAAGCCCTTCGCCCCCCTAGTCCTCTACGACGATGATGGCATTACGCTGGTCGTCTCCCCTCTCAACCTGTTCCTGATCAGCCCCCTGAGGATGGTCCGGACCCCTTCAGGGATGGGGGTCGCCAGGGGCATCCACGGCTCCGTGGACACCCTTCCGAGAGGCACCACAACCCTGACCGCCCTTGTCTTCGGGCAGGGGGTTGCCGAAACGATGATGAGGTGGGGCGACTGGCTGCTCGAAGCTGGGGGCAAAGAGAGGGCCCTTCCCCAAGACAGCCCGCTCCTTGAGGGCATCGGCTACTGGAATTGCTTTGGGGGATATTACACAGAGCTCTTCCGACAGGTAGATGAGGGGGTCCTGACAGACCTGGCCGCCTACTTCCACAAGGAACGGATTCCCATTCGATACTTCGGTCTGGACCTGTGGTACGATTACGGCCAGGTGGGCTTCGCGAAAAACTACTCCCCAGACGCGCAAAAGTACCCCCGGGGACTTCAGTCCGTTTACCGAGAGACGGGCCTGCCCTACCTTCTCCACATGTCCGCCTTCGAGTCCCCCAACGACTACATTGGCACGTACGAGTTCGCGGTGGACCGGGGGGCATCGTACCCCATGGGGCAGAAGTTCTACGAGGACCAGGCCGGAACCTTCAAGCGTTGGGGCGCCTACGGCGTATGGCCCGATTTCCTGCGGACCAACCTACAAAACGCCATGTCCCTGCGGAACAGGATGGGGGCCGCCGACCGCTGGTTCGATGATTTGTGCGGCGCCTTCGGGGAGCAGGACATGTCCATGATGATGTGCATGCCCACCATAGGCCACTACCTGGCCTCAACCAGCCACCAAAACGTAATCGCCGTTAGGACCCATACCGACTACCTGAACCACCAGGTGAATCAGATGGAGGCGCTAAGGGTCAAAGGACAGTCCAGGTTCTCCCTGTCTCTCCAGCGGAGCATCAGGCAAAATGTGCTGCTGTCCTTCCTAGCCCACGCCCTGGGCCTGCGCCCTTCTTACGACGTCTTCTTGACCAACGCGGACCATCCCGAGGGCTACGCGGAGCCTAACGCCGAGTACGAGGCGCTGCTCAGGGCCATGAGCGCAGGCGTGATAGCCGTTGGCGACAAGGTGGGGCACATCGACCGTAGGGTCGTAGAAAAGCTATGCTTTCCCGACGGCAGGACCTCCGGGCCCGATCATCCTCCCCACCCGGTGATACGCACACTCCAGTCGGACGTGCTGGCCTTTTACACGACAACCACCGTTGGAGAAACGAGCTGGATATACCTGGCGGCGTTCAACGTTGGCGACGTAACGGCCCACTACGAGCTGGATGCCCACGACTTGTGCGATAGCGGGGAAATCGCGGTATACGACTACTTTGCCCGGCGGGTGCTGGGGACCACCATGGTGGAGGGGGACCTGGAGCCCGCCCAGGGGCATTACTACGTTATCGTACCCTCGGTTGAGGGGCTGCACTTCCTTGGCTTCCCGGAAAAGTACATTACCGTTTCCAACCGCCAGGTCTCGTCTGTGGGGTCCGGGGGCGGCGTAGTCACCGTAAACTTTCGCCTACCCCCTTCGTCACGGGTCGGGAGGCCGGCCGCAGAGGGCTCGTACACAGTTGCCGCTTACCTACCTCCCGAGTTCGGCGGACCTGGCGGGCTGGATGTCGAAGCCAGTGGCGCCAAGGTCAGGAGGGTCTATGCGGAGGGTGACATGGTGTATGTCGAGTTCGTCACGAGTTCCGATGAGCCCTCCCTTCGACTACGGCCCATTCACCGCTGACAGCTTTACCCATCCGACGGCAGCGAACTGCAAAGGCAGGCAGCCCGGTCCTTTCGCCACGCGGGCTGCCGACGCGAACAATAATCGAAATCCGAGGGAGCTAGATTGGCCCAACTGAGGCCACGGCGCATCGATGTGGGCGCCTGGGTGACCTACGACATAGCCAACACCGTCTTCTGGACCGGCGTGGTTGGCGTTTCCATTCCATTGTGGATCACCAGCGATGAGATGGGCGGCAACGACGCCACCCTGGGCTACACCCTGGCCGCCACGATGGTCGTGGTTCTGGCGATCTCACCGGTCCTGGGGGCCATCTCCGACCAGATGGCGCGAAGGAAGCCCCTGCTTATTGGCACCACGTTCATTTGCGTCCTCTCTACACTCCTTCTGGGCAGCGGGGGGCTCCTAACGGCCCTTAGCCTGTTCGCCCTCGCCTTGGCCACTATGGAGCTGGGCACCATCGTCTACAATGCCCTCCTTTTCCAGGTAAGCACCGAGGACAACCGGGGCACCATATCGGGCTTGGGTCAGGGCATAGGATATATAGGTGTCTTCATAGCCGTAGGGGTGGCCATTATTTTCAGCGAGTCGCGGGGCTACGTGTTCGTCTGCCAGGTGGTCGCCATCCTGTTCCTGGTCTTCGCCCTCCCTATTTTCTTTCTTCTGCGGGAGCGAGGTACACGGCTGTCTTCATCGGGGTACCTAAGCACGGTAGGCCAGGGGTTCGACCAGCTAGTTAGCAACCTGAGAAGGCTCCACGAGTTTCGCGGCCTGCTCGATTTCCTCGGAGCTCGCCTCTTCTATAGTTTGGGGATCAACACAGCGGTGGCCTTTGCGGTAGTCTATGCGTCACAGACTATTGACATGAGCGACCGGGAAATTTATCTGATACTCCTCACAGGGACCGCAGTCGCCATTCCCACAGCCTTGATCTGGGGCAGGATAGTGGACCGCATCGGCCCAAGGCCGGTGATGACCACAGCCATCGGTATCTGGATAGGCTTGATGCTCTTTGCCGTGGCCATTCCGTGGCTGTCGTGGACCAGGCATCTGTGGTGGATAGTAGGAGGCCTGACTGGTGTGGCTATGGCAGGGATCTGGACGGCGGACCGACCCTACATGCTGATCTTCACCCCGCCCCAATACATGGGGGAGTTTTTCGGCCTCCACGGAATGGTTGGTAAGCTGGGGAGGGTCATCGGACCCTTCATGTGGGCCTTTATATCGGCCACCATGGGCCTGGGCCAGCCCGCGGCCTTGCTCAGCCTGGTGGGCTGCCTGGTCGTGTCTTATGTTATGCTACGGAGGGTCAGGGAGCCGGTCCCCTCACCAGCGGTGGGCCCAATGAATTAGGCATCGGATCACCCCGGACACGGCCTGGCAATAGGTTATCCGTGAGCCCAATTAGTGCTCAGGAACTGTCATTCTGAGCGAAGCTAAGAATCTGGTGGCGGGAGTGGCCTCACACGATGGCACTGCCGACTCCCCAGACCCTTCGCCTTCGGCTCAGGGTGACAGATTAGTGACAATTGCTTTGGGGACCCACTACTAGACTCCTTTCCGTCGACGCGGCGGATGTCTATCGGTGCAATATGACTACGATTTGGCCCGGTGATAGTATCGAGGGTACCTGGGGCACGGTGGACCTTCCGCCCGAGGGCAAGTACCGCCTCGTGGGCCGCGAAGCTGAGATGGTCCGGCTCGAGCACGCCCTGCAAGAGGCCCCCATCGTCGTCCTCACCGGGGCCGCCGGCGTCGGCAAGACGGAGCTGGCGTGCGGCTTCGGTCGCCGGCTACTCGACGGCAGACCACCGGACCGGGACGCCGCGGACCCCAACCTCTCGCCAGACCCCGTTGACGGGGAGGGTACGGGGCGGGTACCGAAGGGCGCTATCCTCTTCACCTCTTATGAGTACGGTGCGGGCCTCTGTCGCGTCTTGCATGAGATGGGGACGACGTTGCGCGGGATACACTTCGCCCGTCTCTCCCTGGAGCAGCAGCGCCAGTGGGCCCTGGATTATCTGAATCGTGGCCCCTCCCTTCTAATCTGGGACGGCTTCGACCAGGTGTTCCACTATCTCGATAATGATGAGATAGGGGAACTGCTCGACTTTTTGCGTGACCTGGGCGATGGACCCACCAGGGTGATAATCACCACCTCGGAGGAAGGCTGGCTTGACAGGTGCGAGGCAGACCACGTGCGAATGGAGCTGCATGGACTCAGCGACGCCGACACCCGTTGCCTGGCGGAGCTGATCCTGGATGGGGCCGTCGAAGATCGGAGCGACTGGGAGCCTGACTACTCTAGCCTGCTCGGAGGCCTGGAGGGCAACTCCATGTCCATGCGAGTGGTCCTTCCACACCTCAAGGGAAACACCCCCGGCCGGGTGCTGAGCGCCCTGGCGCAGGCCAACCCAGAGGGTGCCTCGAAGGATGAGGCCGGAGAGACGGCGCTCAGGTGCTCGTTCTCGTTGCTTTCGCCGCGCACCACTGCACGTTTGCCGGTCCTCTCCCTCTTCCGCCAGCGGGTCCTCCTTGACGTGTTGACCTTTATAACCCAGGGGGAGGTCTACAAGTCGATCATGGGAGAGGAGATGGGGTGGGGTAGCTGCCGGACCCTCCTGAGAGAGGCACGCGACTGCGGTATTCTTGACTCCATCTCTCCAAGCGTGTACGTGATCCCGGCCCGAGTGTCCCGGTACCTGGCTCAGGAGCTGCCGAGTCGCCTTACGGCCTCCCGGGTGGGCCCGTTGGAGGAGGAGTTCGTACGCGTCTACGCCGACCTGGGGGACTATTTCATGGAAAACCTGACCTCGGAGAGCGCCGAGTCAACGGTCACCGGGGTGTTGGCCGAGGAGGCCAACCTCCTTCGGGCCCTGGACCTGGCCGAGCAGGGCGGCCAGTGGGAGCGCACCCAGCTGGTTCTCCAGCCCCTGGGACAGGTCTACAAGATGCAGGAGCGGCTGCCCGAGCTCCGGCGGCTTCGGCAGCGCCTCCTATCTCGTATAGGGCATCGGGCAGAGGAAGCCGTCCAAAAGGGGGCCGTCGAACTGTGGCTGTACATCCAGGGCTCCGAGGTCAACGACGCCATCGGGCGCCTGGAGCTGGACGGGGCCGAGGGCATCTGTCAGGAACTCCTGAGTTACCTGGAGTCTACTGGCGAACGGCGCGACCCGGCACTGATAGCGTCGGTCTACCACCAGATGGGGCAGATCGCCCAGGGTAAGGCCCAGTACCCGCAAGCCGAGGAGCTGTACCACAAGTCCCTGGAGATCACCAAATCCCTTGGCAGCGAGGCCGAGGCCGAGGCCGCCGATAATTACCACCGGCTCGGGTCCATATCCCAGGCCCGGGGCAACTACGAGGAGGCTGAGGCCCGGTACCGGACGGCCCTCGAGATAAGGGAGCGCCTGGAGGACCAGGCCGAGGCGGCAAATGAATCCTACCATCTGGGGTCCGTAGCCGAGGCACGAGGCGAGTTCGACGCGGCGTTTCAGTGGTATGACAGGGCACGACAGGGCTACGAGCAGAGTGGCGACCAGGCCAGCGGGGCCTCCGTCTACCACCGCCTGGGTCTCCTGTGCCAGGGGCGTTACGACTACGAGGAGGCCACGGGATGGTACCAGAGGGCCCTGCTGGTCTATGAAGAGATCAACGATGAGGCGGCTGGAGCCAGCGATTGTTATGAGCTTGGGATGATAGCCCTGCGCCTCTATGAATACGGACAGGCCGAGGACTGGTTCCGACAGGCCCGGGATGCCTACGACAACCTCGCGGACGAAGGTGGTGTGGCCAACAGCTACCATCAGCTGGGGGTGGCGGCCCATGGCCAGCGGCAGCATGCGGATGCGGAGGGATGGTATCAGAAGGCCCTGGAGGTACTACTGCGGTTGGACGACGAGGTGACCGCGGCCATTACCTGGGGCCAACTGGGTCTACTGGCCGATCAAAGGGGCAATTATGCCCACGCCGTCTGGTACGTGGCCCACACCTTCGAGATAGCTAAAGTACACGATCTGCCGCTGGTCAGCCAGGCGAAAACGCATCTGTCCAGTCTGAGGTTACGAATGGGGACCGCGGCCTTCCTTAAGTCCTGGGAAGAGGTCTCAGACAGCGACGTGCTACGGGAGCTGGAGTAGGGCACCGAATAGCTTAGGCACTACCCTCCGGCTGTCGCTATGGGTGTGGGGCTTCCAACGGCACCATCGTCGCGTGGCTCTTTGGCACAGCTGGGGCACCAGCCGTAAAAGTCCACCCTCTGGGAAGCGATCTCGAAGTCGGCGTGATTGGTCAGCTCCTCTTTCAGCAGGGTGATCTTGTCCATTCCTATATCCGAATCCACGACGGTGCCGCAAGATACGCACACCAGGTTGGCGTGGGGAGACAGGTTAGCGTCGTACCTGGACAGTTTCTGAAATGGTAACTCCTGTACCAGGCCCTGTTTCTGCAACACGGACAGGGTTGAGTAGACGGTGGCCAGAGTGATGTAGGGAAACCTCTCGCTGACCCGCTCATAGATCTGTTGCACCGAAGGGTGATCGTTGGACCTGATTACCACTTCAGCAATGGCCAGCCGTTGGGGAGTAAGGCGTATACCCCAGCGCTTCAATTTCTGGGCTAGTTCTTCCTGATTCATAGGAGTATCTCCTGCTACAGTTGGGTTGTCTGCCCGTGCCGGCGGCCCGGACCCACCACCCAGATTATTTATCGAGGTCCTGGCGGCTGCGCATCCCGCGTCGCACGGGACACTGCACCTGTTTTAAGGACATAATCGTTCGCGCGTTAGATTATACCGTCAGCGCCTTGCCCGTGTCAACCTGGCGGAGGGACCATAAGATGGCTTCCTATCACGCAATTGTGCCAAGAGTATGATTTATGGCGCGCTATTAATCTGACGCTGATGCCGATACCAAACCAACTGGCATAATTCAGTACTAAATCCGTCTATACGTTTCGAGGCCAGGCTGCCCACCCACCGTATCGCTACCCCGTTCGAGGGATTAACCAAGACCGGCCGCCTACCTTTATCCCTGTGATATACTACACCGAACGACGGCACCGAACCACCGAAAACAGCCTTGAATCAGCTTAAGGTTGAAAGGGGGGGAAGCATGACAAGCACCACTGTGGGGAGCGGCAAGTATACCTATGAAATGAACGAGGACTGGGCGCATGTCCCAGAGGGCTGGGACATGCCGACTGCCGCGGTTGCCGTGGACTCCCAGGACCGGGTCTACGCCTTCAACAGGGCGCCCGATCACCCGGTCATAGTATTTGACCGTGATGGCAGCTACCTCAATTCGTGGGGAGGAGGCGTGATCGCCATGGCCCACGCCATCTCCATAGACGATTACGATAACGTCTGGCTGGTAGACCGCGACCACGGGCAGGTAATGAAGTTCACGACCCAGGGGGAGCTCCTCATGGCCATAGGTGCCAAGGACTACCGCTCAGACACGGGAGTGGACCCGTCGGACTTCGGTTCCAACGCTTATAAGAACGTAACCCATGGTGGCGACCCCTTCAATCTGCCCGCCGGCATAGACGTATCCCCCTCCGGTGAAATCTTCATCGCCGACGGCTACGCCAATAGCCGTATCCATCGGTTCTCCCCGGAAGGCAAGCACATCCTCTCGTGGGGTGAACCTGGAAACGGGCCGGGACAGTTTCACCTTCCCCATGGAATCTGGATAGACCGGCAGGGCCGTGTCCTGGTGGCGGACAGGGAGAACGACCGCGTCCAGGTATTTACCCAGGAAGGTGAGCACATCACTACCTGGCCAACCTCCATGATCGGTCCCGCGCTGTTCTACGTGGACGATGAGGATACAGTCTACGTCCCCGAGCATAACGGAGGGTTCATCAGCATCCTGAACCTGGATGGTGAACGGCAGGCCCAGTGGGGCTCCGAGATCCACCGCTCCTGCCACGGAATCTGGGTGGACTCCCACCGCGACATTTACGTGGTACAGCCGGGAGATTGGACCCCCAAGAGCAGGCGGGTGGTGAAGTTCGTCCGCAACTAATAGCTACGCGGCCTTGAGGGCCCGGCCTACCGGTGATGTCAACGACGGCCCTATATTGCCGCCATCTGGCGACGCGGAGAGGTGGCACAGCATGGACGTAGCCCGCCTGAGGGATCAGATCCCAGTCTGCCAGAGGATAGTGTACGTGAATACCGGGTGGTCGGGGCCCTCACCCGTCACGGTCACCAAGGCCATCGTGGACCGCCTGGACTACGAGATGGAGCAGGGCCCCACCAGCCCCGACGTCTACGAGAGCGGGCGAGAGATTCAAACCAAGGCGCGAAACGCGGTAGCCCAGCTCATCAACGCCTCGCCGGAAGAGGTCTGTCTCACGGAGAACACTACCCAGGGGCTCAACTTCGTCGTAAACGGCCTGCCCTGGCACACCGGCGACGAGATAATTACCTGCAGCCTGGAACACAGCTCCGTGCTGGTGCCCAGCTACTACCAGGGGAGACGGCACGGCGTGGATGTAAAGGTGCTCCCCATAGATACCGACGAGGCAGAGGAGTCCATCCTCGGCAAGATAGAAGCGGCCCTCACGGAGCGCACGAGGCTGGTCTTCCTGAGCCACATCCAGTACTCCTGCGGACTGCGGATGCCGGTGAAGGCCATAAGCAGGCTCACCAGAGAGCGGGGCGCTCTGCTCCTCCTCGACGGCGCCCAGACGGCGGGACAGATCCCACTGGACATGTCGGACATAGGCTGCGATTTCTACTCCATCCCCGGTCAGAAGTGGCTCATGGGGTCCGAGGGGGCCGGCGCCTTGTACATGCGCAAAGACCTGATCCCCCAGGTGCAGCCGGTACACGTGGCCGGCCGGGCCGTCGTTTCCCACGACGACCCCTTTCGGTTCGAGGAAAACACCGACTCCATCGACAAATTTACCCTAAGTTCCTCCAGCTACGCCCTTCGGGCCGGTATGTTGGAGGCCATCGGGTTCATCCAGGAGATCGGAGTCCACGAGATCGAGGCGCGAAACCTGGCGCTGGCGTCGACTCTGAAGGGCGCCCTGCGCGAGACGCCGGGCGTCCGAGTGCTGTCGCCGCTGAAGGACGGGAGCTCCTCTGGCCTGGTCTCTTTCACCGTTGACGGGGTAGACCCCAAAGAGGCGGTGTCCCGGCTCTGGGACGTGCGCCACATAGTCGCCCGACCGGTGAGCTTCCCCTCCTGCATCCGGGTCTCCCTCCACTTCTTCAACACCGAGGAGGAGGTGGATCAGGTGGTGGGGGCGGTTCGAGGGATGGCGTAGAACCCCGCGAGATAACTAGCCGCTGCTACGGCTAAGACAGGGTGTAGGCGGATGCGGGTCCTTTTCATGGGACAGACGGGGATGAACAAGGGGCACCACCTGCGGGAGCTGCGGGACCTCTGCGCCTCACGAGGAAAGACCGTCGACGGGGTTTTCAACGTGGGCGACCTGATGTACGAGGAGAGCCTGAAAGCGGGCAACCCGCCGATCCGGGAGGGAAAGATCCTCGACCTTCCCCTGGCCCAGCTAGCGGTCCTGAGGCGCCTGGCATTCACCCGGATTACCAACGAGTGCTCCAGCATGGAGAACGTGTTCGTCAATTCTCACGGGGTATTCCGGTGGAACAACCAGCTATTCCGGGCCTTTGAGCTGTCCGAGCTGGAGGGTTTCAGCCCGGACATGATAATAACCCTGGTGGACGACGTGGAGGCCATAAAGCTGCGCCTTGACCGCCTCAAAGTGGACAGCATGCTCCCCACCGACACGACCTACAGCCTTCAGGACCTTCTGGTCTGGCGGGAGGAGGAGATACTGGCGTCGGAGATGCTCGCGTCGGTGCTGAAGGTGCCCCACTATGTCCTGGGGGTATGGCTCGATCCGGGGATCACATCCCATCCCCTGGAGGTGGGCTACAGGTTGATATTCGAGGGATGGCGAAAGAGGGCCTACATCAGCTACCCCATCAGCGATGCCCAGGGCAAGCCTGAGGTGTGGGAACAGGTTGGACAGTTCCGTAAACTCGTCATGTCCTGCCTTACCGCCTTCGACCCCCTTATGATTAGCGAAAAGGGCCTGCGTCGGATGATGCTCAGTCAGATAGCAGAAGATGCGGGCGCACGCGACCTCACCTGCGAGGTCAGGGGAGAGCCGCTCCGGTTAAGCCTGAAGGAGATAGAGGACGCCCTCCCCTACATCGATGGGCAGATAGTAGCCCGCGACTTCAAGCTAATCGACCAAGCCGAGATGATTGTAGCCTATTTCCCCAAGGACACCGACGGCAGCCCCCTCATCGCCGGCGGGGTGCAATCGGAGATAGAGCATGCGGCCGCCTCAACAAAGGATGTCGTGGTCCTCTGGGAGGGGGCGCGGGACCCCACCCCCTTCATCGGCACCAGGGTGGACAGGAGATTCTCCACCATGGACGAGTTGGGCCGCTTCCTAAAGGAGGTCAGCAAGCCCACGGGACAGCTGGAGCTGTGGACGGACTCTCACTAACGGACGCCTGTCGCTGCACGTCGGCCTGGTCCGGTGTTTCAGCTTGCCGAGGTGGCAGTGTCCCGGTAGGTATTCCGGCAAGTGTTGGAGCGTATCACCGGGCTCTATCCAGCTCCAGCGTAGCGAATCCGGTGAAGAGAGGTAACCGAAGGGTCAGTGCGTGCCTGGAGGGGTTCGAAGGGGGGGCAAACGTAGTGAAAGTTACGTCGGCTGCTCATAGAACACCAGTTGCCGCCGCCGGATGGTTTTGTGGAGTTTGATGGGAATGTTGACCGCATTGCTGGGTAATACTGCGATGGCCCTCATCGAAGATGGTCAGGCGCTTGGGCCCAGGCAGCTTGGTATGGGGATTCCGGTTTACTAGCTGCCCGTGGCAGAATCCAAATTCATTTCCAGGAGAGAAAAATGAAGAAATTCGTTTTGCTGTCTTTTGGTTTTGAAAAACCCACCCCGGAAATCATGGCGGCCTGGGGCAAATGGTTTGAATCGATTGCGGACAAGGTCGTTGAGAAGGGGGGACACTTCGTCGCCGGACGGGAAATTTCGCACGACGGTACCCGGATCCTCCCTTTGGCCAAGGATTCGATCACCGGCTACACCATCATCCAGGCGGATAACCTGGACGCGGCTGAAAAAATTGCCCGAGGCAATCCGTTCATCGCAAGCATCAGAGTCTACAAGCTTATGACAATGTAACCCCGTTGCCTAGTGCGGACCGTACGGCGTCGGCTACCACAGGCGAAGGATTGTGGGCGATGTCAGTATACTCGCCAGCTTTATCGGGCGTGTACCTGGAATCGCACCAAGCATCATCGCGGCGGTGATGCCGTCTTGCTTGTTCCTTGTCCCAGTTCAGAATTACATCAACTCAGTGACGGAGAATGCGGTCACAACCGTATCCATAGCTTTTATCCTAACCTAGCAGATATAGCACCGTCACGTTCCTGAAATAACGGACCCCTGTCCTGTGCCCAGGCTCATGGCCCTGTGCTGAGCCCCAGCACCATGAACCCAGCTTCCAGGGAGGCCGATGGTCCAGGTCCGGCTGGAGTAGGTGGATATATGAGAAGGCGGGCGCATATACTGTATCACGGAGAGCCTGCCCTCGGGGGACGTAAATATGCGCGGTCGCGGGGACCCTGGACACAAGATTCAAAGGGGAAGGCGCTTCCGGCCGCCCATGGTCCCCGTCATCTTGCTCGCTGTTCTCTCGTCTCTGGTGGTCATACTCGGATGTACAGAGGTTGCCCCCACGGCCACCCCCACTCCGACGTCCTCGCCCACGCCCACACCTACCCCTACGCCAATCCCAACCCCGACACCCCAGGCTGCCACCCCCACCGGGGCCGGTCCGGAGAGTGCGGTTGCGGGGGAAACGGCGGCCCACCGGGCGGCGAAAGAATTGCTGGCAGTAGTCCCCCAGGAGTACGACACAGCCATATTCCTTGACATCAGGTCGTTGCTAGACGACCCTACGTTGCGGTCCGCCTTTGAGGAGCAAGGGGGGCTGGCCATCCTCGGGCCGCTTGCCGGTCCCCTCCAACGCCAGCTGGAACTGGCGGTGATCGCCACCCAGGGCCCAGGCGTGGTGGCGATACTACGGGGCCCGCTGGACATGGAAGAGCTCATCAGCTCACTGAAGGCTCTGGGGGCGGGGGTCGAGTCTGAAACTCACGGCCCATTTGAAGTATGGAAGGTAGAGGTTAGTACCCCCTTCTTCACCCTTGGTCTGGCCACCAGCCTGCTGGATGACAGGACCGCCGCCCTGGCCGTAAGCCTGTCGGCAGACAACCCCAGCTCAGAGGTACTCAGGGCTGTGTTGGACACGGCGCAGGGCGTCAAAGACGGTTTACTCGCGGACCCCACGATCGAGCAGCTGGTAGATAGCACCCTTCCGGGCTTTGCCATGCTGGTGGCCAGAGACTGTAGCACATTCGTGGGCCATCAGGAGGGATGCACCGGATTTGCCATGAGCACCACAGTAGAGGGCACCGATGGCATCATCAACGGTGTCCTGAGGTTCGACAGCCCAGCGACGGCCGAGGCAGCGCTTCGTGCTATAAGGGAGGCCGATGCCGAGGAGAGTGGCGAGGCCTCGGGGCTCCTAGAAGGTACGGAGGTCAGCGTGGAGGGTAACGTCGTCCGGCTGACGTCCCGGACGGATATCGATGAGGTCCTCGCGGGAATACTTGATCTGGGCGGAAGCTAAGGAACGTTTGTCCCAGATGGTTCGGGGGATATAAAGGCCCCTACGTCATTCCCCACGTCCTTATGTCAGGGTAGTGAGCCCCACTTGGCATCCAAGTACAAATAAAATTCGTGGCGATAGGGCATTTTTTCTGCTTTTCGCCTACCCATTTATCAGAATATTTCGAACAACCCAGCCGATGCAGCATCAGCTAGGCTAGGCAGCGGGTTATTACAGCTCGGTGCCCGCGCCTGCGCCGTAGGCTTCCTCAGCATGCTGGGAGATGTCCAGTCCGATTTCCTCCTCATCGTCCTGCACCCGTATTCCGATGGTGTACTTTAAGGCCAGCAGGATCAATGCCGTGGTTACAAAGGCCCAGGCCATGCTGGCCCCGATGCCAACGAGCTGGTAGAGGATCTGTTCGCCACGGCCGACGCCGGCAAGCTCGCCCAACGTCCCGAATCCCACTCCCACGAAGAGGCCGGTGGCCAGGATGCCCCACGTGCTCCCTACCCCGTGAACGCCCCAAACGTCCAGAGCGTCATCGGCTCGCAGTTTGTTTAACAAGGTCACTGCACCGTAACAGATGACGCCGGCCACCGCGCCGATGATCACCGCGGGCATAGGCCCGACGAAGCCGGAAGCCGGTGTAATGGCCGCCAGGCCCGCGATGGCACCCGTGGCCGCGCCTACGATGCTGGGCTTCTTGCCGAAGACCCACGACATCGTTACCCAGGCCACCATGCCCATCGCGGCGGAGGTGTTGGTGACTACGAAGGCGTTGGTGGCGGTCCCGTCGGCGGCAAGGGCGCTTCCGGCGTTGAAGCCGAACCAGCCGAACCAGAGCATACCAGCCCCCAGGACGATTAGCGGCACGTTGTGAGGGGCCATGGCCGCGCCGTTGAGGCCCAGCCTCCTTCCAATTATCAGGGCGGCGGCCAGGGCGGCAAACCCCGAGTTGATATGTACCACGCTGCCTCCCGCGAAGTCCAGGAAGCCCTCCCCAGGGCCCAGGTCATTCAGCCATCCTCCGTCGGCCCATACCCAGTGGGCCAGCGGCGCATAGACTATCGTCACCCACAGGAGTATGAAGAGGACAAAGGCGCTGAATTTCATGCGCTCGGCGAACGCCCCGGTTACCAGGGCGGGGGTAATGATGGCGAACATCCCCTGGAACACCATGAAGGTCTGATGGGATATGGTGCTGCCCTCCAGGAAGGGCACTGCCTCGGTGGCGCTGACACCGTTGAGGAAAGCCCACTCCAAGTTGCCGATGAACCCTCCCACATCGGGCCCAAAGGCCAGGCTGTACCCCCAAAGGACCCAGGCCACCCCGACCAGGCCGATGGTCATGAAGCTATGCATTATCGTCGCGGCGGCGTTCTTCGTGCGGACCAGGCCCCCGTAAAACATCGCAAGGCCAGGGGTCATAAATAGCACCATGGCCGATGCGGTCAGTACCCAAGCCGTATTTCCAGTGTCCATCGCTAGCTACTACCATCCCTTCCTAAAGTAGGAGTGGGTTCAACTTGGACCAATCTATACAAGGGGCATATTACGCTGGTGTCGCCGATTTGTAAATTATTATTGCGGCGGTGTTCTTCATTTTGCAATGGTGTGGAATGTGTCGGCTTCGGAGGGCCTCGAATGGATCAGAGAGGCGCGGACCGAGACTGACCCTCGGGCCTCGACGCACCCCGCACCTAATGTACCTTTACTTTTAAGCCAAATCTAGCTTAATATTGTAGAATGATGTGTAGCCTAGTGGTGAGATCTCCTGGGGAGGGGCACAGAGGCAACGATGGGGAACAGTAGGTGGATGAGGAATAGCTTCATATATCTGCTGATAATCGTAGCGGTGATAGCTATCTTCTTCACCATGCTGGGGAGCCTTGGCGGTACTGAGGAGAGGTCGTTTTCCGAGATAGTCGACTGGGCCGAAGAGGGCCAGGTCCAAACGATAGAAATACAGGGTGAAAAGCTCACGGTTTTCAGGGGCGGCGAGAAGTTCACCAGTCGGATAGGGAAGAACACCGATGTCCTCGACGTCCTTCAGAAAAAGGGGGTGGAGACCGGACCCAACGGGGTCAATGTGAAGTTCAAGGGCGGTGGTGGACTTGGCAGCATCTTTGGAATTCTTATCAACTTCTTGCCCCTGATATTCTTCGGTGCCCTTATTCTCTTCATGATGCGCCAGGCCCAGGGCAGCAACAGTCAGACCATGAGCTTCGGCAGGAGTCGAGCCCGCCTCTTCATGGTCAACAGGCCAACAGTCACCTTCTCAGATGTGGCGGGCGTGGAAGAGGCCAAAACGGAACTCCAGGAGGTCGTGGAGTTCCTGAAATACCCCGAGCGATTCCTGTCCCTGGGTGCGCGGATTCCCAAGGGCGTGCTCCTGGTCGGTCAGCCGGGCACGGGCAAGACCCTCATGGCCCGTGCCGTGGCAGGTGAGGCGGCGGTGCCCTTCTTCTCCATAAGCGGCAGCGAGTTCGTGGAGATGTTCGTGGGAGTGGGCGCGGCCCGGGTGCGAGACCTGTTCGATCAGGCCAAGCGAAACGCGCCCTGTATCGTGTTCGTGGACGAGATAGACGCGGTGGGCCGACACCGTGGGGCGGGGGTTGGCGGGGGACACGACGAGCGTGAGCAGACACTAAACCAGATTCTGGTGGAGATGGACGGCTTCGACACCAACACAAATGTCATTATCCTGGCCGCCACTAACCGGCCGGACATTCTGGACCCGGCCCTGCTCCGACCCGGCCGCTTTGATCGCCGCGTGGTCCTTGACCTGCCCGACATCAACGGCCGGGTGGCCATACTGAAGGTGCACTCCAGTGGGAAGCCCCTGGCCCCCAGCGTCAGCCTGGACACCCTGGCCAAACAGACGCCCGGGTTCAGCGGCGCCGACCTGGCAAACTTAGTGAACGAGGCTGCCCTGCTGGCGGCTCGAACGGGCCAGAAAGTCATCGGCATGGTCGAGTTTGAGGAGTCCATTGACAGGGTGATTGCCGGCCCGGAGCGCAAGGGCCGTGTCATCAGCTCCAAGGAAAAGCAGATGACAGCCTACCACGAGGCTGGCCACGCCCTGGTGGCCTGGAAGCTCCCTCACGCTGACAAGGTGCACAAGATCTCCATCGTCGCTCGGGGCACGATGGGGGGGTACACCAGGCTCCTGCCCGAGGAGGACCGGTATCTGCTGACCAAGAACCAGTTCGATGACATGCTTGCAACTGCCCTGGGCGGGCGCATATCCGAGCAGCTCATGTTCGACGAGGTAACCACCGGCGCAAGCAACGACCTGGAGAACGCCACAAAGATCGCCCTCCGTATGGTGAAACAGTATGGCATGAGCGAGACCATGGGTCCCAGGACCTTCGGCCGAAGAGAGGAGTTGATCTTCCTGGGCAGAGAAATACACGAAGAGAGGGATTACAGCGATAGGGTCGCCGACGAGATAGACCAAGAGGTCCAGGCATTCATACGCCATGCCTATACCCGGGCCCAGGACATCATCGTCGCCAACAAGGCCAAGCTCATCGAAGTGGCCCAGCATCTCGTTGAACACGAGTCCGTGGAAGGGGAGGAGCTTAAGCGCCTGTTTGACGGGCCCGCTCCTCAGGAAGCTGTGAAGCCCGAACCGGAACCCTCTCCAACAATCCCACCCGTGACCATCCCCATACCTCAGCCAGCCCCTACCATGGCAAGTAGTCAGGACCCAAGCCCTACCGAGGGCGGAGAAGGGACCCAAAGAGCGGTAAAGGGGGAAGCGGGGAACTGAGAGACCCCTCTCCTGTAGGCGCCTCTGCTAGTCGCGCTGCCGCAGAGGTGCCAGTGCCACCGCACGGATGCTACTCGCCCCCCTCACCTTCGGCATCCAAGGGTAGCTGACGGAAGTAAATCCCCCACCTTTGCATCAGCTCCTTGACCCTGGCGTCGTTAAGGTCCACCAGCTCCTTAAGGAACCCGGCGAGGGAGTGGGCCGGCATATCTTCCTGGGAGCAGACCCAGCTTTTCTCCGCCGGGACGACGTAAAGCAGGCCGCTCTGGTGGGTACAGCTGAACTGCAGGCGGGTCATTCCCTGGCCGGGCTTTATAGAGACTCCACTCAAGGTCATCGGAAGACCTCCCTCATCTCAACTCTCCACGGCAAACTGGGTCCCAACCTATTATATCCCACCGTCGTACCACCGTAGTCGTCGCCACAGTCCAAACTGACGGGGGCGCCGGCCAATTTGCCCCCAATGGGTGTGTTTAGCTGTATAATAGCGTATGCTGTTCATGGTAAAATTCGGTGTACGGCGAAGGCCCCTGAACATAATAGCTAGGGGCGCTAAACAAATCAGGCAGTCACCAAGGTAATCAGGCAGTCACCAAGGTAATCAGGCAGTCACCAAGGTAATCAGGCAGTCACCAAGGTAATCAGGCAGTCACCAAGGTAATCAGGCAGTCACCAAGGTAATCAGGCAGTCACCAAGGTAATCAGGCAGTCACCAAGGTAATCAGGCAGTCACCAAGGTAATCAGGCAGTCACCAAGGTAATCAGGCAGTCACCAAGGTAATCAGGCAGTCACCAAGGTAATCAGGCAGTCACCAAGGTAATCAGGCAGTCACCAAGGTAATCAGGCAGTCACCAAGGTAATCAGGCAGTCACCAAGGTAATCAGGCAGTCACCAAGGTAATCAGGCAGTCACCAAGGTAATCAGGCAGTCACCAAGGTAATCAGGCAGTCACCAAGGTAAGGTAAGGAAAGCAGCTTGTACCAGCCGCCCAGACGAGAGCCCGAGATAGATCTTGAGGAGTTCCTCAGGAGGATACGCGCTGTCCTCAGCGGCATCGGCGGGCCTAGGTTTGGAGGGCGAGGGCTCGCTACCTATGTAACCTTCGGCGTGCTGGGCCTTGCCCTGATCCTCTGGCTGGCGACGGGGGTTTACACCGTTGGCCCTGGTGAGCAGGCCGCGATACGGACCTTCGGAAAGTGTTGCAAGATTACCGAAGAAAACGCAGGTCTCCAGTGGTATTGGCCGGCCCCCATCGGCACCAGAAACGTGGAGTCCATCAGGGAGATCCGCAGCATGGAGCTGGGGTTCAGCGAGGCGGTTGGTGTGTCCTCACAGGTCCTCTTGGAGGAGGCCCAGATGATCGCTGGAGACCTCAACGTCGTGGATGTCCCGCTGGTGGTCCAGTACCGCATAAAAGACCTGGAGGGGTTTCTCTTCAAGGTAGCCGACCCTGGGGAGCGTATCCCGCCTGGAACTCGCGATATCGCGGAAGGGAGGCCCGAAGGCAGGACCCTCAAGGACGCCACCGAGGCGGCCCTGCGCCTGGTGGTGGGGCAGAGGACCATCGACGACGTTCTCACCGAGAACAAGACTGAGGTCCAGGAGGATACAAAGGTTCTGCTTCAGGATATACTCGATAGCTACGGCGCGGGGATAGAGATAACGGCAGTGTTGCTTCAGGAGGTGAAAGCACCCGAGGAGGTGCGCGACGCCTTCGAGGACGTGAACCGCGCCAGGCAGGACAAAGAGACCCTCATAAACCAGGCCCAGGCCTACCAACGGGACCTCATCCCGAGGGCCCGCGGTGAAGCGGAGAAGGTCATCCAGGCGGCCGAGGCTTTCAAGCGGGAGCGCATCGCCAAGGCCGAGGGTGAGGCGGGGCGATTCCTCTCCATCCTCCGGGAATATGAAAAATCCCGAGACGTCACCCGCCAGCGGATCTTCCTGGAAGCCATGGAAGAGATACTGCCCGGGGTCACCAAGTTCGTGGTCTCGCCAGACACCGAGGGAGCCATCATCCTTAATGCAGGGGGACAGATAGTACCCGTACCTGGAGTATCTACCGCCGCTCCCCAAACATCCGCTGGAAGCCAGTAGGTTTCAGGTGACGGGCGGCAGAAGACACGCCGAATTAAAAGGCCCATCATGAAGACGCCAATAATCATCATACTGGTAGTAATCCTGCTGGGGATCTTCGGACCCCAGACACTGTACACTCTGGACGAGACCCAGCTGGCGGTCGTCACCCGGTTCGGTGAGATCAAGGCGGTTAACACCAATCCAGGAATAAAGGTAAAAGCCCCTTTCATAGACACCGTGGAGAGGTTCGACAAGCGGGTCCTCAGGATAGATACGCCACCGGCAAGGTTGAACGATGTCGAAAAGTTCAACCTGATCATCGATTCCTACACCCGCTATCAAATAACGGACGTGAAGAAGTTTCGAGAAAAGCTGAGGACCCAGTTAGCAGCCGAGGAGCGAATCGGGAGTGTAGTCACCTCGAACCTCAAAGAAGAAGTAGCCAGAAGGAAAAGGGAAGAGATAATAGGCGCCAAAAAGGAAGTGAATGCGGAAGGAGTTAGCATTGTCGTCGGCACTGACACCCGGCAAGAGATATTGAATAAGGTGCTCGCCGCCGCCAACGAACAAGTGGGGCCGGATGGGGAAGATTTTGGGGTTGAGATAGTGGACGTGAGGATAAAGCGGGCGGAGTTCCCCGAGGATGCACAACAGAACATCTTCAACAGGATGCGGGCGGAACGCGACCGCATCGCCAAAGAGTTCCGTGCCGAGGGAGCGGAGGAGGAAGCCAAGATCAGGGCCTCCGTGGATAAGGACAAAGCCATCATCCTGGCCGAGGCCGGAAGAACGGCCAATCTCACGAGGGGCGAGGGCGAGGGCAAGGCCATCGAGATCTTCGCCCGGGCCCTGGAGCAGGACCCCGAGTTCTTCGCGTTTCAGAGAAGCCTGGAGGCCTACAAGAAGTTCCTTTCCACCAACACTACCGTGATCCTGTCCTCGGAAGCGGAGCTCTTCCAGTTCCTCCAGGACACCGCGCCGATAGCGGTGAAAAAACCGGTAGCCCTAGTGGGCCCCATTAATGACATGTCGGGCAACCTATGGACCGTTGGAGACGTGGCGGTTCAGGTCGACGGGCTTACCGAAATCAACGTGGGAGGGACTCCCGACGTGGGCCTAAGGGTCTTCGTGGAGGGAGCTGTGCAGGATGACGGTGCTATCCTGGCCACCCAAATTACCGAAGGGCTCAGCGGGCTGATAGAGCAAATAGGCGTCGTGGGTACGGGCGATACTCCCGCCCAGCAGTGGAAGGTGAGGGGCGCAGAACAGCTCATTACCGTGGACCAGGATGCCAACATCCAGTTGGGCATCAACCAAGTGGGCCTTTCAGTGCTGGTAGGGTTCCATCGCCAGGAAGATGGCTCGTTGCGGGCCCTGGCGGCCAGGATCCAATAGGGGACCGCTCCGAAGCACGTCCCGCCCTTATCCCTTGATCACCCCCAGGGGTCTCACGCGGGCCACCACCTTGCAGAGCCCCGCCTTGTGGCACACATCCACCACCTCCGCGACGTCCTTGTAGGCCAGGGGAGCCTCCTCGGCCAGGGACGCCCAGCCCCCGTGGGACCTCACTATGATGCCCTGCTCCCTCAGCTCCGCCCGTATATCCCGTCCCTTCATCAGCCGCTTGGCCCCACCGCGGCTTTCAGCCCGACCCGCGCCATGGCAGGTGGAGCCGAAGCTCCCTTCCATGGCCATGTCGGAACCCACGGCAAGGAACGAGTAGCGACCCATGTCCCCGGGGACCAGCACCGGCTGGCCCACCTCCCTATATTTTATCGGTATCTCTGGGCTTCCAGCGGGGAAGGACCGGGTCGCACCTTTCCGATGAACGCACAGCTCCATGGCCGCGCCATTGACCGTATGCCGCTCTATCTTGGCGATGTTGTGGCACACGTCGTACACCTGTCTGATCCCGAGCTCCCGCCAGCTCTTGCCCAGCACCTGTTGGAAGGACTCCCGGGTCCAGTGCGTAATGCACTGGCGGTTGGCCCAGGCGAAGTTGGCGGCGCAGCGCATAGCCCCAAGGTAACTCCTGCCCTCCGGCGAGTTGACTGGGACCGAGGCGAGCTGCCGGTCGGGGAGCACGATTTCGTACTCCCTGGACGCCGCGTCGACCACCTTCAGATAGTCGGTACAGATCTGATGGCCGAAGCCCCTGGAGCCACAGTGCATCATCACGGTCACCTGGCCCACCATATCTATCCCCAGGACATGGGCCACGGTTTCATCGTATATCTGGTCCACCACCTCCACTTCCAGGAAGTGATTCCCCGATCCGAGAGTGCCCAACTGGGGCATGCCTCGCTGCCTCGCCCTCTGGCTGACCGCGCCCGGATCGGCACCGGCAATGGCGCCACCCTCCTCCGTTGCCTCGGCGTCCTCGGGGTCGCCGAAGCCCTTTTCCACCGCCCACAAGGCTCCCCGGGTCATGACCTCATCTAGGTCCCGGTCCGTTCTGACGGGTACCCTGCCCTTTGACCCCACCCCGGTGGGGACGTTGTGAAACAGGGTATCCACCAGTCTCTCCATATGGGGTGCCACGTCGGACTCAGTTAGGTCGGTGCGCAGCAACCTGACGCCACAGTTGATGTCAAATCCCACGCCCCCGGGGGATATCACGCCACGGTCAACCCTGGTGGCCGCTACGCCGCCCACGGGAAAACCGTACCCCCAATGAATGTCGGGCATGCCCAGGGAAGCGTGTACGATTCCAGGCAAGAAGGCCACGTTGGCTACCTGCTCAAGGGCCTGGTCACCCGCGATCTTCTCCATCATCTTGTCGTCGGCGTAAACCAGGCCCGGGACCAGCATCCCCTCCTTGTACTCCACAGGGATCTCCCAGCGATGGTCGTCAATCCTCTTAAGGACCTTCTCCCAGCGGGGTTCCATCAGCCCGGCCTCCTTCTCGCCTGTAGTATCAAGCCCAGGGGTCACTATGACCCATACAACCGAACAGCCCTATATGTCCAGAATCACCTTGGCCCAACATTCCGACCTTGCGGTCTCCGGCGTCACCTCAAGCATATGGTAGGTGGCGGCCTTGGGCGCGATGCTGAAACGGTGCCGCTCCACATCCAGTACCTCACCGTAGCAGGTGGCCTTCAGGAATGTGGAGCCCATCTCGTGGATGCGAAAATCTCGGGACACCATCCCTTCCAGCTCGAACAGGTAGATAAGCTCGTTAAGCCATTCCACCAGCAGACCTTCCAGGTCGGGCCCTTCAACCTCTACTCGCCACTCTTGCCGTCCTTCGACAGTCTCCAGGTCCACCATGAAGGAGAACATCCCCGTGGCGGCCTGTTCGAATGCCTGGGCAGCGTTAGCGCCGCGTCCCAGAATGCCTATCTCGCCCGTGTGATCAAGGATCTGGTATGAAGCCAAACGGGGACCTCCAAGGCTCCTGGCTTTTAGTATAGCAGAGCCCTCCGGTCGCCAAGAGGGCGCTACATTGCCTTGGCTTGGACTTCTGAAGGGAAGGACTGTAGAATGCAGTTGCCATAAGTCTGCGAGGAAATCATGACACAGGTAGATATCGGCGTCGCGGAGCTAAAAGCGGCACTGCCCAAGACATCGGGACCTGTCGACCTGAAGGGACTTGGGGGGGCCGCCGAGATTTACCGAGACAGCTACGGTATCCCTCACGCGCGAGCCCAGTCGACGTGGGACGCTTTCTTCGCTCAGGGGTTTGCCACCGCCCAGGACCGCCTCTGGCACATGGACTACGACCGCCTGAGAGCCTACGGCCGCTGGGCCAAGTTCGCCGGCCCGCAGGGCGTAGAACAGGACCGGATGATGCGGCGCTTTCGGCTGGAGGCCAGCGCCCGGGCCGATTGCCTGGCCGTCAACGACCAGACCCGGGAGATGCTCGACGCCTACTCGGCCGGAGTCAACGCATTCATAGGGTCAACCCCGGAACTTCCCGTCGAGTATAGGATAGTAGGGGGCGCCCCGGATCCGTGGCAGGCGTGGGACTGCCTGGCCGTCTTCAAGGTTCGGCACATCCTCATGGGCGTATTTGAGGCAAAGCTGTGGCGTGCCCGCCTGATCAAACATCTGGGGCTGGAGCGGGCGGCCAGGCTATATCCAGGCTATGAGCCGGGTCAGCTTTTGATCGTTCCCTCTGGCGCTACATACGATGGTCCGGTGGAGGATGGCCTGGAAGAGCTGGGCAGGTCGGTCGAGGCCCTCAACCACCTTGGCGAGATAGAGGCGGGCAGTAACAGCTGGGCCGTGTCAGGAAGCCTCACCGCCTCGGGGAAGCCCCTGGTTGCGGGCGACCCCCACCGCGCGCTGGAGGTCCCCAACGTCTACTACCAGAACCAGCTGGCCTGTCCCGAATTCGACGTGGTCGGCCTCTCCTTCCCAGGCGTTCCCGGCTTTCCCCACTTCGGGCACAACTCCCACGTGGCCTGGTGCGTCACGCACGCCAACGCCGATTACCAGGACCTCTTCATAGAGCGTTTCCAAGAGGGTGACCCAACCCTCTATGAGTCCAAGGGCAAGGTACTGAGCGCGGAAGTGTACCATGAGACCATCACAGTAAGAGGGGAAGACCCCGTGGAGATGGACGTCACCGTCACCCACCACGGCCCCATCATCGCCGGAGACCCGGCCAAGGGTTACGGGATCGCCCTTCGGTACACGGCCACGGCCGGGCCAAACAGCTGGGCGGACTCGCTGCTAACTATGCTGCGGTCCACGTCGGCAGGGGAGCTTGAGGAGTCCATGCGGGACTGGATGGACCCCGCGAACAACTTTGTCTTCGCCGACGTCCACGGGGATATCCGGTACCTGACCCGGGGCCAGATACCGGTCCGCTCCCGGGCCAACGCCTGGGTCCCCGTCCCCGGCTGGACGGGAGAGCACGAGTGGCAGGGCGTCGTGCCCTTCGAGGAGATGCCCAGGTCGCGAAACCCAGGTGCGGGTTACATCGTCACGGCCAACAATCGGATAATCGACCAGGACTACCCCCATTACATAGCCCTGGAGTACAACCTGGGGAACCGTGCCCGAAGGATCACCGACCGCCTTCTGGCCTTTACTAGCGAGGACAACGCGACTCCAGAGGACATGGGCTCAATTCACGCCGACCGGACTTCCATCCCTGCCAAATCATATGTAGGGCTCTTGCCCAAGGTGCATCCCCTGGATGACCTGTCGGCGAGGGCCAAGGACCGGCTGCTGGCCTGGGACGGAAGTATGGAGCCAGACTGGGTCGCCCCGACCATATACAGCGCGTTCAGGGACAGTCTGGTGAGGGAAGTTATGGCTCACGCCCTAGGTCCCCTGGCAGGGGAGGCCATGGAGGGAGTGGGACGGGGAGCACCACAACACCTGGCCCTACTTCGCGGCCGCTTTCCCACCATGGTCCAAGAGGACGACCGGTCGCTGCTGTCCGAGGGGGCGGACTGGTACTCCACCATGGCCAGGGCCCTGGGTAACGCCGTCGACCGGCTGAGGCGTGAGCTTGGACAGGACATGGATTCCTGGCGCTGGGGTCGGGTCCACCGAACGCAGCCCAGGCACACCCTCTCCCCCTCCTTTCCCCGCCTGGCGGAAATCCTGGACCCCCCTTCGTATCCCATGGGAGGCGATGGTGACACCCCCCATGCGGCGTCCTACTCCATGGCCCAGCCGTGCCTCGTAACGAGCGCGTCAGTGGCCCGCTACGTCTTCGACCTCTCCGACCGAAGCAACTCGGCCTGGGTCGTTCCCCTTGGGGCCTCGGGCCACCCCGGAAGTCCCCACTACGCGGACCAGGCGCCCATCTGGAGCGAGGTACGGCTAATACCCATACTCTGCGACTGGGATCTCATCGCTGCCAGCGCTGAGTCTCACCAAGCCCTTGAGCCGGCCCGAGGCTAACTGCTAGGCCGCCATGAGAACATCCTGCCCCGGAATGGTCTGTCACCGGGCCCTCGATGAACCTTCTACCGACCAACTGACATCTAATCGACTGAGGACTAACTCCCGGCCGGTGGTCTTACGTGCGACAAGTTGACGGTGCCGCGGGGGCCAAGATGCGGCTATGGAGGGGATCGCCCCTTATAGCTTTGGTGCTGGTGGTGACGCTTGCCTGCTCCGCGGCGGCGACGCCAACGGGTCCCTCCCCCAGCCCTACTGGGGCGCCCATCATGGGTCCGACGCCAGAGGCCACCGCCACCGTTGTGACTGTGGCGGTGGAGGACACGCCATCTTCTGGGCCTATTGCCGCGCCGATCTCTACGCCCTCACCACGACCGACCCTGGTGCCGATACGGGCTCCGACATTCCCCTTGTATCCGCCGGGGGTGTGAATGCCATCAGCGAGGAACAGGCGAATAGGGAGATTAAACAGTCAGCGCTCTCGGACTTTTTCTGGGAGACCGACTTCCGGTTTCGGACCGTCCCTTATGCAGAGATCCTGAGCGGCGGACCCGGTAAGGACGGCATCCGAGCCATAGCCAAACCAGCTTTTCGGTCCGTCCAGGCGCCCGACCAGTTGCTGGTGGACAGGGAGCCGGTCCAGGTAGTGAATATCAACGGGGACGCCCGGGCCTACCCCGTTCGGATCATGATGCACCACGAGTTAGTCAACGATACCGTGGGGGGAGACCCGGTGGTCATCACCTTTTGACCCCTCTGCAACACCGCCTTCGTGTACAGGCGGACGGTGGACGGGCAGGTCCTGGAGTTCGGGGTGTCGGGCCTCCTGCGATTCAGCAACCTGATCATGTTCGACCGCCAGACCGAGTCATGGTGGCAGGAGTTCGGAGGAGAGGCGATAGCGGGCGAAATGGCCGGGAAGGTACTCGAACTGCTTCCCCTGAGCATGGTCTCCTGGAAGGAGTTCAAGGAGGCGTTCCCAGAGGGGAAGGTCCTGTCGGGAAGCGTCGAAGGTAGAAATACCTACTACCCATACAATCCTTACTCGGGGTACGATACCTCCGTCCCCTTCCTGTACGATGGGCCAAGGGATGACCGGCTGCCGACCATGGCACGTGTGGTGGGCATCATCATGAACGACGAGGCCCTGGCGGTGCCCTTTTCGGTGCTGGAGCGGGAGCATGTGGTGCATTCCAGCCTGGCCGACGGGGACCTGGTGGTGTTTTTCAAGAAAGGAACTGCCTCGGCTCTTGACACCTCGGACATCACCCGAGGCAGAGACGTCGGGTCCACCGGTGTGTTCGATCCCAACCTGGAGGGCCGAAGGCTGACATTCGGGCTGGTTGGGGATGATATCGTGGACGAGGAAACGGGCAGCGCCTGGAACCTGCTGGGGCAAGCAACGTCGGGGCCCCTCAAGGGGAAGAGCCTCAGCCCAATACTGCACCGAGGAGCCCCGTTCTGGTTTTCCTGGGCCGCCTTCAGGCCCGACACCATGATTTACGAGGGCGAGTAGCCAATCAGGAGAATCACGTACACCCCTCAGCTAGCGCGAGCTTTCAGGATACGGGTTCACGGGGATGCCGGCCAAGTACACCCTTCTACAACTCTCCAAGGGTATGGCGTAGCAAGTCGAGGGCGTTGAGGCTCACGCGGGTGCGATCGGGAAGGCCCCGACCGGCATAGTTGTAGGCCCGGTTGGCGTGGATATCCGTGCCGGCCACCGAAAGATAGGTCTTACCCTCCCCCAGGTTCTCCGTAGGCTTCCCCTCCTGGGCCACGCCGTGTACCGCCAGGCCCAGGTCGGTCCCGCTGTGAGCGCGCACGGCCCGCGCAAGCTGGTCCGTGAGGCCAGCGTGGTCGCACAGGAGGGCGTCAATTCGGTCCGGGCCGATGCCGAAGGAACCGAGCATCCGGCGGATGGATGCCACTCCGTTCCCGGTGATGCCCTCGACGAACAGCTCCTGGCTGGCCCGCTGAAGGCGCTCGGCCGTCATGCCGGCCGTGAGGTCTTCGTAGACAGCCACGGTCAGTCCCCTTTGGGCAAGGTGCTCACCCACGACCTCCTCCATGGTCTGGCCGTCGGCCGCGAAGACGTGCTTGCCAAGGAGCCTCCGCACCTCCTCGTCCAGCGGGGAGATGAGGTCCCTCGCCTCCTGGGGGCTGGCTGCCTTGGCGGTGATGCGGACGTCCACCTGGCCGGGATGGGCCAGCACTCCCACGGTGGGGTTGCGAGAGCCGACCATCAGATGGCCTATCAAGTCGTCCACGCTGCTCTCTCCCAGGTCGGCCACCTTGAGAACGCGGTAGATGATAACCTCCGACAGGCCGAACCTCTTTCTGAGGTACGGGACAACCTCGTGCTCGAAGAGCCACTTCATCTCGAAGGGGACACCAGGCAGGCTGATGACGGCGGCCCGGTGGTCTTCCACGATGAAAGCCGGGGCCGTGCCATTGGGGTTCTCCACGGGGATGGCGCCCGCCGGGATGAAGGCCTGTTTCTCGTTGTTTTGGGTGAGGATCAGGCCCCTGCTCTGAAAGCGCTCCCTGATCTGCTGGAGAAGCCGCTGGTCAAGCACCAGCTCGCGGCCCGTCACCTGGGCCACTATCTCGCGGGTGAGGTCGTCCTCGGTGGGGCCTATGCCGCCGGTGGTGATGACCAGGTCAGACCTGTCCAGGGCCTGGCTGAGGGTCTCGCCCATGCGCGCGGGGTTGTCCCCCACCGTGGTCTTGTAAAACAGGTCAACGCCCAACTCGGCCAGCTGCTGCGCCATCCATGCCGCGTTGGTGTCGACGATCTGCCCCAGCAGCAGCTCGGAACCTATGGAGACGATCTCTGCGTTCATGCTTTACGCTAACCCCTTTAAGACCGGCCTGACGCCCGCCGCCACCCTTTCCTGCGGACATTCCCCCTCCGCCTAGAAAGGTGCTGAAAAACCTCCCCGACCATCCCCTTGACCCCCTTCCTGGCCAGGAAGGGGGAAGAAGCTATATCTGAGGGACGCCCCTTCGCCAAGCTCAGGGCAGGCTCTCAGACTCCCGGCAAAGGGGCTTGCGCCCCTCTGCACACCCGCTATTTCATCGGCCTGCCAGAGGGAACCGGATGGTTAGGTCTACGGCACCAGCATGGCCCTTGTAACCTCCGTCTGCCGCTGGTACCACTCCGCCTTTGGGAACGCCTCGTTGACATCCTCCAGCTTGAACCTGTGGGACACTATCTTTTGGAAGGGCACCCTATTCCGGTTCCTGACCAAGTAGTCCAGTATCGTGGGCAGGAGCGATGGCCGGTACATCAGGGAGCCGATTATGCGCTTGCCCTGGAGCAGCTTGGAGGGGTCTATGGAAACCTTCCGGCCCCTGACGATGTCCCCGATCTCCACAAAGGTGCCCCCGTTGCTCAGCATGTCGATGCCTTCGGCCAGAAGATCGGCCCGGCCTACGAGCTCCATCACGATGTCGGCGCCACGGTCTCTGGTGAGCTCCCTCACCCGCTGGACGCGGGTCTCCGGGGTATTGTACTCCTCGACGTTAACGGTGTAGTCGGCGCCGAACTCCTCCGCAAGGCGGAGGCGGCTCTCCAGCCGGTCGAGGACGATGACCCGGTCAGCGCCCATGTCCTTGGCCAGCGCGGTGGCGTTCAGGCCCAGCCCGCCCGCGCCCTGGATGACCACGTACTGGCCCTCGCGGGCTCCGGCGTTGGTGAGGCCCTGGGCCACCGTGCCCATGGCGCAGTTGACCGGGCCCAGTATGTCATCGGGGAGCTCGTCGGGCACGCGGAAGGCGGGATGGCGGGGCGGGAGGTAGACGAAGTCGGCGTAGGTGCCGGTGAAGTAAGGGTAGACGTCGGCGGCGGGGTATGACCGGTTGACGCACCAGTTGGTATCACCCCGCAAACACATGTGGCAGCGGTAGCAGGGAAAGACGTGGATGTGCATCAGTCGGTCGCCCTCCCCTATGGGAGCTCCCAGGCTGTCAGTGGTCACCCCTTTCCCCAGCTTATATATCACGCCCGTGCCCTCGTGGCCCATTGTCCGCCCGGTGGGAGGCAGGGGCACGTTGACCTGGTCGCCCCGCCATACGTGGAGGTCGGAGCCGCAGATGCCCGCCTGGGTAATCCTCAAGACTATTGCCCCAGGCTCGGGGTCCGGCAGGTCGTACTCCCGTATCTCAAAGGGCTTCCCATACTCCTGGCATACTACCACCCGTCCCTTCTCAGCCACGGCGCGCCTCCTGAATTGCACAATGATCGGTTCGTTTCCAGAGCGGCGGACGTGGGGAATTATACCCCACGGGCAGATGGCTTGAAAGTCCTTGCTATGGGGGCCGACGGTGACAGGACGGCCTTTAAGCCGCTAAGATTACTGGTGGATAGGGAGGACACGACGCCCATGGCCTTAGATGAAGGTGCGAGGACCCATGCTTTGGGGATTCTGCGGGAGCTGGGAGGCTGCCCCGCCGTACCGTACATGGAAGGCACGGTGGCCGCCAGTATTCAGAAGTCCCTGGAGGAAATGGGTGTGAGCATGAGGCGGGACCGCTATGGTAACCTGATAGCTCACCATGCGGGACCACCGAGCAGGCCACTCCGGGGGGAGGTCCCACCTATCGCCTTTGTCGCCCACATGGACCACCCGGGGTTCGAGGCGGTGGAGCTCCTGGGCGACACTGTGATAGCCCGATCCCTGGGCGGGGTGCCAAGGGCGTGTTTTACCGAGACTGTCCCGGTCCAGCTATTGGTTCCAAACGGCGACAGGCTTGCGGCAGAGACGGCCGGAGCTCCCGGCCCCGTCGGCTCCCAAGGTCCGGCGGACCCTCCACTCGTCTCCCTGCGACTGAAAAAGGCCTACCCACTGGAGCTCCCCGTGGCCGTGGTCCTGGACCTGCCCGACTTCTACCTAGAAGGCGACCTGATTCACATGAGGGCGCTGGACGACCTGGCGGGATGCGCCAGTATCCTGGCGGCCCTCAGGGTGCTGGTCACCAACGAAGGGGTGGGAGACGTATACGGTATATTCACACGGGCCGAGGAGGTGGGGCTGGTTGGGGCCCGTCTCGTAGCCGAGGAGGGGACCCTGCCCATGGAAACCCTGGTAGTATCGCTGGAGGCCAGCAGGACACTACCGGGCGCCAACATAGGGGAAGGCCCGGTAATACGGGTGGGAGATGCTAGCTTCACCTTCGACGCCGAGGCCGAAGGGGTGCTTCTGAAGGCGCGGGAGGAGTTGATAGAGAGGGACTCGAACTTTACGGCCCAGCGCCAGCTCATGAGTGGCGGTACCTGTGAGGCAAGCGCATTCAGGTACTTCGGATACCGGGCCACGGGCATTGCCTATCCCCTGGGCAACTACCACAACGCCACCCCCGAAGGGGCCGTCGGTGCCGAGCATATCCACGTGGATGACTTCACTGGCGGGATAGAGCTGATAATCCAGGCCGCGCGAAGCGTGGCCGGGCGACGGGAGTCCCGCCCGTGGCGGCAGATGGGCAACGTGCCCAAGGAGCAACGTCAAAGGCTGGCGGAGACGGCCGGCGAACTCTAGCGGGCTCGACTGGTGATTAAGGGAATCCGCTCGGCGGCTGCCTGTGAAGTGATCGTAGAGAAAGGTGCTGGACCCGGCTCGCAGGAGGTGCTCGCCGGTACTGTCTCGGGTCCGAGTCAGGGGAGAGCCCGCAATGTCCGGACCAGGATCGGAGCCGCCTTGCCCTTAAGCTCCATGGAGCGTTGAGGGGCTCCGGGAAACTGTTCGGCCACCGATTGGTAGGTCTCCTCCATTACCAGCACCTCGCCGGGCTGCGCCACTTCCTGCAAACGGGACGCAGTATTGACCACGTCCCCGATGGCGGTAAAGTCCCGCACGTCGGCCTCGCCCACGTTCCCCACGAAAGCCTCCCCAGTCCCGACTCCCCCACCCACGTACAGCGAGTCGCCGTCCTCGGCCAGGGCCTGAACGCCAGCCACGATATCCATCGAGGCCCTCACAGCCCTCTGCTCGTGGTCCTCGTGCCTGAACGGGGCGCCGAAGAAGGCCATCACCTGGTCGCCCACCATCTTGTCCAGCGTGCCATCCCGATCGAACACGGCCTCGGCCGCCAGCTTGTAGAACCGGTTCAGCTTCGCCACCACCTCCGTGGGCGGCAGCCTCTCGGACAACGAGGTGAATCCTCGTACATCAACGAACAGCACCGAAAGGGAGACCAGCACCCCACCCGGGGGCGCAAACTCGTATCATAAGGTACAGAGCTGGGGGTTCTTGCGAGACGGGCGTATCTGAACGAGCCAGAAAGGGGCGGCAAACGGCCCCTGAAAAGGGACTAGACACTGTTTACACCGTCTGCTGGATGGCAAACGCCGGAAAACGTGGCGCGCACCCGGCGCGTCGCCGACGAGGGACCGAGCACCACCAACGGGCCAAAGCAACGGGCTACGACTCATAACCCCTCACCACCACCGTGCCACCTGCCCCCATGGTAAGGCAACTCCCATCAGGCTTAAAATTAAGTCCAACGCGATCAGGGTACCCACGCACCCAAGCCCGGCGGGCGGCGGCACTATCCAGATTAGGAGAATGGTACATAAGGCCGCTTTGCCTTGTCAACGGCGCAGGTACGCCGTCACCCTATTCCCTGCCCAGATAGTACCGCCAGCGGCGGAGCTTGGGCAGCACCCTCTCGGCCAGCCGGTCGATGTCATCCTCGGACACCTCGGTGTCATTTTCCAGAACGAGAGTACCCCACTTCTCAAAGGCCTCCTGGACGATGCGCTCGACGAGCTGGGGGGACCGGCCTGCCAGTCTTCCCAGCTGGAAGGCCAGGGTTGTGGCAAGCTGTCCATTTACGATCTGGTCGAGAGCCTCTGGGTCATCCAGCTCCTTGGGGATTCCGCTGCACTGCATCAGGAAATCGTCCAGCACCTGCTCCAGTACCTCGGAAATGTCGGCCAGCTGAATGCGCGTCATATACTCGGTAAGGCGGTCGGCCAGCTCCTTTACCCCTGCCTCTGGAAGCAGTGAGGAACTTCGGCCAGGATCCACGTGATCACCCTCGTTCACGTCCTCTGCCATACCTACCACCACCCTAACTTCGATATTTCCGAAGCAGCCACCTCACCTCCAAGTGCCGAACTTCGAACTACCTGTAAACCCAACCTGACAACCATCGCCCATCCTAAACGGTACTGCGATATCCCTTCGACAGGGCACCGCCTCTCGCACATTTTACCACCCTGACGGGGATCCTCACGAAGCCACGGGGCTAGCACGGGGAACACGAAGAACGGCGCCCAGCTGGAAGATGTTATACTTGCGCCATTCGTGGATAGGCATGCCGGTACTCGGCCGTTGGGCCGGACATTAGGCGCCCGCTGAAGGACGGGCGTGGCGGCTAGCACATTATGCCTACGGAGGGACCCATGACCTACGATGAAATTCTCCCCTTTCTAGAGACCAACCACCAGGGGGTAATCACGACCTTCAGGAGGAGCGGCGCAGCCCAGATGAGCATCGTGACCTGTGGCCCGTACCAGGGAGGTGTGGCCTTCACCACCACGAGAGGCAGGGCTAAGCTGGCTAACCTGAGACGCGACCCGCGCTGCACCATCCTTGTCTCCCAACCTGACTGGTCTCGTTACGTGGTATTGGAGGGGACGGCGGACATCCGGGCTGCGGACCGCACAGACCCCAAAGAGCTGAGCCTTGCGCTCCGGGAGGTCTATCGTGCCTGTGCCGGTCGGGAGCACCCCGACTGGGACGACTACGACCGGGCCATGGTGGCGGATAGGCGCGCCGCCATCATAGTGAAGCCACAATACATCTATGGGGCCAGGGTCTGACCACCATCCGCCACGCGGACCCAGCGGTGAGAACGTGCCGGCGCGTGCCCAGCCTGAGCCCCCGATAAACTAAAATGCTGCGACCGTTTAGGCGCGTTGTATGAGCTTGGTGACCGACCTGGAGCCCCCGAAGGTAGGCAGAAAAACCGCGTAGTCGGGCTCGGGCCCGCCGGCAACTATGAGCATGAGGTCTTCGGGGCACCTGGTCTGGTGCACCAGCCCTGCCTCCACGGCCGGTTGAATTCGGTGGTGGGCCGCTCTTGACTGTAGAGCCGACGCGGGGAACCCGCTTCCATCGTACAGGAGCCGCTGCACGTCCATCTTGGACATTCCTTCCCTGGCGGCCAGCTGGGCGTGGCCCGCGGTGATAACCATGGCTGGTTCGCCATTTCCCAGGAGCACGTTGCTGCTTCCCGCCCTCCCCATGTCCATGGCGATTACCGACAGCATGTCGCGTATCGCCTGGTACGGCGCGGTGATGCTGGTCAGCATTCCGTTAACGGCACTCACAGTCACGGTGCTGGCTTCGGGCGCAAAACCCCTGGACACGTGGAGGGGCTCCCAGGGGCTGTTTTCCTCGTCCTCGCCCAAACACAGGGCGGGCTTCCCCGGAAAATCATAGCTTGCCTTGTCCACGTCTCCGGGCCAGCCACCGCCGATGTTCATCACGATGAGGGACAGTGCCCGGGCAATGGTGGCGTTGGCCCTCCATCCCTGCCTCACGGCTTTGCGGCCGCAGCCAACATCGATATCTCGACGTATGGGGCCGTTGACGATAATCCCTAGTCCACACGGGTGGCCGGGGGCAGCGAGGGCCGGCAGGTTGAAACTCTGGTCGCACACCGCCTCTACAGCGGCGATCAGGAGTGGCATGTACTGCGAGATGCAGCCGGCCATCACTCCATTGACTGCGATCTTTTCCACGGTGGCCTCGCCACACGCGGGTGCCGGGCTGCCTACCACACGGTCCGGAGGGAGCCCCGCGCCCTGGATCATGCGCAATACCCGTTCCTTGGTAGGTGGGATAACGGGAAGGCCATCGCCCCATCCCTGGGCGACTACGTAGTCGAATACAGCCTCGGGCGAATCACCTACGTCAACCTCACGGGAATGCAAGTCAAGCCACCCGGTCATAGCCGCTGCCTCTACTAAAGGGTCAGAAGGCGGGACGCCCGCTCGAAGGTCGTCTCCGCCATGGCTCCCAACTCCACATCAGACAGCGCCTCGACGCCCGAGGGGAGGACCAGTATTGGAAGGCCGGGCTTGCCCTGGGAGCGGACCAGGTGAGTAGCAAGCTCAGCGTAATCCGCGCTAACGATGAGTACGGAAGGGATCCCACGCTGTTCCAGGGAGATGGCGTCGTGGACACTCCACCACGTGCAGTACCCTCACTGTCCGATGCCCACTATGGCAGCGTCGGCCCGATCCACCAGCCCACCGAGGACATCCTCAGGAGTGGGGTTGAACAAGTCTGGATTAACGGCCTGGATCACCTCGCGGACCTGGTACATTTCCCTGGCTATCCGTTCAAAGTGGCTCGCCATCACGTCGATGCTGCGCCACTGGTTGCTGACGATGCCGAGGGCGTGGCCTTCCAGGACGGGTAACCGGGGCGCCAGTCCGGTATCTCCGGTGACCGGCCGTGCCGTGGGGTCAGAGATCTTCAACGCCTGAACATCCCCTCTAGAGCCTGGCACCGGGGTCGTCCCAGGGCCAGGCACTCGATGCAACTGCTAGGCAAGATACTACCTTTCCCTAATGAAAGGTGTCAACCCAGAAGGCTAAGACCCACTCTTTCCCCGGATCCGGACAGTAAGCCTAGAACCGCAGCATCTATAGAGCGATACAAAAAAACTTAGCATCGCCGGTTAATCTCCACGAGAGGTCTGGGGCGACGCCTACGGAGTGCCCCCATGGGCCAGGCGCATAGCCAGGCAGGCAACTCTGGCTCCCAGCTCCCGGGCCTGCTCCAGGTCCTCCGGAGAGATGTCCCCCGCGGATGTGGCCCCGTAGTAGGAACCCGAGGTCCGCATCCTCTCAGTCCAGGGCAGCCCCACGATGACCATGCCGCAGGCAAGCATCCAGTGAATTAGGCCTAGGAGGGTGAATTCCATACCCGAATGGCGTCCCCGTCCGGTGGTAAAGGCCGCGCCAACCTTGCCCGAAAGCTTCCCCTCCTCCCACAGGTCTCCCTGGTCGTCCAGCCACGTCTTGAGGGCGCCGGTCATGCCACTCCAGTTGGGAGTGCCCAGCAGCACTATGGCGTCGGCTGCCAGGAGGTCACTGGCGGCTGGCCTCCTGTATTCGCGCCTTTGTGGGCCGTGCTCCCCCTATCGTGGAGACCCCTTGGCAGATCTCCAGGGCAAGGGGCTCTATTTGAGGGCCGTGGCTATCGTAGAGAACCAAAACGCCGCAGCGGCTATTATTCATAGTAATCTGATCCACCGCTATCACTCGAGCTGGAGGTAGATTCCTGCCCGTCCAGGCTCTCTACTACAGTTATAGTGGCAGTCATGGTGGAACCGTGGACCGTGCAAAAGTAGGGGAATATCCCCGCTTTCGTGAATGTATGGCTGAAGGTTTCGCCATTCACCAAGAAGGGGCTACCGCTATCCCACAGCTCTCCCACGTCCACTGCGCCCGGCACCCCGGAGGTGGTGGTATGTACAATGGCGCCCTTGTGTGTCCACTTCACCTCGGTACCCACCTGAATCGTCAGGTCCTCTAATGTAAAGTCCTTAATGTCGGAGGAGACGATCGGAGGCTCAGGTGTCGGGGTAGGCGTAGGAGGAATGGGTGTAGCCGTCGGTTCGGGCGTGGGCACAGGTGTCGGCGATGGGGTTGGTGTAGGTGGTAGCGTAGGCTCCGGCGTGGGAGGAACAGTGGGCTCGATGGTGGCAGGGGTTGTGGGCTCCACGCTAGGAGTCGCAGTGGGCTCGACGGCGGCCTCGGGCTGAGTGGCCCCCTTCACCTTGGCGGCGGAAAGGGGCTCGCCTCCCTTCCGGGCAAGGAGCTTTATCACCGGCTTGATGATTATCTTGCCCGCCCCGGTGACAACCACGGACTTGGCGGCGTCGAAGTCCAGGGTGAGGATCGTCGTCTCCCCTGCGACGGCGGTGAACTGGCCCGCGATCTTCAGCCTGCCGCTGGGCACTTTGCCACGTAAATCGGCGCCCTGGACCGTCACAACAACGTCCTCCACGGTCAGACGGATCTGGTTATATTGGCCCGGCGTCAGTTCTGCGCTACCGAGAATCTCCTCTACGCCAATGATCTGCATCAGGTCAAAGGTCGTGGGCTCATCGACGACGGTGGTCCATCCTCCGTCCACATCGCCCTTGGCAATATTTACCTCAATGTTGTTGACCGTCACCAGGATCTTGGAGACTTCCTGCGAGAGCGGATCGTCGGTGGCGCGAATCTCCAGAGTAGCCAGCCTGCCCGATGCGGCCTGGGTGGGCGCCGGCGCGGATGTGGGAGACGGACTGGGAGGAGCTGACGTCGGGGTGGCAAGGACGACGGCCGCAGGGCTGGGCTTAGGTGTGGGGGAGGGATTGGGTGATGGTAGAGTCCGTAGGGGCGTAGGGGTCGGAATGGCGGTAGGCGAGGGGGATGGGGAAGGGACAGGAGGGGCCGTGGTTGCCGTAGCGGTAGGGAGCGGCGTGGGTGTGTCGGCGTCTCCCCCACAGGCAACGGCCACCAAACGTTGAATCCTCATGTTGCTATCATCTCACCTGCGGGCCGCTTCAAAATTCGACAGCGTCCAGAGCCCGGATTAACGTTTAGAATGCTCCCTAGTAGTCATAGCTCCGTGAGCCCGCCCCCAACTGTGGGGGCGAAGTGGGTGCCTGCCCATCCAGAGTTTTCACCACGGTGACGGTAGCCTGCATGGACGATGGGTGAACCTTGCAAAAGTAGGGGAAGGTCCCTGCTACGCCGAACGTATGGCTGAAGGAGCCGCCCTTGCTCAGCGTACCACTATCCCACTCCTGACCCGCGTCTGGCTCACCGGGCCTCCCGGCAGTGGTCGTGTGGGACACCCCGTCGCGGTGCGTCCACGTCACCTTATCGCCAACCGCGATCGTTAGGTCCTGCAAAGTGAAATTTTGAATATCGGACCTTACCAACACCGGCTCAGTGCCGACGGTAGCCCCCAGAGTAGGTCCCGCTGCCGGGGCTGACGCCGTCGGAGCGGGTGTGTCGGCGGACCCTCCACAGGCGGCCAGCACAGCCACCGTGGTAACAAACACTATAATCCCTATCTTCAACTATCTGACACCTTCCCTTCCGAACTCACACTTTACCTACGAATAGGAAGGGCAGGTGGATTTCAAGTTGGACGCAGCGTAATTTTACGATGGCGGCTAATCCGGTGGCCAGGGCGCACATACCTCAATACGGGTCAAAAGGCCTAGACTGCTCCCAGCAGGACCCGCACGATCTTCTGTTCCAGCCCTACACCGATTTGAGAGACCAGCTGCTGACTTTCCACATCTCCCATGGCCCCGAGATACCCGACCCCGAGGATCCGGCCCAATCGAAAGTCCACTATGGTGGAAGAGACAGGCCCAGAGTGGGTAGTTTGCAACGTGCGCAGCCCCACGGCCTCATCCTGGAAACCGTCAAACTGTACGGGGTCGGCCCTCAGTAGTTGCTGCCCGCTATCAAGCTCCTTGCCCACGAACCACTGGAACTCGCCGAGGAATTTCTGGCTCATCCAGCGGGATACCTGCTCCATATCCTCGAAGAGATGAACCACGGTGGCGGCTATGAGGTTGGACCCGGGTTCAAGGACGCCCGACTCGTCCTGGAGGGCGAACTCCCTGAGATATCCGGTGATGCGGCCGGTGGCCCTGGTCTCCCCCGTGGTGGTCCCAGGGAACCCGTGGGCCGCCATGTCCTCGTTGTCCAGCACACCGTCTCTGGTGGGATGAAAGTGCTGGAGCTCACGGGGCAGCTCCTCCCTGTCCAGTACCATCATGGACAGGTGCCCCTCCTCCACAGCCTGGGTTGCTCGGAATAGACGCTCAGACACGGTGCACCCTTTCGCATGGGGAATAACGGCGCCACGAACTCATGACGAGAGGACAACCTATCCCGCCGGTCCCCGTCGGCTGCCTACCGCACGGCGTTGCCGTCCCGCCGCTCCGGCACCTCTATCCGGGGGGATGGGGGCTCTTTGGAGATGAAATCCCCCTCGACGTTACGTATGTCGTAGGCCCCCGACTCAATAAGGATTCCCCGGGTCTGTGGGGCGTCCCGTTGAGCTACCCGAGCCACCAGCGCAACGGCTCCTCGGGATAAGCTCTTATCATACCGCTGAGCAACGTCAGACTCGAGACCACGAAAGGCGCCGACAATAGCACCCAGCATTCCACCAAAGAGGGTTCCCAGCTTCCATAGGGTGCTGGCCAGAAAAACTTGTATCCCCCACGAATCGAAGGCCACCAGGACCCAGATGAGTACCGGCACCTCGACTACACAGGTCCCGATGAGGGCCCATCGGAGGCCACACCGCCACATCCCCTCGGGCCGCTGCATCAGGCGGCTAGTCAAGATAGGACGAAAGCGCCCAGGCGGGTCGATGTCTACCACGGCCTCTTGGCTGATCACGTCCAGGTCGGAAGCCAGATATCCGGCGGAGCGCAGCATCCGTGCCGCCTCCAACACGCCCGCCTCCCTCTCGAAGAGACCTACTATCTGCTGGCCCATTCTCTCACCTGACCGGGATCCGCGCCCTGCGCAAGCAACTAGGTTAAATTGCAACCTCAGGGTGCCTGGAACGAAGTCGAACCCTACAATAGCACGAAGGCCGTATGGCGTCAACGAATCTTTCAACACGGCGCCGTATACCATATTCGCTCGGCCCGGCGTAGAATAATGCTACTTGGTGGACACGGGCGGAGGCGCCGCACAGGGGCCGGCACGCGGTTCCCGTCCGGATGCCGATGAATCCACAGGAGAGGGGACCATGCCGGCCAGAACGGGAGCTGAATACATCGAGGGGCTCAGAGAGCGACATCCCGAGGTATACATGTGCGGGGAACGGGTTGATGATGTGACCACCCACCCCGCCCTGCGCAACGGGGTACGAACCCTGGCCAGCCTCTGCGATCTGCAGCACGACCCGGATCTGAGGGACGAAATGACCTACGTTTCCCCCACATCCGGGGATGCGGTGGGGCTGTCGTTCATCACCCCCAGGACGATACAGGAGCTGGAGCAACGGCACGCTATGATGGCTCACTGGGCCCGGGCAAGCTGCGGCATGATGGGCCGTACCCCCGACTTCCTCAACGTCAGCTTCATGGCCATGGCCGCCGCCGGGGACTACTTCGGCCAGAACAGGTCGGAGTTCAAGGATAACGTCCAGCGCTACTATGAGTACATTCGAGAGCACGATCTGGTCCTCACCCACACCCTGGTAAACATGCAGCGCACCCGCACTCCCCTATCCACCCCCCTTGAAGACAGGACGGATGTGGCCCTTGCCCTGGTAAAGGAGACGGACGCCGGCATCGTGGTGCGGGGCGCCAGGGTGCTTGCAACCCTGGGCCCCCTGTCCGACGAGATCGCCGTCTACCCCGCCAGGTCCCACCTGCTGCCCGGAGAGGGGGCCGAGCGCTACTCCTTCGCCTTCTCCATCCCCTGCAACACCCCAGGGCTCAAATTCCTCTGCCGGGAGAGCCTGGACCTGGGCCGCTCCCACTTCGACCACCCCCTCGGCTCCCGCTTCGAGGAGATGGACTCCATGGTCTTTTTCGACGACGTCCTGGTGCCGTGGGAACGGGTCTTCCTACTTGGGGACGTGGAGCTATGTAACAACATGGCTATGGCTACCAACCAGTACCTTCACTCGGGACACCAGGTCGTGACCAAAAACGTGGTCAAGTGCGAGTTCATCCTGGGCCTCGCCAACCTGATGGTCCGTACCCTGGGCTCGGGGCAGATCCCCCAGGTGCAGCAGTTGCTGGCGGAGGTCATCGAGTACCTGGAGGTCACAAGGGCCTGCCTGCGCTCAGCCGAAGCCGACGCGAAGGTCGACCGTTGGGGGGTCATGAGCCCCGCCCTGCTCCCATTGACGGTAGCCCGCAACCAGTTCATCCGCATGTACCCCAGGATGGCCGAGATCCTCCACCTGCTGGGCTCCAGCAGCCTCATGGCCCTGCCCACCGAGGCTGACCTCCGCGGTCCGCTGTCCCCAGTGCTGAAGCGCTACCTGGAGACGGACACCGCCTCCGCGGAGGACAGGGTGAGATTATTCCGGCTGGCATGGGACACGTGCTGCAGCGCCTTCGCCTCCAGGCAGGTACTGTACGAGCGCTTTTTCCAGGGCGACGCCCAACGCAACGCCTTTATCCTCAACGACATCTACGATAAGGAGCCCATGACCAACTGGGTATGGGAGTTCCTGCAGCAGGAATGACCGAAGCGCAGGCGCAGCCCTCGTATCGAGGAGCACGCCTCGCTTAACCATAGGCCAAAGTCAGCCGGGAACGAGGGAGTACAGTGGCAGCTAATTGGAAGTTGAGTCCGTCGGACTTTGCCTTCTTGTGGGAGGAGTGCCGCAGGTGCTTTTACCTGAAGACAGTGCATAAGATCCGGCGGCCCGGGGGCATGCCGGGCATTTTCAGCAAGATCGACTCGATGATGAAGCAGTTCTTCGCCGACAAGACCACGGGGGAAATCGCGTCCGAACTGGGTCCCGGCGCCGTGGCCTTCGGTGAAAAGTGGGTAGAGTCTGACCCCATTTCCATCCCCGGGCGCGCGTCCTCATGTACCATCCGGGGGAAGTTCGACACCGTCGTGAAGTTCGAGGACGGCAGCTACGGTGTGATCGACTTCAAGACTTCCCAGGCCAGGGGAAGGCAGCACAGGCTCTACGCCAGGCAGCTTCACTCCTACGCCTATGCCCTTGAAAATCCGGCCCCGGGAAAGTTGAACCTGGCTCCTGTCTCCAGGCTTGGCCTGCTGTGCGTGGAGCCCATTGAGATGCTAAGCCTCGGGGACGGCTCCTACGCCTACAGGGCAGAACCAACCTGGATAGAGTGCCCCAGAGACGACCAGGAGTTCTTCTCCTTCCTGTCCGATGTGTTGGAGGTGCTGGACCTCCCCGAGCCTCCAGATGCCAGCCCTACGTGCAAATGGTGCCAGTACAGGGACGCGGCCAACCAGACACTCGGCTGAGGGGGCAGCGTAGCGTTAGGTTTTCTCCCACACTGGATTCTTCCTCTTGGCCCGGTCGGAGGCCATCGTCCTCCCCGACACGTCCGCAGCCCAGCCGAGAATCCTGCTGACCCCGGGCCGGTTTGCCCCACCGCAAGCCGCAGTTGGAGAGCCCTTTGCCGTCCCGCCGCTCAGGCGCAAAGGCCACGGGACACCCTAACCCCCATCCCACCGGCGCAGGCCACGAAGATACCCGCACGTGTACCTGATCTAGTAGGCGTGTAAAATTTAAGAAAAGTCTCGGAAATTGCCTAAATAACTACTTGAAATTTGACCAACTATCTTGCTAGGCTCACCCAGATGATAGTGAGGTAGGGCAGGCTGGGCAGACATTCCCTTGGCATCCTACACCCCCTACCCCCGTAGTTTACGGGCCACATCCGGCAGAGGACAACCAGGCCGGGCTGGCCATTCGATCGGCTCCTTTCGCTACTGTGGGATCAGGCTATTTCCGTTCCTATGGCGGAGGCCTGAATCTCCCCCCGAATTGCCCAGAACCCTCGGCTCGTGCCCCAAGGGTAGAATTCCAGGAGAGGGGTTGGACGACGGCGGTGGTAACTGTTCTAGACCGAGGTCTTCACGTCTTAACGGCCCCGTTCTGTCTCAAGGAGGAGGAAGTGGGGGAAGGGGTTCACCCTACGGGGCGCGAGCCCGACGGGTTCTCGCATGTGTCTGTTCTGGTCCACGAAACGGTACAGTATCTGAGGGTGCAGATGGGAGGGGGGTACATAGACTGTACCGTGGGCGAGGGAGGCCACGCCTCGGCCATCCTTCGCGCCGCCGCGCCGGGGGGCCGGCTCCTGGGCATAGACCTGGATCCCCAGGCCCTGGAGCGCGCCCAACGCCGTCTCCACCAGTTCAAGAGCTCCTTTACGCTGGTTAAAGGAAGCTACGCCCAATTGGAGGAGCTGGCCCCCAACCTGGGATTCTCCCAGCCCGATGGCATCATGCTGGACCTGGGACTGTCGTCGCTCCAGCTGGAAGCCCCGGGTCGCGGCTTCAGCTTCCGAAGGGACGAGCCCCTGGACATGCGCTACGATCCCGAGGCGGACCTTACGGCCGCCGACATCGTAAACGGATATCCAGTTGATCGGCTGGCCAGCATCATCTCCCGGTACGGAGAGGATCGCAGGGCCCGGGCCATCGCGAGGGCCATAGCCAGACGGAGGCCGCTCAACGGCACACTGGAGCTGGCCGGTCTCGTGGCTGAGGTTGCGGGAGGCCGCAGGGGAAGAATCCACCCCGCTACACGGACGTTCCAGTCCCTGCGCATCGCCGTAAACGGCGAACTGGACAACCTGCGGGCCGGCCTCCAGCAGGCCATTAAGTTGCTTCGCCCGGGTGGCATCCTTGCGGTAATAAGCTACCACAGCCTGGAGGACCGAATCGTCAAAGAGACCCTGGCGCTCGAGGGCCGCGGGTGCGTCTGCCCTCCCAGGGTCCCAATATGCGCGTGCGGACACACTCCTTCGCTACGGGTGTTAACCAGGAGGCCGGTAACCCCCTCAACCGAGGAGGTTAAGGCCAACCCCCGCAGCCGCAGCGCCCGCATGAGGGTAGCGGAGCGCATCCCCGGGAACTAACACGAATGGCCCCGGCAGCACCGTCCGCCAGCAGGGCAGGGGGTCGGGGAGGAGAGGAGAATCAATGGCCAAAGAGATGTTCTACACAGCTATAGATCCGGGTAGTACGAAGATTTGCACCATCACAGCAAGGATAGGACCAGAGGGGGAGCTGAAGGTCTTGGGCACGGGGATCGTACCCTCCCAGGGCATTCAGAAGGGCCGGGTCGAGAGCATCCCCGATGTCCAGGAGGCTGTCAAGGCGTCACTGGCACAGGCCCAGCGGTACCTGGGCCGAGGGTTGTCCTGGACATACCTGGGCGTCACTGGCGATCACATTTCGTGTCTCAACACCACCGGCGTGATAAATGGGGCAGGGGAAAATGGGGCCATCTCTTCCCAGGATGTGCAGCAGCTTATTCGGTCCTCCTATCCAAATGTATCTAGTGGCAAGGAAGTGCTTCACGTCATACCGATAACCTACGCGGTAGATGGCCTAAAGGGGGTAAGGAACCCCGTGAGCCTGCACGCCGACCGGGTGCAGGTGGAGTCTCACGTGGTTGTAGGGGATGCACCCATTCTGAAGAACCTTGTGAAAGCGGTGGAGGGCTGCAAGATATCGGTCCGCAGCCTGGTGCACCAGCCCCTGGCCGCCGCCGAGGCCGTGCTGACCGAGGATGAACGGGAGATCGGGGCGGTGCTGGTGGATATCGGGGGTGGCACCTCGGATTTGGTCATCTTCAGGACGGGGAGCCCCTGGTACACCGCCGTAATTCCCGTGGGCGGGAATCAGATGACTCGGGACCTTTCCGTAGCCCTGGGGGTGCCCTTCTACATCGCCGAGGAGCTGAAGATCAGGTGGGGCCACGCCATGCCCGACGCCGTGGCCAGCGACGAGGAGATCCAGGTGCCCGGCTTTCAGGGACAGCCCCGCCGTGCCGTGAAGCGCCGCCTCATGTGCCAGCCCCTTTACGAGCGGATGAGCGAGACCTTGAAGCTGGTGTTGTTGCGAGTGCGGCAGGCAGGACTCAGGCAGCTGCCACCCGGGGGCCTGGTGATAACTGGAGGGGCCTCGGAGATACCCGGCCTCCAGGAAATGGCCAGGAAGGTCACCGGCGCCCCAGTGCGAATAGCCTATCCGAGGGGCATCCTGGGCCTGCCCGCCCAGCTCAAAAAGCCCGCCTTCTCCGCCAGTGTGGGAACCCTGCTGTGGGGGATAAAGCATCAAGGGGAGAGCCGGGCCTACAAGAACGGGGAGAAGACTCTCTGGGGACACAACGCCTTTATCCGCCGCCTCAAGAGACAGACCGCCAAGACGTCCGTTTAGGACCAGCTGTAGTCCAGGCAGAGGAAACGTGACACCAACGTAAAAGGAGGGACCCATGACATCCAGGGACGATACTCAGCAAGAGGACACCAACCGGCAGGAAGCCCTGCAACTAGGCTCGCTAGGGCCCGATGGTACCATACCCCCGGGAACGCCGGTGATAAAGGTCGCGGGTATAGGGGGGGGAGGCTGCAACGCAATAAGCCGGATGTTCAAGGAAAAGCTATCAATGGTGGAGTACTACGCGGTAAATACCGACTCCCAGCACCTTAACCGCTGCGACGTGACCCATCGCATTCCCATTGGACAGAACCTGACCAGAGGCCTTGGGGTGGGCGCCAACCCCGACCTCGGCCGCCAGGCGGCGGAAGAGAGCAGGGACCAGCTGGAAAAGGCGCTGGAGGGTGCGGACATGGTCTTCCTGGCGGTGGGCATGGGTGGGGGCACCGGCAGCGGGGCCGCCCCGGTGGTTGCGCAGCTTGCGAAGGAGGCCGGAGCCCTCACCGTGGCAGTGGTGAGCAGGCCCTTCGCCTTCGAGGCAGCCGTCCGGCGCAAGAACGCCGAGGAGGGTATCGCCCGGCTCAAGGACCACGTCGATACGCTGATCGTGATTCCCAACGACGCCCTGCTGAACCTGGACCGACAAAAGGAGCAGACATGTAGCTGGGAGGACGCGCTCAAGATGGCCGATTCAGTCCTCCATCAGGCCATTCAGGCCATCGCCGAGGTGGTGACCACACCTGGAGAGATAAACGTTGACTTCGCCGACGTCAAGACCATCCTGAGCAACGCCGGCCAGGCGTGGCTGGCAATAGGCAGGGGCAAGGGCGAAAACCGGGCCAAGGAGGCCGCCAAGCAAGCCGCCAAGAGTCCCTTGCTGGACATCGACATCGATGGTGCCAAGCGCCTCCTCTTCGTGATCACCGGGGGAACCACCCTGACCTTGAAGGAGGTGCAGGACGCCGCCGACGTTATACACGAGAAGGCGGACCCAGAGGCCAACGTCATATTCGGCACGGCCAGGGACCCGAAGCTGGAGGACGAGGTGAAGGTCACCATGGTGGCCGCCGCCTTCCCGATACCCCAGGACATACTGGCGCAACGGGATGAGGACTTAAGCAGGCTGCTGCAGGACGCCATTCCCGATAGCACCGAGGATCTGGACATACCCAGCTTTCTACGAAAACAGACTGCCCAGAGGAACAAGGGCTTTTTCAGGTAAGCCAGTCCCGAGCTTGCCGAAGGAGCTCTAGGCTCCTCTAAGCTCAAGTAATATTCCCGGCCCGCCGCGGGACTGTTCGATTCGATCATAGGGTATTTGGGGTGGCGCCGGGAACCTTCCGAGGCCGCTCGCCAGTTGGCGAGCGGCCTCTTTGTATTGGCCCGGCCCCACTCCGCAGCACTATCCAACGGCCTCTCATATCCACACGAGACCTGAGCCGCCACCTTTCCACCGGCCAAAACACGCCTCCAGGACTGCCACAGAAACCTTGACACAGGCACTGCCCAAAGGTAGAATCGGACTCCACACTACAATATGTTGTGGTATGGTCAAATAAGAACACAAAATGTTGTATTTCTGAGAAGTATCTCAGAAATGTTTAAGAAAACGTAAGAGAGTTTAACGTACGGTGAGGCGGAGATGCGCTGTCCCTACTGCAATAGCCCAGAGTCTCGGGTCACCGACTCCCGCACCGCGGAGAACGGGATCCGGCGCAGGCGCCAGTGCATTCCCTGCGGGCTGCGGTTCACCACCTACGAAAGGGTGCAGACCACGGCGCTGCTGGTGGCCAAGGGCGACGGCCGCCGGGAGGAGTTCAACCGAGAGAAGCTGACCGCGGGCATCGTAAAGGCCTGTGCCAAGCGGCCCGTTCCCTTCGGGGCCATCGAAAAGGTGGTGGATAACATAGAAGACGATCTACAGCGCCTGGGGAACGCAGAGATACGCTCCAGCATCCTGGGCGAGATGGTGATGGAGAGGCTTCGGCGCCTGGACCGGGTGGCCTACGTCCGCTTCGCCAGCGTTTACCGGGATTTCCAGGATATCGAGAGCTTCGAGCAGGTGGTAAAGGACCTCAGGGAGAACACCGAGCAACTTTCCCTCTTGGAGGGCTCACCTCCATTGCGGAGGCGGAGGGGGATGAGGCAGGGAAGGGTAGCCAGTACGTCGCAGAGCCTGGGCACTGACGGCAATACAGGAGGAAATCGGCTATGACCGAGTCTTACAAGGAAGAACCCTGTCCCCGCTGGACGTCCCTGAATCGGGAGGTCCTGAATTTGAAGGACGCCCTCAACGGGTTCAGCCTGGTGGGGGTCCTGGACAGGGACACCAACCACATAGCCTCCATGCAGGAGGAGATAGACCGCAAGACCAGGGAGGCCCTGGCCGCCTACTGGATCAGCACGGGCCGTCTGTAACACCGGCAGGCCCGCTTCAGTAACCTCGGCACGGTTCCCAGTTGCTATGCAAGGAGTACTATCGGCGGTTTTTGCATCAACATATAGTAATAAAAGGGTTCACAACCCCAAGAAGTTGTGGTAGAATGTGAATCCTTCGACGGCGGATTGGCTGGAGCAGCCGGTCGGCCATGGCGATAGAGGCACCATCAGATGAGAACGTTTTCCTGCCGCCGCGCTGGGTTCGTTGTGCAAACGAGGCGGCAGTGTCAGCCGAGAGCATAAGGGGAGGGGTATTCATGGCCAGCATTCATAGCAGTTCAGACATAGCCACCACGGAGGTCCGGGACAGGGTCAGGGAGGCCCTTGAGGCGGGGGGCATCCTGGATGACTTCGCCAGCGTCTCGCCCACGCTGACGAAGAACTCCCTGGCCGTGCTAAAACGCCGGTACCAGGCCAAGGACCGGGAGGGCCTCGTCATCGAGGAGCCCGAAGAGATGTTCCATCGCGTGGCCCACAACCTAGCCCTAGCCGACCTCAACTACAGCGCCACCGAAGAACAGCTGAAGGACACGGAAGAGGAGTTCTACCAGGTGATGCGGCGCCTGGAGTACCTGCCCAACTCACCCACCCTGATGAACGCCGGCCGGGAGCTCCAGATGCTCTCCGCCTGCTTTGTGCTGCCAGTCAGCGACTCCATGGAAGAGATCTTCGAAACAGTGAAGCAGGCCACCCTGGTCCAGAAGAGCGGAGGCGGCACCGGCTTCGCATTCAGCCGCCTGCGCCCCGAGGGGGACATAGTGGGCTCCACCGGGGGCGTGGCCAGCGGGCCCGTGAGCTTCATGCGAGCCTTCGACGGGGCCACCGAGGCCGTCAAGCAGGGCTCCACCAGGAGGGGTGCCAACATGGGCATCCTCAACGTTACCCACCCCGACATCCTCAAGTTCATCAGCTCCAAGGAGGACGGAAAGAGCATATCCAACTTCAATATCTCGGTGGCGGTCACCGAAGAGTTCATGGAGAAGGCGCAACGGGGCGAGGACTACGAGTTGATAAATCCCCGCACCGGCAAGATAACGGGCCGGCTCAACGCCCGGGAGGTGTTCGACCTGCTGGTGGAGATGGCCTGGAAGACAGGAGACCCCGGCATCGTGTTCCTAGACCGTATCAACAGGGACAATCCCACGCCACAGCTGGGCCAGATCGAGAGCACCAACCCCTGCGGCGAGCAGCCGCTCCTGCCCTACGAGTCGTGCAACCTGGGGTCCGTCAACTTGGCCCGTATGGTCCGTTTCACCGAGGAGGGCGACGAGGTGGACTGGGACAAGCTGGCCCGGGTCATAAAGACGGCGGTACACATGCTGGACAACGTCATCGACATGAACGACTACCCCATCCCCGCCATAGATGAGATGAGCAAGAAGACCCGCAGGATAGGGCTGGGAGTGATGGGCTTCGCCGACATGCTAATCGAGCTGGGTATCCCCTACGATACGGAAGAGGCGCTGGAGGTGGCGCAGAAGATGATGGGTGTCATCCGGCGCGAGACCGAGCAGGCGTCGGTGGAGCTGGCCGAGGTAAGGGGCGTATTTCCGGCATGGAAGGGCAGCATCTACGACCACTCCGGCGGGCCTCCCATGCGAAACTCCGCCCCCACCACCATCGCACCCACCGGCACCATAAGCATCATAGCCGGCTGCTCCAGCGGCATCGAGCCCCTCTTCGCCCTGAGCTACGTCCGCAACGTGATGGACAACACCCGGCTGGTGGAGGGCAACCCCGCCTTCGAGGCCGTGGCCCGCAGGGAGGGGTTCCATTCCCAGGCCCTGATGGAGCGGCTGGCCGAGAAGGGCAGCCTCCACGAGCTCGATGGGGAGGTGCCACAGTGGGCAAAGCGGCTCTTCGTCACCTCCCACGACATCAGTCCCGAGTGGCACGTGCGGATGCAGGCCGCCTTCCAGCAGCACACGTCCAACGCCGTGTCCAAGACCATCAACTTCCCCCAGGCAGCCACCGTCCAGGACATATCCGACGCCTATATGCTTGCCCACGAGCTGGGCTGCAAGGGCATCACCATATACCGGGACGGCAGCAAGGACAACCAGGTGCTGAGCACCGGCGATTCGGGCAAGGCAACTGAAGCCCCGGCTGCCCCAGCCCCTCGCGGTGAGCCCGAAGCCGAGGCTTTGACGCCCCGGGTGAGGCCCACACAGATGACGGGCGTCACCGAGAGAATCAGGACGGGCCACGGCAACATGTACATCACCATCAACTTCGACGAGGAGAGCCAGCCCTTCGAGGTGTTCACCACCCTGGGCAAGGCCGGCGGCTGCGACTCGGCCCAGCTGGAGGCAATATCCCGGCTGGTATCCCTGGCACTCAGGTCGGGCCTGGACATACACAGCATACTAGAGCAGCTGCGAGGCATCACCTGTTGTCCGGCGTGGGACAACGGGGTGCTGGTGCGCTCCGCCCCCGACGCCGTGGCCCTGGCCCTGGAGAGGCACGCCGCTGAAGAAGCCAGGCCCCAGCAGCCGGACGCGGCCCAACTCAAGCTCTTCCCCAGCGTGAGCGACCGGGCCACCTGGGAAATCAACGGGTACCAGCCCCGCAGCCGCTGCCCCGACTGCAACGTCCCCCTGGCCTACCAGGAGGGTTGCCTCCTGTGCACCTCCTGCGGCTGGAACAAGTGCGGGTAGGGCAAGGAGATCGTATACCCCTCAATTTGGCCACCCTTTCCCGATGCGGTAACCATACAGGTGTCACCGTTGCTGGTTGGGACATCCGAAGCAGTCGCCGATGGACGCCGTCAACCCGAGTAAAATGTTACGGGCCGCACGAGATGCGTGAAAGGTGAAACGTGGACTCAACTAAAGGGGCTGGGCGCCTGGGAGGGTCCTTTCCCGAGCGCTGGGGCGACGGTACCAACCCAAACGATCCGGCGTTTCAGGTGCACCGATACGACGAGCACACCTGGATCATACGGCAGTCGCTGGTCACCCACTGGGAGGCACCCTTCCTCTACCTGTTCGCCGGCGAGAAGCGCGCTCTGCTAATCGATACGGGGGTCGCCGGCGGTTTTCCGCTGCGGGAGACGGTGGATGGGCTCATCGGCGGGGGAACCCCACTGGTCGTTGCCCACTCCCACCCACATGGCGACCACATTGCCCACGACGGGCAGCTCGCGGAACGACCCGGTACGGTGGTCGTGGGACACACACCCGAGGAGGTGGCAGACTTCTTCGAGATCTCCAACTGGCCCGAAGGGATATCCTCCATCGACCTGGGTGGGCGCCAGCTCGACATCATCCCCATCCCGGGGCACTCTACGGCCCATATCGCCCTCTACGACGGGCGCACCGGGCTCCTCCTGACCGGCGACACCTTCTACCCGGGCCGGCTCTACGTGTACGACTTCGCGGCCTTCCGCGCCAGCATCGAGCGCCTCGTCGCCTTCACCGCCGATCGCGAGGTGGCCTACGTACTGGGGTGCCATATCGAGATGACCAACGAGCCGGGCGTAGATCAGGAGTACCGTGGCGCGGTCCACCCCGATGAGCACGTGCTTCAGCTCGGCCATGATCAGCTGCTTGAGCTACGTGACGCCGTGCGCGCGATGGGAAACGAGGCGCGCCGCGACGTGCACGATCACTTCTTGGTGGTCCCGAGATGAGACCCGGCCACAAACCCGTGGTCGCCATAACCATGGGGGACCCCTGCGGCATCGGGCCGGAGGTGGTTGCCAAGGCCCTGGCTTCGGGGGAGGTGTACGACCTTTGCCATCCAGTCGTAGTGGGGAGCGCCTCGTCCATGGAGCAGGCGGTTAAGCTGACGGGGGTGCCCCTCAGGGTGCGGGAGGTGGAGTCGTCCGTGGAGGCCGGGAAGTCGCCGGAGCTGCTGGACGTGGTGGACCCCCATAACCTCAACCCCGAGGACGTGACGGTGGGAAAGATATCCCCTGCCTGCGGCAAAGCCGCCATGGAATGGGTATCAAGGGCCGCCGAGCTGGCCATTGCCGGGCAGGTGGACGCCCTGGCCACCGCCCCCGTGAACAAAGAGGCCGCCAGCCTGGCCGGATACAAGTCGATAGGCCACATGGAGCTGCTACAGGAGATATCAGGGGCCCAGGACGTCGCCACCATGCTTCTGTCGGGGGCCTTGCGGGTGGTCCACCTCACCACCCACCGTTCCTTGAGGCGGGCCTGCGAATACGTGACCAAGGATACGATCCTGGCGAAGCTCGAGCTTACCCACGACAGCTTCTCCGGCTGGGGCGTTCCCAGCCCGCGCATTGGGGTGGCCGCCCTGAACCCTCACGGCAGCGATGGGGGCCTGCTGGGGAACGAGGAGGCTGAGGAGATCACGCCTGCGGTGGAGGAAGCCCGCCGTAAAGGCATAGACGCCCGCGGCCCCGTGCCCGCGGACATCGTTTTCCACCAGGCCATCCAGGGGACGTACGACGTGACCCTGGCCATGTACCACGACCAGGGTCACATTCCCGTGAAGGTCTACGGCTTCGAAAAGAGCATCACGGCCAACCTGGGTCTCCCCTTCGTCCGCACCTCCGTCGACCACGGCACCGCCTTCGATATCGCCGGGAGGGGCGTTGCGCACCACGACAGCATGCTGGAAGCCATAAAGCTGGCGGTTTCCCTCTCCCTGGGAAAGGGCCTTTCCTGAAGGCTTCTGAGGACGACGGGGCCGCTGCGGACGTTCAGGGTTCCAAGGGACCGCCTTTGTCCTATAAGGGCCTTCCCCTGACCGGTATCTACTGCCCAATGCTATAATATAAAGACAGTTAGGCTTGTACGGGGGACCATGAAGCTGGCTTTCATTGGTGGCGGCACAATGGCCGAGGCGATAATCGGTGGCATCATCTCCGCAGGTATCGCCAAAGGCGGTGATATATCGGTAGGGGAGCCGCTGGAAGAACGTCGCGCGGCCCTCGGGGACCGTTATGGGGTGTTCGCCACCGGCAGCAACCTCGGCGCCGCGGAGAAGGGCGATATCGTAGTGCTGTCCATCAAGCCCCAGCAGCTGCCGGAGATCATGGGCCAGCTGGACGGACGATTGCGCTCCGACCAGGCAGTCCTCTCCATCATCGCCGGCGCCAGGATGTCATCCCTACTGGAAGGACTGGGCCACTCATCGGTGATCCGCGTCATGCCCAACACCCCGGCCCAGATCGGCCATGGAATGAGCCTCTGGACCTGCTCTGCCCAGGTGTCGGAGGATGCGCGCGACGCCGCTCGGTCCATTCTGCGAACCATGGGTGAGGAGATACATGTATCCGACGAAAGGTACCTGGATATGGCGACCGCCCTCAGCGCCAGCGGCCCGGCCTACGTGTTCCTTTTCATCGAGTCCCTCATAGACGCGGGGGTGCATCTGGGCCTGCCCAGGGACTTGGCGCGAACGCTGTCCTTGCAGACGGTGCTGGGCAGTGTCAAGCTGGTAAAGGACACCGGAAAGCACCCCGCCGAGCTGAAGGATATGGTCACCTCCCCAGGCGGGACCACCGTGGAAGCCCTGCTGGCCCTGGAGGAGGGAGGATTTCGGGCCAGCGTCATCAACGCCGTTATCGCCGCTTACGAGAAGTCCGTCGAGCTGAGTGGCCAGCCGTGAGCGACGTCATAAAGAACTTCGTCGAGCTGCTGGTGACGGTCCTGTGGATAGCCATAATCGTACGCGTAATCCTATCCTGGCTTCCCGTGGGAGGTGGCAGCAATCCTCTGGTCGCCATAGTGTACCAGATAACCGAGCCGATCCTTGCCCCCCTCAGGCGCGTAGTGCCCCGTATAGGTATCTTGGATCTGACACCCATGGCCGCCATTTTCATCCTCTGGTTGATTCAGGGGCTGGTCCGTTCCCTTTAGTTCTCCTGGCGACTGTTCACCTCCCTCTTCCGGGTACGGTCCAAACTTGACCATCTGAAGGCGCCCGGTATAAAATCTCACCAAGATCGCATTGGCAGTGATGTAACATGTACCATAAAGAGCTACTCAAGGGAAACACCGAGACCATGCTCCTTTCCCTCCTAACTGACGAATCTATGTATGGCTATCAGATAGTCAAGGAAATGGAGAAACGGAGTAGAGGGTACTTCCTTCTGAAGGAAGGGACGCTCTATCCGGCGCTTCACCGGCTGGAGAGGGCGGAACTGGTGGAGGGGAAGTGGAGAGAGGCAACCTCGGGGGTCCCTAGACGGTACTACTACATCACCGCCAAAGGGGAAACAGTATTGGAGGAGCGTCTGAGGGAATGGAGACGGTTCTCCAGGGCGGTGAATTCCATAATGCTGGCCCCAACACCCTAGAATCTCCCCCAAGGAGACCCTACGTGGACATAGAGCTGCAGAGTTACCTGCAGACCCTGACCAGGAAGCTGAAGCTTGATCCGGGCACTAACAAGGAGATCGCCCTCGAGCTTCAGGGTCATCTGGAAGAGAAGATCGAGGAGCTGGAGGAAGAGGGCCTGACCTATAGCGAGGCCCTTTCTCGGGCGTTGCGCGACCTCGGCCACCCGGACCTCATAGCCAGGGACATGTATTCGGTTCACAGCAGGGGGTCATGGCGGGACATACTCCTGGCAGCGTTACCTCACCTCCTCCTGGCGTCCCTCTTCGCCCTTCATCTATGGACCAGGTACCTTCTCGTGGCCGTGGTGCTGATAGCCGTTACCTTTGTCACCCTGAGGGGTTGGAAGTCAGGGAGGCCCAAGTGGACCTACACCTGGCTGGGATACTCGCTGGCGGCGCCGGCCCTCTCATGGCTGATGGCCCTCACGGCCTTGGGATACGGGGCCTGGAGGTACTTCACCACCGGCGACCTTCCCCTCAGCGTCCCCATATACATGCTGATCATCGCCTACATTCCCTTCTCCTTATGGATCATGGCCAACGTGGTCGTGCGGGTAGTGCGGCAGGACTGGCTGCTGGCGTCCCTCACGGCCCTACCGTTCCCCTTCCTCACTTCCTGGATGTTCTTCCTTAACTGGCAGGGGGGCCTTTGGGGGGCCGGCTCCGCGGAGACCCGGACCACCGACACAGACAGGGCCCTGGTGTTCCTGGCCCTGGCCGTTACTACGGGCGTTTTCTTGAAAATGGGGCAACGGGTCCTGAAGATCGCCCTGCTTACGATATCGACGGCCCTATTGGCAGTCTTCACCATGGTTGCCATCCCCTTGAGCATTGGCCTATTCTCCATGATCCTCATTACCCTCGCCTCCGTGGCCTTCCTCCTCAGTCCCGCGATTCTACAATCGAGGCTTCACCGACGGGAGCGCCTCTACCCGCCCACTGAAGGAGCAGGGGAGGTTGTGACCCATTGGTTCACCAACGCAAGGTAGCCGTAGTGGTAGACAGCAGCAGCTGTCTACCACACGACCTGGTGGAAAAGTGGAATATCTTTGTCGTACCCCATGAGTTGGTCATCGAGGACCGGTCCTTCAGGGATGGCGTAGATATAGAGCCCGCCGAGTTCTACCAAATCCTCCGGAAGAACCACGTACTCCCCACCACGTCCTCTCCCAAACCTGCCAGCTTTCTCGAGGCTTTCCGAGCGGCCAGCGCCGTCGCGGATAGCGTGGTGTGCATAACTCTATCCGCCAACTACAGCTCCACCTACGATTCCGCTTCAGCCGCCGTCAGGTCAGCCGAGGCCGAGATACCCGGTTGCCGCATTAAGACGGTGGACAGCATGACCGCGGCAGGGGCGAAGGGGCTCATGGCCCTGGAGGCCGCCAGAACCGCAGAGCGCGGAGCCACCCTGGACGAGGTAGTGGACCGGGTCGAGGAACTGATACCCAGGATGAACCTGCTCGCTTGCCTGGAATCCTTTGACTATTTGAGAAGGAGCGGCAGGGTTCCCAGGGTGGCAGCTTGGGCCGGTTCCCTCCTTGGGATCAGACCCGTGACCGAGCTGAAGCTGGGGGAGGCCAGGCTGCTGGACAAGCCCAGAAGCCGCGCCAGGGCCATGGAACGGCTGGTGGCCATCATGAAGGAGCGTGTCGAGGACAGACCCGTGCACGTTAACGTGATGCACGGCAACGCTGAGGCCGACGCCGAAACTCTGTACCAGCGGGTGGAGGCGGAGTTCGGATGCCAGGAACTACTTATCAGCGAGTTCACTCCGGTAATGGGCGCTCACCTGGGCCCTGGCCTTCTGGGTCTGGCCTTCTACACCAAAAATTAGGGGCTGTAAGCTGGAACGGGGAGGCAGCCGCCCGGCGCTTAGGAAACGGCAGCCCAGTCGACCAGAGTTGGTAGTTGGCCTACAATTGCTGCATGGGCGTGAGGAGTTCAACCCAATCTCCGTTCGCTAATGGCGTAGCCGGTGCCGTTATGAGAGGGTCACAGAGCACCATATCAGAACGCGTGGACGACCTGGAAAGGCTGAGAGAATCCCTTCCAGGGCCCCCACCACCTGTGGCCAAGCCGGTTATGGTGGTGGTCAGCGGCCTCCCGGGATCCGGCAAGTCCTACCTCAGCCGCAGACTGGCCGCCCAAGTGCCACTGCTCGTGCTGGAGAGCGACGCCCTCCGCGAGACCCTCGTTCGGAGGCCCAGTTACAGCAAGGCGGAGAGCGGCCGGCTCTTCAGGGCTTGCCACGCCCTGATCGGCGACCTTCTGAGGCAGGGCATTTGTGTACTCCTGGACGCCACCAACCTCTTGGAGTGCCACCGTGAGCGCCTGTACCATATCGCTGAAGGGATGGGTGCCAGGCCTATCATCGTAGACGTACAGGCCCCACCCGAGGTCATTTACCAGCGCCTCAAGGACCGCTCAGAAGGGGTGGATATCCAGGACCGCTCCAGCGCCGACTGGCCCGTGTACCAGCGCATGAGCAGCACCGCCGAGCCTATCAGGCGCAACCACTTCGTGGTGGATACCTCTGAGGACATTGCCCCAGCCATAGCGAAACTGGTCCGCGAGATCGGACGCCGCACGCGCGCAGCCGAACTATAGGATTCCCGACGTCGATAAGGAGGCACGATGGAGATAAAGGTGGTTCCAGAGGATGTCACGCAGGTAAAGGTACCGGCCCTAGTCGTTAACCTGTTCGAGGGCGTCAAGCAGCCCGGAGGCGCCACCGGGGCCGTGGACCGCGCTCTGGATGGAGCCATTAGCCAGCTCATCCAAGACGGTGAGATAAAGGGCAAAAAGGGGGAGAGGACCCTCATCCACACCTTTGGCAAGATCGCCCCCTCCAGGGTGTTGGTAGCGGGTTTGGGAAAGGGGGAGAGCTTTAATGCGGAAACTGTGAGGGAGGTGATGGCAGGCTCGTGCCGTTACCTGAGGAAGCTGGGCATCGAGACTGTGGCCACAATATCCCATGGAGCCGGGATCGGGGGCCTGGATGCAAGGGCCTCGGGAGAGGCCATCGCGGAAGGGGCGATCCTGGGGCTCTACCGATTCAGGAACTATCTGACGAAGGACGAGGATGGCCAGGGTGAGCTACAGGAGCTGTTGGTCGTGGAGCGGGACTCGAGCAAGATCGACGATCTGGAACAGGGGGTGCAACAAGGCCGCATAATGGCTCAGGCAGCTATCATTGCCAGGGACATGGTCAATGAACCTGCCAACGTTCTCACTCCGACTAGGATGGCCGAGATCGCCCGCGGGGTGGCAGAGGAGGAGGGACTTGAGATCAAGGTCCTGGAGAGCCAGCAGATGGAGGAGCTAGGTATGGGGGCCCTTCTGGGCGTGGCCAAAGGCAGCGACCAGCCGCCCAAGCTGATTATCCTCAGCTACTCCGGGGACCCCGACAACCCCTCCAACAACCTAGGTCTCGTAGGGAAGGGGATTACTTTTGACAGCGGCGGCATCTCCCTGAAGCCGGCGGGTGGCATGGAAGACATGAAGGGAGACATGGCCGGGGGTGCTTCGGTAATCGGCGCGCTCAAGGCCATTGGCCAGCTCAAGCCCAGGATAAACGTGACAGGGATAATCGCGGCTACCGAGAACATGCCCGGGGGCTCCGCCCAGCGCCCCGGCGACGTCGTACGCAGCATGAGCGGGAAGACCATCGAGGTGATAAACACCGACGCCGAAGGAAGGCTGGTCCTGGCGGACGCCCTGCACTACGCCCGGCAGATGGGCATAACTCGCATGGTGGATATAGCTACGCTGACGGGAGCAATGGTGGTCGCCCTTGGCAACAGCGCCAGCGGGGTGATGGGCAACAACCAGGAGCTGATAGACCGAGTCATAAAGGCGGGGGAGGCCACCGGGGAGCGAATCTGGCAGCTGCCCATGTACGACGACTATAAAGAGCAGATCAAGAGCAACGTGGCGGACATGAAAAACACGGGTGGCCGTGGCGCGGGCGCCATCACCGCCGCCCAGTTTCTGGCGGAGTTCGCCGAGGATACGCCGTGGGCCCATCTGGACATCGCGGGGACCTACTTCAGCAGCAAGGAGAAAGGTCCTCTGGTTAAGGGGGGCACCGGCGTTCCCGCGCGGACACTAATAAACCTGGCATTGGAGCTGTCCAAGGTAGAGTAGACCCAAGGGTAGTTCGGCCCCGATGTTGACTGGGAGGTCGGTTTCCCGTAGACTTCACCTTGGAACTCAACCGAAGAGGCACGGTGAGCGTAGCCAAGGGGTCTAAGGCGCCTGGCTGTGGCCCAGGAGATCGTGGGTTCGAATCCCACCGCTCACCCTTACTGAAGCCGGACGACGGGCTGGCTTTCGGGTGGGGTAGGTCCCAGAGAAGGTCAGGCTGGATGCTTAGAGTAAGGTATGCGCCCGTAGCTCAAATGGATAGAGCACTGGGCTTCGGACCCAGTGGTTGCGGGTTCGAGTCCTGCCGGGCGCGCCATTGTTTGTAGCTAATTCACCCACTGTAATGGCCACCTACCCCCCTCCTCCCAAAAAGCTTGCCGGCATTCTACATATGGATCCTATCTGGTGGCCTTGCTCGCGTTGTGTGTCTAAGCCCTTCATCACTCCGTATCGCCGCCTGTTCCTGGAGCCCTGGTACCGCATGGGAAAAGGTGTGCAGGGTGCTAGCTCGGGTGGAGTGACCTGGGCGCTCGGATACTATCTTAGGGTTGATGCCCTGCCTCATCATCCACGGAGCATAGGTGTGGCGGAACGCCCAGAAACGGACAGATAGGTAGACCCAATTCCCTGATATCTTTGCCGAACGCGTAAGATACCGTACTAGGGTCTAGAGGCGAGCCGTCTGAGTGAGAGAACACCACCTCTGACGATGGCGTACCCAGTAAAGCAGCTACGATTCACCTGCTTCTCCGTCGGCTTCCATCTCGTCTTTTTTCCCACTCTGGAGGGGGAAAGAGGCCATGCTGCCTTGTAACCATCATGACAAATGCCATCAGGCTTGGTATGCGGATTCGGTCCTGGTCCTGCAGCAACCAATCTGGAGGCACCGCGTTGTTAGGCCGGAACAGTCGCTCCAGGAGGTCTAGATACTCCTGGTAATCTCCACTCCAGCGCCACGGCTGGTATGCGAGATACGATTCGACCGCCCTGGCAGCGACCTCGTTGAGATTGGTTGGGTGGTGCTCCCCAGAGCTCAGCCACTCGGCGGCCCTGAGACGATCCCGATCCCAGTACCTTAGACCAGGGGCCGCCAGATGCACACGCCAATACCACTTTACGAGTCCAAACGTAGGCCTGTGCGGCCGGCGTTCTAGCCAACGCTCGATGAAATCCAGTACAACCCTAGACCCATCCCAAGGGATGCCAGCTTCGTCCATCGACTCCGGCCACCGGAAGGCAGCATACTCCATGCGCTTCTCTTCGGGCTTGGCCTTGTGTCCATCGTATAGGCGCCGCACCGTGCGCTCGCTCGGATAGTCCACACGGCCGTCCTTCTCGGCCTCCTCCTGTATGAGGCGCGTTATTGTTGGCGTCTTGTAGCCCTGCTCGGCGTAGACGGCGACCCGCTCGTGGTAGTGGGGGGCGGTTTTTGGCCGGGCCATAATTTCTCCAAAAAGGGTTTGACCGTTTTTGGCCTAATATTAGCATCTCTAATATATCACTTTATAACGCAGTCATAATATATGAATTGGCCGATATTAGTACAGTTGAAGAGGACCCAGCACGTGGAAACAGCGACCCTGACAATTCCCGACGCCGCTCGCAACTCGGGCATAGGGCGGCTAACGGGTGTAGGGGCACGGAGGATGACGCTTGTTCTGAAGCCACCCGTTTGCATCTGGTCCAGTTACGAATTTTGCCGACAAACGTCCTGGCACCGGAAGTCGTAAGGCGGCATCCCAGATACGACTTGGGCACCGTCAGGGATACACAGGAATCCCCTGGCGGATACTAAATGACGAGGTGGCACCAATGCCGCCAAGCAGCGGACCCAGTGGTCGAGGGTTCCAGTCCTGCCCGGCGCGCCATTTTTGTAGCAAAAACACCCACCATAAGTGGCTTGACCCCCCCCCACCTCGCAATACCTCCCACATCCTGCACGTGACCGTATCTGGTCGCCATATTGCGAAGGCTTTTACGCTGGGTGAACGATCCGTTGACTCACGGGTACGTGGAGGGCCCCGCTTCCGGCCAGGATCGTGGGTACAGCCGCTACAGGTGCTTATAACCGCCTGGGCCACCGCTGCCCTAAAGATGGCTCGAAGGCCACCCCGGCATCTCACGCCGTAGGTGCGGGTGCACCAGGCCTGCGCAGGGGGAGAAACATTATGACAATGGCCGGAATCATTGCCAGGATCCCGGCATAGTAATAGATGGAGCCATAGCCCCCCAGATGGTTAATCACAAGGATTGCCAGGAAGGGGGAAGCGGCGCCGATAGCTCCATTAATACCAAAGAGCAGCCCTAGGGCCGTGGCTTCCGTGCCCCTGCCCACCAGATCCAGAACAGATGCCTGAATGAGTTGGTGCAAGGCGAAGCTGAAAAGCCCCATGCCCGCCAGTACCAGGGCCAGGAGGAAACTGTCACCCGTGCTGACCACCACCAGGGAGAGGGTCGCGGCGACGATGAAGCCCGGCACCAGGACGACCTTCCGGCCGTATCTATCGGAGATTGCGCCCAGGAGCGGTGCGGATACTATCCCCATGCCGGACAGAAGACCCAGGTGGAAACCCGCCTCGATGCGGCCCATCCCCAGCTCGTCCCTCAGATAGAAGGGTGTCCAGTGGGCCACGGCGTTAAGCCCTATTCCTCGTAGCATCGCTGACGCCACCAGCCCCATAACTACAGGGTTCTTCATTACCCTCCCGGCCTCTCGGAACTGGCTCCTTAGCTCTCGCCTCTCTTCCTGCCCATCCTCCCTCCCCACATCCTTCAGAGACCACCATACGAAGATGGCCATGATCAGGGCCGGGATGGTGTAAAGAAAGAGGACATACCTCCAGAACAGTACGCTCAGGAGCACTCCGGCCAGCAGCGGGCCGAGGTAATTACCTATGCTTGGTACAGCGCCGTGAACGGCCATGGCAAAGCCCCTCCGATCGGGGAAACGCTGGGAAAGGGCCGCCGCCGCAGGCAGGTGCCACAGCGCGCCGGGTATGGATACACACAGAATGGCTATGACTAGAACGCCGAAGTTGGGCGAGGCCCCAATGAAGGCGTAGGAGAAGGCTGCCCCTACCATGCACCCGGTCAGGATCAGACCCCACTGTTGCTTCAGCATATCCACAAATGGACCGCCACCCAGGTTCACGGCGCTGGAGCCCACCTGCCTTATCGAAAAGAGGCTGGCCACCTGAAGGTTGCTGAGGCCCATGACGGAAGCGCGAGCGATTTCCGAGATAATCAAAGGGAGACCCAGGTCGTACAGATGGGATATTCCGTGGCCGATGGACAGGTTCACCAGGACAAATCCCCTGTTCTGCCTACGGCCAGCCCGTACCCGAATGGCCTCTTTCAATCGTATCTCCTCTGGTTCACCGAAGGAACTTGACCTGGCACCGTCTTATTCCCTGGAAGCGCCAATGCCATTCCCCTCCGCTACAGGTGGAGCGTAGGCTGTCAGACCTGGATCTTACAGCATCGCCTCTTGAGACCCCCCATGATAACACGTGGGGCTTTTTGGGGCTCTCCGTGACTCCTGGGGGCCTCTCCAGCCACTTTTGATTGCGGCTAAGGATGCCGATCTCTTCTCCGGAAACCTCTAGCGGAAAGTTGGAGCCGCTTCTCGACTTCGTGGCCTTACGGCTTACTAATGTGGGTGTACGGGGATCATTACAGGAGGTGGCTTGCCGGTGCGAACTTGATTTAGAATAAGCAGCAAGGGATGCACACCACAATTGGTGGCACTCGGGAGGGGCGAATGTCAGTACAAAATTCAGGGACCCCGGCAGCCACCGGATCTGGACATTGTCGGGTTGAGCGAGACTTCCTCGGGGAAGTCTCCATTCCTCAGAATGCCTACTACGGAGTCCAGACCGTCCGCGCGGTGGAAAACTTCCCGATAACGGGATTCCCAATATCAACGTTCCCCAAACTGATAAGGGCGTTGGCGGCGATCAAATCAGCGGCCGCTCGTGCCAACGAAGAACTGGACCTTCTGCCAAAAGAGAAAGCCGATGCTATCTGCCTCGCTTGCGAGGAGATCATGGCGGACGAGCTCTCCGAGAACTTCATCGTGGACGTCCTTCAGGGAGGTGCAGGTACGTCCACAAATATGAACATCAACGAGGTCATCGCCAACCGGGCGCACGAGCTGCTGGGCAGAAGCAAAGGCGAGTATGGCTTCATCAATCCCAACGACCATGTCAACCTCTCACAGTCCACCAACGACGTGTATCCGACCGCCATCAAGATCGCGTTGATCTACGATTTCAGGGAGCTGACCGAGGTCATGGGCGAGTTGATAGGTGCCCTGAGGGCCAAGGAGAAAGAGTTCTCGGATATTATAAAGGTTGGGCGGACCGAGCTGCGCGACGCCATTCCCATTACCCTCGGCCAGGAATTCGGCGCCTACGCCACGACCCTAGGTGAAGACATCCAGCGCCTGAACGAGGTTTGCGTGCTGCTGAGGGAGACCAACCTGGGAGGGACGGCGATAGGGACAGGCATGAACGCCGACCCGAGGTACCCCCAGCTGGTGTGCGAGAAGCTGAACAAAATCACTGGCCTGGAAATCGTGCCGTCGCCGGACCTGGTGGAAGCCACGCAGGACACGGGTGTGTTCGTCTTCGCATCCGGGGTGCTGAAGCGGACCGCCGTGAAGCTCTCCAAGATCTGCAACGACCTGCGGCTGATGTCCTCCGGTCCGCTGGCGGGGTTCAACGAGATCAACCTGCCTCCCGTCCAGGCGGGCTCCTCCATCATGCCCGGGAAGGTCAATCCCGTTATTCCCGAGATGGTGAACCAGGTGTGCTACCGGGTCATAGGTAGCGATCTCGTGATCACCCTTGCGGCCGAGGCAGGCCAACTGGAGCTTAACGCCTATCTGCCGGTCATCGCCTTCAGCCTCTTCGAGTCGACGGGGATGCTGAGGAACGCCATGATGACGCTGGCGGACCGCTGTATCTTGGGGATCACCGCCAATAGAGAATACTGCCTGGCTACCGTGCGGAACAGCCTGGGTCTGGCGACGGCGCTCACCCCCTATATCGGTTACGAGAGGGCGGCTGCCATCGCCAGAGAGGCCTTCGAGACCGGGAAGTCGGTCTATGACCTGGCGAAAGAACGAGGAGTCATCTCAGAGACGCAGCTGGACAGGCTGCTATCCCCCGAGCAGCTGGTCAAGCCAACGAGCATGCGCAAACGCTCCCCCAGAGCTTAAAGAAGGAGCTCAACAAGATGAAGGTAGCCTGGTTTCGCGAGTTCGGAGGCCCCGAGGTTCTGGCGTACGAGGATGCCACCGACCCCGAGCCCGAGCCTGGTGAGGCCCTGGTACGGGTGCGGGCCGCCGGCGTCAATCATGTAGACCTGGATATGCGCGCCGGGGTCTCCCGCTTCCCCATAAGCTTCCCCCACATCCTCGGCTTGGAGTACGCGGGCGAGGTAATCGCGTTGCGAGATCCGTCAAGCTCCTTCAAAGAGGGGGACCGGGTCTGGGTCGCCAACCGTGTCCCCTGCGGTGCCTGTGAATACTGCCTGACGGGCCGTGACAACCAGTGCACCCAGGGAGGTGCACGGGGCCGTCGGGTCCCTGGCGGCTACGCTCAGATGGCGAGCGTCCCGACATCCGCAATGCGGCCTCTACCGTCCCACGTCAGCTTCGAGGACGCCGCCGCGGCGCAGATCGCCTTCGGCACGGTCTGGCACGTCCTCATGAATCGCGGCGGCCTGAGGGCTGGAGATGCCGTCCTCATCCATGCCGCCGGGTCCGGGATCGGAAGCGCCGCAATACAGGTGGCCCGCCTGGCCGGGGCCACGGTCTTGCACCACCGCCAGCACCGACGAGAAGCTCCGCAAAGCCCAGGAGCTGGGGGCGACGCACCTGATCAATTACGCGGAGGAGGACTTCGCCCAGAGGGTGCTGGCCCTGACCGGGGGCAGAGGCGTAGACGTGATCATGGAGCACATCGGCGGGGATGTGTTTACCAAGAGCCTGCATTGCCTCAAGAAAGACGGGACCATCGTGACCGTAGGCGGCCACGGCGGCGAGGTGGTGCCCTTCGACATCATCCCGTTCTTCCGGAACGAGTACCGCCTCATCGGGTCGTCCGGGGCGACCACCCACGAGGTGAAGACCGTGATGGGGCTGGTGTTCGAGGGCAGGCTCAAGCCGGTGATACACTGCACTTTGCCCCTGTCCCAGGCGCAGGAGGCCCACCGCATAGTCGCCGACCGGGAGACCTTCGGGAAGGTGCTCTTAATCCCCTGACGACACTCCCCATAGCTTGGCGCGAAGGCCCGCGACTCAATAACCAAGCGACGGCCGCTGCCGTCTCTGGCGCTGTCATCGTGTGGCGGGTCTCCAAGCTCTAGGCGGACCTCCAGAGCCTCTAACAGTCTTTAGTCGAGCTCGACCAGTATCTCGGTCGGGCCGCTCTCGGGAGAGTTTATGGGCCAGTCCGCGATGACCAGATCGTAGGGGCAGGCCGACACAACGCAGATCAGGTCCATTCTGGCTTGAAGCTCCACAAAGGCACCGGGTTGCACGGGATTGGGTGGCGAGTTGAAGGCGCCGTCGGCATCCACCACAGTATTGGTGAAGAAGTTCATCGGCTGGGGAATCACATCGATGTTGTAGCCTAGTCGGCGCATGGCGATGCCGAGGTTGTCTGAGCAGTTTTTGTGATTGCCCTGGTGCCCCAGTTGTTCGTACCGGAACTGGTCACAGGCGGGGATCATCATATCGTGGACCCCGTTGGCTCCGTCTTTGACAAAGTCCAGCATGGGGCGGCGAAACCGGCTCAACAACTCATTGCCTTCCCGGGGACGCACGTTGCGGCTCCATACCCAGGTATGGTTGGGCGACAACCATTCACCGATGTTATCGGCGTTAAAGGCAAAGAAGTCAGCCACTTGCCGGCCCATGGGAGTGATTATGCGGAACCTGCTACCGGTCTGTATACGAAAGCCACGCCCTTGGCGTGCGGGAACAATTAGTGTTTCCACGGCTACCTCCTAACCTCCAATGGACGCTTCAGCCAATTCGAAGATACGACACCTTGATCGACGATCGCAGGGCGATGTTAATCCTGCGCATAGGGGCCCGAACGATTATTTATCCGCCTTACCCCGCCCATGCTATCCTTCCTGAGCCGTACATTCAACAGCTCGGGCCCATTTCAACGCCAAAATAGCGCCCCCTTTCGTTCCATCTAATTTAGCGTCATTCAGTCGCACAGGACCGACCTGGACGTTGGGGCTGTCACCGGTGGAATGCCCCGGCGCCGCATGGGAACGGTACCCGAATCCTGACAGCGTCACTTTTCGTCCGTTCCCCTCCATGTTATACTGAGCCGCGAGTTTCCAGAGGAGATAGATATGTACGACCTGCTATTAAAGGGTGGCACCGTTATAGACCCCTCCCAGGACATCTCTGGGAGCATGGATGTCGCCATATCCGGCGGGAAGATAGCCCGGGTCGCCCCCGACATCGACGCGACGGAGGCGGCCAAAGTGATGTACGTGGAGGGGAAGGTGGTCACCCCCGGCCTCATCGACATTCATACCCACGTCTACGTGCCGGGCCACAACCCCGCCCACCCCGACAATGCGGGCGTTTGGGGTGGGGTTACCACCGTGGCCGACGCAGGCGGACCGGGGCCAGCCAACTTCAAGGAGCTCTGTGAGGTGGTCCTGCCTCAGGCCCAGACCACAGTCTACTCCTTCCTCAGTGTCTTTCATGACCGCAGCGAATCCATGACCGTCGATGAGTCTCAGATCGATGTGGCCGGGGTGGTCCGTACTGCCCGGGAGAACCCGGACCTGGTAAAGGGGGTCAAGTGCCTGGTCCAGCCACGGCTGGTACAGGTTTTGGGTCTGAAGCACGTGGAAGCGGCGAAGGCGGCGGCGAAAGAGGCCGGAATCCGCGTTATGATGCACATCGGGGATATCGGTCCCAAGAGCCTGCCCTCCACATCGCCGCAGGTGGTCAGCCGGGCCCTTTCCATGCTGGACTCGGGGGACATCGTGACCCACATCTTCACCCCCCTCACCGGAGCCGCCCTGGACTTCGATGGCAATTTGCTCCCCGAGCTCAAGGATGCCCAGGAGCGGGGGGTGACCCTGGACCCCTCATACGGCGACTTCAACTTCGGCTGGGAGCGCGCCGAGGTGGTGATGTCCCAGGGCATCTTCCCCGATACCATCGGAACCGACATCGACATTCAGCCCAACTTTGGGATGCGCAAGAACCTGATGCGCGGCCTGCTGGAGTACGCCGCCTTCTTCCTCAAGCTGGGCTTCTCCCTTGAAGAAGTGGTCCGGATGACCACCGTGAACGCGGCCCGGGCCCTGGGCATTGAGGAGACGGCAGGAAGCCTGGCCGAAGGTCGGCAGGCGGATGTGGCCGTCCTGGAACTCCTTTCGGGTAGCTATCAGCTCACCGACGCCACCGGCGAGAGCCGCACCGGCACCCAGGCCCTGGTGCCATTCTTCACCATAAAAAGCGGCAATGTCGTCGAGGTAGGCGAGGCGCCCCATCGCTGGGGCTGGGGCCCGCCCCCCGTGGAGGTGCAAGCCATGGCGGGGGATGGGGGCTCAGGCTAGGTGCCGCCGGGTGCGGGAGCACGCTCTTTTCCTACGGTACGCTGGGAGTAGCCGAGAGGGCGACTGACCACAAAGCAGGAGTAGAAGGGGGAGGAAATGCCGACCATCAACTCTGTTCTCGGCCCGATCGACACGGCAGAACTAGGGTTCACCCTATCCCACGAGCACGTCCTGGAGTCTTCGGCAGGTATTCAGCATGTGTACCCTGAATTCATTGACCGTGAGGGGTCAATCAAGAAAGCGGTCCGTATATTCAAACAGGCCCACGCCGAGGGCGTACGTACCATCCTCGATGTGACTACCATAGACCTGGGGCGGGACATCAGACTGCTGGAACAGGTGTCCCGGCAATCGGGAGTCCACATTATATGCGCCACAGGCGTTTGGCTCGACATTCCCAGGGCCTTCCGGAGCGCGACTCCCGACGAGATAGCGCCCCTGTTCATCCGAGAGATTCAGGAGGGGATCGAGGGGACGGGTATCAAAGCGGGAATGATCAAGGTCGCCAACGGAGAGGACGGCGTCACACCCGAAGGGGAGATTATCCTTCGCGCGTCGGCAAGGGCCCACAGGGCGACGGGAGTTCCCATATCCACCCACACCTGGGCTCCAGTCAAGAATGGAATGGACCAGATCCGAATCTTCGAGGAAGAGGGTGTGGACCTGGGCAAGGTATATATTGGTCACTGTGACCACTCAGTCGATATGGATTACCTGGGTGGCATGGCCGAAAAGGGCGCCTACGTAGGTCTGGACAACTTTCGAGCGACCGGACACAGGCCCGGCCTGCCTGACCTGGGACAGCGAATAGACATCGCGAAGAAGCTAATTGACATGGGATACGCGAACCGGGTTATGCTGGGTCACGACTGGGCGGTGCAGGCGGATATGTTCGGTGGTAAGCAGGCCCGTGCGGACCTTGAGAGCCGCAACCCCGATGGCTTCCTGGTCATCTCCCGAGTGGTCTTACCAAGGCTGAGGGAGATGGGAGTTTCCGAGGATGCCATACATCAGGTCATGGTGGACAATCCCCGGCGCCTCTTCGGAGACAGCTAGCGGACCATCCGGGCGTGCCGGTACTATAGAGACGGGTGTAGCCGACCTCAGGCAAACCCTCGGCTAGGGCCTCCGCACCACCGTGGACGAGAGCTCCCCACGTCGGCCACGGCTGAGCCTCCGAAGCCGCTTTATCCATGGCTCGACCATCCGTCCAGAGAAGTAGGAGTCGTTATGGAGAGAGTTAGGGGCGTCGTTGCGCATAAAAAGGGCGCACAGGTTAGCGTGGAGACCATAGTCGTGCCAGATCCGGGTCCCGGAGAGGCCCTCGTCCGGGTCCAGGCCTGCGGTGTATGCCACACCGACCTGCACTACCGGGAAGGGGCCATCAACGACGACTTTCCCTTCCTATTGGGCCACGAAGCCTCTGGTACTGTGGAGCGCGTCGGGCCGGGTGTGGACACGGTGTCCGTGGGGGACTTTGTGATTCTTGCCTGGCGGGCCCCCTGTGGCAACTGCCGTTCATGCCTTAGGGGCCGTCCCTGGTACTGCTTCTCCAGCTGTAACGCCAGCCAGCCGATGACGTTGGAAGACGGTACCCCACTTTCTCCCGCACTGGGGATCGGCGCCTTCTGCGAGCTCACCCTGGTCGACGCGGGCCAAGCCGTTAGGGTGGACGCCAGGGTACGTCCCGATGTGGCCGGTCTGGTCGGCTGCGGTATCATGGCCGGCCTCGGCGCGGCCCTTAATACCGGTGCCGTGAGCCGGGGCGACTCGGTTGCGGTCATCGGCTGCGGTGGCGTGGGAGACGCCGCCATCGCCGGGGCCCGCCTGGCCGGTGCCCACACCATCATCGGGGTGGACATCGACGACCGAAAGCTGGAGTGGGCTCGCGGGTTTGGCGTCACCCATACCATAAACTCCACCAGCACCGACCCGGTGGAGCGAATACGGGAGCTGACAGGGGGGAACGGGGTGAACGTGGCCATCGAGGCGGTGGGGACTCCCGAGACCTACCGGCAGGCGTTCTACTCCCGTGACCTGGCCGGCACGGTCGTGCTCGTGGGAGTGCCGAACCCGGAGATGAGGGTGGAACTCCCCCTGCTGGACGTGTTCGGTCGAGGTGGGGCCCTCAAATCCTCCTGGTATGGTGACTGCCTCCCCTCCCGGGACTTCCCAATGATCATAGATCTTCACCTCCAGGGAAGGCTGGACCTGGAACGCTTCGTTTCGGACACCATCAAGCTGGAGGACGTCGAGTCTGCCTTCGGCAGAATGGAGCGAGGAGAGGTACTCAGGTCCGTGGTAGTCATTTGAGGCACTGGTAATCCTCCAGTCATTTGATGCAACGTGCGATTGGGGCATGAGGGCCGTGCCAGCCAACACGTGAGGGACGACGATGACAAAAGAGCCATTATCCGATGATGCGCCCGCGACAGAGCTATTTCCCCAGTTCCAGGCAGAGCTGTACCGCATGGTGTCCGAGGAAGTCGCAGGCCTTACCGATGAGCAGCTGGACTGGTACTCGGACCGGTGGGAGTGGAGTAAGTGGAGCATCCGCCGGCAGGTCAGCCACATGGGCAGCTTCGTGCCAGGCTGGCTATTCCGGAGGTGGGGCGAGCAGCTGTTCCCCCAGGGGACCGAACACTTGGGCCGCCTGGCCGAGACTTACCCGTCGCCGACGAAGCGATGGATGGACGAGAGCCAGTACTGGGCACTCCCGGAACTCCTGGAGCGGATAGAAGCCTCGATGCAGCTGGCCCAGCGTGTCCTGGCCAGCGAGACGGTGAGATCAATGCGCAGGAAGGAGATCTCGGCACCTGGGACGACGGACTTCTGGGCTCTGGCTGCATCCGCCCACCCAACGGGTTTTCGCCGGGACCCTACCGATTCCAGCATCATACACCTCAATCTGGAGACCACGTTCAGGCACCTATACTACGAATTCACCACTCACATGTACAACATCCACCGGCTGAAGCGAGCGCAGGGACTGGCGGCCACGGTGGAGATCCCCTCCGAGGGATACTGGGTCTTGCCCGAAACTGGGACAGAAGCGAGCCATAGCAAGGAGAAACGGCCGCCGTCACATCACCTCTAGGCAGGAGTACTCCGATGGCAAAACCTCTCCGTAATCCCTCCCGCAACTGGCGGCCGCCCGGATACTGGGTCTTGCCCAACTGGGACAGAAGCGAGCCATAGCAACGGCCGCCGTCACATCACCTCTAGGCAGGAGTACTCCGATGGCAAACCTCTCCGTAATCCCTCCCGCAAGCCGCCCGGTGGTCATGGGAGTCAACGGAATGGTGGCCTCCGGCCACCCCCTCGCTTCTATGGCCGGCCTTCAGGTGCTCATGGAGGGCGGAAACGCCTTCGACGCCTCGGTGTCCGTCGCGGCGACCCTAAGCGTGGTGGAGCCCATGATGTCCGGTGTCGGCGGGATAGGCCTCGCGCTGGCGTACATAGGCCGGGAGGGGCGGGTCAGGGCCCTGGACTTCTCGGGCCGCGCGCCGAAAGCCGCCGAGCCGTCCAGGTTCACCGAGGAGGCAAAGGAGACGGGACTTCTTTCCGCCCTGGTACCGGGCGACGTGGCCGGGTGGCTCACGCTGCACGAGGAGTACGGCTCCATGGACCGGGAGCGCCTCTTCCAGCCCGCCATCTCTTACGCCCAAGACGGCTTCCCTGTAACCCCCGTCAGCCGCCGCTTGATGTCCCGGATGGGTGGCCAGCGGATGGCCATGTTCCCCACTTCGGCCGCCATAATGCTCAAGGGAGGGAGCACTCCCAGTCCAGGGTCCAGGCTTCACATGCCCCAGCTCGCCGATACCCTAGGCAAGATTGCCAAACATGGCCAGGAAGTGTTCTACAGGGGGGAACTGGCCCAGCGCATGGTGAAGGCCGGGAAGGAGCTGGGCAGCATCATGACAGAGGATGACTTCGCCGAGTACCGGGCCGAGTGGAGAGACCCCATTAGCGTTAGCTACCGCGGACACCAAGTTTACACCACGCCTCCCAACTCCAGCGGGTTTCAGGTCCTGCAGACGCTAAAGCTGCTAGAAGGTTTCGGAGGGACCGACCTGATCTACCAGCACCCGGACACCCTCCACCTTCAGATGGAGGCGGCCAAGATCTGCATCACCGACCGGATAGTGTACGGAGGGGACCCGGACTACGTGGATATTCCGTTGCGGGGTCTCCTCTCCGAGGCCTACGCCACACGGCAACGGAAGCGAATCGACCGTGCCAAGGCCTCGGAGGTGGCGGGAGAGCATTACAGCCGGGCGAGGCCCACGGGGGCGCTGACGCCCGGCAGTCCCGAGGAGTTCGATGGTGGAATGACGACCCACTTTGCCACCGCCGACCGGGACGGCAACGTCGTATCGGTGACTCAGACCCTGGGTGGCGGTTTCGGGTCGGGGGTAGTGGTCGGGGACACCGGCATATTCTTCAACAACATGGCGTACTGGTTCGACCTGGAGGAGGGCAGCCCCAACCAGATAGGTCCGGGCAGACGCGTCGATTTCGTGGTAGCGCCCACCCAGACCCTGAAGGACGGAAAGTTTCTCCTCAGCATGGGGACTCCGGGTAGCTGGGGTATTCTCCAGACGACGCCCCAGCTCCTGATGAACGTCCTGGACTTCGGGATGAACGTTCAGGAGGCCATCGAGGCGCCCCTGTTCCGGTACTTCACCGGACGCCGTGTGGAAATGGAAGAGCGCTTCCCCACCCACGTCCGCGTTGCGCTACAGGATAGGGGCCACGAGGTTGCGACCATAGAGCCCTGGGAGGTCACCATAAGCGGCCAAGCCATCCTGTTCGACGCCAAGGAGGGCGTGTTCCACGGGGCATCGGACCCACGGCGAGACGGAATCGCCGCCGGTTGGTGATAGAAAATGGGGTTTCGCTGGGGAACTGGGGTCACGACCGCGCGTTGTAGATGGTATGGGGGACCATGTCCTGGGGCGTGGTGCCCTCGTGAAAGCGCCGCATGTAGGGCTCGACCTGTCTGGCCATCTCGCGTCGTTCCGCCTCGTGGGGCTGTAGGGGTCGGTCCAGGGCCGACCTGAGCTCCTTGAAGAGGGCCTCCTTGTCGACCTTAGTAAGCTTCCGGTCTCTCATCACCACCTCGCCGTCCACCAGCACCGTGTCCACGTCTATGCTCCGCCCCCGGTGCACCACGGCATCCACCACGGACACCTCCGGGTCCAGATAGGGCTCCTCTATGTTCCTGAGGTCCAGCAGAACTATATCCGCTCGCTTCCCGGGCTCCAACGTCCCCACCCGGTCTCCGAACCAGCTGGCGTAGGCGCCATGCTCGGTGGCCATCTGGAACACCTGGTACGAAGTGGGCGGCACGTTCTCCACACCGGGCACCCGGTGTATCTTCAGCAACAGCCTCATCTCCTGGAACAGGTCCTTGTCGTCGTTCAGTCCGGCCTCGTCGCTCCCGATGGCTATTCTGATCCCTTTCTCCAGAAGCCGGCCCACAGGGGCAATCCCGCTCTGGAGCCGCAGGTTGGAGCTGGCGTTGTGGCAGACGTTGGTCCCGGTGGCCGCCATCAGCTCGATGTCTTCCTCCGTCACCCAGACGCTGTGCCCGCAGACCACCTCGTGCCCCAGAAATCCCAGGTCCTGCAGGTGCTGAAGCGGAGTCCTCTGCCAGGCGCGAAAGTCGTACAGCTTCTGGTACAGCGTCTCCTGGAGGTGGATGTGAATCCCGGTCTGGTACTTGGTAGCCATCTCTTTGAAGGCCACCAGGAGGGCGTCTGAGCACCTGTGGACGTTGCTGGGGGCCATAGTAACCCGGACTCGCTCGTGCTGGTTGTTGCCGTACTTCTGGCAGATCGCATCCAAATTTTCCATGATCTCTTCTACAGGCGGGTACGCCCGCGCCAGGAAGGTCAGGAACTGCTCAGCCAGCTCTCCGGGAAGCTGGGCGCTGAACTCCGCCTCGCCACCCCTAGCCCCCACCACGGTGCCGTTCGTGTCCTGGGCGATGGGAGCAAAGGAGACCCTCATGCCCGAGTCCCGGAACGCCTTCACCACCTTGTCCGCCACGTCGGGGTCCATGGGCCTGACCCCGCGCTTACCGGGATATATCGCCTGTACCGTTGTGGTGCCCGACTCGATCATCTGGACAGCCCCATAGAGCTGGTCCACGTATGGGTCTATATCCTTCATCCCTATCAGGGCCAGGCTTCCCAGCTCCAGTGGGAGGTCTGGCGCCCCCAGCTGGAAGGGGGTAAGGCCCACGTGGAAGTGGTCGTTTACAAGCCCAGGGATGACCACGTAGTTGGACGAGCCGATCACCTCCTCCTCAGGATGCCGGGCCCTCAGCTCGTCGTACCTGCCCACCTCGACGATGGCCCCGTCCCGCTGGAAGATGGCGCCGTCCGATATCACTACCGCCGAGTTGGGGCCGGTGATCTTGCTGATGACGTACTTCCCCCGTATCAGACTGGACGACATTGCAACCTCCTTTTACGGCGACTCCTCGCACCCAATGGCCCGCGCAAACAATCGAGGGACTCCTGTCATATGCATCCACTGCGGGATTAGACGGTGGCCCCATGCACTCTTGCCAGTGGGAATCCCACCCCTGCAGCGGGCCGATTATATCACCCAGGACACTTGGAAGGTCCCCGGAAGCAATGGATCGTCTGACGCCACCTCGGTTTTGAAATATCTCATCATGTTCCTTACACTGTGGGTGAAACTTTTCCAAAGGCGATTAAGATATTCCCCAACGGAAAGGATACTACAGTGGACCGATGCACCGTGCGGTTGAAGCCGGTCCCTCCTTTCGACTTCGATCTTACCGCAGGCTACCACGCATCCTTTCAGGGCCGTTATGCCGTCGACCAGCTGGTCGACGGCGCATATACGCGGCTTATTGACATCAATGGGAGGCTCCTTCTGGTGGCCACCAGGTCCGTGGGCAGCGTAGGTGGCCCGGAGCTGGATGTGGATGTATCCGGCGAGTACGCTGGCGAGGATGACGCCACATCCGCTTCCCAGATGGTCGGCTGGATGCTCGGGGCCGCAACGGAGCTGGGAGAATTTTACGCGATGGCCCGAGAGGACTCGGTGTTAGGTTCCCTTGTACGCCAGCTGTACGGGCTACACCCGCCGCATACGGCCTCCGTTTTTGAGGCGCTGGTGATGGCCATAACCAGCCAGCAGATAGCCACGACCGTAGCCAGGCACATCCGTGCTCTCATGGTCCAGAACTACGGGGCTCCTCTCTGTCTCGAGGGTCGCACGTTTTACGCTTTCCCGACACCCGAATCCATTCTGTCGGCAGGGGTGCCGGGACTACGGAACATCAAGCTGAGCACGAGAAAGGCGGAGTACATCCTGGACATCGCTTCAAAGGCGCACCAGGGATCGCTGAGTCGGGAATCCTTCCGCGACATGCCAGAACCCGAGATCAGGGAACAGTTCACCAGCATCCGCGGCGTAGGCGCATGGACTTGGCAGTGGCTCCAGATCCGTGCCCTCGGCCTACCGGACGGGTTTCCTTCTGGCGACCTCGCACTCAGGCGGATCGTCTCACACCTTTACTTCGGGGACAGCCCGACCTCCGAGCAGGAGGTGGAGGAGTTTTCCCGCCGCTGGTCCCCCTGCCGCTCCCTGGCTACGGTCTATCTCTTCGCGGCCAGCCGGATGGGGCTCCTGGGGGTGTAACCTCGGCGAGCATGGGTCGCGGGGAGAAGACAGCCCCTGACTCAGTCGTTTGACAAGTACCGCCACGGGTGATAACGTCCCACCAGAATTGGGGAGTGTAAGCATGAGCAGGATAGCGATCATGGGGGTCGGGGCCGCCGGAAGCTACATTGGGGCTTTCCTGACCAGGGAAGGGGAGGACGTGACCCTAATTGATCAGTGGCCGCAGCACGTGGAGGCGATGAAGAAGTCTGGCCTGCGCGCAAGCGGTAGCCAGGGGGACTTTACCGTGCCGGTGAAGGCCCTCCACCTGGCCGAGGTCCAGAGGGTCCAGGACCCCTTCGACATAGTCTTCCTGGCGGTAAAATCCTACGACACCGAGTGGGCAGCCCACTTCGTCAAGCGCTATCTGGCGTCCACCGGCTACATGGTCTCCTCCCAGAACTGCATGAACGACGAGCTCATCGCCTCCATCGTGGGACACGAGAGAGAGGTGCCCTGTGTGATGACCCACATACAGGTAGCCCTGTGGGAGCCGGGGCATGTGACCAGGGGCGGGAGCGTTGGAAGGGACCGCGGCCACGACGTGTTTCGCGTGGGCGAGACCAACGGCAAGATCACCCCACGGGTGGAGCACCTGGCCAGCCTATTGAGCTGCATTGACGGGGCCAGGGTCACCACTAACATCTGGGGGGAGCGGTGGTCCAAGCTGGTGCAGAACTCCATGGGAAACCCCGTGGACGGCATCTCCGGCCTGGGTTCCCAGGAGTTGGCACAGAGTTCCAGCGCCCGGTCCCTCCGAATTCACCTTGCCCGGGAGACGGTCATGGTTGGCAAAGCCCTCCACTACGACATCGAACCCGTCGGCGGCTTTGACGCGGAGACCTGGACGAGGGCCAACCAGGGGGATGTCTTCGAGGAGATTGACGCCAGTCTCGGACCAAGGGAGGGAGGGGGCAACTGGTACTCCTCCATGGCCCAGGACATGAAAAAGGGCCGTCGCTCGGAGATAGACCAGATGAACGGGTACGTGGTGAATGTGGGCCAGGAGGTGGGAGTAGCTACGCCAGTAAGCTCCGCCATCGTCGCTGCCATGCGCGAAGTTGATGCCGGCCGCCTCGTTCCAGACCCATCAAACATCGCTAGAGTGCTGGAGAGTGCGGGCCACGTCTCTGCCTAGACGCGGTGTTCGCCCACTAGGGTGGAAAGGCCGTTAAGGGGTTCGAAATGCGAATATGTATGGAGCCCAGAGAGCTCTTCATGTATACGGTGTACCTGGCCTTCAGCCAGGAACGTCCCGAGCCCGAGGATGAGGCGGTGAAGGGCTACATGGAGGAGCACGAGCTAATACCGAAGGGGAAGGGCACCAAGCCGCTGGACGGTGAGGAGTTCGAGGTGCTGTACTTCGGTGGCTGCTACATGGGGAGACATCTTCGGGTAATCGGCGACATGCAGCGAAAGTTCGTCGAAGGGGAGATGCTCACTAGGGAGATCGAGCGGGTGGTAAACGACGCCAGCGACCCCACCGTTCGCAAGGCCGCCGTTAGTACGCCGGAACCGCTGTTGAAGCAGCTCATCGGCGACATGACGCTGGAGCTACACCAGGAGTCCTCATTCGGCACGGACGACGACGGCTACCTGACGCTTACCGTGGAGCCGGCCCTCATCGAGCGAAAGTTCCTGGAGAGGGTACGTGGCTCGGTTGAAGCAAGACCCTAGCTTGGCGGTATGACCGGCAGTACGATGTGGGACGGGTACTGTTCGGTATGGAACACGGTCTGAACGGCGGGCCGTAGCTCATCCTCCTCCCAGGGCTCCCGGCCGGTATTGGGATTCCGGTCGAACCGCGGGAAATTGCTGCTGGACACCTCCACCTGTATGCGATGCCCCGCTTTGAAGACGTTGCTCGTCGCCACAAGATCGATGGTGTATTTATAGACGTTGCCAGGCTCGATTAGCTTCGTCTCAGACGTGGACTCCCGATATCTGGCGCGTATAATGCCGTCGTTGAGGCTGCGGGTCGAGCCGCAGGGACACGCATCCACCAGCTTGGCCGTGAAGTCCGTGTCGGGGCATGAGCTGGCGGCGTACAGGGTGACGCTAACCGGACCCGTGACCTCCAGGTCCCTCTCCAGGGGAGCCGACGCGTAGACGAGCACGTCGGGCCTGGCCTCGATGGCACGCTGGTCGAACGAACCGCCCGGCAGGAAGGCCGCGTTGCAGCAGAGGCCCCCGCCCCTGGTAGGTACGGGGTCCCTGGGGTCGTAGAGATACACGTCGGGGGACTCAGATCCCGGGGCCTCGGGCGACAGACTCCCGTCGCCGTTGAGGGTGTTTGCCTTGCCGCCGCTGTGAAAATAATAGTTGACGTACTCGGTACGGGCCAGCGGCCACTCCTCCTCGGTTCGCCAGACGTTCTCCCCCATCACGAATATCCGCACCGGCGGCTCATCCATGATGCCGTTGTCAATTCCCTTGAGCCAGTAATCGTACCACCTGATGTGGAGGCCGTGGAGGTCGATGACCGTGTCGCCGGCCATCAGTCCGTAGTACACCTCGCCCGAGACATCTGGCGCCGGCGTGGCGTGGTGCCACGGGCCTACTAGGAGCTTCTGGCCCATGCGAACAGCCTCGGTAGACCCCTTCCCCCTCATCCCCTGAAAATTTTTGAGGGTCCCCTTGAGGAAGATGTCGTGCCAACCCCCAACGTGGAGGGCCGGCACGGCCAGCTGAGCGTAGCTGTCCTCGATACGAACGCGCTTCCAGTATTCATCCGATCTTGGGTGAGCAAGCCAATCGTAATAATATGGCGCCAGGCCCCCTTTGAGGTAGGGAAACTCCTTTGGCGGGAGGAACCGAAAGGTTTCCGTCATGCAGTCTATGGCGGCCAGAAGGCGCTCGCGGGTGTCCTCAGGCAGGGTATTACCGCGGGAAATGGCTTCAAGGTTGGCCAGGGTGAGCTGGGACAGGGTCCAGGACGTGATAAAGCCCCACTCCAGGGCACCGCCCTGATAGGTCCAGCCTTCGTAGTAGTCCGAGGCCGTGAGACCCGGAACAATGGCAGACAGGGAGGGGGCTCGGGATAGAGAAACCAGCCACTGGGTGGCGCCCACATAGGAGCGTCCATACATGCCAACCTTGCCAGTGCTCCAGGGCTGGGATGCGCACCACTCCACTGTGTCATAGCCGTCGTCTATCTCATGGACAAAGGGGTAGAACTGCCCCTCCGAAGCGAATCGGCCTCGTGCGTCCTGGATGACCACGGCGTAACCGTGGGAGGCGGTCACCCCCTTGTTGTAGGGAGTGCGTTGGAGCACAACAGGCACCCTCTCAGGTGTATCGGGACGGTACACGTCGGCGTAGAGTCGGGTGCCGTCCCTCATGGGAATGGGCACGTTAGTCTCGGTCCTGATGGATGCGTGAGGACCCGTCATTGTGACCATAACTCACTCCTTTAAGGATTCCACCGGGCGCGGGATGGGGGCGTGGGCCGGTCTCACAAATGGGCTGGAGGTTCTCGAAGTCGTATTGTACCTCGCGGAACCGGCGAATGCGAACATCGGGTGACTGCCTGCCAGGTTGCGCACCTGTCAGCTACGGCTACGCATGGCGAACGTCCAAGAGTCTGCCGCCAGTAGGGAGGTAGATTATTGACACTCGCGCCGTGCGTCAATAATATTGTAGTTGGTTGCCATAGTTGCGGCTAGCTGCCGCACGTAGCTATGCGTCCCAGTAGCTCAGTGGACAGAGCGGCTGCCTTCTAAGCAGCGGGCCGTGGGTTCGAATCCCGCCTGGGACGCCACTTCAATTCCCAAGGCCAACACGACACGATTGTTGGGTGTCAGCGGTTTTGGACAGTTCTGGGTCCGAGAGATTGGGGTGAAGAAGCTCCTGGTTTGAGGGTTTCTCTGACCTCCTGATTGTACCGCCTCCGCCGGTCAAAAGTCTCTCGCTGTACCTCCTTCCTCTGGGCTAGAATTGCCTCCAGACGGCCTTCCAGCACGTCAGCCGGAGTTACAACCCTGAGCGCCTGATGATATCTTCGGTAGTTGTAGAACTCGACGAAGTCCCGGATGGCCGCCTCCAGGTCTTCCACCACCTCGTATGGCACCTGGTTAATGTCGTCTTTGAGGGTTCGGTGATATCTCTCCAGCTTCCCGTTGGTCTGAGGGTGATAGGGTGCTGCCAGGACGTGGCGAATGCCCACCACCCGCATGTACTCGCGGAAGGCCCGCGATACATAACCTGAGCCATTATCTGAGAGGAGCTTGGTCCGATCCTCCAGAGGTACATCAGTCATACCAGTAGAGTCAACAGCTTCCTGGACCACCTCTATGAGGGAGTCGGCCGTCATGTCCCGTTGCACCTTCCAGGCCAAGATGAACCGGGAGTAGTCGTCCATCACCGTCACGAGGTAGTAGTAGCCCCATCCCACTACACGGAAGTAGGAGGCATCGGTGGCCCACAGCTGGTGGGGCCCTGTGGTCTTGTGCTGGTACTCTTTGCCCGCTGCCAACTGGTATTCGATCCGTTTCACCAGACCCTCCCGTCTCAGGATACGATAGACTGTGGAGGCGGAGACCGATAGGCCTCTGTGGTCGGTGAGCCAAGCCGCCAACTGCCGGCTTCGCCAGGTCGGCATCTCACGGGCTGCCGCCAGCACTACTGCCTCCTCTTCTGGACGCAGGCGATTCCAGGGCCTCTCAGTTCCTTCCGTACCCTCCCAACTACCCTGCCGGTGCCTCCACCTCCACCAATAATACGTGCTCCTGGAAATGCCAAGCTCCCTGAGTCGCCTGTTCTTCCCTCTACCATGTCGCTCCACCTCAGCCACGACCTTCGATTGTTCCACTACGCTCATGCGCCGGTGCCGTTGTCGTGTAGGGGCGGCAGAGCTGTTTTTTTGAAGCGGTGCAACTCCAGGGACAACTCACCCACCAGCTGCTTCAGTTCACTGTTCTCCCGCTTGAGCTGCTCTATCTCTTGCCGGGTCGCATCACGCACACTGTCCCGAGTCAACCTCTCCTTCCCAGCTTCCATAAACCCCTTCGTCCAGGCGTAGTAGGAGTGGGGTTTGATTCCTTCCCGTCGGCACAGGTCATTAACGGTAGTCTCCCGTCTGAACCCCTCCAAGACGATGCGAATCTTCTCTTCAGGGGTATACTTACGGCGGGTCGCTGCACGGACCTGACGCACGAAGCTTCGTGTCTCCTGGCTTCGCTCCTCAGCTTGACTGGCCTGATCCTCTACCTGGGTCATCTATGACTCCTTTCACTTAGGGTTAATCTACCCCTCTGAAGGAGCCTCTACCACCCCCAACCTCTTCGGTTTTCTAGGCCTCAATAGTGTCCAATTGCGCTGACACCCTACAGACACGATAACTGTACAACTTTTTGTCGATTCCGATTACGCCATGCACACCAACCCAGCCTGTCCAGCGATGACCACAGCCAGCTCCAGCTTGACACCGTTTCCCACTCAGAAAAGTTCTCACGGAGCAAGGCCGGAAACGGAAAAGCCGAACAGATCGCCCGCGGCGTCGCCGGTCAACTGGTAGAGGAGAGCCCCGTCGGCCCCGGAGTATACGTAGGCCTTCCCTGTACCGCCCACGACGAATGCCTCGGGAACCTGGGTATCGATCCGGCGTGGCCTCCTACCCCGGTCCTGATCTCCCCTGTGTGCATCTCTTGCGGGCTCACAGGGGCGTTGTTTGTGATTGGCACCCTTCATCTGGTCCAGGAGCGGGGTCACTTCTCGTGACCGAGGACACACTTCCTCAACTTGCTTTTGACTTCCAGTCCTCTTCGCAGCAAGGTGCTTCCCCGGACGTTAGTGTATCTTGGACAACCTCGTGAGATTGTCCAGCTGCTAGTCCTCTGTCCAAAGCTTCTCTGCGAGATGCCAATTCGGGTACCTCCAAACACTCCTTGATTTTCCACGCTGGAATTATACTGGCCATACCAGTCGTTGCATTAACAACCCATCCCTCTTTGACTGGTGTTACACGGTCATCTTCAAGGACCGAGTGTAAAAGTGGCAGGTGGCCCGAGTCAATGCCCAGTAGCATAGGTCCGAAACCTCGATTGCTAATTCCCCGGCTAGCTGGACGTGATACCATTGCGGGAATATAGACAAAGGCAGGCGAACCGCTATAGCCTGGGATTGACCTCATTTCTACGACGAAGCTCTCCTGCATAATTCCCCTAGCAGGCTGCTGAAAAACTCTGAGGTCTACTCAGGACTCAAAGCGGGTCGACGATAAGCGACGCCACATTGCGCTTCCTGCACCAATAGCTCTAAACAAACTATGATATGACGGATATCGTTGGACTACTTGACGCTCCACCCACCACGTCTGTACGCCTTGCCCTTTTTCCGCAGCCTGCTAGAACTTAGTAATGGTTCGAAGGGCATCATAGAAATGTTGCCAAATCGAACAGACGGGGTGTTACGCTGCCTACCTTCGTGGTTGATAAGTCTTCCCACCATGAAAACGTCATCACCTGGCCCAATGTCCTGCTTTTGAATAATCTCTGGTGCAATAAAGTCCTGAATAGAAACGAATCTATAGGAAACGATATCGAGGCTGCTCAGACCTCTAACCGCAATATCATCTCCATCTGGATGGTGAGTCCACTCGGCCTCTGTAGTAAGACCGATCGCGAAGTCTCCCTCCTTGGTATTGAAGCGAATCACTGGGGAATGACCCTCCCTAATTACATGACTATTGGTTACAGCATATAGCTGCCCCAGTTCTGGCTTGACCTTCGATGGTATAAACACCAAGAAACCGCTACCCCCGTACGAACCACCGCTTTGCGCAGACGGGACATCTGGATAGAGGTATATGACGCACTCTAAATATGAATCGTCAATTCGAGGCATACAGCTATGTTCGTTCAAATGAGGAGGCGCAGGTGGCGTAGCACCCTTGACCTCCCCGTTGGTCAAAATATCCGCCTACGAACTCTCTCAACCTGGAGCATATACTGGTTGTTTCCACGACATGATAGTTGTACCAACAATGGTCACCCTTGCAGATACGGAAGCACAGCGCTAAGGCCCTAATTACTTCTAAGCAGCGGGCCGTGGGTTCGAATCCCGCCTGGGACGCCATTTCAATTCCCAAGGCCAACTCGACACGATAATTGTACGTTGGCACATCTGGGCCCCTGTCACGTGGCCCGTTCTGCGGACGCCAGCTATTTGAGATGGGCTATCCCGGATCAACCGGTGTTGGGATGACCCCTTAACTGGTCACCGAAAAATCTAACCTCTTTGTCATTTCGCGCGATGGTAGCCCCTGTCACCTGGCGCCGCTACTCTGGCTCCTCGATAAACTGAGGTATCTCTCTCAGCCTGGTAAAGTCCATCCCCAGTTGCACCGCTTCTTCAACATCCTGCTGGACCTCTCCGCTCGTACCCAAAAGTGAGTAGGCCAACGCGCGGTTAGCGTAGGCCAGGGCGTACTGTGGGTTGAGGCGGATGGCTTCGCCAAAGTCCTTGATCGCCTTCTCATACTCTTCCAGCTCGATGTAGGCAACACCCCGGTTGTTGTATGCCTCGGCAAGCTCAGGGTGCAGCCGGATGGTCGTTTCTAGGCCCACCATGGCCCTCTGGTCCTGTCCTGGGGTGTCGTAGGCGAGGGCATACCGTGATTTGAGGCCGATGGCTTTACCAAAGTCCTGGATGGCCCCACGATATTCTTCCAGCCCGAAATGGGCGAACCCCCGGTTGCTGTAGGCCTCGTCGAACTCAGGGTCCAGGCGGATGGCCGTGTCTAGGTCCTCGCTGGCCCTCTGGTACCAGCCGAGGTTGATGTAAACGAAGCCCCGATTGTTGTAGGCCAAGGCAGACTGCGAGTCTAGGCGGATGGCATCATCAAAGTCCTGGATGGCCCCCTGATAATGTTCCAGCTCAGAGTAGGCAAGGCCCCGGTTGTTGTAGGCCAGGGCATAACCTGATTTGAGGCGTATGGCTTCACCAAAGTCCTGTATGGCTCCACGATATTCTTTCAGACGAAGGTAGGCGAAGCCCCGGTTGTTGTAGGCCTCGGCAAACTCAGGGTCCAGGCCGATGGCCATGTCTAGGTCCTCGCTGGCCCTCTGGTACTGACCCAGGCTGATGTAGACGAAGCCCCGGTTGTTGTACGCCTCGGCAAATTGGGGCTTTAGACCGATGGCCTGGTCGTATTCAACCAAGGCCCCTTCCAGGTATCCCTGCGCCTCAAGCTCCACGCCGGCGATGTAGTGCTTCTCCGCCTCACCAGACCCGCCACAGCCTGATAGCAGTGACGCCACCGGTAGAAGAAGTAGCAATGTCAGAAGAAACGGTGCTCTCAAACCAGAATCATTCCCTTTGTGGTGGGTCAATGCGCTGGAGGGGTTTCCACCCGCTTCCCCCGCAAATTGACGGGCCTCCCCAACGGCGTGATAATTGTACCAGATTTGGCATGTCTGCTTAAGACCGATTCGCAACAGCAAGCAGAATGTATCTTCTGAGCACCTGCGAGCCCTGGTGACCTCGAAGAGGGCCACATGGTAAAGGATACGGCCTGCTATCGGCCCGTCGGGGGGGAAGAGGCGGGCGCAGGGGAATACCTCGGGTGGTCGGGCGCCGGTACGAGTAGCTGCCACCCGAAGAGGAGCTGAACGTATGTCGTGGATAAGAGAAGAAGAGGTGGGACTGGCCAGCGTTATAAGCGTGATGTCGATCAATCACAAGGCCATGGAGGCGGTGCGGAACCTTAACCAGGCTGTGAGCTTCGGGGCCTCTCACCTTACCAGGGTAGAGGAGGAAGCCATCGCCACTACGGTCTCCGTGGTCAACAGATGCCGGTATTGAACGGTGGCTCACGGAGAGTTGCTCCGTCAGCATTCGGGAGACCCTGAGCTTGCCAGCCACGTGATGCACGACCATACCAGGGCGGAACTCGACCCAAAGATGCGAGGTATGCTGGACTTCGCGGTAAAGCTGACCCGTGAGCCGGCCTCCATGCAGGAGTCCGACGTGCAGGACCTCCGGTCCGTGGGACTCAGCGACGAGCAGATATTGTCTGTCACCCTGATTACGAGCCTGTTCAATTTCATGACTCGACTTGCGGACGGGCTTGGCGTAGAGGTGCCCCAGGACCGGCAGAGGACCGTCGAGGGGTGGCTCACCGGCCCGGCCGCGGGGCAGGAGTGGCTGCTGAGGCCGAAAGGTGGTGTGGAACCTTTACCCACGTAGGACCGGTGCCCGAGAAAGCTTTTCTGGGACCAAGCTCGCGATGGTGGGCGACGGTGGAGTCTACCGATTAATTCGAAAGGAACGAAGATATGCAACAGGACCACGAGCGTTTTATGCGGATCGCCCTGGAGGAAGCGGCCAGGGGAGGGGCTGAAGGCAACCGCGCGGTGGGCTCGGTGATCGTCCGGGACGGCGCGGTGTTGGCCCGAGGAAGGAACCTTGCCCACACGAATCACGACCCAACGGCGCACGCCGAGACGGTGGCCCTGCGAGCGGCTGGGGTCGCCCTCGGCCACACCGACCTGTCGGGGTACAATCTTTATACCACCATAGAACCCTGCATCATGTGCTGTGGCGCAATCATGGTCAGCGGAATCAGTGTACTGGTTATGGGTGGCCGGAATGCGCCATCAGAGGGCCGTTACGGTGACTACAGGGTGGAACGGCTCCTGGAGATGGCCAAGTGGGGAGAGAAGCTGGCGGTGGTCGCGGGCGTCCTGCCACAGGAGTGCCTTGCCATGCGGGATGACTGGCTGGCGAAGAACAAGGGACCGTATCGCTGAGGACTGTGGGGAAACTCCGAGGGGATGGCGGGTAAACCCCACGGGCGACCAACCAGCCGATGAAAAATGGGGTGTGGAGGTTTATCAGCACCCTGCCGGCCGGAGCAACGGGCCTGGTAGGCAGTAGGGGGGCCCGGGCCGGTAAAATCGGCAAGGGGGAGGGCGGCCATGGCGACGGTACAAGTACAACGGAACGCCCACGTTCAGGTCTGTTCGATGGAGGACCTCGAACGAACGGGGTCCAAGGTCGTCTCGGTTGGTGGGAGGACCGTGCTTGTCCTCCTGGACCAGGGGAAGCTGTACGCGCTGGACAACCGTTGCCCTCACATGGGGTTCCCCCTTCAACGGGGCACGGTGAGGGACGGAATACTGACATGCCACTGGCATCACGCCAAGTTCGATCTGTCGGGAGGCTGCACCTTCGATCCCTTCGCCGACGACGTGCCCTGCTTCTACGTGGAGTCCCGGGACGGATGGGTCTGGCTGGACCCTACGCCCATCGAGGAGGAGCGCCACGGCCACTGGGTCAGAAAGCTGGATGAAGGCCTGAAGCAGAACATCCGGCTGGTCCAGGGCAAGAGCGTCATCGGCCTTGACGCCATCGGGGCGACGGGGGAGATACTGGAGAGAACGGCCCTCTTCGGGCTACGCAACAGAGCCGATGGGTGGACCGCCGGCCTCTCCATCTTGACGGCCATGGCAAACGTTCTGCCCTCACTCGATCGCGCGGACAGACCCTTGGCCCTTTACCACGGTGCGGTCCACGTAGCGAGGAATACGGCCGATGAGCCCCCCAACTTCGATCTAGAGCCCCTGGACACTTCGGAGACCCGGCCGGAGCGGTACCTCGACTGGTTCCGGCGCTTCGTGGACCTGAGGTCGCCGCAGGCGGCGGAGCGCACCCTTCGCACCGCCATCCGAGTGGGCCTGCCTCCCAAGACGATAGCGGACATGATCTTCACCGCCTGCACCGACCACCTATATCTAGGGGTGGTCCACTCCCTGGACTTTGCCAACAAGGCCTTTGAGCTGTTAGACCACGTCGGCTGGGAGCACGCCGAGGAAGTACTGCCCTCGCTGATACCCAAGGGTAACATGGTGGAGGCCCCCCGCATGGAGGAGACAACTGCCTGGCGGCATCCGGTGGAACTGGCCTCCCTCCTGTCAGACGTTTATGGGGAGCTGGACGACATGATCGCCAGGGGCGCCGGCCGCCTGAGAGACTGGAACGGCCACCAGGACCTCGCCGAGATGGTCCTGGACGCGGAACCAGCAGAAACGCTTACACGGATGTCGACCCTCGTGAGGGAAGGAGTGCCCCTGACCGAGCTGTCCGCGTCGGTGGCCTACGCTGCCGCACGTAGGCCGGTGCACTTCCGCGTGACCAACGAGTTTCCCGACTGGGACACCGTACACCACACCTTCACTTATACCAACGCCGTAGACCAGGCGATGAGGCGGGCCCCCTCAAACCTGCTGGCCAGGGGCATATTCGACGGGGCGATGTCCGTGTACCTGGAGCGCTTCCTCAACGTGCCCAAGCAGCCCTTTCCCCCGCCGTCTGGGAGCAGGCCGACTCGGGAGGACCTCCTGCGGGCCTTCGACGGGCAGGGCCAGGTAGATGAGACGGGGCAAATCGTAACCGACATGATCGCCACGGGCCAGGAGGATGATGTGGTTCGTGCCATGGGGCATGCGCTGCTACGGGAGGACGCCGAGTTCCACAGCTTCCAGATCTATGAAGCGGGTCTGAGACAGTACCAGAATTTCGCCGGCCGGTCCGTGGGTGCCCACATACTCCTGGGCGTGGCACGGTTCCTCGCGGCCCACACCCCCACGGTGAGGGCGGTGGGCCAGACGTACAACATCGCCTCACGGCTGTTGAGGGGAGACAGCCTCCACGGCGAAGACGAGTAGAGGGCCACGGCATTGGACGTCAGCGCCTGGGAGCGGGAGCTGATCGCTTACGCCAGACGCTTCTCTGATGCGCTCTTCCGCCTGGCGTACGCATCCAGGCCATCTGTGACGGCCCGGTAGACGGAGTTGGCCACCAGCCAGCCCACCAAAGTGGCCGAGCCGGCGTACCTGAAGTGGCGCCCCCGCCCGGTGTGTCCCACGACTGTGACGTCGGTGACTGTGCCGGTCACGAGGTTGCCCTCCCTTGTCTTTACCCCGGCCTCAACCAGGGCGAGGGTCTTGGCTTCTGTGGCCATCGTGGATGCCCGTACAAGAGCGCCGGCGGGCAGGTTGGCGTCCGCCAGGACCACTATGTTGATGGTGGCCGGACTGAGCGCCTGCTCGCCTTCCATGTCGTCACGCAGATCGCCGTAGTTGTGGACGTTCTTCTCGGCAGGGCTGGAGCTGCTGGTGATGCCCACGGTGGCCAGGGCAGTCACCCTCACTTCCCCCTCCTCCAACGTACTTACAGATAGGTCCCGGTGGTCAACCGCCGTAAGCAGGCCGATGAAGGTCTCCCCCTCCGGCACACCTAGCCGACCCGCCCGCTCCCGTAGGTTGGCCTCGAGGTTATCGAATCCGGCGTGCGCATTTACCTGCTGGCTCAAGACCCACCTCGCCTCCACCAAGCCTTCGCCCAGAGGCGCAGATGAGAGGAAGAGGATGGGGTGCTCCATACGAAGGACGTAATGGTCATCGCCCCGGTCTAGGAAGGCTCCGGGGAAGTCCATGGGTACGAACTCCCTGGAACCCACTATAGCAACCCCTCCAGGATTTGGCCCGCGTCGTCTCTGGTTATGGGCCTGGGCAGCATGGCCGTGCGCTCCCATGGAACATGGTCCAGCACCTGGTCCAGGTCCTGGGAGGTAACTCCCAGCTGGCCCAGGCGAGTATGAAGGCCACAGCTGGACATCAGTCGAGTGAGCCCATCCTGTGCCTCCTCCAGGCCGCTTACCCCCAGGGCCTCCCACAGGGCGGGCAGCTTATCGGGGATTGCCTCCGCATTCCACGCCAAAAAGGAGGGAAGGGTTATCCCTACCGCCTGGCCGTGGGCCGCACCCCAGAACAGGGTGAGGGGCCGGGAGAAGGCGTGGCAAACGTTGGGCCGGCTGTTTGTATAGCCCACTCCTGACATGGTCGCCGCCAGAGCACAGTTCGTGCGGGCGCCCGTGTCCGCGTTGCGGCAGGAGACCTCCAGGTTTTGGGAATAGAGGCGTATTACCCTCAGGGCCAAGGCGTCAGTCATGGGCTGGGCCTCTCGCGACCAGTACGACTCGAAGGCGCTGCTGAAGGCGTCCATCCCGGTAGCAGCGGCAAGCTCCCCCGGCATGGACAGCGCCAGGTCCGGGTCTACAAGGGCAACCCTGGAAAACATGAGCGGGTGGTTGACGGCGTAGGAGACCTTCTCCTCCATCTGCCATAGGGCGGCGCCAGAGGTAACCTCGCTGCTGCTTCCCGATGTGGTGGGCACCGCGATGAACGGCAGGCCCCGCTGGCTTAAATGGCGGTGTCGATTACCGTAGTCCACGGAGGGACCCGGGTTTGCCGTTAAAACGGCCACCAGTTTCCCGAGGTCCAGAGCGCTGCCACCCCCTACAGCTACCACCACGTCGGGCGCCAGCGATCGGCAAGCCTCTACAGCCTGGTCGACTAACTCTGGAGAGGGAAAGGGCAGGGCACCGTCGTAATGGGTCACCCTATGGCAGGATAAGTCCGCAAGGATGCCCTCAAGCGCACCTTGGGCCCTCAGGCTATGCCGTCCGGTCACCAGGAATATCGAGGCATCGGCGCCGCCCACATCTTCAACGAGCTCAGGCAGGCGGGCCAGGGAGCCGGCGCCAAAGATGATCCTGGTAGGGGCGTAAAAGTTGAAGTCGGTAGGGGAGTAGCTATTCAACTCAAGGACCTGTATGCAGGGCTACGCGTCGGCAGCGAGGGACGAGGCCGTTAACTCAAACTACAGGGCGTTCCGGAAGTGCGTCTAGGTGGGCCTTCTACACTGCCCGACAATACTGGACTCGATATCGCAGAAATCCAGGCCATCATCCTGTGCCACGGCCGTCCGGACGACGCCATAGAGGCCACCTTGGCGCACCGGATGCCCTATTTGGCACTACCCTTGTGCTCCGCTGCCGCCTCCGGGGCACCATATAGATAGGCACTCGAACCCTTACGGGTCGTCCAACATGCTTTCAGTGCACCCTCAAGGCAGGTACGGCGGCCAGAGCTGGGTGGCAAACTAATATCGAGTGCTTAACCGTCGCTCTTCCGACTGGACTGGAAGTACCCGTCAGCCAGAAAGGCGATTCCTATAAGGGTTCCCAGTATGCCGCCCGTGAACCAGCCGTTGACACCCAGTTTCCAGTCGTTATCTGACAGGCCTGCCACGAGGCCTATCACCCCGCAAACTAGAGCTCCGAAAACTATCATCAGGGCCACTGCCCTCTGCACCTTTGTCATCATATCCATAGCAATCCTCCTCTTGGAGCGGATACGCCCTCAGCACAGGGTAAAGATACACCATCCCCGCGTTCTCGGCAACGCCACGAGTTTCCTGTTATGCGTAATTTTACAACCTCCCCTCCCCTCAACCGGTGCCACAAGCCTGAGCGGTGGATTTCATCCAACCCCATCGAGCCACACGACCGGCCTCCGCCCGGTGGTATCGCCTCGTGTCCCCCTTCGAGGTGCCGTCAGACGCGGAATTGACATTCAAATGTACCTCAACGTAAGCTGAGTCCAGGAGCATGGTACTCTAACAAGGAGCGAAATGTCCCGGGAGGGTATGTGATTGGGAGTAAATCCAGTGCCGCCAGCCAAGGACGTAGAATGATTCGGATGCCCGTGATCTGGGCCCCGCGTCGGTATTTTGCGGAGGCAAACATCAAAAGGCCCTTGCGCCGGCTGCGGTCTGGCGAGAGCAGGCCAGAAAATGCGGATGGCCCCCGTTGCTGAATCGTGGGAAATCGGCGCTGGCGGAGGTCGCGGAGTGGTGGGCGGCGTTCAGGTCGGCACGCGGGCGGGCGCTCAGGGCTCGTATGAGCATGCTGCGGACCCAGCTTCTGGGCTGGTGGCCGCAGCTATGGGCCGTACAACGGCTCCTGGCCAGAGCACGCACCCTAGCGCACTACGGCCGGCTCGTGTCATGGTGGACCGCCTTTAGCCGCGGAGCGGGTGGCCAGAGCTCTCAAGGAGGAGGCGCCCCGACTGGAGCAGGTACGGGAAGACTTGCGACGGGTCGCCAGGCTTCGTTCAAAACTGAATGTCACGGAGAGAGGCACTAGGTACGGAGTTCTGGTGGACCGCTACCTCCCGGCACTCCAGACGGTGGCCTACCTGAGCCGGACCAGCCCCGAGGTCATTGGATACACCTACGCCCTCAGTGGAGAGCTGAACACCCTCCAGAGTCTGGCCTCCGAGCCCCTCGATGTGCTGGCAGGCCCGGAAGAGGTCGGGGCCGTCCTGGCCAGCATCACAGACCAGGCCTCTGCCCTGGACCAGGCCCTTGAGGTGGTAAGACAGGCCACGATGGTTGGCGATGTAGCGGACCCTGGCGAAAGGGAGGCGGTAGTCAAGGTCCTAGACACCCTCGGGCCCGGAGTAAGCCTCCTCAGGCATGCTACTGCGGGGGCCCGCAGCCTGGTCACCATGGCAGAGGCGGTCGAGTCCAACGGCTTTTTATCCAAGGACTTCGGCTCCATCGTGGGGATGGCCCTGGACGGGGCGCAGAGGGAGCTTACCCTCGCGAGGAAAGAGACCGAATCCCTACAAACGCTCCTTTCAGTCCAGGGGATCGATGCGGAGTCGTTTCTGCCATCTATAGTGTTCGGTGGCGGCCCCGACGCGTCTAGCAGCAGGGAACGAGTGGAAGCCCTGCTAGATGAGGCAATCAACGCTACCAGCTTCTTGCGGTCATTGCTAGGATACGAAGAGCCCCGGACCTACCTGCTCGTGGGACAAAATCAGAACGAGATCAGGGCCACCGGGGGCTTCATCGGGATTGCCGTACAGGCGACCCTGGATAGCGGCGAGCTGACCGAGTTGGTGTACCACGACAGCACTGCAGTGGACCGGGATACCGTCCCAGATAATCCAGACGCTCCAGAAGGCCTGTACTGGTATCTAGGGATGGGAAAACTCCTTTTCCGCGATGCCAACTGGAACCCCCATTTCCCGGCATCGGCAGCCCAAGTAGCCGAGATCTATCGCTTAGGGGAGGGGGTCCAGGTCGACGCGGTCGTCACAGCCACAAAGCTGCTGGCCTTCGACATGGTGGAGCTCTTCCAGGATATTCGGGTACCAGGAGTTGAGGGGGTGCTTGACAGACCAACGGCGATGGCCTATGCGGGGGCTGAACTACCCTACAAATGCCTACCACATAACGTCTCCAGGGGGGTAAGCGGTGTTTCGACGAGAACCTGTTCTTCGCCCTTGAGGATAGATTGACTTTAGGCATCCCCGCGGCTATGAGGCGCGAGGTGGTGGAGGTTGTCAAAAGCCATCTCGATCGAAAGAACATCCTCATACATACCTTCGGCCCCATGGACGACAGCTTCCTGTGGGACCACAATTGGAACGGTGCAGTAAGGGCCGTGGACCACGATTACCTTATGGTGGTGGACAGCTCGCTCCCGGGCCATTCCAACGCGGAAGCCCGGCGTTCCTGGGACTACAGAGTCTCCCTGGACCCCGAACGTCCTATGGAAGCTCGCCTTCGGCTTCGATACGAAAATTTGGAGGAGGCAAAGGACGCGACATGCCTTCAGTATGCGTGGGAGCTGTACCCCTGCTACTGGAACTATTTTCGCGTGTATGTGTCTCCAATGTCCACAGGGATCCAGATGCCTCCCGTGCCCATCCACGAGGGCTCACTGAAGCTCGTTTGGGGGTATCCGGACGTAAATTCAGCCCGCGTTGTGACCGAGTCCGACACGGGTCCAGCGCGGCTTACAGAGCTGGCCGGCTACCTGGCGGTCGAGCCAGGAAGCGTGGTCACGGTGCCAATACGGTACCGGTTGCCGAAGGAGATTCTCCGCTCAACGGCACCCGGCGTCTACGAATATAGGCTGCTGGTCCAGAAGCAACCGGCCATGGACCGCGACAGGGTAAGCATCGCCGTGGAGTTACCCGCCAACGTCGAGAGAGTGCAGACGAGTCCGGAGTACAACTCCATCCGAGGACGCTGGTACCTCTTCGACTTTACGCTGGAGAGGGATACCACCGTGATCGTGTCTTTTCGGATGAACCAGCAGGCGTCGTGATGCCTGTCAGCCTGACATCAGGGCAGCAGCCATCAATTTTGTCCGGTCAGCCGAAGGTCATCCCGTAGGGGAACGCCTCCTTAGCGGCACGGTATAGGTCGTGCCTGCGTCGGCCACGACTCGCCTCAGGAGATGGTGGAACGCGGCACCAGACTGCCATTCTGGAAGAAGTGTTTCAGGCGCTGCTTCTGCCATAGCCTGAAAAACAAGAGAAATATCACCATGCCCCCCACTATCTCCGAGGGGGCCGTCCACGGCTGCTCCAGCAAGGCCTCCAGGTACCCCACAACCCCCTGCTGGTCCTCTTTGGGAAACCCCCAGCCGAGCATTGGCCACAGGACGGTCTCGGGCGTGCGCCACATCCCGTCAAGGACAAGGTGGCAGACGCAGCCTAGGGCCAGTGAGACCGGGACGAGTTTCCAGCGGTACCTGTAACCGAGGGCCCAGGCAAGCAATATCGCGGCCGAAAAGGCCAGGGAGTGTCCCACGGACCTGGTGGTCCCGACGAACTCGGGGAAGACGGCCAGGCCCAGGGGCTTGTCGATCAAGTCTGGTAGCAGTGCCCCCAACGCCAGAAAACGGTAGTCGATGTAGCTCAATGAGAGCCCAGGCTTCCGCGCGTAGTATCTGCCGGTCGCCGCTTCTGCAAGCCGGGCGACACCCACCGTGATGCCTATGTGGCCGAATACCAGCACGTCTGTCCCGTTTCTGGGTCCATGGGTCCAACGTTCATGATCGGCGTCACCAGATCGAGGTCGGCGCGGCACTGGTAACGTCGGGAAGCTCCGAATGGGCCTGCCCGGAAACCCGCACTAAGCACCCGAGGCCCTCACCCAGTCTTCCCGTACTCGATCACCGAACCGATAATCGCAGGCAGGTCCAGAGTGGTACGATAGCCGACAAAGCTCCGAATTTTGCTCAGATCGGGCACCCGGCGGCGCATATCCCCGAAATCCTCTCCATAGACCTGTTCATAGGGGATGTAATCGAGGCGGGATGTGCTGCCAGTGATGTCGACGATTAACCGGGCCAGACCCTCGATGGTAATCTCATGGTCGTTACCGATGTTGAAAATCTGGCCCGCCGCGGCAGGGCATTTGGCAAGATCAATCATGCCCCTCACCACATCGCCGACGTAGGCGAAGCACCGGGTCTGCTGGCCATCGGCATAGATAGTGAGGGGCTTCCCCGCCGAGGCTTGCTCCACGAACCTGGGGACTACCATGCCGTACCGTCCGGTCTGGCGTGGCCCCACCGTATTGAACAGACGCAGTATGATCACGGGCAGCCCGCGCTCCCTCCAGTAGGCCGCAGCCAGACATTCGGCCATTAGCTTGGAATAAGCATAGCTCTGGCGGCTCCCCGTTGTCGGCCCGAGAGAGACTTCGGTGTCTTCCCGAAAAGGTGCATCGGCGCTATCACCATACGCCTCGGAGGTCGAGGCCAGTACCACCTTTTTTCGCGCCTTGCTGGCAAGGTCCAGCACCACCGCCGTGCCGGTGACGTTCGTTTCGATGGTGTGTATCGGGCTCTTCACCACCAGCCTGACGCCCACGGCGGCTGCCAGATGAAAAATCACGTCGCAGCCATCGACCAAGTCGGCCACGAGCGTCCTATCCAGCACGGACCCTGTTGTGCACTGAAACCGGGGATGGTCGGTCAGAGACCGAACGTTCTCGATGCTGCCCGTCGAAAGGTCATCGATTACATCGACCTGGTCGCCTTCAGCAAGGAGCGCCTCGGCTAGATGCGATCCTATGAAGCCGGCGCCGCCCGTGATTAGCGCTTTCATCGGTACTCCCCGTGTGGTACAGCGGTCGGCCTGGAAAGCGGTACGAAGCAGCCGAAGCACCCTTCAGAGTGACCATGGCAATTGCCGGCATTACGCCTGGGCCGTCAGGCCGGTATCGCCGCCCCTTCCACAATCGCCCGAGGGACCTGTGACATCATCTTGAGCGCCAGTGTCTGGCCTACGAGCTTTGAGGCTGCCCGGAATCCCTCCAGCAGAGCCGGTCCTCGGGGACCATCGGGCCCATGGCAGTCTGAGGCAATAAGGTGGACATGCCCTGCCTTGAGGAGCGTTTCAGCTGTCTTTCTGGCCGTGGGGCCGAAGTGTCCTACGATGCTCCCGGAGGTAATCTGGCACAGTACCCCTCTCTGCACCACACCAGCTATTATGTCGGGGTTGTCCTGAACTTGGGCCTGCCGTTCCGGGTGGGCGACAATGGGCCGTAGCCCGGCTAGCTGCAACTGAAAAAGGACCTCCTCCCAGTAGAGAGGGAGAATGGAGAAAGGTAGCTCGACCAGGATGTAGCTAGAACCATTGACAGTTAGGGCGAGCCCCCTATCGATCTGCTCTATTATATTCAGTTCTAGAGGGTTCTCCATTCCCAGTACCAGTTTCAGTGGGACCTGCTCCTGCTCTAACTCCCCGTTCAGGTCGTTGCATATCCGCCTCAGGGTGCCCACCTCGTCCCATGTCCCCCGGTCTCCACCGTGGGGCGTTGCCACCATGAGGATGGTGCCACCGCTGGCACCCTTCCGCAAGGCTTTTGTGGCATCCTCCCATTTTGTGGGACCATCGTCCACTCCGGGGAGCAGGTGGGTGTGGAGATCAACGAACTCTACCGCAGGTCCCACGAGCCTCTTATCGGGTCTCAAGTCTGGCACCTACCTCCCGAAACGGCGCTCCCTTTGCTGATAGCTTCGCAGCGCGCGGAGGAAATCCACCTTGCGGAAGGCCGGCCACAGGGCGTCACAGAAATATAACTCGCTGTAGGCACTTTGCCAGAGGAGGAACCCGCTCAGCCTCAGCTCGCCGCTGGTCCTGATGATGAGGTCGGGGTCCGGCGCGTCCTGGCAGTAGAGCCTCTTTCCTATGTCCTCGGGGGTGAGCTCTCGGGCGACCTCGTGGAGCGGGACCTCGTCCTGGGCCCGTTCCACCAGCAGGTTTCTAACGGCCTGGGTGATCTCTTCCCTTCCGTCATAGCCCAAGGCGATGTTTAGGCGTAGCGGACCCAGATGGGCCGTGCGCTCCTCCGCGCTGGCGATGGTCCTCTGAAGAGACTCTGGCAATACCTCCGGCCGGCCCAGGGCATGGATTGAACGAGCGGACAAACGCCGAGGACGCCCATCGGTGAGCGCCTTGACACCGTCCTCGATTAGCTCTACCAAGGGGTGTAGTTCCTCCGGGTCTCGGCCCAGGTTATCCATGGAGAGGGCCCAGACGGTGACCACGGGTATCGCTAACTCGTCACACCATTCCAGAAGTTCCTGAAACTTTTCGGCACCCAGCTGGTAGCCAGAGGCGGGGGAGGGAAGTCCACGCAGACGGGCAAATCGCCGGTTCCCGTCCAGCGTTATGGCCACATGGCGGGGTAGAGGGCCTTGCCGCAGGTGCTCTAGCAGGCGTCGGGCGTATAGACTATAGAGAGCCGACTTGAAAGAGGTAGATATAGCCATATCGGGTAATGTGAGGCTGAATCGCCGCCAGTTAGTAACAATTATATATGGGGGTCATGCTACGAAGCAATGGCATCCACCACGTGAACGGTACATTATGGGGTTCCCTGAAAAGTGACGTAGGACGGCTACGTCTCGACGGCGGAATGGTCCCCATGACTCGGCCCAGGCCAGCTATGGGTCTCCAGAGTGTTGGGGACTGAGGCAGGCGCCCAGCAACAAGAAACCCTGTCCGAACACCGGGGAAAAGTTATCCCGCAGGCCCGTACAGGGTAGAAGGGTCCCTTTAAGGCTTTGGGCACCCTGGACCGGTGTCCTCTACTAAAGGTAGTCGGGGGTTCCTCCTCCTATCAGGTGCTCCTCGGCCTCGCGAAGGTCCTTGAACGAGTCCACGCTTCGCCAGAAGGCCTGGGAGCGAAGGGCCGCCAGCCGTCCCTCGGCGGCCAGCATAGGAAAGGTCGATGTCTCGTGGTCTCCTAGATGGGGCAAAAGCTCCTCGATCCTCCTGGAAAAGACATATATGCCCCCATTGATCCAGTAGGGCAACTCCACCTTCTCCCGAAAGCCCTCCACGTCATCCTCGCCATTAAGCTCGACCAGACCATAGGGGCTCAGAAACGGTACGACCATGATGGTGGCCTGGTGAGCCGGACTGGACTCCTGCCTGCGGCGAAAGGTATCCACAAGTCTTGCAAGACTCTCGGCGGTAATAACGTCGCCGTTCGTGACGACCACGAACCTTTCTGCTTCGGGCACGAGGGCCAGCCCCTTACGAATCGCGCCTCCTCTGCCCAGGGGCGTCTCCTCAACACTGTAATGGGCTCTGAAGCCATAGCCATGTCCGTCGCCAAAGTATTCCCTGATGGCCTCCCAGCGGTAACCCGCAAGAAAGACGATGTCGGTGACCCCACCTCGGGTCAGCCACTCAACCTGGTGCCATAGTATAGGTTTGCCACAAAGGGGCACCATGGGCTTGGGAGCTGTGTCAGTTAAGGGGCGCAGCCGCTCGCCTCTGCCCCCCGACAGGATAAGCGCGTACATCTTCCCGCCGTTTGTCTATGGTTAATGCCTCTAATCGCCGTCGTGGGTCGATCGAAGGCCCAGCTAGACTATCGTTGTCCACCCTCACGGTCCTGGATCACTTCCGTAAGGGGGCTCACCGGCCGGTATTGGGGGACGAGAGCGCTCAGCCGCGCCTTCACCTGCTCCCCATCCAGGTCAGGCAGCGCCCTGAGGAAGTCTTCCACGTCCTCAAGGACGCCGGAGACTGGGTGCCCGTTCTCCAGTACCAGGAGCTTCTCGTAGCCCGTGAACCTGGTGGTCTCTTCATCGAACTTGAGCTCCTCCGTTAGCTTCTCGCCTGGTCGTAGCCCGGTAAATACGATATCGATCTCGTCATAGGGCTTTCGCCCTGACAGCGTAACCAGGGTTTCCGCCAGGGCGACGATCTTGACGGGTTCACCCATGTCCAGGAGGAAGGTCTCGCCTCCAGTCCCGATAGACGCTGCCTGAAGGATAAGCCCGGCGGCCTCGGATACGCTCATAAAGTAACGCTCTACCTCTGGATGGGTCACGGTAACGGGCCCTCCATTGGAGACCTGTTGCTTGAAGATGGGCACCACGCTTGCGTTGCTGCCAAGAACGTTGCCAAACCGTACCGCGACGAACCTGGTCGGCCCCTGTTCATTCAGGGCTTGAATCAGCAGTTCCGCAAGTCGTTTGGTGGTCCCCATCACGCTGATAGGATTGACGGCCTTGTCGGTAGATACCAGGACGAAGGTCTCAACGCCGGCCTCTTGAGCACACCTCCCCACCACATAGGTACCCCCGACGTTATTCTTCACGGCCTCCCCCGGTGCGCGCTCCATGAGGGGTACGTGTTTGTGGGCGGCGGCGTGGAAGACCACCTGAGGTCGGTACTTGTCCATGAGCCGTCAAACCTCTACCTGATCATTGGCGTCAGCCACCACGCACACCAGGGAGGCCTCCGGGAAGGCAAGTACTCAGCTCCGTCTCAAGGAACATGAGCGGGTTCTCCGCACGGTCTATCAGCAGAAGCTGCCCGGACAGTCGAAGCCCAGCGATCTGCCTCGCCAGCTCTGAGCCCACCGAGCCGGCGGCACCGGTAATCAGAATATTCTTCCCGCCGAGGAAATTCTGGACAGCGGGACGGTCCAGTCTGGCGGAGGGGCGGCCCAGCAGGTCGGCAGGGTCCACCTCACGAATGCGGGTGATGCTCACCGGGCCCTCCAGCAAGTCTGGCTGGGCGGGGAGTATCCTGAACGGGACCCCCCCCCCCTTCTGGCAAAGTTCAACCACCGAACGGCGGTCCTGAGGTCTGGCGTCAGGAATGGCCAGAACCGCCATATCCACACGGTACTCTCCGACAACCCTTGAAATATCTTCGTAGCGTCCGGCTATGGGTATTCCCAATATTGAAGTCCGCGCCTTGTTGCGGTCCTCATCAACGAAGGCCACAGGCCTCAGTCGGGCGGCCCGGTTAGTGAGCGCCTGTCTGCACAGCTCAGCCCCCACATCTCCCGCGCCTATGATGAGGATGCGCTGTGGGGCCCGTCCGCCGTCCTCCGCCGACCGGATACCAAATCGCTCTCTGGCTAGGCGAACGAACAGGCGGATGCCGCTCAGGAGAAAGATGGCCCCCATCCAGTCCAAGAAGAAAACGCTTCTGGGGAAGCCCTCCAGCCCAAATATCAGGATCTCCAGTGCGGCAAAGGCCAACGAGCCCAACGTAACGGACTTGATGATCTGGAGCAGGTCCACTACGCTGACGTACCGCCACAGCCCGTGGTACAGGCGGAACAGCGCGAGGGCACTCATACGGACGACCACCAATAGGGGCAGGGTCTTCAAGACCACGCTCCAGGGAATCTCACCCGCATTAAGATCCAGCCGCAGGAAGAAGCTGGCCAAGTACGAAACTACGATCAGTCCCAGTTGAGCCAGCACTACAACCAGTCGGCGATATCGCGGTAACAGACCTGCTACCTGTATGGAACGATTACCCATTCCCACCAATGCTGTCCCCGTCCTTACTAAAAACAATGGCTATCCGTAACCCTAACTGGACAGCTCGTACTGTCAGGCAGATTCCGGTACTTTAACTGATCTCTCCATCCCTGTCACGTGGTAGGGCTGCTCCTTAGAACAATGCATCGTGGCACCCAACTTCGCCGTCTGCACGGACAGCACCTTTACCGAACCTTTTGACCTTTCTTCCCCAGGATGATAAGCATCAGCGTTGCGAAGATGATTTTCAAGTCGTACACGAAGCTTGGCCGCTCAATATATTCCAGATTCAGACGAAGCTTTTCTGGCAAGATTTGTTGCAAATAGACATCCTCAGATCGATCTGCGTCGGTCAGGAGGTCAGCTTCGTCGTTGAACCGTATGGTAGTCGGGTCGGTGACACCGGGGCGGACTGACAGCACCCGCCGCTGTTCTGGCGTGTACCGCTCTACGTAGGCAAGAAGCTCCGGCCGAGGGCCGACAATACTCATATCCCCCTCCAGCACGTTCAACAGAGTCGGAATCTCGTCAAGTTTAAAGCGACGCAGCCAGCGTCCCGTTCTAGTTACCCTCGTGTCCTCCTTCACAGTTATGGGCCTATGACGATAGGCGCAGTTCGTCATAGGCCGGAATTTGATAATGATGAAGGGACAACCGTTGACTCCCGCCCGGGCTTGGCGGTAAAAAATAGGACCTGGTGAGTCGAGCTTGATCGCGAGCGCGATGAGTGGGTACATGGGAAGCGTAAACATAAGACCCCCAAAAGAGGCCAGTATATCGAAGAGCCGCTTAATCATATTTTGGAGTTTCCCCGATAAACTCACCGAATTTACACTTATTGCCGGGGGCAGCGGTTACTTGGCTCGCATGTGGTCTCCAACACGTAATTGGCCTGAACGTCAGTTGCCTTTCAGGAAAAAGGGTATGATCACGTAGCGGGGGCCACAGCCTCTGTGATGGGAACCCAGACCTGTCTGTGATTGTCCTCATTAGTTTGATAGCAGGGCTAAAGATGGATCGACGTACGGAATGGAGCAGGATATGGCTCCTTGCGACATATTATACCTAGCTTTCCTGCTGTCTATTTCGCGAATCGGCGCATCCCTACACCTCCACCCCCGGCACTCCCGACATCGGGTGCCCGATGTGCATGGCCTCCTCCAGCACATGGTGGCGACCCTCGCGCTTCAGGTCCACGAGCCTCCTCAGGCCGTCTTCCACGTTGGGCATCTGGACTCCCAGATAGCTCTGGGTCTTGTCGCTGTTCAGAGACATATCCCTGGGCCGCGGAGCCGTGAAGGGATACCCCTCCACACTTATGGAGCGGATTCCGTCCGTCGGATAGCTGAATGCCCCCGCCAACTTGAGGGCGAAGTCGTGTTTGGACAGACGAGTCCCTCCGGCCACGTTGAAGACTCCCGTGGCGCCCCGCTCGACCAGCCTCAGTATCAGATCCACCAGGTCGTCGATGAGGATTGGGGTGAAGAATACGTCGGAGAACATGGTCAGCTCGCGCCCCTGTGCCAGCGACTGAAGGATCCAGTCGCTGAAGGACGTCCTTACGGGGGTGCCCCAACCGAAGAAGTTGGTGCGCACCACCAACGCATTGGAGCAGCCCTGGAGGACCGCCTTCTCCGCCTCGAGTTTGGTCCTGGCGTACACGTTAAGGGAGTATGGGGTATCCTGCTCTCTTTTCCAGGGGCTCTGGCCGTCGAACAGGTGGTCCGTGGAGATATGAACCAGCTTGGCACCCATCCTATCGGCCACCCTGGCCGTATGCTCCGCCAGTTGCACGTTGAGACGGTACGCCATCTCCGGGTCCGCCTCGCAGGCCTCCACGCTCGTAAGGCCAGCCGTGTGTACCACGACGTCGGGCTCCAGCCGACGGAGGGACTTCTCGGCTTCCTCGAAGGAAGCGAGGTCGAGCTTAATGGCCGCCATGCCGTCGTGGGCAACGGGATGGGTATAGTACGAACCGCTGACCTGGTACCGTTGCCGGGCCTGTAAGGCCATATTTAGGCCCAGCAATTCACTGATTCCAGTGATGAACAGTTTCATGGGTGGGTATTCAACCCTCCAGAAAGGCGCCAATGGCCCCATCCGTGACCGGACTGAGGAACGGGGCCACGTACTTCTTGCCCCTGCGCTGAATCTCCAAGAGACGGGCTTCCGGGATGGCCTGTATGCCGAAAATGGTGTCTATCTGGCTCCGGTGGTTGGGCCACTCTCCATTTGAACTCGCCCCATCCGAACATGGGGTCGGACTCCAAGAAGTCCCCCTGTCGAGATAGATGGGAGGAATCGCCTGGAAGACTAGCCTCCATGCCCGCTGGGGAGCAGGGGTAGAGGACGACATTAGCCTCCTCTGGGAAGGGGCTTATCCTGAGGTTGCCATACCTTATGTTGGCTTCCGCCAGCGTATCGAAGCTCTGCTCTTGAATATGTGGCTCTCCCTTTTACAGGGTCTCTCCCACTTTGACATTCGCACCGAAGGCCATCGCACAATTGTCGCTTACCGGCATTCTAGTGGAGGTGGGCAAACCCACGCATCCCAGGCCTCAGGCACAGACTATTTTAGTCACGCAACGCCTTCGAGAACAGCGATTACATTCATCCGAGCTTCAGTTAAGTTTCTCGCCGGCCGATTCCTATATATTTCATACCCAGCCTGGTGATATTCTCTTTCTTCAAGACATTTCTGCCATCTAGCACAACTTTGCACCCCAAACTCCCGAAATCGAGCTCTCTATACTGGCTGTGATAACTCTGTATCACGACAACGTCCAGGGGAGGCAATCTCTCAAATTCAGCGGCCTTTAGGCCGTAACTTGTGATCTCCTCTGTGGAGAAAAGGGGGGCGTGGACTGAGACATCGGCCTTCTGCTTCTCCAGGGCTTCTATCAAGGCCCAGGCCGAGGAGAAAGCAACCTCTTTAACATCTTCCCGGTAAGCCAAGCCTAGGATCATAATACTCTTGCCCCTCAGCTCTCCCATCTCTTCCCTCAGGAGGCCTACAGCGTATTGGGCCATGCTGTCGTTGGTAGCCCTAGCTAAGCTGATGAGAGAGGGCTCTTGGGAGGAGTTGAGGAGAAAGTACGGATATACTGGGATACAATGGCCTCCAACTCCCACCCCTGGAGTGTGGATGTGGGAAAACGGCTGACTATTAGCCGCCATGATGGCCTGCATAATGTCCAGGTTATGTTCGGCAGCGCGTATAGCGAACTGGTTAGCCAGGGCTATGTTGACATCGCGATAACTAGTCTCGATAAGCTTTACGAACTCCGCAGTCTCCATGTCATCCACGGAAATGACTTCAGCATCCAAGACCTGCCTATAAAAACTCACCGCCAGATTTGTGCTCTGTTCATCCACAGCGCCTACCACCTTTGGATATCTGGCCAGATCAGAGAAAACGCGGCCACAATAGACCCTCTCGGGGCTATATGCCAGGCTAAAGTCCTTGCTTATTTTCAGGCCGGATTCCTCTTCCAGAATTTTGCCCAGACGGTTTCTAGTGGTGCCAACAGGCACGGTACTTTCGTTGATGACCAGGCAATTTCGATGCAGGCCTCGTCCTACAGCCACAGAAGCAGCATCCAAGGAGTGATAATCGGGCTGCCTCTGAGAATCAATAATAAGAGGGACAATGATGACCACCACATCGCTTTCGAAAACGGCTGCAGTGGTATCTCGGGTGGCCCGAAGAGTCCCTTGATTGACCAGATTACGCACTTGCTGTGACAGTCCCTCCTCATCCTTAATGGGGCTGATGCCCTTGTTTACAGCGGCCACCACATCCTCATTGATGTCACAGCCAATGACGGCAAAACCCTTGGCAGAAAATTGGGCGGCCAGTGACATACCTATTTCCCCCAACCCTACCACACAGATTTTCAACGGCTCTCCACTACCGCGAAGTCCACTACCTCTCCCGTTCTGCCAGCCTCTACAAGAGTTTGTGCTAGCTTTACCACGGCAAGGGCTTCTTCTCCACTGACCGAGGGCATCACGCCATTCGATACCATGTCAAGGAAAGCCTCCAGTTCCCTTTTAAGAGGCTCACATCGGGTGACATGCAGGGGCTCTTTTGCGATTCCTCCCTCCTCAGGGTTCTGCATTAGAAGGCCCATAGTTCCGAGGCCAGGGTGTGTAGGGTAGAAGTCCAGCGTCTGGCCCTGGTAGTCCAGCTTAAACATACCTCTCTCACCAAGCACAGATAGACACCGCTCTTTCCGGGGGGAAAGCCAGTTGACGTCCACGGTACCCACCGTCCCGTTCGTGAACCGGAGCAAGCCCGTGAACAGGTCTTCATGCTCGGTGGAAACGCCCTCTCTAATTTCGGCGTAGGCCCGCTCTACTTTCGAGCCCGTAAGGTGCAGCATGATGTCCAGATCATGGGTAGCCAGATCCATGGCCACACCCACGTCCCTTATGCGCGCAGTGAAGGGACCCACTCGACTCGCATGGATACGATAAATTGTCCCAAGCCTTCCTTGGTCTAGCTGACTTTTCAACTCGATAATAGCGGGATTGCATCGCTCCACATGTCCCACCGTAAGCTTCACATTTGCCCGGTGAGCCAGAGCAACTATCTCCTCCCTCTCCTGCACGCTGGAGGAGAGGGGCTTTTCGATGATTAGGTCTAGCCCCCTTTCAATGACGGATCTGGCCACGTCCCCGTGAAACCTGGTCGGAACCGCGACGGATACTGCGTCCAGGGCTTCCTGCTGCAGCATCGCTCTATAATCCGAATATGCCCGCACTCCGTAGGCACTCGCCATCTTTGTGGCTAGCTCCTCGTTAACGTCAGCAACCGACACTAATTGTGCCCGTTCCAGTGTTGGGTGTCAGCGGTTTTGGACAGTTCTGGGTCCGAGAGATTGGGGTGAAGAAGCTCCTGGTTTGAGGGTTTCTCTGACCTCCTGATTGTACCGCCTTCGACGCCACATACACTGCCTCCCCCTCCAGGCCAATCTTCGCCGCGATACTCGAGAAGCTGATGATGCGACCTTCTCCATTCCGGATCATTGCTGGTAGCAACGCAGCACATGTGTAAATAGTACCCAGAGCGTTTACTTCGAACACTCTCCGAACGGTCGCCGGTGGGGTGGTCATGAACAGGTTCATGGACGCTACACCCGCGCAGTTGATGAGCCCATAGACGCGCCGGAGCTTCAGCCCTTTGATCCCGGCGCTCAACTGTTCGGGATCGGTCACGTCAGCCTGAATGAACCGGTACTCGAACCCTTCCGGCAGCGTTCGTGCCAGGCCCACGACATCATATTCGTCGGCCAACTGCTCGCAGAGGTAGCGCCCGATGCCCCTAGATGCACCAGTTACTAATAAGCACTTCACAGGCTTGCCTCACTCATCGCGAACTCCGCAAGCGTGTGGGGCGTTCTAAAAGGGCTGTGCCTGGCTGACATGGCTTTATCAGTGGTCCAGTCAAACGTAGCGCTGTACTGTTCGTCAATAAAGTCTTCCAGCGCGAGCAGTAACACAACAAGTGATCTACTGTCCATGACAGCACTTTCACCAATGAGCGGGAATTCACCGTCGAGGGTCACGTCTTCGGGGATTTCGCTTTCCTTCTTCAGCGCATCCAGGGTCTCCAAGAGGAACTCCAGTACGCGGTCGTAGGCAACTTGGGATTCCATCAATCACCCTCCGTATGCACGACTCTATTATACTATTCCACGATTACCTACCCTGGGAGGAAATGGGTCTTCACAGGGCAATGGCATCTTAACTTAATTAGTATTTCAACGAGACAGTACGCGATCAATCTAACATACGCCCATCACGCACTAATCTCTCCCTCGCCATTACGGGTCACGAATGGTGGATACACTCGATGGAGCGCGTGACAATTCATAGGGAGACTCACTTGAAAGACGGTAGACCCGCTTTGACGAAAAGATGTTCTCTTTAGATGCAATGGCCCTGTATTAAGCGACCCTAAGAAAGGCAACTCTGAGACACAACTCACCTCAGGCATTTATGACGTTAAAGTGGAGAAGGATGGGGTTCTACCGGCGACGAAGATAGGCGAAGTTGTAGATCAAGATATGACTCTGTCTGAGGTACTGCTCCTATGGGAGACACCCGTGATGGGAGGATAGATATAGGTGACATGGTGCTCCCAGCGAATAACCTGGGAAAGGATAAGAGCCCCTGGCCATAATCAGTAGCATACGACGGGCAGAAATGGTGGGGAGAAAATTCAATATCGTCTACCGTACCCTCACGCATTGGCTAGCAAGGCGCAAAGGTTTGTCCTCTACCATAGTGAGCGAGATAAAACTCTTTTATGCCCGCTGCGTCCACTCCTTGGAATCGCTGTATCCAGCCCCAGGTAGATAAAGCTATCTCTCCTTCAGCGATTTTGGAGTAAGGGCGGAGCACCAGCCACTGACCCCAGTCAGGGAGGCTCTGTGCTACCCTTTTCAGTTGCTCAATCTGTTGAAAGTCCTGGATGTTGTGGCTAATTACGATATTTCCATGATGTAGGTTATGGGCAATCTGCTCGTCGGCAAGCTCGCTGTCGTAGATACCGGAGTCAGCCGTTCGGCGCCAGGAAGGCCCGGATGTGGGTGGATAGGTGTTATACTGTCTCCCAGTCTCTCCGCTAGGAATGTGGTATGTGAGCACTGTGGGAACGGGCGTACCTACTCTTGGTAGCGGTGGGCCGTTCAATGCAACGAATATTCTCTCATCCTGTCTGCGAGCTAGCCTGATAGCCCACCTGATCAACACATGGCTTACTTCTTTCCGGAACAGGTCATCATCGGGTATTCCATTTTTGTAAGACATCTGTCCCACAGATAATATTACGTTGCCTCTGCGGGACAATACACCGATCCAATTGAAAGCCACAGGTTGGGCCAGTAACCGGACTGTACCCTTGGCGTGCAACGTTATGCTTTCGTGGCTTATCTCCAGACTTTCATGATCTAGTCCTATGGTGGGTAACCTTAGTTCGTCCAAGAGAGCTATCTTAGCGCCCATCCCCTGGAGGTAATTTGCCGCGTGGCGAAGAGATCCCCCTAGCAGGCTGCTGAAGAAAGGGTTCTATGGTCGCGAAACGACCTGGTAATAGCTCATATCGTTGCTCGATGAGTGCTTTGGGAAGGTCTGAAGCCACTTTCCTGGGTTGCAGGAGTTCCCTTTTCGCCCCTGTCAGGGCGTTGAGGGCAGACTCCGTCCTTGGGAAGTCATGCTGCCTGCAGGACCGGAGCCTCCTGTAGCTGGGTCATGAGCAGCTTGGCCATCCGCACCAGGTTATACGCAGTGGCCACCAGGTAGCCTGCTAGTCCCGTCTTGTCCACCCCTCGATACCTGGTCTTCCGAAACCCACCGACCGTCTTCATCCACCCGAAGATCTCCTCCACCCGCTTTCGTATTCGCTGGCTCACCCGGTAGCCCGGATGCCGGGTTGTCCGCCCGTCGATGGCGCTGCGCCGGCCACTGGTGTTCTGGGCCACGTGAGCCGTGACCCTTCGGTTGCGCATCGCTTCCACACAATCCCGCGTGTCGTAGTTCTTGTCCCCACCCAGGGTCCTGGGGTGGAAGCCCCGCTCCTTCGCCCCCTCCAGGAGCTTCGGGACCGCATCTCGCTCCGCCGTCCCGCTCGCCTCGCTCACCTGGAAGTCCGTCAGCAGCCCGTTCCGGTTCTCCATCAGGGCGTGGGCCATGAACACCAGCTTGGCTTCCTTCCCTTTGCCTTTCCGAAACAATCGGGCTTCCGGGTCCGTGGTGCTTTGGTGGGTCTTATTGCGCCGTTTCTCCCCGTGAAAGTCCACCGACGGGTTGCCGGGGTCCCCGTCGTCCGAGGCCGGCTCTCCCCCTTTGGACTTGAAACTTTTCAGACTGGCCGCCGCCTCAATCAGCGTCCCATCCACGGTGAAGTGCTCGTCCGAGAGCAAGCCGTGCCGGTCGGCCCCCACCAGGACCGTGGCAAACAGCTGTTGCCCCACTGCGTGCTCCAGCAGCCGCTGCCGGTTCTTGGTGAACACCGTCGGGTCAAAGCTGGACTCCAGGAGGTTCATATCCAGGAACCAACGATACAGCATGTTGTAGTCCAACTCCTCGCAGAACGCCCGCTCGCTGCGCACGGAAAACAGGGCGATGAGCAGCGAGGCCTTGAGTAGGCGCTCCGGTGGGATGGAGGGCCGCCCTACCTCGGCATACATCCGGTCAAACTCGGAGGACAGCTCCCGGAGGGCCTCATCCGCCAGCGCCTTGATAGTCCGCAAGGGATGGTCCGGCGGCACCCGCCCGTCCATATCCACGAAGGTCAACATGGGGACCTGGGGCTCCTGGCATCCGCGCATTGGGGCACCTCCAAAGATGGTCTGCCCCTATTTTATCCCAGAAGAGCCTCGGATACACCGTGAACAAGAGTTTTTCCGCAGCCTGCTAGCTCTCGCCGGAAGGCATCCCGCGCGGCGGCTTCTGTGCGATATACATGAACCGTTGAGTCTATGAAGTCTCCCGTACCATTAGTGAACAACACGTTAAACCCATCCACCCTTCCCCATGACTCAAAATTCTGCATCCACCGGTCGGGGTCGGACCGCTCACTGGCGGCTGCCCGGTTGTCCTGACGCTCGTACCCGTTCAGTTTGAAGCCATCTCTTGGCATATCCTGCTCTGTAAGGACAAGCTGGTCTACGTCAAGTGCTGCTGCAGACTTCGCCATCGTGGGCATTGCCGATGGCATAGCAGTTGCTGTAGCTGGCATGGGAGAAGTTTTAGGCACCTGGCTTGGTATGGAGGTGGGCCCGGCCTGTGTGCATGCCAGACCGATTGTAGCCAGAAGGACAAAGAGACCAAGAATGAAATACAGTCTCTCGGCACCGCCGTGTTCGTTTTCTTGCAGCACGGGCACGCTAAGCGCTCCAGGTTTGAGCCCACGCTCTGAGGGTCATTTGCTGGTCTAGCTTGGGCCCCATCAAGTGTTGATCCGACATTTCCCTGGTTTGCGGCCAAAGTGATGCGGCACCCATTATGGCTGAGGGTTTAGCACCACATCCCAGGGGTCTCAAGCAAGCAACGACGCTCCCAACATCATAATCATCGTCGTCTGGTTGCCCTAAATCACCTGAGATAGACGAATCCACCACTTTTTCACTCCTTGAACTCCTCAAGGCACGCACTTCTCCCTCAGCCACCACTCCCACCTGACATCAATGACCCGCCTTCAGCCGGCTATCCTGGCTCTGGATAGAGTTCGCTGATGCGTTCCAGGCGTGGATAGCCCGGATAATGGGATCGATCTTCATGAAGTTGGGCTTGGCCCCCGCCACCAGAAGGGCCTTCGGCGACTGCGCCATTCTACGCGTCCCAAAGAAGAATTGAAATTTCCGCCACCGGTAGGGGGCCCAGCCTAAGACGTTACCCGCCCGCGGTAGCCGACTTAACAGAGAACTTTGGGAAGCTCGTCCGCCAATACCCTCCGATCGAATCGATGGCCCAACGCCAGGTCCGTGGCACACTACCATCTCATGCTAATTGATAAGACAACTTCCTAATATACTGCGCTTTGAGATGCGTAGAGGAAGGGCTAGTAAGGAACTGTCGTCAATGGGCAGCGTGACCTTGGGCCATCCAGCCGTCTGTAATCTTTGCCAGGCCCGCCCCCAGCCCAAAAAATTCCCGCCTTCTGCGAAATCACGTTAACTAATTTGGTTGCCGCTGACCTCCTTCAGAATCCAGCGCACAGCGTCGGCCAAATCTTTACATACTACATCGGGAAGGACCTGAAACTTTTCATCCCTACCACCATAGCCTGTCTTCACCAGGATGGTACCGCAACCGGCATTCCTACCCATCTTAACATCGACCGATTGATCCCCAATCACGTAGCATCGAGGCAAATCCAGATTGAACTGGATTACAGCTTCCTTGAGCATGCCGATGTTGGGCTTGCGATGCGAACAGTTCTTACGATACTCTTCTACTTCTCCGTTCTCATGGTGAGGACAGTACCAAATGGCATCCACATAGGCGCCCTTCTCATGAAGTTTTTCCTTGAGTCCGTCGTGAATTTTCTCTATATCCTGCTCAGTGCAAAGCCCTCTGGCGACGACAGACTGATTGGTGGTGACAATGACCCTGATGCCCCGGTCATTGAGTAGTCGGATGGCCTCAGGCGCACGTGGCAGGAGCCGTAGCTGACAGGCCCGATAGACTAAACCGACTTCCTCGTTGATGGTGCCATCTCGATCCAAGAAGACCGCGATGCCTTTTAAAGCCATTGGCTTAGCGGTCGCCGCTCAGTTGCCAGCTTGGATGCATGGTTCGGACGACCCCCTAGAATCTCGCCGTTAATTGACCAAGCGCCCTGCCTAAGAGGCGGGAGTAGTTATGCTCCTTGACCTTGCCTATGGACTTCTGGACATGCAGCTTGCCCGATGGGATGAGGAAAGCGACGCTGGCGCGGTCGTATCCGCGATACTCCAGGCGCTGAAGCCCCGAGAAGATTAACGGCCAGGCCTCCTGGTGGCCTACGTAGCCAACGATGCCACACATTTCAGCGTCCTAATTACGTGAGGAGGCCCTGACCTTGGGGGACCGGCTCTTCACAATAGACATGACGGACCGGGCAAGGGCGAAGGGGTCGTGGCGAAGATACACTCCGGCAGACACCAAGGGCTCCTGTATCACCTCTTGCACTACCTGATTGCACTCTTCAAGGTCAGTCTCGACAGGGTACTGGCCGAAGGATGCATACCTCTGTACGATCCTGTCGGGATAGGGAGCGCTGTTTACCAGAAGATAGTCCAACGGGTCTGTGGTGCCGAGGTACTCGCGGATCAGGTTTACAAAGTCCGACGCCTTGAAGCCGTCAGATTCCCCCGGCTTGGTCATCAGATTACAGATACATATCTTGGTTGCCCTGGACGCCTCGATCCTCTGGGCCACGTCCTCCACCAGAAGGTTGGGGAGGATACTGGTGTAGATGTCGCCCGGGCCCATTATTATGGCGTCGGCCTCCTCTATGGCTTCCAGCACCGGAGAGTAGGCGTAGGCCTTGGGATTGAGGTAAACGTAGTCGATGCCAACTTCCAGGTTGTCCCTGCGCTGGTCTATGTTGGCTTCGCCGATGACCTCGGAGCTGTCTTTAAGGTGGGCTATCAGGGTGGACTTGGTGAGGGTAACGGGGAGGACGGTCCCCTTTATGGATAGCATGCGGGACGCCTCCGAAATCGCGGTGGCCGCATTGCCCGTGATCTCCGTCAGAGCGGTCAGGAACAGGTTGCCGAAGCTGTGGCCGTGGAGTCCGTTGCCCGCGTTGAATCGGTAGTCGAATAGTCGCGCCATCAAGGCGCTGGAGCGGTCGTCGGGAGCGAGGGCTACCAGGCACTGCCTCACGTCGCCCGGGGGCAGGTGCCCCAGTTCCTCACGGAGCCGGCCGGAGCTCCCACCGCTATCGGTCATGGCAACTACCGCCGTCAGGTCACAGTCCTCGTATTTCAGGCCACTCAGGGTCGTGTGGTTGCCCGTCCCGCCCCCTACCACCACGATCTTCTTCCTGACCATGTGGCCGTTCTCCGTACTGGGTGTGGCCAATTCGCTTGAGTGTGGGATATCGCTAATAGTATACCTCCAGGTTCGACGCCTAGTATACGGGGTGCCCCCCCTTTAAAGCAAGGTCAGCCAAAGGGCGACGGATATTAATATTGTTGCGAACATTCTAGAGTGTTTTAACGACCCTGAAAGTTGGTAGTAAACTTTCACATAATGTACGCACATTTACTTTGGGCGCCAAGCAATAAAAAGGGAAAACGTCGTGGGGCCCGGACCATTCCTGTGTAGAATGAATGCCAAGCTGCTAAATTGAAGGGGCGCTGCTCCAAGAGAAGCTCGCGACTAACATTCCACTGAGGTAGTTGGGAAATTGACCATGAGTTGAATCCAGACTTCCCGGATTCATCGGGGAGTACCACCGGCGACGTTGCTTTGTCGGATATCATCGACACCATTCATAGCTAAGATGTTACCCTGGGGACTTCCGCGTTCAACTCCTAGGCCATGTTTGACATTGGGGTGTAGAAACAGATTCAAAATCGCGTGTTTTGAACCACTTTTGTCATTACAGTGGACGATGGCCACTTGGGGACGGCCTCCGTTCCCAGAACATGAGGGGCTGGGACCGCTATGTGACACCCTGCATTGGGCTGCTTGAGAGACAACAGCCCCACTATGGACCTCCTCGCCAAAATTGATGCCCACAAGGACAGGGGAATTAATGTGTACCAGCTCGTCTCCGTTTAGGTCGGCCCTGGCATCTGTGGGCAGGCCCGTCATAGGAGCCGATGTCGGTGGCCACGCCCTGTGAACAGGCAACTCCGCTTCTTCACAGAGGAGTGATTTCTTGTGCACACTATCCCGGGACTCAGACTACTGCGGCGGGACCAAACGGTAGATACCCTCGTTACGGGAGAGGATATATAGATTGCCCGCCAGATCTTGTCCAAAGGACGTGATAAACAGGCTGGAGTCAACCAGTAGCATCTGCTCGGTCACGAACTCGCCATCGTACCGGAGGCCCCATATCTTCCCGGAGCAGAAGTCCCCGTACATATACGCGCCCAGAAGCGATGGCACGCCGCGGCCGCGGTAGACATACCCACCGATGACTGAGCAATTGCCCAAGGAGAGGCTGTACTCCCACAAGGGCAACTCCAGGCCAGTCTGGTTGCAGTTAATGCTTGGCGAAAAACAGTGGAGTCCCTCCATGAAATTCCAGCCGTAGTTCAACCCTTTCTTTACTATGTCTATCTCTTCCCACATGTCTTGCCCCACATCGGCCAGCCACAGGAAGCCCGTGTGCTCGTCGAAGGAGAATCGCCACGGGTTGCGCAGTCCATACGCCCATATCTCCTCCCGCGCGTTGGCGACGCCCACGAATGGGTTGTTTGGCGGCACGCTGTAGTTCTTGTCTCCAGACACCAGGCCCACGTCAATACGTAGTATAGAGCCAAGAAGCGTATCCCTGTTCTGCCCGTTGCCTAACGGGTCACCTCCACTGCCACCGTCTCCCAGACCGATGTACAGGTACCCGTCCGGCCCGAAGGCCAGCTGTCCCCCGTTGTGGTTGCCGAAGGGCTGCGCTATCTCAATTATGACAAACTCGCTATCCGGGTCTGCCATGTCAGGATCCTTCAAGCTGACGGAGAAGCGAGACAACACAGAGCGCCTGGGACTGGTAGCGGAGTAGTAAACGTAGAAATAGCCGTTGATCTTGTAGTCAGGGGAGAAGGCCAGGCCGAGCAACCCTTCCTCATTATGCACCTCACTGACGCGTGCACTGATGTCCAGGAAGGTCTTGGCTTCTGTTGCACCCTGGTCATTGGGGGAAACACGGATACGGCCTGGCTGCTCCGCGAAGAAGAAATGATCGTGCCCATCGTCTGGCTGGACGAGATTGGTCAGGAGCTGGAACGTCAAGTTGGGAAAAGCACGCTCAAGCTGCATAGCTTGCAGCGGCCGCAGCGCAAGTCGGCCCAGGTTGACTGCGACCAGGGTGAGGTCGAGAATGTCCACCACGCCATTGCCGTTGGCATCAGCACGTGGCTCGTCGAAGGGTGGCGGCACCAGGTGCGCGGCCACAATGCGCAGGTCAAGCCCTTCCACGAAACCGTCCTGGTTGGCGTCCACTGCCCAATCGTTGGCGGCGATGATCAACGCCGCCGTCTTGGGACTGCCCAGTATGGCGCCAACAGTGGGGTTGCTGAGAGTTAGATGCACGGTCTCGTTGCCCTCTACCAGAGCATCATCGTTGATGAGGATGGTGAAGGTCTGGTCACCCGTGTCCCCAGTGGCAAAGGTGATCGCCCCTGAAGTAGCGGTGTAATCGGGCCCAGTCGTGGCGGTGCCATCGCTGGTGGCATAGTCAACCATCACCTGCCCATCGCTGCCACCTGTGCGGGTTACGGTGATGGTAGCGCGGCCGTCGGTCTCCGTTGCTCCGTAGGTGGCGGTGCTGAATTGCAGGGAGCCGTGGCCCTCACCCGTAGATACGAAGGCGTCACCGCGGGGCACGAACTTGACCTGGGGATCTCCCTGGTCCTGATTGGCATCAAAGCTCACGGACAGTTTGCCGTAGGTCTCTTGCACCTGCGGCTCCAGGTACTGTAGCGTCGTAGTCACGTTGACCGTGACGGTGTTAGCATCCCTGCCTTTTTTACCGCTGATGGGCTTTAAGCTTCCGGTTCTGATGAAGCCGGTGTCGGGGGTATGGCTGACCGTGTCCCCGGTCAGGACATAGGGTACCGTGGTGACGTTCTCGCCTTTAGGGGTAGCTCGCTTGGACAGGTCTCTGTTGTCGGGAATGGAGGCGGTGATAAAGCTCAGGGTATCCCCCATGTCCACGTCAGAGCCCGTCAGTTTGATGGCCACCTGTGTGTCCTTCTTGGTGCTCAGCGGCTGGTCATCGCCCACTGGAGGTGTCTTGGCCCCGAGGCGCTCTGCAGGCTGAGAGCTTGTCGCCGCCATCACCAGTGTAGCCCAGAGTACAGCTGCCAATACCAGTGAAAAGGCCGCCAAATAGGGCCTTGAAGAATAGGGTGCTCCTCTGAATCTGGGATAATGGTTTTGGAACAGAAACCCGCCCGGAAACAAGGAGCACCCAATAGATGCTGCCACAGAACAATCCCGACCGTATCCGCATCCTCTTTGACGACCATCGCCTGGTGGCCAATGCCGGCCTGCTCCTGCCGGCCACCCTCGCCCGGCACCTGGGCCTGCGGGAACTCGTCGACCATCACCTTGACCTCGGCGGCGCGCCGGGACGGGCGAACACTGGGGACAAGATGCTGACGCTGGTCGCTTCCGCGCTGGCAGGCGGCGACTGCATCGACGACGCCGATGCGCTGCGCGCTGGTGGGACGGTCGGTGTTCTAGGCTGCGTGGTCAGGCGCCATCCACCCTGGGGACCTTCCTGCGCAGCTTCCGGTGGGGGCATGTCCGTCAACTTGACCGCGTGAGCCGCCAGTTGTTGGCCCGGGCCTGGGCCGCTGGGGCCGGACCCGGCGACTCGCCCCTGACCATCGACTGGACTCTGGACTCGACCATCTGCGAGACCTATGGACTGGCCAAGGAGGGAGCGCGTCACCACGGCTATACCGGCGCCCGCGGCTATCACCCGCTGCTGGCCATTGCCGCCGGCACCGGCGAGGTGCTGATGTCCCGGCTGCGCGAGGGCCGGGCCAACACCGCCCGTGGCGCCGCCCACTTCCTGCGTGAGACGGTGGGGCGGGTGCGCTACGGCGGGGCCAGGGGACAACTCACGGTGCGGGCCGACAGCGGCTTCTACGCCCACACTGTCGTTGCCGCCTGCCGGGAAATGGATGTCCGCTTCTCTATCACCATCCGCCAGCGCGCCAGCCTGCGGGACCTGATCGAGGCGATACCAGAGGAGGACTGGACTCCCATTCCCTACTGGATGGACGGCGCCGCCGATGTCGCCGAGACGACTTACACCCCGTTCCAGACCAAGTCGGACGCCCCGCCGGTGCGGCTCATTGTCCGGCGGGTGAAGCCGACACCCGGTTCCCAGCTCGCCCTCTTCGCCAGATACAGCTATCACGCCTTCATCACCGACCGCGATGGGGAGACGCTGGAACTGGAGGCCGATCATCGCCGCCACGCCGAGGTCGAGAACGCCATACGCGACCTCAAGTACGGCGTCGGGCTGAACCACATGCCGTCGGGGCGCTTCGCCGCCAACGGCGCCTGGCTGGCGGTCCAGGTGATGGCGCATAACCTGGCCCGCTGGACGGCGCGGATTGGTCTGGGCGAGCGGACCGTGATCACCAAGACCCTCAGGCGGCAGGTCTTCGCTCTGGTGGGACGGATCACCCGCTCGGCGCGCCGCCTCACTTTGCATCTCCCCCGGCGCTGGCCTTGGGAAACCCAGTTCAGTCGCGCCTTGGCCCGCCTGCAAGCCATTCCATTCCCGGCCTGACAGCCAGCCTGCAACTGACCCAACGTCCCCGCAAACTCGCGCCACCCCGGTCCGCGAGAGTCCCCTGCTGCGTATCCTCTCGCCATCCCGCGCATCGCAACTCCCGCATAGGGCCTTAGGGGCCCTGTGCGGCGCCTGAAGACCGTCCGCCGGCCTCCCATCTACCCCAAGACCCCAGGCCATCTCCCCTGTAGCTCCCTCACCCACCCCCTTCCGCTGCCCTCACGCCGTCCATCCGTGTCCTTCGGTGGATTCGGGCTTAACCTGCTGGTGGCTCCAGTTGGCTGATTCCCAGAGCTGGCAGCACCCTTCCATCCTCAGACCAACGGCAAGCTGGTCCCCTATGAGATGCCCTCTCACCTCGAGGAGGCCATCGCCGCGTTCGTGGTTACTACAACCACGGCCGCTATCAAATGGCGCTCAGCAATGTCACACCTGCTGACGTGCTCAGAGGCGGTAGCAGATCCTGCAACAGAGGAAGGAGGTGCAAGTCCAGATAATCGAACGGCGAAGACGCTACAACAAGACCCTCATGGAGCTCACTCTCGGCTCTTCATAATCATAATCTTCTCGGGTCCCGATCTGTCCCACTTTTGCTGATTGACAACACTGTAGACCATCAGCCAAACTGTGACACGCAAAGGATCTATTCTCTCGCCGGGGCACACCGTTCGGCGAGAATCCGGACGATTCGCTCGGCAGCTCTGCCATCCCACATCTTTGGGGGAGGAGGAGCCTCATCCCGCCGGACATCGGCCTTAAGGATTTTCACGGCCTCTTCTACTATGGTGGTGGCCTTGGTCCCGATTACCCGGTTTGTTCCTGAGTTCACCGTTTCGGGACGCTCCGTGTTATCCCTCACTGTAAGGCAAGGCACACCCAGGGCGGTGGTCTCCTCCTGTATCCCTCCGGAATCCGTAATTACCAGCTTGGCATGCATCATGAGTTGAAGAAAATCGATATAGCCCAACGGCTTGGTCATGTGGAGTCCAGTGGGGGCGAGATTTCGGCCCAGGTCCAGCTCTTCCACGTCTCGCAGTTCCAACTCAGCTACTGCTTTGGCGGTACGTGGATGGGCGGGAAACACTACCAGAGCCTCCCGGGAGACCTGATCTAGGGCGGTCATGATCTCTCTGAGCACCGCCGGGGTGTCAACGTTGGATGGACGGTGCAGGGTCGCCAGAACATACTCTCGCCCCGCCAGGCCGAAAGGCATGGGCCGGCCCGTGCTAGAGAGGCTTGCCTGGACATAGCGCAGGTTATCGATCATCACGTTGCCCACAAAGAACACTTTATCCTGGGGAATGCCTTCCCTGACGAGGTTTTCCCCAGCCTCCTCGGAGGTGGTAAACGCGTAGTCGCATATGGCGTCGGTGAGCAGGCGGTTGATCTCCTCGGGCATGCGCCGATCAAACGACCGCAGCCCTGCCTCGACGTGGGCCACGGGTATGTTAAGCTTGACGGCCGCCAGGGCCCCGGCCAGGGTGGAGTTCACGTCTCCGACGACCACTACTATGTCTGCGCCACGTTGGCGGAGCACACTCTCGATGCCCATGAGCACCTTGGCCGTCTGCTCGCCGTGGCTCCCGGAACCCACTTCCAGGTGGATGTCCGGCTCGGGTAGGCCAAGCTCCTGGAAGAATACCGCGGACATCTCGTAGTCGTAGTGCTGACCCGTATGCAGAAGGGTGAATTCCAAAGTCGGCTGTCTGGGAGGCTCGGCCAAGTTCCAGGCGTGGATAGCCCGGATGATGGGAGCGATCTTCATGAAGTTGGGCCTGGCCCCCGCCACCAGGAGGGCATTAAGCGACTGCGTCATTCAATGGATTCCAGAGGAGAAATTTGATTCCCGCCACCGGGAGGGGCGCAGCCTAAGGCGCTACTCCTGGTAGCCGCCCTCGCAGAGAACTCTGGGAAGCCCGCCAATACGCTCTGGCCAAAGTAGTAAATGATGGCCAGATCCGTTGTATGCTCTTGATCGGCCTGCTGGCAGTCTTCGCATATACGCGGCAGGGGCCCCTTGCACGTACCACTTTAGGGACCTGCATCGTCTCTGGGACTGGCGTTGCATCCCCAGGCATCAACTGCGAAATGCTCCGGCTTCAATTCTACCACAGCGAAGTGACGAGTCGCCTTTTGCGCCTGAGTACGCTTTATCGTCCGGGGTCAGGAGATCATTACATCCAGACTGTAGCTTGAGGATCATCTCGGGAGAGGCCCTCATGAATTTGACATTGTCGGCCCAGCAAAACGACTCCATTCAAACTAAGCACCCACATCGCCTCAAATCGTAACGGGCGTCCGCCTACCTTGACAAAAGCGCATTTTAGCATGTACCATACCTTAACAACAGCACGATATCGATGCTTTGGGGTACCTGACGCACCGTTTTTCTGTATACGGAGCCTGGCTGCTATTACCAGAAAAGTTGTCGTCGCCACCACCCAGTATTAGAAGTAGTAGATAGGTTTTAACGAAGATGAATTCGCGATGACCACATCCAACGGTCCGAAAGGCCGGGACTCTGTTCAAACTGGAGCAATATCCCAGTCTCTGGCCAGCTTTTCAGAAGAGGCGCTTCAGAGACTCTACTCCATCTCGGAGGTGGAGCGATTCGCCACCGGGGATACCGTAATGACTGAAGGGGACCAGGACAATTCGGTGTACATCGTCCTGGAAGGAGAGGCTGAGGTAACGATCCCCAAGAAGAACGGCTGGCTCAAGGTGGCGAACCTTGTCCCCGGTAGCGTATTCGGTGAGCTGTCCTTCTTCGACCAAATGCCCCGGTCAGCCCGAGTTTCTGTCTTAATGGACTGCACGACCCTTAAGATCAGCGAAAACGCTTTCCAGCAACTCCTTGGCCAAGATGCTGCCACCGCTGTAGCACTAGTGCTGGAGTTGGGCAGGATCCTGAGCCTCCGGTTGCGCAACATGAACCGGCTGGCCCAGACTCTTGCCCGGTGACGTGCGAGCCTTACTGTAGGAGAATGTAATGACGGCTGGTGAGGCTGTAGCGATTGGATTTGCCGGCGGCGCCGCCATATCGCTGCTGATTACGTATTACCTGCTCCACAAGACTCGTAGGAACAAAATAGAAGAGGCGGCTAGAGTTCTGGGTATCGAGCCCAAGGCTGCCTCCGACCTTGAGCGGGAGGGCCAGCTAACGGGAGCGCTAGGGGTAAGTAACCCCGCCGAAATAACCCCCCAAGCTCTGAAAATCCTGTTAGAACGTAGGCAAAAGGATACCGGCTAGCAACATTCTAGGCTGGGCCAGATCTGTGGTTCTACCCCCAGCTAATAAATTTCCCGCAAAGCGTCCAGCATGACACAGTGCGGCGCTCGGGGCCTGCGAACATTAGCGTGGGAGGACTCACCTAACCATCAAGCGATCACGATTGGACCATCACTGGCGATCTCCACTACCGCAGGTTGCCGAGCACCTGAACAGGGCTTTAGCGTTACGACAGCCTCAGCCAGAGGCGCAGAATTACGCTCACAACCGGGGCCCCAGACCTGCTGACTCCCCGGCTCGGTATTTAGGAGGGGTGGCCGAGTGGTCTATGGCGGCGGTCTTGAAAACCGCTGGCGGTTTCCCGCCTTGCGGGTTCGAGCCCCGCCCTCGGCACTCTCCTGTTATACTCGGCGACTGAATCCGCCACCGAACATCTGTAGGCTACGTTATGGTTGCTGACTGAGCCTGCGATATGCGGATAAAACCAAAATTTGAAGCTAACTGGTGCCGTAAAGGTGCGATTCAGATTGACTGTCTTGGCGATATTCGATACAATATCTTTAAATCGGGGACGAACGGCGCGGTAACGCCGCCGCCGCCTAATCGCGACGGAGGTGTTGGCTCCATCATCACTTTCACTAATTATACCACCACAGCGGAACTCCCCCAAACCCGCAAGACTTACCCACAAGATTGGCCTGCTTACAACGCCGCTCGCCCAATCACCTTGAATTACCATCCTGGATACGTGGGGGACCTAGAGACACAGGGCCCCTATAGCTCAGGAAGCTCCCCCTTGATGTTGCGTACGGTGGCGATAAAGCTCCCGCCCTGGGGATAGTCCAGGCGCCAGCGTGCTTCGTCGTCGGACGATTTGAGCCCCAGGGCCTCCATGATGGTCCCGAGACCTGAGCCCGGTTCCGCCTCTAGCCCCCGTGATGTGGTCCCACCCGGGACCTGGACGAGGAGCCGATAGTATCCCACCTTTCCTCTTGCTCCAAAGGCCAGCATTGCGATGCCCCCCGCTAGGGCCAGGATGGAGGTGAAGAAGATCACCCCGACGAGCGTGAGGAACACGGCACCGAGAATGGCCACGGTGCCGGCCAGCATCAGGGGGTGGCTGGGCTTGCGGGCAAGCTGCACACCGGTGAGTTGAGGATACGTTATCTCGGCCATGGGCTCCCCATCGAGGCCATCATCGTACCGGATGATCCGCCTGGAGGTGGCGTAGAAGGGCTTACACTCGGAGAGTATCCTCTCACCGGGCATCAGCATATTCTCAACGCTCAAGCTGTTCCGCCTCTAGTGTAGCGCCTCGGGGCACTCCCCGTGATGAATCATTCTACTACAGAGCTTCCTCTGTGGTCTCTCCCTCCTCAGGAAGCCCTTTCCCGTGCCTGCTTATTGACTCAGGCAACGGTATGGGATAGATTTTGTACAGCAACGACGCGAGGATGAGCTATGCCAATCTATGAGTACCTGTGCACCACATGTGAGTACAAGTTTGACCGGCTTCAGTCCATGACCACAGACGCGGCCGACTGCCCCCGCTGTGCACAGCCGGCGCGCCGGGCCATCTCCATTTTCTCCGCCATCACCACCGGCGATGATGGGGAGCTAACCGGGATGCCCGGCATGGGGGGTTGCCCTTCCTGCGCCGGTGGTGGCTGCGGCTGCTCTATAGGCTAAAGCTCCGCCGCCTCGGATGGACGGTTCAACACTGGCCCCTGCGTATGTCGAAGGCGCCGTCGATGATCGAGCCAGAGGGGAATTCGCGGGCCAGTTAATCATGCAAAATGGCAACTGGTGGGCAGAAGGCGACCTGTTTGAAGGATGCAATTGTGAATTGATCTGCCCTTGTCACGTCTCTTTCAGACAAAAGGGAAGCTATGACACATGTGAGGCGGTCTGGGCGGTGCATATTGAACGGGGCCAGTGCGGCCCGATAGGTTTGGAAGGCCTTAACGTCCTTGTGGCTGCATTTTGTCCTGGTCCCACGATGTACGCAGGTAACTGGACGGCGCTACTTTATATTGACGACAAGGCGACTCCCGAGCAACGAGACGCCCTGATTACTATTCTGTCGGGGGAAAGTGGCGGGCCTTGGGCCAGGATCGCCCCATTTTTTGAGGCAGGCAAATTTAAGTCCATCAAAGGCGCACCCTTCGATTTCGTCAAGGAGCGCCGAGCTCGTACGCTTAGAGTGCCCGATAGAGCCTCCCTTGAAGTAGAGGCCATCCGAGGAGTGAATAGCGAGGAAGAGGTCAAGCTCACCAACCTAGTTAACGTTATTCATGGTCCCGAACATGTGCTGGCACGGTCGACTCACCGCGTACACGACGAAGGACTCCAGTGGGACAACAGCGGAAAGCATGGACTCTACAGCACTTTTCGCTGGTCTGGCCCATAGGCGAGAACATACCTCACGCCACGCCCCTTTGAGCCGAGTGCTATAACTCTGTTGCCTCGGATGGGCGGCCCAACACTGGCCCCTCTATACGTCGAATGCGCCTGCGCCGCAATGTTAGAAAGCCCCAGGTAATCGCCGCCAGGGCCACCGCCTGCCCCACCGCTGCCAGGGCCACAACTATGGTCGCGTCGAACCAGAAGCCCCTCGGGAACATCATCACCAGGTAGTCCCTCTGGGGGTCCAGCTGCCAAAAGTCGTTGGCGAAGCTGACGCGGTGAAAGGCGAGGAACAGGGAGTCGAATCCAACCAGGGAGATAAGCCCCACCAGCACTACCAGGCCTATGGTCAGCCCGCACCCCCAGAGCAGTGACGTGGAGACGGTGGGAACGATGGGACGCCGCAGGATGAGGACACTCAATCCCATATACCCCAACAGGTACACCGCCGCTGCTATGTCCACCACGTAGACCCCCCATATCAAGCGCTTGACGTCGCCCATGTGGACCACTTCCCGCTGGCTGAAGAGCTCCCTCTCCTCTCCGTGGATCTTTGTCCGGATATCCAGGGGCTCGGTGGTGGAGTTGAAGTAGCCCCTGATTTGCCGGGCGGCGACCTTCAGGTCGTCTATCTCGATTCCCGTGACCCTGGGCACGTCGTATTTGTCAAACCCGTAGTGGTACAAGCGCAGGTCGTTTACCGCCCACGTCACGCTGTTAGTGATCATTAATAATGGGATGGCCAGTACGAACAGGGCCGCTGCCACCTGGCCGGATACCCTTGTTGCCGTGCTCATCCCCATAGACATACGTTAGCACATTTGCTCCCCTCTAGGCAGCATTGCCCTGGGGATGGCCCCCTCCTATAATGGGGCTGGCGTTCCTCTGCCGTAGTCAGTTTAGCTGCGACGGTTTTCACGGAGGTACAAAGAGACTCAGCGAAGCCTTGAACGTAGGCCTCTGTGACTCCGTGTCTCTGTGGCCAAACTGCAGGCACATATTTTATTTAAGGTGTCGCATGAATAAGGAACTCAACTCTTTCCAGGACCTCGTGAGGATAGTGGAGCGGCTCAGGTCGCCGGGGGGTTGTCCCTGGGACCTGGAGCAAACCCACGCCTCCCTCAAGCGGAACCTCCTCGAGGAGTGCTATGAGACGATGGAGGCCATAGACAGCGGCGACCCGGCCAGGTTATCCGAGGAGCTTGGGGATATCCTGGTGCAGGTGGTCTTCCACTCGCAGATGGCCACGGAGGCCGGGGAATTCAGCGTGGAGGATGTCCTTACCAAGATCAACGGGAAGCTCATCCGCCGCCACCCCCACGTCTTCGGTGACGCCGTCGCCTCCGATGCCCGGGAGGTGGAGCGCAACTGGGAGGCGCTAAAGCAGGCAGAGGGGGCCAGGAAGTCGCCGGTGGATGGCATACCGAGGGACCTGCCGGCCCTGGCCTACGCGCAGCTAATGCAGGACCGGGTGTCCCGAGTCGGTTTTGAGTGGGAGGACCTGTCGGGAGTGCTGGACAAGCTGGTGGAGGAGATCGGCGAGCTAAAGGCCGCGACCAACGACAATGAGAGGGCCAGTGAGATGGGGGACCTGCTCTTCTCCATGGTGAACCTGGCCCGATGGATGGGCCTCCACGCCGAGGACGCCCTCCGCCGGGCCAACCTCAGCTTCCAGAAGCGCTACTCCACGATGGAGGCCCTGGCTGCCCAACTCGGCCTCGACTTCCCCGGGCTCCCTCTGGAGCGTAAGGAGGCCCTGTGGCAGGAGGCGAAGGCAGTAATGGGAGCCGAAAGGGAAAGGAGACAAAGTTCGTGAAGGAGTTGATCTTTCTTGTCGAGGAGTCACCTGAAGGGGGGTACGAGGCCCGGGCCTTGGGGGAGTCCATCTATACGCAGGCAGATACACTGAAGGAGTTACGGGAGGCCGTGATCGACGCCGTCCGCTGCCACTTTGACGAGACGGACCGTCCGCGCCTGCTAAGGCTCCACTTCGTTCGAGAAGAAGTGATTTCAGTATGAGGCTGCCCCGCGATGTAAGCGGAGAGGAACTGGCCCATTTGCTTGAACGCTTCGGGTACATTGTGACCCGTCAAACGGGAAGTCACATGCGGCTTACAAGGGAAGGCGAACATCACCTGACAGTGCCTCGACACCGCCAGGTAAGAGTAGGAACCCTGAGTAACATCCTTCGAGACGTAGCTGAGCACATAGGCGTGACCCGTGAAGAAGTCATCGATGCCCTGTGGAAATAGAAAATGAAAAACTATGGCAGGAGGGGATGGGTAGCATGTATCCCTGACATTATTTCCGGGCGCTACCCAGAGGCGGCTGGCAGCTAAGGTCCATGGTCCCCGTAGATGTTGCCCCCTAGGAAGGGCGGTGCCATGTAGTACAGCCCGCCCATCAGGGCGTGCTCCAGTTGGGCGACAATCCCTTCTCCTACGGTTGGCCCCCCGACGCGGCCCACGAAGCGTTCCAGCCATGGCTGCCTGGGCCGTACCCATATTGGTCTACGGCGGGTCTTGCCCAGCTCTGCCGCCGTGCGTAGCGCCGTGTCGAAGTCGCCCAGTTCGTCCACCAGGCCCCTCTCCTTAGCGGTCCGTCCCGTGAAAATCTCTCCCGTGGCCAGCTCCTTCACCCGTTCCTCGTCCATGTGCCTCCCCTCCGCCACAGCGCCCACGAAGTTGCCGTATATCTCCTGTATGAGCTCGTTGAACTTCCCGTCCTCCTCGGAGGTGGGACTTCGCCAGAAGCCGGTCATGTCCTTGAGACGCCCGCCCTTGTACACGGAATAGCTTATCCCCAACTTCTCCAGTAGCTGGTGAAGCACGGGACGCAGATATATCACTCCTATAGAGCCCACCAGCGCCGACGGCAGGGCCACGATCTTGTTGGCGGCAGAGCTTATGTAATAGGCGCCTGAGGCACCCATACCCCTTATATAGGCCACCACCGGCTTCTCCTGGGCTACCCTGACAAGACCATTGTAGAGGGCCTCGGACCCGGAGGCCGTTCCGCCCGGGGAGTCTATCTCCACTACCACCGCCTTGAAACGCCTGTCGGTGCGAATTCCATCCAGGATACGGGTGTAGGTGGGGACCCTCAATCCCATACCTATCACTCCCGATATCTCCACCACTCCTACGCCGGAAGGCCTGGGAAAGCGTGCCGCCATTGCCCATCTCCTCTCATGTACTCTCGCCCTATTGTACGGCATCGGCCAACACCCCTCGTGGACGGTCGGGTGTTCGCCAGGAGCGCTCAGGTGAGCTGTCCGGGAGGCCCGAGGCCACGTTGCTCCGGGGCCAGAGGGTTAGGCCATGCCGGGGGCGGGTATCTGGAAGGGAGGGTACAGCACCGGTATGGGCACCTCGATAACCACCGGGCCCTCGACCTTCAGGGCGCTCCGCAGGGCCTCACCCAGCTCCTCGTGGCCCGAAGTCTTGATGCCGGTGGCGCCGAAGGACTCGGCCAGCGCGGCAAAGTCGGGGTTGTGGAGCCTGGTGCCGTAGACCCTGCCTCCGTATCGGTCCTGCTGGTCGGCGAGGGAGGCGCCGTAGGCGTTGTTGTTGAACACCACTGCCACCACGTTTGCGCCCTCCTGGACCGCGGTGGCCAGGTCCGGTATCCCGTACATGAATCCGCCATCGCCGCATATCGCCACGACCTGCCGGTCTCGGTTGCCGATTTTCGCCCCGATGGCCGTGGGGAAGGCGAAGCCCAGGGTGGCGAAATAGGAGGTAGTCAGATACGATCGGGGCCTGAGGACTGGGAAGGCCAGGTGGCTCCAGTAGCCCACGTCGGTAGTGCCGCTGACAACGATGGCGTCGTCCTCCAGCTCCCGGCGCAGTGTCTCTATGATCTTCACCTGGGTCGGCGCCATGCCCACGATCTCCTGGTATGTCGCACTTCGGATTGAGGCAATATCCCCATGGGTCCATTGGCTGGCTGATGTCCTGCCGCCCAACTCCGACAGGATCGCCTGAAGGCCGAGCCTGGCGTCGGCGGCAATGGCAACCTCTGTGGGCCAGTTCCTCCCCAGCTCTTCGGGGTCCGCGTCTATGTGGATGAGCTTCTGGTGCCCCTGGAAGGCCCAGGGGGGCCGGGGCGTAAGGTGTAGCCGGCTCCCTACGGCCAGAATGACGTCGGCCTGGGGTATGGCCCGGTGCCCCGGCCCGTGGGCGTAGTAGAAGGTACCCAGAGACAGGGGGTGGTCTTCGGGTATGCTGCCCTTGCCCTGGGGGGTGGTTATGACCGGGGCATTGAGGGTGCCGGCCAGGTCTATCAGCTCTTGGGAGGCGTCGGCGGCGTTGGTGCCGCCACCGGCCCAAATGAGGGGCCGCCGGGCGGCGGACAGCAGCTCCGCCGCCTTCTTTACGCTGGCGGGGTCTGGGTCCTGCTGCTGATACATCTCGGGTTCGAGAAGCTCAACTTCTGCCGAAGACGGCAGCACGTCCCACGGTACCTCCAGCTCCACGGGCCTGGGGCGGCCCGTCCGGAGGTGTTTCATCGCCTGGTGTACGGCGGCTGGGATCTCACCCACCCGCGGCACGCGGGCGCACCACTTGGTGATGGGCCGGAATACGTCCAGCTGGTCCTCCACCTCGTGGAGGGCGCCCCGCCTCATGCCCAGGTTGTAGCTCTCCATCTGGCCGCTGATCAGGAGCACGGGGGAACTGGAGGCGTAGGCCGTTCCCAGGCCGGCCGTGGCGTTGAGGGCGCCCGGGCCGGGCACCACTAGCCCAACACCCACTTTCCCGGTGGTCCTGGCGTAGCCGTCGGCCATATAGGCGGTGCTCTGCTCGTGACGGACCGTCACCAGGCGGATGGCGGGCTCGTCATAAAGGGCGTCGAACACGGACATGATCTGGACGCCCGGCAGCCCAAAGATCGTGTCCACCCCCTCCCTGGCCAGGGAACGCACCAGTGCCTGCGCGCCGCTCATGGTTGCCATGTATCATCCTCGTACACTGGAGTCTTCGGCCATCCTAAACCTGATGAATCGTGCCGGCCTACAGCTGCCATATATGGCCCACCTGGTGGATGAGGTCGACCTTATATATGGCCTCACAGGGCCAGCCCACCTGCCGTGTCCAGTCCTCGAAGTGGGCCTGCTCCACCGCCTCACACTCGGAGAAAAGCTTTCCCTCGGCAAGGTTGCAGTACACCTTCACGATTGTTGTCCGCCTGTCTGGCCGCCACTTTTTCACCTCGCCCAGTGCTTCCTGGAACCCCTCTTCCGTCAGCCCGGGCACGCTGTGAATCCCCAGGAACCTGGCCATGGATGCCTCCTCGCCGTAATTTTAGGGGGCGGCTATCGTGGTGCTGGTCTTGCCCAGATTATTTGCCGGTATCACCAGGTCTTTCACGTCTATCACCCCGTCCCCGTCGGCATCACCATACGGCAGGGTAAAGGTGGGCAGGACGACGGGTGCAGAACCTACCTGCAAGCCGGTGATGGTAACCGACAGGTAGCCTGGCGCCGTGAGGGTAACGTCGTAGGTGCCGAGAAGTATGGGAATATCGTACGATCCTGTGGCGTCCGCAAAGTGCAGTCCACCGTCCACGATCACGTATGCCCCCAGGCTGCTATCCCGCCCCTGTAGCAGAACCTGGCCCTGGATGCCGCTTAGAAAGTCCCCGCTGGTTAACCTAAACTGGAACACGAACTCGGTGGGCGTGATCCCGCCGGGGGTGGTGCTGACATTAGCCACATGGTCCTGCGCCTGGACGGCCAGCGTGTAATCCCCGGTGACCAGCTGGGTGCCGTCCAGGGCGAAGGAGTTGGGGTCCGTTCTGCTGAACCCGGCCAGTACGTCCCCGGTGCTCCCGTCAGGCATGGTCAGGGTGGCCTTGGTGAGGTCTACCCCTGTGTGGCTGTCGGGTTCCACCTCGGAGAGCAGGGATGCCAGATCCGCGGCGGTGATAAACTTGTGCTCCGTCCCCTCGTTGTCGAAACTTATGCCGATGAAGGGACCCGGCCGCAGGTCGAAGGTGGGAGAAACGCCGTCGTTAAGCGCGTTGTCGAACTCCAACAGCAGGCTAACGGGCACCAGCTTGCCGTCGCTGCCGTCGGGATCGCGGTTGCCGAGCGTGGCCCGGTTCCCAGCTAGATCCGTAACTGCGAGTCTCACGTTGACAAGGCCCCGCGGGCTCCCGACGAAGTTGAATATCTTAAGGGTGGCCTCCCACGTGTTGGTCCCGGTCAGCGTGAACTTGCCATCCAGGACCTCTTGAGTCTCGACGGTGCGGGTGGAGGCCTCCTCCAGCGTGTCGTCGGTCGCCTTCACCAGGTACCGGGCAGTCCCGGTAGGGGTGGTGGCGGCTTCACTGGTGACGGCTGTGATGACCACTTCCCTGCGGCTGACCGGGCGGCTGGAGGCGTCCCCGACTATGGCCACCGTGAATGCGGGCGCCAGCTTGTCCAGCGCCGTAGGGGCATTTACGCCGGTGACAGTTGCACTTACGTTGGCCACAGGTGTGGCCAGGTCGGCCAGCGTGCCCACCAGCTCTATCTTGGGCCTGGCGTCGGTGGCCAGAGAGCTGGCGAGGGTAAGGAGCACGCCCTGCTCCTTCGTCGCCTCGCTCAGCTTGCCCACTTGCACGCTGACGGGCGCGCCGATACCCACGACGTTGAAGTCCCCGGTCGTCACCGTAACGGGGTCAATAGGGCCGAGGCCATTGCCGACGCTGAAGATGACCGATATGTTGCTTGTGGCCGTTATCGAGAACCCCGAGCTTTCGATCACCGTGGCCAGGGTGGGGTTTTCGATGGTGTAGCCGTCCCCGCTGTCCCAGTCCAGGTCGGCCGCGCAGCCTGTCGTGCAGCCGCCTCCAGCTGTCGTGGCCGTTATGCCCGTAAGCGTGAGCTGGGTCTCCGACGTGGGATTGGCAGCTACGGTGGCGGTCCAGCCACCGTCCACGTTGGTTACCTTGTCGTCCCTCCGGACTTTGCTGGTCTTGAAACTGGCGTTGCCGTCTATAAGCGTGGTGGACACCTGACTGTTGGCGCTAGTCGAGCTTCCCGTGAGGTCCACCGCCAGCCGGTCGTCTATCTTCCCCCCAGTCTTCGCGGGGATGGAGGCCAGCACCGGCGCGGTCGTGTCCACCTGGAACTCGAAGGGGTTGCCGGCCGTGCCTCGGACTGCTGGATTCGCGTCCCCCTGGGTCTTCTGTATGGCGCTCCTGGTGTCCGTCGACTTGGGTGAGTTGCCCACCTTGTCGGTCACGGTCACGTGCCAGTTGTACTTTCCATCCGCTAGGTCCGCGGCGGGACTGGCGCTGAGCCTGAACCCGTTGGATATGGGGTCTGTCACCTGCGAGATGCTGAAGCCACCGGGGACTATGTTCACCGCGCCTGCAATTCTGCCGGCACCTGTATACGTAACGGTAGCCCTCAAAGTAGGTCTTCTTACGCCGTTGATGCCCCTGTCCGCCGGCAGCTCCAGGGCGAGGACCGGGCCGGTGAGGTCTATGATCGCCGTTTTGGTCACGGTGGCCGGGTTGCCGCTGGCGTCCGCGGTGTCGTTATAGCTGACGGTGAGTGTCTCTCCATCGCTGACCGGCAGTATTCGCTCAAGGAAGAGGCCATCTTTCTGGGTGGTGGCGAGTCCCAGGTGGGCCGCCGCCCGCAGCACCCGGTTTCCGACGGAGGTGTCCGCGTCGGCCGTGTCCAGCGCCGCTTCTAGGTCAGCTATGGTAGTGATCCCCGTGATTAGGGCCGCGGACTTTATATCCAGGAAGTCCAAGAGGCTGAAGAGGGCGAAGGTGCCCGAGAACCTGTTGGTGGTCGCGGTCGTCTCGTCGCCGGTGCCCTTTCCATCGAGACCCTGGGCGATGGCGGTGGGGGTGAGCACGGTGACCAGGTCCTTTATCCTTTCCTTGACGTCGTAGTCGAACCGGATGACGACACTGTCGCCCTGGGCGACAAGCAGCGGGGGAGCTAAGGTGATCAGGCCCGCGCCGGTGAAGGACTGGAGCACGATCCGGGAAACGCCGGCTTGACTGATCTTGGTAACGGCGCTCAGCGGGCTGTTTACCGAGGGATTCGCTTGGTCGTACTCGGAGAACTTGTAGGTAACTAAGATGTTGTTTCCGCCCACGCCATTCACGTCCGCACTGATGATGACCTTAGCGATGCCGTTGCCTGCGGCATTAAGTCCTATGCTTTGCGGGGCCACCGGGGTGCCCGACACCTTGACGGTCACGTCGCCGCTGTCCAGCACGCCGTCCAGCACCGACCCAGGTGCCTGGGTGGCATCCCGCGCCAGCTTTGTCAAGTTTAGGGTCTGAAAGTCGTTGTAGGTGACCGTAATGATATCGCCGGAGGTAACGCCCGTGTAAGTTATGATGTTCGGCGTCACCCCCGTGTTGATACCCGTAAAAACTGCAGCTGTTTGAGCGGTCTGGAAGTTAATGTCCTCTACACTCGCCGCGCCGTTCCCGCTGCGGTCCGTCAGCGTTGCCGATATGGTAGCGCCTCCAGTCCCAACTGGTGTACCAACAACTGGTAAACCACCAGGGTCACCGGTCAGTACGGCGATGGTGTCGACCACTATGCCGGTAACGAAACCATCGAACTTGTCGGTCCGCGAAATCTCTCCCTCGAGTATAGTGGAGCCAGCGGTAAGGTCCGCGCTGGAGATGTCGCCCCCGATGGTAATGCGCGCCACGCCCTTCCTGACGCTGCTGAGGTCGCTGTCCTCTACGGTGAACCTGACGACGTTGAAATCGCCCGACTGGACGACGGGGCCCCGGTCGGAGTAGTACCGTACCCCTAGCAGGCTGCTGAAAAACTCTGAGGTCTACTCAGGACTCAAAGCGGGTCGACGATAAGCGACGCCACATTGCGCTTCCTGCACCAATAGCTCTAAACAAACTATGATATGACGGATATCGTTGGACTACTTGACGCTCCACCCACCACGTCTGTACGCCTTGCCCTTTTTCCGCAGCCTGCTAGGGTCATGGCCCCGCCGGCCAGTCTTACTACCCCCGTCACGGAACCACTGGGGGCCCCGCCGGGGCGGGCCAGAAGGTAGCTGACGGTGAGGGCCGAGGCCACCGCCGCCAGCAACACGAATAGGGCAACCAGCTTGAGCGCCCTGGTATTCATCGAGTGCTCCTAAGGACCCCATTGTATCCCCTGGATTGAAACCGGGGAGCCTGGCGCTACTCTGCCTGTGGGGGGACAAAGGGATAGGGTATGGGCTTGCCGTCTCTAAGGGGAAGTGCTACGGTGGCCGTGCCGGGCATGCTTTCGATGCCGTCCTGGGTCTTCATGCCGATCTCCAGGTCCACGATCCCCATGCCCCCCTTTTCCTTTTTGCCCGTGACCCTGCCCCACATAATCAGGATGTCCCCCGGAAGCAGCATCGCCCGGTGCTCGAAGGATGCCTTCCAGGGCCAGCCGTCGGGAAGAGTCCAGTCCTTGAGGTACTGGGGCACCACGCTTTGCTTCCATGACCCCTGCACCAGGACGCTGGGAAGCTTATCGTGATTTATGGCGAAGTCCAGGTCATAGTGGATACGGTGCCAGTTCTCGATGGCGGCGCTCCAGCGGAACAGATGAGTGGGCGTGGGCTGGTAGGTGTACTTGGGCAACTCCATGCCCTCGTACACGTCCTCGTAGTAAAGCTGCCGCTTGTCTCGAAGCTCCTCGGCGGTGGGCTTCTCGTTGTGCTTCAGAATCTCCGATGGCGGAAGTTTCAGGATCGCTTCAAGTTCCATGGCTCTAGCCGGTCCTCTCTTCCGGTATTTAATAACTTTGCCTGCCGTGAATCAGGCGCCGTCGTGGTTGGTTATCGCCTTATGGAGGAAGCTCGTGTGATGCACAGCACCTCTCCCTTTTGGTTGTGGAAGGTGGTCTCCCTCGTCACTATCAAGAAGGGGCTTCCGTCGCGCCCCAGCCGCTCCCGGATGTCGGCGTACTTGTTGCGGAAATAAACCTTATCGCCAATACTGGGATACCTGTAGAGTTCGAGCTCGTTGCCCGCGTTGAGGGTCCTAACGAGATTGGTCGGTATGGGAGGCAGCTCTCCCTCCCTGCTGACTCCGCCGATGCCATCGGACCTGGGGTTCTCCTGAAAGGCCGCGGTTATCGGGTCCCCTGCCGATGGAGATAGCCTGCTGGACATGTAGCTGACCATTATTGGAGGCACGATGATCTCACCGTAACGGGTGCTCCTGGCGAAATCCTCGTCCCAGTATCTGGGGTCCGGGTCCATGACCGCCTGGGTAAAGCGTCTCAGGTACTCTGCGTCCACCACTCCCCAGCATTCAACCAGTTCCCCCTCCACGCCGATCATCCCTTTAACCTCGGGTGTAAGGGCCGTCGTGGTTTCCGGGGCCATTGCCTCGACCTCCTCGTTCCCCCACTGGCCGCTGGCCTTTGGAACAACAACCTGTACCTACGGCCAATCCCCCCGCGGATGCCCAAAATGCCGCAAGCTGATACTACCTCACCGGTGCGGCTCAGTCAAGGGAAATCCCACCGGCACGCCACGTGGCGGTGGCGAATGGCGGGGCTATCATGTCGCTGCCCATCCAGGTTATAATGAGGGAGCACGGGGCGTAGCGCAGTTCGGTAGCGCGCCACGTTCGGGACGTGGAGGTCCTGGGTTCAAGTCCCAGCGCCCCGACCAATGGACTTGATGCCGTGTCCAGGGACGGAAGCAATAAAAGTTGCAGGGCTGGTTGGTGCCCCGGGATGCAGTTTGCAACCCACTGTCCCGGATGGTATACTACAGCTGAAATTGCTTTCCGCTGGAGCGTTGTATAACGATCCGATGGAAAGTCCCCGTCGTACTGAGGCCCCGACACTTCGGGGCTTCTTGTTAGATTGGGTATGATGCAGGGGAGGCATGCAACACTCTGGTCGGTGGGGGCCACGGGCAAGTGGGGCGAGGGCTTGTAGTAGCCAAAAGCCTTGGTGGGAGTTGATGAGGCTATGAAGAGTGACTTTTTGATAGCGTTGACCCAGTTGGCGTCGGAGAGACATCTGCCCAGAGAGCAGGTTTTGCAAGCCATTGAGGCGGCGTTGGCCTCAGCATTCAAGAAGGATAGCCAGGGCGGGGGGCAGAATGTCTCGGTCAAGCTTAATCCGAACAACGGCGAGGTCAACGTCTACGCCACCAAGACGGTTGTCGAGGAAGTCGAGGACCCCAGGAGGGAGATAGACCTTGCGGAGGCCCGAAAGCTAAAGGCGGATGCCGTCCTCGGCGATGAGGTGCCCATCGAGGCGTTGCCCCATCAGGTCAGCCGCATAGGCGCGCAGACGGCCAAGCAGGTGGTACTCCAGCGCCTCAGGGAGGTGGAGCGGGAGCTGGTCTACCAGGAGTTCATCCAGCGCACCGAAGATGTCATCTCTGGCGTGGTGGCCCAGATCGAGTCGGGAAGGGTGGTGATTCTGGACCTGGGCCGCGCCCAGGCGATTCTCCCTCCCGAAGAGCAGGTCCCCACTGAACGGTACCGGAAAGGGCAGCGGCTCAAGCTATACGTACTGGACGTGCGACGCACCTCCAAAGGCCCGGAAATCCTGGTGTCCCGGAGCGACCGGAACCTGTTGAGACGCCTCTTCGAAATTGAGGTGCCCGAGGTATTTAACGGTATCGTGGAGATCAAGGAGATCGCCAGGGAGGCGGGATTCAGGAGCAAGGTGGCCGTTGTGTCCAAGCAGGAGGGCATCGACCCTGTGGGCTCCTGTATAGGGATGCGGGGCAACCGCATTCAAAGCATCGTAAATGAACTCCAGGGGGAAAAGATCGACGTCGTCCGGTGGGATAAGAATCCCAAAGTGCTCATCGCCAACGCCCTCAGCCCCTCGGAAGTGGTGCACGTGGAGATCGACGAAGAGGCGGGAACGGCGCTGGTGGTAGTGCCGGAACGGCAGCTGTCCCTGGCCATCGGCAAGGAGGGCCAGAACGCTCGCCTGGGTGCCAAGCTTACCGGCTGCCGGCTCGATATCAAGAGTATGAGCGAGTGGGAGGCGATGAGGGCCGAGCGACAGGCCGAGGAGGAGGCTAAACGGGCCGTAGCCAGGGGCGAGGTGGTAGTCGCCGATGTGGCAAAGGAACCCGTTTTGGTAGAGGCCGAGGCGGTCCTGGCCGAGGCCCAGGTCGAGGTTGTGATCCCCGTTACCGAGGTAGAAGCACCGGTAGAGGAGGAAGCGGCCCCGGTTCCTCAGGAGATTGAAGAGTCCGTGGCCCAGGAGACCAGCGCTCCGGTACTGAGCCCCGAAGAGGAGATGGCCCTTTTGGCGCTCGCGGAGGAGGGCCTGACAACAGGGGAAGCGGAAGAGGAAGAAGAGGAGGAGGAAGAAGGGGAGGAGGTAGGGGTGGATCCAGATGTCTGGAAGGTAGTTGTGCCCGCGGCCCAGGGCACGGGCCAGATACGCTTCGCAGAAGACATTATAGGTGAGTGGCGCGGGCGAGGTCGCAGGGAGAAAAGGGGCAAGCGAAGCCCCCAGGCAGGCGGTGCAAGAGGCCGGAGGGGTGGCGGTCCCGGTGGTCCCGGCCGTCCCGGCGGTCCTGGTGCTCCCGGCCGTCCTGGTGCTCCCGGCCGTCCTGGTGGTCCCGCCGGTCAGCCTTCCCAGGGAGTCAGCCGGTAGCTCCGGACCGGGGGGAGGCATTTGGCGAGGGGAACTGATATACCTATCCGAAGTTGTGCTGCCTGCGGGCAGAGGCTGCCCAAGAGACAGCTGATAAGGATAGTGCGCGGTCTTAGCGGGAAAGTGGACGTGGACACCACGGGGAAACTGGCTGGCAGGGGCGCATACCTCTGCAACACCGAGTTGTGCTGGACGGAGGGATTAAGCAAGGGCCGGCTGGATCGTGCTCTGCGAACTTCGTTGTCCCAAGGAAACAGGGAGTCGCTTCTCACCCATTACCAAGAGCATCTTAAACCGTCGATGGTAGGAGAAACAGTATGAGCGTGGAGGGACGACCGCCCGCCGTCAGGTCTGAAAAGAAGGCCTCTGGCCGTAAGGCCGCTCCCAAGACCATAGCGCTTCCTGCCACCCTCAGTGTTAAGGAGCTGGCCGACCTCACACACATAGCCCCCATCGACGCCATAAAGCAGCTCATGCGCAACGGAATTATGGTCACCATGAACCAAGTGATAGACTTCCAACTGGCCAACGTGGTGACCTCCGCATTCGGCGTTAGGGTCAAGATGGAGGATGGGCCCGAGCCGGCTGCGGGCACGGCCCCAACAACTGTGGCGGAGGTGGATGCCGAACAGCTTGTCCCACGCCCTCCCGTGGTGACCATACTCGGGCACGTGGACCACGGTAAGACCACTCTGCTGGACACTATTCGCAAGAGCCGCGTCGCAGAGAGCGAGGTAGGCAGCATAACCCAGCACATTGGGGCTTACCAGGTAAAGTACAAGGACCGGGATATCACCTTCCTGGATACCCCCGGCCACGAGGCTTTCACCGCCATCAGGGCCAGGGGCGCTCGCGTAACCGACATCGCGGTGCTGGTGGTGGCTGCCGACGACGGGGTGATGCAGCAGACCATAGAGGCCCTGGACCATGCCAAGGCGGCCAACGTGCCCATAGTGGTGGCGATCAACAAGATAGACAAGCCAGAAAGCGACCTAGAGAGGACCAAGCGTCAGCTTGGTGAGCAGGGCCTGGTGCTGGAAGAGTGGGGTGGGGATGTCATCACCGTTCCTATATCTGCCGTCCGGGGAGACGGAACCGAGGACCTTCTGGAAAACATACATGTAGTGGCGGAGCTGGCGGAGCTAAAGGCCGATCCCCACCGCCCGGCTACCGGGGTAGTCATCGAGGCCAAGCTGGACAGGACACGAGGGTCCTTGGCTACCGTGCTCGTACAAAACGGCACCCTTATGGTAGGTGATAATGTGCTGGCAGGTACAGCCTGGGGACGGGTGAGGGCAATGGCAAGCGACGTCGGTAAGCGCGTTAAGGAAGCCACACCCTCGGTGCCGGTGGAAGTGATGGGCTTCAATTCTCTCCCGGAAGCGGGGGACGTTTTTGTCGTGATTCCCAGTAACAAGTCCCCCAGGGACATGGCCGCCGAAAGGCTGCGGCAGAAGGAGACGGAGCGCTCCAGTATGCGGGCCTTGACCCTCGAAGAGGTCTACTCCGGGATCAACTCTGGGGAAGTCAAGGAACTCAATCTGGTGATCAAAGCCGATGTACAGGGCAGCGTAGAGGCCGTGGTGGCGGCCTTGGAACGCCTGAATGATGAGCATGCCAAGGTGCGGGTGCTTCACGCCGGAAGCGGCGCCATCAGTGAGAGCGATGTGCTGTTGGCCAGCGCTTCCCAGGCCATTGTAATCGGGTTCGGCATCTCAATGCAGCCAGGGGTCGAACGCCTGGCTGAGAGAGAGGCTGTGGAGATACGGCATTACGACATCATCTATCATCTGATAGAGGATGTTGAGAAGGCCCTTCAGGGTATTCTGGAAGCGACTTACAGGGAAGTCGTGCAGGGCCACGCTGAGGTCAGGACCGTTTTCCCTCTCGGTGGGGGCCGAGGCACGATAGCGGGATGTAGGGTGGCGGATGGCCGTATAAACAGAGGGGGGATGGTGCGGGTGCTTCGCGACGGCCAGGTTGTCCACGAGGGGAGCATCTCCAGTCTCCGGCACTTCAAGGAAGAGGTGGTCGAAATGACCGCGGGTTACGAGTGTGGTGTGGGCCTCGCGGGCTACGGCGATTTCCAAGAAGGCGACGTGTTGGAGACCTATCGCAGGGAGAAGGGTAGGGCTTAGAAGACCCTATCTCGTGGGACCCTCCCTGGTGTCCTCCCGCTAGACCCCACCAATGGGGGTTAACTTTCGTGAGCAGACGCACCGAGCGAATCAACGGCCTCTTACGCCAGGAAATCAGCCAGCTCCTCTCCCGCGAACTGAATGATCCAAGGTTATCGGGCGTGGTCAGCATTACCCGAGTTGAGACCTCCGCCGATATCGGCCATGCCCGCATATATGTTAGCGTCCTGGGCAGTCGAGATGACAAGCAGACGGTGCTGAGGGGCATCAACTCCGCCGCCGGCTTCATGCGGAGGGAGCTACGAGACCGTCTTTCCCTCAGGTACATCCCCGCGCTGAATTTCATCCTTGATGAGTCCATAGAGGAAGCGGAACACATTTTTGAGCTCATGGACAAACTGGCCTTGGAGGGCAGTGATCAACAGCTTTCTTAACCTCTACAAGCCTGTTGGCCCCACTTCCATGGAAATGGTGCGGCAGATCAAGAGGATCACTGGGCTAAAGAGGAGAGTCGGGCATACGGGCACCCTCGACCCTATGGCCGAGGGGGTACTCCCGATCTGCATCGGCCAGGCCACGAGGCTCATGGAGTACCTGATCGAAGGCGAAAGAGAGTATCATTTGGAAGTGGAGCTCGGGACGACCACCTCAACCTACGACAGGGAGGGCGAGGTGGTCAAACGGGGTGACGCTTCTGGCGTGACGCCGAGGATAGTGGAAGATGCCCTAAAGTCCTTCGTGGGCCGTTTCGACCAGATACCCCCCATGCACAGTGCGCTGAAAGTAGACGGAAAGCGTCTTTACGAGCTGGCCCGGGCCGGTGTGGAGGTTGAGCGAAAGCCCAGGAAAGTGGAGATCTCCGATATCCAGGTGTTGGAGCTCGCTCTGCCATCCCTGGTGTTTAAGGTGAATAGCGGTAGAGGTGCATATATGCGGTCCCTGGCCCACGACCTGGGTGAGGTTTTGGGCTGTGGAGGATATCTAAAGCGCCTTGTCCGGCTCAGGTCCGGCCCCTTTCGGGTCGAAGAGGCGATACATATGGACGCGCTTGATGGAGCCGATGGCGCCGGCTCCTGGAAGAGGCACCTGCTGCCGCCAGACTTCGTGCTTCTGGATATGAAGAGCGTCGCTGTCGGTAAGGCGGCGGAACGGTACATCCGCAATGGGCAGTCTGTGAACCTGGCTGCCCATGTTGGCGCTTACGCGGGTTATATGGAGAGGTACCGGTCCTACACCCACGACGGGCGGTTTCTGGCTGTGCTGTGCTTTGATAAGCCGCGGAATAGGTGGCAGCCTCACAAAGTCTTTAGCTTAGATACTCCCTCGCCCTATGCTCCTGCTGCGGGGGCTCTCTGAATTGGGATGTTTCGGAGCTGCCTCGCCTTGGGTAGCAGTGATTTCGCGTCCCCAAGCGTGCCTGATTTACAGAGTTCCTCTCAGCACATAGCTATTTGCCTTGACAAATTTGCAAACCTATGTATATTTGGTAGCCAGGCACGCTGAGCGCGAAGGAGGGATTTGATATGGAGGCTTACTGCTTTAAGTGCCGCGCCAAGAGGGAGATCCAGGGTGCGAGGCAGGTGACCCTGAAGAACGGACGGCCGGCTACCCAGGGTACCTGCCCTCAATGCGGCACCAAGGTATTCAGGATCGGCAAGGCTGCCTAGAGCCCTGGCCGATCTGTTTGCCAGGTGCCGGGTAGTATCCTTACCTTGGTACGGGCGAAAGCCCCAGTCCGTGCAATAGTTCCTTCGGGTTGGTCTGAAGTAGGGCCGTGGCCTCCTCAGGGCTGAGACCTGCGCCCAGCGCCACCTTCTGCGCCAGTTCAGGACTGAGGAGGTCCTCGGGGGTGTGTGCGTCCGAGTCCAGCACCAGGGACGCACCGGCATTTAGCGCCGTCCGCACCACGTGGCCGTTAGCCAGGCTGTGACCGCGTCGAGCCGAGACCTCCAGGAAAACGCCCCGCTCGGACGCCAGGCGGGCGTCGTCAGGGTCGATCAGCCCAGGATGGGCCAGGATGTTCACCGATGGGGACGCGATGGCGGCCCGGTTAGTTCCGGGTTCCACGGGCTCTACCACGGTTTCACCGTGCACCACGACTAATTTTGCCCCCAGTCCCTTTGCTGTCTGTGCGACCATGTCTATGTCCTCGACCGGCACATGGGTAATCTCCACCCCAGGCAGGGCCAAGATATCCCAGCGGGCGGATGCGGCCTCGCAATCCTTGACCAATATTCGTACCACGAATTCCACGTTGCCTATGCCTACGTGGTCGGTTATCCCGATCACGTGGTAGCCCTTCGCGAATGCCCGGCGAATGAGCTCGACTGGAGACAGCACCCCGTCGCTGAGGAAGGTGTGTGTGTGAAAATCGTACATATGCACTCCAAATATTGAGCGCCGGGCAATCAAGCATGACGACTTGCCCGGCGCTGGTTTCCCAATGTGTGTTGTCGGAGTCTACAGGTTGAACTGGGGATCTACGTAGTCCTTCTCCTTCACGTAAATCTGTAGCCGGTTGCGCTGGATCTCCGATATGATAATTCTACGCTTGTCGTCGATCTCAACGGCCGCTGGGTAGTAGAACCGCCATTCTGGCTCCAGGCTCTTGACCCTCATGCGGGCCCTTTTCATGTCGGGGTTGGCCGCGATAGACAACTCCCCCCAGGAGGGGAGCTGCTGGGCATCTCCCGTAAAGGTGGTCAGATATGAGCCGTCGGGAGCGTATACCTGGACCTGGCTCGTCCCCCAGTCCACCACGTACACGTCCCCCTCCTCGTCCACAGCCACACCGCTGGGCCGGCGCACTTCTCCCTTGCCGGTGCCCGCCGCTCCAAAGCTCATCAGATACTGGCCCTCGGCGGTCAGCTTTTGGACCCGGCTGTTGTACCAGTCTGCTACGTAGAAGTCCCCGCTGGCGTCGCAGGTGATCCCCCATGGCCTGTTGAACTGTCCTTCGCCGCTGCCCCCGCTGCCCCAACCGGAAAGGAATTGGCCGTCCCTGGTAAATTTCTGGACGCGGTTGTTGGAGCTGTCAACCACCCACAGGTTGCCGTCCTTATCGAATACCATGCCCCAGGGGCAGTTCAGCTCTCCAGGGCCCGGGCCCGGCGTCCCCCACTTGCGAAGGAAATTCCCGTCCTTGTCGAATATGGATATTCTGTTGAGCCACTCGTCGGCGACGTATACGTTCTCGTCCGTGTCGAGGGCGATGGAGGTTATGCCGGCAAACTGGCCATCGTCGGTCCCGAAGCTGCCGAACTCCAGAATGAACTCCTCTTGTCCCGTATCTTCCCCCAGGGTGCATTTGGTAACCCTCGGGGAGGGATTGTATTCGCCGCTCCGGTTAAGCACGTAGGCCACGCCGTCGGCGGCCAGAGCCAGGTCCATAGGGTACCTGAACCCGGTCCCACCGTTGGCTCCCCGGCCGATACAGTGGCTGTAGGTAAATGTCCGCCCGGATACAGTTCGCGTCAGCATCTTTACAGCCTCACAGTGTGGTTTAGCCTGAGTCGGATATCGTACCCGTCATCCTCGAGGGACGTTAGCCGAACTGGTACTCCCTGGAGGAGGCTATCAGCTGCAGCACCTCTGCCACTCTACGAGCCGCGCTACCGCATTGTTCCTCCGTGTCCCAGCGCAGCTCCCCGCTCTGCTTCGTGAGGGACACCAGCTCCTGGCGGGTCAGCTCTGTAATCTCCACTGGGCCCATCAGGTCGAGGCAGCTGTCCACAAGCTGCTCAGGGGAGATGGTCCCCTGATGTCGAACTCTGCCGACGATATCCTGGACGCCGGACAGGGCCAGGTCCCCCACACGGTCGGCAACGAAGTTTATGCGCCTGACCAGGGAGCCACTGTCAATCCACTCGGCGCCGGTGTGCCACCCCTCCACGCTGGGCGGGTCCAGAAGCGATTGCCCCATATTGGTAGGCTCCGCGGCAATGGCGTGAAGGCCCAGACGGGGCATGCCCTTGTAGTCTCCCACCAGGTTCATGGTGCCTACAACCACCTCGGCCGGGCTCTTCACCTTGGTGAAGCGGGCCTCCTTGAAGAAGTCGGAGTTGAACAGCACCCGCAGGGTAGAGCGCATGTCGTAGCCCGAGCTTATAAAGGCGTCCCCTATGATATTTATGGCTACCGGGTCCCGAGGCGGCGTGTCCTGCCACGCCGGTACCTGGGGCTCGTCGGCCACGAAGAAGTTGTACAGGTGCCGGGCGATGAACCGGCCCGTGGCGGGCTGGCGCACGATGAGGTCCACCACGTCCTCCCCGTTGAACCGCCCTCGGTGCCCCAGAAACACCTTCTCCGTATCATCGTGGTCCTCCGGCTTGTACTCGAACTCCCACGGGAAGCGGCCCAGGGGCAGACGGGGTATCTTGGCCGCGATGGTCCAGCCGGTGAAGGCCCTGGAGCACTCGTAGACGTCCTGCTCCGTGTAGTTGCCCACTCCCATGGAGAACAGCTCCAGAAGCTCCCGGCCCCAGTTCTCGTTGGGCGCATCCTTGTGGTTCGCGTTGTTGTCCAGCCAGAAGATCATTGCCGGGTTCTTGGCCAGCTCCATCAGCAAGTCCCGATAATTGCCCATTCCGTACTTGCGGAACATGTTTATCTGGACCAGCAGCTGGTCGCAGTTGTCCACCTTGGCGTTCCCCGTGGCGAAGAGCTGGTGCCAGAATAGGGACATCTTCTCCTGCAACGGCCGCTGGGTGTTTATCATCTGCCACATGTAGTTAGCCTGCCCGGGAAGGGGGACTCCCCCAGGAAGCATTCCTGAGGGCAGGTGGCGGAAGAGGATGTCCTCATCGTTTTCCGGGAAGCCATACTTTTCTGGCTCCAGCAGCTCCTCCACCGTGGCTTCGTACCCCTTGGCAACCCTCTCTTCAAGCTCGCCCCGCGGCGCCCCAAACCCGGCGCGCCTCATAAGGTGAGCCATCAGGGCTATATCCTCTTTGTACGCCATCACAGTCTCCTTCCTCGGGTGCAAACTTGAGCTCAGTCATTCGCCAGTAACTACCATCTTCCGACGGGTCGTGGATCGTATGCCACGACGACTGCCCTATGGGTGCCGATATTCGGATTCCGCAGTCACAAATCCCGTGGCGATGACCGTGCTATTTTAAACCATGCGGCTCAGCGGGTCAATCGGACTGCCGCCCTTGCCCTTACCCAAAGCATGTCCGAGCGGCCCCATTGATGGAGGTTACTGCCGGCGCAGCTTGGTAATCCTCCCGCCTATTAGATATTCGGCGACGTATATGCTGCCGGCGCTGTCAGAGGTTATCATATGGGGACTGTGGAATCTGCCGGGTTCGACAAGCGAGCTCCGTACGAGGTCTCCCTTCTCGTTGCGCCTGTTTGGCCAGTCTTCAGAGTCGTCCACCTTTGGGTTGTCGCCGAGAAGGGATACCATGGTGTCCTGCTCGTCGAGGAGCCAGAGCCTGGCTCTCAGGTCCTTGGCGCCTAGCTCCATGACCATCAGAAGACCGTCGGTAATTCCGAGGCCGCTGGGCTTGGTCATATAATCCGCCCCAAAGGCGCGTTTGAACTTGCCCTCTAGGTCGTAGACCTGGATTTGCCGGTTCCTCTCATCTCCGACGTATAGCTCCGGCTCTGATTTGCGTGTGTCAATGCAGATGGCATGGGGCAAATTAAACTCCCCAGCCTGGCCCTCTGCGCCGTTGATGCTGGCTATGTAGTTGCCCCTTTTATCATACCTGTGAACGTAGAACTTTCCGTAGCCGTCGGAGACCCACACGTCGCCGTTGCCGCCGTGGCGCTCTTCGTTCACCGCAACCGACGTGGGAGAATACCCGCCATTCTGGTACACCGGGAGAGGCGGCCGTTCGAGACGCATCACCGTTTGCCCGTCCAGAGTCATCTTCACCACCTGCCCCGATACCTCGTTGGGGGCAGGGGAGCCGGCGCGCCGGTACCCGTCGTGTATGCGCGGCTTTGCCCCGTTGTCCGCTATCCAGACATACTCGGTGGCACCTTCTATGACGATGGTCATGCCGTGGCCCTCTGTTAGACCGCTGTCCCAAGAGCGAAGCAAATTTCCATCACCGTCGAACATGAGCACCGTGGGATCGCCCTGGTGGTAAGCGATTACGTGGCCGGCTTGCGTAACCGCTATCCCGTGGTGCGCCCAGCCGGTTCTGGCGCTTTCGGTGTCGGGAATCTTGGCCCAGTTCTCGACCCATTCGTACCTGTGTTCACCGCTTCCGATAGGCACGTCCGTACCTCCTCTATCTTCAAAGTCCGGGTGTAACAGGTTGGCGGCCGGCATTTGCTGCCGGCTGCTCTCCCTGCTTCACCGCCCCATCATACCGGCAGCGACTTCCGGTGCGGGATGTCTGGACGGACCTGTGAAGGGACGTCACTGCCGTGCCAGCTTGATGTTTCTCCCGCCGATCAGCCATTCCGCGATATAGATGTTCCCATCGCTGTCGGCCGCCAGCATATGGGGACTGTGAAACTTGCCGGGCTCGATGAGAGAGGTCCTTACCAGCTTACCATCGTCGTTCGACATGTTGGGCCAGGCGTCGGTGTCATCGACCTTGGGGTTGTCGCCCAGGAGTGCCACATGGTTGTCATTCACGTCCAGCAGCCACAATCTGGTCTTGAGGTCGTTGCGGCCGAGCTCCATGACCATCATGAGGTCTCCGTTGAGGCCAAGGCCGCTGGGGAAGGTGAGGAAGTCGGAGCCGAAGGCACGTTTGAAGTTGCCCTCCAGGTCGTAGACCTGGATCCGCCCGTTCCACTCATCGCCTACGTACAGCTCGTGCTCTGACTTGCGGGTGTCAACGCAGATGGCGTGGGGAACCTGGAAGTGGCCGGCTCCTTCCTCGCCGTTGATGCTGGCGATGTAGTTGCAGCTCTTGTCGTACCGGTGGACGTAGAACCGTCCGTAGCCGTCGGTAACCCACACGTCCCCGTTACCGCCATGGCGTTCTTCGTTCACCGCCACCAGAGTAGGCGAGTATCCTCCGCCATCGTCGTAGACAGGATTGGGGGGAGCCCCGAGGCGCATCACCACGCGCCCGTCGAGTGTCATCTTCACCACCTGGCCCGACCTTTCCTTGGGGGCCGGCGGACGTGAACGTGCATAGTTATCCTCCGCTCGTGCCTTAGCCCCGCTATCCGCGATCCACAGGTACTCGGTGTCGCCTTCCGCGACGATGGTGATGCCGTGACCCTCTACCAGGTCCGTTTCCCAGGACTCCAACAGGCGACCAGCTTGGTCCAGCACGAGGACCTTGGGCTCGTGCTGGTGATAGGTGACGATGCGGCCGTCCTTGGTAACGGCAATTCCGGGGTGGGACCATGCGGCGCTGGAACCCTCGGTCTCGGGCACCCGGCCCCAGTCCTCGATCCATTCGTACTTGTGTTCGCCACTTCCGATAATCACGCCCGTTCCTCCTCCGTCTTCAGAATCGCGGTGCAATACCTTGAACTGCGGGATTCGCACTGGCAGTTCCCGTCCTCCGCGGTCCCACCCAACCAGGGGACGACTACGGGTGCAGGATGACCTTGGTGTACCCTTCCGCGCGCCGGTCGAACTTGGTGTAGGAGTCGGGAGCCTGGTCAAGAGGGACCTCGTGGGACACCACCAGGTCGGGCTTGGCCCTGCCGGCGATGATCAGGTCACGCAGGTAAGCGTTGTAGCGCTTCACATCACACTGTCCAGTGCCCAGCCTGAGGCCCTTCTCGAACAGCCTGCCGAAATTGATGGAAAGCGCGCCCCGCTTTGCGCTCTCGTCCACTCCGCCGGGGTCTGACGGCACGTACAACCCCGGGATCCCCAGAGCACCGGTGGGGTTGACCAGGTCGATTAGCTGGTTCAGGACGATGTTGGGTACTTCGTCCTGCTCCCCTCCGACCGCTGAGGAACCCGCCCTGGTCGCCTGGTAGCCCACCGCGTCTATCCCCTTGTCGACGCCGTTCCCGTTACGCTGGTCCTTGACCTGCTGAACCGGGTCGGCTTCGTCGTAGTTAATGGGAATTGTGCCCATACCAGCGGCCACGTCCAGGCGCTCCTTCACGTGGTCGACCACGTATACCTGGGAGGCCCCCCTGATCAGACAGCTATAGGCGGCCATGAGGCCAACCGGCCCCGCTCCAAATACCGCCACGCTCTCGCCCGGCTTTACCCCCGCCAGCTCTGCGCCATGGTAGCCCGTTGGGAAGATGTCGGCGAGGAGGGCGAAGTCCGCTTCATGCTCCGTTCCTGATGGAAGGAGAAGGCAGTTGAAGTCCGCGAAGGGGACCTGCAGGTACTCGGCCTGCCCCCCCACCCACGGACCCATCGAGACGTATCCATAGGCCCCGCCTGCAAAGCCGGGGTTGACCGTGAGGCAGAATCCTGTGTACCCATTGAGGCAGTTCTTGCAGAAGCCACAGGCGACGTTGAACGGCAATACCACCCGGTCGCCCACCTTGCGCTCCTTAACGGCGGGCCCCACCTCCTGGATGACCCCCATGTTTTCGTGGCCGAAGACAATCCCAGGCTTTGCGGCCGTCCGACCCTCATACATATGCAGATCGGAGCCACAAATACATGAGGACGTGATCCTGACGATCACGTCGTTTGGGTGCTGAATCTTGGGGTCTGGCACGTTCTCGACGGCGACGTTAAACGGCCCTTTGTACACAACGGCCTTCATGAGTACGGATCCCCCTTTTTCAGCGTTTCCAATCCCGATGGAACCTATCGTTCAGCGTGGCTGACGTGGTAGGGGGCTATCGCAGCTTGACGGAGAAGGCGTGCTCTTGCTTGGTGATGAACTCGAGGGCGGCCGGCTGCCCCGATGCCACGACCTCTTGTCCTCGCCGGATGGCGGGGCCGATCTCCTCGGGCCGCTCCACCCTCTCGGTGTAGCATCCCATAGCCCGGGCCACCTCGGCATAGTTGCCCGAGAGATTGCCAATCCCGTACCTCTCCCGCGCCACCCGGAACCTGTCTGGACCGTATATTGCCATCCCCGAGTTATTGAGGATCAATGTGAGGATGGGTATCTTCTCCCTGACCTCCGTCTCCAAGTCCAGCCCCACCATTCCGAAGGCGGCGTCGCCCATCACGTTATACCACTAGCTTGTCGGGACAGGCCAGCTTGGCCCCCATGGCGAGACCCAGGCCGTAGCCAAGCTGGGTTGATTTACCCCAACCGATGAACCCCCTGGGCGCCACGGCCTCGAAGAAGGGCGACATCTGGTCCCGTGGGCTGCCCGAGTCATGGGTGACTATGCTCTTCTTGCGGTCTATCGTGTGCATCAGGTCCCAGATGACTCGGTAAGGGTTTATGGGCACCTCACTTGAGGTGAGCATGGGCATCCACTCCGTGAGCCATTCCTGCTTGACCGCGCTGACCTCGCGGGACACCTCCTCTTGGGCGCTGCTGCCGTTGCTGCCGAGTCGCGCCTTAAGCTCCGCTATCAGCTGCTCAAGCACCAGCTTCGCGTCCCCAATGATGGCGTGGTCGACGCGATAGTCCTTGTTGATGTCCTCGGGGTCGTTGGTAGAGTGCACCATCACCTTGCCGGGAGGTATGGTTGCAGCAAAGCCCGTAACGGTGAAGCTGCATCCGATGCCGAAGACCAGGTCGGCTTTGCGGAGGAAGTGCACTACCGGCCCGGTGGTGGTGGCTCCCCCGGCGCCTATGGAGAGGGGATGGTCCTCGGGAAAGGCGCTCTTCCCGACCAGGGTTGTCATCACGGGCGCGTGGAGCAGCTCCGCCAGTTCCCTCAGCTCGTCCCACGACTCGGAGTACAGGATACCCTGACCCGCGTGGATCACGGGCCGTTTGGCGTTCATCAGGGCCCTGGCCGCCTCCGCGATGTCCTGGGGGTCTCCGGCAGTCCTCCTGGGGTGAACGGGAAGGTAGTCAAAGAGCGCCTCGTCAAGCTCTTCCTCGGCCACATCCGCGGGCAGCTCCAGCATAACCGGGCTGGGCCTACCCGTCCGGAGATGGTTAAATGCCCGCCTCATCATCTCCGGTATCCGCTCCACCATGTTAATCTGGTCCACCCACTTGGTGACGTCACGGTAGCTTCGGGTGGGGCTAAAGTTGGGGCGCACCCCGCCGCCGCCCGCGGGCGGCGGCGGCGGGAAGCAGGAGGATGGGCACCGAGTCCGCGTAGGCCTGGGCCACCCCCGCGAAGGCGTTTTCGGCCCCGGCCTGCGCCTGCATGGCGAAGACGCCCGTACGGCGTCCATTGGTGACCCGGCTGAAGCCGTCGGCCGCATTCACCCCTACCCGCTCCTGGCGGAAAATAATGGGGCGGATTCCCGCGACCGCTACGGCCTCCAGGAGTGGATTGGAGGGTATACAGCCTATGAAATCCACCCCCTCTTGTTTCAGGATGTTGGCCATGGCCGTCACACCCTTCATGTCTGTAGCACGCTCCTCATCTGCCGCCGATGCTGGCCCACTCCACCCCCACTGCTCGGGACGAGCCCGGGTATTGGGCGGGGTGGATGCCTTCCTCCCCAAGCATCTCCTCTATGAGCTGCTCGTTCTCATCGTAGTAGGGCCCCTCGATGCTCTCCAGGTACTTGATCCACGTGGCCGTGCTCCTTCGGATTTCCCAGGACCAGTAGTTGTAGGCGATTCGCTTGAGGCCGGCCCAGAAGTCGCCTTTGACCAGCCGCCGCATGATCTGCTTGGGGCCGTAGAAATTCTTATAGGCCCGGTTGGCCTCGCGTTGCAGCGTGCTGGGTTTCATGTTTTTAGGGAAAAAGATGACAAAGGTGCCGTCCAGGCGGTCCCACGTTGGGATCAGGAACCGGTTCAGGGGGATGGTAGGGGCGTTATGCTCCGGGTATCCGCTCAGAGGGAACAGGGCAACGTAGTCAACGTCCACCTCGATGGCGGAATCGATGGTGGCCCGGATGCTCTCCACCGTGTCATCGTCGGAGCCCAATACGAAAGAGCCCAGCACCCTGAGTTTGTGAGACTTGATAGCCTTCAGAGACTTTTTGATACCGTCATGGGTCTGCTTCTTATTCAGCAGCTTGAGTACCTTGTTGTCGAAGGACTCCAGGCCTATGTAGAGGGTGTTGACCTGGGCCTTCTTCAGCAGCCCGAGGAGCTCATCATCCCGTGCCACCTCCAGCCTGGTGAAGCAGATGCCGTACCAGTTGATCTTCTCCTCGATGATCCTGTTCAGCAGCTCTTTGGTCCTATCCCGGTTGATGGTGAAGTGGTTGTCGACGATGAAGAAATACTTTGTGTTGACGAGCTTCTGCTGGTACTTGATATCGGCGATGACGCTGTCTATGCTACGCATCCGGTAGCCTCTGCCCAGGTCCCGGGGCGCGATACAGAAGGAGCAGTCGTAAGGGCACCCCCGCGTGGTCTGGAGGACCTGCCAGCGCATCTTCAATTTCCATAGAAGCTTCCACTTGGGCCAGTCGAGATACCCGCTGATCAGTTCCAGGTCGGGGATGGTCTCGAACTCCTGCACGAAGGGACGGGCGGGGTTATGCCGGACGTGGCCATTTTCGTGGTAGGAGATGCCCAAGACTTGGCTCAGGTCCCCCCCGTTCTTCCACTTCTCCAGGACCTCCGGCAGGGTTTCGTCCCCTTCCTGTCTGACCACGATGTCGCAGTATTGCAGGGTGTCCTCCGCCATAACCGACGGGTGGGTTCCCCCGATGATGATGGGCATGTCCGGTCGGGCTGCCTTGATCCTGTTTATATATTCTATAGTTTTGGGCATGGTGGAGCTGAAGGCGTGGAAGCAGACCAGGTCGGAATCCAGGACCCGGTCCCATTTGATCGGGCCTATGTGCTCAACAAATGCCTGAACGTCATATCCCAGGTCCCTCACGATGGTCGCAACCAATGGCATCCCGTACTCCGGAAAGACGGCGTGAGTGACCAGGTTCCAGTAGGGCAGTTCGGCGCTGATAAAGCTCACCTTCTCGATCTTCATCTAGCATCCTCCTATCTTTCACTCGCTGCGGGGATATCGGCCTTGGGTCGGACACTAGTTCAACCCTGAGGGTTCGCCGCGCAGGAGTTGCGTCGCCATAGTATATCCCAGCCCGCTGGGCCGCCGCAAGCTGCAACACGGTTGGCTGGTGAAGGCGTCTGAGACCTGTCTGGTACCTCCCGATTCAGTGTGAATAGGTGTGCGAGAGTCTTCCTTGGACGGCTCCCTACCGCTGTTGACACTACTTACCAATACGTTGCATAATATTTTTACGCATTCCAGGCAAGGGGCGTTCCCCTGTGGATATGGGGGTGTACACTGTGTGCTCGGAGTAGCCGGTATGCGTAGTATACACAGGGCTGGGATGCTGTCGGTGGGACCTGGACATATGTCGAGTGTCTCCCGTATGGGTTGACTCGGCGGATAAGCGGAGGCGCACTTTGGCAAATACTGATGAGGGGAAAGAGGAAAAGAAGGAACCTCTAGATGACTTCTCTCTGGCGGTGCCTCGCGAACGCGTAGAAAGCCTGTGGAGACAGGTCCTGACTCAGAGAAGTACTGGGAGGTCGGACCTGGCTGCGGCGAGGGCCAGCAGGTCGAAGGCCGAGCTGGAAAGGCGGCGCATTTACCACGAGGCCCTGGAGGCTACCTAAGGAGGCATCCGAACAGCTAATCGCTGAAGCGGAGCGGCAGCTGGAGAGGGCCAAGAAGGCGGAGGCCGAGTCCGATAAGAAGCGGGCTAAGGTGGAGGAAGAGCTAAAACAGGCCCAGCTGGCGCGTGCGGAGTCCGATAGCTACCGGGAAAAGAGCGTTGCCGAAGCCGACAGCTATTGTGCAAAGGTGATAGCCGAGGCCGATAGTTATCGTGAAAAGGTAGCGACCGAGGCCCAGCAGGAGTCCCAGCTGGAGGCCCAGAGGATTCGAGAGGAAGCCCGGGCCGCCGCACTGCAGGAGTGCAACGAGCTAAAACGCCACGTTACCAATGAGGTTCAGGCAATTCTGGACGAGATCGAGGCCATAAGGGGGGCCGCCGAGGAAGAGCTGGAGGCACAGAGGATATACGCCGAGACGGCCAACATCAAGGCGATGACCCATGATGTTCGGACCAACGTAGTCGAGAGTGTTGAGGCGGTCTTCGGCCAAGACCGCGCCCTGGCGGAAGACAGCCCTTCGGTGGACATGGAAGAGCCGGTGGTGGAGGCGCAGGCAGCCCGGCCCCGAGGCCCGGGTGAATGGGTCATCGGAGCAGGCGGGCGAGACGTCGACGGCAAAAAGTTCCAGGTCGAAAAGCTCCAGGTAAGCAGATAGCGGTACCAGGGGAGGGGGCCGTCCGCAGGCCGGTTTTGCCGGTGCGGCAGGGCTTTCCTCCTACTTTTTTGGGCGGTTCCCGTACGTGAGTAAAGGAACGACGAGTTTGGCTGAGACGTACGCGGCCTGGCTAAATCTAGAGGAAAGGATTCTGCGGGCACAGGCCGAACTTGCAGCCGTAATGACCGCGAGGAAGAAGGCCTCAAGTCTACTGGAGCAGGCCCAAGCCGATTTTGCCCAGGGAGAGTCGATTCAGTTGCAGGCCCAGGGCATCAGGGAGGTGGCCTGGGGGACCATTCAGCGGCTCCAATCCGCCAATCCCGGGGCCTTCGCCGCCAGCGCCGCAGCCTTCCATGAGATACATGACACCAAAAGGACTGAGGCCAGGCTCAAGCAAGCTGCCCAGAGCCAGGCCAAGCAGGAGGCCGAGGCAGCCAGACTGAAGGCGACTAGAGGGGTACTTGAGGCCCTGGACGCCGTGAGCGTGGCGACGGAGTGGGTGGAGCAGGAGCTTGAGGAGGCGGAAACCCTTGCAGCCGAGGCCGAGGCTCTAAAAGGGCTGGCCCAGGTGGAGCTGGCCAGCGCCCAGGCCGTTCTGAACGAGGTGTACCAAGACGGTCCGGGAGAGAGTGAGCTGCCGGATGAACGGGCGACAGCTGGGCATGCCGACCAACCCGAAGTTCGCGGCGACCGCAGCCCCGCGGTGGACAGCCGGGACCTCGCTGAAGAGGAAGGACCAGGGCCGCGAGAACGTTCCCACGGCCCGGCAACGATCCGGCAGGACCCCCACGTTCCCCTGGCTGAACCCTCTGACTCTGAGTCCGGCAATGTCTCTGAAGAGGCCTTGAAGAGGGACTTCGCCGATATTCGGCGCTACCTGGAGACCTTTCGCTCCTCTATCGGTGTGCCCCGCCCATCCCCATCGGACGGGCGTTCCGGTGAAGAAGACCCCGAGGGTGACGACGGCCTCTAGCCAGCTACTCATTCATGGCAATCGGCTCCCGCCGATGGAGTTCCTGCAGACGTCCGCCCACATACCCTGATGACAGCCAGTGTGCTGCGGCTAATCGCCACCCGTTGCCCTGCTGATGAAGGGATATTATAATTGCCTCGGGACAGGGCGTAATTGCGCCCGTCGTGTAGCCATCAAAGTTAACAGAACAGGTATCAGAGAGGAGAGTGGACTGGAATGGCCATTCCCGAGCGGCTCAAGTTTGGCATCTTCATGGGGCCCTTTCACCGGCTCGGTGAGAACCCTACCCTGGCCATGGAACGGGACTTGGAACTGGTGCAGTGGCTGGATAGCCTGGGCTTTGATGAGGCGTGGATCGGGGAGCATCACAGCGCCGGCTGGGAGACTATTTCCTCACCCGAGATCTTTATGGCGATCGCCGCGGAGAGGACCCGCCACATCAAGCTGGGTACGGGAGTGATCAGCCTGCCCTATCACCATCCCCTCATGGTGGCCAACCGCATGGTGCTCCTGGACCACCTGACCCGTGGCCGGGTAATGATGGGCGTGGGGCCTGGAGCCCTGTCCTCCGATGCGGCCATGATGGGCATAGACCCCAACCTCCAGCGGGGTATGATGGACGAGTCCCTTGGAGTCATCCTTCGCCTATTGAGGGAAACGGAGCCCATCACATACAAGTGCGACTGGTTCGAGCTGAATGAGGCGGTTCTCCAGCTCAGGCCCTACCAGCGGCCCCACATGCCCATCGCCGTCGCCGCCGTCCAGTCACCGGCCGGGGTGGCGCTGGCGGGTAAATACGGCGCCGCCGTCCTGTCCATGAGCGTGCCCAGGGACACCACCGGCCAGGCTGACCTGCGCTCCCTATGGTCCATTGCCGAGGAGTCGGCGTCGGAGCACGATCAGGTCGTCAGGCGTGAGGACTGGCGCGTGGTGATGCACGTGCACCTGGCGGAGAGCCGCCAGGAGGCGTTTAGCGACGCCCGCCTGGGCGCCGGACGCTACCAGCGGGAGTACGTCGAGGGCACCACCGGGCGAAAGGCAGAGACGGAGGGACCCGCAGAGAAGGTTATAGACCAGATGGTGGAGACTGGCGCCTGGGTCGTGGGCACGCCCGACGATTGCATCGAGGCCATCGAACGCCTGGATGAAAGGAGCGGTGGCTTCGGCGGGTTTCTGGTGCAGGCCCAGGACTGGGCTCCCCGGGACAAACTGCTTCGCAGCTACGAGCTGCTGGCTCGTTATGTGATGCCCCACTTTCAGGGGAGCCTTAGTGGCTTGAACGTGTCCAACCAGTGGTCTAGGGACCATCTGGCTGAGCTCCAGGCGTCGAAGACAAGCGCCATGGACCGGGCGAAGCGGGTCTGGGCCGAACGCGCGTAGCGGAAAATGTGCTGGAGCCCCGTGTCTTAGTGCCACAGGGGATTGCCGGTCTCACGGTCTGAAACGCCGGAGAGTGGGAAGTGGCATGTGACGGGGTTCCGAAGTCCAGGAGGTGCAAGGTGCATTTTGGCCTGGCGATGGAATGTGACTATCGGGAGGGGTCTACCCAGAAGGAGGCCTTCCGGGAGGCCTTTGGGCAGGTGGACCTGGCCGAATCCCTGGGCCTGGATGGAGTCTGGCTGGCTGAGAGGCATTTCGCCGCACCCGGGGGAGGGAACCCCGTGGACCCCATGGCGGGTGGTCTACCATCCGTCGTATCGGCGCCCCTGATCATGGCCAGCGCCATCGCCGCCCGTACACAGCGGTTGAGGGTCGGGATCGCCGTCAGTGTCTTGCCCCTGAGTCACCCCGTTCGCATGGCCGAAGAGGCGGCTACGGTGGACAACATCAGTGAGGGCAGGTTCGATTTTGGGGTAGGTCGCAGCGGATTCGCCAGGGCCTACGAGGGCTATGGAATCCCGTACGAAGAGAGCCGGGAGCGATTTCAGGAATGTCTGGAGGTCATCGTCCGGGCCTGGACCAACGACCGCCTGTCCTTCAGCGGGAAGCACTACTCCTTCGACAATCTCCGGGTGATGCCTCGACCATATCAAAAGCCACACCCTCCCATACGCATAGCGGCCACTACAGCGGAGACCTTTCCCGAGGTGGGACGCAGGGGCTATCCTATATTCGTCGGGCTTCGCGGGTTGAACCGCCGTGAGCTTTCCCATCACCTGGAGGTGTACAGAGAGGCGTGGAGAGAGGCGGGCCACCCGGGCGACGGAGACGTATTGCTTCGGATGCCGGTCTACGTGGCTGAAACTGCGGAACAGGCCAGGTCCGATCCCGAAGCCAGCACCATCCATTCCTATCGGAGACTGGCCAAGAACTTCGCGTCGTCGGCTGGTGGGAGTGGAACGACGGCCTCCGAGGAACGCTCCAAACGGGCCCAGAGTCTGTCCGGCGTTTCCTATGACGAGCTGCTCCAGGATAGGGTGGCCTACGGCGTTCCGGAAGCGGTGGCCGAGCGTATAGGGGCGATGCGGGAGGAGATGGGGCTGTCGGGCGTGGTAGCGGAGATGAACGTGGGAGGGCTGATCCCACAGGAAAAGATTATGGAGTCCCTTCATTTGTTCGCCGAGCGGGTGGTCCCCCAGTTCCGGTAGGGCGGTTCCCACGCTCCAGTTGTCCGTTTATTGTAGTCCTAACTACAGGTCGCGCCGCTTCCCATGCACCGCGTCCAGCACCTTCACCTTGGGGTGGAGTAGTACAGCATCAACGCTACGCCGCCCGTCGTCCGAAAGGACCCCCACAGCTCGTCGGGTACCGGCCGGCACGGTCCCAGGTTCAGTGCCCGGCGCCTGCCCATGGGCCGGCTATAGGAAATAGTCGTTCGTAAGTGGGTCTACATCGCCGCCTCGGCTGCCCAGCCTCATCTCCTCCTGCCAAGTGGCCTAACCTACGCCGATCCCCCGCGAGGTGATCCCAGACTGTGAGCACGCCCATGGTCACCGGTGCCAACTACAAGTGGTGGGTCTTTGCGGCCATCGCCATCGGGACCTTTACCTCGCTGATGGAATACGGCAGCACCATCGTGGCACTTCCCACCATCGCCGGCCACTTTCACACCGACCTCCCCACCGTCCAGTGGGTGGTCGTGGGGAACGCCGTCGCCATTGGCGCGTTGGTGCTGCCCATGGGCCGGCTGTCGGACATCATAGGTCGCAAGGAGGTGTACATCGCGGGCTTTGCCGTGTTTGTCGTCGGATCCGCCGTGGCGGGCTCGTCGACCAGCATGGTGGTGCTGGTGCTGGCCAAGGTCCTCCTGGGTTGCGGGGCCGCCATGACCCAGAGCTCTGGCATGGCCATGGTCACCTCCGTATTTCCCCGGAGCGAGCGTGGAAAGGCGCTCGGTACCCAGATGAGCGTCATCGGGGCGGGGACCATTGCGGGACCGGTTTTGGGCGGTCTGCTGATAAGTTCCCTGGGCTGGCGCTGGATCTTTTTTATAAACGTACCCGCAGGACTCCTTGCCTTGACCATCGCCCTGCTCGTACTGGACAGACGCTGGTTCCCCCAGGACACCCATCGTCCCAGGTTCGACTGGCTGGGGGCGGCGCTGTCCGCGGGAGCGATGGTAGCCTTCCTTCTGGCCGTGACCGGCGGTCCCAGGACCGGGTGGTCGTCACCCTTTGTCACGGGGCCGGCGGTGGCCTGCGTCGGCCTGCTGGCTGCCTTCATATGGTGGGGGCTACGCACCGACTACCCAATTTTGGACCTGCGCCTATTCAGGATAAGACACTTCTCATTGGGAATATCCGCCGCCTTTCTCTCCTTCCTGGCAAGTTCCTCGATCCTCTTTTTGATACCCTTCTACCTCCAGAACGTCCTGCGTTACAGTCCGCGCCAGGTGGGCCTGATAATTGCTCCCAACGTGCTGGCCCAGGTCCTCGTTGCGCCCATAAGCGGTCTCCTTTCCGACCGGTACGGATGGAGGAAATTCAGCGTGGCCGGCATGGTGTTGGCCGCCGCCGGGCTATTCCTGCTATCTAGATTGACCCACGACTCTCCCCTGATTCTGGTGATGGCAGGGCTGATGCTTCAAAGGTGCGGCCTCGGTATCTTCGACTCACCCAACGCCAGCTCCATCCTCGGCACCGTGGAGCCCAGGAGATATGGGGTGGTTTCGGCCCTTCTAAACGTCTCGCGGAATTCGGCTATGGTCACCAGTATAGCCGTAGCCACGGCCATCGTAGCGGCTACCATGACGTCTATGGGCTATACTCCTAGCCTGGAGGCGGTATCGGCCGCTACCACTACGGGCGTGGTAGAGTCCTTCGCCAGCGGAATGCGCACGGTGTTCCTTGTCATGGGTTCCTTGCTTCTGCTGGGAATTGTGATATCTTACCTGAAGGGCGCCCGGCCCCAGGAGACCCTGGGCCAGCGGCCCGTTGAAGAGATGGGAGTTAAGGAAAACCAGGCGGACTAGACATTCCCCATTGATATTAATCCGTCCCAGGGGAGGGCCCGCGGTTCTCCACAGTGTCCTGGACCTGCTGTTAACCCGCGGGCCACATGGGCGGGAGCGTTCAGATCGGCTCGTTCCAGAGGTCCACGCCGCGGTGCCCCTTGAGGAATTTTTTGGTCCTCGAAAGGTGAAGTGCCCCTGTTTAACCTAGCCCTATCCCAAAGACGTCACTATAAGTGGTACGCTTTTGGAGCCATCGCGGTGGGCACCTTCACCTCAGTGGTGGACAACGGCGGCGTCATAGTTGCCCTGCCTACCATCGCGGACCACTTCCAGACCGACCTTCCCACCGTTCAGTGGGTGGTGGTGGGCAACGCCCTCGTCATAAGCGCGTTGCTCCTGCCTATGGGCCGCTTATCCGACATAGTCGGTCGCAAAGAGGTCTACCTCGCGGGGCTCGCTATCTTCGTCATAGGGGCTGCGTGGGGGGGCTTCTCCACCAGCGTGGTAACCCTGATTCTGTCCAAACTCCTCCAGGGATGTGGCTCCGCCATGATCCAGGGCACCGGCATGGCCATGCTCATCTCTACCTTTCCCAGTGCGGAGCGCGGGAAGGCCCTGGGTTTCCACTTGAGCGTGGTCGGGGCGGGAGGAATAGCCGGGCCCGCTCTTGGCGGCCTCCTGGTTGGCGCGCTCAGCTGGCGCTGGGTCTTTTTCATCAATGTCCCGGTCGGAATCCTGGCCATGGCCGTGGCCCTGCTCGTTCTCGACAGGCGCCTATTTCAGCGGGATACACAACGTGTCTCCTTTGACTGGGTGGGAGCGGCGCTGTCCGCGGCCATGCTCATCACGTTCCTGATGGTTGTGACCAACGGACACCGTACCGGCTGGGCGTCGCCTGCCATAGTGGTCGCCATGCTGAGCTTCGCGGCCATGGTTGGGGCATTCGTCTGGTGGGAGCTTCGCACCCCGGCGCCCATGCTGGACCTGAGGCTGTTCAAACGCGCCCTGTTTTCCCTGGGCGTCTCGGCGAGCTTCATCCTTTTCCTGGCAGGGTCATCGGTGCGTTTTCTGATCCCCTTTTACCTCCAGCCGGTCCTGGGGTACAGTCCGGGTCAGGTTGGGCTCATTCTGGTCCCCGCCGCGCTGAGCATGGTCATCATGGGGCCCGTCAGCGGGCGCCTTTCCGACCGGTATGGATGGAGAGTGTTTAACGTGGGCGGCATGGCCCTATCGGCCGCGGGGCTTCTCATCCTATCCCGCCTCACTGAGACCTCTTCCCTGGGCCTGGTCATGGCCGGGCTCATAGCCCATAGCTGTGGCATGGGCATGTTCCATTCACCCAACAACAGCTCTATCCTCAGTACGGTGGAGCACAGCCGGTACGGCGTGGTCTCCGCACTCCTCAACCTGGTGCGCAACGCGGGAAACGTCACGGGCATCGCCATAGCCACGGCCATCGTGACGGCTACCATGGCCTCCATGGGCTATCTACCCAGCCTGGATGAAGTCCGCAACGCCAGCGGCGCGGGGGTGCTGGAGGCCTTCACCTCGGGACTGCGTACGGCCTACCTGGTCATGGGTTGTCTGCTGGCATCTGGGGTTGTAGTCTCCTTTCTCAAGGGCGACCGGCCGAAGGAGGCCTTAGTTCCACGGGCTGGTCAGGAGATCAGAGGTGAGGCGCCGGTCGACACCAGTCACCCGGACTAGGTATAGTAGATGGGGTTCAGTCTACCTGAGCTGAAGGGTTGGAGGGGTAACCGTGGCCCCCATAGAATACATCCCTCGCACCCGGGAGCTTTACGCCAGCTACCCTGCCTATCGCTGGGTCGTAAACCAGGACGTGCCCTGGACTCCCCTGCCAAGACCCCTGAGCCTGTGTAAGGTGGCCCTTGTCAGCTCCGGGGGTGTACACCAGAAGGACCAGCTGCCCTTCCACACCAGGGACGACACTTCCTACCGGGAGATTTCCGGGGATGTGGCTGTGGGAGACCTCCGGGTCTCCCACTTTGGCTACCTTACCGAGGATGCCCAGCAGGACCCAAACTGTGTCTTTCCAGTCGAGAGGATGCGGGAGCTGGAACGCGATGGGGTGATCGGCGAGCTCGCAGACCCCGCCTACTCCTGCATGGGCGGAATCTACTCTGTGCGGAGAGTGAGGCAGGAGCTCATCCCACCCCTGGTGCAGCGGCTCAGGGCACAGGCGGTGGACGCCGCGCTTCTGGTCCCGGCCTGACCGGTGTGTCACCAGTCCGTGGGACTGCTGGCTCGGGCGCTGGAGACGGTGGGCATCCCCACCATATGCGTCTCCTCTGCCCTGGACGTGACGCTGGCGGTAAAGCCGCCCCGGTCCGTCTTCGTCAACTTCCCCCTGGGACACCAGACGGGAAAGCCCAACCAGCCGGACCTTCAGCGCGGCATCCTTCTGGATGCCCTTCGTGCCCTGGAGACCATCTCCGTTGCGGGGACCGTCCTCACCTTGCCTTACGTGTGGGACGAGAACGACGACAGCTGGGAAGACCGGGAGTACCGTCCGGGCTACCTGCCACCATACAGCCGCGGCGAGACCGCCAACGCGTGACCGGACGTTGGATGATGCGGGCCCAGCCTTGACCTGACTTGCAGAGTGATGGTGTTCTCCATGATCTCCCGCTCATGGTGAGCGCGTCGAACCTCAATGCAGGCAACACCTGCAAATGCTGAGCCCCGACACTGTGCAACTGATTACGAGTGCGGGCAGACACGATTACCGCGTTGACCATACGGACGCGGCCGAGTTAATTCCCGCCAATCTCAGGTGGGTGGCGCTCGTCCTGGGGAATGATATATCATTTCACCAAGTGGGCGGCGCAAATGGGTGAAAGGAGGCAGCAATGAAATCAACGAATAAGGGTGGCAAGGGCGGAGCCAAGGGAGGCGGCAGTTCACCCAATCCCAACTGGCCGAGTAGGACTGGTAATCCTTCGGGACCAGGCAGAGGAAGTAACCCTCCCAAAAAGTAGTAGCGGTGTAGGCCCTCAGAGCCGAGCCTGAATCCCGCTTAAGCGGAGTAGCCTCTGCAATAGCTGCAATAGCTGTAAGAGCTGAACTTAGGTAAGCCACCAAAGCTGAGCGGTCTGCGTACCTTAACCAACCACGAGAAGATGTGGAACCCTTAACCCTCAGCTTGTCGAAAGGCAAGTGTTCTACGAGCAAAAGGGCAGCCGCTAAGCAACTCCTACGGTATCAGCAGCAGCTTGCCGGTGGTGTGGCGGCCCTCAAGCTGGCGGTGGGCTTCGGCGGCCTGAGCCAGCGGGAAGGTGCCGCCGATACGTAGCTTTAGCTCCCCCGATACGACCCATCCCAGCACCTCCCCTGCCCTCCAAAGAAGCTCATCCCTGGTGGCCGTATAGTCGGTCAGTGTGGGCCGTGTCAGGGACAGGGACCCATTTCGCAACAGATCCGAGTCCACCGGAGGTATCGGCCCGCTGGCCTGGCCGTAGAGCGCCAGACAACCTCGACGGCCCAGGCACCTCATGCTCTGGTCGAAGGTGGTCTTACCCACGGAGTCGTAGACAACCTGCACCCCCTGGCCGCCCGTGCCCGCTCTGACCACCTCCTCGAAGTCCTCTCGGGTATATATGATGGCTCTGTCGGCCCCCGCCTCCCTTGCCAGTGCCGCCTTCTCCTCCGTGGAGACGGTGGCGAACACATAGGCCCCCGCCCGCTTCGCCATCTGGATCAGTAGCAGACCTGTACCCCCGGCCCCGGCGTGCACCACGCATCTGTCCCCAGGCTTCAGTGGATAGGTGGTGTACGCCAGGTAGTGGGCCGTCATCCCCTGAAGCAAGGCGGCAGCCCCCGTTTTTGCGTCTACCCCTTCAGGCAACTTCACCAGGACGTCGGATGGAAGGGCGACCCTCTCGGCGTATGTGCCGGTGGTTCCCCAGAAGGCTACCAGGTCGCCCTGCGCCACGTCGGCCACTCCCTCTCCCACCGCCGCGACAACGCCGGCCGCCTCCTTACCTGGCGTCATGGGCAGGCTGTCTGGAGGGCTTGCGCCCCTTCGCGTTTGCACATCGGTGAAATTGACCCCGATGGCCTGAACGTCGACCAGCGCCTCCCCTGGCCCAGGCGCCGGATCGGGGCAGTCCTCGTATTTGAGGACCTCCGGTCCACCAACTTCATGCAGCCGGATAGCCTTCATCGCGTGCCCTCCTCGATTTTCTGTGTCCTCATTGGTACCGTAGTATACACCGGTGGGTTCCGTCGTACCGCAATGCCACTCACACCCTCATTGGCCTTGCAGCGCCCACAGGACGGGGCGAGGGGCGGTATGGTATATTATTGACCGGTGGCGTCCTCAGTTTTTTTAGGGAGGTGAAGTATGGCGAAACAGGTGATAGAGATCAAGGCCCAGGAAACCAAACCGATGAAGCTAAGTCCCGCCCCAATCCTACCCAAGATGGCCTTTCCTATATCCAACGAGACGGGCATGGACATAAAGGTCACCGTTGACGGGAAAAACATACTGCTGGAGCGGCAGAAAGGAAAGTAACCCTCTAGGCGTCTGGTTTCTCCTCGAAACTAGCTGGCGCAGGGGTCGGAATGCCGCCAAACCGCAGCCTTATCAGACCCTTTATGTCCTCCCATGCCGTCCGTAAAATCTTCACACGGCTGTCTGGATCGTCCACCCAGTGCACCGGTATTTCCTTCATCGAGAACCCTCGTTTGGCGGCGATGATAAGTAGCTCGGAGTCGAAAAACCAATTGTTGTTCTTCACCAGGGGCACCAGGGCATTAACCGCGTCGCGGCTCAGGGCCTTGAAGCCGCACTGGGCATCCCGGAAGGGCGTGAAGAAGGTTGCCCTGATGAGGGCGGTATAGGACCGGGATATCAAACCTCGTTTCAGAGGGCGCCTGACCCTGGAGCCCTTGATGTGGCGGCTTCCGATGGCGATGTGGGCCCCCTCCTCGATGGCCTTGACCAGCTGCGGGAAGTGGCTCAGATCGGTGGATAGATCCACATCCATGTAGGTCACGATGTCGGCCGTGCTCTCTAGCCAGACCTGGCGTAGGGCTCGGCCCCGCCCCTTTTGGGGTATGTGTACGCAGTCCACGCCCCTGTACTTGTGGGACAATATCTGGGCAACGGACAGAGTGTTGTCTACAGAGCCGTTGTCCGCGATGACGATGCGCCACGGGTTCTCCAGGTTCTCGCGTAGGAAACCGGTCAGTATATCGACGGTGCGTGGTAGGTCCTTCTCCTCGTTGTAGACCGGTATCACTATGTCTACGGTAGCCCGCATCTCCACCCCCGCTAACGCCCTTCAGTCAATTCCATTCCGCATGGTCCAGGACAGTAAAGGTACCCCCGGCCCGGCGCAGGCCTTCGCCTTGGTCACACTGAGCGGCACTAATGCCTGAAGTGCCTTACCCCGGTGAACACCATGGCTACATTCCCTTTGTTGGCCGCCGCTATCACCTCGTCGTCCCTGATCGAGCCGCCGGGCTGAACTATGGCGGCCACGCCGCCCTGGGCCGCCAACTCGATGTTGTCCGGGAAGGGGAAGAAGGCGTCGGATGCCAGCACACTACCCTGGGACTTGTCTCCAGCCGTACGCATTGCCAGGTGCACACTGGTCACCCGGTTGGGCTGGCCGGCGCCCATTCCCAGGAGTGCACGGTCACGTGCCAGCACGATGGCGTTGGACTTTAGGTGCTTCGCCGCCTTCCAGGCGAAAACAAGGTCCGCGAACTCATCCTGGGTTGGGGCACGCTCCGTTACCGTCTTCCAGATAGCGGGGTCCTCGGTAACGGCGTCCCGAGACTGTACCAGCAGTCCCCCGCCGATGGGGCGAAGGTCAAGGTCATTGTCGCCTGCCGTAAAAGGAGCTGCCATAAGGAGCCGCAGGTTGCGCCTCTTCTTCAGCGCCTCCAGGGCCTCGGGCTCATAGTCGGGGGCCACCACCACTTCGTAAAACACCCCGCGCATCTCCCTCGCGACGGCGGAGGTGATGGTGCGGTTGAAGGCCACGATGCCGCCAAAGGCCGAGACCTCGTCCCCCGCGTAGGCCCTGCGGTACGCCTCTGCCTGGTCCGGGTGGCAGGCCAGGCCGCACGGGTTGGTGTGCTTGATCACAGCGACGGCCGTCTCCTCAAAGTCGCACACCGTGCGCCAGGCGGCATCGGCATCCAGCATGTTGTTAAAGGAAAGCTCCCGACCGTGGAGCTGCTGGGCCCCGGCCAGGCCCCCGTTGTACCCCGTCGAAGGTACGTAGAGGGAAGCAGCCTGGTGGGGGTTCTCCCCGTACCGCAGCTCGCGTACCCGTCGGTAATGGAGGGCCAGGTCTGGGACCAGGCCATGGGTAGGCGAGTCTACTGTGGCGGGCGCCGGCTCCAGCCGTGTCCCGCCTGTGCCCTCTTGGGCAAGGTACCCCGCGACTTCGGAGTCGTAAAGGGAGACATGGTGAAAGGCCTTGTAGGCCAGATGGCGGCGTGCCTCCTGGCTGGGGCCCCCGTTGGAGATGCTTGCAGCGATCCACTGATAATCCGCCGGGTCCACCACCACGGTGACGTCGGTGAAGTTCTTGGCACCGGCCCTCAGCAGAGTGGGGCCCCCAATGTCGATGTTCTCCAGGGCGTCCTCCAGTGTTACGCCGGGCTTTCGGATGGTCTCCACGAAGGGGTACAGGTTTACTACCACCTGGTCTATTGTCTCCAGCCCCTGCCTGTCCAGTTCTTCCATGTGCTCCCGGCTGTCGCGGCGCGCGAGCAGGCCCCCATGGATCCGCGGGTGAAGGGTCTTGACCCGACCGTCCAGGATCTCGGGAAATCCCGTGAGGTCCGACACCTGCTGGACTGGAAGCCCGCCCTCCTGGGTGAGCGCCCTGTGGGTTCCGCCAGTGCTGATTAGCTCCACTCCCGCCCGGTGAAGGGCCATGGCGAAATCGATGATGCCCGTCTTGTCATAGACGCTGATAAGAGCTTTCAACTACTCGCTCCCTCTATGCTCACCCTCTCCTCTCCCTCCTGCGCCACGACCTCTCCGACCACCCTGGCCTCTTCGATCTCTTTTTGTATGTCGGAGACACGGTCTGGCGCGCAAGACAGGACCATGCCCAGGCCCATGTTGAATACGCGAAACATCTCGTCCCAGGCCACGTTGCCTTCCCGCTGAATGATCTCGAAGATTGGTTGGACCTCCCATGACCCCAGCCGAATCCGGGCCGCTAGCCCAGCAGGTAGCACCCTGGGTACATTTTCCACCAGGCCGCCGCCGGTGATGTGGGCGACCCCCTTAACCATGGGGAACACCGGCTCCAGCAGCGGGTAGTAGCACCTGTGTGGGACCAGAAGCTCCTCTCCCAGGCTATGCCCCAGCTCGTGGTAGTGGCGATATAGTGCCGAGCCGTCCTCCTCGGTCCTGAACACGTGGCGCACCAGGGAAAACCCGTTGGTGTGTACTCCGCTGGAAGGTATTCCGAGAAGAACGTCACCCTCAACGGTGACCGAGCCGTCTATCACGGACTCCCTCTCCACGGCCCCCACGACGAAGCCCGCCAGGTCAAAGGCATCCTTAATGTACATGCCGGGTGTCTGGGCCGTCTCGCCCCCGATCAGGGCGCACCCGGCCTCGCGGCATGCCAGGGCCATGCCCCGAACCAGGGCATCGGTGCGCTGCGTGTCCAGGCTGGCCATGGAGATGTAGTCGAGAAAGAAAAGGGGCCTGGCCCCGCGAGTGGCAACGTCGTTGACGTTGAGGTTCACCAGGTCCATGCCCAGGGACTCGTATTGCCCCAAGAGAGCAGCTATCTTTAGCTTGGTCCCCACCCCGTCGGTGCTGGATACGAGGACAGGCTCCTTGAACCCCTGTAGACCGTACATGCCGGCGAATCCACCGGCCCCCCCGAGGACCTGGGGCCCGTGGGTGGTGCGGCAGAGGGCGGCTATCCTGCCCTTCGTCGCATCCAGGGACTCCAGGTCGACGCCCGCGCGAAGGTATGTCTCGCCACCCGGCACTATGGACCCCCTTGAGCTACACGTTGAAGTATATAGCACCGCAGTAGATGGGCGTCAACAATGATCGAGGGAACGCTTGAGTTGGCTGGAGCTAGAGGTCCGCAGTTCACCGAGTGGTAGCGCCAGGAACTGTTTCGACAGCGTCCAGGACACCGCAACCTGATGCTGTGCCTTCAGGCTGGGGTGAATAATGGTGGTTGAAACGAGCCGCAGTGCAGCGGGTCTCAGGAGACTTCCTAGGGGTGCTCCAGCACGAGCTTGTCCATCTCAAGCTGGACGGGTATGGGGTAGTTGCCGGTGAAGCAGGCGTCGCAGAACCCTCCGCGAGTGCCACCCACGGTCTTTAGCAGGCCTTTGACGCTCAAATATCCCAGGGAATCGGCGCCGATGAACTGCCTTATCTCTTCCTCGCTCTTGTTGGCCGCGATAAGCTCCCGGCGGGTGGCCATGTCCACCCCAAGGTGGCAGGGGTGGCGGATGGGCGGGGCACAGACCCGCAGGTGCACCTCCAGGGCCCCCGCCCTGCGAAGCAGTCCCACCACGTGGGGGGTGGTGGTGCCGCGCACGATGCTGTCGTCCACCACAACCACCCGCTTGCCGCTGATGACCTCGGTGAGGGGATTGAACTTCAGGGTAACTCCAAGGTCCCGCAGCCTCTGGTCGGGCTCGATGAAGGTCCTCGCCACGTAGCGGTTCTTCACCAGTCCCTCGCTGTAGGGCATACCCGACTCCTGGGCGTAGCCCACGGCCGCCGCGGTGGCGGAATCCGGTATCCCTATCACCACGTCTGCCTCTGCCGGGTGCTCTCTGGCGAGCTGAGCGCCCAGGGCCCTGCGGGTGGTGTACACCAGCTTGCCGTTCAGTACGCTGTCGGGGCGGGCGAAATATATGAGCTCGAAGACGCAGGCGGCGCGCCGTCCCTCGGCTCCGGGCCAAATATAGGACCTGAGCCCCTTTGGGCCTATGAGCACCGACTCCCCCGGCTCTAGCTCCCGCAGGAACTCGGCGCCCAGGTGGTCCAGGGCGCAGCTCTCGGAGGCTATCACCCATCCCCCATTGAGCTTGCCTATGCACAGGGGCCTAACGCCCAGGGGGTCGCGTATCGCCATCAGGGTGTCCCTGGTGAGGGCCACGGCGGAGAAGGCCCCCTGGAGGCTCCGCATACAGTGGCCGATTCGCTCCTCCCAGGTCCTTCCTGGGGCGTTGGCGAGGAGATAGGCGATGACCTCGGAGTCCGTGGTGGAGCTGAAGGTGCAGCCCCACTGCTCGACGAGCTGTCGCTGAAGCTCGAGGGCATTGACCACGTTGCCGTTGTGTCCCAGGGCCAGCTCTCCGTGGACGCCCCGAACCAGGAAGGGCTGGGCGTTGCAAGCTTCGCTGGACCCCGTGGTGGAGTAGCGGGTGTGGCCGATGGCGAGGCTGCCGGAGAGAGGGGAGAGCTCTTCCTCTCGAAAGACCTGGCTGACAAGGCCCATGTCCCTGTGGACCCTGATGGAGTGACCGTCCGCGGCGGCGATCCCGGCGCTCTCCTGGCCCCGGTGCTGCAGGGCGTAGAGGCTGAAAAAGGCCATGCGGCTGGCGTCCCCGCCCGGGGCGTACACTCCCACCACCCCACACTCCTCCCTCGGGTGGTCACCCAATGCCACAGGCCTAGCCTCTCCAGCCGTCCTGCTCACGCCCGCATTATAATCCGCACCCAGAAGTGGGTCAATAGGAATTCACCCTCACCCTTGACGGGAGAGGGCAAGGGTGAGGGTGAGGCAGCTCTGGTGTCAGTCCCGGGGCCAGATCCACGTCGAAGGCCGCCAGCACCTGGCCCACTAAAACGTAATGGCCTATGAGCCCGGTTAGGTCCACGGTGCCCTGGACGCCGAAGCGGTCCCGCACGGCGTTGAATGTGGCGTCACCTATCTTGTGGTCCCTCAGCAGCTCACGGGTGTAACGGACCAGCATCGCCTCGTCCCCCGAGAGGCCGTCGGGAGCGGTGCCGCTGGCTATGTCCCTGATGGTATCCTCGGAGACCCCGGCCTCCCGGGCCAGGCGGGCGTGGGCGCTGAACTCGTACTGGGACTCGATCTCGCGGGCCGTGGCCAGGATAACCACCTCCCTCAAGGCGTTGGCCATATCCCCCTCGAACCGGACGTAGGCACCCGTGGCGGCTACCCGAGCGGCCAGCCTGGGGCTGTGGAGCAGGACCCCATAGGGGCCCCGTATACTGCCTCGGCTCTCGGCGATCTCGTCGAAATATGGCTGGTCCTCGGCACTGAGCTGCTCCCTTGTCACGTTGGGTAGTCGGGCCATGATGTTGACTCCTCAATAAAATTCCCTCTCCCGTCAAGGGAGAGGGGCAGAGCTTGTCCTGAGCTTGCCGAAGGAGTGAGGGCGATTTCGCCCCCGTCCCAGCCGAAGATATCCTGCGCGGCATCGCCGGTCCTGTGGTAGAGGAGGCTGCCGTCGGCCCCGGAGAAGACGTAGGCGCTCCCGGCAGAAGTCCCGGCGGGGATGGGGAAGGGATTGTCACGGTACGCCCCAACGATGAGGTCGGGCCTCCCATCCCCGTTCACGTCCCCAGCCCCTGAAACGGACCAGCTGAACCAATCGCTCTGGGAATCGCCGGTGACCTGGTAGAGGAGGCTGCCGTCTGCTCCGGAGAAGACGTAGGCGATCCCGGCATCGCTCGCACCGCCGGGATCGTCAAGGTACGCACCCACGATGAAGTCGGCCCTCCCATCCCCGTTCACGTCCCCAGCCCCGGACACGGAGACGCCGAAGCGATCGTTCGCGGTATCGCCGGTCCTCTGATAGAGGAGGCTGCCGTCGGCCCCGGAGAAGACGTAGGCGCTCCCGGCATCGAGCCCACCGCCGGCGGGATCGTCCTTGTACGCCCCCACGATGAAGTCGGCCTTCCCATCCCAGTTCACGTCCCCAGCCCCGGCAACGGACCAGCCGAACTGATCGCTCGCGGTATCGCCGGTCCTCTGGTAGAGGAGGCTGCCGTCGGCCCCGGAGAAGACGTAGGCGCTCCCGGCAGCCTCCCCACCACCAGCGGGATTGTCAAGGTACGCCCCAACGATGAAGTCGGCCCTCCCATCCCCGTTCACGTCCCCAGCCCCGGAGACGGAGTAGCCGAAAAAATCGAAAGAGGTATCACCTGTGACCTGGTAGAGAAGGCTGCCGTCGGCCCCCGAGAAGACGTAGGCGCTCCCTGAATCAATCCCGGCGGGATCGTCATGGGTCGCCCCCACGATGAAGTCGGCCCTCCCATCACCGTTCACGTCCCCAGCCCCGGAAACGGACCAGCCGAACCGATCTTCCACGCTATCGCCGGTCCTGTGGTAGAGGATGCTACCGTCGGCCCCGGAGAAGACGTAGGTGCTCCCTGCATTACTCCCACCACCGACGGGATCGCCAAGGTGCGCGCCCACGATGAAGTCAGCCCTCCCATCCCCGTTCACGTCCCCAGCCCCGGAGACGGAGTAGCCGAAAAAATCGAAAGAGGTATCACCGGTGACCTGGTAGAGAAGGCTGCCGTCGGCCCCCGAGAAGACGTAGGCGCTCCCTGAATCAATCCCGGCGGGATCGTCATGGGTCGCCCCCACGATGAAGTCGGCCCTCCCATCACCGTTCACGTCCCCAGCCCCGGAAACGGACCAGCCGAACCGATCTTCCACGCTATCGCCGGTCCTGTGGTAGAGGATGCTACCGTCGGCCCCGGAGAAGACGTAGGTGCTCCCTGCATTACTCCCACCACCGACGGGATCGCCAAGGTGCGCGCCCACGATGAAGTCAGCCCTCCCATCCCCGTTCACGTCCCCAGCTATGGAAACGGAGACGCCGAACTCATCGCCCGCGGTATCGCCGGTCACCTGGTAGAGGAGGCTGCCGTCGGCCCCGGAGAAGGCGTAGGCGCTCCCGGCATCGAGCCCACCGCCGGCGGGATCGTCACGGCGCGCCCCCACGATAAAGTCGGCCTTCCCATCCCCGTTCACGTCGCCAGCCACGGCCACCGGTTTGATCTTCCCGGCGCTGCCCGCGTTATAGATGGCCCTGATCTCGGCGGCGCTCAGGGCACGGTTGAAGATCTCGACCTCGTCGATGACCCCGCCGAAGTGAAAGATGAACTTGGACGATGGAGAATCGCTGCGTAAGGCGCCTATCGCCATGGGGGCCAGAGGTGTCTCCGGGAGTGCCGGTGAAGCTGTCAGCCGTCACAGGGACCCCGTCCACGAACAGTCTGTGGGTCTGGCCGCTGCGCACGTAGGCGTAGTGGTGGAAGCCCGTGTCGGTGACCTTGGGACCCTCCAGTGTGACGAAGGAGCCGTCCCCCCGCTTGAAGCCCCCCAGCAGGCGGTGGGTGTGGTCGAAGTACAGGGCGTAGGCCATGGTCCCCGCGCTCTGCCCGGTGACCCCTCCCTTCATGGCCATGTAGGCGTTGGTGGAGCCGAAGCTGGTGCGCCTGGCCCAGAGGTCGACGGTGACGTCGCCGGTGATGTTCAGGCTGGGGCTGTCGGGCACCAGTACGAAGTCACCCGTCCCATCAAAACTAAACGCGGCTCCTACCTTCCCCTCGGTGCTGTAGGTGGCGTCGCCGGAGAGGATGCCGTGGTTGCCGTCCACGATGTCGGTGGTGTGTCCGTCGGCGGACCACCAACTTATCATCCCTGCGGGTGGCTGGATTGCCACGGGCTTGGGGAGCGGGAGGCTGAAGGCGGGAGACCAGGCAGCGACGTCGTCCCTGGAGGTGTTGATGGTAAGGCGAGTCTGGCCAGAGCCGTCGGCGTTCATCACGTATATTTCCGCGTTGCCGTCTCTAATAGATTCGAAGGCAATCTTGCTACCGTCGGAGGACCAGGAGGGGGCATCATCGCCAGCGCTATGGTTGGTAAGGTTGGTCTGGTTGGAGCCAGTGGAGGTCATCACGTATATCTCCAAGTTGCCGTCCCTAGTGGAGACAAAGGCTATCTTGGTACCGTCAGGGGACCAGGCAGGGGCCCAATCGTCACTGGGGTTGTTGGTGAGATTAGTCCGATTGGAGCCGGTGGAGGTCATCACGTATACCTCCAGAGGTGCGCCCGGCCCACTTTCAAACTGGAAGGCGATCTTGCTACCGTCGGGGGACCAGGCAGGCAATTGGTCCTCGCCGGAGTTAACCGTGAGGCGCGTCTGGTTGCCGCCCGCAGAGGTCATAACATATATCTCAGGGTTACCGTCTCTATTGGATTGGAAAGCTATCTTGCTGCCATCGGGAGACCACACGGGGGCGTCGTCAGCGGCGGAGTTGTCCGTGAGGCGCGTCTGGTTGCCGCCCGCAGAGGTCATAACATATATTTCAGGGTTACCGTCTCTTCCGGATAGGAAGGCTATCTTGCTGCCGTCAGGGGACCAATGTGGCCTAGAATCATTACCGGTGCTGTTGGTGAGACGGGTCTGGTTGGAGCCATCGGCATTCATCAGGTATATCTCGTAGTCGCCATGTCTGAACGAGCGGAAGGCGATCTTGGAGACGGAGTCGTTGGCCTCGAAGCGTGTCTGGAAGGCGTAGTCGGCGGAGGCCAGGCCCTGGATCAGCTCGATGTGGAGGTCGGCCCGCACCGTGTGGTCGGCGCTCACCACCACCGTGGGGGGGAAGTCGCAGGTGTTGCCCATGAAGTTACCCTTGAGGTCGTGCACCGCGGCGTCCATGGTGCCGATGGCCGTGGTGGAGACGCTGTCGACTAGCCCCCCGCAGGGATGGACCAGGAACAGGTCGGCGGTGGTGAGGTTGTGGATGAAAACGGTCTCGATCTCCACCCAGGGCCTGATGGGGGCCTTGGCGGAGACGCCGCTGAACTGAAGGGAGGTGACCGGCTTGGTCTTGGCCTCGTCGTGCCACAGCTCCAGGTCGCCGGTGGAGAGGGCTATAGATGAGACGAGGCTGAGGGTGCTTGCCTCGGACCGGCCCGCCCGGCCGGCGATGATCCCCAGGGGGGCCAGAGATACGGCAACCACCAGAATAAGGCCGGCCCAGCGTCCAGTGGCCATCCTTGCGTCACCCCCGTGGGCATTTCCCGTGTCAACGTTACGCTACGGTGCTGTACCGAGTCAAGCCGAAGGGAACTCCGTCAACGTCGGACGCGACCCGATACCCGCCGGAGCACCCCCGCCCGCGGCTCAGAATAAGCTTGTGGGCAGTATTGTCATTCTGAGGGAGCAAGGCGACCGAAGAATCTCTACGCGGAGATTCTCCGCTTCGCTCAGAATGACATGGTGGCACAGGTGACCTGGTTTCGATGCTTACTTCCTCCACTCCAGGCCCTCGGTGGCCGCAAGAAACCGGGCCACCAGGTGGGGGCTCGAGGCGATGACGCTCTTTCCATACGAGGTATCGGGAAGGTTCGGGGCACGCTCTCTCCCTCCGGAGACGGACACCGTTGCGTCGGGCGAAAACAGGGTCGCTGGGTCCCCATGCCGGTCGACGGCCATGCCTCCCGCCTCGGACACCAGCAGCAGCCCCGAGGCAATGTCCCAGGGGGCGAGGTTGTGGTGAAAGTATATGTCCACGCGGCCGCAGGCAGCGTAGGCCAGCCCCAGGGCGGCGGAGCCCATGAGCCGGATGCTCTGGATCCCGGGCCAGAGGGCGCTGACCATGTCCAGGGCCTTCACAGCCTTCTCGTCCGAGTAGCCCATGTCGAATCCCAGCAAGCTCTCAGGCATCTCGCGTTTGGTGGAGACCGATATGGAATCGCCGTTAAGATAGGCCCCCTTGCCCAATTCCGCGGTGAACAGTTCGTGCCGGATGGGGTCGTAGGTAACGCCCACGACCACCTCCCCGTCTCGTGCCAGGGCCACCACCACCGCAACGTGGGGGATCCCCCAGGTGTAGTTTCGCGTCCCGTCCAGGGGGTCTACCACCCAGGTGTACGGCGAGGCGGTGGTTACCGGCGCCGACTCCTCGGAGATGATCCCGAAACCGGGGTACTCATCGCGCAGGAGCTGGATGACGGCATTCTCCGCCTGAAGGTCCACGTCGGTGACCAGGTCTCCTGGACCCTTGAGGCTGACCTGCTTCTCGGTGTAGAACCGGGCGGCGATTATCTCCCCGGCCCGGCGGGCCGCCTCGACGGCGACGTCATGGGCGCTGGTCCCACTGGTGGATGGTGGTATGGGTGGGAACGAGGACGAAGACTGTTCCATATATTAAAACTTCGGCTTATAAGTATGATTTGCCACAGAGGCACGGAGACACGGAGGCACAGAGAACTTATATAAATCTTGCCTCCGTGTCTCCGTGGCCAAACGCATCAGGCGAGGCCCATCTTCTTCCCGACCTCGGAGATGGTCTCCTGGGCGATGGACCTGGCCTCGCTGGCCCCGGCGGCCAGAATCTCGTCAACGTATCCGGGCCGGGCCTCGTACTCGCGCCGTCTCTCCCTCAGGGGCTCCAGATAGCGATTTATTCCGTCGGCAAGGTGCGCCTTGCAGTCTACGCAGCCCCTCTGGGCGGTGGTGCATTCCTGGTAGACGGCATCCACATCCCCCGGGTTGAAGGTCTTGTGGAGGGAATAGACGTTGCACACCTCCGGCCTCCCCGGTATGTTACGGTGCGTGCGCTGGGGGTCGGTGAAGGCGCTCAGGACCCTCTTCCTGGTCTCCTCGTTGGTTGCGGCTATGTCTATGTGGTTGTCCAGGCTCTTGCTCATCTTCTGCTGGCCGTCCAGGCCTTTGATAAGTGGCGTCTCGGTGAGCTCGGCCTGGGGCTCGGGGAAGGTGTAACCGAACAGGTTGTTGAACCGACGCACGATCTCCCTGGAAAGCTCCAGGTGGGGGAGCTGGTCCTCGCCCACCGGGACCGCCTGGGCCTTGTAGAGGATGATGTCGGCGGTCATGAGCACCGGATAGCCAACCAGCCCGTAGTTGACGCTCTCCTCGGTCTCGCTCATCTGTCGGACCTGCTCCTTGAAGGTGGGCACCCGCATGAGCCAGCCCAGGGGGGTCACCATGCTCAGCAAAGTGTGGAGGGTCATCACCTCGGGGACGTGAGACTGGACGAAGATGATGCTGCGCTCCGGGTCGAGCCCGGCGGCCAGCCAGTCCAGCACCATCTCCTGAATGTTGGGCCGTATCTCCTTCGTCTCCTGGGGGGTGACGGTGGTCAGGGCGTGCACGTCCACGGCGCACCAGATACCCTGGTACCTCTCCTGGAGCTGGACCCAGTTTTGCAGGGCACCCAGGTAGTTGCCGATGTGCAGCCGTCCCGTGGGGCGCATCCCAGAGAAGATGCGTGACTTCTCCGAACCTGAGGTCATGGCGCCACCAGCTCGCCGTAGCTATCGGGACGCCGGTCCCGGTAAAATTGCCACGTCGCCCGTACGTTCTGGATCTCGTCCAGGTCCAAGTCCGCCACCACCACCTCATCTCTGTCCCGTGAGCCCTGGGCGACGATTTGGCCCCTGGGATTGCAGAAGTAGCTCTTTCCGTAGAACTCGCCGATGTCCCAGGGCTGCTCATGGCCTACCCGGTTGACGGCCCCAACGAAGTAGCCGTTGGCCACGGCATGCGCGGGCTGCTCCAGCTCCCACAGGTACTCCGACAGCCCGGCGACGGTGGCCGAGGGGTTGAAGACGATCTCCGCGCCATTAAGTCCCAGCGCCCGCGCCCCCTCGGGGAAGTGCCGGTCGTAGCAGATGTAGACGCCGACGTTCCCGACCCTTGTGGAGAACACGGGGTAGCCCAGGTTCCCCGGCCGGAAGTAGAACTTTTCCCAGAAACCGGGTGCCAGGTGGGGGATATGCGTCTTGCGGTACTTACCCAGGTAGCTGCCATCGGAGTCGAGGACGGCCGCCGCGTTGTAGTACACCCCGGTCATCTCTTCTTCGTAAATCGGGACCACCATCACCATCTGATGCCTCTTGGCCAGGTCCTGCATCAGTCGCACCGTCGGGCCATCGGGAATCGGCTCCACCAGGGAGTACCACCGGGCATCCTGCTCGGCACAGAAATACGGTCCGTAGAAGAGCTCCTGGAGGCACAGCGCCTGTACCCCCTTCCGCGCGGCCTCCTCGATGAGGGCCACGTGCCGGTCTATCATGTACTGTTTCAGCCGCAGCAGGTCCTGAGGGGCGTCATCGCCCACTCTGGCCTGGATCAGGCCCGCGCGGACCATTCTGGGCATCTCTCCTCCCGCTGCCTGCCGGGTCCTTATGCCGTGGCGAAGGCGTCTATGATATCCGAGACGTTGGGCGTCAGCGGGCAGAGGACCGGATAGGATGCGCCGGCGTCCACGTATTCGTTCGCCCGCTGGCGGCACATCTCCGGCGTGCCCGCGGCGCACAGCAAGTCCACCAGGTCATCGTCCACCAGCGGCATCGCGGCCTCGATGCCGCCCTCTCGTGGGGGCCATCCCCCCATGGTGTCGTGAATGCGCCGGATCACCTCATCATTCACCCCGCTGGACCTGGCGATGTGGGGCTGCTGCCCCAGGTACATGGCGATGGCGTAGCGGGCGGAGTCTCGCGCCGCCGCGGCATCGTCGGCCATGGCCACGGCCAACATCTGGGGCATGTCTATATCCTGGATGCGGCGTCCGGCGCGCCCGGCCCCCTGCTGGACGCGGTCTATGGACCCCCGCAGGTACTTCACAGATGTGAAGAAGTTGTGGAACACTCCGTCGGCGATCTCCCCGGCGAGCTCCATCATCCTGGGTCCCGTGGCACCGATATATATGGGCACGTGTCTGGGCGTTTGGGGGACTCCCACTCCCAGGTCCAGGCGGAGGTCCCGCACCTGCACTATCTCACCCTCATGGGTCACCGTCTCCACGTTGAGTAGCCGCCTCACGACTGTCACGTACTCTCGCATGGCGGTGAGCGTCTTGCGCCGATTAATTCCCTGTTTCCAGGCAAGGGGTTCCCAGTAGGACCCGATGCCGAGGGTAACCCGCCCCCCGGAAAGCTCATGAAGGCTGGCAAAGGTCATCGCCATCAGCCCCGCCGTTCGGGTCCAGTTGTTCACCACGCCGCTTGCCAGCCCGATCCGGTCCGTCGCCATGGCGAATGCTGCCAGGGGAGTGACGGCATCCCTTACCAGGCGGGTCTCGCAGACCCACACGGACGCGAACCCGCGCTTCTCGGCGTACTGGGCAAGCCGTACCTGCTCTCGCAGCCCCGGCTGATCCAGGAACACCAGCCCTACCCGCTCCAACTCACTCTCCTTGGGCCAGAATCCTTCGGCATTCAGCCGTCATCGGCGTGTTGATGCTGTCCCAGGTTAGCGTTGCGGCTATGTAGACAGATGGCCAAGAGTTTATCCTGTCACCCCTTCGATGCACTCAGGGCAGGCTCTGAGCCCTTCGCTCTTGTCATTCTGAACGAAGTAAAGAACCTACGTCTGGCTCAGGATAAACTTCGCGAAGGGTCTGGAAGGGAGGAGGTGTTCCCGAGGGTACTCAACCCCGCCAGATTCTTCACCCGCCCTGCGGCGGGTTCAGAATGACATCCTTTTTAGACCTGCCATCAGAGTACCCGCACACGGGGCTATTTAGTTTAATGGAGGCCGTTGCCGGGCGAGGGACAAACGAGCCTATGCTTGGGTGCCCCGCTTGAGGAATCGGCCGTCTCCCGGAGTGCCCACGTACTTCCCGCCCTCAACGACCACGCTGCCGTGGGAGAGGACCGCCTCGGGAACTCCCTTGACCCTCATTCCCTCGTACATGTTGTAATCGATGTTCATGTGGTGGGTCTTGGCGCTAATGGTGCTTTCCTTTTCGGGGTCGAAGATCACTATATCCCCGTCGCTTCCAACCGCAATCGTGCCCTTACGCGGGAACAGCCCGAACAGCCTGGCGGGTGTCGTGGAAAATATCTGCACCAGGCGATTCATGTCGATGACCCCCGAGCCCACCCCCCTTGTGTACAGCATGCTGAGCCGGTGCTCGATGCCGGGACCTCCGTTGGGTATCTTGGAAAAATCATCTTTGCCAACGGCTTTTTGGTCGGCGAAACGGAAGGTACAGTGATCCGTCGATACCACCTGCAGGTCGCCTCGCTTGAGGCCATTCCAGAGCACGTCCTGGTGCCACTTCTCCCGAAGGGGTGGCGTAAGAACGTACTTGGCACCCTCAAACCCCTCCTGGTCATACAGGCTGCTGTCCAGTGTCAGGTAGTGAGGACAGGTCTCTGCGTAGACGTAATTCCGGCTAGCCCTGGCTGCCTGGACCTCTTCCAGGGCCTCGGCGCAGCTCAGGTGGACGAAGTATATTGGCGCCCCGGCCACCTCCGCCATACGGATGGCCCGGTGTGTGGCTTCCGCCTCCGTGATGGGAGGCCGTGTCGAGGCATGATATTTGGGGGCCGTCTTGCCCTCGGCCAACGCCTGTTTAACCAGGACGTCTATGACCTGGCCGTGTTCGGCGTGAAAGCACACGAAGGCGCCGTTGTCGGCGGAACGGGTAAGTGTCTTGAAGATGGTGGCGTCGTCCACCATCACGGCGCCAGGGTAGGCCATGAACACCTTGAAGCTGGTTACCCCCTGCCGGACCATGTCATCCAGCTCGGGCAGCCGGCTGTCGGGCATGTCTAGGATGATCATGTGGAAGCCGTAGTCTATGGCTGTCTTCCCCTCGGCCTTGGCGTGCCACATCTCCAGCGCCTGGGAGAGGGCATTGCCACGCTGCTGGACTGCGAAGTCCACGATGCTTGTGGTGCCCCCGACGGCGGCGGCGATGGTGCCCGTCCTGAAGTCGTCGGAGGTAACCGTGCCTCCGAAGGGGAAGTCCAGATGCGTGTGGGGATCGACGCCTCCGGGGATCACGTACTTGCCCGTGGCATCGATAGTCTTGTCGGCCTGGGCGGCCAGGTCGGTTCCGATGATGCGGATCTTGTCCCCTTCCACCAGGATGTCGGCGACATAATTGTCGGAGGCAGTGATAATGTTTCCGTTCTTGATAAGAACGCTCATGGATTCCTCCTTCGGGTTGGGTGGGGGGAGTCCGGCAGTATCGCGACGGGGTCCGGAGCAGGTCAGCGCCGTAGGCTCATACCTACGGCCACCGAAAGTGAGTCTGAGTATATGCCCGGCTATAGGGCATGTCAAGCGTGTGGGGCGTCGATGGGCTATCTGGGGGTGAGCTTATCCGTGGGACGGAGAAGGGGCCGCTGGTGAACCGGTCCTGCCCGCTAACAGCCCTTTCGCTGCGCTAGGGGTGACAGATTTCCCTGGCATGTCGGTCGGTCAGGCGCGCCAGGCTGGGAGGTCGTCAGACCGGGAAGGCTTGCGGTCTCCCTTACTTGGAGTTCGTCGCGTTGGGAATGGTAACGGTGGGACTAACCAGCCGGTATCCCAGACCCCGCTCTGTCAGTATGTACCTAGGTCTTGGGGGCTCTGGCTCCAGCTTTTTCCGTAGCCGGGTGACGTAGGTCCTTATATAGTCTCCCTCGTTGCCGTACTCGGGGCCCCATGCTTGCTGAAGCAGCATGCGGTGGGTGACCACTTTCCCCACATATTTAATTAAGGTTCGCAGGACCGCCCACTCCCGGGCGCTCAACTTCACGGGCACACCCGACCGGGCCACCAGGGACCTGTCCAGGTCTACGTCGAGGTCGCCGCAGTGGTAAGACCCTGTATTGAGGTATGGACTGGGATTGGCAGCCCGCCTCAAGATGGCTCGCACCCTGGCCAGCAGCTCTTCCACTCCCAAGGGTTTGGTCAGATAGTCGTCGGCACCAAGGTCCAGGGCCTCCAGCTTGGTATCCTCCTCGGCTCTACCGCTAATCATCATTATCGGCACCTTGGAGATCTCACGGATCTGTCGCACTACCTCGAGCCCATCGGCGCCCGGGAGCACGATGTCCAGGATGACCAGCTCTGGGGCCAGGTTGTCCAGCTGGGTCAACGCCGGGCTGCCGCTGCTGAAGGTCATGGCCTTGTAGCCCCTGGCCTCCAGATTGGCGGCAATCAACCTGGATATGTTGGGGTCATCCTCTACCACGAAAATCGGTTTCGTATCCAATCCACTCCCCTTGCCGACCTAACCCTGGCGCCAGGGAAAAACCTGGCCGGAGCCCATGGCCAGGACTACAGACCTGCCTGCGTTCAGGCTTACCTCCTTGAGCTGCGCCCTGGGGCGTACCGTGTTCGCCATCCACACAGCGCGCTCACTAGTCACCAACGCCGACCCGTACAAGGCGAGGATGGCCCCGCCGCGCGAGGTGGTGGGATCGGGATATACGACCTCAACGCCGGCCTTGGCCGTGTCCTCGAAGGAGTTGATGCCCTGGGGATTGCACGAGCGGGTCGCGATACAGGTAACGGTGTGGGCGAAGGTCCCCTGGTTGGGGAAGTCCCTCCGGTCGGTTGTGATGAGTCCCGCCTCCTTTATGTTCATGGCGTCCATCTCAGTGGCCACCATTGCCACCTGGGGCGGCGCTCCGAACGCCGTCTTATTGGTGATGGTGCCCGACCATGCGAAGCACGTGATCACCTTGACAGTCTCCCCGGTCTTCTCCTTCCAGTCTCGTTTAAACGCGGGGATGCCCTCCTCCTTCATCACGTTTTCCATGATGCTGAATCCTTACGCCTCCAGGATTCTGCTTTGAGAGTCGGCAGAGCCGCAACCTGCGGTGGCGATGCCGAGCAACGGCACCGCATCGAGCCCAATCATTCCAAGGAGATTACCGGTCATAGTCCATGAGCCTCGCCCGTTTACCTGCGGCAGCGCTTTTTCGAGGTCGGGGGTCTGCCCCATGGTGTCTCAAGTGCAGTGGTACCAGTTGGCCTTCACTATTGCGTATAGTTTCCTCAGGTACTGGTAAAAGCTGACCGCCTTCACAGGCTGTACGTGGATGTGGTTGTCGTCACGGTATACGACCAGGTCCGCCACGTTCAGCTTGTCCACCGCCGAGATCCCCTCGATGATCCGCGGTAAGAAGAGGCTGAGCTTTCCCAGCTCGGCCGGTGTGTAGACGACCTGTAGCTGCTCCCAGTTCGCCTCCGTCCTGTCGCAGTAGATTCGAAGGAAAAGGCGTATCGAGTTGGGGCCGAGGGAAGCTGAATAGATGGTCTCCGCGGCCTCCTTGCTGATGCGCCTTTCCAGCTCACGCAACGCATTGATGCCCCTCTCTGCCAGTGCCGTGCGTACATATTGCCTTGAGCCGTCGATCTCGTGGGGCTTGACCATTCCAAACCCCAGCAGCCAGTTAAGGTGCCGATGGTACTCGTTGACCTTCAGTTGGGACCTCAGCTGATCTATCGCCTTCTCCTCCAGAGGCACCTCCAGTGCCTGGAGCAGCCGGAACCTGAAGCGGCTCCCTCTTGAAGAGGTGAGACACGCGTGTAAATCGGCTATGACTTCGGCATGTTTAAACACATCCCTGATGGTCTCTCCGGCCAGGTCATCCCTGATCTTCTCACTAGCTGTCACAGCAACTCTCCCATGCCCTTGAGCCAGGGTTTTTCGAACTCACCGTTTGTTCCTGAGTGATCTCCGTCCCCTGCCAAAACCTTCACTCCGATCACAATGACAATTTCTTAATGCGACTGAACGCTACTCAGGCTTCCTGGGGTGCCATGAATCTCTCTGTATAGGTCTCGTTCAGGATAATGGCGTAAAGGTAATTGTTGGTGGTGTTGGCCCCCGTTCGGAAGGAGTCCGGCACCCCGATCTGTAGCCCCAAATAAAGTGTCAGGAACAGGGATAGTATCTCGGGGGAGATGCCCAGGACAAGGGACAAAGGCCCGGCGAAAAGCAACAGCTCCCCCGGGATCCCTGGAATCCCAAAGCTGATGAGGAAGGCCACGGGGATGCACAAGAGTAGCTCCAACAGGGAGAAGCGAATGCCCAATACGCTCCCAACGAGGCCCAAAAGGATAACCGCGCAGATCAACGTGCCGTTGGTGCAAAGGACGCTTCCGGCTCCCATCACCACCCTTCTAACCGTTGGCCGTACCCACGGAGCGTGCCGCTTGAGAATGTACAGGTTCAGTGGCGTCGCCAGCGACTCTGAGCTGGTGGACCACAGTAATGGATAGGCCTTTATCCAATAGTTCCTGAAGTAGTCATTTACTGAAAAGTGCTTCGACCTGTACTTGGCCAGACCCAGTATGGCAAAGTGCCACATGAAGCAGGCCACGGCGACCAAAAGCGATCCCGTAATATAGGCCGTGACCATTCCGGCCTTGCCGTTGGGGTCGATGTGGAACCCCAAAATGTTGACGTCGGCAAAGCTGGTCAGGGCTCCCCCCAGTCCCAGTTCGTCCTCCAGCTGCTGGGGTATCGCCTGTATGTACACTCCTACGGCGAACATCAATAGGGGGATAATAGGCTGCAAATACTGGCCCAGGTGCTCGACGGCGGTGACCCCCTTTCCCAAGAAGTCGGCCAGGGCCTTTACCCTTGAGGCCACTAGCCCGGTGGCCACGGCGGCGTAGATGGCCCAGAAGAACTGGCTCTCTGTCAGTGTGGTCAGCAGCGACCGGGTGGTCTGCATGAGGGCGCCGCCTACCGACACAGAGTCCTCGGGTAACAGAGGTAGGCCGAACACCACGACGGTAAATAACACTGCCCAAAGCAGGGCCAGAATTTTGGTCCCGGCCAGCCAGCCCACGACGTAGAACCCGAACTGCCCCCGTCGCCTGGTTGAGAGGATCCTGGAGAGTACGGGCGCCAGGACCAGGAAGATGAGGAAGGGCGCGCCGTATGCGTACCCTTCTATGAAGGCGTCTGCTGAAGAGCTCACGAGGGTGGATAGGCCCTCCGAAGCTGAGCCTACCAGTACCCCCGATGCCAGGGCAACGATGAACAAGAGGGAAAGCAGGATGCCCAGGTGGGATTTGACGGAGTTACGTAGTCCTGCCGCAGGCAACCTGGCCAGGACTGAATCGGAAAAATGTCGGGCTTTGTATATGGCATGGGTGAGCTCCGCCGTTTTACTGTATCTCATGACACCAGACTCTCTCTCGTTTGGATTATCGGCCTCTTTTCAAATGGGGGGCCCGCATTGCCACCAGGCCCCCCATTTGTGGCTGGGCTGCCGGTGCAGATGGCCTCCGGTTGAACTCCCCCGCGGTTGTGGCGGACGCTAGTTTGGGGTCTGCAGGCTGGCCCCAACTACGTTTCTGAGGTCCTTAAGGAGGTGTGTTGGAAGGTGTCGCCAGTCTTCGATATCAGCAGCTCATCTGCGGCAGCCCCTAGACTTCGGCTCCGTGGGGGCCAACCTACCTCGACGCCCTTTCCACCGCGCAGCGGGGAGTCCAAGTTATTCGTTATCCGCCCCTGGGGGCGGTCCAGTACTAGCCGAGGTCGTCGATGAGTTTGCTGACTATCCGGCTCTTGAACGCTGGGTTGGCTACTGCCGCCTCCACGATCCGTTTCCTCATCTCGGGGTCATCTTCCAGCGCGTCTTGCAACTTGTCCGCAATGTCGTCGGCCAAGGAGTTCATGGTGGTTGAGTCTTCTACTAAGGCCTTGACTACTTCGTCCATCAGCCCCGGGTCTCGCAATAGCTTCCCGACATCGCCCTCTGTTATGAGTCCCATAGAGATCACCTCCTTTTTATGTGCTTTTGATTCGCTAGGGCCCCTGGCGCCTTTTAAGGCATAGGCATCACCTCCACACTGCCTGCTACCTTAATTTCTCGACCAGTCTGGATATGATTAGTCTGCGGAAGGCAGGGTCGCTAAAAGCCTGCTCTAGAATTGTCTCCTTTACGCCTGTTGATGCGGGGGAGCCAGCAGACTCAGGGAGTGTTGCGCCGGCGATGGGCTTCCCCTAGTCAACGTCCTCTGGCCGACTTGCCGGCGTCACATGCTCATCATGCGGAGGCACGGGCTCGGCGGGTGATGGTGCCTCTGGGCCGGCTGGATCTCCAGCCTGGCTGGTTCCTAGAGCGGGAGGGCTCTTCGGCCCCCTGACTGTCCTACTCTTCCTATTTGCCATCTGGCTCCTCCTTGGCTTGCTCGGCTGGCGTCAGACGGACCCATCCTCGGCTGGCCAGGTCCCCGATGGTGTTGAGGACACCCCGGTCGAAGAGGTTCTTCCACAAGCCGATGTCGGCAGACGAGGCTCCCGCCTCCAGCTCTTCATTGAAGAGGGTCTCTTTGATCTCACCGACGGACCTGCCGTCGCTCAGCTGTACGATTCGCCTCTCCCAGGCAGTCCCTATCTCCCCAGCGCCTACCAATCGGTAAACATGTTTATGGGTGGCCTCGTCGCTGGTGCGCTGGGGAACCAGCAGTCGCGTTATGGTGTCAATGAGCCTCAACCGTGTACCTCTAGCCGCGTGATATTCCAGACCTCGTAGCGATCAACGTTCCCAGTACTTCTTGAACAGAGCTCTACAGGCACGACGCTAGTCGTTAAAGTTCATGATGACCAGCCTCGTGCCTCCCCTATCCTGGTCCTGCTCGACGTACTTCAGCACCGACTCCAGGTTGCTGTACTTGGGTCGGGCATGCTTGAGGTTGGGCAGAGCGCTGGCCGTCCCCTGCGCCTCATCTTCGTCCGCATCGGGAGCGGACCTGGCCAGCCTGGCCAGGCCGCTCTCCGCCTTGTCTAGTCGTGCCTGGAGGTGGCCGTTGCCCAGTTCGCCAAGCGCGCCCGGACTTTCCAACCGCTTCGCCACCTCCACGGCCAGTCGATGGAGCAGCAGGTCACTGAAGCTAACGGGTGCGGGCGTTTGGATATCCAGGCTGCCTTCCATCTCCCGCACCAGACTTTGGCTTATCTCTTGGGCCATCACCCCGAGTGCTGATTTCAATGTGGTGTCCTCCTGCTAGCGTTCAGATATATGGTTAAACAGTCTGGGCGGGATCTAAACATCCACAAACGGGGTCGGTGAGGGACTTCAACGGGCCAATGGTCGCAGTGCGCAGAGCCGGGTTGTGTATTGGAGCAAGGATGGTCGGCCCGATGGCCGACGCCAGAGCTCTGGGATGGCTAGCAGAGGACCGTCGGTGGATTGAGGAGTCTGGGGGCGGGGGTCGTAGGGTCAGAGTGTGGCCGTGGAGTGTACCGTGGTGTGCCAGCGGGAATGGCGTGCGAATAACGGCGGGTGCGCCTGTCGGACTGCGGCAGTGCGAGGTGTGAGCGTCCTGAAGGTATACTTGCCCTTTGCCCTTTCCGACGGAGCAGCTACTTGGCCTAGAGGACTCGACTGTGCAGGTTTAGTTTCAACTTGGTAAGGGCAGCCCGCTGCAGCCGGGATATGTGCATCTGGGAGAGGCCCAGACGTTTAGCTATCTCTGTTTGCGACAGCCCTGAGTAGAACTTTAGGTGTATTATAGCCCTCTCCCTGGGGCTAAGGCAGCCTAGGGAGTTAAGGATGTCCAGCCTGTCTATTGCGTTCTCGAATTGTGGGTCCTCGGTTCCCAGGTACTCCAGAAGGCTGGAGGCCTCTCCATTGCCGTTCCAGTCGTGCGTTGCGTCTAGAGACACAGGTTTCCCGTACTTTTCGACCTCGAATGTGTCGTAAACTTCTTGGAGAGACAGGCCCGTGTCCTCCACGATCTCCCCAACCGTTGGGGAATGCCCGAGTGTCTGGCTGAGAATCTCAACGGACTTCTCCACGACCCGCTTCTGTCTCTGGAGCTTCCTGGGAACCCTGACGGCCCAGCCGTGGTCGCGGAAATAGTTTTTGATCTCTCCCACGATTAGGGGGATGGCGAAGGCTGCGAATACGGTTCCCCGCTCTGGGTCGTACTTCGCTGCGGCCTTCAACAGTCCTACCGTTCCCACCTGGACCAAGTCCTCGCGGGGTTCGCCCGAGTGCGCGAACCTCCTGCACAGCCTGCGCGACTAGCAGGCTGCGGAAAAACTCTTGTTCACGGTGTATCCGAGGCTCTTCTGGGATAAAATAGGGGCAGACCATCTTTGGAGGTGCCCCAATGCGCGGATGCCAGGAGCCCCAGGTCCCCATGTTGACCTTCGTGGATATGGACGGGCGGGTGCCGCCGGACCATCCCTTGCGGACTATCAAGGCGCTGGCGGATGAGGCCCTCCGGGAGCTGTCCTCCGAGTTTGACCGGATGTATGCCGAGGTAGGGCGGCCCTCCATCCCACCGGAGCGCCTACTCAAGGCCTCGCTGCTCATCGCCCTGTTTTCCGTGCGCAGCGAGCGGGCGTTCTGCGAGGAGTTGGACTACAACATGCTGTATCGTTGGTTCCTGGATATGAACCTCCTGGAGTCCAGCTTTGACCCGACGGTGTTCACCAAGAACCGGCAGCGGCTGCTGGAGCACGCAGTGGGGCAACAGCTGTTTGCCACGGTCCTGGTGGGGGCCGACCGGCACGGCTTACTCTCGGACGAGCACTTCACCGTGGATGGGACGCTGATTGAGGCGGCGGCCAGTCTGAAAAGTTTCAAGTCCAAAGGGGGAGAGCCGGCCTCGGACGACGGGGACCCCGGCAACCCGTCGGTGGACTTTCACGGGGAGAAACGGCGCAATAAGACCCACCAAAGCACCACGGACCCGGAAGCCCGATTGTTTCGGAAAGGCAAAGGGAAGGAAGCCAAGCTGGTGTTCATGGCCCACGCCCTGATGGAGAACCGGAACGGGCTGCTGACGGACTTCCAGGTGAGCGAGGCGAGCGGGACGGCGGAGCGAGATGCGGTCCCGAAGCTCCTGGAGGGGGCGAAGGAGCGGGGCTTCCACCCCAGGACCCTGGGTGGGGACAAGAACTACGACACGCGGGATTGTGTGGAAGCGATGCGCAACCGAAGGGTCACGGCTCACGTGGCCCAGAACACCAGTGGCCGGCGCAGCGCCATCGACGGGCGGACAACCCGGCATCCGGGCTACCGGGTGAGCCAGCGAATACGAAAGCGGGTGGAGGAGATCTTCGGGTGGATGAAGACGGTCGGTGGGTTTCGGAAGACCAGGTATCGAGGGGTGGACAAGACGGGACTAGCAGGCTACCTGGTGGCCACTGCGTATAACCTGGTGCGGATGGCCAAGCTGCTCATGACCCAGCTACAGGAGGCTCCGGTCCTGCAGGCAGCATGACTTCCCAAGGACGGAGTCTGCCCTCAACGCCCTGACAGGGGCGAAAAGGGAACTCCTGCAACCCAGGAAAGTGGCTTCAGACCTTCCCAAAGCACTCATCGAGCAACGATATGAGCTATTACCAGGTCGTTTCGCGACCATAGAACCCTTTCTTCAGCAGCCTGCTAGGGGTAGATGCTGCGATATCAGGCGATTCCGCGCGGCTGAATCCTTCTCACCCAGCCCCACATTGAGGGGCGTACTCGTTCCTGGACTTCTATCCCTGGTCCCTATTGTATCTATCCCCCAAGGAAGGTAATTTGGACGAGTCCGTAATCGACCCGGACCCTTCCGCGATAGGAGGGGAGCTTCGTGTGCCGTGTACCCGTTCAAGGTAGCTCTTTCGGGCGGCACGTTTACTGAAGCTTCGAGCCCTCTTATACGATATGGACGCCTCCGGGTATGTTACACTTCATAGCTCGTGAGGGTGCCGTACGCTGTCGAGCTCCCACACCCTGGGTTGCTACAGGGCTTCCCCGGCCACCTTGTACTTGACCATGTGCACCATTGGCTCGCCCGCGGCGCCCGCACCAAATTCCAGCTCATCCACCAGACTGGCCAACAGTGCCCGACTCTCCATCTCGTCCTCGGTCAGATGATAGGTCGTATAACCCGTGGGTGCGGGGACTCGAATTTCCAGCCGGTCGGGTTCGATGGCGAACCGCACAATCAGCTGGCCCACTTTCGAATCCTGCTTTATCTTTGTGATGCTTTTGATGGCCAGCTCGAAGGCCTCCCCCACCGCGGTTCGGAGCTGAATGATCTGATCGTAGTTGAATGACATGTCTCCTGCGATCACGCCGGTGGTTGCCCGAAGAACTCCCAGGTACTGGGGGTCGGGCGGGAGCCGTAGTTCTATAACGTCGCTGGCCAATCTGCCTCCTGCTGTTCCCCTGCTCCCGTACGCCTCCTCGCCTGTCCCGAATCGCATGTCCCAATATCTACTTCAACCCATAACACTGGTGCTAAACCACTTCCATTGGCGTACTTTTCCCAGACGAAGGCGAGTTACCATTAACCATATAACAATAGATAGCGCAACGTCCAATGACTGGCTAGCTGGAGATGTGAGTACCCCTACTTCACCGTATATTAAGGCACCGGGAGACGGAATGTATGAAAAGTTTGTGAACGTTTTGCAACATTTGGAAATTGTCCTACACTCTGACCCTACCTCCCGGGACGATCCGAAGCCCCACGCCCCGCTCTACATCGAAGTTCACCGTGTTTGCAGTGTGCAGCTCGACGTTGCGTAGTTTGCGTACCTCCAGTACCTTGATCATCTTGGCTCCCAGCTTCTCGCTACGGAGTCTGAGGTGGGCGTCGCATACATCCTCTACCCCCTTCAGGGTGCTCTCATTGAACGCGTAGGGGCGGGCCGCTACCACGACCGTTCGTCCGCCGTCGCATACACGTCTGCACCGGCTGAACAGGTCCATTATGGCCCCCTCATGGGCGTGGCTGGCCAACTCGGTAACATCGTCCAAGAGGATAACCCCGTACTGGCTCGGTAGTTGTTGTATTGTGGACGTCAGCAACCCCATCAAACGCCCCGTGTCGCCCCGTTGCTCACTCTCCGCATCCGGAGCGGGCTCCTCAATGGGGTAGCTGGCCAGCTGTCCCGCCAGAAAATAGGCCGAGGAGTCTCGACCAATCGAGCGCATCTCGCCAACCAGGGTCCGGTCGGCGCTCTTGGGGGTATAGTAGGCGACCCCGTGGCCGGCAAGCAGAGCGTCGTAGGCGAAATGCTGGCATAACACGCTTTTCCCCGACGTTGTGCCTCCCTCTACAAGGGTCAATGAGTCCACCGGGAGTCCACCGCCCAGATTTAGGTCCATCTGCCCGACGCCGGTCCGGATCAGCTTTCGTCTATCCGATGTGTTAGCAGTATCATCCGCCCCGACTTCCTCGTCTGCTATACCGGCCTCGCGAAGGGCAACCTTGACGGCGGCCTCAACCGTCCCCGGCGCCCAGGGCTTCGTAATGTAGTGGGTGACGCCCAGTCTCATGCTTGCCCGCTCTCCCTCCTCTGCTGGCAGGGCCGTCACCATAATCACCGGCGTGTCCTGGGTTGTGGGATCCGCCCTCAGCCGCTTCAGCACCTGCAGGCCATCCATGACGGGCAGCCCCACGTCCAAAAGGATTATGTCGGGGAGCTCGTGAAGCGCCAGCTCGAAGGCGGATCGACCGTCGGCGGCCTCGATCACTTCGTACCCCACGTCGGAGAGGCCGTGGACCAGCGTGAGCCTGGTGCTATGCTTGTCCTCTGCCAGGAGTATCTTGGTCATTTAAGGTCTCCCCTCGGCACTGGCTCTAATAAATTGTCCAGGATACCCGGCGTGCCGCACATGGTTCGACGGGCTCACCAGGGAAGAGAAGGTTCCCCGAGACCCTATCTTCGTGTCAACAAACGTTCGCACGCACGTTCTTGTTCGGAAGTTACAGTTTGATCTTGACGCCGGGGACGGTCCGCATGCCGACGCCTGCCGCCACCTCGAAGCTCACCGTGTTGCCGCTATTCTGTTCCCCGTCGTGTGCCTTTTTCACCTCCACCAGCTTGACCATCTTCGCCCCTATCTTCTCGGTACGCAGGCTGAGGTGCGCGTTACAAGCCACCCTGAGGCGGCAGAGCAGCTTCTCGTCGAATACATATGAGTGGGCGGCAAGCACAATCGTCCTCCGGTTGCTGTCGCAGAGGCGCCGGCAGGAGGCAAAGAAGCCGATGGTCGCCACCTCGGGGACCTTTCCGGCCAGGCCGGCCAAGTCATCCACAATTACTACTTTGTACATGCTTGCAAGTATTTCGATCTCGTGGGCCAGCAGGACCATTACCTGAGCAGGGTCGTCGCAGCTCCCTGGCCCGCTGCCAGTGGGCTCTTCCAGGTCCTGTACCACCAGTCTGCCGGCACGAAAATGATCGGACACGTCCATGCCAAGGGAGTCCATCTGGGCAATGAGCCCTCTGGGAGTGTGTTCGGATGTGTAATAGACTACTCCATACCCGGCCTGAAGGGCCTCCGAGGTGATATGCTGGCACAGGACGCTCTTGCCAGCTGCAGGGGCCCCTTCTACCATGGTGATGGACCCCAGGGGTATTCCGCCACCCAGCCTCTGGTTGAGGGTCGGGTTGCCGGTGCTGATGAAGGTCTCAACTCCTCCAAATTTCGCATCTTATCCATTGGTGGCCACGACGGGTTGGTAGGGAGCTCCAGTTTCCCGAAGGGCCACCCTGACGGCCGCCTCCACGGTGCCAGGCTGCCAGGGCTTGGTGATGTAGTGGCTGACCCCCAGGCTCATCCCTTTCGGCTCACCCAGGGCAGCCGATAGCACCGTCAGCAGGATTACGGCAATGCCTTCCGTAGCCGGGTCTCCCTTGAGTTTTCGCAGGACCTCAAAACCATCCATGACCGGCATCCAGACGTCCAATAGGATGACGTCGGGACGCTCGTGGTGTGCCAGCTCGAAGGCCTCGCCTCCGTGCTTGGCCTCTATCACCTCATACCCGGCGTCCACCAGGGTGTCCACGAGCAATTCTCTGATGTGCCGGGAATCATCGGCCACCAGCACCTTTGCCATCGGTACTACCTCCACATCACCTCTTTACCGCTATGTTCTTGTGGTCTTGAGTCCCACTGCCGACCTCTTCACCGTCTGGCCGTGGCAGGGTTACACACACCACAGTGCCCTTGTCCACCTCGCTCTCTATCCAGATCTTCCCTCCATGGCCCTCTACGATATGTCTGGTGATGAAAAGTCCCAGTCCCGTGCCGGAGACCTCGCGGTTCGAACCGTTGTCGCCGCGGAAGAACTTTGTGAAAAGGCGGGACAGCTCGGTCTCCGAGACCCCTACCCCCGTATCGGAGACGGTGATCTTTACGACCGTCCCCGAGACCTCGGCCGAGACCGTTACCGTGGTCCCCGCAGGGGAATACTTGCACGCATTGCTGAGGAGGTTGCAGATAACTTGGGAGAGGCGTAGCCTGTCGGCCCAGACCGTCAAGTTGGGACCGATATGCGTCACCAGGTCGATACGCTTTTCCACGATCTGCTCTTCCATGAGCCCGAGGGCTCCGGCTATCTCAAACCCAGCGTCCAGCACCGTGGGGGTGAGCTCCAAGCTGCCCGACTCTATTCTGGAAACGTCCAGCAGGTCGTCTATCAGGGCATTGAGCCGGCTGGCGTTTTCCCTGACGGTGTCCAGGTACCTCCTCTGCCGCTCGCCAAGCTCCCCCACCGTGTCCTGGTGTAGAAGCAACCGGTCCGTGTAGCACAATATGTTGGTGAGGGGTGTCTTGCGCTCGTGGGACACCTGGGAGAGGATTAGGGACTTGCCCGAGGACGCCCGTTCCAGCTCTCGATTTTTTACCTCGAGCTCCACCCTGGCGCGGTGGACCTTTTCTAGGAGGTCCCTGTTTTCGGCCCGGAGCTGCTGCTCCCTGAGGGCGTTGCGTACGCTGTGATTCAGGGCGTCCATGTCCAGGGGTTTCACGTGGTAGGCAAAAGCCCCCTGATTTACCGCCTCGATCGCCGTTTCTAGGGTGGCTTGGCCCGTGATCAGAATGAAGGCTGTATCGGGGTTGATCTTTTTCAGGGTCCATAGAATTTGAAGGCCGCTGCCGTCGGGCAGGTTCAGGTCAGAGATGACGATCTGCACCGCGTCCTCCGACATCAGGTGGCCCAGGGCCTCTTCCGCGTTCTGGCAGGCTATGACCCTGTAGGTTTCCTCTTCCAGGAGGGCGGTCAGTACGGTGCGGGTGCTGCTATCGTCTTCGACGAGGAGGATGCTCGCTGGGTCTGCCATCACCGCCATTCCTCCCCAGTGATGGACCTCAACAATGCCAGCAACTTTCCGGGGTCCACGGGCTTAGTCAGCACGGTGTAGGCGCCCCTGCGGACGGCCTCCCTGGCGGGACCTTCCAGCGTGTAGTCCGTGATGAAGATTACCTTGACCAGGGGGTCTTCCTTCCTGATCTCCTCGAATGCCGTAATACCGTCCATACCAGGCATGCCGATGTCCATCAGGATGGCGTGATAATGCCTTTCCCTGGCCATATGGATAGCGTGGTTGCCGTCCTGCGCCGTGGAGACCCTGTAGCCGCTGTCTTCCAGGACGGCGCGCAGGGTCTCTCGGTCCGCCGCCCGGTCGTCCACCACCAGCACCAAGGCCGTCTTTAGTGCGGCCCTCATGATGTCGATGATCTGCTCCGCGGCGAAGGGCTTGTAGATGACGGCGTATGCCCCTTCGTCCAGTGCCTCCTTTACCAGGTCTTCCACCGAGAAGCCCGTCATCATAACCACGACGGAACCCGGGCTGAGCTTTTTGATCTCTCGGTAGGTATCAACGCCGTTGATGCCTGGCATCTTTATGTCCATGAAAACGAGGTCATACGCAGCGCCTTGCACCAATTCGATGGCCCGGTGACCGTTATCTACGCCAGTCACCAGGTAGCCCTCGTCTTCTACTATCGCTTCGAGGGTAACGCGCATTCCCTCATTGTCGTCGACCACCATGATCCTGGGCCCGTCATTGACCATCATGCCGCTCCTCCAGTCCAACCCCGTTCAGTGGCAGGCGTACCGTAAAGCTTGCCCCTTCGCCGGGCAGGCTGGCCACGTCAATTGTTCCATCGTGCTTGGAAACGATCTGCTGGCACACAGACAGGCCCAGCCCCGTACCGGTGACCTTGGTGGTGAACAGGGGCTCGAAGACCTTTTTCATATCTTCATGGCTGATGCCCCCGCCCGTGTCTCTGAACTCCACCTCCGCGTGTTTGTTCAGTCTGCAGGTGCGGATCGTCAGGTCTCCTCCCTCGGGCATCGCCTCCTGGGCGTTCATGATCAGGTTTATAAACACGCGGTGAAGCTGGTCTCCGTCGGCCCTCACCTCGGGGAGGTCCTGATCGAACTGCTTTACTAACTGGACGTCTGGCCTGATCTCGGTACCGGACAGGGCACTCTGGATTATCGTGTGAAGGCTGGCAGGAGCGAGGGTGGGCGTGCCTGCGCGGGCAAAGGACAGGAGGTCGGTGATTATGCGGTTGGAGTGGTCCACTTCATCCTCAACGATCCGCAAGAACTGGGCCACTTTTGGATTCGACTGGACCAGCTCACTGTTATCCAGCTTTCGCTTTAGGTAGTAGACGGCGTTGTTGATTGCTCCAAGGGGGTTTCGGAGGTCGTGGGCCACGCTGCCGGCAATCGGCCAGCTTGCCGGCAGCTTCTCGCTCCGGACAACTTGCTCTTGGACCTCAACCAGCTGTACGTTGGCGTCCTCCAGCTCCCGGGTACGAAGCCGCACGCGGCCCTCCAGGGTTCGGTTGGCCTCCTCTATTACGGACATCTCCCGCCGTCTGGACCGGTGTAGGGTCGCGTCCGCCACCATGATGAAGCCGAAGAGTGCGAGGAAGAGCCCCCCCATTGTCGCCACCGTCGTCCATAGCACCGTCGCTTTGGCGTCATCGACCTGAAGGGCTACGTCGCTGCCAACGTCTCGGTATATCTCCATGGCGCCTATGATGTTGCCACCCCGCGCCTCTCGCAAGGGGAGGTATGTTTCCACGGCGTCTATGGAGCGGGGCACTCCGTCCAGATGGACGACTGGATGGTCCTGGACCAGCGTCGACGATGGCTCTCCCCGTACCGACCGCGCGAACAGGGGGCCCTCCCTTTTCGTTATTCCAATGGTGTTGGAATCGGTGCTCCAGATGGTGGTGCCGTTGAGGTCGAATAGGTTGAATTTCACCATGTTGAACCCCTCCGCCAGCATTGGAAAGATGCGGGAGAGGCCGTCGGGAGCCGTGAGGGCCTCCAGCGTTAAAGCTCCGGCTAGTTGTGTACCGTCCATACCCTGGGCATCACCGGCGGATGGCCCAGTGAGCATCCGTCTTAGCATAGCCTCCATGTGTATGCCATCGCGGACCGTGTTCTCCTCGGCGATCCTTATCAGGTTGTCCTCCGCCAGACCTCCTATAATTTTATTTGCCACAATGGCGGCCACGGCGATCACCACCACGGCGGTGACGGCGAAGAGAATGGTCAGGCGGTATTTTCGCATTCCCTGTCAAACCTCCTTGCCGTGTGAATCCTGTGGACTCGTTCGATGGTGAAGAGGGTTCCACGCATGTAGATATAGCCCCTGGTCCGGGTAATGTGGTCACAATCGCAGGCGGGCGGAGCGTCGCCCGGCCCTGGTCCCCCCAAATCGTCAATGTGTCGGGGCGTGACCGGCGGGGCTAGGGCATTGGTGTCGTCCCTGCACCAGTTTTTCGGTATCCACTACGCTGACCAGTGTTCCGGGGTGGGTCTTCAGGTTGATGACATCTCGCTGCTTGTGGTTGAGTTCATGCCACTCGGAGACTGTGCGCTCAACGGCGTCAACGAGGGCCCGCTGCTCCCTGGTCAGGTTCTCTTCCTTGCTCAGGGTGGATAATGCGTGTTCTACTATGTCGAAAGCTGAGCTCATCTCCACCTCCGTAGGCTCGCCTGTTTGGCCCACCTCGGGACCGTGGCCATACGCCCACCTTTAGCGTGCAGCTGCGACTCATATATTTATGGTAGGCCACAGGGACTCCAAACGTGTGAAAGCTTTGTGAATGTTTGACCCTTGAGCCCCGGTTTCGTTTTCCGGACGCCGAAGCAGAATGGTCTCAGTCCGCCACGCCGGCCCGTTTCAACAATGGGAAAGGGTGTAGTCACGGCGTCTCGTTACCGTCGGAGTGCCTGCCAGCTGAAGCTGTTGACTTCCCTCCAAGCTGGTGCGAAACTAGCCCAAGGGTTCGTTTTGCTCATAGATCTTCATACCCATACCTTTCCAAAGTCCGACGACAGCTTCATGGGGCCGGACGAGCTGGTAGAGGCGGCCAAGGGGCTGGGACTGGAGGGGATATGCATAACCGAGCACGACTATTTCTGGGAGCGAGAGGATATTGTAGCCCTTGCCCAAAAGCATGATTTCCTGGTGCTGGCTGGCTGCGAGGTCAACACCGACGGGGGCCATGCGCTGGTCTTTGGCCTAGAGAAGTATGTCTTCGGGATGCACAGGGTCGCGTATCTGAGCCAGCTAGTGGATGAGGCTGGGGGAGCTTGGGTGGCTGCCCACCCTTACAGAAGAAGGTACCGGCAGGAGCATGCCGACGCACCCCACAGCTACAGCTCTGCGGTGGACGACGCCTCCATGGACCCTTTTTTCTCCGCCTGCCACGCGATTGAGACCCTCAATGGAAGGGCAACGGACGGAGAGAACGCCTTCTCCGTGGACGTGTCCCGCCGCCTTGGCCTGGGCATGGTGGGGGGAAGCGATGCTCACCGGATTCGCCAGTTGGGCGGCGTGGCCACCAGATTTTCCAGGCGTATTACTTGCCTGGAGGAGCTTGTCGGAGAGCTCAGGTCAGGCCGGTTCGAACCGGTGGCGCTGGGCCTCAGCGAGGGCGTGGAATCCTACCCTTCCTTGACCCAGCAACACTAGCGTAGGTTCAGCTTTTCTCGGAGACACGGCGGCCTGAAGGGTGCGGTATGATGCCCAGCCTTCAGTCGGGGGTAGGGGTTGAATTATCGGGATCAATTCTAGCGGGGTAAGCGATGGTTGAGGTCCTGCGGGCGGAGGACCTTTACGTCCGCTATCGTACCAAGGAAGGGGATGTCCAAGCTGTCAACGGGGTAAGCTTTTCCCTGCGGGAGGAGTCTGTCCTCTGTCTGGTGGGCGAGAGCGGGGCCGGCAAAAGCACCACGGCGCTAGCCTTGATGGGGTTGCTTCCCAGGCCGGGGACAGTGGTAAGCGGGAAGGTGCTCTTCAACGGCCTGGACCTTCTATCAGTGGATGACCGCACCCTCCGAAGGATCAGGGGCAAGGACATAACCCTGGTCCCCCAGGAGCCCAGGTCAGCGCTGAACCCGGTCCTAGCCATAGGTGACCAGGTGAAGGAGCAGATCCTTGCACATACCGATCTGTCCCAGCGAGAGGCCATCAACATGGCCGTGGTGGTGATGAGGCAGATGGGCCTTCCCGATCCCAGGGACATCCTGAAGCGGTACCCATTTCAGCTCAGCGGTGGGATGTGCCAGAGGGTCCTGCTGGCCATGGCGCTGGCCCTGCGTCCAAAGGTGCTGATTGCCGATGAGCCCACCTCGAGCCTGGACGTGACGTTACAGGCGGAGATGCTGGACCTGCTCAAGAACTTCTGTAAGGAGTTCGGGTCTTCCATGATCCTTATAACCCATGATATGGGAATCGTGGCCCAAATGGCCGACCAGGTGGCAGTAATGTACGGGGGGACCGTCATGGAATACGCCGACGTGAAAACCCTGTTCCGGCGTCCCCTGCACCCCTACATGTGGGGGCTTTTTCAGTCCCTTCCCAGGCTGGACAGACCGGATGACCGGTTCAAGCCCATCGGCCCCCCCCCCCCCGGATATGATAAACCTGCCGGCCCAGTGCGCCTACCTTCCCCGGTGTCCCAAGTCCGTCACCCGGTGCAGGTTGGAGCCTCGGCCAGCCCTGGAAGAAGTGGAGCGAGACCACAGGGTCGCCTGCTATAACACTATGGACTACGACTGGATGAATGAGGAGGAGGGCTGAGGCTGGACCGGCCCTAGGAGCGCCTCGCCGAGGTCGCTGAGACCGACGCCGGTCCGGAGGACTCGCCTACCAGCAGGTCCAGGGCCACGTTCTGGTCCATGCGCCCCTGCTTTACCGCCAGGTCTGCCTCCAGCAGCCTTACGTAGAGAAGTTTCAGATTCGTCCAGGAATGCTTTCTGGCTTGTGTCATGGTCCTTTTCAAGGCGAACTCATGGCTGAGGTGAAGCCGGTCCCCTATCTCCTTTTCTCCATGACCCTTGCCCATCAGCTCTTTGGCCAGCGTGGCCATTCGAAGCTGCCGCGCTACCATCGTGACGATGTAGGGAAGTTCGGCTCCCTCGTTCCTGAGGCGTTGAATCAATTGCAGTGCTGCCGCGGACCTGCCCTCCAGAACGGCGTCCACGGCGCTGAATATGTTGGCTTCTCTGGACACGGTCACCAGTAGCCTGACGTCCCCCTCCTCGACGGTCCGATCGCCGACGTACAGCGCCAGTTTTTCCAGCTCGTTGTCCATCGTCCACAGGTTGCCTCCGACGTGCTGCGAGAGGATGCGAATGGCCCCGGGGGTTATTGGCGCCCCCTTCTCGGCAGCCCGGTCCCTGATCCACCGGTTGAGGCCCTCCCTGGCCGGAGTTGGGTACTCCATTACCTGGGCCACTGGCCGAAGGAGAGCAAGCAGGGGATTGCCCTTGGACACCCGCTCCTCCACGAACACCAGCAGCGTGGTGGGGGGCATTCGCTCCCCGATGTACTGTGGCAGAGATTCCCAGGCTGCCGGAAGGACTGCCTTAGCACGGGATGCGCGCTGCCTGCCTGCCGGGCCGAAAGCCCTCATCCTCGGCTCGCGGTGGTCGAAGATGGAGAGCAGGCCCTCGACCACCGCGAGCCGTCGCTCGGCCAGGAATGGCATCGCGTCGCAGACCGAGGTTAGCTGTCCTGGCTGTAGCTGGGAACCCTCAAATCGGTGGCTGTTGGCCTCCAGGACTTCAGGCGGCCCTACCTGGCGCGCCAGGTCCTTGAGGGCCTGGGCCACGAGGAAACCGTCGCCGTAAAGTAGATGAGCGGGCACGTCTGTTCGCCTGAAAGCCTGGGGATATTTCAAAGATATCATACTTGGGTTTATAATTGTAGTTAAGACTATCGTTACTGGTATACGTCATGTGGTGGCGGCTTGCTTTCCCATTAATCTTTTTCTTCGGCCCGAGGCTGATTCCCCGGCTGGTTCGGAATGTGTGGCTGGTCTGGAAGCTGACCTTCGACCGTCGGGTGCCTCTGCTGCTGAAACTGCTGATACCTGGAACGGTAGTGGTTCTGCCGTGGTTCATCCGCGTTCCTTACGTCGGGCTGGCGGCGTACCTACTGGTACTCTCGCTCGCCGTTTTCATCTTCATAAACGTCGCACCCCGCTACGTGGTGGAAGGCTACGCTCCCTGGAGGGCCAGGCCGAGAACGGAGCAGGATGGCAAGGGGCGTTCCTCCCGGGTGGTAGAGGGTAGCTCCCACGTGGTTGACGAGGAGAAGCCCTCCGAATAGGTCGTGGCCGGCGTACGCTAACTTGCAGGCAGAGCTCACGGCGAACCCATTCCCGTCAGTGGATATGGAACTCCTTCAAGCGTGACATGGAAATAGCACTTATCGGACTTCCCCAGAGCGGAAAGACGACCCTCTTGAACGCCCTCACCCGAGGCAGCGCCATGGCGGGGGTCCATGGCGGCGCCCGGCAGGAAGTCCAGGTCGGGGTGGCGAGTATGAACGAGCCCCGGCTGGACGCCCTTGAGCGGGTTTTCAGCGCGGAGCGCGTAGTACCCTTGGAGGTCAAGTACTGGGATGTGCCCGCCGGCTCGGGCCTCACGGGGGATGGGACCGGCATAGGGGGCCGTTTCTTAAATCTGCTTCAGGGCGCCGATGCCCTCCTCCACGTGGTCCGTGCCTTCGAAGACCCCTCGGTGCCCCACGTAAGCGGCGGCGTGGACCCCCACAGGGACGTCGCCAACATGGAGGCGGAGCTGACTATCGCCGATCTGGCCATCATCGAGCGTAGCGTCCAGTCCATGGAGGAGCGCCTCAAGGGGGCCAAGGGACACGAGCGGGACGTGCTTCTGAGGGAGGTTGAACTGTTGCGGCGCCTCGGAGAGGGGCTGGAGAACGAGGTTCCCCTGAGGGAGCAGCAGGAATCCCAGGGGGAGGGAAGCTTGTTGTCCAACTACCAGCTACTCACGGCCAAGCCGCTGCTGACCGTGTTCAATCAGGACGAGGCGGCGCTGCCGGGCATTGGTGATCTGGAAGAGGAGCTGGGCAAGCGTTACACCAGGCCGGGCGCCGGGGCCACGGCCGTGTGTGGGAAGCTGGAGATGGAGCTTTCCCAGCTCGGCCCCGAAGACGAGCGGGAGTTCCGGGAGTCCATGGGCCTCCGAGACTCTGGGCTGGACCGGGTGGTGCGGATGTCCTACGAGCTGCTGTCCCTGGTGTCCTTCTTCACCTACGTCTCCAGGGAGGTGAGGGCATGGTCCGTTGTCGCCGACACTCCGGCGGTGAAGGCCGCGGGGAAAATACACTCCGACATGGAGCGTGGCTTTATCCGGGCCGAGGTAATCTCCTTCGATGACCTGGCCAGGTGTGGCTCCGTGGCCCAGTGCAAGAAGGAGGGGCGCCTGCGCCTGGAGGGGAAGACCTACCCGGTCAAGGACGGGGACGTGATAACCTTCCTTTTCAACGTATAGCCGCCCGGCGCCTTGGGGTGCCTTTTGGCTAACCAAATGTTCTTCGGTTCCCCTAAATTGCCTCTCCACCCGCTTGGTGGTATTCTGTGCTCAGCAACCCACAGGGAGCCCACAATGTATGTCATAGGCACGGCGGGACACGTTGACCACGGCAAGTCCACCCTGGTAAAGGCCCTCACCAACATCGACCCCGACCGCCTCCCGGAGGAGAGGGAGCGGGAGATGACCATAGACCTGGGCTTCGCCTGGCTCACCCTCCCCAGCGGCCGCGAGGTGAGCATCGTGGACGTGCCCGGCCACGAGCGGTTCATCAAGAACATGCTGGCCGGCGTGGGAGGTATAGACCTGGCGCTCCTGGTGGTGGCCGCCGACGAGAGCGTCATGCCCCAGACCAGGGAGCACCTGGCTATCCTCGATATCCTCCGGGTGAAGCGGGGGCTGGTGGTGATCACCAAGGCCGACCTGGTAGAGGAGGAGCTGGTGGAGCTGGTGAAGGCCGAGGTCGAGGAGGCCCTTACGGGCACCAGCTTCGAGGGGTCCACCATCCTGGCTGTATCCGCCTACACGGGCCAGGGGCTGGACGGGCTAAAGGATGCCATCGACGCCATGCTGGACTCCACCGAGGCCCGCAAGGACCTGGGGCGGCCCCGGTTGCCCGTGGACCGGTGCTTCACCGTGGCCGGGTTTGGCACGGTGGTCACGGGGACCCTGATCGACGGCACCCTATCCGTCGGGCAGGAGGTACAGCTAGCCCTATCCGGAATCAGGGGACGCATTCGCGGCCTCCAGAGCCATAGGAAGAAGCTGGGCCACGCCGACCCTGGAATACGGCTGGCGGTGAACCTTTCGGGGACCGACCGGGAACAGGTAAAGCGAGGGGATTTAATTACTTCCTCGGGGTGGCTCCGGCCGACTACCAGGCTGGATGCGCAGCTGAGGCTGGTCCAAGACGCCCCCCGGCCCCTTAAGCACAACGAAGGCGTCACCCTTCACCTCTTCACCAGCGAGACTCCCGCCAGGGTGCGACTCCTTGACGTCGACGTTCTGAGGCCGGGGCAAGAGGGATGGGCGCAGATACACCTTCAGGAGCCGGTTCCTACCGTGAAGGGCGACCTGTTCGTGATCCGCTCCTCCGAGGACACCCTGGGCGGAGGCAAGGTGGTGGACCCCCACCCCGCCCGCCGCCACCGCCGCTACGTTGAAGCGACTATCCAACGCCTGATGGCGATGGGGGAGGGGATTGGGGAGGATGCGCTGCTCAACGTCCTAGAGCACCAGGGCCCCTGTGACATCAACACCCTGTCCCAGCGGGCCAACCTGTCCAAGGTTGAAGCCGTTGCCAGGACCATGGAGCTGGCACAGGAAGGTCAGCTGGTGTTGCTGGGGGATGGCTCCTCCCAGCGCGAATCCCTGGTGTACTCAACGGGAGCCTGGGAGGCGCTTAGGGGCAAAGTCTCACAGGCGTTGCTCAGCTATCACCGGCAGCACCCCTTACACAAGGGCATTTCCAGGGAGGAGCTTCGAAGCCGCCTGGGCCTCTCATCGCAGACCCTACCCAGGGTGCTGAGGCGTCTGGCGGAGCAGGGCGACCTGGTTGAGGGAGGTGCCCATGTGGGCCTGCCCAACCACAGCGTCACCCTCAACGCCTCCCAACAACGGCAGGTGGACGATTACGTCAGGGCCCTGGAGTCCGAACCCTATTCGCCACCCACCGACCGTTCCCTGGATCCGGAGCTCCTGGCACTGCTGATAGACGAGGGGAAAGTGGTGAAGGTGAATGAAACGGTGGTGTTCGGCTCAACCGCGTTCAAGGATATGGTGGAGAAGATAGTCGCTCATGCCAGGGAGCAGGGCAAGATCACCGTGGCCGAGGGCAGAAACCTGTTCGGCACCAGCCGCAAGTACATGCTTCCCCTGCTGGAGTACCTGGACCAGCAGCATGTGACCCGCCGCGTGGGTGACGAGCGGGTGCTGAGGTAGGTCGGATGGCTCTTGACCTGTCCAAGACCCTGGTCCAGCTTGACGGCCTGGCACGACGCCTGTCCGACAGGCAGGACGACTGGGCGCAGCGCCTGGGCCGTGCCCTCGACGCTATGAAGGGGGCCGATCCCTCCCAGGTGCGGCAGAAGATATCATCCAACGTGGGAAGGCCGTACCTGTGCGCGGACCTGGTGGACGGCCTTGCGGGAGCGTATGGCCCTCAGGCCATCCCAGAGGACTTCTGCGTGGCGTCTGTGGACGGTTCCCACATAGACGTGGACCGCCACCTGCCGGTGCGCTGCTACCTCATCAACATCGGCGGTTGCCTCCTGACCTACGGCTCCGATCCCGGCGCGGAGCTTTTCAGCCGACCTACCCTTCATACAGAGGACCAAGACCTTTATATGACCAGCTCCGTTTCCGGGTCAAGGGATGAGGTGCCTGTGGAGGGGCTCCTGGTGGGGTTGAAGCGGTCCGTGCAGGAGGTGAGGGAGCTGGCGCAGCTGGCTCGGGAGGCCCCAGGCCAGCTGCCCCTGCTGGCCCTTGTCGATGGCTCTCTGGTGCTGTGGGGGCTGGCCGGCGGGGGGTACCAGCCGTTTGTCCGGGAGGAGATGGTTTCTCGCGGACTCATCCCCAGTCTGGACCAGCTCCGGGAGCTGTCCCTACTGCGGAGGTTGGTGGTCGCATCCTACATAAGCCTTCCCCAGAGCAGGGAGGTGGTGAACTTGCTTCGCCTCTACCTGTGCCCCAACGACGGGGAGGAGTGCCGCCAGGTCTGTAGCGGATACCGCTCCAGCCTGGCCCCATGCGACATGCTGAGCGGTATTATGGACCGACACCTGTTTGGGGAGCTGCTGGCCCCGGGCGAGCGCTCCGACCTTTACATCACCAACTCGTCCGTCTCCAGGGATTTCTACGGTCCCCACAGGGTGCATTTCTACTACATGAACACGGGAGAGGAGATAGCTCGGGTAGAGATGCCGGAATGGGTCGCTATGGATGGTGGGGCCCTGGCACTGGGCCACGCCCTGATTATGGACCAGTGTATCCGAGGGAGGGGATACCCCACCGCGATCTCCGAAGCCCACGAGCAAGCTGTGCTCACCGGGCCCGACAGGGAGAGCTTCAATGGGCTGGTGGCGGATACGCTGGCCCGTAACCGCCTGCCCGTATACACGTCGGAGAAGAACCTCTCCAAACGGGTGCGATGGCTGTGATGCAAGAGGGGTCCACGGAGGACGGGACGGCCCTCGAGCGCATCGGCGAGGTGGTGGAGTCCGCGTCGGACCGGTTCACGGCCCAGTGCTATGTCTTATACAGTTCGCCACCCCTGGGAGCATTCGTCCGCACCCTCACCCCGGCCTCGGGCAACCCGTCTCCCACCGGGGGAGAGGACGGGAGTCAGGGTATCTACGCCGTCGTGTACGGCATACGGACCGAGCCCCTCGACCCCAGCCGGCCCATCGTCGCCAGGGGCCAGGAAGAGGACAGGGAAGAGGATATTTACCGCAGCAACCCACAGCTGGCGCGCCTGATGTCCACCCGTTTGGACGCCCTCATCGTCGGGCACGGCGACGGGGCCAACGTGCACCAGTACCTGCCCGGCCAGCCTCCCCGGATCCACGCCTTTGTCTATAGCTGCACCCCAGAGGAAACGGAACAGTTCACCCGTTCGCTGGACTACCTGAACCTGCTGGTCAACTCCTTTCCCGCGGGTCGGGGTATGGCCGACGAGGTCATCGCCGCTTGCCTCCGTCACGCCAGCGCTCAGGTAGAGGACTCCCGTGACTTCCTGGTGCGGGCGGCCAGGGAGCTGGCTGGCCAGCTCGCGGAAGACGTGTCACGGCTAAACTCTATTCTGAGGAGGCTTTCCCCATGGCCGGCGGACTGACTTCACGCGAATCTAATGGCAAGCTGCTGGGCGCCGTGGTGGATGGGTCTCTGACCCGGGGTGTGGAGATACGCCTCGACCCCACTACCTCCGTTGAGGACATCAAGGTTGGCACCTTCGTGACCGTCCATGGGGAGAGGTTGCGTTTTTTCGGCGTCGTCACCGACGTGGCCCTCGGAACTTCGGACACAAGTCTTAGGTACAACCCTCCCGACGTCAGCGACCCCTTCGTCGCACAGGTGGTCGCCGGCACCATGGCTTACGGCACCATCTCGGTGCTTCCGGCCCTGACAATGCCGGCCGTGATGGGAGATTCCTCGGGACCCTCGCCCGCCAAGACCGTGCCCGCCCACTTCTCCAGCGTGTACGCCGCATCGGAGCGGGACGTTGGCCTGGTGTTCGGCGGCGAGGACGAGCGCCACTTCTGGATCGGCAACCCGCTGGACATGGAGGCCAAGGTGTGCCTGGACCTGAAGGCTCTGACCGAGCGTTCCATTGGGGTCTTCGGCAAGACCGGCACGGGCAAGACCTTCCTCACCCGCCTGCTCCTCGTCGGCATCATCCAGAGCGACTTGGCCTCAAGCCTCATCTTCGATATGCACAGCGAGTATGGTTGGCAAGGCCGCAGAGAAGGGGGTACTGTCGTCAAAGGGCTGAAACAGCTTTTCCCTTCCAAGGTTGCCGTATTCTCTCTGGACGAGGAGAGCTCACGCCGCAGGGGACTCTCCCCCGACGAGGTGGTTCGCATCGGCTACGACGAGATAGGGCCAGAAGACGTCGAGGTGCTTCAAGAGAACCTGGGCCTTTCCTCCGCCGCCACCGACGCGGCACACAGCCTGGAGCGACGCCTTGGAGCCAGGCGGTGGCTGGAGGAGTTCCTTTCCCTGGAGGGAAGGGATGCGGTGTTCGACCAGGCATCCCAAATTGGCGTGCAACCCCAGGCCCTGGCAGCCCTGCACAACAGGCTCTCCCGCTTCAAGAGATACGGCTTCCTGAGCCCCAGTGTCCAGTACGACTCGGTGCAGCGCATCCTGGAGCACCTCGACCGGGGGATGCACGTGGTGCTGGAGTTCGGCCGGTACGGCAACGACCTCAACGCCTATATCCTGGTGTCCAACCTCCTCACCAGGCGCATCCACGAGCGGTACGTGCGGCGCAAGGAGGAGTCGGAGGGTGGTGAAGGGGTGGAGCCCCGGCCCCTGGTGATTACCATCGAGGAGTCCCACAAGTTTCTCAGCCCCTCGGTGGCCTCCCAGACCATCTTCGGGACCATCGCCCGGGAGATGCGCAAGTACAACGTGACCCTCATGGTGATCGACCAGCGGCCCGGCGCCATAGACTCGGAGGTGATGAGCCAGGTGGGCACCAGGCTTACCTGCCTGCTGGACGACGACAGGGACATAGACGCGGTCCTGGGCGGAGCACCGGGCAGCCGAGAGCTGAGGGCGGTCCTGGCCCGGCTGGAGTCCAGGCAACAGGCTCTCATCTTCGGCCATGCAGTGCCCATGCCCGTGGTGGTCCACACCAGGGAGTACGGCTCGCCCAGGTTCTACTCCGAGTTGAGCACCCCCCTTCCCAGGCGAGCAGAAGATGGCGCCGGGCCGCAACGATCCCTGAAGGAGGAGATAGGGGACCTGTTTTAGGTCGCGCTAATATGCATTTTTGGGGTCGGACGTTACCCGCAAAGCGTCTCCGTACACTCGACAGCAAATATCCGAGCTCCTCGTACGGGGTGAACAAGAACTTGCTCCAGCGCTTCTAACACGGGACTGCTCAAAGGAGACGATATGCAAATCTATAGCCAAACCGAACTCCGAGACCTGGTGGACGCTTTGAACGCACTCCATCCCCCTTTTGACCAGTGGAAGTACACGAACTCGCGCAAGGGACATGAAGACGAGTTCGGCGCCATAATTCAAAACGGTGATGTGTATTTCAAGCGGGAACATGGCGGTTATGACCAAGCGTTGAAGCTCTCAAGAGATTCCATGGAGAAGTTAGTATTTTGTATCTTCGATGGAAACCTCGGGCTGTTGGCGATGTGTAAAAGGTTAGTTGAAGAATATCAGGAGGCGGTAGCGGAGGACCACCGCAAGCACAGCCCCCTGCCAGGATTACTTGACCACTTAGAAAAGAGCAGCAGCTCAGAGGCTCCATGACGGCCCCGGTGCGGTTCGAGGACTCCGTCACCTTGAACGGCCAGGCGCTGGAGCTCACCATACCGCCTTCGCGTACATCCGATTAGAGCCTCTTCAGTTACCCTGGCGGGTCCCCCGATGGTACAATGTGAGGTGTGAACGTCGCGTACTCCAGGCCCACGACTACGGCCCCGCCCTAACGTAACTCAGGCATAGGGCGGGGTTATATTTTGGGGGAAGGCGGGACACGCAGGTGGACATCCTCAGCTACATGGGAACGCACGGCCACGAGCAGATCGTGGCCTGCTCGGAGCCCGCGGCGGGCCTGCGGGCCTTCATCGCCATCCACGACACCACCCTGGGCCCCGCCATGGGAGGGCTGCGGATATGGCCCCATAAGACAGAGGAGGAGGCCATGTTGGATGCGCTTCGCCTCTCGAAGGCCATGACCTACAAGTCGGCGGCGGCGGGCCTGCCCCTGGGCGGGGGCAAGGCCGTCATCATGGCTGACCCCCATAAGGACAAGACCGAGGCGATGCTGCGCGCCTACGCCCGCCACGTGGATGCCCTCGGCGGCCGGTACATCACCACCACCGACGTGGGCTCTACGATGCGGGACCTGGAGTACATCGCGATGGAGACCAGGCACGTGACGGGTCTGCCCACCTCCATGGGGGGTAGTGGTGAGACTTCACTGCTCACCGGGCTGGGGGTGTACATGGGGATGAAAGCCTGCGCTAAGGCCGTGTGGGGGTCCGACTCCCTCTCGGGCAGGACCGTGGCCGTGCAGGGCTTTGGAAAGGTGGCCTATCATACGGCCCAGCACCTGGCCAAGGAGGGCGTGACCATCGTGGCCACCGACGTATACGAGGGTGCGCTGGAGGTGGCCCGCAAGCTGGGTGCCAAGGTAGTGGGCACCGAGGAGATCTACGACGTTCCCTGCGACATCTTCTCTCCCTGCGCCTTGGGAGGGGTCCTGAACCGCCGCACCATCCCTCGCCTGAAGTGCCGCATCGTGGCGGGCGGGGCCAATAATCAGCTCCTAGAGGACGAGGACGGCTATACGCTCAACCGGAAGGGCATATTATACGCCCCTGACTACATCATAAACGCGGGTGGAATTATCAACGTCTCATGCGAGATGAACGGAAGCTACAGTGTGGAACGTGCCACGCAGATGACCGAGCGCATCTACGAGACCCTGGAGCGGGTGCTACACACCGCTTCCACGGAGGAGATTCCGACATCCCAGGCGGCCGACCGGCTTGCGGTGGAGCGGATAGAGTCGGTCCGCAAGGTCAAGGGTATCTTCCGCCCCCGTTGAAGCGGCCCGGATTGATACTGTATTTCTAGGACGCCATGGTCGGCGCGTCGAAGGTAGGAGTCTTGTTGCGGTGTGCGCTGTCGCAGAAGGGCTTGTTGTCGGACATGCCGCAGCGGCACAGGGATACCCACTGGCCCTCGGGCAGCTTGAACTCGTTGCCCTCGTGGTCCACCATGGTCATGGGTCCCTCCACCCTGTATGGGCCGTTCGTCCGGACCGTTATCTTTACGTCAGCCATCTGACCTCCCATTCGTTCTAGGGTTGAGTGAATGCGTATGCAGGTAGACCGGCATAGTGGCCTACGGCGGTGACTATTCTGCCACCAAAGGCGTGGGGTGTCAATCGCGCCTCGTCGGGCTGACGTAGCCTCGGGCCAAGCCTACCCGTATCCCAGCCGCTCCAGGTCCTCCTCGCTCATGCCCAGGTAGTGCCCCACCTCGTGTAGTACCGTGACCCTTATCTCGCGGACCACGTCCTCGCGGGAGGAGGAGGCCGATTCGATGGCCCGCTGGAACAGAGTTATGGTGTCCGGCAGAAGAGGCAGCCCGCCGTCTCGCTCCCCTAACGGTACGCCGGTGTACAGCCCGAACAGCTGGCCCCGTCCCGTGACTCCAGCCTCATCCAGCTCCTCAGCGCTGGGCCAGTCCTCCACCAGAATGGCCACATTTTCCATGGAGCGTTTAACCCCTTGCGGCAATTCCTCCAGCGCCTGGCGGACCAATCTCTCGAACTCCTCGCGGCTCAGGTGCATTGGGGTCAGGATGCCACCCGGGCACGGATGTCTTTCAATATGTCCAGGTTCTCCTTATCGGGGCCCTTGTTCTCGGCGCCGGGCACCTCCAGGAAGAAGGGCAGTTCCCGGAAGGCCGGGTTACCCATGATGTTCTCGAAACCGCTCATGCCGATGTATCCCTGGCCGATGTTCTCGTGGCGGTCCACGCCTCCTCCAAGGGCGTACTTGGAGTCATTGGCGTGCACGGCCACCAGGTTTTCCAGCCCGATGCTCTCGTCAAACTCCGCTAGCATGGCGTCCAGGCCATCCTTGGTGGCCACATCGTACCCGGCGGCGTAGGAGTGCTGGGTGTCCAGACACACCTTGAGCCTTCCCCTGTGGACCTGGTCCACCGCAGCGATAATCCGGCCCAGCTCCTCCAGCTTTGCCCCGATGTGCTGTCCCATGCCGGCCGTGTTTTCCAGGGTGAGCCAGGGGCCTTCGGGGGAGCTCTCCAGGACCCGCTCCAGACTGGACACCGTCTGTCTAAAAATAGCCTCATAGCCGGCGCCCTTGTGGCTTCCCGGGTGCAGAACCACCCCGCTGGCCCCGACTTCGGCGGCCAGGGCCATGCAGTTGATAAGAGACTCGATACCCTTCTCCAGCAAGGCCGGGTTGGGCGTGCCCAGATTGATGAGGTAGATAGCGTGGAAGTAGATGGGGGTGATGCCCGCCGCCGTCGACTTCTCCCTAAAGTCGCTGGCCAAGGCCTCGGGGACGGGCTTGAAGGCCCAGCTCTGGGGCGAGGAGCCGAATATCTGTATGGCCTCACAACCCAACTCCACGCCGCGGTCAATGGCTTTAACCAGGCCTCCCGCGGTGGACACGTGGGCTCCGAGCCTCATGGGTCCCCCTTTCGGTGAGTGTGCTGGCGAATCACGTTACAGTGGATTTATAAGCCCACCCTCGTACGCCGCAGCAAGGGCCGGCGCCTGGCAGTCGGGTCAAGCTAGGGCTGTGACTGCTACGCTAGCCCCCGGGGGCGCCACTTGCCGGCGCCCGCCTGGGAAAGCGCAGCGCCCTGCGTATCTCGCCAAGGTCCCACATCACCAGGAACTGGCTGGCTACACCCACGGAGCTGTAGGTGCCCACTACCACCCCTATGGCCAGCACCAACAGGAGGCCCCGGATGGTTGGACCGCCGAACAGGAGCAGCGCCAGCAGGACAAAAAGCGTGGTGAGGCTGGTGTTTAGGGAACGTGCCAGGGTCTCCATGATGCTGGTATTTATAACTCCGGGCAGGGGCCGGTCTATGTTTCGGGCCACGTTCTCCCTGATACGGTCGAAGACGACGATGGTGTCGTTCACACTGTACCCCAGCACGGTCAGCAGCCCCACGATAAACATGGCGTTTACTTCCAGGTTTATTACCTTGCCCAGAATAGAGAAGACCCCGATGATGAGGGCCATGTCGTGGACGAGGGCGACGATGGCGGAGACGCCGTAGCGAAAGGAGTTGGGTATCGCTCGAAACGCCCAGGTTACGTACACGAGGATCCCTATGGCCGCCAGGATGACGACTACAATGGCGTAGGTGACCGTCTCACTGGCTATGATGGAGGATACGCTGTCGAACTCCCTGAGCTCAATTGGGGCTATATCTGCGGCCAAAGCCTCCTCGACGATGGCTATCTCGGAAGTGATGGTGCCGTCGGTCGCGTCCACCTCCGGCTCCAACACGTCGGTGCGTATGAAGACGGACCGGGCTCCGGTCTTCTGTATCAGCGCCTCGGGATGGCCCAGGCCGGTGAGCACGGCCCTGATATCGTCCTCGTTTATCTCTTCTTGCAGGCCCGCCTCGGCGAAGGTTATATTCAGCGCAGACCCACTGGTGAAGTCGATGCCTGGCTTTAGGGCCGGGGGTATCATCAAGGAGATAAGCCCCGGAAGGATAATTAACGCCGAGATGAGAAAGAACCAACGCCTTTTTCCCACAATGTCCAAGTTTACTTCTCTCCCCCGGCTACTCCTACCGGTTGCCTCTTGGGCTCTGGCGTAAACAGGTCCATCCTCCTGCCAAAGGGAGTGAGGGCGAGGATTTGGAGCAAGTTACGGCTCACCATAATGGCGGTAAACATGCTAACAATCACCCCTATCAGCAGGGTAACGGCGAATCCGGTCACTACGGGAGTCCCCCCTCCCAGCCTGGACCCGAACAGGAAGAGGATGAGGCCCGTGATGATGGTGGAGACGTTGCTGTCCCGGATGGCCACCCAAGCCCGGCGGAACCCCACTTCCATGGAGGAGGTCAGGCTGCGACCGGTCCTCAGCTCCTCCTTCATCCGCTCGAATATAAGGATATTGGCGTCCACGGCAAACCCGATGGACAGGACAATTCCGGCGATGCCCGAGAGGGTAAGGGTGATTGGTATCATCTTAAATATGGCCAGGACTATGACGCCGTATATAAGCAGCGAGGCCCCCGCCACGAGCCCGGCCGCGCGATAGTAAGCCACCATGAACACCAGCACCAGCCCCAGGCCCACGAGTCCCGCGATCAGGCTCTTGCGCAGAGAGTCGGCGCCAAGAAGGGCGTCCACCGTCCCCTCCCGGATGAGGGACAGGGGCACGGGCAGGCGCCCAGACTCCAGCTGTATGGCCAGTGTGCGGGCCTCCTCCCTGGTAAAGCGGCCCGTGATCCTGGTGCGGCCGTCGGGGCTGTGGCCGCTCACCACCGGCGCGGTGATCTGTCGGTCATCGAGGAAGATGGCGATCCTCTTTAGCTGGTCGCCCACCAGGCGCCTGGTGACGTCGCTCCAGATTGCGGCGCCCCGGCCGCGGAAGTGAAGGACGACCTCATGCTCGTTGGTGGTGGGGTCACTGCCCGGGAATGCCCTGGCCAGGTCCCGCCCCGTGAGCCCCAGGTCCTTGTCCACATACCGTCCATCTCCACCCAACTCGATCGGCCTACACGCGCCGGGATTGATTTGCACCTCCGCCAGGGTCACAAGACATTCCCGTTCCTTGAACACCAGCTCCGCAGTCTGTCCTATCAGTTGCTTGGCTTCCTCGATACCCCCCGTGGCCTGGAAGACGACGATCTCCCCTATCTCGGCCTCCAGAGCGTCCTGAATCTCGTCCCGGACTTCCGTAGTCACGGCGTCGTCGGCGCGGATGATAAAGCTGCCTCCGCCCCTATCCTGTACTGTGAAATCGGAGTGGCCGAGCTCCGTGATCAACTCGGCCAGCCTCGATTCGCTTGGCGGGGGTGGGAAAATAACCGTAATGGCCTGGGGGTCCCCTTCGCTGGCTTCGAACTCGGTGCCCGGCGCCAGGCGTTCCACCAGGTCCCCAAGCGCGGCCACGTCTTCCTGCGCCACGGCCGCGTTCGTCCGTATGATGTAGCTGGTCCCGCCAGCCGGCGAAGGGGCGGAGCCCGTGTATCCCATCCCCTCCAAGGCGTTCACTATCTCGAATAGCATGCTGGGTATGCTCTGGAACGCGACGTCAATGGCGGAGCCCCCGATGCCCGGCAGCTGGACGATTATACGGTCCTCACCCAGGGTCTGAATTATGGGCTCGGTGGTACCCAGCGCGTTGATCCGCCGTTGAATGATGTCCACCACACCCTTCATATCGTCGGGTTTGGGCTCGTTTATGGTAGGCAAATAGCCTCCGACCCCGATGGGAGCCAGGCGGCCTGCCATCACCGTACGGAGTTCCGCCGCCGCCAAGTCATCCAATGTCAGCTCCCCGATGGTGTAGCTCGTCTGGGAAGGACTCTCTATGGTGGCCTCATCGTGGCCGGCGTCCCCCAGAACGACGCGCAGCTCTTCCTCATCCAGAGCATCCCGGAACGTTACATCAAGTGTTCCATCGTCGATGTCCAGGGACTGGAGGGGAGACAGGTCCTCTAAAGCCGTGCGAAGTCGGTCCTGCGACGCCTCCTCCAGGAGCAGCGGGGCGATGGTCAAAGCCCTATCGTCTCCACTCACTACGGTAGCATCGGGGTATCCCGCCCTCTCCAGCGCCCTGTGCAGTTCGTCCAGGCCGGGGGCACGTAGAAAGGTAACGGTCACTGCCCTGTCTCCGGTCCCGAAGGTGTTTACGGGGGCCACACTGTCGAGGTCTTGGCGCAGTCGCGCTAGCTCCGCATCGAGGAAAGAGATGCCGGCGACGGAGAACCGCCTCTTGGCGATGGTGGCGCTCCTCTGGTCGCGTTCGTCCAACAGGGTGCGGAGGTCGGACTCCAGTACCTCATCCTCGAACGTTACCTGTACCTGGTCCGGGAGGTTCGCCTGATACATCAGGTGGCTGCCACCTTTAAGGTCCAGACCCAGGGTCAGGCCCAAGGGACCGGAGCCGGTCCTATCGAGGTCGATCAAGGGAATGTGTACATCGCGGAAGCTCAAGGCCGCCAGAGACAGCGCGACGATGACCGCGATCAGTATAAATACCCTGAAGCCTCTCCTGCGCAGCACCCTCTCCTAAGCTCCCCCGCTCGTCGCGCTTGGGCTGGCAGTCTCCATGGCACGGAGTCGCCGCCGGGCCCAGTCCAGTGCGTCCTTAAGGGTATCCACCTCGCCCGCAGCCTGTGCGTCCCGCACCCCCTCCAGCAGATCGCCTATAAGGGGGCCGGGGGACAGCTTCAACTCCCCCATCAGGTCATGACCGGTGATCAACCTGGGCATCCTCACCGGGCCCTGCTCCTGGGTTCCGACCTCGAGTACGTGGGCGACGATCGTGATGTGGCGGTACCATCCGCCCATATCCAGTTCGGGTCCCCTTGCGGCGAGGTGGTCGCCCAGGCTCAGGTAAAGGGTGTCAACCGCCACGTCCCCCACGTCCCTGAAGTACCGGTAGACCGCCCTGGGAGTGGGCAAGTCCGCCCCATGGCTCATCTGGAGGGGTCGAAGGTGGTTTTCCACCATCCCGTGAATCATTTCCACTCCCCGGTTGCTCAAACGCAGCCGGCCTAATATGTCTCCACACATGGAGGCGCCAAGGGTATGATGGCCCAGAAAGCGGGTCCGGCCCCCAGCATCCACCATCTTGGACTGAGGCTTGGCTATATCGTGGAGGAGACCGCCCAGCTTCAGAACGGTACGTCGAGTGTGCCCGTCGCATACCTCTTGGGAGAAGTGCTCCTCCGTGTCCTCGGTCCAGGGTACGATCAGGGAAACCAGGTCCCTGTTGGCCCGGGTGGTGATCCGCTCCACGGCCTCTACCGTGTGGATGGAGTGTCCGAAGACATCCCAGTAGTGTTCCTTGGGCTGTTCGACCCCTTTTGTAATGCCAAGCTCAGGAATTATACAGCAGAGGAGCCTCAGCCTGTCTAGCAGTTCCAGGTGATTATTGGCGCCATCTAGGGACAGCAGGCCCAGGAACTCGTCCCGCACACGCTCGGCTGCCGTTGAGGATATGAGGTGCGCCTGCTGGGAGATAAGCCCGGCGGTGGCGGATTCGATGCGAAACCCCAAAGTGGCAGCCAGACGCACGGCCCGCAGCAGGCGGACGGGGTCATCCTGGAATATCGATGGTCCGATGGCCCGGATGGTGCGGCCTTCCAGGTCCCTCCTGCCTCCAAAAGGGTCCAGGAGCCGGCTCTCCCATCCGGGCGTAGCCCAGTCGTCTACGGCGAGGGCCATCGCGTCCACGCTAAAATCACGTCTGGGCAGGTCCTCCTGAATGCCGTCCCCTATTTCAGCCAGGTCTACCGTCCACTTTCCATCTTCGGCAGAGGGGACAACCACCCGGCAGACCCTCGGCGCCTGAGCCCCGGAAGGTGGCACCCCGTTGGCACGCCCTAGGGGGACCACCGACCCGCCGAACAGGTTGCCCAGCCCTTCCGCAAGCGAACGGGCGTTGCCCTGGACGGCTATGTCTATGTCCCTGGTCGGTACGTTTCGCAGCGCGTCCCTGAGGTAACCGCCCACTAGGAAAGCCGGCACAGAACGCCCCAGGAAATACGACTTTAGCTCACTAAGAATGGTGAGAATCTCAGAGGGTAGACTTGTCTTCACAAGCGTGGTGCGGTGGCCGGGAGCTGCCGGCCGACCTGAAGCATCCGCCGGCCGCGCCTCCCATCTCTATCCGGTATACCCAGCCTCAACGGGTGTCTCTTCAGGTTGTTGCTCGCTCTCCTCTTCGGGCTCTTCTTTCCACAGTTTGTCCCTATCCACCAAGCGGTCGATGTAAAGGACACCATCGAGGTGGTCGATTTCATGCTCCAGGGCCTGGGCCAGCAGCTCTTCTCCCTTGACGCGCACCGGCTTGCCCCGGCGGTCCAGGCCCTTGGCCCGCACCTTGACCGAGCGCCGGACGAGGCCACGATACCCTGGTATACTCAAACACCCCTCCTCCACCTCTCGTTCACCCTCACGGCGCACTATCTCAGGGTTGATGAATACCCTCGGTTCCTCATCCTCGGGTAGCTGAAGGACGATGACGCGCTGTAAAACACCCACCTGGTTTGCGGCGAGACCGACTCCATACGAATCGTGCATCGTCTCTATCATGTCGTCTATCAACCTTTGAAGGGAGGCGTTAACGGCACCAACCCGTTTGGCCCTCTGCCTGAGCATGGGATCGGGAACGAGGCGCATGGGGAGAACAGACACTCTCTTTATCCTCTCGGGCCGATTCGAGGCGCTATGTGCCTAACGACTTTACCCCTGGTGCTTTGATTATAGTCATAGGGCGCGCGACATGTAAAGGATTCGGGGCTGAGGCAACTGGGAGTTAGGCTTATAGGACCGAGACTGGGTCTACGTCCACCACGCAGTCCTGAGGGACACTGACACCCTCTAGAAATGTGTGCAGGTCGCTGCCGCGGAGCAAGATGTGCCATCGGTATTTGCCCCGAACGCGCTGCGGAAAGGCGGGTGCCGGCCCCACGATCTCCACGTCGGCCAGGCCCCAGGTGTCGACCCTGTGGCGCAGCGTTCGAGCCATCTTTTCGGCATCCCTCTGACAGGCTGAGGCGTTCATGTGGGAATAGAGCAGACGAACGAGGCGATTGAAGGGCGGATTTCGCAGCAGGCGCCTATAGTGTATCTCTCTGCCGTGGAACATGGCGTAATCCTGGCGGGCGGCGGCCTCGATGGCGTAGCTGGTTGGCACGTAGGTTTGAATGATCACCTTGCCCGGGGTCGGTCCCCTTCCCGCCCGACCCGCCACCTGGGAGAGGAGCTGAAATGCGCGCTCGCCGGCACGAAAGTCGGGCAGGTTCAGCCCTATGTCGGCCAGGATCACGCCCACCAGGCTCACGTTCGGCATGTGGAGCCCCTTGGCGACCATCTGGGTGCCTATCAGCACCCGGGCGTCTCCTCGGAGGAAGCGCTCCATGATTCTCTCGTGGCCATTTGGTCCGCGGGCCGTGTCTCCATCCCATCTCAGGGAGGACACGCCGGGCATCAGTCGTGTTAGCTCCTCGACCACCCGCTGGGTCCCCATCCCCAGATATCTGATGCGGGGGCTCCGGCATTTGGGGCAAGCCTTGGGAGGCCGGGCCCGATGGTTGCAGAGGTGACAGCGCAGCTGCCTGTCCGATGAGTGGTAGGTCAGGGTTACAGTGCAACGCCGGCACTTCAATGCCCAACCACAGTCCCGGCACTGCACGACCGTGGCGGCACCTCTGCGATTGAGGAAGAGGATGGCCTGGTTGTCCCTGTCTATACACTGATTGAGGGCCGTGGCGAGGGACCGGCTGAAGATGCTCCTGTTTCCCTCCCTCAGCTCTGTCCTCATGTCGCAGACCTCTACGCTTGCCAGGTTAGAGGGGTGTTCGGAAAGGGTCCTCATTGGCGCGATTCTCCTGGGCAGCTCCAGAAGGCGGAACTGGGCCCGTGTGGCCCGCTGGTAGGTCTCCACGTCGGGCGTAGCGCTGCCCATGACCACCACGGCCCCGGCGTCCTTGGCTAGACGTAGAGCCACCTCTCGGGCATGGTAGCGAGGGCTGGCATCTTGCTGCTTGTATGTCCACTCGTGCTCCTCGTCAATGACTATCAGGCCCAGGTCCGGCAGGGGGGCAAACAGGGCGCTGCGGGGTCCCACGACAACGTCGTACTCCCCGTCCCGTATCCTCCACCACTGGTCGAAGGCCTCTCCAGCGGTGAGGCCGCTGTGATGCACCGCCACCCTTCCGGGGAACCTGGCGTTTAGACGGTGTACCGTCTGGGGCGTCAGAGATATCTCGGGCACCAGATAGATGCCCTTATTACCCATCTGTACGCATCGTTCCAGGGCGCGAAGGTATACCTCTGTCTTGCCGCTACCGGTAACCCCATGAAGGAGGAAGGGGACGCTGGATCCGCGGCCTTCATCGAGAGCGGCGGAGATTGCTGCCAGGCTCCGCTCCTGTTCCGGCGTGAGGACCAAGGGGTCTTCCCGGGTTACCTCCACCTGGCTTTGCAGTGCTGGCCCCCTGTCGACCCTGACCCACTCCAGGGCCAGCAGCCCCTTCGCAACCAGTCCATCCACGGCGCCTGGACCATACTCTTTGCGGGCGGTGGCGAGGGGCATCGGCTCACGCGCACGGGCCAGAGCACCGTACAGGGCAGCCTGCCTGGGGGCGCGTTCACCGGGGAGATCCGATGGTATGCCGTCCTGTCCGTTGGTCATCGTGGGACGAACGTAGCAGTCATACCTGTGGAATGCCCTGGGACGGCGTAGCTCCCAGCGGCGCTGCAGTATCCCCCGCCTCAGCAGGTATCGAAGATCCCTCGGCCCATCCCTTCCCAGGACCCTCTCTATGTCCCGCTCGCTGGCACCGCCTCGCTCCGAAAGGTAGTCTAGAGCTGCCTGGCCGGTGGGTGTTACGGGGGGCGAGGGCGAACCGTGCTGTGGGGAAACGCGGATGTAGGGCCGTATCCGGCTCTGAAAACCGGGAGGCAGCATCAGGGACGCGGCGTCGAACAGGGGTGACATGTAGTAACGGCTGATCCACCGGGACAGCTCCAGGCCCAGGGGTGCTATGAGGGGTGAGGGCTCCACTGGCGCCAGCAGGTCCCTGGTGACTTCCACCCGGGGGTGCTCTGTGAGCTCGTAGACTATTCCCTGGACGGGCCTGGGCCCCAGGGGGACCAGTACCATCTGGCCCGGCTCAAGCTCGATGTGGGGAGGTATTCTGTAGGACAGGGTCCTGTCGTAGCCGACAGGCGCGTCAACGGCTACTTCCGCATAGCTTAGCACTGGCCGATGGCGTACAGACTTGAGAAGAGTCCCTTACTGCCCTGTTTGCCGGGTCTCTTTCCGGGGAAGGCGCTTTTCCTTGATACGGGCCGCCCTGCCCGAGAGGCTGCGAAGATAGTATAGCTTGGCCCGGCGAACCGCCCCTCGACGCACCACCTCTACCGCCTCCAAAAGGGGTGAATAAAGGGGGAAGGTCCGCTCGACACCTATGCTATAGGTGACTCGCCTGACGGTAAAGTTGGAGCCGGGCCCTCCTCGCCTCCTGCTTATCACTACCCCCTGGAAGTTCTGGACACGCTCACGCTCGCCTTCCCTCACCCGGAAGCTGACCCGGACGGTATCGCCAGGACCGAACTCCTCGACCTTGGGATTGGCGGTTACGGGCACTATAGACTTGGAGTCCATGGCTATCCCTTTCCTTGTTTATCCCTGTCGTTGTAACATTCTATACTTCTCTGGATGCCTAGGCAAGGGCTTTTGATCAGCTGCCTCGGCGTGATCATGTAATGTGATAACCGTGGGACCTGAGGAACTCCAGGTCGGCCTCCGAAAGCTCGGCCGCGCTCAGCAGGTCGGGACGCCGTTCCAGGGTCCTTAGCAAGGCCTGCTGCCGGCGCCACCTGGATATCTCTCCATGGTTTCCGCCCAGGAGAACGGGAGGGACTTCGTGGTCGCGGTAAACCGGAGGCCGGGTGTAGATAGGGTGCTGCAGAAGACCGGTGGTTATGGAGTCCCCCTCGACGCTCTCGGGCGACCCCACCGCCCCTGGAAGCAGCCGCACGACCGTATCCACCAGGACCATGGCCGCCAGTTCACCGCCGGTGAGCACGTAGTCCCCGATACTTATCTCATCGGTGGCCAGGTTCTGTCTAATGCGCTCGTCTACACCCTCGTAGTGCCCGCAAATCAGCACCATCCCCGGTTTGCTGGCCAGCTCCTGGGCTGCTGCCTGGCCCAACGCCCGGCCCTGGGGTGACAGGAGTATAACTGGAATCTCCCCTCGATCCGCCTCCACGAAATTGGACAGGGCATCCTCCACGCCCTGGAAGACCGGCTCCGGCTTCATCACCATCCCGGGTCCCCCTCCGTACTGGTAGTCGTCAACGGTACGGTGGGCGTCGTGGGTATATTCCCGGATGTCCCTGATCTGTAGCTGGACCAGCTCTTTCTCGACGGCGCGCTTGATGACGCTCTCCTGAAAGGGCCCGTGGAACATGGCTGGGAAGAGGGTGAGGATATGGATGTCCATGGTGGTCCGGTTCGCTATGGCCCGCGGTCACGGCAAGGGCCGGCTGCTCCGTTGCTCCCTACGAGGTGTGATGGGTACTTCCTGCCGGGTCAGCATCCTCCGCCGCTTTGGAATGGCCGCCGTGCCCCTGGGCCTCCCCCTTCAGTAATTCCAGCGCATGGGGCAGGACCGGCTGTATTACCTCCAGGCACTCTCTGACCCCCCTTGGGCTGCCGGGTAAAGTCACGATCAGGGTGCGCCCCCTGATTCCGGCTACGGAACGGCTCAACATGGCCATGGGGGTCGTTCCCACGGTCCCTGACCTCATGGCCTCCGGCAAACCCGGCACCTCCCGCTCTATCACGGACAGGCAGGCTTCGGGGGTGATGTCTCCAGGCGCCACGCCCGTTCCGCCGGTGGTTACTATCAGGTCAACCCCGTCCTGGTCGGACCAGCGTGTCAGCCTGTCGGTAATCATCTCTCGGTCGTCGGATACCACATCGTAGCGGACACACTCGTACCCAGGAGGGGCCAGTACCTCCTGGATAGCCTTGCCGCTGGTGTCCTCTCGCTGGCCGTGAAAGCCCGATGTACTGACTGTTAGAACTGCGAGGCTAAACATGGAAGGACCTTTGCATCTGCGATACTGGGGCTGGCGAACGCTTTGGCCACAGGCCGTAACGTTCTGGGGGTCTCTGGGACGGACCCGGATTTACATAAATAATGGTCGGGGCGCCCGGATTTGAACCGGGGGCCCCCTGCACCCCATGCAGGTGCGCTACCGGGCTGCGCCACGCCCCGACTCTGAGTCTAAGATACCACAGGCATATCCCTACATCAAGCGTATCCAGCGGAGTCTCCGATCACCGATCGATGCTGAGGGCGGGCTTCTCGTTGACCTGACTGAATGGCGTTGATAGAATTGAGCCGATGACACTCACGTTGCGAAAAAAGACGCTAATCGTCGTTACCGCGACGTTCATCGGTCTGATCGCGATCCTCTACTTAACGCTCCGGAGCATCATGATAAACAGCTTCGAGCAAGTGGAGGATATGGACGTCCGCAAGGATGTCCAGCGTTTCCAAACAGCTCTTATCAACGGACTGGACGGGACCAGTCTGATTGCGGAAGACTACGCCCAATGGGACGTGACCTACGATTTCGTACTGGAGCCCAGCGAGGAGTACGTCCGTCTGTACCTCACAGACCAGACTTTCTCAGACGCACGTCTTAACCTGGTGCTGTACATTAACTCCGCAGGGGAGATTGTGTTCGGCAGCGGGTACGACCTGGAAAGTGGTGCACAAACTCCGGTGCCGGAGAGCGTGCTAACGCATCTGACGCCGGAAGGTCCCCTGCTGAACCACCCAGACCAGGGAAGGGGCCCACGGGGGTTGCTGTTGCTTGAAGAGGGCCCGATGCTGGTCGTCTCCGAATACATCCAGTCCAGCCTAGGAACGGGGCCCAGGGCGGGCTCGCTTATCCTGGGACGCTACCTGGATGCGGCGGAGGTGGACAGGCTGGGCAACCTTACGCTGCTGTCTCTCACCGTTCATCGCTACAGCAACGAAGCGATGCCCCTGGACTTTCTGGAGGCTCGCTCCTCCCTTTCGTCGGAGGCCTCGACGGTGGTGCGTGCCCTAGGCGACGACTCCGTGGGCGGATATACCTTGGTGGAGGACATTTACGGGATGCCCATACTGCTGGTCCGGGTCGACATGCCGCGGGACGTGATAGCTCGTGGCCGCGATGCTCTTGCATACCTGCTCATCGCGTTGGTGGCCGTCGGCGTGGTGCTTGTTGCTGTCATCGCCTTCCTGCTGGACAAGCTGGTGGTGTCGCGAGTGTCCCGGCTCAACAGGGACGTGAGCGGCATCAGGTCCACCACCGACCTGTCGGCCAGGGTCGCGACCCAGGGTAGCGACGAGTTGTCTAACCTGGGCGGCGCCATTAACGGCATGCTGGTCGGCCTGGAGGATGCCCACAAACGGGAAGAGGCGTACCTGGAGGAGATCACGGCAGAGCGGGAGAAGTCGGAGAGGCTGCTCCTCAACATCCTGCCCGTCCCGATAGCGGAGAGACTAAAACGTGGCGAAAGCACCATCGCCGACAGCTTCGCAGAGGTGAGTGTCCTATTTGCCGACGTGGTTGACTTCACCGGCTTATCGGCCCGAATACCCGCTAAGGAGCTTGTGGAGCTGCTAAATCAGGTATTCTCGGGATTTGATCGGCTGAGCGAGAAGCATGGTCTGGAGAAGATCAAGACCATCGGAGATGCATACATGGTTGTGGGTGGTCTACCGACTCCGCGACCGGACCACGCCGACGCCATCGCGGAGATGGCGCTGGATATGCAGGACCAGATAAAACGTTTCAATGTGGAGCAGGGCCATAGTTGTAGTATCCGAATAGGTATCAACACCGGGCCGGTCATAGCCGGGGTAATTGGGACCAAGAAGTTCATATACGACCTGTGGGGAGACGCAGTGAACACCGCGAGCCGTATGGAGTCCAACGGGATTGGGGGCTCCATTCAGGTGACTCCTGCGACCTACGAGCGGCTGCGGGACAGGTTCCTGCTCGAGGAGCGGGGAGTGATCGAGGTGAAGGGTAAGGGAGAGATGCTGACTTACCTCCTCAAGGGGAGAAGGGTTGCGGTGGAGCATAAGCCCGCTCTGATAGACGCCGACAGCTGAGCACCGTGCATTCCCGTCGGGGCCACTAGAGCCGGCTGGTGCTTAAGGGGCCGGTGAGGTATCCAGACACTGAAAGGACGTTCGTATGGCTCACAAATATAGCGTGGGCGACAGGGTTAGGGTGAAGGACGAGGTGCCGGGTGGGAGCAACAGGACGCCGTTCTTTATCCGGGGCAAAAAGGGGGTAGTGGCCCACTATCACGGGCTGGCCGAGAACCCCAGAGACCTCGCTTATGGCGGCACCGGTGAACCCCCGCTGCCCCTGTACTCCGTATCCTTCCATCTGGCCCATCTGTACGACGAGGACCCGCAGCTAGTCCATGACCGGGTGCTGGTGGATGTGTGGGAGGACTGGCTTGAAGCCGTTTCGCCGGTCGCACCCTTGGGGCCGGCCATCGACAGGGAGGAGCACGAGCTGAGCTACTATGATAAGCGCACCTCCGCCCTCCAGAATTTGCTGCGCCAGAAAGGGCTAATTAATACGGACGAGACCCGGAGGCTGGTGGCCGAATTCGATTTCCGGAAGAAGGGTGCGTCTCACCCCATGGTGGACCCACCTTAAAGCTAAAATATGGGAGGCAATGATGGTCGAGGTTGAGCACGACGCGCTCCATATCCCCTTAGGGGACCACGAGGAGACCTACTACGAGAAGCGCATCATCGCCCTGTGCAATCTGATGATGGACAAGGGAATCATATCGGCTCAGGAGCTCCTGGACGTCCTCAAGGAGAACGAGGAGATGAATCCGTCCATCGGGGCACGGGTAGTCGCCAGGGCCTGGGTGGACCCTGACTTCAAGCAGAGGCTCCTGAAGGACGGCAAAGGGACTCTAGGAGAGATGGGCATCCCCCTCAAGCGCCTCCAGGACCTCCGGGTGATGGAGAACACTGAGGCGGTGCACCACGTGGTCGTGTGCACCCTGTGCTCCTGCTATCCCATTCCCTTGCTGGGTCCGCCTCCGGAGTGGTACAAGAGCGAGGCCTACAGGTCGCGTGCGGCCAGGGAACCCCGAGCCGTGCTGACGGAGTTCGGGCTGAAACTGGACGACGATATCGAGGTCAGGGTCGTGGACGCCACCTCCGAGGTCCGATACCTCGTCCTTCCCCTGCGGCCGGCGGGCACGGAGGGAATGAGCGAAGGGGAGCTGGCGGCCCTGGTCACCCGGGACAGCATGATCGGGACGGGGCAAGCGCAGGAGCCGTTGTCCCAGACGGCGTAGGGATGCACTCACGCTAACCAGTCCTACCGGGGTCCGATCGCGGGGACTTCCTCTTCTCGAACTCGGGGAGCATCCTGTCCCTGGATCGTCCGGGACTGAGAGCCTGTCCTGAGCTAGCCGAAGGATGAGGGAAATCATCCCCATCCTAGCCTTCCCCCATCGAGGGGGAAGGTACATGACAAGCTCCTCTCCCCAGGTGGGAGAGGATTGAGGTGAGGGCAAAGGGGCTTATGGCCGGGTCGTTTCTGGGCTAAATAACGGGATCGCCCAGGCCCCAGGTGTCGGGAAGCTCCGGGGTCGGTAAAGGTTTAATCATCACCTCCACCAGCGCGGCCTGGCCCTCCTCGGTGGCGGCGATGGCACGCTTGAAGGCTGGTACCAGCTCTCCGGGCTCCGCCACTCGTTCCGAATGTGCACCAAGGCCCCTGGCGACGGCGCTGAAATCTCCGCCCAGCTCCACCACGCTGCGGGGCGGCGCGCCGGGCTTGTCGATGCCCATCAGGCTTCCTCCGATGCCGCCGTTGTTAACGACGATGGTTAGTGTCGGGAGCTTCATGCGGACAGCCGTCTCAATCTCCATTCCGGTCATCCCAAAGGAGGAATCACCCAGGAGATGGACGACCAGGTGGTCCGGCCGGCCTAGCTTGGCGCCGATGGCGGCACCCATGGACCATCCCATCGCGGCCATGCCGCCCATGCTGATGTAGTTGCGTGGGCGTGTGGCAATCCAGAAGGGAGAGAGATACCCGCGGCTGCCCCCCGCGTCGTGGAGGGCGATGGTCCTATCCGGGTCAACCACCTGCATCAGGTCGTGGACTACTCGGTAGCCGTTGATGGGCGTGGTGTCGTCCGTGAGGGTGGGCATCCACTCGCCAAGCCACCTGGCCTTGGCCTGCTGAATCTCCGCCGTGACCTCCTCCTTGATTCCGCCCTTGCCCTTCCCCAGGCGCTCACGCACCGCGTTTATCAGGTCTCGCAGAGCCAGCTTGGCGTCGGCCAGTATGGCGATGTCCGCACGGTATATCTTGTTCAGGTCCTCCGGGTCGGCGTTGATGTGGACCAGCTTGACCCCGGTGGGGATGGGCCGTCCGTCGGTGGCGTTGGGCAATCGAAAGGAGTTGCCTACCGCCAGCACCGCGTCAGCCTTCCGGTTGATGTGGATCGCCGTCCCCGAGGCGTAGCGACTCTTTGGATACACTCCCCCGCCCATGGACAGGGGATGGTCTTCGGGGAAGGCGCCTTTCCCCACCAACGTGGTGGCAACGGGCATTGAGAGAAGCTCTGCTAACTCTTTCGCCTCCTCGGAGGCGTCGGCCGAGAGCACCCCGCCGCCCACGTTCATGATGGGGAAGCTGGCCCGGACCAGTATGTCGGCTGCCATATCGATGTCCCTTGGGTCTGCCGCGGCCTTCCGTCCCGGGCCAACGGGCTCGTAGTTGAGCTGCTCGGCCGGCGCTTCGGCCAAGAGCACGTCCTGGGGCATCTCCAGCACCACGGGTCCGGGGGAGCCCGAGCGCAGGGCCGTGAATGCCCGGCGGATGACCTCGGGAATTTGCTCGACCCGGCTCATGGTCCCCTTCCACTTGACGAAGCCATCGAAAATGCTGGACGGGACCTCCTGCTGGATCTCCCTTCCCATGCTGCCCAGGGGATGCTGGCCCATGAGCAGCAGGACGGGCACGTTATCGGCGTAGCAGCCCGCTATTCCGGTCAACGTGTTGGTGGCGCCGGGGCCGGTGCCAGTCATTGCCACGCCTACCTTGCCGGTAGCCCGGGCATAGCCGTCGGCGATATCCACGCCTGGCCGTTCATGGCGTGTGGAGAATGCCAGGATAGTTTCCGAGGCCCTTAAAGCAGGCCACAGGGGCGCCAGCCCTCCCCCGGAGAACCCGGCTATGTATTCGACGCCCTCCTTCTCCAGGGCGAGAATGACACCGTCTCCTCCGCGCATGGCAACCTCCTTTTGCCTTGTATGGCTCTGTGGTCCCGTCAGGGGTGCCAGGCGTCGGCTGCTATCGGGCCGTTACCCCGCCGTCTATGACCAGCTCAGACCCGGTCACGAAAGAGGACTCGTCGGAAGCCAGGTACAGGGCCGCGTAGGCGACGTCTTCGGCGGTTCCTATTCTCCCCAGGAGGGTGTTGGCCGCCGCTTCCGCACGGGACCCCGGCTCCGGTCGCACCTGGTCCAGCATGGATGTGTCTATGGTGCCCGGATGTATTGAGTTGGCCCTTATGCCCTCCATGCCGTACTGGACTGCCGTGCCCTTGGTCAGCAGCCGGACAGCCCCCTTTGAGGTGTTGTAAGCGGCGCTTCTGGCGTCCCCAACCAGGCCGGCCGCCGAAGAGATGTTGATGATGGAGCCCCCGCCGGCCTTTCGCATTTCGGGGATCGCCAGCTTGGTCCCCAGGAAGACGCCCTTGACGTTGACATCCATGATCTGGTCCCATACCTCTACGGTGGTCTCCTCTACCTTGCCTCGTCTCCAAATCCCAGCGTTGTTGACCAGCACGTCGAGCTTGCCGTAGGTGGATACGGCGGCCTCGATGGCCTGGCCCCAGTCCGCTTCTCTGGTCACGTCGAGGTGCACGAACAGGGCTTCGCTTCCCGCCTCTCTGACCTCCGCCGCGACCTGTGTGCCTTCCTGGTCCAGGATGTCTCCGATGACCACCTTGGCCCCCTCCCGCGCGAAAAGCCTGGCCTCAGCGGCGCCCTGCCCCCGAGCCCCGCCACTGATAAGGGCCACTTTACCGTCAAGTCTCATGTACTGATTGTTCCCACGTTCTGGGTGAAATACTCCTTAAACTGCTCGAGGTGGTCTAGATGTTCCTTCAGTGATCGTAGCCCGCCTCGCCTCGTTTCCACCGTGAGCCCCGTGGCCCCAATGTCCAGCCAGGCTCTGACCTGTCGGTCCCAGTCCTCGGTATCCCGGCCGGATATTTTCACCCGGCACTCCATGCCGATGGAGGCCGGGTCCCGTCCAGCCTCTCGAGCGAACCCGTGGAGACGGGCGATGGCGTCCCGCCAGGGAGCATCGGACCCAAAGAACTCGTTAGGGAACCAGCCGTCGGATATCCGGGCGATGCGGCGCAGCACCCGGTCACTGGGCAGGGGGGCCACCGGCCCGCCGGCGCCCATCCAGACGGGAATGGGTCGCTGCACGGGCAATGGATTGATTCCCGCGTCGGTTATGTGGTGCCAGCGGCCCGTGTAGCTGACCGTTTCCTGGGTCCAGAGGGCCCTCATCACCTCTATTTGCTCCTCGCTCCGAAGGCCCCGGTTGTGGAAATCCTCGCCCAGGGCGTCGAACTCCAGCTCGTTCCAGCCCACGCCGACTCCCAGGCGTAGCCGACCCCCGGACAGCACGTCCACCTCGGCCGCCTGTTTCGCCACCAGCGCCGTCTGCCGTTGAGGGAGGATAAGGATCCCGGTGGCCAGCCGCAGCCTTGTGGTAATGGCGGCGATGTAGCCCATCAGGGTGAGGGATTCGTGGACCAAGCTCTTGTGGGAATACTGGGCCCCTCCCAGCTCTGTATGGAACCGGGGGTCGCCTCCCAGGACGTGGTCGGCGATGAACAGATGGGAGTAGCCCAGGTCCTCCACCGCCTTTACGTACTCCCGGATATTTAGAGGGTCGGCCCCGATCTCAGTCTGGGGAAAGATGGCTCCAACCTGCACGGGCGCCCTCCCTTCGGGGCCCCACCGTCCGGGCGATTTGGCAACGACGCGCCCCCGGTGCGGTCCGATAGGTAATCCTGGAAGACACTGCCTTATATGGAGTGAAGTATCCACGCTCGACGGAGTTCAGTCAATATGAGCTCGGGTCAATGGCCGGATTGCCCCCGACTTGCCGAGGAAGGGTGGCTGGGGTAGAGTAGGGAGGTTCTCCACCTGCCTGCAAGGGGTGGGTATGGGGCCGTTGAGAGTGCGGTGGTGCGATCAGGAGGAGGGTACATGCGATTCGGCCACTTCTTTTATCCGATGAATTTCGACGCCTCGCGTGACTACCAGGCGATCGAGGACTGCCTGTACGAGGCGGAGTTGGTAGAGGAGTTGGGCCTGGATGCCATCTGGCTGGCCGAACACCACTTCACGGGGGAGGTGGTCTACGGGGATCCGCTGGTCTTCGCCAGCGCAATAGCTGCCAGGACCAAGCGCGTACTTCTGGGGTTCGGGATACTGGAGATGGCGCTGCACAACCCGGTCCGGCTGGCTATCCAGATCGCCCTGCTGGACAACCTGAGCCGCGGGCGGGTCGTGGTGGGAACGGGGAGGGGCTCCAACTACAATGCCTACGAGTACCTGGGCTTCGGCACCACCGTGGACGAGGGTCCCGAGCTGCTGGATGAGGCGGAGGACCTGTTGGTCAAGGCGTGGACGACGGAGAACCTGGACTACCACGGAAAGTTCTGGCGGGTTTCCCTGCCGGCCGTTCGTCCCAGGCCCTATCAGAAGCCACACCCTCCATTGGCGAGGGCGTACATCGGTGAGGAGTCGGTAAAGGCCATGGCGGCCATAGGCAGGCCGGTGCTCCTCCGGGGCCGCTCAACTGAGGCCCTTGGCCAGTCCCTTCAGATCTATCGCGACACCATGCTGGCTGCCGGGTTCTCGGAGCCAGAGGTGGAGGCGGCCCTAGACCAGTGCTGGGTCTGGCGCGAGACTTACCTGGCCGAGACCGATGGCCAGGCCATGGACGAATTTCTACCCGCGTTCCACGGCGCCTACGAGCGAATGGTGGACCTCCGAGAGCGATGGAACCCTAAAGGCCAACCCGTCCCCGATCAGCCGCCGCCCCTTCCGCGCTCCGCCTACAAAACGGTTCCCGATCCCAGTGCCAACGAGGTCCTGGTGGGCTCCCCTCGCAGGGTGGGCGAGCAGCTAGCCCTGTTGAGGGACGTGGGAGCCCGAAACCTGATGCTGACTCACCGTGGACTCATGTCCCGGGAGCGTATTACATCATCCCTGCGGCTCCTCAGCGAGAAAGTAATGCCCCTCTTCCGATAAGTCTGGTCACATTAGCCGCAGAGGCACGGAGACACAGAGAAGAGCCAATGAAAAGTTCTCAGTGTCTCTGTGGCAACCAGCGAGATCGAATGGAGTGCCCGCTACCTATCGCTTGCTGCGGGAGCCCGCGGGCCGAGCGGGGGCCGGCCTCACGAGCTGGCCCTTGAGCAGCAGCAAGGGCACCGTTATCGCCAGCACAATTATGGCCACCACCTGGGCCTCTGTGATCCCTATGAACCACTCTTTATCCATGGGAGGCGCGCCGCCCCTCAGATAGCTGACAAAGAATTTCCCCACTGAGTAGAGGGCTAGGTACAGGGCAAATAGCATCCCGGGGGGCCTCAGCCGGTTTCTCAGGGGCCAGATAATCGCCAGGACGGCCAGGACCCAGAGCATCTCGTAGGCAACCGCGGGGTGGCTGGGGGTGGCCCGGTGTAGCTGATTGCTTGGGCTCTCGGGGTGGGTGTAGACGAACCCCCAGGCCAGCTGGGTGACCTTGGCGACATGCTCTCCGTTGATGATGTCCCCTATCCTGCCCACCGCCATAGCTATGAGGATGGCGGGGGTTGTGAGGTCGGCTAGGCGTCCTATGGACGGCAGTGGAATCCTTTCTATGTTGCCCATCGCGAAGAGATTGCTTTTCCACAGTCGTACAAAAAGATAGTTCCATACTCCCACAATTACCTTGTTCCACAGCCCAAGAAAGCGGGGGTGGTTCCTCACCAGCATGTAACCGGCGGCGCCCACAAAACCACCGAGGATGGCGCCGTAGATGGTGATGCCGCCCTCGTAGATTTGGAAGATCCTGAGGAGATCGTGACGGTAGACGTCGTTCCAAAGGTCGATAACATGCAGTACCCTGGTGCCTACGATGCCGCCGATTATGGCCCAGGTAGCTACGGCATAGACGGGGTCGGTCGCCATGCCCTCTTTCTTGGCCCACCTGCCCACGAGGAATACGGCTAGGGCGACGGCGATGAAGGTCAAGAACCCGTGCCAGGTGAGGACCAAACCGCCTATTTCGAACATATTGGGGTCTAAGCCGATCTTGATGGTCATAGTGGGTAAAGAGAACATGGTCTTGATTCTGCTCCTGAGTTAGCCTTCGCCAGTACTGCCCTGGGTCTCCAGCGTGTTATCAGAAAGATGGGATGGTTGCATTGTGGTTACACAATAGGCCCTGAGGTCCCTACTTTTCAAGGATTTCAATACTTCATCCCCCTCAGCTTTGTCCGTCACAAGTGCGTAGAGGGCGGGGCCGGTGCCTGATAGGTGGACTGTCCTTCCCCCCAGGACTTCCAGGAACTCCCCATGGAATCGTTCGTAGTCCAGGTGGTACCCAGGCGCCACAGCTTCGAAGACGTTGAACAGGTGCTCTTGGGCGAACCGGCCGCCAACAAGGGCATCCGCCAGTCCGCTGGTGTAGCTGCCGTCGGTGTAATGCGCCTGGCTGAGCAACGAATAGACCCTGCCCGTCTTTTGAGGCATCGAAATCCCCGCTTCCACAGCCCGGACTGGGGGACATGCGAGCACCATCCATCGTTGGGGCATAGCGGGCAGCTCCGATATGACATCACCGCGGCCTTCACCCTTGGCCGTACCTCCTGCGAGGAAGAAGGGCACGTCGGCTCCCAGCGTAGCGGCTATAGAGCGAAGCTCCGTGTCTTCCAGTCCCAGCTCCCAGAAGCTGTTGAGGCCCTCCAGGGTAGCTGCGGCGTCGCTGCTCCCGCCGCCCAGACCCATGGCTATGGGTATGCTCTTATCCAGGTCGATCCTCACTCCACGATGGCATCCCGCAGCCACCCGCAGGGCCTGGGCCGCCTCCCAGACCAGGTTGCCTGCCCCATCCAACCCCGGCTCGCAACACTCCACCTGAATCTCCGTGCCAGGGCTGAAATGAAGCCGGTCCGCCAGGTCTATCGTCTGCAGAACCGTCCTCACCTCGTGGTAACCGTCGGGCCGCCGGCCCAGTACCTCCAGGGTGAGATTTACCTTGGCGAAGGCCCTAGCTTCCACGGCTCGGTCCGGCGCCACTCTTACCCCACGAACCCGCCTCGGCGCCTGTAGGTAGGGTACCGTCCACAGGCGTAGAGCCGGCCCGTACTGTAGAACAGACGCGCCCCCAATCGTCGAGGCTCAGGCTCTCGGCACGGCACTTCGGGTCCACCTCAGCCTGGGCCAGAAGACGTTCCGCGCCCTCTGCAGGGATATTCAGGCCCAGGCTGAGGGAGTTGCGTAGCTGTTTCCTTGGCGCGGAGTAACCAGCCCTTACCACATCGAAGAACCCCTGCACGTCCTCAACCTCGATGGCAGGACGCCTGCGGACGTCAATCCTCACAACCGAGGAAGTGACTTTGGGGGGAGGGAAAAAAGCGGAAGGCGGCACATCGCATACTATACGTGGGACACCATATAGCTGGATTGCTATGGCTAAGAGGCTCATCCGGCCCTCCGCTGCCACCATGCTGTTGGCAACCTCCCGCTGGAGCATTACCACCATTAGGGATGGCCTGTGCCCCTCGGCCTCCAGGAACCGCCTCAATATCGGGTTTGCGGCGTAGTAGGGAAGGTTGGCCACTACCTTGTATTGCTCCGTCCCGGCCAGGACCTGGGCAAGGTCCACCCGGCGCGCGTCGGCGTTGATGGTCGTGAGGTTGGGAGGATGGCCCAGCCTCTGGGGAAGGGAGGCAGCCAGGTTGGGGTCCACCTCGATGGCGATGACCCTGTTCACCCTCTGGACAAGCTGGCGGGTCAGGGCACCCGGTCCGGGGCCAACTTCTACGACGGTGTCGTCGGGGTCAAGCTCCGATGCCGAGACGATGCTCTGGAGGATGTCTCGGTCCACCAGATAATACTGCCCCAGCGCCTTCCGGGGGGGGTGGGAGCGTCGAGCTTTCGGGGCCTGGCTAGCTTTGGCGAGGGTCGGGGTACGGGACTTTCTCATCATAGGGACTATGTTCAACTCTTAAGGCCGTGCACCTCACTTCGACCAAGACCCTTGAGCGTGTCCTGGAGAACAGCTCCGGCCAGGTGTACCCTCGGCACCCGAAGGGCTCTGCTTACCGTTGCTTCCTTCCGGACCTGGCGGAGTTCACAGGCCTCCGTCGCGAGGGACCCAGCCTTCATTACCACCCTCCAAGGATAGAGGCACACAGGCCAGGCCTCGGTGAGGGGTTCAACCCCGCTATAGCGGATTGCGGGTACAAGGCACCGCTAGCTCCCCGTCTAGCACGGCCTCAACTACAATGGTATGGCAGCCAGGTGGGGCTGTCAAATGGTCCGGCAGGGCAGTTACCCGGTTACGCTCTCCCTTAAGCGATTCCCATCATCCGGCTCAATCCCACACATAAGAAATTTATGGGCGAACTTGGCCATTTCCAAACTACCTCTGAATGGAAGGCTCTGTATAGGCAGAGGCAGGCGGTGGAAAGGGTATTCAGCCGCCTCAAGGGGCAGCTCTCCTTGAATCACAACACGGTGCGACGGCGACTTAAGGTTACGGCTCATTGTTACTTGGCCCTGATTGCGATGCAGGCCATCCTGGTTGATGCTTATTATCGGGTTTCGTAACACACAACTTCCATAACGACGACTTGACAGAGTGCCCTAGCTCGGGTTTAATCGGCTTAGCCGACTCAGGCGATTAACCCGACTTCGGTATAGTTTGCATTTCGTCGCAGATGCGTGGTATCGTGCCTTAAATAGATTATAATCTTTGTGAACCACCCCAGTCGCTTCGGGGGCTGGGAGGAAAGACCACCTGCAAAGGTGGTCTTTCCATATATGTAAGGGTCTATATGAGCACGAATATCTACATAGATGGCTTCAACCTGTATAACGGGCGCGTCAAAGGGACTCCCTACAAGTGGCTCGACCTGCATGCAATGTGTCAGATGTTGTTGCCAAACCATGAGATAAACCGCATTCGATATTTTACCGCCCACCTGATGGGCTACGAACATGACCCAGGAGCGCCACAGCGTCAAGATGTGTATCTGCGAGCACTTAGGACGTTGCCAACGGTTGAAGTTCATGATCGTGCGTTTTTTACAGCCCATCCCGTATTGCTCCCGCAGTTCCCCCTCGCGTATCCCTATACCGAGCACCCCCGGCAGAAGCCACCGCAAATGGTTCAAGTGCAGCGGACAGAGGAAAAGCAGACAGATGTGAACATAGCGGTACAGTTGATGTTGGATTATTTCAACGGCGACGGCGATGAGTATGTAGTCATTTCCAACGATGCTGACATGGTTCCCGCCATTGAGATAGTGCGAGACCGCTTTCACAGGACTATTACTGTGATTGTAGGGTGTCAGCGCAATTGGACACTATTGAGGCCTAGAAAACCGAGGAGGTTGGGGGTGGTAGAGGCTCCTTCAGAGGGGTAGATTAACCCTAAGTGAAAGGAGTCATCGATGACCCAGGTAGAGGATCAGGCCAGTCAAGCTGAGGAGCGAAGCCAGGAGACACGAAGCTTCGTGCGTCAGGTCCGTGCAGCGACCCGCCGTAAGTATACCCCTGAAGAGAAGATTCGCATCGTCTTGGAGGGGTTCAGACGGGAGACTACCGTTAATGACCTGTGCCGACGGGAAGGAATCAAACCCCACTCCTACTACGCCTGGACCAAGGGGTTCATGGAAGCTGGGAAGGAGAGGTTGACTCGGGACAGTGTGCGTGATGCGACCCGGCAAGAGATAGAGCAGCTCAAGCGGGAGAACAGTGAACTGAAGCAGCTGGTGGGTGAGTTGTCCCTGGAGTTGCACCGCTTCAAAAAAACAGCTCTGCCGCCCCTACACGACAACGGCACCGGCGCATGAGCGTAGTGGAACAATCGAAGGTCGTGGCTGAGGTGGAGCGACATGGTAGAGGGAAGAACAGGCGACTCAGGGAGCTTGGCATTTCCAGGAGCACGTATTATTGGTGGAGGTGGAGGCACCGGCAGGGTAGTTGGGAGGGTACGGAAGGAACTGAGAGGCCCTGGAATCGCCTGCGTCCAGAAGAGGAGGCAGTAGTGCTGGCGGCAGCCCGTGAGATGCCGACCTGGCGAAGCCGGCAGTTGGCGGCTTGGCTCACCGACCACAGAGGCCTATCGGTCTCCGCCTCCACAGTCTATCGTATCCTGAGACGGGAGGGTCTGGTGAAACGGATCGAATACCAGTTGGCAGCGGGCAAAGAGTACCAGCACAAGACCACAGGGCCCCACCAGCTGTGGGCCACCGATGCCTCCTACTTCCGTGTAGTGGGATGGGGCTACTACTACCTCGTGACGGTGATGGACGACTACTCCCGGTTCATCTTGGCCTGGAAGGTGCAACGGGACATGACGGTCGACTCCCTCATAGAGGTGGTCCAGGAAGCTGTTGACTCTACTGGTATGACTGATGTACCTCTGGAGGATCGGACCAAGCTCCTCTCAGATAATGGCCCAGGTTATGTATCGCGGGCCTTCCGCGAGTACATGCGGGTGGTGGGCATTCGCCACGTCCTGGCAGCACCCTATCACCCTCAGACCAACGGGAAGCTGGAGAGATATCACCGAACCCTCAAAGACGACATTAACCAGGTGCCATACGAGGTGGTGGAAGACCTGGAGGCGGCCATCCGGGACTTCGTCGAGTTCTACAACTACCGAAGATATCATCAGGCGCTCAGGGTTGTAACTCCGGCTGACGTGCTGGAAGGCCGTCTGGAGGCAATTCTAGCCCAGAGGAAGGAGGTACAGCGAGAGACTTTTGACCGGCGGAGGCGGTACAATCAGGAGGTCAGAGAAACCCTCAAACCAGGAGCTTCTTCACCCCAATCTCTCGGACCCAGAACTGTCCAAAACCGCTGACACCCAACAATCGAGAGCGTAGACGAGTTCTACTCGGGGAATCTTGTGCAGGAGGTTACTAGGGGAATGCGGGAGGCGGTTTCGAGAGGTTTCTTCCTCGGCTCCAAGGCTCCCTTCGGCTACAAACGAGTCAAGGTCAGCGACGGAGCCAAGGAGCGCCCCACCCTGGAGGTTGACCCTGCCACCGCTCCAATAGTAAAGGAAATCTTCGAGAGCTCGCTAAGGGGCAACGGCCTCAAGGAGATATGCAAAGAGCTAAACGACCGGGGCATCACCAACAGGGGCAAACGCTGGTACAAGGGCGGACTTCACTACCTGCTGACCAACGAAGCCTACACCGGAACCGCAGTCTGGGGCAGAACCGGCAAGGGAGAGAAGTCCCAGGACCCCGTGCGGGTCGAGGGAACGTGGCTGGCCCTGGTGTCCAGAGAGCTGTTCGATGCTGTGCAGGAGGCAACGCGGGACCGAGCACCGAAGGTGCGAAGACCCGCGAGAGTGGGGAGCAGGTTCCTGCTGAGCGGACTGCTGAAGTGTGGAGTGTGCGGCAGGCCCTACTCCGGCCAGGGGGCCAAGAGCGGGCAGTACGGCTACTACATCTGCGGCACGCTGTTCGGGGAAGGTGCAGGGACGTGCAGCGCCCGCTACCTGAACGCTCCCAGGGCAGAGGAGTTCTTCGTCGAGAATATCAGGGAGCGGATTCTGACCGAGGAGACCATCGTTGAGCTGGTGAAGCTGGTGGCCGAGGAGATAGACGCGATGGCCGGTGAGCTTGCCGGCAGGCTGGAGGTCATCGCGGCCGAGCTATTGGACGTGAGGAAGAGACTTGAGAGACTCTACGAGGCCCTTGAGACCAGCGAGCTGACGTTGGAGGTCCTGTCGCCCCGCATCCTCTCGCTGAGGCACCGCGAGGAACAGCTTGAGGCTGCGAGAGAGGACGCCATCGCTCAGTTGGAGCAGCGCAGGGTGGAGCTTCCCACCACAGAGGAGATCAAGGGGTACGTGGCAAACTTCCGGGAGTTCTTGCAGGAAGGGACGTTCCCTGAGCACAAGGCCTCATCCGCAACTTCGTGGAGGGTATCGAGGTGGTTGGAGACGAGGCTGTGCTGACCTACACTACACGGGTGCCCGGGACCAGGTCTATGATCTGACGACATGCCTCGAAACCGCCGATATCAGGCAGACTCACGCTCAGCAGAACAACTTTGGGCTTGAGTCGCTTGACCTGCGCAATTGCCTCCGCACCGGTCTCCTGAGGGCCGTTACGAACCCGATGGAGCAACGAACGCGTAGATGCCGCTGTCCAAGGAGCCTACATACACCACGCCACCGGCAACAGTGTATGCTCGGATACCGGAGAAATAGCCTTTATGGAAGCTCCAGACCACCTCTCTTGTGGCGGAATCCAGGGCACGTAGGATGCCGTCGCTGGACTCAGCGTATAGGACTCCATCGACCACCATAGGGGAGGACACCATCCAGTCTCCCGTCTCAAGGCTCCAGACCACCTCCCCGGTTGCAGTGTCCAGGGCATAGAAGCTGCCGGAGTCCGTCCCTGTATACACCATGCCTCCATCTACAAGGGGCATAGTGCTGATCATACTGTCCGCCTCGTAAGACCAGAGAGGCTGTCCTGATCCAGCGTCCAGGGCGTACAAGAAGTTATCCGGCGAGAAGTAGTACACGTCGCCCGCTATTACAGCGGCGAAGTCCCTGGCGGGGAACCTGTCTGTTCCATAGCTCCACACCACCGCACCCGTCGACTCATCCAGTGCGTAGGCAGTATTGACAGCCGTCAGGTACACAACGCCTTCGATGACCGTGGGTGGGAATTCAGCGCGGACCCCCTGCAAGCTCCAGGCCAAGGCTCCGGTCTCCGCGTCCAAGACGTTGTATTCGCCGAATTCTCCTGGCACGTAGACCTTGTCGCCTACAACCGTGGGGGTAAACTCAGGACTGAAGGGATAGGGCATCTCGGCGATCCACAGAACATGCCCGGTAAGTCCGTCTAGAGCGTGAATCTTGTGATCAAACTCCGACACGGCCCCTAGGTAGACGACGCCGCCCTTCACCGTCGGCGAGTACTGCACCCAGTCGGCAGTGTCGTGACTCCACAGCAAGTCCCCTGTGGACGCATCCAGAGCATATACGTGGTTGTCGTTGGACCCTACATAAACGATATCGTTGGCCACGGTTGGGGCCGACCTTATGACGCCGCCAGTCTCGAAGCCCCACAGCAGTGCTCCGGTCTCCGCATCAAGGGCATATATGTGGTCGTCGTTGGAACCGGCGTATACGACGCCGTTGGCCACAGTGGGCGATACAACCACCCAGCCTTCTGTGTGGAAACTCCAGAGCAGGGACTCAATATCAGACGGAGGGAGACCCGCACCAGGTCCGGAACCTCCCGAAAGGAGCTGTTCTGGAACACAAGCCAAGAGGCCGAGCGTGAATTCAAGAGCACTTGCAGCGCTGTCAGGATCGGCATCAGGGCTGGTCGAGGCAACGATCTCGGCCACGTCAACGCCAGACAGCAGCTCTCGTAGGCAGTCTTTGGCCTCTTCGTTCACTTCCCCCATCCTCGCAAGAATAGAGGAGAGGAATAGTCCAGCGGCTGTTTCCGGTGTAAGGCAACCAAACATTGACACTTCCCATTGCTCTGTCTCGCCCTGGGACATGGCACGCTGACCGAGCACCGACTCCAGTAGCTCGTCTCCCAGATCGTTCCGGATGCAAGACTGCTCGGTCGTGGCGAGCATATCGAACACATCCCGCCAGAGGGTTTCCAGATCGATTTCAAAATCACGTATGCCCGAAGGGTTGATCTGCTCTGGCGTTGGTGTAGAGGCCCTTGCCGTTGTGGGAGTCGGTTCGGGGGTTGGCGTAGGCGTAGGTTCAGGCGTATCTGTTGGTTCCGGCATTGGTGTGGAAGTTGGAGTGAGCGTAGCTGTTGGCTCTAGCGTTGGAGTGGCCGCCGGTTGCTCCCCATTGTCACATGCTGACAGGGCAGTAACTCCTAGCAGACACAGCAGGCCGATCCATGTCATCCTCTGGACGATCTTGCGGGCGTTGATCGGCGCCCGCTTCGGCTGCTGGATGGGGATGCCCCCTCCAGTGGCGAACATCGCCAAGCTGGACATGCTGGCTCGGTTCTTTCGGAACCGCCAGCGCGGCACTAGCAGGCTGCGGAAAAAGGGCAAGGCGTACAGACGTGGTGGGTGGAGCGTCAAGTAGTCCAACGATATCCGTCATATCATAGTTTGTTTAGAGCTATTGGTGCAGGAAGCGCAATGTGGCGTCGCTTATCGTCGACCCGCTTTGAGTCCTGAGTAGACCTCAGAGTTTTTCAGCAGCCTGCTAGTATTCGAATCCATGATTGTCGGACGTATTTCATTCTCACTGCCAATCGGGTCCGGGTATTGAGGCGATTGTCTCCAATTAGGGCCTACAGCGTCAACTTGGACCTCAGAGTAAAAGTTCTTGATTTTGTCCAGTTTGGTGGGCCTAAGTTGACGGTAGGCAGAACCATCTTTGAGATGCGGCTGGTGCTGTGAACCCACCCCAACCGCTTGATTGCCTACATGACAGGGTAGAAGGCTGAGATTCAACGCCGCACGACCGTAATAGCTCTACTGCCTTTCACGCCTCCTTGCCCTTCTTCACGACGGAACTGTCGAGGGTCGGACCTCCTCAGTAGTCCCTGACGACTATTGCAATCATATCATGCGGTTGCGATAATCGAATAGGCGATTCATTCCATTGTCGTTGATGACCATCTCGGATGTGAACCACAAAGGAGCGGCTAATGGCCAAGACAGCGAGGTTCGACGGCGACGCCTTCTTCGCCGCTTTGGACGCACAGAGGCAGGCCCGCCATTGCACTTGGAAGCAAGTGGCGGAGGAGTGCGGCATCAGCGCCTCCACTTTGAGCCGTATGTCCCAAGGCAAACACCCTGACGTGAACGGTCTCGCAGCCTTGGCGGCGTGGTCGGGGCTGGACGTAGACCGATTCGTCAGGAGCGCCGCCGCCAAGAATAAGCCGGAGCCCCTCGCGGTGATCTCGTCCTGTCTCCGCTCCGACCCCCGCCTGAACGAGGAAGCCGCCGTTGCCCTTGACCAGATGGTCAAGGCAGCCTACAGGAGCCTGACGAACCAATGAGCGCCCTGAACATCAGCAGCTTCATCTGGGGCATCGCCGACGACGTTCTGCGCGATGTCTACGTCCGGGGCAAGTACCGCGACGTCATTCTGCCCATGACCGTCATCCGCCGCCTTGATGCGGTTCTCGAACCGACCAAGGACGCTGTTCTCCGCATGAAGGCCCAGCTAGACGACGCAGGCATTACGAATCAGGATGCCGCCCTGCGCCAGGCCTCCGGCCAGGCCTTCTACAACACGTCGCCCTTCCGGCTCCGCGACCTTGCATCCCGCGGGCGGCAACAGCAGTTGCGGGCAGACTTCGAGGCATACCTCGACGGCTTCTCGCCCAACATCGAAGAGGTCCTGGAGAAGTTCAGGTTCCGCAACCAGATTCCCACGCTGGTGGATGCGGACGTGCTCGGCTTCCTGCTGGAAAAGTTCCTGGACAGCTCGATCAACCTCAGCCCCAAGCCCATCCTGAACGGAGACGACTCCGTGCGTCTGGACGGCCTAGACAACCACGGCATGGGTACGGTCTTCGAAGAACTCATACGCCGCTTCAATGAGGAGAACAACGAGGAAGCCGGGGAGCACTTTACCCCAAGGGACGTGGTGCAGCTCATGGCACGGCTTATCTTCCTGCCGGTTGCCGAAGAGGTCAGGTCCGGCACCTACCTGGTCTATGACGGCGCGTGCGGCACAGGCGGGATGCTGACGGTAGCGGAAGAGACGCTGACGCAGCTGGCCCGGGAACAAGGCAAGGAGGCGTCAGTCCACCTGTACGGCCAGGAGGTGAACCCCGAGACCTACGCCATCAGCAAGGCCGACCTCATCCTGAAGGGAGAAGGCGGCGAGGCAGACAACATGCAATACGGCTCCACGCTCTCTGCCGACGCCTTCCCAGCCCGTGAGTTCGACTTCATGCTCTCCAATCCGCCTTACGGTAAGAGCTGGAAGAGCGACCTGGAACGCATGGGCGGAAAGTCCGACATCACGGACCCGCGCTTCGTTGTGGAGCACGGCGGCGACCTGGACTACTCCCTCATCACCCGCTCCAGCGACGGCCAGATGATGTTCCTGGCAAACATGCTGAGCAAGATGAAGCGGGACACCCCGATGGGCAGCCGCATCGCGGAGGTGCACAACGGCAGCTCCCTCTTCACCGGCGACGCCGGGCAGGGCGAGAGCAACATACGCCGCTGGATCATTGAGAACGACTGGCTGGAAGCCATTGTCGCCCTACCCCTCAACATGTTCTACAACACTGGCATCGCCACGTACATCTGGGTGCTCAGCAACCGCAAGCCGGAGCATCGCCGAGGCAAGGTGCAGCTCATCGACGCCACGCAGTGGTTCCGTCCACTGCGCAAGAACCTCGGCAGCAAGAACTGTGAGCTCTCCGACGACGACATCCAGCGCATCTGCGATGCTTTCCTTGCCTTCGAGGAGACGGAGCAGTCGATAGAAATTCCCAAACGAGGCCTTCGGATACTGGAAAGTGACCGTGGAGCGCCCGTTGCGGCTCACCGTCGCTCTATCACCGGACCATCGCCAGCGCTTCCGAGCCGCCTGCCGTGACGCGAAGGAAGAGCCACTCTCCAACGTCATTGATCGGGTAGCGGCAGTGCTTGGCGCCGGACCTCACCCCGACTTCAACCGATTCATGGAAGTCGTTGTGGCGGATGCCTCCGCGCATGGCGTCAAGTTGACGGCCAAGCGGAAGAAACTATTGCAGACGGCGTTGGCATCCCGCGAAGAGGCCGCCGCGCCCGTCATCAAGAAGACCCACAAGCCGGGCGCGGTAGGACCTGATCCGATCCGCGGACTGATCGAAGCTGCCCTGGACGGACAGAGCACAGTAGTGGAGTACGAGCCGGACGCCGACCTGCGCGACACCGAGCAGGTGCCGCTCTTGGAGGACGGCGGCATTGAAGCCTTCCTCCGCCGGGAGGTGCTCCCCTACGCCCCGGACGCCTGGTACGTGCCCGACAGTGTGAAGGTTGGCTACGAGATCAGCTTTACCCGCCACTTCTACAAGCCAGAGCCGTTGAGGCCATTGGAGGAGATACGCGCGGACATCTTGGAGCTGGAGCGGGAAACTGAAGGTCTGCTGGCGGAAGTAATTGGTGGCAGGACAGCATGAGTGCAATCCCTTCCCTCCCCGAAAGTAGTGTTGAGTCGCTGGCCAGGCTGCTCGCAGAATGTGGAACTGGGTCAGACATTGGCCGGGTGCTGGCTGATCGAGGCATTCATGATGGCTCCGGCGAGTCGACTAAGTGGAAGAGGTTGTATTGGGTGTTCTTGAACATCCAGCGCCAGGACCGCTGCGCCAATCGAATACTCGACTTCATTCAATCCTTCGTGGCTCCGGCTCGATTCGTAGGTAGAAACGACGAATTCGAACAAGATCGAATCGCATTGAATACTGCCTTAGCCTTCTCAGGGCTCGAGTACGGGCCTGATGGCCAGTTTCGGAATCGAACGACGGCTGCGACTCTTAGTGAGGCAGAGCGACGAGCAAACGCAATCAAAGGCAAGTTTCAGGGACGACGTATCCACCATGAAGTATTGAAGTACTGTCAAGCCGAACTGATGCAGCACAACTACTTCCACGCTGTCTTCGAGGCTTCAAAAGGCCTTGCCCAACGGATACGGGACAAGTCAGGTGTCGATGGCGATGGCGCCAAGCTCGTGGATAGCGTCTTCTCGGTCAATGGACCGGTTCTGGCATTCAACACCCTACAGACCGAAATCGAGAAGACCGAACACAAAGGGTTCACCGCCTTACTGAAAGGTTGCTTTGCAGGTGTGAGGAACCCCCTCGCGCACGAGCCAAAGATAATGTGGGACGGTGAGGACGATGCGGCGGACTATTTGACACTGATCTCGCTCCTCAATCGGAAGCTGGACGATTGCGTACCAACTGGATTGGGGGGTAGCCAATGACCACCACCCCCCAACCCTACCCCGCCTACAAGCCCTCCGGCATCCCCTGGCTGGGCGGCGTGCCGGAGCATTGGCACGTGCGGCGGCTTAGGACTCTTGCCGACATGCGTGTCAGCAACGTGGATAAACACACTAAGGAGGATGAGTTCCCCGTTCGACTCTGCAACTACGTCGATGTCTACAAGCACGACCGCATCGCCCCAGCCATGCCTTTCATGACAGCGACGGCCTCGCGGGACGAGATCGAAAGATTCCGGCTAGAGCGAGACGATGTGCTCATCACAAAGGACTCCGAGGCTTGGGACGATATTGGTGTTCCTGCTTTGGTGACAGAAGCAGCCGACGACCTTCTCTCGGGCTACCATTTGGCCTTGCTGCGCCCCTTCAAGGAGATACTAGGTGCATATCTGGCCCGGACTTTGCAGAGCAAGGAGGTTGCCTACCAGTTCCACATCCGGGCAAATGGGGTGACGCGATATGGCCTTACCCACATGGGCATCAAGTCCGTTTGTATTCCCCTCCCATCTCTCCCCGAACAGGCAGCCATCGTCCGATACCTGGACCACGTAGACCGGCGCATCCGGCGCTACGTCACCGCCAAGCGGAAACTCATCAACCTGCTAGAGGAAGAGAAGCAGGCCGTCGTCAACCAGGCCGTCACCCGCGGCCTTGACCCCAACGTCCGCCTCAAGCCCTCCGGCGTCGAGTGGCTGGGCGACGTGCCGGAGGATTGGGAGGTGTTGCCTCTCAAGCGGGCATTCATTTCAATGGACTACGGCATATCAGATGCGACCACAGACACCGGTTCCACTCGTGTTCTCACGATGGCCCATGTCAACGGCGGGAACGTGACCGTGCCATCCCATGGTGGGGTGGACTCTGTTGACCCGCGGCTTCTACTACAGGGTGGCGATCTACTCTTTAACCGCACTAATAGTCAGGAGCTCGTTGCCAAGGTGGGGATATTCGTTGGACATGACTCGCCGGTTACGTTCGCTTCGTATCTCGTTCGGCTCCGGCCTCATCCGCTTCACGTCCCGGAATATTTGAACCTCGTGCTGAATGACGAGAGCTTCCTGTCGAGCGCCCGTAGAGAAGCCATACCCAGCCTGCATCAGTCCAACCTCAATCCGAACCGGTATGGAAGGCTTCCCATTGCGTTGCCTGAGAAGTCAGAACAACTGAGGCTTCTTCGTTTCCTTAGCGACGAAACGGAAGTCATTGACTCTTGCATCGCCCGCGCCCGCCGCCAAATCGAACTGCTTCAGGAGTACCGCACACGGCTCATCTCCGACGTGGTGACGGGCAAGCTGGACGTGCGCGAGGCGGCGCTGCTATCGGACGAAGCCGACGACCAGGATCCTATAGAGGAAGGCGACCTGTTAACAGACGGTGTGGCCGAAGACCTGCACGACCCCGATGAGTCGGTAGAAGGGTTGGCAATGGAAAACGAGGTGACCGTATGACGGACTGGGGAAAGTGCCCGGCAGTCGAGAGCGTGCCCGGCAGGCTGAGTGGGGCCTGGGTGTTCACCGGCACCAGAGTGCCAGTATCCGCCCTTTTCGAGAACCTTGAGAGCGGCGCTACGATAACACAGTTTCTTGATTGGTTCGAGGGCGTGGAGGAATGGAAGGTCAGATCTGTTCTCGAATTCGCGGCGAAGTCCGTCAAGGTTTCCGTAGAACCGTGAAGATTCTATTGGACCAGGGAACGCCTCGGCCGCTTCGAGAACATCTGCACGGACATTCGGTGGATACGGCAGCGGAGCGAGGATGGTCAGGACTCGGCAATGGAGACCTAATTGAGGAGGCCGAGCAGGAGGGATACGAAATCCTCATCACCACTGACCAGAATATGCGATACCAACAGAACCTCACAGATAGGCGACTGGCGATTGTCGTCCTGCTGTCCACGGCATGGCCCTATGTCCAGCCACGTATAGAAGAGATTCGCACTGTCCTTGACGAAATACACCCCGGTGAACTGAGAGAAGTCCCGATCCTAGAGATGGAAGAGAGGTAGCGTGACCACAGACACCACTGAGAAGGGACTTGAGCGGCTCATCTGTATCGCCATGGCCGGCCACGCGTGTGAACCTGCCCAGGGAGGCGCTGTGGCAGAACGTCCGGCCAATTACGGCGTAGGCTGGATCGGCGGAGACCCACAAGATTACGACCGGGAGTACTGCGTCGACCTCGTTCAGCTTTCCTCTTTCCTGGAGACGACCCAGCCAGAGGAGGCCCAGTCCCTGGACTTGGGCCAAGACAGCCCGACGCGGCGCAAGTTCCTGGCCCGGCTGCAAGGGGAGATCAGGAAGCGAGGGACCATTGACGTGTTACGCAAGGGAATCAAACACGGTCCGCACCAGATTGACCTCATGTACAGCACACCGTCGCCGGGGAACGAGAAGGCCAAGGCACAGTTTGCGCAGAACCGGTTTTCCATAACGCGTCAACTTCAATACAGCCAGGACAACACCCAGCTTGCCTTGGACCTGTGCCTCTTCATCAACGGGCTGCCTGTGGCCACCTTCGAGCTGAAGAACAGTCTGACCAAGCAGACAGTAGCGGACGCCGTTAAGCAGTACAGAGAAGACCGCAACCCTCGCGAAAAGCTCTTCGAGCTGGGGCGCTGCCTTGTCCACTTCGCCGTCGACGATCACGAGGTGCAATTCTGTACTCACCTACAGGGGAAGAGCTCCTGGTTCCTGCCTTTCGACAAGGGATGGAACGACGGCGCGGGCAATCCTCCCAATCCCAACGGAATCAAGACCGATTACCTGTGGAAGCAGGTCCTTACCCGGGAAGGCCTCACTGACATCATTGAGAACTACGCCCAAGTTGTCGAAACCAAGGATGACAAGGCTGGGCGTAAGAAGCGGGTGCAAATTTGGCCACGCTACCACCAGTTGGAAGTGGTGCGGCGGCTCCTAACGGATGTGCCGGCTGAAGGAGTCGGCAAGCGGTACCTCATCCAACACTCTCCGGGAAGCGGCAAGTCCAACTCCATCGCCTGGCTTGCCCACCAGCTAATTGGGTTCGAGGTTAGCGGCAAGGCCCTCTTCGATTCGATCATAGTAGTCACGGACCGGAGGATTCTAGATAGGCAGATCAAGGACACTATTCGGCAGTTTGCCCAGGTGGGCTCCGTGGTGGGCCATGCCCAGAGCTCCAAGGACCTGCGCACCTTCCTTCAGGATGGGAAGAAGGTTGTCATTACTACCGTACAGAAGTTTCCCTTCATTCTGGACGCCATTGGGGACGAACACCGTAATCGTAGCTTCGGAATCATCATCGACGAGGCCCACTCCAGCCAGGGAGGCCGCACCTCGGCCTCGGTGTCCATGGCCCTGGGACAGGCCGGCGCAGAAGAGGAAGAGGAGACCACCGAGGACAAGATCAACAAAATCATTGAGAGCAAGAAGATGCTGCCCAACGCCAGCTACTTCGCATTCACGGCCACGCCGAAGAATAGGACGCTGGAGATCTTCGGCCGGCCTATCCCGGAGGGAGACAAGGTCCGGCACGTCCCGTACCACTCCTACACCATGAAGCAGGCAATAGAGGAGGGGTTCATCGTAGACGTGCTGAAGCATTACACGCCCGTGGAAAGCTACTACCGGCTGGTCAAGACTGTGGAAGCGGACCCGGAGTTCGATACGAAGCGTGCGGCTAAGAAGCTGAGGCGCTATGTTGAGAACAACGATCATGCCATCCGCCTCAAGTCCGAGATCATGGTGGACCACTTCCACGAGCAGGTCATCGGCCTTCAGAAGGTCGGCGGGCAGGCCAGGGCCATGGTGGTGACAGCCAGTATCGAGCGCGCCATCCGCTACTACCACGCTATCCAAGACTACTTGGCAGAGCGCAAGAGTCCATACCAGGCGATCGTCGCCTTTTCCGGTGAGCACGAATACGCAGGGACGAAGGTAACAGAGGCTTCCCTCAACGGTTTCTCCTCGAACCTCATCGCCGACGAGATTCAGAAGGATCCGTACCGTTTCCTGGTTTGCGCTGACAAGTTTCAGACCGGCTACGACGAGCCTCTGCTCCACACCATGTACGTGGACAAGATGCTGTCCGGCGTCAAGGCGGTGCAGACACTCTCGCGCCTTAACCGGGCACACCCCAAGAAGCATGATGCATTTGTGCTCGACTTTGCCAATGACGTGGACACTATCCAGGACTCCTTCGCCGACTACTACCGCACTACGGTCCTTGCCGACGAGACCGATCCCGACAAGCTGCACGACCTCAAGGCAACGCTCGACGGCTATCAGGTGTATGAGCAAGCCCAGATCGACCAGTTGGTGGAGCTCTATCTCTCCGGCACGGACCGTGACCAGCTCGACCCGATCCTCGACTCCTGCGTCGCCGTCTACCGGGAACAGCTTGACGAGGATGGGCAGGTGGACTTCAAAGACAAGGCGAAGGGGTTCCTTCGCACCTATGGCTTCCTGGCCTCCATACTTCCCTACACCAACGCCGAGTGGGGAAAGCTGTCGATATTCCTAAACTTCCTTGTACCGAAGCTGCCGGCTCCCGTTGAAGAGGATCTGTCGAAGGGGATTCTCGATACCATCGACATGGATAGCTACCGGGTGGAGAAGCAGGCAGCCCAGGCGATCCAGCTACCCGACGAGGATGCAGAGATTGAGCCGGTCCCAACCTCGGGCGGAGGGCAAAAGGCCGAGCCGGAGTTGGAACGGCTGTCGAACATCATCAAAGACTTCAACGACCGCTTCGGCAACATCGAGTGGAAGGACGCGGACAAGATCGAGAAGGTGATTGCCGAAGAGCTGCCCGCGAAGGTTGCCGGTGACAGGGCGTACCAGAACGCTATGGCTAACTCCGACCAACAGAACGCACGAATCGAGCACGACAAGGCCCTGGAACGCGCCATGACCGAGCTCCTGGCAGACCACACCGAGCTGTTCAAGCAGTTCAGCGACAACGATTCGTTCCGCCGGTGGTTGTCGGAGATGATCTTCGCTGCTACGTATGTTGGAGCTGCCGCTGCCGCTAGTGGAACTGGAAGCGAGGTGGGCTGACAGATGAAAGCCATATCCCCCGCAACAATCACCTTGCGTCCCGTCGCCGTCGACCTGTTCGGTGGCGCTGGGGGACTGTCCTATGGGATGCAACAGGCAGGGATAACGATCATCGGGGGCATAGACAGAACAGGCGACTAAGGAATAATTACTGAGTTGCCAAGGTCTTCCTACGAGAGAATTGCCGCTCCACTCCTGTAACCCGCTTTCTGAAGGCCAACATCTGGCTACTTACCCCGTATGACTCACAGGCCTCTTGATTGGAAACTAGTCGACTCCGCAAGTGTATCAGTGCTTCTCTGGGCAGAAGCAACGCTGCGGCAAGCCAATTCGCCTCCTCCTCGGCAGAGGCGTTATACCCTCTAAGGGCCAGGTCTTCGGCCCCTGCGAAGAACACGGTGCTGGGTTGATGTCCCAGAAGCAGGTGTGCCAGTTCGTGCATGAGATCGCTTGAGTAGCGACCTTTGCTATGGTTAGGGTTGATAACAATGGCGTCGCGGCCCGACGCGGAAACGGTGATCGCGGACCACGAATCCCGATCTGCGGTGACTAACTGGAGGACATCACCCTCGGAGAGTCCCAAGTCGGTTACCGGCCATACGGCAACATCCAGATGGGAAGCTAGCCGATCTGGCGAAAGGGCAGCTGTAGGGACGAGTCCTAGCTCGACACGCAAAGAGCGGGCCATTTCCTCACAGCGAGACTTAAAGCCCCTCTCCATCTGTACCTCCCGGAGGGTCGGCGAGCATCATCTGGGCTTGGATGATGGCGTTGGCTAACGCGTGTGCCGTTTCAGGAGTGATCTCTCGGTTCGCTTTCAAATGAGCGGCGGCCATGCTGGGTTGCTCGGTCTCTGAGGACTGGTGGGAGACTCCCAATAGGAGTGCCGGATCGACTTCAAGCCAGCGGCACAGCTTTCCGAAAGTTTGAAGGTCCGGCATCTTTCCTGATTCGATCCTGGAGAGTGTCGGGGCACTCGTGCCGATGTCGGCCGCAACCGCCCGAAGGCCTCTGTCACCCCTCTTCTCGCGGACGATGGTTCCAAGGTTTTGTAGAGTGACCTTACGCATAGCCCCTCCTGTTGCACTTGTAGTACATATTCTTGACATCCTAACGTTGAGCTTGTATGATGGCTGTATCTTCGATGGAATCATGTATCACGTGTGATGATAATGGACACACCAAATAGAGTCAACTCAGAAATGGACAACCAGGCGGCCCTCGAATGCAGGGGGACGTTCTACATCCTCGCCCTCGACGGCGGTGGCACAAGGGGAATCTACTCAGCTCAGATTCTGGCTAGCATTGAGCGGAAGCTTGGCAGACCAGTTGGGGAGTGCTTCGATCTCATCGCGGGCACCAGCACAGGCTCAATCATCGCGGGGGCTGCTGCTGTGGGCATTCCAATGACCAGGGTAGTAGAGCTATTCATGGAGGAGTCTTCGCGCATCTTTCGGAAGAGATGGCCGGGCTCGTTCCACGTCAGAAGTAAGTACTCAAGGCGATCTCTTGAACAGGTGGTCCGGAGTTGCGTGTCTGACCTGACCTTGGGAAAGGTCTCGACGCCCCTTATGATCATGGGTTCCAACATATCGACCGGCGGTGTACATGTATTTAAGTCTCGATACCTGAAGGACCTCGGAGAACCCTACGTCAGAGACGCAGATGTCTTTCTGAGTGACGCTATCCTAGCGTCGTGCGCTGCTCCCACGTATTTTGACCCCGTATCGGTCGACGATTCCGTCTTAGCGGACGGGGGACTGTGGGCCAACAATCCGTCGCTCATCGCTTTGACGGAGGCAGTTTCTAAGTTTAAGCGGTCGGTTGAACAGGTACACGTCCTATCAATCGGTACCGGACATTCCGTCAATCTCTATTCCAAGAAGAGGCTGTGGGGTCTCATCACCGGCTGGGGCCGCCAAAAGTTGGTCTCCTACGTTCTCAGGCTGCAATCAAACGCCTCTGCGAACATGGCCAGGCTATTGCTCGAGGACAGGTACCTCCGGCTTGACCCCGCGATCGAGGCTTGGGAATTGGACGACGTAGAGCACTTGGATAATTTGAAGGCTTTGGCAACCAGCGATTTCGCCTTCCGGAGTGAGGCGATTATGGAGAACTTTAAGAAAGCAAAGTGAGGCGACACCTCAGAGGCTACATGTGTCGCGACAGGCCAGCTAGCACTTGCGAAGCTAACAAAACCTTAGAGGGAGATGAAGATGACTAGGAACAACCAGGAATTCCAGGACTTCCTCAGAGATGAAGTCAACCTCAACCAGAGTCGTCTCGACCGGTTGGAGACGAGTGTGCGGGCTGTGAACAGCTATCTCAAAGACCGTCTCACCGGCTACCAGAAGATGGAGCGGCAAGGTTCATACGCACTGTAGGGTGTCAGCGCAATTGGACACTATTGAGGCCTAGAGAACCGAAGAGGTTGGGGGTGGTAGAGGCTCCTTCAGAGGGGTAGATTAACCCTAAGTGAAAGGAGTCATCGATGACCCAGGTAGAGGATCAGGCCAGTCAAGCTGAGGAGCGAAGCCAGGAGACACGAAGCTTCGTGCGTCAGGTCCGTGCAGCGACCCGCCGTAAGTATACCCCTGAAGAGAAGATTCGCATCGTCTTGGAGGGGTTCAGACGGGAGACTACCGTTAATGACCTGTGCCGACGGGAAGGAATCAAACCCCACTCCTACTACGCCTGGACGAAGGGGTTTATGGAAGCTGGGAAGGAGAGGTTGACTCGGGACAGTGTGCGTGATGCGACCCGGCAAGAGATAGAGCAGCTCAAGCGGGAGAACAGTGAACTGAAGCAGCTGGTGGGTGAGTTGTCCCTGGAGTTGCACCGCTTCAAAAAAACAGCTCTGCCGCCCCTACACGACAACGGCACCGGCGCATGAGCGTAGTGGAACAATCGAAGGTCGTGGCTGAGGTGGAGCGACATGGTAGAGGGAAGAACAGGCGACTCAGGGAGCTTGGCATTTCCAGGAGCACGTATTATTGGTGGAGGTGGAGGCACCGGCAGGGTAGTTGGGAGGGTACGGAAGGAACTGAGAGGCCCTGGAATCGCCTGCGTCCAGAAGAGGAGGCAGTAGTGCTGGCGGCAGCCCGTGAGATGCCGACCTGGCGAAGCCGGCAGTTGGCGGCTTGGCTCACCGACCACAGAGGCCTATCGGTCTCCGCCTCCACAGTCTATCGTATCCTGAGACGGGAGGGTCTGGTGAAACGGATCGAATACCAGTTGGCAGCGGGCAAAGAGTACCAGCACAAGACCACAGGGCCCCACCAGCTGTGGGCCACCGATGCCTCCTACTTCCGTGTAGTGGGATGGGGCTACTACTACCTCGTGACGGTGATGGACGACTACTCCCGGTTCATCTTGGCCTGGAAGGTGCAACGGGACATGACGGCCGACTCCCTCATAGAGGTGGTCCAGGAAGCTGTTGACTCTACTGGTATGACTGATGTACCTCTGGAGGATCGGACCAAGCTCCTCTCAGATAATGGCCCAGGTTATGTATCGCGGGCCTTCCGCGAGTACATGCGGGTGGTGGGCATTCGCCACGTCCTGGCAGCACCCTATCACCCTCAGACCAACGGGAAGCTGGAGAGATATCACCGAACCCTCAAAGACGACATTAACCAGGTGCCATACGAGGTGGTGGAAGACCTGGAGGCGGCCATCCGGGACTTCGTCGAGTTCTACAACTACCGAAGATATCATCAGGCGCTCAGGGTTGTAACTCCGGCTGACGTGCTGGAAGGCCGTCTGGAGGCAATTCTAGCCCAGAGGAAGGAGGTACAGCGAGAGACTTTTGACCGGCGGAGGCGGTACAATCAGGAGGTCAGAGAAACCCTCAAACCAGGAGCTTCTTCACCCCAATCTCTCGGACCCAGAACTGTCCAAAACCGCTGACACCCAACAGCTGCGAAGGGAAAGCCAAGCAAGAGGCAGTCCGTGAATTGATTGCTCTCGTAAGAAAATTAGGAGGCACAATCGCCACTTTCGCCCATTCCCAGGATGAACTCAGGCGGGTGCTGAATGGCGCTGCCCTCTACTTGGAGTCACCTGACGGTCGAGGAGCCGTTGTCTTCGAGTCCAGAAGACGCGGGGTAACAAAATCCGACCTACTGCTTCTCGCGGAGTCCGTTGACAACGAACTTAGTGCGGCTGGGATTGTGAGGTAGGATGGAAAAAATGGACACCAAAGTCGGAGTAGGATAATACGACGGAGGTGTCAGAATGAAAAGGGTTCCACAAGGAAGGTACAGCAGGGAATTCCGGCAGGAAGCAGTGAGGCTGGTAACAGAAGAGAAGCTATCATTGCCAGAGGCAGGCCGCCGGCTGTCCTTGCCGCCATCGACATTAGGGTACTGGGTGAAGGCACATAGGGCTGGCAAACTGGGAGATGTGGGCAAGACGTACAGGCCCATGACAGAAGTAGAGATGGACCTTGCCCGGACGAAGAAGGAACTGGCGGAAGTGAAGATGGAGCGGGACATACTAAAAAAAGCAGCCGCGTACTTTGCCAGGGAGTCGCTGCCCGGTACGCGATGATGAAAGAACTGCGGCTCGACTACCCCAAATGTGTCTTGGGCCGGTTGTTGAACGTATCGGCCAGTGGCTACTATGCCTGGGTGGACCGGCCATCGTCCAGGCGAGCACAGGAGGAAGTGCGGCTGGAGCTGGAGATCAGGGCAGCCCACAAGCGGACGAGACAGACCTATGGCCCGGAACGGTTACAGCGCGACCTGGCGGAGCATGGCGTTCGGGTGGGCATCTGTCGCATCAAGCGTATCCGAAAGAAGCTTGGCATACGCTGCAGGCAGAAGAGGAGATTCAAGGCCACCACCGACTCCGGGCACAGACTACCGGTTGCGGATAACATATTGGGCCAGCAGTTCAAGGTCTGGAGGCCGAACACTGTGTGGGTGAGTGACATCACCTATATACCGACCGATGAGGGCTGGCTATATCTGGCGGGCCACAAGGACCTGTTCACCGGAGAGATTGTGGGCTATGCCATGGGAGAGCGGATGACCAAGAACCTGGTTAGTCAGTCTCTATTGCGGGCGCTGAGAGCCAAACGTCCAGCGAGGGGCCTGATGCATCACTCTGACCGAGGCAGTCAGTATTGCTCCCAGGAATACAGAGGTTTTCTCGAGCGGTCTGGCCTGCGATCTTCCATGAGCGGGAAGGGGAACTGCTTTGATAATGCTCCGATGGAGAGCTTCTGGGCCACACTCAAGCAGGAGTTGGTCCACCACCGTCATTACAGAAGCAGGCAGGAGGCAGCTCGAGAGATCACGGAATATATCGAGCTCTTCTATAACCGCCAGCGCCGCCAGGCCAGGCTGGGGTTCCTGTCACCCGCGGCGTATGAGCAGAGATTCTATGCCGGACTACCAGCAGCATGAAAGGTTTGGTGTCCACTATTTACGTCCGACCTCAAGGTGTGCTGCGCCCTGTTCCACGGCTTCGACTGGTCCAAGTGGACCACGGGCACTGCCACGGAGAGGGTTGGACTGCTGCCGGCTGCTCAGGAGCATATTCTGGCCCAAGAGAACGGCAAGGAGCGCTGCGTGAGCACGGTGAGAGAGCTGTCCCAAGCCTTCGCTCTCGCCGTACCACACGAGGAAACCTTGCGCATCCGGGACGACGTGGGCTTCTTCCAGGCGGTGCAGTCGGTGCTGTCCAAGAGCGCCATCGGAGAGTCGCGGACGGAAGAGGACATGGATCACGCCGTGCGCCAAATCATCTCCCGCGCTGTGGCATCTGAGGGGGTGATGGACATCTTCGCAGCAGCAGGGCTGGACAAGCCGGACATCTCGGTGTTGTCGGACGAGTTCCTGGCCGAAGTGCAGGGTATGCCCCATCGCAACCTGGCCGTTGAACTGCTCCAGAAGCTGTTGAAGGGGGAGGTCTCCGCTAGACGGCGGAAGAACGTTGTGCAGGCCCGCTCCTTTGCCGAGTTGCTGGAGCAAACTCTGCGGAGATACCAGAACCGTGCCGTCGAGGCGGCTCAGGTGATCGAGGAGCTGATATAGCTGGCCAAGGAGATGCGGGAGGCCAGCGCTCGCGGCGAGAAGCTGGGCCTCTCGGAGGACGAGTTGGCCTTCTACGACGCCCTGGAGATCAACGACAGCGCCGTCCAGGTGCTAGGAGACGAGACGCTGCGAAACATAGCCCGTGAGCTGGCCGAAACCGTCCGGAGGAACGTCACCATCGACTGGACGCTGCGGGAAAACGTGCGCGCCCAGTTGCGGGTCCTTGTCAGGCGCATCCTTCGCAAGCACGGCTACCCGCCGGACAAGCAGGAGAAGGCAACCCTGACCGTCCTGGAGCAGGCGGAGGTGCTGTCACACGGGTGGGCAGGGGCCGCTTGACGGCCGTCGGACTTATCGCCATTCGACACTTCTAAACTGAACCGCAGTTCCGACGGCCTGCTCGCTGGCGGAGACGCAGGCCTGTAGTTGGAATCGGACCTACTTCGTGGCTGGCCTGCTTCAAGTTGTTGCATCTCGTTGGTCATAGGCCTCAGCGATTCTCTTCCCCTCAATCTGGTCGGGTTCCAGTGCCTGCAGCTGGCATTTCTGCCATGAATCACTGATGTACTCGCAGTGTTGTCTGTTTTCTTGCTGAACGCAGTCTGGCCACGGGCAAAGCTGTTTCCCATCAGAGTCTGCCCTGATGGGCGTGCATAGTACGTCTCCTTCTGGACCTCCGAACATCCTTACCCAGTAGAACACGTTGGGATGGTGATATAGGAATATCTTGTGCTCCGTCAGCAGCGCCGTAATCCATTCGATCCATTTAGGCGCGGATTCCACGTAGTGTCTGAGATTGACTTGGGCTCCCAGAGGATTCTCCGCGTGAATGATCTTGTTCAGTTGGTCGTATACGGTAACCAATCTGTCTTCCGTCAGGAAGTCTCCTTCTTTCTCCTTGGGCTCGGGGTAGTACGTGCTATGTATTCCTCTTAGGTCTGCCATGATCTTCTTGATGTTCCAGACCTTCCGAAGTTCGTCCTGTGATTTGCGCCAAGAGTCCTTGTTGGAAACCAGGGAGCTGAAGACAATAAGTTCCAAGACCATCCGAAGCTGCAGGCACACAGACTCCACGCGGGTCTGGTTTCTGATCCCGGGCATCTCCATGAGCCGTTGGATAGCCTCTACCTTTAGCTTTATTTCCTCCATGAGGTCGGAGTACTGGTGGATGTCGAGTTCTTCGGCCTGTTTCATCTGCCATCCGCAGTTTGTACAGAATATGTTCCATCCCCACCCCACTGGATCGGCTCCCTGGAGTTCGAGCATGTCGTCTCCGCACTCAGGGCATATTTGGTACGCATTCCCATCAATCCCCTTGACCGGCTCGTTCGGTTGGAAATTCAAGCTCATGGCCAGGCCGTCGAACGTGGGTATCTCCCCACACTCGGGGCATGGTTTGGTCGGCATGATGCCGTATCTCAGGTACTGGAGGGCAGCTTCTTGATGGCCATCTGGACATTCTCCCCAGGGCTCTACCTGTACGGTTTCCGTGAACATCTCTGATGCTTCTCCACAGGTTCGCATCCCCAGGCATCGGCCAATGTTCTCGACGCTCTCCTCGGTCAATCGAAACTTTCTCCCATCCACCCAGCTTAATCACATCTCCTGCTCGGTGCCTCTCGGTATCCCTGTTTGCCAGCGACCAACAAAGCCGTCCGTATGTTTCGGACTCCCCTGTCTTCAGGAGGTTCTCCAAGGGCTCTATCTTCGGGGCCTTCCCCCTCGTGTTGCCATTCCTCTTTTTGGTCATTCCACGCCAGTTTCTTCTTGCGCCTCGTCCTCGAATGTTCCAACAACGGCTTGATATCGGCTATTACTCTACCCCCACCAGGGCATCACATGGGTGTGCTGTCCTTGGCAGGGGCTCTGTGGATGCCTCATCCTTCACCATAGAGAAGCCCGGCGGCGCGATCGGCTTTCACCGCAGAGGCTGGCCGTTGGCTACACTGCTAGAGTAAAAGAAATGGTGAAGGTTCTTGATTTTGTCAAGTTTGGTGGGCCAGGAGGGATTCGAACCCTCGGTATCCCGATTCAGAGTCGGGTGCTTTGCCAAGCTTAGCTACTGGCCCACTCAGGTGTGTAGCTGCCAGGGACTGGCCTCAAGAACGAGTCCCTGGCAGTTTCTTTTTTACAAACAAAAAAGGGAAGCGCAGTAGGCTAGCTGCCTTGCGCTCCCCTCGTTTCTCTCTCTCTAGAAGGGAGGATTATATTCAGTTTTCTAGGCTGTTTGGTCTAGGCGGAGGGATTATACCAGAATGGTGCAACGCGGTCTTCCTTGTTCCCCGCAGGGGCGGGTGTTAGAATAGCCGCCGGAGGGGGCCCCAATGCAGGTGCGTAAAGCCGTCATCCCTGCCGCCGGACTGGGCACTAGATTTCTTCCCACATCCAAGTCCGTGCCCAAGGAGCTACTGCCCATACTGGACAAGCCCATGATCCAGCACCAGGTAGAGGAAGCGGCGGAAGCGGGCATCCGGCAGGTGATCATCGTCACCTCCCAGGGCAAAGAGGCGCTGGAGAGCTACTTCCGCCCCGACGCCGCGCTAGAACAACACCTTATGGACAGCGGCTCCCACGACCTGCTGGAGAAGGTACGGCTGATTTCATCCCTGGCCGAAGTCTCCTTCGTGATGCAGGACCATCCCCGGGGCCTGGGCCATGCCGTCCTCACCGCCAAGGAGCTGGTGGGAGATGAGCCCTTCGTGGTCATGCTCCCTGACGATGTGATAGCGCACACCGAGGGCGCGACGCTACAGATGCTGCGGGTCTTCCAGAAGTACGGGGCCAGCGTGGTGGCTGTGGAGAAGGTGCCAATTGAGGCGCTGGGCAGCTACGGCGTCGTAGACTCGTGGGCCGTAGATGAGGGGCTGCACCAGGTAAGGGGCCTTGTGGAAAAGCCGGCACCTGAGGACGCACCCTCCAACCTGGGCATAGTGGGCAGGTACGTACTCACCCCGGAGATATTTCCCTGCCTTGAGCGCACGGCACCCGGAGCGAAAGGGGAGATTCAGCTTACTGACGGCATAGCCCTGCTGCTGGAGCGCCAGTCCGTCTATGCCTATGAGTTTCGAGGGACGCGGTACGATGGCGGGACCCCCCTTGGTCTCCTGAAGGCGTCGCTGGAGATGGGGCTGAGCCGGGAAGACACCCGGGCCCAGGTCCTGGAGACCCTGAAGGCCATCCAGCCCTCGCGGCCGTAAATGAGATTGACCAGCATCAGGGACTGATGTGGGTATCTCGGGCCACGCTTCTGGGAGGGCCGGTGTGGAGTTGCAATGCTCCGATATGACTCCCTCGAGGGGCTGAAGGTGTGCGAGCACCAGCGCCTCTAGCGTCAAACCCACGGGACGAGGAGTGTCGCCGGCCCGGCGTATCGCGGGGATATTCACGAAAGCGATCTCATAAGGAGCGTCGTTGACGACTCAGAGGGATTCTTACCTTCAGGAAATTGAGGTGGGCCGGACTGGACGAAATCAAGAACCGAGGCCCCCTCACTGGTCACACCATCCCTTGGCATGGGTATCGTGTAGGTAAGGGTAGCTTCGTCGCCAACGATTTCGATGCCCTTCACGAAGTTTCGAATGAGGGCTTTTCGCTCTAGCATCGTTCCTTCTTGCAGACACGTGCGGAGGTCCTCGACGTACCCCTTGATCTCCTTGGTGTCTGGCAGATCGACCCTTCTCTGCTCCAGTTGGCTTTCTGCTTCTTCCCTGGCTGCCGTGAGCTGGTCCTGGCGATGCTTCAGGGCCAGAATGCGGGGCGAGAGGGCCTCCAAAGTCAGATGCTTGGTCTCCAGGGCTTCGTATAAGTTCCCCAGCCTGCTCTCAACATCTCCAAGCTCGGCCTCGACAGCCCCGAGTCTTCCGTCAAGCTCCCCGGCCATGGCGTCTATCTCTTCGGCGACGATGGTTACCAGCTCAGTGATGGTCTCGTCGGTGAGGATGCGCTCTTTAATCTTGTCGATGACGAAGCCCTCCACTTTGGGAGCGTTCAGGTAGCTGGCTTGGCAGGTTCCTGCCCCTTGCCGGTGAAGGGTGCCGCAGACGTAGTAGCCGTACTGACCGCTCTTGGCTCCCTGGCCGATGTAGGGCTTGCCGCAGGTACCACAGAGCAGCAACCCACTCAACAGGAACTTGCTCCCCACGCGGGCCGGTCTCTGCACTTTCGGCGCGCGTTCCTTTAGGCCCTGCTGCACGTTCTCGAACAAGTCTCTTGAGACCAGTGCCTCCCAAGCTCCCTCCACTCGTACAGGGTCGGGCTCCTTGTCACCCTTCGTCGTTCTGCCCCAGACCGAAGTCCCTGTGTAGGCTTCGTTGGTCAGCAGGTAGTGAAGGCCGGTCTTGTGCCAGCGCCATCCCTTATTGGTGATGCCCCGCTCGTTCAGCTCCTTGCATATCTCCTTCAGGCCGTTACCCATGAGAGAACTCTCGAACACCTCCCTCACTATCGGAGCCGTGGCGGGGTCAAGCTTCAACGTAGGACGCTCCTTTGCCCCGTCGGATACTTTGACCCGCTTGTATCCGAAGGGAGCCTTGGAACCCAGGAAGAAGCCCCGTGACGCGGCCTCCCGCATACCCCGTGTGACCTCCTGGGCAAGATTCTCCGAGTAAAATTCGTCCACGCTCTCGATGATGGCTTCCATGAGCTTGCCAGTAGGGGAGTCGTCGGCGTGCTCGGTGATGGAGACTACCCTGACACCCTTCCTACGCAGCATGGACTTGAAGGCCACAGCATGCTCCCGCTTGCGGGTGAACCGGGAGAACTTCCACACTAGAATCTCTTGGAAGGGGGCATTGGGCTTGCTCCCCTCCTCTATCATCATGCGGAACTGGGGCCGGTCGGCGACGCGCCCGCTCTCGGCCTCGTCGACGTATTCTCGTGCAACAATGTAGCCATTGGCCTGGGCGTAGTTCCTGAGCGCCCGGAGTTGGGCGGCTATCGAGAGGTCCACGTCCTGCCGGTCACTGGACACCCTGGCGTAGAGGGCTGCTGGTGTGAGGGCTTGTTTATGTTTCATGATTGAGTTCTCCTGATGGCTAAGGTTTTTGCAACTCTGGGAAGTAGGTGGCGTAGAAGCCACGATCCCTGGTCAGAAAGGTGTCGGCATTGGCAAACGCATGGGCACCTATCAGGAAGTCGGAGATGATCCGGCCTCTCGGCCCACCAGCCTGTCGATATTGCAACCACCGGAGTCCAGCTTCATATGCGATATCGGTGTCAATGGGCGAAATCGTTGCGTTGATCTCCCGCAGCGCTCCATCCAAAGAGGAGCGGTCACCGAAGGCCGGAACCAGCTCTGCATAGACCACATCGCAGACGAGGATAGCTCCTCTATCGTAGGCGTGCGTAAGCCACTCCTGCGATTGGGAGTGGTGCGGCGCATCGGATACGAATACGTCCAGCAAGACGTTGGTGTCGACTGACGTTATCACCTTCCCCTGATCTCTTCTATGTACTGGTCTACATCGACAGCCCCGTCGAGGATCCCACTGACCCTCTCCACGGGATGCTTGGATGCTGCCCGCTTCTGGATGAGTAGTCCATCCTCGGTTGGCGTGATCTCCACCTCGACATCTTGATTCATACCAAAGCGATCTCTCAGTCTCTTAGGGATGGTGATCTGCCCTCTTTCGGATATTCGCATGGCTTACCTCATATGAATTCCATGTTTAGTACATCATACCATAGTTGCCATGATTGGGGAAGATGATCCAGATTACCAACCCGTTTGGTGACTCTCTTCACCCTCCCCCAAGAGCATAGGTAGGCTCCCAGCTATCGGGTGTGCGCCAAGCCCGTCCCAAAGGTCCCAACTCCTCCAAGGACCTCCTGTGGGATACCCAAAGCGGCACCCTGACCCTGGCGTGCTCCATCTCCTTCCTGGCCACCCGTAGGAAGTGGGTCTCTGCCAGGTCGTTGTGGAAGACCACGAGGACGATGGGCTGCGTGCCGTGGTCGTCGGTGGGCCGGTGTGACGAGTAGTAACGAAGATAGGGAGCTAGCCGTGCCGCCATGGTAGTGGGCCTCACCGCCCGGCGCTCCCACTCCAGGAAGAAGGGCCACGTATAGTCGCCCTTGCGCAGGATTCCGAATGCGTCGGGGTGAATGGAACGCAGCTTGTCACCATACCTGAAGTACCTGGCTGCCCGTCCAGGGGGGTCCAGTTGCGCCACTTCCCAGCCTTGGGATCTGGCTTGCTCGGCCAGGGTCGCAACGAACCCGTGCACGGCGTCGGTGTGATCGATGTTCCTGAGGAGCTGGCGGCTTCGCCTTCCCGAAACCCTACGCCAGTCCGTGGGAGCCTGTGAGTCGAGGCCCGTAGTACTCCAGCGCTTCCTGGCCGCTCCCACGGCGGCGCGGTCCCTGCGGGCCAGGAGGTCGATGGCGCTATCGGTCAAGGCAAGGCGGCGTCCCTCGGCAAAGGGTCTCCGTACTAGCCCAGCCCTTTCCAAGGGAACCACGACCTGGGACAGCCGAGCTTTGGAGAAGCCCAGCAACTGACACAGATCTACCGAAGTGATAAAGGGCCAGTCGGAGAGGATGTCCAAGGTGCGTTTCTCGGCAGGCTTTAGCAGGGCGGGCAGGAGGTGGTCGGAGACAGCTCCCCCTTGGCCATCCAGGGCGATGTCCTGGGGAATGGTAACCCGCGAGAGCTCAGAGTCCTCCGGAAGGGTGCCGCCCTGGCTCATGTGAGAAAGCAGATAGCGGAGGTCAAGGGAGGCGGCGATGGACGGGGGATGCCATACGGGATCGTCGCAACCGGCCAGGGCCGCATCCTCCTCTTGGGCTAGAAAGGCCGCCGTGGGGAGTCCGGCAAGCAACCTCCGGGCGTGGTGAAGACGCACGGCGTCGGGAGCTAATAGAAGGACGGCACCGGGCAGAGGCCCCTCCCGCAGCTTCCAGAGCCTCTTGGCGAAGGCCGTCCTGTCGGCGGTGGCTCCCTGCCTCGCGATCCCAATAGTCCGACCACCAGTCAGGGACATGGCGGCATCCAGCGGCCCTGTTCGATACCATCTAAAGGCTATGTCATCTTCCTCGTCAGCGGTTGTCGCTGCCAGCCGGTAGATCACCGCTACAGCGTCCAGCCTTTCCAGAAGGATGCGCCGCCACTGGGCGGAGACGGGATAGACGTGAAGCAACCGGTCCAGGCTCACACCATCCGCCGATGCCAGGTGCCGAAGCCCTGCTGCGGTGACATAGAATCGCTGTGTCGTCCTCAGTAGGTCTGTAGCATGGGGAAGGGAAGCTGCCAACCGCCGACGCTCCAGGTCGGCTACGGCGTTGTAGGTGGTGCGGTCAGCCCTGCTGGATAGGGCCGCCAACTCCAGACGGTCAAGGAAGGGCATGGAGGCCAGGCACCGCAGGGTGTCCAGATAGCAATCCTTTCCTGTCATTGCCCTTCCTCGACACTAGGAGAGACGTTCTTTTCAGTGGCCTCCGCTTCCTGTCCAACATCATCCTTGGGCTTACGGGAACGCTGCCTGCGCCGCTTGGCTGGTTTTGGGGCAGCGCCATTACTGGACTTGGGAGCTTCACCTTTCTCAAGGGCCTCTATGCCCGCTCTGTACTCCTCCACCAACACCTCCGACTCCGCCTCTTTGGTGGCGGTCTCCTTCACTGGGGTGGTGTAGGAAGATGCGGCCGCTCGAATGCGGACGGCGATCTCGGGTTCGCCCTCATCGGGCTTGCGCACCTTCACGGAGAATGCCGGCATCCGCTCCTCCCCCACGGTGCCTCGGACGTAGCACTGGTGCACCGGCAGGGAGGTGATGTCGTCCTCGGAGACCCGGTCCTTGCCCAGCTCCCACACCAGGGTTCGAGCGTCGGCTCCGGCCACCTGGAAGACGGCCAGGCAGCCGACGTTGGCCAGCAGGGTGTCCTGCATGGTGCGGGAGAGGTCGGAGAGCTTGGCCAGACTTTGGGTTGCCAGGATGAATGAAGCCCCGAACTTCCCCAGCTCTGATAGCATCCCCTCGTAGTCCACCCCCGGCATAGACTGCATCTCATCCACCACTACCAGCACACCTCTCCTTTGACCTATAGGCACGCTCCCCTGCTCCCGTATCACGCCGTCCACCAGATTCAGGATGGAGGCTCCCACCAGGGCCGATACGTCCCTGCCAGCCGTCCCCTGGGAGGTGGAGACCAGGAGCACGCCACCATCTTGGATCACTCGGCGCATGTCGATGGTGGAGCGGGACTGTCCCAGGATGGACCTGGCCTTCCGTGATGAGGCGTAGTAGGACAACCGGGTCTGGACGGGGGCCAGGGCATCGGCCTTGTACTGGCGGTGCCAGGACCGGAAGTCCCGGCCCCACCACTCCAGCAGGTAGGGGTCGCTGACCTTGGCCAAGACCCTGCTTCTGAACTTGTCGTCCGAAAGTAGTTTCAGCCCGTCCAGGATAGTGTACTGCTCGGAGGCGTCGGTTGAAGGGTGCTCGTTGGCCTCGTGAAGGCTCTTCACCGTTTGCTCCAGGATGGACTGCATCCTGGGTCCCCACTGCTCCCACAACCCCTTGGCTATCCGCACCACCGAGTCGGCGGTGCGGTCCCTGTCGGAGAATACCCTGGTGTCCAGGAGGTTGATGCCGGGAGCGTTCCGGTCGTCTGCCAGGTCTATGAGGCGCACCCGGTCAACCAGGGATTCTGGCACCTGGTTGAGCAGCCCTTCAACGAGGTCCGCATGGGGATCTATGACCACGATGGCGTCGGAGTCCTTCCCCTCGGCCTTCTGCTGGAGCTTGTGGGAGACGATGTGGTGCATGAGGGTGGACTTGCCCATGCGGGTCCTTGCCACGTATAGGTGATGGCGGCGCAGCAGGTCCTCAGGAAAGCGGATGTCCCTTTGGGCCGTCCCTGCGGTGGAGTGGCCTATGAGGGCTCCCTCCCTCACTCCCCCGGAGGAAGGCAGGAGCACCTTGGCCCCCGAGCGCGCCACCAGGGGGGTGTCGTCCCTGGCCCCGAGCGGGTGCCATAGAGAGGCCACCTCCCGCACGCCCAATATGGTTCTCGATCCGAAGAGCCCTGGGCCGGGGATGTGAAAGGAAGCGGTGGGAACCACCTGCCTGATCTTGCTCACCTTGAAGTGAGCTCCCGCGAGGTTGTCGTAGTGGCGGTAGGCTGCCGCCACCGACTCCAGGAGCGCCTTGGCCCGCTCCTTTCCATCACTCTTGGGGAGGATGGCAGTGACCTGGAGGAGGGAGTCGAAGGCGAGGCTGGAGACCTTCTCCTTGACCAGTATGGGGTCGTAGACGCGGGAACGCCGCTTCTTCCAACGCCACCATCCCCAGCCCGCCGCCACGGTCCCGGCGACTACTCCGATGCCCAAGAGTATCGTCTTCCACAGCTCCCCGCCCTGCATCCAGAAGTAGCCCTGCAAGGACCCCAGGGCTATCAAACCCAGGACGGCCATCAGTGCGCCGTCGGTCTGCAGAGGCTTGGTCTGGTAGGTGTAGGAGGCGTCCCTTCGCTCTGTCACCGGCTTCGGCAGAGCCTTGTCCAGGTAGGGCTGAGACCAGTCTGGTCCCAGGGAGGACAGCACCAGTCTGGCCACCATGCGCTCTCCAGGGCGCAGCGACGCCATCGTCCCCAGGAGGGCGAGGATGGGGTCTGAGCCGGGGTCCAGCAGGTCGTCGTCCCGGAAGGTCCTCAGGGGAACATAGGGAGGGCCTTGCACCCTCAGGCTCATTCCCCAGGCCTCATCATCCTCTTCCAGACGCAGGGGCTCCTCCTCTGGGGGCACCTCGGCGATGCGGGCCTGGGGGTAGTGAATCGATATCTGATTCTGGACCACCTCCTTGTCCCGGCACCGGGCCATCAGGGTCACGCCGTCCATGTCCCCCGCCAGCTCCAGGGAGAAGGGCTCGGGAATGGCGATGGACCTGAGGAAGTTCTCCACCCCCAACAGGGTGCGCTCTCCGGTCCTCGGCGACGTCACCGACAGAAGCACAGGGGCCTTGCGTGTAGATCGGTTAGATAGCCAGCTAATGGGATTCAGTTTCACAGTGAGTCCTCCTCGTATCTCGATTCTGTTAGCGGGTACTCGTTCTCATGATTTCGCTGTGTTGACCGGCTAGTTGATGGCAGGACCATGTCGTCACCTCCTGGACATGTGAGAGAACATGTGTTCTTATAGACTAGTGTGAGCCCTTCAACCGCCAGATGCAAGGGCCATTAGGCATTAGAGCCCCTGTTGAGGTCAGGGGGCTGTACAGAGAAATGAGTTTTATTGCAAGTTGCACGTCGAGTCGTGAAAGAGGCCATTTTAGAAGGGATGCAGCCCCTACAGGATGATGGCAGCGTCATGTTTGCAAGCACTTTGGGTTATTTGGGGTTAAGGGGGCGTTGCATGGAGAATGTGCAAAACTCAGGTCTTTTTTGCAAGTTGCATGCGGGAAGAGGTGGGGGTCGTTGAACGGTGGCTCTGGCAGAAGGCACCGATTGCATCGGGGCTGCCCAAATGGAATCAGGAGAGTCAATCATGGAAAAAGGCAAGAGCATGGAGGAGATGTCCGATCAGCGGCTCATAGCATTGCTGCGTGAGCTGGTGAGGCAGAGAGGAGTCCGCGGAGCGGCGACGACTCTGAAGATAGACCCCAGGACGGTGGCTGCGAGCATGGAAGGGGGAAGCCTTTCCTGGCGGGTTCGCGAGGCGATGGAGCGGGGGCTGGGGTCAGAGGTTGGCACGGGGGCCTCCCAGCGAGAGGGCAACGACTCGCAGGAGCAGAGAATTGAGGACGTGGAGCGGCGTATGGAGGCGTTGGAGAAGGAGGCTCGCAGTGCTCAGGAAGCTCATACCGCAGAAGCGTGGACAGCAGTGGATCGCAGGCTGGACGGATTCGCCCAGGCATTGAGAGAGATGAACGGCAGGCTCACTCGGCTGGAGCAAGCTAAAGAGAAGGAACCGGAGGATGTGGAGCCAAGGGCCGTCGATTCAAAGAGGGAGGCTAGGCGCGTTTATCACAGTAGCTACTTCGGCTTCGGCGTGATCAGCAAGGAGCCGCATCCCGGCGAGGAGCTATCCTACGGTTTCGGAATGCCTCTGGTGGAGGAGTGGCGGCGGCTGATGAAGGAGCGAGCAGTCGGCACCAAGCTCACCCAGGTCAAGACTCGGCAGCGGATCATGGAGTTGGAGATCGCCATGCTTGGTGAGTACAAGCTGACTCTGCCGCCAGGGTCATCTCCCCTGGACGACTTCACCAGGGGAGCGGAGCTGGATTGGCGGGAGAGGGCTCTGGTGAACATTCAGAGGGAGCGGGCTAGGCGGGCACTGGTGCGGTGGGTCCGACGGATCTGCACCCTGGGGCTGTGGTGGAAATAGTCGACGACAGCCCTTAGGCCTGAGTCAACTGCCTAGGAAGAGGGCTTTGTTACCCGATGGTCAGGCCACATCAACGCGGGCACACATCTCCACTGACGCTCTTTTCGCGGTCCTTGAAACTCGTGCCGATTCTGTAGCAGTAGTCACTGTATCCGCCTATGGTGGGTGGAATGTTCGCTACCCAGCTGTCGTCGTAGTCAACATCGAGGGTGGGGCGGTACTAGGGCTGCTCCGCGCCACTACCCGTTGAGCTGTCAGATTCCGAACGCCCCGGCCTGGGAGTGTCCGTTTCGGTAGGTCTGGCAACGCAACGAACGTTGCCTGGGTGATTGTCGCTTGCATGGCCCGGCGGTCCCGATGGAGCCGGGGTTGGAACTCCCTTTGGCCAGGGAGGACGCTCTATGTCATCGCACCAGGGGAGCAGGTCATCGGGGTGGGCGGCGATGTCCTCGTGGGTTGGAACACCGGAGATGGTATTCGAGACGGGAGTCGGAGTAGGCGCCAAGCCATCCCCAGTGGACAGGACTGCTGCGGCCTGGTCATGCCCAGCAACCGGTCCTGGTCCGCTCGGCGGGCCGATGACCAACCGATCTGGGGTGCCTTTGCAACCCGGGTCCGCCCAGAAGCCTCCTTGGGGAGGTTCTGTTCCCCTCGCTGCCTCTCTCCTTTCTCGCGTTGCGTCCCGCCACCCAAAGTAGTGCTCCGTGCACTCCGGAAGGAGGTTGGCATCTTTCCTCTCGATGGCGATGTCCCGATGCGCTTGCTCCGATGCGCTCCACGGGTAGTCAAGTGGGAGCTCAGAAGGGTTTGACAGGTCAAGGACCGATTCTTGGGGAGGGTATGCCGGCAGATTCGAACCCCCTAAAGCCCCAGACGTGGCGTTCTCAGCATCACCCTCTCTTCCCCATGTTAAGACTGAAAAAACAACATCGCGGGTGTGGTCATCAATTACAACTGTGTATCGAGGATCGACCGGTTTAGGGCCTGAATACCCCATCGGCAGTCTAGGCCAGTCCGGGTAGTCATGGAAGACAGCGACCCTTACCTTCATGTTGGCCGCATGCTCCCCATTGTCGTGGCGCTGCCCGCTGAACTTGGCGCTTGCAATACGTGTGGGAAGCTCCTCAACATCAGCCAAGTTCATTCCATCCCTTACGAACTCGCGCGCAATCAACAGTGCTTGTTCGTCAGGCAGCTCCGGCGTAAAGGATGCGTTCGATAGGTCTGCAAACTGACCACTGCGCCCCCCGGACTCTTCCAGGGAAACCGCAGATTCGCCTAATGCCACTTAATCACTGGAGTCAGCGGCCAAAATCAACGAGACGGATATGACAATGGCAACGACCAGGGGAAGACCGGCCAGGAATCCAACTACTCGTTTCTTCGCCATATCAGCAACTTCCCTCATAGGTCGTTCCTCGTTGTCCGAATGTGGTCCCACCTCAGCACGGTGGATCGACCGCTTCCTTTGCCTCTATGGGAGGAGGTAGACCAGGCATGAACTCGGGCACGACCCCGCTGACCACGTTTGAGTAGACTGTGCCGCCCACCGGGGTGCAGGCATAGATGCGGTAGTAGTAGCGATCCCCAGGAGGAAGCTTGGCATCTGCCCACCGATCATATCCGCCCGGAGGCTCATCCTGAGGCCGTAGCTCCCCGGGACGCATTGCCGCAATGGCCTCCCAGGGACCGTCCTGGGCCATAGACCGCTCCACCACCCAGTAGTCGACGTCCCAATCTGGGTCCTCCCACCAAAGGGAGCTGGAGTTGCTGTCATAGTGGGTATCAATGGCTGTCAGCTCGACGACCTGAGCCGTTGAGGTGATTACCCGGGGGGTGGGTCTATTCGGGTCCAACTCTTCGATGGAAGACTCGCCAGGCACC
>CBDFGQ010000007.1:0-638334 GCA_965247295.1 Dehalococcoidia bacterium
ATAGCCGGCGTGCCGTCCCACTCCCACTGTCCGAACAGGGATAGCCATATCTTGGTGAAGACACGGACCCCGGGAACGCCGCCCTTGGACAGGATGAACTCTCGGGCCTTACCCATCTCAGGCGTATCAGGAGACACCCCTGCCAGCTTCAGCGCGAAGTAACACTCCACCGAGGTGCTCACGTCTCCTGGGGCTTCGAAGTACTGACCCCACGAGCCGTCGACCCGTTGCTTGCCGAGGATGAAGTTCGCCAGCTTACGCCACCGGTCCCGGTCCGCCACCCCTAAAAAGTGGGTGAGGAGCAGGTACTCCGCCTCCATGGTGGGGTTGGACTCAAGCTCCCCCCACCAGTATCCTTCTGGGTGCTGAATAGAGAGCAAGTACTGCTGGGAGCGTTGGATAGCCCCCTCCGCAGCCTCTAGAAGTTCCGCCGTTACACTGTGCTTTGTCTCAGCCATCTCAAATCTCTTGCAAGTCTCGATCCAACCCTAAGGCTAGCTGGCGCGGGCGTACCCGTGGTCCCGAAACCACTTGACCGACTTTTGCAGAGCGCCCTCAACGGGGCTCTGGGGCAACCCCAGCTCACTTACCGCCTTCTCGCACTTGACATACATCGGTTTGCGCGAGACCTTTAAGCCCTCCAGCGGTATGTAAGGCTCCCTCCGAAGAAGCCGACCTTCCACCAGCTCATCCAGGTATCCGGCCGCCAATGCCACCCACATGGGTATCTTCAGCTTTGGCGCCCTCACTCCAGATATCGCTTGGAGCAGCTCGAACACCCCGACCAGGGTCATGTTCTTGTACCCCAACAGATACCTTTCTCCCGGCCTGCCCTTTTCCAGGGCCAGTACGTGACCCACCGCCACATCCTCTACGTCCACCACATTCATTCCCGCGTCGATATAGGCGGGCATACGGCCCCGGATGAAGTCCAGCACCATCCTCCCCGTCGGCGTGGGCTTGACGTCCCAGGGCCCTACCGGGGTGGTGGGATTTACCACCACGACGGGCAGACCCTCCCGGCACACGTCCAGCGCCGCCTTCTCGGCCAGGTACTTTGACCTTTTGTAATGTCCCGCTAACTCCTTCCAGGATGGCTCCCTTTCCTCGTCGCCCAGACCTCCAGGGGGTATGCCCACGGTGGAAACGGTGCTGGTATACACCAGGCGGTCCACCCCGGCGCGCGACGCCTCCTCCAGCACCACCCTGGTGCCGGTTACGTTGATGTCGTATATGTTCCGCCGGTCCCCCTTGCGGAAGCTGTACAGAGCGGCACAGTGGATTACGGCCCGGCAGTCCTCCAACGCCTGAGCAACCGAGGCCCTGTCCCTGACATCGCCAGGGGCCGTTTCTATGTCCGTGCCCTTTAGAGTTAAGGTGCTGCTGCCAGGCCTTACGAGGCCCCTCACCTCATATCCTCTGGCCTGAAGGGCCCGGGCCACGTTACCGCCGATAAAACCCGTTGCCCCCGTGACCAGGACTTTCACCTGGAGATTTTCCCCATGGAGATACCTGGGCGCCTAATGAGGCGCGTAGCTACGCGCCGGAGATTCCCCGGCTACTAGGGATGCCCCAAAGGCCGCGAGGCTCCCCTGGGCTATCCTTGCCTGACTGGCCAGATGCACGATCTTGAAAAAGTTCCAAGGTCTGGTTACCAGGTGAAGCACCTGCCGTATGGGTCCCATCTCCCCCAGCCTCAAGACAGCTGTCGGAATCTCCTGATGGGCAGTGTCCAGCACGACTCGAACACTGAGGAAAGGCACCCCGTGCCCAGCAGTTGCCTGTCCTATCCAGTAGTCCTCCATGTTAATTACCCAGGCCGCGCTCGCCCTGGCCAGCCGGCCCTTTTCCGCGGCCTGCGTGACCATTCTGGGCACCGTCAGGTTATCGGCGACGAAGTGGCGCGGCGACGGGGAGGCGCCCAACGCCTTTTCCGTTTCGCTCAGCAGGTGGGCATCGGCCTCAAAGACTTCATCTTCTTCTGTGGCGTGCAGCCGCCGCGACAGGACCACGTCCCCCGACCTCAGGCTCTCGTTGAGGGCCCCGGCGAAGCCTATCGACAGGATGGCCTCGGGCCTCACTCCCTGGTCCAACAGTGCAGCCATACTACCTTTGGCCCGGTCCTTCCCGACCCCGGTGACACGCAGCTCTATGGCCCCCCTTGCGGCCGGCGACATTCCATTTGTGAGCCCCCGGGCCTCTCGGTCCATGGCTGCCAGGATGGCTATCAAGTGTCTCCTCCGTCGGCCAGGGCCTGTATCGGCCTAGCTCGCGGTGATTCCGCTCTTGCTCACGGCTCCCGCTTTAATGAGGGTAACCCAGTCCCTCGGGCTGGAGATGGCGTGGAATATGGTGGCCGATTCGAACCCGCAGTGCATCATGCATCCGGCGCAGCGGGGGTCCTTGCCCGGGCCGTACTTGTCCCATAGCGACACCTCGAAAAGCTCTTCGACGTTCTGAATGTGCTCGTCGGCCAGTGGGTAGCAGGGCTTCCTCCAACCCATCACCGTATATGTGGGGTTGGAATAGGCGGTGCACTCGTACTCGCGTCGGCCACGCAAGAAATCTAGATAAATGGGGTTGTTGTAGAGCCGCATCCCCTTGATGCTTTGCTCGTCCAGGATCTCCCTGAAGGCCTCCTTAGACTCCTGTCGGCTGAGGAACATGTCGTGGTCCGGGGCATGGGTATAGTCGTAGCCCGGGGACACCATGCAGCCCTCCACTCCCATAGCGGTCATGGTGCGGAATAGGGCGTGGATGTCGTCCACGTCGCACCCGCGGAAGATGGTGGTGTTGGTGCACACCCGGTACCCGGCATCTAAAGCGACCTGTATCGACTTCACCGCCTTGCTGAAGACACCCTTGCGGGCCACCGCCTCGTCGTGCCTGGCTTCCATGCCGTCCATGTGGACCACCCACGACAGGTACTTGGAAGGGGGCACCTTCTTCATAACCCGCTCCAGGAGAATGCCGTTGGTGCAGCAGTAGACGAAGTACTTCCGGCGCACCAACTCGTTGAGGATCTGGTCTATCTTGGGATGGATGGTAGGCTCTCCCCCGGCCACGGACACTATGGGAGCTCCGGACTTCTCCACGGCCTCCAGGGCCTCCTCCACCGGCATCATCTTGTCCATTACCGGCTTGTACTCGTGGATGCGCCCGCACCCCACACAGGCCAGGTTGCACATCTCCAGCGGTTCCAGCATCGTTACCAGTGGGAACCGCTTCCTCCCCTTGAGACGGTTCTTTAACATATAAAAGGCCAGGCGAACTGCCAGCTCCATGGGCCTCTTCGCTCTCTTCATGCTCTCCTTCCAGCCCTCTAACGTCAGTAATTCCGCGCCGTAATGAAATCGACCAGTTCTTCCAGCTCCTGGTACACCCAGGACGGAAGGGGAACCCGCCGCAACTCCTGGAGGGCCAGGTTAGCGTGCTCGCGGGTAACCTCCTCGGCACGCTGGTGCGCTTTCAGCTCTTCTAGCACTGCCAGAACATCATCCACATCGCCGTCCTCCATGGTGGTCTTACCGTAGGCGTCCACCAGCCTTTGCCTGGCAACGCCCTGGGACGCCTCCAGCGCATAGACTATCGGGAACGACTTCTTCTTCCTACGGATGTCGTTCCCCACCCCCTTGCCCGTGGCCGTCCCCTCGCCCCAGATCCCGAGCACATCGTCCCTTACCTGGAAGGCCAATCCCAGTGAACCTCCACAGCGGGCGAAGGCGCTCACATAGGCCTCCTCGTCGGAGCCTATTAATGCACCTGCTTCCATGCCGCATCTTATGAGCGCGCCGGTCTTACGAGAGATCATAGAGAGGTAGTCGTCGAGCCCAATGTCCACGCTGCTCTCAAAGGCCAGGTCCAGGCACTGCCCCTTTGTCATCTCCAGATAGCCGCGAGTAAGGAGGACGGACGCCTTTAAGGCCCTATCTTGAGGCACACACCGCTCCATGAGCCCCAGAGCGACCTTATCGGCGACGGACCTCATGGCGTTTCCGGCGACCAGTGCCTGGGGCTGGCCCCACAGGGCCCAGACCGTAGGTTGATGCCGGCGCTCCAGATCGCCGTCCTGGATATCGTCGTGAATGAGCGAGAAGTTATGAATGATCTCCAGAGAGGCAGCGACGGGCAAAGCTCTGGCCCAATCTCCGCTCAGGGCATGGCAGGAGAACAGGCAGAGGGTGGGTCGAAGGGCCTTGCCCTGGGACACCGGGGCGGCCAATGGCTCCCCTAACTCGTCGGCCCACCCCATGTGGAAATCAAGCATCCGGTACAGCGAAGCGGCCAGGTCTCCTTGCGTCCCATCCGGGCGGGAGTGTAGCATAGCTGCCCGGAGCTCTTGCTCTAGGCCATTCCTGTAACGAGAGAACATCCCGGGAAGACTGGGAGGTGATGTGGGTTCCGCTCCGGCGACGACGGTAGGTGCCTCGCTCAAGTCAACGAAAAGTTTATCACGCTGCCCTAGATACATCGCAACACGATGCTTGCAATCCTAGCAGAGGCCAGTCGTGCTGTCAAGCCAGCCGTGGGCACACAAATCGATGATTGCGACAGAGGTGTTACTTCCTGGCCCCGGGGTTGTTCGGTGGGTAGGGGAGCGGGACGAGGTGGATGTAACGCATAGAGTTCCTTAGCCCGAATCCACCGAAGGACGGCCTTGGGGACAGCCCTTGAAGAAGCTAGAGGGTGCTCCTCTGAATCATGGGATAATGGTTTTGGAACAGAAACCCGCCCGGAAACAAGGAGCACCCAATAGATGCTGCCACAGAACAATCCCGACCGTATCCGCATCCTCTTTGACGACCATCGCCTGGTGGCCAATGCCGGCCTGCTCCTGCCGGCCACCCTAGCCCGGCACCTGGGCCTGCGGGAACTCGTCGACCATCACCTTGACCTCGGCGGCGCGCCGGGACGGGCGAACACTGGGGACAAGATGCTGACGCTGGTCGCTTCCGCGCTGGCAGGCGGCGACTGCATCGACGACGCCGATGCGCTGCGCGCTGGTGGGACGGTCGGTGTTCTAGGCTGCGTGGTCAAGGCGCCATCCACCCTGGGGACCTTCCTGCGCAGCTTCCGGTGGGGGCATGTCCGTCAACTTGACCGCGTGAGCCGCCAGTTGTTGGCCCGGGCCTGGGCCGCTGGGGCCGGACCCGGCGACTCGCCCCTGACCATCGACCTGGACTCGACCATCTGCGAGACCTATGGACTGGCCAAGGAGGGAGCGCGTCACCACGGCTATACCGGCGCCCGCGGCTATCACCCGCTGCTGGCCATTGCCGCCGGCACCGGCGAGGTGCTGATGTCCCGGCTGCGCGAGGGCCGGGCCAACACCGCCCGTGGCGCCGCCCACTTCCTGCGTGAGACGGTGGGGCGGGTGCGCTACGGCGGGGCCAGGGGACAACTCACGGTGCGGGCCGACAGCGGCTTCTACGCCCACACTGTCGTTGCCGCCTGCCGGGAAATGGATGTCCGCTTCTCTATCACCATCCGCCAGCGCGCCAGCCTGCGGGACCTGATCGAGGCGATACCAGAGGAGGACTGGACTCCCATTCCCTACTGGATGGACGGCGCCGCCGATGTCGCCGAGACGACTTACACCCCGTTCCAGACCAAGCCGGACGCCCCGCCGGTGCGGCTCATTGTCCGGCGGGTGAAGCCGACACCCGGTTCCCAGCTCGCCCTCTTCGCCAGATACAGCTATCACGCCTTCATCACCGACCGCGATGGGGAGACGCTGGAACTGGAGGCCGATCATCGCCGCCACGCCGAGGTCGAGAACGCCATACGCGACCTCAAGTACGGCGTCGGGCTGAACCACATGCCGTCGGGGCGCTTCGCCGCCAACGGCGCCTGGCTGGCGGTCCAGGTGATGGCGCATAACCTGGCCCGCTGGACGGCGCGGATTGGTCTGGGCGAGCGGACCGTGATCACCAAGACCCTCAGGCGGCGGGTCTTCGCTCTGGTGGGACGGATCACCCGCTCGGCGCGCCGCCTCACTTTGCATCTCCCCCGGCGCTGGCCTTGGGAAACCCAGTTCAGTCGCGCCTTGGCCCGGCTGCAAGCCATTCCATTCCCGGCCTGACAGCCAGCCTGCAACTGACCCAACGTCCCCGCAAACTCGCGCCACCCCGGTCCGCGAGAGTCCCCTGCTGCGTATCCTCTCGCCATCCCGCGCATCGCAACTCCCGCATAGGGCCTTAGGGGCCCTGTGCGGCGCCTGAAGACCGTCCGCCGGCCTCCCATCTACCCCAAGACCCCAGGCCATCTCCCCTGTAGCTCCCTCACCCACCCCCTTCCGCTGCCCTCACGCCGTCCATCCGTGTCCTTCGGTGGATTCGGGCTTAGGCATAGGGCGGTACGGCGCACTGCCTCGATATACAGGTCCCTGTTAAGCAGTGCTTAAAAAAGGGAAATGCCCTTGACTTAGTCTTAGATACGATGCTACATTAGCATAGATTTGAGACCGTGCCTATTTCCCTATTTACGTCTCTCGCGATTTATGGAGAGGCCTAAGGGGTAAAGTTGTGCTAAAGAGATACGCGCCGTTTTACATCGCCGTAATTGTGACAGGCGTTGTAATGGTCCTGCTATTTCTCCGTCCCGAGGCCGCCCTGGGTATAGCGCTGGTCGTTGAGCAGCCCCAGAACGATCGGAACAGTGAGCCGGGATTCAAGCTGCTGGACGAGACAACCGGCAAGCCGGAGACAGTAACTATCAAAGCGGAAGTGAGATTTGACGGTGGCACGGAAATCTTCAAGTCGGCCACACTGGATATAGTGCAAGAGACGGGTGATGCCCGATTCGTGGATGTAGTCGGTCTAGCGCTGCCAATCAGCGGCCTGGGGAACTTGAGGTTCACGGGCGACGATCTAACGACCAGCCTGCCGGCAAGCGGCGACGGGAACCAGGGCAGCCTGATTGTATAACGTAACGTTCGAAGGTATAAAGATATTCGATATTTCCAGCGGCTTTGGCTACGGGTACGACGGGTTAACATCCACCGGCGGGCGGCTCGAGTACATTCTTAAGTACACACCAGCCCCCTTTACCGGTGACTACAAGGCAACCATTACGATAGAAACGGAGCCGGCGGTGGTAATCCCCCCTGCCGTTACCACGTTTACCATCCTCGAATCTACAACGGCCACGGCTCTGGCGACTCTATACCCGGTGAGCAGTGGGCAGGCCCTTCCTGGTGACCTGGTGGTCTTGCAGTTGGACGTCTCCGCGGACATTCGCCACATGGCGGTGGACAAGGTGACGGGCGTACCCAAGATCACAGTAACGGGAGACCTCTTGACCGAAACCCTCTCCATGACTGAGGCGTCCAAATTCCACCCCGCCCTCAGGGAGAAGTGGGGCGTCCTCTCCACCGCCGACTACCTGCTTCCGGTCAGAGTCCCTGGGAATGCCGTGCCAGGTCAGTTCAATCCTAGGGTAACGGCCGAGGCCATCGACGGGGTGCCATTTACCACCTCCACCACCAGTACACCTCCCACATCGCCCAGGGTGGACGTGGTCAGTACCCGCAGCAGCTTCAACGTTTACCTCATGCCTCGTTTCAATTTCATAAGTCCTCCCCTGCAGTGCGCCACAGGCGATTGCACGGCAGCCTTTGAGTTCAAGATAAAGGAGCTTCTGGAGAAACAGGTTGTTCCCAGGTCCAAGCTGAATCCAGCGTTCCCGGATTCATCGGGGAATACTACCGGCGACGTTCCTTTGTCGGATATCATCGACACGATTCATGCCTATGATGTTACCCTGGCGACTTCCGATTTCACCTCCTACCTGTCGGACGCCTTTGTGGGCAATGACACCCTTACCATCATGGGAGTGGGTCGAGGCTATATTTTCAGGACCAAGATCGTTAGTGGGGAGGTGCCCTTCAAGAAGATAAAGGACGCCGGCAACCCCCAGTTCCCCCTTACCGAGATACCTGTGCCGATCAAGCTCACCTTTACCGGCGCCGTCGTTGCGACCGGTAACGCTCCGTCTCCTTCCATTACCTTGAAAAAGAGATGGAACCTGGTGGGGCCCCACACCGAAAAGGATACGACTGTAGGCGTGTATATGGGGCCCATCGCGCCGACCACTGTAGATCGAAAGTGGCGGCAGCTGATCGGCTTCAAGAACCTGCTGGACGTATCCCTTGTGGACGGCAAAGTGAAGCTACGGGAAGGGAAGCCCGAGATATTGTTCGAGAAGAGATTTGAATCGTTACGCGCACCCGCTGGGTTCCCCGATGCCGGACCCAATCCTTTGCCTTCGGGCAGCTCGGTCCCCGCAGGTGTTGCCCTCTGGCTGCTCATGAGTGAGGACAGTGACCTGTCCGGACCACTGGAATAGGGGACAGCGTTGAAGGGGGTGACAGGTCAGAGGGAGCGTTTCCACATGAGGCATAAATGCAGAGGCGAGTGTTTGGCTTCACCGAAGTCAAGTCAGCTTTGCATTAAAGAAGGGCCCTCCTTTGGTGACTTGGGTCAAGCCGGTGAACACTAGAGGAGGGTTCTTGTGTGCGCGCCATAGATAGCGAAGTGGCATCCTGAGGTCGGCGAGCATTGCGGAGCAAAAGGGCAGCCATAATCTTTGGAGGTCTGGTTCTTAGCTCCCTCCTCATCCTGCTCCTGACCCGGACCATCCTGGCCATACCCCAAGCACCTCATGCCTTCAATGGTGAGGTAAGGGTTGGGGGAGGTGTCGGCGATGGTCTGGAGATCAGGGTCAAGATATCGGACGAGAACCAGAACAAGCTTCTGACCGCGGACCTTACGGCCGGGTCGGTTAACATCACTGCGGCCGATGGCTCCTACGGACAGCAGGCCCTATTCTCGGTGCGGGGTGATGATACCGATACCCCTCAGAGAGAGGGGGCCAACCCCGGTGAACGTCTCTTCTTCTTCCTCCTCACCGGTGACGGTACTGGCGATGCCCTCCGTCAGAAGCCACAACAAGTCTCAGCCAGTAATGTAAGCATTGTGATGGAGCCCCTCTCGCGCCAGTTCGCGAGGGGGGTGCCTTTCGTTGTGGACATCGTCGTACTGCCCAACATCCTCGAGCCGGTGGACCAGGTCCACGTGTTTCTTGACTTTAAGACCGGTGACCTGGAAGTACAGAACATTGAGCCTGGCACGATACTGGCAGACGTGATCCAGAGCAGTGCCGATAACGTAGCCAGCACCCTTGACTATAAGGCGAAGACGGCTCAAGGTGTCCTGGCTCGGACCACCCAGTTTGTTCTGGCTACGCTGACTTTCGTTCCAAAGCTACCCGCCAGTACAACGTCTGTAGATTTCCATAGGGAGGGACTCAGAGAGACCATCGCCGTTCAAGGCGCGACCCCTCGCCTGGGCCGCCTGGTGGGCCTGGAGCTAGTCAGGGCGGTGAAGGCCGCAACGTCTATCACGCCGGTCCTCTTTGAGGAGGCGGGCAACACGAGCCTGAACCTGTCTATCTTCGGGTCCCCGCGCAACATAAGGTTAAGCGGGGACTCTCCCTCCACCAACCCCCGGCCCACCTTTACGTGGACCGCTCCCACCGGTGACAGCGTGACGGGGCCGGTGATCTTGTATGAGGCGCGGATACTCCTCCCCGGCGTGGCGCCCTTCCAGGTAGTTACCGGTGGCGTGACCACCTTTACCGCCAGCGGCGATGTCCCCGATGGGCCGCATATCTTCCAGGTAAGGGCTGTGGGGACAGGTGACCGGAAGGACGCCATTGGCTCCCTGGACTTTACCATCATCACCATAGTCCCCACGCCCCCTGATCTTCTGGCGCCCACTGGGGATGCCTTCCTCAACACAAGTAACCCCGCATTCGATTGGCAGCAGCCTCCCACAACCGGGGATGTGTTGGAATACCAAATCCAGGTTGTGCTCACCGGCGACGACTTCCTCACCGGACCCTTTAGTTTGGATGTGGTAGTTACGGGGGGTATCACTCAGTTCCTGACCACGGGCGGGCTGGCGGACGCCCCCTACCGGTGGCGGGTAGTGGCGATCTTTGGTCCTGTGAGCACGGCCGCTTCCCTGACCCGGACCTTCACCGTGGACACCATACAGCCTTTGGCGCCCACCGGCCTTGTGCATACGGGGGACCTGGAGTCGTTGACGCCCCTGTTCCAGTGGAACCGCTCAACTGACCCTGCTCCGGCTCCTCCGGGCTCGGGCGCAGGCTCAGGGGTGGACTTCTACAACATAGTAATAACTGGCCCTCAATCGGTTACTACCACGGCCGATGACAGCGACCTTGTCTGTCCCAGCGGCTTATGTCAGTTTACGTCACCAGACCTTCTGCCCGGCAGCTACAACATAGAGGTGAAAGCAGTGGACCGGGCTGGCAACTTCAGCCAGCCACAGCCGACTTCCAGGCGGTGCCGCCGGGCCTGGTGCAGGGGCTATCGGTGGTAGGGGCTATTTTCAACAACACGGTGAACACGGACAATCCCGTATTCCGGTGGACCCGTCCCGCGAAGCTGCCGTTTGGCCTGGCAACCTATGAGGTTGCGATAACTGGCGAGACCTCCACCTTACCCGCACTCTCCAGCCTACGGCAATTCAGCCCCTTTACCGGGGACGCCTTCTTCGTGGAATGCTTCAGCGCGACGGGTGATGCCAAAGGGACGGGGGCCGCGTGCAATGGGGCCACTGAAACTGGGGACGAGATACAGATAACGGTACAAGTGTCCGTGCCTGACGGGACCCATGTCACCCAGGTGCGCGTCGTGCCTGTGGAGGGTGCTCCTGGACAGCCAGTGTCCCTTAACTTCACAGTAGACGCCACTCCTCCTAGTACGGCGGACCTGGTAGCCCCACCGGACCAGGCTCTGTTAGGCACCAGCACCCCGCTGTTTGTCTGGGCCGCTTCCCCCTCCACAGCGGACGTGTTTGATTATGTCCTACGGGTTGCCAGCGGGGACATCAACACTGGGCCCATCGTGCTGGAGGTGGAGGTGTTGCATCCCACCATCCAGTTCCAGGTCACTGGAGACCTTACGGAGGGACGGCACGATTGGCAAGTCATAGCCCGGGACAAGGCGTTGAACACCGGGGCCTCTGGGGTACGTACGTTCACCATTGACACGCGGCCGTCCGCCGCGCCGATTCTGCTCACGCCTCCCGACGATGCGTTCCTCAATATAACCACGCCTCTATTCACATGGGCCGCCCCGGCCGGGGACCCGTTTGATTATCTGCTGCAGGTTGTAAGCGGGGATATCAGCACCGGGGCCATCGTGCTGGACGTGGCAGTACCGCACCCGACGACCCAGTTCCAGACCACCGGGGGCCTGGCCAACGGACGTCATCAGTGGCGGGTGATCGCCAGGGACCTGGCACTGAACACGGCCTCCTCGGTAGTCAGCACCTTCACTGTGGACACCGTGGCTCCCGCAGCGCCCGCCCTGGTTGCGCCGCCGGACCTGGCCTTACTCAACGTAAGCGTGCCACTCTTCGTCTGGGAACCTTCACCGTCAACCGGGGACGTAATCGACTACCTGCTCCAGGTGGCCAAGGGGAACGTTACCACGGGGTCCATAGTGCTGGAGGTGGTGGTAACGCATCCCACGACCCAGTTCCAGGCCACGGGGGACCTGGCGGAGGGGCGGCACGAGTGGCGGGTCATCGCCAGAGACCGGGCGTTGAACACGGCCTCATCCCTGGCCCGTACCTTCACGGTGGACACGGTGGCTCCCTTCGGTCCTCCCCTGGTGGCGCCGCCGGACCAGGCATTCCTCAACGTGACTACACCGCTCTTTGACTGGGAGCCTTCGCCGTCTACCGGGGACGTATTCGACTACCTACTGCAGGTTGCCAGCGGGGACATCAACACCGAGGCCATCGTGCTGGAGGTGGAGGTGTTGCATCCCACCACCCAGTTCCTGTCCACCGGCGACCTAGGGGACAGGAGATACGAGTGGAGGGTCATCGCCAGAGACAAGGTGCTGAACACTGCCTCCTCGGTAGTCCGCACCTTCACCGTAGACACGGTGGCGCCCATCGCTCCGGCGTTGGTAGCTCCGGCCGAGGGAGCCTTCCTGAATACAGACACCCCCATCTTTGCCTGGAAACCTTCACCCTCCACGGCGGACCGGTTCGGTTATCGGCTGCAGGTGGTCTCTGGTGACGGCTTTGCCACCGGGTCCATTGCTTTAGACGTGGTACTAACGGGGGACGTCACCCAGTTCCAGGTGCCCACCGGGGATGCCCTGGCGGATGCCCCATACAAGTGGCGAGTGGTGGTTCGGGATAAGGCGCTGAACACCGCCGCGTCCTCGGTCGGGAACTTCAAAGTGGACACCCTAGCTCCCTTTGCGCCCACGGGGCTCGAACGTACGGGAGACCTGGAATCGCTGACGCCCCAGTTCCTGTGGAACCGCTCTTCTGGCGACCGAGTTCCTACGGCTCCCCCCGGCACGGGCGCAGGCTCGGGGGTGGACTTCTATGACATCGTACTGACGGGTCGTCAGACGGTGACTACCACGGCGGACGATAGCGACGCTGTCTGTCCCGCCGGTATCTGCCAGTTTACATCTCCGGAGCTCCTGCCGGGCGACTACACCATAGCGGTGAAGACGGTGGACCTGGCGGCCAACCTCAGCCAGCCAGCCACGACTGACTTCCGAGCGGGGCCACCGGGCTTGGTGCAGAACCTGCGGATCATAGGCTCAATTTTTGACAACACGGTGAACACGGACAATCCCGTATTCCGGTGGACCCGGCCCGCGGAGCTGCCGTTGGGGCTAGCAACCTATGAGATTGCCATAACCGGCGAAGCCTCCACATTACCCCCTCTCTCCAGCCTACGTCAGTTCAGACCCTTCACGGGGGACGACTTCTTTGTGGAATGCTTCAACGCGACGGGTGATGCCATAGGGACGGGGGTCCAGTGTAGTGGGACTGGGGCCACCGTTACCGGGGACGAGATACAGATCACGGTAGAAATAACCGTACCCGATGGGACCCATGAGATTCAGGTGCGGGTGGTCACTGTGGAGGCCGGCCCCAGCGTGGCGATTTCCGAGACATTCACTATCGACACCACCGAACCTACTCCGCCGACCCTGCTGTCCCCCGAGCCCAACGAGTTTCTCAACACCGGTGCTCTCCAATTTGACTGGAGCGCCTCCAGCGGTGATGTGTTTCACCTACCTGCTCCAGGTAGTGCTCGCCGGGGACGACCTGACGACTGGGCCCTATGTTCTGGACGTGATAACCAGCGCCGATACAACCCAGTCCCCAGACCACGGCGGACCTAGCCGATGCTGCCTACAAGTGGCGGGTGATAGCAAGGGACAGGGCTCTGAACACCGCCGAGTCCACCCCCTTGTTCCTGAGCTTCACCGTGGACACGCAAGACCCTGTTGTGCCCCAGCTGGTCAACCCCCGGGATCTGGAGTTCCTGCTTACCAGGACCCCGCTCTTTGATTGGGACCCCTCGCCTATCACGGGCGACGTGTTCGAGTACCGGCTCCATGTGGTAGTGACGGGGGGTAATCTGGTAATCGGGCCATATGCCCTTGATGTGTTGGTATCGGCGGACACCACGCAGTTCCAGGTGACCACCGGCGATCCTCTGGCCATCGTCGATCCCACGACTAGCTATCAGTGGCGGGTCATAGGGGAGGACCGGGCGCTGAACACCTCCTCCTCTGAGTCTCGGGCGTTTACGCTGCTGCAGGCACAGGTTGACCTGCGTCTGAAGTCGGACAGCACCTTTGTGGGGGTGGGGACCGTCTTCACGGGAGATATAGTGGTGGAGCCCAATGGGCAGCCCGTCTCTACCGTTGGGGCGTTCCTGGACTTCAACACGGGCGATCTGGAGGTACTGAACGTAACTCCTGGGAGCACCCTGGAGAAGGTGTTGCCGACGGTCCTGTTTGACAACATTGCCGGGACGGTTGACTTCAACGCCACGACCCTTGGAGCCCCGCCCACGGGAGACTTCGTCCTCGCGGAGGTGACCTTCAGGGCCAGGAAACCCAAGGGCCTTGAGCAGCTCACCACCGTTAGATTCAGCGAGACCTTCCCGCGCCGGACGGAGGCCCAGGCTCAGCAGCTCTTCCTCACCAGGTTCCTGTCGTCCGCTGACTTTACCGTTCTCAGCCCCGCGGTGGACCTGCGTCTGGGACTCCAGCTGGATGGTCTGCCGCCCAAATTCGACAACTTTGACAGTTTTGCCTTTGCCAGGCGTGAGATATTCCGTGTCCCGGTGAGGGTGGAGGTGGAGGTGGAGCCCGGGGCGCGGGGAGTCTCCACGGTGGATGCGCTCCTTGATTTCGATCCCCAGACGCTTAGGGTGGTGGGCATCGCGCCGACGGGAGATGGGGCACTCACGCTATTTCCGACGCCGAGGTCCAACAACCAGTTTGGGACTATAGACATCGCCGGCAGCGCCACCGGGGTTCCACCCACTGGAGATTTCGTCCTGGCCGTGGTGACCTTCCAGACACTGAAGGCCACGCAGACGCTAAACGTAGGATTCCACGAGGAGTTCCCCCGACCCTCCGGGGCCAAGTTCAGTGGAGCACCAATTCTGAAAGACCTGATCGGGTTCCCCGTGGAGATGGCCCTGGAGCTGAGGTTGAACGAGTTCGAGGCCCCCTTCGACGCGGACGTGACCCTCGTGATGAGGCCCAATGGCAACCGGGTGACCGCGGTGGACGCTTTCCTGGTCTCCACCGGGGACCTAGTCATTGATGGACTGGCGCAGGCGGCGGGCTCTCCGTTCGAGCGGGTAATCAGAAGCGAGTTCGACCCCACTACCGGCACCGCCGACTTCAGCTCCACCACCTTCGGCGCTCCCCCAGTCGGCGAGTTCGACCTGGCTGTGCTGGACGTTACCATTACCACAACCGGTGGCAGGATGGACTTCCGAAAGGTATTCCCCGAGCTGGGCAAGAGGTCGGATGCCAGCTTCCGAGGGGACCCGATACCCCAGGACAGGCTGAGGCTAACAGGCGTGGACCTGGTGGCCGTGCCGCCGGGTACCCTGCCCAATCTGCAAAGGACAACCGGGGATCTGGAAAACATCCCCACCTTCCAGTGGGAACCGCCGGTGGTGCGCCCCGCCGCCGGCATCAAGCTGTTCAGGGTGGCCGTTACCGGCAGTGGGCGTGACCCCGGGCTGAGTAGCGCCGACGGCGTCATCACGGGCGTGCAAAACCAGGTGGTTACCTTCCCTCTATTCAGGGTGGCCGTTACCGGCAGTGGGCGTGACGCCGGGCTGAGTAGCGCCGCCGGCATCATAACGGGTGAGACAAACCAGGTGGGGACCTTCCGGTGCTTCGATTTTGCCGGTCAGGTTCCATGTTTCGTCGGTGGTCGTTTCAACATCGACGTCGTCACCTCGGGCGACTTTAGACTCTCCAGCCCACTGGCCAGCGGTGACTACCTGATAACGGTAACCCCAGTGGACAACCTGGACCAGGTGGGGGTTTTCACGGCCTTCCAATTCACTGTGCCCGCAGGAGCCCTGCAGGAAAAGGCCCCAAGGCTTCTCTCCCCCATCGGGCTCATCAACGATGCTACGCCGCGATTCGGGTGGAGCGTTGCCACCGGCGACCGGGTCAGCTACAGGCTCCAGGTTAAAAGTACCACAGGACCATTCGGGCTGGACGTGGTTGTAAGGACGAGCGACCCGCCGGTTACGGAGTTCCAGGTCATCCGCGGGCTTCCCGACGATACATACAAGTGGCGTGTGGTGGCCACGGACGTTGCCGGGGACGCCGCCATACCGGCCACGGGTGACTTCGAAGTGGATACAACATCCCCGGGCAGGCCCGTGCTGGTAGCTCCCGCGGATAACGTCTTCCTCAACACCAGCACGCCCACCCTGAAGTGGGCGCCCACAACCACGGATGTCTTCGATTACCAGCTCGTGGTAACCCGTGGTGACCTAGCCGCCGGGCCCTTCGACATACGTGTGGTGCTATCGGGGGATGTTACTCAGTTCACGGTACCCACTGTGGATGCCCTGCTCGATGGCAGATACCGCTGGCGAGTGACAGCCCGTGATGAGGCCCAGAACCCCATAGAGACGGTGACGCGCACCTTTACCGTGGACACCTTGGCCCCCGGTGCTCCGGGACTTGTCTCCCCGTCGGACCTGGCCTTCCTCAACACAAGGACACCCATCTTCGACTGGGACGCCGCCACTGGGGACGTGTTTGAGTATGTGCTCCAGGTGACCAGCGGAGACATCGAGAATGGTCCCTACGACATACAGAAGAGGGTAGGCCGGATTACCACCAGGTTCCAGGTTCCCGTTGGCGATTCCCTGGCGACGGGAGACCCGAGCGTTGTATACCAGTGGCGCGTGGTGGCCCGTGACCGGTCGCTTAACACGGTCTCTTCCGAGACCCGTAACTTCACCCTGGACACTATACCGCCAGGAGCTCCGGCCCTCGAGTCGCCGGAGCCTAGCGAGTCCATCAACACGCCCATTCCCGTGCTTGACTGGGCTCCATCCGCGGGCGATGTGTTTGACTACGTGGTTCGGGTAACATCCGGAAACATTAACGTCGGGCCCTTCGACATAGATGTCGTGGTACCCGCCTCCAACACCCGGTTCCAGGTGCCGGGAGTGGATGCCCTGGCAGCTGGGGATCCCAGAACTGCATACCGGTGGCGGGTGACAGCCAGGGACAGGGCGCTAAATACTGCCCCCTCGTCGGTCGGGGAATTCACGCTGGACACCATACCGCCCGTGGCTCCGGCCCCGGTCGCGCCGGCGGACGACGCCTTCCTCAACACCAGCACTCCGCTATTCGACTGGGCCCCGTCTCCCTCTACGGTCGACGTCTTTGGTTACAGGCTCCAGGTGGTGCTCTCCGGCGACGACTTTAATACCGGCACCCTGTTGATAAACGAGGTGCTCACCGGCGACATTACCCAGTTCAAGGCCACCGTTATCCTGGCGGATGCAGCCTACCGGTGGCGGGTGATAGCCAGGGAGGCCGCGGTGAACACCGCTGCCTCCGCGGTCCGCACCTTCAGCGTGGACATTGTGGCCCCTGCCGCACCGGCCCTGGTCTCGCCGGCAGATGGGGCCTTCCTGAGTACCAACAGACCGCTCTTCGACTGGCAGACTTCGCCCTCAGCCGACGTGTTCACCTACCTGCTCCAGGTGGTGCTCTCTGGGGACGACCTTAGGATTGGGCCCTATGTCCGGCAGGTGATAACCAGCGCCGATAAAACCCAGTTCCAACCCTTAGCAGCTCTGGCCGATGCCGCTTACAGATGGCGGGTGGTGGCTAGAGACAGGGCGTTGAATACCTCCACCTCGGACGTCACGCGGACCTTCACAGTGGACACGGTGGCGCCCGCTCCGCCGGCCCTGGTGGCGCCTCCCGATCGGGCCTTCCTGAACGTCAGCAGGCCCACCTTCGACTGGGCTCCCTCCCCATCCACCGGTGACGTATTTGACTACCGGCTCCTGGTGACCTCGGGTGACTTCCGCGCCGGGCCCTTCGCCCTCGACGTAGTCACGACTGCGAACTCTACTCAGTTCCAGGCGACGGGCGACCTGGCCGACGCGCCCTACCGTTGGAAGGTCATAGCCGGCGACCAGGCACTGAACACAGATGACTCAGTGGTGCGAAGCTTCAAGGTGGACACCATCGCTCCGGCGGCCCCCGCCGCGCTGATACAGACGGGCGACACTGAGTCATTGAAGTCGGAATTCCAGTGGAGCCGTGTGACAGATCCGGCCCCCAATGCTCCTGGCACAACGGGAGACGGCTCCGGCTTGGACTTCTACAACGTATTGATTACTGGGTTGCGGACGGTGGTGGCCACAGCGGACGACGTCTGTCCCGGCGGTATCTGCCGGTTCACCTCTCCGGTAGACCTGCCGCCAGGGGCCTACGTCATTGAAGTAACGGCGGTGGACCAGGCGTCCAACGAGGGCCTGCCCGCCACTACGGACTTCACCGCCGGGCTCAGGAGTAAGCCGCAGAACCTGCGGGTCATTGAGCCGGTATTGGTGGACCCGGTGCTGGGCGGCGCGGTCAATAAAGCTACCCCGACGTTCAAGTGGACTCGACCACTGGAGCTGCCATTGGCAGGGTTTGCTACCTATCAAAAAACCATCACGGGGGATGTGCTAACCACTCCCGTTACTCTCCTCCCGTTCACTCCCTTTACAGGCGACAAGTTCTCTGTGCAATGTTTCAACGAGGCCGGCATTCTAATCACCACCGGACCAGCGTGTATTACGGCCCTGTCCACCGGAGACCAGACCCAGCTAAGGGTCCTTAGGGTTAATGGGGCTGGTGTGCCCGATGGGACGCATCTGTTGGGCGTACGGGTCGTTGATGTAGAGGGACGCCCTGGGCCCACCGCCGAAGTCATCTTCACCGTGGACACCACGGCTCCTGGGGCGCCAGGGCTGGATTTCCCCGCGACAGGGGAGTTCATCAACACCGACACCCCCACCTTCGATTGGGACGCCTCCACCGGGGATGTGTTCGGCTACCGGCTACAGGTGGCAAGCGGGGACATCGACGCCGTGCCCTTCGATATAAACGTGGTGCTGACGGGCGACGTAACCGAGTTCCAGGTTCCCACGGGCGACGCCCTGGCCCACGCCGCCACCTACCAGTGGCGGATTATCGCGCGGGACCGGGCGCTTAACATCTCCACGTCGGACGTCCGCACCTTCACGGTGGACATCGTCCCGCCCAACCCGCCGGCGGCCCTGATTGCTCCTGTGACCGGGGACTTCCTCAACACCAGCACGCCAGCCTTTAAGTGGAAGGCTGCTTCACCAAGCGACGTTTTTGCCACGGGCGATGTCAACGATTACGTGTTGCAGGTTGCCCTCTCTGGGGACGACCTCCGGGCAGGGCCATACGCGCTGGAGACAGTGGTGGGAACGGGTGACGCTCTGGGCGGCGAGTTCCAGGAGACGGGCGATCTGGCCACCGGCGACCCTCGCGTTGTGTACCAGTGGCGGGTCGTGGCCCGGGACAAGGCGCTGAACACGGCTGCTTCTCAGACCCGGGCCTTCACCGTGGACACGATAGCTCCCGTGGAGCCGGGCGTGATATTCCCTGCGACCGCGGACTTCATCAGTACCACCACCCCCGCCTTTGCCTGGGGTCCCTCCCCGTCCACGGCGGATGTGTTTGGTTACAGGCTGCAGGTGACAAGCGGGGACATCAACACCGGGCCCTACGATATAGAGGTCGTGCTGACGGGCGACGTGACCGAGTTTGAGGTGCCAACGGGCGATGCCCTGGCTCACGCCGAGACCTACCAGTGGCGGGTCATAGCCCGGGACCGGGCCCTGAACACCTCCACGTCGGACGTCCGCACCTTCACGGTAGACATCGTGCCGCCCAGCCCACCGGCGGCTCTGATTTCTCCTGCGACTGGGGACTTCCTCAATATCAGAACGCCGTTCTTCGACTGGACTGCCGCTCCCCCGAGGGACGTTTTTGCCAGCGGCGACGAGCTGACTTACCTGCTCCAGATAGTCGTCTCTGGAGACGACCCCAGGACAGGGCCTTACGCCCTGGAACGGGTGGTACCAGGGGACAAGACGGAGTTTCAGACTACTGTGCCACTGACGGGTGACACTTTCATAACGGGTGATAGGTACCAATGGCGGGTGGTGGCCCGGGACCTAGCCCTGAACACGGCCTCTTCCCAGACCAGGGCCTTTACCGTGGACACGATAGCTCCCGTGGCCCCTGCCCTGGCGCTGCCTGAGGACAATGCCTTCATCAGTACGGCTACGCCCACCTTAGACTGGGCGCCATCGCCCTCTATAGGGGACGTGTTGGGGTATCGGGTGCAGGTGGTGGTATCCGGAGACGCCTTTGCCCCCGGGAAACTCGTGCTAGATAAAGTCCTCACGGGAGATATCATCACCCAGTTCCGCGTGCCGGTGACCGGCGCCCTACCCACAGGGGATCCCCGGGTTGCTTATCAGTGGCGGATGATCGTCAGGGACCGGGCGTCGAACACATCCGATTCTGTGCCCCGTAGGTTCACGGTAGACGTCATCCCGCCCCAGCCGCCGGCCGCGCTGGTGTCCCCTGAGGACGGTGAGTTCATCAACACCAGCACCCCAACATTTGACTGGGGCGGTTCCCCGTCCACGGCCGACGTATTTACCTACCGGCTCCAGGTGGTAGTGACGGGAGGCAATCTGGTAATCGGGCCATATGCCCTCGATGTGGTGATTTCGGGCGATCCGCTGGCGACCCGGTTCCGGTCCAGGAGCGTCTTGGCCGACGGTGCCTACCAGTGGCGGGTGGTTGCCCGCGACCGGGCATTGAACACTGCCGCTTCACAGACTAAGTCCTTTACCTTCACCGTGGACACGGTGGCCCCCGAGGCAGCGACGCTACAGGCACCGGACCCGCTCGCCTTCATCAACACTCGCACCCCACTCTTCGATTGGGACCCGTCGCCCTCCACGGGTGACGTATTTGGCTACAGGCTCCAGGTTATTCCTGCTGGAGCTTCCTTCATAGGGAGTAGTCTTGTCCTAGATGAGCTGTTAACAGGAGATATCACGCAATTCCAGGTGCCGGTGGGTAAGGCCCTGGCGACTGGAGACCCCAACCGTGTCTACCTGTGGAGGGTGATTGCCAGGGATAGGGCAACCAACACCACATCCTCGCTGGTCAGAACATTCATCCTGGATACCATACCGCCTCGTGCTCCTGTGCTGGTGGCCCCGGCGACCGGCGACGCCTTCAATGACAGCACCCCGTTCCTTGACTGGATAACAAGGGTTCGGCTTGCTCCTGGGTGCCGGGTTGATCGACCGTCTGATTACCGAGTCCAGGTGGCATCTGCGGGCAATGTTGATACCGGTCCCTATGCTGTGGACGTAGTGGTCCCTCTGTCGCCCAGCGAATTCCAGATCACAGGGGACCTGGCCGATGATGTCTACGATTGGCGGGTCATAGCCAGGGACCAGGCGCGAAACACCGGTGCCTCGAGCGTCGGCCGCTTCACCCTGGACACCACGCCTCCCGGTGCTCCCGTCCTGGTGGTACCTGCGACCGGCGACTTTCTGAACACCAGCACGCCGCTCTTCGATTGGGGCGCCTCGGTGGGAGTCAAAGAATACCTCCTTCTGGTGGTGAATTCCGGGGATAGCTTTGCCAAGGGGCCCCTGGTCGTCCGCGCGGTTATCACCGCCCCTGCGACCCAGTTCCAGGTACCTACGGGTGACGCTCTAGCCGACGGTGCCTACCGCTGGCGTGTCGTGGCCAGGGATGCGTTGCTGAATATCGCCTCATCCGATCCGCGGACCTTCACGCTTGATACCGTAGCTCCCGCCGCTCCGGCCCTGACGGCGCCTGTGAAGGGTGACTTCCTCAGTACCAGTACCCCGCGGTTCGACTGGCAGGCCTCCGCCACCAAGGCGGACGTGGTTGCCTACCTGCTCCAGGTAGTGGTTACTGGGGATGACATTATTTCTGGAGATGACATTAATATCGGTCCCTATGCCCTAGACGTGGTGATAACCGGCGATCCGCTGGCGACGTCGTTCCAGGTAACCGGAGACCTGGCGGATGCACCTTATGGCTGGCGGGTGGTGGCGAGGGACCGGGCGCTGAATACCGCGTCGTCGTCGGTCCGTATCTTCAAGTTGGACAATCTTCAGCCCACGATACCTGGCGCCCTGACAGAAATAGCCACTGGCGATGAGCTGGTGGAAGTGTTCACCTGGTTGCGGTCCAACGACCCGGCGCCTCAAGCTGGGACCGGTGACGGGTCCGGCGTACGGTTGTACAGCGTGGTTATCACAGGTCCGGTAGATACGGCGGACGCGGTGGCCGACAACGAATGCGACTCCGCCACCAATCTGTGTCGGTTCGTTACCCAAGGGGAGCTGGTCCCAGGCACCTACACTATCAGGGTGACCGCGGTAGACCTGGCTACGAACAAGAGTGGCGTCGCGTCGATTGTGGGCTTCCGGTCCGGGCCACCGGGCGTGGTGGAGAACCTGACGGTTACCGGTGACCGGGTGAGACCGGTGTTCGAAGACCAGGCCCTGGGCGCCACGGTCAACACGGGCAACCCCCAGTTCCGCTGGAGTCCGCCCGAGACGCTCCCTAGCGGCCTGACCACGTACCAGGTGACCATTATCAGCGGTGATACCCCCGTAATAGGGCCCGCACCCTTTACCGGCGATGACTTCACGGTACAGTGCTTCAACGCTGCCGGAGATCTGATAAACGAGGGTGCCGCGTGTGCCACCGGGGGTGCCCTTGCGGCTAGCGCGGAGATCCAGCTTACGGCAGTGACTACCGTGCCCACCGGGACCCATACCATCAATGTCCGTGTAATAGAGGGTAACGGCAGACCTGCTGATCAGGCAGTGGACCTGGTGTTCAGCGTGGATACCACGGCTCCCTCTGCCCGTGTCCTGGTTTCTCCTGCGGTAGACGAGTTTCTCAATACCACCACCCCCACATTTGACTGGACTGGGGATGCTTCAATCGCTGCCGAGGGTGTGTTTAAGCGGGTGTTCGGCTACCGGGTCCAGGTGGTGCGTTCTGGAGATCCGTTCACTCTCGGTAACCTCGTCATACATGAGGTGATAACCGGAGATATAACTCAGTTCCAGGTGACCAGTGGGGATGCCCTGGCGACCGGTGACCCGGACCGGACGTACCGGTGGCGGTTGATCGCCAGGGACCGGGCCCTGAACACGGCCTCCTCAGCCGTACAGACCTTCACAGTGGATGTGATACCGCCCCAGCCATCAACCGGGCTGGTTTCCCCCAAGAAAGATGATCTGATCAACGGCAGAACGCCGTTGTTCAGGTGGAACGCGTCCCCCTCCACGGCGGACGTGAACGATTACGTGCTGCTGGTAACCACGGGGGATATAGACCGAGGGCCCTTCGCCCTTGATGTGGCGGTAGCGGGCGGCGCGTCAGTCAGCCAGTTCAAGACCACTGGCGACCTGTCCGATGGACGGTACACGTGGCGGGTGTTAGCGCGGGACAGGGCGTTGAACACGGGCAACACCGCAGACAGCATTTTCCGGTTGGATGCCACGGCCCCCGGTGCGCCGCGCCTTGTATCGCCGGAGAACCGGGCTTTGCTGCGAAAAGAAAGCATCCCGCCTGACTTCGACTGGAGGGCTTCCACCGGCGACGTGGTAGGGTACCGGCTACAGGTGACCTCTCGCGACGTACTCAGGCCACCCTTTGACGTCATAGATCTGGTGATAACTGGGGACAACACCCGGTTCAAGCTCACGGGTGACGTGGCTGACGGCCTTTACCGGTGGCGGGTGATAGCCAGGGACGAGGCCGGCAACCTCGCCACCTCGCGGATTCGCAGGTTCAGGGTGGACGTCAGGCCGCCCGGGGCGCCGGTGCTGACGGGCGAGTCTCCGGCGGACGGGGAGTTTCTCAACGCAGGCAGGCTGGACGCTAAGGGCAGGGTGGTCTTCGACTGGAACCGCTCCACAGGGGACGAGTTCAAGCGAGACGTGTTCGACTATCTGCTCCAGGTGGTGGTCTCAGGCGATGACCTAAATACGGGGCCCTTCGTCGTAGAGGTGCCGCGGAGGGATCCCATCAGCCAGTTCCCCATTTTCCTCGCGGATAACGCCTACCGGTGGAGGGTGATAGCCAGAGACGTGGCGCTGAACACGGCATCGTCGGTGGTCCGCACCTTCACCATGGATACCCTGAGGCCCGCCGCGCCAGTCCTGACGTCGCTTTCTGACGGGGTCTTCCTCAACACTGGCAGCTTGACCTTTGACTGGGACGCATCCACCACCCCAGCCGACGTGGTGGAGTACCGGCTCCTGGTAGTTGTCTCTGGAGACGACATTGTCGCTGGGCCCTTCGTCCTGGACGTGGTCATCCCAGTCACTGGCGATACCCTGTTCCCGGTCACTGACGACCTGTCCGACCGCAGCTACCGATGGAGAGTGGTGGCCGTGGACCGGGCCCTGAACACCGGCGCCTCGGTGGCTCGGACCTTCTTTGTAGATACTCTCCGGCCACCTACTCCTGGCGCCCTCACGGAGGTGACCGCGGGGGACGAACTGGTGCGAGTATTCACCTGGGAGCGATCTATAGACGGCCGTCGCGCAACGGCTACCACCGGTGACGAGTCCGGAACCGACTTCTACAATGTTGTGATTTCTGGGCCGCTAAACTTCCGGTTCAGGACTGGCGACACCGACGTCCTCTGTCCCGGCGACATCTGCCGGTTCGTCACTCCGGAGCTTATCCCCGGCGCTTACACCTTCACCGTTAACGCCATTGACCGTGCGGGCAACAGGAGCGCCTTCGATGCTACCCTGGCCTTCCGTGCCGGTCCCGCGAGCGCTGTGGCGGACCTGCGGGTGGTAGATCCCGTGTTCCTGGACGAGATCACTCTGGTGGGCACCGTTAACACGCCAAATCCGACCTTCCGCTGGACCCGTCCCGAGGAGCTGCCAGCACTCGGCCTGGCGGACTACATTGTGGCAATTGTGAGTGATACGACCCAAATCCTGCCCGTCACCTCATTCAGGGACTCCGATACCTTTAGTGTCGAGTGCTTCAACGTGGCTGGGGACCAGATCGCCAGTGGTGGCATTTGTATCCTGGCCTTGGAGACAGGGGATGAGATTCAGATTACCGTGGAGGGCGCCGCTTTGCCCGCTGGGGTCCTCGACGGGAGCCATACTCTCCAGGTCAGGGTCGTTGGGACCGGAGACGTAGCGCCTCGCACACCGGTGGTTCTCGCCTTTGTCGTGGACACCACGCCTCCGGCGCCGCCGGTCCTGGTCGCTCCTGCAGATGGGGCGTTCATTAATACCACCAATGCCACCTTCGATTGGGACGCCTCCACCGGGGACGTCTTCGGCTACCGGCTACGGGTGACCTCGGGAGACATCGAAACGGGCGACGTGGTCCTGGACCTGTTGCTTACGGGCGACGCGACAGAGTTCCAGGTTACCGGCGACCTGGCCACCGGTGACCCCGATATTGTGTACCAGTGGCGCGTCATCTCCAGGGACCAGGCCGTGAACACGGCCTCGTCGGAGGCGGACACCTTTACTCTGGACACCATCGCGCCTGCCGCGCCGGCTGCCCTGGTGGCCCCCGAGGATAGCTCGTTCTCCAGCGACACCACGCCACTCTTCGACTGGTTGGCTTCGGCGCCCTCGACGGCGGATACCTTCGATTACCGGCTCGTGGTGGTGGTCTCGGGCGATGACTTCAAGTCTGGGCCCTTGGCTCTGGACGTGGTTGTTAAGACGGGCGACCCGCTGGTTACGGAGTTCCAGGTTACCGGTGACCTTGTCGATAACACGTACCGATGGCGCGTGGAGGCCCGGGACCGGGCGCTGAACACCGGAGCATCGGTGGTTCGCTCATTTACGGTGGATACCATCCCACCCGCGGCACCGGCCCTGGTCTTCCCGGTGCCCGGTGACCTCTTCAACACCGGCGATGTGAAGTTTGACTGGGCTGCTTCCACAAGCGTGGACGTGGTCACCTACCGTCTCCAGGTACAGGCACGCTCTGGCGACGCATTCAACGTGCAAGAGCCCTTTGCTCTGGATGTGGTGATAACAACGGGAGAGCCACCGCTGACGATAACCGAGTTCAAGGCAACCGGTGACCTGCCCGATACTACTTACCGGTGGCGGGTGGTGGCCGAAGACAGGGCGCTGAACACCGCCTCCTCGACCACCCCGGACTTCAGGGTGGACACCATACAGCCGCTCACTCCCGAAAGTATCAGGGAGGTGACCACCGCCGATGAGCAGGTGGAGATATTCACCTGGCCTGGCTCCAAGGACCCGGTGCCTCTTACGGGGACTACGGGAGATGAGTCGGGCGTTGCTTCGTATAACGTGCAGATAACGGGTCCACAGGACGTCGACTCCACGGTTCTCCACACTACGTGTACGCTGAACTCCACCGGTGATCTGGGCTCCATAGGGGATAATTGTCGGCTTCAGACGCCGGAACTGATCCCGGGCTTCTACGTCATCCAAGTTACCCCGGTGGACGTGGCTGGGAACATCGGCGTGGCAGCCACCGCGGACTTCCGCTCCGGACCGCTGGTGGTCGTGCGGAACCTGAAGGTGTTCAACCCGGTGTTCGTAGAGGCTGGCGGTGACGGACTGAGGCAGCTGGGCGGCACGGTCAACCTTCAGAATCCCGATTTCAGGTGGAGTCCTCCCGAGCCTGAAAAGTTGCTTATCTTCGGGACGCTGAACACCTATGAGGTAGCCATCACGGCGGACGACCTGCCCAGGTCGTTTACGGTGACTAACTTCTTTAGGTCAGAGTGCTTCAAGGGCACCGGTGACACACTGATTGGTCAGGGGATTGAGTGTATCGAGGTACCCGGGACCTCAGATGAGATCCAGATAGCGCTTCAGCTGTCTCTGCCCGACGGTACCCATCGCCTGGGGGTCCGAGTCATAGCCGTCACTGGGGATCAGGGTGAGATCGTCCGGACCGGCTCACTTATACGGCTACCATTCACAGTGGACACGACGCCTCCTAATGTGACGGACCTGAGCAAGCCCAGTCCCGACGAAGACGACACGCCGACGCTGACCTGGACGACCGTGGACGAACACTCTGATGTGGTGGCCTTCCACAGGGTGCACATTGAGTCGGAGGTATTCATAGATGTCACTGTGCCGCCCGCACCCGAGCTCGTGTCTCCCGAGGATGAGCTTTTCAGTGGCACAGCGGACATGACCCGGACCTTTGCCTGGGCCCCAGTGATAGACGACATCAGCGCCGGCGCGGGCTTGACTTATACCTTCGAGCTCGCGTCGGGCGACCAGCCCACAACCGGCTCGTTCGTCAATCCCATATTTTTCACGGGTGACGTGCCCAATGTGCCAGTAACCAGTGGAGACAGGCTAGTGATCACGGCAGACGTGCCGGAAGACAAGTTCCCCAAGGTGTTTGATGAGTACTTCTGGCATGTGAGGTCGGTGGACAGGGCGGGCAACATAGGCGACTTCTCCAAGCCCTTCTCCTTTACCCTGGGGCTGGATACCGAACCTCCGGGTAAGCCCTCCCTCATCATCCCGCCCCTGGGATTCCTAGCCGACGACACCACTCCTGAGTTCGTGTGGAGCGAAGTCACGGACGATATCAGCGGCGTGCGGTCCTTCAACCTGGAGCTACGCTTCGCCGAGGACAACTCGATCGTCTTTACAGCGGACGACATACGGGAGACCCGGTTCACCATCCCCGACGACAAGGCCCTAAAGCTGACTGGTAACTATATATGGCGCGTGACGGCGGTGGACAGGGCCCGCAACGTCGGTCCTACAAGCGATCCGTCCACCTTCTCCCTGGTGGACGACGCCACTCCTCCCGCCAGTCCGACACTGGTGGAACCCGCCGACGGATCGGTGGTCGCCGACAACCTGAGGCCCACCCTTAAGTGGAGCGAGGTAACCACGCAGGTCAGGGACGATGGGACGGTGGAGGCGGAGAAGAGCCGCATCGGCCTGACCTATGGCGTACAGCTGTCCCGCTCCAGTACAGGCGACTTCAGCGCCCCCTTGGTCGATATCAGCGGCCTCGTCAGTACCCAGCTTGTGCTGAGCGTCGACCTGTCTGGTGGGACCTTCTCCTGGCGCGTACGCGCCACTGATGGCCAGGACAACGTAGGTGAGTTCAGCGACTTCGTCACCTTCGTCATACCCGAAGACACGGTGGCCCCTTCAGCTCCCAAGCCCGTGTTGCCTGCCACGGGAGACCAGGTGGGGCCCAGGGCTACATTCATCTGGACCCAGGTAACCGACCCCAGCGGCGTTACGTATCTCCTGGAGATAGCCACAGGCGACACCGGCGACCAGCCGGCAACGGGGTCATTTGTGACCCCCGTGTTCACGGCGGGAGATATACCGGACGACGCCATAAAGAGCGGCGACACCTTTGTAATCCGGTTCACCCTATCCAGTGGAGACGTAACCACGGGCGGGCATGTGTGGCACGTGCGCGCGGTGGACGGGGCCGGCAATACGGGTGACTTCTCTTCCGTTCGCCCATTTAGCGTCACAGGAGACACAACGGGTGACGTCACCCCGCCGCCGGCGCCTGTGCTTGTGGGTCCACCAGACGCTGTCACCACCAGCGATACCACGCCTACCTTCGCTTGGAGTCGGGTGATCGACGACCTTATCGGGGTGGAGCGGTACATCCTGGAGATCGCCGCCGGCGACCAGCTCGTTACCGGGGCCTACGTGAACCCTGTGTTTACTGGCGATATTCCTGATACGGGTGACGCCGGCGTCATCGAGTTCACCCTATCCACTGCCGATGCGCTGGCCACGGGCGATTACACCTGGCATGTGCAGGCCGTGGACGGGACGGGGAACGGGAGCCGCTTCTCAGAGCCCTTCTCCATCACCATAGACACCGTGGCACCAAGGGCTCCGGTGCTGCTGGCTCCCTCAAGCGGCGACAGCGGCGACGACGGAACACCAACCTTTATCTGGCGGCAGGTTACGGGCGACCAGACCCAACTGACCTACACGCTGGAGATAGCCACGGGCGACCAGCCGGCAACCGGGTCCTTTGTGAACCCCGTGTTCTCCACCGGCGACATTGCGGACACGCCGGTAACCGGCGATGAAATCCTGTTTACCCTCCCGGACGATAGTGCCCTGGCGCTTGGGGACCACGTCTGGCGCGTGGTGGCGGTCGATAAGGCGGGCAACACCGGCGACAGCGGCCGGTCTCCATTCACCGTGGTCGCGGACGTGACTCCTCCGTCCGCGCCTACCCTCGTTTCCCCCATAGGCGGCGCCACGGGCGACGACCCGACGCCCATATTCACGTGGACTCGCGTGGCGGACCCCAGCTCCGTCACCTATACTCTGGAGGTTGCTACGGGCGACCAACCGGCGACTGGCTCCTTTGTGAATCCAGTGTTCTCCACCGGCGACATACCTGATGTGGTAGTGGCCGGAACCGGTGGGCAGGTCCAGTTTACCCTGCCAGTGGCCCTGGCGACGGGCGACTACATCTGGCACGTGCGCGCAGTGGATCGGTCCCCGGCCGTCAATACGGGCGACTTCTCGTCCACCGCTGACTTCACTGTGCTGCCCGATACTACTCCTCCTGGCGTGCCCGTTCTGAAATCTCCTGCAACTGGTGACAGCTTCGACGACACTACACCGACCTTCGTGTGGAGCGCGGTGACAGGCGATATCAGCGGTGTCACCTATACGCTGGAGATATCCTTCCAGGCCCTCAACTTCGCCAGCCTGGTATTCTCCAGGAACGCGATTAAGGACGAGAATCCCACCACTACAGGCGACATAGATTTCACTTTGCCCCTGACGGATTCCTTACTGCCCGGTACATACATCTGGCACGTGCGGGCTGTAGATGGAGCGGGCAACACCGGCGACTTCTCGTCTAGCGGCGACTTCACCGTGGTAGGCGACACCACACCCCCGGCGGCTCCAGATCTTATAGCGCCCGCGACCGGTGACATAGCGGTGACCGCCAGGCCAACCTTCCAGTGGACCCAGGTAACAGACCCCAGCGGAGTAACCTACCGCCTTCAGGTATCCAGGTCCACGACGGGAGACTTTAGAAGCCTGCTGATCGATGAGGGCGATATCGAGATTACCAGCTTCAAGCTGCAGACCCAGCTTCCCGGAGGGAGCCTCTCCTGGCGGGCGGTGGCGGTGGATGGAGCGGGTAACACCGCCGACTCCGACTTCAATATTCTGAGGGTGCTCGGCACTCCTCAGGGGCTTACGATGGAGTTTCCCTTCCAGGTAGGCACGGCTGATGTAGCTTATACCCCCACTCTCAGGTGGCAGCTGGTAGCACCGGTGGTTACTGGCGCACTCAGCTACGAGGTGAGCCTCGATCATGAGCCCTTCAGGAGCATTGGTACGGGTGACCTCAAGGGTGGCGATATCGCGCACACCGCCGACTCCATTACTTTTGGTCCCCACCACATCTTCCAGGTGCGGGCGGTTACCGGCTCCCGGTTTAGGGGCGGAATCGCTACCCTGTTCTTCAGCGACAGCGTGGCCCAGGGAGGACCTGCCCCCACAACGGCGCCGCTCGCCTCAACGATCACCGTGCCCAACGGCGATTTCCTGCCTCTGGGCGAGCATATCATTCAGGTAAGCGGGGCAGACAGGCTGCTCAATACCGGCGACCCCAAGGATGCTCAGCTGTCCTTCAACGTGTTCCAGCTGGCAATGTCCCTGCAGCCACCATCTCAAACGGTTGTCAACCCGGGAGACACGGCGTCTCTGAGCGTCCGGATCGAGCCCAGGGGCCTCACCGTTAACGGCGCCGAGGTATCAATAGACTTTGACTCGCGGTTGACGTTTGCTGGTGTAGTCGCCCAAGCTGGAGCGACGATTACGGAGGTAAGGAATGCCTTTGACGCCGCTCGCAACGTTGGGACGGCGGACTTCAAGGCCAGCTTTGGTAAAATCAGCGGCACCGATGTGCTGGACTTTGCCACCGTCCAGTTCAATACCCCCACAGCCTTCACCCCCGCGGGCACTAACGTATTATTGGTTACCACTGGTGACCGGCGGACCACGGGCCTCCTCGATCGTGAGGTCGTGCCGGCGGTGTTGAGGGCTGCCACCGTCAGCGTGAATGCGCCACCCATTGCCGATGCCGGTGACCCCCAGGCGGCGCTTGTGGGTGAGACGTTAACATTCAACGGCGGGGGTTCCACCGACTCCGATGGTACCATCGCCGGCTTCGTCTGGGACTTCGGCGATGGAGCGACGGACACAGGGCTCGAGACGACTCATGTGTACGACTCCGCCGGCTCCTTCACGGTCACCTTGACGGTCACCGACGATGTCGGCGCCACCGCCACGGATACCCTGACCGCGACCATCACGCCGTCCGTGTTCCTCAACCTCCCGCCCACGGCCAACGCGGGTCCCGACGTGACGGCCGAAGAGGGTGTCACCGTGACTTTGAACGGCGGCAGCAGCATTGACCCTGAAGGATTTGCCCTGACTGTCAATTGGACCCAGACGATCGGTTCCAGCGTGTCGCTGTCCGCCGCTACTACTCTTACACCCGCCTTCGTGGCTTCAGATAATGGAATCTTCGGCTTCCAGCTAACGGTGACTGACTTCGGTGGGCTAACAGCTACCGACAGCGTGGTGGTCACCGTAACCAATGTGGCCCCCACTATTACCAACGTGGCCGCCGACCCGAGCCCGCTGGACGAGGGCCAGACCGCCAGCGTCGCCGTCAGCGCCACCGACGTGCCGGCGGACGTTGCCGACTTTTTGTACTCCTTCGACTGTGATGGAGACGGCGTGCGAGAGGTCGAGCCACAGGCGGGTAGCTCCACAACCTGCTCCTTCCCCGATGGACCCGCCACAGTCACTGTCGCAGTCCAGGTGGACGACCAGGATGGCGGTATCAGCGCCGGAAATGTGAGCGTCACGGTGAATAACCTGGTTCCCATCGTAACGAGCGTCTCCGCCGACCCCACCTCTGGAAACGAGCCGCTGATCAGTACCATCACCGTTCTCGCCACAGATGTGGCAGCGGACGTTACCAAGCTCCAGTACTCCTTCGACTGCGACGCCGATGGCAACTTTGAGATAGGACCCCAGGACACTCCTGTCGCCGTGTGTACCTACCCAGATGGGCCGGCCGAAGTTACCACCGGCGTACTTGTAGACGACCAGGACGGCGGAGTTGCTTCGGGCGACGCGGCGGTCACGGTAGACAACGTTGACCCCACGGTGCAGCCCATCGACGACCAGACCGCTGATGAGGGTGATACCGTTGACTTCAACATCGAGTTCGTTGACGTCGGCCCCGAGGATACGATCAACGTTACCGTTGACTGGGGCGATGATACGGATGAAGATGAAGTCGAGGGCGCCGTCAGTCCCCTGACCGTAGAGCACGTTTACGCCGACGACGGAACCTTTACCGTCTCCATAGGTGTGGCCGATGATGATGAGGGGGTAGGTAGCGGAGATGCCACGGTCACAGTGAGCGACGTCGCCCCCGTAGTCGAAGTGGGGCCAGACCAGACGGGATTTACCGAGCAAACCATCACCGTCACCGCTATATTCACCGACCCGGGCACCCTCGACACCCACACGGCAACCATCGACTGGGGCGATGGCACCGTAGAGCCGGCCGACGTCGATGAAGACGAGGGCTCAGGAACGGTAGAAGGTGAACACGAGTACCTTATTGCCGGGGCCTTTCCCGTTGCTATAAGCGTCATCGACGATAAGGGACCGGTGGGTACCGGCAGCCTTCAGGTCCTGGTCCTAGTGAGCGTTGCCGTTCTAGAGGGACTCGAGGTAAGCGACTTTAGCCTGTCGACCACCACTCCCGTACCGCCGGAAACGGTGACGGCACAGTTTACCCTCTTCAACGACACGGACATCCCCATTGCTCCAATAATAGACTTGCTGGTGAACGGGGTACTACCACCAGAGACCACCTTCACCGACTTCGTGCTGCTTCCTGGGGAATTCAGACAGCTTCAGCACACCATAACCCGGTGGGAGCCCGGTATCTATGCGGTGCAGATGTTCGACCAGGTGCTCACTTTTACCATTGCCGCACCCGCTATGGCGCTGTCGAACCTATCTGTAACGCCACAGCTGGCCGGCCCACGCGGCACTGTATTGATCAGTGTGGACGCGACCAACGTCGGAGGCGTCGCCGGTAGATTCAACGTGGACCTCAAGGTGGATGGCAGCAGCCAGGTACGCAGGATCAGATTGGTGCCCGGAGACAGTGCTACCGTGGTCCGGTTCGTCAGGATACCGCGTTTCCCGCCGTCCAGTGGCCCGTCCAGCCCCGGCGACCACAGGGTGAGGGTCGGTAAGCTCAAAGGATCTTACGAGGTGGCCGAACCCGAATTAGTGACCCCCGTGAGCACCACGTCCGATGTTAATCCGCAGACGACGAGGGCTGCCACTGCCACTGGCCAGCCACTGGATGTTATCCCTGGCGGACAGATCCGACTCGGTGCGGGATCAATCACCCTGAGCATACCGGTAAGAGCTCCGGGTGGGTAAACTGTTGGAGGTGCTCAAAGGCACGGCGGAAGGGGACGCGGCCTCCAGCACCTTTGAGTTCCTGGACCTGATCACCAAGGAGACCAGAAGGGACCTGAGCGCGGACGATCCAAGGGTCGGCAGGTTAGGAGTCTCGTTAAAGGCCGGCCTGGAAGAGCTTCCGGAGGGTGTTAGCCTGGAGTCCACCATAAAGAAGGAGCTGACGGACGAGGAAAGGACAGGGGTCGAGTTGCTCGCCAGGGAACGGGGCAAGGTGGTGGCCAACGAGGCCGGCACGGTATCGGTTGTTACCACAAATTTGGATAACGAGACGGACATCAACCAGGCGACGATGACCATGAAGATTTCGGCCAACTGGGTGGACGCATATGGGGTCGAAAATGTAATCATGAGCCACGTCTCCGATGACGGGGAGACGGAGTTTCTTAGCGCCGACTGTACCGGTCCCGACGATAAGAACGAGTACACCTGCGAAGCCACCACCGATCAGGGTCTGTCCGAGTTCTCCTTGCTCGCCCTGGTGGACATCCCACCGGCATTCGCGGCCAGGGACCTGGTCATCGAGCCCACATCCCTGGAGCCCGGCGAGACTGTAAAAATCACCGTTGACATAGTCAACGAGGGCGTGGAGGCTGGCTCCTTTAGCGCGATCCTCAAACTCAAAAAGGTGGAGGAGGGCGCAGGGCTGGAGGCCTTAGGCGTGCAGGAGATTACGCTGGCGGGCGGCGAGACGGGCCAGGTTACCTTCTTCATCCCCACCCAGGAAGCGGAAGAGGGGAACTTCGAGGTGGAGATCGAGGGGCGTGTCGGCGAGTTCCTGCGCGGTTCCTACAGTGTGTTCGAGAAGTTGGACCCAGCGGCGTTGACCTTCTCCGACTTGCGGATCACACCCACGGATGTCCTGCCGAATCAGCTCGTTACCATACGCATGCTGGTCCTGAATGCTGGCGATAAAGATGGCACGGTTGAAGTGGAGTTCAGGGTAAACGATGTGCTCTCCGAGATTCGGTTCGTCTCCGTGCCGGGGAACGGAGAGGTGGAGGCGCTGTTCGAGTTCGCTCCTCCTGCCGAGGGGACATTTACTGCGGAGCTGATAGACGCTGAAGAACTGGTGCCACCCGTCAGGGGAGATTTCACTGCGACGGTACCGCTGGCGCCGGCCACTTTCATTCTGGAAAGGCCGGACATTTCGCCGCTAGAGGTGGAGCCCGGCGAGGAGTTGACCGTTACCGTTCAGTTTGCCAACTTCGGGGAGCAGCCCGGTATCATGGCCATAGCGATTCTGTTCAACGAAAAGCTGGTTGCTACCCAGGAGGTAACCCGCGACGCCCTGGTCAGCGCGCCCTTGACGTTCACGGTATCGGCCCCTGAAGAGCCCGGGGATTATACCGTGACGCTGGAAGGTATCGTCCTTGTGGGCGATGCGGATGTCTTGCCTGCCGTAGGAGCATTCAAGGTTCTGGAGATAGAGGTACTCGAAGAGGTGGGAGAAGTAGTCGAGCGAGTGGCCCGGCTCAGGGTCCAGAGGCTCAGCGTCGCGCCTGATCCCGTGATCAGCGGCCAGCCCGTTGTGCTTAGCGTGATTGTGGAGAATCCCGACGAGGTAAAAGGAACCCGTACGTTGACCATCGAGCTGGATGACGAGGTGATCGTTCCCGAGGTAGTGATTGCCCTTGGCCCAGGTGAGACGAAGACAGAGACGTTCACTTTCGATGCCCCCGTAGAAGTCGGCTTGCATACACTGCTGGTCGCCGGGATCGCCCGTGAGTTCAAGGTGATACAGGCACCGAAACGCCTGGCGCCGGCCGCCCTCAGCATGGTGTCGCCGCTTTCCGTTTCACCCAGGCGGCCGCAGCCTGGCGAGCTGGTGATTATCGTCGCCACGATTAAAAACGTCGGCGATGAGGACGGGACCACCGACGTGCTTCTGAGGATCAGAGGACGTGTGGTAGACACACGGACAGTCCTGGTGCCTGGCCTTCAGCAGGTGCGGCTGAGGTTTGAGGTGCGGCGGGCCGATGCGGGTAGTTACGGCGTAGAGGTGGAGGCGGTGAGCGGAGTAGACGTTCCGCTGCTGACAGGTGCGTTCACCGTGGCAGCTCCTGCCGTCGCCAGACTGGCCGTGGTTCCGGAGACCCTCAAGGTTGATCCCGATACGGTTAACAGCGGCCAGCCGGTGACCATATCCATAGATGTCCGCAATTCGGGCACTGCTCGAGGAAGCCGCACCGTGGTCTTCATCGTGGATGGGAATAAGGTGGAGGAGCGGGAGGTATTCCTCGAAGCGGGTGGCACAAGTACCGAGAGCCTCACTCTCGTGGAGCGGGGAATCGGGACGCATGTAGTCGCGGCCAATGGCGCCACCGCCGAGTTCGAAGTGACGCGGCCAGTATCGCTCTCAGTTACCGTATGGCTGCTTGTTGTCTTTGGCTTACTTGTGGCAGGAATGGCAGCCCTTATATACCACCGGGCAGTCCGTGGTGGGTCGGTGGAAGGGACCTAGGCGACGTACCTAAATCGTTGGATGAGAGGGTAGCGCGCGGGACGAGGGTGTGATGGGATGACGGGCGGTATCCTGACCCCAGCGCCGGCGAGTTGCGGACTCATGTTTTCGACATCTGACATGCGGCGATCCAATTTGGCCAGGGGGGTGTTTCATGCTGGCCCTCTGGAACCTCGCGGAAGTCGCGTCGTTACGCATGCTGGGAGAGTCATGGTGGGATGAGGCTTGTACTAGTGCGCCATGGAGAAACCCCATGGAACAAAGAGGGGAGGTTCCAGGGTCAGAGCACGGTGGGCCTGAACCAGACAGGCGTTGCGCAGGCACGGCAGGTAGCCAAGGTCCTCATACCAATGAACCCCGATGCCCTGTATGCGAGTCCGTTGCCTAGGAGCCTCCTGACGGCCCAGGAGATTTCCAAGGCCCTCTCCATCGATACGGTACCCATAGAGGGGATCCAGGAAGTGAACCTGGGCGCTCTGGAGGGCATAACCGGCCGTGAGATGCGCACCCGGTACCGGGAGATATATTCGGCGTGGAGGAGAGACCCGTCCGAGGTTGTCTTCCCCGACGGTGAATCGATGTGCCAGCTTCAGGAGAGGGCCTGGCACGCCGCTATGGAGCTGGAGAAAGCCCATCCCCATGGAGTGATTGTCGCAGTATCCCACAACTTCGCCATCCGCACTATTCTATGCCGGTTCCTGGGATTACCGCTTTCCAAGTTTCACCGGTTCAGGGTGGATCTGGCTTCGATAAGCATAATCCAGTCCAATGGTAGGTCCCGGCAGGTCCTCACCATTAACGACAGGTGCCACCTTGCTCATGATGAGCCGGAGACACCGTGATTATACTCACCATCGGTCTTGGAACGGGCACCGCCAGATGGCCCCCATGGAGTCGCCCAAGGCAGAGTAGGGCGGTCGCAGGACAGCCGTGACTGGAAGGTGGAAGAGGCCTGTAGTAGGTCCGGTGGAGGGGATAGTAAAGGGAGCTCTGGAGCGAGCCGGATACGCCGGTACCGACATTGTCCTGGTGGTGGCGGTGTCGGGGGGACCAGATTCTCTAGCCTTGCTCCATGCTCTGCTGAGCTTGGAAGCCGGTGGGCGAACTGGGCTTCACGTGGCCCACCTGAATCACAACTTTCGGGGCGAGGAAGCCGAGGAGGACGCCAGGTTCGTCGGCGATGTCGCCCGCGGGCTCGGGCTTCCCGCAACGGTGGAGTGGGCCGACCCTATAGCTTACCAGAAGGAGAGGGGGATTTCGTCCTTTGAAGAGGCGGCCCGAGAGGTGCGCTATGACTTTCTAGGGAGGGTTGCCTCGAAGGTCGGTGCCGCTGGGGTAGCCCTGGGGCATACCGCTGATGACCTAGCGGAAACGGTGCTTATGCACATCATTCGAGGCACCGGTATCCATGGACTACGTGGTATGGCCGAACTGTCCAAGTGGCGGAGCCGCGTAGACCTTCGAGAGGTGGTACTGTTCAGGCCCTTCCTGGGAATCACGAAAGGGGAAACAACACTGTATTGCCAGGAACGCGGGATCTCCTTCCGGGAAGACCCGGCCAATCTGCTCCCGAGCTTCACGCGGAACAGAATACGCCACGAACTCCTACCAGCGATGGAAAAGTACAATCCCAGGATTCGGGAGGCCCTGGTGAGGCTGTCGCGGAATGCGTCTCTAGATGTCGACTACCTTGAGGACCAAGTGGACAGGGTCTGGTCTTCCGTGGCCAGCGAAGATGGGGATGCCATAGCCCTGGACGCTGGCCATCTGTCGGCCCTGCACCCAACGATTCGCCGGCTGACCCTGAGGCGTGCCTATCAGCGGATCACCGGGGATGCCCGCAGGCTAGAGGAGGTGCATCTTAGGCGCATGGCGGACTTCGTGGACGAGCCGCCCGGCAAGCAGCTTGTCCTTCCCAGGGGGTTGAAGCTGTACGTAGAACATGGTCAGCTCATACTAACACGGGTCAGAGAGTCCTCATGCCCCTACCCGCCTCTGACTGGAGAGCATGAACTCGAATTACCCCGTGCTGCAGGAGAAGAGGTGGCATCGAGCATCTCCGGCTGGAAGATTTCCGCCAGTCTTGTGCATGGGAAGGAAGGCCAGCCGCCTTTTGTGGTCCCATCACTGGACCCGTTCACTGCCTACATGGACCTAGAGGCGATAGGACAGAGACTCCTGGTACGGAGTCGGCTGCCTGGGGAACGGTTTCAGCCTCTCGGGATGCACGAGGAGAAGAAGATACAGGACTTCTACGTAGACCAGAAGGTGCCCCGGTCCTGGCGCCCGCGGGTGCCCCTGGTTGTCTCCCAGCGTGGCATCGCGTGGGTGGTCGGCTACCGCGTGGCGGAGTGGGCCCGGGTGCGACAGGACAGCCGGAGTATCTGTAAGATGCAGTTTTCTTCCGGTGGTTAGGTCGGTCGCTGCGCTATGATAAGTGTGGAGTTGTAGTCGCAACCAGATAGCACGAGGCGATTGACATGGTTATGCCCCAACAGGACATCAGCTTTTGGCAGGCGCAGGTACAATACCGGAAAGAGCTCATCAAAAGGGGTGAGACGTCGGATCTGATGGGGCGATTGACGTGGAGCCTTATGCGAGTGGTCCTCTTGCTGCTGACCCTCGTGTTCAGGCGGTCCGTCTCGCGTGGCCGGAGCCGGATACTCCAGAGACGGAACCGACGCTCCTCGGAAAGTGATTCGACATGGCCGGTCCGGGAGGATCGAGCGGTATCGGCATTCTCCTTGACGCCTGACCACTGGCCGTCCAGATCATAGCCCCAGTAGACGCGACGGATTGTCTTTGACCATCATGCCCACCTCCACTTCCTCGAGACCCGCCTGAAGCAGCGTGGCAATGCCCATTCTGAGCCCTTCCGCCGGCATGGGGTGGTATGCTTGCCCGAAATCTGTGCTTATTATGCAGCGTTCGGGGTTGATGGCCTGCACCATGTCAGCCAGCTCGGATGGGGTAAGCCTGCAGCTTAGTGGCATCATTACGTTGATGCAGTGCTCGATGAACGCGCCTTTCTCCGCCAGTGCCTTCATGTCTTCAACGGTCATCCCGGACCAGAAGGACATGGTCGAGCCATGGGTAACCACTATGCGGTGAATGCCCATGTTGCGGGCCTCATCCACAAGCAACATGCTCTCCTGGGTTGAGATGTGGCCGGTGGCCAGGACCATGTCGTGCTGTTTTACGGTATCCAGTATAGGGTACACCTCGGGCCGAAGCCGGCCATTGCTATCCAGAAGGTCTATGCCGCCGTCCAGGCCCTTGCGTTGTCGATCTGCCCGTGCAGAGTAGGTGGGCATCCACACCACACGCCCACCCATGTTGGCTGAAGCTTCCACGGCCATGGGGTTTAGCCCCCCCACCTCCGCGTCCAGGGTGACTCCGCCTATAAGGGAGATGCCGGTGACAACCTTGCTAACCGTGTAGGCCACTGGGTGGGTTGGGTACTCGTGGCTCTTCAAAACCACTCCCCTCATGCCCATGTCCTTGGCACTCTGGGCCACCTCCAGGGCGTCACCGCGGCGCTCCACCCGTGGGTCGGGGGCAAAGTGGACGTGGATGTCCACGGCGTCTTCCATGAGCCTGTCTAGAGCAGCCAAGGCATCTCCTTCCAAACTTCGGTACAGCGCGCCGGCTAGGATTGCCTCCTCCAACGCGGGTATGTAGGCCTCGCCTATATTCAACGGGGGTCGAACAGGCTTCTAGGAGCAGGCTGGCGTTAGGATAAGGCGCACTATTCTGGTTGTCAAGCCGGATTTAGGCCGACCGGCGTTTCTGAGAATTACGTTGCCTTTCTTGAAAAGGCCCCTTATACTACCCCCAATCCTAATCGGCAGGAGAGGAGCAGTCGTGTGCCCGACGCAGAGGTTGGCACGGTAACTGAGTTCTTTGCCCGTCCCGTGGTAGCAGGAATCCAGCTTACAGAGTCCCTTAGGGTGGGCGATCGCATCCACATCAAGGGTCACACCTCTGACCTGGAGCTGACCGTGCAGTCCATGCAGGTGGATAACGCGGACGTCAACGAGGCATCGGCCGGTCAGGCTGTGGGTGTGAAGATTGGCGACAGGGTCAGGCGCGGCGATAAAGTCTATAGGGTAGCGGATTAGCTACCTTCCAGACCTTTGATCTCTTTCACCAGGCGGGCCATTTCGATGGCCCCCAGAGCGGCATTGAACCCCAGGTTCCCGGACTTGCCGCCGGCCCTGTTCATCGCCTGGTCCAGGTTTTCGGTGGTGAGGACGCCGAACATCACGGGTACGCCGGTGTCCAGGGAGGCCCTGTTGATTCCGCTGGCCGCTTGCCCCGCCACCATATCAAAGTGGAGTGTCTCGCCACGAATGACGGTACCCAAACATATAACGGAGTCGTAACGGTGGGTCTCAGCCAGTAACTTGGCCGCCAGAGGTAGCTCGAAGGAACCTGACACCCAGGTTATCAGGATGTCATCCTCCAGAACGCCGTGAAGGGTCAGCGCCTCATGCGCGCCCTCTAGAAGCCTCTGTGTGATTATCTGGTTGAACCGGGCGGCTACAATAGCAATTCTTAGGCCCTGTCCTTGCAAGTTCCCTTTCAGCTCTCTTGCCAAATTCGCTTTCCACCTTTCGACCCCTTAGTCCCAGAGCCGCCGCCTTCGACTGCCTGGGCGCGGCCGTACGCGTGGCCCCTACTCGGCCGTTTTCTTCACCCCGGCCTCCAGGACCTTTGCCACAAACTCCTGCTCGGGGACCGCTCCCACGAACTGAATCTGGGGTGATACGCTGGCTAGATGCCCTACGGTGCCAATGACAGTCTTGGGTACACCCCTTACGGCGTACATCTTGGCAAGGGCGGGGAATTCCTCCACCTCGATGACGTCAGAGGTCACCAGCGGATTTTCGATAGCTATGGCGTGGGCCAGCTTGGCCACGACGGGGCAGTACCCGCAGCTTGGGGTGACGAACACCTGGATGTGGACTGGCTGGTTTACTTTGCGGAGCTTTTTCCTGGCGTCCATGCCCAGGGGGCTTACGCCGCGGGACAGGATCTTGATGTCCTCCAGGATGGTGGCGAATTCGTAGCCCATTGGGACGCCATAAAACTTGACCCTGGAATTCCCATCCTCGCCCATGACGACGGCGGGGATACGCTCCACGCTATATTTGGCTCGCTCTTCGGCCTGACTGTAGAAGTCGTATATCTCCAAGTGTAGCTTGGGTGAAAGGCTGGCAAGCTCCTCCATGAGCTCCTGGGTCTGGGGGCAGGTCGGGCATTCCCGCCCTGGAATGGTAAGGAGGGAAGAGCCCTGCGTGAAAAGCCTTAAGGTAACGTCCTTCTTGAGATCCTTCCGAAACTCTCTCTTCACGGCTTCTCGGTCAGTCTCCGGGATGATGGGCATCATACCTCCTACTTGACGATGCCTCGCCGAGCATAGTTTACAATGGATCGCCCCTCTTATCCACCCCCAGGAGGGCGTCGCCGCTACGTTCGAGGGCACGACGAATATGGAAAAGGCGCTGCAACAGGGTCAAAAAGGAAACCGCAGCTATGACAATAAGGATTATTTCCAGCGGTCGCAATCCGAGCACTAGTCCAAGGGACAGTAGGAGGACCCGCTCTGGCCTAGTCATCAGGCCGGCCGTGGTCTCTATACCCAGTCCCTCCCCTCGGGCCCGCAGATAACTTACCATCTGCGAGGCCACGAGGGCCAGAATGAGGACCACGAGATGGAACAGCAGCCTATCGTCACTTAGGTCGGCCCGCAACCCATGAACGGCCATTCCCAGGAATAAGGCCGCCTCTCCCAGGCGGTCCATGACCGAATCCAGCAGGGCACCGAATCTTGTCACGCGTCCCGTATGGCGGGCCAGCGCACCGTCCATGAGGTCCAGGAGGCCGCCTGCCAGGAAAACCGCGCCGCCGGCTAGAGGGTACCCGGCCCCTACCAGCGCGGCGGCCACCATAGCGACGCAAAATCCTAGGACCGTTACAGCGTTGGGGGTGAGCCCGAGGCCACCAAGGGCCCTTGCGCCAGGGACCTCAACGTACCTAGAGAGTAGTGCCCTAATTCGCTCTCTGCCCTGAAAGGCCATTGGTCGGTTCCATCAGGTCCAGGTAGTAGTCCATAATCTGTCCGGACACCTTCTCCCAGCGGTACTGGTCCACGGTCTGGCCGCCCTTCTCCCCCATCTGGCTACGCAGGTCGGGGTTGCGTAACAGCGTGGCCAGGGAATCGGCTAGAGAGGTCGAGTCCCTGGGTGGGACCAGCAGCCCCTGCTCACCGTTTGTGAGCACCGCGGAGAAGCCTTCGATGCCTGAAGCGACTATGGGCCGTTTGGCCGCCATGGCTTCAAGGAGGACTATGCCGAAGCTCTCCCGCCCTGTGGCAGGTAGGCAGCATATGTGGGCGGACCTATAGTAACGTGGTAGCTCTCGGTAGGGTACGTTGCCGAAGAAGACCACATCCTGGAGGTTGCGCTCACCGAGGATGCGATAGCAGTCCTTGCTCAGACTGCCCGGCCCCACCACTACCAGACGTGTATTGGGGAAGTCCCACTTGATTTTGCTGTAGGCCTCCAGGAGGTACCGGAGTCCCTTCCGCTTCTCCATCCGGCCCACGAACAGGATGTTCAGCTTCCCGTCTTCCAGCTCTGGAATGGGAAGCGCTCCGTTGGAGAAGTGGTCCACGTCTATGCCGTTGGGGATGATGCGGTAGTCTCCGGGGAAGAAGCGGCTTGCGTACTGGCGGGCGGGAGGCGATACGGCGATGAGGCCATCCAGCCGGTTGAACCAGTACCTTAGAATCGGGTGGGACCATCCGTAGTTTCGAAAGCGTCCGTAAAAGGCATGAAACGTGCCCACGTTCAGGGAGCTGGAGCACAGCAGGACGTACAGTGGGAGTATAGGCATCAGGGGCTCGTGGAGGTGGACTACGTCGAATCGCTCCTTGCCAAGGATGTCCCTGATTGTGGGGTAGTTCCAGAGGGAGAGGGAAAGCCGGGCTATGGAGCCCCCGGTAGGTATCGGCACCGACCTACCCAGGGGCACGAAATTGTTTTCAAGGGATGGGCTCCGGGATGGCGAATATGGCGCGAGTATCTTCACGTCGTGGCCCAGTTTGGTGAACTGACGGGCCAGCTGTGAGATGTGTACGGTCACCCCTCCCGGCCAGGTGAAATCGTACGGTGAGACCAGCGCTACTTTCATTTACTACTTCTCGTGCTTGACTGCCGCTGCGCTCTCAGGCATCCCTCCCCTGGATAAAGTCATCCACCATCTGGCGGGCCACGTCGTCGGTATATTGGACTGGGGGTGATTTCATGAAGTAGGCCGATGGGCCGACGATGGTGCCGCTGATGCCCCTGTCCAGGGCCAGCTTGCAGCACCGGATGGCGTCAACGACCACTCCGGCGGAGTTGGGGCTGTCCCAAACCTCAAGCTTCAACTCGAGGTTTATGGGTGCCCCGCCGAATATCTGCCCCTCCATCCTGATGTAGCACCACTTCCTGTCTTCCATCCATGGCACGTAGTCGCTGGGGCCAATATGAATATTCTTGTCGCCCAGGTCATGGTCCAGCTGGGAGGTGACGGAGTTGGTCTTGGATATTTTCTTCGACACCAACCGTTCCCTCTCCAGCATGTTCAGAAAGTCGGTGTTGCCGCCGAAGTTAAGTTGATAGGTGCGGTCCACCTCTACTCCCCGGTCCTCGAAGAGCCTGGTGAGGACTCGATGGGTGATAGTTGCTCCAACTTGAGACTTGACATCGTCCCCGATGATGGGGAGCCCCTTCTCCTTAAACCGCTCCTGCCAGTAGTCCTCCCTGGCGATGAATACGGGGATGCAGTTCACCAGGCCGCAGCCGGCGGAGAGTCCCTGCTCCACGTACCACTTCGTGGCCATCTCACTGCCTACGGGAAGGAAGTTCACGACCAGATCACACTGCCGCTCCTTCAGTATGCCTACGATGTCCGAGGTAGCGCCGCGGGCCTTTTTCACGATGTGGGAGACGTACTTGCCAATGCTATCGTGGGTCATACCTCGGTCCACGGTCACCCCTAGCTTGGGGACATCGGAGAACTTTATGGTGTTGTTGGGGAGCGTGAAGATGGCCTCCGAGAGGTCCTTGCCCGTCTTGTTCGCGTCAATATCGAAGGCAGCCACGATCTCAATGTCGCCGATCCCATACTCCCCTATCACAGGGTGCATGATTCCCGGTACATCGCCGTTTAAGGAGACTGCCTGATACTTGTGCACACCTTGGACCAAGGCTGAGGCGCAGTTCCCGACCCCAATGATCGCGGTCCGTATCTTGCCCACACTTTACTCCCTTCCGAATGCACTCCCATATAAAGCTGCCTGGAGAGGCGGCTGAATTGTAGCAGGTTTAGCGGACCACAGCAAGATATTTCGAATACGCATCAAGGGGCTGAATCGTGGCGCGCTTTGACATGGAGTTAAATTGGGCGAGGGAATATAATGGTAGATGGAGATAGATCGTCGGAATGCTCGGATGCCGCCACTAGAGGAACGCTGGTTGTGTCGCACATAATACGGGAGCTTCTGGAGGCCGTTGTCCTCGCCCTCGTGGTGTTCTTCGTCATCCAGATCAGCGTCCAAAACTTCCGAGTTGAAGGCCACAGTATGAAGCCCACCCTGGATGGCGGTGAGTACCTGATGGTGAGCAAGCTTCCCTATCTGAGGGTGGATATGCAGCGGCTCTCCAACCTCGTGCCCTTCTGGCAGGTGGACGAGCCCCGTCGGAAGTACCTGCCCTTCGCCCACCCTCCCGACCGTGGGGACGTGATAGTTTTTCGCGCTCCCACTAAGCCGCTAAAGGACTTCGTCAAGCGGGTGGTAGGGCTTCCCGGCGAGAGAGTGGAGGTACGAACAGGCGCCATCTATATCGACGGTGCGAGGCTTGAGGAGGACTATCTGTCCACAACCACCTTCAGAGGGTCCATGGACTGCATCCCGAACTCCATAAACTGCAGACTTCAGCCTGACCGTTACTTTGTGTTGGGGGACAACAGGGCCAGCAGCAACGACTCCCGCGACTGGGGCCCGGTTCCCCTGGAAAACATCGTGGGGAAGGTGTGGTTCGTATACTGGCCGTTCAACAAGCTGCCCTTCCTGGAGACGCTCAAGGATGGCGAGTGACGTCACGTCACTGAGAACGGCGGCAGGTCCCCTAGACCCGGCAGCCTAGCAAGCCGGAAAATTGCACATCCGCTCGGCCTGAGCAATTCGAAGGCCGAGCGATTGTTTTTGCGGCAGGGCAGCATGGACGGACCTTGTAAGGAAGGCGGCATCGGCAATTCTGATGTGGAGAGACGGCGCCCTCCAGTGCGCAGTGTTTCCGAAAATCTCTCATGCGCAGGGAAATGAAGGTCCCGGCGGCGGGCCGGTGATGATCGGATATTCCTGCCTTATCCTCAGACCATTCGCCTTTGGTCAAGAGTCACAGGAAAGTGGTCTCTTACGTTAGGGACTCCCCACTGGTTTCTGTGGGCGCGGGGTCCGATGCTTAGCCTAAGCCCGAATCCACCGAAGGACACGGATGGACGGCGTGAGGGCAGCGGAAGGGGGTGGGTGAGGGAGCTACAGGGGAGATGGCCTGGGGTCTTGGGGTAGATGGGAGGCCGGCGGACGGTCTTCAGGCGCCGCACAGGGTCCCTAAGGCCCTATGCGGGAGTTGCGATGCGCGGGATGGCGAGAGGATACGCAGCAGGGGACTCTCGCGGACCGGGGTGGCGCGAGATTGCGGGGACGTTGGGTCAGTTGCAGGCTGGCTGTCAGGCCGGGAATGGAATGGCTTGCAGGCGGGCCAAGGCGCGACTGAACTGGGTTTCCCAAGGCCAGCGCCGGGGGAGATGCAAAGTGAGGCGGCGCGCCGAGCGGGTGATCCGTCCCACCAGAGCGAAGACCTGCCGCCTGAGGGTCTTGGTGATCACGGTCCGCTCGCCCAGACCAATCCGCGCCGTCCAGCGGGCCAGGTTATGCGCCATCACCTGGACCGCCAGCCAGGCGCCGTTGGCGGCGAAGCGCCCCGACGGCATGTGGTTCAGCCCGACGCCGTACTTGAGGTCGCGTATGGCGTTCTCGACCTCGGCGTGGCGGCGATGATCGGCCTCCAGTTCCAGCGTCTCCCCATCGCGGTCGGTGATGAAGGCGTGATAGCTGTATCTGGCGAAGAGGGCGAGCTGGGAACCGGGTGTCGGCTTCACCCGCCGGACAATGAGCCGCACCGGCGCGGCGTCCGACTTGGTCTGGAACGGGGTGTAAGTCGTCTCGGCGACATCGGCGGCGCCGTCCATCCAGTAGGGAATGGGAGTCCAGTCCTCCTCTGGTATCGCCTCGATCAGGTCCCGCAGGCTGGCGCGCTGGCGGATGGTGATAGAGAAGCGGACATCCATTTCCCGGCAGGCGGCAACGACAGTGTGGGCGTAGAAGCCGCTGTCGGCCCGCACCGTGAGTTGTCCCCTGGCCCCGCCGTAGCGCACCCGCCCCACCGTCTCACGCAGGAAGTGGGCGCCGCCACGGGCGGTGTTGGCCCGGCCCTCGCGCAGCCGGGACATCAGCACCTCGCCGGTGCCGGCGGCAATGGCCAGCAGCGGGTGATAGCCGCGGGCGCCGGTATAGCCGTGGTGATGCCTCCCCAGGACGGCTCGCCTCCGGGGGCGCCCCGACGCCGAGGAAGCTGAGGGAGGCCTCGAGAACACCGACCGTCCCACCAGCGCGACATCGGCGTCGTCGATGCAGTCGCCGCCTGCCAGCGCGGAAGCGACCAGCGTCAGCATCTTGTCCCCAGCCCATGGTTATGCTGATGAAGACGATCGTAAAGGGAGATACAGTTGGGCAGTATGTGTCGGTACATGATGCGCCAGTGTCCGGCGCCCACGGACCTGGCGGCCAGTACACCACCACCGCAATGGTGATCCCTGGGGATAAGGCCAGCCACGGCGCCAGGTTTACGTACTGGGTGGCAGCCTTGTTGAGCATGCCTCCCCAGGACGGCTCCTCCGGGGGCGCCCCGACGCCGAGGAAGCTGAGGGAGGCCTCGAGCACGATCGCGAAGCCCATGGTTATGCTGATGAAGACGATGTAAAGGGAGATGCAGTTGGGCAGTATGTGTCGGTACATGATGCGCCAGTGTCCGGCGCCCACGGCCCTGGCGGCCAGCACAAAGTCCATCTCTTTCAGGCTCAGGGCGCGGGAGCGCATGGTACGGGCGGCGGGTATGAAAACGATGGTCAGGGCGATGACAACGTTCGTCAGGCTTATCCCTAGCCCCGCCATGATGGCCATGGCCAGGATTATCGCGGGGATGGACATCATGGCATCCAGTATCCGCTGCAGCAACAGGTCGGTGACTCCCCCAAAGTAGGCGGTAACGATGCCTACGAGGGTGCCGAGGGTTGCTCCCACGAAGACGCTGGTCAAGCCCACGTACATGGAGATACGCGCGCCGTAGATGAGCCTGCTCAGCACGTCCCGCCCTATCTGGTCTGAGCCCAACAGGTACTCTTTTCCCGGGGCATGATAGAGGTCCTTGGAGTTCACCTTATGGGGGTCGGCCGGCGCCAGCTGGGGGGCAAAGATGGCCGCCACTACCAGCAACACGATGATGACCCCACCTGTCGCGCCCAGCGGCTTTCGCCTGAAAAAGGTGACCATAGTCTCGAGGAGGACAGACAGCAGCCTCAGACCTGTGGCCCTCGCGCCAAGCGTTTCAGCGATGCCTCTCTGGGTAGTCAATTTGCCCCCAGCCTGATAATGGGTTAGGTGAACCGGATTCGCGGGTCCAGCCAGGCATACATCATGTCAATAATAAGGTTTATGCATAGCACGCCGAAGGCGATGAGAAAGATGATTCCCTGGACCATGGTGAGGTCCCGGTGGTTGATGCTGTCCACGATGACCGTCCCGATGCCGGGCACCAGGAACACCAGCTCTATAACCACGGTCCCACCTATTAACCGTCCAATCTGATAGCCGCCGACGGTGAGCACGGGGAGGAAGGCGTTCTTGAGGGCGTGTCTGAAGATGACCATCCACTGGCGCAGGCCCTTGGCCTGGGCGGTTCGGATGTAGTCCTCCCTCAGCACGTCCAGCATGGCGGAGCGTGTTACCCTGGCCACGAAGGCCATCTGGTTCAGGCCCAGCACTATGGCCGGGAAGATCATCTGCTGTATGTTGGTCCAGGGGTCTTCCCAGAATTTGACGTAATAAATGGGAGGGAGCCAGTCGAACCAGCGGACCAGGAAGAAGATTACCAGAATGCCGACCCAGAAGGTCGGCAGGCCCACGAAGGTGATGCTGAACATCCTGGCCACGTAGTCGATCCAGGTGTCCTGCTTGACGGCGGAGAGGACACCGATGGGCACGGCCATGCCAAAGCCGAAGATCAGCCCCAGGACCACCAGCTCCAGGGTGTTGGGGAACTTCTGGCTGAGCTCCTCCCAAACGGGGTCACCCAGATAGAACATGGATACGCCGAAGTCCCCCCGCACCAGGTCCCATATCCAGGTGCCGTACTGAACAATGATGGGCCTGTCCGTCCCCAGCAAATGGCGTAGCTCGGCAAGCTCTCGCTCGGTGTACGTCCCCTCTCCCAGGTCCCCCAGCAGGATGATGAGAGCTGGGTCGCCGGGGACGATGCGCATGATGACGAACACCAGGGCGGTTACCAGGAACAACGTGGGGATAAACAGGAAAAGCCTCTTGACCACGTACTGGCCCATGGCCCCTCCACAATAAGAACCGACCTGGGGCCGCGCTGCCCCTCAGCCCCAGGTCGGTCGTGTGTCCTAAGTCTTAGCCCGAAGCCGTCTAGTTCTCCATCCAGATGCGCTCGTACCTCAGGTTGGGTGTGGCATGGCTTCGGGGGTCTTGGAACCCCTTGACCTTCACGTTCTGGACCCATACGTTGGGTCCCGCCAGGAGGCCTATGTAGGGACCCTCTCCCGTGAGGAGGATATCCTGCATCTCGTTGAGGATGGCCTTGCGCTTGGCCGGGTCCGCTTCCTGCGTCTGCTTGGCGTGCAGCGCCGTCAGGTCCGGATTTTCCCAGTTGGCGTAGTTCAGGTGGGCCGTTGGCGTGTAGAAAGCCTCCATCACCTGGTCGGGGTCGTCTACGACCCAGCCCCGGGAGATGAGGCCTATCTCGAAGTCCTTGGCCGCGTAGGCGGCGAATCCCGCCACGCTCTCCATGGCCCTGACCTTCACGTTGATTCCATGGTCCTTCCACTGGGACTTGAGCACCGAGGCCTGGTCAACGTAGGTACCCGTGGTCCTTACGGTTATGGTGAGCTCAAAGGGGTCCCCCACACCGGCTGCCTTCAATAGCGCCTTGGCTTCGGCTATATCGGCGGGGTCCTTCTCACCTGCGGCCGTGTACCTGAAGCCCGGCCGTTTGGCCAGCTCATCCTGGCTCAGGCCCATCCAGGTGGGAAAGGGCCCGAACTGGGGGTCGCCCTTCCCGTGGAGGAAGATCTCGGAGTGCTTCACCCGGTCGGTAAGCAGGAAGAGGGCCTTCCTCACCCTGGGGTCGTCGAAGGGCTTGTGCTGGACGTTGATAAACATGCCGTTGGCGCCCATGGACTTGGCGTAGAGGATGTTAACTCTTCCCTCGACATTGGACTCCATCTCTAGGTAGTCCTTGATGCTAAGCCCAGTCCAGCTTATGGTCGACATGAACACCTGCTCCGACTCGAAGGCCGCCACCGTCCGGCCGTGGTCCCGGATGATGAACCTGACCATGCCGTCGGTGTAGGGGAGGTTCTTCCCGTCATCGCCTTTCATAAAGTAGTCGGGGAAGGCCTCGAACTCGATCCTCTCGCCCTTGCTGTACTTGGTGGTCTTGAAGGGACCCGTTCCCATTAAATTCAGGACCTTGTTGGTAAACGTCGGCTCCTTCTTGCCCCACTCCTCGTCCACTATGGCGAAGTAGTACAGGGCGATGGTGGGTAGGAAGGCCGCCGCGGGGAACTGCATGTTGATCTTCACCGTGCTAGGGTCCACCACCTCGGCGTCCTTCATGTAGTTGTAGGCGGTCTTGGTCTGGGGCCTGACGATGCCTTCGCCCTCCTCGCCCCAGCGGTCAATGCTATACTTTACGTCCTCGACGGTGAGCGTGTCGCCATCGTGGAACTTGACGCCCTGACGGATCTTGAACAGTATGCCCATGCCGCCGTCCACGACTTCCCAGCTCTCGGCCAGGTCCGCGACGATCTCATCGGAGTTCCCGTCTTCCCTGTCGTTATACATTATCAGTCCGTTGAATACGGGAGCGACCGTTCCGCCGCCGTGGCCGGATGGCGAGACATGGGGGTCCACAGGGCCTGGGTCAACGTGCTTGTGGAAGGGGACAACCCCGCCTCGCGTGACCTTGGCCGCGGGTGGAGCCATCTTCTCCGGCATGGCGGTGGGGGTGGCAACCACCATTATTGGTACCTCTACGATTACTTCCTTCACCACTTCCTTCTCTACCACCACCTCTTTAGGTACGATTTTCACCACCTCTTTCTCCACTATCACCTCTTTCTCGATGACAATTGGAGCGGGCGTGTCCGACTCTCCGCAGGCGATCGCCACAACGAGCAGCGCCATGAGAGGAGCCAGCAACAACCATCTGGGCTTGAGGAACCAACGATAGGCCATGACCGTACCTCCTGATATATAACTTTAGTCTCCGGACATAGAATGTCCGAAAAACAAGTCATGCCAATCTATCAGATATTTCCCAGACTTGTCAATACCTTAAACCTGGTTGGGACGGGGACCCGGCAAAATGGAGCGTATTGACAGCTAAGGAAAGGCGTGCTAACCTGATTCCACAATAGAGACAGGGTCTCAATAATGGCGAAACGCAGAAACGGCTACTCAAAGGCGGACCAGCTTCTCCAGGTAATTGAAGACCGGGGGTATCGGTGCACGTCGGCTCGTCAGGCACTGGTGCGGACCGTGGCGACCATGGACCGGCCCTTCGGCGCCGAGGAGCTGAGGCGGGAGCTCCCCCAGGTGGGGAGGGCTACGGTTTACAGGAGCCTTAGCCTTCTGGTGGAAGCAGACATACTCTGCCGGGTGTTGCTGGAAGATGGCAGCCTCTACTATCAGCTAAGCCACCGGGGGCACCACCATCACCTTATATGTACCCTTTGTGGAGTGTCAGAGGACCTGCTGGGCTGTGACATCGACGATATGCTGAAGGAGAAAACGGGGCAGTACAAGTTCCAGATGGAAGGCCACCGGCTGGAGGTATACGGCCGGTGCGACGCCTGTCTTTCCGCAGTGGCATAGTCGTGTGAGTCTCTTTTTTTGGCGCCTAGTGAGACTTAGTATCAGGTGTGGAAGTTAATGAAACTCAGCCCGCGAGCGTGAGGTCCGATATGCTGAGCATGGCCCGTTATCCCGCCCTCAGGAGGGGATGAAACGCCGATGGACAACGGCAAAAATAGCTGTCCAGCTGTGGAAATCAGGGGCATCCAGGTGGGCTACAACCATGCCCCGGTCCTGGAAGACGTAAGCCTGGAGCTGCTCGAAGGAGAGATAACGGGCATCATCGGCCCCAACGGCGCGGGCAAGTCCACGCTGTTCAAGGTCATCCTGGGGCTGCTACGGCCATGGAAGGGCGAGGTTTTGCTCTTTGGCCAGCCCAGCCGGTCCCAGCGGACGCTGGTGGGCTACATGCCCCAGGTGGAGCTGGTGGACTGGGACTTCCCTGTCACCGTCGCCGATGTGGCACTGATGGGTCGTTACGGGCGTCTGGGGCTGTTGAGGCGGCCGACCAGGGCCGACAGGCGGGCTTCGGAGGCGGCCCTGGACAGGGTTGGCATGGCCCACCTGCGCAGGCAGCTCATCGGCGAGCTGTCCTGGGGGCAGCGCCGCCGGGTACTGCTGGCCCGCGCCCTGGCGGACAACCCCAGGCTGCTCCTTCTGGATGAACCCCTGGCGGGCCTGGATGCCACGGCCCAGCACCAGTTTCTGGACATAATCCGCTCGCTCAGGGCAGAAGGGACCACCGTGGTCCTCAGCACTCACGACCTCTCCTGTGTCTCCAGCGCGTGCCATCACGCGGCCTGTCTTAACCGCCATCTTGTGGCCTTCGGAACTCCCGAAGAGGTGTTGACGGAAGAAGTGCTCAGCGAGACCTTTGGCACCCACCTCCTGATGGTGCACCTGGACGGCCAGGCCTATGCCTACCAGCATCACCTTCACCCGAGACCGGCCGGCGAGGAGTCAAAGGGTATCCAGTGATTGATGCCCTGGCCGATCCCTTCCAGTACGCTTTCATGCAGCGGGCCTTCGTTGCCGCCGTCCTGGCCGCCGTGGCTTGCGCCGTCGTAGGGACCTTCGTCGTACTTAGGGGCCTGGCTTTCATGGCGGACGCCGTGGCCCATAGCTCCCTGGCGGGTATAGCCACGGCCTACGTGCTGGGTGGCAGCGTATTTTGGGGGGCGCTGGGCTGGGCGATTCCCGCCTCGGTGGCCATAGCATACATAAGTGGCCGCGCCCGCATACGGCTGGACACATCCGTCGGCATCATATATGCGGGCGGCTTCGCGGTGGGCATCATCATTGCCAGCAGTGCCACTAACTACACCGCCGACCTCTTCAGCTTCCTCTTTGGAAATGTTCTGGGCACCTCCTGGTACGACGTGACGCTCATAGGCGCCGTGGCTGGGGCCATACTGCTGGCGGTGGTCCTACTCTACAAAGAGCTGCTTTTCTCGTCCTACGACGCCACCATGGCTGCCGCCGCGGGAATCCCTGTTCGCCTGATGCAGTACATCCTGCCACTGATGGTCGGGGTGACCACCGTGGTAGCCCTCAAGACGGTGGGCATCGTGCTAGTACTGGCCCTCCTGGTCACGCCTCCGGCCACGGCCGGCCTCCTCGCCAGGCGGCTTCCCGGCATCATGGCCATGTCGGTAGTGGTCGGCGTAACAAGTACGATAGCGGGCCTCTACCTCTCCTTCCACCTTGATCTGCCATCGGGGCCCAGCATCGTGGTTGTGGCCACGGGCCTGTTCCTGTTGGCCCTGCTCCTTTCACCGTCCCGTGGCCTGGCCTGGAACTGGCGGCGACCCAAGTCCGGGCTGGATCACGGCCGCCTCTCCGAGACCGCCGGGCGTTGAGCACTTCTCATAAAGGCCTCAGGAGTTCCCAAAGCGAGGTCGCCGGATAGGTCATAAAGCGAATCCCACCAGCCCATGAGAATGCTCCCGCCGCGAACAGTAATCGTGGTAGTGAAATCTGGCTGGAGATTTTGAAAGCACGAAACTGGGGTGACTGCCGTCTACCCATGGAGTGCTCGCAGATCGCCTGTGCGGAGAGATAGCTGGGAGGGCGCAGGCGTGGTGTCCCGTGGTGATGGACGGTGTTCCCGAGGTCAGGCCCCTCGGTTAAATGGGAGGGTTGCTCCGGTACCAGTCCACTATCTCTGAACCGGTGGCGGCCCAGGCACCCTGGGGACGCATCATGTGGCCAAGGGCGTCGTCCAGGTAACGGATGCGGAAGGGCTGGCCGATGAGCCAGGGGTGGAGGTTCAGCACCAGCAACCGCCCGTTCTGCATCCCATCCTGGTGCATCGTGTCAAAGCACTCTTTGAGCAGCCCACCGTACCGCTCTATGGTGAGATGGCGGTCCCAGAGGGCGTATATGTCGTCCAACTCCCTCATGATGGGAAGGGCCAGCAGCTCTCCCTTGGAGGTCTTGAAGGGATAGGGCTGCTCGTCGTTGACCCAGTCGCACACGTAACGGATGCCGGCCTCCGCCAGCAGCTGGGGTGTTCTTGCGGACTCCCCGTACTCCGGCCCCAGCCATCCTGAAGGGGCGGAGCCGGTGGCGCGTTTAATGGCATCCAGCGACGTCTGGATGTACTCTCGCTCATCCCCCTCGGTCATTTCGCTGGTAATCATCCGGCTCACCGACACGCCGTGGCCCATGATCTCACAGCCCCGTTTCAGGCAGTGGGACACCAGGTAGGGGTAGTTCTCGGCGGTGAGGGCGTCCATGGCGATGGTCGGTACGATGTTGTGCTTCTCCAGCACGTCCAGGACCCGGAAGATTCCCACCCGGTGGCCGTATTCCCGGTGGGAAGGCCTGGCCAGGTCGGTAAAGGGGCGGTGGCCCCACCCACCCGGCAATTCGGTGGTGTAGTTCCCTGCAGGCGGGCTCCACTCCATGTGCTCCAGGTTGACGATGACGCAGAGGGCGACCCGAGCGTCCCGCGGCCACCTCAGCACCCCACGATTGACAATGGGCGACCAGTCATAGTGCTCGTGGTCCATCCCGAAGCGCCGCTCAGCAGGCATAGGTTATGCTCCTCAGGCCTTTGACTATTTGTTTAGCTGTGTTGCGTGGGCCACGGCCTGGTCGTAGTAATTGGCTATGTAGTACTCGGCTATCTCATCCGCCGTGGTCTGCCACACCCCATCGTGGGACATGATGTAGCCAAGGATCTCATCCAGGTACTTTACCCTGTGGGGCTGCCCGATGAAGTAGGGGTGGAGGGCGATGCACATAACCCGTCCACTCTCCCCACCCTCCTGGTAGAGCTGGTCAAACTGGTCCTTACACATCTGAACGAAGTATTCGCCCTCGTAGTTCTTCCTGAAAAGGGAGGCGTCGTTCAACTCTACCGAGTAGGGGACGGAGACCAGCTTGCCAGACTTTACCTTGATGGGCACCGGCTGGTCGTCGTGGAACCAGTCGGTGTGGTAAATAAGCCCCGCTTCGGCCATCAGGTCCGGCGTGCGCTCCGAGACTGAGCAGGCCGGGCCCAGCATACCCTTGAGGGTCTTCCCGGTATGGCGTTTCAGGGTGTCTTTGCAGTCCTGGTAAAACTCCCTCTCGCGCTCCTCGGAAATAGTGGCGATGTAGCGGCTGTTGTATATTCCGTGACTCATGAAGTCCCAGTCCCGGTCCAACATGGCCTTGGCGACCTCGGGGAAATGCTCCAGAACGGCGACATTGAGCGACACGCAGCACTTGATGCTGTGCTTGTCCAACACCTCCAGCATCCTCCAGAAGCCCACCCTGTTGCCATAGTCGTGGAAGGAGTACCCTTGGACGTCGGGGTAGGGGGTCCGGGGCCAGGGATTTCGGACTCCATCGTAGTCGGGGACGTATTCCATGTGCTCCACGTTTGGGGAGACCCACAGCGCGACGTGGGCGCCATTGGGCCACTTAATAGCGGGCCGGTCTATTATTGGGCTGTAGTCTACTCGATAGGGCGGCAATGCCACTTCTGTACACCACCTTTCGTGGATTCTTTGTCCTACCTTACCTGGGTTCCCCCCTGGAAAACGGCCAGCACCTGGCGTATGGCCTTGATGTCCTCGGCCGGGTTGCCATCCACCACCAGGAGGTCGGCCTCTTTGCCCTTCTCCAGTGTCCCGACGATATCGGACACGTCGATGGCCTCCGCCGCGTCTTTAGTGCCGGCCAGCACGGCCCTCATAGGGCTGTAACCCACCTCGGTCAGACACTCTAGCTCATACCCAAACCCTCCAAAGGGATACCAACCGAAGCCGGAGTCGCTCCCCGGGATCATCGGGATGCCAAACTCCCTCATCCTGCGGGTTTGCTCAAATTGAATCTCAACGTTTCGTTCATCGGTTTCCAGCTCCAGCCTATCATCGGTTCGGCCCGTAGCTTGCACACTTTCGGCGAGGGCCTGTACCCGTGCCCGTCCCACCTGGAGAGTGGGATTGACGACGATGCCCTGCCGCGCCATTCTCTCGGCAACGTCCGGGCTGAAGTTGTAGGACCCATCCTCCTCGCGAAAGCCGGCGTGGATAATCATGTCCACGCCGGCGTCCAGGGAGTTGACTATTCCGGCGGTAGACCCGCAGTGGGTTCCCACCAGCTTACCAAACCTGTGGGCTTCGTCACAGATGGCCCGAAGCTCCTCCACCGTGTAGGACGGACGCGTGGGGTAGCTGGACCGGGTGCTGCCTCCGGTGGCGGGAACCTTGATCCAGTCGGCGCCCCGCTTGAGCAGGTTTCGGACGGCCGTCCTGACCCCGTCTACGCCGTCCGCCTCGACGCCCATCTGCCACATGTGGCCCCCGGTGATGGTGACCGGGTTACCGCACAGCACCAGGCGAGGGCCCTTTGCCAGACCCAGCCGAATCCCTTGCTGCATCGAGAAGGTGGTGTCGTGCTTGGCGCCCGTTTCTCGGGCGGTGGTCACTCCCGACTCCAGGTGGATGCGGGCCGTCACTAAGGACCGCATGAGGAGGATGTCGTCGGACAGGTTCATCACGTCGTCCGTGTGGGTGCCGTCGCCGAGGTAGTTGAAGTGGCAGTGAACGTCGATCAGGCCCGGCAGAAGGGTGCCCGTGGGGAAGTTGTACTCCTCCACCGTAGCTCCGGGAGGGATAGCCACGTCACCCGCTCTGCCCACCTGCAGTATCTGCGACCCTTCCAGGAGCACGGCACCGTCCTCTATGGGCCGGTCGCTTACTCCGTCTATGAGCCGCGCCGCTCTGATCCGCGTGAGTGCCGGCTGGGGAGCCATGGGAGTCTCCTTTTAGCCAGGGGGAAGAGCCGGGGATGGACTGGACGCGGTCGCGTCTCGTGGGCTCCCTGCCCACCGTTGGTGGTCGATCCTCGGTAGGTGCGAGTATAGCAGCGGCCCGAGATAGCGTCAAACACTATCAACGTCGACCTGATAACCTTCTCCGCGAGTATGCGCGAGTATGATGGATGGTTCCCGGGCCAGGCCCGCCGAACGTATCGAGCTCAGCTTCAGCTTGACACCCCGAATGAGGCGGAGATATAGTTACGCTGTGCCTGGGGATACCCGGGGCCGAGAGCACGAGCGGGATGTCGCACCCTACTAACAGGGCGCGCAGAGGGGAAGCTTGGCTGCCGAGTACGATGTCGTAATTGTGGGAGCCGGAGCGGCGGGCCTCACGGCGGGGATGTACACCGCCCGGTATGGCCTAGAGACCGCCATATTCGAACGCATTATGCCCGGCAACCAGATCATCAACGTGGAGCGGATAGAAAATCTCCCGGGCTTTCCCCAAGGAATCTCTGGGGCGGAGCTAGCTCCGCTGATGCAACAGCAGGCCATGGACGCCGGGGCCCAGTTTGTGTTGGCCGAGGCTACTGGGCTCGCCCTGGATGAGCCGTATCGAATCTTGACGACCGGCGAGGGCGTCTACCGGGCCAAGGTGCTCATAGTGGCCGCGGGGTCCAGCCTGAGGGTGCTGGGCATCCCTGGAGAGGAGCAGCTCTATGGCAGCGGGGTGTCCCACTGCGCAACCTGCGACGGGCCCCTTTTCAGCGGAGAGGTGGTGGGGGTGGTCGGAGGTGGAGACTCGGCGGTCGATGAGGCCCTTACCCTCACGGAATACGCGAGCAGGGTCGTCCTGTTCCACCGCAGGGACAGCCTCCGGGCTCAAAGTGTACTTCAGGACAGGATCTTGTCACACCCCAAGCTAGACCTGGCATTTAATACCGTGGTGGAGTCGGTTGTGGGAGAGGGTTCAGTTAGCGGCGTGCAGGTACGGAATGTAGTCACCAACCTGTCGGACCGGGTCAATCTCTCTGGGCTGTTCATCTACGTGGGGCTGGAACCCAACACAGAGTTCGTTCGGGGCATCCTCAAGAGAGACAACGCTGGCCACGTGCCGGTGAACCTGTGGATGGAAACGGATGTGCCGGGAATATACGCCGCCGGCGACATCAGGCAGCACTCGGCGTCCCAGCTTGCCAGCGCCGCCGGCGACGGCGCCACCGCAGCCATAGGGGCCTTCCGCTACATAACAGGGCGCCAGTGGCCCAGCCGTTAGATGGTCCCCGGAACTCTCTAGCCGGGATGGGGTAGGAGGGAAATGAAGCCCACTGCTCGACTGAAGCAGCTGCTGAGCTCCGAGGGAATGGTAGTGGCGCCCTTCGTTATGAACGCCCTTCATGCCAAGATCGCCGAGGCGACTGGCTTCCAGGCCGTATACATGACGGGAGCAGGCACCGCCGCCGAGCGGGGCTTTCCCGACGTGGGCCTCCTCACCCAGACGGAGATGGTCCAGAACGCCCGCTACATCGCCGGGGCGGTCTCCGTTCCGGTGGTGTGCGACGCCGACACGGGATACGGCAACGCCATCAACGTCCGGCGTACCGTGCGGGAGTTCGAGGACACCGGAGTGTCGGCAATCCACATCGAGGACCAGGTTTTCCCCAAGAAGTGCGGCTTCTTCCAGGGAAAGCAAGTTGTGCCCATGGATGAGATGGTGCAGAAGGTCCGCTCGGCTCTGGACGCCCGCAGCGACCCCGATTTCACCATCATCGCCCGCTGTGACGCCTACGCCGTCACCGGGTGGGAGGACACGGTCCGAAGGTGCCGTGCCTACGTGGAGGCCGGTGCGGACATGGTGTTCGTGGACGGGATCAAGACGGTGGAGGACCTGCACGCCTACGCCAGGGACCTCGGGGAGCTCCCACGCCTTTACAACGGCGACCTGCTGCCGACCCAGGAGGTAGAGAAGCTGGGGTACAGACTTATGATCTGCGGCGGTACCATATGGCTGGTCTATAGGGCAGTCAAGGAGGCCTTCGAGGAGCTGAAGGCCACCGGCAGAGTGGACCCGGAGCGGTACGCGACGCGTTGGGACGTGGCCAACATGCTGGGCCTGGAAGGCATCTATGAGCTGGAGCGCAGGTACGGTGTGGCGGAGGCTCCGGCCAGCTAAACCTACTGGATTATCACCAGCGTCCCCACCATAAAAGGGGGCAAGAGGCTATATCTCCTAATGATTCTAGTTTGTGGTACACATCAGCGCTAAGACGCGACTAGGAGGTGCTGCGAATGGCCCTGCAACAGGAGGGCTACCCCGTTCATTTGTCCGTTGATTATCCGGAGGAGCCCGTCAAGCGCCTGTCCACTTTCTTTCGATTAATTGCAATTATCCCAATTGCGATTGTCCTGTCCCTTGTAGCGGGTGGTTCCGGGAATATTGAAGACATCGCGTTGAGCGGGGCAGGAGCCGGTGGAGCTATTGGCATCGCCATACTGCTGATGATCCTCTTCCGCCGGAAATACCCCAGATGGTGGTTCGACTGGAACCTGGCTCTCTTAAGATTCACAACTCGGGTCGAAACGTACCTTCTCCTGTTGAGAGATGAGTATCCCTCCACGGACGAAGAACAGGCCGTGCACCTGGAGATTGCGTATCCCGATGCGGAGAGAGATTTGAACCGCTGGCTTCCCCTGGTAAAGTGGCTTTTGGCCATACCTCACTACATTGTGCTGCTCTTCTTGGGTCTGGCAGTCTTGGTCGTTGTGATAATCTCCTGGGTCGCCATACTATTCACCGGCCGCTATCACAGAGGCATGTTCAATTTCGTAGTGGGCACGATGCGTTGGGCCACTCGGGTTGACGCCTACGCCTTTCTCCTGGTAACAGATCGTTACCCGCCCCTCAACCTCAGACCCTAGCAGCTCCTTCTATTCCCGTATTTCTCAGTCAACAATCTTTTGATTTGATAAGATAGTCGGGGTAGGCAATGTGATTGTCAGGGTCTCTTCCGTATCCTAGAATCCCAATTTAATGCAGGGTCCCAGGTAGTGGGCACAGCCCAACATTTTCAGGTGACGGTGGGACCTCTGTAGTCATGATGCGTCTCCCCTTCGCATGACACGGACGTTTCTTATTCGACCCCGTTCGGGCCTAGGGAGCCTGCACCTGTGGGCCCTCCAACGACGTGGTATAATTCTGACTGGCCTTCCGGCTATGGGAAATTGGGGTCCTGCCGGAGCGGGAGGACCAATATGAAACGGGATACCAATGCTAGGGGTACAGATGGCCTGGACTCCTACGACGCCTACAGTGTGCTAAGCCTGGCGGCCGGTATGATGGCCTCCCGCACCGTTCCGCCTGTCGGTCCCATTAACATGATGCTAGCCCGCCAGATGCCGGAACAGAGCGGCTGATGGATGGCGGCCCTCCTTTTTCTCGCCCTGGCCATCCTATTGGTGCCGTCCTCCTGTGGAGGCGATGATAGGGAGGAGATCCTCGTGTTCGCCGCCGCCAGCCTCACCGATGTCATGAGTGAATTGGGGCAGAGGTTCGCCGAGGCCGAGGGAGTAAAGGTGAGCTTCAGCCTCGGGGGTTCGGCGTCCCTGGCCCAGCTAATTATCCGGGGCGCTCCGGCGGACGTGTTCCTTTCTGCAGGGCATCAGCCGGTTGACAGGTTGGAAGAGCGGGGCCTCTTCGCGCCCGGCACGCGAACAAACATATTGAGCAACGAGCTCGTCGCAGTAGGCGCTACTGCTGAGTCCGCCAGGTTGGGAATCTCCTCCGTGGAAGATCTGGCGACAGCGGACGTCAGGGTGGCCATTGCAGACCCAGACCTGGCGCCGGGGGGCAACTACGCCCGAGAGGCATTACGGAACCTTGGGCTGTGGGAACGATTGGAACCCCGCCTGATCTTCGCTTCCGATGTGCGCGTTGCCCTCGGGTATGTCGACACCGGAAACGCTGACGTCGGCATCGTGTACCGTACCGATGTCCGTGTACACGAGGACCTAGAGATACTTGCCACCATCCCGAAGGACAGCTACCCTCCCGTTGTCTACCCCGGGGGAGTTGTGGCCCGCTCTCCACTGGTGGATGTGGGTGCAAGGTTCCTTCAGTACCTGCGCGGAGAGGAGGCGAAGAAGACCTTTCGGGAGTACGGGTTCGTCCCGTGGAGCGAAGCTGGAAGCCGGTGAGCGCAAGGTTCTTAAATTATCTATCGCCGTGCCTCGATGGCCAGTCTCACAACCTGTACAGGAGTGTAGCTCGGTGCTTTCTTCCAGCGAGTTCCAGGTAATAGCCTTATCTCTACAGGTGGCCGCCCTGGGAACGGTCATCGGTCTGCCCGTTGCCCTGTGGTTAGGCTGGCTGCTGGCCAAGTCCTCTCTCCCCGGCAAGGCAGTGTTGGACACGTTGGTATCTTTCCCACTGGTGTTGCCTCCGGTGGTGACCGGCTATTTCCTGCTGCTGCTTCTCGGGCCCAGTGGCCCCGTCGGGCGCCTTCTCGACAGCCTGTTCGGGATAGACGTGGTGTTCACGTGGGTGGCGGCTGCCATAGCGGCGGGGCTGGTTAGCCTTCCCCTTATGGTGAGGACGATCGAGGTAGCCATGGCGGGCGTCGATCCGCGCCTTGAGCTGGCGTCGCGGAGCCTGGGGGCCGGGCCGGTTAAGACCTTCTTCAGTGTAACGATGCCCCTGGCATACCGTGGCATCCTGGCAGCGGCCCTGCTGGCCTTCGCCCGGGGCCTTGGTGAGTTCGGGGCCACCGTAGTGGTGGCCGGGAACATCCCCGGCAGGACGCAGACCATGCCCCTGTTTATCTTTAACCGGCTACAGGTGGGAGACGATTCAGCCGCAATCCGGCTAATCGTTGCCTCCATGGTGCTGGCCTTCCTTGCGCTGGCCGTTCATCAGCGACTAGCCCGGCGAGCCGCGGCCGCCTAGGGCCATGGAAGACGCCGTCCTCGGAGTACGGATATCCAAGAGGTATCCTGGCTTTGAGCTGAAGGTGGATGCAGACTTTCCCGCGGGGATTACCGCAATATTCGGGCCCTCGGGCAGCGGTAAGACCACCATGCTGGACTGCATCGCGGGACTCAACACTCCTGACGAAGGGGAGATACGCCTCCGTGACCGCATCCTATTTTCCTCTGCGAATCGTATCAAAATGAGGCCCGAGCAGCGGCGGATAGGCTACATGTTTCAGGAGAGCCTGCTTTTCCCCCACTATCGGGTGAAGGACAATATTCTTTACGGTTACCAGAGGACGCCGGCGGAGCGCAGGCGGGTTCAGCCCGAGCAGCTGGTGGAGCTACTGGAACTGGGTCCCCTCATGGAGCGGCGTCCTTCCTACCTGTCCACCGGGGAGCGCCAGCGGGTGGCGCTGGCCCGCGCATTGGCCACCTCGCCCGAGCTGATGTTGCTGGACGAGCCCCTGGGGTCACTCGACCTTGCCCTCATGGGTCGCACCCTGCGCTACCTGAAGGGCCTGCACCGCTGGCTCGGGATACCTATGGTCTACGTATCCCACTCCATCTCCGAGGTCCTGGCCATAGCGGACAGGGCACTGGTCATCTCCGGCGGCAGGCAGCTCGCCTTCGACGAGCCCGGAAAGGTGCTGCTGGCTCCCTATGTCCATGCCCTGGTGGAGACGGGAAGCCTGGAAAACCTCTTGGACGTCGAGGTGTTGGACCGGGAGGCTACGGACGGCCTCACCAGCGGAAGGGTGGGCGAAACACTTCTGTGGATACCAGGCGTGCCCGCCCACGTTCAGGCTGGGGACACCATTTCCGTGGCCATAAGGGCGGCGGACATCATCGTGGCGCTGGACCGGCCGTGCCGGATAAGCGCCCGCAACATTCTGGATGCCCGTATACAGGATATCCACCGGGTGGAAAGCGACGTGCTGCTCTACACCGACGTGGGCGCTCCTCTGGTGGTGGAGATTACTTCCAATGCCCTGGATGCTCTGGAGCTTAAGGAGGGGCAGCAGGTCTACCTCGTACTCAAGTCCAGCTCCATCGCGGTTTTGGGCTAGGGTGATGGCAGGGCCGCGATGACATTCGTGCTGGGAATTCCGGCCTTGGCGCTAATGATCGGGCTGCTGTTCCTGATCCCCTCCCGCGCTCGGGTGGTAGCTATAGTTGGCACGTTCGGACTGTTCCTAGTGTTTCTGTTTCTCCTGCATTTTGGGTTATCGGTAGATTTTTGGTTATCTGTAAAGTTATCTATAGTTTTTTCATTAGTAGTGCTGCTGGCCCTTCTGGGCATCGCCGTCCAGTGGCTGGCATAGTGCCCTTAGCTTTGGGAGCAGAGTATTCCGAATCACCTCAGCCTGGACCGCCGTCCATGTGGGGTACCAGGAGCGCGTACAGAACACCGTTGATTGGGGTAGGCACGCCTACCTCACGGCCGATCCTGACCAGGGCGCCGTTGAGGGCCTCCAGCTCCAGGGGCCTTCCCAGCTCCAGGTCGGTGTGCATGGACGCACGCAGGTTCTCGACTTCGGCATCCATGTAAGCCATGGTCCTGTCCACTACATCGGTGTCCAGTGCGATGCCCCTGGCCCTGGCCACTGCCTCCACCTCCCTCATGGCCCCTTGGAGCAGCTCCCGGCACTCCCGACGCCGTAGAAGGAGGCTCATGGCTGCCCTGGACGCGCCAGTGACGCCGGCCATGGTGGAGATGAAAAGGAACTTGGTCCATAGCTCCTTTAACACGTCTGTCGAGAGTTCCGCGGGTATCTGCGCTGCCCGCAACGTCTCCAGGATACGTACTGCCCGGTCGGTCCGGCCCCCGTGCACCTCGCCGTAGACGATGCGCACGACGTCTCCCTGCTGCCTGATCACCCCCGGCGCCTCTACCTGAGTCTCCATGTAGGCAGCCCCGGGGAGCACCCTCTCCCTTCCCACCCCTCTCGATAGCTCTTCGAAGCTGTCCACGCCGTTCTGTAGCGTCAGCACGGAAGTATCTTCCCCCAGCAGAGGGGCCAGTGCGGAGATAGCGCTTCGGTTCTGGTAGGTCTTGACGGTGAATAGCACCAGCTCCACCGGGCCCACGTCCCCGGGGTCCTGGGTCGCCTCTGCCATAACCGTAAAGTCTCCCCACTGGGACTTCACCTGTAGCCCGTGGCTGCGGATGGCATCCAGGTGCGCCCCTCTGGCTATGAGGCTCACCCGATTACCCGCCCGGGCCAGCAGGCCGCCGAAATATCCCCCCACACTCCCTGCGCCCATCACTGCGATGTGCATGGCTGCCTCCCCACGGAGCTTACTCAACGATACCCCGTGGCCGCTCATCCATTCAAGGCCCCCTTGAAGTACCCGGCCTCGCCCTGTAAGCTCTACACGACTCAGCTAGGGTACGCGGATGGAAGGAGTCAGGGCCATGGCCAAGCTCACCGGGGCGCACCTGATGGTGCGGGCGCTGAAGATGGAAGGGATCGAAAAGGTCTTCACCATCGTCGGAGATACGATCCTTCCCCTCATCGACGCCCTGGCGGACGAAGGTCTGGAGATCATAGACACCCGGCACGAGGCGGCGGCGATGCACATGGCCGATGCATGGGCCAGGGTGACCGGGGAGCCGGCGGTGGGAATCTTTACCGGGGGCCCGGGCTTTTCCAACGCCATCTCGGCACTGCCCAACATCTACACCTCCGAGAGCCCTGTCATATTCATCAGCGGCGCCAGCGAACTCTCCGAGAAGGGGATGTACGGCTTTCAGGAGGTAGACCAGGTGGAAATGGCAGCCCCGGTGTCCAAAGGTGCCTGGCTGGTCCACGACCGCCGCCGGATCCCGGACTTCGTGGCCACCGCCTTCAGGACGGCACTCTCGGGCAGGCCTGGGCCCGTGCACCTCACCATACCCATAGATTTGCAAGAGCAGGAGTGCGGGGAAGACGAGCTGCCCCGCTACCGGCCTGCCGAGTACCGTAACCGGGGACGCTCACAGGGGGACTCCAGCCTGGTCCATGAGGCCATAGAGGCGCTCAACCTGTCCGAGCGCCCGGTGGTCGTCGCCGCAAACGCCTCCCGCTACTCCCTGGAGCCCAGTGCGCTACAGGAATTCATCGAGCTAACGGGGCTGCCAGTGTTCACCGTTGAGCAATCCAGGGGCCTGGTGTCCGATGAGCATCCCCTTTGCTTTGGATACGCCGATGGGTCCCTTAACGCCACCGCACGCCGGTTCAGGGAGGCGGATGTGGTGCTCCTCCTGGGCAAGCGCTTCGACCATCGCTACAGGTACGCTCAGCCCCCCTTCTTCAGCCCAGACGCCCGCATTATCCAGGTGGACCCCTCCCCGGAGGAGATCGGTCGCAACCGAGGCGTCTCCGTGGGAATCGTCGGTGACATAGGTGCGGTGGTAGACCAGCTCGCGCGGTCGGCCAAGGACCGGAAGTGGCCCACGGGGGCAAGAGAGCCCTGGCTGACCAAGCTACGGCAGGACCGCAGCGCCTGGTTGGAGCACCTGGAGTCCTTCGCCACCGACGAGACGCCCCTGCACCCCATGCGGGTCTTCAAAGAGATGGAACGGTACACCGATGATAACTCGATCCTCGTGTTCGATGGGGGGGACTACGCCCAGTGGGGCCGCTCCTACCTGAAGGCCCGCAGGCTCGGCCACTGGATGCGCCTTGGCCCTCTGAGCCAGCTTGGGTGCGGGCTACCCTATGCGATGGCGGCGAAGCTGGCCCGCCCCGAAGCGCAGGTGTACTTGTTTATCGGGGATGGTGCTTTCGGCTTCTATGCCATGGAGTACGATACGGCCATCCGGCACAACCTCCCGTTTACCGCAATAATGGGGAACGATGCCGCCTGGGGAATAGACAGGAACTTCCAGTTGGCCTACTACGGAAGGGCGGTGGGAACTGACCTGCGCACCGTGCGCTACGATCGGGTGGTGGAGGCCCTGGGTGGCCATGGGGAGTACGTAGAGGAGAGCCGGGATATAGCTCCCGCCGTGGAGCGTGCCACAAACTCTGGGAAGCCGTCCCTGGTCAATATCGCTGTACGTTCTATAGCCAGTCCCCTCGCCGAGGCCATGATCGCCCGAAAAGCGGCCTCGCGGCTGGGTTAAGTCCAGCCAGACCAGTTTGGATATGGCATTGGGGCCAACAGTTATTTGATGAGGTGGATTATTCGATATTTCTTGACAAAAAGTGGCAATAGCTCCACAATAGGTCACAACTCCACGCTTGCGGAGGGGATGTGATTTTGAGCAGCGATCGGGCTCTTAGACTGAATACGATGGGGAGGAGAACATGCTGAAAGTCGGCCATTCGGTAAACCGTCCTGGCAGGAGATTCGGGGATGAGTCGATCACCATAAATGTAGCGGAAGAGCTGGAGACGGCTCCCGGTGCCGCGCAGCATCCCAGTGAGGTGGATTTCTATAGCAGGGAATATCCTCTGGAGAGTCAGCAGTTGGAGTTGACTGCTGATCGAGAGTGGGTATGGACCGTATACACCAAGGAGGCGATAGAGGACCGGAGGCTCCACGATAAGCTCAACAGGCCCATCGTCATGGCGGCCAAGAACACCGGCGAAATCGAGCCCACGGGAGAGCCGGATTCTGGCAAGGACGTGAGCGAGGAGATCAGGACCAAGGCCAGGGAGATGGGGTTCAGCGAGGTGGGGTTCACCAAGTTAGATATGCGCTACGTCTTCAAGTTCAAGAGGGACTGGGTCAAGTTCCCCCATGCCATCTGCCTGGCCTACGAGCAGGACTACGAGCCCACGCAGAGCGCGCCGAGCCTGGAGGCTGAGGGTCCCCACTTCGGCACTTACAGGATAATGGGTGCCGTTGCTCTGGAGCTGGCCGACTACATCCGGACCCTGGGTTATCACGCCCAGGTCCACAGCCCCAACGACAACAGCGGGGCCTACATCCCCATGTTCGTCGAGGCCGGCCTGGGCCAACTGGGAGCCAATGGACAGCTGCTGTCACCCCATTTCGGCTCCCGCGCCCGGCTCATGATCATCACCACCGAGGCACCGGTAACCTACGACGAGCCCGTAGACTACGGCATCCACGCCTTCTGCGAGATATGCCAGGTGTGTGTGAACCGGTGTCCCGGCCGCGCGCTAATGCGGGAAAAGGTCTGGTGGAGGGGCGTGCAAAAACACAAACTGATATACCGGCGCTGCCGGCCGGTGCTGGCCCGGTATGAGGGCTGTGCCGTGTGCATGAAGACGTGCCCCATTCAGAGGTACGGCATGAAGCCGGTCATGGACCACTACGTGGCCACGGGACAGGTGCTGGGTAAGGGCACAGATCTGCTGGAGGGGTACTCCATTCGGGATATGGGTTACTATGGCCCCGGCCAGCTGCCCAGCTTCGACAGCGAGTTCTTCCGCATCCCTCATGGACGCTCCGAAGATGTCCTGTTCGAGGACCTCAAGGACAAACTGAGGGCGGGCGAGATCGTTGACGATCCCCACGGGGAGGGGGTCCTGCACGGGTTCATGGAGAAGGTGCAGAAGTACGTTACAACGGACCCCGACCAGGAGATGGGCATGCCGGACGTGGACGAAGCTTAGGCACCTAACCCCCGGGGCCCAGACATTGGGAGTTAGTGCACAGGGCCAGCGATTCCCTCACCAAAGGGGGGCGCTGGCCCTAGATTTTCAGCCATAGTCGGCTGTCGCACCCAGCTCTGCTGTGCTAAAATTCTCTCGTGTCTCCACGTAACTAACCTCATGTGAGGGTTTCTGGCGTGGCAGCGTACTGGAGTGTCATTCTGAAGGAGCGAAGGGCCTGAAGAATCTGGTAGGGTGAGGTACATTCGCGGTGGGCAGATCTAGCCGACAGATGGTCGGGGCAACCATCCGCCCCACCAGACCCTTCGCCTTCGGCTCAGGGTGAAACAGAAGAGTTGCAACCAGGGTTAACTATGGGGGACGGGGACCATAGGCATGGCAAGCGCCGAACACGTCCAGATCGTAAGACAGGGTGCTCCCGCGGTCGCCCGATGGAGGGAGCAGCATCCGTCTGAGCGTCTCGATTTAAGTTCGGCTATCCTCACCAACCACAACCTGAATAAGGCGGACCTAAGCGGTGCCGACCTGAGCGGCGCCGACCTTGTGGGGGCCCGTATAAACCAGGCGAGCCTGCGGCGGGCCGATCTGAGGGATGCGGCCTCCCTAATGGCCCTCCTCGCGGGTGCGGACCTGACAGAATCGGACCTGAGCCGCGCCACCCTCAGGAGGGCGGACCTCAGCGGCGCCCGCCTCGTAGGTGCAAATCTAACCGGGGCGAACCTCGCTGGCGCCAATCTACGTGGGGCCAACCTTGAGAACGCTGTACTTGTCGGCGCGAATTTCAGCGAGGCTAACCTTGATTCCGCCAACCTCAGTGGATGTGACCTCAACTCAGCCAGCTTCAGTAACTCTGACCTGACGGGGACCGACCTGCGGGGAGCGTATCTGGGCAAAGCCAGCTTTTTCAGGGCGGTGCTATCCAACACCAACTTCCAGCGCGCCGCCATGTTTCACACTGTTTTCGGAGACTGCGACCTGAGCGTACCCGTGGGACTGGACAGTGTAGTACACATGGGGCCCAGCGCGGTGGGGGTCGATACCATGTTCCGCTCGGCTGGCTCCATACCTGAGGAATTCCTCCGAGGGGTTGGAGTGCCCGAGGACTTGGTGGTTAGCTATCGGTGTACCGTTTCAAGCTCGCCCAATCCGTTTACCACCTGCTATCTGACGTACTGCGCCAAGGATAAGGCCTTTGCCCGGCGGCTCCACTCCGACCTCCAGGCTTCAGGGTTGCGGTGCTGGGACTGTCCCGTGGAGGTCCGTAGGGGTCGGTGGGCAGGCGAGGGCACCCCTGCCGATGAGTTGGGCATCTGGATCCCCGACGACGTGGACAGAGGGATTCGCTACTACGACAAACTCGTGGCTGTCTGCTCGGAGGATGCGCTGGCAAACGAGCACCTCCGGGATGAGATAACCCACGGCATACAAAAGCAGGAGGAGACCGGGCGCAGGGTCCTCTTTCCCGTTGCGCTCTCGAGCTCGGCCTACGACCCGCGGAACAGGTACGTGCGGGTCCTGGGCCTGACGCGGCACGTGGCGTTCGACTTTCGTGGGTGGGAAGAGTACCATATCTACGAGGCTGCCCTGGACGGGCTGGTCGGAGAGCTGAGGCAGGACCAGGATGCCTCCTCCGGCATGATACTTGCAAAGGAAGAGGCGGGCTAGGCAAGGCAGCTGCTGGTGCTAGCCCTAAGACGCGCACGCATGGAGTTCGAATGAAGTGGAAGTTCTTCCTGGGCGGGACGGCCGTGGCGGTTGGGTTGGTGCTTACTGCTGGGCTTGCCTACGGTGCTCTGGTTAACCGGCAGTTCGATCTGCCCATCACCGCAACCGTCACTGTAAAGTCTGCCTTTGCGGCGGCTGACGTCAATGATGACGGCAGGGTAGACGAAGTGGACCTAAAATTAGTGGCCCGGAACTTGGGCATCAGTCCACCGGCCGACATCGGGGCCGATGTGGATGGTAATCTGGTGGTGGACGTATACGATCTGGCCTTTGTGGCCCGCTACCTCAGCCTGCAGCTGTAAAGACCGCTCCAACGGAGCCACGTGTGAAACGGCCCATCCCAGCTACTGTTTGTTGGCATCGCCGCCTATGATTGCGCGGCGGTGGGTGCCCTCTCCGATCTTGATCTCCCCAGCATAGGCCTCCACCTTAAATGTGAGCCGGTTCCCGTTCACGTCGGTCAGCTCCGAGCTGGCAATTATCTTGTCGCCTAGGGATGCCGGAGCTATGTGGCGTACGTTGACCTCGAATCCTACCGACGTCTGCCCAGCGTCCAGCAGGTGCTGAACGGTCAAGTGGGAAGCCTGCTCCATGAGTCCTATCATGGAGGGGGTGCTGAACTTGTCCACATGGCCCGCCACGTTGTGCTCGCACACGATGGTCTCTCGCCGGCCCCTTAGGCCCGGGACAATCTTGTCATCGGCCATACCGGCCTCCTTCACAACCGTTGCGTTGGTCCCCCTTCAGGCAGGCCTCCCGGCCGCCGAAGTGCCCTGGCTGCCTTTGGGGCGCCCGTGTCCACTACTTGCCCATTCTATATCGCTGTAGGGTCCGATGCCAGCACCTGCCCACTGGTGCAGTGCCCGCAGGGAACGTGAGGCACCCTTGAAGAGCTACGTACATTGAGATATGATGCTGCCCAGCGGGGGCCGATATGCAGCGTAATGACCTACTCTCAATAATGGATGTAAGCTCGCTGGACGTGAAACGCATTGTCCATCGGGCCCGCAAGTTAAGGACGGAGCATCCCGGCCCCGTACTGGAGGGGAAGACGCTGGCCCTTCTGTTCGAGAAGCCGTCCCTGCGTACCCGGGCAAGCTTCGATGTGGCCGTGCATCAGCTTGGAGGCTACTCCTTCTACATGGGCCCCGAGGAGGTGGGCCTGGGCAGGAGAGAGGCCGTCTCCGACGTGGCCCGCGTGCTATCCGGCTACGTTGACTGCATCGTTGCCAGGGTGATTGCTCACGCCAGCCTGGAAGAGCTGGCGAGGCATGCGTCCGTGCCCGTTGTCAATGCCCTGTCCGACTGGGAGCATCCCTGCCAGACGATTGCCGACCTCCAGACCATACTGGAACGTGCTGGCACCCTCGAAGGCCTGAAGATCGTATACGTAGGGGACGGCAACAACGTGGCGCGAAGCCTGTGCCTGGGGGCGGCTTCCGTGGGGGCGAATTTTGTCGTCGCCTCGCCCCCTGGCTACGGCCTGGACGAGGCGACCCTGGAGGAAGCGGGGCGTCGGGCGTCGGCCCTAAATGCGGATGTGGTCTCGATGGAGGACCCCCGTAAGGCAGTCGAGGGGGCCGACGTCGTGTACACCGATGTCTGGACGAGCATGGGTCAGGAGGCGGAGGCGGAGGCCCGGCTCAGGGCTTTCAGAGGCTACACCGTTGACCAGTGCCTGCTCTCGTGCGCCGGGGAGGGCGCGATATTGATGCATCCCATGCCCGCCCACTATGGCGAGGAGGTGCCCCAGGGGATGCTGGACCACCCCCAGTCCGTCGCCTACCTTCAGGCGGAAAACCGCCTTCATGCGCAAAAAGCGGTCCTCGAATTCCTAATAGGTGGTGGATAGTCAATTGTTGGCGGGATCATGGCCAATCCTCTCGTAGCAATCGTCGGGCGGCCCAATGTGGGCAAGTCCACGCTGTTTAATCGTATTACCGGGAGCAGGGATGCCATTGTCTCCGACGTTCCTGGGACCACCCGGGACCGCCTGCTGGCCGAGACGGGCTGGGACGGCCGGCGTTTCACCTTGGTGGACATGGGGGGCCTGGAGCCCCGTCCCCAGGACTACCTGCGTCAGAAGGTCAGGGCCCAGGTGGAGCTCGCCATCTCGGAGGCCGACGTCATCATCTTTCTGATGGACGTTGTGGATGGGCTCACCCCAATAGACGAAGAGATAGTGGAGATGCTACGACGTAACGAAAAGCAGCTGGTCCTGGCGGTCAACAAGGTGGACAACGAGAGAAGAGGGGCGTCGACGGTGGAGTTTTATCGGCTTGGGTTTGGGGAGCCCTATGCCGTAAGTGCCTACCACAACCTGGGGATATACGACCTCATGGATAGGGTCGTCTCTCTCCTGCCACATCCGTCGGAGGAAGTCGAGGGCGTGGGTGAGGGCGGTATCAGGCTGGCTATAGTCGGCAGGACCAACGTCGGCAAGTCTATGCTCATGAACGCCATTCTTGGACAGGAACGGTCCATTGTGACCGAGGTCCCCGGTACCACCAGGGATGCCCTGAATACTGAGTTTGTCTATGACGGCCGATCCGTTACCCTGGTAGATACGGCTGGTATCCGTCGCCCTGGCAGGGTGGAAAAGGGCATCGAGTACTACAGCGTGCTCAGGGCGGTGAGGGCCGTGCAAAGGTGTGACATAGCTCTACTGGTGCTGGATGCCACCCAGCTGGCCCCCGCACAGGATGCCCACATATCCGGCCACGCCTGGGACAGCTACAAAGGACTCATCGGGGTGGTAAACAAGTGGGACCTGGTGCCCAGGGTAGACGGTATCGAAAAAGAGCGCGCCATCCAGGCCGTCCGTGAGCGCCTGCACTTCATGCCCTACGTGCCCATATGCTTCACCTCTGCCCTGCTGGAGCAGGGAATCCAGGACTTGATGGCCCTCGCCTTTACCGTCCACCAGGAGAGGCTGACTCAGGTCTCCCCGGGTCGGCTGAATTACGTATTAAATGACGCCCTGGCAGACCACATGCCGCCTGTCCGTGGCGGGAGGCGGCCCAAGATCAAGCAGGTGAGGCAGGTCGGTGTCAATCCGCCGACCTTTGTCTTTTCCTCCAGCAATCCGGAACTGGTCCACTTCTCCTATGAGCGTTTCCTGGAGAATCGGCTCAGATCGGCCTTTGGCTTTACGCATACCCACCTGAGGCTGGTGTTCCGGGAAAGGTTTTAAGGGGACACCCATGGTAGCCCTCAGCCTTCTACTCGTGCCGGTGCTGGCAGTATACGTGTTGGTGTTACTGCTTACTCTGGACGTGGACCAGTCCTATACCAGGTACGCCCTGGTCCTCCCGGTTGCCTACGTCCTTGGTTCCATCCCCTGGGGCTTCTTAATAACCCTGATGGTCAAGGGGATGGACATACGGGAGTACGGCAGCGGGAAAACAGGAACGTCCAACGTCCTGAGGAGCGCCGGTGGCCCTTATGCCGCCATGACACTGGCCCTTGACTTGAGCAAGGGGCTGTTGGCCGTGTTTCTGGCGCGGGCAGCTGTAGATACGGCGCCGGCGGAGGTAGGCGCAGGGCTGCTGGCCCTGGCAGGGCATAACTGGCCGGTCTTCCTGGGATTTAGAGGAGGCAGGGGCATAGCCACCGGAGTGGGTGGGCTGCTGGTCATGGCGCAGATCCCCGGGGCTATCGCGTTCGCCGTGTTCGCGCCAGTCACCTTACTCAGCCGGTACCTCTCTCTCGGCTCCATAGTCGCGGTAATGGCGGCCTTCCTCTCCATGCTGGCGATGGTCCTGCTGGACCGTACGTCGAGCACGTATCTGTACTATACGGGGGTCGGCGGGGCCATAATCATCTGGCAACACAGGGATAATATTCGTCGCCTCCTTCAGGGTACGGAACGCAGGCTTGGGCAGCCCGCCGAGCGCCTTGGCCAGGCTCCAGGCTCCGGCATAGGCCCGGGGTAACGAGCTTGGAAAAGGTTGCCGTAATAGGTACCACCACGTGGGGTACTACCCTCGCCATAATCCTGGGGAGGAAGGACATCCCTGTAGCCCTGCTGGCCCGCACGCCCGAGGAGGCCAGCGAGCTCCGGGCGAGAAGGCAGAACGCTCGGTTCCTCCCCGGTGTTGAACTCCCCTCCCCTTTGACGGTGTCTCACCAGCCCCGCGAAGCCCTTGAGGGAGCCGGTATGGTAATTCTGGCGGTGCCCTCGGGGAGCTTTCGTGAAAACGTGCGGGTGATTCGAGGAACTATCGAGGGCTCAACAACCGTGCTGAGCGCCTCCAAAGGCCTGGAAATCGGCACGGGGAAGCGTATGAGCGAGGTCCTGGAGGACGAGCTTCCGGGCCATCTTCACTCCAGGGTGTGCGTGCTTTCCGGCCCCAATCTGGCCCTGGAAATAGTCGAGGGAAAGCCGACAAGCACCGTGGTAGCATCGTCGGAGCCTTCCGTCGCCACAGAGGCCCAGGAGGTGTTGATGTCCTCCTCCTTTCGGGTATATACGAACCAAGATGTCATAGGGGTGGAGCTGGGGGGCGCATTGAAGAACATCATCGCCCTGGGCGCCGGCATTTGTGATGGTCTACAATCCGGTGAAAATGGCAAGGCCGCCTTTATCACAAGGGGCCTGGCAGAAATAACGCGGGTGGGAATTGCGGCGGGCGCCAGCCCCATAACCTTCGCGGGGCTGGCCGGGCTGGGTGATCTGATGGCCACCTGCTCCAGTCCCCTTAGCCGCAACCGTTTCGTGGGCGAGCAGCTGGCCGCTGGGAGGTCTCTGAAGGAAGTGCTGGGTGCCATGAAGAACGTGGCCGAGGGGGTCTCGACCACCGTGGCGGCGCTGAAGATGGCCGAGGTCCTCGGAGTGGAGATGCCCATTGCCAGCGCCACCCACCAGGTTCTCTTCGAGGGGCTGGACCCCAGGCAGGCGGTCGCGGAGCTTATGGGGAGGCCGCCGAGGTCCGAATGGGAGGGCATAAGCTAGACAGTGCCCGCATTCGAGACGCTTGCTGTTTTCGGTACGTCGTTTCTGGTGGGCCTCTCCGGGGCATTGATCCCGGGTCCTCTTCTGGCCCTTGACATAACTGAGTCGACCCGGCGCGGCTTCTGGGCGGGGCCGTACCTAGCCACCGGCCACTCGCTCCTGGAGCTGCTTGTGGTCATCCTCCTCACCGTAGGGGTCCTGCAGGTTGTGGAGGAGGAACCCGTTTTCACCGTGATTGCCCTTTTGGGTGGTCTGATCCTGCTGAGGATGGGTTGGGGTATGGTCTGGCGCCCCCCGCGGCTGTTGCCTTCTGGCCTGGGAGGTACCCTCCGGGACGTCCTATCCTGGGAGGGGTAGTGCTGAGCATCACCAACCCTTATGGAGCCTGTGGTGGCTTACGGTAGGGGCCGCCGTCTATCTGGGGCACATCCTATCGGACTACTCCTGGTTCAGCCTGGTCTCTCTAGCCGTGGCCTCTGGAAAAAGGCTCATGAGCCAGGCCCTCTATAGAGGCATCGTCGTCTTCTGTGGCCTGTTCCTGTGGGTCATGGCGGCGGTTTTTGTGTTCGCGGGCCTGAGGCGGGTACTCTAGCCGCCCAGGACATTTTGCGATTTGCGGGTCAGGTTTCCAGTACCAAATTCTTCACTTTCTTCATCAAGAGATCTAGATCCTCCTACGGTGTGATAGCCTACATGGATATGTAACTTTGCAGAGCACATCTTAATTTTGGTATGCCACTCATTTTCAGGCTTTTGGTTTATGTGGAGCCCGATAAGCAATCGTTGTCCCGGCATTATTACTGCGTTTTGTGGCAATTGGCGCTCCCCGGCCGGATACTTGTCGTCGAGCTCGTAATAGGTACAGTCTGGGCGTCCTATGTTCATCGACCACGGCTGTTGTCCAGCATTGCCATCAGTTGACGGGACTTCAGTAGCTCGTAGACAGAACCCTTCTATAACAATGGGTACCGCACTATAGTTAATAAGCCCGACTTCCCAGGCAAGGTACTTTCTGACTTCAACTACCACCACGGAGAGATCTGTCTCGACTCTCGGCTTAGGCATTGGTTGGTACGCAAATAGCGTTGGGTGGTAAAGTAGCTCCATCTGTTGCTGCTGTATCTGGGTTTGCTGCCCCTGTATCTGGGTTTGCTGCGACTGAGTACGCCAAGAGAGAAGGCGAACACTGCCAAGGCCAAGCCTGTTAACCCCGTTCCTATGGCCTGCCAACTCGGGGCGGTCCAGTTCCAGAACAGATATGTCCCTTGGCCGAACTCTACTAACACGACCCAGAGGATCAATATTATTATTGCGATGCCAAGGGCTATAGCCTTATAGTTCCTCATTCACGTTTCCAAGTTCGCCCGCCTCATACATGACCGCCGCCACGGCCACGATCCCCGCCGTTTCCGCCCGCAGGATGCGCCTGCCCAGGCTCACGGAAACGGCTCCACAGGCGCGGGCACAGGACACCTCGCCTTCCTCGAAGCCGCCTTCCGGTCCGATGAAAATGTTGACTTCTGGGGGCCTGGTACCCTGCAATGCCTCCCGCAGGCCCGTGGCATTCTCTTGCTCCCAGGGTATCAGGGTCAGGGCCGGATCCCCGACCTCGCGGCAGGCCTCCTCGAAGCCCACTGGTTCTCGCACCGTGGGCAGCCGGCACCTACCCGATTGTTCGGCTGCTTCGGTAACGACCTTCTGCCAGCGGGGATAGCGCGTCCGGCCCCAGCCGTCACGCTTTTGCGGAATGGACCGCTGGCAAATAATGGGCACGAAGATATCCACGCCGAGCTCGGTACCCTTCTGGAGCACCCAGTCGAACTTCTGCCCTTTGAGAATTCCCTGATAAAGGGTTACCCTTACCGCCGGCTCGCCCGGCCCCTCCTCGGCGGACAGTATCGTTCCTTCCACCAGGTCCGTTCCCAGCCTGGTTAGGCGTACTGTGTATTCCATGCCGGAGTTGTCCAGGAGCGTTACGACATCGCCCGGGGACATGCGTAGGACGCGGCCGATCTGGTGGGCTACATCTCCCTGCAGCCTGGCCTCCGGCCCCTGTATCCAGGTGGAGGGTACAAAGAACCTGTGCATCATCGCTCTCTGGACATCAACAGAGCTGCCCAGTCTTCCACCTTGTATGACCGTATGTGGGAGAACCCCAGGTCTGCCAGGGCCCCGGCGAGCTCCTGTTGCTGTCCCTGTGTGAACCCCGATGCAACTAGCATGCTGCCGGGTTTTAGGGCCGTGATGAGGTGGTGGGCCGCTACACGGACGGCCTTGGCGCTTATGTTAGCCACGGCAAGGTCAACGGTACGCTCCGGGGCTAGCTGGTGGGGCAGACTACCCCTCGCCAGGCGTATCACGGGGGCTAGTTTGCTGGCTCTGAAGTTCTTTCTGGCTGCCTTCACCGCCGTTGGGTCGGTGTCCAGGGAGAGTATCGAAGCTGCTCCCAGTCTCGCCGCCGCAATGGACAGAATGCCCGAGCCAGTACCCAGGTCCAGCACCTTCATGCCCGGCCGCACCAGTTCCTCCAGCGCCTCAAGGCACATCTGGGTCGTGGGGTGGTAGCCTGTGCCAAACGCCATGCCGGGGTCCAGCTCAATAACTATCTCGTTCGCCTTCGCCTCATAGTCGATCCAGGAGGGCTTTATCACCATCCTCTCTCCCACCCTCAGCAGGCTGAAATGGGCTTTCCAGGCATTCTCCCAGTCGGCCTGCTCCAGGTCCACTATCGTCATGTCTTCCCCGGGCTGAATGAGTCTGACCAGATTCACCCCCACGTGTACCCGGGCGAGCCTCCGCTTGGACGTATTAGGCAGGTACGTTCGCAGCAGTGCCAGGCCGTCGCCGGCGTTTTCCATGGAGAGGCCGTGACCGTACCTACCAAAGAGGTAGGAAATAGGCTCTACGTACTCCCAGGGCACCCTGATGGAGAGTTCCTGCCATATCATAGCGTGGTAAAAGCTCTGGGCGCCGCATAGCACTGGCCGTTCGTCTAGGTGGACCGCAGACGCCCGTCTAGGTTACGAAACCGGCATGCACCGGGTGGAGCAGGGAGATGGACTGTGATGGGCGACTTGATGGGATGCAGGAAGGCTGGATCGGGTTGGAGCGGTTAGCCGAGGGCGTCCTTGATCTTGCCGAACCAACCCTTTTCGCTGGAGGAATCGACGCCTTCCGTCTCCATGGTCTTGGCAAGCTCCTCGAGGAGTCTGCGTTGATTGGTGTCTAGGGAGACAGGGATATGCAGTTTCACCGGGAATACCAGGTCGCCGCGGCGAGTTCCATTGAGGTGGGGCACGCCCTTGCCCTTTATACGGAATATCTCACCCGGTTGTGTCCCTGGGGGTATTCGAAGCACCTCGTCGTCGCCATTTAGGGTAGGCACCTTGATCTGGTCACCCAGGCTCGCTTGGGCGATGTCCAGTGGCAGCTCGAGGATGAGGTCGTCCCCCTTTCGGCGGAACAGCTTATGTTCTTTGACCGAGATATGAATGTAAAGGTTCCCGGCAGGACCGCCGTTGGTCCCCACGTCTCCTTCGCCGGTGAGGCGTATCTGCATTCCGTCCTCTACCCCGGCTGGAATGGTGACGGCTATCTTGCGGTTGCGCCGCTCGTTACCCACGCCGTGGCAGCTATTGCAGGGAGTACTGGTAATCGATCCCTTGCCCCTGCAGTTGGGGCAGGTGGTAACCTGGGTAAACTGTCCGAAGATGCTTCTCTGAGCGCGGCGCACTTGCCCCATTCCCTGGCAGGTCGTGCACTTTGATGGGCTGGTGCCGGGTTCGCTCGCCGAGCCGTGGCACCGATGGCACCGCTCGATTCGCGTCACATCCACCTCACGCTCGGTGCCGAAAACCCCTTCTTCAAAGGGTATGGTTATCCCGTGCTGAATGTCGCTGCCCCTTTGGGCAGCCCTCTGCTGAGTCCGGCCTCCGAGGTCACCAAAAAATGAGTCGAAGATATCACCGAAGCCGCCGAATACGTCAAAGCCCTCGAAGTCCCGGGTGACGCCCCGTGTCCTGGCCCCGTCCACTCCCGCGTGCCCGAAACGGTCGTACTGTGTCCGCTGCTTGGCGTCTATGAGAACCTGGTAGGCCTCATTAACTTCCTTGAACTTTTCCTCGGCATCGGGGTTCTTGTTCCTGTCCGGGTGGTATTCCATGGCCTTCTTTCGGAAGGCCCGCCTTACGTCCTCCTCGGAGGACTGTCTGGGAACCCCCAGCACTTCATAGTAGTCTCTTTTAGCCATGGATACTCACCCTCGTCCGCGACATGCCAAACGCTATTATAAAGCAGGTCGTGCGGGGTACTCAAGGTAAAGTAGCAGGACAACTCGCTGCGAGTCGATGGCCCAACCCCACTGCCTGATACATGGGGACCTGGGGGCCTCACGGCAGTTACGACCTGCCATGGACACCCATTATCAGTTCGCTCATCAAGGAAGACAGGAAACGTACGCCGCCGATGGCGCTGCCGTACTCCATGCGAGTGGGACCGATCACCCCGATGGTGCCCGATGCTTCCTGTGGGATGCCGTACTGGCTCACCACGACGCTGAACGGTCTCAGCGGTTCCGCCTGGTTCTCCCCGCCAATAAATACTCCCACGCCACCCTGATCCGGAGCCTCGGAGAGGATACTTCTCAGCAGCACCTTCTCTTCCAGAATTTCCACTACATCCTTGGCCCTACCCGTCTTCGCGAACTCCGGCTGGCCCAGGAGCAAACGTAGGCCATCGACGGAGTGTTCAAGCCGGGCCTCCGTCTCCATGTCCTTGAGGATGGAGGCCGTGCTGTCCAGGACCGTGTCCTCCAGATGGGTAAGCTCCCTTGGTATAGCCTTAATCTCGGAGTAAGTGTGCCCTCTTACGGTGTCGTTAAGCTTGTTGGCAACTTCCGTGAGCTCACTCTGGGAGATGGGCTCATCCAGCGGTAGCAGGTGTTGCCTCAGCCGGGCCTCTTGGAGGACTATAATCAGTAAGGCCAGGAACTCCTGTAAGTAGACCAGTTGGATGTACTTAAGTCTGGAAGCGGGGGCACGGGGAAAGGTGACGATGACCATGTTGTCCGCCATTTGGGAAAGCGCCGTCGCGGCCAGGTTAATCCAGACTTCCACGTCCTTGTTGGCGTGCTGGAATTGGTACCTTAGGTGCCGCTGTAGGTCCAGGGGCGGGTCGAGATCGTCTTCCAGGGACTCTACGTAGTACCTGTAGCCCTTGTCCGAAGGTACACCGCCGGCGGAGATGTGGGGACGTCGGATGTATCCCTCCTCCTCCAGGTCGGCCATCTCATTTCTTACGGTAGCTGCGCTAACCTTGAGTTGTGATCTGCGAGCGATATCCTCAGACGCTATTGGAGCCGCTGTGGTGATATACTCGCTCACGAGTGTTTTTAAAATGAAGCCGGTTCTAGTCCTGAGCATAGCCTCTCTAACACGCATCAGGCATTCGCTAATTCGGAATGCCTTTAGATTTAGGCGAATCTAACATGAAGCTTGGACCCTGTCAAGGTTGACTGAAGTTCTATAGTCCCATTATACTCTGCCGTGGTCTCCTGTCCTAGCCGCAATGGGGAGGGGTATTGCTGGTACCGGCAAGGTCGGTTCGTCTGGTGGACGCCGTATTTCCCCGTGGGTGGGTTGGAACCGAACATTATCCCTTGGCCTCTACCCGATCATCCCTGAAGACATGGTGAACTTTTACATCGCCTCGCTGACTCTGCCCTCCGCCTGGGCGATCGTCAATCTGCATAGGAGGTAACTTCATGGAGATAATCTGGCTGGGCCATTCCTGTTTCCGTCTGCGTAGTGAGGCGCTTGCCATTGTCACCGACCCCTTCCCCGATTCCATCGGCCTTAGTATGGGGGAGCTCCAGGCCATCGCGGTTACCGTGAGCAACCAACACGGCAACCACAGCTACTGGCAGGGCGTTGGGGGCGATCCGAAGGTCTTAAGAGGTCCCGGGGAATACGAGCTGGCGGGGATCTACACTACGGGGATCATGACTTCTGTTGGAGAGGGGCCATCGGACGGGAGCCGTAATACCGCCTACCTTATAGAAATGGAAAATCTCAGGCTCTGCCATCTGGGTGACATCGGCGAGGTTCTCTCAACCCGGCAGGTCGAGGCCCTGACTCCGGTGGACGTGCTTTTCCTTCCGGCGGGCGGTGTTTGCACCGTGGATATATCCAAGGCAGTCGAGATGGTGCAGCGCCTGGAGCCCAAGGTCGTCATACCCATGCATTACGCCCTGCCAGGTCTCAGGGCAGAGCTGAGGGGCCTGGACGTGCTTCTCAGGGAGATGGGATTGCGGGAGGTCCAGTCACAGGCCAGGCTGAATGTGTCGGCCTCCAGCCTACCACAGGAGATGCGGGTAGTGGTCCTGGAACCCCAGGGCGTATCGGGCCAGGGCTAGGTTTCGAGGTTCCCTAGAGGGCCTTACGTCGCCGCATCAAAAACAGGAGGACGCCACCTCCGGCCAGGGCCGCAATACCCGCCAGCAGCGCAATACGGGATAGATTGGGAACAGATGGGTCCCCGGGGATAGGCAGATCCGGAATGGGAAGAGGTGTGGGAGTCGGCGTGAGCGTCGGTGTGGGCTCGGGCGTGGGCCCGGCCAGGGGAGCCTCCGGAAAGTGGAGGTCGAATCCGTTGTTGACCTGGATTCCACCTTGGAACTTGGCCGTTTCCTCGGCCTGGACGTCTCCGAAACCCGCAGTAGCGTGGAAGGTTATGGTCTTGTTGACGAACCTGTCGGTAGGCGGCTGCGCTTGAAGGGTGTACTTACCATTCTTGGTCAGGGATATCGGCCTGTCTTCGGGGGCGATGCCGGGGCGAGCCACGTTGGTCTGGTATGTATCGATCCTGGCAAATATCTCAATCCCGTCGGCGGCAGGCGTACCGCCGATGAAGACCCTACCGGTAAAGATGTTGGGTAGTGGTGGGGGGCCGCTCTCCTGCTTTGGCCCCGCTCCCACAAGCGTTCCCAGGGCCAGAACGTAGGCTGCAAGCAGTGCTATCGCGATCCGGTTAAGCCGCACCTCTTCTTACCTCCCGATTCATCGGTCCCAACGGCCCCCTTCATCTCCCTTTGTGGGCGAGGTTTGAGGTGAGGGCCGAGCCAACGGGACTATTATATCCCCTGAGCAAGGGGAATATGAGGCGATTTCCCGACCTTTTGCGGGCATTTTGCCAGACACAACATAGGCTGTTAAAGGAGGAGCCCTCCCCTTTTAGTGAGGAGGGCTCCCACCTTTCTGTCCAGGTTATTCAGGGACTATGGGACCAGGGTCCCGGCTTTATCGGCCCACACCCAGTATCCGGAGCCTACCTTGAGGTCTGGAGTAGCCGCGGTATCTGGTATCGACTTGTTCCAGGTGTTGGCGCCGGGGTCCCAGGTTATGGCGGCGGACCAGGTTATGCCGGAGAGGTAGTCGTCAGGGTCTATGGTAGTCCCCGACGTCGGCACAGTCAGATCGATCACGGGCATCAGGTTCCAGCCCTTCTCGAGGTCTAGGGTGGGTGGGAAGGCCTGGATCGAGACCTTCGGCCGTATTTCAATCTGGAGGTCCACGAATGCGGTGGTCTCTATCCAGTAGGCGTGCCGTGAGTCGATGGAGCTCAGGGTACTCCCCTCGGCGATGTCCCCGGTGGCGTTCCTGAAGGCCACCAGCCACGGCCCCATCGGGTCGCTGGGATCGTAGGTGGCCACCGTCCTGATGTTGATGTTCCCGCCTAGGACCGCGTCCAAGGCCATGTTCTCAGGGTCGCTGGGCAGGGATATGAGGTTCAGGCCGGGCCTGAGCTGCCTCTTGAACTTGGCCCGCTCCTGGATCTTGAAGTCAAAGGAGAAGGTGGTGGAGACGTCGCTCCCCGGGCTGATGCTGGTGTTGCCCACCTCATCCTTGGCCTTCAGCTTCAGCGTGTAGCTTCCCACCGCCAGGCCCACACCCGCCCAGCCAAAGGTATCGTCGTCGACCCTGGCGGTCTGGGTAATCGCGTCGGTCTCCGTCCCGTCGGGCATCACCAGGGTAATCGAGGTCAGCTCCACCTTCTTGTGGCTGTCCGGATTGACGTCGGACGTGACGGTGTCTGGGGTGAACTTGCGCTCCTTGCCCTCGTCGGCGAAGTCGATGTTTATGGACGGGCTGGAGATATCCGTCTCGTCAGTTACCGTCGTCTTGATCAACGGCGTCAGAGTGAACCCGGGATTCTTGCCGTCGTTCAGGGCGTTGTCGAACTCCACCAGCAGGCTTCCGGACACAAGCTTGCCGTCGCTGCCGTCGGGGTCGGTATTGCCCTTGGTGGCGGCGTTCCCCGCCAGGTCCGTCACCGTGACCTTGATGTTGACCAGGCCCCGGGGGTTCCCAACGAAGTTACTGACCTTGAGGGTTGCCTCCCAGCTGTTGGTGCCGGTCAGCTTGAACTTCCCGTCCAGGGCCTCCTGGGTCTCCGTGGTGCGAGTGGACGCCTGCTCCAGCCCGGTGCCGGCCGCATCCCCCGTCAGGTAGCGTGCCGTCCCCGTGGGGGTCACCGAGGCCTCGTTGGAGGTGACCAGGATCTTTACCTCGCTTCTGCTTACGGTGTTGCTGGCCGCTGCCAGATCCGCCACAAGGCCAACGGTTATCGAGGGTGCCAGTTTGTCCAGCACCTTGGGGGCGGCAGCGCCCGTTACCGTCACGCTCTCGTTGGCGTCGGGGCCAGACTGGTCCTGGAGCTTGCCCACCAACTCCACCTTGGGCTTGGCGTCGGTGGCCAGCGGGGTGCCCAGGGTCAGGAGCACCCCCTGCTCCTTGGTCGTGGTATTCAGCTTGCCCACCGTCACACTGGCGGGCGGGCTGGAGCCGCTGATGTCGAACATCGCGGTGGTGACCGTCGCGGCGTCTATCTCGCCCAGGCCGTCGCCGACGTTGAAGATGATCGATATGGTATCCGTGGCGGTATTCTTGTCGATCAGCTGGCCTAGGGTGGGGTTCTCGATGGTGTAGCTGTCCCCGTCGTCCCAGTCCTGGTCGGCTGAGCAGCTCGACGTGCAGCCCCCTCCGGCCGACGTGTTCGTTATGGAGGTAAGGGTGAGCTGCGTCTCCGAGTCCACCGTGTCTATCGTGGCGGTCCAGCCGGCGTCCACGTTGGTCACCTTGTCGCCGGCCTTGGCCTTGTTGACCTTGAACTTGGCGCTGCTGTCTGTCAGTGTTGCGCGCGCCTGACCGTCCGTGGCAGTGGAGGCCCCCGTGATGTTCACCGAAAGCCTGTCGTCTATGACTCCGCCCGACTTGGCACCGATGGAGGCCAGCGCCGGCGCCGCGGTGTCCACCTTGAACTCGAACTTGTTGGCGGTCGTGCCCCGGACTGCCGGATTCGCGTCCCCCTGGGTCTTCGAGATGGCGCTCCTGGTGTCGGCTGCCTTGGGCCCGTTGCCTACCTTGTCGGTCACGGTCACGTACCAGTTGTACGTGGCGTCCACCAGGTCCGATGTGGGACTGGTACTGGCCCTGAACCCGTTGGATATTGGGTCCTTCACAACCGTGCCGACACTGAATTTAGAACCGGCCACGATGTTGATGCCGCTTGCCGTTATGCCCGAGCCCGCGTCGGTGATGATGGCCCTCAGGGTGGGCCGCGTGCTGCTGTTGATGGACTTGTCACCCGGCAGCTCAAGGGTTAGGGCCGGGGCGGTGAGGTCCACTTTGGCCATCTTACTAACGGTGGCCGCGTTGCCGCTGGCGTCCGCGGCGTCCTTGTATAATACGGTGATGGTCTCTCCATCGCTCACGGGCAGTATCCGTTTGAGGTACAATTCGTCACTGCTGTTAGTGGAGAGCCCCAACAGTTGCGCTGATCGCTCTACCCGGTTTCCGACCGAGGTGTTGTTATCAGCTGTGTCCAGGGCCTCTACCAGTGAGGCTACGGTGGTGACCTCCGTGGTCTCCGCCGCCGACTTGATATCCTGAAAGTCCGCGAGGCTGAAGAGGGCAAAGGTGCCGGAGTACTTGTTGCTGTCTGCCTTTGTCTCGTCGCCGGTGCCGTTTCCGTCGTGAGCCTGGGCGATGGACGTAGGCGTGCTCAAACTGACCAGGCTCTTTAACCGTTCCTTTACGTCATACTTGAACTCTACGAGCAGGACCTCGCCATCCGTGCCTATGAAATCTCTGAAAGTGATCAGGCCCGAGTCCGCAAAGGTCTCGAGCACGTTGTGTCCAACGTTGCCTATTTGGATCTTGGTCACGGCGTCCAGCGGAGAATTCGTCGAAGGTATCGTCTGGTCGTACTCGGAGAACTTGTAGGTGATCGCGACGGCGTCTGCGCCGACCTTATTCGTGTCAGCACTGATGATGACCTTCGCGATGCCGTTGCCGATGGTATTGAGTGTTACGCCTTTATCACCACCGCCGGGGTTAAATGCCGTACCCCCCGCCACTTTCACGGAGATGTCGGCAGCATCAAGAGCCCCGTCAGGGGGGTCAGGATCGCCGTCGCGGGCGAGTTTGCCCAGGGTGAAGGTCTGGAAGTCATTGTATGTGAACTTCATCTTTGAGCCCGTCGTGAGTCTGACGTCTGCAACCGACACCGTCACATTATCACTGGCCAAAGATGTTATCGTGAGGTCGTCGGTAAATGCAGTACCGCCTGGGGCATGGAAAACGGCCGATATGTCTTCGCCACTTATTCTTCCGTCGCCGTTCCGGTCCTTAACGGCCGTCGTCAGGGTGAAATCCCCAGCACCGGCGGCTGAGACCTGGGTAACGGTGATGGCCTGCTCTTTACTTCGTTACTACAGTGCCGTCGAAGTTTTCGGTTACCGATATTTCGCCCTCGAGTATGGTGGAGCCAGCGGTGATGTCCACGGAGTTGATCCCGCCGCCGTCGCCGATGGTATAGCGTAGCACCCCACTCCGAACACTGCTGAGGTCGCTATCCTCGACGGTGAACGTCACAATGTGATTGTCTGCCGACTGGGTGGAGGGGGCCTTGTCCGAGTAGTACCGTACCCCCAGGGTCGAGGCGCCGCCGGCCAGGGTTACTTTCTAAGATACGTCCATTGTGGAACAAGGTTACAGGCCCGCCCTGGCCCCGATTGAGGGGTAGCGAGCCCTGGGGACTACCGATGGATCCGCCTGTGCCGAAATATACTTAGAATAGTGCATGCCAGATCCTCTCCTGGTCGAGACTGCCCCTATTAATAACACTGTCCGGTTTTCATTGTCAAGGTTTTGATTATGGCTTTTCTCATTCAAAATGACCCCACTCGATACGCCCTCGAGGCCTTCTCCCACCACCCACTCTACGGTATCTACCACATAGTTATGTCACGAAGGGCGAACCCCTTCGTCAGAAGCCTTTGCGGACTATACTAGGAAACGCATCGGTTGTCAAGGGGTGAGTGCAGGCCCTTACGTACCTTTCCCGTGGCCTCTCCAGCTAGCGTCAGCGGTCCGGTCTGGAGGCCCTCAGGGCACACTACCAGGGATGGATTTGTCTCCTCCGCTTCGACGGGGGGAAGCTAGGATGGGGAAGAGTAGGTCCACCCCCTTCCCCTGGACGGGGAAAGGCTTCCTCTTGAGCTCAGCCAAACGGTCAGGATGGGGGTGGAAGGCAAGGGTGGGGGAGAGGAGGTTTCTTGCGTCCCGTCCCCCTGGATGGGGGACGGCTAGGATGGGGGTGATACGATGGGGTCACGGTTCCCGGGGAACCTAGGCTTCCTTGGAGAGGTTTGCCAGGAACTCGTGATTGGTGGGGTACTTGGATAGGCGCTCCAGGACTCGCTCGGTGGCGTCTGCCGTGTTGACAGAGTCGGAGGAGAGGAGGGAGACCATTCGCCTGAGTAGATAGACCTGCTTCCGTGTGGCCTCGTCGAAGAAGAGCTCCTCCCTTCGGGTGCCGCTACGCTGTATATCAATGGCCGGGAAGAAGCGCCGCTCCGCCAGGCGGCGGTCCAGGTGCAGCTCCAGGTTTCCCGTGCCCTTGAATTCCTCGTAGATGACCTCGTCCATGCGGCTACCGGTATCCACAAGGCAGTTTGCGATGATGGTGAGGCTCCCACCCTCCTCCACGTTTCGGGCGGCCCCAAAGAACCGTTTGGAAGGGTAAAGGGCCACTGGGTCTATGCCACCCGACAGGGTGCGGCCGCTGCTGGGGACGGCCAGGTTGTATGCCCTGGTGAACCGGGTGATGCTGTCCATGAGGATCACCACGTCTACCCCGCTCTCCACCAGGCGCTTGGCTCGCTCAATGGCCAGCTCCCCCACTCGGCACTGGTCCTCCACAGACTCGTCGAAGGTAGAGCTGAAAACCTGTCCATTAACTGACCGGCGCATGTCCGTGACCTCTTCGGGCCGCTCGCCGATCAGCACCACCATGAGCTGCGCCTTGGGAAAGTTGGTGGTGACGCCGTTGGCTATGTGTTTCAGCACGGTGGTCTTACCGGCCTTGGGGGGGGACACGATGAGTCCCCTTTGCCCCAGGCCAATTGGCGCAAACAGGTCTATCATCCTGGTGGTCAGATTATTGGGGTCGGTCTCCAGCACTATCTGTTCGTCGGGAAAGATGGGCGTGAGGTGTTCGAAGGAGGCCCTGGATCGGGCGCTTTCGGGGTCCAGGCCGTTCACCTTTTCCACCCTCACCAGACCAAAGTATCTCTCACCGTCCTTGGGAGGCCTGACCTGGCCGGTGACGGTATCGCCGGTCCTCAGGCCGAACCGCCTTATCTGGGACTGGGAAACGTACACGTCGCCCGCCGCAGGGCGCAGCCCATCTTGGCGGAGAAAGCCGTACCCCTCTCCCATGATCTCCAGGGTCCCGGTAGCCATGAGGGACTGCTGGTCCGAGTACAGCTGCATGACACGCTGGAGAATGTCTTCCCTGCGCAGGTTGGCCAGGAGGGTACCGTTTTCGGCGCCCACCTCTTGGGCGACGACGATCAACTCCTCCTTGCTTTTCCCATCCAGATCGGCTACGTGTAACACCCGTTGTGTGGTCATGGGATTCACCTCTTCCAGGAACCGTCTTCTATATTTTCCTCTAGCCCAACTGCCGGCCCGATGGTGGGCAGTTCCGCTCCCAGCCGGCATGCCTCTCCAACCCAGCTACCCTACCTGGGACACCATAGGCAGACCCCGCCAGCCGCTCCTGACCCAAACGAGGGTTCACGATGGAGCTCGCTGCCAGTCCTGGAGGAAGCGGGACTGACCTGCATCGGTGAGGGGGTGCTTAGCCATCTGCATGAGTACGCCGAAGGGAAGGGTGCATATGTCGGCGCCAGCTTTAGCTGCCAGGATGCAGTGGAGGGGATGGCGTATGCTGGCGGCCATCACCTTGGTCTTGATGTCGTACCGCCGGTATACGGATACGATGTCCTCCACCACCCCCATGCCATCGTGCCCTATGTCGTCTAGCCGCCCAACGAAGGGGCTGACAACAGTGGCGCCTGCCTGGGCGCCCAGCAGGGCCTGGTTCACCGAGAAGCACAGGGTCTGATTTACCTTTATATTATTACCGGTTAGCACCGCCATGGCTTCGATTCCTGTAATGGTACTGGGTAGCTTGACCCAGGGGTTGGGGATCCACTCGGCGATGTCGTGGCCTTCCGTTATCATGCCCTCCACGTCGGAGCTGATCACTTCCACCGATATGGGGCCATCGATGATCTCGGCTATCTCCTGCACCGCGGACTTATACGCATCCCGCCGTCCGATGCCCTCCTTGGCCGCTAGGGAAGGGTTAGTGGTGACGCCCCTTATGACGCCGAGCCTGGCGCCCTGGCGAATTTGGTCTATATTGGCCGTGTCAAGGAATAACTGCATCACGCCTCCCGATTATCAACGGGCCCCCGACGTTTAGTCGACGTAATCCGATCTACCTGCATGGCCGAAGTTCTACGACATATCACTGGAAGACCTCAAGCTAGCCAATGTACCTCTCGTTACAGGGGCAATGGTGGCTGGGCCCCTTCCCTGAGGGTCACCTTTGCGGCGCCGATAAACTCCCGAAATAGGGGATGGGGGCGGTTCGGCCTGGAAAGGAATTCGGGATGGAACTGCACGCCCACCATGAAAGGGTCCCCCGCGACCTCGGTGATCTCCACCAGATTGCCATCGGGGGATAGCCCGCCGGCCAGGAGGCCGTTTTCCTCCAGTGACTCCCGAAATGTGTTGTTGAGCTCGTACCGGTGGCGGTGCCGCTCGTAGACCAGGTCCTGTCCATAAGCAACGTGGGCCATGCTATTCTCCGTGAGGTGACAGGGATAGAGGCCGAGGCGCATGGTGCCCCCTTTGTCGGTGACGGAGCGCTGCTCGGGCATGATGTCTATAACGGGGTAGGGGGTGTCGGGGTCTATCTCCGAGGAGTTGGCGCCCTTCAGCCCCAACACGTTCCGGGCGTATTCCACCACCATGGCCTGAAGGCCCAGGCACAGTCCGAAATAGGGGATCTTGTTCTCACGGGCGTAGCGGGCCGTCTCTATCATCCCTTCCACGCCCCTCGAGCCGAATCCCCCCGGCACCACGATGCCAGAGGCGGACTTTAGCAGGGAATCGGGCCCATCCCTCTCGATGTCCTCCGAATGTATCCACTGGATCTCAATGTCCCGGTCATGGAAAAGCCCGGCGTGCCTTAGGGCTTCCTTGACCGATATATAGGAATCGGGCAGCTCGACGTACTTTCCAACCAGGGCGATTGGCACCGTGTCCTTGGGTTCGCACATGCGCTCGACCATGGATGCCCATTCGCTCATGTCCCTGCCATGGTGCCCCACCTTCAGGGAGTTGACGAGAAGGTCGCCCAATCCGTACTCCTCCAGTATGAGAGGTACCTCGTATACCTGGGGAACGGTAAGAAGGGGGAAGACGGCATCCCTGGGGACGTCACAGAATAGAGAAAGCTTGTCCTTGATGGAGTCCGGCATGGGACTGTCGCTGCGGCATATAATGGCATCTGGCTGTATGCCGATGCTCCTGAGCTCCTTGACACTATGCTGGGTGGGCTTCGTCTTCAGCTCCCCAGTGGCGGACATGTAGGGCAGGAGGGTCAAGTGGACGTAGATGACATTTTCCCTTCCCACGTCGTTACGCATCTGCCGGATGGCTTCCAGAAAGGGCAGACCCTCGATGTCGCCTACTGTGCCCCCCACCTCCACCACGATCACCTCGGCCTCCGAGTGTTCCGCCAGTTCCCTGATTCTGCCCTTTATCTCGTTGGTCACGTGGGGCACGGCCTGTATGGTGCCGCCCAGAAAGTCCCCCTTCCGTTCTTTGCCCAAGAGGGACATGTACACCTGCCCCGCCGTGAGGTTGGACAGTCTGGTGAGCTCAAGGTCTGTGAACCGCTCGTAGTGCCCCAGGTCCATATCCGTCTCACTGCCGTCTTTGGTGACAAAGACTTCACCGTGCTGGTAAGGAGACATGGTGCCCGGGTCCACGTTTAGATAGGGGTCGAGTTTCATGACCGATATGGAGATGCCTCTGCTTTTGAGTATGCGTCCTATGGAAGCGACGGTGATCCCCTTGCCCACGGAGCTGACAACTCCACCTGTCACGAAAACGTACTTAGCACTCATAGGTCAGCAAACGTGTCTTCACCAAGGAGAGCGCCCTTTCGCACTTGGAAGAACCAATGGGGTAAATGTGGGCGGGTGTGGGTGGCTGACACAACCTGAAGCGAGTCTCCATTGCGATTATAGGGGTGGTTTTCCTCGCGTGTCAAGAGGATGTGTGGGGTGGAGCGTGGCAAAACAGTGGAGGTTAAAACACTACGGCTGCGTTCGTTGGCGGAGTGGGCGTCGGTCCTCAATCCTGTTGCGTGAGGTTGTGGTGGCTGATAGAATCGTGGTGCAGGTGGCTTAGGGGAGTACAGTGTCGTGCTATATGGGCCGTTAGCTCAGCCTGGAAGAGCACCGGACTTTTAATCCGGGTGTCCAGGGTTCGAATCCCTGACGGCCCACCACGATCGTGTCTCTTCGGTCTCTGCCACGTGGTCCCGCAGGGCAGCGGGTCGGTCTCAAATGCCAGTGATCGGTAATTCTCCAGGTTGGAGCCACCAGGGTAGTCGCTGTGTGGGTCCGCATGTCTCCCTGGATTAGCCGCGGCGCGGGGCGAAGAATTGCCATATATTAAGGAGGTGTCCTGTGGCCATAACCTTGGACCACACCATCGTGCCTTCCCACGACAAGGAGGCATCGGCCAAATTCTTTGCCAGGATATACGGTCTAAGCTACGAGGGTCCCGCCGGTCACTTCGCACCCGTGAAGGTGAACGACACCCTGACCCTGGACTTCGACAATAGCGACCAGTTCGAGAGTCACCACTACGCCTTTCACGTGAGTGATGAGGAGTTTGACGCCATTTTCGAAAGGATCAAGGCCGAGGGAATTACCTACGGCAGCGGGCCCTTTCAGCTGGACGACTTTCTTATCAATACCCGACTTGGGGGGCGGGGCTTTTACTTCAAGGACCCCAACGGCCACGTCCTGGAACTGCTGACCCGCACCTAGCCGTTGCCACCCTGGCACTGGTGGACCCGCTTGACTGCGGGTCTTGGCCGTGGCGGTATCATAAGGTAGAGGACTTAAAGGAGGGGGACCATGACCACCGTTAAGGCCCAGGACAAGCATATAACCGTCAATGGGGTGCGGCTGCGGTACCTTGATTGGGGCACCGCCGGCAAGATGCCCCTCGTCTGCCTTCACGGCCATACAGGCCAGGCCCATATCTGGGACGAGTTTGCCGAGGTCATGTCCAGTCACTATCACGTCCTGGCGGTGGACCAGAGGGGTCACGGCGGGAGCCAGTGGGCCGATACGGGCTACGCGAGGGACCGGTTCGTGGAGGACCTGGCGGCCTTCGCCGATGCCTTGCAGCTGCCTCAGTTCGTTCTGGTGGGGCTATCGATGGGTGGGTGGCACTCCCTACTCTACACGCTGGACCATCCCGACAGGGTGGAGAGAATTATCATCGTTGACATCGCACCCGAGCCAAACCCGGCCTCCCTCGCTGAAAGGCAGAATCGCCCTCCCACGCCTATGGAGTTTCCCAGCCTGGACGCGGCGGTCCGGTGGATGCGTGAGGGGAACCCCTGGGCCAGCGAGGCCGGCCTTCGCAAGGACGCCGAGGACAAGATTCACCAGCGGGAGAACGGCCAATGGACGTGGAAGGCCGACTCCACCCTTTTCAACGTCCAGCTGCCCGATATGACGGACCCGGGGCTCATGGGGCGGTACTGGAAGGCCATGGAGGAGATAGGCTGCCCGATCCTGGAGGTCCGCGGCGCCGGCAGTAACCTGGTTTCCGACGAGACTATCCAGCGCATGAAACAGGTGGGGAAACAGTTCAGCTCGGTCGACGTGGCCGATGCGGGTCACGTGGTGACGGTGGACAAACCCCAGGAGTTTATCCAGGTGACGCGCACCTTCCTGGGCGTGCCGGCGTAGTTTTCCAGCCATGGTCCTAGGCGCCCAGCCGCCCGACCTTTCCCTTTCGGGACATTCGGCCATGAGACCTTCGACCCTCCTGTTGGCGGTGCTTCCGGTGCTGGCTCTGGTACTTTGGGGCTGCTTCGGCTTGGGTAAGGCGGTGGAGGAGCGCGAGGCCGAAAAGCACTACAATCGAGGCACAGAGCTTCTAGGCCAGGGCAGCCTGGAGGGCGCCGAGGCCGAATACGGCGATGCCATCAGGCTTAGGCCCGATTTTGCTGAGGCCTACGCACAAAGAGCCCTGGCACACGCCCTCCTGGGAAAGGATGCTGCGGCGCAGAGGGACTTTGAGCGGGCCGTGGAACTGGGATACGACGGCGACAGGCTGAGGAAAGAGTTCGACGAGCTGAGGCGGCGGCGATAGCTGGTCCCGGCCTAGATCTGTTCCGAGATAAGGTCGGCGGCACGCTCTCCAATCATGACGGCCGTCGCGTTGGTTTGGGCATGGACTACGTCGGGCATAATTGAAGTGTCCACCACACGGAGCCCTTCCAGGCCTTGGACCCGGCAGTACTGGTCAACGACTGCCGTCGGGTCTGATTTCGGCCCCATCTTGCAGGTGCCCGACATGTGCTGGCTTGGACTCATGCGCAGGTCCTTCAGCATCCAAGCGTCCAAAGCTGCGTCCGAATCCAGGTCCAGTTCAGTCGGCGAGACCACTGTCTCGACGATTTTTCCCATTGCCGGGTGCTCCAGCAGTTGGATACACGTGCGAACGGCCTCACGCAGCCGCCGGCGGTCCCATGGGTCCTGTAGGTAGCGGTAGTCCAGGAATGGCTGCGCGTGGGGATCAGCGGAGGTAAGCCGTAGCTCTCCCGCGCCGGCGGCGAGGTACAGTGCCGCGCTCAGGTGAACGCCCTCGCCGCTCATTGGGTCCGATCCCAGCGGAGATGCGAAGGAAACTGGGGAAACCAACATATCGTTGCGCGCCGAGGAGCCCTGGGCGGTGTAGCGAAGGGCGGCCTGCCGCCTTGGGCCATCGGGGTCCAGCGCGAAACCCTGGCGTACCCGGATCCTAACGGCCACCTGAGGATGGTCCCTCAGGTTCTGCCCCACACCGGGCAGGTCGTGCACCACGGGGATCCCCATCTTGGACAGCTGGTCACGTGGCCCCACCCCCGAGAGCATCAGCAGATGGGGCGAAGCGATAGCTCCCGCGCTCAGTATGATGTCTTCGGCCTCGGCCACAAACCTGTCTCCCCCGCTCTCTACTTCCACCCCCGTGGCCCTCATTCCCGCGAACATGACCCTCCTGGCCCGTACGTTGGGTCTGATGGTCAGATTCATCCTGTGGCGGATAGGGTTGACGTATGTCAGGGCCGTGCTCATGCGAACGCCGTCGAGCTGGTTCATGGGGACGGGACCCACTCCTTGGGCCTCCGGGTGGTTCATGTCCGGGTGTTCGGGAAAGCCCATGTCGACGCAAGCCTGGTAGAAGGCACGTTGGAAGGGGTACCAGGTCTCCTGCGAGTAGCGGCGTATGGGAATGGGGCCGTGGGTGCCGTGGAAGTCGTCCTGGATGTCCAGGTCCCTTTCCAATTTCCGGAAGTAGGGCAAGACCTTGAGATAGGACCACTCATGGTTGCCCAAGTTCGCCCAGCTGTCATAGTCTTCGGGGTCGCCTCGAACGAAGGCCCCTCCGTTAATGGCGCTTCCTCCCCCAACCACCTTGCCCCGAGGTACGGGCGTGGGCCCGGGCTGCCCCTGGGTGGGGTAGCCCACGAACGACCAGTTATGTGGTGAGTCTATGGTCCATGCGGTCCTGTTGGTGACGTACTTCAGCTGGTCGGGGAGCCGCTCAAAATCGGGGTAGTCAGGTCCCGCCTCAAGGAGCAGCACCGATCGCCCTGGGTCCTCCGATAGGCGCGCGGCCAGGACGCAACCCGCGGCCCCGGCTCCCACCACGATAACGTCGTACTTCATTGGCTACTCCACTAAGGAGACTTATCCCATATTGCTGGCCTGGGCCGGGGCGATTTGTAGTGATGTGAAGACTGAGGGGGCAAAACCCAGCACGCTACCGGCGGCGATCCTGAGAGCTTTCATTGCGGCCGCTTCGGTTCTTAGGGACCAGTTGCTTAAAAAACCACAGGCAAGGATTCCAGCCCGTGGAAGACTGGATTGTTACGCCATGGGAAATCCTCCAATCGTCCTTGGGAAAGGGGAGGCTCAAGCCTTAGCTGGTCCATGCGCCGAAGCACGGTGCTGATAGCGATCTGCCCTTCGAGCCGGGCCAGGGCCGCCCCCAGACAAAAGTGAGGGCCAAATGCGAACACTAGGTGGCGGTTCTCGTTTCTGGAAATGTCCAAGTGGGCGGGTTCGGCAAACTGGGCGGGGTCGCGGTTGGCCGCCCCTATATATGTGAAGGTGGTCTGGCCCTTGGAGATCCTCTTCCCGTCTATTTCCAGGTCTTCTAGGGCGATGCGAATCGTAGTTTGAATCGGGCTCTCGTAGCGCAAGAACTCCTCAACGGCGCTCTCGATCAAAGAGGTGTTGTCCTTGAGCTTCTGCATCTGCTCGGGGTTCTGGAGCAGGGCCAGCAGACCGTTTCCAATCAGGTTGGTGGTAGTCTCGTGACCTCCGATCTGCAGCAGGACAAACATCGAGAATAGCTCGTCCTCGCTGAACACGTCGCCCTGCTCCTCGGCAGCAACCAGGGCACTTATTAGGTCGTCCCTAGGGTTCTGGCGGCATTCCCTGATAATCCCTTTCAAGTACTCAGTCATCTCTAACGCACTACGCTGGGCAGGCCCAATGATCTCGGAGAGGTTCCGAAGTCCCCCGAGGAAGGCGGACAGGTCATCGGTCCATTTCTTGAACTGGTCCCGGTCCTTCGGCGCTACGCCTAGCATCTCGGCAATCACCGTAGCAGGCAAAGGGTAGGCAAGGTCGCGGATTACGTCCATCCTGCCCGCGGTCTCCACGCCGTCCAGCGACTGGTCGACGATGGCCTGGATATGGGACCGCATACCGTCGACTACCCGCGGTGTAAAGGCTTTGTTGGCCAGTGACCGGAGCCGAGTGTGGCTCGGTGGGTCTGCCACCAGCATCATATTGGAGAAGATACGGAAAATGGGGGCCATCGTCTCCTGCATCGGCTCTGGAATTCGGTTTGCGTAAGTTGATATTCGGTTCGCCGAAAGGCGCCTGTCCCGCAAAGCCTCAAGGACGTCGGCGTAGCGGGTCAGAAGCCAGCCCTGACGACTTTCGCTCCAGTAAACCGGGTCATGCTCCCGTAGTTCGTGATAGCTGGGATAGGGATTGGCAATTATCTCAGGGTCCAATAGGCCGGGAGTATCTAGCGGACTAGTAAACTCTTGTGTCATTGGTCCTCTCCTAAGGCGTAATTGCCCATGAACAACCGAGCTTGTCTCGAATCTTTCGTCGGGAGTTCATGTTCATAACGCTTTCATTGCCCCTCTAGCCGTGCTGAGAGGTCATTGCTTGTATTTCCCAGATCAAGCTGATTTCCCTGAACATAGGACCCTCAGAATACCGTGAACTACAAACCCTTATCTGTCAAGGGGCGCTCCTCCTCGTTCCCCATGCCCTTACCCGGCGGAGTACTATAATCGTGGAGGAGGAGTGCCCTGCGGGACTGGTCCCATGCACCGGAGTCGAGATGCCCGTCATTGGAGCACCCGGTTCTGGACCAGGTATACTGACCGCCTAGGTCTGGGGACTCTGAACGTGGGAAGGGAGATCGTATGAGCGACCACGGCACTACCAGCCCGCGACCCAGGGCTGCGGAGCTGGTCCCCAGGATGGGCCTGCTGCCCAGGGGCCCCCATAACACCATTACCGACGTTCAGGGGGTCGCGGTGGGCCACGTCACGATTATCGATGGGGATGGCCCTTTAGAGATAGGTAAGGGGCCGGTGCGGACTGGGGTCACGGTAGTCCTGCCCCACGGGGGCGACGTCTTCCGACGCAAGGTCACCGCGGCAGTGCACGTGGTCAACGGGTACGGCAAGTCCGTGGGGCTGCCCCAGGTGTCCGAACTTGGCGTGATCGAAAGCCCCATCGCGCTCACAAACACCCTGAGCACCTGGGGGGTCGCCGACGCCTTGGTCGACTACCTTGCCGAGGAGAATCCTGGCATGTACTCCTTCAACCCAGTGGTGGGAGAGTGCAACGACAGTTTCCTTAACGATATCCTCGGGAGGCATGTGCGCAAGGAACACGTATTCCGGGCCATCGACGGGGCTACCAGTCCCAATACGGAGGAGGGCAACGTGGGTGCGGGGACAGGTATGACGGGCTTCGGCTGGAAGGGCGGCATCGGCACCTCTTCCCGGGTGTGCCGGTGCCCGGAAGGGACCTACGTGGTCGCTGCACTGACCTTGACCAACACGGGGGACCCCAGGGAGCTGAGAGTCGATGGATTGCCTCTAGGGCGCCGGCTTCTACCGCCGCAGGGGCTTCCTCAGGGTGGCGGCTCCATAATCATGGTGGTGGCCACCGACGCGCCCGTAACTTCACGGCAGTTGGGACGTATTGGGCGCAGGGCCAGCTTTGGACTGGCCAGGGTGGGGGGCATCGCCAGCCACGGCAGCGGCGATTTCATCATCGCCTTCTCCAATTCCGACGACACGCCAGCCATTGAAGAGGGCAATTTGACCACACTATTCAGGGGAGCCGTGGAAGCGACAGAGGAAGCGATCATAAACTCGATGCTGCGGGCACATACACTGGTGGGTCGCGACGGCAACATCCGCTATGGGCTTCCGGTGGACGACCTCCGTAGGGTTCTCGACGAAACGGGGTACAACCGGTGATCGGCCTGGGTCGGAAGGCGGGGCGAGTTATAGCTTGGGCCAGTTCCGCGATCGCAGTAAGTCGGCTTCTTTGTTCGCCGGGCCGTCCACAAGGGAGTTGGTGTCCTTGAGGCGCTGTATAATCGCGTCCAACCTTCTCGCGTCGGACCGGGCCTGGCGGGCGTTATCGCGAAGCCAGCGCCACTTTCGGGCATCCTCTGCTACACTCACCATCGATCGGCCTCCTGTCGGGGTGCTCCAGTTCTTAGAATTATTTTAGGGCTCGGGAGGCCTTGGACATATAAAGGTGCCACCTGAGGCTGGCTGGGGGAACCCCCCATGGTAATAGGTGGTACCACCTTGGGTAGTGCGTGCCGCCGGCCCGGTGGGGTACGTCTCACTGACCTTCGGTGGAGGGTTGCCCAGCTCCGATGACTCCCGTAGAATGTCACCGTGGGAGGTCGGCTATGCCGAAGTACAAGGTCATATCCTCCGATTCGCACGTGTTCGAGCCGGCCGATCTGTGGACCTCCCGCATCGAGCCCAGGTTCAGGGCCAGGGCGCCGCACGTGGTACGGCAGGGCGAATACGACCAGTGGTACGTTGACGGGGACATGAAGGTCGGCGCCATCGGCCTAGTGTCCCAGGCGGGTACCAGGTTCGAGGCCCCCCAGGACATAACCTTCGAGGGTAGTTTCGAGAACGTCCGTCCCGGAGGCTATGACCCCCACGAGCACATCAAAGACATGGAGACCGATGGGGTGGAGGGCGAGATCATCTACCCTTCCATGGGCCTCTTCCTGTACAAGGTGCGGGACAGCGAGCTATTGTCGGCCATCTTCAGGACCTACAACGACTGGCTGGCCGAGTTTTGCAGCGCCAACCCCGACCGCCTCAAGGGGATCGCCCTGGTGAACGACGAGGATGTGCAGGAGGGGGTAAAGGAGCTGGAACGGGCCCGGAAGAAGGGGCTGGTCGGGGGGATGATCAGCGTCTACCCTTCGCCTGACAAGCAGTACGACCAGCCCGAGTACGAGCCATTGTGGGCGGCTGCCCAGGACCTGGACATGCCCATCAGCCTCCATACCGCCACTCAACGGCCAGGACCCGAACAGCCCGGCGCGGCGACCACTCAGACGGCGACCTTCAGGGCCAACATAGACCACTGGGTCCGGTGCTCCCTGTCCAACATCATCTACGCCGGGGTCTTCGAACGGTACCCAAAGCTCAAGGTAGCGGCGGTGGAGTTCGAGCTAGCGTGGGCGCCTGTACTTTCTCCGCATGCTCGATTACGTCTACGTCGAGCGGCAGCAGCAGGCGACCTACAGATTCAAGGGCGACGCTATGCCCAGCGACGTCTTCCGCGGCAACGTCTACCTCAGCTTCCAGGAAGACGACCTGGGTATACAGCTCCGGCATCTCATAGGGGTGGACAATCTGATGTGGGGCTCGGATTACCCTCACGCGGAGTCCACCTGGCCAAGGTCCCGGGAGATCCTAGACAGGATACTCCAGGGTGTCCCCCAGGAGGAGAGGGAGAAGATCTCCGGGGGGACCGCGGCCAGGCTGTACCACTTCGATTAGCTGGCCCGGTTCCCAAGTTTCCCATGTCACCCTGAGCCGAAGGCGAAGGGTCTGGTGGGGCTGACGGGCGATCCGCCCATCTGGCTGCTAGATCTGCCGGCCACCAATGTGCCCCACCCTACGAGATTCTTCAGTCGCGGAGTTCACCCTGAGCGGAGACGAAGGGCTCCTTCAGAATGACACTCTTGTACGTTCCCACGCTAAAAACCCGCACCCGGGGTTAGCTAACGGCGTTGCCCACCGGGGCTAGAGTTTGGGAAGGACGTCCTCGGCCAGGCGCTGCGCCTGTTCCGTCATGTCGTAAAGGGGATTTAACATAAGCAGGTCTATGCCTTCTGAGACCACCTCTCCCAGGCCTTCAACGCACTCCTCCTCGCTGCCCCGTACCGATACCTCCGTGGCCATGTCCGCGTTCCCGTAGTATTGCCCGAACCATTCCCGCATCTTTCGCGTCGCGCCCGCCTTGTCCCTGTCAACGGCCACATACACCCGCTTGGATATCGAGAAGCCGGCCGGGTCTCTCCCTTCCTCGCCGAGTAGACGCCTGAGCGTCTTCAGCTCCTCTTTGAAGGTCACCGTGGTAGAGGAGCCGGCGCCCATCCAGCCGTTTCCCAGCTTGACGGCGCGCCTCAGGGCCGACTCGGCGTGGGCGCCGAACCAGAGGGGTGGGTGAGGTTCCTGGTAGGGCTTTGAATTCGGGGATAGGCCATCCATCTGCCAGAACCGGTCCTGGGAGGAGACCCTTTCCTCTGTCCAGAGCCGCTTCATCAGGCGGACGCCCTCCTCAAAGCGCCTGGCTCTGCCCCTGGGAGAGATGCCGAAGGCGGGGTAGGAGTCGGCGAAACCACCGAGGCCGACGCCCACGATGAGCCTCCCTCTGGATAGCTGGTCCAGACTGGCAAGGCACTTGGCCAGGGGGATGGGCGAGCGCAGGGCCGTCAGCAGCACCGAGGTGCCCAATCTGAGGCGGCTGGTGAGGGCCGCGGCATAGGTCAGGAGGGTCATGGCGTCCAGGGCCGGCAGGCCCCCTATCAGCCGCTCCTGGACCCAGACGCTATGGTATCCCAGGGCCTCCACCGTGGCCAGGTGCTTTGAGATAACGGTGGGGTCTACTTCTCCCCCGGGGAACATCTGGGGGATGGCGATCCCGTATTGCAGCCCGTTCTTCTTTTCCATTTATCGCTAACCTTCTATATTGGGGGCCGGCGCTGGTACCAGCGGGCGTACTGCTCGTACGTGTGGGCCACCCTCAACACCGTGGCCTCGTCGAATGGCCTGCCCACGATCTGCATGCCCACGGGCAGGCCGGCGGCGGTGAAGCCGGCGGGAACGGAGATGGCCGGCAGTCCAGTGAGGTTGAAGGCGGGGGTAAACCTCTGGCTCGGGACCGTCGTGGGCCTGTCGTACCCCTGAAAGGGGGCCGCCGGCTGGGGCAGGGTGGGAGTGACCAGCACGTCCACCCGTTCAAGGACCTCGGCGCATTCCCGCTTCATCAGCTGCCGAACCCGGTGGGCCTGTACGTAATCGCCGGCGGAGAACAGCGCGCCCATCCGGAACAGGGACCGTATCGTGTCCCCGTACTCCTGCGGCCGGTCCTTCAGGTCTCGCTGATGGATGGCATAGCCATCGGCGAGCATTAATATGGAGTCGGCCGCCCGCGCGTACTCCAGGCTGGGTATGCTGACCTCTTCCAGGTGAGCGCCCAGCTCCTCCAGGGCCGCCAGGGCCCTTTCCACCGTGGTCTGTAATTCGGGGTCCACGTCCTCGCTGAGGGCGAAGAAAAAGTCGCGCGGAACCCCGATGGTGATGCCCCTTACATCTTCCTTCAGCGCCAGGGAGTAGTAGGGCACCGGCGCCGTGCTGGTGGTGGGGTCCTTCGGGTCGTGCCCCGCGATGGCCTGCAGCATCAGGGCCGTGTCCTCCACCGTCCAGGTCATGGGCCCGCAGTGGTCCAGGGACCAGCTGAGGGGCACCACTCCGTATCGGCTTACCAGCCCGTAGGTGGGCTTGAGCCCAACGATACCGCACTGTGCGGCGGGGTTGCGAATGGAGCCCCCGCTGCAGGAGCCCAGGCTGCCCATGCACAGTCCGGCTGCCACGGCGGCCCCCGAGCCGCTGCTTGAGCCGCCCGGCTTGTGGTCCAGGTTCCAGGGGTTGCGGGCCGGCGGAAACGGGCTATCGGGGTCGTATCCGCCCAGGGCGAACTCCAGCATCATCAGCTTGCCCAGGAGCACCGTTCCGGCGGCCCTCAGCCGGGCGACGGCGGTGGCGTCCTCCGCCGGCACTCGGTTCATGTACAGCCTGGAGGCGCAGGTCGTAGGGACGCCCGCCGTGTCGTAGAGGTCCTTGAGGGCGATGGGAATGCCGTGAAGGGGACCCCTGTATTGCCCTCGGAGGATCTCGGCCTCGGCGGCCCGCGCCTCCACCAGGGCCTGGTCCCGCAGGACGGTGATGAATGAGTGGAGTTGCCCGTCCACGGCGTCGATGCGCTCCAGGAACGCCTGGGTCAGCTCCACGGGGGACAGCTCCCGCCGTCGCAGCGATGCGCTGGCCTCCCCGATGGTCAGGTAACAGATATCCGTTCCCACGCCCGCCATAGGTACTCCCCCAGCCGCCAACGCTCGGAACTCAGCCGCTCCTGGTTCCGGCCAAGTAGTATTCCACGCTAAAAACATGGCCCTGTCAAGGGAGTCGCCAGGTCGGTTGACGCGCCACGACGCCGACGGTAACATGCCCTCAGTCGGGGAGTTCAAAGCCCTCGCTACTGGGTGCCAGGCGAGTCAGAGACGGCTGGCCGCGCCGTTTGGATCCGAGCCGTAAACGACTCTCTTACCCGGAGAACCACCGTCTCGTGATTCTACGAGCCTGTCCTGGGCCTGCCGAAGGGGTGTCTCGCGGACACGAATTGTTCCCTTTCCTGGCCAGGAAGGGGGCCAGGTCCGATGATGCGTCGCTCATCTCGACTCTCGACTTAGGCGGAGGGGATCGTCGAAAGGGCTTCCAGCATCCCCGCTAAGAGTGTCCCTTGATAAGATCGGCGACGCGCTCGCCGATCATGATTACCGTCGCGTTGGTGTTGGCCCTGATGACGTTGGGCATCACCGAGGCGTCGGCCACCCGGAGCCCTTCCAGCCCGCGCACCCGGCAGTATTCGTCCACCACCGCCATGGGGTCCGACGGGGGGCCCATTTTACAGGTGCCGGAGATGTGTCGAGCCGTCCTCACGTTTTTCAGAAGCCATTCGTCCAGGGCGTAGTCGGAGGCCAGGTCGTCGTCGCTGGGGGCGGTCCGCTCCTCAATGATTTCCCTGTATGCCGAGTGCTCCAGCAACTCCACACATAGCCGGACCCCATCCCTGAGTCTCTGCCGGTCCCAGGGATCTGAGAGATATCGGTAGTCGAAGTGAGGCTGGATATTGGGGTCTGCCGAGGCGAGCCGTAGCTCTCCGGCGCCGGCGGGCAGCTGCAGAGAGGTAGCAAGTCGGACGCCCCGCTCCGGAAGGGCCTCCCCGCTCAGCGGAAGGAAGCTGGAGTTGGTCATCAACAGCATATCGTTGGGCTGGTCGGACCCGCCAGAGGTGTAGCGAAGGGCAATGCGCGGCCCAAAGTTGTCGCGTGGCAGGGTGACACCCTCTTTTACACGCAATGAGATACTGGCGTTGGGGTGGTTCCGCAGGTTCTGGCCTACACCAGGCAGGTCGTGCACGAGCGGGATCCCTATACTGCTCAGGTGGTCGGCCGGTCCCACGCCCGATAGCAACAGCAAATGGGGGGACCTCAGGCCCCCGGCGCTCAGTACGATCTCATCACCCTCGATGGTGAAGGTCTGGCCTCCACTCTCCGCTTCCACCCCCACGGCCGTGCGGCCCTGGAACAGGATGCGCCTTACGTACACGTTGCCCCTGATGGTAAGGTTCAACCTGTGGCGGCTGGGGTTGAGGTGGGTTAGGGCCGTGCTCATGCGAACGCCTTCGAGGTTGTTCATGGGGAGGGATGACACCCCGCCGGTCTCTGGACCGTTCATGTCCGGGTTTTCCCGGAAGCCCCTCGCTACGCAGGCCTCATAAAACGCCGACTGAATGGGGGCCCGCTCTCCATCCAGGTGCCGCTGGACTGGAATGGGACCGTCGGTACCGTGGAAGTCGTCGCGGATGTCCATATCGGATTCCATCTGCCTAAAGTATGGCAGCACCTTTAGATAGGACCACTGGTCGTTGCCCCAGGGGGCCCAGCTGTCGTAGTCCTCGGGGATACCCCTCAGGAAGGTCTGCCCGTTGATGGCGCCGGAGCCTCCCACGACCTTGCCCTGGGCCACGTGGGTATCGCGCTGCTGGGGGGTGAGGGTACCCTTCAGCGACCAGTTGTGGGGGGCTCCCTCCACCTCTCCGTCCCGGGTGTGCCCAATCTTCAGGTCATCGGGAAGGGAGTCCAGGTCTGGATAATCCGGCCCCGCCTCCAGGAGGAGCACGGACCTTGAGGTGTCCTCGGACAGGCGCGCCGCCAGGACGCAGCCGGTGGACCCCGCCCCAATTACGATGACGTCATATCTCATGGCGTTCCTCCAGGTATGCTCTCTAGTTCAGTAACCGGTACGTTCTCGGTGGACAGGCCGGTACTCAAGAAGCACCTCATGATTTAGCGGGTTCTGAAAAACCCTTCGACCATCCCCCCAGTCCCCTTCCTGGCCAATAAGGGGGGACAATGTGTATCTGAGGGGCACCCCTTCGGCGGGCTCAGTGCAGGCTCTCATCCTTCCGAGGAAGGACCGGCAACGGGGCGAAGCCCCTTTGTACCCCCCCATTCTTCAACAGCCTGCTAGACCGCCTCGCGTGCGGAGTGCCGGTCCGGTCGTGGTCCATATGATGATAGGCGAACTCCCAACCGTGGTCAATGGCGTCTGGGCAGCCTCCTTTCACCGGAGGTGTGCTGGCCGGTCCGGGTAGGGTCGGGTGGCCTCGCGGTGATTGACTGCCTGGTTGGACCTGACTTAGAATACGACCGTTGGAGCCACCTCCCGCCTGTCCGGCGACGCAGACTTCTGAACCAATTTGGCGGCTGGGCCATCAGGCGATTGGTGAATATCAAATTCCAAACGGGTGCCTTTCATCTTACTCAAATAAGGGGACGTGATGGCCTACAAAGAGGATATAGCCCTGATGGCGCACCTCATGCGTCGCGCCGGCTTTGGAGCTGCGCGTGGGGAGCTGGAAGCCCGTGTGGCCACAGGGTACGAAGAGACCGTAGAGGAGCTGGTGGAGCCCGAAAAGCATGGCTTCCCGGAAAATGACGAGGACATCCTCTTCCGCCACGCCCCAATGACCATGCTTCCCGGGGGGACTATGTACCGGGGGGCCGCCAACTATGTCTGGCAGATGATCAACACCCAGCGGCCGTTGCAGGAGAAGATGTCCCTATTCTGGCACCAGCTCTTCGCCACGGGCAACGCCAAGGTGGACAATGGGGACATGCTGCTGGCCCAGGTAAACATGTTTCGCCAATACGGAATGGACAATTACCGGGACCTGCTGCTGGAGCTTGCCAAGAACCCGGCCATGATCTTCTGGCTGGACAACAACGAGAACCACAAAGGCTCCCCCAACGAAAACTGGGGCCGGGAGCTGCTGGAGCTGTTCTCCATGGGGGTCGGCAACTACACCGAGCAGGACGTCTACGAGTGCTCCAGGGCCTTCACCGGCTGGACGATCGCGGCCAAGTTACCCCGTTTCCCTCTGGGCCGCTTCCCGTGGGAGTTCGAGTACAAGCCCGAGGACCACGATGATACTGAGAAGGTGTTCCTGGGGCACCGGGGGCGTTTCAACGGGGAGGACGTGGTGGACATCATCGTGCGCCAGCCTGCCACAGGCCGGTTCATCGCCCGGCACCTGTACAACTTCTTCGTGGCCGATGACCCCCAGGTGCCGGCGTGGCAGGACACGCCACCCCGGGACCCAGTAGCCATAAATATCATAGGGGACGCCTTTATAAGCTCGGGCTACGACATGCGCTCCACCCTGCGGGTGCTGCTGAACTCCGACTTCTTCAAAGAGGCCCGCTTCACCAAGGTGAAGAGCCCGGCCGAGGTGGTTGTGGGAACCATGAACCTGGTGGGAGACTTCAGGGGCCTGCCCAAGCCCGGCCTATTTCCCCTGGGACTCGAGTGCGCCTACATGGGCCAGGCCCTGATGGACCCGCCCAGCGTGGAGGGGTGGCACACCGGCGCCGAGTGGATAGACAGCGGCTCCCTGGTGAGACGCATTAACTTTGTGGCCGACCGTGTGGGAGACACCAGCCTCCCGGGTATCCAGGATATCATTGGCAGGATTCGGGCGCTGGGAGATGTGCAGCCTGAAGAGTTCGTGGACGGCTGCCTTGACCTGATGGGTCCCGTGCAGGTCGGCGAGGCGACTCACCGTGAGCTGGCCAGCCACGCCGACCAGAGGGGAGCGCTGCGCTGGGATACGGCGGCAGCGTCCCAAGACTCGGCCCATAAGGTCGCCGAGATGCTCCAGCTGATCGCCGCCTCCAGGGAGTACCAGTTCGGTTAGTGTAGCGGGTTCGAATCAGGCGCCGCCGCGCAAAGAACCTTTTGGTCAGTTTATGTTGAACTAGGGGCAAAAATGCTTACTCGGACGGTGATTGGGCGCACATGGACCTACAGCCACTGTGTCGGTCGAGAGGCCAACGCGGGGGCGGGATTCAGGTACCCAGTGGACCTGAGCCTGACATCCAGCGGCGTGGCGTATGTGCTCAACGGCGGAAGCGAGTTTCAGCCGGCGAGCAGGGTGACCAAGTGTCTCCTGGGTGATGAGCCGGGCCAGGAGGAGTACATCGTGGAGTTCGGTACCTACGGGTCCGACGAGGGCCAGCTAATAGACCCTACCGCCATTGCCCTAGACCGGGATGAGAACGTGTACGTGGCCGATGAGGCCCTGAACAGGATCGCCGTATTCGACAGCGAGGGCAACTTCCTGACCCAGTGGGGAACGCTGGGTGGGGAGGAAGGGGAGCTCAGCCGGCCTTGGGGTCTCGCCTTTGACCTGGAGGAGAGCCTGTGGGTAGTGGACTCGGGCAACCACCGGGTGCAAAGGTTCACCAAGGAGGGCAAGTTCCTATCAACGTGGGGCAGCCAGGGCACCGGCGACTGCCAGTTCAATATGCCCTGGGGGATTACCCTGGATAGTGAGGGGGACGTGTACGTCGCCGACTGGTACAATGGCCGGGTCCAGAAGTTCGGCCCACAAGGCCAGCACCTCTTGACCTTCGGCGCGCCCGGCAGCGGCCAGGGAGAGCTGCGCCGTCCCAGCGGGGTGGCCGTTGACGAAGAGGGCGACGTCTACGTCGTAGACTGGAAGGCCCACCAGGTCCAGGCCTACGGCCCCGACGGAACTCACCTGACAACCTTTGAAGGGGATGCCCAGCAGCTTCCCAAGTGGGGAATGGACCAAGTTGCCTCCAACCCGGATGTTGTGAAGGCCCGAAAGAGGGTCAAGAGCCTGATGCCCGAGTGGAGGCTCTACTACCCCGCGGCGGTGGAGGTGGACGACCGGCGCAGGATCGTCATCACCGAGGTGCAAAGGGGCCGCCTCCAGATTTATATAAAGGAAAAAAACTACGTAGACCCCCAGTTTAACCTTTAGGCGCGCCTGGGCCCACGCGGTGTCGAATGCTGCCCACTACGCTGGTCTTGTTATCGTGAGCTGGCCAGCCACGCCGACCAAAGGGGAGCGCTGCGCTGGGATACGGCGGAAGCGTCCCAAGACTCGGCCCATAAGGTCGCCAAGATGCTCCAGCTGATCGCCGCCTCCAGGGAGTACCAGTTCGGTTAGTGTAGCGGGTTCGAATCAGGCGCCGCCGCGCAAAGAACCTTTTGGTCAGTTTATGTTGAACTAGGGGCAAAAATGCTTACTCGGACGGTGATTGGGCGCACATGGACCTACAGCCACTGTATCGGCCGAGAGGCTATGCTCGGGGCTGGATTCCAGTATCCTGTGGACCTGAGCCTGACATCGAGCGGCGTGACGTACGTTCGAAACGGAGGCAACGAGTGGCAACGCACAGGCAGGGTGACCAAGTGCCTGCTCGGCGATGACGCGGGACAGGAGAAATACCTTCTGGAGTTCGGAACCTACGGGTCTGATGAAGGCCAGTTAATGGACCCGACCTCCATTGCCCTGGACAGGGATGAGAACGTGTACGTGGCCGATGAGGCCCTGAACAGGATTGCCGTATTCGACAGCGAGGGCAACTTCCTGACCCAGTGGGGAACGCTGGGTGGGGAGGAAGGGGAGCTCAGCCGGCCTTGGGGCCTCGCCTTTGACCAGGAGGAGAGCCTGTGGGTAGTGGACTCGGGCAACCACCGGGTGCAAAGGTTCACCAAGGATGGCAAGTTCCTGTCCACATGGGGCAGCCAGGGTGCCGACGACGGCCAGTTCAATATGCCCTGGGGGATTACCGTGGACAGTGAGGGGGATGTGTACGTTGCCGACTGGTACAATGGCCGGGTCCAGAAGTTCAGCCCCCAGGGCCAGCACCTGCTGACCTTCGGCGCGCCCGGCAGCGGCCAGGGAGAGCTGCGCCGTCCCAGCGGGGTGGCCGTTGACGAAGAGGGCGACGTCTACGTCGTAGACTGGAAGGCCCACCAGGTCCAGGCCTACGGCCCCGACGGAACTCACCTGACAACCTTTGAAGGGGATGCCCAGCAGCTTCCCAAGTGGGGAATGGACCAAGTTGCCTCCAACCCGGATGTTGTGAAGGCCCGAAAGAGGGTCAAGAGCCTGATGCCCGAGTGGAGGTTCTACTACCCAGCGGGGGTGGCGGTAGACGATCGGCGCAGGATCGTCATTGCCGAGCACCAGAGGGGCCGCCTCCAGATTTACATAAAGGGAAAAAACTACGTAGACCCCCAGTTCAACCTGTAGGCGCGCCTGCGCCCAGCTATCGTCTCAAGCCGCCCGCTACTGCGGTCATCTAACTGTGGGACTGGTCGGTGGTTCCTGTCGGTGGTTCCTAATGTATACTCGATTAATCCCCGTGGTACGTAACAGGAGGCCGGCATGGCAGCTACCAACTTGGCGGGCAAGGTACAGACTGTCCTGGGTCCCATCAGCCCCGACCGGTTGGGAGTGACGCTGACCCATGAGCACCTGTTGATAGACCTCTCGGCGCTGCATAGCCCGAAGGACGCGTCCAGCGCCAAGGACTTCTATAACAAGCCGGTATCCCTTGAGACGCTGGGCCGCATAAAGTACTACGGCGCCCCCAACGCCGACAACGACCGCCTCTTCGACGTACCCACCGCCATCGACGAGGTCATGCTGTACAAGCAGTACGGCGGGGACTCCCTCGTGGACGCCACCAGCATCGGCATTGCCCGCGATCCCATTGGCCTTGCCCGAATCTCGCGGGCCACGGGGGTGAACGTCATTATGGGCTGCTCTTACTACGTGGCCGCCACCCATCCCACGGCGATGGACAGCTACGGCGAGCGGGAGATCACCGAGGAGGTGGTCTCCGATATAACCGAAGGGGTGGACGGTACGGGCATCCGAGCCGGCGTAATCGGCGAGATAGGCTGCTCCTGGCCCCTGACGGACAACGAGCGTAAGGTGTTGAGGGCGTCGGCGCGGGCCCAGAGGATAACCGGGGCTTCGGTGTTGATTCACCCCGGGAGGAACGAAAGCGCGCCACAGGAGATTATAGAGGTGCTTTCCGAGGCCGGTGCGGACCTCGGGCGCACCATCATAGGGCACCTGGACCGAACGGTGTTCCAGCGCGACACACTGAAGGGTATAGCCGAGTCCGGCTGTTACATGGAGTGGGACCTCTTCGGGCGGGAGGAATCGCATTACCCCTTGAACCCGCGTGTTGACATGCCCAGCGATGCCAGGCGCATGGATGACATCGGTTGGATCGCATCCGAGGGCTATGGCAGGAAAGTGGTGGTATCCCACGACATATGCTCCAAGCACCGCCTGGAAAGGTATGGCGGCCACGGGTACTCCTACATATTGGGGCACATAGCGCCCCGTATGCGCAAAAGGGGCTTCAGCCAGGACGCCGTGGACGACATTCTGGTCAACAATCCCCGGGACGCACTGACCTTCTCTGACCCACAAGTCTAAGGGAGTGGCCCTGAATCTAACCTCCCATCCCCTCTCCGGCCCAGGCCGCCCACGATGATCTGCGGGCCATTTGGAGTCCAAACATGACGCTCGAGGGAAAGGTTGCCATAGTTACGGGAGGCAGTCGCGGCATCGGCCGGGCCATCTGCGTGGGCCTGGGCGCACGGGGTGTGAAAGTGGTGGTTGCGGGGAGGACTGAGGTCGATAGTTCGGCGGCCAGCCCCTTCGAGAAGTACGCCTCGGGGTCCATACACGACACCGCCCGGCTTGTTGAAGATCGGGGCGGCAGCGCGGTCGGCATCAGGTGCGATATGGGCCGGGTGGAGGACGTGCGCAACCTTGTCTCCGGGACCCTGGAGCTATTCGGCCGCATCGACGTGCTCGTATGCAACGCCGGCATCGACTGCGAGTCGCCGGTGATGGACCTGGACATCGAACTTCTGGACCGTTGCCTGGCCGTTAACGTTCGGGGGCCCCTTCTGCTGTGCAAGTATGCCTTGCCTACGATGGTGGCACAAAAGTCCGGCTCCATCTTCGGCATCACATCCGGCTCGGCCGCTGCTTACCGGCCCGGGCGGGTCGGGTATTCCATGAGCAAGGCGGCCCTGGAGCGGATGCTCCTTAGTCTGGCCGAAGAGGTACGCCCCCACAATGTCGCCGTCAACGTGCTGAATCCGGGCCGGATGGACACGTGGATGAACCGCAACGGCGACTGGCCGGGCACGGAGCACATACCCATGGACCAGCCCGAGGCATCGTCCCCTCCGCCCTTTGGCTGGCCGGCCAGACGGCCGATACCTTTACGGGGCATGTGGTGGAGCGGACCGAGTTCGGCCTCTCCTGGGGGGCACTCCAGCACGAGGTGGGGACATCTTAAGTTTGAGGTGGTTGCTAGGGTGCCGGCGCGTGAATATACTTGTAGGGCTCTGCGAGAAATCTTAAGGAGGAAGCTATGACCACCGGTGCGAAGGTAAAATGGACCATGGAGGCGGACTATTTACAGGCGTGTAACTGCGACTACGGCTGTCCCTGCGAGTTCCAGGCGCCTCCTACCCAAGGGTACTGCGACGGGATTGGGGCCTGGCGCATCAACCAGGGGACATATGGGGACGTGTCCCTTAACGGCCTGGGTGCTGGGGTTTGTGCTGCGTTCCAAGGCTGCCCTGCACGAGGGTGATATTACTCTCGCCCTCTTCGTGGATGAGAAGGCTACCCAGCAGCAGCGAGATGCGCTGATACAGATCGCCTCCGGCCAGGCTGGAGGTATGCCTTTCGAGATCATCGCGTCCCTGGTCTCGAATCTGGTGGGCCCCGAGTTCGTACCTTTCCAGTTCGATCTCAAGGGTAGGAACAGCGCCGCCAAGATGGGCGACGGGGTATCAATGGCCTTCGAGCCGGTCAAGAACCCGGTGACCGGCGAGCCCGAGGGCATTCGCATAGACCACGACACCGGATTCCTGTTCAAAGGCGCCGACGTGGTGTCGGCCAAGGAGTGCCGGGCATCTGTGGGCCCCCTGAACTTCTCCTGGCCGGACAAGGCGGGCTTTGTTACCAAGGTCAGCTATGGAAACTAGGCCGAGAGCGTCACGGTGCAGGGGGATCAGTGTCGTTTAGCCCAGATCCACGAAGGTCCGATGGGGGTAACCTTTGATCCCTATGACCTCAACGCCGTATCGGATTAGATGAGTAGCGCAACGCCCTTGGAGATGGTCCTAAAGCGGGACCGGGCAGTCGTGCTGTCCGGCCTGCTGGGGGTTTCGGCGCTGGCATGGGGCTATACCTTTTACCTGGCCCGAGACATGGGCAACGTGGATATGGCTATGGTCCAGTTGACGCCTTGGGCGGCCTCAGAGTTTCTCCTGATGTACGTCATGTGGGCCGTGATGATGGTTGCTATGATGGTCCCCACGGCCGCTCCAATGATTCTGATCTTCGCCACGGTTAACCGCCGCCGCGCGGAACGTAACGTCCCCTTCGTCTCAACGGGGGTGTTCCTGCTGGGGTACGCGCTCGTCTGGGGCGGGTTTGCCGCCGCGGCGACCCTGGCCCAATGGGGACTCCACAGCGCCTCCCTTCTTTCTCCCATGATGGAGACCACCAACAACGTTCTGGGAGGGATCATCCTCGTGGCCGCCGGAGCCTTCCAGTGGAGCCCCATCAAGTATGCTTGCCTCAGCAACTGTCGCTCACCCCTAGGGTTTATCATGTCCGAGTGGCGTGAGGGGGCTGGCGGGGCTCTCTCCATGGGCCTGCACCACGGTCTTTTCTGCCTGGGCTGCTGCTGGGTGCTGATGAGCTTGCTGTTCGTGCTGGGGGTGATGAACCTGCTGTGGATAGCGGCTCTGGCAGCAATTGTCCTCGTCGAGAAGCTATCGCCAGGGGGCCATTGGGTCAGCCGCCTCACCGGGTTGCTCCTGATTGCCTGGGGCGCTGCCATGGTTTTGGGCGCGTTGACCTGAATCTCAACTAATTTTACGCATCCTTAGGCCGAATCTTTTATAGATGTGGCTGACAATGCTGATGCAGGCAATTTGGGGTTACGAGGCCAAAAAGGGGTTGCCAACCCTCACCGACCGAGGTAAACTTTCCTCTGGGCCGGGCGGAATTGTGGCTGCGAGGGTAGACAGCAGGGTTTTTACCCAACTAGAATGCTGATATCTCTAGAGGGAGGTGTTCGATGGAAGCTTACTGCGTGAAGTGCAGGTCAAAGAGAGAAATGAGCGGTGCCAAATCCATCACTATGAAGAACGGCAGGCCGGCAACCCAGGGGACCTGCCCTCGATGTGGGACCAAGATGTTCAGGATAGGGAAGGCGGCCTAGTCGGTCTAACCATGCGGCGCTGGACGGCGCCGTTGTTGGCGTGCCCGGTACGTAAGCTGGCCCACGGCCTGTGGTAAGGCCCAGGTATCCTCTGTTGAACATGCCATAGTGGGTCCGGGAAAGCGGCCGCCTGGCTCGGGAGGCCGGTAGATGCCCGTTGCGGGGGATAAGGCCCCCGGGGGGATAAGGCCCCCGGCTTTAACCTCCCCAGTACCCGGGGCGATCTGAACCTTAAGACGCTCCTTGCAGTGGGTAAGGTTGTGTTGGCCTTCTATACCGAGGATAATACACCCGCCTGCGATCAGGAGCTCGCTACCTTTCGGGACGAAAACGAAACGTTGCGAGAGTTGGGGGCCCAGGTAGTTGCCGTCAGTTCCGACAGTGTGGACTCCCATCTACAGCTGGAAAAGCGGCTGGGCGGGCTTCCATTCCCGCTGGCGAGTGACGTTAGGCTCGAGGTGGCGACGCTGTACGGTGTGCAGGATGAGCAGGGGAAGCGGTGCCACCGTGCCGTGTACGTAATAGACACCACTGGCACCATCCTCCATGCCGTGCCCTGGTTTCAGCCGGGCAACCCGGGGCAGATTCTGGGGATATTTGGCGCCCTGGGTCTCCAGTAGGGCAAACCGATGTCCCACAATCGGGGTACGTCCGGCCCTTTCGAGATTCCATCTCGTTAATTGGACTCATATGCCTTGTCGCGCTCAGGATGGCATCGCCACGGCATATGTGACCGTGTAATAAGTCGCGCCCCCGGCTACTTCACTGCCCGGGGGCTCGAACTATATTTGTGAACAGGACGCTAAGGTAAGGGAGGCCAAACAAGCCCTGGATTCTGGCCGCAGCTAACGGGGTGGAGTGTCGGTCTCCGTGCCCCGCCTGGAGAAGGTCGACCCCCCCTAGCAGGCTGCTGAAGAAAGGGTTCTATGGTCGCGAAACGACCTGGTAATAGCTCATATCGTTGCTCGATGAGTGCTTTGGGAAGGTCTGAAGCCACTTTCCTGGGTTGCAGGAGTTCCCTTTTCGCCCCTGCCAGGGCGTTGAGGGCAGACTCCGTCCTTGGGAAGTCATGCTGCCTGCAGGACCGGAGCCTCCTGTAGCTGGGTCATGAGCAGCTTGGCCATCCGCACCAGGTTATACGCAGTGGCCACCAGGTAGCCTGCTAGTCCCGTCTTGTCCACCCCTCGATACCTGGTCTTCCGAAACCCACCGACCGTCTTCATCCACCCGAAGATCTCCTCCACCCGCTTTCGTATTCGCTGGCTCACCCGGTAGCCCGGATGCCGGGTTGTCCGCCCGTCGATGGCGCTGCGCCGGCCACTGGTGTTCTGGGCCACGTGAGCCGTGACCCTTCGGTTGCGCATCGCTTCCACACAATCCCGCGTGTCGTAGTTCTTGTCCCCACCCAGGGTCCTGGGGTGGAAGCCCCGCTCCTTCGCCCCCTCCAGGAGCTTCGGGACCGCATCTCGCTCCGCCGTCCCGCTCGCCTCGCTCACCTGGAAGTCCGTCAGCAGCCCGTTCCGGTTCTCCATCAGGGCGTGGGCCATGAACACCAGCTTGGCTTCCTTCCCTTTGCCTTTCCGAAACAATCGGGCTTCCGGGTCCGTGGTGCTTTGGTGGGTCTTATTGCGCCGTTTCTCCCCGTGAAAGTCCACCGACGGGTTGCCGGGGTCCCCGTCGTCCGAGGCCGGCTCTCCCCCTTTGGACTTGAAACTTTTCAGACTGGCCGCCGCCTCAATCAGCGTCCCATCCACGGTGAAGTGCTCGTCCGAGAGCAAGCCGTGCCGGTCGGCCCCCACCAGGACCGTGGCAAACAGCTGTTGCCCCACTGCGTGCTCCAGCAGCCGCTGCCGGTTCTTGGTGAACACCGTCGGGTCAAAGCTGGACTCCAGGAGGTTCATATCCAGGAACCAACGATACAGCATGTTGTAGTCCAACTCCTCGCAGAACGCCCGCTCGCTGCGCACGGAAAACAGGGCGATGAGCAGCGAGGCCTTGAGTAGGCGCTCCGGTGGGATGGAGGGCCGCCCTACCTCGGCATACATCCGGTCAAACTCGGAGGACAGCTCCCGGAGGGCCTCATCCGCCAGCGCCTTGATAGTCCGCAAGGGATGGTCCGGCGGCACCCGCCCGTCCATATCCACGAAGGTCAACATGGGGACCTGGGGCTCCTGGCATCCGCGCATTGGGGCACCTCCAAAGATGGTCTGCCCCTATTTTATCCCAGAAGAGCCTCGGATACACCGTGAACAAGAGTTTTTCCGCAGCCTGCTAGAGGGCGGTCAGTTGCCCGTGGCCGTGATATACTATCAGCGAGATATGAGACCCCTCCTCGTGCTCGAATGTATCCTTCTGTTGTGTGTGGTGGCCTGTGCGGGGCGAGCTGACCCGACCCTGGCGCCTTCATCGCCAGCGGCAATGACCCCCACCTCCGCTCCTGAGGCGACCCCCAATGTTACCCCGACCATTACCACACCATTGTCCCTTCCCACCGCAACGCCCACGTCTGAGCCAGCCCCGACGCTAACGCCCAGCCCGCCTGCCACGCCAGCCCCCGGTGCTACCCCCACTCCGACGTTTGTGGCACCGGCTCCCGGCGCCGACGAGGAATCTGAGGCCAAAATCAGGAAGATAGTAGAAGCCGCGACACTGCTCCGGCTCTGGAACGATCCTCCTACCCTGGACCCGCACGTGGCCGGGGATACGACCTCTGCGGCCATCATCGTGGAGGTGTTCGGTGGGCTGGTTACCATAGACCCCAATCTTGAAATCGTGCCGGACCTGGCTGAGGCGTGGGACATCGGTGGTGATGGGAGGTCCTACACCTTCCGGCTGAGGAAGGGCGCCAGTTTCCATAATGGTAAGCCTGTCACGGCCCATGCCTTCAAATGGTCTCTGGAACGAGCCGCCGACCCTGCGACCGAGTCCCCTGTGGCCGACACCTATCTGGGGGACATTGTAGGGTTCCGGCAAAAGCTCAAGGGGCAGGCGCAGGACATTTCGGGCGTCCGGGTCATTGACGACCACAGCCTGGCGATTACTATAGATGCCCCCAAGGCCTACTTCCTGTCCAAGCTGACCTATCCCACCGCCTTTGTGGTGGACCAGGACAACGTCATGACCAGCCGCCGGTGGTACATGAAGCCCAACGGTACAGGACCTTTCAGTCTTGACCAGTACATCCCCCAGGACGTACTGGTCCTGAAGCGAAATGAAGCTTACCACTTGGGCGTCCCCAGGCTGGAGGCGGTGCGTTTCATCCTCAGTGGTGGCGATCCCTTGCAGATGTACTTTAGCGATGAGGTCCACGTGACCGAGGTCGGCCCGGTCAGTCCAGAGCTTGTTCTTGACCCATCCAGTCCCTTGAGCAGTGAGCTCCAAGTGTCCCCACCTCAGTTCAGCGTCGGCTACATGGGCATGAACGTGGCCAGCCCTCCCTTCGACGATCTTAAGGTACGGCAAGCACTGAACTACGCCATTGACAAAGAGCTGATATCCAACGCTATCTATCAAAACGCCGTGCCCCCGGCCAACGGCATACTTCCCCCTGGGTTTCCCGGGTACACGCCCGGCCTCAAGGGGTACGAGTACGACCCCGAGAAGGCCCGTCAGCTCCTCGGCGAGTCCAAATACGGGGGCGACGACCCGGAGCAGTTTCCTCCCGTCATGCTTACGGTCCCGGGGGTTTTCGGCGCCCCCGTGGGGCAGGACATAGAGGTGATCCTGGACATGTGGAGGCAAAACCTGGGAATCGAAGTCGAGATACAGCAGACAGGGTGGTCCACCTTCCTCCAGGACCTTCACGAGCTCCGATTTCAGATGTACGGTGGCTTGAGCTGGATAGCCGACTACCCCGACCCTGAAAACTTCTTGGACGTCCTGTTCCACAGCAAGAGCGTTAACAACCAGACTCGGTACAGCAATCCGGAGGTGGACCGGCTGCTGGACCAGGCCCGGGTGGAACAGGACCAGGATGCCAGGTACGAGCTATACAGGCGCGCGGAGGAGATGATATTGAGTGACGCCCCCTGGATTCCTCTGTGGCATGGGGGCAGCGAGTATGTCCTGGTGAAGCCTTACGTGAGGGACTATTTTTTGACTGCGCTTATCGTTCCCATTCTGCGGTACGTTTACATGGCGGAACCGTAGGTCCCAACGGAGTATAAGCGGCAAGCCAACGCGCGATGCAAGTTTGCCCATGTCACCCTGAGCGCAGCGAAGGGTCTGGTGGGGCTTAGGGGTGGTTCACCCATATGTCGGCCAAATCTGCCGGCCATCGAAGCGCCCTACCCTACCAGATTCTTCGGTCGCTTCGCTCCCTCAGAATGACAGTCTTGAACATTCCCATGCTAATATACCTGAACGTCGGGCTGGCTACAGACTCACGTAGCCCCGGTTGGCTAGCCCCTCGAACAGCTTGAGGATGTGGCGGGGCTCCAGGTCGAAGTCGAACTCCGCGCCAATGGCCTCGGCGATCTGGTTCACGCTGCGACTGCCGTCTGCGAAGTTCCAAAGCTCATCGCCGATGATCCGCAGCGAGTCGTAGTTTACCTTGCTGTCCCGGGCGTGCATCTCCTCCCACATCCTGTAAAGGTCCCAGTACCCGGTTCCGGCCAGTCCGGGTGGGTCCCGTTCGACCTTGCGCTCGGGTATAACATTGCCGGGGGGAAACTCCACGTCCGGGGGTGCGGCGTCCCCGTCTGGCAGCCAGCCTAGGGCCTGGTCCAGGCGGTCCCCGATCTCCTGCTGAAGCTGTGCTACGGTCGAGTTCAGCTCCGGGTGCGTTCGCCGTTCCTCGGGGCTTGCTAATACCATGGCCGACTCCACGGCCTCCTGGTCGCGTTTGGCCAGGATGGGAAGCCTCTTGCGTACCCAGCGTACGGCGTGGTTGCCCTGGGCCTCCAGCGCGATGCGGCTCAAACGGAACTGGCTGCGGGCCGCCACCTGGCGCATGATGGCCAGCGCCTCGCCAGGTCCAGCGTTGGCCAACTCCAGGGCGGCCAGGACCGTGGGTATACCACAGCGGCGGAACACCATCGGGTCCAGGTTGTCCGCGGTCAGAAGCTGAGTGTGGAAGTATAGGTCGGGCCAGGACATGAGGAGGGGTGAGGGCACTCCGAATACCGGGTAGTACTTGTTGTCGCTCCATGGCGTGTACGGCAGGTCGGTAAAGTTCACGAGGGGTATGCTGTTGCTCTCATGGAAGACCCACAGTGTCTCCTTGGGGGTCGCGTCCATCAGGCTTACGTAGTAGTCATTCACGAAGGTGGGCAGGGAGTCGGGCGAGTGGTAGTACAGGAGGGCCGAGCTGCACTTTCGCTGGTCGTGGCCCACGCTGTCCAGGGCGATAGCGGCTATGGTCCTCTTGAGCTCGGACCGGTGGCTGGCGATGTAGTGGCTGGAGCCATGGCCCTCCACATTTACAAGGAACCGGATCGTCCGCTTGGGCCGGCTGACCCGCCCGCTGGAGATCAGGGCGCAGATGACCTGGGCCATCTCCACCATCATGGCCGGGCCCGAGGAACAGTTGGCGCCCGGCCGGGTCCCGGCTGTGGTGTGGCTGACGAACTGCACGTACTCGTCGGCCTTGTCGGTGCCGGTGATGTCCGCCAGGAGGTTCTGGGCCTCTCCCTTGAAGTTCTTGCACTGAATGTCTGCGAACACCTGGGTTGGGCCGGCCCTCGCCAGAGACGCCAGGTGCTCCGCCGCGTGGTAGTCCACTACTATGGCCCAGGCGCGGTTGGACTGCTGGGAGGGCATGCGGAGGAGCTGGACGGCGTCCGGCAGCGACTCGCGGGTACGGAATGGAGCCGTCTGGTAAAGAAGGTAGTCGGTAACGATCCCGGCCACTCCGGCCTCCATGGCCAATGTGGCGGCGTGGGCGAACCCGGTGGGTCGGGTGGTACCCCGAATCAGGACCGCCTTGCCCCTCACATCCTGTACCTGGAAGTCCTCCGGCCGCTCGCCGGTGCCCACGTCCACCAGCTCTAACGTAACTCCGCCCGGCGGGGTTGGTGGGGTCCACCAGGGAAGGCACGAGTAGGCATCCTCATACGAAACAAGTAGCCGTCCCTGAGGGGACCCTACCCGCAGCTCGGCGCTGATGGGCTCCCACGCCATGGGCATGGTACTGTTGAGGTACTGGGCCTCTCCGTCCAGAGGAAACCGCTCCACCCACACCCGGTCCATCCCTGCCGCGCGCAGCAGGTCGGACACATAACCCGTGGCCCGGTGGTAGCCCGAAGCCCCGGGAGAGCGGTAGAACTGCGTCATGTGAGTCGCGACGTCCATGACCCTGTCTTCGGCAAACTCCTGGGCGATCAGCCCTATCAGCTCCTGGCGGTCCATGGCTAGCCCCCTCCGACGTAGGACTTGAGCATGTGGATATGGGACAGCTCGCACTCGACCAGGCCTCCCACCACCTCAGTGCCGTCAATTACCATGTACTCGTTGGCGCCGCCGATGTTCCCACCCCCACCCACTCCGACGCCCCTTACCATTGGCAGGCCGAGCTCCGTGATGTAGAGTGACCAGGGGCCGCCTCCGCCGCTGCAGGGCGCCATCACCAGCGGGACCTCCATTTCGTGGAAGGCACGGCGTATGGCCCGTACCAGGTCCGACTCTGGGTCCATGTTGGATGGGTCAAAAGCGCCTATTACACGAAGTTCCAGGTCCTCATATCCGCTGGCGTCAAGGTGGTCCCGGATCTGTCGGATGACCTTCTGGACGCTGTACCCCCGGGGGAGTCGGATATCAAAGCTGGCCGAGGCTTCATGGGGGAGGGTGAATGGGAGGGTTCCCGGGCCGGTGAACCCGGAGCGGAGGCCGTTGATGTTGAGGCTGGGCCCGTAGAAATAGTTGAGGATCGTCTCCTCGTCACTGAGGTCGCCCGCCGGCCCCTTACCCGCGGCCACCCCTGGCAGGACCCTGCTCCAAGTCTCCTCGCCGATGGCACTCTTGTAGGCCTGGACGGCCCGACGCTCGGCCTCGGTTGGCGGATGGAGGTCGTCGTAAAAACCTTTGACCGCCACGTGGTTGCCGTCGGGCGCAGTCAGGCCGGACAGTGCGTGCACCAGCCTCCAAACGGGGCTGTCCATCACCGACTTGGTCATGCCGTGTAGCGGCCCTCCCTGGGGTCCTCGACCCCACTTGGCCCCGCTGGCCACCAGATCGGCACGTATCATCCCCTTGGAGCCCAGGTTCATAGTCACCCTTCCCTTGGCATCCTGTGATGCACCGAGGCAAAGGCACGCGCTGGCCGTGGCCATGCGGTCCCTGTAGGTGCCAAGCATGTCCCGATAATAGGGGCTTCCCAGGATCTCGTCCCCTTCTAGCAGGGTCATCACGTTTACCGGTAGGGTGCCCTCCACCGCGATGAGCGCTTCCAGCGCGTTGAGCCAGGCCACGTACGGTCCCTTTGAGGCGTACGCACCGCGCCCCACCACCACCTTGGTGTATGCCCCCATCGAAGTAATGGTGCCCCCGTAGGGTGGGTGCTCCCACTTCTCGTCGGGCAGCACCGGCCTGGTGTCGAAGAGGGCGTACACGATGATGGTCTTTGGCGCCCCCGCATCGTAGTATGCCCATACCCCTGGCAGACCCCCGGTCTGTACGATGGTGGCTTCCTGGCATCCAAGCTCCTTGTGGTACTCAACAAGAAGCTCCGCGCACTCCCGTACCCCCAGGTCCTCGGTTGATACGCTGGGCTGTTGCACCAAACGCTGAATTCGCTTGGTGTGGCTTCCCACGTTCTCTTCTAAATAGGCCCTTAACTTCTCCAGACCCGCTCCTATAGCCATGTGCCCCTCCTGTTACGGTCGCGGCTGAACCTCTACGCCATCGTCTCTCGACGGAGGCAGTATATTAGTGCCCGTCGGGCAGGTCAACCGGGACTTCCTTGTGGTGAAGCGGGAAGTTTCACTCGCCCAAATGACCCGACGGTTCTCTGATAACATGTTGGTGTCGGGCCGTTTCGGTCTGGGCGGTGGTACGATTCCCTGGAGGTGCCGTTTGGTCTGCGGGGCAAGAACACGTAGTGAAAGCATCCAACTGCCCTCTGGGATGAAGGTACGGGCTCTTCTATACCTAGTCTTTATACCGCTTTTGGCCGTCCTCGCCGGTGCCTGCGCTGGCGGTCCCCCGCAAGCAAACGTAACCGCCAGCGCTACCCAGGGGCCTGCCCCTCTAACGGTCAAGTTCACCAACGCCTCCCAGGACGGTGATGAGTTCCGCTGGGACTTCGGCGACGGGTCGACGCCGATCATTCGCACCAGCAGGGACCCGGTGGCCCATGAGTACACAGTGGCCGGGACTCACCAGGCCAGCCTTACGGCCATCAAGAAGGGCGACCCACCCCAGACGAGTACGGCTACCGTGACCGTGACCGTTGAGCCCGGGCCCCTGGACCGGGTGATTATAGAGTCTACGGAGTCTGAGGTGGAGGTGTCCCAGACGATGGAGTTCATCGCCAGCGCCGTGGACCAGTTCGGCAATCCCATTCCGGGGCTGAAGTACGTCTACCGGGAGGATGAACGAGCCGGACGCGTGGATGGAGAGGGTGGCTTTACCGCCACCACCGTGGCAGACGTCTTCCCAAACGCTGTGACGGTGGAGGTACGTCAGGGGTCCGTCACCAGGTCGGCCACGGCCCAGGTGACGGTCCTTCCCGGAGCCCTGGACCATGTCACCATTCTGCCTGCGGTCGTAGTGGTCAAGGCGGTCGGAGTTCAGCGGTTCCAGGCCAGGGCCCGGGACCGGTACGGCAATCACCTACCGGGCCTGAGGTATGCGTTCCGGTCGGACCCTCGGGCAGGACAGGTGGATGCCGGGGGCCAGTACACTGCGGGTATCAACGCCGGCACTTATCCGGGTGGTGTGAGTGTTGAAGTGGTCCAAGGACCCGTCACCAAAGAGGCCACCGCCGATGTCACGGTTGAGCCCAGACGCCTGGACCACGTTGTGATAGAGCCCGCCGAGCTGACCCTCGAGGCTGGGACGGAGGGCCAGTTCTCACCCACGGCCTTCGACCGGTACGGCAACTCGATACAAGGGCTGAGATACGCCTTCGCGGCGAATGAGCGTGCAGGGGTGGTGGATTCTCAGGGGAGGTTCACAGCCGGCATCGTGGCGGGCGTGTACGACGAGGCGGTGGCGGTGGAGGTGAGCCAGGATGGGGTAACGGTCAGGACTGCGGCAAGAGTCGTCGTGACCCACGGGCCGCTGCTGCGAGTAAGCGTGAGTCCCCCATCGGTTACGTTGGACATAGGACAGACCCAGCAGCTCACCGTCGAGCCGGTGGATGCCCACGGCAATCCCATTGCTGAGGCCCAGATCGCCTGGGATGCCGCACCCGGGGTTGGAGACGTGGCCCCAAAGGGTCTTCTGTCGGCGGGGACGAGGGCCGGCACCTATGATCGCGGGGTCAGGGCCACCGCCGTGCTCGGCCAGGTCGCCGTGGAGGCCGTAGCCTCGGTGACGGTGAGGCCCGGCGGCCTGCACAGCCTGTCCGTTGCCCCGGTCGACATCGTCGCGGGAGAAACTCGGCACCTGGAGTCCATCGCTACGGACCAGTATGGAAACCGTGTGAGGGATGTCCAGGTCGTGTGGACCGTAAGGGATGGGAACGCCGGTACTGTCACAACCGGGGGCCTCCTCACGGCGGGCGGCCTCGCCGGTACCTTCCCCGACGCCATCGAGGTACGGGCCGTGCAGGGCAAGGTGACCCTCACGGCTCATGCAACCGTTGCCGTCAGGGCGAGCGGCCCCGTGGGTGAACCGGTGGTTACTCCGCCACCGGTCCCCTCGGAGGCGCCACCTTCCGCTGAGGTCCCGCCCTACGCCTTCTCACACTCGTGGGGGAGCGAGACCACCGGGGCCGGGCAGATGAACAACCCCTCGGGCATTGCAGTTGGCCCTTCAGGGAAGGTTTTCGTAGCCGACACGGACAACCACCGGGTCCAGGTGTTCGGCTCCGACGGCAGCTTTGTCCGTCAGTGGGGAGAGTTGGGTGTCGGCCGGGCCCAGTTCAACGCGCCCGAAGGGATCGCCGTGGACAGCGCCGGACACGTGTACGTGGCCGACTCTGGGAATCACCGTATCCAAAAGTTCCGCTCCGACGGCGCATTTATCACATCCTGGGGAGGTCGCGGTGCGGGAGAGGGGCAGTTCAACAGGCCCCGCGACGTCTCTGTGGACCATGCCGGAGGGGTGTACGTGGTGGACGGAGGGAATAACCGTATACAGAAGTTCACCTCCCTCGGCATGTACCTCCGTCAGTGGGGGGGTTCCGGCCAGGGCGAAGGCCGGTTCAGGTCCCCCCGGGGTGTGGCGGTGGATGCCCTGGCGGACGTCTACGTGACCGACGCCGTGAACGACCGTGTCCAGAAGTTCACGAGCGACGGTGGATTCATCGCCGAGTGGGGGTGCCTGGCAGAGGCCGAACACTGCTCCCTGGGCGTATCGGTGGACGGCAACGGCAATGTCTACGTGGGAACCAAGAGGTTCCTGGCCGACGGTACGCCGGACAGCAAATGGGAGCTTACCGCTGGAGGTGCTGTAGCCTCCGCGGGCCTCGCCGACGTGGCGGTAGACGCCTCGGGCAACGTGTATGTGGCCGTTTCCTGGAACCACCGAGTGCAAAGGTACAGCCCCGAGGGAACCCTCCTCGCCCAGTGGGGCAGCGACGTGACCGCCGCCGGCCGCATCAATATGCCCTCCCGGTTAGCAGTGGGTGGCAACGGCGTTGTGTATGTGGTAGACACCAGAAACGACCGTATCCAGAGTTTCGCCCCCGACGGGACCATCATTACCCAGTGGGGTAGCCCAGGCACCGGCGACGGCCAGTTGATGCTGCCGACGGATGTGGGTGTAGGTCCCGACGGCGCCGTTTACGTTACCGACTGCACTCGGGTCCAAAGGTTCTCAGTCGATGGAGCCTTCATTTCGGCGTGGGAGACCGAGCCGCCGAGCGAGGGAAGGGTTAACGCCTACGTCGGCCTTGTCATGGGTAAGGATGGAAGCGTCTATGTGTCGGACACGGTGAACCACCGCATTCAGAGGTTCGCCCCCGATGGTACCGTAGCCGGCGGGTGGGGCGCCCTGGGAACCGGGGAGGGCCAGTTCGACTCACCGGAAGGGCTGGCCGTGGACGGCGAGGGGAATGTTTACGTGGCTGACTCGGGGAACGACCGGATGCAGGTTTTCACCTCCGACGGGATTCCGATCGCTGTGTGGGGTGGTCGGGGCACCGGCGATGGGCAGTTCAGAGCTCCTGCGGACGTGGCTGTGGATGATAAAGGCAACGTATACGTGGCCGACAGGTTCAATGACAGGGTCCAGGTCTTCACCTCCGGCGGAACGTTTATCGCCCAGTTGGGACGGTCGGGCACGGGCCATGGGCAGTTCAACTGGCCCGAGGGGGTGGCGGTGGACGATGCAGGCAACGTGTACGTCGTCGACAGCCGCAATCACCGCGTCCAGGTATTTCCCCCTCGTTCGGTGGGGAGATAGCCCATCGCAGCGTCACTTCACGTTGGCGGCCTCACAAGGCCCGCAGCAGCCGTAGCGTCCCGGGAGGCAGTCATGGCCCACGGCCCCGACATATCGCGTACCTTTACGGGCAGCTCCAAATGTTGAAGGGCCGTTAGGCCGGATGTATAATGGGCCGCTAGCCGGGGTTAATCTAGAGTTGTAGGTCATGAGTTAATGCTTCCACGAAGTGACGATGGACGCCGAGTATGACGTAGTGGTCATCGGGGCGGGACCTGGGGGCTACGTTGCAGCCATCCGGGCGGGCCAGCTGGGACTGAGTACGGCGCTGGTGGAGCGGGAGGAGCTGGGCGGAGTATGTCTCAACTGGGGCTGCATACCCAGCAAGGCGCTGATTAGAAACGCCGAGGTGCTGTCCCTCCTACGACGGGCCGAGGAGTTCGGCTTCCATTTCGATAACCTCCAGGTGGATTACGCCAAGGCTGTGGACCGCAGCCGCAGTGTAGTGAGCCGCAGCGTCAGGGGAATTGCCCATCTCCTGCGAAAGAATAACGTGGAGCACATAAAGGGAGAGGCCAGTCTGAGGGACGCCCACACCGTCGAGGTGGCGCCCGAAGGCAGGGTGGTTGGGGCCAAGAACGTGGTCCTGGCAACGGGCGCTCGCCCCAATAGCATACCTGCCCTGCCCGTGGACGGGGAGCTGGTTATAACCAGCCGCCACGCCCTAGAGCTCCGGGAGTTACCCTCCTCGGTTGTAATAGTGGGCGCCGGGGCCACTGGGGTGGAGTTCGCCTACGTGTTCAACACATATGGCGTCGCGGTGACCGTGGTCGAGCTGATGCCACAGGTCGTTCCCAACGAAGACGAGGAGATTGGCCAGCAGCTGGAGCGTGCGCTGACCAGGCAAGGCATCACCTTCATGACCAACTCGCGGGTAAGTGAGATATCTCCGGTGAAGGGTGGATCCCGTTTGAAGGTGGACACATCCAATGGAGCAAGGGAAATTGAGTGCGAGGTGGTGCTTGTCGGCATAGGAGTCGCGCCCAACATCGAGGGTTTAGGCCTGGAACGGGTGAGTGTGGATACCGCAAACGGATGGGTCCAGGTAGACGGCAGCATGTCCACCAACGTGCCCGGTGTTTACGCCATAGGGGATGTTACGGGAAAGCTACCCCTCGCCCACGTAGCTTCGGCCCAGGGGGTCATAGCCGCTGAGACCATCGCGGGGATCGAGTCCCCGCCGCTCGATTACGTAAATATGCCGCGGGCTACCTACTGCATCCCCCAGGTCGCCAGCCTCGGCCTCACCGAGCGACAGGCCCGGGAGCAGGGGTACAGTGTCAAAGTCGGCAAGTTTCCCTTTCAGGCCAGCGGAAAGGCTACGGCTATCGGGGAGACCACCGGCATGGCCAAGCTGGTGGTGGACGAGCGCTATGGGGAGATTCTGGGCGCCCACCTCATTGGTCCAGAGGTTACGGAGCTGCTGGGGGAGCTTTCCATGGCCAGGATGTTGGAGGGCACTACCCTGGAGCTGGGCTGGATGGTCCACGCCCATCCGACATTATCCGAGGCGCTCAAGGAGGCCGCCCTGGCTGCTGGGGGCCGGTCCTTGCATATATGACTTTGGATGTATTAATTGTCCATGCGGCTAGAAACAAACTGTGGAACCGAGCCGCTCAGTCTCTTGCGTCGGCTCGACTATGGACGTATACTCAACCTGAAAGAGGTATGTTTTCCTGTGAGCGTTATCGTCGCCTGGCTCTGCCCTCATGTGGCCGCTGATACTTCAGCAAGATCCGAACCCTCTCATCTTAATCGGTAAGTAAGGGCGCAAAGGAGACCGTTAGTCAAGGAGCGAGTCCATGAGCTCACAAAAGTATGATTTTGCCCTGGCTATCGGCGGCGAGGCCGGACAGGGAATCGCGACCCCGGGCGATATCCTGGCCCGGCTTTTCGTCCGCCGCGGCCTTCACATTTACACCTACAATGCCTATCAATCGATCATCCGAGGTGGGCACATTTTCCTCCTTGTGCGGGTCAGCGACCAGCAGCTCTACAGCCACGGCGACAAGCTGGACCTGCTGTTGTGCTTGAACCAAGACACCATGGACCGTCACCTGGGCCTGATGGGACCGGGCGCCCGGGTCGTCTACAACAGTGACACCATAAAGCCGGGCGAATCCGGCGAGGGCGCTCAGTTGTGCCCACTCCCCATCGGCGAGTTGACCCAAAGTCGGAACAGGCTGGTCCAGAACACGGTCGCGGTCGGCGCTGTTATGTCCCTGCTGGGGCTGGACTTCCAGGTCCTTGAGGACAGCATGACGCTGCGGTTCGAGCGACAGGGCCAGGCGGTTGTGGATGAGAACGTAAGCGTGGCCCGCGCGGGCTTCGAGTATGCCAGGGCCAACTTCGAGCCTTATCAGGAGCCTGTCCCTACGGGCGCCAAACCGTTAGCGGTCTGGTCCGGGAATGAAGCACTGGCCATGGGTGGCGCCGCAGCGGGGGTAAAGTTCTACGCGGCCTATCCCATGAGCCCGGCGACGGGAGTACTCCACTGGATGGCCCAAAACGCCCGCAACCTGGGGATCATGGTCCGTCAGGTGGAGGACGAGATCGCCGTGGCCAACATGGTCATCGGTGCGGCCCACGCGGGTTGCCGTGCTATGTGCGCCACCTCCGGCGGCGGTCTGGCGCTGATGAGCGAAGCGATAGGCAGCGCGGGGATGATGGAGATACCCGCCGTCTTTATCAACGTTCAGCGTGCCGGCCCCTCCACCGGTGTGCCCACCAAGACGGAGCAGGGGGACTTGTGGCAGGTACTCGGGGCCAGCCAGGGGGATTACGAGCGGCTGATTGTCGCGCCGAGGGATGCCCTGGACGCTTTTAACACCATGCCGGAGCTGTTCAACCTGACCGATAAGTGCCAGTGCCCGGGGATCGTTATATCGGACCTCCTGATCTCTGAGGGCAGGTTCAGCTTCGATCCCGACGACGCAAACATGCATCCAATGATCGATCGGGGGAACTTGATCACAGAACCATCTGGGACCGACGGGTACATGCGTTACAAGGACACGGAAAGCGGGGTTTCTCCCCGTGCCGTGCCTGGGCTGGAAGGCTATGTGCATATCGTCGCCACGGACGAGCACGACGAGGACTCCAAGTTGATTAGCGACGAGTTCACTAACCCCCACAAGCGTCGTATGATGGTGGAGAAACGGGCCCGCAAGCTGGTGGGGGTGGCCAACGAGATCGCTCCTCCCCAGCTGGAAGGCCCTGAAGACGCCGAGGTAACCCTCGTCGGCTGGGGCTCCACCTACGGCGTCATCAAGGAGGCAGTGGAGCAACTGAAGTCCAAGGGCGTTATCGCCAACCAGCTTCCCATCAAGTGGATCGTCCCTTTCCACGGTGAAGCGGTAATGGACATCCTCTCCCGCTCCAAGCGGGCGATTATCGTTGAGAACAACTATTCCGGCCAGTTCTACCGTTACATGAGGAGCGAGACCGGGCTGACCGTGGAAGGGCATATCCGCAAGTACGACGGGGAGCCCTTCATGCCCCACCACGTCGTCAACGGAGTCCTGGAGCTGCTGGCCGGAAAGACCCAGCGCTACGTTCCATATCAGGAAGTTATGACATAGAGGGGTGACGCAATGGCAACCACCGTGGATATAGCTGAAGGCAAGCCTGTCGTTCAGTTGACCGCCAAGGATTTCAAGGGGCAAGTCGAGCCGGACTGGTGCGCGGGGTGCGGCGACTTTGGGGTTCTGAACAGCCTTCAGAGGGCCTGCGCGGAGCTGGGGCTCAGGCCCCACGAGATCCTTACCGTCAGCGGGATAGGCTGCTCCTCCAACTTCCCCGGATACTTTAACGCTTACGGGATGCATACCCTTCACGGCCGGGCACTGGCGGTGGCTACCGGGGCTAAAATGGGAAATCACGAACTGAACGTGATTGTGACTGGGGGAGATGGCGATGGCTACGGCATCGGGGGGAACCATTTCGCCCACACGGCACGGCGGAACGTTGATTTGACCTATATCGTCATGAACAACCAGATATACGGTCTGACCACCGGCCAGATATCTCCCACCAGCTCCCTGGGGATGCGGACCAAGAGCACGCCCTTTGGGAGTGTGGAGATGCCGGTCAATCCCATCACCACGGCGATCATGAACGGGGCCACATTTGTGGCCCGAGCCTATAGCGGTGACGTCCGGCATATGACGGAGCTCATGAAGAAGGCGATCCTGCACAAGGGTTTCGCTCTCATCGACATATTCAGTCCCTGCGTCACCTTCAACCATGACAACAGCCACGCCTTCTTCAAGGAGCGGGTCAAAAAGCTCGAGGACGCGGGCCACGACACTAGTGACTGGAAGGCCGCCTGCGAGCAGGCTTTGGTGTGGGGGGATACGATCTACACCGGGCTTTTCCTGCAGGTCGTAGACACACTGAGCCTCGGCAGGCGAGAGCCCGTTCTCAGCGAGGACGGTCCCCTGGCCCATCGGCCCCTCGGCCTGAGCCAGGATCAGACTCAAAAGATCATCGCAAAGATGATGTAATCCCGTCCTCCGGGTCGCCTGTCCGATTTGAGGGGCGGCCTCGCACGTGATGTGCGGCGATTTGGGCCCTCCCGTCGCTCCCGCTGCCGTAGGGGCTCGTTTGTGGGGCAGGTGTGCTCGGTGGCGCGGATGGCGAGGCTATAACGGTGGTGTGGCTCGCCGAGGGCAGCCCGGAGACACCGACAATGTCGCCCTTCACGGATATCCCCAGATGATATGTCCCCCGAAACGTGTTCCTCATCAGGTATCTTGTCCGCCGTAGCCTAGCGTGGAGACCTGGCCTTGGCAACAACAATCGTAATGCCCCAGATGGGTTACGACATGAGGGAAGGGACCGTGGTCCGCTGGCTGAAGCAGGAAGGAGACGCGGTGGCCCGCGGCGACCTGCTGCGGCGGGCCCAGGGAGGCACCCTGCGGGCCGAGGAGTATACCGGCAGCACCTTCAGCGTAAGCAACCTGGGGATGTACGATGTGGATAGCTTTGCCGCCATCATATTCCCGCCCCATGCGGCCGTCCTGGCCGTGGGAACGGTGAAGGAGCAGCCGGTGGTACGGGCGGGCCAGGTGGCTGTAGCCCAGATTATGAAAGCCACCCTCTCGGTAGACCACCGGGTGGCCGACGGCGCCGAGGGCGCCCGGTTCCTTTGGGAGGTGAAGCGCCACCTCGAGCACCCGGTGAGCCTGCTGGTCTAGCGACAGTCTGACTGGAGGCCCATATGCCACAGGACCAGACTTCATCGTACCCCTGTCGCGTTTACCCTCTGAGCCCCAGGGACCTCACCGAGGAGCAGCTGGCCGTGGTCTTTGCCATGACCTCCCGCCGGCCCGAGCCCTTCGACGAGATCGCCCGGCAGGTGAGCCAGGAGAAGGCGGCGGACTTCCACGAGCGGTGGGTCCTGGGCTATGGTCACGCTTCCGTGGCGGAGCATGCCATCATCCACATGGCCGTGGAGAACGTTTCCCGCCTGGCCTGCGATTCCCTGGAGGACAACCGGCTCGCCTCCTACACGGAAAAGTCATCCCGCTTTCAGGTGCTGCCCAGGGAATATTACCACGTACCCCGTGAGTTAGAGGCCAATCCGTCGCTACGTGACCTCTACGCCGTTACTTGCAATTACCTTTTTGAGACCTACAGCCGGATGATAGACGGGACGGTGTCCCACCTGGGGGCGGTAACCCCGCAGCGAGAGGGGGAGCGGTCCTCTGCCTATAACCTGCGCCTGCGCCGGGAGGCCACGGACAGCTGCCGCTTCCTGTTGCCCGCCGCCACCCTCACGAACGTGGGCGTCACCATGAACGCCAGGCTCATGGAGCACGCCATCAGCAAGCTGCTCTCCTCGGAGCTGTCCGAGGAGCGGGAGCTCGGCGATGAGCTGAAGCTGAATGGCAAGGAGATGACCCCGACGCTGATCAAGTATGCCGAGGAAAACCGGTACCTCCAGACCTCGGCGGAGGCCCAGAGGGTGCGGTCGGCCGAGCTGCACGGCGAATCTCAAAGCCCGGATGAGCACGATAGCTCCACGGATGTAGCTCTGGTACACTACGACGCCCAGGCAGAGCTGAAGCTAGCGGCGTCCCTACTATATCGTTTCGCCAGCAGTCCCTATACTCAGGTGTGGGAGCAGGTAGAGGCCATGGGTCCGGACCGGCGCCAGCAGGTCATCGCCGACTGCCTTGAGGCGTTGGGTCCCCACGACGCTCCCGTGAGGGAGTTGGAGACGGTGGACTACACCTTCGAGTTCGTAATGGACTACGGGGCGTATCGAGAGTTCAAGCGACACCGGATGCAGACCTACCTCCCCCAGCCCCTCACTGTTGCACATGGCTACGTAACGCCGACCCTTTTCGAGGATGCCGGTCTTCTGGGAGAGTTCCAGCAGGCCATGGATAGGGCGGGCGCTGCCTTCTGGCAGCTATACGAGGTCTCGCCCGTGGTAGCCCAATACGTGGTCACCCACGCCCACAGGAGGCGCGTCCTGTCGAGGATGAACCTGAGGGAGTGTTACCATCTTTTCAAGCTACGCACCCAGCCCCAGGCCCATTTCTCCATAAGGGCGCCCGTCGAGACAGCCCTTCGTCTGGCGGTGCAGACCCATCCCCAATTGTTCCGGCACTTGAAGCTACGTGAGTACCCCGCGTGGTGGGGCGACTACTACGATATGAGTTAGCCACAGAGACACAGAGACACGGAGACCCAGAGAACTTATCTAATCATTTACATCTTTGACTTTGTGACTCTGTGGCGAGTCTACTGTAGTCGCCAGAGCTGTCGCCAGCGCAGGCCGATTATGGCGGTCACCGCGAGGGTGAATAGGCCCGACACCGCCACCGCGTTTCCCGTACCCAGGCCCACCGCCAGCAGCCCCAGCAGGGGTATGCCGATGGGCTGGACTCCGTGGTCTATGAAGTAAATGCTTGTGATCCTGCCACGGAGTTCGTCCGGTATCCGCGACTGGACCAGGGCGTTGTTGGAGATGCGGTATATCATGTTAAACGTGCCCAGGAGCCCGATCAGCGCCGCCGAGAGCACCAGATGGGAAGACAGGCCGAATAGGGTGAGCAGGATGGTCACAATGAGAATAGAGGCCATACAGGCCAGGCCTCGTGACTTAAAATCGCCGAGTGATGCCATAAGAAAGGTCCCCACCAGGGAGCCAACTCCTATGGACACGTACAGCACGCCCAGCACCACTTTCCCGTTCCCTTCGAGGAGATCTTTGGCGAATATCACGAGCAGGTACTCGGTGGAGTGGACGATCACGGAGGGTAGGATTATCAACACTATGAGGAGCAGCAGGATAACGTCGGTGCGGATGTACCTGAGACCCTCCATGAAGTTGCTGGCCACCGAGGTGTCCTTTGCCGTGGCCTCCCCGGTAGGGTGTCCTCATGGGTATGATGGCCAGCAGCGCGGCGAGGTAGGCCCCCGCCTGAATAAAGAAGTTGCCCGCCAAACCTAAGGGAGTGATCAGGGCTATTCCCAGGGCCGGAGCGATGACCCTGATTAGGGTGCTGGCCGAATTCTGTAGTGCTATGGCGTTGGTCAGCTCCTCCCTGGATACAACGTTTGCTATAAGGGACTGGCGAACCGGCTGGTTGATGGACATGTCCAGTCCCAGCAGGAAGCTGAAGAGTAGGGCGTGGTACTCGTTTACCTCGCCGAGGCTCACACCGAGGGAGAAGGCGAAGGCGGTGATGACCAGGAAGAGTTGGGTGAAGATGAACAACGCCTTCCTGTCCAGCCTGTCCACCGCGACACCGGCCAGTGGACCCACCAGCAGGACCGGCAGTGCCCTAATACCCAGCACGGTCGCTACCCAGAAGGGAGACGAGTCCGTGACATCGGCCACCAGCAGCGCCAGGGTGACCTGCTGGACCCAGTTGGCCGTGCCGCTAAATAAGTTTGCGGTCCACAGGTAGCGGTAGTCCTTGATCCTGAGGGCGGAGAATGTATGTAGACGGAAGGCGCCGGTGCGTGTGGGCTCTTCCTTGCTGCCCGTGGGCCTAAAGTCTCCGTTGGCCATTCTTTGCTAGCGGTTCCCTCCACGTCCCGGCTCGCGCATGACTGTTTATGACAATTGTAGCATCTAGCGGCTCTCCTCCGTGGCGGCGCGCCGTACCAAGTTTTCCTTTAACGCCACCCGGATTCGGGAGCAGAATGGACACATTCATATCGCTGGCAATGGGTGGGTCTGGGATTGGGGAGGTCCGAGCAGAGGACTATGGAGATTGAACTTCGACTGCGCCCGACAATGTGGGCGGGTGCAAGCCGGTTTTCGACATGGCTACCACAAGCGTCGTCTGGCCGAGGCACTGGAGCTCTAAACAGCGTCCCGGGCTGGCCGCCAGGGCTACGCCAGGTCCTTCACCATGGGCCCGACCTCCTCCGCCAGCAGTCTGAGGGAGCGCTGCATGAGTGAATGGTCGTCGGGGTCGTGGGTAATGGCCAGCACCGTGCCAAATCCTCCCACATCGTGGTAGAGTTTCCTGATCTTGTCGGCGCACTCCTGGGGATCGCCGACGATCCAGATGTTCTCCATCATGTAGTCGACGTTGACGGCTTCGTCGGGCATGGACTTGTCGAGCTTGAGGGCCCCCATCATTCCCGCGACTTTGCGGTTGATCCACTGGTGCTCGTCGAAGGGCCGCCCCAGCACTATCCTGGCCTCTTCCCGCGCCGCCTCGGGTGTCTCGCCTACATACACGTCCCGGGCGATGCGCCACTGGCCCCTGTCCGCCACCCTTCCCGCATCGGCGGCGCCCTCAGTCACCATCTCCCAGTGTGCCTGGAGGTCATGCGGCAGGAGGTTTGAGCTGCTCATCGGCATCCAGCCCATCTCTCCCGCCATGCGTATGGTGTCCGACCTCGGCGTGGTGGCCGCCACCCCAATGGGCGGATGGGGTTGCTGATAGGGCCGGTAGTACAGCCGCCGTTCCAGCTCCGGCGGCGCCTCGGGGGCATGTACCTGGTAGTACTTGCCTTCGTACCCGTAATGGCCGTCCTCGGCGGCCCACAGCCCCAGGATGACCTCCAGGGCCTCCTTGCCCTGCTCGCGAACGGCGTCCATATCGTGGGAGTCCAGGCCGTAGAGGTCCAGGTCCGTGGCAATGGAGCGAGTCCCTATGCCCCAGTAGAAACGGCCCCGTGCCAGGTGGTCCAGCATGGCGATGCGGTGGGCCGTGTCCACGGGATGGTGCAGGGGCAGAAGGGTGACTCCCGTAGCCAGGATGATCCTATCGGTCAGGGCCAGGGCCTTGGCGATCAGGAGCTCTGGAACCGGGGCGTTCTCCCAAACCTCCGTTATGTGCTCGCCTATCCACGCTTCGTGGTAGCCCAGGCGGTCCGCCTGGACGATAAGCTCTATGTCCCTGTCGTAGGAGTCCGCGAAGGACCGCCTCGGGGGATGCAAAGGCATCATAAACAGCCCGAAATTCATGCCTAACTCCCAGCGGGCCGCGTGCCCGTGCCGCCGCCCTGAATCGTGGTCCGCTCCCCGTGCACATCAAATCAAAGGGCCCCGAACTGGCGGGGCCCTTTAGAATAACCTGTCTTAGCCTTGAGTGCGTGGTCGGGGTGATTCCCGGTTAGTGTCCTCCACAGCCTCCGGCGCCGCACCCGCATCCCCCGCCGCCGTCCTCGCTATCGCCCTCGCTGCCGCATCCGCCCCCACCACCGCCCCCGGCGCCGCACCCGCATCCTCCGCCGCCGCCCCCGCAGCCCGAAGCGTAGGCGGGGTTGTTGATGACAAATCCCACCCTGGTGAGCTCCTCCACATAGTCAATGGTAGCCCCATCCAGGAAGGGCTCGCTATCCGAGTCCATCAGGAACTTGACTCCGTCCAGGTCCAGGGTTGTATCGTCCTTCTGGACCTCTTTCTCCATGGTCATCATGTATTGGACCCCGCCGTGCTCACCTGGGACCGCGATGACCCGGAGGGCACCGCCGTCCTCCCCCTGTTCCTGCATGACCTCCTTCAATTTCTCCAGCGCAGGAGAAGAAACCTGAAGCATACTGACACTCCTTTCACAGGGCGCGAAACGCGCTCCCCTGACATAACCGATCTGTCTAGGGACAGCATATCACATCGGTCGATTTCCAGTCAACGCCAGTTGTGCAAAGTTTGTCACGTTGCAGAGCTTGGTTTGGGCCTTGGGTCAACCTGCATTTAGGAGGGGCTATATTCGCAAGATCAGTTCACTTTCACGATAACGAGTTTAACAGACCCGCCCTGCCGAGGTATTTTACTAATCTAGGACATGGCCGACACATGGTGGCGGTGTAAAACGCCCTGCCACACCTTGCCGATTGGGCGGGATTCCTGTTAATTTATCGTGCGCCCACGACCCTTTCCCTTCATCATTTTGTTCTTGACTACAATTACGAGGAGGTGGTACATTGGCCTGGGAATTATCGGCTTTTAGGACCCCTTCTCCATGGACCAGACTGTCAAACGGCTCCTGGAGGGAGACCAGCGGGCTATCTCGCGCCTCATATCCCTGGTAGAAACGGGAGACCGGCGCGGCGCGGAGCTGATGGCGCAAGTCCACCCTCACACCGGAACGGCCTACTGCGTAGGAATCACCGGACCGCCGGGGGTGGGCAAGAGCACCATAGTTGACCGTCTGGCAGAGCTAATGCGCGGCCGTGGGCTCTCGGTGGGCATTATCGCAGTGGACCCCTCTAGTCCTTCTAGCGGCGGTGCCTTTCTGGGCGACAGGATAAGGATGAGGCGTCATTACGTGGACCCGGGCGTCTTCATACGGAGCATGGCCACGCGCGGGGGTACTGGTGGAGTTCCGAGAGTGATAGCAGGGGCGGTTCGCATCATGGATGCTTCGGGCAAAGACGTTGTATTGGTGGAGACGGTGGGTGTGGGCCAGACCGAGCTGGGTATCATGGGCGTCGCGGATACGGTGATCGTTACCCTCGTCCCCGAGGCCGGCGATGTAATACAGGCCCTCAAAGCCGGCCTCATGGAGATAGCCGATATATTCGTGGTGAATAAGGCCGATAGAGAGGGGGCGGACCAGATGGTGGTGGCCATCAACTCCATGCTCAGTATGGCCATGGATCCTGGGGAGTGGGATACTCCTGTCCTCACTACTCAAGCCCAAAAGAATGAAGGCGTAGAGGAGCTTTACGGCGAAGTGCTACGCCACCGAGATCACCTTGAACGGACCTCGGGACTGGAACGGAGACGACAGGACCGCAGAGGTGAAGAGTTCCTGGGGGCGATCGAAGAAGAGCTAGGCCGCAGGCTGAAGGTGCTAATCTCCCGCGATGTGACATTGAGCGCCCTTCTGGAGGATGTGAGAGGGGGCAGGATGGAGCCGTACTCGGCAGCTCTGGAGATTTTGGACGGCGACCGTCCCCTGGCGATGGGGGCCTCCATCGACAAGCTCATAGCGGGCTGACTTCCCTCCGGCGAGCGGAATTGAGCACCGATATTCCTGGGCCTGTCCTCGGTACACTTGCGGGGTCTGCGAGCTGACCTAGCTCAGCTTCCGGCTATTATGGTGTCGGCCAAAACATAAACGTGGGGGGCTTCCATGTCGTTCTTGGGCATCGATCTCAGTGCATCATCAAGACGTGATAGCGTTTGCGCCCTGCTGGATAATGGTGCCAAACTGGCCCACCTGGACCGCTTTAGGACCTTTGATGAGTTATGGGGCATCCTTAAAGTTTACCAGCCATCCTTGATAGCAATTGACGCCCCGCTGTCCCTTCCCCTCGGCCTCGACTGCCTGGAGGAAAGTCATGACTGCTCTCCCTCCCTCGCCACGAAGGGCCGTTCCTCCGAGCAAGAGTTGGCGCAGATGCACATCGGCTGCTTTTTCACCACCAAGAGATCGATCATCAAGACCCTGATATACCGTGGAATGGAGCTCCATCGCGACCTCGTGCAGAAGGGATACCAGGTGATAGAGGTATACCCCTACGCGACGAAGGTAGTCCTCTTCGGCGACAAGATGCCACCCAAGAATACAGCCCGGGGTCTGGCCTTCCTCAAAGAAAGGCTGCCCCAGGTGATCGATGGGCTGGACTGGTGCACGCTGGACGTGAACCACGACGGGTGCGATGCCCTTCTTGCCGCCTATACCGCCTGTTTGCACGATGAAAATCGGACCGATTTACTGGGCATACCCGAGGAGGGGCAGATCGTGGTACCGAAGCTCCTCTCCGGGCGCCTCCGCTCAACCTCGGCGCCCCGTACATAACCATATCCTTGCTCCGAAAGCTGGCCCCGGTTTAAAATCAAGGCGTAGAGTCCCGCTGAGAGGTGTATTGCCATGGAGCTGGAGATACACGCCCGTAATCTAGAGCTGAATGAGAAGAGCCGGGACTACATTACCCGAAAGGTTAACAAGCTGAGTCGACATCTTCCGGGCATCACCACGGCCACCGTCGAGCTGGCCCGTGAGAACACCAGGGTCCAGGACCAGAGGGTAGTGGTGCAGGTTACTCTCGATATCGGCGGTACCTTTCTCAGGGCTGAAGAGCGGGGTGCCAACGCCGTGGCGGCCGTGGATTCCGTTACCAATGTGATGGACCGAAGGGTGGAGCGCTACAAGGGGAAGGTTTACAAGAGCCAGCAGGCAAAAAAGGCCGGCAAGGACACATCGATCAGGTCGCTCGGGTTAACGCCTGAAATTGATGGGGATGGCCCTACAGTCGATGAGTTCTATGAGGCCAATGGCACGCCCGTGAGGGTAAAGCGCTTTCCGGTCAAGCCCATGACCATGGACGAGGCGGCCTTTCAGATGGAGCTGCTGGGCCACGACTTCTTCCTGTTTCTCAACCAAGAGACCGACCAGTACAGCTTGTTGTACAAACGCCGCGTCGGCGACTACGGCCTCATCCAACCTGAACCGCTGTAGCGCCCCTCCAGGGGGGCACCCCCATCCTAAACCTTCCCCCATCGAGGGGGATGTAACTGTCTCCCCCTACGCGGCCTTTTCTCATCCAGGGGGAAGGGACTTCTCTCCCCATTGATGGGGGAGAGTCAGAGAGGGGGTGATTTCGCTCCCATCCCAACCTTCTCCCACCGAGAGGGAAGGGATGCTAGGATTTACTGTCCCCCTGACTCTTGCCTCCACCAAGTCCCAGGAAGGGCTGGAGCATGGAGGTGAACTCCATGGGGAAGATGAACTTTGTGGACGGGCTGCTGCCCAGGGACTTTAGGGTTTCGAAGTACTGGAGGCTCATGGTCTTGACGTCCACCGTATTGGCCACCTGATAGATCCTGTCGAGAGCCGTGCTGAATCCCTCGGCCCTGAGCACCGCCGCCTGCTGATCGCCTTCGGCCTGCAGTATCTCCGCCTGACGGTCACCCTCGGCCTTGAGGATGGAAGCCTGTTTCTCCCCCTCGGCCCGGTTGATCTCGGCCTGGCGCTGTCCCTCGGACTCCGTGATATCCGCCGTCTTGATGGCCGCCGCGGACTTCTCCCGCTCCATGGCAGCCTTCACCCCCGGCGGAGGGTCGATCTCGTTTATGGCCACCTGGGTCACCTTCACTCCCCAGCGCCCCGTCTCCGCATCCAGCTGCACTTGGAGGGTGCTCGTGATCCTCTCCCGCTCGGCCAGGGCCTGCGCCAGAGTCGTGGAGCCGATGACAGACCTCAGGTTCGCCACCGCCAGGTTGATGACGGCGGCTTCGACGTTTTCCACGTTCAGTACCGCTTTCTCGGCCTCCGCCTCCAGGATCCTCATGTAGATCACAAAGTCCATGTCCACCACCACGTTGTCGGCGGTGATGTACTTCTGTGTGGGTACGCGCCGGACCCTTTCTCGCAGGTCGATGATGCGCCCGGTCTCCATAATGGGAATCACAATACGCAAGCCAGCGCCGGGAGTGCGGTCGTGGTTCCCCCACTTTAAGACCACCATTTTCTCATACTGTTTGACCACCACAATTCCTACTGCCATGGAGACCTCCTGAGACCTGGTGTTGGATAGTACCCTAGGCCGTCTGGTCTTCGACCCGAGCCACAGTCAGGATGTTGCCTTCCACCTTTAGCACCCTGACCCTTTCGCCCGATTCGATAACGTTACCATCTTCGCTAACCGCTGTCCACACTTCGCTCTCCACCTGCACCGTCCCCCGGGGCGTCAGGTCCGTATTGGCCGTGCCCACGATCCCTATCAAGGGCGACGGGACCGGCTCCGGCCGAACTTCGGTGCGCCGCGACTGGACTGCCGTGCGGATGAACCAGATACCAAACAGGGTGAACGCCCCGGACAGGGAGCCCAGCAGCCAAAGACTTACCCGGACGGAGGGGAGGGTCGGTGACGGCGTGCCGAAGCTGGAGAACAGTAGCAGCCCCCCCAGGACGAAGCTCACTATGGCGGCTATACCCAGTATCCCGAAGCCCGCCACGAACAGTTCTGCTACCACAAGCGCCCCGGCAAGGAGAATAAAGCCTGCCGCGGCCCAGTTGACGGGCAGATTGCCCAGGCTGACGAAGGCGAGGATCAGGAGGATCACCCCGATCACACCGGGAAAGATGATGCCCGGGTTAAAGAACTCGATCACGAGCCCCAGGCCGCCTAGAGAGAGGAGCAGGAAGGAGACGTTGGGGTCGGCAAGGAAGAAGAGGAACTTCTCGATGACGGTCATGTTTATTTCCCGGAGGTGCAGGTCCCGGGTATTCAGCGTCCGAGTCCATGACGCCGTCTCCACTGTCCTACCATCTAACTGCTCCAGCAGGTCGTCCATATTCTTGGCTATGAAGTCCACCACTCGCAGCTCCACCGCCTGCTCAGCATCGTAGGATTTGGGCTCGGGCTCGGTCACCGTGTCCTGTAGCGCCTCCGCGTTCCTACCGCGTTCCTCAGCTATGCCCCGCATCAATGCCAGGGTGTGCTGGACCACCTTGCTTTTCAAGGTATCCTCGATGTCTTCTCCACCCGAGCTCACCGGAGCCGCCGCGCCAATGTTGGTGGCAGGGGCCATAACGGCGACATTAGCCGCGGCGGTAATGAACGTGCCCGCAGAGGTAGCACCGCCTCCTGGGGGATATACGTATACCACAGTGATGACCCGGTCACTGAGGAGGTCCTTTACTATCTTCTCGGTGGAACTCAGCAGGCCGCCAAGGGTATCCAGCTTGATAATCACGATTTCTGCCCCGTCTTTTTCCCCCTTTTTTATGGCCCGTGAGATAAACCTTTGGGTTACGGGGTTGATCATCCCGTCCACCTCCGCCACCAGCCCGTGGCGCTCCTGCGCGCTTGGCTTAAACCCGGCGCCCGCCAGCGCGGTTCCAACCGTGCCCAGGGCCAACATCACCGCTATGAGCAGGAGGGTGACTCGATGAAATGGTGTCGGTCTGAAATTAGGCGCCACTAATACGGCTCCCCTTCGGACTCAGAAGGCGGAAGGATCTCCTTACCAAGTTAATAATTACCGCGGTAGGTATGGTTGTCAACCTTATGCCACCTTCGGCCCCGTGGGTGCGAATCGGGAGTGCCTCTGACTGACTCCCATATGCGTTCCATGACACGGACATTCCCCGCGCCGGCATCGTTGACACTCAGGCGTGGGGAGTCTAGACTACTGCTCGTGATCCGGACTGGACCAGCGCCCTCAATTACAGGCTCATCGAAAGCGGCAAGGTGGTGGGATTGGGCTCGTGGTCTCTACGATAGACGGGTGTAGGTGCGTGAGAAGGGGGCCAAGGTGACTCTGGCGGAGTGGGACCCGGAGGTCGATCAGGCTATCCAAATGGAGAACGAGCGCCAGCGAAGGAGCATCGTGCTGGTTGCCTCAGAGAACTACGCGAGCCGGGGTGTGCTTCAGGCCCAGGCCTCGGTGATGAACAACAAGTACGCCGAGGGCTACCCCGGCAAGAGATATTACGGTGGCTGCCAGTACGTTGATATCGTGGAGCGCCTGGCTATGGATAGGGCCAAAGTCCTCTTCAAGGCCGAGCATGCCAATGTGCAGCCTCACAGCGGGGCCCAGGCCAATATGGCCGCCTACTTCGCCCTCCTCGAGCCCGGGAATACGGTGATGGGGATGCGCCTCGACCAGGGTGGCCACCTCACCCACGGAAGCCCGGTGAACTTCTCGGGGAAGCTCTACAACTTCGTAGCCTATGGCGTGGACCGGGAAACGGAGACTATCGACTACGAGGAGGTGCGAACTCTGGCCAGGACGCACATGCCGGCGCTCATCGTCGCTGGCTACACGGCGTATCCGCGCACGGTGGACTTCGCCCGCTTCCGCGACATAGCCGATGATGTGGGTGCCGTCCTCATGGTGGACATGGCCCATATTGCGGGGCTTATTGCCGCAGGAGTACATCCCTCCTGCTTTCCCCATGCCCAGGTGGTGACATCCACCACCCAGAAGACCCTCAGGGGCCCTCGCGGCGGCCTGATCCTCTGCAGCGAGGAGCTTGGGCAAAAGATCGACCGGGCCGTTTTCCCTGTGACCCAGGGAGGGCCTTTTATGCATATAATCGCCGCCAAAGCTGTCTGCTTCGGCGAGGCCATGAGGTCCGAATTTGTCGCCTACCAGAGGCAGACGGTAGAAAACGCCCGCACCCTGGCCCAAGCGCTGGCGGATGCGGGACTTCGCATTGTCTCGGGCGGGACCGACAACCATCTACTGCTGGTGGACCTCACGCCTCTGGGCATCACCGGTCAGGATGCCGAAGCTGCCCTGGAGCGGGTAAACGTCGTAGTCAATAAAAACGCCATTCCCTACGACACACGCCCTCCGCGCATAGCCAGCGGGCTCCGCCTCGGTACGCCGGCCGTCACCAGTAGGGGCTTCATGGGTGTGGAGATGAAACGGGTAGCGGGCCTGATCTCTAGGCTGCTGTCCTCTATAGGGGACCAACGGGTTGAGAATGATGTCAGGGAAGAAGTGGACACGCTGGTATCCCGTTTTCCTGTGCCCGGCCTGGACCCTCAGTGTTGACCGCGTTGCACCATTCTGGTATAATCCCTCCGCCTAGACTAAACAGCCTAGAAAACTGAATATAATCCTCCCTTCTAGAGAGAGAGAAACGAGGGGAGCGCAAGGCAGCTAGCCTACTGCGCTTCCCTTTTTTGTTTGTAAAAAAGAAACTGCCAGGGACTCGTTCTTGAGGCCAGTCCCTGGCAGCTACACACCTGAGTGGGCCAGTAGCTAAGCTTGGCAAAGCACCCGACTCTGAATCGGGATACCGAGGGTTCGAATCCCTCCTGGCCCACCACCCAAAGGAGGCGTCCCATGGGGTGTCTATATTATCTAGGCGGGAGGAACCCGCCGTCAACTGCGGTACGAATACACCTTCGCACTTGTATCCCCTAACGAGTGCAACGTATACCGTAACAACTGCCAAAGGATTGGTAACGATAATGCGGCCAAAACAGTTGACGTTTAGCGGGTTTCGTAGTACGATTGTTCTAACAAAGACGAGGGCTCAGGCACCAACAGTACCTGAGCCTTCTGAGCCAACCAGGAAGGTGCAATCTTCCCGATAGCCTACCTCCAGCTTACCATATCCGCCGAGGCTCGGCAACTTCCACCCATCGTCGGGGAGTTGCGGGCTGTCTTTGATGGGCTTGATGACGATCCACTGATTGGAGCGCTCATCGGCCCTATTCGGCGCGGGCAAAAAGGCTATCCGGTTAGAGTCCTTTGGCACTGTTTCATTGCCAAATACGTCATGGGACTGTCCTCTACCGCAGCCCTCATCCGTACCCTGGAGAACAACCCGTTTGTAGCTGAAGCCTGTGGTATATCCTCTCCTGAAGCTATCCCCCACAAGTCCACATTCAGCCGGTTCTTCGCAAAGCTGGCTCACCGAAAGTACCTGCCGCTGGTCAAAGACGTCTCCCGAGCGCTGGTTCGTAAGCACTACGCTACGTTGCCAGGATTCGGCAAGCGGGTTGCCATAGATAGCACGACTCTGAAGGGTTGGGTTAATGGCGGGAAGCCTAAGCCCTCGGACCCCGAGGCCAAGTGGTCGGTCAAGAACAACACGCATGGCAAAAAGGAATTCGTCTTGGGGTGGAAACTGCACCTGCTCGTGGACTGCGAGTTTGAGTTGCCAATCGCCGCCAATGTTACCCCAGGCAATACGAGTGACGTGACTCGGGCCACCAATCTGCTCTCCGAGGCCCGCCGTACCTACAGCCGCTTCCTGCCTAGGTACCTGATGGCTGACCAGGGATACTCCGGTAGGCCCCTCTTTAAGACCGTCCACCAACAGTTCAAGGCCATTCCTATCATCCTGGTGAACCGTACCCATAAAAGGCTGAAGAGTGAACTGGGAGAGTTCCAAAAGACTGAGGAGTTTAGGGCTTTGTATAGTCAGAGGCAGGCCGTGGAACGTGCTTAGTGTTGAGCATCTGTCTGACAGAGTGTTATAATCACTCCATAATAGATTGTCAGAGGAGCCCAGCTTGCGTCATTACGAGGTTGTAGTCGTCTTAAGTCCCATAATGTCACCGGAGGAATCCTCCGGCGCCTGGGATCAGATCAAGCAAGTAGTATCTGAGCACGGGGGAGAGATCACCCAAGAGGAGCAGTGGGGAACGAGGAGGCTGGCATATCCCATTAGGAAGGCTGGGCAGACCTTTCTGGAGGGCAACTATCTCCTGACACGGTTCAGCACCGACACTCTCGTCCCACGAGAACTGGAATCTTACCTGAGGCTTTCGGAGAACGTCCTTAGATACCTTGTGGTGAGGTCCGGGCCTCCCCCACCTAAACCGGCGCCGGCCCAGGCAGTTGCTGTGGCCGAGGTGCAAGAGGCCGGAGTGAGTGGGGTTGTGGCGGCTGAAGAGGCGGTACCTGAATCCGCGGAGGCCGTGGTAGAGGAAGCGTCCCAGGCTGCGGTGGCCGCGGAATCTGAGACCCCTGAGGTAGTGGCGGCGGAGATGGGAGAGGCGGAAGCGTCCGTCTCCGAGGTGGTGGAATCGGGTGAGGTAGAGACGATAGTTGCCGAGATAGAGGAGCCCGAGGCCCCGTCTGCGGTAGAGGTGGAAGAGCCGGAATCGGCTGAGACGATAGTTGACGAGGTAGAGGAACCCGAGGCCCCATCGGCGGTAGAGGTGGAAGAGCCGGAATCGGCTGAGACGATAGTTGCCGAGGTAAAGGAGCCCGAGGCTCCGTCGGCGGTAGAGGTGGAAGAGCCGGAATCGGCTGAGACGATAGTTGCCGAGGTAGAGGAGCCCGAGGCCCCATCGGCGGTAGAGGTGGAAGAGCCGGAATCGGCTGAGACGATAGTTGCCGAGATCGAGGAGCCCGAGGCCCCGTCTGCGATAGAGGTGGAAGAGCCGGAATCGGCTGAGACGATAGTTGACGAGGTAGAGGAGCCCGAGGCCCCATCGGCGGTAGCGGTGGAAGAGCCGGAATCGGCTGAGACGATAGTTGCCGAGGTAGAGGAGCCCGAGGCCGACGAAGATGCTGTTACGTCTGAACCCCAGACTGTGGATGCCCCGGCACCGGATGACGAGGAACCGCGGGAGAGGGAAGGCTGAGCCATGACAATGAACAAGATGATGGTCATCGGGAACCTGGGGAGGGACCCGGAGATGCGGTACACACCCAACGGCCAGGCGGTAACCAATTTCACCGTCGCCACCAACTACAAGTATACGACGGCCGAAGGTGAGAGCCGGGAAGAGACGGAATGGTTCAGGGTTTCTGCGTGGGGCAGGCTGGCGGAGACCTGCAATCAGTACCTTTCCAGGGGCCGTAAGGTCTACGTGGAAGGGAGGCTGCGGAGCCGCACCTACGAGACGCGCGAGGGCGAAACGCGCTTTGTCAATGAGATCACTGCCAACGATGTCCGGTTTATAGATACCGCCGGCGCCAAGGGGGAGGAGATTCCCGCTGATATGGAGCAGCCCGGGGGTACCGAATTGGAAGCCAATGACCTTCCTTTCTAGATTCGTTACACTTTCGGAGGTGAGACTTCTGCCATGGTAAGCCGCACACGTAGGGATAACAAAGGAGGAACCGGAAGGCCGCGCGGCAGGGGCCGATTCGTGCACAGGCGCAGGGTGTGTCAGTTCTGCGTGGAGAAATCAAAGGTTATCGATTACAAGCAAACTGGCGGCTTCCGAAGATTCATTTCAGATAGGTGCAAGATAGAGCCGAGGAGAAAGACGGGCGTCTGTGCGCCGCACCAGCGTGACCTGTCCCTGGCAATTAAACGGGCCAGGCACCTGGCCCTGTTACCCTTTACACCGGCCCATATCCGCATGACGGTGTAGGCGAGCCCAAACCAACGGAAGGCTGACCCGAGCGAGTTTTGGTAGCCAGTCCCCCTTCTTTTTATCTCACTTATCCCTCCGTACAGCCAGATGGAGCCCAGGGGTTATCGGCATGACATCCTCGCGGAATAGACACACTCCTCCGCAGCAGCCCTCCGATCGAAGGATGCGCGGTGGAAAGGCACAGCGCGGCGATCGTCGGATGCAGCGACCTCGTGACGAGAGGACGCGGCGGCGGCAGCGCATTGTGGTCACCGTTGGGGTAGTGATCCTTCTCATTGTTGTGGGAATAGTGAGTTTTGGATACTACATCGAGTTTATCGCGCCACCCAAAGTGCTAGCGGCCCGTGTAGGGGATACCCGTTATACCCAGGGGGACCTGGTAAAAAGGACCCGGATGCTCCAGTCGGCCGCCGTAGCCTTGGGTCAGCCCTTTGACCTGGGGAAAGCACCGTTTGAGGTGCTTATGGACATGGCCGAGGCTGAGATCATTCGCCGCTTCGCTTCCGAGTACAACCTACACGTTTCTGAGGGCGACATCGAAGCCAGGTTGGCGCAGATGTTTTATCCCGAGATACCGGAGGACCAGGAGGCGCCGTCGGGCCAGGTCGAGCGAGAATTCAGGGAGAATTACCTGTCCTTTTTGACCAGGAGTCACCTATCGGAAGGCGATCACAAGCAGATTGTGGAGGAAGGTCTGTACAGGATCCAGATGCGGGAGAGACTGGGTGAGCAGATCCCGTCCATAGCCGAGCAGGTGGAGCTCCATTGGATAAAGCTCCCATCGGGCATACAACAGGCGGGCGCGGAGCGTGTTAACATTTTACCCGAAGATGTGGCCAAGCTCCTCAAGGAAGAGGACTTCGCCGCCGTGGCCCGGCAAGTAAATACGGACCGAAGGTACTCTGACCGCAAAGGTTACGTGGGCTGGGTGCCCAAAGGCGCCTTCCTTGACCTGGATGGCCACCTATTCGGCTCCGAGGATATTGAGCCCCTCCCCCACTCCCAGATAAGTGGCGGAATCTTTTCTCAGGAAGGGACCTATTTCCTTAAGGTGACGGGCGGTCCTGAAGCCCGGGAGATATCGGACATCATGAGGGAGCGGCTCAAGGACACGGTCCTTAAGAACTGGCTTCAAGAAAAGAGTCGGATAGGGGGTGATGAGGGGTGGATGGAGGTCAACTTCGACAGCGAAATCTATAGCTGGGTGCTCAAGAAGGTCAGGGAGGCCGCTCCGCCCGCTACCCCAACGCCGGCCGGCCGGGGCTAAGCGCAGTTGGAAGGTCCCCCAGAAATCGGGGTCGGCCTTATGGGCCTTGGCGTAGTTGGTGGAGGGGTAGCCCTTGCCCTGCTGGACCCCCCTAGCTCCTTGGCGCGGAAGTTGAATTGTCCCCTCAGCCTGAAGAAGGTGCTGATTAGAGATGCGGCCAGGCGTCGCACCCTATCGGTGCCGCCGGGCCTGGTGACTACCGACGCCTCAGAGATTCTCGCCGACCCCGAGATAAATTTAGTGGTGGAGGTAATCGGGGGTGAGGAACCGGCGGTCCACTATATCAAGGAAGCCCTCACCAGGGGTAAGCATGTGGTCACCGCCAACAAGGAGGTCATGGCCAAGCACGGCACCGAGCTTATACGCCTCGCCGCATCAAAGGGGGTTCACCTGCTATTCGAGGCCAGCGTCGGTGGCGGTATTCCTATAGTTGGCCCCCTTACGCAGGACCTCCTGGCTAACGACATACGTTCGATCCACGCCATTATCAACGGCACCACTAACTACATCCTCACCCGGATGGACAGGGATAGGATAGACTTTGCCGACGCCCTGAAAGAGGCGCAGGAGAAGGGTTACGCCGAGGCCGACCCCGCCAACGATATAGACGGAACAGACGCGGCCTACAAGCTGGCAATTCTGGCGACCCTCGCCTTTCACTTCAGGATCGACGCCGACGACGTGTACCGGGAGGGGATCTCTCGCCTGCGGAGCCGGGACTTCCGCTATGCCCATGAGTTGGGCTATGCTATCAAGCTGCTGGCCATAGCTGGGCGCGAAGGGGAAACAATCTGGGTCAGAGTCCACCCCTGTCTCATTCCAGAGGACCACATGCTGGCCAAAGTGGATGGGGTGTATAATGCGGTCGAGGTAGAAGGCGACCCTATGGGCCGGGTACTGTTTCACGGCCTGGGCGCGGGTCGGGAACCAACCACCAGTGCCGTGATGGGCGACGTGGTAGAGATAGCCAGGAAGCTTGGTTGTGGGAGCAGGCCTGGATCTCCACCGAGGCTCAGCTGTTCCCTTTCCATCGGGACCATGGCTGGTCTGGAGAGCCGATTTTATTTGCGGTTGAATGTGGCCGACAGGGCCGGAGTCCTGGCTCAGATAGGAGCGGTCCTCGGGGAGCACAATATCAGCATCGCGTCGGTAATCCAGAAGGACACGGACCCGATGACCCAGTCGGCGGAGATCGTGGTAACGACCCATCCTGCACGAGAGGACGCGATGCAGCGTTCCCTCAAGCATATGGAAGGCCTGGATGTGGTCCGGCAGGTCGATAATTTGGTACGCATAGAAGAGTGGCCCGACCATTGAAATTTGGGGTTACGCCGCAGATCATTAACCCCTCCGGCAGATGGAGATATTATGGGCCATGGAATTTTAGAAAAGTATAAGCGTTATCTGCCCGTCAATAGTGCCACTCCCATGATAACCCTTGGGGAGGGCAACACCCCCCTTGTCATTTCCAGCAGACTGGGGAAGGAGCTGGACTGCGACGAACTCTATTTTAAGCTGGAGGGTTGTAACCCTACGGGGTCATTTAAAGATAGGGGAATGGTGGTTGCCACGGCCAAGGCCCTGGAGGCGGGGAGCAAGGCCATAATGTGTGCGTCCACGGGTAATACGAGTGCATCCGCAGCGGCCTACGGTGGCCGCTGTAACATTTCCACCATGGTACTGGTGCCCAAGGGAGACGTGGCCACAGGGAAGCTGGCTCAAGCCATGGCCTATGGCGCTAAGGTTGTGGCCGTTAACGGCTCCTTTGACCAGGCGCTTAGTGTCGTGCGTACCTATACCCAGCGCCATCCCGTAACGTTGGTGAACTCGGTAAATCCCTACAGGCTGGAAGGGCAGAAGACGGCTGCCTTCGAAATCGTAGAATCTCTGGGGGATGCCCCGGACTACGTCTTCATCCCCGTAGGCAATGCGGGGAACATTACGGCTTACTGGAGGGGCTTCGTAGAGTATCATGACCTTGGCTTTGCCCGCCAGACTCCCAGCATGATGGGCTTCCAGGCCGAGGGGGCCGCCCCTATCGTGTTGGGCCATCCCGTCGCCAGTCCCACGACCGTTGCCTCGGCCATTCGTATAGGAAATCCTGCCAGCTGGAAGGGCGCCCTGGCTGCCAGAGACGAGTCAGGGGGCGTGATAGAGACGGTCAGCGATGAGGAAATACTCGCCGCCTACAGGCTCCTCGCCACCCATGAGGGTATCTTCTGCGAGCCTGCCTCCGCCGCCTCTCTGGCCGGGTTAATGAAGCTCAGGTCGCGGGGCTTGAGCCTAGCCAAGCGGCGTGTTGTGTGTATAATAACTGGGACAGGCCTCAAGGACCCGGAACTGGCGGCAGATGCCCTTCGGTCGGAGATCGTCGAGGTAAGCCCCGATATAGAGGAGGTAGAGGCGGCGCTGATGGTGCCCGATTCCCAGGAAGGCCAGCTGGATGGTTGACGAGGGCGATATTCGGCCTGCTGTTTCCACGATTCTCCATGCCATAGGTGACGATCCAAGTAGAGAGGGCCTGCGAGATACCCCGCGGCGCGTGGCCCAGATGTATCGTGAGCTGTTCTCCGGTATCGGAGTGGACCCCCGGTCGGCCCTGGACACTATCTTCGAGGGAGAGGACCGCCGGGATGAGATCGTTATCGTTCGGGATGTGCCATTCTTCTCCATGTGTGAGCATCACATGCTGCCCTTCGTCGGTACGGCCCACATGGGCTATCTACCGGATGGCAAGATCGCCGGGGCAAGCAAGCTCGCAAGGGCACTGGAAGTGGTCGCTCGGCGGCTCCAGCTACAGGAGCGGATGACCGGCCAGGTCGCCGACGCTATCCATGAGGTGCTGAGGCCGGATGGGGCGGTAGTAATCATTGAGGCCGAGCATCTTTGCATGTCCATGAGGGGTGTAAAGACAAAGGGAAGCCATATCGTGACCTCGGCTATCCGTGGGCCCTTCGCCAAGAGCGGCATCGGCAGGGGCGAGCTACTGGCCCTACTGCAGAGGGGTGTAAGTTGAGTCGCCTGACCCGCCTCGATTCCTACGAGGGAGCGGAGAAACAGTGGCGGCAACTCCTCTCGTCCAGCGCCGTGGATACGTTGTTTACCACCCCGGAATGGCAGAGAATATGGTGGGAGCAGTTTGGGCAGGGCTCGGAGATGCTCCTGCTCTGCCTGAAGAATGGGAACGACATTGAGGGAATAGCTCCCCTGGCACGCCGAGACGGTACAATAACCTTCATCGGTGGCCAGGACCTGTGCGACTACAGCGACTTTCTGGTGTATCGCGGGGCGGAGTCCCGGTTTTATCCAACGTTGTTAGACCACCTGGACGGCGAGAAGTGGGAAACCATCGAGCTATTTTCCCTCCAGGAGAGCTCCCCCACGCTGGTGTACCTCCCGGAGCTGGCCAGGGAACGCGGCTACTCTGTGGACGTGCAGGAGGAGGACGTGGCCCCGGGCCTGAGCCTACCGGACACGTGGGACGCGTACCTGCAAGGTCTATCCAAGAAGGACCGCCATGAGCTGCGACGCAAGTTTCGTCGCCTCTGCTCGTCGGCGGAGAAGTTCCGTTATTACAGTGTGTCGGACCCCGTAGAGGTTGAAAAGAGCCTTGCCGACTTCTTTCGCCTCATGAGGTATAGCAAGGAGGATAAGCACCGTTTTCTGACCGAGGATAGAGAGCGGTTCTTCAGGAACATTGCCATGGAGATGGCCGGCGCCGGCATCCTTAAGCTGTTCTTTCTCGAGATCTCAGAAGAGCGGGTCGCCACGGCCCTGTGTTTTGACTATGGTCAGTCGAGGTTTCTTTATAACAGTGGGTTTGACCCCGCTTACGGCTACTACAGCGTGGGGGTGCTTCTGAAAGCTTTGTGCGTGAAGGGCGCCATCGAAGATGGCCTGGCCTACTTCGACTTTCTCCGTGGTGCCGAACCCTACAAGTACGATTTGGGCGCGAAGGATACTACCGTGTATCACATGCTCGTGAGGCGAAATTGAATGTAAGCAAGGTGGCAGTGATCAGCCTGCACACCTGTCCTCTGGCCGTCCTGGGTGAGGGCAAGGCCGGGGGCATGAACGTATACGTAAAGGAACTCTCCAGACAATTGGGGGGCATGGGAATAGAGGTAGATATCTTTACCCGCTGCCACAGCCACTCTGAGGGTGAAGCCGAAGAGCTGGACACGAACGTACGGGTGGTCCATCTCAAGGCGGGACCTCCCGAGGCGGAGATTGGAACCTTACATTCCTACTTGGAGACTTTTCTGGAGGCGCTACGTCGCTTTAGCCACGATGATGGCCGGGATTACGACCTGGTGCATTCCCACTACTGGCTCTCGGGGTGGGTGGGAAGTAAGGCATCCGCCAGCTGGGACGTACCCCATGTGGTAACCTTTCACACGCTGGCACAGATAAAGATGCAGGCCAAGGCGGGGGAAGGGGAGTCTCCCCTCAGATCAAGAATAGAGGGTGAGCTCATGGCCTCGGCTCGGCTGATCGTAGCATCAAGCCCGAATGAGAAGGAGGCCATGGTGCGCCTTTATGGCGCTCCAGAGGAACGGATCCAGGTTGTGCCATGCGGGGTAGACCTCTCCCTTTTCAGGCCACTGGATGCGAGGGAGGCGCGGCGAGAGCTGGGGTTGAACGGCGAAAAGATTGTGCTCTACGTAGGCCGGGTAGAGCCCATCAAAGGGCTGGACCTACTTTTGCACAGTGCAGCTATAATGGACCGGAAGTCATTAAAGGTAATGGTAATAGGCGGTGACCTTGCACGTGAAACGGAGGTTAATCGCCTCAAGGGACTGGCGCACGAACTGGGCATAGAGGAGAATCTGGAATTCGTGGGTGTCGTGGACCAGCGCCACCTACCCCTTTATTACAGTGCCGCCGATGTTTGCGCGGTGCCTTCCTATTACGAAAGCTTTGGTCTGGTGGCTCTTGAGGCCCTGGCCTGTGGGCTACCTGTCGTCGCGTCGAGGGTCGGAGGACTGCCGGCGGTGGTCCAGCACGGGCGTACGGGCTACTTGCTGTCGTGGCGTTGCCCGGAGCCCTTCGCCGACTCCCTGGAGGTGGTCCTTTCCAACAATGGGCTGCGAAAAAGCATGAGCCTGGCAGCCCGGGAGCGGGCCGAAGGGATGGGCTGGGAGTTGGTAGCAGCGGAGATCTGCGGCCTGTACAGCTCTCTCTGAAGGCTCGTACCTGTGAGCCTGATAGTCGAAGTCTGCCGCGTCAGCGGCGAGTAGCGGTCGTATGTCCTGGATAGGCAGTACGTTAAAGCCCGTAGGCGGTCACTTTAGGACCACCCTCGTCGCCGGGGTCCTGTTCATAATCCCGCTGGGTATCACGGTCCTGATTTTCAAGTTCATATTCGACTTCTTCGACCCAAAGCTGGACCCCTTCTTCGAGCAGTTTATGGACCCCGTACCACCGGGCCTCGGAATCGTTGCCCTCGTAATCCTGGTATATCTGGCCGGGCTGGTTGCGGCCCATGTGCTGGGACGGAGGCTTATTCGGCTGGGCTACAGTTTGGTGGACCGGGTACCTGTGATCAGCAGTGTATACCGGGCGGCCCGGCAAGCGACCGAGGTATTCAGTGCCATTGGGTCCGACGGCAAATACACCAGCGTGGTGCTGGTCGACTTTCCTGGCTATGGTCTCAGGTCCATCGGACTGGTCACCGGCAGGATGACGGACCAGGATGGCACGCCCCTGCTGGCGGTGTATATGCCCACGGCTCCTGTCCCCACCTCAGGCTTTTTAGTCATCATGCCCGAGGACAGGGTAACTCCGACCGACATGGCCGTGGAAGATGCTATCAAGCTCATCGTGTCGGCTGGGGTAGTCTCGCCGGACCGGATAGTCTCCACACCCAACCTCTTCACCAACATTGCGAACCCTCCACCGGAGTTCCGGCCCTACTCCCAAGGTCATTCTGAGCAGTCTCCCCCCTCCGACAGCCGGGCCTCAAACCAGTGAAGCTCCATTGTCCTATTGAAACCCACCGAGGTGTAGAGACCGATCGCGGGCTGATTCTCTCCGTCTACATCGAGCCTAATTGAGCTGACGCCCCTGGAGTGCAAATACCCCATCCCTGCCAGAAGTATGGGCCTGCTCAGGCCCTGGCCTCGATAGGCTGGAGCGATGCCAATCATTCCTATGACCCCTATGGGATTTTCCGGGGCGCCCGTTATGCAGGTCCAGCAATATCCCGCGGTTTCATCGCCGTGGGCAAGGAAAAGGATCCCCTCCGGGCTTGACATGCTCATGCCGGCTCGGTACCTTACCTCTTCTACCGTATTCGGGCAGAAGCCCCAGTTGCCACCGAAGGAAGCGTTCTGTACCTGGGTCAGCCGCTCCTCGTCTCCGGTGCGAAAAGTCTCGATAGCGAATCCCTCGCGTAGATTCACCGGGGACACTTCCTCTCCATTCCAGCGCATGAGCAAGTAGCGCCGCACCAAGGCGAAGCCCTTCCCCTTCAGCAGCTCCTCCCAGAACTCCGAGGGGTGTACGCACATATGTAGTACACGGGCCTCCAGGGACGTTGCTCTGGCCAGGCCAGCCCTGACCGCCTCAGCCTCAATGGCTCCCTCGGCGTGGGTGGGATGTATGACAAGTTCCAGGACCGCGCGGCCTATGCGAAGCTCTGGATGGAGGACCGAGTAGGCCACCAGAGCTTCCTTGTGCTCGAAAAGGGTACAGTTTTCCTCGGGCGCCAGCCCCGGCTGGCCCAGCTCTTCTTTCAGGGAAGACGTGCTCATGGCGCTATCGCTCCCCCCTGCCTCTCGGATCCGTCGAGTGAGGTCGGCTAGGGCGGAGAGATCGGCCCAGGTATAGTTACGGATGATCAAGGTTGGACTCCGCGGGAAATGGGCAGTATGCTCTTCGGACGGAGAGGCGGCTACGGCGAGGGCTTGACAGCCGAGCTAGATTGTAGCAGAGTAACTGGTCGTGTACAAGACCACGAGCTTGGAGGCATGCAGATGGTGGAGACGCCCGGGACCGCTCTGGCGGTCATACCTCATCCCGACGACGGCGAGGGCTGGTGTGGCGGCACCGTCGCCAAATGGATAGCGGAAGGGGCGTCGGTGTTCTACGTGCTGTGCACCGATGGCGGCAAGGGGACCGACGACCCCGGTATGACGCCTCAGAGGCTGGCCGCCCTAAGGGAGAAGGAGCAGCTTGAGGCCGCATCCACCCTGGGAGTGAAGGAGGTGGTGATGCTTCGTCACCCCGACGGGGAGCTGGAAGATACTGGGGAGTTCCGCAAGGAGATCGTCCGGGCCATAAGACGCTTCCGGCCAGACGTTCTCCTCTGCCCCGAAACCTACCGATTTAGCTCCCATTGGCACAGGGACCACCGCATCGCCGGCCAGGTGGCAGCAGACGCCGCGTTCCCATACGCCAGGGACCATCTCCATTTTGGGGAGCTCCTTCGTGAGGAGGGGCTTGAGCCCCACAAGACGGGCATGGTGCTGTTCTGGGCGCCGGATGTGCCCGATACGGCGATTGACATAGGCGACGTGATCGAGCTGAAGATAAGGGCCCTACGTTGCCATCGCACCCAGAACTCCAAGCGCCCCGACAAGGAGTTTGGAGACTCTGTGCGAGAGAGGGCCAGGCAAGCCGCGCAGGGGTCGGCCTTCGAATATGCAGAGGCATTCAGGAAAGTGGAATTCCGGCGCTAGCCAACCCCACTTGTAGGTTTTCGCTTTTCAAGACGGATAAGCATGGCTTCGGATAAGGCGGCCCTGAGGAATGGAAAACGCCCCGGTATCTTGCCGGGGCGTTTGTTTGATTCGCCGGGTTAGACCGTTACCCCCCAGCCATCCTCTTCAGATTCTCCAGGGTCTTAGCCATGCCGGCGCGAACTATCCCAGCCCGCGCCTGCTCGTAGTTGTCCCTCAGGCCCTTCAACATTTCGCTCTGCAGATCTCCCTAGTCAACTTCGACCTCGTGCACGACTTTGGTGCCGCCACCCTGGGGTGACATACGAAACCACCACTGAATTCGCCTTATCTGCTCCCCAATGGCAGGGTTTACGATCCAGGAGAATGAGTTGGGAGCATCATAGGTGACGACAACGGAGTCAGCCGTTAGGTCCATACTACTGCCGTCAGCCATCCTGACGGTCTCTTCGGCAGGAAGGTGGGTACCCGTTTTAACGGAACCGGCGGGCTCCTGGCCGACCTTGTTGAGCTCGTCACTGCCGGCCAGCTCAACATGACGTGACGGGTTGCTCACGATGTCGAAGATCGCCTGCGGGGATGCGTTGATGGTCGCTTCAGTGCTGTACGCAAAATCTATCATTGATTACCCCTCCTAATTAACTTGTAAATTCCCCCACCAAGCTGAGGCGTCCATGATTGTATAGACACTTCGGAACACTGTCAACCATCTTATCGCGCCCACCGAGCTATCGGCTGGTGGCAATTTCAAATGATAGCTGTTTTCGGAGGCCTCTCCACCGGCCTATCGGTGTTACGGGCCGGGGATTACTTGTGCACCCTGAACCGGGGATTCAGGACGCCCAGAATAGTCCTCGCCATGGGCATGCGCAAGATGTCTCGCTGCACGTCCTCCCATTCCACGTTAAGAATCTCGTCGCGGCGAAAGCCCTTCAGGGCGCGGTAGGTGAAGAAGTAGGTCAGAGGCCCCACCGAGTTGGCAAGCTGGTCGGTCAATATGTGGCCCAGGAGGGCGAAGCTTACGCCCATGACCACCGGGTCCCATCCCGACAGATAGCTCGCCAGAAATGCGGGCGGCACCAGCTCATAGCTGTGAAGAAAGAACCAGACCCGGCTGTGGTCGTTCTTTACGAACCACCGGTAATACTCCAGCAGGTGGTCCAGGTCAATCAGCACGCCGGACAGGGCGGCGGCAAGCATGGAGTATGGGGACTTGGTAACGGCCCACAGTACTCCGCCGATGGTGAGAGATATGACCGCGTGGCCCGGTGGTTTCAAGGGCATCTCCTCCTTGGCCGACGTCCTTGTCCTCCCGGCATTAACACACAGGTGCTACCGTTACTCGAACCGGGTATGCGGATGGCCGGCTAGGGAATCGTTTCCGGTGGAGAGGTCTCTGGGCACGCCGATTTCCCGTTAGCAAGGCTGGGATGCTCATTCTTCTCCTCTGCCCAGGTCCACTATGAAAATCCGGTCCAGGTGTGCCAGGTCCTGCTCGGTGGAGACGCTGGCGCCCTGGAAAAGCTGCTGGGCAATCTCTTCCAGGGGCTGGACCTGGTGGGGGTCTATCTCCAGGAGAATGACCCCGCCGCTCTTGAGCTTGTTGGAAGCCTGGTGCAGCATGCGACCGATCACCTCCAGGCTGCCGGGTCCGCCGTCCAGCGACTCCCGGGGCTCCCACTGTATCTCCGGTTGAAGCTGGGCTATCTTGTCGCTGGCGATATAGGGGAGGTTGGCGACGATGACGTCGGCCGGCTCTGGTACCGGCTCCAGGAGGTCCCCTTGAAGTAGCGTCACCCTATCGGCTACGTTGTGCCGTTGTATATTGTACTGGGCAACCTTGAGCGCCTCTGGGTATAGCTCGGTCGCGTAAATGCGTGCCAGGGGCAGGTGTATGGCCAGGTTAACGCAGACGGCGCCGCAGCCGGTCCCCGGCTCGGCAATGACCAGCTCCCCCGCCTCCATATGCATCATGGCCATGAACAGGGTCTGCTCTACAAGGAGCTCTGTCTCTGGGCGAGGGATCATTACACCCGGCCCCACCGCCAAGTCCAGGCCGTAAAACTCTTTGTGCCTCAGGATGTAGGCCAGGGGCTCTCGTTTCAGGCGCCGCTCCACTAGTTTCGCCAGGACCGCCTCCTGCTGGGCCGTCAGTTCCTGTTCCTGGTAGGCGTAGATGCGGTGCCGGGGCATTTGGAGGATATTGGTAAGGAGGGCCTCCGACTCTATGCGGGCATCAGGTATGCCTGCTGCCTCCAATGTATGTTGGGTTTGGCGGACGACGTCCCCAAGGGCGGCCATATCTGCTGTCCTCTGCGCGGTTAAAGCTCAGCCATCGGTAGGCGGTGGTGACGGTGACCGCCAGTGGTTGGATGTGTTAGGCGAGGGCCTTCTCGATGAGGCTGGATTGTTCCATGGTGGCCAGTGCGTCGATCATCTCGTCGAGCTCCCCGTCCAATACTCGCTGCATGCCGTGAAAGGAGGCCCCTATGCGATGGTCGGTAATTCTGTCCTGGGGAAAGTTGTAGGTCCTAACCTTCTCCGCCCTCTCGCCGGAGCCAACCTGGGATCGGCGCGCCTCCATGATCTCGCTCTCCTGCTTCCGCTGCTCCACCTCGTAGAGTCGGGCCCGTAAGATGGCCATGGCCTTCTGCTTGTTCCTGAACTGCGAACGTTCATCCTGGCAGACGGCCACGGTACCCGTGGGCGTGTGGACAATGCGTACGGCGGTGGCCACCTTATTCACGTTTTGGCCGCCGTGCCCGCCGGCGTGGAAGATGTCAATGCGCAGGTCGTCGGCGTTTATTTTGATGTCTACCTCGTCGACTTCCGGCATGACGGCTACCGTGGCTGTGGAGGTGTGGATCCTCCCCGAGGCCTCCGTCAGCGGCACGCGCTGGACTCGGTGGCCCCCTCGCTCGAACCTGAGGCGGCTAAACGCCCCGTTGCCCCGCACCTCAAAGATGATCTCCCGTAATCCACCCAGGTCCGAAGGGTTGGAGTCTAGCACCTCCACATTCCACCCCCGCAGCAGGGCGTATCGTGTGTACATACGGTAAAGGTCCGCCGCGAAGAGGGCCGCCTCCCGGCCACCCACTCCCTCCCTTATCTCTACGATCACGTCCTTTTGATCGTTGGGGTCCTTGGGCACGATGGCCAGCTTTAGCTCCTGGTCGAGGTCGTGCAGTCTCCTGTCCAGCGCCTCCAACTCCTCTCGAGCCAGGGAAGACATCTCCTGGTCCGAGCCCTCCTGGAGGATGGCCAGCACGTCCTCTCTATCCGTTCGGAGCCGGCGGAACTCCCGAGACATGGCTACCAGCTCCTCGAGGGAAGCGCGCTCCTTGGAAAGGGCCTGGACCTGCTCGTGGTCCGTTACGACCTCCGGGCTGGCCAGAAGGTCGTCGATCTGCCGGTACCTATCCTCCAGCGAAGCCAGTTTGGATAGCAATGGTTCCATTACTTTAGCTGGACTCCATTCGTGGGCCCCAAAAGGCGTGGCCATCTGGAAGCCCGGCATATTGTTTCCGCGTAACTTCCTTTGGCTAGTCTGATGGGGAACAACAACTTCTCCTTAAGTTTATCCCAAGTGCCTATTGGGGACAAGCGTAAAGGGGCAAAAACCTTTCTATAAAAACTTCCCTGTAGGGTATAATAGGGAGCGTGGCAGGCGCAACGTCCAGGATGGCCATGGGTCAAGTATGATCCGTTAGGACTCGTAGCAGGTATGACTCGCGTTAAAATATGCGGCATACAGGGGGGTGGCGACGCCCTGACTGCGGCTCGGGCCGGCGCCGACTTTGTGGGCCTTGTGTTCGTGCCCAATAGAAGGAGGCGGCTGGATGAGGAAAGGGCCATGGGCATAGTATCCGCCCTGCGGGAAAATCTTGGGCAACCGCCCAAGGTGGTTGGCCTGTTCGCGGACCAGCCTCTGGAGGAGCTGGATCAAGTGGTCCGGCGCTGTGGCCTCGACATGGTGCAGCTGTGTGGTGCCGAGTCCCTGGAGTACTGTGACCAGGCCGGGGTGCCTGTAATCAAGGTGGTCCACGTGCCTGACGCTCTCCCGGTAGATGATGCGGCGACTCGCGTGTGCGATGTTGCGGGTGCTTTAAAAGACCGGGGCCACACGGTAACCCTGGACCGGCAGGTCGAGGGATTGCAAGGTGGTACCGGCCAGAGCTTCAACTGGGCGATCGCTCAGGCCGTAGCCTCCAAGGGGCTCCCTTTTTTTCTGGCAGGTGGCCTGACGCCCGAAAACGTGGGCGCTGCCGTGCGCACCGTTGGCCCATGGGGTGTCGACGTGTCCAGCGGGGTGGAGACGGGCGGAGTCAAGGACGCGTCGAAGATAGGCGCCTTCGTCCACGCCGTGCGTGCCGTGACGGCGGGGGAGTAGAAGAATGATTCAAACCTGTGCCACGGCCGGCAGCGATGCTTGCTCGCTCAAGTCCCAGGGAGGAGATTCATGGTAGACGTCAGCGCTATGCCCAGCTACTCAGGGCTACCCGACTCCAGCGGCCGTTACGGGGCCTTCGGAGGCCGGTTCGTGCCCGAGACCCTCATGGCCGCCCTGGAGGAGTTGGATCAGGCCTACCGAGAGGTCAGGGAGGACCTGGAGTTTCAGGAGCAACTGGAGAACCTTAACGCGACCTACGCCGGCAGGCCCACCGCCCTGTACTACGCCGCCAACCTGAGCGCCCAGTGCGGCGGCGGGAAGATCTACCTGAAGCGGGAGGACCTGGCCCACACCGGTGCCCATAAAATCAACAATGCGCTGGGCCAGGCGCTGCTGGCGAAGCACATGGGGAAGGGGCGCGTCATCGCCGAGACCGGCGCGGGGCAGCACGGCGTGGCCGCGGCCACCGTGTGCGCCATGATGGGGCTCCAGTGCATCGTCTACATGGGCTCCGAGGACGTTCGCCGCCAGTCACTCAACGTGTATCGGATGCGGCTGCTGGGCGCCGAGGTGCGGCACGTGGAGTCCGGGAGCCGGACCCTCAAGGACGCCATCAACGAGGCCATACGGGACTGGGTCACAAACGTAGAGACCACCCACTACCTCCTGGGCAGTGCCGTGGGGCCTCATCCCTACCCCATGCTGGTGCGGGACTTCCAGTCGGTCATCGGCAAGGAGGCAAGAGAGCAGCTCCTGAAGGCCGAGGGCCGTTTGCCAGACCACGTGGTGGCCTGCGTGGGCGGCGGCAGCAATGCCATCGGTATGTTCTCCTCATTCGTCCAGGATGAGGGGGTGCAACTCATCGGCGTGGAGGCCGGTGGGGAGTCGCTGGAGGAAAGCAAACACGCGGCCTCCCTCACTGCGGGCAGGCCTGGTGTGCTCCACGGCGCCCTGTCCTACCTGCTTCAGGATGGGAATGGACAGGTGCTTGAGACCCATAGTATATCGGCGGGTCTGGACTATCCCGGGGTGGGCCCGGAGCACAGCTACCTGAAGGATATGGGGCGCGCCCAGTACCTGGCCGTGGGAGACGAAGAGGCTCTGGAGGGGTTCCACCTTCTTTGCCACACGGAGGGGATCATACCGGCACTGGAGCCGGCACACGCCATCTATCATGCCTCCAACCTGGCCAAGCGAGTGGATAAGGATAGTGTTATCCTGGTCTGTCTCAGCGGGCGGGGTGATAAGGATATTCACGTGGTGGCTGAGGCCGGTGGCGTAGAGATCTGAATCGCTGGCGGCACGGAGCCTGTACCCAGCCCGACGTGCAACAGTCCCCTGCCATCTTGAGTGCAGCGAAAGGAGCACAGTGTACGACTTAAACGGAAAGGTTGCCCTCGTGACGGGTGCCGGTGGCGAGCGAGGCATCGGAAGGGCCATCGCCACCCGTCTGGCCCAGGAAGGGGCCGACGTTGTGGTCAACGACGTCGCACTGGACCCTTATGCCGATCGACCATCGGGCTGGGCAGGACTGCCAGATGTCGTCCGTGAAATTGAGGGTCTGGGGAAGCGGGCGAAGGCCGCAGTGGCGGACATTACAGACTCGGCCCAGGTAGACGACATGGTGGGCCGTGTACTGCAGGAATTCGGACATATTGACATCCTGGTGAATAACGCCGGTTCACGCCCTGGGCCGGACCGGGTGCCGGTCGTTGAGCTGGAGGAGGAGGCCTGGGACCTGGTGCAGCGGGTCAACGTAAAGGGGACGTTCCTCTGCTCCCGTGCGGTGGCCCGGGAGATGATCCGCCGCGGGCAGGGTGGGAAAATTATCGTTATATCTTCCAGCGCCGGTAAGCGGGGCACGGCCCGATTCGCCGCCTACTGCGCCTCCAAGTTCGCCTTGATAGGGTTTACCCAGTCCCTGGCGCTGGAGCTCGCGCCCAGCCGAATAAACGTCAACGCCATCTGCCCGGGGCTGGTGGACACGGAGCGAACTGACTACATAGCGGCTGCCCTGACGGTCGCCGGCGAATCTGCGGAAGAGTTCCGAGCCCAAATGGTCATGGAGCGGTCTGTGGCCAATCCCCTTGGGAGGGTGGCCCAGGGCGACGACATCGCCAGAATGGCGGCCTTCCTTGCCTCGTCCGAGTCCGACTACCTCACCGGGCTGTCTGTCAGCGTCTCTGGCGGCTCTGTGATGGACTGAACCTTCCCAGCACACCCCACTGTCCCAAGGGCGCGGGCCCAGCGGCGGACCCACGCGGGCTAGCCGCTCTCATCCGTCCATCGAGGGTACGAGCCGAAGATCTTGAGCATAGAGGTGTGGACTCTCAAGGCGTCGATCGCGCCCTTGACGAGAGGATCCTCTCGGTGTCCATCGCAGTCTATAAGAAAGATGTACTCGCCCAGCGACTGTTTTGTTGGGCGGGACTCTACCTTGGCCAGGTTTATGTTGCGGTGGTTAAACTCCCCCAGCACCGTATAAAGAAGCCCAGGCTTATCGTCGTCAAAGGTGAAGCAAAGGGAGGTCTTGTCGCTTCCCGTGGGGGGGTGGTCCGCATGGGCCAGGACGACGAACCGCGTCGCATTGGAGGAGTAGTCCTGGATGCCGTGGGCGAGGATCTCCACGCCGTAGAGCTCCGCAGCACGCCGCGGGGAGATGGCCGCCGCCGGCGTGGCGCTTCCCTTCATGTCCTCTACAGCGGCCACGGTGCTCAAAGAGGCTTCGGATTGGGCCTTGGGAAAACACCGCTCTAAAAACCCCCGGCATTGTCCCAGCGCCTGGGGGTGGGAATACACCGTTTGAATATCGGCGGGACGGGTCCCCGGCTTCACCATCAGGCAATGCTCTATGGGCAACACCAGCTCCCGCCTGATGAATAGTCTCTCCTCCTGGATCAGTATGTCCAGAGTATAGGTGACGGAGCCCTCCAGGCTGTTCTCGATGGGAACCACCCCTTCCTCCACGATGCCGGACGCCACCGCCAGGGCGACGGCCTGTATGCTGGGGAAGGGTTCTAGGTGGCCTTGGGGCTCGTGCCGCAGGGCTGCATCCTCTGAAAATGTGCCCTCCGGGCCCAGGAAAGCTACGCGCTTGCCCATCAGTCTACTCCTGTGAGGGTCTCGTACAGAAGCCGCTCCTCCTCCGCGTTTGTCACCGCCACCACCTCGTCCCCAGAATCTATGATCAGCTCCTCAGAGGGTAGGACCGGACCCTGATTCTTCACCACCAGTGATATGAAGCTGTTGGGGGGTACCTCAAGGTCGCCAAGCGCCCTTCCCACGACGGCGGCGTCGGAGGGGACGTTGATGCTGATCATCTCCATCTGAACGGCTCCGGGGGATGGGAGTGACTTGAGATTCATCAGATGCACCAGGGCATGGCCGGGAATCTCTTCCTCGATGCTGGAGAGTATCATGTGGGTAGCGTTGATGGTAACGTCCACTCCCAGGAGCTTGAACAGGGCTTCGTTCTGCGGGTCCTTCACCCGAGCCACCGTCTTCGGTGTATTGAAGAGGTTCTTTGCGATTTGGCAGGCGACCAGATTATCCTCATCCCTGGTAGCCACGGCAACTAGCACGTCCGCACGGGCGGAACCCGCTTCCTTGAGCACACTCACTTCAGTGCCGTCACCGCGAAGGGCGATGCTTCCAAATTCGTCCCTCAAGGCCTCACAGCGGCGGCTCTCTTTTTCGATCACAAGCGTCTCATGGCCGATGGCCAGAAGGGCACTCGCCAGGTCGTACCCGACCCTACCACAGCCTACGATCACCACGTACATGCGTCCTTCTCCCCGACGGACTAGGGCACTGCCCTGGGGGCTGGAGAACCCTTGAGAGAGCTCTTGATGGTTCCTGCCAACAGGATGGTGGGACACACCACGTTTATACCCATCTGGCTGTAGAACTCTTGCCTTCCAGGGTCGGTTACGCAACAGATCACATTACCCACATGGAAGATGTTGCTCGCTACCTGGGCAGCCATGATGTTCTTGTTGTCGTCTTCGGAAAGGGCCAGGAAGGCATCAACGTTGTGGAGGCCCACGCTGCGAAGGTCCTCCATAAGGGAATCCGATGCCAACACGGCCTCTATGTGGGGCTCCTGTAGCAGGGACTCGAGGCGTTCGGAGTCTGAGTCCATAACCGTAACCGTGTGACCGTCCATCGCCAAGACGGTGGAGAGGTGAGACCCCAGCTTGCCACTTCCCAGTATCAGGACACGCATAGCCCTAATTACCTGAGGGGGCTCTTCCTTGTTGGGCGGAGGGGGAGGTGGGAGGGTGCCCGTTCTGCTCCCGCCACAGGATGACCGGACAGGTAGCGTTCTTCAACACGTAAGAGGAAGTCTCCCCAAGGGTAAACTGCCCGAAGCGCCGCTTGTAGGGGATTCCCAGCACTATTAGCTCCACATCTCTCTCGAGGGCCTCCTGTACGATGGCCGGTCCTGCGCGCCTGGCCTGAAGGTACTCTGCCTCCAGCTGGCACTTTTCCTCCTGGCCCAGGACCTCTATCTGGCGCAGAATGGCCTCTCCCGGGGTTGGGTCCACCTCGACATCCACGGGGAATTCTTGGTTGACCTCCATAATGTAGAGTGCGTACATCTTGGCCTTGCTGTCCTTCGATAGACCACAGGCGAGACGAAAGGCGCTCTCTCCCGCCCCGTCGCCATTGACCGGCACCAGTATCTTTTTCACGTCCATCATCTAGGCGGGCCTTCAGTGTTGTGGTAGTGGTACATTCATGCCCAACGCCGGGCGGGTGCCCGAAGGGGCCAAATGTGGAATCACGCCGCGCGACCGGGTTCGAAGGCAGCCAGTTTCGCTTCCCCGGCCTGGTCCTTGACAGCGATGTGGATCTTTCCAAGCTGCTCGCTGTTGCCGGCCACTATAAGTATATCCCCGGGCTTGATCACTTCGTCTTTGGCAGGTACTAGGTAGCAGTCCCTGCCCCTCTTGATGGCCAGCACGGCGACTCCGTATTTGTCACTGGGTCGAGCAAGGCCGGCTTCCTCTAGGGTGTGCTTGACTATCTGTTCCGGTGGCCTAAGCCTGGTAATGCCGTAGTTGGGCGCCACCTCCATGTAGTCCTGTACTCCCGGCTCAAACCCTATGTGGGCCAACCTTCGCCCCATCTCCTGCTCCGGGTAGATCACCTTGTCGGCCCCGATGCGCTCCATGGTCTGGCCGTGTAGCTCATTTACAGCGCGGGTTATGATGAAGGAAATGCCCAGATCTTTCAGGATGACGGTGGTCAGGATACTTGCCTGAATGTCGGAACCGATGGCCACCAGGCCCACGTCGAAGTTGGATACCCCAAGCTCCTTCAGTACGGTCTCGTTGGTAGCATCCGCCCTGACGGCATAGGTGACGTGGCCCAGCATCTCCTGTACGTTCCTTTCGTCCAGGTCGATCCCCAGTACGTCGTGGCCCATCTGGTACAGCTCTCGCGCAATGCTGGCGCCGAACCTGCCCAGTCCTATCACCACCACCTGTTTCTTCATGCCCTCCTCCAGCCGTCGGCGAGTCAGACTAAGTAACCTCGCGGCCGAGCCGCTAACCTATTTTAACTCTTTCCTGGACAAAACGATATACCGTGGCCTCCTCACGGGGGGCCAGCGCCAGCGCCAGGGTAAGGGGGCCCAGCCTGCCTACGAACATGGTTACGATGAAGAGTATCACGCCCGCTAGGCTAAGCTGGGGGGGAACGCCAGTGGACACCCCGGTGGTGCCAAAGGCCGATATGGTGTCGAAGTAAAGGTGGAGAAACGGTATGTCGCTGCCCTTCTCGGTGAAGGTGAGGGCCAGGGCTATCGTAAAGACAAGGACCATCCCCAGGGCTGCGACCGTAAGGGCCCGGTGGACCTGGAAGTGGGGTATCTCCCTGCCAAAGGCCTCGGCCTGGAGCCTTCCCCTTATGGAAGAAATGACGGCGGCTATTATCACCGCTAGGGTCGCTACCTTGATCCCCCCTGCGACCGACCCCGCCGCGCCGCCCACGAACATGAGGAAGGGGAGAAACAGGGTTGTCAGAGCCGTAGCCTGACCGAAGTCAAGGGCTGTTAGCCCCGCCGTCCTCCCACTGATTGAGTGGAATACTGACTGGAACATCTTCTGGGGCAGCGACGTGTCCCCCAGGGTTGCACTGTTGTCATATTCCGCGATGAAGAACACCAACGCCCCCAGTGCCCATAGCAAGATGCTTGTGGTAAGCACCAGCTTGGTATCCAGAGCTAGCCTGGAGAACCTTCTCTGTCTGAATAGGTCCGCCAGCACGGTCCACCCTATCCCACCCAGGATTACCAGCACGGCAAGGAAGGACAGAAGGGACGTGTTGCCGAAGAAGCTCTCCAGGCTGCTGGATTCGGGCAGTATGGAGAATCCGGCGTTGTTGAACGCGGACACGGAAAGGAATACGGACTGCCACAGGGCTTCATCTGCCGGGAACACCTCCCGCAGCCGCCACCACACCAGCAGGGTCCCGGCGACGTAAATGGCCAGGACTATCAAGATGATATTCCGCAGCACTGCCGCCAGCCCTCCGAGGCGGTCCACCCCCATAGTGTCGCGCATCAGCATACGCTCGGGGAGGGTGATACGCTGCCCCAGGATAATCAGGAAGAAGGTGGCCAGGGTGGTGAAGCCGAGACCGCCAACCAGCATGAGGGTGAAGATCACTCCGTGGCCAAAGGAGCTCCAGTAGCTCGTGGTGTTCTCGACCGTCAGACCCGTGACCGTCACCGCGGATGTGGCTGTGAAGAAGGCGACACGAAGAGGAGTGAAGCCGCTGCCGCTGTTGGCTACCGGCAGCCAGAGTAGGAGCCCGCCCAGGATTATCAGGCCTCCAAAGCTGTAAAACAGAATGAACGGCGCGGTAAACTGGCGGGTGGGGTGCCTGATGGGGGTGCCCCTGACGACCTCGGGCATGACTTCCCGCAGCCTGGGACGGCGTACTATCCTGTCGCCTATTCTTCCGCCGCGATTCATATATTCCGCCGGCCCCTGCACCCAGAGCCGTGAAGCGTGCGGCAATTAACCATTGACCCTCCGCGCCACAGCCGGTCTGGGACCGTCTCACCCCATACCTTATCGGTCACAGCCACCAAGTATAACTCAGGGATGGAACCAGGGAAAGTGCGGTCGGTCACTGGCTGAGGCCGCTGAAGCAGCCGACGCGGGCGTGGGTACGTCAACCTAAACCGGCTTCGAAGCCCGATGAACCTTTGCTCCCTATTGACGAATCCAATAGAACAGGAGGTGCGTACCGGAAATAGAAAGCGATTGCCGGTTCGATTATGTCTACTACTGGGCAATTATCGGCTTCAAATTACCTTGACAACAGGTAGGCCTTGTGCTAGATTACGTGACCACAGAAAGGGGTGGTGACTGTATGGTGCAGCAAGCTTCCAGACCGGTGTCTGGAGAGAAACTACAAAAAACGGAGTGCCGCCATCACTGGATCATAGAGGCTCCCGTGGGGCCCGTGAGCAGGGGTGTGTGTCGAGTCTGCGGTGACGTGCGGCAGTTCAAAAACTATATCGAGGCGGCCCCCTGGGGCGAAGAAGCGCCCGTCCCTACTTCAACCGAGCGACACCCTGAGCTCTCTACTTCAAAGGACATGGATGAGCCTGAAGAGGAGTAAGACCCCGGATCGTCGGGGCGTCCCTCGGCTCGAACCTTCCTTTAGTAAGCTGCCATTGTTCCGGTAGGATAACTCTCTCGTGTACCCTCTGGCTCCCAGACCGACGTGTCATTCCTGAGGCTGTGCGGATCCCCTAGTAGTGGTATGTGCCCCTAACGGAACATGTCCCGCTCTGGGGGCCTGATTAGGGCTCTCGCGCCCTTTGGCGTGTCGCCGCTGGCCTCCTCGGGCTCATTGGGGTAGCCTTTTATCAGGGCCACGGGCACGCCCGCCACCTTCCCGGTTACGAGCGCCTTGGGAAACCCAGTTCAGTCGCGCCTTGGCCCGCCTGCAAGCCATTCCATTCCCGGCCTGACAGCCAGCCTGCAACTGACCCAACGTCCCCGCAAACTCGCGCCACCCCGGTCCGCGAGAGTCCCCTGCTGCGTATCCTCTCGCCATCCCGCGCATCGCAACTCCCGCATAGGGCCTTAGGGGCCCTGTGCGGCGCCTGAAGACCGTCCGCCGGCCTCCCCATCTACCCCAAGACCCCAGGCCATCTCCCCTGTAGCTCCCTCACCCACCCCCTTCCGCTGCCCTCACGCCGTCCATCCGTGTCCTTCGGTGGATTCGGGTTTAGTAAGCTGCCATTGTTCCGGTAGGATAACTCTCTCGTGTACCCTCTGGCTCCCAGACCGACGTGTCATTCCAGGCTGTGCGGATCCCCTAGTAGTGGTATGTGCCCCTAACGGAACATGTCCCGCTGGGGGCCTGATTAGGGCTCTCGCGCCCTTTGACGTGTCGCCGCTGGCCTCCTCGGGCTCATTGGGGTAGCAGGGCCACGGGCACGCCCGCCACCTTCCCGGTTACGAGCTCGGCGGCTGCGGCCAGCTCGTCGGCGACGGCGATGACTGTAGTGCGCATGAGCTTGCCCCAGGCGTCCAACTTCCCCCTGTAGTCCCGCATTGGGTTCATCCCGGCCACTCCGATCGCCACGTTCACCGCCGCCTCGCGCCAGGGTCGGCCGAAGGTGTCGGAGATAATGACGGCCACGTCCACCCCCAGCCGCTCGCCGATGCCCAGCCGTATCCCGTCCGCCGAGGCGTCGGGGTCGATGGGCAGGAGGGCCAGGGTATCGTCGCCTGGTACGTTGGAGGCGTCCACGCCGGCGTTGGCGCAGTTAAAACCGTGTCTGGTTTCGCTGATGATGTTGCCCCGGTCCATGCGCACGATGCGGGCACTCTCGCGCAGGATCACCTCGGTGTGGCGGGGGTCCCGGTTGTGGCCCTCCGAGAGCTGAATCGCGATGGCCGAGGGCTGGATGTCACCCATGTTGACGACCCGGCCCTCCGCCTTGGAGACGATCTTCTGGGTGACGACCACGATGTCACGGGCCTCGATGATGATGCCCTTTGTGCCGGCTGCTTCAACGATCAGCCTGGCCAGGTCGTCCCCTGCCTTTATCTCGGGCATGCCGGCGATGCCCATAACGTGAACCCCTGGCGTCATGCTCTCTGCTCCATCTGCGTACCCTGACAGGTGCAGCCCCAGTATAGCGCCCCCAGGTTCGCTGTGCTACAATTTATCCCCTCGCCTAATGGGGCGCGGTCTAGTTTAGTCGGAGGAGGACATGACCTCTTCTGCCCGAAAAAAGATATACACCAGGTATGGAGATGAGGGGACCACCGGACTGCTCTACGGCGGCCGGGTTTCCAAGGACGATCCCCATACCGAGGCTTACGGAATCACCGACGAGGCCGTGTCTACCATGGGCCTGGCCCGAGCACTGTCCCAGGATGCCCGGGTCAAGGAGATTCTGACGGGCCTCCAGCGGCAGCTCTTCACCGTCGCGGCCGAGCTGGCCACCGACCCTCGGCGGTACGAGATGTTCAAACGCCACTTCAAGCCGGTCACGCCGGACATGGTAACCGAATTGGAGGAGTTGATAGACGGGCTGGAAGAGGATGTGGAGATGCCCAATGTATTTATCCTGCCTGGAGGCTCGCCGGCGTCGGCGGCCATAGACATGGCCCGGTGCAGCGTCCGAACGGCCGAGCGGAGGGTGGTAGCCCTGAAGGAGCAGGACAAGCTAACCAATCTGGACATCCTACGGTATATGAACCGTCTGGGCGACCTGCTGTTTGTCCTCGCTCGCTACGAGGACCGGGAGTTGCCCCTGGAGAAGGTTACAGGGGAGACAATTTAGGTCCGCGGGCTAGGCAATGATCCTAGGGGTTGTAGACAAGAGAGAGACTTCTGGTCATAGGTGGCGTCTGGCAGGCGTCATCGTGGCTATGATGTGGCTGGGCCCGGCCGCATGTGGGGAAGATGGTGCAACGCCCGTACCTGTGCCCCTGGAGTCATCGCGCTCTGTCAGCTTTACGACCCAGGACGGCGTGGAGATCACGGGGCGGCTCTTCGGCGAGGGGCAGACTGGGGTGGTGCTTTCCCACATGTACCCCGCCGACCAGAGCAGCTGGTGGGAATTCGGCCAGTCCCTGGCTGAGAGTGGGTATATGGCCCTGACCTTCGACTTCCGCGGTTACGGCGACTCGGGAGGCAGGAAGGATATAGAGGTGATAGATAGGGACGTGGAGGCGGCCATGGAGTACCTTAGAGCGGAGGGGGCCTCTCGCATCTTTCTGGCGGGTGCCAGCATGGGTGGGACAGCTTCCCTGAAGGTGGCGGCAAGGCACAATGTGGCTGGGGTCGTCAGCCTCTCGGCGCCCCTGGAGTTCAGAGGGATGAGCGTCAAGGGTGAGCGAATACGTGTGCCCGTGCTCCTCATAGTCACCGATGGAGATGGTTCTGCGATGAACAGCCTCGAGAGAATGATTGAGGAAGGCGTCGTGGGAGGGCCCGAGCTGACAAGCGGGATGGTGTACTCGGGAAGCAACAAACACGGTACCGACATATTGAAGGGTGACGACGCAGTGGCGTCCGCCGCACGTATCCTGGCCTTCCTAGAGTCCCATGGGCGATGAAGCCACTCACAGTTGCCGTCGTTGACTATGAGTCCGGGAACCTCCGCAGCGTTGCCAGAGCCCTGGAGAGCGCGGGGGCGCAGCCACAGGTCACCGGCGACCCGCAGACGCTCTTAGACGCTGACGCCGCCGTGTTGCCTGGGGTCGGATCGGGAGACAGCGCTATGAGGTCTCTGCGCCGACGCGGGCTCGTAGACCCCCTCAGGGAGTTCGCGGCGTCGGGGAAGCCCCTTCTTGGGATCTGCCTGGGCCTGCAGCTTCTCATGGATAGCACCGAAGAGGGGGAGGCCCTTTGTCTGGGCATAATACCCGGGAGGACCAGGAGACTGCCGGCCGGGATGAAGGTGCCCCATATGGGTTGGAACGAGGTCAAGTTCAGCCGACCTCATCCGGTATTTGACGGCATACCCCAGGGCGCTCACTTTTACTTCGTCCACAGCTACTATGCTGAGCCTGACGACCAGAGCCTCGTGGCGGGGTCGACTGAGTACGGCATACCCTTCTGCTGCATCGCCGCCAGAGGCAATCTGGTGGCTACCCAGTTTCATCCGGAGAAGAGTAGCACGTTGGGCCTCACGGTTTACCGTAATTTTGTGAGGTTCGCTCGCGTTACGTCCGGGAGTTAGCTGAAAGGACAGGTACAAGAGATGGAGATCATTCCCGCCATCGACATCAAATCGGGCCGGTGCGTCCGCCTCTACCAGGGGGACTACAATAAGGAGACGGTCTACTCCGACGACCCGACGTCGGTGGCCCTACGCTGGTGGGAAGAAGGGGCGGGACGATTGCACGTCGTTGACCTGGACGGAGCCCTCGGTGGCGAGGCGGTTAACCTGGATGTGATAGAGGCCATAACACGGGCAGTTGGCGTACCCGTCCAGGTGGGTGGCGCCATCCGCTCGTTGGAGACGGCGAACAGGCTCCTGGACATGGGAGTGGACCGCGTAGTCCTGGGTACGGCGGCTATAGAAGACCCGGGCCTGGTGACGGAGATATGCAGGGAACGAGGCAGCGGCAGGGTCGTGGTGGCGGTGGATGCACTGGATGGCCGGGTAGCCGTAAAGGGGTGGACGGAGGGGACGTCGGTGGGTGCTATGGAGCTGGTGGAGAGAATGACGGAGCTGGGTGTGGGGCGGTACCTATACACAGATATATCCCGAGACGGGACGCTCACCTCGCCAAACTTCGACGCTATCGAGGCCCTGGTAGCCTATACCCGCCATCCCGTATTAGCATCTGGCGGCATATCCTCGGTGGACCAGGTTGCCCAGCTGGCGGCCATTGGCGTGGAGGGCGCCATTCTAGGAAAGGCCCTCTATGCCGGGGTCGTGGACCTGGGGGCCGCCATCAAAGCCGCCCAGTGATGGGAACGAATTTGACAACGCAAGAGCTGATCGAAAGGCTGCTCAGCCCCGAGCGAGAGCAGGAGCTGGACCCTTTTACCATAATCACCTTCATGCCCATCGACCCTTACGATCAGGTCGCCGACATCGGCTGCGGTCCCGGCTATTTCTCCATACCCTTGGCCAAGTACCTGGTCTATGGTAAGCTTTTCGCCCTGGACATCGATGACGAGATGCTAGAGGCCCTCCGCCGGAGGGTCGGTGATGCGAACCTGGGCAACGTCGAAGTGCTGAAGTGCGGCGCCACGGATTTCCCCGTGCCCCCTGGGCCTCTGGACGGCGTTTTCCTGGCCTTTGTCGTCCACCAGAACGAGGACCGCGTGGGTTTCCTGAAGGCCGTAGGGGACCTGCTGAGGCCCGGTGGCTGGTGTACCGTGCTTGAGTGGTACCGGCGTGAGACGGAATGGGGGCCGCCCGTGGAGGTGCGACTCGATCCCGACGGGCTAGAGGTGCTGGCCGTAGAGGCGGGCCTGCGGTTTCGCGGATGGCGAGACCTCAATGGCCGCCAGTACATGGCCACGCTGAGGAAGTAGGGAGAGTGCCCGTTTTCGGACCGTGAACGAGGAGATATGACGTGCTAACCAAGCGCATAATCCCCTGTCTCGACGTGGACGCCGGGCGCGTGGTAAAGGGAGTAAAATTCGTTGGGCACCGGGACGCCGGAGACCCGGCGGAGCTGGCCGCCTTCTATGACCGAGAAGGGGCGGACGAGCTGGTATTTTACGACATCACTGCGTCCGCTCAGGGCAGGGAAATCATGCTGGATGTGGTATCTCGAACGGCCGACCAGCTGTTCATTCCACTCACGGTGGGAGGGGGCCTGCGGAGCGTCGAGGACATGAACCGAATGCTGAAGGCGGGATCGGACAAGGTTTCCATCAACACCGCGGCTGTGGAGAATCCCGAATTGATCCGCCAGGGAGCCGAGGCCTTCGGTAGCCAGTGCGTGGTGCTAGGGATGGACGCGAAGCGAGTTGAGGACGGGGATACCCCCCGCTGGGAGGTGCGAACCCACACCGGCAGCGGTGGTGGTCGCCCCACTGGCCTCGATGCGTTGGAGTGGGCGGTGCATGCCGTCGAACTAGGAGCGGGCGAGATCGTGGTGAACAGCATAGATGCCGATGGCACTCAGCACGGCTACGACCTGGAGCTGCTGCGGACCATCTCCCGGGCCGTCTCGGTGCCCGTTGTAGCCAGTGGCGGCGCTGGCAACCCGGAGCACCTGTACGAGGCTATAACCGAGGGCGAGGCCCACGCGGTTCTGGCCGCCAGTATCTTTCACTTCGGCACATATTCCATCTCCCAGGCCAAGGACTATCTGGCAAGCAAGGGTGTACCGGTACGTCGGCCCGTCCCGTGACTTATGTATCTGCATAGCGGCCATAGTACAAGTTCGCAGCGGAGACCTGGAGCATGAGCGGCATTAGTACCGTAATATTCGATGTCTACGAGACCCTGGCCCATAACAACACCGCGCTGTGGACCGACACCTTCCGGTCCATTTGTCGTGACCAGCGCCTCGATGTAGAGCCTGAATCCTTGTACCGGCAGTGGAAGACGCTGGAGATGGAGTTTCGAAGGGTCCGGTTGAATCTGGAGGAGCCGGAAAAGAGCCCTCCATTCAAGTCCTACGAGGCGGCGTGGAGGGACTGCTTCGCCGACGCCTTTCTCAAGCTGGGACTCAGGGGAGACCCGGCGGCGGCGGCAAAGCGGGCGGTCCGGGACATGGGCCTGAGAGAGCCATACCAGGACGCGGTGAGTGTACTGCCCGTGGTGCAGGCGCGGTGGAGGACGGGGGTACTTTCCAACGCCGACGACGACTATCTGTTCCCTGTCCTCGCCAGGCTGGGCTGGGAGTTTGAAGCCGTCCTCTCCTCCGAAGGGGCGCGCGCATACAAACCACAGCCCTCCCCCTTCCAGCAGGTCCTGGACGCCTTCGGTATAGGGCCGGAGGAGGCTATGTACGTGGGCGACACCCTGTACGATGATGTGCTGGGGGCCAAGGGTGTGGGTATGAGGGCGGCCTGGATAAATCGCCGTGGAGAGACGACAGACCCCAGTTTGCCCAAACCGGACTACGAAGTCAAAAGTCTGATGGAGCTTCCGGAAATACTTGAGGGGTTGTCCTGAGCTATCCGAAGGGAGTAAAGAGCGATGGAGCTAAAGCTGAACGAGCAGGGGCTGATCCCCACCGTAGCCCAGGACATCAATACCGGACAGGTCCTGATGGTGGGCTACATGAATCCGGGGTCACTGAAGCGCACTATGGAAGGGACTCAGGTGTGGTTCTACAGTCGCAGTCGCGAGGACCTATGGCACAAGGGAGAGGTGTCGGGTAACTACCTGAACCTCAAGGAGGGCTACGTCGACTGCGATCAAGATACGATTCTGCTCAAGGTGGAGCCCGATGGGCCCGCCTGCCACACCGGCAACGTGTCCTGCTTCTTCACGCCGCTGGAGGACATGCCTGAGTCCTTCCAGCGTGGCGAGGGTGGGTCGGCGATACTGGAGGAGCTTTTCGCCCTGATTCAAGAGCGGAAACGGGACATGCCCGAGGGGAGCTATACAGCAGAGCTCCTGCGGGAAGGGGTTGGGCGGGTAGCCCAGAAGGTGATTGAGGAGGCCGGGGAGACCGCCATCGCGGCCACCCAGGGGGAGGTGGACAAGCTGCCCGGGGAGGTGGCCGACCTGATGTACCACGTCCTCGTCCTCCTCTCCGCCTCGGGGGCGACGCCCCGCCAGGTCTGGCAGGAGCTCCGGGAGCGCAGGAGATAGGCCACTGAGACCTCTGGGCGGTCGGCGACTATGCCATGCGCCTGTGGGTTCGCCTGACCATGTATACATGTATAATGGTGGCGTTGCGCCGAGACAAGTTTCGGGTAATACGGAGGGAGGCCGATTATGACCGAGGAGCGGGGCTCAATTGGTCCAGACCTAGTGCTGGAGGCGCCCGAGGGTTACAGGTACGGTAGCGTAATCACGGGCCCCGATGTGGAGGCCAAGAAGGCCCTTCATGGCCGGAGGCTGATCCAGCAGAGGGTGCTGACCCAGGGCAAGGACAGCATATACAACATGACGGGCCTCGTTCGTGCCTTTCCCCTGGACCCCGAGGACCTGCCCTCCCTGGACTCCCAGTTCTCCTTCTACGCCTACTTTGGAGGCCGGGCCGAGGAGCTGGCCATCCGGCACACCGGGGGAAATCCCCAGGAGCACGCCGCCGTCATCTGCAACCGGGTCACCTCTGGAGTGTTGGGTATCATGCTTGCCATGGTGAAACGAGGGGACAGGGTACTGTCGTTCGTGGCAAATGGGCGGTCCCATCCCTGCGTGCAGCAGGCGGTTGAGTTGTGTGGCGGCAGCTTGTATGAGGCACGAGGCGTCGATGCCCTGGAGAGTGCCCTATCTCACTCCGAGGAACGGACCGCGGCCGACGGTCACGGTAAAGAGTGCCCGTGGGATCTGGTGGTCATCACGCCCATGACCCCTCAAAAGTACCACCTTCCGGCCGACCAGGTGGCGCGAGCCGTCGCCCTAGCCAAGGCCCACGACCTGCCGGTATTTGCCGACGACGCGCACATGGCCTCCCGCAGCATCTTCTACGACGAGCCGGTGAGCCTCGGCCTGGGAGACATAGACGTAACGGTGTGGTCTCTGGACAAGCACGTCCCCGGCCCCAGGTGTGCCGCAGTGGTGGCCAAGCGAGAGCTGATGGAGAAGATACAGACCCAGGTTTTCCAGTACGGCCTGGAGGCCCAGTCGGGGCACTACGTTGCGGGGCTAAGGGGCATGGAGGCCTATGATCCGGAGAAGGTGCGTGAGGCCGGCAGGCTGGCGCTCCAGCTGATGGAGCGGTTCCGTCCCAAATACGGAGAGTACGTTTACCAGGCTGGCCCAGGGGTCGCCATCTCAGCCGAAGACTTTGGGAAGGTGGTCCTCTCCCGGGTCAAGGACCAGGACACCCCCCTCATCGCAGAGGAGATGAGCGTCGCGGCATCCTTTATCATGTTCCGGGACTACGGGATAGTCACCATCCCCGTCACCGGCTATCCCGGCGCTGCCCCCACATTCCGCCTGATGATGCACCCCGATGGAGTCCGTCTAGGACTGGATAACATAGACCGCGCGACGGATGAGGCGATAGAGGAGGTAGCTGACCTGTCCCATAGCCCCGGCAAGGTCCGGGGGCTGCTGCTGGGACCCCAGACGGCATCTGCCTGACCGCCTCTACCGGTCCTTGAGGTGGCCCCGTCGGTTACTGCATAAACTGGAAGATCTTGCCCTCGCTCTTTATTGACGGCGCGATAACCATCTCGGCCTTGTGCAGGTCCCGTATGGTATAGGCCCCGCACATGCCCATGGCCACCCTCAGGGCCCCCATCAGGTTCTGGGTGCCATCGGTCGCCGACGTGGGGCCAAAGAGGATCTGATTCAGCGGGCCTTTGGTACCCACCTTGATCCTTGTGCCCCTGGGTAGGTCGGGATGGGAGTTGGCCATGCCCCAGTTAAAGCCCTGTCCCGGCGCCTCATCGGCCTGGGCAAAGGGCGTCCCCAGCATGACGGCGTCCGTGCCACAGGCGATGGACTTGCACAGGTCGCCCCCCGTCCTGATACCCCCGTCGGTGATGATAGGCACGTACCTACCTGTCCGGCGAAAGTACTCTTCCCTGGCCGCGGCACACTCTAGGGTGGCGGACACTTGGGGTACGCCTACTCCCACTACCTCCCTGGTTGTGCAGGCCGCTCCCGGTCCCACACCCACCAGGACTCCATCTATCCCCGTTTCCATGAGTTCCAGCGCCGCGCCGTAGGTCACGCAGTTGCCCACCATTATCGGGACTTTGAGAGCATGGCATAGCTCGGAGAAGATGAGGCCGCGGTAGCTACGGGACATGTGCCTGGCCGTGGTGACCGTAGACTGGACCACCACTATGTCTACCCCCGCCTCCACCGCCATAGGTGAGAAGCGCTTGGTGTTTTGCGGCGTGAACGATACGGCGCATACCGTCCCGTTCTGCTTGATCTGATTGATACACTTGCCGATCAGGTGTTCCTTTATCGGCTCAGCATAGACCCTTTGTAGCAGTGTCGTGGACTCTTCTTGGGAGGCGGAAGTTATCTCCTCCAGCACTGAGTAGGGATCGTCGTAGCGACAATAGATCCCCTCCATGTTCAGCACCCCCAGTCCCCCTGCCTGGTGCATCAGACCTGCGAAGCTGGGGGATACCACCGCATCCATCGCCGACGCCACAACCGGGATGTCGAACGTGTAGCCTCCTACGGTAAAGTCGGTGGTGGCCATGTCGGGGTTGATGGTCACCTCTCCGGGAACTATTGCGACTTCATCGTATCCGTAAGCCCGCCGAAGTTCCTTGAAAACATGAGCACCCATCCTCGAATCACCTCACGCCACGCCCCGTGAGGGGCCGAAAGTTGTGGACACCTTCCCCCGTCATGTTATGAAAAATGGCATGACCAGTGAAGAAGGTTGCCAAAAATTGTATGGGAGGGCTGTAGTAAAGTCAATAACGGGGACCAATACTCGGCCATGTCCTCCTAAACCTGCCGGAACTGGGGTTGTCACCTCTCGGTGCCTGGGGTAGAATAAGAGCCTCACGCCACAGCCGCCATCTCCCGCTGTGGCTTTCCCAGGGGACTCCCCAAGGGACATCAGGCGGGCACGGTTGGTCCATCAACTCATCTAAGCGAGGGGTGACTATGATCTACGAAATGCGCACATACACGTTACAGCCCGGGACGGTCCCAGATTTCGAGGCCAGGTTTGCCGAGGCGCTGCCCCACCGGGAAAAGTACTCCAAGCTCGGGGCGTTCTGGCATACCGAATTCGGTCCCCTGAATCAGGTAATTCACGTTTGGCCTTACGAGGACCTCGGGGAGCGGGCGAGTATACGGGAGGCGGCTGCCAAGGACCCCAACTGGCCCCCGCGTTCCGACGGCATGATCCTGGATATGGAGTCTGAGATAGTCATGCCTGCCCCATTCATGCGGCCGCTGGGCAGCCAGAAGCTGGGGAATATCTACGAGATGCGCATCTACACCTATCAGCCCGGCAGCATCCCCGAGGTCATCAAGCGGTGGTCCGAGGCGATGCCTCACCGGGAGAAATACTCCCCCCTGGCGGCCTGCTGGTACACCGACCTGGGCGACCTGAACAAGTGGTTCCATGTGTGGGCCTACAAGGATATGGCCGAGAGAGACCAAGTGCGTGCCAAGGCCATGGCGGATCCGCACTGGCCCCCGCCGACCCGAGAGTTTCAGGTCCGGCAGGAGAACAAGCTACTGGTCCCGGCGGCCTTTTCCCCCATGCAGTAGCCAGAAAGGGTCCCATCTAGTCCATCTGGAGTGGAAAGAGATGAGCATGGCCATTGGTGTCTCCGTGCCCACGGTAGTAGGCGCTCCGGTGGATGTCGCCGTCTTGGCAAAGGCGGCGGAGGAGCTGGGATTCGAGTCCATTTGGGTCCCGGAGCACCCGGTCCTGCCGGTGCACACGTCCTCGCCCTGGCCCGGCTCTCCCGACGGCGTCATACCCGAGTCCTATTCCCACATGATCGACCCCTTCGTCGCGTTGTCGCGGGCTTCGGCGGTAACCAGCACGCTGAAGCTGGGGACGGGGATCTGCCTGGTGCCCGAACGAAACCCCATGCTCCTGGCCAAGGTGATCGCCACCCTCGACCACTTCTCCGGCGGCAGGTTCCTCTTCGGTATCGGGGCGGGCTGGCTCCGGGAGGAGACGGAGATGATGGGAGGCAACTTCCCTCACCGATGGGGTCACACTCGGGAGTCGGTGCTCGCCATGAAGGAGCTGTGGACGAAAGACGAGGCGGAGTACCACGGCAAGTATGTTGACTTCCCGCCCGTCCGGTCCTATCCGAAGCCTGCCCAGAAGCCCCATCCCCCTGTAATTCTGGGTGGGATGGCCAAGAACGTGTTGCGGCGCGTGGTCGCCTGGGGCGATGGATGGTTGCCCAACCGGGTTACGCCGGAGCAGGTGAAGGCAGGCCGAGCCCAACTGGATGAGCTGGCCAGCGCGGCGGGGCGAGACCCCAATGCCATTCAGATCTCAGTCTTCGGCCAGCCTCCCGACAGGGAGTTGATCGTGGGCTTCCTAACTGCCGGTGCAAGCAGGGTGGTGGTCAGGCTGAACGGAACATCCACGGAGGACGCAGCGGACCAGCTGGAAAAGATGGCCCGGCAGGTCCTGAACTAAGGGCTTGGGGCCAGACTCTTATCGGGCAACACCGGTGGTGCGGGTGGCAGCGTATCGATACGCTCTAAATTATGTAGGAAAAAAGGAGGAGCAACATGCCTGAAGACGCGGTGAAAGCAGCTCCGGACAACTATAAGCCTCTACTGGAAAACGACAGAGTGAGGGTGCTGGAGTACCGCGATAAGCCCGGCAACAAGACCACCATGCATTCGCATCCAGCCATCGTCGCTTACCCTATGCGTGACGGCAAGTTCAGGTTCACTATGCCCGACGGTCAGAGCATGGAGATAGAGGTGAAGGCCGGTGAGCCGATGTACATGGACGCCCACTCCCACAGCACGGAAAACGTGGGCACCAGCGACGGCCACGTCCTGCTTATCGAGCTGAAATAGCGCGACAGACGTCAGTGTGGGCGTCCCCGTCATGACCAATCAGCCGCGGTTGACAGCCTCTCTGGCGCAAACTATAATAGCGTCGATTTACGCACCTTACAAAATGCAATGCTGTGTCCTGGGCACCGTAGAGGTTTAATAGGGAAGTCGGTATGAGTCCGACGCGGTAGCGCCACTGTTAACGGGGAGCCGGCCGGCGTCTACCCCCAAGCTCGGTCCCCTGGGAGCTGGTCTTCCAGAGGGCCCGGTCAGGTATAGGGGGTTAACGTATCGTCACTGTCCCACGTGGGATGGGAAGGCATCGGCAGGCGATGAACCGTGAGCCAGGAGACCTACCCAGGAACATGGAGACCTACTCTGCGCAGAACAGAGGCGGCTCCGGCGTCATCGGCCTGCCGTAGGACGAGGCCGTGACGCACAAAGAGTAGCTTTTAACCTGAGCATAGGGGTGGTACACGGGGGGCCTTAGCCGTCCGGTCCATTCCTCTGTTCCCAAGGTGAGATGACCCCCGCGCAAGTAGGCCGGGGGTCTTGTTTTTTGTGGAAGGTAAGCACAGACAAGTTCAGATTATGAGGAGCTAGAAGGGACCGGATGAGCGACATCCCTACAGTTGTCATCGCCGGCGTGCGCAGTGGTGTGGGCAAGACCACCGTTGCTACCGGCATCATGGGCGCTTTCGCCAGGAAGGGGTACAGAGTTCAGCCCTTCAAGGCGGGCCCCGACTACATCGACCCCTCCTACCACCGGGTGGCCTGTGGCGTGCCGAGCCGGAACCTGGACACCTGGCTGCTGTCTAACGGAGTGGTGGTGGAGTTGTTCCGAAGGGCGGGCGCCGGTTGCGACCTGGCCGTGGTGGAGGGCGTCATGGGCCTCTTCGATGGCCACTCGAGCTTGGCAGAGGCCGGGTCCACTGCGGAGCTTGCCAAAACCCTGGGAGCCCCCGTCATCCTGGTCGCCGACGCCTCCAAGGTGGGGCGGAGCGTCGCGGCGGAGGTGCTTGGGTACCAGCGTTTCGACCCCTGCCTGAGGATAGCCGGTGTGATACTCAACGGCGTGGCCGGCCCCCATCACCTGGATTTTTGTAAGCCCCAGGTGGAGGCCACCACCGGGCTGCCGGTCCTGGGCTACATGCCCTACCGGGACGATTTGCGCCAGCCGGAGCGCCACCTGGGCCTAGTCCCGACGGTGGAAGGCACCGTGGTGCGGGACTGGTACGATCGGCTGGTGGCGCAGGTGCGGGAGACCATCGACCTGGAGAAGGTGTTGGGAATAGCCCGTGAGGCACGTGTCCCGGCGCCAGAGCGGTCGGTATACCCGCCGGGCCCAATGCCAAAGCGGGCCGCTATCGCGGTGGCAATGGATAAGGCCTTCAGCTTCTACTACCAGGACTCACTGGACCTGCTGGAGGCCTGGGGCGCGGAGCTGGTGCCCTTCAGCCCACTGGTCGACGACCGGCTGCCCGAGGGCTGCGGTGGAGTCTATATCGGAGGGGGCTTCCCCGAGATGTACGTCCGGGAGCTGGCGGAAAACGTGGCGATGGTGGAGGCCCTCCAGCAGGCGGCCCAGCGCGGCGTCCCCATATATGGAGAGTGCGGCGGGCTGATGTACCTGGGAGAGAGCCTGGAGGACTTTGAGGGAGCGAAGCATCGTATGGTCGGTCTCATTCCCGTGTCATCTTCCATGCCGGGAAACCAACTGGTACTGGGCTATCGTGAGCTGGAGTCGCTGCGGGATGGGCCCCTTCTGCCCCGAGGTGGGCGAGTCAGGGGCCACGAGTTTCACTGGTCCGTCCAAGAAGGGGACCCCTCACAAGGAAACGCCCTGTACGCCGTGCTCGACCAGGGGGGCCGCCTGGAGGGGTTCCACTCGGGCAGCGTCTGGGCCTCCTACGTACATCTCCATCTGGGAAGCGATCCTTCCCTGGCGCCCAGGTTCGTGGAGAGCTGCGCCGGGAAACCGGTGCCGAGGTAGATGATATCCAGAGATGCACCGCTGTGGTTTGACGTGCCTGGCCTGAGCTCGGCGAAGGACGGCCATCGTGGGTTCTTTAAAAATAATTGAGGAGCGCAGTGATGGGACTGTACAGTTTGGGTAGAAGACTGGTGGGGCTTCATCTGCCCGCCCTTATGGTCGGCGTCGCCCTGCTGCTGGCACTGGCGGCAGCCTGCGGAGAGGGCGACACGCCCACACCTCTGGTGATCGAGAAACAGGTGGTGGTGGAAAAGGAGGTGGTGAAAGAGGTACCCAAAGAAGTGGTGGTGGAGAAGGAGGTGGAGAAGGAGGTTGTTAAAGAGGTGCCGGTGGTTGTCGTGGTGACTCCCACTATGGCCCCCACTCCCACTCCAGCCGCTTTTCCCGTGGTGATTATCGACAGCAACGGGGACGAAGTCGTCTTCGAGGAGCCCCCGCAGCGTATCGTAGCAATGGACTCGGCGGTGGTGGAGTTTTTGTACGCAATTGGAGAGGGGCACCGGATAGTGGGGGTCCACGACTTCGTCTCATATCCGCCGGAGGCCGACGACATTCCCAGGATAGGGAGCGCCTTTAACATCAACTACGAAAAGGTGCTGGAGAGGGAGCCCGACCTGGTCTCTCACTTTCAAGACAGCGCAATTCCCGATCTGAAGAAGCTGGGGCCAAAGGTGCTTTACATGGAAACGCCTGCCACACTGAGCGGGATCTCGGACCAGATCCGCATGTGGGGCCGGATAACGGGTAGCGTCGAAGCGGCGGAGCGGGTGGTCACAGATGTGGAGAGCAGGATTCAGGTGGTGTTGGACAAGCTGTCGGTCCTTCAGGAGGGACCTCGGGTATTCCACGATGATTCCCTGCTCTACACTCGGGGCCCCGATACTATATTGGGCGAGGTCTACACCCTCTTGAAGGCGAAGAACATCGCCCACGACATATCGGGCTATAAGCAGCTGAGTCCCGAGGTGGTCGTAGAGAGGGACCCCGAGGTCATAATCACCACCTTTCCGCCGAGGGTACCGGAGTTTATGGATGATCCTGCCTTCAAGGGTGTGACCGCTATAAAGGAAGACCGAGTAGAGGTGGTCCAACCGGATGGGCTGGTCAGCGTTTTCGGTACAAGGTTCGTGGAAGGGATAGAGCTGCTGGCCCACCTACTGCACCCGGACCTGTTCCCGGAGAACCCACAGGAGTCGAGGGCAAAATAGCATGGGTCTGCCCTTTTCCATCGGCGCTACTAGAGCATCGGCGCGAGAACACAGACTGTCGTCTCAGCGCGGTTTACTGGCTTTTCCGTGGTGGCACCTGGCCATCGGTGCGGTGGTGGTTATTCTCATCGGGGTGATCGCCATTGGGGTAGGCTCGGTGTATGTGCCTCCTATCACCACGGCGAAGATCCTGGCTGTCAGACTGCCCTTCGTGGCGATAGACACCGATTGGCCAAATAGCTGGGACGCCATAATATGGCAGATCCGGTTTCCCAGGATCGTGCTTGCCGGGCTCGTTGGGGGATGTCTGGCGATCTCCGGGGCCACGTATCAAGGGCTGTTTCGCAACCCCCTGGCCGATCCGTATCTTATAGGGGTGTCGGCTGGGGCGGGGTTGGGGGCCACCATCGTGCTCATCACCAGCGTGCCGGTCTATTACCACGGCCTCAGCGTGCTGCCGGTGGCGGCTTTCGCGGGGGCCATCCTGGCGGTTACCCTGGCTTACACCGTGGCAAGGCGGTCCGGTGGGCTTCCCCTTTCCACCCTCATATTGGCGGGAGTAGCCATCGGCTACATGGCCGCCGCGATGATGAGCTTTTTGATGATACGGAGTGACTCGGACGTACGGCCCGTGTTGGCCTGGCTCCTGGGAGGCTTCAGTGGCGCTCAGTGGCGGGACGTCTACATAGTGCTGCCTTACCTGGTGCCAGGGTTCGTGATAATGATGGCCTATGGGCGGATACTCAACATGTTCCAGCTGAATGAGGAGGAGGCGAGGCAGCTGGGCGTGAATGTGGAACGGACCAAGCTCATTCTCATCGTCCTGGCTTCCCTCACCACGGCGGCGGCGGTATCGGTGAGCGGCCTCATCGGGTTTGTGGGGCTGATAGCGCCCCACGCCGTGAGGTTAGTGTGGGGCTACGACCATCGATTTCTCCTGCCCATGGCCCTCCTTGCCGGGGCGGGTTTCCTGGTGGTGGCAGACCTGGTCGCCCGGACCGTGGTGAGCCCCAGCGAGCTGCCCGTGGGGGTGGTGACGGCCTTTTGCGGGGCGCCCTTCTTCCTGTACCTGCTGAGGCGGAGGGGGGCGGTGGTATGAGTCGTATGTCCGTGGGGCTTCAGGGGCCTCCGATAAGGGCCACCGACATCCGGTTTTCATACGATGGGCGGGAGATACTCCGGGGCATTAACCTTCAGGCCGAGCTGGGAGAGACCTTGGGCCTGGTGGGCCCCAACGGCTCCGGGAAGACCACTTTCCTCAGGATCGTCAGTGGCGGGCTGACTCCAGCCCGGGGCAAAGTATATGTCAACGGCACCGAGCTTCCCTCTTTAAGACCCAGGGACAGGGCCAGGCTGGTGGCGATGGTACATCAGAACCCCGCCATCCCCGTCGGTTTCACCGCCCAGGAAGTGGTGATGATGGGCAGAAATCCCCACCTGGGTCTCCTCCAATGGGAGGGACCCAAGGATGCAGAGGTTTGCCGTCGGGCAATGGAATACACAGAGACCTGGCAATTTGCCTCTCGCCTGGTATCATCTTTATCGGGGGGGGAGCTGCAGCGGGTGTTCATCGCCCGGGCGCTTGCCCAGGAGACGCCGGTGCTCATTCTGGATGAGCCCACGGCCCATCTGGACATCAGCTACCAGACAGGTATCCTCGACATGATAGAGAGAATACGAAGGGAAACCAGCGTCACTGTCCTGATGGCCATGCACGACCTGACGCTGGCGGCCCAGTATTGCAGCCGGATCGCGGCCCTGTATCAGGGTAACATCCACTCCTTTGGGACACCTTCCGAGGTCCTGACGGAGGAAGTGGTCTCCAAGGTCTTTAGCGCCCCGGTTTCCATAGTGGAGCACCCGGTCCACAAGACCCCGGTAGTGCTACCGGTGGGAAGCGCCGTGAACGTCACTTCCCGGGCGACCGCCCCGCCGGCCGAGGGACCGGAGAAGGTCGATAGCGGATAGCAGGCCATCGGAGATACTCGCAGACTGTAAGTGTTTGCCGAGTAAGGGGTGGTAGGGAAGACTCGGCACCTGGGTGGGGAGGGACGCCAAGGGACTATCCTTCGCAAAGGGGGCGACATGGTTGAGAGTGAGATTGAAAACCATCAGCCGGTCAAGGGTCCGAGGGTCAAGAAAGGCCTGGTGATAGTAAACACGGGAAACGGAAAGGGGAAGACCACTGCGGCGATGGGGGTGCTCTTCCGGGCCTGGGGCCGGGATGTGCGGGTCATCATGCTTCAGTTCATCAAGCACACGGGGGCCAGGTTTGGCGAGCAACGCGCCGCCGAGAAGATCGGAGTGGACATCCTGGCCTACGGCGACGGCTTCACCTGGCGCTCCAAAGACATGGACCATACCGAAGCCATGGCACAGGAGCAATGGGAGGTGTGCAAGGAGAAGATTAACTCCGGGCAGTACGACCTGGTGGTCCTGGATGAGTTCACCTACACCATGCACTTCGGTTGGATAGCTGTAGAAGACGTGATCGAGGCCCTCAAGAATCGCCCCAAGGACCTTCACGTAATCATAACGGGCCGAAACGCGCCCCAGGAGCTTATAGACTACGCCGACCTTGTCACGGAGATGCAGGTCATCAAGCACCCCTACCAGCAGGGTATCAAGGCGCAGCCCGGCATCGAATTTTAGCCACCGATGCCCCCACCGGTTCCGCTTGGGGCACCTCCACGGGACCGGGTAGCGGGGCAAATGCGCGCACATGGAGAATACCGATGGCCCTCGTCCCCCTAGAGCGAGTGGTTTCCCAAATCGGGCCGCTGGACCGTTCGGCCATGGCCCAGGCGAGACAGCGCCAGGCCACCCTGACCAAACCACAGGGTAGTCTGGGCCGCCTGGAGCAGCTCTCCATTCACCTGGCGGGAATTTACGGGACTCCCATTCCCAAAATACGCCGCAAGGTGATCATCCTGGCCGCGGGGGACCATGGGGTAGTAGAGGAAGGGGTGAGCGCCTACCCTCAGGATGTGACTCCCCAGATGGTGCTGAATTTTCTCAGGGGAGGCGCGGGCATAAACGTCCTGTCGCGACACGTGGGTGCGGAGGTAGTCGTGGTGGACGCCGGCGTTGCCGCCGATCTCCCTGAAAGTTCGCAGGTTCTCTCCGTCAAGCTGGGGCGAGGCACGAATAATATGGCCCGGGGCCCGGCGATGTCCCGCGCCCAGGCGGTGCGAAGCGTGGAGGAGGGAGCACGTATCGCCACGGAGCAGGCCGTCGCTGGAGCCGACCTGCTGGCGTTGGGGGATATGGGTATCGGCAACACCACCCCATCCAGTGCCATCACCGCCGCGATTACCGGCGTGGACCCCCAGGTGACGACCGGGACCGGGACGGGCATAACCAAGGAGGCGCTACGGCATAAGATCGACGTGGTGAGGCGGTCGTTGGAAGTGAACCGGCCCGATCCCATGGACGGGATAGACGTGTTGGCGAAGGTCGGTGGCTATGAGATAGGCTTGCTGGCGGGCGTTGTGCTAGGGGGCGCGGCGAATCGGAGGCCCGTCCTGGTGGATGGCTTCATTTCCACCGCCGCCGCCCTAATCGCCCGCACCATATCTCCCGAGGCCCAGCCCTACCTGGTCGCCTCTCACCGGTCCGTGGAGCCCGGCCATCGGGCTGCCCTGTCGCACTTGAAGCTGCGACCCCTCCTGGACCTGAGGATGCGGCTCGGAGAGGGAACGGGTGCTGCCCTGGCGATGCATATAATCGAGGCCGCCGCCAAGTGTCTGGCGGAAATGTCCACCTTTGCTGAAGCGGGCGTATCAGAACGCACCGAGGTGGAATGAGTGGCACGAGGCAGACAGCGGATTCGCAGCGACTTCCAGGTCCTGCGGAGTACGATGCCCCCTGGAACGGGCGAAAAGGGGAGGTAGAGAGGCGCTGACAGCCCTTCTGACGGCCTTCAGCTTCCTGAGCATCCTGCCGGGCACGTGGAGGGTTCCCTCTCAGCGTCAGGTCAGCGATTCTCGCGCCTACTATCCCCTGGTGGGCCTGACAATGGGCGGGCTCCTGGTGGGGCTGGACGCGGGCTTCAGCAGGATCGTGCCACAGTACCTGACCAGCGCCATCCTTGTGGTGGCCCTTGTCGTTGCTACCCGTGGCCTGCACCTAGACGGGTTGATGGACCTTTGTGATGGCCTACTGGGCGGCCACAACAGCGAGAGCCGTCTGAAGATCATGCGGGACCCCCACGTCGGGGCATTTGCCGTCGCGGGCGCCCTTTGCATCATCCTCCTCAAATGGACGGCTCTGTTGTCCCTCTTGTCCCTGGAAGATTCCAGTAATGACCTACCCTGGCGGGGGCTGGTCATCCTTCTGTTCCCCATACTTTCCAGATGGGGCATGGCGTTGCAGCTGTCGTCCTTCCATTATGCCAGGGACCGTGGATTGGGGTCCGCATTCCACCAGGACGGCCCTTACCTCCTTGCCACCCTTCTGGCCGCAACCACGGCCCTTGCTGCCTCCCTCGTTGTCGCGGGATTGGGGGGCGTCCTTCTCTTCCTTGTGGCTACCGCTCTGGCGTGGCTGATGGGTAAGGGCATAGGTGCCCTCCTGGGAGGTCTGACCGGGGACGCTTACGGAGCCAGCAACGAGATCATCGAGGTGGTGGTACTGGTCACGGCTGTGGCTCTGATGCCACATGGACTCATCACACCCCTCCATGAGCTGCTGGGAGGGTCCTAGCGGTGTTTGTAGCTGATGACGGCCCCTATCTGGACATGGCCCTCCTGCTGCTGGCTGTGCTTCTGGACCTGGCACTGGGAGAGTTCTTGCCCCCAGCCCTCCATCCGGTGGTCTGGATGGGCAGGGTGGTTGAGTATCTCAAGGGCCGGACTCCCAGGACTGTGCGCGGGCAGATAATATTCGGCCTGACCATCGCTCTGCTGCTGCCCGCCGTCTTTGCGGCGGGCGCCTACTTTCCGCTTCGAGGGCTTCTTGGTGTAAGCGACATAGCCTACGTGCTCGCTGGGGCTCTGGTTATGAAGTCCACCTTTGCCCTGAGGACGCTGGACAGAGCGGCCTTGCGGGTCCGGCGGGACCTGGAGGAGGGCAGGGTTCAGGACGCCAGGGAGGACCTGAAGTGGCTTGTAGGTCGGGATACATCCCGGCTCACGCCGGAGCTGGCGACGGCAGCCGCGGTGGAATCGGTGGCCGAGAACACCACGGACAGCTTCGTGGCCCCCTGGCTGGCCTTCGCGCTGTTTGGCGTTCCTGGGGCCGTCGCGTACCGAGCTATAAATACCCTGGACAGTATGATAGGGTATCGGGGCGAGTACGAGTATTTGGGCAAAGCCTCTGCCAGGCTGGACGACGTGGTGAACTGGATACCGGCCAGGCTGAGTGCTCTACTCATACCGGTGGCAGACGTTTTCCGCCCCCGGGGACTTGCCATGGCCCGGAACGCCTGGCGGGTCATGTGGCGTGACCACGCTAGGACGGAAAGCCCCAACTCGGGGTGGACCATGAGCTCGATGGCGGGCTCCCTGGGAGTACAGTTGGAGAATGTAGGCCACTACACGTTGGGGGACGGAGGCAGAACTGCCCTAATGCCTCGCGACATAACCAGGGCCACGAACAGGATGTACTTTGTGGCGATACTTGCGGCCGTACTCGCCCTGACCATTACCGCACTCAGGCATGTCGTGCTCTAGCCCTGGAGCCACATATTCGTGTCGGGCTATCACCACGGGCGTTCGGACTAATTTCGGTAAGGTTTACCAAGGCCCATAGGGAAGAAGGATGGGAGGATTGAGCCAGCAAAGTCCCACCGGGGCCAGTACTGGCCTGGGCAGTCCACACGAGGGACGGACGCTGCCCAGGAAAGCCGTGCATGGTGGCCTCAGTCAGGGAGAGCTACGCAGTCTGGGACTGGTGCCGGAGCAGGTGGTGGACTTCAGCGCCAGCATCAACCCCCTGGGGCCGCCGCCCTCCATCTGGAAGGCCATGGCTGATGTGGACCTCGAAAGATATCCCGATCCCGACTGCCTGCTTCTTCGAGAGGCCCTCTCGTCGGCGCTGGGGGTCCCGTCTGAGCGCATCACCGTTGGAAACGGGTCCACCGAGCTCATACACCTCCTGGCCAGGGCCTGCCTCGGGCCCGCGGATGGGGCGCTGATACTGTCCCCAACCTTTGGTGAGTACGAGGCGGCGTGTCGCATTGCCGGCGCTGGCGTTACGTCTATACATGCCCATGAAGCTGATGGTTTCCGATGGGACCTGGATGCCGTGGCCCATGCAATAGAGCTGAATGGGCCCCGGCTGGTCTTCCTGTGCAATCCCAACAACCCCACTGGAGTGTACCTGAAGCCACCTGACGTACTGCGGCTGGCCAATTCCCTGATCGGAGGCGCCCTGCTGGTTGTGGACGAGGCCTACATGCCATTTGTCGATGGGGATGCCCAGAGTGTCGTTGGGCTGTGTCTGGAAAACCTGGTGGTGCTGCGCTCCATGACCAAGGACTATGCTCTCACCGGTCTGCGGCTGGGGTATGCCGTGGCCTCTGTGGAGGTGTCCCTCCTGCTGACCTGCCACCAGCCGGCCTGGAGCGTGAGCTCCGTGGCCCAGGCGGCAGGCGTGGCGGCGCTGTCAGACCGGGAGCACTTAGCCAGGGCCACGGAGTGCGTCAGGCAGGGGAAGGAGTTCCTCCAGGCCGAGATCTGGGATATGGGCTTCAAGGTCTGTCCGTCAGCGACCAACTTCCTCCTGGTGGAGGTTGGCGACGCGGCGAGCGTCCGGGCCGGGCTACTGGCCAGGGGCGTCTGCGTCAGGGACTGTACGTCCTTTGGCCTGCCCCGGCATATCCGGGTTGGAGTTCGTACCCTTGCCGATTGCCACCGGCTGATCGGGGAGTTGCGGGAAGTCCAGAACAAAATGTCGGCCCCTCTTGCTGGCGGAGGCGACTGATGGTTAGTACATGGCTCATTGTCAGGCACGCCGAGACCCAGTGGAACCTGGAGGGAAGGGTACAGGGCCACACGGACGTGCCCCTCTCGGAGAAAGGGCTTAGGCAGGTAGAGGACCTGCGGTCTCGCCTGTCTGAGTGGAAAATTGATGCCGCCTATGCCAGCGACCTGAAGCGAACTATGGAGACAGCCCGGATAGCCTTGGACGGCCGCGACCTTTCGGTGCGTCCGGTTCCCGAGCTTCGTGAGTTCGCCTATGGCCGCTGGGAGGGCTTGAACTATGGACAGGTGGCAGAAAGGGACCCGGTGCTTTACGCCCGGATGCTTGAGCGCAGGGAGGACTTCGCACCGCCCGAGGGTGAGAGCCTCATGGACCTGATGGCCAGGGTCGGTGGGTTCGTCTCGTGGTTGCGGGACGGTGTCGGGCCCACCGGGTCGGAGGTGCGAGCCTCCAGGAAGGTGCCCAGGGCCGCGGAGTCCGGGCGTGATGAAGAAGACGGGGACCGTACCCTGCTGATAGTGGGCCATGGAGGGTCCCTGCGGGTCCTGCTGACCTGTGTCCTGGAGCTGCCGGCGGCGGCCTCCTGGAGGTTCATGCTCGCTACGAGCAGCCTCTCGGTTGTGGACTGCTATCCCGATAACGCCGTGCTCAAGCTGCTCAACGATACATCCTTTCTCTCCCGAGAGCTGGGCCCACATTCCAAGGGAACGACGTTTCGTTGACCATGCCAGGGAAGGTTCTGATGGTCCAGGGCACCGCCTCCCACGTGGGCAAGAGCGTATTGGTGGCGGCCCTCTGCCGCATCTTTCGGCAGGACGGCTTCCGTGTAGCCCCCTTCAAGGCGCAGAACATGTCCAACAACTCTTACGTTACCCCCGATGGTGGGGAGATAGGCCGTGCTCAGGCGGTGCAGGCAGAGGCCGCGGGCATCGAGCCGGCCGTGGAGATGAACCCCATCCTCCTCAAACCCGAGGCCGACAGTCGCTCCCAGGTCGTCGTCCTGGGGAGGCCGCTCCAGTCGGCGGGGGCCAGCTATTTCTCCGAGATGAAGCCCCGGCTCTGGCAGGTAGTGTCCCAGTCCCTGGACAGCCTGCGGGACCAGTACGACATCGTGGTCATCGAGGGCGCCGGCAGCCCCGCCGAAATCAACCTCAAGCAGGGGGAGATCGTAAACATGCGGGTGGCCCGCTACGCCGGCGCTCCCGTGCTATTGGTGGGTGACATCGACCGGGGAGGCGTTTTTGCTTTCCTGGTGGGGACACTGGAGCTGCTGGAGCCAGAGGAGCGGGCGTGCATCAAGGCCTTTATCATCAACAAGTTCCGCGGCGACATCACCCTACTTGAGCCCGGATTACGCTGGCTAGAGGACCGTACCGGCATACCCGTTGCCGGGGTGATTCCCTACTTTCGTGACATATACATACCCGAGGAGGACTCCGTCTCCGTCGAGGAGAGGCAAAGGCTGAAGGGAAATAGCGACTATGTACTGGACATCGCTGTCATTGGCCTCCCCCATATCTCGAACTTCGATGATTTCGACCCCCTGAAGCGGGAAGAGGGCGTGAGATTGCGTTACGTAGAGGCCAACGACACTCTCGGCGACCCGGACATGGTCATCTTGCCCGGCACCAAGACCACAGTGGCGGACCTGGAATGGCTGCGAAGCACGGGCCTCGCCGGGCGCATTCAGGAGCTTCGCCGCGGGAGGAATACCGTCGTGATAGGCATCTGCGGCGGGTACCAGATGCTGGGGGCCCGTATCATGGACCCCGAAGGGGTCGAATCGCCGCAGCCGGAGACCGATGGGCTGGGCCTACTCCCCATAGATACCGTCTTTGAGGGTGACAAGGAGACCCACAGGGTCAGGGCCACGGTGAGGGGTGCCGCCGGTATCCTCGAAGGTGCCGATGGACTCCCCGTGGAGGGGTACGAGATCCACATGGGCCGCTCCTTTTATCCCAAGTCGCAAGGGAATCCGCCACCCGACCAGGTGAGCGAGAGCACTGGGCATATGGGTGTCACTGACGGCCCATTTCGCATACACGAGAGGTCTGGCCGGCACTGGGAGCAGGGCGACGGTGCCATCGATCCCAGCGGCCGGGTGCTGGGTACCTATATCCACGGTCTTTTCCACAACGCCGGCCTGCGCCGGGCGGTCCTTCATCGTCTCGCCGAAATGAAGGGTGTAGCTCTTCCAGGTGGGGAGGACGCCGGCGGCCACGAGGGCCCATATTCCAGGGATGTGGAGTATGACAAGCTGGCGGGCCTGGTGCGCGGCTGCCTAAACATGGACCTGGTTTACGAGCTGGCCGGCCTGGAGGTCGGCCGGCAGTGAGTAAACAGCTAGTCCTGGTGACCGGAGGGGCCAGGGCCGGGAAGAGCGACTTCGCCCAGCGCCTAGCCCTTTCTTTCTCTCAGCAGCGGGCCGGCCTTGACCCAGTCCAGTCGTCCAAGAGTCGTGGTGCCGAGGCTGAGGTTAGCGGGGGAGGGGTGCTCTTCGTAGCCACCGCCGAGGCCGTGGACGCCGAGATGGAGGAGCGCATCCGACGCCATCGCGCCTCACGGCCTGCCGAGTGGCGCACCCTGGAAGAGCCTGTGAAACTTCCTGAGGCCATCCGGGCAGCCCTGGACCATCCCGAATCTGGGAAAGGGTACGGGGTGGTCCTGGTGGACTGCCTGAACCTCTGGGTGAGCAACCTCCTCTTTCAGCACGAGGGCGAAGGGTGGGCCGGCACGGAATCGGCCCTGGTCGAGGCGATGGGGCGTCTGCTCGACTGCTACCAGACGTTAGAGGCCAGCTTCATCCTGGTCACCAACGAGGTGGGGCTGGGGCTGGTGCCCTCCCATCCCCTGGGGAGGCAGTTCAGGGACGCCCTGGGCAAGGTGAACCAACTGGTGGCCGCGCGTTCCGACAAAGTGTATCTCCTGGTAGCGGGTCTTCCCCTGGAAGTGAAGGCCCTGAGCATTGGGCACCTACCTGGAACGGAGCTGCCCCGTTCATGAGGACGGAGTGACCTTCCACAGTTCCCGGGGCCATGTCTGCCGGTTCCTTGCAGTCGGCCTCCCCACGCCAAGCTAATAATTCCCACTCGCCCTGGAACCCAATAAGACCCACCACGAACCGTAGCCCTCGCGTCCAGGCGGCTTGCCTATGGCCCATCCATATGTTAGCGTGTTGAAAACTATCTGCCCTGACCCGCGTGGGGAAGGGCGCTTTCCAATACGAAGGATCATGATCAAGGCTGCGGCAGTATTCGCGCTCATCGTCCTGGCACTAAGCCTGGGCATTACCCATGCCTCATCCTCAGAAATTTCCAGGTCTGTCCAGGGCGGGATCACCATCAACATCCTGCCCATCCAGGCCTCGGCCGACGTTGACCGCAACGGCATAGTGGACCAGGGGGACCTGGCGGCGGTCACCAAAGCGCTCGGCGTTGCCCCTGCCGGCGACGCAAGGGTGGACATTAACCACGACGGAATCGTGGATGTGGTGGACTTGGCCATAGTGGGCCAGTACCTTGGCGAGGAGGTCCCGGTATGACCATCAAGCTGAACCTCAGGACGGGAGTCATCCTTTTGGCCGCGCTGGCCATTCTGATAGGGGGGATCGCCTACGCCGCCAGCCAGATCTCCCGGGGCGTGAGCGGGTCCTTCATCGTGGGGCAGGTGCAGACGGCGGCCGGGACCATACTGCTGTACAGCCAGATCACGCCCTCCAGCGCCGACCTGACCTCGGTGAACTTCGGGACGGGAGACATAGATGCCTTCGGTAACTTCGCCACCATTTCCACCATTCCCTTCTGGGCAGCCAACGGGGGTGGGGTGCCCTTCAACCTCACGGTGCAGGCCACGGATGTGGAGGTGTCCCGCAGCGGCAGCCCGATAGCGACTGGGAGCGGTATTCTGACCCTTCAAATGGGCCCCGCTGGCGGGCCGCTAGTGAAATATCCAGATCACGCTACCACCATCGCAACCGGGGGCGACCCGGTGGCTATGGAGATGGAGCTTGAGTTTCTCCAGACCCCTGACCAGCTTGGGCTTACTGCAGGGGACCAGATATCCTTCACGGCTTTGTTCGCGGCCGACGCGTTGGTGGAGGTGGCGTATACTACCGGCGACGTGGACGGCGACGGCACGCCGGACTTTATAGTCGGTGCCAACTTTGCTGACCCGGGCGGGGTTACGAGTGCCGGCAGCGCCTACGTCTACTCCGGAGCGGATGGAAGTCTCATCCACCAGATAAACGGGACCAGTACCGGCGACTACCTGGGCCGGTCGGTGGCCATGGTCGGCGACCTGGACGGGGACGGTTTTGAGGACTTCATCGTCGGAGCCTATAATGCCGATCCGGGTGGCAACTCTGGCGCCGGCAGCGCCTACATCTACTCCGGTGCAGACGCCAGGCTCATTCGCCAGATAAACGGCTCGGCCGCCGGCGATTCCTTCGGGTATTCCGTCGGCAGTGCCGGCGACGTCGATGGGGATGGGACGGGGGACCTGATCGTGGGGGCGACCGGCGCCGATCCCGGTGGTAACTTGAGCGCCGGCAGCGCGTACGTCTACTCTGGCGCGGACGGATCCCTGATTCACCAGGTGGACGGGCAGTACAATGGACATGGCATAGGAAGGGCCGTCGCCGGGGCCGGGGACGTGAACGGGGACGGATTCGCTGACTTCATCCTGGGCACCTACCTGGCGGACCCCGGCACGACCAATGCCGGCAACGCCTATGTCTACTCGGGTGCCGACGGCGGCGTCCTCTACACGAAGACGGGAGGCGCCAGCTTCAGGTGGCTGGGCCATTCCGTTTCTCCTGCCGGGGATGTCAACGCCGATGGGTATGCCGACTTCATGGTGGGCGTTCCCCTTGACGACCCCGCCGATATGACCAATGCAGGGACCGTTAGGGTGTACTCTGGCCTTAACGGGAGTCTTCTGCGGCAGTTAGAGGGCGCTGACACCGGGGACCGCTTCGGCCTGGCCGTTGCATCTGCGGGGGATGCCAACGGTGACGGCACTCTGGACTTCATCGTGGGGGCTTCCGCCGCCGACCCCGGCAGCTTGTCCCAAGCGGGAAGCGCTTACGTCCTATCAGGCGCCACCGGCGCGGTCATTCACCAGGTCGACGGTGCTGCCGCGGGCGACTACCTTGGCCATGCCGTTGCCGGTGTCGGGGACGTGGACCAGGATGGCAAGTCGGACTTCCTGATAGGGGCGTATGGTGCCGATCCTGGTGGCCGCACTGGCGCCGGGACCGCGTACATATACTCAGGGGCCGATGAATCCCTCATCCACCAGGTTGACGGAGCTGCCACGGGCGACAACCTGGGGTCGTCGGTCGGCGGCCCTGCCAATCTGGCGGCGCAGGGTGAGGCGGGACCAGACGTCGAACCGGGGAAGTAGGGACTATGCCAGCCCATACAGTAAACGCCGAACGCCTCAACGCCACCCGCCCATGGTGGCCTGAAACAAGGGTAAGGAGGGGCAGTCATGAGAAGGGCGTTCAGCCTGAGGAACTTAGGCATCCTTGTGGCCGCTCTGGCAGTCCTGCTGGCGGCGGGCGCCTACGCCACCGCCACCTTCCTCGGGGAACGGTCGGTGAGCGGCTCCTTCGTGCTGGGCAAGGTGCAGACTACGGGCGATAACCTTCTCCTGTACAGCCAGGTCACGCCCTCCTCAGCCGACCTGACCACGGTGGACTTCGGGACGGGGGACATAAGCGTCACCGGCGACCTGGTGACGCCTCCGCGGGTGCTCTTATGGGCGGCCAACGGTGGGTCCGAGGCCTTCAAGCTGATGGTGGTGGCCACCGACGTAGTGGCAACACGGAACGGCAACACGGTAATCTCCGGGGATGGCATCCTGTCCTTGCTGATGGGCCCCCGAGGGGGCGTATTGCTTGCCTCGGCGGACCATGCCACCTTGATCAACCCAGGGGACTCGCCGGTGGCCCTGGATGCGGGGCTGATGTTTGCCCAAGCGCCGCAGCAACTGGGGCTTGTGGAGGGTGACCGGATAACCTTCACGGCGCTGTTCCGGGCAGAGCCGGTGATCATTGGCGGCCCCACCAGCGGCGACGTGAACGGCGACGGGTACGCCGACTTCATCGTGGGGGCGTTCCTGGACGATCCCGTCGGCGGTGGGACTGATGCCGGGAGCGCATTCGTCTTCTCTGGGGCCGACGGCAGCCTGCTCTACCAGGTAAGCGGCGATACCGCGAGCGATTTCTTCGGCATTTCCGTTTCCGGGGCTGGGGACATGGACGGGGATGGGAAGGCCGACTTCATCGTGGGGGCATACTTTGACGATCCCGCCGGCGGTGGGAGTAATGCAGGGAGCGCCTACGTCTTCTCCGGGGCCGACGGCAGCCTCCTCTACCAGAGGACCGGCGATACCCCGGGCGATAGCTTCGGCGTCTCCGTTTCCGGGGCTGGTGACGTCAACGGAGATGGGAAGTCCGACTTCATCGTGGGGGCGTACCGTGACGATCCCGCCGGCGGTGGGACTGATGCCGGGAGCGCATTCGTCTTCTCCGGGGCCGACGGGAGCCTTCTCTACCAGAAGACCGGCGATACCGCGAGCGATAACTTCGGCTACTCCGTTTCCGGGGCTGGTGACGTGAACGGGGATGGGAAGGCTGACTTCATCGTGGGGGCGTACCGTGACGATCCCGTCGGCGGTGGGACTGATGCCGGGAGCGCCTACGTCTTCTCCGGGGCCGCCGGCAGCCTACTCTACCAGGTAAGCGGCGATACCGCGAGCGATTTCTTCGGCTGGTCCGTTTCCGGGGCTGGTGACGTCAACGGAGATGGGAAGTCCGACTTCATCGTGGGGGCGCGGCTTGACGATCCCCCCGGCGGCGGGACTGATGCCGGGAGCGCCTACGTCTTCTCCGGGGCCGACGGCAGCCTCCTCTACCAGAGGACCGGCGATACCGCGGGCGATGAGTTCGGCTTTGCCGTTTCCATGGCTGGTGACGTCAACGGAGATGGGAAGGCCGACTTCATCGTGGGAGCGCACCTTGACGATCCGCCTGGCGGCGGGTCAGATGCTGGGAGTGCCTACGTCTACTCCGGCTCCGATGGCCGCCTCCTCTACCACGTGACCGGAGATAGCGCCAGCGACACCTTCGGGATTTCTGTTTCCGGGCCCGGGGACGTGAATCGTGATGGATTCACCGACTTCATCGTGGGGGCGTACCAGGACGATCCCGCCGGCGGTGGGACTGATGCCGGGAGCACATTCGTCTTCTCCGGGGCCGACGGCAGCCTTCTCTATCAGAAAACGGGTGACAGCGCGAGCGATTGGTTCGGCTACTCCGTCGGCGGAGTGGGACCCTAAACGCACGAGGGGAGGTGACAATGGTGCCAGCCCCTACAGTAAACGCCGAACGCCTCAACGCCAGCCTGGTGGCCCTGGGGCGCATCGGCGAAACGCCCCAGGGGATGCAGCGGGTCGCCTATTCGCCCTTGGACGTGGAGGGCAGGGCCTACGTGATGGAGCTGATGCGCCAGGCGGGCCTGAGCGTGCGGGTGGACCCCGGCGGGAACATCATCGGCCGGCTGGAAGGGCGGGAGTCCTCTCTCCCTGCCATCGCCATGGGCTCCCACGTGGACACGGTCCCCAACGGCGGTAAGTACGATGGGGCCCTGGGCTCCCTGAGCGCCATCGAGGTGGTCAGGACGCTAAAAGACCTGGGCACCGTCACCCGCCACCCCGTGGAGGTGCTGGTGTTCACCAACGAGGAGGGAACCAGCTTTAACCGGTGGCTCCTGGGCAGCCGTGCCATGGCCGGGCTGTGGGAGGAGGGGGACTACGAGGCGGTGGACGGCGAAGGGGTCGGCATGGCGGAGCGGCTCAAGGCCATCGGCGGCGATATGTCCCGCGTAGCCGAGGCCGGGCGCGGTCGGGGGGAGCTGGATGCCTACCTGGAGCTGCACATAGAGCAGGGGCCGGTCCTCCACCGGGATGGCATCCCCGTCGGGGTGGTCACCGGCATCACCGGAAGGGCCGTCTTCCAGGTTCGGGTCGTGGGGGCCGCCAATCACGCCGGCACGACTCCCATGGATTCCCGCCGCGATGCCCTCCTGGCCGCCTCCAGACTTACCTTGGCCGTCAACTCCATAGTTACCCAGGAGGAGGTGTGCCGCGTTGGGACGGTGGGAACCGTGACGGCGAAGCCGGGGGCCGTCAACGTCATCCCAGGTGAGGTGGAGCTGGGGGTGGAGTTCAGGGATATCGACATGGCCAGCCTGGGGATCGCCGAGCGTCGCCTCAACGAGGCGGCCCAGGAGCTGAGCTCCGTCTCGGGTACGGAGATAGAGGTACTGCGGCTGGAGCTGGGCCAGTCGTGCCCCATCGGGACCGGGATGCAGGAGGTGGTGGCCGAGGCCGCCGGGCGATTGGGGCTGGCGTCCCGGCCGGTCCCCAGCGGTGCGGGCCACGACGCCCAGGCCATGGCCACTATTACTCAGTCAGGAATGATCTTCGTGCCCAGCGTGAACGGCATCAGCCACTCGCCCCAAGAATATACGACCCCGGAGGACTGCGCCAACGGGGCCAGCGTTCTGCTGAACTCGCTGCTTATCCTGGATGAGAGATAGGCGGAGGTTCCCTGTGCCTATCTGATGCGCCTCCCCCCCTGGAACACCGCCCAGACGTTGCGCAGCGTCCCCGGGTCCGAGTGGGGGTCGCCGTCTATAAGCACCACGTCGGCCTGCTTGCCCACCTCTATGGTGCCCACCTGGTCTAGAATGCCCAGGAGGTCGGCCGCGTCCCTAGTGGCCGACTCCAGCGCGGCCTTCGGGCTCATCCCCGCATCCACCATCAGCTCTATCTCCCGCGCTAAAAAACCGTGGCGCGCGGGGGACCCTCCGGCGTCTGTGCCGGCGGCTATCTTCACCCCCGCCTGTAGCGCCATCCGGAAGCTGGCCCTGGAGCTCTGCGTGCGACGCTCGTTGTCGGCCATTTGCTCCCTGGAGATTCCAAGCTGGCCTCCCAGCCGCTCTCGGGCGTCCCAGGTGGACATTGTGGGCACCATGTAGGTGCCCTTCTGGGCCATAAGCCGTACTGTCTCCTCGTCCAGATAGGTCCCGTGGTCCACTGAGTCCACCCCGGCCTCCACCGCCTGGCGGCTTCCCTCGAACCCGACGCAGTGGGCGGCGATCTTTAGCCCGGCGTCATGGGCGGCCCGGACCGCTACATCCAACGCCTCGGGGCCGAGGCTGCCGAACTGCTCGCCGCTGGCCGTCAGGCCCGTGGCGCCCACCTTGATAAGGCCCGCCCCCATGTCGATCTGGTCTCGGATGGCCAATACCAGCTCTTCGGCGGTCTCGGTCCGGCGGGTCAGGCCCGGAGGCCATGTCCCTGGAAACTGGAGCCACTCCCCGGCGGCGATGATACGGGGACCCGGGACCGCACCGGATGCAGTCTCCCGGGCGATACGGATGTTGATCCCGTACCGTGCGCCCACATCTCTGGCGGAGGTCACGCCTGCCATGAGGGCTCGCCTGGCGTTGCCCACCGCCTTCAGGGCAAAGACCTCGGCGGTGTCCCCCAGTAGGCGGTCCATGCTGTCCATGCCGCCGTCCCCGGTGAAGTGCTCATGGCAGTCTATCATTCCGGGGATGAGGGTCAGGCCCTCGCCGTTGATCTCCTCCTGGTGTACCTGCCTTCGAGGGCGGGCCGTCTCCTCGCCGATCCAGGCGATGACTCCGTTGGCTACTTCGACGCTGACCCGAGGCACTGGAGCCGAGCCGGTGCCATCGATTAGCCGCACGTTTCGTATGACCAGGTCCATGCTAGCCCCCTTCTCGTATCGGATGTCACTATGGGCACTTCTCGACAGCAGGTCGGGCGGAACAAAAGGTAAGGATAGCGGCATGCTACTATCGCCTCTACCTGGTGTCAAGCGCCACTCCCTGGCTCGTCACCAGAAGGCTGCCTGCTGGGGGAAGACGTGGTACAATGACTCACCTTACTCAGGATGCCAGTATGGACCGCACTTGTGAGCTGATAAGTGCCTATTCCGTGTCCCTCGGCTACCGCGAGCTATCCGGGGAGACCGTCCATGAGACGAAACGGCGGATCATAGACACGCTGGGCTGTGCCATGGGGGGCTACTCCAGTGAGCCGGCGAAGATTGCCCGGCGCCTGGCGTCCACCCCATCCAGTTCCATGGCGTCCAGGCTCCTCGTCAGCGGGGAGCGCACCTCACCGGAAATGGCGGCCTTCGCCAACACGGTGATGGTCAGGTACCTGGACTGCAACGATACGTTCGTCTCCTCTGGGTCCGGACACCCCAGCGACATGATACCCGCCGTCCTCGCCGTTGCCGACCCATGCCATTCCTCCGGGGCGGATGTCATCACCGCCACCGTACTGGCCTACGAGGTCTACGGAAGGCTGGCCGAGCAGGTGTCACTGGCGGAGAAGGGATGGGACCAGGGTATTTTCTCCGTGATAGGAAGCGCCTGCGGCGCGGGCAAGCTTCTTGGCTTGTCCGGGGAACGCATGGCCCATGCCATCTCCCTGGCCCTTGTACCAAACCTGCCCTTAGGCCAGACCCGCGTGGGAGAGCTGTCCATGTGGAAGGGGTGCGCTACCGCAGCGGCGGCGCGAAACGGGGTCTTCGCCGCGCTGCTGGCCTGGGAGGGGATGGAGGGCCCCTACGAGCCCTTCGAAGGCCGCCACGGCCTGTGGGAGCAGGCCACCGGGCCCCTCGGGTCGGAGGCCTTTGGCCCTTCGGCCGGTCCGACCACCGCTGGGGATGGAAGGGCATTCAAGATAAGCGAGACCAGCCTGAAGTACTTTCCCTCCCAGATTCACACCCAGGCCCCCATCTCCATTGCCCTGGAGCTGCGAAAAGAGGTTGACGTTGGGGATATTGAGGCCATCAACCTGGAGACCTACCAGACGGCGTGGCGCAGCGCGGGAAGCGAGCCGGAGAAGTGGGACCCCAAGACAAGGGAGACGGCGGACCACAGCCTGCCCTACCTGATAGCGGTGGCCTTCAGAGACGGTGCTATAACCCCCGCCAGCTTCACCGAGGAATGTGTTCGGGACCCCGACCTGCGCCCGTTGATGCGGCGAGTTGCCATTAGAGAGAACCCAGAGTTTACCCGCCAGTACCCTGAGGCCCAACTGGCGCGCATCGAGGTGGTAACGCGTTCCGGAGGGCGTCTTGTCCAACAGGCCAGCTACCCCAAGGGGCACCCGAAGAACCCCCTCACCGATGGGGAGCTGGAGCAGAAGTTCCAAGGCCTATCCCAGGATGTGCTCACACCGGGGCAAGGCCGGGAAGCCTTGAAGACGCTATGGAAGCTGGAGGAGGTGGGTGACATCGGGGAGGTTCTCGACCTGTTCGGGGCTTAGACCGGTCGGGCCGGGAGTATGAAGGGAGAGAGGACCATGCCGCCGCATCTGATGCCGGGCCTTAGCACCGAGGCCGCCAGCCACATCTGCATGAACCAGTGTAAAGCGATGTGTTGCCGTGGTCCGTTCGTGCTCGTCCTGACCCCGGACGAGGTCACCGCCTTTAAAGACCATGCCGCGAAGCTGGACGTAGACCTGGTGCTTTCGGCGGGAACCGATGGCGGCGCCTGGGTCCGGTTCATGGACCATCGGGGAGAGCGCTGTCCCATGCTGGATGACGCCACTTCGGCGTGCCGGATCTATGGCGACCGGCCCCAGCGGTGCCGGGATTTTCCGGAGAAGCTCATCACGGGCTGCGCCATCTCCGGTGGGTAGCCAGCTAGTCCTCCGGCATCCCGGCGTCGATCCACCCTTCGATCTCCAGAATTTCCTCCTCACTGAGGAAGGGACCGCCCCTGGGCATCCGAGGGATGGACCTCAGTCCCTGCCTGAGGAAGATCACCAGATAGGTCTCTCTTCCGGGTTTGCCGGGCTCGATGAGCTGCCTTCCGTAGGGCTTGTTTCTTGCCAGCTCCTGGGGCGAGTTCCAGTAGTAGTCGTGTATTCCAGGCGCCGGCGGGCCATGCCTGGCCTCCCACCTGTGCATAATGCCATCAAGGAGCTCCTTTACCCGTGACCATTTGACCACGTCCTCGCTCATGTGAGCATCTCCATCCTGCTCAGGTAACGCTCCCAGGCCGCCTGTCAGCGTCTTGCACTCAAAGCGAGAATCCCCCGCATGTCGGGGGACTCTTGAATCTCAGGCAGGTGGCTGGACCGCTAGGACCCTGGAGTTGCTTGATCCCTGGACCCCACGATATGCTGCAACTCGCCGGTGCATTTATCTTGCCAGTTTGCGGTCCGGGCCTAATAGTTGTCCTTCTGGTAGATCTGGAAGCGGGTTCGGTTGCTGTCCAGGACTATGATCCTGCCCGTGTCATCCACCGCTATCGCCTTGGGACGCCAAAAAGCCCGCATCTCCGAATGGTCTCTGACAAGGTTCATCTGCTTCACCATGTCTGGACTAGCCCATAGGAAGTCCTTGGCCCAGTTGGAAAGGTCGCCATCGCCATCAAACGTGGTAATGTGTCTGCCCTCGGCGGTAAGGACTTGGACTCGATTGTTAGCCCAGTCAGCGACGTAGATGTCGCCATCCTTGTCGACGGCAAGGCCTGTAGGGCGATTGAACTGCCCCACCCCGGTCCCTGACTCGCCAAATGCGGCGAGGAACCGGCCATCCGGGTCGAACTTCTGTATCCGGTCGTTACGCCAGTCGGCCACATATACGTTGCCCTGCTGGTCGGTGGTCAGCCCCCATGGCAGGTCGAACTGTCCTTCACCCGCACCGGCCTCTCCCCATTTGAGCAGGAGTTTTCCCTCTTTGGTGAACTTCTGGACGCGGTGATTGCCACTGTCCACCACGTAGAGGTTGTCGTCGACGTCGAACCGGATGCCCGCAGGCTTATTGAGTTCCCCGTCGCCGGACCCGGCTACCCCCCACTTGCCCAGGAAAGCTCCGTCCTTGTCGAATATAGAGATGCGATTAAGCCAGTCGTCGGCGATGTAAACGTTCTGGTCGGTGTCGAGGGCGACGGATGTAGGCCAGATCAGGTCCCCGTCCCGCTCTCCGAACTGGGAGAACTCGCCCACGTAGTCCTCGTCCAGGGTCAGCATGGTGATTCTCACTCCGTCTGGCCGGTACGCCCACGAGCGGTTGACCACGTACACGGTCCCATCACGGGCGAGGGCCAGGTCCATTGGGCTCCGGAACCCTGACCCCGAGAAGGTGCCCCGTCCAACGGCGCGGACGTAGTGGAACGTTCGGTCCGCTACGCCGAAGAAATACGCCTGGGCTTTGGGGAACTCGAGTTCAGTCTCGCGTTTCATAGCCACCTCGCCACTTGCTGGGTTGCCGCTGACAGGCAGGAAGCATGACCGTGACGATCCGCCAACTCGTTGGGCGGCGGCCAAGCAATAGGGGGCCCGTAATAGGATGGGGGCCAGGGCGGTCTGGCGCTGGCCCCCATCTTCGCCCACGAAGGTAGGTTGTGGAGTCCGGTCCTCTAGAGCAGGTCGAGCTGTTCGTAGTTGCCGCCCACCACTGGGACAGCCTCCAGCCCCATCCATTTCTCGATTACGGTTGCGTACATGCCGCGGAAGTCTACGTTGTGCTGCAGGTCGCCGCCGTCCTCCAGGGCTTCCTCCTTCAGGGAGGGGTACTCACCGTAGAGGCCGCCCTTGACGTTGTCGCCTATAACGAAGGAAATCCCGCCGGTGCCATGGTCCGTTCCGCTGCCGTTGTCGCGGGCGCGCCGGCCGAACTCGCTGGTGACCACCATCACGATCTCCTGGCCCGTGTTGTGCTCCTTCATGTCCGCGAAGAAGTCAGCGACCCCCTGGGAGAAGTTGCGCAGCAGACGGGCGTGATCACCGGCCTGGTTTGCGTGGGTATCGAACACGTTGTACAGGGAGGAAGTGTACAGCACCCTGGTCCCCAGGTCGGCCAGATGCACCTGGGCAATCCCCCTGAGACCCTGTCCTATGGGGTCGGCGCCATATTCAATGGTGGAGTGGTACTTTCCTGGGGCCGTGCTCAGGATATCGGCCCCCTTTAGCGCTGAGCGGCCCGTCTCCCATATGTAATCCATGACGGGCCCCGAGCCGATGGCGGGGGCGTACATGCGTGCGAACACATCCAAGGCCTCGCCGCGCTCCTGTTCTCCGGCGACTCCGGTAAGCACACCGTAGGTCTCCAAGTTCCCCACCGATGCAACCGGTACGCCCGGAGCTACCATGGCCCTGGGCATTCCCCGGCCTATGTTTACGCCGGTCAGCACGTTCTCCGCGCTGGGGTCGATGTCCCGAATAGCACGGCCCAGCCAGCCCTCTTGGCTCAGCTTTTCGGGCTCGCAGGTGTGCCAGATGTCGATGGAGCGGAAGTGGGAGCGGCTGCCGTTGGGATAGCCTATACCCTGGATGATGGCAACATTCCCCTCGTCGTACATCCGCTTCATCTCTACCATGCTGGGATGCCAGCCCAACTGGTCATTAAGGGGCAATACCTGGTCCTCGGATATTCCCACGTTGGGCCGGTAATCGTAGTACAGAGGATTGTTGTAGGGAATCAGGGTATTCATGCCGTCGTTGCCCCCGGACAGCATGAGGACTACCAGGATTCGGTCCTTTCCGTTAGATGCCATGCCTCTTCCTCCTTATTGGTAATTCTGCGCTGGGGCCAAAGTTTTCCTTTAAAGGAAATCTATCTGCTCGAAGCTACCATTTACTATGGGCTTGGAGTCCAGGCCCATCCACTTCTCCATCAAGGTGGCGTAGACGCTGCGGAAGTCCAGGTTGTGAAGCATATCACCCCCGTCTTCCAGGTCATCCTGCTTAATAGAGGGGTACTCGCCATAAAGGCCGCCCTTCACGCTGTCCCCAATGACCCAGCAGATGCCCCCGGTGCCGTGGTCCGTTCCGCTGCCGTTGTCTCGCACGCGCCGGCCGAACTCGGTGAACACCAGCAACACCACGTCATCGCTCCGGTTGTGCTCCTTGAGGTCATCGTAGAAGTCGGCCACGGCCCGCGACGTGTTCCCCACCAGCCGGGCGTGGTCGCCTGCCTGATTGGAGTGGGTGTCGAAGCCGTTGTAGGGTGAGCTGGTGAACAGTACCCTGGTCCCCAGGTCGGCCAGATGAACCTGAGCGATGCCCTTGAGCCCCTGGGCTATGGGGTCGGAGCCGTACTCCACCGTGGAGTGGTACTTGGCGGGGGCCGTGCTCAGGATGTCGGCGCCTTTAAGAGCGGCACGCCCCGTCTCCCAGATGTAGTCGGTCACGGGGCCCGTGCCGATGGCCGGGGCATACATTCGTGAGAACACGTCCAGGGCCTGTGTCCGCTGCTGATCGCCGGCGATCCCCGTCAGGAGCCCATAGGTCTCCAGGTTGCCCACCGAGGCCACAGGTACCCGCTCTGCCACCAGGGCCCTGGGCATTCCCCGGCCGATGTTGACCCCTGTCAGAACGTTCTCCGCCTTTGGATCGATGTCGCGAATCGCCCGGCCCAGCCAGCCCTCGTCGGCCAGCTTGTCGGGCTCGCATGTGTACCAAATGTCGATGGAGCGGAAGTGGGAACGGCTGGGATTGGGATATCCCACGCCCTGTATCACCGCCATCTTCCCCTCGTCGTAGATCTTCTTGAACTCGGGCATGTTGGGATGCCATCCCAGCTCATCGTTCAGGGGGATTACCTGGTCCTCCGGAATCCCCAGCGTGGGCCGGTAGTCGTAATACAGGGGGTTCGTATATGGGATCACGGTGTTCATGGCGTCGTTGCCGCCGGAGAGCGCCAGCACCACCAGCACGCGGTCCTTTCCGTTAGTTCCCATGCTCTGTCCTCCTCTTCAGGTTAGCAGTACTGAAACTCTGCAGTAGCAACTATTAATTGTAACATCTCAGAGACCCTGCGGGCCAGTGTGCTGCGCGCTTCTTCGGAGTCTCGGCGCAGCTCCCCACCTGCCCTGGTGTGCTCGATCAACGAATTGCGCGTCTTCTCACTGGCCTCCAGTGGCCCGATCAGATCGAGACAACTGTCCACAAACTCTTCTGGAGACAGTGTGGAGCTGCCGTCGCTGAGCCGGTCTACGATCAGCTTGATACCTGGCAGGCCCACGTTGCCGACCTCGTCAGCAGCGAAGTTAATGCGCTCCACCAAGCTGCCGGTGTTTATCCAGTGCCTGCCCGTATTCCACCCCTCCACGCTGGGCGGATTGTGCAGGTCCATGCCCATCCAGGTGATCTTGGTGGTGACGTCGTGAAAGAGGCCCGGCTTCACTTCGTTGTGGTCCTTTACCAACCTCAGGGTACCTATCACCATGTCCACTGGGCTCTTCACCTTCTGGAATCGGGCATCTTTGAAGAAGTCCGAGTTGAATAGGGTCTTGAGGACGGGGCGAAGCTCGCCGTTGTTGTCCATGTACGCCTTTTCAAGGGTCCTGATGGCATCCAAGTCCCGCGGTGGGGTATGCTGCCAGGCCGGCACGAAGGGCTCGTCGGCCACGAAGAAGTCGTACAGCAGGCGGGAGAGAAAACGGGCCGTGGCTGGCTGACGGACGACGATGTCCACGATATCATCCCCGTTCCACTTGCCCGTTTCCCCGAGGAAGGTCTTCACGCTGTTGTCATGGTCCGTGGGATCGTAGCGCCACTTCCACATGAAGCGACCGTAGGCCGCGCTGGGCATCGTGGGCTCCAGGCTCCAGCCCGTGAAGGCCCGGGCGCAGGTCTTTACGTCATCCTCGGTATAGTTGGCGTTGCCATCCCTGCCGGCTCCCATGGAGAACAGTTCCAGCAACTCCCTGCCGTAGTTCTCGTTGATCGCCTCCTTGTGGTTCTCCACGTTATCCAGCATGAAGATCATAGCCGGGTCCCTTGAAAGCTCCACCATCAGGTCCCGGTAATTCCCCATGCCGTATTCACGGTACATGTTGAGGTTCCACGTCTGGACACGGGGGTGGTCCACCTTGGCGAAGCCGGTGCACAGTACCCCATGCCAGAAGAGCGCCATCTTCTCCTGAAGGGGGCGCTCGGTGTTGATCATCCTATAGACCCAGGCTACCTGGGAAGACTGTAGGCCGTTGAGCTCTTCGGCCTCGGGAAGGTACCGCTCTAGGATGTCCAGGTCCACGTCCGGCTGCTGGGCCGGCGGATTGACCAACTCCTCCACCGTTGCCTCGTATCCCCTGGCTACGCGGGCCTCAAGCTCATCACGAGGCGCCCCAAACCCGGCACGGCGCATGAGGTGGGCCATAAGCGCTATATCATGGCTTGCCATCTAATTTCCTTCCCCATCCGCTCTGGTCTAACAGTATAACCCCCACGTACCTCCAAGTAAACAAAAACGGCACATGCCTTACGCCGGGTGCCGCCACCACCTTCAGCGCTCTTCTGTCGTTTCCTACCCTGTAAAGGCAACCTTCCCGTCTACTCGGTTACGTTGCGATTCTTACCTTAGAACTGTTAGTCACGATGATAGTACCTCATATGTTCCTTGTCAAGGGTCACACTGTGGGTACCCGCTGGACAGCGGAGCGCCAGTGAGAGACACTAACAGTGCATCTCCAGGTATTCAATTAGACTGGAGGGGTGGGACATGATACTGGGGGCGATTACCAACTCCTGGGCGGAACATATCTTCACCGCGGACCTGCTGCGGCTCGTGGCCAGGGTGCAGCGGCGGGGCGCGGGCCATATCGAGCTGCGGCAGTCATTCCTGGCCCTCTACGAGGAAGGTGAGGGAGACGAGTGGAGGCCGGTCAAAGACAAGCTGGCCCGCTTGGTCCGGACCTTTCCTTTACTGACCTTTAACCTGGCCGTTGCCTACCCCTGCCTGACGAGGGACTCGGACCCGGACGCGCCCAAATTTCAGGCTTCGCTGGAGGTAGCCAAGGTCGTGGGCAGTGCTACCACCCCGAGGCTGCGCCTGGTGGATACCGCCGCCTTTGAGGAACCGTGGGAGAAAAGCGGAGACCTACCTTCGGCCGCCCTGGGAGTGGCCGAGCTGGCCCGGGAGGCCGCGCGAAACGGCGTCCATCTGTGCATCGAGAACGCCGGGCAGCCCATTCGGAGCATGGGCCTGTTGGTGCGGGAAGCCCGTAGGTCCATGCCTGAGAATGAAGCCTCCTGCCTGGGACTCTGCGTTGACCCCATCAACAGTATGAGGGCCGACCCTGACGGCGACCCTATCGCCGAAATCGAGGCCCTTCCGCCGGACTACATCTCCATGGTCCACTTCAAGCAGACCCGCGACGGCCAGCCTCACCCCAGCGTGGACGACGGCGACCTGGACTACCTGCGCCTGTTGAGGGTCCTCAAGGACAAGGGCTACGAAGGCCTGGCCATCCTGGAGATCCCGCCGACCGAGCGGGCCTTTGACAATTTCGGGGAGAGCGTGGAGTACCTGGGAAGGCTTATGGGCTCAGCCTGAAGGCCGCGAGCGATAACCAGTCCATATGGTAGAATGTCGCCACGGTACGGCGCCGGTATTTCTTCTGAAACAGGCTGAGGACCCTCTCCACCTCGGCCGGCTCGCGCAGTATCTTTCCGCAGGTTTCCCATCTCCGTCCTCCCACCCGAACCACCACACGGGGGCACGACTCCAGGTTTTTCCACCAGTCGCTGGATGGGCCCCAGCCAGACATGCAGAATATGGTGTCGCCTTCGCGCACATACCAGAGGGGGGTTTTCCGGGCCCTGCCCGTTACCCTGCCCCGGGTTGTCAGGAGCAGCACCCAGCGGCCAACCAGCCTGCCCATGCCAAACCTGTATGGCAGCGCGGCCCACTTGGCCAGTCGGGCCCTCAGGGGATTTGGGCGAGGTGGGGTCGGCTCCATTTACCGTACTTGGGCGAACCGTCCCACTGAGAAGGGCCCTATGGGCAGATCCGTACTGCCGGTGGTGACCAGGTCCGCCATTGCCTGGGCCATGGCGGGTGCGAGCAGGATTCCCTTTCGGCCCGCACCGGTGGCCAGGTACACTCCATCCCAGCCTGGTACCTCCCCTATTATGGGCAGCCCATCCTCGGAGACCGGTCGCAGGCAGGCTGTCTGCAACACCAGCCTGGCCTCGGACAGTGCCGGTATGATCTCCACGGCTCCCTTCATGATGGACTGGCGGGCCCCTTCCGTGGGGCGGTCGTCAAAGCCCACCCGTTCCTCGGTGGTCCCCACCCACACCAGCCCATCGTACTTTCCAGACACGTAGCCCCCTCCGCTGTGGTAGAAGGAGTGATTCAGGGGGGGTCCATCCAGCTCCAGGCGTAGAATCTGCCCCTTGAGGGGGCCTACCGGAACGGGGACCTCAAGCCAGCTTTCCAACTGACCCGACCAGGGACCCATGGCCAGGACCAGCTTCTCGCAGGCCACCTCCTCCTGTTCCAGCAACACGGCGCATACCCGCCCGTTGGTCCTCCTGAGCCCGGTTACCGTGCCATGGCGTATCGTGGCCCCGTACTTCTCGGCGGCGGAGGCCAGCGCCAGGGTATACTCGTAGCTGGCTACCTGCCTTACGCCCTCCATGCACATGGCCTTGACTGTCTCGGGCGATACCCTGGGCTCAAGAGATTTCACCTCAGGGCCATCGAGCCAACGTACGGGGAATCCACCCGCTTGCTCGGCCCTCCGGGATAGGTCCATTAGCTCACCCTCTTCGGAGTCGTCGAAGACCAGCCAGATACAGGACATGGGGCTAAAGTGCGAGTCCATGCCCGTTTCGGCCTCTACCTCCTCCGCCAGGCGTAGGTGCGTCCTGAAGCTTTCCAGGCCCAGTGGGGCAAGGGGACCGGGGACGCCGGTGCCCGTCAGCGGATTGAGCAGACCCGCCGAGAAGCCCGAGGCGCAGCTGCCCACAGACTCCTTTTCTATGAGGGTTACCTTGGCTCCCTTGCGGGCCAGGGCGTAGGCCGTGGCGCAGCCCACTATCCCTCCTCCCGCGATTACCACTTCGCTGCTGCTTGCCATGGTGTGCTCCCTATGCTTAAGCTACCGCCATATTAGTGCATTCTCCAATAAACTTAAACCGCCCGGCGGTCCCTTCCCCATTTTCTTGAATAGTTTGCACTTTGTCCCGCGCTCTGGTAAAACGGTAGCGTTCACATACGGGACTTTGCCACTGAGGCACGGAGTCACAGAAATTAGGGCTGGATAGATCCCCTTCCCCCGCTGCATTTTGAGGTGGACTTTCGATGGGCGGGATCATCGTGAGGGCTTCTCATCCTCAGTATGGAAGTTCCACCCCCTCTCTGACTCTCCCCCATCAAGGGGGAGAGAAGTCCCTTCCCCCTTGATGGGGGAAGGTTAGGATGGGGGTTTACAGGATAGAATGGGTGTCTCTGTGGCTAGGCCGCCGATGGACAGCCGTAAAATTTGGAGTGTGACATGAATGTTGCCAGAAGGATGATGAGCCTGGGCACGGAGACGGCCTTCGAGGTCCTCGCCAAGGCCAGGGCCCTGGAGGCTCAGGGCAAAGACATCGTACATCTGGAGATAGGTGAGCCCGACTTCGATACACCCTCTCACATCGTAGACGGGGCCGCTGCTGCCCTTCGCCAGGGCTACACGCACTACGGTCCCACCGCCGGGCTGCCCGAGCTTCGGGAAGCCATAGCCCGTGACGTGGAGAGGACCAGGGGCATCCCGGTGGACCCCGGCCGGGTGGTCGTGACTCCCGGCGCCAAGCCCATCATGTTCTTCACCATACTCGCCCTGGCCCAGCGAGGGGGCGAGGTGATCTATCCCAACCCCGGATTCCCCATCTACGAGTCCATGATCCGCTTCTGCGGGGCAAAGCCCGTGCCCATGCGCCTTCTGGGGGAGGAGGGCTATCACCTGGACCTGGAGGACCTGGCCACCAAGATCAACCGTCGGACCAGGCTGGTCATCCTCAACTCGCCCCAGAACCCCACCGGGGCCGTGATGTCCAGGGGTGAGCTGGAGGCCATCGCCGGCTTCCTGGATGGGCGCGACGACCTGTACGTCCTGTCAGACGAGATTTACAAGGACATCCTCTACAGTGGGGAGCACCACAGCATAGCATCCCTTCAGGGTATGGCGGACCGCACCATCATCCTGGACGGCTTCTCCAAGAGCTACGCCATGACGGGATGGCGGCTTGGCTACGGGGTGTTTCCCGAGCCGCTGGTGCCCCACGTACTGAAGCTGGCGGTGAACAGCGTATCCTGCGCGGCCTCCTTTACCCAGCGGGCCGCCATCGAGGCCCTGGAGGGTCCCCAGGATGCGGTGCGGGACATGGTGGAGGAGTTCGGAAGGAGGCGGGAGATCATTACGAAAGGCCTGCGCCGGATACCCGGCTTCAAGTGCCCGGAGCCCGAGGGCGCCTTCTACGCCTTCCCCAGCATCGCGGGCACGGGCATCCCTAGCCAGGAGTTTCAGGAGAGGGCCCTCAACGAGGCGGGTGTCGCCCTCCTGTCGGGGACCTCCTTCGGCAGGTTCGGGGAGGGCTACATTCGCCTCTCCTACGCCAACTCCCAGGAGAACATCGCCAAGGCCCTGCAGCGCCTGGACGACTTCGTGGCTAAGGCCAGCAAGAAGGGCCGATAGGGTCACGGGTCGCCATCACGCCGGCGTGTAGACCGACACGTGTAGGGTGCTTCCAGCATCGAATGGTTCCCGCTGCCAACCGCCCCACCGTTCGCTCAGCCGCATGCCTGCCAGCTGGGCCATCAGGTCCAGCTCAGAGGGGTATGCATAGCGTATGTGCCCGGGGTAGAGTCGCGTGCCGCCCTCGGTGATGACGACGTGCTGATAGACGACCCGTTGGTGTACAGGATCGTGGCGCGACACGTCCAGCTTGACTCTATCGGTCTCGATTAGCGATGTTTCGGCTGTCTGACCTCGGACGAAACGCGTCATATCCGGCACGAACGCCTCGATGACAAATACGCCGCCGTCGGTCAGATGCCTGGCGACATTCCGGAAGCACCTGACCTGTTCTTCCTGAGAGTTGAGGGCAAAGAAGGTGTTAAAGACCACGAAGATGAGAGAGAAAGTACCTTCTACACCCACGTCGGCGTAATTGCCTATGGTCACCGGAATTAGTTCATCTCCTGCTTTGGCGCGAAGCTTGTCCACGATTGCCTGGGATGCGTCGATGCCATGGACCTCGATACCACGCTCCGCCAGCGGAAAGGCGACCCGCCCGGTACCGATAGCCAGTTCCAACACGCGGCCGCCTCGTGCCAGATCGGCCAGCGTCATGACCATAGGCGCAACATCCGGAAGCCCTGAAAACATCTCGTCATAGACATCGGCGATCCGCTCGCCGTAGGTTGAAGCGCCGTAGCTATTCATCTAATCAGGGACTCCAGGCGGGGGGAGCTATGCCCTCGATGTCGCTGGCCACGTCGACCACGGCGGGCCTGCCCGAGTCGAAGGCGGCCTCCAGGGCGGACCGGAGCTCGGCGGGCCGCTCCACCCGAACACCGAAGCAGCCCATGGTCTGGGCCACCCTCGCGAAGTCCACGTCGGTGAACTGCCACATCTCGTCGGAGTTGCCCGGCTGGCCAGCGTAGGCCCGCTCGTCGCCCCGCTCCTCCTGGTTGAGGGAGCGGTTGTTGTTCACCACGATGACGGCGCCGATGCCGTAGCGGGCGGCGGTCTCCAGCTCGGCTATGTGGTACCAGAACCCTCCGTCGCCGGTGAAGCACACTACCGGCCGGTCGGGGGCGGCGCACTTGGCGCCCAGGGAGGCTGACAGGCCCCATCCCAGGGAGCCTGCGCAACGGATGTAGCTTTGCTCCGGCGAACGCAGGTCCAGCATCGTGCCCGTCCATATCCCCGAGTGTCCGGTGTCCGACACCACCAGGGCGTCCGATGGCAAGTACTCGGTGAGCTCCTTGCAGATGCGCTCCGGCCGTATGGGTGAGGCGTCGGAGTTGAGCAGCGGCTCCGCCTCGGCGCGCCACTCGCCCACGAGCTGCCGCACCCGATCTCCCCACTGGGGCCTGGGTCCCATTGGCTCCAGGGCTTCGATGAGCCGCCTTAACGTGACCTTGGCGTCTCCCTGAAGGGCCGCCCTCGTGGGGTAGCTCCTGCCCAGCTCCGATGGGTCGATATCTATCTGAATGACGGGCGTTCCCACGGGAGGGATCTCCCAGTCGTTGGTGACCTGGCTGCCCGTGTGGCTGCCCACAAACAGCACCAGGTCGGCCTCGGCCACGACCCGGTTGGCGCACCAGCGGGAGTAGGAGCCCACCACTCCCACCGAGAGGGGATGGTCGTCGGGGATGGCGCCCTTTGCGTTCAGGGAGGTTGCAACGGGGATGGAGAGCATCTCCGCCAGCTCCACCAGCTCCCGGCTGGCCTGGGACAGGGTCACTCCACCGCCGGCAACGATGACCGGCCTGCGTGCCTCCGAGAGTACCCGAGCGGCGTCTCGTACCCGCTCCCCCTCGGGCTCTGGCCGAAAGGCGGGGACCCTGGTGAACTGCTCCTCCACGACGATCTCCAGGTCAGCCTCGGCGTCCACCACCTCGTCTCCCTGGACCCCTTGCAGGTCCAAGTGTACCGGCCCCGGCGCACCCGTGGTGGCCTCCCGAAAGGCCTGGCGCAGGAGGTGGGGTAGCTGTTCGGCGCTGTCCACCACCACGTTGTACTTGGTGACCGGTTCGAAGGGCAGTACGTGCTCTATCTCCTGGTAAGAGTGGCGGTACTGCTGCATGGGCGGCTTGTGCCCGGTTATGGCGATTACGGGAGACAGTCCCAGGTAGGCATCCTGCAGCCCGGCGGCCAGGTTGGCCGCCCCCACGGACTGGGCCAGGGGTGTGCCTGGCCCAGTCCGTGGGGGCGTAGCCGTCGGCCATGTAGGCGGCCGCCTTCTCCCCGTGAGTCAGTATGCGCCGTACGCCCACCCTCTCCATCTCCACCAGCGCCCTCCTGACGATGGTGGGCACGTAGAAGGCATGGGTCACCCCGTATCCCTTCAGGGTCTCGGCCAGGAACCGTCCGCCGGTCATCATAGGCATGACATCACCTCCCACGGGATTCTACCCGCATGGGGACTCTAACGGCAAGAACCCAGGAGAGGAGCTCTTACCCTTGTGGCGGTGATTTTGGAAAGCCTTGGGTGGAGCGGCGTCTAGGCGTCCGGTTGGCCCCCTGGGTGGGCAGTCTCCGGTAGGGGCGGACCCTGTCCAGGAGCAAACCTCTCCTTGATTCTGCGGATGATCTCAGACGTGGAGATGCCACGGGTGTACGGCACCGTGCGGAAAATCCCCATCTCCATGGGCACCCTGTAGCAATACTCGAGCTGTTCCTGGGAGAAATCGTCACCGTGGACCACTAGATGAATATCGTGTTTGTCAATCCAAGCCCGGTCAGTCACTAACGGGGCGTTGGGAAGCACCTCGTCGACATATCGACAGCCGGCCACTGAGCTGACGCGTTCTTCCATCGACAGTATGGGCGGGACCCTTTTGTAGTCTGATACCGTATCGTCGGCATGGACGCCCACCAAGAGATAGTCACCCATAGCACGGGCCTTCTTCAGCAACTCCACGTGACCATAGTGGAACATGTCACCGACCATGTCCGCGTACACCCTTATCATCTTGCGTCCTTTCTTAAGCCAAAAGCTAGGCGGTGCACCGCAGAGGTATTTGCTACCAAGGCGATGATGCCCAATGTCCAGATCGGCTGGCCCAGCAGCAGCCCAATGATTAGGACTCGACCGCGCCAGCCCCGGTCTTCAAAGCTTGCCGTGGACCTCTTGCATTCTGCCTCTGTCTTTGCCCTTGCGTAGGGGGTCAGCATTGAGCCTAGAAGGGCGGCTAGACCCAGAGCCAGGGCTGTCTCTGCCGTTCGAGAGTCGAGTCCGCCTCTCAGGAAATCCGGATACTCTGTTAAAACCGCGACTGCGAGATAGGTGAGTGCACCGATGACGGCGAAATCGGCATACCTATCCAGGACAACATTCAGGTTCGCGCCTTCCCTGAAACCCGTACCCTGTTTCCGCGCCAGATCGCCATCGAGGGTGTGTTGTCTTGCAATGGTACGCCTCTGCTGTTAAGCGCCGAAAACCTGCCGGGCCCCGATGCGACACCTCGAGTATGGTGAGATAGAGTATATGCATGGTTAAAGCTCTGTCAATCCCGGTTGCCCAGAGCTACTGTGGCTGGGACGGTCGGTAAGCGTCTTGCGAGATGTTCGAGCTTTAGGCAGGTTCCGGTGCTCCGTCGGCTCTTGCCAGTGAACCGCTGCCCACGACTGGAAACTGAATCAAGTATCTACCTCTTGGCGCGCATTGGGATCCACTTTCTCCGCATTTCACCCAACCGCCGGTTAGTGGGCGTTGCGTGATTGGCGGCCCTGGTGCCATACTACATGGAGCATGGAACGGATTCGAAGCTGGAGGATCGCGCCTGGCTCGCTGGAGCGCCCCATGGTGATCGCCCACAGGGGTAACAGCAGCGTGGCCCCGGAGAACACGATGGCTGCCTTCCACAAGGCGCTGGAGGTGGGTGCCGACGCCATCGAAATGGACGTGCGGCTGACCAGGGATGGGAGCGTGGTGGTCATGCATGATAGGCGGTTGGACCGGACCACGACGGGCAATGGGCCGGTGGGGACCTATACCCTGAAGGAGCTAAAGTCCCTGGATGCAGGCGCGTGGTTCGGGACCAAGTTCCAGGCGGAGCGAGTGCCAACCCTGGAGGAGGTGTTCGAGACGCTGCCCGGCGACTTTCCTCTGTACGTTGAGCTGAAGGCCCGTGGGCATGGCGCGTGGCCTCTAGTGAAGAAAACGGTTGACATAACGCGAAAACACCAGCGGTGGGATAGTACGATGGTCGCCAGCTTCAATCCTCTGGCTGTGGCTTTCCTTCGGGCGCTGGAGCCACGTATAATACGGGGCTACATATGGTCACAGACACATCCCCTGCCCTTGCGGGCCCGCTGGCTGATTCCGCTGGCTCAGCCCCACTGGATGGCCCCCGACCGGCGTACTCTAACATCCGAATTGCTGTCCAGGTGCCACGCCATGGGAAGGCCCGTGGCGGCATGGGACATAGATGGCCATGCCGATATGAAACAACTGAAGGATATGGGCCTGGAAGGCGTTGTCACCAACTACCCCGAAGCGCTACTGTGTCAGACATAGGTGGTTCCCCGAGAGGGCAGGATGGGATTTTGGAAAGTTGATGAAAACTATTGGGGAGTGCAGGGGAGCGAAGCCCCTTTGTCGGGAGTCTGATGGTGTCCCTCAGATACCACTGTTCCCCCTTCCTGGGCAGGAAGAGGGCCAGAGGGATAGTCGAAAGGGTTTTTTACAGCACCCTGCTGAATCCGGACGCTGGTTAGGCGCCCCGTGTAGGACGCCATACTGAAATGTCGGCCCGAGCAAACTTGGGGGAGGGACCATCATGAAAGTCTACTGGCAGGAACGCAGAAGGGGACAGCGCCTCGTTCTATGGGGCGATGACGGCACCGAGACGGAAGTGGGTGCCGTGAGGCAGACGCCCCGGGGGTTCGACGCCCTGGCCAAGACCGACACCTATGATCCGGGGCGGGCTCAGAAGGACTTTGCCACCATCGAGGAGGCCAAGGCCTTCGTGGAGGAGTTTCACCCCTGGGACATATTCGGGGGCGACCTGGACATGGAGGTGGAGCCCGAGGTACGGCCCAATCCGGCCGCCACCACTGGGGAAGCGGCGGAAGAGTCCTGGCCCGCCTACTGAGCCGGTACAGGCCTCCAGCCCTCCAGCGGAAGAGCCTGGCCCGCTTACTGAGCCGGTACAGGCCTCCAGCCCTCCAGCGGAAGAGTCCGGCCCGCCTGCTGAGCCGGTACAGGCCTCCAGCCCTCCAGCGGAAGAGTCCGGCCCGCCTGCTGAGCCGGTACAGGCCTCCAGCCCTCCAGCGGAAGAGTCCGGCCCGCCTGCTGAGCCGGTACAGGCCTCCAGCCCTCCAGCGGAGGAGCCTGGCCCGCCAGCTGAGGCGATACAGGCCTCCAGCCCTCCAGCGGAGGAGCCTGGTCCGCCAGCTGAGCCTGAGGACACGCCCCTTCTGGCGGCCGATGTGCGTGCCGCTCCTGCTCCCGAAGCACAGCCACCGAGGCGGGGCTGGCGGTTCTGGCGCAGGGATTAATCCCGGCTATTACCGGGGCGCCATGGCCCGTATGACCTCCATGGCCAGGGCCTTGGCGTCCTTCCCCTCACCGGCTTCCCCACGGGGCGATATGATGGGCAGGGTGATGCCCGCCTGCCGATACTGGGCAAGTCTCTCCCTGCACTCCTCGGCCGTCCCTATGAGGGAGGTCCGGTCTATGAGCTCGTTGGGGATCAGGCGCTTGGCCCGCTCGCTGTCACCCTCTAACCATGCCCGGCGCACCGCCTCCAGCTCCTCGACGTAGCCGTATTCACCCATAAGCCTGCGGTACCTGGGGAACCGCGCCGCGTACATTGCTATCCCAGCCCGCGTGGCGTCCCTGGCTTCGTCTTTTTCTTCCCCTACCGAGCATCCCATCAAGGTCGCCACCTCCACATCCGACGGGTCCTTCCCGGCACGCTTTGCCCCTATGGCGAGGTGTTCCGCGCATACCTTGGAGTACTCCACGGTGGTCCGGGTGAGGATGGTGCCCTGAGAGATCTCTCCGCATATCTCCAGCATTTTGGGGAACACTGCCGCCACGTAAATGGGGATCTCACGGCGGTGCGGTTGGAACCACAGCTGGAAATGCTCGATGTTGAACACCTTCCCCGCGTAAGACACCTCGCCGTCCCGCAGCATGATGCGGACGATGTCGACGCACTCCCTCACCCGCTGGATGGGCTGGGTGAAGGTGAGGCCGTACTCGGGTTCGACCTGCACCTTGTGGCTGGACCCCAGTCCAAGAATGAAGCGCCCCCCCGAGAAGTGGTCCACGACGGCCGCAGCCATGGCAATAGTCGGAGCGCTACGCACGAAGACGCTGCTTATGCTGGTCCCCAGCAGGATCCGGTTGGTGGCAACGGCGCAGGCGGTGAGGATGCTGAACTGGTCGCCGCCGTGCCCCTCGGACATCCAGGCCGATTCGTAGCCCAGCTCCTCGGCGAGCTTCACGCAGTCCACGATGTCCCTCGGCGGCAAGCCGCCCGAGAAATTTACCCCGATACGTTCCATATCAGCACCCTTTCTTGCCAGATGTGGCACTGGTTCCGGCCAGGAGCGCCCGACCTCCGACGTTATCGGGCTACTGCCTGCTTCGCGGGCAGGTGCTCCCTCAGGTAGGCCGAGCTCATCTCTATGAGCTGGCTCAAGTGTGGCTCCGCGTAAAAGCCGTGGTGCCGGATGCCGGGGACGATCTTCAGCTTCTTGGGCTCCTTGGTCCGCTGGTACATCTCGATGACCCCATCGACCGGACAGAGGGTGTCCTTTTCGGCGGCGATGTAGAATATCGCCCTGGGCGAGATTCGGTCTACCACGTCTATGGGCCTGAACTCCAGGTCCTTCTCTACGGTAGCCAGGGAATAGGGAGTCGATATGAACCCCTCCATGCCGGGTACGGTGGTATTCAGCATGTGCCGCGCCTCGTCCACGTGAGGGTCCATTCCCGGAGCCTGGGTGAATATCTCCGACTTCCCCGTCAGCACCCTGGACTTTCTGTCCACGTCTATGCGTTCCAGGAGCTCCTGCCATTCCCAGGTCCGCAGGTTGCTACGCCTCAGCTCCCTGCCATCTGCCCAACCCAGCACGCTGATGGCGCACTTGACCCGCTCGTCCACCCCGGCGACGTAAGGGACCATACCGCCTCCCAGGCTCATCCCGAACAGCCCCAGGCGCTGAGGGTCCACCTTTGGGTGGATTTCCAGGTTGGTCAGGGCGTTCCTGATGTCCTCCGCGTGCTCCAGGGGGTAGAGGCGGCCCTTCTCTCCTTCGCTCTCTCCTATGCCTCGGAAGTCGTAGCTCAGGACCACATATCCCAGCGACATGAGGTGACGGGAGATATGGGGGTACCAGAAGTACTCCTTCGTCCCCAGGCTGCCCGGGCACATCACGATGCCCGGGCAGCTACCGTCCTCGGCGTCGTCGGGCTCGTACTGCAGCGCAGCTATCTTCAGGCCGTCGCTGTAGTAACTGACCTTCCGTTCCATGGGAACCTCCTTAGGAGTCCGAGCTGGCGTGGTGACGGGCCAAGTATCCGCTACTTACGCCAAGCCGATTCCGGCGGGAACACGATGACGCCCGGCCGGTGGACGCGCCCCGGAACGCGCCAGTCATCGATGGTTTCGTGCCACGTGGCGTTGTAGGGGGCCTGGTTGTGGGCGTCGAAGGCGGCCTTATCCCGGAATACCTCGTAGGCGGTGATACGGGTAGGGTCTTCCGGGTCCTGGAGCAGGTCGTAACGCAAGCAGCCTGGCTCGTTGTCCAGGGAGCGCTGGGCGTGCTGCCGGGTCACCTCCAGGTAGCGCTCAAGGAACTCGGACTTGACCTGCACCGTGACGATGTGGGCCTCCATGGTCTGCCTCCTTGGTCCCTGCTGCCGAGGTGTCCTGTTATCGGATGATTAACCGCACCCGTTCCTACCGCCATACGTCTTGGACGGGCCTTTTGTAGAGCTACCATGCTAACCGCCTCATGGTACCGTGTCAAGATACGGTCGCAGCCGCCGGCCAGACATAAAAAACCAGCCCCGGTATCGGGGCTGGTGATGCTATTAAACCGGTATGGCTAGTGTCCGCGGGCGCCGCTGAGGGACCGGTTGCTGCTCTCCCTATGGAGCCAGGCTTGCCGTTTATCGGCTCGCCGCCGGCATCTCCGACTCGAATCGGGCTGCCGCCCCTATTCTATCCCAGTTGTCGCGGAACCAGGCTATGGTCTCCTGGAGCCCTTCCTCCAGGGATGTGTTTGGGCGGTAGCCGATGAGATTCTGTGCCCGGGCGATGTCCCCCCACCGGCGGCTTTTCGTGTCCCAGTTCCGCCGTTCTACCAACTTGATGCCCGCCGTGCTGCCCGCCAGTGAGTTGATTCGGTGAGCGAGTTCGCCGATTCGGGTCTCCCTGCCCGAGGCCAGGTTAACCTCTTGGGCTACCGCGCTCCGGTAGAAGCCCAGCCGCAGCAGCCCGTCCACTAGGTCCCCAATGTAAGTGAAGTCCCGAGTCTCCTCTCCGGTACCGGTGACGGGCAGAGGTATGCTATTCATGGCCCAGTAGATGAAATTGGGGATGACGTTTCGGTACTGGCCGGGTAGCTCTCCAGGGCCGTATGAGTTGAACAGGCGGGCCTTGACCACATCGAGGTCGTGGTGGCTATGGAAGTAGTTGCAGTACAGCTCGCCCAGCATCTTCGTGATCTGGTAGGGGGTGCTGAGGTTCATAGACATGGAGCCCTCTTGCAAAGGGAGAGAGGCTTCTCCGTCGTATATGGAACTGGAGGAGGTGTAGACGAACCGCTCGACTCCCGCGGAGACGGAACTCTCAAGCGTGCGTAGCGTCCCCAGGCCGTTGACCATCAAGTCCCGCTCGGGGTGGTCTATCGAGTTTTGGTTGGCAAAGAGCGCGGCCAGGTGGAAGACCAGCTGGGGACCAAGGGAAAAGGCGTGCTGGAGGTATTTCTCATCCAGAATGTCTCCGTGCAAGAACTGGACCGAGTCCAGCTCGGGCACGTTCCAGCGCGGCGACGCGGACAGGTCGTCCAAGATGATGACCCGTGCCCCAAGGTCCGCCAGGCTGCGGGAGAGGTTGGAGCCGATGGCCCCTGCCCCCCCGGTCACCAGCACCGTCTTATCCCGATAGTATGCTTGGTAGTCTGTCAGCGTGCTCCCCTTACGGCCAGTGCAACTCTATGGGCATACCCTGCCCAAGGGCCTCCTCTGCGGCAAAGGTGGCTAGAGATGTGTAGACGTACTCCGAGAAGTCGGTTGGGGGCGGCCCTCCGTCACGGATGGCGGAGCACAGCAGCTCCATCTCGCTCCGGTAACCCCGGTCCACGCCCAGCCACCTCCGCAGGCGCTGCCCACGTCCTCCCTGGGTGAATGTTGCTCCTTTGAAGTTGGCGATGGTGCCCACGGCGCCACCTCCAAAGACCTCAACGTGCTCCCGTGGGAAGCGTTTGTCCCCTCCGGCCACGTAGGTCACCGAACCTATGGCACCCTCGGCCATCTTCAGGGTGATGACTACGTTGTCGCTGGGCCTGTAGCCGCCAGACGAAAGTGTCTCACAGTAGACGCGCGCCGGCGTCGATGCGGTAAAGTACTGAACGAGATCCACAAAGTGGCAGACCTCGCCGATGATGCGCCCTCCGCCCTCATCGGCGTCGTAGGTCCAGTCGCCGGCCGCCAGGGCTCCGGCGTTAACTGTGCAGTGGACGGCCAGGGGTTCGCCCGCGGAAGCAAACCGGCCCTTCAGCCAGCGGGCGCATGGGGAGTATCGGCGATTGTAGCCCACCATGAGCAGGCGGTTGGAGGCGGACCCCAGGCCGTAAGCGTCGTAGGCCTGGCCCACCTGCTCCAGCTGTTGCCGGTTCAGCGCCAGGGGCTTCTCGACGAAGACGTGCTTTCCCGCCGTCAGTGCCTCTACGACCAGGGGAGCATGGGACCCGTGGCGGGTCAGGACGAGCACCAGGTCGATCTGGGGGTCGTCCAGCAGCTCCCGGTAATCGGTGGCGCAGTACTCGAAGCCGTACTTGTCCACCATGTGCCGGGCGCTGAGGCCGGTGGAGGTGGCCACTCCCCGAAGGCGCATGGCCTTCATGCCACTCAGGATAGGGAGCAAGGTTCCCCTGGCGAAGAGCCCGGCGCCGATCAGCCCGATACCTATGGCCTGTCCCCGGGCTCCCACGACCGTACTGGCCCTATCCGACTTTACGACCGCGGGCCTGGGGCTCTGTTGGGCTCCCTGGGGATAGGTCAGCAGGACGCCGATATAGGGTTCCTCTCCCTCCAGGACCATTTCGTACGCGTCGCTAGCCCGTTCCAGGGGGAAGCGGTGGGTGATGAGTTCATCCACGCGCACGGCGCCGCCATCCAGGAGCCGCAGGAACTCCTCGGCGTTCCGGTTCGCGGTCCACCGGGCGTATCCGATGGGGTAGTCAATGCCCTTCTCGGTGTAGCGGGCGTCGTACATACCGGGGCCCCAGCCCCGGGAGACCACCAGCTCTAGCTCCTTGTCGTAGAACGGCTTGCGGGGGACCTCCAGGCCAACCTGCCCCGCGGCCACGACGCGGCCCCGTTCCCGGCAAAGCTCGGCCGCCCGCTCCAGGGGTTCGTTGCTGGGTGCGGTGGCGAGAATGATTACCGCATCGGCCCCATCACCGGCGGTCAGACCGTTGCACGCGGTCGCTAACTCGTGGTAATCGGTTGCGGTCGCCGTCGCACCATGCCGTCGGGCTAACTCGGCCTTCTGGGTATCGATGTCCATTCCGATTACCCGGCAGCCCGCTGCCTTCAGCACCTGCACGGCGATCTGACCCAACAGCCCCAGCCCGATGACCACCACCGTCTCGCCAAGGGATACCCGGGCCATCCGAGCCGCCTCCAGGGCGATCCCTCCCAGGGCAACGAAGGCGGCCGAGTCGAAGTCCACCCCTTCCGGCACCTTGGCACACAGGTTGGTCGGGACCGAGGCGACCTCGGTGTGTCCGGCGTAGCCCTGGCCGGTGCAAGCGACTCGCTCTCCCACAACGAAGCCCTCTACGCCGGGTCCAACCGCGCTGACCACTCCCGCCGACGAGTATCCCAGGGGTACGGGGGTGTCCAGACGGCCCATGGCCTGCTTCCAGGCTTCCACGATCCCGTCGGACTGGGCCTTGGCGATGACCTGGCGCACCAGGTCCGGCCGGGCCAGGGCCTTGCCCAGCAGGGACTTGCGGGCCAGCTCCACCATGGACCTCTCCGTCCCCACGCTCACCAAGGACGCCACGGTACGCACAAGTACGTGGCCCGGCTTGGGGGCTGCCACCGGCACCTCGGTCAAGCTCAGCTTGCCCGTTCTGTAGTTTTGTGATAGCTGCTTCATCTCGTGTACCGGAAAGGGATCGGCCCGCTCTCAGGGGGAGGTAGCGGTCTGAGAAAGAATGGGGTGTGCAGAGGGGCCAAGCCCCTTTGCAGGTCCTTCCTCGGAAGGATGACAGCCTACCCTGAGCCTGCCGAATGGGTGTCCCTCAGGTCTAGATCATCCCCCCGCCTGGTCAGGAAAGGGGTCAGGTCTGATGACCCTCCGCCCATCGAGACCCTAGACTTAGTCGGAGGGGATTGTCGAAATGGTCTTTCAGTACCCTGCCAGGGAAGTTGAATTCGACACCCTGCCATGCTACGTTAGACGTACCTTGGAGTTGACAGGTGAAAAGCGGTGGCACCAAAGGACGGCGCCAAGAAGTTTCTGCTGACCGTTGATGGCGACTGGATTCCGGGCTCGGCACCGGGACTGGAGGCCCTGCTACGCATCTGTGACGAGTATCGCATCCCCTCCACCATATTTGTGGCGGGCATGTTCTGCAGGGCCTATCCCGCCCTTATCGGCGAGGCCGCAAGCCAGGGCCACCAGATCGGCGCCCACGGCTGGGCCCATACGCTGGACATGGACGAGAACTTCTCCACGACCCCCTACGAGGCACAGAGGGAATGGCTGAAGAAGTGCACGGAGTCCATAGAAACGGCTACCGGTACCAGGCCGGATACGTTCAGGGCTCCTTTCCTGCAGGTCAGCGGGACCATGCTGCGGGTCATGGGGGAGCTGGACTACCGGGTTGACTCCTCGGTCCCTGCCCGCCGGTTCGACGCCGGATTCGGGATGATCAACGGGCTTGGGTACTTCCGCGCGCCCCTGGAAGCCTATCACCCCAACCCGGGTCATTTGGGGCGCCGTGGGGCCAGTCCCATCACCGAACTGCCGCCGTCTTCCTTCATTTTCCCCATCAACATGACTGCCCTCAGGGTCCTGGGCCCAACCTTGACGCTCTGGGCAGCTCGGCGGGTGTTCAACCGGGCGACGGTTCTCAACTTTTACTGTCATCCCTGGGAGTTCGTTTCGCCCGACCAGCAGGAATTTCCGCCTGCCTTTCCGGGAAGGCACCGCAAGTCCATCGGGATGCACAACATAGACCTGCTGCGCCGATTTTTGGACCAGGTGCTGGCCTGGGGCTATGAGCCGGCCACCATCAGCCAGGCTATATAGGGACCTCCCGGTCCAGGTCGGCGAAGGTCAGGAACCAGTTCTCCGGCCGGTCCACTATCTCGTTGGCCAGCAAGGTTGGACTGACCTGTACCCCGAAGTAAAACTCCTTGTGGAGCAGCACTCTGGGAGCTACGGCAAAGCCGGCCCGTCTAAGGATTTTAAAGTACGAGGTGTGTGGAAGCATCAGACACCCCGCGGCATCCACTCCGCGCTTCTTAAAGTATTGGATCCCTTGAGAGACGAGCGCCTCGGCCACAGTGTCGTTTACGGTTAACATGTCCAGGATAAAACCCACCTTCAGGTCGAACATTCGGCCTTCCCACAGCACGATATACCCCAGAAGTTCCCCTTCCCTTTCGGCCACCAGGACCGAGCATGGCGTGTCCGGTTTCTCCCTGAACCTCCAGTTCAGGAAGGCCCTGTCCCTCACCAACAGGATTCCCTGTTGCTCCCGTACCTCCTCCCACAGGTCGTCGAATCGCTCGTCGAAGTCGTCACTCCACCGCACCTCGAATCCCTGGGCCTTTCGGGCCTTACCGCGGAATATGGTGTTCCAGGCGAGCTGAGCCGGCGCCTTAACCATGGCCCGTAGCAACCGGCCTTTGATATATTTGGCCAGGATGCTGTCGAAGTTCAGGGGTTTTACAAGGAAGGGGATGGAGCAGACGTGACGCCAGTTGGAGCGCCGGCGAGTGTAGACTTTGAAGGCGGCCTCGTTGGGAAACCCGACGAGAATGGGGATACCCGCCCCTTCCATGTCGGCGGCGGCTTCGTTGGCGACCTGGGATGCGACGCCATAACGCCTGTAATCGGGATGCACCATAATGTCCACCCCGAGCCCAGTGAGCCACCCTCTATCGAAGACCTTGAGCCTCTCGACTACGAATGCCCTGAGCCCCACGATGGTTCCGTCCGCCTCGGCCACATATACCTTGGCAGGGTTTCCGGAGTGCTGCTCGAACTTCCAGTGCCACTCCTTCTCGTCAAAGGGCGTGCCGTAGACGGCCACTCGCAGGGCGAAAATCGCATCCCTGTCGGCGGCCGTGCTCTCCCGCACCAACGACTGAAGGTGTGACTGCGTTTCCACTACTGGACTCTCCAGAGGTTCATGACGTCGTCCTCGCCGCGTACCGCCATACCGGTAGCCGCCAGAACGTCTCCATCGTTTTGCCCACGGGGAAGGATGACGTTCCCGTATTGGAACAGGCGCTTGTGCCAGGGGTCCTTTCGCCAGCTTACCAGTCTGGACCAGCCGTTCCCCTGAGGGCTCCCGTACACGCATGCGTGGAGGTCAAGATTGACATCGCTGGGCTCTACGTCCGTTGAGAAAAAAAGGCTGGACCCCACACGGCAGCTCCACATACCCGGGCCGTTGATAGGGCAGACCGGCTCGGTGGTGCCGTCCTCTTTAAGCAGGTAGATATAATTCTGTTCCAGCTCGGAGTCGGTGGCGAAGTACAGGCCGAGGGCCGTCGGCAATGGCCGCACCGCGCGGCTCTGCTGCCCTCCCTCCAGCACCGTTTCCACGGCACTCCAGTCGTTGCTCACCCGCATGATCCGGCACTCGGCGCCGTAATCTCCCGTACACATCCACAGGTGGTCCCGATGAGGGTCGTAGGTAAGGCTGTGTACGTGACGGATGGCGCCCTGGGGAAACGTATACACCACGTCCCAGGTGAGCCCGCCGTCCGTGGAGCCGTACACGTGGACCTCGTCCCGGTCCGGGTTGTTGAAATACTCTCCCCAGTAGATGGCGCCGGCGGGGGTGACGGCCATGGCTAGGGGCCTCGTGCCCCTAACGATGCGCCATGTCGTGGTGAACTCTTGTTGGCCGGGGAGGCAGACGGCGATAGCCCTGGGGAGTATTGCTACCAGGCCCCCGTTGGGCAGCACCTCCAACGCATGGAACCCGTCGCGGCGGAGGCGTCCGGCCAGCCTGGTGGCGCCGCTGAGCCGCCTGGTCCAGTTGGGCCGAAAACGGGCCACGTGCTCCCAAGTGTCATCCTGCGGGCTTAGCCTCCAAAGAGAATATTTCCTGGATACGTATAGCGCCCCATCATGCCATGTCAGCACCCTGGCCCTGGGAACTCGCCGGAAGGGAACCAGGCGCAGGCCCTGGTCGGTCATAGGGACTTTGCGGTAGCAGCCCGGCTGTGCCAACCGGCCACTATCTCCTGTAGCCGGCCATCCACCGCTTCCAGCAGATTTCCGCGTTCATAGCGGTCCACCACGGCCCTCCGGCCCGCCTCGCCCATCTTCCGCCGCAGCTCGGGGTCTGCCAATCGCATTATGCCCTGGGCCATGGCCTCGGGATTCTGGGGCTCTACTACCACACCGCCCTGACTCTGCGTCACTATGTCGGCGGACTCCCCCTCCAGGCCGGCCAGCACCGGCCGGGCAGCGCTCATGTAAGTAAGGAGCTTCCCTGGAACGGTGCCCAGCCGGAAGGGGGCCTTGTCCAGGTGCGTCAGCAGGATATCGCCGGCTGACATGAAGGCCGGCATTGCGCTCACGGGCTGGGGCGGGATAAACAACACGTTGTCCAGGCCGTACTCTTGCTGAAGCTGGTGGAGCCGGTCCCGGGCCGCTCCCCCGCCCACGAAGACGAAGAGGACCTGGTCGTGGCCACCCTCTTTCAGGCTCCTGGCACACCGCATGACCGTATCTAATCCCTGAGGCAGGCCCAGATTGCCCGTGTACATTACCACCAGCCTGCCGTCCATACCGTACTTCTCGCGAATCGCCTTCGCCTGGTCTGGAGGGGCTGGCTGGAAGAATTCGGTATCTACCCAGAGGGGATGCACCTCCGTTTTGCTTTGGGGCACCCCGCCTGCCACCACCTCCTGGCGCATCCTATCGGAGTAAAAGAAGATGCAGTGGGCCTTGGAATAGACGAACCGCTCAAGCCTTTCGGCCATGGCGATAATGGCCGGGTTTTTCAGTATGCCCAGATGGATGGGTCCCTTGGGCCACAGGTCGTGAACGTCCAGGACCAGGGGGGCTCGGAAGAGCCGGCTTATGAAGTATGCCGATACTCCGAGGAACAGGGGCGGTGAGTAGACATAGATCAGGTCGTGGTGGCCGGCCCGCAGCGAGCCATAAATGCAGGTCAGCATGAAAGAGAGGTGATTTTTCATTCGGGGCCCGAAGCTATGGCGCTTGGGGGTAACGTGGAGAAAGGTCCTTATAACCCTGACCCCATTCACACGTTCTTTCTTGTGCAGCTTCCTTCTGTATCCCTCGTAGAGCACACCATCGGGATAGTTGGGGAAGCCCGTAACCACCGTAACGTCGTGGCCTCGCTGGTGTAGATGCTCGGCCAGCTCTGACATCTTCTGGGATGCCGTGCCGGGTTCCGGAGGGTAGTACTGGGTCAGCAGCAGGGGTCTCATGGAAGGCGTACCTTCACCCATTGCTGGGGGCTGGCGTGCCCAGCTTGCTGGACCATCGACGCGTGCCGTCCCAGCGGATATTTGGGATGAGAACGTCACTTTTGGCTTCGACGCGGTCGCGGTACGTCATCAGGTCCCGGAGCATTATCGTGAGCTCACTTCCCACGTCCTGAGTGGGACTGTACCCAAGGTCCAGCAGGTGCTGGTGGTCGGGATTGTAGTAGTGCTCCTCGGCCTCCATTCGGAGGTTCTCGATCCGCTGTATCTCCACCTCGAGGCCCAGGTGTGACCCGGCCGACCTAACCTTCTCCGCCAGCTCATCGACGCGGTAGACCTCCTCGAACTGGTTGAACACCCGGTATTCTCCCGGCTCCGGCGGGTTCTCGATGGCCAGCGCCAGACACTGCATGGAGTCCCGAAGGGGAAGGAATCCTCGGCGCTGCTGTCCCTTGCCGAATAGAGTCAGGGGGTGGCCGATGACGGCCTGGCTGCAAAACCGGTTTACCGCCGTGCCGAAGCACTGGTCGAAATCCAGGCGAGTCAGGAGCCTGGGATCGTCGTCCATCTGATGGATGCGGGTGCCGAACACCACTCCTTGCATGATGTCGGTGGACCGCAGCCCCCAGATGCGGCACGCGAGCATGATGTTGTGGGAGTCGTGTACCTTGCTGAGGTGATACCAGGACCCGGCCTGCCTGGGGAACGGAAGGGTATCGGAGCGGCCACGGTACTCGACGGTGAAGAACCCCTCTGGGATGTCAACGTTGGGAGTGCCGTATTCGCCCATAGTCCCTAGCTTCACCAGATGCGCCGTTGGGCAGGTCTCCTTCATGGCGTACAGAATGTTCAGGGTCCCCACTATGTTGTTGGTCTGCACAAAGGTCGTGTGCTCGACGTCCATCATGGAGTAGGGAGCGGAAGGGCACTCGCCGAGGTGGACCACGGCGTCGGGCTGGAACTCCCGTAGCATCCCCAGTACCGCGTCGTAATCCCGAAGATCGGCTTCCTTGTATTGCAGAGGTCTCCCGTAGGTCTCCTTAAAGGCCTGCAGACGCTCCTCTATGGGCGATATGGGGATGGCGCTCCAGCTTCCCAGCTCCTCCACCCACTGCCTTCGCAGTAACAGGTCGCATCCGCCCACATTGTATCCCATTCCCCCAAGGGTCAGGGCCAGTGGCCATCCAAGATAGCCGTCTATGCCGGCGATAAAAATCCTCAAGCCGCCTCCTTCGGCGCTAACCTGGCTGTCCCGAGACATCCATGGATGCTGCACTATCGGATAGCACGCTGCGATACAGCTTCTCGTGCTCGGCGGCGCAGCGCTCGACGGAAAAGAGCTGGTTAACCCTCGCTTTGCCCTGGGCCCCAAGGGTCCCGGCGAAGTTGGGGTCCTTCAGTAGGGACATCACGCCGCGGGCTATCGCGTCCGTGTCCCGCGGAGGCACCAGTATGCCGCTCTCGTTGTGAACTACGATTTCCGAGACCCCTCCCACGGCCGTGGCGACCACCGGCGTGCCGGCGGCCAGGCCCTCGGCCACAACCATCCCAAAAGACTCCGACAGGCTCGGGTGGACCAGCACATCGAGGCTTCCCAATATCCCTGCTACGTCTTCGCGAAAGCCCGTAAAGGAAAGGGCTTTCGACAGGCCCAATCGCTGGACTTCCCCCGCCAGTTGGGCCGAATACCCCCTGCGGGTATCGAAGCGCTGGCCAACTATGACGAAGCGGGCGTCGGGAAACTGCTCCTTGATCTTGGCTGCGGCCTGGACGAAGTACAGGTGCCCTTTGGTGGGATAGAGATTGCCCACCATCCCGATCAGTGGGCACCCTACCGGAATGTCGAGTTCGCTCCTGAATGTCCTTCCGTCTCCAGCGGCCTCGTACCGCTGTGGTTCGATCGGCGGGTACAGGACGTGGAAAGGGCGGGCCAGCAGCCCCCCATTGGCGCCAAAGTAGTCCTTCCCCATTGCCTGAGAAGACGCCACTACGGCGTGGGGCACGGCGTAGACCAGTGGCTTGAAGGACTTCCACACCAGGGGATAGGTCATGCCGTTGATGTGCCAGACGACCTTGGCGCCCGCCAGCCGGCCCGCGATGGCTCCCTGTATGTGGGTCACGTCGTTCTGGTGGACGAGGGCTATCTTCTCCTTCTTTATGATCCCTATGAGGCTGGCGATGGAGTCTCCCAGGTGTACCAGCCAGCCCAGGTGTGTCAGGGGGTTGGTCGTCGCCCGGATGCGCCTTAGGCCTGGTACGTGATGAAAGGGAATCTCTGCCTCGGAGAGCAGCTTCCCGAACCCTCCTTGCCCCCGTGGGATGGCCACCACGGTGTCGACCCCACGCTCCCTCAGCGCCCTGGCTACCCTCAGTATTCTCAGCTGGGGTCCGCCCACCCGGTCCTCGGCAATAACGTTCAGAACGCGGAGCCCTGGTTTCCTCACGCCGCGTCCTCACCCTCCACCCAGGCGTGATCATTTTCATAGCCTAGCTGTATGAGCTGGCTGCCGGCGAACCTATGGAAGGTTGTGCGGGCCTCACGGCTGAAGGAGTTACGCCAGTCCCCGACGACCCCCTTACGCATGAAGCTGCCCTTATTCTCCTGGCCCGGCTGTCTCCCGGACTGGCGGGCGAAGGAGAACTCTTCGGCTATCTTGGCAGCCATGTCCCGTTCCAGGGTCTGGCCCGTCAGTTGGGAGCATATCCTTTGCAGCTCACTAGGCGTGTCCTTGCGAAGGTCCTCATAGCGGACGTAAATGACTTCCTCCCGACCATGCCATCGGTTGACGAAGTCAGCCCAGGAAAAGGTCGGATGACGCTGCCTGGTGAAGGCATATTCGAGGAACTCCGGCAGGTTGGTTCGTACGTCCTCATAATCGTCGAAGGAGAGCTGGCTCCGGACCTCACTGACCAGGTGCGAGTTCTGGCGCTCGTTCGGGAATAGGCAATGATGGTACCAGGAGACCATGACATCTCGCCCGTCCCGCCACACCAGGACCACGTTCTTCATGCCCCAGGGGTTGAGGTAGTGCCCCTGCATGATGGACGGACGTAGCACCGGGAAGCGGTTCCGAGGAAAGGGCACACCCAGACAACGGCCCAGCATCTGGCTAAGCCAGGTTCCGCCGGACTTGGGATATTCGTTGACTACGTAGAGAGGCAGCCTGGCGGACAGAAGGTGGACCATGCCCAAGCGTGCCACCGAGTTCGCCTTCATTGCGAGCCTCTCAGGTACCAGCGACGCCATGGTCTCCCTCGTAAATTACACTCGTGGGTTCTGGCATATGCGCCCAGAGTGTGGCTGCAGGTGACATCCCTATCACTGGTGGGCCGTGGTTCCCGACACGTAGGTGCTGGCCTCGCCCCGGGGCACCCGTCTAGTCGCCACCTGGACCGATCCGACCACGTTTCCACATGCCTTCAATACCAGGGCGCGGTCCCGCGCCAGGGTTCCCTTGGCAAGGTCTCCCACGGCCCTACCGAGGGTGGCTATATGGCACCGGGGCAAGGACAGGTCGGAGTTCTTTCTCACGAAGTAGACCCGGTTAATGGCCCGCACCTGCCCAACCCGAAAGCTGCCCCTCCAGGTACGTGGCGGCTCCATGTGGCGTACTCGGGCCTCCGCTACCACGAATAGCTTGTAGCGCTTCCCCACTGGATAGCTGAAGACGAGGTCTTCAAACACCCCAGTGCCCAGGAGCTCCTCATCGAAGGAGTACTGGCGTAAGACCTCCCTGCGCCATACCGTCGCGCCGCCCACCAGCCACTGGGACGGCTGTGTACACCGGGCGTTGGTGTTGGGAGTGGTATGTCCCGAGGGCAGGACTCGTCCGAATTTGCGGGTATCCAGGGAGAACAGGCGCGTCAACCAAGAGGCGCCGTGTCCATCGCCTACCAGGTTGAAAGAGGCCCCTCCCACGTCTTCCCCGGCGCCCTCCCAGAATGTCATCATCGCCTCCAGAGCGCCCGGCTCCAGCACTATGTCATCGTCTAAAGACGCGACGAGACTAATCGATGGGTCGGCTACCCTGACGCCGGCGTTCTTTTGCTTGGTCAGTCTGGGAGGACGGACTTCCAGATACTTGATGGGAAGCTGGGAGAATTCTGACAGGGTACTCTCCAGAGAGCTCTCCCCGCCGTTAACGATGATGATCTGGCCGGGCCTGTATTCCTGGTCGGTAATGCTCCCCAGAAGCCGCCGCAGTTCCGCCGGTCGGTCCATGGTGGGGATGACGAAGGCGATATCGTTGGAGTATCGGGCCATCCCTACGCCTCCGTCCCCAGCACTCCCGACGTCGGCAGCCCAACGCGCAGAGCCTCCTCCAAGGCTTGATGGCGCCCGTCATGCCTCAGGTCCATGAGTCGCCTCAGACCCTCTTCCACGTCAGGCATCTGGACACCAAGATAGCTCTGGGTCCTCTCGCTGCTCAGGGACATGTCCCTCGGACGTTGGGCCGTAAAGGGGTACCCCTCCACACTTATGGAGCGGATTCCGTCCGTTGGGTAGCTGAACGCTCCCGCCAACCTGAGGGCGAAGTCGAGCTTGGACAGGCGGGTATCTCCCACCACGTTGAAGACCCCAGCGGCACCCCGCTTTACCAGCCTCAGGATCAGGTCCACGAGGTCGCTGATGAGCATTGGGGTGAAGAATACGTCGTTGAACATGGTCAGCTCGCGCCCCTGTGCCAGCGACTGAAGGATCCAGTCGCTGAAGGATGTCCTCACGCTGGTGCCCCAACCGAAGAAATTGGTGCGCACCACCAGCGCGTCGGAGCAGGCTTGGAGGACCGCATGCTCCGCCTCCAGTTTGGTTCGGGCGTACACGTTCAGGGGGTGTGGGGTATCCTCCTCCCTTTTCCAGGGATCCTGGCCGTCGAACAGGTGGTCCGTGGAGATATGGACCAGCTTGGAACCCGTCCTGACGGCAACCCTGGCCATATGCTCCGCCAGTTGCACGTTGAGACGGTACGCCATCTCAGGGTCCGCCTCACAGGCCTCCACGCTGGTAAGGCCCGCCGTATGCACCAAGACATCGGGCTCGACTCGGAGAAGAGCCCTCTCGGCTTCCTCGAAGGAGTTGAGGTCGAGCTTAATGGCCGCAATGCCGTCGTGGGCGACGGGATGGGTATAGTAGGAGCCGCTGACCTGGTACCGTTGCCGGGCCTGTAGGGCCATATTTAGGCCTAGCAGTCCACTGATTCCCGTGATGAACAGTTTCATGGGTGGGTATTCAGCTCTCCAGGAAGGTGCCAATGGCCCCATCCGTGACCGGACTGAGATAGGAGGCCACGTACTCCTTGCCCTTGCGCTGAAGCTCCGAGAACCGGGTTTCCGGTATGGCCTCGATGTCCTTAATCGTGTCTATCAGCTCCGGTGGCCGGGCCACTCTCCATTTGAACTCGTCCCAGCCGAACATGGGGTCGGACTCCAGGAAGTCCCCCTGGTCGAGATAGATGGCGGGAATCCCCTGGGAGACCGCCTCCATGCCCACGGTGGAAGAGGCGTAGAGGACTACGTCGGCCCACTGAAGGTCTTCTTCCAGTGACCCCGTGCTGGGGGAGTAGAAGTCCCGTCGCGCCAGGGGAGCAATATCTATGGCAGATTCAAGGGAGATGGTGGGGTGGGGGCGGATCCTTAGATCATAGCCATTGGAGCCAACAACGGCCTTTTCCAGGTACGCAAGCGTGCCCACGTACTCGTCAAGGTTAGTGGCCAGGGCCACCAGTATCCTGCTAAGTTGCCGCCGTCGCTCCCTGGCGCCATCCTGGCTGGACCGACCCTGCCGCAGCGCGCACGCAGTTTTGATGCGCATCCCGGCAGGATAGTGGCCCTCCTGTGCCAGCCACGCCTTCGTAACGTCTCCAGTGGTCAGGACCGTGTCTGGAAGGGGCGTTAGCATTGCCTCCTCGCTGCGAAGCATGAAGTTGGTGTGGCCACTGGTGACAGCCGCGTGTTGGTACCCCACCATCTGGACGTCGGGCGACGAACTACGCGTCCCCAGAAGCAGCATCTTTTCCCATGCCCGGTTCTCGTAGGGATAGATGCAGCGTTCGATGCGGACCCTCCGGGCCAGACGCCGGGCGCAATAGTAGACTCGCAGGCTCATGAAGATGTTGCCCGAACGGCTGGACTCCCGCACGGCCCGTTTGACCAGGCAGCTCAGGTCCAGGCCGTCTATTTGGGCGGGTCCCTTGAATCTTACGGGACGCAGGTACGCCAAGAGCGCCCGGGCCGCGCACACCATCAGGTCCCCAAGTGTTAGGCAGGCTTCCATGGGAACGATGGGCGGGCCGGCCTTTATCTTTGCGACGTTCTTGAGCTGCGCAAATGGCCTGCCCAGGAAGAGGGCCAGGATGAGCGCCTTGTCACGCCCGTTGGCCACCCGGTCTATCAGGGTACCAAAGTAGGCATCTCGATAACCGTGGGGGCCGTCAAAAGATCGAAGATGAGTTTGGGTGGCGACGAGCAGATGTCCGTCACGCAGGCTTCGACTGGGAGCGTATCGGCGGCTCAACAGCCAGAGGGCCAGGGTCCTCAAGAACGCGTACAGCGCACCCGCCGGGGTATGCTTTTTTAGGTAGCCCTTCCAGCTCCTGGGGGCCCTTATCCTGTCCACAACCTTCCCACCATCCGGCTTTGCCCACACCCTTAGCTGGGCCGCCAGATCGGCGCTGTCGGTGATCACCACCAGCGGCTCGGCGCTGACTTTCAGCAGTTCTACAATGAGCAGAAAGTAGGCGGTGTTGCGAAACCCAGATCGTAGCAGGGCATGCTTGTCGGTAAAGGGCATAGCCCACCAGAGGAGGGAATGGTTGCTCTCATTTAGCCGGCCCATGAACTCAACAAAGCGCCGCTTATAATCCTCACTGCGTTCTCTGGCCAGTTCGGTCCTTGGAAGCTCCTGGGCGTTTGGAATGCCGTCCAGATAATCACGAATCCGCCGGCTCTCCTGAGTCTCCACCAGGCTTATGTACCTTAACGAGCCGGGGGTGCGCTTCAAGATTGCCCTTAAAGGGGCCAGGCGGTTGCAAAGGATGACGGTACTCACAGGCCTTTTGCCACCAGATCGTGGATGTGGATCATGCCCACCACCGTACCGGGTTCCCTGTCGACGACGGGCAGCACCAGGAAGGGCTTCTCGCGGTTCTCCATCAGATTCAGGGCCACGATTGCCTTCTGGTCGGAGCAGATATAGGTGGGGTTGCAATTCATGATGCTGTCGATGTCCATGGAAAAGAGATCGTCACCCTGCTCCAGTATCCTGCGGATGTCGTAGTCGGTCACCAGTCCCAGAAGATGGCCGCCCTCGTCAACCACCGACACCGCACCGCTCTGTTTGCTGGTCATCTCGTATAGCATATCTCGCACCGAAGCGTTGACGTTGATAGCGGGATTCCTGTCCCCTGTCCGCATGATGTCTCCCACTCCCAGAAGGAGGCGCCTCCCCAATTGACCGCCGGGATGGAAAAGGGCAAAGCTTTCTGGGGTGAAGCCACGCCACCTCATCAGACTCATGGCCAGGGCATCGCCCAAGACCAGCGCGGCGGTGGTGCTGGATGTTGGGGCCAGATTCAAGGGGCAGGCCTCCTCGTCAACGGGGGTGAACAGGACGAGGTCCGAGCTCCGCGCCAGGGCGGAGTCCGGGTTGGCCGTGATGGATATCACGGTTGCCCCGATCTTCTTGACGTAGAGCAGTATGTTCTGTAGCTCCTCCGTCTCCCCTGACTTAGATATGGCGAGGAGCACGTCCCCCTCACCGATGATGCCAACGTCTCCATGACTCCCGTCGCTGGAGTGGAGGAAGATGGCCGGCGTACCGGTAGAGACCATGGTGGCGGCGATCTTCTGGGCGATGAGACCGGACTTCCCCGTCCCCGTCACTACTACCTTGCCGGTGCACCTGTACAGTAGTTCAGCGGCCTGGGCGTGGGACTCCCCCAAGCCCTTGCGGACGTTGAGAAGTGTATCTATCTCTAGCCGGAATACCCGGTCTATTTCATCCAGAATGTTCATTTTCCCAGCCCGGCTCGTACTCCGGGCCACGGCATCCGCAAACGCCGAGTCGTCCTCATAGCCCGCTTGATCTGCCTGAGCGTTCCCAGATGACGTCCTATCTGCCCTACCAGGGGACCGGCTACGTTGGGGTTGATGAGGCTCAACCTGTGGATCACCCTGTCCCGGGGCCGGAATGGCCTTCCCTCGATAGTGAAGACCCTGTCGAAGGTCTCCAGCAGCTTCCGCACCCCCTGCCTGGTGTACAGTCCGTTGGCGAGGGCGTAGTACCGTGGACTGAGGCCAAGCCTCTCTTTGAGCGCCGACATGGCCAGGTCCCGCTCCTGGGGGAGATATCTCTCAAACCGACTGGAGAGGGCCTGATGGTAGTACCCATGACACCCGATCTCCACCTGCCCATCGTCTCGTAGCGTCGTCAGCTCTTCCAGGGTCATGGGCCGGACCCCGGAGTCCGTGCACACCTGGCCCCCGGCTGTGCCTGCACTGTAATGCTTATAGAAATCGAGCTCACGTATCTTGGCGTAGTTTTGGCCGTTGCCGGCCAGCCAGGGATAGGCTTCGCCGGTCAGGGCGTAGTATGCGGAGACGAAGATGAGGTAGGGGATGTTGTACGTATGTGACAACTCCCCGAAGAGGAGGTTGTTGTAATAGCCGTCGTCAAAAGTTATCGTCACCGTGTCTGGTGCTGTGTCTTCCGGGGAGCTGAAGGTGTAGCCCCGTTCCAGCAGCTGCTCCACCATGGCCCTCATGTCTGCCACGGAAACAAACAGCTCCTTGCCGTGCTCCGGTACCTCGTTGTAGGACTCGCAGAGGCAGTGAAACAGCAGGCACAGCTTCATCTTAGGCCCCGGGTCTGGGCTCCTTCGCCAGCAGTACCATGTCCTGGCAGCCCTCGGGGTACGCCTCAACTGCGCCTTCCACGTAATCTACGAGGGTAAGGCCGGTATAGATGGGCCACTTGGTGGTAACGTACTCTTTGCTGATGATAGCCAGGCCGTAATCTGGCGTTCCGGGATTGTGGACGATGTAGTAATAACCCTGGCCGGACTGGATGAACTTCTCCACCGGCTCCGTGTATGCGTACTTCTCAAGGGAATGAGGGCTGAACATGGACGCTCGTCTTAGATACTCGTAGGAGTGGGTGGTGTGCAGCATCATTCCGCCGGGACGTAGCACGCGTGCCAGCTCCTCGAGCCAGGACACGTGGTTGGCTTCGGGCAGGCTTGTGAAGACGCCATAGGACCAGATGAGGTCAAACTGCTCGTCAGCGTATTGGAGAGGGGGCATCAGGCCGTTGGCATAAAAATGGCCCCCAGGGCAGATGCGCCTGCATTCTGCCACCTCCTCCGTGTCCACGTCGCAGCCGTACACCTCCGCCTGGGGAGCGAGCCAGGACAGATACTGTGTCAACCGGCCGCTCCGGCACCCGAAATCCAGCGTCGACGAGAACTGCCGTAGCGATCGGCCGTGCCCGTTCAGGACAGACTCAAATCTCTGTAGCTGATTGAGGTTGTACCGATTCTCCGCTTCCTCGGCTGACATTCCGCCCCGCCGTAAGGCCCGCCGTAAGGCCCGCCGTACCGCGCGGCGAGCGGGCGACAATACGGCTTTGAGCGTCCCCCGTTGTCCGTCTATCCTACTCATAATGTTGCGTAGCGTCGGCTTCTAACCGGAAGATCAGTTGACCCCGTGCTTCGTCCATGAATGTCGGAACTTAACATCTGTTTGTGTAGCGGAGGTACCAGATAAGGAGATAGCAGGTTCAGGAGCGCTGAACGAGAGGTGTGGTTCTGGTACTCTGGCCAACGTGGTCCCCAACGGAGGTATGCCGTCGTGCGACTACCGTGAATCGGCTTCCACGTCCACCAACCCTTCGGCGTACTTCTCGTTGAAGTCCTTGGGGTCGAAGGCCACGTCGTCCACCAGGTTGTACAGGTCCGTGTTGGACATCTTCACCGCCACTTCTTTGGGCAGATTGTGGCGATTGGTGTATATCAGGGCGTCGGCGTGGGGGAGCAGCTGGTCGCACTGGTCGCAATAGGGGAACATCGCGAACTTTTTCTCTTGATGCGCCAGGCGCAGGAGCCGGTATTTTTCCCCGTTCAGGACCTCCAGCACCGGCTGCTGGAAGGCGTTCCCCAGTACGATCTGGTTGTTGTAGTCATAGCAGCAGGGGATGACCTCTCCGTCCCACTGGATCTGTAGGGGCCCGTTCTCCGGACGCCCGCAGGTCTGCTTGATGGAGATTTCCTCGTAGCGCTCCCGGTAGCTGCGTCCATCGCCGAAGTTGTGGGGCTTCCAGATCTCGATGGCGTCGGCCCTGGGCTCCCAGAACTCCTGGAACCACTCGGTGTCCTCCTCGTTTTCGGGCAGCACCAGCCAGTTTATCTCCAGGCGGGGCCGCTTGGAGCCCAGCTCCTTCCTGATTTCCAGGAAGCTGAGCAGGTTGTCCATGGTCACTTCAAAGTTCAGTCCCACCATCACCCGCTCGTAGGTCTCTTTTTTCATGCCGTAGTAGCTCAGACGCAGCTCGTCCAACCCGGCCTTGATCAGCGCCTGGGAGCGCCTGCGGGTCAGAAGGGAGGCGTTGCTGATTATGTACGTGCGCAATCCCTTGGAGTTGGCGTACGCGACCTTCTTTTCCAGGGTCTTGTCGATCATCGGCTCGCCGAAGCCGGTCAGCACCACCTGCTTGCATCCCAGCTCCACGACCTCGTCGATGCTTGTCTTGTATCTCTCGACGTCCATTATGCCGTGAGGGCGGCCCAGCTTGTGAACGTCCCTGGGACACATGACGCAGTCCGCGTTGCAGTGGTCCGTAACCTCGTACCGGACCTCTGGGTGCCTCAGCCGGGTGATGGGTTTCTCCTCCATCTCGTGCCGCACGTGGGCCAGCAGCGCTTCGCGGTCATACCCCTTCCAGTTCATGCTCCGGTCGTTGAGCGGAGACTCCTGGTCGTAACTCCTCTGAATCTTTAGTCGCAAATCAGCCATCAATATCTCTCCCTGGGCACCTACTGCCCACCACCGGTACGGCGCAGGCCCAGCGCCCGTGGCAGCTTGATTCTCGGGCCCGCTTTACGCTGCACCAGCCACCATCTCTCGAACGTGGCGTCCGATGACGTTGGCGCTGTCCGCTCTCGACCCGAATCGGCGCCGAAAGTTCTCGCAGACTGTCTCTCTCGCGGCGTTGTCGAAAACGGCATGCTCCATCACGTCCCGTATCTCACCCTCACTCTCAATCACGAAGGCGCATTCACCCTTGCACCAGGGCAGCTCGTCGTAGCCCTTAAAGGAGCGAAGGTACTCCTTGCCCAGATCATCGAACAGCGCGAACAGGGCCGGGACCCCAAGGTAGCTGGCCTCCACCCCAGCAGATGAGAACTGGGTAACAACCAGGTCGGAGGCGCAGTAGAGGCCCACCGCGTCGGGGTACGTAGATGTGTCTACGACCTTCATCGAACTACCGGCCAGTAACGGAGCGTAGCTGCCGGCCTTGTAGGAGGCGTCCCTGGGGTGGGCCCGAAACAGCAATGTGACCTGATGTCCTGTGAAATGCTTTAGCAGGCGTTGTAGCGCCAGGTACGAGTTGTCGCCGTCAGGCTGCCCGGCCCACAACATCACCAGCTCATCCTCAAGCCCGAAGACCCTCCTGGTTTCCAGCCTCCGTTCATCCCGATGAACCAACAATAGTTCATTGTATCTGGGATTCCCCGTACTGTAAATGAGACGTCCGTCCAGTCCCCGTGACCTATGAAGCTCCGATACCGAGTCGTCCTCTACGAACAGCCTGTCCACACGCTCGCCATCCCTGGGCCAGAAGTTACCCGGGAAGTCCTCTATGACGAACACGGGGATACCCGCGATGGTGGCTCCTCGGGAGGCTAGCTCCTCAACGTTCCGTTCAGCCACATCCTCGGAGGAGCTGCGGACTACGGCCTTGATCCCAGCATCGGACAGGTAGCCCTCAATGGAACCCCAGGTCCCCTCGATCCGGTCTATGTCCAGGTACGGTAGGCCCTCTTGTGTGCGCTCCCCTCTCGATACTCCCTCAACCAGGTACACGACCTTTTCCGGGCCGAGCTCCGTCTCCAGGGGACGGATGGACAGATAGGGGCCTTTGTGGACCGCGGCAAAGAGATACTTCGGTCCGGGACTCATGCTATCTCGGTTCATTATCTGCTGGAGGCCATGAGGCGAGAATAATGGCCGCGCTTGTCAAGCAGATCCATGTGGCTTCCCTCTTCCACCACCTGGCCCTCCTCCAAGACGACGATCTTGTCTGCGTGCCGGACGCTGGAGAGCCGGTGGGCAACGATGATAACCGTTCGGTCGGCGGAGACGTTATCTATCGCCTCCTGCACCAGTTTCTCTGAAGCGGCGTCCAGAGAGCTGGTCGCCTCATCGAAGATCAGGATATCTGGGGCGTCCAGCATCGCTCTGGCGATGGCCAGACGCTGCTGCTGGCCCCCGGAAAGCTTCATCCCCCGGTCCCCGACCACCGTGTCGTAACCCTCGGGGAGCTGGGAGATAAACTCGTGGGCGTTGGCAATACGTGCCGCTTTGATGACGGACTCCGTAGAATATCCACTTCGGCCAAAGAGGATGTTTTCGGCGACCGAGGCGTGATAGGTGAAGAGGTCCTGGCTCACGAAGCCGATCTTCCTGAGCCAGCTATCCTGGTTTAACTCCTCGAGGGGTACTTCGTCAACGGTGATCCTGCCGTGACTGGGCTCAAACAGGCCAAGGATCAGGTTGATGATGGTAGTCTTGCCCGCACCGGAAGGGCCCACAATGGCGGTTACCTTCCCTTTTTCGATGGCCAAATTAAAGTCTTTCATCAGGGTACTTCGGCCTTTATGGGCAAAGGACACGCCCTCGAAGACCAGGGCATTCTCAAAGGACTCCAGTACCCTGTAGCCGTCCTTGCGCCTTGGAACGGGGTCGGTGATGGCTCGGTACGCCAGCTCCCCAACGGGGAGCAACGACATCATTTCCATCCGCAGACGGCCTAGAGACGTGAGGGCGGGGAGAAGCTGCACCAGGGATACGGCGAAGACCCCCAGTCTGGGCAAGGCGTTAGCGAAATCTCCGGGACTCACCACCCTTAGTATTAGGAGGAATCCCAGCATCAGGCCCACAGCGGACAACTCCATCAAGGGTCTGGGGACCGCGAGGGACGCCAGATGCTTGGCATGCAGATCCCTGTACGTCCGATTTTCCCGGTCGAATCTATCTGCCCATCGTCCGACGGAGCAAAGGGCGATGATCTGGCGGATCCCGTTAATAAACTCGTTGGCGATGACATTCTGCTCTATGCTCGCGTCGGCTTTCCCCTTGCCCAGCCGGAAGGACAACCTCCTGGAAACCTGGTGAATGCCCCAGTAATACACCAGCGCTAGAATGGCGAGGGCCAGGGCTGCAAGAGGAAAAATCAATGCCAGGACGACTGCTATAGAGACTATCTTGAGGGCGAGCGCCACGGTCAATGGCACCTGCATCAGTAGCGAGCCAATGGCTCCCGGTGCCGACTGGAGGTTGTAAGTCAGGGTGCCCTGCTTATTATCCAGGAAGAACTGATAGTGAGCACCCGCGTATCTTTCCATTACCTGCCGTCTGACATCGTACATCACCCTGGCGCTGGAGTAGCCTATCAGCACATCCCTTATCAGGATAAGAGCCGCTTTTGCCAGCAATACGCCGATTAGTAGTACCGAGGCGGCAACGATGGGGTCGGAAACGGGTATGACATCTACCAACCTGTTTACTAGGCCTAGGATTCCGCCAAATTCATCCTGCGAGTCCCCCAGGAGTGAGAAAAATACCGGGAAGAAGGCAACGACACTGAAACTCTCCAGCGTAGAGGTGACCAGGATCAGCAGCAGGATTCCCCCGTACAGACGTTTGTACCGGCCCAGAAAATAAATAATCGGCTTATAGCGTGGAATAATCATATTCGAAAAAAGGGACCTCGAGGCTGTCGCCCCCCGTCGTTTGGTCTGGACCGTGGCCGGCCTAGCCGGCGTAAACCTCCTCCCCGACCCACTGGCCGTACCTCTCCGCCGCCTCCGCCAATGCATCCTCTTTGCTGCCACCCTGTTTTAGGGATTCGTAGATCAATCCAACGTACCGGCCGATGCGGACGCCCGCTTTCCCGTCCCGGAACGGATCGATATCGTCCAGGCCGGGAGACCAATCTCCGAACTCTGGGTGCTCTTCGGGCGCGGCCCTATGTGCCTCGACGGCGGCCCGCAGAGAGGGCCAGTCGTCGAAAATCACCCGGCCTCGGCCCCAGGCGTGGAAGGGGTGTTCCCGGTACCCCTCCACGTCGATCATTACAGAGGTTACTCCTGCCAGGGTTGCCTCGGCGGGCGCCGTCCCCAGCTTGCCTACGCAGAGGTCCGCCGCCAGCGCCGCCTCAGTGGGGTAGTGGTCGCTGCTGAAGAAGTGGCACCTCCCGCTCTCCTGGGCCCGTTGCACTAGATCGGAGATACGCTGGATTCGCTGGAGGAGGTAGGCCGAGCTCTTGGGCTTGAAGACCATGCCAAGCGTCGGATCGGAGAGCAGCCAGTTCAGTAGGAACTCGTAGTCGCGGGTAGCGTCCTCGTTGGAGGCGGCGACGGTCCACCGGTCCTCTGAGCCCTCGTCGAAGTAGCACAGAACGAAGCGTGCACCGTTGGCCTGAAGGTTACGCCGAATATCGGACGTGCCACTACGGGCGCGAATGTACTGGGTCGCGCCATCGTCAATAAAGCCCACCGTCACGATGTCTTTAACCGGCGCCCCCAAGGAACGCCAAAGACGCTCGAAGGCGGGGGAGAAGAGGAACAGGACGTCCTCCCCGGCGCTCATGTACGACAGTGTCGATCGACCCTGGGACATGATGCTGGTGGTGTACTGGTATGCGCAACTGACGCCGTTGACCGCGTCCAGCGCCAGGATCTGGCTCACCTTTAGGCTAAATGTATGGCCGACGTTGACACGCACCCGGTTTGCCGTATAGAAGTCGTGCCAGTAGGAGTATCTCGCCGCCAGCAGGACCAGTTCATACAGGACGTGTGGCGGCGTCCAACGCCCTCGTAGGGTGCAGCGGAGCCAGTTTCGTCCCAGGCAATACATGGACCGAAACAGGACTCCCGTAAACCGGCGCGTCGGCCTCCAGCGAGCGATGCCTGGGCCTCGGCCCAACACCCTTATGCCATGGACATCAAGCTCCCGCCTGGTCTCGTCGTCAAGGGGCCTGTCGGTGACGTAGTCGTGGACCAGGACCTCTTCATAGGGTATGCTCGACTCGTGCAGCCAGAAGAACTCCGAGCGTGCGCTCCGGTCCAAGCTTAGCGAGCGGTACCAGGGAAAGGCGCGGATGGCGACGGTCCCGGCACCTGATCGGGTCCCTCCGGTCGTAGTGGCGGGGCGCTTCCCCTGATGAGCCTCGCCAGGCAGGCGGCGCATCCCGCTCCTTAGAGTCCTCCAAAAATAGCCCCTGCCCTCCTTCAGGAGGTTGTACAGCTGGCGCCCCGCCCACGGGACCTTGCGCAACGGGTCGCGATAGAAGGCCACTGGGATGCCCTCCGAACCGGCCAGCTCCACGAAGAAAGGGAACCATCGACCGCGTTCTATCATGATCAGGGCTTGGGTGGGGTCCAGATGCATCCTGCTTCGGAGAACCCATGCCACAAGGTCAACCCGATAACTCTCCTCCTTGATCTCCCGCTCAATCCTTCGTTCGAAGTGCAGCACCAGCTTGTCCAGGTCCCAGTAGGAGCCCATACGCCGTATGAGGGGATTGGGACTTATCTGCTTATCTCTGATCTTTAAGGTGGTATCACGGAGGTGGGACCACAGCACGTCAAAGAACTGGCTCTTGCCTGTGTCGTCCCGAATCTCCCCCACGTGGTGGTCATTCTGGCGGACCTCGGCCCGGACGATTCGAAGCCGGCGGAGCAACCCCACAAGTATTCGGACAGAGGGCGCCATCGGGTCGAAATACCAGATTGCGGCGGCATGCCGGGCCGGCCAGATCAGGCTCAAGAGCGACGCCACGGTCAGCCGGTCCACGAACACTACCCTTGGAGGGGATGAGGGTCGGCTCATTGGTCCTCCGCTCCATGATCGGCGAATTCTATCAGTCCTCGCCGCTCAAAGGCGTGGACCACCTGTAAAACGGAGGTGAAGGGAAGAAGCAGCTTCTCGGCGATATCGGCGATCGACTTGGTGCCGTCAAGCTCGAACATGATCTTGAAAAGGGCCTTATACCCGGCTGGGTCTATCATCGGGTCCATATGCAGCTCGTACCGGGACAGGAAAACTTCACCGGAAAACCTGTTAATCGGTACCTGGTTCGCCTCCCAGGCGTCGATCATGGCCATGACCAGATCGGCGGAACCCGCTAACCTCTCCTCTGAGACCAGATGGGGATTATCCATGCTGGAGTGGTACTCCGGGTAAGGCCAGTCCGGCGAGGTCGGTGGTAAGACGCGTGACAGTGAAAGCATGGGAACCCGGACACCTGGTGCGTTGAACTGCCGCTCGTCGTTGCGAATAACGCCGAGAAATTCACCGATCAAGCCATCGGGGCACCTCTCTTCGAGTACAAGAGAGAAGCACCGATCGATGCCGGTATCGCCCGCGTGGGAAAGCTGGAGGGCGTGTGGGTTTTCCAATCCCAGCATCTCCAGGAACAGTCCCCCCTTCATCTGGGGAATGAGGTGCTCATGGTGGCTGAGGTAGGCGACCGAGCCAATCGTCTCCGGCACAATTAGAAGCCGGTAGGTGTAGCGCAGGTCCGGGCGCTCCCGGATGCGTCGCATGACCTCTACTCCGACCACGACGCCGGAGAGGTCGTCATTAGCCATGGCGGGATGGTCCAGGTGGGCACAAAGGACGATACACTCTTCAGATCGTCCTGGTGCGATAGCCTCTCCAACCTTCAGAGTACCGCGGCTAAACTCACTGTCGATGTGCACACGGTACCGGTCTTCCGTCAGCGCACTCTTCTGATTCTGGCTGCAGCAAAGTCCCCAATCGCGTTCGTAGAACTTGTACATATATGGAACGGCCGCGGGCAGCTTGGGATGGTCGTGTAAATGATGGAACAGCTCCTCGCGGCTCACCTCACCCTCGAAGGGCAGGGAGTAGGACATTACATGCAGTGGATTATCCTCATAGCTGAACAGCCGTACGCCATCAATGGTCTCCAGGTACGCCTCTCGGCAGGTCCACTTTTCCGGGACTATCCAGGTCCAGCATTCGGTGCCCGTTGAGTACTCATGGACCGTCATGGGCAGCTGAGTGGCGAGGGCCTCCAGAGCGGCATCGTATCCGTCCGAGATAAGGTCACGTCGCATGTACCAGAGCGAGTCGATCATCGCTTTCATGGAAGCGTGTTGGGGAATTTCACCGACGGCCTGGTGACGCGGCCCTCCCGGTCCATGGAGAGTGGCTGGAGGGCCGCTGCTTGTGTTTTGCTCCTGTTTCATCATACCCAAACGCCCAACCTTAGGTTTTACGCGCGATGACACGCCATTCGCTGTGGGTAGAGTGGGTGTCGTTTATCATGTCCACCTGCACCATGTGCCGCATCGACTCCAGCTGCCAGCCGTTGGCAAACGCGGACCGAATGTCGTCGTCGCCGTAGAAGCAGATCTGGCCGACACCGGTGAGGGTGCCCCCGGATATGTCCACCACCACGCCATCCGGGCCCGGGTTGCCGGTTGCTTGGCTCGAATGTCCGGCGGCGTATGGGTTGAAAAAGAAGGTTCCCGTTGGCTTCAAAACACGCCTCACCTCGCGAATGGCCCTTCCGCCCGCCTCATATCCACAGTTGGTGATCGCAGCGCGATCGATGGCGAGATCGAAGCACTCGCTTCCCAACGGCAGGTTCGTAAAGTCGGCGACTATGAAATCGCCGGCAAGACCATCCTCGTGAAAGCGCCGCCGCGCCGCGCCAACGGCCACTTCGCTAGCGTCCACGCCCGTTACCGAGAAGCCTTCGCGGGAAGCAAACCAGAGATTGCTGGCGGTGCCGCATCCCACTTCGAGGATTCGCACCTCACCACGGTCACGGTCCCTGGGCACATGGCGATAGACGAAACTCACAACCGCATCCCACGGATACCGTTGGGTGTGGCCCCGTGTATAGATGTCCCGCCATATCGGGTCGAAGGTCCTCTCATGCAGCATATCGTGCTCGCCTAATACGTCGCGATATCCCGTAGGCTCGCGACGATATCGGCCTTCGAGAAGGCGGTCTGCTCGGCGATGATTATGCGCTCGCTAAGTTCCCGTACCCGCGCCGTGAGCTCGTTTTGAGCGGCCTCGAAGCCCACCTTCGCCATCCGATAAGACACGGGCGCACGAAGTACGGTGTAGTCAAGAGGCTGTTCGCCGTGAACGATGCCCAGCGCGAGGGCTTCTTGCCACACGGCGCTCAAATGCCCGTCTGGGTCCTCCCACACTGGCGAGCCTATCGTGGTGGGGACCTCAAAACACACGTAGGTACTCCCATCGGCGTCAACCTGACCGCCGTATGCTCCCGGAGATGAGGCGCGGAAGATTAGGCTGTCCTCGGAGTAGTCATGAATATAGGTGTATTCGCCGACCTGTTCCCTTGGGCATTTGAAGTAGTACATCGCCATCGGCACAGCGTGTACCAACCCGTCCAGCGGGTTGTGATCGAACACGACCTTCGCCAGCATGCCGGCGTCCGTCCCCCACAGGACACGGTCAGCTTCCAGTACTTTTTCGCTGGATAGGGTCAGGTCTAGTTTAGCCCCGTGGTTGGAAATGGACTCGACGGCCTCCCCGAAGACTACATTGACCCCTAGATTGCGTAGCCGCTCCAGGGCCTTCTCGCAGAAGCTGCGCATTCCCTTCCCGTGGGGATAGTAATTTCGGTACGGGTATTTAGCGGCCTGGTCCCGATAAAACTTGAGGGGGTCATGCTGAGAGGATGCCGCGATCCGCTCGTCGAGGGCCGGGCTCTCTTTCAAGAGCAGGGCCAAATCGTCGGGCACAATTCGAATTCGCCCGAACACCGTGGACGGCAGGACGCAGGCATCCAGCTGGTCAGGGTCGACGCGAAGCATCTTGCGGGCCGCCGACGATAGCCGTTCGGCCAGGGTCTCCCCGTAGCGGTTGCTCAGAACATCTGCAAGGGTGGTATTGTCCCGCGGACCTGCCGTCGCCGCCTCGACGACCTCGAACAGAATTCGCGCCTGCGTGGCACGGTCCAGTACCGTATAGTCCGGGACCGCTACACCATCGCTCTTGACTCCCTCGGTAACGGAGGCATATTTGACATGCACGGGAATAACTTCGCCGTCCATGATCTCGTGCATGACGTCGGTGCTCTCATCGTTGACGTTGTCGAAGAGATGGCAGCCTTTATCTAGGTAAAACCCATTCCATTCCTGGGAATGCAAGACGCCACCAAGGAACGGCGCTCGTTCGATGAGCGTCACGGCACAGTTCGCTTTGGCCAAAAAGTAGGCCCCGATGATGCCGCGGATGCCGCCGCCGATGACGACCCAGCTCTTCATTCGTGGTCTCCCGCCACTGCGCCCTCCCTTTCCAATACCGCTACATCATGGCAGCCGGTGATGTGTTCCAAACCTATATGTGCTGTGTATAATTACTTCGTATCGTGTATTTACGCGATGACCGCCGCAGGCACGCTTCTGGACCAAGGGTAAATAGCATGACCGATCAGAAGTTTTATAAGCCCGGCTTTATGGACTTGACGGCTTATAAGCTCGAGCCCGCTTCCGACGATGATGCCTGGGATAACATCGTCGAAAGCTCCGATCAAGGTTCGATTTTCTCCCTGAGGGACTATTTACATAACGTTGACGGCAGCCGGCCCAGGATGCTTTACTGCCTCAAGGGTCAGGAAGTAAAGGCGGCGCTTGTTGTAATGGAATCCGCCGATGGCAGAAGATGCATCCCCGTTGGCCACGTCATTTATACCGGAATAATGTTGGTGCCGCCGTCACCAAATCAGAGCAACGCCCAGACAATAGCCGAAACTTTTCGTGTGACCACGTACATCGTAGAGGAACTGACTCGCCGGTACGATGAGGTCTTCGTCAGCATGCACCCTGCATTTCCGGACGCTCGGCCCTTCCTATGGCACAACTATGGGACTCCGGAGCCTAAATTCGACGTCGCCGTGCGCTACACGAGTATGCTAAGGCTCGATGGTATAGACCCCGAAGTGCCTGTGGACCGTAATCCGGTGTATGGGTCTTCGAGCAAGTCGCGCCGCCAGGAAATCCGTTACGGTATCCAAAAGGGCGTTCGTACTTCCCGAGAGAGCGACATCAGGACCTTCCTCGAGTTCTATCAGCTAACCTTTGCACGCCAGTCCCAGACCGTGGACGAGCAGGATTTTCGGCGTATGAACGGCCTGGCCGAGGGACTGCTGACCACCGGTCGGGCGCGGATGTACATCAGCAGGACCTCCGCGGGCGATCCTGGAAGTATCGCGGTGTTCGGCCTCGACAGCAAACGTGCGTATTATCTCTTTGGAGCCAATGATCCCGGCGTGCGTAACCAGCATACAGGCACCATGGTACTCTGGGATGCGTTCCTGGACCTCGCCGCTTCGGGGGTGAAGGAGGTTGACCTGGAGGGCGTTAACAGTCCCTTGCGGGGACATTTCAAGCTGAGTTTTGGCGGCTCCATGGTACCCTATTTTCACCTTAGTCTCCACAACGTATAAGGTCGCTCAGCCGCCACCATTTTACCCCTCGATAACCCCACACCCGAGGCAAACTTATAATTACGTGACTCAGTGGCCCTTAACGAAGTATGCCGAGGGGCTGTGTGTCCAGGGAAGGGACCTCAGTTCGATTTTGTGAACTTGGATGAACTCGTCCACCGCGTCCGATTCTCCCCAGTGGCTTACCGCGTATTCGTCCAGCACGACCACCCCCCTCGGTACGACATAGCCATACAGTGTGTTGAGGGCCGCCTTCGTGGCGTCGTAGGTGTCGAAATCTAGGTTTAGGAGGGCAACCCTGAATCCCGGGTGCGCCTTCACGTACTCACGTACCGTTGAAGTCACGTCACCCTTCACCAGCTCTACCCTGCCCTGGAGGTTTTGGGTGGCGATGGTCTTGGCCAGCCGTTCGACCACTATCGGCTCGTAGCCTGCGGACTCTTCGAACTCCCTGGCCGCACGCGATTCGTAATCACGGCTGGGCTCGGGGTATCCCTCGAAAGTATCGAAGCCCACCACTTTACGGCTTGTGCGGGGGTTCATGATCTCGATCAGCTTCGCCCAGTACAGGAGGCCGGCGCCTTTGAAGACTCCTCCCTCTACCACGTCACCGGGGATATCAGTGATCATCTTATAGAGCTCATACCTGGCCAGCAGCTTGGAGAACCGGTCGATCCCACCATATAGCAGCAGGTCGTTGTAGGCGTCCCAGCTCAGCTGTTCATGGTTGTCCACCGGATACGGCCCTCCCCCTGTATGCTCCAAGTCTAAAAGGAGTGGTCCCCGCCGACGTAGCCCTGGTCGGACACGATCAGGTAGTAGGCGTCAACATAAGGGCACTCCGACTCCAAAGTGCACCACAGGACCTGGCCATCCAGGTTCTCGCGGTCGACCTGCCCTAACATGTCCTCCACGCCAAGGGACTTGCATGTCTGATTCCTCAGGCATACGTTATCGGAGTAAATCAGTCCCCTCCGACCGAATATACTAATCTTGACCTCGGCCTCGAAATCGTCGCCCAGTCCGTTGCCCAGGACCGAGAGCACAACGTGGGTCCGGTGGCCGCCTCGCACATATATCGGAAGCCAGCGGTAGCTGCGGTTTGGCGACCGATACTCGGCATCCTGGTGCATTGAGATGTTGATGTTGGTGCCGATTCGGGAGGCCTTGTGGTAGTTGACGCCGTAGTTTATGCGGGTCGGGATGTCGCCGCCCTGGGCAGCACACTCGATGGATAACAGGGAGCACCGCTCCAGAGGGATTTCTGCACGCTGTAACATGTCCCTGATCCGCAGATTTGCCATCACGTTGCTTGGGGACTGAATGCTGCCAAGGCGGTCCAGATCGGCGAGGAGCTCACCGTCGCGGTCGTAGACCCTGGCTCGTAGTTCTAGAACGCTCGGCGAGTAGATAGGGTAAAAGTTCAGGTCCAGGTCGAGCTGTTCATCGAAGAGGAGTGGGATTGCGCGGAAGGAGCCGCGGGTGTTGGCGGCGCTGTCGGCCCTGAAGTACTCCTCTCGTCCCGATACATCGTAGTAGGAGTGGGTAATGGCTATGTGGGAACGGTCCCTCGCCACGTTGCCGCAGAGCAGTCGGGGGAATATACCGAAGGAGTCGTATTTAACCTTGCAGAAGCCGACTTTGTCCTTAAGGAACTCCTTCAGCTCGTACCGCTCGTCGGGGAAAACGTAGAGGGTCTGGTAGGCGTTCAGGTCACCACACTGGAGCTCAATGACCTCCGTTTCCCCCGCAGCGTTGTAGGCGGAGAAGCTCATCCTTCCATCCTTCACTTCCCTGGGGCCGTTGGTGAACGCCACGAAGGGGGTCCATGTCTCGTCGGCGTATATGTCGAAGCCGCTCTCCTGAACGTCGCTCATGAACCGCTTGTCCATGTCGCCGATGCTGTGGAATACTCTGCTCGCCATATGGACGGCCGAAACCCCCTTGGGCGTCTCGTAGAACAGCGACAGGGCCGGATAGGGGAACTTCAGGTCTTCAATTGAGTATATCTCGAACTCGCATGAGCCGATAAACCTGCCCCTTTCGTCCAGGTGCTCCCGTACCAGCTCGGGGAACGCGAAGCAGTACACGTCCTCCTCCACCTTGAAGTAGCTTCTGTGGAGGGTATCGCCACTCTGGCTCCTGACGGTCATCAGACATGACACGGGCTCAATACCGTTCTTGTATTTCCAGTAGTTCATGAAGCTGATCTTCGCTGAGAGCCCGCCTCCGCACATGATGGGGAAAATGGCCGACGACTTGAAAGTGGGCTCGTAGCCCACGTCCTCGTAGGACTTGGCCTTTGTTCCCAAGAATTTCAGTACCGATTGGAGAGAATTCACGTTAGTCATTCAGTCTTCTCCTTTAGTCCGCACGGCTCTCCCAATCACCACACGGACAAGGCAGCAAGATAATCTTCAACGTCACAACTTTAGCCCTTTAGGAGTGTAAATCGCCCGGAACTGTCTTGCCTTCTCCAGGCACTCTAGTGGAGTGTAAAACCTGTCGCCGAGCGGTATTTCGGCCATGACAACTTCTCCGTTTTCATCTGTGACGCTGCCGATTACTAACGTGCCGTCTTCGGTTGCCACGAACAGTAGGTCAGCTGACTTCCTGTAAATCATGCCCGTTTGGTATGGATGAAATACTCCATCATTAAAACTCACGAAGCAGTTTTTCAGAAAGACTCGGTTGCCGTTGATGAACGTAGAAGCGCCCTTGAAGGGATCATCGAACGCGCAGATAAACCGTTCGATCTGTCGCAAACGCCAGTTCCAGTCTAGATACCCATGGTGCTCTGTTGACAATCTGGGCCAATATGTGCTGAGGTATTCTGGTTGCTCGATATATCTGAAGTCCTTCTGGTTCCTGACCTCCTCAAAGAACTCCCGCAGAAACCCCCTATTCTGTTCGACGTAGACCTGTAGATAGTCTTTGGGAACTCTGCACCAGATAGGATAGAGAAACTCTTTGTACTTGATTATAGGTCCGGTATCTATACCCTCATCAACCTGATGGATCAGGCAACAACCCAATCGGTTATCTCTGAGTATGTGCCACGAGTAGCCTGAGCTACGGTCCTGGGGGAGTCTCTCTCCATGCGAGTTCAGGAGTCTGCCTTTAAACCGATCGATGAATCTCTTGCGATATATCCAGGCGGCGCCTAAGGACAGTCCCAGGGTATTGGAGTCAATTCTGTCGAGCACCCTGGAATCCCTGTTAATTTCCTCAGAGACGAAGTATTCTATCGCATGATTCTCTAAGTACTGGCCAAGAGTGCAGCCCGTGTTTGAAAGAGTCTCATTGACGTGTCTCGGGCTCGTCACCACTAGGACCTTATAGCCCCCTTCATGCAACTCCAGCGCAAACTCTGGTAAGAGCACGCCGCCGCCCATCAAAAGGTATGTATCAATCTTATCGAACCACACCGCTGACTCTCTTCTTTCCTGCCTCGACCTGAATGGTTCGCGCCACCCGCAGGGCGCCTTGGCCGTCCACCAGTCGCTGGCCCTCGGCAGCCATGGCCGCCCTGGCCTCTGCGTCCGAGACGAGGGCCGAAACCGCTGCTTTCACCTTTGGGATGACCTCGTCCTCATCGGCATTTCCGGCGGCTCGCAGGAAGCCCGCCTCCGCCAAGGCCCGCAGTTGCCCGTCCTGGTTGGACGCGGTTCGGATGGCCACCGTGGGGCAACCCATGCAGGCGAGCTCGTGGAGGGTCTGCCCCGCGGCGGACACCGCCAGGTCCGACTGAAGTATCAGGTCGCGCACGGAGTCTGGACTGTGGACCAGCCTCACGGAACGTCTGGCTTCCCTGGCAGCCGTCGTGGTTTCTTGGACGTTGTGGAAGTAGGGCCCAACGACGGCTGTGACGGTGAATCGGCCGGGCACTTCATCCAGCGTGCTCAGAATACGGGGCATCAAATTGTCGCGGTCCGCTCCGCCGAGGATGACCAGAACGTTACTAACGGTGGCGCCTACATCACGCTTCGGCTGCTCCCAGAACTCGGGCCTTAGCACGAAATAACGTGGGCCCAGAAGGAAAACGGTGTCTCCAGAGGATGAACGGTAGGGCAGCCGGCAGCCATCGGCGTTGCCGTTGACCACCATCTGGCAGGGGAAGGGGTGGGAGGCTAGGTCGTCCCTGGCTACCACGAAGAGCCCGGCATCTCTGAGCTCAGCCAAATAGTCCGGGTTCACCTCGTGGGAGTCCACCATCACGGAGCGGCACCCCTGCCGGGCCGCCACCTCCACCGTCCGCTCCATGTCCTCGGCAGCCCATGACGCACATCGTGTTAGGCTTTCAGCCGAGAACCCAAGGCGTTCTACTCGCTCCTGGCTGCCGTTGTCCCAGTTGGTCAGGAAGTAGCTGTCCACGTCCCGTTGGCCCAGGGCGGTTGCCAGGGCTAGGCACCGTTGAAGGTGGCCCAGGCCGATGTGAAAGCCCGCGTCAACGCGAAAAAGGAGTTTACCAGCGGTAGCCATCGGTCCGTGGAACTACCGGCCCCCGCCGGCTTCCTGGAGTGTCCTTTCGTACGACAACTCGTGGGCTGTCATGTCGCCTATCCGTTTAACCCCCGCGTCAATGAAGCCCGCCCGCCGGAAAGCGCCTAGGGAGGCGGGGTTCTCCGTCTTGACGTAGGCTACCACCCGTGTCACATCTCCCGAGTCCAGTATACTGTCCGATCCCAGTCGAATGGCCGCCGACCCATATCCTCTGCCGCGTTCGGCCTTATCCATGCCAACGCCGATTTCGGCCCCGTCCGCGTGGATGTCGAACCGCAGGTACCCCACCTCACGGCCAGCCTCGTCGAGGACAATAAATATTCTCGTATCTGGATCCTGGACCTTACGGGAAAACCAGCGTTCATGTTCAGGGTAGGGAATGGGGTTCCTGTTAAAGGAGGCCTCCCTGGTCGCGGCCTCGTTGCGCCATTCCCACAGGCGCCGGCAGTCTCCCGAAGCGGCGGGACGTAAGGCGACCTGGGCCGGGCGGGTCTCAGACATAGTGTTCCCTCTGAATGGCCGAGCCCGAGGTTACGTCTCGCCGGGCCACCTTTCCAAGGACCTGTTCGTAATGTTTGGGTTCGAGGCCTGGCTCCAGCTTTCCGCATCGCAGGACGGCCACGTTGGCCGCCGAGAGGACCTCGCCCGTCGGGATATCCTGGGTGGCGAAGATGCTCCTTCTGGCGAATCCCCTCAGTTCCCCCTCTACCGCCTGTACGGCCTTCTTGCCGCTGCCCAGCGCCTGCTCCACCTCCCGTATCTGGCGAACCATGGTTCCCAGTTCATGGGGCTCTAGGGCAAAGGCGTGGTCGGGCCCCGGCAGACGGTTGCTGAGAGTGAAGTGTTTCTCCACCAGGTTCGCCCCCAGGGAGACCGCGGCCAGCGGTCCCACAAGGGGGTCCCGGGAATGGTCCGAGAGGCCCACAGGTACCTGAAAGGCCTCTTTCATGGTCACGATGGCCCGCACGTTCAACGAGTCCAGGGGCGCCGGATAGGAGGCGGTACACTGCATCAGCATCAGGTCCCTGTTGCCGGTCTGGAGGAACGCCTCCACCGTCTCCTCCACCTCCTCCAGGTTGGCGGTGCCCGTAGAGACCAGGACTGGCTTGCCCTTTCCCGCGATATGGCGAATTAGAGGGATGTGGGTCATCTCGTAGGAGGCCACCTTGTAGGCGGGTACGTAGGGGTCTAGCCGGTCAACGGACTCCTCATCAAATGCCGAGGAGAGGAAAATTATGTCCTTTTCCTGGCAGTGGGCCGCCAGCCCGGGGAGCCACTCGTAGGGCAGCTCCATCTCGGCGATGATGTCATAAATGGACCTGTCGAGGTTCAGGTAGTCGCTCTGCCCTGCGCCCTTGGGGTAAAGCTTGCCGGCCCGGAAAAGCTGGAACTTCACGGCGTCGGCGCCGGCCTCAGCAGCCACGTCTATGAGGCTTATGGCATGCTCCACGTTGCCGTTGTGGTTGGAACCCGCTTCGGCGATTATGAAGCAAGGTTCTCCGTCTCCAACCCAACGCTGACCGATCTTTACCTTTGTCGCCAAACTCATTCGCCTCTAACTCTCATGCTTGCCGGAACACCTGCTGCACCGGCTCACCCTCGAGCTTCTCCAACACATCCCCCTCTCCGAGGGCCTGAGCCAGTATCTCCAGGACGGTACGGTACACACGAAGGGTGTGCTGAATATCCGCATCGTCGTGGCTGTAGCAGACGTTGTGATACCCCGCGGTGAGGATGCCCCGCTTGAGGCACTCCTGCTGGAACAGGCTCTTGAGGGCAAGGGACTCGCCGCTGCTGTCTGTGAAAGTCATAACGGTGCGAGGGGGTAGGCCGACGCATTGAGTGTGGTCTTCCAGGCCGAATTCCCTGGCGAGGACGTTGTACCCATCCTTCAGCTTTCGGCCCTGGCGCCAAAGGTGGTCGATCACTTTCCTCTCTCGCATCTCCTTGATGGTTGCCGCGCACGCGGCCAGGGAGATGGCCTCGCCGCCGAAGGTCGAGGAGAAGAAGATTTCATCGAACAGCTCCATCACATCACGCCGGCCCACCACGGCGGACAGGGGGAAGCCGTTGGCCATGGCCTTCCCTACACAGGCCAGGTCGGGGACCACGCCGTAGTACTCCTGAGCCCCGCCCATGGCCAGGCGAAAGCCGGTGATCACCTCATCGAATACCAGTAACGCGCCCTCACGGATGGCCGCCTCCCGTACCTGCCGAAGGAATCCCTCCTGCGGCTCCGCAATCCCCACGGGCTCCATGATGACGGCAGCCACCCCGCCGGGGTGCTGGGCGAATATGGACTCCAGGCTGGATATGTTGTTGTACTGAAACGGTACAGTAAGCTCTCGGACCGCCTGGGGAACGCCCCCGCTCCTGGTGGTGGTACCGATGAACCAGTCTTGCCAGCCGTGATACCCGCAGCAGGCAATAACGTCCCGCCCCGTGTAGGCGCGGGCAACCCGTACGGCCGCGGAGGTGGCATCGGAGCCGTTCTTCCCGAAGCGGACCATCTCGGCACAGGGAATGACCTCTGTCAGCACCTCCGCAACCTCCACCTCAAGGGGGTGGGGCAAGGAGAAGACGATCCCTTCCCGTGCCTGCGCGATGACTGCCTCGGTCACTGCTGGGTAGTTGTGGCCCAGGATCACGGGTCCCAGGGCCATGGGGTAGTCGACGTACTCGTTACCGTCCACATCCCACACGTGGCTTCCCTGCCCCCGGGCCAGGAAAACGGGCGCTACCCCCTGAACAAACTGGGTAGGGCCCTTGCTGAAGGTCTGGGTGCAAGAAGGAATGAGGGCCTGAGCCCTTTCCTTGAGGGTATTGGAGCGGACCACGGACAGGTCGCGTGCCGGGAGGGGCGGATCGCTGGCCAAAGACTTGTAGTAGCCTTCATTTACAATGGCGGCCTGCGTTGTGGCCATGAGTTCAGGACCGATTCTCACTAGCTGAAGCACGTCTTCGAGGGAGAAGTCGCTGCCCTTGGCGTCCAGCCCCTCGAAAACCGACCTCACGAAATCCAGGTCCGCCTGGGTATCTACGGACCATTTCAGGTGGGAAAGGTCCACGGGGCTCTCCACGTTAAAGGTCCGAAAATGGCCCGAGGTACGGATGTAGGGAGTAACGTGCTCCCGTTCCGAGGGGAGCCGGGCCTCTCTCCATGCCCGCCCCAGGGCGCCGAAGGAAAAGACCTCCACGTCCAGCCCGTCGGGATAGGTATAAGGCAAGGTATTGGTCACATAGTCGTAGCTGCCCGACAGGTACGTCTCGATAACCCGGTCCATCACAACGTGGTCCAGCAAGGGGCAGTCAGAAGTGACACGTACTACGGAGTCTACTCCGTGCAGCCGCGCCGCCGTGTACACCCGGTCCAGCACGTCCTCTTCGCTGCCCCGGTAGCACTTTAGCTCCAACTGTTCGGCGAGCTCCGCCAGCGGGTCGTCCCGCCCTTCTGTGGTTGTGGCAATGACTATGTCCTCTACGAAGGACGATGCCCTGACCCGCTCCACGAGGTGCTGAAGCAGTGGTTTGCCCTTGATAGGGGCAAGGGTCTTGCCGGGCAGCCGGGTGGAGCCGGTCCTGGCTTGAATGATGGCGCCTATCATGCCGCTACTCGAACCACCTCTCCACTATGCATCGAAGCTTTGATCGCCAGGGCTATGTCCAGCACCCTTTTGGCCTCGTGAATCCCAAGGCTGGGGACATCCTCCCCTTTCAGACACCGCAGGAAATGGGCCATTTCATCCAGGTACATCTGGTTGACGGTGTACCCCTCGGGTTGAGGGAGACGGCGCCAGCTTTTGTCGCCGGCCAGGAACAACTGTACGTCGCCCCGGTTCATATCCCAAACGATTGTGCCCTCCTCGCCGACCACCTTGCAGGTCCGCCAGTAGGCCCTCTGAACGTAGTCCAAGTGAATGGACACGCTGGTCCCGGTTACCAGTTTCATCAGGATGTTCGCGCTGTCTTCGGTGTCTATCTCCAGGGAGCTGTACTTGCCGCCCAGACAGTAGACCTCCTCAACCTCGCCGAAAAGCCAGCGAGCGTAGTCTATCTCGTGTATGGCATCCAGGACCACACCGCCGCCCAGTGCCGAGCTGGCGCTGTACCAGTCCCGATAGTCCTCGCCCGGGTGCCAGTCGGGGAGGTACTGTCCGGCGTCTATGAGGCCCGTAATCACCTGGCCGATAGTCCCCTCGTCCAGCAGTCGCTTGACGGTAGCGGGGCCGTGGTGGAACCTCATGTTGCACCCAACCATCGCCGTCAGGCCCTCCCCAGTGACGATGGAGATGAGTTGCTCCGCCCCATCCGACCGGTCCCCCAAGGGCTTCTCAATAAACAGGTTGCAGCCATTCTTCGCGGCCTCCAGAGCAAGGGGAATGTGCAAACTGGTAGGCGCCGCGATCAGGGAGACGTCCGGGCGTCTCTGCCATCCCGTTTCCAGGGAGTCCACTGTTGTGATGGGGTACCGGGCCTCGGCCTGGGCCCGCCGGTCAGCTCGGACATCGTAGGCCAGGACGTCCGTCACTCCCAGGGTCAGTAGATTGGCGATGTGTCTCTGGCCGATGGACCCGCAGCCGATCACGAAGGTGCACGGAAAATCGTTCATCAGGGTGCTGTATCAACTCTCGGTTGGGAGCCTCCAAAGGCCCCCTCAGCTTGGGGGTCCAAAATGCGCCGCCACCTTGTATACCCCATCTACCACGTCCTCCACGTCTCCTGTACTCATGGAGTCGAACAGGGGCAATGTGATGAGGGAGGCGTAGGCCGCCTCGGCGACGGGGTACTCGCCCCCCTGGTACCCGAACTTTTCCCGGTAGTAGGGGTGAAGGTGTACCGGGATGTAGTGAACGTTGACCTCTATGTTCTCACGCCGGAGGGCTTGGAAGACATCCCTCCTGCCGGCGCTAAACCTCTCGAGCTCGAGGCGGACGGGGTAAAGGTGCCACGCGGACCTTGCCTCGGGCCTCTCGACGACTGGGATCATCCCGGGCACCCCTGCGAAGACCTTCCCGTAGTGACTGGCGATCTCCCGTCGTCTGGCTATTTTGTCGGGCAGCCTCTTGAGCTGAGACAATCCGAGGGCGGAACCTATGTCGGAGAGGCGGTAGTTGTAGCCCAGACTGGTCATTTCGTAGTACCAGTCTCCCTTGGCCGAGCCCTGCCGCCGACGAGCCTCGGGGTCTATCCCGTGGTTGCGAAAGGAGCGCAGTCGGCTGGCGTACTCCGCGCTATCGGTGGTCACCATCCCTCCCTCGCCCGTGGTTATGTGTTTTACCGGGTGAAAACTGAAGACGGTCATGTGGCTTATGCCGCCCACCCTGCGGCCCCTATACTCGGACCCCAGGGCATGGGCGGCGTCTTCGATGACCACCAACCCGTGCCGTTCCGCCAGGGACATGATCGGGTCAAGGTCCGCTGGCTGGCCAGCGTAGTCCACGGGAAGGATGGCCTTCGTACGCTGTGTAATGCATGCGGCCACCTGGTCGGGGTCTATATTCAGCGAGTCGGGGCATACGTCAGCAAACACCGGTGTAGCCCCCGTGTAAAGCACGGAGTTAGATGTGGCGCAGAAGGTCAGGGGCGTGGTAATGGCCTCGTCGGTGGGGCACAGCCCCGCGGCAGAGGCAGCTCCATGGAGGGCGGCCGTGCCCGAGCTGAAGGCAACGGCGAACTGGGCTCCCACGAAGTCCGCCACCGCCTCCTCGAACTCTCTGACCTTGGGGCCGGTGGTGATCCAGTCAGAACGCAGGACCTCCACCACGGCCTCAATATCTTCCTCCTCGATCCGGTGATGGCCGTATGGTAGGGGAATGTCACGCACCGGCCTTCCCCCTTGAATGGCCAGGGGCCACTGTTCCGTGTCCGTTGTCCTCACAGGTGCGCCACCATGTCTCGTATCTCACCCACCGTAAGCCATCGGTCGTTGTTATCGCTGCCGTACCTGAAGCCGTCGGGCACCGGTTTGCCTTCCGCCCAGCTCCCCAGCATCCACCAGCTATGGGCTGGCTGGATCACATACATATCGGGGAACTCCAATGTCTGCCGGGACTCGTCGGGGGACACCAGCAGTTCATCTATCTTTTCCCCGGGTCGTACCCCAGTGTACTTGACCTCGCAGCCCTCGGCGATAGCCCCCACCAGGTCCATGATGCTCATGCTGGGAATCTTAGGCACGAATACCTCGCCCCCGTGCATGAGCTGGAGGCAGTTGAGTACGAATTCTATCCCTTGGTCCAGGGTGATCCAGAACCGGGTCATGCGCTCGTCGGTAACGGTGATGACACCGTTGGACCTCTGCTGGAGGAAGAGAGGAATGACGCTCCCGCGGCTGGCCACGACGTTTCCGTAGCGGGCACAGCTGAACTTGGTCGCCCTTACCCCCGAGTAGGAGTTCCCCTGGACAAAGAGCTTCTCCGCGCAGAGCTTGGTGGCGCCGTACAGGTTCACAGGGTTCACCGCCTTGTCGGTACTTAAGGCGAAAACCCGTTCCACCCCACTGTCGATTGCGGCGTCGATGACGTTCACCGCGCCAAGGATGTTCGTCTTGACCGCCTCGAACGGGTTGTACTCGCAGGCCGGCACCTGCTTGAGGGCCGCGGCGTGGATGACAGCATCTACCCCGCTCATCGCCCTGTATAGGCGGTCCCGGTCCCTCACGTCGCCGATGAAAAAGCGCATGCACGGATCGGTGAACTTTTGCTGCATCTCGTGCTGCTTTAGCTCGTCCCGGCTGAAAATGATCAGCTTCCGAAGAGTTCCCTTTTTGAGCAGGGCCTCGGTACATTTCTGCCCAAAGGACCCGGTACCTCCGGTGATAAGAATTGTCTTTTCCGTGAAGTCGAACTCCATGATGTTACGCACTCCAAAGGTCGTTTCCTACCGTGACCTCCTTCAGGGGCGGTTCCACCCCCAGGATGCCCAACGGCTAGGCAGAGGCAGCTGGCTCCTGGCGGTCCTGGGCCAGACACATGGTCAGTATGTGGCAAAGGGCCATGTGGCAGTCTTCCACCAGCTCGTATGCGCCCTTTTCCGTCGCTACCAGCACCAGTTCGTCCACCATGTCCTTTAGCACTCCACCGTCGAAGCCCAGAAATCCGACGGTAGTTACCCCGCTGTTCCGGGCCAGCTCCACCGCCTTTACCAGGTTCGGCGAGCTGCCGCTGGCCGAAATTGCCACCAGGACATCCTCCGGGCGGGCGAAGTTCTCCAGCTGGCCGGCGAACACGCGGTCGTACCCTTCGTCGTTGCCCAGCGCCGTAAGCCACGATGCGTTGGCGGCCAGGCTCATCACGCGAATGGGCGCCCGCCCGGAGGCCTTGGTTCGCTTTCCCAGGTCCGTGGCCCAGTGAGCAGCCGTAGCGGCGCTGCCGCCGTTTCCAGCCAGGTACACGGTCGCTCCGGTGTCCCGGGCCGTGCGCAGCCGCTCGTATACTCGCTGTACCGCATCCAGGTCCATCTGGTCGAAAAGTGACGCCAACCTCCGAAGGTGGCTGGCCGCCACTCCCTGTGCCTCCCTCTGTGGTGATGGTGTACTCATATTTTCTCGCCCAATAATGCTTAGTCAGCGTATGGCTTATGTACCTTGTCTATATCGCCCCTGAGCTCAAGTAGCCACTCTACCGCCTCCCTTACCGCCCCGTGTCCCCCGCAGGCCCTGGTCACGTGTACGCTGTACTCCTTTACCATGGCGACCGCATTCTGGACCGCGATGGGAATGCCCACTTGCCTCATGATGGATACATCCTGTAAGTCGTCCCCGATGTAGGCGGCCTGTGACGCCTGGATATCGTACCTCTGGAGCAGCAGGTCCAGGACTTCCCCCTTTTGTGCCACGCCCTGGAAGAGTTCGTCAACGCCGAGCTCCTCTGCCCTCCGCTGTACCACATCCGAGCGCCTGGCGGTGACGATCCCAACCTTGAGCCCCGCCGCTCTAGCCAGGCCGATGCCAACTCCGTCCTGTACGTCAAACCGCTTGGCCTCGGTGTCTCGTCCCACGAGGATGATGCCGCCGTCCGTCAGCACCCCATCTACGTCCAGAAGAAGCATTCGCAGGCCCGTACAGAGCTCCCCGAGTTCTCGGGACGTGAGTTCCCTGGTCACGGCGTATGTCCCCCGTGGGTGGAATGGACCGCCAGCGCCATCTGCAGGAGGGGGCGCATCTGGGAGAGGGGGACCATTGTGGTCCCATCGGACAGCGCCTTATCCGGGTCGGGGTGGGTCTCGATGAACAGGGCGTCCACCCCCACGGCGACGGCTCCCCTGACCTGCGCGGGGATGTACTCCGTCTTTCCGCCCGAAGAGCCGCCCTGCCCGCCCATCTGCTGGACGCTATGGGTGGCGTCAAACACCACGGGATACCCCTGGGACCTCATGATCACCAGGCTTCGCATGTCCACCACCAGATCCCGGTACCCGAAGAGGGCTCCCCGTTCCGTCAGCATCACGTTGCCGGTGCCTGAGGATGTGACTTTCTGAACGGCGTATCGCATGTCTTCGGGGGGCAGGAACTGTCCCTTCTTGATGTTTACCGCGCGGCCACGTCTACCGCACTCTACCAGGAGGTCGGTCTGGCGGCAGAGGAAGGCCGGTATTTGCAGCACATCCACAACCTCAGATATGAGCGCCACCTGATCGGTCTCGTGTACGTCCGTCAGCACGGGAACGCCCACCCTGTCCTTTACCTTTTTCAATACCGCCAGCCCGCGCTCCAGCCCGTGCCCTCGGAATGAGTCCAGGGCGGTGCGGTTGGCCTTGTCGAAGGATGACTTGAATATGTAGGGCATGCCAAGCTCGCCACAAAGGGCCGCCAGATGCTCGGCTACGGACAGGCAGAGGCCCTCTGACTCGATGGAACATGGGCCGGCGATCAGGGCGAGTCTGCCATCCCCAATGCGCGCAGTACCCACTTCACTGGGGTGCTCCACAGGGCCAAAGGGACGTAAAGCCCCCTCCCACGGGTCACTGTCCGACATGCCTTTCCTCAACCCCCCAACAGGTTCGCTAGCGGCTATTTCAGCACCGTCGGCCACGCGCCGCCGAGTCTGGACGGTATCCTGGTACAGATTCAGGGCTGATAACGGTGGTTTTAGAGGCCATCCGCATTCCAGGTCATCAGCTCCCTCACCCGCTCCAGGTCCGAGGGCACGTCAACGGCTTGGGGCCGGTAATCAACTTCCACCGCAAGAATCCCCATACCAGCCTCTAGCAGGCGGAGTTGCTCCAGCTTCTCCGCCGTTTCAAGCCGGCCCTGGGGCATCCCGAGGTACTCCACCAGTACCCCCCGTCGGTAGGCATACACTCCCACATGTCCCCAGAAGGTAGCGCTGTCGAGCCACCGCTCGGTCCCTATGTCCCGGACGTAAGGGATGGGGCTGCGGGAGAAGTAGAGGGCGCTGCCGTCGGAGGCCCTCACCACCTTGACCACGTTCGGGTTGTTCAACTCCTCGACGGAGCCGATCCGGAACACGGGGGTCGCCACTTGGGCCTCGCTGTCCTCCAAGGCGGCCACTAGACTATCCACCACCGTCCCGGCGATCAGTGGCTCGTCCGCCTGCACGTTAACGATAATGTCGGCATCCAGTGCGTCTACCACGGAGGCTATTCGGTCTGTGCCCGAGGGGCAGTCCTCCGAGGTCATCAGGGCATGGGCTCCCCAGGAGGACGCGGCCTCCAGCACCTCCTGGCTGTCGGTGAGGACCCAGACCGAGGAGACGCTACGGGCACTGGATACCCTCTGGTATACGTGCCACAGCATGGGCATGCCGTGGATGTCGGCCAGGACCTTCCTGGGAAACCTTGTTGACCTCAATCGGGCCGGTATGGCGACGACTGCTGACATAGACTCACCCTAGTCCAGCAAACCCTGGTTCTGTCGGAGGAATTCACCACCGACATGGGGCAGAAGGTGGCCGTGGGAACCATCAAGCTTGACCGCTGACCAGAAGCGCCGTTGCAACTCCTCATCCTCTGCCGTCGTCTGCCATCTCCCATCAAGCCTCTCGTCCATCTCGACGACCAGGGCGGTGATCTCCTGAGGACTGTTTTCTAAAACGTCTATCCCGGCCTGTTCATACTGTTCGGCTCTTGAATAACTCCCTGCCCCCGACTCGATTATCTCGCGGAAGGTCAGGAACCGGCCCATCTCACGGGACCTCAGCTTCTTGGGGATGAACGAGTCATTGGGACCCCAGGTAAGGGCATTCTGCAGAGGAATATGGTTCGCGCAGGCTATCGGCCGGCGGAAGCTGTTCGATACGCTGTCGAGCCCGGCGCTGGAACCGATGAAGAACCTGCACTTAGCGCTCAGGAATACGTCCAGGAAATCTGTCCTGCATCCGTTGGTGGCATAGTCAATTATTCGAGGGTTCCCAGTTCGTAGCGCCTCCTTGACTACAGACCCCATCCTGACGGCGAAATAGCCCCGATTCGCCAGCTCCTCGGCGGCCGGGACGTAGTTATGGACGCTTGTATCGCGGTAGTCGTGGTATCCCCAGTGCTTGTCGGGATAGAGGGTTTCCAGATAGGCTGAGTCCCTGGCGTGGAAGCAGACAAAGCTGGACCCCTCGGGTATCCCCATCTGCCGGAGTGCCTCGCTCCCCCGCGATTCCTCCTCGGGGTTGAACGAAAGGTGGACCGACGTACGGGAAAGTAGCTCGTGTATCTCGCTGAAGTGGTCCGCGTCCCTCTTAATAATATTGATTACGTGCCTTTGACCGCCCGGTATGCTTCGGTTAACCCTGTCTAGCCAGCGGGCGTAGCGATGTACATTAAGTGTGCGGTCGGCCATAACCTTTAGCTGCCGATTGCAAACCGGCTGCCGTTTGTAGTAAAAGAGGTCGACCGCTCCGGCCTCCTGTATCCCAGTGTCTCGCTGGCAGAGGTAGTATTCCGGGTCGTTGGCCAGATCTCCAATTCTGGCGCTGTGGAGCCCCCCAAAACGGACGAGGACAAGAGGCCGCAGGGCACGTAACGCTAGTACCGGCACCACTGCCAGGCTTACTCCCAGGACCGTCAGGCTCTTTCTAAGCAGGACACCCGGCCCACCGGACCCTATTTGGATTAGCTGGTGCCGAATAGAGCGATACACCCAGGCTTGCCCTATCTTGAGCTGTCCCGGCCGCTGCAGTTTGCCCTGGCTGCTTACCAACTCTTAATACCCTCGTCGGAACTCAGTGAAATGGACCTCGCGACGCCCGGTGTTCGTGACTACGTCAATTAGCAAATTGGTGGGACCTTATTACCTTAGCCGGCACCCCCACCGCGGTACTCCTGGGCGGGATGTCATCAATCACCACCGCCCCGGCGCCAATTATGGCGTCTTCCCCGATCTCGATGCGGTTGATGATTGTGGCCCCCGTGTGCACGTGACAGCATTCCCAGAGGGTCACATTTCCTGCGGTGACCACACCAGGGTCCACCTGGCAGCATCGCTTCAGCACGTTGTGGTGGTCGATCTGTGCCCCTGTGTTGATCAGGACCCCAGCTTCGATTTCCGCCTTGTAGCCTATGATGCTTCCCGCGTTAACCCAGACCCCTGGCTCGACGGTGGCCCCCGGTAGGATTGTCACCGTGGGATGGATAGCTGAAACCAGCTCCAGGCTATCCTCACGGCAGGCGTCGATCTGGCGCAGCCGGTCCCGGTTGTCCGGCGTGAGCGGCAGGACTTTCCGGATTCCAAGGTTCTTGAGCCGCTCGACCCAGTGCGGTGAAACGATCAAGGGCTTGCCCTTGAAGGTGTTCGGTGTGGGAAACTCCGTCCGCTGGGAGACGCGCTTCCTGTTCTCCGCCTCCACGTCCACCTTCAACGGTTCTGCCGATTCATGCACGAAGCAGGCTATGTGGAAGCCCGTTACCTCCTCGAACCAGGTCTCGATTTGCCCGGCAGAGCCATCGTGAAAGCCCAAGACGGCGACGGAATTGGAGTGTACTGGAATGTCGGGTCTCATATGATCGAACAGTGTCACTGCCAGGTCTAGCAGGGTGCTGAAAAACTCCCCGACTAGTTCGATGGCCGCGAGGTGCCAACGAAAAGCGATAACAGTATCTTAGCGACGAACGAACACTGTAAAGACCCGTGCCAATGTCTATGCACATCGTCGGAACTTTTTCTTCCTCGCGACTGTCGCTTTCCGGAGACCCCCTTTTTCAGCAACCTGCTAGGCCTGGATCGCTTCTGCCGTTCTCCTATTCCGATGACTGGCTTCATTGGCTGTAAACACGTAAGACCTCCAACACTCTGTCGATGTTCTCTAGGGGCTGCTCGGGTCCACAGGGCAGGAACAGACCCCGCTCGCTGAAGACCCTTGAGTTGGGGTATTCACCGTCACTATTTAGGTGAGGCGATAGATCGATGTCTGGGAGGAAGGGCCGGGTCGAGATGCCCTGGAGGTCGAGAAAGTCCCTAAGCTCTTGCCTCTTCGTGCACAGCACTTCCACGTACAAGGGCACCTCACCCTGTGCGACCTTCACGGGAATCAGCTGTAGGAATGGCAACCCGTACTCGCCCATGGCGGCCGCGTACTTGGAATAGACTGCCGTGGTGTGTTCAATTCGCTGCGGGGCGCGGCCTAGCTGAACAAGCCCAATGGAGGCAAGGATATCGGTGAACTTGAAATTGAACCCCATTTGCTCATAGCTGGCCCGGAAGGTATCGGCCACGCCATGGTTTCGGATTAGTTTCAGTTGTTCATACATTTTTGGGGACCTGGTTACCACAATGCCTCCCTGTCCCGTGGAGATCAACTTGGTCGCGCCCAGGGAGAAGCACCCCATGTCGGACTGAGTACCCAGGTAGCCGGCTGTACTTCTGGAAAAAAGTGCCTGGCAGGCATCTTCCACAACCCCCAACCCGTATTCCTCTGCGACTTCGTTGACCTGTTCCATCTCAACGGCACGCCCGTTTAGATGGACAGGCATAATCGCCCTGGTCCGGGAGGTGATCTTCTGCCTGATCTGCGAGACGTCCATTGTTGGAGTGTCGGGCAGGACGTCCACGGGTACCGCCTTCGCCCCAAGCAGCAGCGCGGCGTGGGCGGTGGCGATGAATGTGCGATTTGGGACTATTACCTCGTCGTCGCGCCCGATGCCCAGCGCCATAAGCGCCAGCAGTAGTGCCGTGCTCCCGCTGGTCGTGGCCACGGCGTAGGGTACCTCCAGCGCTTCGGCAAATCGGGCCTCAAACTCGGCCGTCACGGGGCCCTGGCTGACGTGTTCATTCAGAATGGCAGCCCGGATCTGACTGATCTCTTCCTCGCCGAATGAAGTCCTCCACCATGGGATCTTGGAAATCTTTATTGTTCCGGTCACGAGACTAAGCTCCGAAACGCGTTCGGTACGCAAGCAGGCCTGCGATAGAAAAAGAGTCTACGATCTTCCCCTCGAATATCATCTCAACACAGCTGTCCAGGGGGACCCAGGCACTACCGCTTACCTCCTGCAGGTGAATATTCTCCGTTTCACATTTCTCGGCAACCTGGTCCGAATAAAAAATGTGCGTAGGATTGTGACGGGTGTCGAGACCGGCGTGATAGAAGACCAAGGGGCGGGGATCGAGGCATCGCACGCCAGTCTCCTCCAGGCACTCCCTTACGGCGGCCACCTCGGGGGTCTCGCCATCGTCCACACGACCTCCTGGAAGTTCCCACGCCAGTCCGTCGATCAGCAGCCTGTATTGCCGCACCAGTAGCACAGAATCTCGCACCACGGCTACAATGCCGGCACGCTGGCCCGTATCGGTAACGTAATACTCCTTGGTAAAATCTCCAAAATCGGCCTCTACGTGATAAACTTTCTGGTACGGATTCTCGTAGATGAGCCGACTGGGCCCGATTCTGGGCGCGTCTAGCTGCCCTACCCGGTCCGTAGGTCTCGGCAAGCCCGGGCCCGCATCAGTCGTAAGGTAGGTGTCGTGAGTTGCCATAGCTTCCGGTCCTGTGGCCTAAGCCCTCGATATCTCGGCATGAGGGAACGGGGTAACTTCGCGTCTAAAGTAGCGCGCGGCGAAGGTCGCGGAGATTCTAGATTCGGCGGAGCGCACATTGGACCACCGGGGCTTCCCAACCCCTTCCTCCGGCGACCATATCGAGTCCAGCGCGTCGAGCCTGTACCGGTGGAACAACTCCTGCTCCGTGGTCATTGGGCCATCAAAGGAGTTGGTCTCCACGAGATGGAGCATCTCCCTGGCAGCCTCCAAGATATCCGCTGGGTCATTGGATATCCACTGGTAGCCCATTTCCTCAAATTTCACCGAGTCGTTCATAATGCGGATGCCGGGATGGAATACCTCCGGTAAATTCAAATACCTGCCGCTGTCTTTCTCGGCCATGTGCTTTAGAAGGACTATGGTATTGCTGCCTGGGAAACGTGCCGTAAATACCGGCCCCGGGAAATTAGTGATTAGCAGTGGTACGTTAAACGCGTGAGGGAATGAACCTGAAAAACCCGAAGTGCATCCCAAGACGAACCGGCACCTAGATACTAGATACAGGTCCATGGGGAGGTTTTTGTCTTCAGAAAAGGCGTAATCGATGACCCCGTCGATGCCGTTTACTCTGGTCATAGATGGGTCGCCCATCCTGATAACCTTCCCGCCCTGCGCTGTGATGTATTCGATGGCCGGGAAGTAGTCGCGGATATCTACGTTACGGTGGTCCTCCTGGTTGTGGCTATACTCTGAGGGAGCCTTGAGGGCATAGGCGCCCATGTCCCTGAGCCAGCCATGCTCGCGGGCATGGATGCACACGAACCAGTCGGAGGGCGAGACTCCCAGTTCCTTTAGCTTACTCTCAAGTACGCTTTCATGGGACTCTGGAATATGAAAGGCGACGTGCCCGCCGCGGTTAAGGATGTCGGTGTGGTCCAGAGTCGTGTAGCTGGTGAATCGGACGGTCGAGTTTAGACCCATGGGCCTGAATAACGCTTCTTGCACCTGCAACAGGCGCCAGACCTGCAACGTGGCGCTATAGAACAGCCCTTGCAGCCAGGCAGGAATCCAGACATAGCGGATCCGAGGGTTTAGTCCCCGGATAAATGAGTTGAATAGCGGATCTTTGGCCGTGTCCCACGGCCAAAAGGGCCAGGCCGAGATGACGATGACGGTCCTGCCGGTCTTGGTCTGTATGTTGTGAAGGACATGGAGGGTCTGGATGGCGTTGGTGTTCTGTCGCGGCAGCAAGAAGTAGAATACGGGAATCCACCGCCTGCCGTCCAGGTACCTCATGATGCGGACCAGGGCTGGGCCGGTCATTGCCCTCACGGCCCTCTTGTATAGGTGTTTCAGTCGATACATCGGCTACATGTGATTCCAGCTGTCTTTATAGGGTTCCGTTCTCGTGTGCGGTGGGACTGAGGCCCTTGGTGAAGCAAATGTAATGGCATGGTGTACCCCACAAGTTCCGCAGGTTGCTATTGCTATAAACGTGGATCAAGTTATCCGCGCTACCTGAACAGGCTGCCCGGTATAGCTGTTGGAGCTCCTCGTTGAACTCGGTCAAGATGGGGTCACCCAGGGAGGCAAGGTACCGGTCAAGCACGGGTGGGTAGGTGAAGAAATCTGCTGGATCGCCGGAACCCGACAGCGTGTAGGCCGAAAGCCCCGCGACAAGCTCCACCACGGCCTGGGTTACATCTTCAGGCGCTGCCAGGGTGTCCCGGCCGGTAAAGGGCACTCCGGTAAGGAAGTAGGGGAACACCTGGGCCCATCCCTCCAGCAGGCGGGCGTGGCGCTCTCCGGGCGTGGGAACGTTCTTGTACCAGTTGAAGTGGTCTAGGCTGGCCCACCTGGGGGAAGAGGCATGGAACTCAAATCCCGCGGCCTCGGCCACCGGAAGGATCTCCGCATAGCTCCATAAGGAGGTGACGGATGTCACGCTGGAATTTACGAGGGCGTCCTTCCACCATGCCTCGAAGGGTCGCGAAACGTTTATCTTCCTGAACTCCTCGTAAAATAGCCGCCTGGCCAGGTCCAGGGACGCTTCGCTGTGGATATCATCCACTCCTGATAGCTGACATGCCCGGCGCAGGAGCATCTGCCTGGTCATCTCAAGGAGTCCGCCGTGGCGGTCGTTGATGGTCATAACTGCCATTCCGCCGGGCGCGAGGAAACTGGCCAGCTTTCGTAGCATCTGATCACGGTCGGGCAGGGTGTAAAGGAACCCCTCGGCTATCACAACATCGTACTGCCCCTCTGGGTTAAAGTCGCGGATGCCGTCCTGCACCAGTTCAACAATACGGTGTTCGAGGTGGAACTTCTCGAACAGCGCGCGCAACCTCGGCCACACCTGATCGTTGGGTTCTACCAGGGTCAGGTTGGCTCCCACAGCAGCCAGCACCAGGGCGTTCTCGCCCGAGTTGCAGCCGAATTCCACCACTCGGCGGTCCCGGAGCAGCGACAGGGGAATCCCCAGATGTCTCTGGTACAGATTGAGGCGCTTCTGGAAGTGGGACTCCCACGCCCTCTGGTCCTCAAGGGGAATAGGCACCGGATTGAATCGATGGTGCTGGTAATATTCCAGGACCGATGTGGGGGATGTCATATGTAGCTGCTCAGACTGTCGTCGCGCCAAGGGTATATCCTCTCTTAGTTCGCAGCATCGTATCTGGACGGAGCGACTAAATGACCTGAAAATCGGGCAGGGGCAAGATGAAGTGTCCTCCCTGCTCCAGATAGGTCTGGTGCTTCTTCATAATGGGGTCGGCGTACCGCCAGGCGAGGATAACGAGGTAGTCAGGTCTCTTCTCGTAAATGGCCTGGGGGGACAACACCGGGATATGATGCCCGGGACTGAACAGTCCCCACTTTGATGAGTCGTCGTCGATGAGGAAGCTGAGATCGTCGCTGATCCCGAAGTGATATATGAGGGTTGTCGGGCCCACGGCGGCGCCATACCCCGCAACGGCCTTCCCCTCTGCCTTGAGGTCGGACAGCAGGCTTTTCAGCTGAGCCTTCGCGGACTCTATCTTGTCGGCGAACGCCAGAAAAGGCCCAGGGCGGTCTATGCCCACCCTCTCCTCCAGGGCGATCAGCTCGGCGACGGCGGGAGACACCTTCCGCGGTCCTCCCTCGTGCTGTACGAAAGCCCTTATGGAGCCGCCCTTGATGGGGATGCGCTCTACGTCGATCAACTCCATGCCGTTGCTTCGGAAGAAGGGTTCCAGTGACCTCACCGACTCGTAACTGAGGTGTTCGTGGTAAATCACGTCTACAAGGGTCTTCTCAAGCATGTCTACAAGGTAGCCCGTTTCGAATATGAAGAGGCCGTCCTCATTGAGCAGGATGCGGATGCCGTTGACGATATCGTGCAGGTTGTCGATGTTGGCGAAGACCCTGTTGGCGGTGACAACCCTCGCGGGACCGTGCTCGTCCTTGATCTTATCGGCTAGCTCGGCGCTGAAGAGACTGGAGAGGGTTTTGACGCCTCCCTGATTGGCTATTTTGGCAACGTAGCGCGCCGGTTCGACCCCCAGCGCTCGCATACCCCGGCGTTGGAAGAACTTCAGCAAAGAGCCATCGTTGCTTCCGATATCGACTACCAGGGACCCGTCGGCCTGGCCGACGTAGTCTACTATCTTGTTGGCCAGCGCCTCCAGATGGTCGACAAGGCCCAGGGAGACCGAGGTAATCTCTATGGCTTCCCCAAACAGGACTTCAGGATTGACGATGTCGAGCAGTTGCGCATGGCCGCAGCTATGGCACAAGAACAGGTCGATCGGGTAGCACGGCTGGTCCTCCTCCATCCGTTGGGCCGGTACATATGCCGCGCCGATGGGAGTTGGCGCGAGCTTTACCACCAGCTCGAGCTCTCTCCCGCCGCACAGACGGCAGGTTTCCCGTCGGTGGACCAGGTCGGTCATCAGAGCCTCCCACTGGGTTGACGTGTGACGTTCAAGTGGTCTAGCTTGGTCAGTTTGCGAACTACGGTCTCATGCCACTGTAAGGAAACGCCGCCGTCCAGCAGGATGTTTTGGCCGGTAATGAGCGAGGACTTGGGGCTACAAAGGAACGCTATCACGTTGGCGATCTCTTCAGGTGTCCCCATCCGGCCCAGCGGCGTCACGCTTCGATAAAGGTCGTGTAGGTGTTGGTTCTGCCGGTAGAAGTCTCTGGCTTCGTCCTTCAGGACTATGCCCGGGGACACGGCGTTGACCCTTACTCCCTGCGGCCCCAGAGCGACGGCATAGTAGCGGACTATCTGGTTGAGTCCCGCCTTGGCAATGTGGTAGCTCAGGGGCTGCTCTTCGGCGATGAAGTCGCTGGCCAGGGAGCTTACGACTACCACCGAGCTCTGGTCTGAATCGTCCCGCTCGGCGGTCCAGCGGTCGATCATATTTTTTGTCGCGGTAAGGCTGGTCTCTATCTCTCCTGCCCAGCTATCGCCATCACCCCTGTACCGCTGGAAGAAGACCAGGTTACTGACTTTCCCGTCCTGGTCCACGAGCTCTGACCAGGCTTGCGAGAGGGAACCCTCGTCAAGCAGGTCTACCGTCCAGTAGCGCACGTTGCCAAGGTCCCTATCCTCTTCCATGGGAGGGCGTCGGCCGATGACCGATACGAAGTGATTCTCCGAGGCCAGGGTCCTCACCAGGGCACGCCCGGAGCCCCGAGTCCCGCCGACGACAAGGGTATGGGGCACTTTCATTCGGGCTATCCTGCTTGCGCCGCCACGAAGTCCTCGACTTCCCTGGCCAGTCGTTCCATGTACGTTGGCTGAGCGCCTGTGTCGTTCTGGGCTGGGGCCCAGGGCGCCCAGGTTGTGTCAGACTTCCTGAAGGGACCGTTAGTGGTCTCGTGAAACACCAGGGTGTCCGAACGGATGAGCAGGGTATGATAGCGTGGATCGGAAACCCTGTGGTAGAAGGGCAATCCCGATGAGTAGTCGCCTAAACGGGAAACCCCGTTTATATTTCCGTCGTCGTCGAATATGACCACGTCGACGGAGCCCTCGATGACGTGCAGCGATTCGCTCTTGTTCGTGTGTAAATGAGGTCTCACGTATGTGTCTTTTTGGTGCACGATGAACATCTCGTGGAGGGAGTCACCCACATCTCGATGAGCGCAGAGCCTCATGCGTTTGCGTCGGTTCTGTCCCGCCCGTTCCTTTAGGCACTCTATCTCGGTGCGGCCAACGCCAAGGACGCTGTCGGTGCCGTGGAGAACTTCCTCGGGAAACTCGCTTGGCTGCATTCGCTCCTCGGAGGCTGTGGTCCCGCCGAAGGTACCAGCCCGCTAACCGCGGGAACCTCGACCGGGTGGGCTTGGGTTGAGTCCAGCCAGGCCCAGAGGGATTAGCGGGAATCCGGAGTTTCGTCCCACTGTGTCAGATATTCGGTGCGGAATACCCAGGGAGGGGTAAATGTCACGCTGGCCTTTCCTGGTGCTGGGTCCTATACCATCTGGATCATGCACCTGCCGGCTTCGCCTTTTTGCACCACTTCCACGGCTTCGTTGATCTGATCCAGGCGGAAGCGATGGGTGATCTGCTCCTCCAGTTTCAGCGTCCCCAGCTTGTATAGCCGGATGAAACGGGGAATGTCCACATCGGGCCTGGTCTCTCCACCGTGGGACCCGAATATCCGACGTCCGAAGTGGAGCGGAAAGGAGTCTATGGTTATACGCTCCTCGTGGTGGGGAACCCCCGCCAGAATCGTCCTTCCCGTGTTACTCGTCAGATCGTAGGCCATCTGCCTTACGGTCGCGTTGCCTGTGACGTCGACGGTCGCATCAAAGCCCTGGACTCCTGCCAGTTCCCTGAGATGCGCTTCCTGGTCAGGACGGTTGGCATTTACGGAATGGGTGGCGCCGAAGTCAACGGCCTGGTCCAGCTTTTGGTCCTGAAGGTCGATGGCCACTATGGGATGCGCGTTAACCAGCGCGGCCCCCTGCACCACGTTCAGACCCAGGCCTCCCACTCCAAATACTGCGATGGATTGGCCTGGCTTCAACTCCGCGTTGTTGAACACGATGCCCATGCCGGTGGTAACGGCGCAGCCCAAGAGGGCAGCCACGTCCAGGCCCACGTCCTTGGGGATGGGCGTAACCCGGTTCTCCGACGCGATCGTATACTCGCTGAAGGTGGTAACCCAGCCGGCGCTCACCGAGGTCCCATTCCAGGCGAACCGAGGTGGGCCTGAGTCGATGCCAGAGCCCTTCATCCAGTGCAGGACGACGTGGTCTCCGGTCTTGACCTTCCTGACTCCTGGACCGGTAGCCGCTACCACACCTGCTCCTTCGTGGCCCAGGAGGTGGGGCAGGTAGGGGTCGTGGCCTCGCCGGCCGCTTATCTCTTCTAGCTGCTTGCCGCAGATGCCACTATAATGGACCTTAACCAGCACCTGTCCCACATCGAGTGCCGGTATCTGCACCTCCCCCAAAATTAGTGGGGCGTTTTGCTCGACCAATATTCCTGCCTTCATCGCGCCTCTCAGAAAGTTCCTACTCCTGGGCTGGGAAGAGTAGCCCTTATACGGAATTGTTTTTACTCAAAGTAGATGCATCCGTAGTCGCCGGTATATCCGCTTTCCTTCATGAACCACTCCCACTCCGTGGGCGTGTAGAACGACCGGCATGTCAACTGCCAGTAGAGAAAATTCACCTTTTCTCGTTCATTCCGGTAGGATTCCACAGTTAGGTACTTCTTGTCCTTGCCTACACGTTCCATCCCCTCTAGGGCAGCTCGCAGCTCGTAGTTGTACAGGTTGTGGAGGGTGCCGAGGGACACCACGTAGTCGAAGGAGTTATCCTCATAAGGAAGTGAGGTGGCGTTACCAACGGTCAGGAATTCCTTCACCTCATCCTTGGCGTTAGCGATGGCGTAGTCCGATATGTCTATGCCGGCTACGTGCACCCCGGGGACGGCTTGAGTGAATTCATACAGTAGGTATCCCTTACCGCATCCAACGTCCAGGATCTTGTCTCCAGCTTTAATGCCGTAGTGTCGGGCCATCTCGTCGGCGATGGGACGCCAGCGACCGTCGTAATAGTATCCGCCGTAAGCGTACTTGCGGTCCCCATCCCAGTAGTCTTTCCCATATTGTATGGCAACCTCGGAGCAATCCGCCTTGTCGTGCTCGATTACTCGTTGGAGATAGTTGCGCTTGGTCTTCGAGTGGAGCTTCATTACAAAGTCTATATACACCTTTTATGCACCTCTGTTTGGTTGAACTGGCGTCAAAGCCTGTATTGACCTGGACACCTGGCCGTAAACGGGGCGGCGGTCCGCTTGCCGCCCTTCGGCCATGTCCACAACTACGGAGGTCAGCTCCTTCGTCGTTATGGAGTACCGCTGCATGAGGCTGGCCTGGGAGCCGTACTGGTCGGGGAAAACGTCGGGAATGCCGATGCGCCTGAATCGCTTGCCGGGATCGAACCCGGCTTCAGCTATGACCTCCGCTACGGCGCTTCCGAGGCCGCCGATAATTGTGTGCTCTTCGATGGTGACCACCAGGGGTACCTGGGCCGCATTGTCCAGAATAGCTTCCGTGTCCAGCGGCTTGATGGTGTGGACGTGAAGGACCGCCGCGTTTAGACCGAGAGATGAGAGGACGTCCGCCGCCTCCAACCCGTGTTTCAAGGTAATTCCGGTGGTGACGATGAGGGCGTCGGAGCCCTCTCGCATAGGGATGGCCTTTCCGATCTGGAAAGGTAGGTCATCTCGGGTTACGATTGGGTCGTAGCCCTTGGCGAGCCGGATGTAGATGGGCCCTGGGTAGTCCACCGTCTGGGGCATTAATCTAGTCATTTCATCGGCATCTGCCGGGGCCACTACGGTCATGTTAGGAATTGCCCGGAGAATTGCCAGGTCCTCTATTGCCTCGTGGGTAGGACCCAACGGTACGTACACCAGCCCGCCACCGTTGGCGATAAGGCGGACGTTGACGTTATGCAGGCAAAGGTCTACAACCAGTTGCTCGAAGCAGCGGCGGGTGAGAAAGGTAGCGATGGTGTTGACATAAGGTATCTTGCCCTCCAGGGCAAGGCCGGCAGCCATACCTATGATATTCGCCTCGCTGATTCCCTCCATGAAGAAGCGGTCGGGCATCTCCCTCTTGAAGTTCTCCAGGGTGCCTATGCCCAGGTCCGATCCGATGAAGAAGATGCGCGGGTCGCCCTTGGCCAGTTCGTACACCATATTGAGACATGTCTGACGCATCAGGCTACCTCCAAGCTCGCCAGGAGAGACTGGACCTCCTCGGGGGTAACCTTATTCTTGTGGTGCCAGTCCATGTTGTTCTCGACAAAATCTATGCCCTTACCCTTTACCGTGTGGCATATCACGGTGCTGGGCTTGTCGAGCTCCAAAGGCAGGCTTGTGAGGACGTCACGCAACTCCTCCAGGGAATGTCCTTGGACCTCCTGGACGGCGAAACCGAAGCTCCTCCATTTGTCACCGATGGGTTCCAGGTTCTGAACCTCGGAGCTGGCGCCATAGGACTGGTACTTGTTGTAATCGACGATGACCGTCAGGTTAGAGAGCCGGTGCTTGCCCGCGCACATGGCGGCCTCCCAGATAGAGCCCTCGTTGGACTCCCCATCCCCCACGACGACGTAGCAGCGGTACCCGGATCGTTCGTATCTCGCGTTGAGAGCCATCCCGATGCCAAGCGAGAGCCCGTGGCCCAGGCTTCCCGTGGAGGCCTCTACGCCTGGGACCTTGAACTCCGGGTGACCTCCCAGAATTCCGTCGCTCTGGCAGTACTTCCAGAGCTCCGACTGGGGGAAAAAGCCCTTCTCCGCCAGGACCGCGTACAGGGCGAGGCAGCCGTGACCTTTGCTCAATATGAACCGGTCCCTGCCTGCCCATTTGGGGTTCGTGGGGACATAGCGAAGTACGTCGTCGTAGAGCACCCTCAGGATCTCCACAAGGGAGAGGGCCGACCCCAGGTGGCCCCTGCCCGCGGCCTCCATCATGCGGACCATGGTGGCCCGCAGACCTAATGATTTGGCATCCAGGCTGGCGGAGTTCTTATCCAGGACTTTACCTGTTGTATGGGAACTGTTGGTACTCAAGCTTTACCCTCTCGAGGATATTCCTTGCTTTTGAAAGTTGCAGGGATTGCAACTCCTCGGTTTCTGGCAGCGTCTTTTCGGCGAACCCACGCCTGATCAACTTCTGGGGTACAAACTCATTTAAGACTAGTAGGCACCATTTGAGGCCGTGCAAAGGATATGTGATCTCTAGTCGGAGTTGCAATTCCTCGTGGGCCGCGAACCCGTTGAGAATATTTGCCACAAAACGCCGTTTCAGGGATTCTCCTAGCTCCATGGCCGGATGGAGCAGGAAATCTGAGGTCATTTTTGCCGGGTCGTCCCATCCAAAGTACTCAAAGTCTAAATACACTATCTGGCCGGTATTTCGTCTCAGGGCGTTGTGGAAGCCGAAGTCCGACGGGCTTAACGTCAGCTCTGCCCCAGCAACTTGGGACTCGGGTGACATGCCCAGGCTCGCTAAGGTCGACTCGCACCATTCCCTGATCCCAACTAAAGCCGGGGAGAACTCCTCCTCCAGGAAGCTGTGGAGGGCGAGGTATTGGGGTCCACTCTTGGGCAGCCCCATGAGCTGGTTCAAGCGCGCACTGATTCCCGCAAATCCCTCATGAACAGAGAAGCAGGCGTCGGACGCCCTCGGAAGCTGTTCGCTGCCCGGCCGCCTGGAGAGCTCTTTGAGCCGCATCAAGAAATCGACTGCGTCGTCGATGTCCGACGGTGTGACCTCGCTCGACGATATCTTCTGGCCCTCAACGTACTCGTAGACCGCACAACCCTGGGCTTTATCTACGGCGACAGGCCCGGGAACGCAGTCCAGCCCATTGCTCCTTAGGTACTCCAGGCTGGTGTACTCGGTATCCAGTCGGGCTCTGGCACTTGGGTCCTCGCCCATGTAAAGTTTTGCCGCGTAGTATTGTGAATCTGTGCATGTCAGCCGGTATAGCCTGCTGTTGCGACCTCCATATATTCTGTCCATGGAGATGATGGTCCTCCCCAACAGGCCGGACAGGCGACACCTGACCTCAGACGCCGGCACATCAATCACCTTAAAATATGTAACCTGCGATCTGTCTCCAGGTGCCGGTAAAGCTTACCCCGCAGAGAGAGGAGGTTGTCCCATCTGAAACGTAGAGAATCTTCTCAACGTCGGCGGGAAAGGAGGGTTCCAGGAATGTCTCTTCCAGGTCATCCACAAAGTGAGAACAGCCGAGTTCCCCGATACGCTCGATCTTATCCTGCCGGGTAGCCTCAAAATACACATTGCCTGGAGGAAGACCCAACCCGTTAACCTCGAAGAATTCATGTTCCGTCATCCACGCCATGGCAGCCGTACGGAGGTTGGTAGATGTCTCATCGTATCTGGCGTAGTCAGTCTTGTGGCTAACGATGTATATACCGCACCCCAGCTGCTTGCAGGCTTCGAAGAACGACTGCACACCGTCGATTAAGGTGGCCTGTGGCAATCTTGGTCCGTACACTTCCGCTTGCAATCGCTGCCATTGTATTTCGCCACCGGGGAGCTGCCGAACATGACAGCGTATTTGCGCCTTACTTTTGTCCACTTCCGGAGGCACCAGTCCTCGCTGTACCGCTACCTCGTGAATGATCTCATCGTAGCTTACCAGGGTGTTGTCGAAGTCTACCCCAACAATGGCCATGGCAACCCCTAGGCCGAAGCGGACAGGTTGGAGTAAGCTACCTCTTCCGAAAAGTAGCGCGCCGCGAACGTGGCCGAAACCCTGGACTCTGGCTTATGGAGTTCCGAAAAGCTAACGTCCCATCGGCGTTCACTAGACATCCATAAAGATTCCAATGCTTCGAGGCGGTAATTATGAAATTGCTCTTGTTCCTTCGTCCTTGGGAGCCCAAAGGAGTTGGTTTCGACCAGATGAAGCATCTCTTTAGTAGCTTCTAGAATGTCTTCCGGGGTGTTTGATTCCCAACGATAGCCTGACGCTTCGTACATCTGGGCGTTATCCTGATTCGGGACACTCGCGTGGAACATCTCCCTTAAACTCAATATTCTTCCGCTTTTCTGCTCAACCATGCGCCTTGGCATAAAAATGTTGTTGTCATACGGCAGTTGGACGGTTGACACAGGCGCTATAGATTCGTTGGCGACGAGTAGAGGACTACCGAATGCTGGCGCGAATGTTGTGCCGAAACCGGAGGAGCTCCCCAGCACAAACCGGCACCTGGACACGAGGAATAGGTCCATTGGCATGGATTTATGCTTGGTAAATGGGTAGTCGATGACCCCATCAATATCCTTCACTCTTGTCATCGTTGGGTCACCCATTCGGATGACGAATCCGCCTTTCGATGTTAAATAGTCAATGGCGGGGAAATAATCCCGGATATTCACGTTTCTATAGTCACCGCCTGACGGTCGACCACCATTTTCTCGGCGGGGATCAATTTCCCCGTGATAACTGGACTCCCGAGCGTGTACACACACAAACCAGTCATCAGGGGAAACGCCGAGATCCTTGAGTCGTTCTTCTAGGACGTGTTCGGAGGATTTTGGGATATAAAAGACCACGCGACTGCCGTGGTTCACCAAATCCATGACGAAGCTACAGTTGGCGAGATCCATTTGGTCTAACGTGGAGATTCGATTGAGACGGACCGTAGAGTGTAAGCCCATCGGCCTGTGTAGAATTTCTTGGATTTGGAACAAACGGTAGAGTGTAGGGTGTCAGCGCAATTGGACACTATTGAGGCCTAGAAAACCGAGGAGGTTGGGGGTGGTAGAGGCTCCTTCAGAGGGGTAGATTAACCCTAAGTGAAAGGAGTCATAGATGACCCAGGTAGAGGATCAGGCCAGTCAAGCTGAGGAGCGAAGCCAGGAGACACGAAGCTTCGTGCGTCAGGTCCGTGCAGCGACCCGCCGTAAGTATACCCCTGAAGAGAAGATTCGCATCGTCTTGGAGGGGTTCAGACGGGAGACTACCGTTAATGACCTGTGCCGACGGGAAGGAATCAAACCCCACTCCTACTACGCCTGGACGAAGGGGTTTATGGAAGCTGGGAAGGAGAGGTTGACTCGGGACAGTGTGCGTGATGCGACCCGGCAAGAGATAGAGCAGCTCAAGCGGGAGAACAGTGAACTGAAGCAGCTGGTGGGTGAGTTGTCCCTGGAGTTGCACCGCTTCAAAAAAACAGCTCTGCCGCCCCTACACGACAACGGCACCGGCGCATGAGCGTAGTGGAACAATCGAAGGTCGTGGCTGAGGTGGAGCGACATGGTAGAGGGAAGAACAGGCGACTCAGGGAGCTTGGCATTTCCAGGAGCACGTATTATTGGTGGAGGTGGAGGCACCGGCAGGGTAGTTGGGAGGGTACGGAAGGAACTGAGAGGCCCTGGAATCGCCTGCGACTAGAAGAGGAGGCAGTAGTGCTGGCGGCAGCCCGTGAGATGCCGACCTGGCGAAGCCGGCAGTTGGCGGCTTGGCTCACCGACCACAGAGGCCTATCGGTCTCCGCCTCCACAGTCTATCGTATCCTGAGACGGGAGGGTCTGGTGAAACGGATCGAATACCAGTTGGCAGCGGGCAAAGAGTACCAGCACAAGACCACAGGGCCCCACCAGCTGTGGGCCACCGATGCCTCCTACTTCCGTGTAGTGGGATGGGGCTACTACTACCTCGTGACGGTGATGGACGACTACTCCCGGTTCATCTTGGCCTGGAAGGTGCAACGGGACATGACGGCCGACTCCCTCATAGAGGTGGTCCAGGAAGCTGTTGACTCTACTGGTATGACTGATGTACCTCTGGAGGATCGGACCAAGCTCCTCTCAGATAATGGCTCAGGTTATGTATCGCGGGCCTTCCGCGAGTACATGCGGGTGGTGGGCATTCGCCACGTCCTGGCAGCACCCTATCACCCTCAGACCAACGGGAAGCTGGAGAGATATCACCGAACCCTGAAAGACGACATTAACCAGGTGCCATACGAGGTGGTGGAAGACCTAGAGGCGGCCATCCGGGACTTCGTCGAGTTCTACAACTACCGAAGATATCATCAGGCGCTCAGGGTTGTAACTCCGGCTGACGTGCTGGAAGGCCGTCTGGAGGCAATTCTAGCCCAGAGGAAGGAGGTACAGCGAGAGACTTTTGACCGGCGGAGGCGGTACAATCAGGAGGTCAGAGAAACCCTCAAACCAGGAGCTTCTTCACCCCAATCTCTCGGACCCAGAACTGTCCAAAACCGCTGACACCCAACAAGCCATGGGAGCGATGTCCGGTGAACGTGTAGTCGTCCTTCCGTAGGTTCAGGCACACCCCAGTTGGGGGTGCCTCTTGTCCGACGCAAAAATGCACCGGGCACCGCATCTCATCCGCGGGGTGGTACTCTCGGATCAGCGCCTCTTGGGTACGGCGAATCCGGAGCATCGTATGGTACATTTCTAACGCCGTCTGGCTTGAGTTGTTTAGTAGCCAATGTTCATCACCCTCCCGCCGGGAATTGCCCATCGTGAGCGTCATAACACGCTGTGATCATCCTTACCCCAATGCTTCGCTGATTGCCTGTTGTTCCGTTAACTGGAATACTCCTCAATGCCCGTATCCGTACTTGGTTCAAGGGAATTAGCAGGAGTAAAACTGGCTAACACACCGGATCACATATCTCATCTCGTCCGCTGCCAAATGTTGGTGGACTGGGAGGGAGATAATGGTCCGGCAATGATCTTCGCACACGGGGAAATCGCCCTCCCGATATCCCAGATATTCCGCCGCTTTCTGGAGGTGCAGCGGGATGGGATAGTGTACCTTGGCGTCTATCCCCCTATCGGAGAGGTATCCGAGCAGCCCGTCGCGGTCCCTCACCCGTATCACGTAGGTATGGTACACCTGTTTTACGTTTGGCCGCCGTGGTGGGATGCTGATATTCCCATCCAGCTCCGCAAAGGCGTCGTCGAACCGCCGTGCATTGGCTATCCTGGTGTCGGTAATGGACTGGGTCTGGTCGATCAATCGGTTGGCCACGAGTGCCTGAAGAGAGTCCAGCCGGCTGTTGTGCCCGAACATCTGGATGTCGTTCCGGGTACTGAGGCCATGATTCCTGATCAGCCGTAGTTTCTCGTACAACTCGGCGGACCGGGTGACGATCACTCCCCCATCGCCCCACACATTCAGGTTCTTCAGGGGATGCAGGCTGAAGCACGCAGTCTCACCCCACGACCCCACAGGCCGCCCATCGATAGTGGCCAGAATGGCCTGGGCCGCATCTTCGATCACAGCCAGGTGGTGGCGCTGGGCGACGTCCATGATGGCTGGCATGTCCGCCGGATTGCCGGTGAGATGCACGGGCAATATGGCCTTGGTTCTGGCGGTGATGGCTGCCGCGATCTGGGTGACATCTATGTTGTACTCATCGTTGTTGTCCACAAATACCGGCCTGGCCCCGGTCATGGCGATGGCCCCCACCGTGGCGACGAAGGTATTGGGAGTGGTAATCACCTCGTCGCCTGGGCCGATACCCAGCACCTTCATGGAAAGGATGAGGGCGTCGGTACCTGAGTTGACACCCACCGCGTAGGGGAGCCCGCACAATTTGGCGAACCGCTCCTCGAACTCCCTCACGGGAGCGCCCAGGGTAAAGTCGCCGCTCTTCACCAGCTCCCGGATGTCATCCAGGTACGGGTCTACGTCGACGAACTGCTTATCAAGGTAAGAGTACTGGACAGGCATCAGGGCTTATCCCCGTTGTAGAAGCTGGTCACACAGTCTACTACGTACTCAATCTGGTCTTCCTTCAGCTCCGGGTAAACCGGCAGGCTAAGGATACGCTCCGCCTGGCGCTCGGCTAAGGGGAAGCTGCCTGGCCCGTACCCCAGGCTCGCCGCCGCCTTCTGCAAGTGGATGGGAACAGGATAATGGACACCCGTGCCTATACCTCTCTCGCCGAGATAGGACCTTAGAGCGTCCCGATCCTCGGCCTGGATGACAAAAGTATGGTACACTGCCCTCTCGTGGCCCATGTCCAGCGGCACATCTACCTTGTCCAGCTCGGCGAGACTCCCCTGGTAGAGGCGGGCGTTGCGCCGGCGCTTTTCCGTCCACTCCTCCACGTACTCCAGCTTTACAAGGAGTATTGCGGCCTGAAGTGTGTCCAGGCGTGAGTTGTGGCCCCACGCGTCGTAGCGATCTGCATTCTGAAGGCCGTGGTTTCGCAGGGCCTTCAGATCCTCGTGCAGTCCCACGTCGCTGGTCGTGAGTACACCACCGTCGCCGCAGGCATTCAGGGTCTTTAAGGGGTGGAGACTAAAGCACCCCACCGAGCCCACAGAGCCGACGCGCCGTCCCTTGTATTCGGCGCAAACTGCCTGTGCGCAGTCCTCCAGCACATGCAATCCCCGGGCCTCCGCCACCTCCATAATCGCGTCCATGTCGGCCGGCCTGCCGGTCAAGTGCACCGGCAAAATAGCCTTCGTACGTGGCGTAATCGCTCGTTCGATGAGGTCGGATTTCATGTTGTAGTCTTCGCCAACGTCCACGAAGACTGGACGGGCACCCACCAGGGCAATGCAGCTCGCGCTAGCAACGAAGGAGTTGGGCACGGTGATCACCTCATCTCCCGGTCCCACACCCAGAGCCTGGAGTGCCAGGATCAGGGCGTCGGTGCCAGAGTTGACCCCCACGGCGTAACGGACGCCACACAGGTCGGCGAACTGGCGCTCGAACTCCCCCACTTCACTACCCAGGATGAACTGGCCGTGATCCAGGACGTTGCCCACGGCCGCGAGTAGCCTTTCCTTAATCGCGGAGTGCTGGGCGGCAAGGTTAACGTATGGCACCTTCATGCTCATCTGAGATTCAACGACTGCATCATCTTGATGTTGTAATAGTGAATTCCTGGCATTGAATTCGGGATCTTGCCTGCGTCGAAGGCCGTTACCAGGTCGCTCACCCCATAATCGATGGTGCGCCTGGCCACGAAGCCCAGCTCCCGCTTGATCTTGTCCGAGGAAATATGGTACGAACGGTTGTCATCGCTCGGGGTAGTAACTATAGTCACGTCCTCACCGACCACCGAGCGGGTGATGTGGGCGATATCGATGATCCTCCGGTTCTCGTATCCGGCGTTGAAGACCTTGCCGTCTATCGCATCATCCGGCCACTCCAGCGAGCGCACATAGAGGTCGGTGACGTCATCGATGTGGATGTTGGGTCGCATCTGCTGGCCGCCGAAGACGGTAATCTTCCTGTTGTTGACGGCGTGGTTGGTCAAGATGTTCACCGTCAGGTCCAGACGCATGCGGGGCGAGTATCCGTAAACGGTGGCCGGTCGAAGTATGAGCGTAGTGAAGCCAGCCTCCCGCCTCTTCAGGAGCACCTCCTCGCAGAGGGCCTTGTACTTGGAGTAGTCGGTCAGGGGCAGCAGGGGCAGCTCCTCGGTGACGTTCTCTTCCTCCCTGACTCCGTACACACTGGAGGAGGATGCATAGATGAACCGACGCACACCTCTGTCCCTGGACACGTCCACGAGGTCGTGGAAGGCGTCGTAATTGATGGATTTGCCTAGCGCCGGGTCCAGCTCGAAGCTGGGATCGTTGGATATGCAGGCCAGGTGGATGACCGCGTCGCAGCCGGGAATCGTGCTCTCCAGGAGGGCCCGGTTGCGGATGTCGCCCTTGATCTGTGTTAGGTTGGGGTTGTCCTTCACTGGGTCCAGAACGTGGTCCCCGTACATGTACAGGTCCAGGACCTTGACGGCGTAGCCACTCTCCAGGAGCTTTGGCACCAGCACTGCTCCCACGTACCCAGCGCCGCCCGTTACCAGTACCTGTTTAATGGATGTCATGGCATAAATCCTGCACGTTCGTGGTTAACATCACTTCAACAATGTCTCCACATGCTTGAATAGGGCAACTCGTTGAATTGAGCTGCGGTGTCCAACCGTGGCCACTGCCTCGGCGCCGACGGCGTTGCCGATGAACCCCGTGATCTCTATGGGAGCCTTCTGGGCGGCGCAGAGGGCCGTTAGCGATAGCACGGCGTCGCCCGCCCCGATTCGGTCTACCACATTGACGGCGAAGGCCGGCACATAGAAGAAGCCCTCGTTCCTGCTGTAGCAGAGGGATCCTGCCTGGCCCCGGGTGATGACGATGCGCTCACACGAAAGCCTGTCTGCCAGCTCCATCACTATGTCCTTAAGGTCCCTCTGGCGGCTTCGGGCCTCAAGGCGCACTTCGTTCTCGGATACGCACAGGTAGTCGGCCCGGCGGTACTTGGACACGGTGTTGAAACCCCGGTTGCCGGCGTTGACCTGGGTGTTAATCGCCAGAAAGTGCGCCTGGCTGCATAGCACCTCAACTGCTTCCGGCCCCAGCATGCCGTGGCCGTAGTCCGTCACTATCACCACATCGTACTCGGGAAGCACCTCCGTGAGCTTCCTGGACAGCGCACCGACTTGGTGGGGTTTGGACTCTTCGTCGCCCATCAGGTAAAGTTCAAAGAGCTTCTGGAAGGGGTAGATCTCAACGTACCGTTTCTTGACGATTGTGGGCGCACCGTCATCCATGTAGAGGAACATCTTGTCGACCTTGGCGTCCAGGTTTTCACGGACGAAGTCTTCCTGGGGGTCGCCGTCGCCCAGGAAGGTGAGTACGCCCACCCGATCACAGAACGACGAGACGTGGTTGGCGACGGCCACTATGCCTCCTGCAAATTTTTCGCTGTGGTCGTGTCTGGCCGCCAGCACGGGCTCCTTGCCGGACTTGCCCAGGGTCTCGCAGTAAATGTATTCATCTATGATAGTTTCGCCCACCAGCAGGACCCTGAGCGACCGTGCGTTGTCCAGGTACCTCAGGACGTCCCCGGCCTGGTATCTGCCAGAGAAACTGGACAGATAGTCGGTCACTTCTCTGGGGAATACGGGCATATGGCGGTTGATCAGGCTTGACGCGCTAAAGGTAATATCCTCGGTAAAAGCCAACTGGCCGCCCACCGACTCGATCGCTGCTTCTTCTGTCCCGATGCCGCCTGTAAGGTCATTCTCTGCCTCTCTGTACTCGACGCCTTTGACGTAGTAGTCTGCGCGGAGAAGCTCGATGGCCTCTACCGCTGTGGGCCATCGGCTGACGGCGATGTAGTCGACACAGTCGAGGGCGGCGATGGCCTCGGCACGTAGGCCCTCGCTGAACACCGGCCGGCTTGGCCCTTTGTTCACGTGCCCGTCCTCGGTAACGGTGACCACCAAAATGTCTCCCAGCCTCTTGGCCTCCTCAAAGTGGCGTATGTGCCCAATGTGAAGCAGGTCGAACACGCCGTGGCAGTGGACCACTACCTTGCCCTGCTCCCTGAGCGTGGCCAGTACGCCGGCAAGCTCCTCGATATCCTTGACCTTGGTCCGGGTACTTCCGGCCACGTTATTCATGCCCCGCTCTCATTTTCTCCATCGCCTGGTTACCCAGATACCGGAACCAGTCCTGCGTGGCCTCAGAAATTGACTCGGTGTCCCACACCGGAGCATCACGCCACCGTTCAATCTGTTGCAGCAGTCTCTGCACGCCGTCCTCAAAAGTGACCGTCGGATGCCATCCCAGCACCTCCGCGATCCTGCGGATATCGGCAAAGGTGCAGTCAGGCTCGCCCGGGCGCTTGGGAATGTGGACCACGTCACCTCCCAGGAGGCTTACAAGGTGATTGACACTGTAAGTGTTGCCGGACCCAACGTTGAGGACCTCCCCCTTGGCGGTGGAACCAGCGGCGCTGAGGAAGGCCTCCACCACGTCGGTGACGAAGGTGAAGTCCCTCGTTTGGGAGCCATCTCCCACTACGGTGAAGGGCATTCCCGCCAGCTTCTGCGCCAGAAAGACGCCGAAGACGGCACCGTAAGTGCCTGTCGTTCTAGACCGGGGTCCGTACACGTTGAACAGGCGCAGGGAAATGCACGGCAGCTTGTAAACCTTGTGCCAATGCAGCACACACATCTCTCCCAGGTGCTTGGTTAGTGCGTAGGGGTACATGAGCCTGATGGGCGCCGTTTCTGGGGTGGGGTGCTCGTCGGGTATGCCGTAGCATGAGCTGGAAGCCGCGTAGATGAACCTGCCGACGCCCGCTGCCCTGGAGGCTTCCAGGACGGCCGTGGTGCCGTCCACGTTGGTCCGGTGGTATTTCAAGGGGTCCTCGATCGAAGGTACGATATCCGCCAGCGCCGCGAGGTGAAATACCCATTCAACTCCGTTAAAGAATGGCTTGATGCTAGAGTGGTCTGCTACATCGGCGTTGTGTACGGTGAGCGACCCATTGTAAATGACGTGCTCCAGGTTTCGCAGGCTGCCGCTGCAAAGGTTGTCCAGGACGGTCACGTGGTGGCCGTCCTGGAGCAGCCGCTCCACCAGGTGGCTGCCGATGAACCCGGCGCCGCCAGTGACAAGGACCCTCCTTCTTTTCGTCAGCATGGGCATTGTCTCCATACCACTTCGCTCTCGGATATCTGCTATCGGACTACCATTCATAACTGAAGCCCTTGGGTGTAGGGTGTCAGCGCAATTGGACACTATTGAGGCCTAGAAAACCGAGGAGGTTGGGGGTGGTAGAGGCTCCTTCAGAGGGGTAGATTAACCCTAAGTGAAAGGAGTCATCGATGACCCAGGTAGAGGATCAGGCCAGTCAAGCTGAGGAGCGAAGCCAGGAGACACGAAGCTTCGTGCGTCAGGTCCGTGCAGCGACCCGCCGTAAGTATACCCCTGAAGAGAAGATTCGCATCGTCTTGGAGGGGTTCAGACGGGAGACTACCGTTAATGACCTGTGCCGACGGGAAGGAATCAAACCCCACTCCTACTACGCCTGGACGAAGGGGTTTATGGAAGCTGGGAAGGAGAGGTTGACTCGGGACAGTGTGCGTGATGCGACCCGGCAAGAGATAGAGCAGCTCAAGCGGGAGAACAGTGAACTGAAGCAGCTGGTGGGTGAGTTGTCCCTGGAGTTGCACCGCTTCAAAAAAACAGCTCTGCCGCCCCTACACGACAACGGCACCGGCGCATGAGCGTAGTGGAACAATCGAAGGTCGTGGCTGAGGTGGAGCGACATGGTAGAGGGAAGAACAGGCGACTCAGGGAGCTTGGCATTTCCAGGAGCACGTATTATTGGTGGAGGTGGAGGCACCGGCAGGGTAGTTGGGAGGGTACGGAAGGAACTGAGAGGCCCTGGAATCGCCTGCGTCCAGAAGAGGAGGCAGTAGTGCTGGCGGCAGCCCGTGAGATGCCGACCTGGCGAAGCCGGCAGTTGGCGGCTTGGCTCACCGACCACAGAGGCCTATCGGTCTCCGCCTCCACAGTCTATCGTATCCTGAGACGGGAGGGTCTGGTGAAACGGATCGAATACCAGTTGGCAGCGGGCAAAGAGTACCAGCACAAGACCACAGGGCCCCACCAGCTGTGGGCCACCGATGCCTCCTACTTCCGTGTAGTGGGATGGGGCTACTACTACCTCGTGACGGTGATGGACGACTACTCCCGGTTCATCTTGGCCTGGAAGGTGCAACGGGACATGACGGCCGACTCCCTCATAGAGGTGGTCCAGGAAGCTGTTGACTCTACTGGTATGACTGATGTACCTCTGGAGGATCGGACCAAGCTCCTCTCAGATAATGGCCCAGGTTATGTATCGCGGGCCTTCCGCGAGTACATGCGGGTGGTGGGCATTCGCCACGTCCTGGCAGCACCCTATCACCCTCAGACCAACGGGAAGCTGGAGAGATATCACCGAACCCTCAAAGACGACATTAACCAGGTGCCATACGAGGTGGTGGAAGACCTGGAGGCGGCCATCCGGGACTTCGTCGAGTTCTACAACTACCGAAGATATCATCAGGCGCTCAGGGTTGTAACTCCGGCTGACGTGCTGGAAGGCCGTCTGGAGGCAATTCTAGCCCAGAGGAAGGAGGTACAGCGAGAGACTTTTGACCGGCGGAGGCGGTACAATCAGGAGGTCAGAGAAACCCTCAAACCAGGAGCTTCTTCACCCCAATCTCTCGGACCCAGAACTGTCCAAAACCGCTGACACCCAACAAGCCATGGGTACTGTTAAAATGCTCTAGTCGTCTGTGGCCAAACGGGCCGTCTCCTGGCTTGCACAAGCCAGGCAGGACACTTTCCTTTAAAGGATGCTCCCGGAGCTAATGGCTACAACGAGGAGCAACCGTTGTGGAGACCACCCCTCAGACCCCTACGGCCTCCGCCACTCGGGGGCCGAATCCCCGGACCCACCGCCCTCGCCCCCTGGTCCTGCGGCCCGTGGGCCGATTCCGAGTACTCAACTTCGCTTGGGCACCTACGGGTCTGACGTCATACCACGGGACCCGGGCCTCCACCAGCTGACCCAGGAACTCCAGCAGGACCCGTACACGAGCCTGTGGACAGCTGGCGTCATCAACAACCTCAGCCAGACTCTCCGTAGGCCCTAATGAAACCTGGACCTTCTCGCCCGGGAGGTAGCGCCTCCATAGGCCCCCGGATCCGTTGATGGCATCCACCCGCCGGGCCAGTTCATCGATAGCTTCATCTGGGATCGGAGGAACCACGCCCTCAAAGGATACGAGACTGGCAAACTGGGGAACGGCGTACAGTCTATCCCGGCTGTCCTCCTCCAGGTCGTAGTGGACGAACAGGTAACCGGAGAACAGGGGTGAGTCTTGCCGGCCCCTGCGGGGATAGGAGGTCTTACCGCACGGCAAGAACACTTCGATTCCGGCTGCTTCCAGGTAGTCCCTGGCCCTGTACTCCGCCATGGGTCTTGTGCGGCCGGCATACCATCTGAGGGCCATTACTCCTCCTCCAGTGGTTCGCTATACGCGAAGAAGGTGACCAACTTTTGGGGGCTCACACCTATTTCTCGCAGTTTCAAGAGGTCGTCGTTGGAGTTTCGTAGCCTGGCGACCACCAGCCTATCGTACAGCTCTGGCTGCATGGTGCTAAGATCATGGACCGGCATGCCCAGAAAGCTGCTCCCGGGCTGGGCACCCGAGGCGAAGATGTCCACTTCCTCGATCCTCATCTCCCTTAGGGCCAGATAGACTAGCTCCGCGAACTCCCCTGTTCCATAGATGGCTACCCGGGATTCCTCGTTTAAGGACACCAACTCCAGCTCCTCTCGCAGGGTCTCTTTAACCCTCTGGTAATGGCCGAGTACCCGTTGGATGTAGCCTGCTGTGAGCTGTATCTTCCGGGAGAACCCTGTGGGCGTAAGGGCGTATAGCCAGCGTTTCCAGCCCGCCCGAGTGACGCGAACATAGCCCTTGCCTGCCAGATTGTGGAGCAGCATGTTGGTCAGCCCGAGGGCGATTCCCACTCGACCGGAAAGGTCCCGCTGGGTGGCATGGGGGCTGCGATGGACTTCCGAGAGGAGCCGCAGTTCCCGGTACGCCGCAGGGTCCTCCAGGTCCATGTGTTCACGTTGTTCATGTTCTGAACGCATGCATATAATACTAGAAACGTCAGATTCATATGTCAAGCCCTGGGGACTCCATTTGCGGCTGGTATGGGCCTCCTCCGCTGACCCCTTTCAGATAAGGGCCCCTATCTGGGCGCGTCATCTTGACAACGCGGTGCGTTGTACAGAAAATAGGGGTTAACCCCCGAGCGCACTAGGTGCTAGTCCCCCATGGCGGCTGACCGTGAGGAGGTCCGTATGACTGACCTGACCAAGGATGAGGTAAGGGCCCTGGGCCACGCCGTAGGCCTGGAGATTGAGGACCCGGACTTGACGGAAGTGACCTTCAGCCTGAACGCCATCCTGGAAGCGCTGGACGAGATCAATCCCCCAGGTCTGGAGGATGTGGAGCCCCTTCCCATTATCCTGCCTCCCAAGTAGTACCGGGTGCGTTGCACCCATCATCCTTTCGCGGCCCCCTCGTGGCTGGGCCTCACGCTATCCGCGCTTGTTTTACTCCAGGCCCCGCCGGTTAAACTTCGCCGGGCCGGGCACTGTGCCCGCCAGGCGCCAAGGCGGTAGCGACTATGAACGATTCAGACCTTCCCTTCCTATCGGCGACCGAGCTTTCCGGGCTGATAAAGCGCAAAGAGGTCTCGCCCGTAGAGGCGACGCAGGCGTACTTGGACCGCATCGATGCCCTGGACTTCAAGTTCAACGCCTACCTTACAGTGTGCCGTAAGGACGCCCTCCAGGCCGCGAAGGAAGCGGAGCGGGCAATAGCTGGCGGGAACTATCTAGGGCCCATGCATGGCATCCCCGTTGCAGTCAAGGACCAGATCTGGAGCAAGGGCGTTCGCACCACGGGGGGCTCCCGGATACTGGGCGATTTCATCCCCAATGAGGACGCCACGGTTATAGCCAACCTCAAGAGGGCTGGGGCCATTCTCCTGGGCAAGACCAACGTTACCGAGTTCGCCATCACGGGCTTTACCCACCGCTATAGCACGCCCCGCAATCCCTGGAACCTGGACATCTATAGTGGCGGGTCCAGCAGCGGCTCGGGCGCCGGAACCGCCGCGTATCTCTGCGCTACCTCCCTGGGGGAGGACACGGGGGGGTCCGTAAGGATGCCGGCCTCGTGGTGCGGGCTGGTGGGCTTCAGGCCCAGCTGGGGCAGGGTGAGCCGGTACGGCGTGATGCCCGGCGTCTGGTCTATGGACACCGCCGGGCCGATATCACGGACCGTAGAGGATGCGGCCATCACCCTGGGGGCCATCGCCGGGTTCGACCCCAAAGACCCCTACACCTGGAGCACGCCGGCGCCCGACTACCGGCAGGCCCTGGACGGGACCGTGGGCGGCATGCGGGTGGGTATAATAAAGGAGCAGGTTGACAGCGACCAGGTGGAGCCCGAGGTCAGGGAGGCCGTTGTCAAGGCTGCCTCAGTGCTGGCCGAGCTGGGGGCTTCGGTTGACGAGGTGTCCCTGCCGACGACCAACTACTCTGGCGTTGTGTCGGCGCTGCTGATATTGGTGGAGCCGGCCATTAACCAAGGTGACTGGGTCAGGAACCGCCTCGGGGAATACGGCCACGACAATCGGATAGGGCTTTTGACCGGCAGTATTCTGCCGGCCCAGGCCTACTACAAGGCCCAGAGGCTGCGCGCCCTCATCCGGCAAGAGGTCCACAGGGCGCTGGAGAACTACGACGTCCTGGTGCTGCCCACCCTGGGAAGGCCTGCGCAAAGGCTGACTGACGACCCGCCGATAACCGGCAAGGCCACGGCCTCACGCCTGCCTTACCTGCTTACCCGCACCTTCAACCTGGCCAGCGCCCCCGCCATCTCAGTGCCCTGTGGATTTACATCCCAGGGTTTGCCAATTGGGTTCCAGATCGGCGGCCGCCCCGGCGATGATGGGACAGTGATGAAGGTTGCACATGCCTACGAGCAGCACACCCCCTGGCACACCATGAGGCCGCCCACCGTGTGAACGGCGAGCCGGGAACCTCGGAGATTGTTCATGCCTGCCCCCGCTGCTATACTTCCTGTGACAGGTATGATACCTAGGCTCAAAGGACGTGGAGTCATGGGCAAGCGAGTGGGCATCATAGGCTATCCCATAGGGCATTCCATCTCCCCCATCTTCCAGCAGGCGGCATTTGACCACTGCTCCCTGGACGCCACTTACCGGACATGGGAAGTGGAAACCGGGTCCTTGCCAGAATTCCTGCATGAGCTACGCTCACCCGACACCCTGGGCGTAAACGTCACGGTGCCCCACAAAGAGGCCGTTATACCTCACCTCGACGTGGTTGGCGACTGGGCCAGTATGGCGGGGGCCGTCAACACAATCGTCAACGAGGAGGGGAAGCTCACCGGGTACAACACGGATGGGACGGGCTTCCTCAGGGCCTTGGAAGAGCATGGCCATTTCTCGACCCAGGGCCGTAGGGTGCTTATCATCGGCGCCGGAGGCTCGGCCAAGGGCGTCGCCCTGGCCCTGGCTCGACAGGGGGTTACGTCCATAACCATAGCCAACCGTACGGTCGAGAGGGCGCAGCGGCTGGCGAGGTTAGTGGGCGGCCATGGTGTTCGTTCGGATGCCATATCTCTGTCTTCCGATGGAGACGCCACCGCGAAAGTGGCTGAATCGTGCGACCTGCTGGTCAACTGCACCACTCTGGGCATGAAGCACGGGCCTGCGGAGGACCGCAGTCCACTGCCGGCTCGGAGCATTCCATCCAATATCCTGGTGTATGACCTGGTGTATAATCCACCTGAGACGCCACTGCTGCGGGAGGCTGCCAAATCCGGAGCGGCTACCCTGGGCGGGCTGGCCATGCTGGTGTACCAGGGCGCAGCCTCCTTCGAGCTCTGGACGGGCAATGTCGCGCCCGTTGATGTAATGATGAGGGCGGCCGAGCAGGCATTGGCGTAGGTCTTATGCCGTTAAGGCGTTACGTCGCGGGAATAAGCAGTTATACCCTGAGCCCTCATTTCCTCCGCGGGGCAAATGGCGACGTAAGGAGGACTCCATGGTCCGCTTCTTGACCGCCGGCGAGTCCCATGGGCAGGGCCTGGTGATAATCGTCGAGGGTATTCCCGCGGGCCTGCCCCTCACCGAGGACTACATTGGCTCCCAGCTCGCCCGACGCCAACGGGGATACGGGCGTGGGGGCAGGATGCTCATCGAGCGAGACAGGGCCACCATCATCTCCGGCGTGCGCCACGGCCTCACCCTGGGCAGCCCCATAGGCATGACCATGGAGAACAAGGACTGGGTCAACTGGCAGGAGGCCATGAGCGTGGAGCCGGTGGAGGCAGAGGTGAAGCGGGTGACCCGCATCCGGCCGGGCCACGCCGACCTCCCCGGCGTCACGAAGTATGGGTTCGACGACGTGCGCAACGTCCTGGAGCGGGCCAGCGCCCGTGAGACGGCGGCCAGGGTGGCTGCGGGTGCCGTGGCCGTCAGGCTGCTGGAGGAGTTCGGCATAGTCATCCACAGCCACGTGGTGGCCATCGGCGGCCACTGGGCGCACATCGAGGGTCCCATCGATTGGCAGAAGGTAGAAGAGTCGCCGGTACGGTGCGCCGACCCAGACACGGCCCAGCAGATGATAGCCGCCATCGACGGGGCCAAAGAGGCCGGCGATACCGTCGGTGGTGTGGTTGAAGTGGTGGCCACCGATGTGCCCATCGGGCTGGGCTCCCACGTCCAATGGGACCGCAGGATAGATGGGCGCATCGCCCAGGCCCTCATGTCCATCAACGCGGTCAAGGCAACCTCCATCGGGGAGGGCTGGGAGTCGGTCAACCTCCGTGGTTCCGAGGTCCACGACGTCATCGAGCCCGTTACGGACCCATCCCGGCCCTGGCAAAGGCGCACCAACCGCTCCGGAGGCACCGAGGGTGGCATGACCAGTGGGATGCCTCTAGTGGCCCGGTTCGCCGTCAAGCCAATTTCTACTTTGGTCAATCCCTTGCCTTCCGTTGATCTGGACACCGGGGAGCTGGTCCAGGCGCACTACGAGCGCTCCGACGTCTGCCAGGTCCCGCCGGCGGGGGTCATCGGTGAGGCGGTGGTGGCCCTGGTGCTGGCCGACGCCTTCATGGAGAAATTCGGCGGCGACAGCGTCCCTGAGACCCGCCGCAACTACGAGGCCTACCTCAAGACCGTGGGGCCCCGGGCCATGCTCTCCAAGCTGGAAAGTTGAGGGGGCGCAGTACACTGCTAAGGCGGGTTCCCCGGTCATGCAGAACCATCTAATCCTCATCGGCTTCTCCGGCACGGGAAAGACCCTGGTTGGGCGGGAGGTAGCCCGTCGCCTGGGGTGGGAGTTCGTTGATACCGACGCGGAGATTCAAAAGAGGGCAGGCAAGCCCATTCCTCGCATCTTCGCCGAGGATGGCGAGCCCGCATTCCGCGGGCTGGAGAAGGCGGCCCTTCGAGAGGCCTGTGCGGGCCTGGGGAGGGTCATAGCTACCGGCGGCGGGTCCGTGGTCGATCCTGAAAACCGGGAGCTCATGCTTAGGCGGGGATACGTGGTCTGCCTGGATGCCCAGCCGCAGACCATCTATAATCGTCTTTTGGGAGATTGCGCGGACCCTGGTGAAGTCCGGCCCCTCATTTCTGGACCCGAGCCACTGGAGCGCATAAGTGCCCTCAAGGCCAGACGCCAGGGCCACTATGCTGTGGCCCACCACACCGTGCATACCGACAACCTTTCAATAGAGGAGACGGCCCAGGAAGTGATGAAGGAATGGAAGGATGGATGACGGGGACCTGGCGGCCGTAGTCACCCACTCCACCGGCAGCTATCCCGTGCTGGTGGGCTGGGGTCTGCTGGACGAGCTGGGCGAACGGGTGGCGGGCCTGGGTATCAGGGGACCCGTTTACATAATCAGCGATGACCGGGTCTTCTCTCCTTACGGCCGCAGGGCCCAGCGTTCCCTCCAGCGGAGCCGCATAGAGGCCCACTGCTATATCGTGCCCGCCGGCGAGGCAAGCAAGAGCCTGGAGCTGGCCCAGGCCCTATACCAGTGGCTGGTGGAAAGACGGGCCGAGCGGGGACACGCGGTGATAGCCGTGGGTGGCGGCGTGGTCGGAGACCTGGCCGGCTTCGTGGCCGCCACCTTCCTCCGCGGGATGCCCCTGGTCCAGGTGCCGACCAGCATGGCCGCCATGGTGGACGCCTCCATCGGGGGAAAGACGGCCGTCAACCTTCCCCAGGGCAAAAACCTGGTGGGCTCCTTCTACCAGCCGCGAATGGTCCTGGCGGACGTCTCCACTTTATCTACCCTTGGCAGGAGGGAGCTGGCGGAAGGGTGGGCCGAGGCGATAAAGCACGGCCTCATCCTGGACGAGGGGCTTTTCGACATCTTTGAGGAGCACGCCGAGGAGCTGATGGCAATCGAGCCTGAAATCTCCACCGAGGTCATCGCCCGCAGCATGGCCATAAAAGCTCGGGTGGTCAGCGATGACGAGCGGGAGACCCTCGGCAGCCGCATCCTTCTCAACTATGGCCATACCATAGGGCACGCCCTGGAGGCGGCGTCGGGCTACGGTCGGTATCTCCACGGAGAGGCCGTTTCCGTGGGAATGATGGGCGCCGCCCGCATTGGTCAGCAACTGGGCATGATAACGGAGGACGTGGTGGAGCGGCAGCGGAGGCTTCTGGAGCGGTTCGATCTGCCCACCGCGGCCTCGGATGTGGAGCCCCGGCGGCTGTTTGAGGCAATGTCCCTGGATAAGAAGACCGAGGGCGGCTCCATCAGGTGGGTGCTTCTGGAAGGTGTGGGTAGCGCGGCGGTGCGAAGGGATGTGCCCGCCGACCTGGTAGAGGCAACCGTGTATGGTCTTCTGAGCCCGGATAAGCCGGCCACTTCTGGCTGAAGGCTCTCTAGGGCAGAGCGCCGGCACGTTGGCCGGGTCAGGGCTGGGTTGACCCGAACTGGCTCAGTATCCTGGAGTACTCGTCCTCCAGGGATGGGACACGGCGCACCACTTCCCCAAGCTCCTCTTCTGGGAAGGCCTTTAGGGTGGTGCTCCTCATATTGCCCAGACTGCACAGGGTCAATGCCATGGAAGCGCAGACCTGGTCACTGGGTGCCTGCACCGTCGCTATCAAGTCGTACTGGCCCATGGTAAGAAATATATGGAGCAGTTGCCCTCCCACGGCGTCGACCGCCTGCCTGAAGGCGATCACGTGCTGGGGCAAGTACCTGATGTTGCGCAGTCCCTCATCTGTATAGTTGAGCAGCAGAACATATGTAGACAATTTCCCCTCCTCTCTCACGCGGTCCTGGCGGCTCCCTTTGGATATGTGTCTATGATCATGGCGGCGTCTCCTTTCTCTCCCGCAGTGCCCTCACCAGCATTCCGGCGATCAGGGCGCAGATGGCCCCGGACACTCCCAGCAGCACGACAGAAGCGACGGTTGATAGGAAATCCAGACCGATCCCGCTCTCGGCCGCCTGTCTGAGTGCCACGGCCACGCTGCCGCTGAGGACAGTCACGCCGTAGAGGGACCTTATCCTAGACGCCTCGACGAACCGGGTGGCTGTAACCCCCAACTGCGACCCAGCGGAGGCCGCGGCGACCATCATGACGGCGATCAGCAGGTCCACATGGTTGGACAACGAGTAGGCCAGCGTTCCCACCGAGCCGGTGATGACCACCTGGAACAGGTCGGTTCCCACCGCCACCGTGGTCGGTACACCCAACAAGTAGATCAGGATCGGCATCAGGATGAAGCCACCGCCGGCGCCCAGCAAACCCGCCAGAAAGCCGACGCCCAGCCCTATCGTTATAGGTACCCACACCGATATGCGCTGAATGCCCGACCCGGGTAGGGAAACGTATGCGGGCACACCAATTAGCCCCGGGAGCCCGATGTAGTGGGGAGGCAACCTGAGCGACTGCATCCGCTGGGCCAGGCTGGCCGTGGATACAAGATCCTGGTTGGACCCAGCCTGGCCGCGGGTCTTCACATAGTCGTACAGAATAAATATACCGAGGGCCCCCAGGAATACTACGTATGTATAGCGGATTACCGGCCCCGCCACGTCCCACGCCTCCAGCTGGGAATTCAACCGCTCGGCCAGGAACAGTGCCGGCACAGTACCTATAACCAGAAGCGCCCCCAGTTTGAGGTCCACATTGCCGACCGCGCGGTGCTTCAGCGTGTTGATGATGGAGGTACCCATGATAACGGTGAGGCCAGTGCCCACCGCGAACAGGGGAGGAACGCCGAACACGAGCAAACCGCCGGTAATGAGAAAGCCCCCTCCCACCCCGAAGAAGCCGCTCAGGGTGCCTACCATCAACCCGAGCAACAGCAGAAGGGCCGGGTTCAGCTCAACGTCGGCGTTGGGAAAGAGCATGCCTCAGGAACCGTCGTGCGTGGCAACGCTGGACCTCATCGACCGTTCCAGGTAGTCCTCACGGGTGTGGAGAGCTATACCAATATCCATTAAGAATCGCCGTCCTTCGCGTCTCTTGAGTGCTGGAGGCCTAACCGGCCACGCTTGTTCCGGGTAAATTGCCTCAACACTACCTCCCAGAACCCATATAACCCCAGGGCCAGGCCCGCCGTCACGCCCAGGACAAAAACGGCCCACAACGCTCTGCTGTAGGCGCTGAGATCCTGCAAGAACTCGTTCATAGCCTGCTGTGCCTCTACCTGGCCGCATCTGAATAAGGTGGCGGCCTCACCCATCTTATCACCGCTTCCAAGCCATATAAAAGGGTAGGAGCGTGTCTGCGTAGTTATGGCGTGGCGCGTTGCTGGCGAGTGCGGCGCCAGGCTAAAGTCTGAAATTTGTTCAAAATTGGATAAAATAGGCCTTGAAATAGCTTTGATGAGGTTGCTAGCCTGGGTATCATCCCCAGATTTGGGGAAGACCTTGCTGAGGGAGTTCCCCCGCCCGCCGTCCTCCGGCGTTCCTGAACACTAAACGACGTCCCAAGGAATCGGGGGCCTCCCAAGTTACGCTCCGTGGTTGCCCGGGTTTCGACCACGGGGCCCAGGACCTGCGGAGTTTGGGAATGTGGAGAGTGGTTGGGTTGCAGAGGCTTCGCCGCAGTCGGCTCCCTGATCGGGGTGTGGTTAAGGTGGTGGGTCGAGACAGCAACGTAGACTTCGCCCTTGACGACGGGGTACCCTTCACCGAGCTAGAGGTGGGACTGCGTCGCTACCTGCGCCAGAGCAATGGATGGTTCACCGCAGGGGCCGTTACCGTAAACGTGGGGCGCCGTACCGCGAATCCACAGGAACTCGGTCAGATAAGGCACGTCTTCGAGGACGAGTTCCATCTCAAGGTGGTCAGGTTCTGGTGCCGGGCGAGGGATGCTGAAGAGGCCATCTCCGAATACACCGGGGTTCCCATCAGCGTGGTCTCCCAGCAACCAGCATATCCCGGAAAATCCCAGACGGTGCTGCAAGGGACTGCTCCCCTTCTGGTTAGGGGCAACTGCCGTTCCGGGACTGCCATCCTCCACGATGGCGATGTCGTGGTCCGAGGAGACGTAAACCCCGGTGCCCAGGTGACCGCCACGGGGGACATCATGGTCCTGGGGACGCTTAGAGGGACGGTCCATGCCGGCTCTGGAGACGCCGAGGGCACTGAGGCGACCATCATGGCCCTCTGTTTACAGCCCCTCCAGCTACGCATTGCCAGTTTCGTCTCGATCGCTCCTCCGGGCAAGCCAAAGCGGGGCCTGCCGGAGCGCCCGGAAATTGCGTATGTGAGCGGGCAGTCTATTGTGGTTGCACCATATTCCAGCAAATTTGACAGGACTCTTGAACACTGAGGAACGGGCTTGGGCACGTTTACCTTATATCATGTAACGGGCGAGTAGTTGGCCCGATTTGGGGGGGGGAAGGAAAGGAGGCACTTATGGCAAGCAATGTGACCAATGGAGTATCACCTCGAATTTCGGAAAACGGGGGAACGGGAGCCATAAAGACTGGGACGGCGTATGTTATCACGTCGGGGAAGGGAGGTGTGGGTAAAACCACTGCCACGGCCAACCTGGGATCGGGACTGGCCCTCAGGGGAAAGAGGGTGGTGGTGGTGGACACGGACATCGGGTTGCGGAACTTGGACGTAGTCATGGGACTGGAAAACCGCATCGTCTACGATCTGGTGGATGTGATAGAAGGGAGGTGCAAACTCAGCCAAGCCCTGGTCCGAGACAAGCACGCCAATGATCTGTGCCTCGTTCCTGCAGCCCAGACACGGGATAAGTCGGCCGTCGAGTCCCATCAGATGGTGGAGCTGTGCCAGCAGCTGAAGCAGGATTTCGACTACGTGCTGATCGACTGTCCCGCTGGCATCGAGCAGGGCTTCCGAAACGCCATAGTCGCGGCGGACAGGGCCATAGTGGTAACCACCCCGGAGGTCTCGGCCATTCGAGATGCCGACAGGGTTATCGGGCTCCTGGAGGCGGCGGAGATTCCGGTCCCCGATCTGGTCATCAACCGTGTCAGGCCCGGCATGGTAAAACAGGGCGACATGATGGACCAGAAGGACATACTGGACCTTCTCTCAGTGCGGATGCTGGGCGTCGTTCCAGACGACGAGAAGATCATTGTTGCCACCAACAAGGGAATACCGGCCGTACACGATCCCAAGTCCTGGTCTGGGGAGGCCTTCAGGCGCATTGCGGCGCGCATTGACGGTGAGGACCTACCCTTCCTCCAGCTGGAGGACGGCCATGGACTCCTCTCGAGAATCAGGAGTCTTGTCGGCCTTTCAGGGAGGGGCTAGTCCCATGATCGACCTCCTTCGGTGGGCTCTTAACAGGCATGAACACAGCAAAGACGCGGCGCGACATAGGCTCAAGCTGATCCTCGTGATAGACCGCGTAGGGCTGGCTCCGGACCGAATGGACGCCATGAAGCGGGACATCATTGAGGTGGTATCCCGTTATCTGATCGTTGACGAAAACCTGATGGAGATGGACATGAAGCGCTCCGATGATTCCATGGTCCTCGTCTCGAATATTCCGATTAGAGAAGTCGTCCGGACCTATTCACCTGCGTAACGGGAACCGCGGACCCAGGCCCTGTCATGGCGGCGCTGTTTCCCAGGTGCTGGCTCCAGGTAACACATCCATCCCGCGTGGCCTGCGATTGTTCGCTTTGGGACACGTTGCGTCGTCCCTCCTCGTACGTCTCAAAAGGCATCATAACCTGTGTCTGTTGGGTGTCAGCGGTTTTGGACAGTTCTGGGTCCGAGAGATTGGGGTGAAGAAGCTCCTGGTTTGAGGGTTTCTCTGACCTCCTGATTGTACCGCCTCCGCCGGTCAAAAGTCTCTCGCTGTACCTCCTTCCTCTGGGCTAGAATTGCCTCCAGACGGCCTTCCAGCACGTCAGCCGGAGTTACAACCCTGAGCGCCTGATGATATCTTCGGTAGTTGTAGAACTCGACGAAGTCCCGGATGGCCGCCTCCAGGTCTTCCACCACCTCGTATGGCACCTGGTTAATGTCGTCTTTGAGGGTTCGGTGATATCTCTCCAGCTTCCCGTTGGTCTGAGGGTGATAGGGTGCTGCCAGGACGTGGCGAATGCCCACCACCCGCATGTACTCGCGGAAGGCCCGCGATACATAACCTGAGCCATTATCTGAGAGGAGCTTGGTCCGATCCTCCAGAGGTCCATCAGTCATACCAGTAGAGTCAACAGCTTCCTGGACCACCTCTATGAGGGAGTCGGCCGTCATGTCCCGTTGCACCTTCCAGGCCAAGATGAACCGGGAGTAGTCGTCCATCACCGTCACGAGGTAGTAGTAGCCCCATCCCACTACACGGAAGTAGGAGGCATCGGTGGCCCACAGCTGGTGGGGCCCTGTGGTCTTGTGCTGGTACTCTTTGCCCGCTGCCAACTGGTATTCGATCCGTTTCACCAGACCCTCCCGTCTCAGGATACGATAGACTGTGGAGGCGGAGACCGATAGGCCTCTGTGGTCGGTGAGCCAAGCCGCCAACTGCCGGCTTCGCCAGGTCGGCATCTCACGGGCTGCCGCCAGCACTACTGCCTCCTCTTCTAGTCGCAGGCGATTCCAGGGCCTCTCAGTTCCTTCCGTACCCTCCCAACTACCCTGCCGGTGCCTCCACCTCCACCAATAATACGTGCTCCTGGAAATGCCAAGCTCCCTGAGTCGCCTGTTCTTCCCTCTACCATGTCGCTCCACCTCAGCCACGACCTTCGATTGTTCCACTACGCTCATGCGCCGGTGCCGTTGTCGTGTAGGGGCGGCAGAGCTGTTTTTTTGAAGCGGTGCAACTCCAGGGACAACTCACCCACCAGCTGCTTCAGTTCACTGTTCTCCCGCTTGAGCTGCTCTATCTCTTGCCGGGTCGCATCACGCACACTGTCCCGAGTCAACCTCTCCTTCCCAGCTTCCATAAACCCCTTCGTCCAGGCGTAGTAGGAGTGGGGTTTGATTCCTTCCCGTCGGCACAGGTCATTAACGGTAGTCTCCCGTCTGAACCCCTCCAAGACGATGCGAATCTTCTCTTCAGGGGTATACTTACGGCGGGTCGCTGCACGGACCTGACGCACGAAGCTTCGTGTCTCCTGGCTTCGCTCCTCAGCTTGACTGGCCTGATCCTCTACCTGGGTCATCGATGACTCCTTTCACTTAGGGTTAATCTACCCCTCTGAAGGAGCCTCTACCACCCCCAACCTCCTCGGTTTTCTAGGCCTCAATAGTGTCCAATTGCGCTGACACCCTACAGTCCCAAGGGACATCATCTTCCAATACGCTATGCAGCAGGTCAACAGCACGGCCATATATTTCAGGCAGGTATACCTGTTGGCCAAGCGCGCGGGCATGGAGTATGGCCGGGCCTTCCAGCTAGTCTCCCAGAGGGCCAAGGCCAATACGGTGAAAAGCCTTCTGCTCAGGTTCGCAGGCTCCCTATCCTCCGGCGAATCTGAACACGAGTTTCTGGCCCAGGAAGCCCGTGTAGAGTCCGAGCAGTACACCAACAAGTACCAGAGGTCTCTGGAGACCCTCAGCAAGTGGGGCGACGCCTACGCCGCGTTGCTGGTTTCCATTGCCCTCATCGTCGTGGTGGGCATGATCTCCACCATGCTTTACGACATGGGGGATGCCTTCGTGTTGATGATCACGTCATCCATGTTCATCATGTCCCTATTCGGGGCCTACGTCATATACAAGACCGCTCCCTTTGAAGTAACGGCCTACAAGAAAAGCGATGGTTTAGGCCCCAAGGAACGGCGGTGGGCCGTCTTCTGGTTACGGATCGGCCTGTTCGCCGGTGTACCGATGGCGCTGATTCTGCTCGTGGTCGCTGGCCTGGGCCCTGCCATTTTGGTCCTGGGTCTCGCCCTCCTTCCGGCGGGTGTTTTTGCCTACATGGACGATAGCAAGGTAGCCAGCATAGATGAGGAGGTAGACAAGTTCCTCCGCTCGCTGGGCGGAGTTGCGGAAGCCCTGGGAACGACTCTCGGCCGGGCAATGGAGAAGATAGACCGGCGCTCACTGCGTACTCTGGAGCCCTACGTCCGGCGATTGCAGACGCGGCTGCGCAGCCGGATAAGCTCGGAGGTCTGCTGGGATAAGTTCATAGACGAAACGGGTAGCGAGCTGGTGAACCGGTCGACGCGCATGTTCGTGCATGGGACCACCATGGGTGGAAGCCCCGAGAGGGTAGGGAGGATCTCGTCGGACTTCGCGCTGAACATATCGCTCCTCCGGTCCCAGCGACGGGTGCGAGCCCTTCCCTTCGCATACCTAACCATACCCCTGCACGGGGCCATGACCGGCCTCCTCATCTTCGTCCTCCAAATCATGCTTTCCTTCAACGAGAGGATATTTTCGGCTACCGCCGAGCTGGAAGCCCAGTCGCCCGGTGCAATAGGGAAAATTCCCAACCTGCCGGCTTTCCAGCCCAAGGACATGGATCAGATCATTTGGCTGACCTTGCTTGCAGTGATCATCCTCACCATCACCAACTCACTATCCCCTCACTTCGCCACCGGAGGCCATTCGCTGAAGCTGGCCTTCTATGGAAGTATAATGTGTATCATATCCGGGGTGAACTTGATGATAATCCCGTCGATAGCCGGTAGTCTGCTGTCGATCTAGGCGCAATATCCAATTTGGGTGGCACAGAGTCGTATCGAGGCGGCGCCCGTTTCACGGGACCTAGGAGGTATGGGACATGGCTTTCCTGAATAAGTTCCTGAAGAAAAAGGAGGACGCCGAAGATGCGGCGGGCGAGGACGACCTCCTGGACATAGGGCTATCCGCTGACCTTGACGTGGGACTACCCGCTGACCTTGACTTGGGCGCCGCGGGGGGTCTGGGCTCATTAGCGGCCCTGGCCGATGAGACGGACCCGGTGGGTGGAGCAGACATGGATGAGGAAGATGAAGTTGGACCGGCTCCCGACCTGACGGATACCAAGCGATTCAGGACCAACACCGTAACTATCAACGATGATTCTGACGACGAGGACGAGGACGCGGACGTGCCGCCCGCCCCGTCGCCGCTACATGCCGAGCCCGCCGCGGCCCAGGCCAGTGTGGCGACGACCGACCTCGGAACTGATGACGGGGAGAAGGCTGAAGGTCTCGGGGGCCTTATGTCCATCTTCGAAGATGAGGTTGAAGTAGACAAGACGCTTAGCACACTGAACTCTTGGGTTGAGGATGTGGAGGCCGAGGAGCTGGTGGACGAGCTGCGTTCCCTAATGGAGGACCTGGAAAGGCTCTAGGAGCAATTGCCGTCGTACCCCATGCGGGTGGTTGCTGCCGACCAGTTCAGGAGCAAGGGACCCCGGCGAGTCAGTTGAGTACCCTCTTAGGCTCGCCGGCCAGGTAGCAGAGGATGTCCTCAACGACCTCCCGGAAGAAAATCTCGTAGCCCTCGGTTGTGACGTAACCTATATGGGGAGTGACAACCGTGTTCTCCAGCCGCCTGAGGGAATGGTCCAAAGGCAGCGGCTCCTCGTCGAACACATCCAGGGCTGCCCCGGCTATGGTTCCATTGCGCAGCGCCTCTACCAGCGCCCCCTCGTCCACTATGGGACCCCTCGAGGTGTTCACCAGGTAGGCCGCCGGCTTCATGAGCCCCAGCTCCCGCGCCCCAATGAGACCTCGGGTCCGGCTGCTCAGGACCAGGTGAATGGAGACCACGTCCGATCTGGCTAGCAGCTCGTCCCTTCCTACCAGGCTGGCGCTGAACTGGGATGCCCGCTCCATCGTGAGGTTCTGGCTCCAGGCAATGACCGACATGCCGAAGGCGTTGCCCACGGTGGCCACCTGTGAGCCCAGGTCTCCCAGCCCCATCACCCCAAGTACCTTGCCCCTCAGACCGGTACCCATGCTTACCTGCCACCTGCCCTCACGAGTCGCCCGGTCTTCCCGCGGGATGTGCCTCAACAGCGCCAGGATTAGCCCCCAGGTTAGCTCCGCTGTGGGGTGGGGCAGCCCCGCCGTGCCGCAGACCGTTACGCCCAGCTCTCTGGCCCCCTCTATGTCAATGGATGCGTTCCGCATCCCCGTGGTGACGAGCAGCTTCAACCTGGGTAGCCGCTCCAACAGGCTGCGAGGAAAGGGGGTCCTCTCTCGCATCGCCACAACGATGTCGAACGCCTCGAGACGGGCGGCCACCGAGTCCTCGTCCGGCAGGTGGTCTCGGAATACCTGGACGTCGGTATCCGGCGGCAGGCCGGTCCAGTCGGCCATCTCAAGGCATACTCCCTGATAGTCGTCCAGTACCGCGACGCGGACCACGGATCTACCTCCCCCAGCGATGTACCAGCATGTTCTACGTGTCGGAACTCACCGCTCCGACGTGACAGTGTCATTCTACGGCAGGGCTGCGGGAGTGGCAACGCGTTATCAGGTATGCTATCCATTCTGTGGAAAATCCCCTGGGGACTTGATAAGATGTGGCAAGACATTTCCGCGGAGAGACGGGGAAGGAGGAGCAATGCCAGATAAGAGTTACCTAAATCCCGATACCATGGGCTCACCCCAGGGGTACAGCCACGTTGTAAAGGTGGGCGACACGGTCTACATCGCCGGCCAGGTTGCGAGGGCCCGCGATGGCAGTGGTCCTGGAGTGGACGATCCCGAGGGGCAGGTGAGGCAGGTGTGGCGCAATGTGGAGGCAGCCGTCAAGTCAGTGGGGGGCAACCTCCAGAATATCGTCAAGACGACTACCTATATAACCAGCATTCAATATTCAGGGGCGGTGCGCAAGGTGAGGGACGAGCTGTATAAGGACTCCAACCCGCCGACCAGCACCCTGCTGGTGATTTCAGAGCTGGCCGCCCCCGAATTTCTGGTGGAGATTGAGGCCATCGCCGTGGTCTGATAGCGACTCAATGAAATCGAGGGGGCAGCATGGCTGAGTTCAAGACGGGCGCTCTCCAGGCCAACGGCATCAGGTTCGAGTATCTGGAGATGGGCGAGGGGCCCCTCGTGTTGTGTATGCACGGCTTTCCCGACAACGCCCACACTTACCGCCACCTTCTCCCTGACCTGGCCCAGGCGGGCTTTAGGGGTGTGGCGCCCTTCATGCGGGGATACGCGCCCACCGAGGCTCCAAAGGATGGGCGCTACCAGACGGCCCTGCTGAGCATGGACGTGCTGGCGCTCATCGATGCCCTGGGCTCTGAGCGGGCCGCCCTCGTCGGCCATGACTGGGGGGCTCGAGCGGTCTACGGCGCGGCGGTCCTCGAGCCGGGCAAGGTTAGCAGGCTGGTGACGTTAGCATCGTCGCACCCAGCCGCGGGTGAGTCCAGGAACTTTCACTATCTGAAGGGTACCTGGCACGGGTTCTACTTTCAGTTGCCCGCTGCCGAAGCGACGGTGGCCCATGACGATTTTGCCTTTCTGGAGGCCTGGTGGCGAGATGCCTCCCCCAACTGGGACATGCCAGAGGGTGTGCTGCGAGGCGTCAAGGACACCTTTCGCGTGCCAGGAGTAGTAGAGGCGGCCCTATCCTACTACCGCCACAGCCTCAACAGTGCCCTCCATGACCCGGCCCTTAAGGAGGTCCAGGAACGGCTCAGCACCGCGCCGGTACCGGTCCCGACCCTGGCGCTGCACGGCACCCATGACCGTCCTCGCAGACTGGAGGCGTTTCAGGACATGGACCGGCATTTCACCGGCGCTCTGGAAAAGGTAGTCGTTCCGGGGACCGGCCACTTCATGCATCTGGAAGAGCCCCAACAGGTGAACCCCAGGATCCTGGAGTTCCTGAAAAGCTAGCCGATGGAAGGTCCACGGACGGGCCTGGATTTGGACATGAAACCTCCAAGAAGCTCCTTGAAAGTACCCACCGGTATGTTTTATGGCTGGTGGATCGTTATCGTCAGCCTGCTGTCCAATACGTTGGGACACGGCGCGTTCCAGAGGAGCTTCAGCATCTACTTCTTGCCCATTCAACAGGGATTGGGCGTCAGCAGCGCTAAATACTCCACGGCGGAGCTACTGGGCAGGTTCGCAAGTGGAGTCCAGGCCCCGGTCTCCGGTTACCTTACCGACCGCCTGGGCCCCGGGGCCATGATGGCGGCCGGCGGAGTGATATTGGGGATTGGGTTCATTCTTCTCTACTTTACTACCGGCTACCTCTACTTCTTGCTGGTCTACGCGTTGCTCCTCTCGTTGGGCTCCCGCATAGGCTTCAACAACGCCGGCTCGACCGCCGTAACTCAGTGGTTCCGCAGGAAGAGGGCCCTGGCTATGTCCCTCGTCTCCACGGGTGAGAGCCTGGGTGGAGTCATCGTCACGCCTATCGTGACCCTGATGGTGATCGGTCTGGGGTGGCGGACCTCCGCCCTCATCTCCGGAATAGTCATACTGGCCCTCGTAGTCCCCCTATCTCTATTTATACGTCGACCCCCCCAGAGCACGGGCCCGATGGCCGAGAGGGGGCCTGCCGAACTACCGCCGGCCAGACTGGGATCCGGGCAGCTGGAGGAGGGGGAGGACGAATACGGCGATCCTGGAGCGGCCAAGGTGGGGAGGTTCGGTCGCCAGGCGTATACGGAGACGGACTACACCCTGAAGCAGGCGGTCAGAACCCAGGCTTACTGGCTCTTGGTTCTGGCCGCGGGCATGCGGGACTGCGCCTATTCGGCCGTTCGGTGGCACCTTGCCCCTTTGATGGTGTGGAGCGGAGTGAGTCTGAGGACCGCGGGACTCTTCATCGGGCTCATATCCCTGGCTAACCTGGTCTTCAACCCTCTCGTGGGCTGGCTGGGGGATAAATGGTCCAAACAGGGGATAACTGCCGCAGGCATGGTCGCAGGAGCCCTGGCCATGGTGGTGATGCTTTACAGCAAGGGACAGGTATGGCCACTGGCCCTTTTCATTGTCCTGCTGGCCTTCTCGGAAACAGGCAACTTCCTTTCGTGGGCCATTTTGGGAGATTTCTTTGGCCGCAAGAGCTTCGCCACTCTTAGGGGGTCTCAAAACCTGTCGGGCCACCTCATGGGCATGGGCACTCCGTGGCTGGTGGGTTGGATCTTCGACCAGACGGAAAGCTACTTCTGGGGGCTGGTGATCCTGATAGTCGTGTATGGGCTCGCCGCGGTGGTCTACGGGACCCTACCCAGTCCCCCGTTCACTGCGAGGTTCTCCCGACCCGGTTGAACCCCCTCCAGCCGAAGGCTTATAATTTGCGTCGAATCTGAGGGAACCCGGGGCCGTCCGTGGAGTCGCCTGCAAGTGATGGGGCACCGGAGATTCCCCACTGCCACGGGCGCGCTGTCCCTATCTACAACCTGGTAATCTGCGACCCAAGATCGTCGTACGCGGGAATGTTAGGAGGAGCGGAGCCATGAAAGATGTGACTCCAAATATGGTTGACTACGAGGAAACGCGGCGGAATTTCACGTTGGATGTGCCGGAGTATTTCAACTTCGGGTTCGATGTAGTGGACAGGTGGGCCGAGGACCACACCAAGCTCGCCCTCATCTCCGTGGCCCCGACAGGCGAAAGCGCCGAAAAGCACACCTTCTGGGACCTGAAGGTCCTGTCCAACAAGTTCGCCAACCTGCTGCGGGGCCTTGGGGTCGCCAAGGGCGAACGCGCCTTCGTTATGGTGCCCAGGATCCCCCAATGGTACGTGGCGGTGTTGGGGATGACCAAGCTGGGAGTGGTGCCCATGCCTGCCACCACCCTGTGCACGCCCCACGACATCGAGTACCGGCTCAATCGCGCCGAGGCCACCGTGGCCGTCACCGATCTGGAGAACGCCGCCAAGATAGAGGAGGTGGCGCCCAGGTGCCCGACGCTGAAGCATATCCTCTTGGTCGATGGGACAAAAAGGGGATGGGTGAACTGCGACGAGGAGCTTCCCCGAAAGTCCGCCCATCTGGAGGGCGTCGAGTCCACTCGCAGCGACGACCCCCTCCTGATCTACTTCACGTCGGGGACCGTTGGCCAACCCAAAATGGTGCTCCACACCCAGGCATCCTACGCCATAGCCCACATACTCACGGCCAAGTTCTGGCAGGACATAAAGCCCACGGACATTCAGTGGGCCATCTCCGATACGGGATGGGCTAAAATGGCCTATGGCAAGCTCTTTGGACAGTGGACCCAGGGCGCCGCCATACTCCAACACAACGCCCGGGGGAGGTTCGACCCGGCGCAGACCCTGAGGATCCTGGAGAGCTACGGCGTGACCACCTTCTGCGCGCCGCCGACGGCGTATCGAATGCTGGTGTTGGAGGATCTGAAGGGGTACGACCTCAGGGACCTTCGCCACTGCACCGGTGCCGGAGAGCCCCTGAACCCCGAAGTGATGAAGGTCTGGGAGGAGGGCACGGGGCTGACCATCTACGACGGCTACGGCCAGACCGAAACGGTCCTTTTGGTGGCCAACTTCCGCTGCTTGCCTATTAAGCCCGGCTCAATGGGCAAGCCCATGCCCGGCTACGACATCGCCATCGTGGATGAGGACGGCACGGAGCTTTCCTCGGGGGAAGAGGGCCAGATCGCCGTCAGAGTCAGGCCCCAGCGGCCCGCGGGCATGATGAGGGAGTACTGGAAGGACGCCGAGGCGATGGAGGGCGCATTTAGGGGAGACTGGTACTTCACCGGGGACAAGGCGTATAGGGACGAGGATGGCTACTTCTGGTTCGTGGGCCGCGCCGACGACGTCATCATCTCGGCAGGCTACCGCATCGGCCCATTCGAGGTGGAGAGCGCCCTGCTGGAGCACCCCGCTGTGGCCGAGTCCGCCGTGGTGGCCAGCCCCGACGCCATGCGGGGCAACATCGTCAAGTCCTACGTGGTCCTGGCGCCGGGTTACGTCCCCTCCGAGGAGCTGACCCTGAGCCTCCAGGAGCACGTGCGCCGCGTCACAGCACCCTTCAAGTATCCTCGGGCCGTGGAGTACGTCGAGGAGCTTCCCAAGACCATCAGCGGCAAGATTCGCAGGGTCGAGCTCCGGGAAAGGGAACTGAAGCGGGCCTCGTAATCTCATTTCTCCGAAGGTACCACTCGCCCTGAACTCGTCGAAGGGGTCGAGTGGGGGCATTACCCCCATCCCGACCTTCCCCCATCGAGGGGGAAGGGACACAAACAACCTCCTCTGCCCTGGTGGGAGAGGATTGAGGTGAGGGGGAATCTCCCCGATCGAGGTGGAGGGGTGCGATCTGCGGCGAGGGGTTAGCTGCGCACCCAGCCAGCCTCGCCGGGCAGGGCCACCAGCCCGCGGTCAACGCTTTCCACGTTGGTGACGCCGCAGAACCCCATCGCCCGGTCAAACTCCTGGCGCAGGAGCTCGAGGACCATCCGGACGCCGCCCTCGCCGTCCACGGCCAGGCCCCAGAAGAGGGGTCGGCCAATGAACACCCCCCGGGCACCCAGGGCCAGGGCCCTCAGGACGTCGGTACCTCTCCTGATCCCCGAGTCCAGGTAGATCTCGGCTCGTCCCTGTACCGCCTCCACGATCTCGGGAAGCGTCTCGATGGAGGATAGGGTGCCATCCATCTGGCGGCCCCCGTGGTTGGATACCAGGATGCCGTCAACCCCGTGCTCGATGCACAGCAGGGCATCCTCGCCCGTCCTGATTCCCTTCAACACCAGGGGCAAGGAAGTCAGGGACTTGAGCCATTCCAGCTCGGACCAGGTCAGGGCGGGAACACGAGGTGGGTCCCAGTTAGCGGCCTCGGGAGTCCCTGATACGAGCCCCAGACCTGCCTCCTCGCCGACGAAGCTGGCCATCTCCAGCCCAGGTGGGCGCGCCCACCGGTTCCGAATATCTCGCTCCTTAGCGCCGGGAAGGGGGGTGTCCACCGTGAGGCAGATGGCGCCGTACCCTGCCTTCTCGGCCCGCCGGACCAGGTTCTTGGTGACCTCATAACCCCGGTGGTAGAGTTGGAACCACAGGGGTCCCGTCGCTACTCTGGACACCTCCTCCAGGCTGTAGTTGGAGGTGGTGCTCAGGGCCATAAGGGCGCCGGCGGCCCCGGCGGCGCGGGCCGTGGCCAGTTCCCCATCCGGGTGGGCTATCCCATGGTTTCCGGCCGGAGCCAGCATCACGGGAAAGCTGACCTTCTGGCCCAGAATCGTGGTGGACAGGTCCCGGTCCGAAACATCTACCAGAAAGCGTGGCCGCAGGGCGACGGCGTTCAGTGCGGTCCTGTTTCTCCTGGTGGTGATCTCGTCGAAGGCCCCCGCCTCGATGAAGTCCCAGATATGGTGAGGCAGGGCTTGCTTAGCACGGGCCTCGAAGTCGAACAGATTTATGGGGTCCAGCCTCATATCCTTCTCCTCAAGCTGCCCACGAGTTCACCAAGTCACGTGTCGAAGGGGCTGTGTCCATCTGGGCGCCGTCATTCCTTCGGGGCGGCCCTGGGACACTCAAACGGCCTGCGTTAGTTAGGCACCCAGGCCAGTCCCTGGACCTGGCCGAATTCCCTGGAGAATTTGGTCCAAGCGTCGCCCGCATCCGCGCTGGCGTACACCTCTCCGTTGATGGTGCTGGCCAGCAGGAAGCTGGGGTCCGAGGAATGAGTGGCGATATTCCATACCGTCCCGTTGAGCTCCTCCGGGGTGGGCAGGAGCTCCCATGTCGTCCCCCTATCGCGGGAGCGATGTAGGGCCCCCTGGCCGCTGAAGGCGCTCTCCCCGTTGCCCATGTAGACCACCTGGGGGTCGTCCTGCTTCACGGCCACGATGCGGCAGTGGGGAATGGATACCTGCTTCCCAGCGCCTACGGGCTGCCACGTGTCCCCGTCGTCGGTGCTTGAGAAGACCTCCCGGGGGGTGACGGTCAGCAGCGTCTTGGGTGGTCCCACAGTGATGGTCATGCTGTGGATGTCGGGGTCGGTTACGCCGTTCGTGACCAGCTCCCAGGTATCTCCACCGTCGCGGCTGCGGCGCACACCGTCCACCTCCATCCCCGCCCAGACGTGGTTGTGGTCCACCGGGTCAACAACCAGGGCTCCCGGGCCACCCCAGCGAGAACGGTCACCCTGGGAATGAGCACGGCGGGGCACTCCTCGGCGATCTCCACCGAAAGTGAGTCCCACTTTAGCCCTCCGTCCTTCGTGCGGAACAGGGCTCCGGGCCTGGTGCCGGCGAAGATGATGTCCGGGTCCACGGGGTCTATGGCGATGGACCAAATTTGCATCTCATTCATTGGCGAGTCCAGCATCTCCCAGCCCTCCCCCCTGGTCTCGCTGCGGTAAATGCCGACGTCGGTGCCGGCGTACATTACACGGGAGTCCCGGGGATGGACGGCGAGGGCTCGCACGGCGCACTCTCCGTAGATGCCCTTGCGAATTCTGGCCCATGAGTTTCCCCCGTCGCCGGTCCGCCAGATTCCCTGGCCAAGGGTCCCTACGCATATGGTGACGTCCTTCGCCATGTCTATAGCCTCCTCCCAGAGTCTCTCATCTGGCGGTACCAATCTACAGCATTTTACGGCGACTTACCAGCGCGAGTGGGCGAGCGCCAGGTTATGCGCCAGATTTATCTGCTGCCAACGCCCGAAGGTGGGCGCATCGTGCCGCCCTTTAAGGCTCCGGTGTTATCCCCAATCCCAACCTTCCAATGTGGAGGGGAAAGGGGGCAGTTTCCCATCCGTTGATTTGGTCGGCCATCTAGCGGATCATCCGCACGTCGATGCCCACGCCCACGGCTGCCCAGGTTGCATCGGCGGTAAGGGCGGGAAGCCCCAGCCTTTCGGCCAGGGCCAAGCAAGCCCGATCCCCCGTGGGGAGGCCCGCTGTCCTGGTAATGGAGCGCAGGAGACCCGTTGCGTAAGCCTGATGGAAGTCGAAGTCGACTACATCAAGACCCAGTCCCTCGAGGGACTCCCGGATGGCAGCTTCGGGCATTCCAGCGTCTCCCAGCTTAGCCACTACCTCGGAGAAGTTGACGGCGCTCACGGTCGCGCCCGGTATCGCCTTGGCTACCACATCTGCGCCGGTTTCCGAATTGAGGAGGGCAAGGATGGCCGAGGCATCCACCACCACGCGCCGGCCCTGCTCTTGTGGGCGGGGGTCCTCAGTCACGGCCCGCCTCTAGTCGACGTTCTTTGATGAGCTCCTCTGAGAGCCTTCGGCCCTCAGGGATGTGATGCCGCACTATGGCTTGCGCTCGCCTCACCGCCTGGTCTGGAGTGAGAATTCGTACCTCACCGTCAGTTAGTACCAATATAACTTCGTCGCCGGGTTCGATTGCCAGTATCTTCCGATATGTTGCGGGGATGACTATCCTTCCACCTTGTCCAATCTTTGTCCTAAATTCATCCATTTGCCACCTCATCGTCTATATACCATATGCCGTATTTAATGGCAAGGCATCGATAATCTTGGCTTGTCAGGCCTTGACCGCACAGCGGGCACCGCCGGGGCACATGGGCTGGACGCCTATTGACAGTGATTAATGGGAACATTTATTATCGTATATATGTCACCTATTAGCTCGATGATTCTACAGGTATTTCACGACGGCTTCACCTGAGCGGACGCCTGGTCAGAGGCGGAGGGTTCCTCTGTCGGCGTCCCGGCAGCTAGTCCACGGCCACCCCACACGGCGCCACATCGCTGCCCTTCGGTCCTCTCCAGGCCCGCACACCGTGAGTGCTGCATGCGACTCCCCGTAGTCGCCTGGTGTGCGTTCCGGCATTTCACTGGATATTCGTTGGTCGAGGAGGGTGCGTGTGTTGCCTGGCGCTGGCACGACAAAGATACCACCGCGCTGGCTATGCTACTCCCGGATTCGGGTGGAAATATACACGCGCCTTCCGTTTTTCTGTGTGCTACTTGTGATGGCCGCCGTGCTGGCCGGCTGCGGAGGCGACTCAAAAGGCCCTGTCCTGTACATCGGCGGCATCCCGGACCAGCAGGCCGCCAAGCTGGTCCGAAGGTTCGATACCTTGGCCGGGTATCTCAGCAGGGAACTCGACGTGCAGGTGAAGTATGTGCCCAGCGTCAACTATGCCGCCCTGGTATCGGCTTTCAGGAACGACGACGTCCAGCTGGGGTGGTTCGGGGGTCTCACCGGAGTGCAGGCGCGGGTGGCCACGCCGGAATCGAAGGCCATCGCCCAGCGGCCCAGAGATTCCCGGTTTCGCTCGGTCTTTATTGTCCGATCAGGGCTGGAGGTGGACTCGCTGGATGACCTGCGTGGGCTCACCTTCACCTTCGGCAGCGAGAGTTCCACATCCGGCCACTTGATGCCCCGCCATTACCTTACCCAAGCGGGTGTGGACCCGGAGGGCCAGTTCCGGGGAGGGCCGGGATACTCGGGGTCCCATGACAAGACCTGGAAGCTGGTGGAGAGCGGGTCGTTCCAGTCCGGCGCCCTCAACGAGGCCGTATGGCAGAGAGCGGTCGCGGAGGGGAAGGTAGACTTGTCCAAAGTGAGGATATACTACACGACTCCACCTTACTTCGACTACAACTGGACCATCAGGGCCGATATCGACGATGACTTTGGCAACGGCTTTACAGATAGGGTTCAGGGCGCACTGCTGGCCATGGACCCACGGGAGCCAGAGCACAAGAAGATTCTGGACTTGTTCCAGGCGGAGAGGTTCATAGCCAGCAGCAACGACAACTACCTGGCCATCGAGGAGGTGGCGCGACGGCTGGACATCATTCGATGACCGACGCTACGGACGGACTCACCCCCATGTTCGTGTTGGAGGGCGTGTCGAAGGCCTACCACAGCACCGTTGCACTGAGCCCGCTCTCCCTGGGGATAGGTGCTGGAGAACGGGTGGCCATCCTCGGGCCCAGTGGCGGCGGCAAGACAACGCTGCTCCACCTCATGGGTGGGGTAATCCAGCCCGACCAGGGCACCATCCACATCGACGGCCACCCCCTTGCCAGCCTGGGGGCGGGCCGCAAGCTCGCCAGTTTGGTCGGGGTCATGCACCAGCAGTTCGACCTCGTCCCTCACCTGGCCGTGGTGCACAACGTCCTCGCCGGCAGGCTGGGCCAGTGGAGTACCCTTCGTGCTCTGTTGTCTCTCCTCTCTCCCAGGGAACGGTACCTGGCAGAGGAGGCACTGGTAAAACTTGGGATAGCCAACAAAGCCTACGAGAGGACATCCCGGCTGTCCGGAGGAGAGCAACAGCGGGTCGCCATGGCACGGCTGCTGGTACAGTCCCCCAGGGCCATCCTGGCGGATGAGCCGGTCGCCTCGCTGGACCCCGCCAGAGCGGAAGACCTGATGAGGCTACTCAGCGAGGTCGTAGGCGAGTCGCGGCGTACGTTGGTGGCCAGCCTCCATTCCATCCAGCTCGCCCGTAGCTACTTCTCCAGGGCCATAGGGCTGCGCAATGGGGAGCTCCAGTTTGACCTGCCAGTCCACAAAATGACGGACGAGATGCTGGAACGCCTGTACGATATCGAGGGACTCAAGGGTGACGACTAGGCCGGCCTTCCCATCGACCGCAATCAGGACAGGCCTTGAGAGCCGCGGCCTGCTCACCGTACTGCTGTTAGGCGCCCTGGGGTGGAGCCTGTGGGAGGTGGACTGGGGCGGCCCCCTGGTACATACAGGCGGCGCTTCGGCGGCGTGGGACTTCTTTGCCGCCCTGTTCAGCCTGGAACTCTCGCCCTCGTTCCTCAAGACCGGCCTGGAGGCCAGCTGGTACACGATCGCCTACGCCGTGGCCGGCATCACGCTGGCGGTGGCCCTGGGGCTGCCCTTGGGGGTGGTGGCGTCCGGAGTGCTTACCAGGTCGGCGAGGGTGCGGTGGCCCGTGGTCCTGGGCACTCGGGGGTTCCTGGCGGCCACCCGGTCCATCCACGAGCTGGTCTGGGCCTGGCTTTTCGTGGCGGCCGTGGGGCTTTCCCCCATGGCTGCCATACTTGCCTTGGCAATACCCTATGGGGGCATCCTGGGCCGCATCTACTCCGATACCCTCAACGACGTTCCCCCGGAGCCGCTGCGTGCGCTCAGGGCCTCGGGCGCCTCGGAGTGGAAGGTGCTCCTCTATGGCGGGCTCGTAATGGCACTGCCCGACATGGCCAGTTACACTTTCTACCGTTTCGAGTGTGCCGTTCGGGCGGCCGCAATAATGAGCTTCGTGGGCATCTCCGGCCTGGGCTACCAGATCCAGCTTTCCCTGGACGACCTGCATTATGGGCAGGTGTGGACGCTGCTCATATTCCTGGTTAGCCTGATCGTCGTGGTGGACGTCTGGAGCACCGTCGTGCGGAGGCATCTGGGCCCGTGAATGCAGGCGTGGATCCCGCCGGAGTTACTGGGCCGGTCAGAGCTGGCTGGGGTGTACCTGTAGGTGGGACCCGGATTGGCCCGGTTGGCCTGTCCCTCATCGGGTTCACCATCCTGGCCGTTGCATCGTGGGGATTCATCCTGTTCGGCGGTGACAGCGGTTTCCAGGATCTGTTCTCTGGGGAGACGTGGTCCAGGGCTCGCGACTGGTTGGGACAGCTGGTGGGGAAAGGCTCTGGCGTCCGGCCCGCCTTCCTGGACCTGGGAGAATGGGCCCATGCCGGAGTGCTGGCCTCCCAGACCCTGGCGATGAGCATTCTGGCCATCTCTTTCGCCGGCGCCGGCGTGCTGCTTACCTTCCTGCCCGCGGCACGCAACGTGGCGACGGGGGAGCTGGCCCCGACCCGTCGGGGCTCGCTCGGCTGGAAGGCCCTGTACTTCGGGTCTAGAGGCGTATTTGTCTTCCTGCGGGGAGTGCCCGAGCTTGTCTGGGCCATGATAATCGTCTTCTTTCTCTCTCCCGGCATACTACCGGGAGCCCTTGCCCTGGGGCTACACAACTACGGCATCCTGGGCAAGCTGTCAGCCGAGCTGGTGGAAGACGTGGACATGCGCCCCGCCCGGGCCCTACGCGCTTCGGGCGCCGGGGGATTCCAGATGCTGGCCTACGCCATACTTCCCCAGATAATGCCCCAGTTCACTACCTACCTGCTGTACCGCTGGGAGGTGGTGATTCGTACCACCATCGTAGTCGGGTTCGTCAGCACCGGGGGGCTGGGGCGGGACTTTCGCCTTAGCATGAGCTTCTTCCATTACACCGACGTGGCCCTGCTGCTTATCTGGTACGTTATTCTTGTCATCGGGGTGGACCTGCTGTGCGTCTGGCTGCGGGGTCTGGTCCGTCCTCCTCAGCCCAGATAAAAGGCATCCAATGGAGTCAGAACACCTTCATGCCGGCGACATTGGCGCGGATGCTGTAGACGGAGGTACGGGCAGTCACGTAGATGGTGCGGTTGTCCGGCCCACCAAAGGCCACGTTTGCCGGTAGCTCGGGGAACGAGAAGGTGCCCAGGTGCCGGCCACTGGGGTCCACCACCCATAGGCCTCCCCCGCCGGTACAGTAGACGTTACCCTCCACGTCAACCTTCATCCCGTCTGGGCTACCCTCGGCCTCCACCTCCATGTCCACGAAGACGCGGTCGTTTGCCAGCGAGCCGTCGGGCCGAAGGTCGAAGGCCCGTATGTGGCGGCGGTCGGAGTCGTCGATGTAGAGGACCGACTCGTCGGGAGAAAACGCCAGGCCGTTGGGGCGAACGAAGTCGGATACCAGCAAGGTGAGGGCGCCATCTGTGCCGATTCGATAGACCCCGAAGTAGCCCAGCTCCCCCAGGTCGGGGAGGATTCCGTAGGGGGGGTCGGTGAAGTAGATACTGCCGCTGGCGTGCACTACCACGTCGTTGGGGCTGTTGAGCCTTTTGCCCTGGTAACGGTCTACCATGGTCTCCATCCGCCCGTTGGACCCCATGCGGGACACCTGCCTGCCCTCGTGTTCGCAGGCGACCAGCCGCCCCTGGCGATCGTAGGTAAGGCCGTTGGACTGGCGGCTTGGAGTGATGTGAGGCTCTGTCCTTCCGCCCGGGCTCCAGCGGTAGATAGTGCTGGCAGGGATATCGCTGAAGAGGAGGTACCCGTCTGGGTGCCAAACGGGTCCCTCGGTAAACTGAAATCCGGTTGCCAGTTGTTCGGGTTCCTGCTCCGTGATGAGGTCAGACATCTTGACCGCCATGTCAACCTCCGGTATTTGGCTCTTGAGGGACCGGGGGCTTGTCCTGAGATTGCCGATGGATGAGGAGGGTAATCACTCCCATCCCTTCGACAGGCTCAGGGGAGGCCCTAAACTTCCTCCATCGAGGGGAGAGGATTTACTCTCCCCCTTAGACGAGATAGAGTCAGAGAGGGGCTGATACCCCCCCATCCTAACCTTCCCCCACAAGGGGGGAAGGAGTACTCACGGGAATGTCCGTGTTCTTCTCCGTGCCGCCGCGACTGAAGCAGGAATCAACGTACGTGATCGGTACGTCTGGTTAGCGTCCCTACTCGTAGGGCTGGAGCTTGATCTCGTGCAGGGCCGGGATGACCTCTTTGCCCAACAGCTCGATGGACCGCATCACGTCCGCATGGGCCATGTCCCCTTCGTTGCCGTAGATGTGCAGGTAACCGGGGCTGAGGCGGTCTATGACGTCCGATAGCTTCCGCGTCACCGTCTCCGGGGTACCCACTATGATGTTGTTGACTTTTTGGAGCTGCTCATAGGACAACCCGACCCCCCGACCCCCCGACCCCCAGACCCCCAGAGCCGACCACGTTGCCTGTGGGGCGCTGAGCCTTGACTTTAACGGCCTCGCGGGACTGGTAACCGGGCGGGTCGGTATGCTCCCTGGGTCCCCGGTTGCGGTGACCTATGGTCCACATAAATGTCCGTCCGATCTCCTCGGCCTTCTCGTCGGTGTCCGCTACCAGAACCCGCAGAAGGTAGCCGAAGTGCTCCGGCCCGGCCTTGAATCCCACCTCGCGTGCTGTATCTATGTAGACCTGCTTCAACCACTCGGTGGTGTCCACGATGGCGCCGAGGTTCATATAGGGGTGCTGGTGCTTGGCCGCCCACACCACGCTCTCGGGGCTGCCCGTTCCGGGGAACCAGATGTCGGGGTGAGGCTTCTGCATGGGCAGCACCCACGGGTTTACCGCCCTGTACTGATAATACTTGCCCTCGTAGCGGAACGGGCCCGGCTCGGTCCAACACTTGATGATGAGGTCGTGGGCCTCCTCGAACCGCTCCCGGTTCTCGTTGGGGTCGATACCGCTCAAGAGGGTCTCAACGGCGGTGCCCCGGACGAAGCCCGAGATGATCCTTCCGCCCGAGTAGCAGTCCAACATGGCGATCTCTTCGGCCATCCTTATGGGGTCATTGACGGCGATAATGTTTCCCAGGATGGCTATCTTGGTGTTCTTGGTGATCTTGGAGATGACCGCGGCATCCAGGTTCACCGACGGCTTCATGCACCAGTAGGAGGCGTGGTGCTCGTTGCTCATGATACCGTCGAAGCCGACCTCGTCGGCCAGGATGTACTGCTCGTGGTACTCGTTATACAGTACGTGGGCTTTCTGCGGGTCGAAGTAGGTGTTGGGGAACCCAAGGCGCCCGGAATCGTACTTTTCCAGGTCTTCGTCGCCGACGGGGCCGTAGGGCTGTTCCGAGAACCAGTAGACCTCTACCTTGTCCTTGGGTCGTGGTAGCTGCTCAACCATCGCTACCTCCCGAGTGGGATTTGCTGTAGTATAGCACGGCCCAACACGGCCATCATAGCTTCGAGAGAAAGCCCAGGGCCGCGTCGAGGAACTCCTGAGGCTTCTCGATCTGGGGGGAATGGCCACACTCGTCTATGACGTTGAGGATGGAGCCTTCCAGGACCTGGTGGTATATCTCGCCGCAGGTCAGCGGGACTATGCCGTCCTGCCGTCCCCAGATGATTAGGGCGGGCAATCGTGCTAGCTTCAAGTAGTCCGGCAGGTTGGGGTTGTGCATGTACGGCTTCCAGCAGAGGCGGGACGCCATCTCCCTGTTGCGCCACAGGACGTCCTGCTGCTCCTGCGTGGGGTCCTCCGGCGTGGGTGCCTTGCTGATGTCGTAATAGGCGAGTTTCTGCGTGTCCTCTGGGGATACCATGAGCACCTCGGCGATCGCCCCCACCTGGGGCTTGATGCCCACCGCATTCACCAGCACAAGCCCCTTGAGCCGATGGGGACACATGGCCGCTATCTCCGCCGCTATCCAGCCCCCCATCGAGAATCCCATCAGAGACACCTTCTCCAGCCCCATCTTGTCCAGTAGCGCGAGATAAAAGTGGGCCACGTCGGTAATGGTGCCGACCCAGGGCGGCCGCTCCGACCCGTCGTAGCCGGGATGGGATGAGGCATACACCGTGAAATGCTGAGACAGGGCCTCGTGGTAGGCCATCCAGCCAGGATTGCCCCGGGCCCCGTGCAGGATCATGAGGGGCGCTCCCCTGCCCCCCTTCAGTATCTGAGTTCTAGCTCCCGCTACCTCGACGTACTCTTCCGTCCAGCTCTGTGTCGTCGTCATGTAGCTACTCCCTCTTGCCGTAAAGGGCTGGCCGCACTGTCGGTCGTGTATTTGCACCGGTGAAGGAATCAACGCCCGCAGCAGGCCGCGGTGGACAAGCTGAAGTTTGGCGGAGCCAGGATGGTTTGTCAAGAGAATGCCACGGGGAGAGGTTGCCAACCGGGGTTGGGAGGAATAGGATAATTTATGGTGGAATAGACTTGGGACGATTGAGCCAGTCGTTGGACGGTCCACTGACGACCACCCCTGGGGGGTGGCATAATTTATACCCGCGTACCGGCGGCACAGGGTGCTCGCGGGTGTAGTGGAATGGCGTGGAGCGGTGCCTTGGCACAATTAGGCGAGCATCTGGGCCCCCTTAAACGTGTAGGGGGCCTTTACTACGGGTGGTGGCTGGTGGGCGTCGCTGCCTTGGTGATGACCACAGCCATCGTTCCTGTCTTCTACGGTATGGCAGCCTGGTTTCCTGTGCTGGAGAGCCGCTTTGCTTGGAGCCGAGCGCAAATATCGTGGGCCTTCTCCCTTACGCGGGTGGAGGGCACCGTCATGGGTCCCGTGGCCGGCTATCTCATCGACAAAATGGGGCCGCGGACGATGGTGCTGATCGGTATGACGACCATGGGCGCCGGCTTCCTCCTGTTCAGCCAGGTCCATAATCTGTGGCAGTTCTACCTTGCCTTCCTCGTCATGAGCATGGGGGCGGGGGTGGGCACCTGGTTGCCCGTGACAACCGTTCTCAACAACTGGTTCGTGCGGCGGCGGGCTACGGCCTTGTCCTGGGCGATGTCTTTGTCTGCCGCCGCCGGCATATTGCTGTTGCCACTCTTGGCCTGGGGCATAGAGCCGGGGGACCGCTGGCGGGCCGTGGCGGCGGGGATCGGCGTGTTGGTCATCGTTCTGGCCTTACCAATATCCCGCGTGATACGTAACCGGCCCGAAGACTATGGGCTGCGTCCCGATGGAGGTCCGCTTGGGGGACCGGAGTCATCGGCAGCCCCGGCGGATACCCAGCAGTCGAGGCCGGCGGAATGGGGATTCACCTGGCAGGAGGCCGTACGCACCCGGGCCTTCTGGCTGATCACTATAGGCCATTCCTGTTCCTCGACCGTCATTGTGACCCTGATGGTACACCTGGGTCCTATGCTTAACCTGGACCGGGGGCTCCCCTTGCAGACCGTCGGTTGGGTAGTGTCCACCTACCTGGCGGTGGCCGCGGTATCTACCCTTACGGCAGGCTACATAGGGGACCGGGTGCCCATTCGAGTCGCCATCTTCTGGTTCTCTATGATCCAGACGGTGGCCATCGTCGTCCTTCTGCTAAGCAACAGCGCCCCCCTGGCCTTTCTCTACGCGGTGCTTGCGGGAATCGGCTTCGGGGGTCGTATGCCGCTTACCACGGCCATCCGGGGCGTCTACTTCGGCCGCAGGGCCTTCGCCAGCATAACCGGAATGAGCATGATGCCCCAGAACATTTTCATGTTCGCCCTGCCCATCTTTGCCGGGTACATGTTCGACTTCACCGGAAGCTATAACGTGCCGTTCATCACTCTGGCGGTGCTCAGCTTCCTGGGCTCCTGGCTTTTCCTGCTGCTTGGGGATCCCCGGCCCGTGCCACCCTCCTGCCGGACTTCAATATAGACCGGTGGACTTCTCCTCAGAGGCAGGGCACGCCTTAGTGTTCCGACGTTTGGGAGTCCTCGTTCATGCCTGGTCCAACGTAAGGCGAACGGTGGCGAAAATGTTTTCGAACATCTCCCGGGTGAGGCGGCCCGTCTGGGTGTTCTGCTGGCTGGGGTGGTACGAGGCAATGAGCCGGACTCCGTCGGGCAGGGAGTGGGCAGCCCCGTGGCCGAAGCGAGGCCGCGGTGTTGGGAGGTGCTTACCCGAGGGCGCGAGCTCGCTCCATGCGGCCAGATAGGAGTCGAAGGCGATCTTCCCCAGGGCCACCACTATCCGCATCCTCTGGAGAAGTCTCAGCTCCCGTACAAGATACGGCCGGCAGGCGTGGAGTTCCTCCCGGAGGGGCTTGTTGGCCGGCGGAGCGCAGCGCAGGGCGGCCGTGACATAAACGTCCCTCACGGCCAGGCCGTCGTCACGGTGAGCTGACGTGGGCTGGTTGGCGAACCCGAACTTGTGCAGGGTACCGTATACCCAGTCGCCGCTGCGGTCTCCCGTGAACATGCGGCCGGTGCGGTTTCCGCCGTGGGCTGCCGGGGCCAGGCCCACCAGCACTACCCTGGCTCCGGGGTCTCCAAAGCCAGGCAAGGGCCGCCCCCAGTACTCGGACTCCCGGTACATGCGTCTCTTGGTCCGGGCCACCATCTCACGGTATTCCACCAGACGGGGGCACCTGGTGCAGGTGATAATCTCGCGGTTCAGCCCTTCAAGATCGGTCAAAACTGGACTCCTTCGGTGGGGGAACCTCATCTGGTATTATACCCCGGAGACTGCTGGGTATTTGACACGGTGGCGGTCCGTTGCGCCGCGGTAACTCTATTTGCGGGGGTGCCCATGGGGCCGGAGGAGGTAGCAACCCTGGTCGGTCTTGTAGACGAGGGTAGGCTGCGAGGGCATGTGGAATTCCTGGCCAGTGGTGAGCGTCGCGCCCAGGGTAGCTCGGCGCACCACGGAGAGGCGGCAGAGTACGTATTCAGCCAGCTTGAATGCCTTGGGCTGGAGACCAGGCGTCAGACTTTCGATGCGAGTCTCCGCCAGGGAGTAAACGTCATTGGCTCGCTGGACCCGGTGCCTTGCGGGACAGGGAGCTCTGCCGGAACGGGCCGTCGCCTCCTGGTTTCCGCTCATTACGACACGGTGTCAGGGTCGCCGGGGGCCGACGATAACGCCAGCGGTCTGGCGGCGATGCTGGAATGTGCTCGCGTACTTTCAAAGGCGAGGCCCGAGAGGGCGGTCGACTTTGTGGCCTTCGACATGGAGGAGAAGCAGCCGGAGGGTGGGGCGCTGCTGGGCAGCACCGCCTTCGTCCGAGACCTGTCGAAAAGGGTGGGCAGACGCGGCGGGAAGGACGTCTACGAGGGTGTGTACAACCTGGAAATGGTGGGCTACACCTCCGGTCCGGGGACCCAGGTCCATCCCCCGGGGTTCCGGTTCCTGTTTCCCCGCATCTACGATAGGGTGCGGCGGAGGGAATTCCGCGGGGACTTCGTTACGGTGGTGGCGCGGGGGCCCAGCATTAGAATAGGCCGCATATTCCAGCGTACCGCAGGGCAGTGGGTCCCGAACCTGCGGATGCTGCTACTGCCGGACATCTTTCGTAGTGACCACTCTCCCTTCTGGCTGGCGGGCATCCCGGCCATCATGATCACAGACACGGCAAACTTTCGCAACCCCCATTACCATCGTGCGTCGGACACTCCGGGTACCTTGGACTACGGGTTCCTGGGCAACGTAACAAGGGCCCTGGCGGCCACCCTGGCGTCCCATGGGGACCCGGCCTGAGCACCATCCATTTCTCTTTAAATTGGAGGCCCCATGGTGTGCCAGGGGGTGCTCCGCTCGTAAGCATGGGCCACTTTCAGCACGGTCTCCTCGTCGAAGGCCCGTCCCACTATCTGTAGGCCCATGGGCAGAGGGGGCTGCGAGGAGGTGAAGCCGCATGGGATGGATACGGCCGGCACTCCGGCCAGGTTGAAGGGCGTCGTGAAACTCCTCCGTCCCAAATGGTCTGCCCTGACCTCCTCCTTGCTTCCTATTCCGGCGCTGGTCCGTAGCTTTGAGGCCGAGATAGACGAAGCTGGAAGCACCAGCACGTCCACCTTTTCCAATGCATCCAGGACCTGCCGTCGGAGCAGCACACGCAGCTTCTGGGCCTTGTAATACGCTTGGGCCGGCATGATGCTGCCCACCAGCTGCCGGATCTGGATATTGTGGTCGTAGTCTTTCAGACGCTCCTTAATCCAGGGTCGGTGCACGGCAGCTATCTCCGTCTGGGCGATGGGGGTGTAGATGAAGGCACTGTATGGGGCCAGAGGGAGTGACACGTCCTCCACGGCCGCTCCCAGTTCCCCGAGGTGGGCGATGGCCTTGACAACGCCGTCCGTTATATCCGGCTCGACCCCCTCGTTGTGTACCCGCTCCGATATGACCCCCACCTTCACGCCTCTTATATCGCCGTCCAGGGCCCGAGCGTAGTCCGGGACCGGGGCGTCCCAGGTGTAGGGGTCATGGGGGTCGTGGCCCGCGATGGCGCCCAGGGTCATGGCGCAGTCCTCGACCGTGCGGGAGATGGGCCCACCGATGTCCATTGACCAGACCGCGCCGAGCATTCCATGGCGGCTCACCCTGCCGTAGCTTGGGCGCAACCCCACCACGCCGCAGAATGCGCCTGGGCCCCTTATAGAGCCGCCGGTGTCCTCTCCCAGGGATGTGGCGCACAAAAACGCGGCCGTGGCCGCTCCGGAGCCACCGCTGGAGGTGCCGGGCGTCCTCTCCAGGTCCCAGGGGTTGCGGGGAGTCCCGAAGGGATAGACGAGGGCGTCGCCCATGGCGAACTCGCTCATGTTCAGCTTGCCCAGCAGGATGGCACCAGCCTCCTTGAGGTTGGATATCACGGTAGCGTCCTCGTGGGGCACAAAGTCCTCAAGGATCGTGGAGCCGCCGGTGGTGCGAATTCCATTGGTGTTGAACTGGTCCTTCACGCTCACGGGAATTCCGTGCATGGGCCCCAGATAGTTGCCGCCGGCTATGTTCCGCTCGGCCTCCCTGGCAGCCTGTAGGGCCTCCTCCCGGCATACCGTGATGTAGGAGTTCAGTTTGCCGTCCACGGCGTCAATGCGTTCCAGGTAGGCCTGTACCGCCTCAACTGGAGATACCTCCCTCCTCTGGATAAGCTTGGAAAGCTCACTGGCCGACAGGAAAGGTATGTCCGACTTCTCCATGGCAACTCCTTCAGGACTGGGTTGAGGTCTGCTGTGTCCCTTCCGCGGGGATGGAGGAGAGCAGTTCCTTCCCCCTCATTGGGGGAAGGTTAGGATGGGGGTGGTCACCCCCCTCATCCTTCGGCACGCCCGGCACAGGCTCTCGGTCCCCCTTCCCACCGGGGGAGAGGAAGTAATCCTATGTCCGATGTAAGTGGCGGGGTGGCTCGATATGCTGGAGGTCTAGGGCACGCCGGCTTTGGGTCACGACGATATCTTGGAAGGGGTGGGCGCGGGCCTCATACGCACAGAGTGGGCTGTGCCCTTCCTGCGGCCTATCTCCTCCAGATTCCAGAAATCGGAGTAGCTCAAGGCGCGGGGGCAGTGGCCGTAGGCCTCCTCCACCTCGACGATTATGCCCTGCTGCACGCCCCTGTCGCCGTCGGGATTGTACATCGAGTCCTCGACCTTGTGGCGGTCCAGGTCGTCCCTGCCGACCATGGTGACACTCCCGTTGACCCGGACCACGTCAGTCAAGCCGGGAATGAAGAAGACGATGCCGACGGAGGGATTCTCCGCCATGTTCAGGTAGGATTGAAAAAGCTTGTTTCCGGCGACGTCGGGCACCAGCAGGTGGCGGTCGTCCAACACCCTAACAAATCCTGGCTTGCCTCCCTTGGGCGAGGCGTCGCATTTCCCCTGGGCGTTGCTGGAGGCCATGACCAGAAACGACGACTGAGCGATGAACTCTTGGACGGGCCCAGACATGAACTCCTTGACTTTCGTCCCCGCCCTCTCGTTGGGAAACCCGAATTGACTGGTAAATTCGTTTACGTGTTGGGCCTCGCTATTCTCCACTGGTGCCTCCTTACACGGGGCGGCGTATGCCTCTGCCCGTGCATGTTCCGTCATTGCGCCCGGACTTTTGTTGGCCAATTATAACCCACACATTGGGCCTCGGCAACGGCGGACCATGCTTTGGAGACCCTGTGATGTGCGGCCCTTGCCCGGTACTGCGGAGGCCGTGAGTAGCGGCCAAGCAGGCGCTCGCGGGGACAGCCGGAACGTGGTTAAATAGGACCCAGGAACATATGCACGTGCCATCTTAATTCTATCTGATTGTTGAGCGCATGCGGGAGGGCTTCCATGTATTTTCACGACCCAAAGGAAAGGGGCACCAAGGAGCTCGCGGCCGGAGTGAGGACTCGAACTTTCTGGGGCGACGAGATGTTGCTGTCCATCGTGGAGTTCGATATCGAATCGGAGGTGCCCAACCACACGCACCCCCACGAGCAGGGAGGCATGTTGCTGGAGGGGGAGCTGGAGATGAACATCGCCGGGACGTCCAGGCTGCTGAGGCCGGGAGATGTCTATATAATCCCGGGCGGGGTGGAGCACTGGGCCAGGTCTGGACGCTCGCCGGTCCGCGTCCTGGACATATTCAGTCCCGTTCGGGAGGAGTTCAAGTACTGACCGGCCGCCTAGCGGATGAATCCCCAGGCGGCGCGCGGCCAGTAACGTATCCAGGCCCTACCTACGATCAGTTCCCTGTCCAGCGGCCCGAAGGAACGGCTGTCGTCGCTGTGTTCCCGGTTGTCTCCCATTACGAAGTACTGGTCGTCGCCGGGGAACCAGTCCCCGAACGGTCCATCCGGCGCATCTCCGGTACCCGGGTCGCAGCCCTGCCCGCGGCCGGGGTTGTGGTTGCCCCGGTCCAATCCCGCTAACTTTAGATACGGCTCCTGAAGCAGCCCGCCACCAATGTAGACACGCCCTCCCTGCACTCGGACGTGGTCGCCGGGTAGTCCCACGATACGCTTGATGTAGTTTCGGTGCCGCTGTCTGGGATGGCGCACCACCACGACGTCGCCGCGCGCAGGGCGACCCCGTAGGTAGGCCAGGCGGCTGACCAGCACGTACTCGTTCCGGGCAAAATTTGGCTGCATGCTGTCGCCATGGACCACGTACCGGACGGCGGTTAGGAAGTTTGCCAGCTTATAGACCGGGCCGATATTGAGTAGCGCCCCCAGCAGGAGTCCCACCCAGGTGGAGCGGCGGCCGGGGATGGATATGCCCTCTGACCTCATTGGCGCGACCTTAACGTGCCCGTCCGCGGCCGTAGAGTTAATACCAGCCAGCGACGTCTATCAGCATGCGTGGCATCGGTCGGGTTACTTGGAGAAGGTATCTCCTACGTCCCGAAGCGGGCCTCGGCCACCTCGTCCTTGTAGGTGACGTTCTTGGTAGCCCAAAAGATCTCGGCGATCTTGTCAACCGAGCCGACCAGGTCCTTGGCCGCCTGAAGGTCCACGTTCTGCTTGTTCCTGGAGGACAGCTTATTGGCCTGCCAGACGAGAACGTGGAGGTCAGGGTACTTTTCCAGGTGGTCCGGCCTGAAGTAGTCGTGCCACAGTATATCCAGCTCTTTCTTGCACAGCTCGGCGTGCTCTTCCTTGACCGTGATGTACCGGCCCAGGGTGTTCTGATAGGTGGACCATTTGTCTGCCGCGTCGCTGGGGCCAGGTTTTTCCAACGCCTGTATTCTCATGACCATCTTCAGCACCGTCTGGGCCGCGATCTTGCCTGCTATGGGGTCGTAAATTCCGCATGGAATATCGCAGTGGGCGTGGGCTATCCGAGCCGGGAAGAACCGGTTTACAACCTTAAAGAGGCCGTTCAGCATGGTGTACTACCCTCCTTGTATGGAAATTCAACAGATGACATTTTAGCCTCCAATACCGCGTTCCGCAACCGCCTGCCCTGGGACAGGCCGCTGAGCCCGACCCTAGAGAGCGAGTCAACGGTGCTCGGCCAGAGGCCCCGACCCGCCATGAGTGTCCTTACCCTGCTCCCTCAGAGGCACTGACACCGACCTTCACACCGCACCAGGGGAAGCTATTCAACGGCGTTCTAGCAGGCAGGCCGGCCCAGTATGTCTGCGGCGATTTTTCTAGGGATGAGCTGGCCGGCGCCCAGGGTGCCGAAGAACTCGCCGCCTTCCACCACTACCTTGCCCCGCAGGATGGTGGTCACGGGCCATCCGGCGATGTCCCAGCCATCCCAAACGCTGTAGTCGCCCAGGTGGAGGTCGCTCAGGGACAGGGTCTTGCGAACACCTGGGTCTATGAGCACTATGTCGGCGTCGCTGCCTGGAGCGATTGCGCCCTTCCGGGGGTAGTAGCCCATGATCCGCGCCGCGTTGGCTGACGTCACGTCCACGAACCGCTCGAGGGACATGCCCCGCTTGGCCACACCCTCGCTGTAGGTGATACCCATCCGGGTCTCTATGCCGTGGTGGCCTCCGGTGACATCGTGAATGGTCTTGCCAGCAATTTTCATGGAGAAATCGGTGCAGGAGCCGTCGGTCGCCATGCTGTTTATGCCACCCTTGAGCAGCCCGTCCCACAGGGCCAGCCGGTCATCCTCAGACTTGAGGGAGGGATAGGTGTGGTACTTGGGTCCGTCGGGCTTCTTGTAGTCCTCGGCGGTAAAGCTGACGTAGTTGTGCAGAGTCTCTCCATAGATGGGCAGGCCCTTTCCCCTGGCCTCCCGCACGGCGTTGACCCCCTCCCTGGCGCTAATATGGACGAAGTACACCGCGGCCCCCGTCCACTCGGCCACCCGCAGCACCCGCCGGAAAGAGACGTCCTCGGACATGTTATTGTGCACCTCGTGGATGTTGTACCACTGGACGCGCTCCTCCTCGGTGAGCTTTCTGTACATGTACTGGACGATGTCGTCGTCCTCGGAGTGGATGAACATCATCCCACCGTTGGCCGCATTCTGCTCCATCATCGCCGACAGGGAACCCGTGCCCACCATGCGGCGATCGCCCTCCAGCAGATGGGAATCGGCGCGGATGTTGGTGGTGAATATCTTGAAGGTAGGGTACCCAGCCTGGATAGCTTCCTTCGCCTGGCCGATGATGTTGGACGAGATTTCCCCCAGCAGGGTAGGGTGGTGGGAGTAGTCGCAGTATGAGTTGCCGCGCCAGCGGGACCTCCGCTCCTCTAAAGCCTGGATTACGTCCACGCCTCGGCCCTGGAGCGCGAAGTCGGTCAGGGTGGTGGTGCCTCCGAAAAGGGCCGCCCGGCTGACCGGTTCCGGCGGGGAGGACTCCGCTTCCGGGTGCCCGGGAACAGGGGACGCCACGTGGGCGTGGGGCTCTATACCCCCGGGCACTACGACTTTCCCTGTGGCATCGATCACTCGACCGACATCGTCGGGCAGGGAGCCCTGCTCCGCCACGGCGACTATCTTTTCGCCCTGAACCGCGATGTCCCATCCGCCCACCCCCCAAGGGGTGACCACCTGCCCGCCCCTAACTATAAGGTCGATCATTCCGTACCTCCTTACAAGCCTATGTTGCGTGTTTGCACGCCGCCACCCTCTAACCTCACCCCACCTCGGTTTTCCTCCCCATCCGGCCCTAACACGAGTTTCCAGCCGCTCCCTTGGTGGGATGTTAGTTAAACATACACTAATCGGACCTATCCAGGTAGTCGTGTACCCGCTGCATCACGGATTCGGTGTCGTTGCTGTCGTAGAGGCCAGCCACCGAGCGGATGCCGTTGCGAAAGGCGGGGTGTGTGGTCACGTCCTTGACCTACTCACCCTGAATCCACACTTCCTTGGATCGCTCGCTCAGCCCCCTGATATAGTCCTCGCCCGTTCTCGCCGGCATAACGCCAACGCTCCATCACAGCTTTACGTACACTGTGTCTCCATCTACCAATACCTCGTAGGAGGGAACGTCATCCGTCGCAGGCCCGATGAGGAACTCACCGGTCCGGACGTCGAACTGGGCGAAGTGCAGCGGACACGTGACCACGTGGCCCTCCAGGATGCCCCTGGCCAGAGATGCCTGCTGGTGGGTGCACACGTCGCTGAGGCAGTAAATGACCCCGGTAACGTTGGCCAGTAGCAACCGCTCCGTGTCCACCACTACCCACTGCATCTGGCCCGGGGACAGCTCCGAGACCTTGGCGACGGGTATGAACCCGTCACGGTGAACGCTGGACATGGATCGTGTTCCCTTTTGAAGGAATCCTTCTCATTGTGCTTGTCGCAGATGTATCCGTACCAGCCTGAGCTCTTCGTTAGAGTATTCCTCGCCCAGCAAATCCCGGACCGGTGTAAGGAAGGTTAGGCTGCCGGAATTTTGAAACGCCGTCTTGATCTTTGCGAAGCGCTCCGCCTGGGGCATCAGATGGTCAATGTCCAGCTTCTCGCCTGCCCCGACCAGATGTGCCAGGTGACCGATGATTGTACCGTCGGAGAACCCACGGCGTTCAGCGATCGCACTGATGGACAACTTTTGCAAGAGCAGCTTCTTTGTCTCCTCATAGGTTGACCCCATGCCTCGTGCTGGGCGGTCTCTCTCCATCCGACGCGTAGGAATAGGCCGTTCCGTCAGTCCGTTTTCGCGGGCGTGGTCGCGGATGACGGCCAAAAACTGGTCGCTAAATTGCGCCAGCTTTTGCGCGCCCACTCCGTTGATACGAGCGAAGCTCTCGTGGCCTTGGGGGAGATAAAATGCCATCTCCTGAAGCGCCGCGTCACCGAAAATAATGTAAGACGGTACCCTTCTCTCAATTGCGAACTTTTTCCTTAGAGATCTCAGCTGCTCAAAAAGCGTCTGGTCGTATTCGAGGTCCGTAACCTTGCTGGCTGAGACGACTTCGGAGCTGCGCTTCGGTCTCGTAAGCGTCAAACTGTCGCGCCGTCCGAGAAATGTTCGTCCGGCCTGGGTGACGGCAAGCGTTGGATACTGGTCCCCATTTTTCACCAGCAGTCCCCTTGCCAGCAGTAGTCTAACGATCTCCTTTAGCTCATCGGGGGGGAATCGCGCGCGATGCCATACACCGACAGCCGATCGTGCCCAAGATCGCTGAACTTTTCAGAACTCTCTCCTCGCAACACCCCGCTGCTGTCGTTGTCCAGGGAAAATGTCAGGGTTAAGTGTTCACCGAAAATGTCAGTAGTCCTTACCGCTGCTTGGTTTCACCGAAAGTGAAATAGATGGCTTGGCGTTGGGCTGTTCCCAGGCCTGGAGGAGGCGCTTGAGGGTGGCATAGCCGATGCCCAGTTCTCTGGCAGCTTGATTTCTGGAAAGCTCTCCCGATCCGATGCGCTGCACCACCGCGGCGAATCGCTGCTCAAACTCGGGGCGTTCATTCATCGAGGGCCGGCCGATACGCTTGCCCTGCTGCCGCGCCCGCTCCATCCCGGCCACCACCAGGTCCCGGTGGACCTGCTTCCTTGCGGCGTCCTCATACCAGATGGTCTCGCCAGCCAGGGGTCCTAGAAGCACCGGGGCTCTGATACGTTGCTTGGGCCTCCAGTCCGTCGGATCCGGGTCGGGAAGAATCGCTGTCACCGGACCGGCCGTCACCCGAGCCCGGAGTTCAGTAGCTAGCGCCGGCGCTTCTTGGGGAGTCAGAATCTGCTCCCGATGCCGCACCAGCAGACGACCATCCAGACGTTCCTGCACCTCTACTCGGGCCCCGGCATAGCTGGGGCGCTCCAGACTGGGAAAGAGTTGCAAAGCCCGCCCGTGGTATTGCACCGTGTTGTCTTTGGCCACTCTGCGCAACTCCTTGATGCACAGCACGCCACCCAGGTCCAACTCCGGGTTCACTGGCCGGTTTCGCCGACTCCGCCTGGTCCGCAGGCACCCCGAAGCGCTGGTTGAACCGAGGCAGAAACTTGGCCAGCACTTGATTCGCCTCCGCCAGGGTGCAAGCGCCAGCCAGACGAAGTTCCGCCACCAGCCTGTCCTGGAAGGTGCCGTTGGCTCGCTCCACCCTTCCTTTGGCCTCGGGACTGTGGGCCAATATCTGGGTGATCCCCAGTTCTCCCAGGGCCCGGCTCCATTGGGTTGATGGTCCTTTCCCGGGAACCTGGGATAGGTCCGATGGACGACGCCGTGGCTGAAAGACGGCATGCCCATCGGTGTACACCGCCATCGGCACCCCCCGACGTTCAATGATGCCCTGGAGCAGGGACAAGTAGCCTCGGGTATCCTCCTGTTCCTGGAATAGTGCATAGGGTGCCGTCCCGGTAGCGTCGTCCACCGCCAGCAGCAGCGTTAGCCAGGGCCCCCGGTCCTCCAGCCAGAGGTGGTGGCTCCCGTCCAATTGGAGCAGCATCCCCTCCTGAGGCATCCGTTGTCGGCGACACCGATGTTGTGGTGGCCGGCGGTGGCGGGGGCCAATCCGGCCCGTACCAGAATTCGCCTTAGCGTGGGCCTGGATAACATCACCCCTTCCCGCTCGGCCAGCAACTCGGTCAGATGGGTATGGTTGATCCCCTCGTAGCGTTCTTGGGCCAGGCTCGCCACCTGCTGCTGGATGGTCTCTGGAGTCGCGTTGGGTGGCACCCGGCCCCGGTTCTTATGCACCACTCCTCTGGCCCCTTCCTTACGATAGGCCGCCAGCACTCGCCATCCCTGACGTTCACTTACTCCAAGCAGCGGGGCCGCCTCCTTCATCGTCCAGTGCCGCTCTAATACTCCGTTCAAGATATGTAACCGGTTCTGCTCTTTCGTACTCAATGTCAGTCCTTCCATAAACTGACATTTTCCCTGAACAGTTACCTACTGACAAAATTGTAGACCTACAACACCGCTGACATGACCCACGCCGAACCGCTCGCCCGTGCGGATAACCGCTGAAAGGACCTTTTGGGCGATCTCCGTGGCGTCAAACTCCTCTCTGGACGTGAGGCAGACATCACATCCGCCGCACTCATCCTCCTCCCACTTCTCCCCAAAATACTCCAGCAGATACTTGCGCCGGCACGTTTGAAGCTCACAGAGCTCAATCACCCGCGCCAGCTTTCGCCGAGCGTTTTCCCGCTCTGTGTCATCCTCTATCCGGTCAATGAAGTAGTCCTGCTTCACCTTGTCTCCGTAAGAATAGTAGAGCACGCACTCGCTGGGAAGGCCATCACGCCCTGCCCGTCCCGTCTCCTGGTAGTAGCCTTCGACGGACTTAGGCAGATCATAGTGAACCACGAGGCGAACGTCTGGCTTATCAATGCCCATTCCGAATGCGATGGTGGCAACGATGATCGGTACTTCATCACGGATAAACTTCTCTTGCGTCTCCTTACGCAGGTCATTATCGAGTCCGGCGTGGTACGGCAGCGCCTGCAGACCGTTGACCGACAGGTCCGCCGCCAAGCCTTCGGTGTCCTTCCGAGAAAAGCAGTATATGATGGCGGCCTCGTTTTTATGTCTACGCAGAAGCTCAAGCAGCTTACTGAAGGCAGTCCTTTTGGGTTGGACCAGGAAAGTGAGGTTGGCACGGTTGAAGCTGGAGAGAAAAGTCTGTCCCCGCTGGAGACCGAGCTGGATGACAATATCCTGGCGCACCCTATCCGTAGCCGTCGCTGTGAGGGCAATTAGCGGCGCAGCCGGAAAATCACGCCGGAGAGCGTTCAGATTGCGATAGTCCGGACGGAAGTCATGGCCCCATTCTGAAATGCAGTGCGCCTCGTCAATAGCAATGAGGTTAACATCGAGGGTGCGTAAGAAATGTCCGAACCTTGACAGGGCGAGCCGTTCCGGCGCGAGGTAAAGAATCTTGAGCAGACCCTTTTGGGCCTGGGTCTGTACGCGGGTGATTTCTGCTCGGGAGAGTGTGTTATTTATGAACTCCGCGGCGATGCCGTTGGCTTTGAGGGAGTCGACCTGGTCTTTCATGAGTGCGATCAGTGGCGAGACGACCAGGGTGAGCCCGTCGAAGCACAATGCCGGAAGTTGGAAGCACAGCGACTTGCCTCCGCCAGTGGGCATCACCACCAAACAGTCCCGCTGGGAGAGCACATTAGCGATGATCTCTTCTTGTAGCGGCCGAAAGTGGTCGTAGCCGAAGTGGGACTTGAGAAGGCCAAGAATTTGGTAATTGTGGCTCATTGACCTCTGCGCAATAGCACCTACTGGAGGTCGCCCGTTTCCCTCAACCACCTGGCCACGTCTTTTGCGTGGTAGCTAAGGATGATGTCAGCCCCGGCGCGTTTTATGGCGGTCAGTATCTCCAGGGTCGCCCGCCGCTCGTCCAGCCACTCGTTGGAGGCGGCCGCCTTTACCATCGAGAACTCGCCGCTGACGTTGTAGGCGGCGATGGGGTAGTTGTATCGCTCCCTGGCCCTGGCGATGACGTCCAGGTAGGCTAGGGCCGGTTTCACCATCACGATATCGGCGCCCTCCTCGATGTCTCCCTCTATCTCGCGCATGGCCATGCGCCAGTTGGCCGGGTCCATCTGGTAGCCCCGGCGGTCTCCAAACTGGGGCGTCGAATCGGCCGCCACGCGAAATGGGCCGTAGAAAGCGGAGGCGTACTTGGCGGCGTAGGCGATGATTGGCACGTCCTCGAATTTATTTTCATCCAGGACCGAACGGACCGCCCTGACTTGGCCGTCCATCATGGCCGAGGGGGCCGCCACGTCCGCGCCTGCCAGCACGTGGGACAGGGCGGTCTTGGCCAGCAGCTCCAGGGTCCGGTCGTTGTCCACGCGGCCATCGGCGACTATCCCGCAGTGGCCGTGGTCCGTATATTCGCAAAGGCACACGTCGGTTATCACAAGCAGGTCCGGGACCGCCTTCTTGATCACCCTGATGGCCTCCTGGATGATGCCCTGCTCATCGTAGGCCTCCAGTGCCATGGGGTCCTTGCTTTGGGGTATGCCGAACAGGAGCACGCCGGGTATGCCAAGCTGGGCCACCTCCGTGACCTCGGACAGGAGGTGGTCCAGGGAAAGCTGATAGCACCCAGGCATGGGCCCGATCTCCTGGCGAACGTCCCGCCCGTGGGTCACAAATATGGGATAGATGAAGTCGCTGACCGATAGACGGGTCTCCTGGGCTAGTAGTCGAAGCGGCTCCAGTCCCCTCAACCGTCGTAGCCGCACCTGGGGGAAGCTCGGCATTCCAGTCCACCTCCTTGCCGAATTCCCTCGCCCTGGATGGGAGAGGGCCGGGGTGAGGGGGAATTATTCCCTCTCTCTAGCTCCCTCCCACCACGGAAGGGAGAACCGAGAAATACTCTTTCAAGGCGCCCACAAGCCCAGGAATGGTATATTCATGCGGCACAACGTCCACAGTTAGGCCCGCGTCCTGGGCTGTCCTGGCCGTTATGGGGCCTATGCAGGCTACCTTTAATCTATTCAGGAGCGAGATATCTTCGTCCAGGAGATTCAACAGGTTAACTACAGTGGATGAGCTGGTAAAGGTGACCACGTCCGGGTGGCCCTCTTCCAGGAGGCTCCTGGCATCTTTCCGGGAGCCTTCCGGCACGACTGTGCGGTAGGCCGGTACCTCGTCTACCTGAGCGCCCAGTTCGGCCAGTCCCCGCGTTAGCTCCTCCCTGCCTATGTCGGACCGGGGAAGGAGGACCCGTGCGCCATTCAACCCCAGGGCATCCATTTCCCGGACCATGGCCTCGGACACATACTCACTGGGCACGAAGTCTGCCAGGACCCCACGCCCGGCCAGCGCCTCGGCGGTGGCGGGCCCTATGGCCCCTACGCGTACTCCGGAAAAGACCCTGGAGTCACGCCTGAGGGTCTCTATCCTGGCATAGAAGGCCTCCACCCCGTTGGTGCTGGTGAAGATGACCCAGCTATAGCTGTGCAGCGACGAGATGGCGGCGTCCAGGCCGGAGTAGTCCTCGAGGGGGGAGACCTGGATGGTCGGGACTTCGATGGGCTCCGCGCCCTCTCGTGCCAGCAGCTCCGAGAGAGCCGAAGCCTGGCTACGGGAGCGAGTCACCAGGACCCGCTTTCCAAAAAGGGGCATGTTGTCGAACCAGCGCAGCTGGGCTCGAAGGTCCACCACCTGACCGATGACGGCTACCACCGGCGGGTTGAGTCCGGCGTCCCGGCCCTTGCTCGCGATGTTCATCAGCGTTCCCGTTACCGTGTGCTGGTACGGCTCGGTGCCCCACCGCACCAGGGCTGCGGGAGTGTCTGGGTCCATTCCCCCTTGGAGCAGGGAGTCCACGACCGTGTCCAGGGTACCCCAGCCCATGAGGACCACCAGGGTGCCGCCCTCACGCGCCAGCACGTCCCAACGAACGGCGGACTCGCCCTTGGAGGGGTCTTCGCTTCCGCTTACTACCGTGAAGGAGGACGCCATATCCCTATGTGTGAGGGGTATGCCGGCGTAGGCTGGGGCGGCGACCGCCGAGGTCACCCCGGGCACTATCTCGAAAGGCACGGACGCCCCCGCAAGCGCCTGGGCCTCCTCGCCCCCGCGGCCGAACACGAATGGGTCCCCGCCCTTGAGGCGCACCACCACCTTTCCGGACTGCGCAGCCTGGACCAGGTATCGGTTTATTTCTTCCTGATCCATGGCCGTTTCACCGGCACCCTTACCCACGTACTTGAGCTCTGCTGTTTTTTTGGCCTTGCCGATAAGTCGCCGGTCCACCAGTCTGTCGTAGACCACAAGGTCCGCCTCCTGGAGGCAGCCTAAGCCCTTTACGGTTATGAGTCCGGGGTCTCCGGGCCCCGCCCCTATCAGGTAGACCTTGCCCTTCAACTTCTGAGCTCCCTGACCAGGACGGCCCCGCCCCTTTCGATGACTTGCTGGTATGCGTCGAGGGCCACCTCGTGGGGGTTGCTGGCCCTGCCCCGGACCTTGGCCCTGAATACATTACTGCCGTCGGGGGAGCCCAGGAATACCGTCATTACCATGGTATCGCCGTCGCATCTGGCATGGGCGCCCACTGCCACCTGGCAGCCCGCTCCCAGCGCTTCCAGAAAGGCCCGCTCCCCGGTGACGGCCCGCCTTGTCGTGGGGTCGTCTATGCCGGTCAGCAGGGCCATCATCTCTTCGTCGTCGCGGCGCGTCTCTACTGCCAAGGCTCCCTGGCCGGGTGCCGGCACGAAGTCCGCGGCGGACAGGTATTCGGACACCTCGTGCTCAAGGCCCATGCGAATGAGTCCGGCGGCGGCCAGGATGGCCCCGTCATAGTCGTCACCCTGGGCCTTTCGGAGCCGTGTATCCACGTTGCCCCGTATGGGGAGTACGGTAACGTCCTGGCGAAGGGACTTCAGCTGGGCCGCCCGTCGGGGGCTGCTGGTCCCGATCCTCGCCCCTGCCGGAAGCTCCTCAAGTGAGCAGCCCCAGCGGTTAACCAGCACGTCCCTGGGGTCGAGGCGCCTGCCAACGGCCATTATGGCCAGGCCGTCGGGCAGGACGGTGGGCAGGTCCTTGAGGCTGTGAACGGCCATGTCCACGTCACCGTCCAGGAGGGCTCGCTCGATCTCCTTGACAAAGATCCCCCTTCCCAGGCTGGCCAGCGGCGCCTCTGAGGCTGCGTCTCCCCCGGTCTTCATGGTCAGCACCTGAAACTCTCTCTCGGGGTGATGAACCCGAAGCTGGGCCAGGACCTCCTCGGTCTGGCGCAGGGCCAGGCTGCTGCCCCGGCTGCCCACGAGAACGGGCTTTCCTGTCTTTAGTTCAGATGGTGTCGAAGACGTATGCAAGGGGAGTACCTTCGCGGGATGTGGCTGGGCCGGGCATGGTTAATCTTGGGCCTGAGCTGAGGCGCACCTTACGGACCGAGCTATTAGGTGAGAGCTATGGCCTCTTGTGAACTACCTTCCTGGAGAGCACTTACCAGCTGCTTTAGGGCCTGTTCTGACCTACCGTCCGTCACCATTTCCAGCAGATCCTCGGTGATACACTCCTGCCACCGGTCAGGATGTACCTGCACGCGCAGCCGCTTCAGCTCCTTGCGGGCGGCCGATAGCACCCCGGCCAGGTCGGCATACCGCAGTGCCTCGCCGTCGGCCAGAGACTCCTTCAGCTTGCGGGCCAGGGCCGGGCTGGCCCCGCCGGTAGACAGGGCCACGGTCACCTCCCCACGCTTCACCACCGCTGGAGCGATGAAGACACACAGGGGAGCGTCATCCACGACGTTCAGGATAACCCTCTCCGCCGCTGCCTCATCGGCAATCTCCACGTTGACCGGCCGCTGGTCGGTAGCGGCAATGGCCAGAAACGCGCCCTTCAGGTCGCCGGGCTCGTATCTCCTGGCTAACCACTCCAGCTCGCCGCTGGATGCCCGCTGCTGAATCTCTTCCGTTGCCGACGGACTTATCACGGTCACCCTGCCCTGACACTCCAGGAGGGCCTGGACCTTGCGCTCGGCCACAACGCCGCCGCCTACGATGACGCAGAGCCTCCCCTTGAGGTCGAGGAACACGGGATAGTAATGGGGCATCCTCAGCCCACCCTAGACAAAGTACCTTACGCGGGTCTTTTTGTACTCTCGCGTGCTGTACAGAATCATGTAGTCGTCCAAGCCCGTCGCTTCGGAGATCTCCCTGGCTACCCCTTCGCACCCCTCCCTGGAGGTGGCGTGGATCATGGTGAAGTGGGTGTAGTCCCAGTCTGGGAAGGTGGGCCGCTCATAGCAGTGGGTGACCGCCGGATGGGCGGCCATCATCTTACCGACCTCCTCGGACCTCTCGGGGGGGACCTTCCACACACCCATGCCGTTGTCCTTGAACCCGGCCTTCCTGTGATAAAGGACGGCGCTGAAACGGCGCATGATTCCCCGAGCCTGAAACTCCCCGGCAATTTCAAACAGCCCCTGGACGGTCACTCCCAGGCGTTCGGCCATGGTGTCGAAGGGCTGGGAGACCATGGGCAGGTCTTCCTGTAGCTCCCGGATGGCCCTTATATCGAACTCGCTCAGGAGAACTGGCACGTTCCAGTCCTTCAGATTCGCTTCCTCGTTGTATCCGTCGGGACTGTAGTACTCGTGTGCCGCACCCTTCTCCTCCACCATGTCGAAGTTGACGCCTATCTTGAAGAAGCGGATGGTGGGCATTATGCGGTAGGATATGGCACCCGTCTCCCCGGCCATACCCTCTACCGTCGCCTCGATGTCGTCACCGGGCGGCACCGCCAGGGTGAACCAGAGATTATAGTAGGAGCCTTCCCTGGCGTAGTTGTGGCTCACTCCGGGATGCTCGCTGATCTTCAGCGCGCCAGCGTGCAGCGTGCCGTCCCCGTAGGCTACGGCCACCAGGGTGGTCTTGTAGCCCAGGCGCCGGGTATCGAAGATGGCGCTGATCTGCCGTAGCACGTTGCCCTTGCGGAGCTGCCCCAGGCGCCGGATGACCTCATCCTCCCCGATGCCCAGATCCCGCCCTATGTGCTGGTAGGGCGTCTCATCCAGGGGGAACTTGGACTGGACAATGTTGAGCAGCTTGCGGTCTGTCAGGTCCATCTCTGGCGTGGTGGCCTCAACACAATGGGATTGCCGGGTCAACGGCAAGATTAAGGTTAGCATACGGGCACGTAGGGGTCAACGCTCAGCGTATAGCGAAATGGTTCCCACGGCAGGCGGAAACTGGGGCGTAAAAGTAGATTCCGAGAGAGTAGTGACTACCTATTGACCAATACACCGTTTACGAAAGGGGTTCCGCCACCACCCAGGCACAGTAGGACTGCAACTGTGTTTAGTACAGCACTTGTTTTGCTGAAGAGAATGAAGAAAGAAGCATAGCCACCGCCCGAGTCGAAAGCGTGGCCGTTTACAAGAACAAGGAGAACCAAGCCCAGCGTTAACGCAGCTGCACCAGCCAGTGCCATACCTGAATTGTATCAGATAATGGGCTGTCGGCACACACTGTCTGGGACTGGCGGGGGCTGCCAACGCCCAAGCCTGGGTCACATTTAGTGACAACAGACAATGGACAGTGACCTTGCGGATGCGAAGCACCGTGCTGCCGGTCCGGGTCTGTGCTCGACCAGAGGTTGCCCCTAGAGTCCCCAGCGGCCCAAGCGGCGGGGCAGGATGGGCTCCCGCAGCAGGCGCTTGTATCCCGCCATGAGCAGGACCCCGGCCACGAATCCCCCCACGTGGGCAAAAAACGCTATCCCAGAGCTCACGGGCACCGGCCCCAGCGAGCCCAACTCGAACAAGAAGGGCACGAGGAAGAACACGAAGAGCAGGGCGATGGCCCGGTCGTAGGGGTAGGCCAGCAGGTAGGCCCCCAGCACGCCGAAGATGGCCCCGCTTGCGCCGATCAGGGGCATCTGGGAGTCCATGTCGGTGGCCACCTGGGTCCAGATGGCGGCGATCCCGGCCGCCAGGTAGAACACCAGGTACTTGAAGTGGCCCAGCTTCTCCTCCACCTTGCCGCCGAACCCCCACAGGAACAGCATATTGGCAATGATGTGGAGGGCGCCACCGTGAATGAACATTGAGCTGAACACCGTACCCCAGGTGGGTATGGGAGAGGTGATGTCAGGCCCGAAGGTCCCCCCGAACCTGGTAAATTCCACGCCCTTGGTCAGCTCCACCGGGATCAGGCCGTACTGAAAGAAAAATATGTCCCGGTCGATTCCGCCCAGGGACAGCTCGTAGGCGAAGACCACCACGTTTATGCCGATGAGGGTCAGGTTGACCAGGGGCCGGCGGGTTTTGTAGAGCAGGTTGAGCGCTTCGGTCACGTCGTCACCTGTGTGGCGTAGCTTTCGCGTCCCATGGCATAATTGTCGCACCATGTGACTGGCAACGCCCGTCTGACCGTCGGCTCATTGAGAACAATCCAGCGGCTTCGTGGCCCTTCTGTCCTCATACCTTCCATTACCGCCACTGCCGCCAGCTCCGGCCCACCGCTCGGGGCCAGATGGGCTCGCCTACAACAAGCTTGTATCCCCCCATCAGCAGCAGTCCCGCGACGAATCCCCCCACGTGGGCCATGTAGGCCACCCCACCAGCCGCTCCCAGCGACCCGATGCCGGAGAACAGCTGGAGGATGAACCAGAAGCCCAGGAAGAACAGGGCTGGTACGCGAATCACCGTGATGAAGAAGATGAAGACCACGGTGGTGACACGGTTAAAGGGGTAGGCCAGGAGGTAGGCTGCCAGCACACCCGAGATGGCCCCGCTTGCTCCGATAAGGGGTGTTTCGGAGTCCAGGTTGGTGGTCACGTGGACCCAGGTGGCGGCCACCCCGGCCGCCAGGTAGAACAGCAGGTACTTGACGTGCCCCAGCCTGTCCTCGATGTTGTCCCCGAAGACCCACAGGTACAGCATGTTCCCCATGAAGTGCATCCAGCCGCCGTGCATGAACATGGAGCTGAATACCGTCCCCCATGTTGGTATGGGAGCCGTGATATCTTTGGGTCCTGCTGGTGTTGCTACATAGGCAAACTCGTTGCCACTGGACAGCTCCACTGGGATCAGCCCGTACTGGAAGAAAAAGATGTCCCGGTCGATTCCGCCCAGGGACAGCTCATAGATAAAGACCATCGAGTTTAGGGCTATGAGGCCTATATTGACGATGGGTCGCCGTCTCCGGTGTACGTCCGCATCGGAGATGGGGATCAAGGCATCACCTGCCCGGTACCGCTGTCGGACTGGGGGTTTGGGCTATGCCGTATCCCTGTATTGGAGTAGGGGATGACACCAGGCTTGGAGGACCGTGGCAGGCCGTTCCCGGCTAGGCCGTGGGCTCTGCCGCCCCCTCCATCAGCCGGGCCCGACGGCGGGGGTACTCGTTGGAGAGGAGGCCCATGGCCACGGAGTCGTACCACTCACCGTCCTTGGGGTGAGTTCCCCGAAGGTGTCCCTCGACGACGAACCCCACCCGCTCGCAAATGTGCATGGCCGGCAGGTTGTACTCCGGTACGTCTACCCAGGCACGGTGCAGTCCGTAGGTGTAGAAGGCAAGGTCCAGGAGCTGTATCAGCGCTGCGGTGCCATATCCCTGGTACCACAGGTCCTTCTGCCCAATTAGCGTGATGAGCTGTGCCTCCCACAGGGGCGCCTCTATGACTATCTGCGCCTCCCCAATGTGCTGCCCATCGCCCGTGTGGATGGAGTAGATCTTCCTCGCCTCGTTGTTGAAGGTCTCCTCCCATTCCCTTTGGTCGGCCTCGAGCACGCGTTTGGGTGAGTAGCCAATATGTAACGGATCGCCATGCTCGCCGGTGCCGTACCACGAGGCGCTGACCTCTTTGTCCTGGAGCCACTCGGCGATCCGCTTAACGTCCTCCGGGGAGACAGGGGAGAGTTGGACTTCTGGGAGCATTTTGGCCCTCCCTTAAGGAGACTGGGTGGCGGCAGAGGACTGGACTGACCAAATCGATGGGAATTAGATGACTAACGTGCCGTAAGGTGCCCACATTATACCAGCGCACGACGGAAAACTCAAAGCAGTCGGTGGGTTATTGAAAAGGGGCACCCCGTATGCTACGCTTCGGAAGGCAGGGGCGAGGCGTGCCTCGCCCCTGTTGGAGGCAAACGATGGGCGGCGAGGGTTCCTCACTGGGGTCCGAAAGCGCCCACGTAACGTGCTGGTGGTAATAGTGCAAGGGCGCCTTCGATGATGTGGACATTCCTATTAGCGTCCCTCTCACGGCCCGCTGCGTTATCCATCGGGCAAGGACCGGCTACGCTTGCATAAGGACGCGGAATGCGGTGAGCTTAGCGCCGGGGATGTGGGAAGGCCGGTCAGGCTGGCGGGGTGGGTGAACCGGCGGCGGGACCACGGCGGGCTTATCTTTATAGACCTGCGGGACCGGTCCGGTCTGGTACAGGTGGTGTTCAACCCCGAGCTCTCGCCCGCATCGCACCAGGTGGCCGATCAGGTCCGTCCGGAGTGGGTCCTGAGCGTGGCCGGCGACGTTACCAGGAGGCCACCCGAGACCGAGAATCCCAGCCTCCCCACGGGCGAGGTCGAGGTGGTGGCCTGGGAAGCCAAGGTCCTGAACTCCTGCCCCACGCCGCCCTTTTACATTAGCGAGGAGTCGGAGGTGGATGAGAGCCTGCGACTGGAGTACCGCTATCTGGACCTCCGGCGCCCCGCGATGCAGCGTACTCTCGTTCTCCGACACCGGCTGGTAAAGTTCATTAGGGACTTCCTGGATGGGAGGGGTTTCCTAGAGATCGAGACGCCCATCCTGATCAAGAGCACCCCAGAAGGTGCCAGGGACTTCCTGGTGCCGAGCCGGCTGCAAAAGGGCAGCTTCTATGCCCTGCCCCAGTCGCCTCAGCAGCTGAAGCAGTTGCTCATGGTGGCTGGGGTGGAGCGCTACTTTCAGATAGCCCGTTGCTTCAGGGACGAGGACCTCAGGGCTGACAGGCAGCCCGAGTTCACCCAACTCGACCTCGAGATGAGCTTCGTGGACCAGGACGACGTGCTGGCGCTCACCGAAGAGCTGTTCACCACGATGATAGAGACGGTGACGCCGGACAAGAGGCTCCTGAAGCCGTTCCCACGGCTTACCTATCGGGAGGCCATGGACACGTACGCCTCTGACAAGCCCGACCTGCGCTACGGCCTGACGATGACGGATGTTACGGATATCGCTCTCAAGACCGACTTCAGGGTCTTTCACGATGTAATCAAGGCCGGCGGCAGCGTAAAGGGTTTCGTAGCCCCGGGATTGGGTAGCTATAGCAACACCAAGCTCAGGGATCTGGAGCAAGTCGCCCGCGCACACGGCGCCAGGGGACTCAGCCACATCCGCATCGGCACCGGGCGTCCGATCGAAGAGCTGAGGGAGGAGGACCTGCAGTTCGGCCAGGGGCTGAAGATGTCCCCTTCCTTGGTGGCGGAGCTGGCCGCGTGCATGGCGGCGGGCCCCGGCGACCTGATCATGCTGCAGGCCGGTGTCCCGAGGGAGATAAACCCTCCGCTGAGCGCCCTGCGGACCGAAATAGCCGAGCGGCTGGGCCTGGCCGCGCCGGACACGCTGTCCTTTGCCTACGTGGTGGACTTTCCCCTCTTCGAATGGCATGAACAATCGCGGCGCTGGGACTCCTCCCATCACCCCTTCACCTCCCCCAGGGACGAATACCTGGACCTGCTCTACTCCTACGATGGGAAGCGGAGCGCGGGCTCCCTCGGACCCTCTGTCCGTGACCCTGGCGAAGACGGAGCCCCCGGCTTGGGGGACATCGTTTCCAGGGCATACGATCTGGTGTGCAACGGCAACGAGCTTGCCAGCGGCAGCATCCGGATCCACCGCCGGGAGTTGCAGGAGAAGATCTTCGAGGTCCTCGGCTACACCGATGGGGAGATACAGGAGCGGTTCGGACACCTCCTGACCGCTCTGGAGTACGGTGCTCCACCCCATGGCGGTATAGCCCCCGGTATAGACCGCCTGGTGGCGATCCTCACAGGTGCCAGCTCCATCAGGGACGTGATCGCCTTTCCCAAGACCCAGAGCGGCGCCGACCTGCTCTTCGGGGCCCCATCGCCCGTCGGGGAGGAGCAGCTCCGGGAGCTGCATCTGAAGCTGCTGGAGTAGGCGGGAGGCGTGCGCTTAACGCGCCAAAATCGAGAGTTAAGAGAAACTTTTCACAATCTGGGCAGTGTGGTATAATCCCATCTGCTACACGGACAGGGAGAACCCGATTGAAGATAACCAGGGAAGAGACCTCCCCCCGAGAGGTCAGTCTCGCCATCGAGCTTGAGTCCGCCGACATAGAACCCTTTCTGGACAGGTCATACAGGCGAGTAGTCAACAAGACGCAGATTCCTGGGTTCCGTCCGGGCAAGGCACCCAGAATTCTAGTGGAAAACTATGTGGGCAGGGAAGCGCTGGTTAGGGAGAGCGCTGACGCCATAGTGCAGGACGCCCTCGACAAGGCCATCAAGACAGAAAACCTGGATGTATTTGGTGACCCGGAAGTGGAGCTGACGGAGATCGACCCCTTCTCCGTCAAGGCGGTTGTCCCCCTCGAGCCCATCGTAGAGCTGGGCGACTTTCGCAGCATCCGCCTTCAGCCCGAGCCGGTGGAGGTGACCGGGGAGCGGCTTGAGGCCTTTATGGAGCGATTGCGCTACGATGCCGCACCCTGGGAGCCAGCGGACCGGCCCCTGAAGTTCGGCGACCTCGCCACCCTGGACGTGGAAGGCTTCATTGAAGGGGAAAGGGTGGCCAATGACAGAGGCATTGACTTTATTCCCAGCCAGGACAATCCAATTCCCTTCCCAGGGTTCTCCGTGTACCTGGAGGGCATGAAGAGGGACGAGTCCAAGGAGTTTACCCTTGTAGTGCCCGAGGACTACGCCGATACCAGCATAGCCGGCAAGGAGTGCCGTTTCAGCGTAACGGCGTTGGAGATAAAGGAGAAAGCGCTGCCCGATCTTGACGATGAGTTCGCCAAGGGGGTTGGAGAGGGGTACGAGAGTCTGGAGGCTCTCCGGTCCAAGGTCCACGAGGACCTGACCGAGCAAGCGACTCGGGCATCCCAGCGGGAATTTCAGAACAGGAGCCTGGAGGAAGTAGTAAAGGGCGTTTCGGTACAGGTGTCGGACCTTACCATGAACAGGGAGATCGACCACCTGCTGGAGGAGCAGCTCCAGGCCCAGCAAGACCGGCGCATGGATATGGAATCCTACCTGCGCAACGTGGGGAAAACGCGTGAAGAGCTGCGGGACGAACTACGGCCTGCCGCCGTGGAGCGGCTGACCCGCTTCCTGGTGGTCAGAAAGCTTGCACAGGAAGAGGGCATCGAGGTCTCACCCGAAGAGGTAGGTTCAGAGGTGGACAAGCTGGCGTCCGCCTCCAGCGATTCCGCCGACTCCCTGCGCATGGTCCTCTCCTCCGATCGTGCCAGAAGCTCCATCAGCAGTGGCATACTGGCCAGGAAGGTCCTGGAGCGCCTCGCCCAGATAGTCGGGGGAGACGCAGAAGGTGAAGGCACCGGGGAGTCGGGGCCTGCAGCTACAGCGGACCGAGACGCGGACGGGGAGGAGGCGGAGGGGGATTCGCCTCAACCTTCACGTGAAGATGCGGATGCCAGCCAGGACGGGGATGAAGGAGGAAGTCCCAGTGACAATTAACCCCTATAACATCATTCCCATGGTCATCGAGACCGGCCCCCGGGGGGAGCGGGCCTTCGACATCTACTCGCTGCTGCTAAGGGAGAGGATAGTATTTCTTGGGAATCCCATAAGCGACCACGTGGCTAACGTGATCGTAGCCCAACTTCTGTATCTGGAGAGGGAGGACCCCGAAAGGGATATAAGCCTCTATATCAACAGTCCGGGCGGCGTCATCAGCTCGGGTCTGGCGATATACGATACCATTCAGCTGGTACGTTGCAATGTATCAACCATTTGCATCGGGATGGCCGCCAGCATGGCCACCGTGCTTTTGAGCGGTGGGGAAAAGGGAAAGAGGTACGCGCTGTCCAACGCGACCGTTCACATGCACCAGCCCATGGGCGGCGCCCAGGGCCAGGCCACAGACATAGAGATTGCGGCCCGAGAGATCATAAGGATGCAGGACAAGATACGACAGGTATTGTCCAAACACACGGGGCAGACGTACGAAAAGATCGCCCGGGATACGGACCGGGACTTCTACCTGGCCGCGGATCAGGCCCTGGAATACGGGATCATAGATGAGGTACTGGGTGGCGAGAGCACCGACGCTTCGCCGCCTCCGGACAAGGAACAGTAGAAAACCACAGTCCCACTTGGAGATAGTCCGTGCCCAGTAGCAGGAATAGCTCCCGAGCGTACCAGTGCTCCTTCTGTAGAAAGGCCGAGACCGAGTCGAACCGCCTGGTGGCGGGCCCTGGCAGAGTTTTCATCTGCTACGAGTGCGTCAGTGCCTGCAAGCAGGTAATAGACCAGAACGCCACACCGGCGCCCAAAAAAGCCCCGCCGCGACACCGCAAGCTACCCGTGCCTCGTTCCATAAACGACGCCCTGGATACCTACGTGGTTGGGCAGGAGCGAGCCAAGAAGATACTCAGCGTCGCCGTCTACAACCACTACAAGCGTATCTGGAACGGTGGCATCGAGTCCGAAGTCGAGATACAGAAGACGAACATCCTGTTGACGGGGCCCAGTGGCTGCGGCAAGACCCTGCTGGCGCAGACCCTGGCCAAGATCCTTGACCTGCCCTTCGCCATTGCCGACGCCACTTCTCTCACCGAGTCGGGGTACGTGGGCGACGACGTGGAGAACATCCTGTTAAGGCTGATTCAAGCGGCCGATTGGGACATGGCGAAGGCCGAGCAGGGAATTATTTATATCGATGAGATAGACAAGATATCCCGCAAGGAAGGCCCCAACCGGTCCATAACGCGGGACGTATCCGGCGAGGGCGTGCAGCAGGAGCTGCTGAAGATCGTGGAAGGGTGCGTTGCCAACGTGCCTCCTCAGGGTGGGCGGAAGCACCCACACCAGGAGTTCCTCCAGATACGCACCCACGGTATCCTGTTCATTTGTGGCGGGGGCTTCGCAGGACTGGACGGCATCGTCGAGCGGCGATTGGCCAGGGGCAACGGCCGATTCGGCTTCAAGTCCAGCGCCGCCTCAGGCCGGGGAGCCGGTGGGCGGGATGCGACCGAGGAGGGTACCATCCTTACCCAACTCGTGCCCGATGACCTCCTGGAGTACGGCTTGATACCGGAGCTGGTTGGCCGCTTGCCGGCGACGGCGCACCTTGATGCCCTAGATGAGCCCTCCCTTATCAGGGTGCTTACCGAGCCCAAGAACGCCATCGTAAAGCAGTACCAGCAGCTATTCAGCCTGGATAACGTGGAGCTTGTCTTTACACCCAAGGCCCTCGAGGTTGCAGCCTCGGAGGCATTCAAGCGAAAGACCGGAGCCAGAGGCCTGCGGAGCATAATAGAGGAGACCCTGCTGGAAGTGATGTACGAGCTTCCCTCACTTAAGGGGGTAGAGCGGTGCATCGTGGAAGACGACGCTATATTGGGCCACCGGCCCCCGCTTCTCCTGGCGGAGTCAGGTCAGCTCGTTGATGTGCCGCTGGGCCTCAGGCGGTCGGCATAGCGCGCCCTCAGCGCTTAAGGTAGAGTCAGTCCCTGGACCCTTTCAGCGCCCCCTCTATCTCCTCGTTGAGACACAGTTCTTCAATACCGTTTCCGCTGGAGTCCAATACCTGCCCTCCGGATATCCTGACGGCCCCGGCCGCCAGGGAGTTGATGGTAGAGGCCAGCAGGAAGGGCTCCCGCCTGTACCCTTCCTCTCTTATCAGGCGAAACAGAGGCAGTTCCTCGCCGTACTCTTCCCTTAGCACGTTCGCGGGCTTCCCCTCGAGTTCCGGCCGACAGTCGTCGAAAGGCCCTCCCACTATGGGCACGCTGAAGTAGGTTACCACGGGGCCCCGGTCCACCGCCTCTGTGACCAGGTGCACCATCGCGCCGGTCATATCTGCCCTCGACTCAATGAGGCTCCATATCACCTCCTGCCAGGTGCCGATGGGGCCGCTGGGTAGGGCGGGGTGGAGGTTCAGCATGGTGTAGCGATGGCACATCTCCGGGCCGGCTATGAGCATGTAGCCCGCCAGCACACAAAAGTCGGGACTGTAGCTCTGTAGCCGGGCCATTACCTCCCTGTCGTAGGCGGTGCGGAGCTCGGCGAATTTCCCGCCCGCTGCACGGCGATATTTGCGGGAGGAGAAGCTGACAAGTGGCAACCCGTAGTCGCGGACCTGTTGGAAGAAGCGGTCGCTTCCTTCCGCCTCGCCCGGCTCCCTGTTGCTGAACACGAACTGTATACGGGCGTCTATCTCGCCCCGGAGAATCCGCTCTTGAATAAACCTCAGCAGGCCCAGGGACCCTTCCCCTCTGCCGGTGGAGAACCAACCCATGTGCAGCATTGTTAGCGAAATATCCTACTGGTCTTTGCGTACATTGTGGCCAGCCGCAGCAAGGGGCTTGCTCTATGTGTCACTAATCTGGCCTTGGACAGGGCGGCCTTGAGTCCCTCGGGACTGCCGTCGTATTCGGGAAACTCCATATACGTCCGGCCCAGCTCCCGGGGAGTATGGGAGTCGCTTACGGCGGTCTCCACCAGATTGTGCTTCCGGCCGAAGGCGCCGGCGCGTTCGTTGTCGCGCCTCAGCAGGTTATGGGCGTTAAAGACCTCGACGAGGTCCACAAAGGGAAGAATATGTTCCAGGTCCCCGTACTTGATCGCCGATGGACGAAGGCGGTCGAAGGGATGGGGTATCATCACCAGCCCTCCCTGGGCCTTTATAGCCTTCACAGTGTCCAAGGCCGACAGGCCTTTGGGCACCGCCTCCTGTAGGTACAGGCCGATGATGTCGCCGCCCGAGCTCTTTACCTCCTCACCTACGATCACCCGAAACGGCGCGATACTCTGGGTCTCCAGCGCACCTTGGATTGTGTTGTGGTCGGTCACCGCGATGCAGTTAAGTCCCGTGGTGAGGCACCGCTCCACGATGGCCTGTGGGAGAGCGCGGGAGTCGGGGGAGAACCGGGTGTGGAGGTGCAGGTCTGCTTTGAGCACCCTAACCACCTTCGTCGGCCAGCCCCTGGGCTCGAACGTTGGCGTAGGCGTCCTTGAGCTGGGTAATCTTCAGCTCGGCTGTGCTGAGGAGGCGGTTACAGACATCCACCAGACGCATTCCCTCCTCGTACAGGGCCGCGGCGGCCTCCAGGGTCAGCCCTCCCGATTCAAGGGCCTCCACCGTCTCGTCCAGCTTGGTAAAGGCGTCTTCGAAGGAGAGGAGATCGGCGCCCGTTGCGTCGCTCTGACTGCTGCAGGCCTCGGGATTGTGGGGACTGTTCCGCGCTGCGTTTGTGTCCGGGGTGTCTGGGGTCACGACTATGCCCCTTTCCAGGAGTGTGTTGCTAGAGGGGCGGCCCGCTGGTCCAGGGTTAGCCTACACGAATTTGGGTACCCGTTCATACCGGCTAGGTGCCCAACGGCCGAATGGGGGATCATATGAGGCGGGCTCCAGCCCGTACCGGCGTCTTCCTGGGGCGTGGCTTCCTGGAAGGGTTGCCCACCGTCGCGGGAAACGAGCCGTCGCTGACCGTTACCTTGATCCCTTCGCCGTGGCTCACCTGGGCTATCCTGGACACTACCGAACTCCCTGGCGTACCGACGCCAGTCAGCTGTCTTTGCACGACGGAGTAGCCGCGGCGCAGAATGGAACCGGGGTCGAGGCCGTGTAGCCTCAGGTCCACGCCGCTGAGGCGCGCGCGCCACAGGGCCAGATCATTCGTGAACCCCTTGAGAGCCCTCTCGGATAGGTCGTCCACGCGGCGGCGGAGCGTGTCTATATCGGGGGCGCGGCTCCATAGCCGTCGCGCGTGGGCCTCCACGCCCCTCTGGCGATCGAAGATATGCTGGGACATGCATCTGAGGAGCGTTTCGCTACAGGCGGCCACTTCCTGCATCAGGACCGCTCCGTCGGGAACCACCAATTCGGCCGCGGCGGAGGGCGTGGGTGCCCTGAGGTCGGCCACGGAGTCTGCGATCGTGTAGTCCCTCTCGTGTCCCACGGCAGACACTACGGGAATGCGGCTGGCGTATATGGCCCGCGCGACCGTTTCCTCGTTGAAGGGCCACAGCTCCTCCAACGAGCCTCCTCCCCGGGCCAGGATCATGATATCGGACCGTCCCTCTTCGTTAAGGGACTGGATGGCCGATACGATCCCCGGAGCAGCATCGGCGCCCTGCACAGGCGTTGGCGCCAGCAGAATTTCCACGAGGTGATACCGCCTCGCAATGACATTGGTGATGTCGTCGAGCACTGCCCCGGAGGGGGAGGTTACCAGTCCGATAACCCTGGGAAACCTGGGCAGAGGACGCTTGCGGGAATCCTCGAACAAGCCCTCCTCGTCCAGGCGCAACTTCAGCCTCTCCAGCTCGAGAAAGAGTGGGCCCGTACCTTCGGGCATTGCCAGGTCGGCCACGAGCTGCACGTCGCCACGGGCCTCGTAGAGGGAGACCCGGCCGTGGGCCGAAACGAGGGCCCCATCCACCAGCAGATCAGCGCCCCTCCCTCCCCTAAACATCACGGACCGAAGCTGGCTCTCGGCGTCTTTGAGGGTGAAGTATGTATGCCCCGAGGGGGCAGTCCTGAGATTGGAGACCTCGCCGGTTATCCACAGGTCGGCCAGGATGGGGTCCTGCTCCAGAGACTCCTTCAGATACCGGGTGACCTGCCCTACGGTGTAAACTGGCATCCCTAGCCCGCCCTCTCGATGTACTGGCCGGTCCTGGTATCGATCCGCACTTTCTGCCCCTTGCTGATAAAGAGGGGGACCTGCACGATAAGGTTGGTCTCCAGAGTGGCGGGCTTCGTTCCTCCCTGGGCCGTGTCGCCCCTGAACGCGGGAGGCGTGTCCACCACCTCCAGCTCCACGAAAATTGGAAGCCGGACGTTGATCACGTTCTGCTTGTAGAAGATTACGTCAAGGACGGTACCTTCCTTCAAGTACTGGACGACGTCCTCTAGCTGTTCCGTGGTAAGCTGGTACTGGTCGTAGCTCTCCATGTCCATGAACGTGTAGAACTGCCCGTCGTTGAACAGGTACTGGGCCGGTTTAGCTTCCACGTCGGCCAGGGAGAACTCGGTGGTGTAACTCTGGAAGGTGCGCTCGACAACCTTGCCGTCGCGCAGGTTTCTCATCCTGATGCGAGTGACCGGGGCCCGCTGCTGCATCTTGTGCCGCTCGTAGTCGACCACCTCGTAAGGCTCGCCGTCCACCTCGATGGTCACACCCCTTCGTAGGTCCCCGAAGCCGATAGTCACTGTAACCTCCTTGGAGTCCAGGGCCATGGCACCGCGCCAGATGCCCCCGCTATTTCGTGGCCTTGCTGAGGACTCTGGCCCCGTCTTTCTCCAGGCGCACCACGTCCTCGATCCTGACGCCTCCCCAACCGGTAAGGTAGATGCCCGGCTCCACGGTGAAAACCATCCCCTCTTCCAGGGTGTCCTTGGACTTGGGCCCCAGCCGAGGGAGCTCGTGGACCACCAGTCCAACGCCGTGGCCCAGGCTGTGGCCGAAGTTCTCGCCGTAGCCCGCCCCGTCTATCACAACCCGTGAGAGTCCGTCGGCCTCGGCGCCGCTCATGCCGGCCCGCACGGTGGCTATGGCCGTCAGCTGGGCGCCCAGCACGATGTCGTATATCTTGCGGAACGTGTCGTCGGGCTCACCCACACAGATGGTGCGGGTGATGTCGCTGCAGTAGCCCCCAACGGTGGCGCCCATGTCTATCACCACGGGTTCTCCTGCCGCAATCTCTCGCTCCGAGGGCCTGTGGTGGGGCATGGCCCCGTTGGGGCCGGCGGCCACAATGGTGTCGAAGCTGAGGGAGTCAGCACCCAGCTCCCTCATGGCCCTTTCCAGCCGCCAGGCTACCTCCCGCTCCGTCTCGCCCGGCTCTATTGTGGGGGACACCGTTTCCATGGCGGCGTCTGCCACGTCGATGGCCTTCTGGACTAGGGCAAGCTCCTCTTGGTCCTTTGCCCTCCTCTGGCCCTCCACGAAGCCGGTGGTCGCCACGAGCTTCGGTTTTTGGCCCGAGGGATGGCCCTCCAGCGCCTCGGTAATTTCCCGGTAGGTGGCCACGGTCATCTGGTGGCCCTCGAAACCCAGATTTCCGATACCCCGTTCTACCATGAGCTCCGGCAGCCAGGACCAGCCGCCCCCTATCTTGACAACCTCGAAATGGGAGGCCTGATTGGAGGCCTGCTCGATGTAGCGGAAATCCGTGGCCAGGATTGCGCCGTCCGGGGTCACTATCAGGTAGCCGGCGGACCCTGTGAAGCCCGACAGATAGCGCCGGTTTTCGGCTCCCGATATGAGAATGGCGTCCAGGCCCTTCTCCGCTGCCATGCTGCGCAGGCCTTCCAGACGGTCGTTCATGCGCGTTCCCCCTCTTTAACAAGCGCCGCCAGATTCTCCAGGGCGGCCAGGTAGCCCCTCCAGCCCAGGCCGGCGATCTGGGCGCTGGCTATGTCGGCGATCACCGATTTGCGGCGCCAACGCTCCCTGGCGTGGATGTTGCTGAGGTGGACTTCAACGACAGGCAGCTGGGCGTCGGCGAGCGCATCCCGCAGCGAATAGCCGTAATGTGTCAGGGCGCCAGGATTGATGATGATGGCCTGGGCCTGCACCGCGTTGCCCTGTAAGAAATCGATAATTGAGCCCTCGCTGTTGGATTGAAAGAAGTCCACGTCAACTTCCAGTTCCTGGGCCCTTTTAGATAGCTCCTCTTCTATTTCCGGAAGGGTTTTGACGCCGTAGGTCTCCTGGCTGCGCCTGCCCAGCAAGTTCAGGTTTGGGCCGTTAATGACCAAAATCCTAGGCATCCCGCTCCTTTGGGCTGCTATCGGACTTTAGCCGGGCCCTGGGGTGCGTGGTCATGTACTCGGCGCGGGCCTCGTTCTGGGTAATGTGGGTGTACACCTGGGTCGTGGCTGGGCTGGAGTGGCCCAACAGCTCCTGCACCACCCGCAGGTCGGCCCCGCCTTCCAGCAGGTGGGTGGCGAAGGTATGGCGCAGGGTGTGAGGGTGGACACCAGGGCGGGTGCCGGCGGTCATGGCATACCGGCGTACCAGCTTCTCTATCCCCCTGCCGGAGAGCCGGCCACCGTACCGGTTGAGGAAGAGCGCGCGGATGTCGCTATGGCGAGGGCGGGTCCTGGCCAGCTGTGGCCTGGCGGACTTCAGATATACCGAGAGGGCATGAACCGAAGGCTTTCCCAGCATGAGCACCCTCTCCCTGGAGCCCTTGCCCAGCACACGAACTTCGCCAGCCGCCAGGTCCACGTGGTCTACATCCATACCTTGCAACTCGGATAGTCGAGCACCCGACGCGTAAAGCACCTCCATGATTGCCCGGTCCCGCACGCCCAGCGGCTGGGAAAGGTCGGCTGCCGCCAGCATCCGGGCCACTTCGTCCCTACCCAGAAAGACCGGCAGGCGCGTTTCTGCCTTTATATTGAAGCCCCGTCCCCTGGGAATGGGGTTCGCGGGCACCAAGCCTTCCTGCGCCAGGAATCGGTAAAAGGAGCGGAGGGCTACCAGCTTACGTGCCACACTCACCCTGGCGTATCCACCATCCTTGCCCCTGGCCGAGGTGGAAAGCCAAGCCAGGTAACGCCGCAGATGGCGCCGGTTCAGGTCCCCAGGGCCCAGACCTTCCCCATCAAGGAACCTCAGATAGGGTTGGAGGTCAGTGAGGTAGACCCGAGCCGTGTTCTCCGACCGGCCCCTCTGGCCCCTTAGGTGTTCCTCGAACCTGCCTAGCAGCTCCTCTACGGGAGGCCCGTCGTACTGGGTCAATCTACAGCCTCTGCTGCCTAGATCTCTCTGCTGCGCCCTCGCCACGGGCACGTGCGGATGTACAAAGTTGTTCCTTGGGACACGGCCACCTACGCCTCCACCGCTGCAGGTTCCTCTGCCGGGACGTCACCCTTCCAGGCGCAGGTGGTGCAATGTATGGCGCCCCGGCCCGATGCGACCATCAGCCCACTACATTCGGGACACGGTTCTGGGACTGGTCGGCGGTTCACCAGAAAATCGCAGTCTGGATACCGGGAGCAGCCGTAGAAGGTCCTTCCCTTGCCCCTACCCCTGCGCTGGACCAGGTCTGCACCGCACCTGGGACATGGCACGCCTATTTTCAGTGGTTTGCTGTTCTTGCACTTAGGATAGTCGGTGCACGCCAGGAACTTGCCGAAGCGACCCGTCTTTATCACCATGGAATGGCCGCACTTCTCGCACACCTCTTCGGTAGTCTCCTCTGTCCCAGCAGGGGAGGCTTGCCCCTCCCCGTCCTTGGTGGGGGACGAGACGCCCAGCTGTCGGGTGTTTTTGCAGGCGGGGAAGTTGGAGCATGCGATGAACCTGCCGAAGCGGCCGGTCTTTATCACCATGGAATTACCACACTTCTCGCATACTTCGTCGGTGGCCTCCTCCACCTTAACGCGCGGCATGGTCTCAGTGGCGGTCTCCAGGGCCTTTTGAAAGGGACCATAGAAGTCCCTGAGCATGGGCACCCACTGACGCTCCCCGCGGGCCACTTCGTCCAGCTCTTCCTCCATCTCCGCGGTAAAGTTGATGTCCATGATATCTGAGAAGTACTCAGTCAACAGGTCGCACACGGTGGTGCCAAGCTGAGTGGGGACCAGTCGCCCTTCCTGTCTCAGGGCGTAATGCCGATCCACTATAGTTGAGATGGTTGGAGCGTAGGTGCTGGGTCTTCCGATGCCATTCTCTTCCAGCGACCGGATCAGGCTGGCTTCAGAATAGCGGGCCGGTGGCTGAGTGAAGTGCTGCTTGGCCTCGAGTTTCAGGCAGTCGAGCCTATCCCCGGGAGCAAGCTGGGGCAGGGGAACCTTCCCCTCCTCTTCATGGCCATCGTCCCCGGACTCCTGGTAGAGGACGCGGAAGCCGGGAAACTTTTGCACCGAGCCGCTGGCCCTGAAGATATACACCTTTGCCCCAGACTGGGGCTTAGCTTCGGTGTCCACGGTGGTGGTGTCGGATATGGCGTCGGCCATCTGGCTCGCCAGCATACGCCGCCATATGAGGTCGTAGAGCCTGGACTGGTCTGCCGACAGACGGGGCTTCAGGTCCTGGGGCCGTCTCTGGATCGATGTGGGCCGGATGGCTTCGTGGGCCTCCTGGGCGCCCTTGGCCTTCTTCCTGAAGACACGTGTCTGAGCGGGATGATACTCCTCCCCGAAATTGTCTCGGATGTACTGCCGGGCCTCCCGGATGGCGGATTGGGCTACCTGGGTCGAGTCGGTACGCATGTAGGTGATGAGGCCCACGGCCCCTTCACCGGGTATTGCCAACCCCTCGTACAGCTGCTGGGCTATCCGCATCGTCTTTACGGCGGGCATGCGCAGCTTCCGCCAGGCCTCTTGCTGAAGGGTGCTGGTAATAAACGGGGCTGCTGGAGTCTGTTTTGCCTCCCGCTTCCTGACCTTGGCTATGGTGTAAGTTGCTCCCTTTAGCTCGTCCTCTATTCCCCTTGCCGTGGCCTCATTGGTGATTTCCAGCTTGCCCTTCTGGCCCTTGATGGACTGGAGGGCCGCTGTGAAGACCTTTCCTCCTTCGGCCGTGGCAATCCCGGGCGCCTGTAGCTCCGCGTCTATGGTCCAGTACTCCTTTGGTACGAAGGCTATGATCTCCTTCTCCCGGTCCACCACCAGCCGCAGAGCTACGGACTGGACCCTTCCTGCCGAGAGGCCCCGCTGGACTTTGCGCCACAGTAGGGGGCTGATCTGGTATCCCACAAGCCGGTCCAGGACGCGGCGGGCCTGCTGCGCGTTCACCAGTTCCATGTCTATAGCGCGGGGATGGTCAAAGGCCCGTTTCACCGCCTCGGGGGTGATCTCGTGGAACACGACTCGATGGAGAGCGGTATTGCCATTGTCCCAGCCTGCCGCTTTGACCAGATGCCAGGAAATTGACTCACCCTCCCGGTCGGGGTCGGTGGCAAGGTATATAGAGCTGGCCTTGCCTCCTAGCTTTCTGAGCTCTTCCACAACGGACCGTTTGTCCTCCAGGACGCTGTAGGACGGGGCAAACTCTTCGCCCGTGTCGATGCCCAGCTTATCCTTTGGCAGGTCCCGCACATGGCCCTGGGAGGCCTTCACAACGAATTGCCGCCCGAGGATCCTTTCTATGGTCCGGGCTTTGGCGGGGGACTCTACGATCACCAGGCTTGTGGCCGATTTACCTCTGCTGCTGAGAGGGCGGGTGGTCCCGCCCTTGGCAGCCCTGGATGAGGGTACGCCCGCGCCTCTCCTGGACGTGGTCTTTTTGCCTACGGGTTGTGCCCCGGCCTTTGGCTTAGCTGCCATACCCTGCCACCGCCTCACGGATACGAACGTAGTGCATACTTCCCACTTGCTTTATCATCCCCTTCAACTCCATCATCGACAGCGTGCTGCTTACGACAGTGATTGGTAACTGGGCCAGGCGCCGGATGTCATCTATGTGTGTGGGCTCCTGGGTAACGTGGTTGAGTAACAGCCACTCGTTCTCGTCCTGTGGCTGGGTGATTCCTCGCATCTCGATCTGGTGGGAGACCGCGGTAAGGTTGAGTTCCTCCAGAATGTCCTCATGGTCCAGGACCAGCTTCGCCCCTTCCTGAATGAGGGCGTTCGTGCCCTGGCTCGAGGGGGAGAATATGCTTCCCGGAACGCAGAAGACCTCCCGGTTCTGTTCCAGGGCATGTCGGACGGTCAGGAGGGCACCGCTTCTCTCCGGCGCCTCCACCACCAGGGTGCCCAAGGTGATGCCGCTTATCAACCGGTTCCTCCGCGGAAAGTGGCGGGCCTCGGGCCGGGTACCCATGGGATGCTCGCTGACCAGGGCTCCGGCGGCCTTTATCTCTTCGGCCAGGCGCACATGCTCCGATGGATAGACTATGTCCAGTCCGCTGCCGAAGACGGCGATGGTGCGTCCACCGGCTTCAACGGCGGCGCGGTGGGCTATAGCGTCTATGCCACGGGCCAAGCCGCTAACGATGGTGACGCCGCATCTGGCCAGGTCTCGGGAGAGGGCGCTGGCCGCTTCCCGGCCATACGCCGTGGCCTTGCGGGTGCCCACGATTGCGACAGAGCGCTCGTCCTCGGGCAGGATATCTCCGCGCAGATACAGTACGGGTGGCGGGTCGCTTATCTCCGTAAGTCTGGGGGCATACATGGGATCGTGCCAGGTAATGGCCCGGATCCCTGCTCGCTCCAGCTTCTCCACCTCCGCGTCTGGCGAGATGCTGCCGCGGTGAGATATGATTGCACGGGCCGTCTTGGTATCGATACCAGCGGCCTGGAGCTCCCCCAGGCCGGCTATCCACGCATCCTCCAGGGAACGGAAATGGGCTTCCAGCAGGCGAAACTTTACCGTTCCCAGGTTGGGGAGACGGCTTAAGGCGACCCAGAATTTAACGTCGTCCATAGGCATCAAATTGTATCACGCGGCGCAAGCTCTACCGTATGTTCATCGTCCCAGGCACCGGAGACGCACCCCGCCCGGCCCTGCGGTGGAGAACCGCCGCTCTAACCGGGGAGAGGTGGCGGAGAGGGTGGGATTCGAACCCACGAGAGGCTTGCGGCCCCTACGCGCTTTCCAGGCGCGCCTGTTCGACCACTCCAGCACCTCTCCCAGAGTGGCGGAGAGGGTGGGATTTGAACCCACGATCCCGGAAAGGGATACCGTCTTTCGAGTTCGATAGCGTTGGTCCCACCCAGTGCCGCCGTATCTGTTAACGCCCGCTACTGTTCACCTCTCGGAGGAATGTCCACACCTATGATACCATGTGGTATTTTCTGGTGCCAGGACGTTTGTCGGCAGTTTGGTCGGTAAATTGCCTAGCTGGCCCAGGCACGCCCCAGGTGGTCGCTGGGAGAAAGCGTCCACCCTCTCGCTCCGACACCCGCTGCCGCCCGACGCCCGCGAGACTTTTGATTTCAGAGAGGGCCTCGGGTAGCTGAGCAGGGCGGTGGGTTCGTGGGCACTGGATTCTGGACACTTGCTATTAATGCATCGATGGGGCCTGTCCAGAGAGGCGGCGCAGAGGTGTAGCCGCGACTGTCCCATAGCGGATGGGGAGGTCCGGCCACCACACCAACCGGCACGTCGAGGCTCCTGGTGTATGGTCTGGGGCCGTACCCTTCGCAGCAGGCGCACTCCGAGGTCAGGGCTTGCTCTTCCCAGTATTGCTATACTTCTCTTATTGCCAAGACTTGGCCTTGGGGGCGGCCGTCATTGTGAATAGCTCTCGTGCGTGGGAAAGGACGATGTTCATCGTCCCATCGCGGCGTGATACCGTGCCTTCGGCGATTACCAAGGACTCCTGAAGCACACGGCGGTACCGCTCATAGAGCGCCGGCCAAACGATGAGTGGGATGTGGCCGTACTCGTCCTCCAGCGTAAGGAATACGGCCTTGCCCAGGGGCCGCTGACGGCGGATGACCAGCCCGGCCACAGTGACCTCGGCACCATCCTCCAGGTCAACTACCTCCCGGCTTGTGGTTGCCATCGTCCCTAACCGATCGCGTAAATGGGCCATAATATGCCCCGACGGGTGTATGCCCATGGTACGATACTCACCGTGCATGCGCTCCCACTGAGTGAGCTCCGGCAGGCCGACCATGTCCTGAGTGATGGGCATAGCTAGAGGCAGTTGACTGTTTAGAGGGCGATAGCGGAGGCCTATCTCCCAACGAACGGTCCGCCGGTCTTCACCAAACAGGTCGAATGCGCCTGCATCGGCCAGGCTATCCAATGACTCCCGAAGCAGTCCCGTCCTCAGCATGACCTCGCCAATGGAGGTAAATGGCCCACCTTCGTTTCTGGCGACGATGGCGGCCTCGGCGGCTACAGGGCCCACGGAAGCCACGCTGATAAGTCCTAAGCGTAGCGCCTCCCCCTCAATGACGACGCACCTCTGATGGCTACGGTTGATATCCGGGTTCAGCACCCGTATGCCGTGGCGCTTGGCATCCTCCTTAAGCGTCTCCTGGTTGTAGAAGCCCATGGGCTGCTGGTTGAACAGTCCGGCGTAGAACTCCAGCGGGTAATAATATTTCAGCCAGGCTGCCTGGTAGGCGGTGACGCCAAATGCGAAGGCATGACTTTCGGGGAACATGTACTCGCCGTTGAACTTCTTAAAGATGCGCCAGGCCGTATCCTCATCTACGCCATTCAGGCCCGCTCCTGTCCGGAAGTTTTCCCAGAAGGCTTTGATCAAATGAACGTTGTTACGGCGCCCGAAGGCACGCCGGAGCTGGTCTGCCTCCAGAGGAGAGAACCTGGCTACGGCCATGGCCACGTGGTTGACCTGGTCCTGAAAGAGGATGATGCCGTGGGTCCGCTCCAGCGGCCCTATCTCCAGAGGATGGTCGTAGAGTGTAGGCTCAAGGCCGTTCCGACGCCGAATGTACTTCGAGACACCGTCATGGACCCCCACACCCGGCCGGACCGCCGCCACCTCGTGGGCCATGTCTACAAGGTTCCTGGGACGTATGCGGGTAATGGTCTGCATCTGTGCCGCCGACTCAACCTGGAAGATGCCGATGGTGTCGGCTCGACACAACATGTCGTACACATCTTTGTCCTCGAAGTCGATGCGGGAGAGGTCGGGCCGGTATCCGGTGCGTCCCTCAATCAGGTCGAGGGCCTCCTGCATTTGAGAGAGGGCGCCCAGAGCCAAGAAGTCGATCTTCACGAAGCCCGCATCCTCGATGCTCTCCTTATCCCACTGCATGACGTACCGGTCGTCGATGGCACCGGGCTGGATGGGCACCAGGTCGGTCAAGGGTGTGGAGCCGATGACCATGCCGCCAGGGTGCTGCGCCAGATATTTGGGAAAACCATCCAGCTCTCCCGCTAACCGTACAAGGTCACGCCAGCCGGGGGCGTTCACCTTGTCCCGGTACCCGGGCTGGGAGGCCATCTCCTGAGCCAGGCTTGAAGCGTGGCCATAGTCCGCGCGTTTGGCGAGCCTGTCCACCTGGTGTGGCGGCAGCCCCAGGGCCTTGCCCAGGTCCCGCACGGCCCCCTTGAGCTTGTAGGTGGAGATCATTCCAGTAAGCGCGGCCCGCTCCCAGCCATACTTCTCGTGGACCCTCTTTATAAGCTCTTCTCGGATATTACGGGGGAAATCCAGGTCGATGTCGGGTACCGAGGCGAGCCCGTCGTCGGAGAGGAACCGCTCAAGAGACAGGTTGAACTCCAGAGGGTCGATGTGGGAAAGACCAATGAGGTACCCAACCAGCATACATACGCTGGAACCCCGCCCTCTGCCCGGCGGGTTTTCCTCCACGGGGACCTCCCGATCGATAAGTCCAAGGTCTATCATTACCTCCCGACCCAATTGGATAATGCCATGGTAGATGAGAAAGAATCCTGAGAGGCTGTGGCGGCGGATCAGCCGGAACTCTTCGTCCAGCCGTGTTTTCACAAGGGCGGATATGGAGCCATAACGGCGGATGGCCGCCTGGTCGCACAGGTGGCGTAGGTAGCTCTCCTGAGTGAAACCTTCGGGTACAGGGTAGTCCGGGAACCGGTAGTCCAGGTCTCGCGTGAGGTCGAAGCTGGCGCAGCGCTCCGCTATACGGAGGGTATTGGCGATCGCCTCCGGACAGTCCCTGAACAACCCTGCCATCTGCTGCGGTGACTTCAGGTAAAACTCCGAATTCGCCCGACGCTCGACATGGCTTTCCTCCAGACTCTTGAGATTCCTGACGGCCACCAGGCAGTCGTGAAGCCGGTGGCGTTCCCGCACGTGGTAGTGGACGTTGTTGGTGGCGACGACGCCGATACCCAATTGGCCCGCCAGGTCCGTTAAGTTGCGGTTGCGTCGAGTATCGCCGCGCACCAGGTTTTGCTGGAGCTCCAGGTACACGTTGCCCGAGCCGAACCACTCCATGTAATGCAACACGGCATCCTTGGCTTCCCTCAGCCGCCCTTGCCCTGCTAGATAGGGCACCTCTCCCTTGCGGCAGCCCGTGAGCAGTATCAGGCCTTGGGAGTGCTCGGAGAAGAAACGAGGGTCCAGTTCAGGCTCTCGGCGGTCTGTGGTAATACGGGCGATGGAGAGGAGGCGACAGAGGTTGCTGTAACCCTGGCGTGTCTCAGCCAGGAGGGTAATGTGATGGCCGTGTACCAGGGTGACCTCTGCCCCAATGATGGGCTGGATACCCAAAGAGCGAGCTGCCAGGGCGTATTCCATGGCCCCACACAGGTTGTCGTGGTCTGTGAGTGCCAGGGCAGAGTAGCCCAGCTCAACGGCGTGAGGTATGAGCTCGTGGATGGAGGAAGCCCCTTCCTGGAAGGAGTAGTTGCTGTGGCAATGGAGCTCTGCGTAGACCATAGCTACTCAGGCCTATGGTGAAACCACTGGGCGGTGGTAAGGTCGCGGTATACCGTCACGGACACCCCCGGACCTACCACGCACTCATAGTACATGCGACTGACAGGGTGCTCTCGCCACCACTCGTCATCGATGCGCCACCGGTCCAGCACCGAGGCCACGTCGAGCCAGCGACCGCGCAGCATCAGGGAAGCGGGCATTCCGCCATCGTCGGTCTTCACCTGTACAGGGACCGGCTCGTTCAGGGGTCGTATGTCATCAGTGCCCGGCGTCGTTCGGGCATCCTGGACCACGGCTCCACCTCCCTGACTCGATAGATGGGATTTCTCCCGAGAGACGTCTTGAGCTGGGCTATGGACTGGCGTAAACGCGCCACCTTCCTGACATCCTGCAACAGGCTCTCCTGGCTTCCCGTCTCGCTGGTCAAGTCCTTGAGGGTGAGGCCAAGCTCCTCTAAGGGCCCCGGCAGCCTAGTGTCAGCCAGCGCTCCTTTGAGGACGTGGTAGGCACTGCTCCGATTGCTAACCGGCGCCTTAAAGGTGATGCGTCGCTCCCAGATAGGCATATCGACGACGTGACCCTCTATGAGTGCGGTCCGTGCGTAGCGTCCCCGCATCTTGGGCTGGGTAAAGAGTTGGCCCAGCAGGTGGTCCACCGCCATGAGCAGAGATTCCACATATGCCGTGGGAGTGAAGAAAGTGAAGCGTGACGTCACCTCCTCCTCTCGCCGATGGGGGACAACGGGGGTGTCGTCCAAGCCCTGAGCCAGCCGCCATACCTTCACGCCCGTTGGACCAAACTGCGCTTGGAGCGGACCTGGAGGTAGCTCAGCTATCTTCTTCAGGCTGTCCAGGCCAAAGCTTCGAAGACGCTCCTTGACCTCCCATGGCACCGGGAGCACCTCCACGGGGAAGGGAGCCAGGAACTCTCTCACCTCCTTGGGTGGCCAGTACACCCTACCCGGGTCTGCACGTAAAGCGGCCAGATAGGCGGGGAACTTGCCCGTACTTACCCCTAGACGCGGCTCCAAGTGTGGGGGAACAGCCCGTAGTAATGCGTCGATTAGACGGTTAAGGCGTCCGTCGGCGTTTTCCAACCCGTCCAGGCCTATGTAGACGCGCCCGAGGTCGGCGCCCTCAACGACAGGGCTCCAGTTCCCTAGACGCAGCAGTATTTGGTCGAATACCTTCTGGTAGTAAGGTAGGTTGGCCTCTATGGGAACCCCATCTTTACAGCGAGCCAGCGCCTCCTGGAGGGGCATCCCCCACTTGATCTGTCCCATGCCGGGAGAGGTATCCAGCACTGTGCGCCGAGAGCCGTGCCTATGAAATATGATCACCCGGCGCCTATCCAGGCTGGGGTCTCGCTGTACTTCGAGCCTGAAGGCAAGATGTGGCACTAGGACACAGGCAATGAGCATGGAGAAGACTCTCCGTAGGAACAGGTATTAGCCTAAGATATCGCACCGAGGCTTCAGGAGCTACTCTGCCACCGGCATCATGGTGACTGGGTAATGCCAGATTGTAGAACAGGAGTGCTGTTCCGTCAAGGGAATGTTGACAGAGGGCCGGGCCCTCAGGACAATATGATCACCGGAGGTGATTAGAGTGTGTGGGCGATACTCACTAACACCGGATATGGACCAGATGCAGATACGATTCGGCTTTCACGCCGGCGACCTGTCTCACAGGCCCAGATACAACGTCGCCCCTACTCAGGAAGTGCTGACGGTCACCAACGATAGCGTTGAGAACCGGGCCCAGTTTATGAGATGGGGACTGGTACCCTTCTGGGCCAAGGACCTGTCCATCGGCCAGCGCATGATAAACGCCCGGGCCGAGACCGTCGTGGAGAAGCCCAGCTTCCGGAAGGCCTTCCAGAGTCGACGCTGCCTGATACTAGCGGACGGGTTCTACGAGTGGAAAAGAGATGGCAAGGGTAAGGTCCCTATGCGTATCGTGATCAAGTCTGGCGACCCATTTGGGTTTGCAGGACTCTGGGAGACGTGGAAATCCCCCGATGGCCAGCTGGTGAAGTCCTGCACCATTATCACGACGACTCCCAACGCCGTTACGGAGCCCATCCATAACAGGATGCCCGTCATACTCACCGAAGACGCGGAGTCACTGTGGTTGGACCCGAGCAACTCCGACATCTCGGAGCTTAGAGAACTATTGGTGCCCTATCCTGCCAATGAGATGGAGGCCTACGAGGTCTCTACGCTGGTGAACTCGCCGAAGCACGATGTCCCCGAGTGCGTGGCGCCGCAGGGTGCAATGAGCCCAGGGTGATGGGCCCGGGGAAAGAGTCCAGCCTTTCGGCCGTCTGCGGGATGCCTCCATGGGCCCGCTAGAGTTTTGATTTCCACGATGTGCTCGCACAGCCTGGCATGGCAATGTGTTCGTGCGCTTGGGGCTCCGGACAAATGCTATATATAGTGTGAAGGGTTTGTCCGGAATCCTTCCCTCGATCGATGTGAGGGTGGTTTATGCTGAATGGGAGGTGAACGTGATAATCGATGAGTCGAAGCCACTCGCCGAGAGACGGCAGGGATTGAAGCCGAGGTGTCGTAGGATCGGGATTAACCTCGAACGCGTTGACACCGGGAGGTGGTTAACCTAAACTCAGCCTTGTCCACGAATCAGTATGCGAGTACGGCTATGCTCATATGTCCGAATTGCCAGCTGGACAACGAAGAGGGTGCTACTACGTGCTATTCCTGTGGGCAGAGGCTGGAGAATCACCGCGATGAGGTAGATACAAACAGCGGATGGAGTCCTTCGTTACTCGCTTCGCCTGAAGAGGAGGAGAGTTGGGAGGAGGAGATAGCAAGTTATGATGAAGCAATCAGCGTTGATCCAGAAGACGCTAACCTGTACTTCAACAGGGGGGTTGCCTACGATAATTTAGGCCAGCATGCTGAAGCTATCCGAGACTACGACAAAGCCATCAGCCTCGGTCCGGAATATGTCGATGCCTTTCTTCACAGAGGACTCGCTTATGCCGATCTGGAGCAGTATCAGCAGGCCATTCAAGACTATGGCGAGTGCATCCGCCTAGATGCGCAAGATTCTGAGGCCTACCTCAACCGAGGAGTTGCGTACTTTAGCCTTGGGGAGTATCAAGCTGCTTTGGACGATTACTTCCAGGCACTGAGTTTGGAGCCAGAGGATGCTGAGATATATGGACTCGCTGCGCTGGCGGCTACCCTGCTGGGCAGTGACGATGAAGCCGCTGGCTTGCAGGACGATGCTGTTGAACTCGGTGTCTCCCCAACGTTGCTGCAAGTAGTGATAGATGAACTGAAAAAGAGGCGCTAGTCGTCCCTGCTGCGTGTCCGGAAGGTTACGGACGGACAGACAAAGTGCGAACTGGCGCGCGGATCGAGGATTGAGGCCAACATGGTCCCGGGCGGCGACCCCTGATGGTGATGTGGGCGCAGAGGATGCGGTGGAGACGGGGGACCCCCACGTGCGGCTACACGACCTCTGACGCACATACGCCACCTTGATGTTGCAGCAGGGAGTCCATCTGAAGATAGTCAGAGAACGCCTGGGCCATGCCAGCGTCACCATCGCCCCGGACACCTATAGCCACGTCCTGCCCGGACTACAGGAAGCGGTGGCTCTGGAGTATGAAGAGGGGCTACGAGAGGTGGGACATGAGGAGCAGCATGTGTAGCTGGCTTGAAACGGGAATGTGGGCGATTCTGTTGGGACGGTGCGCCGGTGGCCCTCAGAACAGTGCGATTATGTATCTACTGTGGCGGAGAGGGTGGGATTTGAACCCACGATCCCGGAAAGGGATACCGCTTTTCGAGAGCGGCGCATTCGTCCACTCTGCCACCTCTCCACACATTCCAGAATATAGCACCCCCAGTTGCTTTTCAAGGTATGCCCAGTTACAATCTTGTGAAGCCTTGAGCCCTAGCCGGGACATGGGAAAAGTTCTGGTCACATCCTAGCTCAGGGCCTTGACATCTGAAAGTCGTGCTAATATGATTATGCGTGACCTTGCTTGTGGCAGGAACAAAAAGTATTAGCGAGGGTGTCGGAATCCAAACTAGACCCCCCGAAACAGGATGTGAAAAGGAGGCCCGATGAGGCGATTTGTAGGCAATAAACTTTCCATCGTAGCTCTTGTCATCCTGGTTGTGACGTTGATAACTGGCGTGACCTGGGCTGCCACCAGCCCCGGCACCTCAAATCAGGTACAGACATCCGTTGTGGAGATACAAGCAATACCGACGTTGGTGCAGGTGGGTGGTAAGCTGCAGATAGCCGGGGCGGGATTCGCACCAGACGAAGTGGTCCTCTTTGAAATTCGTGTGGGGGGCGATGCACTGAACGTGATTCTCCAGGGCGGGCGCGCCAACGCTGCGGGAGCATTCATGGCGGACACGACGAAGGCCAGCCGGACCGGTGGCCTGCCGGAGGAGTTGGGGCCTGGGGTGTACACTATACAGGCACTCACCTTTGACGGCCACGTAGCCAGCGCGCCCCTGGTGGTTATTAAAAAGAAAGTGGAGTAGGGGTACCGGACAGGCCCCTCAGGTTGATCGAAACAGATAGGGACCTCGGAAGAGGTCCCTATCTCATTGTTGGCGGCGAGGGGCGATGAACCCTACTTGGTCTCTGCCCTGCTCAGCCGCAGCTGTCTAATCCTCCTGCCCAGAAGCGACACCACCTGGAGACGCAGCCCGTCGTATACCACTTCGTCCCCAACTTGAGGCATCTTACCCAGGGCGCTGTAGACCACACCTCCCAGGGTGTCCACGTCCTCACTTTCGATGGGGATGGACAGCAGATCGGAAACGTAATCAAGGGTCACCCTGGCGTCGGCGATGATATCCCCGTTGGCCAGGGGAACCACCCGCGGCTCCCGGCTTCCGGAGAACTCGTCCTCTATCTCACCCACGATCTCCTCAAGTAGGTCCTCCAGGGTGACCAGGCCCTCAATTCCTCCGTATTCATCCACCACCATCGCCATATGGACCCGCTTCTCCTGTAGCTCCTTCAGCAGCTCATCCAGCCGCTTTGATTCAGGTATGAAGTAGGCGGGACGAAGAATACTTTCCAGTGGAGGATACGCCTCGCTGGTCGTCAGGAAGGGCAACAGGTCCCGTGAGTAGACCACTCCAAGGATGTTGTCTATGGTCTCGGAGTAGACGGGAAGCCGGCTGTGGCCGCTCTCCACTATTCGACTGGCCACCTCGGGCAGGGGTGTGTTCGCCTCGACGGCCACGACGTCCACCCTGGGCACCATCACCTCCCTGGCTACGGACTCATCCAGGCGCAGGATGGAACGGATCATAAGCCGCTCTCGAGTGTCCAGGGTCGCCTGCTCCTCTTCGGTGATGACCAAGCCGTTTCCGTTATGGGCTTCCGAGCGGTACCCGTTGTTCTCATTGCCAATGCCTGGGCCCGGCTCAGTGTGCAGTCCGCTAGCGGGACCTGGATGGCTAAGAATACGCGAGACTGTAGTCTGAATGGGGAATGCGAGGCCGGACGCTATGCGGGGTTGAAGGGAGGAAAATAGCCGTGCTGTTCTGTCCAGCATGACAAGGAAGGCCAGCAGTGCCAGCGACGATACCGCGATTATTGCCACCGCTTCCACTCCCCGTCCGAGGACGAGGGACAGGGCGGATATGGCCGAAGCCACTGCGCAGGTTAATCTAAGAAGTCGCAGGCTCAGGGAGAAGCGGGCGAGGTGGTTGACAGGCCAGACCGGGGTACTCCCACCAGCAGTGGCGTATTCCACCAGACTCAGGTAGGCAAAGGCCAGCAGAAAGGCTCCCAAGGACAGGCCTGTTGCTAAACCGCTTGTATCCAATCCTTCCATCCTCCCCACCCCGACTTCTCGGGGCAGGGAGGGCGTAAAGCTCCTTACCGGCCGTGCTGCTGCCGGGCTTGTTTACTCTCTTTTATTGTAGCAGGTACGCCCACCGCCAGTCTATGGGGCGGCACGTCTTTGGTTATGACGGCGCCCGCACCGGTGATCGCACCGGCCCCCACTTTCACCGGGGCTACGAACATGGTGTCCGAGCCAACCAACGCCCCCTCACCCACCTCCGTTCGGTGCTTGGTCACTCCGTCGAAATTGCAGGTCACCATGCCCGCCCCCAGGTTTGCCTTGGCGCCGATTGAAGCATCACCCACGTAGCCGAAGTGGCCCATGGCCACGCCACGTCCCAGTCGGCTATTTTTGATTTCAGCGAAGTTGCCGACGTGAACGCCGGATTCGAGATAGGCACCGGGTCTGAGGTGGCTAAACGGCCCCACGTCAACGCTCCCCTCGAGGACCGCCTCCTCCAGGTAAGACGCTACCACCTTGCACCCGTCCCCGATGACGGAGTCCTGTATTACCGTTCCTGGCCCCAGGGCGCATTGGCGGCCGATCCTGGAGCGACCCAGCAAAGACGTATTCGGCTGAATCACCGTATCCTGTCCCAGCTCAACCGGTGCGTCGATGTAAATGGAGGCGGGATCAACCAGGGTCACGCCCTCCAGCATCCAGCGCTCGCGAATACGCTGTCGCATAGCACCCTCCGCCTGTGCCAGCTGTATCCGGTCGTTGATTCCGAGGATCTCCTGAGGGTCTTCACAGATGAAGGCTTCCACCCTTGCCCCCTGAGAGTTGGCCATAGCTGCCAGGGACGTGACATATAACTCTCCCACCAGGCTACTTTCGATTAGGGGTAGGTTGTCCCACAGCCACGGGCCATTAAAGCAATAGGCCCCCGCGTTGAGCTCCCGCGCCGTGTCCCCTTCCCACCTCGACCCGTCGAATGCCTCCTCCACCCTTTCCACCATGCCTGTCTCATCCCGTACAATGACAGCCATGCCCCCGTGGTATGGGCTAGAGGCCGACAGGAGTGTCATGCGTGGGTCATGGGACCGGTGGTGGGAGCAAAGTTTCTCCACAGTGGTGGGGCGGATGAGGGGAGAGTCGGCCCCCAGGACCACTATATGCTCCGCGCGGCCCTTAAGCGGCGCTGCTGCCTGAAGCAGGGCCTCGCCAGTACCCAGGGCCCGAGCCTGGAGAACGTACTCAACACTCTCTCCCAAGAGGTGCCTCACTCCCTCCTCCCCTGAGGAGGAGACCACCACCACAACGCGACCAATGCCGGCCTGTTTCAAGGCTTCAACGGCGTATACCACCAGCTCCTGCCCACACACCCTGTGTAGAATCTTGGGGATGCTTGACTTCATCCTGGTTCCCATGCCAGCGGCCAGTACTACTCCCGCCCACGTTTCCATCGGCTCCACCCCCTGGATGGACTCTGTATTTGCTCCGTTTTTCAACGTCTAGGTGTGAATTAATGTTAAATGGGGCGGCTTCTGCAAGTCAAGCTGAGGCGAATAGTGGCGTTACCAGGGCGTGGGTCTGAAGGGCTTCGCCGATTATCCCCTGGATTTTGGTAGTATGAAATAACGCTGCACCAGCCGGTGCCAGTGGTATTATTGCTAGATCGATTTCATCTGAGACATTATATCGGTATCCCGGGGGCTACGGGATCGAGGGGAACCTTGGACAAGGTAAGACAACTGGTTGCCACGTTGCAGACATTCTCCATCCCGCTGATCGTAGGGGTATTGGCGGGTCTGGCCGCAGCCAACATCAACGCCGGCTTTTATGAGGACCTCGTTGATTACCACATTTTTGGCAGCGGCGTCGAGCTATTCGGCCGCCCACTCACAGCGGAGTTCATTATCAACGAGGTCTTTATGGTGTTCTTCTTCGGCATCGCTGTCAAGGAGATAACGGACTCGGTGCTTCCTGGTGGAGCCCTGAACCCCATAACCAAAGCGGTCAACCCGATCATAGGTACACTGGGTGGTGTGGTGGGGCCAGCAGGCCTCTATTTCCTCCTGACCCTGGTGTTCTTTGGGGGAAGCAACGACTTTTCGGAGGTCGCCAATGGGTGGGCGATCCCGACGGCTACAGACATCGCGCTGGCGTGGCTGGTGGCCCGGCTGGTCTTCGGCAATGGCCACCCTGCTGTGAACTTCTTGCTATTGCTTGCGGTGGCTGACGACGCCATCGGGCTTGGAATCATCGCCGTGTTCTACCCGGACCCTGACCATGCTGTGCAACCCGTATGGCTCCTGCTGACGGCGGGTGGCATGCTGGCTGCCTTCTCCATGAGGCGCGCCAGGATCAGGTATTGGCTTCCATACATCGCCATCGGAGGTGCCATGAGCTGGGTCGGGATGCTCAAGGCTTCCATCGAGCCCGCGCTGGCGCTGGTGACAATCGTCCCCTTTCTGCCCGGCGGCGGCTTAGAGGAGCATCAGCAAGTCCGGGCGGTCGATTCCAGCACCGTCTCAGGGGATGCTGTAGCTATCGGGCACCATCGATCCCATAGCCCACTGGCACAATTCGATCACAGACTCAAGCTGTTCGTGGACATGGGGCTGTTCTTCTTCGCCTTCGCTAACGCAGGGGTGGCCTTTGGAAGCATCACCTCGGTCACGTTGATCGTCCTCCTGTCTTTGATCGTGGGTAAGTGCGTCGGCATTTCTTTGTTCTCGGGTATTGCCCATCGGCTGGGTTTCCCATTACCGTCGGGGATGGGGATCAAGCACCTGGCGGTAGCGGGACTCATTGCCGGGTTGGGCCTCACGGTAGCATTGTTTATAGCGTCCAAGGCCTTCCCTGAACCTACCTTTGGGGAGCCGGCCAAGATGGGTGCTGTGCTCAGCATCTTCGTTGCCTTCTTGGCGCTTGCTGCGGGGGCTTTGCTTAAGGTAAAAGACCGCCCCATGCAGGAGAAGAGGCGGCCGGGGCCGTAGCAACTACCCTGTGCCGCTAAGCTGGCAATCAACGGCACCTTGCTCTCCTTCAGTGCCCGATGGTATCCTTTATTCGTGAGGGCCCCCGTAGCTCAGGGGATAGAGCACTGGCCTCCGGAGCCAGGGGCGGGAGTTCGAATCTCCCCGGGGGTACCATTCCCACTCAGAGCTTCTCCAGAGACGGGGCGTGGCGCAGCGGTAGCGCGCCTGGTTTGGGACCAGGAGGTCGGCAGTTCGATCCTGCCCGCCCCGACCAGTACATGGTCCAGCCCTTCTCATCGGGTCCCATCGGTACATCATGGGAAGTCAGGAGCTGGATTTGACCGTGGCAGCAGGACCTTCCAGCGGTGGAATAGAGGTGTCTGGGAGGTCGTGTCGGCCCGGTTTCGTCATTACGCTGTGTAGCTGTCTCTTTCTTGTCGCCTGTTGGGGTGGAGTGGAGGGCCCAGCACCATGTCCTGAGCCACAGGCCGTGACCGAGACCGCCGGGCCCCCACGTCCAGATTCGGCGCCCGAGCTAAACGTCGGAGTGATCTCCACGGACCTGTGCATTGGCACCAATAGGCTGGCCTTCTTCCTGCTGGACAGTGAATCCGAGCCCGTCAGGGATTCGGTGGTGTCCGTCTTTGTCTATCATCATGGCGAGGAGGGTGAGAGCGAACTGGGACAGCTCGGACGGGCCCGTTTTCGACCGTGGCCTATGGGGGGGCTGGGGGTGTACACTACCCAGGTCATCTTCAACCGAACCGGTGAATGGGGCCTGCGGGTGGTCGTCGACGGCCCTGACGGCTCAACGAGATATGGCCAGGGGGTTTTTCAGGTAAAAAAGCACAGCGCCACCCCTCCCCTGGGCTCTCTGGCGCCGCTGACCGTGAACAAGACGGCGAGGGACGTCCCTACCTTACAGGACTTGACTACTGCCCAGCCACCGGACCCGCAACTTTACCAGATGACCATTGCCGACGCCGTCGCCAGCCGCAGGCCTCTTGTGGTTGTCTTTGCCACACCGGCTTTCTGCCAGACGGCCACGTGCGGTCCCCAGGTTGAGGTCGTAGGGGAGATCAGGGTCAAGTACAGGGGGCTGGCCAACTTCGTTCACGTGGAGATATTTGACAATCCCGAGGAGATACAGGGCGACCTCTCCAAAGCCAGGCCAACCGCCGCCGTGGAGGAATGGGGGCTGCCCACCGAACCCTGGACCTTTATCGTAGACCGTAACGGACGTATAGCCGCCAAATTCGAGGGGTTCACCACGGCCGAGGAGATTGAAGAGACGCTCATAAAGGTATCGCAGTAGTCGCGGGGATAATGGCCTCAGTCGGTAACATCGGTGGCCATCAGGCCCTCGGTGGTCTCCACGTATCGCACGGTGACGAGCAGGGCCAGGGTCTTGTGCTCCCGCAAATGTGACGGCGTCATGCCGATAAAGTCCTCAGCCTTAAAAGCCCATACCCGTCCGGTCTCATCCCGTATCTTTAGGGATTCCAGATCGACCAGGCCAGCTGCCTCCACCTCCACCACCTGGCCACGCACCGCCATGTGCCCTTCCGCCTGGGCCGGTCCCTTCGATTCGCCAGCCATCGGCGACCGACTGCCGCAGCCGTTCCAGATGCACAGGGAGACGATCAGCACCACCGGGAGGCCCAATTGGACTCGTCGCATGTCTTACGGGGGAAGTTTAATGCCTACTACCAGGCCGGCTGCGTATCGTTGGCGCTATTATTGGTCAGACGAGTCTGATTTTGGCCATCGGCGTCCATGACGACTATTTCGCCTGTACCGTAAATGTAGGAAACAAAGACGATCCTCTTGCCGTTACGGGACCATGCCGGCGATTCGTCTAGAGAGTCGTTGAAGGTGTGTCTGGTCTGAGAGGACCCGTCCGCGTTCATCACGTATATCTCCGAGTTGCCGTCTCGCTCGGAGATAAAGGCCAGCTTGCTACCGTCGGGTGACCAGGTTACGTCGTGGTCGGGCGCGTCGTTGTTAGTTAGGCGTGTCTGGTCGGCCCCGTCGGAGTTCATGGTATAAACTTCGAGGTTACCGTCTCGTCTGGAAGTAAAGGCTATCCTGCTGCCGTCTGGCGACCAGGTTGGTTCGAAGTCCTCGGCATTGGTCAGGCGCCGCCGGTTGACCCCGTCCGGGTTGCGGATAATAATGCCTGGATCGTCGTCGGGTGGTTCGACGGTGAAAGCGATCCACTGTCCGTCGGGGGACCAGCCGCTAAGGTGGGGATAGGAGGGGTCGAAGGTAACCCTGGTGAGGCTGGTGCCCTCGGAGTTCATAAGGTAGATCTCTGGCCGGCCGTCTCTATGGGACACGAAGGCTATTCGACCTCCGTCGGGGGACCACCGGTGCATCTCGTCAGGCCCATCGCTTCGAGTCAGCCGCTCGGCGACAGGCTCCTCGCCGGTCACAGCCGTCCGGTTGATCTCCCGGTCTCCCGACTCTTCGGAGATGAACGCGACCCACTCCCTGTCGGGGGACCAGACGGGCTCTGCATCCAGGGTAGCGTTATGGGTTAGGGGGGTCTGCCCGGACCCGTCGGCGTCCATGATATAGATTTCGGGATCGCCATCCCGATCGGATACGAAGGCAATCTTGTCCGTCTGCGGGCTGGAGCAGCCAATAATTAACGGGAACACGAGGGCGAGCAGGAGCGCGAAAGCCGTGCCACCAAACTTTCCCACGGGCCACCGGCGCCTTCCCTTGCTGGGAGGGATGAACGTTTTCGCTTCGCGGCCACCCGGCCCTAAAGAATGCAGGGCCTTCTCCTCCAACAACCTCTACCCCATCCTGCCATATTTTGAGGGATTGTACCAAAAAGCCCGTCAATAGGGGCTTTAAATAATTATCAGAATTTGTTGAAAATGTTGCCTACTGGGGTTGGGGAGGCATGAGGGCGTTAGCTATGGGATGCCATGTTGGACAGGAGTGGGTTGATAATTGTGAGCGCTTTCCCGATCAGGGGGTGGCCCATGACTCGCGTGATCACGCCACTATGCCAGTCGAAGGACACCCACCCTGAGCTAGCGAGATCCTTGTAAATGCCGTTGTTGGCTACTGTGTGCATGAGGAAGTCGATCTGGCGGTCTCTGAGTGACTCAAATAGCCGGCGGGCCGAGTAGCCGATCTCCAACTCCCGGCACAACATCCCCTTCCACCCTTTTTCGTAGAGCCCCAGCTTGGATGCCGACAGGTCGTTTACACGGAGGGCCCCGTCCAGCGTCTCGGCCGCTACCTCACTCGCTAATAGGGAATAGTAAATGCCACCGCCAGTGGTGGGTTTCACCTGTCCGGCGGCGTCGCCCACTACCAGTACTCTCTCGCCGAAGGTTCTGCCGAGGGGTCGCAACGGGATTCCCCACTGGGCCGGCGACTTGGTAACCTCCGTTATACTGCCGTCCGTGCGGAGCCTGAGCATTAGCTTTTCTAGGTGTGCGTGACCGTGGTGGCGGGAAAGCAGGCCCACGAGGGCCTTGCCCCCCGAGGTGGGGATGAGCCACGCGAAAAATCCGGGAGCCACCCCCCGCCCGAAGTAGACGTGTATGCGGTCCAGGTGGGGGGCCAGCACCTCGGCCTGAACTCCCGTGACGTAGTCCCCCACCCGGCCGAGGCCCAGCTGCCCGGTCAGGTCCGAGCCGAACCCGCTGGCCAGCACCAGCGCCCTTGCCGTCAACGTTTGCCTCTCGGCGTCGTCGGTAAGCTGTACACTGGCGCAATTCTCGTCGGTGGATACGCTCGTGACACGATAGCCCAGGAGGTATTTTGCGCCCGCTCGCCTGGCGGTGTCGGCGAAGGATGCCACATACCCGACCCTGTCCACCACCTGGGCCTGGACGTCGGGTCGCTCGAACTCTACCGTTTCTCCACCTGGGGAAACTACGCAGGCAAGTCTAGCGTCCCGAAAGACCAGCGATCTGTCGACGGGAAACCGCTTGACACACTCCCGCCCCACGATACCGCTGCACAGCTTGTCTCCAACGTTTGTCCGCCAGTCCACAACCGTCACGCTGTAGCCAAGGCTGGCCAGCCTGTAAGCTGCGTTATTACCGGCGGGCCCAGCCCCCACCACTATGACATCATCCAATTTCCGCCACCTCGCGAGACCGTCACCCTGATACGTCGGCACGCCATCCGTGCATCTTTCGGATAGCAGATTATACTATGCGCGCAGTACCTTCGCCAAACTGAGAACATCACCAGTAGCCGCCGGTTTTTGTGCGCATAGGTCGATTGCGCCTCCCGCTGTTTCTCCGGGGTAGTATGCATTGGGGTAGTTGTGACCTATAATATATGCCGCAAGAATAACGGCGGAGGGAAGACAATGGCACATCTGACACTGGCGCAGGCGGAGCAAATGCTGGCGGCGGCCAAGGCAAAGGTAGTGGCGATGGGCGCCAAGATGAGTGTGTCGGTGGTGGACGCCCGAGGAGACCTTATAACGATGTTCCGGACCGACGGCGCTTCCTGGAGAACCCCGCCCATCTCCCGTGGCAAGGCGGTGGCGGCGGCCTGCTTCGGCCAGCCTAGCCGTGCGCTCCTGGACAACGCTCAGTCCCCGGTGCACCGCGCCCTCATGGCCATCGAGGGGGGCAATATAGTCCCCGGCCCCGGGGCCTTCCCCGTCTACAGCAACGGCGAGCTGGTGGGTGCCGTGGGGGGCAGCGGCGGAACCGCCGAGGAGGACGAGGAGGCATCCATGGCCGGGATCAAGGCCGCTGGGCTCTCAGCCACTCCCTAGCTATGCACCTCCGGGCGTCGCCATGGGCGCCGCGGACCGGGGCATACGTGGCCGAGAGAAGGATATACAGGGGTCACGCCAGGACGTCGTAGCTATAGCGGGACCGGAGGAGGTCCCCTTCCTCGTACCGGGCCATGCGCAGCGGCTTAATGTCTACCGTCTTCGCGAAGCCGTCCAGGATTAGTTCGGCCATGGCGATTCCTACCATGGGGGCGAGCTTGAACCCATGGCCGCTGAATCCGATGGAACAGTATAGTCCCTCTATGCCCTCGACCCGGTCGAGGATGGGGTGCCAGTCCGGGGTGACGGTGAACAGTCCCGACCAGCCACCCAGAAAGAGCCCCTTGGACATGGCCGGCATGCGGTGGGCTAGCTTGGCGAAGGAGTCCTCCACCGTGGCCATATCGACGCCCTGGTTGTAGGTATCCAGGTCGGCTTCCGTATCGCCTGCGCCAACCAACGTCAGGAGGTCGGAATCGGGCCGGAAGGAGAACCGTTGGGCAATATCTCCCACACCGGGATGACTGGGTATCAGATCATCGGGCCTCCGAATGCATATCACCTGGTGGCGGGTGGTGACCAGAGGCACCTCTAGCTCCAACCGAGAGAACACATCCTTTGACCAGGGCCCCGTGGCGATGACGGCTATTGGAGTCTCTATTCTCTCCTGGTCGGTTATCACCGCGCTGACCTTTCCCGCCGTGACCTCCACATCCGTGGCTGGGGAACCCATGTAAAGCTGCGCTCCCAGTTCCCGGGCCCTCCTGGCGTAGGAAGTGGTTACGGCGTAAGGGTCGGCATAGCCAGACTCGGGTTCGTAGGCCAGACCGCCGGCGTCCCTGACCTCCAGCATGGGGGCTATCTCTCCGGCGTCCTCGGCGGAGATGATGCCGGTGTTGATTCCCAGACCCCGCTGCATTGACACGTTATCTTCCATGGCCCTCCTGTCCTCTGGGGCCACCACCACCATATAACCGGAAGTGACGAAGCCCGAGGGCCCGCCCACGTACTCCTCGAAGTCCTTATACAGCCTCAGGCTCTCCCAGGCCATCTCGGCGGTGACCCGATTGGAGTAGTGCATCCGGCAGATGGCCTGGGACCTGCCCGTCGAGCCCGAGCCCAGCACCTCCCGTTCCAGCAAGACCGTGCGCTTGACGCCACGGGATGCCAGATTATACAGGATGCTGCAGCCCATGACGCCTCCGCCCAAGATTACCGCGTCGGCCGTCTTTCTCATAGCTGTCAGGAACTCTCCTTATGTGTGGCGGCACGTCCCAACGGGCGAATGGTCCGAGTACCTGCCGTACCGCGCCTATTGTTGGCTCATCTCCTCGGACAGCTTGGCGTGTTCCTCCGCCCGCGTCGGGTCCCCCAGGTCAGCATACACGGCAGCTAGCTGGCGGTGGGCGTCCGGCGCGGTCGGGCCCGCCTTGTCCACTTCCAGGCTCCGCTCCAGGGCGTCGGCGGCCTCGTCTAGCTGTTCCAGCTGTCTAAGAGCTATGCCCTGGAGATAAAGGGGTCTCGCGGAGTTGCTGGACCCCTGGGTCAATTCGATGGCCTTTCCCAGCGGTACTAGCGCTTCCTCGGCCCGGTTTTCCCGCAAATGAGCGACTGCCTCAGAGTCATAGGCGCGGAACAGATGCTGCCGGGCGTCGTTGGCATATTGGCCGCTGCTAGACGCCGCCAGGCTCCGCTCGAAGTAATCTATGGCTTGCTCCATCGAATCCAGGTTGCGGTAGGCCAGCCCTTTGAGGTAGAGGGCCTGGGAGGACTCGCGACTCCCCCCGGTCAGGGTGAGGGCGGTTTCCAAGGCATCCAGGGCTTCTTCGGGCCTGCCCATCCTTATGTAGGACGTGGCAAGGGCGTTGTGCAGGGGCCACGACGATGGGATCATGTCGGTGAGCTCAGCGTAATACTTTATAGCCTCATCGCCTTTGTCCTTGTGGCCAATCAATGTCAGCGTAAGGGTGGAGTTGGCCAGGGTGAGCTTATTCTGGGGGGAATATATGTTCTTCTCGAATCCCCTGAGGTTGGCGAAGTACGCCTCCCAGGCACAATCGGCATAGGGCCGCTCTTCCTGGGAGGGCGTATTGGGGCGGGGCTCCAGTCCGAAATACTCAACGCATGTCATCAGCTGTTGGTCGGGGTTCTGGAGGCCGAATCGACGGTAGGAGTCGTAGATCGCCCCCAGGTTGTGATGGTAGATGGGGACGTCGGGCGCCTTGGCGATGGCGCTCTTCATGAGCCGCTCGCCCTTCTGAAAATCGCCAGCGGTGAACTGTTCCCGGGCCGTGGCAGCCAGTCTGGCGGCCCAGGCATAGTCAATATTCTTGTCCCACGTGAGCCACCCTATGAATACGATCACCGGAAACACCAGGACAAGCGCCATGACCGGTATGGAGCTGCCGCCGCGTCCCCCCTCGGCCTGTAGGGCCCGTCTTTCCCGCCGGCGACCTCGACCGCCGCGCCTCTCCCGCCGGCCGGGTGGTCGAGGTGGGGTGGCCGGGGTGGGCTGGGCACCCTCCATCTCAGGTTGGGCCATGACCGAGGGCAGGGCCACGAACATCGCCAGCATGATCCAAAACAGGACCAGGTCAGCCTCGCGGGCCACGCCTACCATCATCTCGGCTACACGGCCCACCATGGTGGCGAGCAGAATAACCAGCACCCACATGTGGGTCCGTGAGTATCTGTCCCGGTTGCCCCATAGCTGGGCGGCTCCCACGGTGAAGAAAGCCAGGATAAGGCTCAGGGAGCTGAAGAATCCCAGGATCCCCTGCTCAACCCAGTGGTGAATGAAAAAGTTGTGGGCATGGCTAAGTAAGCCGCCCAATGGGCTCTCCAGGGGGAAGGTATATTTGAACAGCTCCGGCCCATATCCAATCAGCGGGCGTATAGGGGAGAGGGTAAGTCCCTCGTACTCGAACCAGGGCCGGTCTATGATGAGCCCTTTCGAGGCCGCCCATATATCGGTACGATAGCTGAGCCCCCGTCCAGTTACCTGGGTCTTGTGGGTCTTGACGGAGGTCAGCCGCTCCTGTACCTGACCAACGGCGGTGGTCCCTTCTTCTCCGCCACCTCCCCCTGAAGGAGAGGGGGTCAGAGCCACTACCAGGGTTGTTATGAGAAGTCCGGCCACTACTACACCGGCGGTCTTCAGGAAGGCGCGGGGGTCGAAGGATAGCCCGACAAGGAGCATAAAGACCAGCGCCCCCACCAACGCCTCCCAGAGTAGCGTGTCCAGAGTGATCTGGACCGCCACGACCGCGGCGAAAACCAGGACCACCAGGAGCACCGAGGCGATCACCAGGAGTGTCTCGGTGGCGGCCGACAGCGTGCGAGGTCCGAACGCGATGGGGACGAGTACAAGAAGGGCTATAAGTCCCGCAGGCACCCCCAACAGCCACGACCCGCGGGCGCCGGTCCAGTAAACGGCCATGAACTGGACCGCGATAAGGGCGATCCAAAGGACGACACGCAAGGGCGACCAGCCCAGCCTGTCCAGGACCATCAGCCCCACGCCGAGAGTCAACATAGTGGTTACCACCAGGACGGCACCGGCGAACACCGAGTTCGCCATGGTGGACGCCACGCGGACGTAGTCCGACTCCCCCTGGTCCAGCGGGTCCAGGTTGTAGTGCTGGATGATGCCGTAGGCCGCCACGAGGGCTCCTGTGGCGACGATGACGCCCAGCAGCCGCCAGAGCTGGGCCCGAGTCTTCAGGTGCGTGGCGATGATCACGAACACCATGAAGTAGGAGACCGTTGTGTAGGCAGAGTAGCCGAACTGTCCCGATACCTCACCCCACATACTTATCCAGACGGACTGGGACAGTAGAGTAGTGATGATGGCGACCACCACGTATATCGTGGCGGCAACGACCACCCAGCGAGTTGGCTGTTCCTCCAGCCAGTTCTTCAGCCGGCTGGAGTAGTGGGCTATGCTGAGCCCCCCCGAAAATCCCCCCTTCAGGGCCCACTCCACGATCCACAGGATGGTCATCATCCCGGCCAGGGTCCTCAGGGCGGTGGTCTTGGGCACCTCCACGTAGGCGTTGACCGCTTCCGAGAGGAAGTAGGCCTTGTCCACAAAAATGAGGGGAATCAGCGCGGCCGTGAGGAGCCATATGAACTCCATGGCTCGCTGTAAGTAGAGCGTAGACGTGGGCTGGGAGGCGACCGCGGCCTTGCTACTCGCTTCCATCTGTGCCCTCAGTCATGGGTGTCATACTACATAGTGTACCAAGAACGGGAGTAGGCCGAAAGAACATAGCCCTCTATTTTCTCTAGGTACGGGCCATATCCACAGCTGCTGGCCCGGGCCGTTCCGAGTGCATCTCTGTGTCAGCAACCTTTCTTACAGTTATGTTTTGTGATATCCTAAGTACAAAGGGCAAGTGTTATGCGTTCCCGTAATTATTGCGTTTCCTTTCTCGCTAGACGCCTATCCGAGCCCTGTAGCATACTGGTGGCCAAGGGGATCGGCAACGACCCGGAGGTGGATGCGTGGCCTGGAATGTCTTGATGCGCCTGGTAGGTGCGGGTGCTCTCGGCGTCGCCGGATGGCAGCTGGGAGACCTTGTATCTGGGGGCCCCTCTGGCCAGGCCGAGTATCTGCCATGGGGTCTCGCCCTGACGCTTGGAGGCGTTGTCTTGGGAGCCCTGGTGGTGCCCTACGTTCTATTCAGGCCTCTGAGTAAGGCTCTCGACCGGCTGAACCAGCTGCCCGTCTCCACTCTCGTAGCGGGTACCATTGGTATGCTAATCGGGCTTGTCATAGCGGCCCTCATCTCCGTTCCCCTGTTCAGCATCGGCGGATGGCCCGGTTGGGGCCTTCCCCTGATAGTTAGCGTATCGATGGGGGCCTTGGGGATGTTCCTGGGAACGCAAAGAGCGGCCGATGTGCGAAGGATGCTCCCAGCGGAGACGACCGGTGTCATCGGCGGCGCCGCTTCCAACGGACATATTCTTGTGGACACCAGCGCAATAATTGATGGTCGAATAGCGGACCTGGGGCAGACGGGATTTCTACGGGGAACGCTGGTCGTACCCGGCTTCGTGTTGGACGAGCTCCGCCACATCGCCGACTCAAGTGACTCCTTGAGGAGGACCCGTGGTCGCCGGGGGCTGGAGGTGCTGGGCAAGCTCCGCAGGGATAAGATGGTGCCGGTTGAAGTCCTGGACGCGGACCTCAACGGCGCGGAGGTGGATGGCGAGCTGGTGAAGCTGGCCAAGAAGATGGGTGCCCCTATCATGACCACCGATTTCAATCTGAATCGAGTGGCCGAGCTCCAGGGCCTTCAGGTACTCAACGTAAACGAGCTGGCAAACGCGTTGAAACCGATGGTTCTCCCCGGGGAAGAGCTTACTGTGAATATCGTCCAGGAGGGGAAAGAGGTAGGCCAGGGAGTGGCCTTCCTGGACGACGGTACCATGGTAGTGGTAGAGGGCGGCCGCCGGTATTTAAACAGCCTCCACGACGTGATGGTGACCCGAGTGCTCCAGACGGCGGCCGGACGCATTATATTCGCCCAGCCGAAAGCGGGATAGGGCCCGGCTATGCCTGGCCCCGGCTACAAGGACCCCGAAGATAGGGGCTCAGCAGGGCATAGCGCCGACGATGAGGCTCCCAGGTCCGCTGATCGCGTGGGAGTGGTTGTTGTGGCCGCGGGGGAAAGCCGCCGCATGGCCGGCGCGGACAAGATCTTCAGCCCCCTGCTGGGTCTGGCCCTGATAGCCCATTCCGTCGAAGTCTTTGAACGTTGCCCCCTGGTCGCCGAGATAGTTCTCGTCCTGTCGGCTGGCAGCGTAGGAGCCGGAGAGTTGCTGGCTAGGGAGCGGAGCTGGCGCAAGCTGAGTACCGTGTGCGCTGGCGGCCCGCGTCGGCAGGATTCCGTGCGCTTGGGCCTCGAACGTCTTTCCCCTTACCCGTGGGTGGCAATTCACGACGGAGCCCGTCCGTGTATCGAGCCCGGGCTTCTAGAGCGTGGCGTGGAGTGTGCGCGGGAGACCGGCGCGGCGGTTGCGGCGGTCCCAGCCAACGACACCATCAAGGTAGTATCCCCAGCGGGACTTGTGGAAGACACGCCATCCCGGGACCGGCTCTGGGCGGTTCAGACTCCCCAGATCTTCAGGTACGACCTGCTCCTCCAGGCCCATCGCAACTCTGAGGAGACCATCACCGACGACGCCTCTATGGTCGAAGCCCTGGGCAACCGGGTCAGGGTCTTCACAGGCTCCTACAGCAATCTAAAGGTCACGACCCCGGAGGACCTTATCGTGGCCCAGGCCATACTCGGGGCAAGGGTCCGCACCGGCGGGTCAGGGGCGACTCCGAGCAAGGGGAGTTAGTGGCCGCCAGGGTTGGAATAGGCTTCGACGCCCATCCCCTGACAGATGGCCGGCCTCTGGTCCTGGGAGGAGTGGAGGTCCCGTTCCCCAGGGGGCTTGCCGGCCACAGCGACGGCGACGTTCTCTCCCATTCCATTATGGATGCCCTTTTGGGTGCCGCCGGCCTGGGAGACAAGGGCGTCCACTTTCCCTCCAGCGACCCCCAGTACAAGGGCGTGGCCAGCCTGCTGCTACTCTCCCGGGTGTCCGAGCTCGTTCGCGTTGGTGGTTGGAGGATCGTAAACATAGATGCTACAATGTTGGCGCAAAGGCCCGTCCTGGGCCCTTTTATCGGGCGCATGGTGGAGCACATAGGCACTGCCCTCTCGATTCCTAGAAGCAGCGTAAGTATCAAGGCCACGACGACCGATTATTTAGGGTTCGTAGGAAGGGAAGAGGGCATGGCCGCCCATGTGGTTGCCATGTTGGAGGAGACGGGATGAGGCTGTACAACACCCTTAGCCGCAAGGAGGAGGAGTTCGCTCCTGCCGGAGATAGGGTGAAGATGTACGTCTGCGGCATCACTCCATATGCCCCCTGCCACATGGGCCACGCCATGAGCTACGTGATCTTCGATGTCCTGCGGCGCTACCTCGAGTACTTGGGGTACGGTGTAGACCACGTGCAGAACTTTACCGACGTGGATGACAAGATAATCGAGAGGGCGCAGCAGGAGGGCATACCGCCGCAGGAGCTGGCGGAGAGACACATAGAGGACTTCCTGGCAAACATGGACGCCCTCAACATAAAGAGGGCCCGCGTATATCCAAGGGCTACCCAGGAGGTGCCCCACATCATTCAGGTAATTCGGTCCCTCGTTGACAAAGGCTACGCGTATCCGGCCGGGGGCGACGTCTATTTCCATGTCACCAAGTCTCCCGAATATGGGAAGCTGAGCCACCGCACTCTGGAAGGGATGAGGGCGGGGGCCCGGATAGGGGTGGACAGCGCCAAGAGCCACCCAATGGACTTCGTTCTTTGGAAGGCGGCGAAGGACGGCGAGCCAGCGTGGGAAAGCCCCTGGGGTCCCGGCAGGCCGGGCTGGCACATTGAGTGCACCTCCATGTCCGTTGTGTACCTAGGAGAGACGTTGGACATACACGGGGGAGGGCAGGACCTGGTTTTTCCCCACCACGAGAACGAGATTGCCCAGAGCGAGGCCTATACGGGCAAGGCGCCGTTTGCCCGCTACTGGGTCCACAATGGACTCCTCCACCTGGGCGAAGACAAGATGAGCAAGTCCCTAGGCAACCTGGTGTCCCTTGGGGAAGGGCTTCAGCGGTTCGGCTCCGACGCGCTACGCCTTTTCTTCCTCGGCTCCCATTATCGGAGCCCACTGACCTATACCGATGTGGGGACCGCTTCATACGAGCGTCTCATCAACGCCCTCCGAGAGGCCCCAGGGGATGGGGCCAATGCCCTCGACGCTCAGCCGTACGAGCGCCGGTTTCTTCAGGCCATGGACTCAGACCTGAACACGCCCCAAGCCCTTGCCGCCCTCTTTGATCTGGCCCGGGAGATAAATCGGCAGCGAGGTTCAGGTACCGGCGTGGGCGAGGCTCAAGCGACCCTGAGAAAGCTGGGCGGCATCTTGGGCTTGACCTTGCAGCAGCCGGCACAGGGCCGACTTGGCGACCACAAGCCCTTTATCGATATTCTGGTCGGTGTAAGGGCGGAGCTAAGGGCCGCCGGGCAGTATGCCATGTCAGATCAGATACGCGACCGGTTGGGAGAGTTGGGGGTCGTGCTGGAGGACGCCTCTCACGGCGGCGGATGGAGGTACCAGGCCCATTGAGCGGAGGATGGAGGGATGGGTGCTACCCGGGCACAAAGCCCCACGCTGTCACCGGTATTACCTCATCGTGTATTGTCAGTCGGCAAATGGGCTAGGGGGTTGAGGACGTCGTACTGGTATTCCGGTCTTCCTCGGTGGCCCTCAGCTATGGGTGCCTCCTCACTTCCTTGGTTCTGGGGACTCCGGACCGGTCCTGCCAGGGACTTCCCCTCCGATTCGACCGCTACGAGGGCAATAGGTTCCCGCTACCCCAGACCCGTGGGCTCGTAGACCTGGGAGTGCGGCTGGACTAGTGCCCGTAACGTACTAGAGGAGAGAGATGCTCGACGTGACCCTTATCCAGTCATTGGCGCGAGTCGTCGGCGAGGACAACGTATTGACTGGGGACGAAGACCTTGAGCGCTACTCTACCGATGCTCTGACCCCATCTCGCGCCTTCAGGGCGGCGCCCAGCCTCGAGAGGACCGCCGATGCAGTAGTGAGACCCCGCTCGGTCCGCGAAGTTTCGGAGGTGGTTAAATGGGCTTCGGCCCACGGGCTTCCCATCGTGCCCTATGGTGGTGGGACGGGGGTCATGGGCGCTGCTCTACCGGTACGTGGGGGCATAGTTATAGACCTCAAGGGGCTGAACACCATCCTGGACATTAGCCCCGCTAACAGGGCGGTTCAGGTGGAGTCCGGGGTAGTCCTGAAGGACCTGGATACAGCCCTCGAGGGCCACGGCATGATGCTGGGGCACGACCCCTGGAGCCTCCCCATAGCGACGGTGGGTGGCGCAATTTCCACAAATGGCGTGGGTTACCGTGCGGCGAAATACGGCCCCATGGGACGGCAGGTACTGGGTCTGGAGGTGGTGCTGCCCAATGGCGAGGTGCTTACCACCCGTTCCGTTCCCAAGTACTCCTCCGGCCCCGACCTTAACCACCTATTTATCGGCAGCGAGGGTGTCTTTGGTGTAATCACCAAGGCGACCCTTAGGACCTTCCGCCAGCCCGAACAGCGCTCCTTTGCCACGATTGGCTTCGCCTCCTTTGACCACGGGTTCAGCGCCGTGACCGAGCTATTTGGGCTGGGGCTCCACCCCGCCCTGGTGGACCTTGCGGAGGAGGACGGACAGGGAGTGCGCCTCTTCATGATGTACGAAGGGTATGAGGAGGATGTAGCCGCCCAACACCAGCGGTCCCTGAAGGTGTGCTCTGGGTACGGTGGCTCCGACCGGGGAGCTTCCGAGACCGTCGATTACTGGAACGTACGCCACCGCAGCGGTGAGAACTATCTCAAGGAGATGCTGGACCAGCCCCGCAGCGTCCGCTGGAGGCGCCGGGGCCAGGGATTTGAATACCTCCACCTGGCGCTGCCCGTGACCGCGGTCCTGGATTACCGCAGACGATGTGATGAGATACTCTCGGCCCAAGGGATAAACGTGGTGGAGTACTCGATCTGGACTCAGCCGGAGCTGTTCTCCCTACTCCTGGTTCCCTCCGAGATGGCTCCATCAGGTGGCCAACTCGATGGAATGGGCAGCGGTTCGCTGGACGGCATGGGTGATGTGGTGGACGAGCTCCTGGTCCTGGCCCAGGACATGGGGGGGGCCATGGAGTACTGCCACGGCGTGGGGGTGAAGCTGGCCCACCTGCTGCCCCGTGAGATGGGGGTGGGGTTCGAGGTGGCCCGTGCCATTAAGAGGGCCCTGGACCCCAACAACATCATGAACCCCGGGAAGCTGCTCTAGGCGGCCCGCAGAAATGCGGAAACGAACCAGATATTGTAACCTAAGGCGCAGAGCACCCATAAGTAGGACCGCCAGAGCTATGAGAATAGTCGCTCGTTTCGACACACTCGACCCGAGGGAGGACTCATTCGCAGAGCCTAGTGTGGCGGTAGATCTGCGCGAGTCCAAGTTCGTTTGGCCAGCGGCGGCCTTCTGGTGGGTCATCTACAGTCTACTAGCGAAGCGACAACACACCAAGTGTAGTGTTCTCGTCCCCACAAATCTACCAGCTTGCGTCTCCTGAAAATGAAGGCTTGGCGGCAACGCAAGGGATAAATCCTTCTTGAGACGGCGTCCAAATACCTCGGAACGTTCGGGTTGGTGCTCGTCGCTACAATCATGACTTACGGCTGTACCACCTTGTTTGGCCAAGCCGAAAACGAGTCATGCCCCGACCTCGTTGATGACATTGTAGAGCTCAGTCAAGACGCAGAAGTCCCGTTAACTGGAATAGTAGACATCAGTGAACTCTCCATTCCGAGTAAGAGATTGTCATGCAAAGGCCTGGCGAGACCCGAGCAAGGTCCAAGTCTACCTATCGAGTTTTACGAATGGGAGAACGGCGGCGGAGATACATGGATAGAGTACAAGGATCTGCGGATCACTGAGTGGGAATGTGACTACCTCCTCGATGCTGTCATCGATTTGAGTCAAAAGCAGTGGGCACGCAGCCCGTTTGAGAATCGAATTCTGAAGATGTATGACCCAGAAAAGGTCGCATACGCCAATGAAAGACTGACATGCAAGGGCGTCGCGCTGCTCGATAGCCTAAATGAACAAGATATCGAGTTTTACACTTGGGTCGATAAAGACGGGGACAGGTTCTACGGTTATGAAGCCCAGTGATGTGGCCATCGCCAATGGTCGCCCGCAGGCCATGGACCACCACCACCACCGGGCCCTGGCCCTCTACGACGTATCATACCCTCACCTGCTGGCCATCCTGTCCTGGAAGGCTACCGGCTACCGGCCCAGCGTCCGACTCCTGGTCCGGTTCCGGCGGCGCTCCCCCGGCAGACCTCACAGGCTCGTGGAAGGGAGTAGGGTATCTGCATAGGTGTCCTGGAACGCTACCATGGCACGCACACAATGCCTTAACTGGGGTGATTCACGTGGGCCGAGCCCCACCGGTCACCCTGCGGCCCGTGGTGCATCCAGCGGTTTAGCGGGCTACCCCGGAAGCAACCCCTGCTTTGGTGAATGTGAGTCCGTCGGCGCCCCTGTCGACAGTAAGGTGATCCCCCGCCTGGAACTCGCCGGCGAGGATGGACTTGGAGAGCACATTCTCCAGGTACCGCTGGATCGCCCTGCGGAGGGGCCTGGCGCCGTACGTTGGGTCGAACCCCTCCTGGGCCAACCAGCGTTGCGCCTCCTCCGTCAGTTCGAAGGTGATATTTCGCTCCTCCAGCCGCTCCTGGACCTCGGCGGCCATAAGTCCCACTATGCGCTCTATCTGCTCCTGTGATAGGGGGCTAAAGATGATTACCTCGTCGATCCGGTTCAGGAACTCGGGGCGGAAGGCGCGTTTCAGGGCGTCCTGTACCGTGTTACGCAGCCTCTGCTCGTCGATGACCCCCTTGCCATCCCTATGGAACCCCACGGGCTGGCGACCTACCTCTCCCGTCCCCAGGTTGCTGGTCATTATGACCACCGTGTTCCGGCAGTCAACGGTTCGGCCGTGGCCGTCGGTGAGGCGCCCGTCCTCCAGGATCTGGAGCAGGACGTTGAACACGTCGGGGTGGGCCTTTTCGATCTCGTCGAAAAGGATAACCCTGAAGGGATGCCTCCGGATTGCTTCGGTGAGCTGCCCACCCGACTCGAAGCCGACGTACCCGGGTGGTGCCCCAATGAGACGGGACACGGTATGTTTCTCCATGTACTCGGACATGTCTACCCGAATCATGTTGGACTCGTCGTCGAATAGGAACTCCGACAGGGCCCTGGCGAGCTCGGTCTTGCCCACCCCCGTGGGGCCGAGGAAGATGAAGCTGCCGATGGGCCTCTTGGGGTCGCTGAGGCCGGAGCGGGCCCGGCGAATGGCCTCAGACACGGCCTCGACTGCCTCGTCCTGCCCGACCATCCGCTGGTGCAGGCTCTCTTCCATGTGGAGCAGCCGGTCCGCTTCACCCTCCAGCAGCCGTGAGACGGGTATACCCGTCCAGCGGGAGATGAGCTCCGCGATGTCCTCCTCGCGCACGGTCATGTCCATGCTCTTGTCCCGGATCCAGCTTCCTCTCTCCTGGCCGTACTCCTCCTCCAGCCTTAGCCTCTCCGTCTTTAGCTGAGCCGCCCTCTCGTAGTCCGAGCGCTGGGCCGTCGCCTCCTCGTCGTTGTTCAGCTCCTGAATTCGCCTCTCCATGCCTTTCAGGTTGCCGGGAAGGCTTTCGGCGTCTATGCGGAGCTTGCTGGCCGCCTCGTCTATGAGGTCGACGGCCTTGTCCGGCAGGTGGCGCTCGGTTATGTAGCGATGGCCGAGCCGGGCGGCGGCCACAATCGAGGAGTCCTCGATCCTGACCTTATGGTGGGCCTCGTAACGGGGCCTCAATGCCCTGAGAATCTCCACGGTCTCCTCCACCGTGGGCTCTTCAAGATAGACCGGCTGGAAGCGCCGTTCCAGGGCCGAGTCCTTCTCGATGTGCCTGCGGTACTCGTCGACGGTTGTGGCGCCGATGCACTGTAGCTCGCCCCGCTGGAGGGCCGGCTTCAGTAGGTTGCTGGCGTCGATGGCCCCCTCGGCGCTCCCAGCACCCACCACGGTGTGGATCTCATCTATGAAAAGTATCACCTCTCCTTCGGCGCTCTTGACCTCATCCATGACCGCCTTGAGGCGCTCCTCGAACTCGCCGCGGAACTTGCTTCCGGCTACCAGGGCGCCCATGTCCAGGGCCATTACCCGGCGGTCCTTGAGGACGCCGGGCACGTCCCCGGCAACGATGCGCTGGGCCAGCCCCTCGGCGATGGCGGTCTTGCCGACCCCGGCCTCGCCTATAATCACCGGATTGTTCTTCTTGCGGCGGGTGAGGGTCTGCATCACACGCCGAACTTCCTCGTCCCTGCCCACCACCGGGTCCAGCTTTCCCTGGCGGGCCATATCCGTGAGGTCGATGCTGTACCGCTCAAGGGAACGGTACTTGCTCTCGGCCCTTGGGTCGGTGACCCGGTGGGTCCCCCGTATCTGCATCAGGGCCTGGTAGACCTTCTCCTGGTCTACGCCGTGCCCCTTCAGGATACGGGCCACATCGCCCTCCCGCTCCATGGTGGCCCCGATGAACAGGTGCTCCGTGCCGATGAACTCGTCCTTCATTCGCTCGGACTCGGCCCGTGCGTTGTCTAGCAGCCTGGCTGCCCTGGGGGTGGGGTAGATTTCTGTGGTGTCGTGGGCCAGCTTGGGAGACGTTTCCAGCACCTCCCGGAGCTGAGCCTTGACGGTGTCCACAGACACGCCGAGGTTGGCGAATATGTCCTGTGGCAGTCCTTGCTCCAACTCCAAAAGGGCGAGGACGATGTGTTCCGTGTCCCACTGACTGTGTCTGTACTGGCGTACCAGTTCCTGAGAGGTGGCCAGGACCTCCCGGGCCTGTTCGGTGAACTTTTCGGGTTTGAGCATCATTCGTTAACTCCTAATGCTGTGACGGTCTGCGGTGGCTGGAGGAGGTGGCTCGCAACCTGATGACCTCGTCGGTCAGCCGCTTGATCTCGTTTTCCATCTGGCTAATTCGATTCATGAGTTTCAGCACCAGCTCCACTCCCGCCAGGTTAACGCCCATATCTTCCGACAGCGTCTTGATCCTTCTGAGCTTGTCGATGTCCATGGGTGAATAAAGGCGTCTCCTGCCCTCGGATCTGGAGACCTCAACCAGGCCCAGCCTCTCGTAATAGCGGAGGGTCTGGGCGTGGACGCCAACAATACGGGCCGCCACGCTAATGACGTAGCAGGGTTCGTTGTCCGAGGGTCTGCCTGTAGTCATATTCATCATCTCCTGTCGGAGCGGGACTCCCTGAGCTCCTGGAACAGCTGGCGTTCCTTGTCGCTCAGGCCCTTGGGCAGCACCGTCTTGACGGTGGCGTAAAGGTCTCCCTTGAGGGATGGGTTGTCCAGGCGGGGCATGCCCTGGCCGGAGAGGCGAAAGCTTTGGCCGTTCTGAGTCTCCGGTTCCATCTTTAGCATCACTCGGCCCTTGAGGGTGGGGACGGTCACCTCCGCCCCCAGCACCATGTCTTCCAGGGGTACCTCCACTTCGGTATACAGGTCCGGCCCCTCGCGGCGAAACCGTGGGTGAGGACGCACCGTGATCTGAAGGTAGATGTCGCTTCGGCGTCGCTCGCCCGCCGAGATGTGCACCCTTGAGCCCGTATCCACCCCAGGCGGTATCTTCACCTCCAGCCTGCCGGAGCGGGCCTCGGGTACCGCTATATGCCTGGTGGTGCCGTTGAAGGCGTCCTCCAGGGTTACCTCCACGGAATATTGGGTGGTAGAGCGCCGTACCTCGCCTATGCCGGAGAGAAACTCCTCGAACAGGTCGGTGGTGGGCAAGCCTTCCAGGCCGGAAAAGAACGCCGGCCCGTCGCCCTCGGAGAACAATGGGGAGTAATCTTGGGCCCTGGTGTCCCGTGCGTGCTCTAGATGGTCGGCGTGCTTCCAGTCCTCGCCGTACTGGTCGTACTTGCGGCGAGTCTCGGGGTCCGACAGGACCTCGTAGGCCTGGTTAGCGCGCTTAAACCGCTCCTCGGCTGTCGCGTCCCCAGGATTCACGTCGGGATGGCACTGCCTGGCCAACCGCCGGAAGGCCTGGCGTATCTCCTTCTCCGAGGCGGTTCTGGGCACTCCCAGGACAGCGTAGAAATCTTCCATGGTAGTCACCACCCGTTCCCCTAACTAGAATTCTAGCTGTGTTGCGTGCGATTGTCAAGTATTATTGCAAGTATTGTATACTGAACATGATGTAGAATAATTAGTATACTTGACAACTAACACTCAACTTTATATAATTCATGGTGGAAGGTAAATCTACTACCAACAAAAATGTGAAAGGAGGAGTAGAAGATGTTACTGAAGCGCTGGGAACCCTTTGCCGAGCTAGAGGGGGAGTTCGACCGGCTGTTGAGTCACCCATTCCAGCCCAGGTACATTTGGCCGCGGGTCTGGGGTAAGGTCGGCAATGTGGATACGGACGTATACATGAATGCGGACAACCTGGTGGTGCGAGCCACCGTGCCCGGAGCTAAACCCGAGGACCTGAACGCCACCATAGCCAACAACGTCCTGACCATCGAGGGCAAGTCCGGGTCCGAGGAAGAGGGCAAGGAGGGCGAGTACCTCCACCGGGAGAGCCGCTTGGGCAGCTTCCGTCGTTCGGTGACGCTGCCCAGGGATCTCGGAATCGAGAAGGCAGAGGCCTCCTACGAGAACGGGGTGCTTATCGTCACCATCCCCAGGAGCGAGGGGAGCAAGCCACAGGCCCTCAAGATCAACGTCAAGTCCGTGGAAGGCAAGAAGGGTTAATTCCCCTGCCGGCCGATCGACGGCGAGGGTACCCGCTCTCGCCAGGGTACAGCCTAGTTGGGGCTCCCCGGACATCCATCCGGTAGAGCCCCAACTATTATCGGCGCACCCGAAATGCAGATGCTGGGTCGGGGGTGCCCTATGGCCGGTGGGACCCCGGCCCAGGCGTGTTAAGCTTGACAATAGATAGGGCCTTTGTTACCATCTGCGCAGACACCTCCCTCCTCATGGGGCGTCATTATTTCTTGGGAAGACAGGACCTACTAGATTGGCTTTCGTAACAGGCCTCCGGTGCCGGGAATGTGCCAGGGAGAGCCCCGCCGAACCCATCAACGTCTGCGATTTCTGCTTTGGCCCGCTGGAGCCCGTCTACGACTACGATGCGGTAGCCCGCGTCATCAGTCGTAAGAGAATAAGCAGTGGTCCCCTGAGCATGTGGCGATACCAGGACCTTCTGCCAGTGGACGGCAAGGACGCGGTGGACATAAACGCGGGCTTTACTCCTCTCATAAAATCAAAGAACCTTGGCGAGGCACTGGGGCTGGAAAACCTCTACATCAAGAACGACAGCGTCAATCCCTCGTTCTCTTTCAAGGACCGGGTGGTGTCGGTGGCGGCCACCAAGGCCCTGGAGTTCGGCTTCGACACCCTGGCCTGTGCGTCCACGGGAAACCTGGCTTGCTCCGTAGCTGCCCACGCCGCTAGAGCGGGCATGCGGGCGGTGGTGTTCATACCCGCCGACCTGGAACACGGGAAGGTTATAGGGGCGGCCGTATACTCTCCGTTGGTTGTAGCGGTCAAGGGAAGCTACGACGAGGTAAACCGGCTGTGCAGCGAGGTGGCCGATAGCTATCCCTGGGCCTTTGTGAACATCAATATGCGCCCCTATTACGCCGAGGGCAGCAAGACCCTGGCCTACGAAGTGGCGGAGCAGTTGGGCTGGAGGCTGCCGGACCACGCCGTGGTACCCTCGGCCTCTGGCTCCCTGTATACCAAGATTTGGAAAGGGTTCAACGAGCTGGTCTCCCTGGGCCTGGTTGATGGACCGGTGCACACCAGAATGTATCTAACTCAGGCAAAGGGCTGCTCTCCCATAGTGGACGCCTTCGAGAGCGAGGAGGACGTGATAAGGCCGGTGAAGCCTAATTCGGTGGCCAAGTCCCTGGCCATCGGAAATCCTGCCGACGGCATCTACGCCCTGGGTACGCTTCGGGACTCGGGAGGCATCGCCTACGCGGTGCCGGAGGATGAGGTGGTAGATGGGATGAAGCTGCTGGCCGCGACCGAGGGTATTTTCACCGAGACGGCAGGCGGTGTGGTTATATCCGGCCTAAAGCATCTGGCCAAGACTGGTGCGATACAGCCGGAGGACTTAACCGTGGTCTATATAACTGGAAATGGGTTAAAGACCCAGGAGGCGGTGGAGGATATGGTCCATCTTCTACCGGTCACGCCTACCATGAGTTCTTTTGAACAAGCGCTAAGCAGCGTCAATCTGGGTGGGAGGTAGTGCCACCATGGGAAAGCAGCGAGTCAAATTTACTTTCCCGCAGGGACTGGTGAGGCAACCGGTTATTTACGAATTGGGGAAAAAGTTCGAGGTGGTCACCAACATCCGCCGGGCCGACGTGCGGGAAGATGTGGGCTGGGTAGTGCTGGAGCTGGAGGGGGCGGACGAGGAGATAAATAACGGAGTAAACTGGGTCAGTTCACTGGGCGTGCGGGTGGACCCGGTAAGCGGAGACGTTATCGAAGGCTGAGGACCGTCCGCCTTCACTATTTAGGAGAGTATGTACAGATGAGCGGTGTTTTGATTCGTATTCCAACTCCCTTGCGCTGGGTGACCAATGGTCAGGACAAGGTGCAGACCGACCCTTCCCCCCTTGGGGAGATCATTACAAGGCTCGATGGGGAGTTCCCTGGCTTCCGGGAGCGGCTGGTGGATGAGTCGGGCGAGCTCAGATATTTCGTAAATATCTATCTGAACGGAGAGGACGTACGCTTCCTTCAGGGCATGGAGACCGCTACCAAGACGGGAGACGAGATAAGCATTGTCCCTGCCGTGGCCGGAGGGTCCTAGGAGCCACCGCCTGCCAAAATGTTCCTGGCCCGCATCCATGCCTCCTTCTGTTGCATCCTGGCCTGTTCGTCGGTAACCGTGTAGCCGCCAAGGACACGATCCCTGAATTCCTGAAAGCTACCATCCACGATGGCCGCGCGCATCTCCTCCATGAGCCGCAGTACGAACCTCAGGTTGTGAATTGTAGCCAGCCGCAGTCCCAGTAGCTCTTTCGCCTTGAAGAGGTGATGTAAATAGGCGGCCGAGAAGTTGCCACAGGCATAACAGTCGCAGTCCTCTTGGAGTGGCTGGGGGTCCTCCCTGTAGCGGCGATGGGTTATATCAATCCGGCCGGCGGGAGTGAACAGGGCCCCGTGGCGAGCCACCCGGGTGGGGAGGACGCAGTCAAAGAGGTCCATGCCCCGAGCCACACACTCCACCAGGTCCTCGGGAGAACCCACCCCCATCAGGTACCTGGGCTTTCTCTCCGGAAGGTACCTCTCCACATGCTGCGTCATCTCGTACATGGTCGCCTTGGACTCCCCCACGGCTAGGCCCCCTACCGCGTAGCCGTCGAACCCCAGGGAGGCGATGTATTGGGCCGACTCGGTGCGGAGGTCGGGGTGGACGCCGCCCTGAACGATTCCAAACATGGCCTGCCTGCCGGCGCCCGGCGACCTGGCACGGGCCTCCATGCACCTGGCCGCCCAGCGATGTGTCCGCTCCATGGCTCGCTGCACCGACTCCCGGTCCTCCCCGTAGGCGATGCACTGGTCAAGACACATGGCTATGTCGGCGCCCAGTACCTCCTGGTGGCGGGTGGCGGTTTCGGGAGTAAAGTAGTGCTCGCTACCGTCTATGTGAGAACGGAATAGTATGCCGTCGTCCTTGACCTGTTTCAGCGAGCCTAGGCTGAATGCCTGGAACCCACCACTGTCGGTCAGGATGGGCCCCTCCCAGCGGCTGAAGGAGTGCAGGCCGCCCAGGGTCTCGATCACCTCCACACCGGGCCGCAGGTACATGTGATAAGCGTTGACCAGGATTATCTGGGCGCCTGTCCCGCTGACATCTTGCGGGCAGAGGGCCTTGACGCTGCCCTGGGTGGCAACCGGCATGAAGGCGGGAGTAAGGACCTGACCGTGGGGTGTGGTGAGCACGGCAGCGCGGCCGCCTCCAGAGGAGGCCAGCAGTTCGAATGTGATATGTGACTCCATTTCGGCCGAACTCTAGCTATCTGGAGGCGCCACGACCGTTCAGCCTGCTACGCGTCGGAATGGCTCCATCGGGCGCAGGATTCGGCGTCGGGCGACCGGAGAACTACCCCGGACTTCCTGGAACTGGGTAGGTCAGCGGATAATATCGTCTAACAGCAGCTCCAGGGTCCCCAGCAGGAGGGCCGCCACCATGATTATGAGTAGGATGACGACCCTGACGGAAAGGCCGTATGGTGGCTGAGGAGTTGGGCCCTGTCTTTCCCCAATCTCCGCGGGAACAAGCTCCAGTACCTGGCGGGCGTGCATTTCGTCGTCGGCCTTTACATAAAGAGCGTGGGGCAGGTTGGTGGCCACTCCCCATCCTCCCGGCCCGGCACCCAGGGAGCGGACTAGGCAGGGTATTCGCTCTTGTTCCAGGCGTTGCTCCGCCAGTCGGGCAAGGGGTTCGTTTTCGAATGAGGTAAGCCTTACCTGCTTTTTGTTACGGGAATTGTCCATGAACTGCCTGGTCCTTAACGGTGCCCATATAGGGATTATAGCGTGTAATCGCCTTCCTAGCAAACTCCTGTACGGCCCGGTGGGCACGGCAACATAGGCCGCACCGAAGGCGCCGGACTGGGGCTGTGCCCAGAACAATTAAGGGTAAATGCGGCTCCTATGGTTCACGATAAAGTGGTGAGATATGTGCTAAAATGTACCTATGCAGCAGCAACATGCGCCGCTACACTCCGACAGGCACAGGTCCTCCTTTAACCTTACCCTTATAGGTGGCCTTGCGATAACGGCCGTGGGGCTGTTTACCCTTCCCGAAGGTGCTCCTTGGTTCTTGATAGGGCTGGCCATCGTGGCCTGGGCGTGGTTTACCACACCGGCCCACTACATGATCTTCAACGACCGGCTGGTTATAGCCTATGGCAGGCCCAGGATTCGTCACGTATTATTCCGGCAGGTCGATCAGATCGACCCCAGGCTGGTCTTTGGCAGCAGACTACTGGTGCGGATGAGCAGCGGCCGGCCGCTGCTCATCCAGCCGAGGGACATTGACGAGTTCAGGGATAAGTTCCAGAGCGCGCTGGACACGTACCGCGGCGACCATGGTGAAGGTGGCCCTCCTCCAGGGGAAGTGGAAGCGGAACGTGAGCAGCAGATGGACGTGGTGGAGCCGGATGGCGATCCAGGGTCCCAGTCGGAAGAGAGCAGCGACCAGGATACCTGGCGCCCAAGGGAATAGGGTCCCACCCTGGGCAGGTGACAAGTCAGTCCGTTTTGTTGCGGTAGCTCACTCTTCCACCCCCAGTTCCGAAGCCAGCTCTTGTCGCGTGTAGTTCTCTTTCCGGATTCGTAGGTCGAAATATACCAAAGTGGTCCCGATGTAGCCGAGCGGCGCTACCAGGCTACCGGCAATCGCAAGAAGAATTCCTCCTGCTATAGGAGTTCCGGTGGACAAGATTAGCCCCGGTATAATAGCGACGATATACAGCATCACAAGCAGAACGACGAAACCGGTTCCCATGCCGAAGACCCTCCACCAGCTTCCCTTTACGAGTCCATGGCTTCGGCCGAGGGCCATCCTTGGCCCCCTCTTTCCCTCTATCATTATGGCCTGGGAATAGAAGTACCAGGTTACCCAGATATAAAAGAAAAGGGGAAGCCCGACGATTAACAGACTAAGAACAGCCGAGAGGAAGAGGGCAATTACGAAAACTAGAGTGCTGCAGACCAGGGACAAGAGCCTTTGGAAGGCCTCTTTGTAGCAGTGCCCGACGCTCGCCTTCCTGCCCACATGCTGAAGGGCCACGGCGAGGGCAAACGCGCCCGCGGCCAGGATATCCAGTACAACCCCGATTAGCAAGAATATAACTAAAAGGGGTATGCCCGGTACGAATTGCCCAAGTAGGAGCGGAACCTGTGCCGTAAGAGCGATGAAGTAGAAGGTCCAGAAGTTACGGGAATAGACTCGAAAGGTGTCACCTATCAGGTCCCCCAAATCCCTGGGAACAAGGCTACCCGTTGCCTCTCTGGCCTGTCCGAAAGGACGAGCGCCCTCTAAATATGCGCTGCAGAGGCCGCAAAATCGGGCATGGGGAGCGTTCTCAGACCTGCAGGTGGGACATCTCATGTGATTTAGCACCCGTAGCGCCGCTACATACCGCCTGGCTCATTGACCGGCCTAATCGGTCGGCGTAAGCCTTCTCGGCGTGAATTGCCACTACATCCTTCTGACGACGTAGGTCCCTGCGATCTTGTCGTGCCAGCCCTGCTTGCGGTGGTCAAATGCCACCCAGATGTAGCCCAGCAGAATCACGATTCCAGACACGAATTTGCCTATGATCTCCCGTAATGCTCCTCTCCAGAAGCTGATCCGTTCTCCTAACTCGTCTACAACCTCGATTCCCACCAGTCTTCTGCCGAGCGTCTGGCACTTCAGGTGCTTATAAATTACATATATGGTCAGAGGTAATATGAGAATCGAAAGGATAGGAACAAAAGTCCCAAGGACCCCCACTATAGTGAAGGCTACGCCGACAATGATCCCGTCCAGAATTTGCGCCGCGAGCCGTATCCAGAACCCCATGTAGTCTTGGCTTACCTGAGCTTGTGGAATACCGACTGTCCTCCGCCGGCCTGGCAGTTGTTGTATCTCAGCCCCACAGCTGGCGCAGAACCTGGCGTTGCTAAGGTTTTCATGCCCGCAGTTGCTGCAGTAGATAACCGACCGCGCCACTTCCGACGGCCCCTGCAGGGCAACGCTACAGTTGGTACAGTAGTGGGCTTCGGACGAGTTTTCGGCCCCGCAGTTGGGACATCTCATGTGCTGCTTCTCCCGACTCTCGGTGCGGCAGCACGTAGTGTACAATCACGGCCGGTGCTGCGCAACCTCGTCACCTCCATCCTCGCCAGCATATTAAGGGGCACGTATCTCGCTCGCCCTTGACGGTGACCCGATGAGGGCTGGCTGAGCCCGTCAGGACATCATGGCGGTGTCCTGCTGGTATAATTGGTAGGGAAACGGCGCGGCTTTAGTGGGCAAGTCCCCTCGCCGGAGAGCGGTACGTGATGGCCCGGTGTCTCCACCGGCAGCGGCTTCCACGACGCATAAATGAGGTAGGTGAGGAATGGAGTTGGTAAAGAAGTACGAGGTACCGTGGGAGCAGCTCTGCTGGCGCTGCAGCACCGCCGACTTCGCCTTTGATTGTACAGATGAGCTCACCGCCCCTCTGGGGCTCATTGGCCAGGACAGGGCGCTGAAGGCCATCCAGTTCGGTCTGGAGGTAGACAAGCGCGGCTATAATCTCTTTGTCACGGGGCTGACGGGCACGGGCAAGGCCTCGGCGATCAAGAGGCACGTCGAAGCTATTATAGACCGGCGCAAGGCCGATGGGGCCGAATTCCCCATCCACGACTGGTGCTACATCCACAATTTCGCCGACCCCGATGTGCCTCAGATGCTTCGGCTGCCCAGGGGGCATGGCAAGCGGCTGCGTCAGGGTCTGGAGGAGCTACTGCGAACTCTGCGAGAAGAGATACCCAAGGTGTTCGCCAGTGAAGAATACGTCTCGCAACGGAAGCAGCTGGAGGAAGACGGCCGGGCCAGCTACCAGAAAAGGTTGCAGGAACTGGAGCGGGATGTGAGGGCCGAGAAATTCGGTCTGCAGGTTACGCCCTCCGGTGTGAATCTCTTTCCATTGACCGAGGAAGGAAAGGCCTTCCCTCCGGAGGAGTTCATGAGGCTGGGTGAGCAGGACAGGGCCGTCATCGACGATAAGCGGGAGAGGCTCCTTCAGCGGGTGCAGGAAACTATGGAGGCCCTGAAGAACATCGAAAAAGATTCTCAAGATAAGCTCAGGGACCTCGACAGGAGTGTGGGCGAGTTACGACTTTCCGACCTATTTCGCAAGCTGGTAGAAGACTCCGAGGGGCAGCCGGACGTGATGCAGTACCTGCAGCTGATGAAGGAGTATTCCCTCAATAATCTCAGCATTTTCACCGGTGATGGAGTGCAGCAGCAGTCGATCCCCACTCAGGTGGGGCCCCAACTGCCCAGCACGACCCAGCGCAACCCCTTCTTGCCCTTCGACGTGAACGTCCTGGTGGACAACTCCGCTACCGAGGCGGCCCCCATTATCATTGAGTCCAACCCGACCTGGGGCAACCTCTTCGGCAGAATAGAGCGGCGCGCGTTCATGGGCGCCTATTTTAGCGACCACACCATGCTCAAGGCCGGCTCTATCCATCCGGCCAACGGGGGATATCTGGTACTTAACGTGAGGGATCTGCTTATGAACGCCGGTGTGTGGGAGGGGCTGAAGCGGGTCATACGCGACAAGCAGGTTGGCCTAGAGGACCCCGCCGTTCAGTCCGGACTCATAGCTCCCCAGGGTCTCAGGCCTCAGCCCATACCTTGGCCTCCCAAGGTATGGGCTGAGGCCTGAGACCCTCTATCGGCTCTTGTCAACCCTCGACCGTGAGGACTTCTGGGAGATGTTCAAGGTCAAGGCCGAGTTCGACTATCAGATTGACCTGACGCCGGAGAGCGTGGCCGACTATTGCTCCTTCATCAGTGGCATCTGCTCGGCCGAGGAGCTACTTCATGCCGACCGAAGTGGAGTGGCGCGCATAGTCGAGTATGGAGCAAGGCTGGTGGCCGACCAGACCAAACTCTCCTCTCGCTTCGGGCAGATACAAGACGTGCTGATCGAAGGGGATTACTGGGCGCGCAAGGACGGGAGCTCAGTTATAACCGAGGACCATGTGAAGAAGGCGCTGGAAGAGAAGATATACCGCGTTAACCTGGTGGAAGAGAAGATGCGGCGTATGATGGCCGACGGCACCATAATGGTGGACCTTCAGGGAAAGGTGACGGGACAGGTCAACGGCCTGGTGGTCTACGACCTGGGGAACTTTAGCTTCGGAAGGCCTGCACGCATAACCGCCAAGACCTTCGCGGGTCGTCGAGGGGTCATCAACATTGAGCGGGAGGCCCAGCTTAGCGGAAGGATCCACGACAAGGGAGTCCTCATCCTGAGCGGGTACCTGGGATCGAAATTCGCCCAGGAAAGGCCCCTCTCCCTGCCGGCGAGCCTGTCCTTTGAGCAGTCCTACGAAGGGGTGGAGGGGGACAGCGCCTCCTCCACGGAGCTGTACGCCATCCTGTCCAGCCTGGCTGAGCTGCCCATAAACCAGAGCATCGCCATCACGGGATCGGTCAACCAGAAAGGGGAGATCCAGCCCATAGGCGGGGCAAACCAGAAAGTGGAGGGCTTTTACGATATTTGCCGCGTAAGTGGCTTGACCGGAGAGCAGGGTGCAATCGTACCCCACCAGAACGTCAAGAACCTGATGCTGCGAGAGGATGTGGTGGACGCTGTGCGGGAGGGCAAGTTCCACATCTACGCGGTCCGGACCATAGATGAGGGGATCGAGATCCTCACCGGTGCCCCTGCCGGGGAGCACCAGGCCAACGGGACCTATCCGGACGGTACGGTGAACTATCTGGTTGACAAACGGCTTCAGGAACTGGCCCAGTCCCTACGAGGCTTCGCCGCCGGAGTAATGGGCGAGGTGGTGGGCTAGAGACGGCTATTGGGAGGTCCCGGGCGGTAGGTGGGTGCGCCGAATATTGGACCGGCGCGCCACTCCTGGGTATTCGCCCGCGTCAAGGACCCAGGCTACCCGCCCCACCAGGGACTCCGCCTCCTCCCGGTCCAGCAGCCTCAGTAGCTCCAGGACCCTTCCCGTCGGGCTTTTCAGCTCCTCCCTGAAGCCTGAAAGCGCATGCAGGAGGTGGGCTGGAACCGGTTCGCCGCTGAAGTCCCAGATGACGGTTCTAATCTTGACCTGGGCATGAAAGGTGAGGCCGTGGTCAATAGCCCACACGGTTCCCTCGGGGTCCAGGATACAGTGGGCGGCCTTGCGGTCGGTGTTGTTGCTCACCAGGTCAAAGGCGGCGATCATCCTCAGTTCGTCGGTGTGAGATTCCCTGAGGCTGAAATAGTTGACACGGGGGTCGTGCTCCACGAAGAGCTGTAGGGAGCCAACGCCGTAGGCCCCATCCCGAATAACAGTGGTGGGGACGAAGTTCCAGCCGAGGATGCTACTCAAAAGATACGCCGCGTACTCCCGTTTGTAGAGGGTGCCGCTGGGGAAGTCCCACAGGGGCATCTCCCCGTCCCTGGGCTTGTATACCGCCCTGCATTCCTCGGAGCCGTTGCGGACCTGTACCAGGAAGGTATAGTTGGAGCCCCAGGGAGATAACTCCAAGGAGGTGATCTCTCCCAGGTTAAGAAGCTGGACCGTTTCTTGCTGCCCTGGACCCACAGTCATACTGAAGTGTCGCGCCGGCTATCCAGCCCGGTACCCTCAGCCCTTGGGCTGGTGCCCAATCCCGCATAACGCCCGCAGTGAATATGGACAGCCCTAGGGAGAGAGAGGCGCGTGGCCGTTTGACCGGGGGCACACGTGTCCATCCGGGTTGATGGGTTGCCCGCAGAGAAAGCATCGGGGCCTACCCGCGGCGCATACCTTGAGTGCCTCCTTGGCAAGCTCATCTCCCTGACGCAGGGTGATCCAGAAACTCAAAGTGGCGGGACCGTCTTCCGGTTCCTCGATGTCGTGAGCGAGAAGTAGCAGGCTGTTGCTGGAGCTGTCGTGTCCCAAGGCAAGTTTCCCGACCTTGAAATCAACGGAGGTGATCCCGCCGCTCCAGGGAGGGTGGGGCGGCTCTCCGTCCATTTGCCTTGCGCTGTCCGACACTGAGCCGACTATTCGCTCTATGTGGATAGCCAGCTGGGAGAGTTGCTCCTTTTCCAGCCATAAGGAGGCCGATGCTGCCCCCGACTCGATAACCAGCCGGAAGGTCCTTTCGCCGGGGACGCCCATGGCCTCGGCATTAATGCGTGATGGTCCCCCGAATTCGTATCGTGCCCCACTGGCATCCATCACCACTCCATGTTATTGGATTGTCGACGGTTCTTACAAGCCCGGGATAGGCGGCCAATCGGCTGTAAGCTTGACCGCGGGCCGCATTTCGGCAAGCTCGCCGCACTAATGGCTAACCTGTAAGATACCGGGGAGCTATGCAAAGGCGCCCCTGTGGGATGAGGCGGTTTCCTCGCAAGTGATGAACTCCAGCAGCGCGGCCTTACCATCCTGGGTAGCCCGGCGAGCACGCTTGATGGCGGGCGCGATCTCCGCCGGGTGCTCGACGCGCTCCGCGTAGCCACCCATGGCCTTGGCCATGTCGGAGTAGTCGCCTCCCAGGTCCCTGGCCCTGTAGAGCTCGTGTGAGACCTTCATGGAGTTGACCTCCGCGGCCATCGTGGAGTTGTTGGGGACTAGGGTAAGGATGGGTAGTCCGCAGCGTACCGCCGTCTCGAAGTCCAGCCCCACCATACCGAAGGCGGCGTCACCCATCCAGTTGATGGACAGCTTGTCTGGGGCCGCCAGCTTCGCCCCTATAGCCAGTCCCAGTCCCGTACCCAGTCCGTGTGACTTTCCCCAGCCTAGGTAGCTCCTGGGGCCGGCTGCTTGATAGAAGGGTACCATCTGGTCCCGCGGTCCGCCGGAGTCGTGGGTAACGATGGCCTCCGAGGGGTCTACCGTCTGCATGAGCTCCCAGATCACCCGGTAGGGGGTCATGGGGACCTCATCGGAAGTGAGCTTGGGCATCCACTGGCCGAGCCACTCCGCCCTCACCGCACTAATCTCCTGGGATACGAAGCCGTCTTCGGACCTGGGCTTACCGCCTAGCCGGTCCTTGACCGCCTCGATGAGCTGGAGGAGCACCAGCCCGGCGTCGCCCACGATGGCGTGGTCAATGGGGTAGTCCTTGTTAATGTCGCCTGGGTCATTGGTGGCCTGGATCATCACTTTTCCGCTGGGGATGGTGATAGTCATGCCGTGGCGTGTAAAGCTCGTGCCGATGCCGCACACCACGTCCGCCTTGCCCAAGAAGTGGACCACGGGACCTGTCGTGGTCGCCGCGCCCGTGCCCAGCGATAGGGGGTGGTCCTCGGGGAAGCCGCTCTTGCCTGCGAGCGTCGTCATAACCGGCGCCTCCAGCAGCTCCGCGAGCTGCACCAACGCCTCGCTGGCCTGTGCGTAAAGCACGCCCTGGCCCGCGTAGATCACCGGGCAGTCGGCCTCCACCAGTACTCGGGCCGCATCGTCCACGTCCCTGGGGTTTCCGGCGGGTAGGACAGGCTTGACCGGCTCGTAGGCCAGGGCCCGCTCGTCCACCTCCTCGTGAGCGACGTCCGCCGGGATCTCCACCATGGCAGGCCCGGGACGGCCCAGCTTCATGTTGCTGAAGGCGCGGCGCATGATCTGGGATACCCGCTCCCCGCTGTTGATGCTCTCCACCGATTTTGTCACCGCGCCGTAGACTCCCACGGAATTGAAGTGGGGCGCGATTCCCGCCCTTACCTTGGGATGGCCCATAGGGAGGAGGAGGACTGGGACCGAGTCGGAGTAGGCCGTAGATACGCCAGCGAAGGCGTTCTCGGCTCCCGGCCCGTACTGCATAGTGAAGACGCCGGGGGGCGACCCGTTGGTCACCCGGCTGAAGCCATCTGCGATGCCCACACCAACCCGCTCCTGCCGGCAGACTATGGGCCTTATCCCCGCCGCCGCGGCTGCCTCGATGGTGGGGGTGGTGGGATAACAAGGAAGGTACTTAACGCCCTCCCGTTTGAGTATCTCCGCGATGGCGTCCACTACCTTCATAGCCCGCCCCCTCTCTTCATATGCCCACCGATGGCTGAACTCTAGTCCGTCAATTGTACTGCCAACCCCTTAAAGGGACAAGAAGCCCTTTGCGGACCACGTCTTTGGCGTACAATGCAACCAGACGGCGAGAGTGTTGGAATTTTGACGGGTATTGCACGCAGCACTATGCTACAGTCCGTAAGGAATTCGTCCCCGGTGTGGACACGGGGCACGGGAAGTGTCCGTTAGGAGAATTTAGGTGAGTCGTGGCAGACCTAAAGCCGGTTGGGCCGGTGGCTCACCGATTGCGCAGGCATTGGGGGAGGATTTTCGGAGGCGGGCGCACGAAGGAAATCGGAGAGACCGAAGACAGCATCAGGGTCGAGTTCGAGATGGCACATCCGGTCTTCGGTCGGACGCTCGCATACACCGGCAGCTGCCGGTTTAAATCTCAGTGACAACCCCTGGTTCGGGACGGATTCTCTATCGGATGATGGGGTGTTTAGAGAAGGGGAGCTTTGAAGGTGCTGGTCACGGGTGTCACCGGAACCATCGGTCCAAATGTATGGTGCAATAAGAAATTCTTGAATCGAGGATTATTCCCCTGGGGAAGGGGGCCTTAACGTCGCGTTTGGGGCAAAACAAAGGGCGATGAATTACAAAGCGGACACGGAGTGATATCATACTGCTGGGCGGGTCCCATGCCCAAACTGTGGCTGCCACCGGGGGCACCGTGCCGGTCGTTGCAGAGGGAGTAACGGGAATTATGGTGGACACCAGCATCAAAGATAGGCTGGAGGAGCTGAGGAAGGAGATCAACTACCACAACTATCGTTACCACGTGCTGGACGATCCCGTCGTAGGCGACGCCGAATATGACGGTCTCATGCGGGAGCTCAAGGGGCTGGAGGCGGAGCACCCGGCGCTGGTAACACCCGATTCCCCTACCCAGAGGGTGGGGGCCGCCCCTTCCCAAGGGTTCGCCGAGGCACGCCATGCGACCCCCATGCTCAGCCTGGCCAACGCCTTCGACCTACAGGAGCTGCAGGCCTGGCACCGCAGCAGGTACAACCTGCTGGAGGGCGCCGACTTCGGGATGGTGTGCGAGTTGAAGATAGACGGGCTTGCGGTATCGCTGACCTACGAGGACGGCCGCCTTGTCCGGGGCGCCACCAGGGGCGATGGGTATTCGGGTGAGGACGTCACCCGGAACCTGCGCACCGTGAAGAGCATACCCCTTACCCTTCTGGGCCCCGCGCCACGGATCCTGGAGGTGCGCGGTGAAGTATACTTGCCCCGGGAGAGCTTCAAGGAGCTCAACAAGGAGCGCGCCGCCAGGGGTGAGCCCCTCTACGCCAATCCTCGCAATACCGGCGCCGGCTCTGTCCGGCAGCTTGACCCCCGCATCACCGCCTCCAGGAACATGGATATCTTCGTGTACGGCCTCGGGCACGTGGAAGACGGGAACACCGCCCCTCAGCGCTCCATGCCCGACAACCAGTGGGATGCCCTACAGCGGCTCAAGGAGCTGGGCTTCAAGACAAACCCCCACAACGCAATCTGCCATAGCCTGGAGGAGGTGGAAGAGCTCTACCTCACCTGGCTGGAGGACCGACACCAGCTTGCCTACGATACCGACGGGCTGGTGGTGAAGATCAACTCCTTCCAGTACCAGGAGACACTGGGGGTAGTTAGTCGGGAGCCCCGCTGGGCCGTAGCATACAAATTTCCCGCCGAGCAGGCCGTCACGCGGCTGATGGAGATCGGGATCAACGTGGGGCGCACCGGCAGTCTGAACCCCTACGCCGTGCTGGAGCCAGTCAACGTGGGCGGAGTCACCGTAAAGATGGCCACCTTGCACAACGAGGAGGACATTCACCGCAAGGACATCCGGGCGGGAGACTGGGTGGTCGTGGAGAGGGCAGGGGAGGTGATACCCCAGATAGTGGGGCCCGTCTTGGCCCGGCGTACCGGCCAAGAGGTGGAGTTTACGATGCCCCAGTGCTGCCCCGAGTGCGGAACCCAGGTGGTGAAGCCCGAAAACGAAGCGATGCACCGTTGCCCCAATACCGCGTGTCCGGCCCAGTTCTTCGAGCTACTGAGGCATTTTGTCGGCAGGGGGGCCATGGACATCGAGGGCCTGGGCGAGCAGTGGTGCCGCATCTTGATAGGCGCCGGGCTCGTGCGGGACGTGGCAGACCTCTACGACCTGAGGACGGAGCGGTTGCTAGAGTTGGAGCGCATGGGTGACAAGCTGGCCGCCAACATCATGAGCAGCGTGGAGATCAGCAAGACCCGTCCCTTATCCAGGATCTTCTTCGCCCTGGGAATTCTGCACGTGGGCTCGGAAATGGCGGACCTGTTGGCGCGGCACTTTGGTAGCATTGACTGTCTGTCCGGGGCCACCGAGGAGCAGCTTACTTCGGTGGGGGGCATTGGCCCCAAGATCGCGGCAAGCATCGTGGCCTACTTCTCGGTGGACCATAACCTAGAGGTTATCGAGAGGCTGCGCAGCGCGGGTGTCGTGCTGGCCCAGGAGGCGGATGTAGATGGCCGCCCGGCTGGTACCGATGACGGTAAAGGTTTGCCCTTTGCGGGCCTGACCTTCGTAGTTACGGGAACCCTGGCCTCCCTGAGCCGCTCTGGAGCAGAGGCACTGATCAAAGAGCTAGGCGGGTCCACCTCCTCCAACGTGACCAAAAAAACGGACTACCTGGTGGTGGGCGAACAGCCGGGCTCCAAGTTGGAGGCGGCGTATCATCTGGGCACCAAGCTGCTTCACGAGGAGAAGTTTTTGGAGTTACTGGGTGCAGCGCCTGCGGCCGAGGTGACTGGTTGAGCACGTCTCAGGAAACTGCTCGCCTCTGGCACCTGTATCCCCTGGGTGAGCCTCAGCCCTTTAACGTCGCCTACAATGGTGTGGTGTTCAGGGGAGAGGTGGTGCGTTCCAACGGGTGGGATGCACTCTGGGGACGGCCCCTATGGGGGGACACGTATTTTCGGATTGTACTGCTGTCGGACCGAGGGCACGTGCTAGCTAAAGAAGTCCAGGACTCTCGAATAGCGGTGTGCGTTCCGGCCAGGGGGCCGTCCAAAGGCCGCGGCCAGGTGAGCCGGGAGCTTAGGGCTATAAGGGAAAGCCAGGCCATGTACCTGGCCCAGAGGGACCAGGAAAGCGCCTCCATCCGCAGTTACCTGGAGAGGCAACGAGAGGAGCTGGAAGGGCGGCTGACGAGCCAGGAGGCATCCCGTTATGTCAGCGGCCACATTGTGCCTCCGACAGTCCTGAGTGAGAGCGCCGCTAGCTTCTTCACCGGTCCCGACCCTGCCTCCTGGTTTCAGCGGCTTGCTTCCGCACTGCTGGCCTGGGCTTACCCGGCCATCCCTCTGGAGGCATCGGCGTTGCCCCGCCCTGTGGAGCCCGAGGATTTGCCGAGAATATATGACGGGATAATGGCTGCGACCGCCGAGGGTCGGATAGCACTGGGGGAGTTTGGCCCTGGACTGGGCCTCTCCCGGCCGGAGACCCGCCACGAGTTTGACCCAGAAGGGTGTCAGGTGTTCCAGGTTATCCGCTCTGAGCTGGATGGGCACCAGGGTGAACTGGTCTGGGGAGAGATCCGCTCCTTGCTCGCCCATGCCACGGGGCTGACGGGTCCCCTGGCCGACCTGTTCATTCTCGCTTTCGTCCACCATGGACGGCCCGCCACGGAACTGAGGTTGGCCTCCGGCCACGGCCTCACCTTTCGTGATGGCCGGCCCGTCTGGGGTACGAGATTGACATGGGAATTTCTGTCCTTACTGTCCTGGCAGGGAGACTCCAGGAGTGGAAACGACACCTGGGGAGACGTGTTCCTTGGGCTGCGCCTTCACCGGAGGGACGTTTCCTGGAACGAGGCGTTGCAGTACGCCTCCCTGCTGTGCCAGGGTCTCACGGAAGTGGGTGAAGGGGAAGAGGAAGTGTCCAAGCAGGAGCACGAGCTGCTCGACGCGCTCCATGAGCTGGCAGCCGACGTGGGCCAAGCCCGGGAGCTGTTGAAAGCCCTTGGCGGTGCCGTGCCAAGTAACGAGGTGAACCAGCCGGACACGACGTTACAGCGGCTTCTGGAGCCGTGTAAAGGTAGGGACTTCTTAGAAGTCTACCAGGCGGTCCAGCGGGCCTATGCCAATCCCCAAGAGCTCCTCCAGGGTCTGGACCTGTTGCGCAGGATGCTGTATCTGGGAGAGTCTTTGGAGGACATCGTCAGTACGCGAGAGTATCTGGATGGGTCGGAGGTGGCGTCCGGATACGAGCAGCTGTCAGTTGACCGTGTGGCCCTTCTAGAGGAGATGTCGCTGTCGGCGCTCCTGGACGCCGGCCATCACTGGCCCGCGGTCAGGGAGCGTGTCCGAGGATTCCAGGTCCGCTATCGTCGGGCCTATGTCGAGCACCACGCATCCTATCAGCTCCAGTCAGCCCGCCTCTGGGCCTCCCTGGAGGACGCCCGCCAGAAGCTGCATGCCTTGAGCCTCCTGAACTCCCTCGATGAGCTGGGCCAGCCGGTGGGAACCGACCTGGGCCAGCGGTACATCTCCTATGAGCAGGATGTCAGAGTCTGCGAGGTAAACACCAGGGACCTATCTCTGGGCCTGAGTCCAAAGTGTGGTCGATGCCAGGTAGCCCTGGGGGAGATGCCCGATGCCCAGGAGCTGGAAGCCTTCTTGAGGGACGTGGACCGTGCTCTGGGAGAGCAAAATCGTCGCCTCAGCCGGGTCCTGGTGGACAGGGTCCTCCACCAGCGAGTTGACCAGCGGCTGGAGGATTTCCTCAAGATAGTCAGCGCCAGTGACCTCTCCGCCCTGTCCGACGTACTAAACCAGGACCTGACGGTATTCATACGGCAGCTTCTACGCGACCGATGAAGCTAATAGTGGGCCTCGGAAACCCTGGAAGCAGGTACAGCCACAGCCGCCACAATGTGGGGTTCAGGTGCGTTGACCGCATGGCCCGGGAGTGGGACATCAAGCTGGCCCAGCGGCGAAAGACCGTGGTGTTGGGGGAGGGGCACGTGGGTGGGGAGCTGGTGGTGCTTGCCAAACCCCGGACCTACATGAACTGCAGCGGCAAGGGGATAAAGTACCTGCTCACCCGTTTCCATGCCGCGCCTGGCGACCTGCTGATAATCCACGACGACATGGACCTGCCCCCAGGCAAGATTCGTATCCGTCCCGGGGGCAGCGGGGCGGGACACAGGGGGCTGGAGTCTATTATAGATACCGTTTCTTCCCAGGAATTCCCAAGAGCAAGGGTGGGCATCGGCAAGCCTCCAGTGGATGTGGAGGGTGCGGATTATGTCCTGGAGACCGTGCCATCTGAGGAGCGCCAGGTGCTGGAAGGGGCGGTGGAGGTGATGCCTGAAGCCGTTCTGTGCCTCCTCCGGGACGGGATCGAGGCGGCCATGAACAAGTTCAACTGAGGGCTCAGGTTACACCTTGGGTGAGCTCGACATCCCCCAGTCCGCCAGGCGGCTAGCAACTTTTTGCCTCATCTGCTACCCTGTGTGCTGTGGCTAAACTATGGGGTAACTCAAGGGCCAATTGCACCGGGTGCGCCCTGGGAGCGCCTTCGTGTCGACGCTCTTGGGAGAGGGTGCGACCAGGAAGCCGGTGGAATGGCCTGAGGGCGCTGGCAGGCTGCAGTCACCAACGAAAGATACTTGCATTCGGGTGACGAGTATTTCGCTAATCGGGTATCTGCGGCGGCTGGTCGTCTTGACGACGGCCATCGTCTCCCTTGGGGCCGGTTGCACCGCCACACCAACCCCTACCTTGGAGCCATCTCCCGCGCCCACCGAAAGCCCATCGCCCACGTCTATGCGCCTCCCGTCGCCTTCCCCTACGCTGCGGCCGTTGCAATCCCCGATCGCTAGCTTGCCTGCTCCCTCGCCCGTGCAGGAGAGCCCCACCCCCACCCCCGCCCCAACGGCAAAACCGACCGTTCTCCCCACGCCGGCTGTGGGAATCACTCCGGCTCTCACTCCAATCCCCACCCCGACGGCGACCACCACCCCCGTACCGTCCGTGGGTACGTTCTTCCCAACTGCGCCGGACCGTGACCTGTATGAGCTTGCCCGGGCGTTGCTCCTGAAAACCTCGGACCCCATACCCCGGGTAGTCAACCCTGAACCGGTCAGCCTCGAGGAGGGGAGGCAGGACACTTTCTGGCTCATGGATATTGCGAACGTACGCACCTACACCAGCGAAGCCACCCTGCGCCTGGTGAGCCCCCATGCCTACTGGTATGTGGAGAAGGGGCAGGACGTCTCTCAGGAGGATGTACAGGGGGCGGCCAGGGTCTTCGAGGAGGAGATCTACCCCCGGGTCACGGGGGCTTTTGGAAACCTGTGGACGCCGGGGGTGGACAATGACCCCCACCTCACTATCCTTCACGCCCGCCTCAGAGGTGTGGCGGGATATTTCAGCTCCGCGGACGAGTATCCCTCCAGTGTGCACGAGTTCAGCAATCAGCGGGAGATCATCTATATGAACAGTTCCCTGAGTGTGGGGTCCCGAGAATACTTTAGCGTCCTGGCCCACGAGTTACAGCACGCCATCCACTGGAACGGCGACCCGACAGAGGAGACGTGGATCAACGAAGGGCTTTCAGAGGTGGCCACGGTCATAGCTGGCCGCAAACCCGGTAGCCAGAACGCCTTCCTCCGTTCTCCCGTGGTCTCCTTCGTCAACTGGCCCATAGAAAACGTTAGCTCGGTCCACTACGGTGCCTCCTTTCTGTTCATGGAATACCTGGTCGGCCACTACGGGAGCCTCGATGACCTGACTCCCCTTGTTCGTGAGCCACTGGACGGTATCCGGGGGCTCAATGCCTACCTGGCCGGTCTGGGCCACGATGTGACCTTTAGAGACGTGTTCAGAGACTGGACGGTTGCCAATTTCCTGGACGCAGCGGGCGATGGTCCCTACAGCTATCCCAACAAGGATGTACATGTGCGGGTAACGGCCCGCATGGAAGAACTCGGAAGGCGGGAGGCGACCATCCCGCAGTACTCGGCGGAGTATACGGCGATTGACATAATCGAAGGAGACGTAAAGGTCCGCTTTGAGGGGCCGAAGAACAACGCCCTCATTCCTCTCTCGCTGGAGGGGGGCCGCTGCTGGTGGAGCAATCGGGGGGACTCCATCAGCACCACACTTACCCGTCCCTTGGACCTGTCTGCCGTGGACATGGCGACCCTCAGCTTTAGGGTGTGGTTGGATGTGGAGGAGGACTGGGACTACGGGTACGTGGAGGTCTCCGCCGACGGAGGCTCCACCTGGGACATCATCGAGGCTCCCGGAACATCCCCGGCGAACCCGGTGGGCAACAGCTTCGGTCCGGGATATACGGGCATCAGTGATGGCTGGCTGCTCGAGGAAGTGGACCTCTCCCCCTACGCCGGGGGAAATGTCCTCCTCCGTTTTCATTACGTCACAGACGACGCCATTAACGGGACCGGCCTCTGCCTGGACGACATCTCCGTGCCAGAGGTGGGGTTCTTCGACGGTAATGCGGGCGATGAGGAGTGGCAGGCGGATGGGTTTGTAAGTACGAACAACCAGGTGCCCCAGGACTTCATCGTTCAGATCATCGAGGTGGGTGATAGGACCCGGGTGAGGGAAATGGTGCTGAATGAAGAAAACGTGGGTGAAATGGTCATCCGGGGCCTAGAGCACCTGGACGAGGCGGTGCTGGTGGTGGCAGCCCTGGCCCCCGAGACGCGTCTGGATGCCAGCTACGTTATTACACTGGAGCCCGCCAACTGAGGGCGGTCTGTGGAAAGTCCTCCTGTCGCGGGTGGGACCCTGCTCCAGCTATAGTCCGAGGTGTTTGGCCAGCATCTCCCGGATCTCCGCTACAGTCTCACTTTGCCACGCCGGATACCGGTCCTGGTTACGGGGGCGGGCGGCGGCCCTAATCTGCGCGTCTTGGGCGTCTGGCAGCTCTCGCGCTACCTGGGCCTGTATCTCCTCCATCTCCCGGTCGGCCACGGCGGGCCGCTCTATCCAGTGGCATATGTACCGGTGGTCCGGGGTGTAAAAGACGGCGGTGGGTATCGACGCCCACTTTCCCTCTTTCAGGAACTCGTTCATGATGTCCATGTGGGAGTCGCGGGGAAACACCCGCATCTCCATCCCGCCGGCCTCAGCGATTCTGGCCATCACGGGCATACCCCTGTACACGTCTGGGCACCAGTCCTCGCCGATGACCATCATCTTGGACGCACCCTGGGGGTGCTTGGCGGCTTTCCGAAAGAACTCGGCGTCCTCCGGCTGCAGTTGAAAATCATCGTAGAGCTGCTGGAACCAGTTCTTGTTGACCTTTATCTGTTGCAGGTACTCCTTGTAGGTGAATCCGCTGGTGAACCTTTCGGGCGTGACCACGCTGGTCTGGCGGGCCATCTCTCCTCCTTTTCACTCAACAAAGGCTTAAGATTCTCTGGTCAGGCGATGCCCGGTCACAAGGCGGCGCCGCCGCCCTCAGGCGAGGGCTCAGCCCACCTCCCCGTCGAACCCTATCTCTATCCGCCCATCGGGGAAGATGATCGTTGGCGCCACATCGGAGTACTGGAGCAGCTCGTCCAGCCACTCCTGGCTCTCGTCCACCCGCCGCTCTTCGAAGGCGATACCCTGGAGAGTCCACGACTCCCTAAGCTTCTCGCTGGTGCCTCAGGTAGCTAGGGTGTAGACGATGGGGACCGACATACCCGCCTCCGATAGATTGGACCCCCCACGAGTGCCCTATCAATAGCTCATCCCATTGTTCGGACTGTACTCTGGCCTGGAGGCAGAACGTCGCGCTGCACATTCAGGCAGCGGCGTGGGGAAGGGCCTCAGGATGTTCTAGGATACACTCTCGTGGCGGCTCGTTACGCTGCCATAGTAGCATGGGGAACTGGCGGTGGCAACCTGAGGGAGGGTATGAACAATCGCCTCGCCGTCGGACTTTACCTGCTCCAGGTGGTACCGTTGTGGAGCAGCTGCTAGTTAAGGGAACTCAACAAGCGGAGCTCGTCGTGCAGCAGGCGCGGCGTCAGGAAGTTGGAGCGTACGTGTTGGCGGCCCTTGTGGCCCATCCTTCTGGCCTCGGTCGGGTGCTGCAGCAGGTAGAGGACCTTCTCGGCGCACTGGTCAATGCCGTCGATCAGGAACCCGCCTTGACCGTCTTGCAGCTGCATGGGTATGCCCCCGGCCCTGCCGGCTACTACCGGGGTGCCCTTCCACAGGGCTTCGGAGACCACTAGCCCGAAACCCTCCCTGATGGAGTTCTGAAGGACCACATCGGCGTGGTGTTGGAACGCATTCACCTCAATGCTGCTGGCCGCGGTATAGTTGGTGAAAATGTAAATGTCGGGGTCACCACGGCTGGCATCAACGACCTGCTGGTACATCAGCCATCCCTGCGGATCGTCCATGGCTACATGACCCAGTAGTGCCAGCTGCAGACCGGGCATCTGGTCCTTAATCCTGCGGTAAACCTCTATGACTCCCAGGGGGTCTTTCCACGGGTCGAAGCGGGAAACCTGGCAGATCAGGGGACGGTCTACGTCTACGCCTACCCAGCCAACGATTTTTCTGCAGAACTCCCCGGGTAGCGCCATGTTTTTTGGGCTGAGCGGGTCAATAGCCGGGGGCATGATGGAGACCTTCTCCCTGGGCAGGTCGGGCGGCGCGTACTGGTCCATTGTAAAAACCATGGCGTCATAGGGATCGACGTAGGGCTTCAGGAACTCCCATACGCTGGGCTCCGGGCTGGCGGTATCGATATGGCACCGCCAGACCCATTTGGCGCCGTTGGCCCCGTGGAGAAGTCTCATGGGCAGCGGCTGCGGGTCGTGGACCACGATGTAATCATAGTCTCCGTTTAGGTAGCGGACGTTACGGGAATTATTCGCCAGGTATATCTCCTTGGTCTGGTCTTCGAGACGGTACTCTCCGCCCTGGAGGGCGTTGTGGAATGCCTTTGTTATGCTGAAAAAGGGTTCGTCGCCACCGATTACCATCCACTCGGCGTCCAGGCCAAGGCTTCTGAGCAGGGGTATATGGGAACGAAGGAGCTCCGCTACGCCTCCGCCGTAGGCTGTAGAGTTGATGTGCAGCACCCGGGCATCCCTTAGCTCGGCCGCCAGGGACTTCAGCTCCTCCAGCTTTTCGCCCCCTAAAATGGAAGCATAGTTAGCTATGGACTGTGTCCCTACACTAATTTTCTTGAGCGGACCCATTGTTTCAGTGACGTCGAGTTCGGGTAGCGGTGTCTGTAGGTCCCCATTTCCACTACCTATAGTATTATACGTATCAGAGACAGCAACAGATCGCCCCGTCCCGGCCACGTTTCGTCGCAACTTAGTCCCCTTTCGTTCCTCTTGTCGATACAGTAACATACCACATCCGTTAACGCTAACCGTAATGGGGCCTGTGCGAGGTTTGTCGACTTTCTTGATTAAACGGTATGTGGCGCCTGCGATCCTCGCTAGCAGGGTGACACCTATATTCCACCGTGGCCGCCCCTCGTGTTCTGCGCTGGAGTGGCCCAAAGCCTTACTTTGCCCTAAAATACTACGAGGAGTGCCCCGCCAGGAGGCCAGATCTGGAGGGGGAGTCGGGGTCCTGGTAGGGACCATCGCAACCTCGCAATAAGGAGGCATCATGGTTACTCTCGTCACCGGCGGTACCGGCTTTGTCGCCAGCAACATAGTAAAGGCCCTTGCCCAGCGGGGTCACGAGGTGGTCTGCTTTGACCTCGTGGGGCCCGATGCGCTGGTCCGAAAATACCTTGAGCCCTGGGCGGACCGGGTGACCTTCATTCAAGGGGACATTCTCAATATTGGTGACCTGCAGCGGGCCGTGGCGGGACTCAACCTCACCAAGATTGTGCACGCCGCCGTGTTTACCGGCATTCGGGACGATATCGAGAGGGACCGCTGCAGGTCCATCGTGGACATCAACGTGGCGGGGACGGCCAACCTTCTGGACCTGGCCCGAGGCCAGGCGATGGAGCGGTTCGTCTACGTAAGCTCCGGCTCCGTCTACGGCGAAGGCCACGGTACCGATGAGGCATTGAGGGAGGACGCCGTGCTTAATCCCCGTACCCTCTACGCCTCCACTAAATACACCAGCGAGCTGCTGACCCGGCGGTACGGGGAGCTCCACGGTTTCTCTACCGCGAGCACCCGGCTGAGCTCTCCCTATGGCCCTATGGAGCGGGTCAGCGGGCACCGAGTCCTGATGTCGGTGTTCTACGAGTGGACGGGCAACGTGATTCGGGGCGAGCCCATCCGGGTGGCGGACCGCACCCTGGACCGCGACTATACCTATGTGCTCGACATTGCCGGAGGCATCTGCAGCGTCCTGGACGCACCTTCGCTGGCCTTTGATGTCTACAACATATCGGCGGGCCCGGCGGTAACCCTCGGGCAGGTAATCGAAGCCATCCAAAAGGTGAATCCCTCCGTCCAGGTGGTGGACGATCCTTCCAAGGAGTTCGGTATCCTCCGGCCGGGTTCCGTGCGGGGTGTACTGGACGTAACCCGGCTGCGGGAGGACGTGGGCTTCACGGCCAGCTACGACGTGAACGCCGGCATTGAGGACTATCTGAGTTGGCGGGAGGAGCACTCCTTCCGCGACTGAGGCCTGCGGTCGGCCAAAATCCACAAATCCCGGGTAATTCGAAGGATGAGCCCCTGGGGTATTGGAACCGGTTCCGGCAAACTTCGCCGCCCGTTGGAGGTGACTCGATGATCAAAAGCCAGGGCCTGACCCACGTTCACCTTGCCGTGCGGGACCTGGACCGCTCGCTAAAGTTCTACCGGGACGAGTTCGGCATGCAGGTGCGTTTCTGGGTCGGTGAGTCGATGGTGTTCCTAAATACCCCTGGGTCCCAGGACACCATCACCCTGAGGCGGGCGGAAGCAGGGGAGCCGGTGGGACCCGGCGGGGGAATCGCCCATATCGGATTTCGTCTTCAGGACAAGGCCGACCTCGAACTGGCGGTGCAGGACGTGGTGAGAGAGGGTGGCTCGTTGGTGAAGCGTGGCGAACATCAACCGGACCACCCGTACGCTTACGTTGCCGATCCAGACGGTTACGTCATCGAACTCTAATCCGTGAGGAGGGTCCGCTCAAATCGTTAGAGGTGGTACGGGCCTTCCGGGAGGGAGCGTTGTCGACATCAACCGCATCGGGACTAACCGTGGTGCCGGCTTACCGGGTGGTGGCCCACTTCGTCAAGCAGGCCTGGAAAGAGCCAGAAGGAGACCGGCTGGACTCCCTTGAGGGTAAGGTGCGCCAGTACATTCGCAGCTCCCTCTCGCCCCTTCACGGATCCTACGCCGATATCGGCGAGCGGTGGGCCGTGACCCAGCTGGGCGACCCGGACCTGGGTGCCCTTGCGGAAGCGCTTCGGGCGGCCGACATGGCGGAGCCCCGCAAGGCCGTGGAGGTGGCATTGGGACGCAGCACTGAGCTGCTGCCCCGCCCCGACCTGCTGGCGCGATTTATCCTGCTTCCAGGGGATGGCGAGAGCAGGCTGCTGACTCAGGTAATGCATGGAGTTATGGGAATAAGCCTGGGCTCCCAGGCCACCTTGCTGTTTTTCTGGCCGCGGGGCGAGTGGCTCCCGTGGCTGGCTTACACGGCGGCGCATGAGTATGCGCATGTGGTGCGCAACCACCTGTTTCCGAGGGGACTGTCGGGAGGGAGGCCGGTATACCTCAAGACCCAGGAGCCCGAGACCCTGCTGGACGCGATGGTGGCGGAGGGCATATCAGACGTTTTCGCCCAGGAGGTCTATCCAGACATGGAGCCTGTCTGGCTGCGGGTGGTGGACCGCGAAACTGGCGACTACCTCTGGCCCAGAGTTCGCCGCCGCCTGAAGGTCAGCGACCCCAACGAGGTACGGCGCTTCCTCTCGGGAGATGGAGACCGGGTTCCACAGTGGACGGGCTATAGCCTCGGGTATCGGATAGTGCGGTCTTACCTGGGGCGCCACCCCGAGGTCCGGCCCGCTAACCTGGTCGGCGTCCAGGGCTGGACCATCTTCAGGGAGAGCGACTATGGGCAGGACGAGTAGCGGGTTCGGGCCTCCCCCAAACTAGCGCCCTATCACCCGCCGTACCAGGTACTCCAATATGCCGTCCGGCAGCCACCTGGCGGCCAGGTTCCCTAGCCTGGCGTCCAGACCCACCTGGTACCGCTGCCGGGGGTGCCTGGATTCCAGCACCCTAGCGATGGTACGGCCCACCCTTGCGGGGTCCCCTGCCCAGAGCGTTGACTTGCCGGATTTCTGCCTGATCCTTTGAGAGAACATATAGTACGGGGAGCCGGGGTCCAGAGTGGCTTCTCCGACCACAGAATTTAGGCCGAAATTGGTACGGAAGACGCCCGGTTCGATGAGAACCACGCGAACGCCAAAGGCCGCCACCTCCATTCGCAGTGCCCTGGTGAGCCCATCCAGGGCGAACTTGCTGGAGGCGTAGGCCCCTCCCGCCGGGCCCACGATTCGGCCGGCCACGGAGCCTACGTTGACTATGGTGCCCCGTCCCCTTTCGCGCATGTGGGGCAATACCGCCTTGCTCATGCTCAAAACTGCAAACAGGTTGGTCTCGAACTGGTCCTTTACCTCCTCTACCGTCAGGGTCTCAAGGCAGCCCCAGAGGCCATATCCAGCGTTGTTGACCAGGGCATCCAGGCCTCCTGACTCACTCAGTAGACGCGGGACCACCTCGCTGACGGAAGCCGCATCGTTGACGTCCAGCAGGTGTGCTGAAATTGAGAGGGAGTCGGAGCGAGCGGTTTCTACCAGGCTGTCCAGGCGAGACAGCTCCCGGCTGGTCGCCAGCACGTGGTAGCCCCGGGCAGCTACACAGAGCGCGGTGGCCCTGCCGATGCCGCTGGAGGCGCCGGTAATCAAGACAGTCTTGGAAGCGATGTTGCCCATTACCTTGGCCTACCTAGTTGACTAGTCGGGGGAACAGGGTACTTGCCCAGGGCTCATGTTACACTCCCGTGGGCGAGATGTCAGCCGAAGTGGGTTGCCCGCCGGAGGCGATACGGTTTAATATGGGAGAGATTGACAATGTTTTGTGGCTATGTTAATTTCCTACGGTTATATAGTGAAATTTTGCACAAACTGTCCTATCGACTGACATCCGACAGAGGGTGGGTACTTACCAAAGGACACCCAGTGGCCACGAAGTTGATCCCATGCGCGGTTGTCCTCGGCAAACGACAGCGGCGAGGTAGATAATTTGTTCCCGCGACTCCCGCTGGGGCATGGATGGAGGAGGCTGCTTCCTGTTGCTGCTGGTGTGTGGCATCTCCCTTCGTCGGTTGGTGTGGTACTCGGGCGTGAGCCAAGCCAAGCCGATGTCGGGGTGGTACGTCCAGGTCGGGGTTTTCGCGGGCTCGCGCTGGTCACAGTACTCTCCGTGTTCACCCTGGTGACGTTGGGAGGCGTGGTAAGATTAACGGGATCGGGTCTGGGCTGTCCCGACTGGCCCTTGTGCCATGGCAAGGTGATCCCTCCGCTGGACGGGCATACTCTGATTGAGTACTCACACCGGCTGATGGCGTCCGTGGTCGGCGCGCTGGTACTGGCCACGGCCTTCGTCGTCTGGCGCTCATACCGCCGGGCGCCGTGGTTGCTCGTTCCGGCGAGCCTGGGGCTTCTCTTGCTGGTGGTCCAGGTGCTGCTGGGGGGGGTCACGGTATTGAAGGAGCTGCCTCCGGCCATCGTTCTCGCGCACCTGGCTGTTGCCGAAGCGCTGATGGTGTGTATGGTAGTCGTCTGCATGGAGGCGCTGCGTGGCCCTGGGCCGGTGCGGGCTCCAGCGGATTTGAGCTGGCGGCGCGGCGCGTTCCCGTTCCTTGCATTGGCCGCACTCCTTGGGGCCTATGTCATACTGCTTACCGGCTCCTACGTGGCGACGTCGGGCTGGGCTACCGCCTGCGGACAGTCGTGGCCCCTGTGCCAAGGCCAGCTTATACCCGACGGCTACGGCGCGACCATGCATATGGTCCATCGGGTACTGGCGTTGGTGGTGGGGGTGCTGATAGTGACGGTGCTGGCGATGGCGTGGCGGCGCAGGTTTAGGCGGCGGGACCTGGGCTGGGTTGCGGTGGTGGTCGGGGTGACCTTACTCGCCCAAGTTGGGATGGGGGGAGCTATCGTGGGTTTGGGGTTCTCCATGGCCTCCCGCCTGGTCCACCTGGCGTTGGGCACCCTGGTGTGGGTTGGGCTGGCCGTGCTGGCCATCCTGGTGCACAGGGTTCCCAGGTTCGAATTGAGAGGTGTCGCCCGTGCTTAAGCCTAGCTCCATACCGTGGCAGAAGGCGAGCCCCCTTCAAGGCGCACTACTATCTTTACTGTCCGACTACCTGGCGCTGACCAAGCCGCCCATCATACTCCTACTCGTGATAACCGCCATGGGCGCCATCTTTCTGGCCTCACACGGGTCGCCGCCAGTGTTTGTCACGTTGTTCCTCCTGATCGGTGGGGCAGCGGCGGCGGGCGGCGCCAGCGCCATCAACCACTACCTCGATCGGGACATCGATGGGCTGATGGTCCGGACGCGGCGGAGGCCTCTGCCTGGGCGCCGCATCTCTCCTGGCGCCGCGCTGGCCTTCGGTGTGCTCCTCAACATTTTCGCCTTTGTCCTGCTGGTGACCGGAGTCAATCTGCTTGCCGCCTCCCTGACGCTGGGCGCCACCCTTTTCTATGTGTTCGTGTACACGTTGTGGCTGAAGCGGTCCACCCCGCAGAACATCGTCATCGGTGGGGCCGCGGGAGCTGTGCCGCCGCTGGCCGGATGGGCTGCGGTCACGGGGACCGTCGAGCTTCCGGCCCTCCTGCTCTTTGCCACCATCTTCCTCTGGACCCCTCCCCATTTCTGGGCGCTGGCGCTCCTGATAAAGGACGACTATGCCAGGGCCGGCATCCCCATGCTGCCGGTGGTCAAGGGGGTACGGGTTACCCGGAGGAACATCGCCCTGTACACCGTGGCGGTCGTCGCGCTTTCACTGCTTTTGGTAGCCACCGGGGAAGTGGGATGGATCTACCTTTCCGCCGCTCTGGTGACAGGGGCCGTTTTCCTTTACGTAGCCTTGCGCCTGGCTCGCGGAGAGGTGACCTCCGACAACGGGGCTGGCGTCCACCGGGCGCGGGTGGTCTACTTCTACTCACTTCTGTACCTGGCCCTGATCTTTGTCGCCATTATGGTAGATAGTGTGATACGTCTATGATGGTGAGACGCCGCGATGAGACCACCCCCTCGCATCCCTTGAATCTTGAATTGGAGTCTGATACGCTCCTAGCTGGAAACCCGATGATCACGTTTGGCCCTTGTCCCGCTCGCCTCATGCGCCGAGGCACGAGGAGACGGCAGTGAAGCTAGGTCGCACTTTCCCCAAGCTCCTTTTACTGGCCCTCTCGGTGGTTGCCATACTGGTCCTGGCTGGCTGCACTCCCTCCCACCCCCAATCAACCTTCGACGTTGCGGGCCCCATCGCAGAGAAGCAACGCACGTTGTTTTACATAATATTCTGGGCGGCAGTGTTCGTCTTTGTGGTTGTAGGCGGGATACTGCTTTACACGGTCATCCGTTTTCGCAGGCGGGCAGGGGACCGACATATGCCTGCCCAGACTCATGGTAATACACGCCTGGAGATCGCGTGGACAATCGCTCCCGTGTTCGTGCTTGCGATCATCGCCGTGCCCACACAAATCTACATCTTCCAGATCGCCGAGACGCCTCCGGCGAGTGCGCTGGAGGTGGACGTGACGGGCCATCAATGGTGGTGGGAGTTCGAGTATCCAGAGCTTGGGGTCATCACGGCCAACGAGATGCACGTGCCCGTTGACAGACCCGTGAAGCTGACGCTCAGGTCCGACGACGTGATCCACAGCTTCTGGATTCCCAAACTGGCGGGCAAGGTGGACGTGATCCCCAACAACGCCAATACGATGCGATTCACCGCTAGGAGCTCCGACATAGACGAGTTGCCTGCTACCTTCTTCGGCCAGTGCGCCGAGTTCTGCGGCGTGTCCCATGCCAACATGAGGCTCCGGGTCATCGTGGATTCTCAGGAGGGATTCGACGGATGGGTGGAGAACTACAAGGCGATAGCGTCCCGCCCTTCCCCCACATCGGTTTCGGCGGCCAAGGGCGCCCAGCTTTTCGCCAGCCGCGGCTGCCTCCTGTGCCACACTGCCAGCGGCCCGGCATCAAAAGAGGTCCGACAGTCCCTGAGGCAGGCGTTTGAGCGCGGTGAGCTGCGGTTCCCTGCACCCAATCTCACTAACCTGGGGAGCCGCACCACTCTGGCGGCGGGGATCATGGAGCTAAGCAGGAGCAATCTCAAGGAGTGGCTGCGGGACCCCGACGAACTCAAGCCCGGCAACCGGATGGGCCAGCTGGCCAACGTGTACACGGACCCCGACTCCAGTCTGACCGAGGAGGAGATCCGGGCCCTTACGTCCTATCTACTGAGCTTGAAATAAGGCAAGATGGGGTATCCTACGGTATAATAGGGGGCAAACAACTCTCTGCTGACGGTGGAGGGGGGAAATGGTTACTCTAACCGGGACGCTAAGCGGGGTGCTGCGCCGGCCCACCAGCTACGAAGGGTGGTGGAGCTGGGTCACCACTGTTGACCACAAGAGGATCGGGATCCTGTATGGCGTGACCGCCATTATTTTCTTCCTGCTGGGTGGGGTAGAGGCGCTGATGATGCGCGTGCAGCTGGCGGGGCCGGCCCAGGACATCGTAAGTCCCGAGGTCTACAGCCAGCTGTTTACCATGCACGCCCTGACGATGATTTTCCTGGCGATAATGCCCCTGGGCGCCGCCTTCTTCAACTACATGATCCCCTTACAGATCGGCGCACGGGATGTGGCCTTCCCGCGCCTCAACGCCCTCAGCTACTGGATGTTCCTGGGCGGTGGCATCCTGCTCAATAGCGGCTGGTTCCTGGGAGGCTCTCCCAACGCCGGGTGGTTCGCGTACGCCAACCTGACGGACAACACCTTCAACCTGGGCCGAGGTATGGACTTCTACATTGTGGGGTTGCTGGTGTTGGGCACGGCTTCTATGGCCGCTGGCTTCAACTTTCTGGTCACGATTATCAACATGCGTGCGCCGGGCATGTCTCTCATGCGAATGCCGGTCTTCACCTGGATGACCCTGGTAACCTCCTTTCTGATCATTCTGGCCTTTCCCGTGATAACCGTGGCGCTAATCGAGCTCCTGTTTGACCGGACCTTCGACACCAACTTCTTCCTGCCGGCCGGTGGAGGGGACCCCGTAATGTGGCAGCACCTGTTCTGGGTGTTCGGCCACCCCGAGGTGTACATCCTGATCCTGCCGGCCATGGGGATCGTTTCCGAGATCCTTCCCACATTCTCCCGCAAGCCCCTCTTTGGCTACCCGATTGTGGTGCTTTCCGGCGTGATCATCGGTTTCATGGGTTGGGGCGTGTGGAGCCACCACATGTTCACGGTGGGCCTGGGCCCAATTGCCAACGCGGTGTTCAGCCTGTCCACCATGGTCATCGCCATCCCTACCGGAGTTAAGATCTTCAACTGGATGGGTACACTCTGGGGTGGGTCCATTAACATAAAGACTCCCCTCCTGTTCGCCATTGGGTTCATCGCCATGTTTATCATTGGCGGTCTCAGCGGCATAATGCACGCCTCACCGCCCTCGGACGCCCAGCAGCAGGACACATATTTCATCGTCGCCCACCTCCACTACGTGCTGTTCGGTGGCAGCATATTCGCGCTGTTCGCCGGCATTTATTATTGGTGGCCCAAGATCACTGGCCGCATGTTGGGCGACGGGCTGGGCAAGCTCCACTTTTGGATGACCTTCATTGGGTTCAACGTTGCCTTCTTCCCGATGCACTTCGTTGGTATGGACGGGATGCCGCGGCGGATCTACACCTACGACTCCGCCATGGGCTGGGACTTCTGGAATATGGTGTCCACCGTGGGCGCGTTCCTCATCGGAGCAGCCACGCTCATTTTTCTGCATAACGCGTTCCGCAGCCTGCGAAAGGGGGAGCTCGCTGGGAACGACCCCTGGGACGCCAGAACCCTGGAGTGGTCCATCTCTTCGCCGCCTCCCGTGTACAACTTCGCCGAGATCCCGACGGTACACTCGCGGGACACCTTCTGGGACGAGAAGTACGGCAACGGCGAACACAACGCTCCAGTGCCTGTGGCCGGTGGCTCCGTGTCCAACGGCGGCCGCGAAGAAGACGGGGGGGTGCATGGCGTCGGCGTCTCGGAGCAGTCCGGGTACGGTCAGGTGGGCCATCACGGCATTCACATGCCGGGACTGTCCTACTATCCGGTGCTCCTGGCCCTGGGTGTGATGGCGGCAGGCTATGGGGTCGTCTACCATGATACCCTCACCTGGGCCCTGGCCGTCCTGGGCCTGGGCGTGGCCGTGGTGGCCACATACGCGTGGTCCTTCGAGCCGGCCTCTGAGGAGCCCGAATCGGAGCACGAGTGAACGTCATCGAGTAGGGGAGAACTGATAGGTTGCACGAACCAGCGGCGGCAGGGCACGAGGTGGTGGAGGATACCACCACAGGCCTGAACCACCGAAAAATGTTGATGTGGCTGTTCCTGGGCTCGGACTGCCTCTTCTTTGGTGCCCTGATCTCCACCTACCTGGTTTACCGTGGCCAGAGCCTGGTAGGTCCCTTCCCCCAGGACGTTTTCAACATACCCACCACCTCCGTCAGCACCTTCGTGCTGCTCATGAGCAGCATGGCTATGGTGTTGGGGTATGCCGCTATAAACAGGGGGGACATCAAGGCCTTCAGGATATGGATCCTGTGTACCTGCCTCTTGGGTAGCACGTTTCTGGCGTTTCAGACCTTCGAGTTTTACGAGTTCGCCAACCACGAACGTGTGGTGGAGTGTACGGCAGCCTCCCCACCGGATAAGTGTCCTCCCGGCGTGGCCGAGTATGAAGAGTCATACGGTCTCACTCCCAAGACAAACCTGTTCGGTACTACGTTCTTTATCCTGACGGGCTTTCATGGCGCCCATGTCACAGTAGGGGTCATCTGGCTGCTCTCCATCGCGGGTTACTCTTTCTGGGGAGGCCGTAGAGCCCAGGGGATCCTGACTGACAGGCAGGCCCTTAGCGTGGACCTGGCCGCGCTGTATTGGCACTTCGTGGATATCGTCTGGATCGTCATATTCGCGGTAGTGTACCTCATCGGGGTGGGAGTGAATTGAAGCTTTGGACCCCAGGGCCGCGAGAAGCCCGCGTCCCATTTGACGTGAGAACGAATGCACATGGCTGACAGGCCGCAGATACGTCACGTGGCCCATCCAACACCGTTCACCTACTTCAAGGTGGCCATGCTCCTCGCCATCATGACGGGCGTGGAGGTGGGGGTTTTTTACGTCGATGCCCTGGAACCGGCCTTCCTGCCCATCTTCCTGATCCTCTCGGTGGCCAAATTCGCCCTGGTAGTAATGTTCTACATGCACCTCAAGTTCGACAACCGCCTGTTTTCCGGGGTTTTCGTGGGCGGGTTGCTCCTGGCGGTGGCCGTGGGCGTGGCCTTGATGTCTATGTTCCAGGTGCTCTCGGCCGTTGCCAACCCGGAAGAGGTGGCCGAGGCCGTGGAGGAGGTGGTCACTGTACCGGTACCGACGGTGCCCCTGGAGGCAGCCAAACAGGAGGCGGCTGCGGTGACCGACCCGGTGGCCCTGGGAGAACAGACATTTCTTAATGTTCCGGCCAATGTGGGGGCCCAGTCCCTGTGGTGCTACCAGTGTCACCTGATCGAGGGCGTGGCCGCCGGCCTGATCGGCCCGGACCTCACCCATATAGCTACGGATGCGGGTGCCAGGAAGCCCGGAATGTCGGCGGAAGGGTATATAAGGGAGTCCATCGAGGACCCGGAAGCCTTCGTGGCGGCGGACGTGGACCGAGCCACGGCGGGTCTGATGACCAGCAGCATAACCTCTGGCCTGACGGGGGAGCAGGTGGACGGACTGGTTGCTTTCCTGCTGGCCCAGAAGTGATGCCGGCGAGGAAAGGGGCGTCTTCCACTTTTCCTGGATCCCAGCGTTGCCCCTTATTGTCCGTTGGCATAGACATTCGTAAAACGCTCTACCCCGAGTATCCAGCCTGGTCAGGTCGAAGACATGGGCGTCAAGATGTGCAGTCTGTTCTCTAGGGTAAAAAGTGGATTTTTCGTGGACAGCCTGGCACGGGCACCCCAGCGTAGTAATCGGCTTGGTGGTACTAACGGGAGCCTACCTTGCGGGAGTGGGGCCCCTGCGTCGGCGATACGGGCTGGCACCACGGGTTCCCAAAGGCCAGGTGACCACCTTCCTGGTGGCCGTCCTGGTCCTTTACATCGCCGTCCTCTCTCCCCTCCACGAGTTGGGCGACGAATACCTTTTCAGCGCCCACATGGTGCAGCACCTGCTGCTGACGCTTGTCGTGCCCCCACTGCTTCTGCTGAGTACACCTGGCTGGCTGCTCAGACCGGCGCTCGCCTTTCCGAGGGTCATGGGAGTGGCCCGCGTGGTGACGCTTCCGGTTGTGGCCTTCTTCCTGTTCAACACGGTCTTCGCTGTGTGGCATGTGCCGGCCCTGTACGAGCTGGCGCTGCGGGAGCGGGGCATCCACATACTGGAGCACTTGATGTTCCTCACGGCCGGGGTCGTAATGTGGTGGCCTATCTTGAGTCCCCTGCCGGAACTGCCTCGTGCTTCCTACCTGGTCCAGATGGTGTACCTCTTCCTGCAGCCCACGGTGCCAGCTATAATAGGAGCGATGATAGCCTTTTCCGACGGTGTGATCTACCGATGGTATGCGGAGGCGCCCAGGGTGTGGGGCATTTCCGCTCACACCGACCAGCAGGTCGGCGGACTGATTATGTGGGTCCCTGGCGGCCTGGCCTTTTTGCTGACCCTCACGGTGGTGTTTCTCGTATGGGCCAGCCAGGAGGAGTCGGAGGCCCAGCGGCAGAAGGCACCGGAGCTAAGGAGGTAATTAGATTTACGGGATGACGTATGGTCGCGCCCATTTCCCGGCGGGGGAGGTGTCCCCTTGAACCGTCCGCCCCTGCCCTTTGTGCTGCCCCTGGCCGCGGTCCTGTTCATCGTCCTCTGGGGTGGCGGACTCGGAGTCGGCTTCATCCTCTTGAGCATGACGGCGGTGGAGGAATGGGGGGCCGTCATCATAGGTATGGGCCTAGTGGTGGGGGTGCCGCTGGCTGGCGCTCTCCTGACCATGCCCAGGCGCTAGGGCACCCCCGCGCCGGTTGGTGGCCATATTGGGGGACCGCGAGATGATGCGGAACCTCCATCGCTGGCTGCAGAGGGGGCACGTTCCGGTCCTCGGCCTCCTTGTCCTCCTCGGCATGGCCTGCTCCGGCGAGGACTCTTTCCATGGCACCGTGCTCGATCCCGCCGAGCCTGCGCCGCCCTTTCAGCTCCAGGACCAATTCGGCCGTTCTGTGGCGCTCTCCGAGCTACAAGGCAAGGTCGTGGCGCTGACCTTTCTCTACACCTACTGCCCCGACATTTGTCCCATCGTGACGGAGACCCTTCGCTGGACCCACGTAATGCTGGGGGATGAGGCGATGCACGTGGAGTTTCTGGCCATTACAGTTGATCCCCAGAGGGACTCGGTGCGGAGGGCCAACGGGTACAGCAGGGAGAAGGGAATGCTGGACAGGTGGCATTTCCTGGTGGGAAGTGAGGAACGGCTGCGGCCCATCTGGCGGTCCTACTGGCTGGACCCAGTGCGGGAAGTGTCCGGCCAACTCTCTGCGCCCGACCACGACAGGACAGGTGGCGTAGGGCCCGGGTCAGCCGCAGAGAGTGACGCCAACAATGGGACAACGACCAGTGGCTATCTGATCGGCCACAACGCCCCTGTTTTCCTCATCGACCGCCAGGGATACCGGCGGGTGGTGTTTACCGACCTCGGCCTCGACCCCCAGCCCCTTGTCCACGACATCCGGGTCCTCATTAAGGAAGATCCTTAAATTAAAAGAGCGCCTCATATCACGCTATGGGCGCTCTGGCATAGTTGAACGGCCGTTGGCTTCAGGGGATCTGGTGCTGCTGGGCCACGGTAACTATCTGCTGGAACGCCTGAGGGTCCCTAACGGCCAGGTCCGCCAGCATCTTCCTGTTGACCTCAACGTTGGCGTTCTTCAGCCCGTAGACTAGCCGGCTGTAGGTCATCCCCTCCCGCCTGCTCGCGGCCCCTATGCGAAGTATCCACAGCCTTCGGAAGTCGCCCTTCCTTTCCCGGCGGTGGCGATACGCGTGGCTCCACGCATGAATAAGGGCTTCCTTGGCCCATTTATAGCTGCGGTGGGAGGCCCCCTGGTACCCTTTGGCCAGGGCGATGACCTTCTTGTGCCGACGACGTTTGGTAACGCCCCGCTTTACCCTCGCCAAACCGATTCTCCCGTATTCTGCTTAAACTATTATGAGTAGGGTATCAGTCTTTTGATCCGCTTTACATCGGACGGGCTGACCGGAATCTTTGCGGCGTACTGACGCCGCACATTCTTGGGTTTCTTGCGCCGCAGGTGGCTGCTCATTCTCTTGCGCCGCAGCAACTTGCCGGTCCCGGTTACGTGGAACCGGGCCTTAGCTCCCTTGTGTGTCTTTATCTTCGGCATCCTCTACCTGTACGGCCTTTTTCTCGGACCTCTTGGGGCCCGGCGCCAGCATCATGGACACGGACCTGCCTTCCGTGCCCGGGGCACCTTCCAGCCGAGCCTCATGCTGTATCTCGTCAGCCACCCGCTTCAAGAGGGTCATGCCTCTTTCCGGGTGGGCAAGCTCACGGCCTCGAAAGACGACGGCTACCTTGACCTTGGTGCCGTCGGCAATAAACTCCCGGACCTTGCGCATCTTGGAGAGGAAATCGTGGGTCCCTATCTTGGGACGAAAACGCACCTCGCGAAGGGCGGTATTCTTCTGGGACTTCTTAGCCTCACGCTCTTTCTTGGCGTAGAGATAGCGGAGCTTACCGTAGTCGAGGATCCTACACACAGGGGGACTGGCATTTGGAGCCACCTCTACCAGGTCCAGGCCACGGTCCCTGGCAAGCTCCAGAGCTTGGGCAACAACCATCGTCCCCATTTGCTCCCCTGCGTCGTCTATCACGAGCACCTGGGGTACACGAATCCTCTCGTTAACTCTATATTCCTTAGCTATGCCCTAGTCCTCCGGTGCGATTTCGGATAGGAGATTTGGGGGAAATATAATCCGACTATAGCACAGAGCCAAATGCAAGTCAATTCTGCCTCTCGACTCTGTGGCTGTCTTTCAATTCATTCTGGATGGTTGCAAGCAGATCGGAAAGGCCCATGGCGCCCAGGTTTTCCTCGCTTCTCAGCCGCACGGAGACGGTGCCCTGCCCGGCCTCTTCGTCGCCCACTACTAGCATGTATGGGACCTTCTGCAGTTGGGCCTGGCGTATTTTCAGGTTCATGCGCTCCCTCCGGGAGTCCACCTCCACCCGAATGCGCTGGGCGCTCAGCACGTCCTTCACCTTATTAGCGTACTCCATGTGGCGGTCGGCGATGGGGATGACTACGGCCTGGACAGGCGCGAGCCACAGGGGGAAGGCGCCCCCGTAGTGCTCGATGAGGATTCCCAAGAAGCGTTCCATGGAGCCCATGATGGCCCTGTGTACCATGTAGGGCCGGTGCTGTCTCCCATCGGACCCCTGGAAGGTGAGGTCGAAGCGCTCGGGCAGATTGAAGTCGAACTGCACTGTGGTGCACTGCCAGGCCCTGCCCAGGGCATCCTTTATCTTGACGTCGATCTTGGGCCCGTAGAAGGCACCTCCTCCTTCGTCCATGTCGTAGTCCAGGTCCCGGCTATCCAGGGCCTGGGCAAGGGATCGGGTAGCATGGTCCCACATTTCCGGCTCGCCCACGAACTTCTCGGGCCGGGTGGACAGGGATATTTCGTACTCGGTGAAGTTGAATGTTTCCAGCAGCTCGAAGGTGAGGTCCAGAACCCCCAGCACCTCCTGGTCCACCTGGTCGGGCCTGCAGAAGATGTGAGCGTCGTCCTGGGTAAAACCCCTGACCCTCATCAGGCCGTGGATAACGCCACTGCGCTCGTATCGGTAGACTGTGCCCAGCTCGCCGTAGCGCAGGGGAAGGTCTCGGTAGCTTCGCAGACCGGAGCGATATATCATGATGTGGAAGGGGCAGTTCATGGGCTTGATGTAATACTCCTGCCCCTCGATGTCCATTGGTGAGTACATGCTCTCGCTGTAGAAGTCCAGGTGTCCGCTGGTCTGCCACAGGCGAGCTCGACCCACATGGGGCGAGTAGACTACCTCGTACCCGTGCCTGTAGTGCAAGTCTTGCCAGTAGTCCTCTATGATGCTGCGGATCCGCCCGCCCTTGGGGTGCCAGATGATCAGCCCCGGCCCCACATCTTCGTGAACGCTGAACAGGTCAAGCTGGCGCCCCAGCCGGCGGTGGTCCCGCTGCTCCGCCTGTTCCAACAGATGAAGATGGTTGTCCAAGGCGGTGGGGGACTCGAAGGCGGTGCCGTAGATTCGCTGGAGCATGGGGCGGTCCTCGGTACCCCTCCAGTAAGCCCCCGCTATGTTGAGAAGCTTGAATGCGGAGATCCTGCCCGTAGATTCAACGTGAGGTCCCTGACATAGGTCAACGAATCCTCCGTGGCGGTAGGTGCTGAGGGGCTCCTCGGGAGGTATTTCGTCTATAAGCTCCAGCTTCAAGGGTTGGTTGCTGAAAAGCTGGCGCGCCTCCTCGCGGCCAATGACATCCCGCTGGAAAGGGAGGTCACTGGAGACTGTCTCCCGCATAATGGTCTCGATCCGCTCCAAATCCTCTGGAGTAAAGGGCCGCGACACCTGGAAATCGTAATAGAAACCATCCACCGTCGACGGTCCTATACCGATCGCCGCTTCGGGGAAAATCCGGACCACCGCGTCCGCCATCACGTGGGCGGCGGAGTGGCGCATGCGGTGGCGCAAGGCCACCAGCTCCTCGTCCTGCTCTCTAACGGAAACCGTCCTTCTTGCCATTTCCTGCCTGTATATTTATGTATAGGGAGATACGCCACGTTGCACGGCCGCCTCCCGTACCTGCCCTGGCGTCAGGAGGCAGTATATCATAGGGCATTTCACTCCGGATATACCACGCCCGGCAGGCGTCGTGGGCGGATGGCGTGAGTTATCTGTCGCAGAGTGCGAGTGAGGCAGTTGCTTACCACGCCCAATCTGAGGCCCAGGGACACAATAACCAGGACCCAAGGGTGCCACGTTTCCCATTCTGACCCTCCGGATGTCCACTTCCCCGGCTAGCCTCACTACGATGTAGCCCCAGGGTATGGAACCCAGGAGGAAACCCAGGAAGATGCCCGTTGCGGCCAGCCCTCAATTCACCCGTGCGGCCTACCGCTGCCGGTTTGTGCAGCCATTACCATATATCGGTGAGGGCGCAGAGTAAAGTACACGGGCGGCTGAAGATGTAGAGGAATGGGTGGCTCGGGGCGAGGAGGGTCGGTCACTCGAAGGAGAAGAGGGCCAGCAGATCTCGCTGGCGGAGGGCGGAGACCGTCTGATGCCAGGAACGGCCCAGGTAGGTGGCGGTCACTATAAGGGCCAGGAACAGGCACAACAGGATGGCCACCATCCCCTGACCAGAGAGTATGATGAGGGCGTTAAGCAGTATAAACCCCAGGGCCGTACCGAGGACCACGTTCCGGGCCAAGAGGGCAGCTAGAACGGAGGGAGCCAGGGCCATCAGTGTGAGCCAGGGCGCCACGGTGAGGGATACACCCAGCACCGTGGCCGCTCCCTTGCCGCCGCGGAACCCAAGGAACACAGGCCAGTTGTGCCCGGCAGCCACTCCAATGCCGCCGTAGAAGCTCGCCCAGTCGGAATCGCCCAGCCACGTGGAGATAAGGATCGCCGACGATCCCTTTAAGGTATCGGCTGCCAGGACGGCTATGGCGGTCCCGGGCCCTACCTGATGAAAGATGTTCAGCGCTCCGACGTTGTGGCTTCCCACGGCCCGGATATCGATTCCACGGGCAATCCGTCCGGCAACGTAGGCCGAAGGTATTGAGCCGAGAACGTAGGAGGCGAAGAGGATCAGGATTGCCTGCGCCGGTTCCACCAATGGACCTCGTTCCCTTCAGCGTTGCCCGGCCCTGCGATACACATGGCTCCGGGCGGCACGGGCCTCGGCGGCGGCCTTCAGATGGTGCATGTGACTCTTGATAACCGAATTATACTTGGGCCTGACATAGAGCCAGGCGGTGAGCCATCCGATGCCCGGCAGCAGCGCAAGCCTGCACTCTATCTTTCCACGGTACCGAAGCTCGGTCCCCGTCTCAAGCGCCACCAGATTGAATTCCTCATCGGAGAAAACGAGGGGCCCTTCTAGGTGGGTAAAGGTGATCCTCTCCGGTGGGTGCAGTTGCACTTCCTCGACGGTACGGTAGGTGCGCTTTCCCGACCTGGTGAAGAACTCGGCTATCAGAGTATTCCCATCTCGCTCCAGGACGCGCGAGGACTCCCCCTCGGCCCCAGGTAGACTGCCCTTCCCTATTGCGCTTAACATCTGGAAGACCATGTCCCGGGGGGCATCGATGTACACCTTTTGCGTGGCCAGCTTGACCTTCATGTATCCAGCTCGCCTTTAATACAGGTTACCTACCATTGAGATGCGGGCCGACACCGACTGGGTTCCGCGCACAAGGGCGAGACGTTCGAACCGTGGCCGGGAATGGGACATTTCTCCGATAACGCTGGCCGAGGGGCTCCGGAGGATAGCCGTGGAGGGAGTTGTGGTGGGCGGTAGAGGACTCGAACCTCTGACCCCTGCCATGTCAAGGCAGTACTCTAACCAACTGAGCTAACCGCCCGCTGTACGTGTGATTGTAGACAAACGGTATTGCAAGACCTGGCCGCCGGGCTGGGTATTTCATCTCATTCCAATTAAAAGTGTAGCGAGGGAAGGTAGCCGGGTCAAGGACTCGAGCTGGGTGGCTTTAGCCAGAAGGGTCAGCCCCCTTCCAGGCAACCCCCACCAGTTCGGCTATGTCCCCGACACCGTACTCTCCCATGTACGCCCGCAGGCCGTCAAGTACCTCCAAGGGTGTGCGGAATTCCGCCAGGTTGGCGCTTCCTATCTGCACCGCGCTGGCCCCCGCCATGATGTACTCCAGGGCATCCCTGGCCGTGGAAATGCCTCCGACGCCTATAATCGGGACATCCACCGCCTGGGCCGTCTGATAAACCAGGGCCACCGCCACGGGACGCAGAGCGGGACCCGACATGCCACCGGTAATCCCTCCCAGCACCGGCCTTCGGGTCTCCACGTCGATGGACATGGCAGGGATGGTGTTGGTGATGGTAATAGCGTCGGCTCCAGCCTGGGCGACCGCCTGCGCTATGGGAACGATGTCCGGTACATTGGGGCTGAGCTTGGGTATGACCGGCAGAGATGTGGCGGCCTTCACACGGCTGACCGTTTCGCCTGCCATCTCGGCACTGTGGCTGAAGTAGGCGCCATTGTCAACGTTGGGGCAGCTGAGGTTGAGCTCCAGGGCGGCAATACCTGGGGTACCCTCGGCCATGGTGGCCATGATACCGAACTCCTCCACCGTCTCGCCCGCTATGCTCAGGGCCACGGGGAGCTTCCAGGTCGCCCAGACCGGGGCCAGCTCCTCCAGGGCAGCCTCGATGCCCGGATTGGTAAGCCCCACCGAGTTAAGGAATATGGAGGCTCCCTCTTGCCGGGCCCGCCGATAGGACGACGGAAACCAGCGAGGCTCCGGGTTCCCCTGCCTGGACCGCCTGGTAACCGTTTTTGCCACGACGGCGCCAAGCCGCTGGAAGTCCACTACCTCCACAGAGGGATCCAGATCGTCCCACAGCCCCCTGCCGTACCCATCCCAACCGAAGGTCCCGGAGGCGATCATGACCGGATTGGCCAGGTCAAGGCCCACAGAATGACGTGGCGCGATCTCGGTAGACAGGTTGGGTTCGCCGGTTGCCCTCAACGTGGGGGCCCCCTGCTTTAATCTTCGCTGGACTCCTTGAAGATCTCCTCCCCGGCCTCGTGTCCGTTCTCGTGAAGGCTAGCCGAGGGCGCCGCGTCGCCTGCCTCATGCCCGTCCATGGGGACGGGAGGACCAGGTGATTCTTCATGTCCTTGGTCCACGGTTTCGTGACCATTAGATGGTGGTGGTTCAACCATGTCGAACCAGGTACCGGAGAAACCGTCGCCATCCCGGCCGGCCGGCAGCTCTTTTGGCTCGGGCAGTGGGAAGTGGGAGATGGCCGGTATCAGCCTGCCAATTATCACGTTTTCCTTAAGACCCAGCAGCCGGTCACGAGCTCCGGTAGTCGCCGCCTCCGTCAGCACCCGGGTCGTCTCCTGGAAGGAGGCCGCGGCGAGGAAGCTATCGGTCAGAAGCGATGCCCTGGTCACTCCCAGGAGGACTGACTTTGCGGTTGACGGTTCCCCGCCCTCCGCCAGCACCTTGGCATTCTTGTCCTGGAACTCAAACCTATCGACGATTTGGCCAGGAATGAACTCGGCGTCACCAGGCGTATCCACCTGCACCCGCCGCAACATCTGGCGAAGTATCACCTCAATGTGCCTATCGTGAATGCTGACGCCCTGCGAGCGATATACCCGCTGGACCTCCCCTACCAGGTAACGCTGAAGCTCTTCCTTGCCCCTGATCCTCAGTATGTCGTGGGGATTTAGGGGACCAGCCGTGAGGGCATCGCCCGCCTTTACGGAGGAGCCGCTTTCCACCAGGATATAGGCGGAGGCGGGGACTATCTGGCTTCGCTCCTCCAGGTCCTCCCAGATGATAGAAAAGCCATCCGGGCCTGTTACTACTGTGCCGCCAATGTTGGCCACGATTGCCGGCGGCTCGGCCTCCTGCTCGCCCTCCTCCGAGGGCTCGGGAAGGGCACGGGCCAGGGATGTCCCGGCTTGAACCTGCTGGCCGTCGTCCACCAGCAACTCGAACCCCTGGGGGAGGGAGTAGTCTTCCCGGTACTCTTCACGGCTTATCACTCGCAGTCGTCGGCCGTCGGCTTCGTCTTCAACCACCACCACCCCGTCTATGTCGGCGAGGACGGCGAAACCCTTGGGCACTCGGGCCTCGAAAAGCTCCTCCACACGGGGCAGTCCGCTGGTAATGTCCAGTCCCGCCACGCCCCCGGTATGGAAGGTTCTCATGGTCAACTGGGTGCCCGGCTCCCCGATGCTCTGGGCAGCGATGATTCCCACCGCTTCGCCTTTATCCACAAGCCGTCCGGTGGCGGGAAGTCGGCCGTAGCATAGCCGGCACACCCCACGCCGGGCCAGGCACGGCAGGGGAGAGCGCACGTACACTTCGGTGATGCCAGCCTCGGAAATGACCCCAACCCGCTCCTCGACAATCTCCTGGTCGCGGTCCACGAGGATCTCGCCGGTATCGGGATGGGCAATGGGGACCGCCGCTATACGGCCAAGCATGCTCTCCTCGACCGGCGAGACGAGAGGGTCCTGGGGTGTGGCCTTAAGCCATATTCCTTCGGTCGTGCCACAATCCTCCTCGAGGACGATCACTTCCTGGGATACATCGATGAGCCTGCGGGTCAGGTAGCCGCTGTCGGCGGTCCTAAGGGCGGTGTCGGCCAGACCCTTCCTGGCTCCGTGAGTTGATATGAAGTACTCCAGTGCCGTAAGGCCCTCTCGGAAGCTTGACTTGATCGGCAAGTCGATAATCCGGCCTTTGGGGTCGCTCATGAGGCCGCGCATTCCGGCCATCTGTTTGATCTGCGCGATATTTCCCTTTGCACCGGACACAGCCATCATGGCCACGCCACCGTAGTTGGACATCTCCTCTTGCACTATTTTTTCCATCTGGTCGCTGGCCTGAGTCCAGGTGCCTACGGTCCGGTTGTACCGCTCCTCCTCGGTTACTAAGCCCAGTATGTACTGCTCTTCAAACTCCTCCACCTGCCGGTTGGCTTCCTCGATGATCGGGCCCTTCCTAGGCGAGACCTGGATGTCGTTTATGCCAATAGTGATACCCGAGCTTGTAGCGTATTGGAAACCCAAGGACTTGACCCGGTCCAGGACATCGGACGCCTCTTGTTGGCTGAGGTTGCGGGAGCACTCGGCGGTGAGGTCCTTGAGGGCCGCCTTGTCCATGAGCTGGTTCTTGGGGATTATCTGTGGAGGCAGCACCTCGTTGAACAGCATCCGGCCCAAAGTGGTATTGAGCCAGGAGCTTGCACCATTTTGCACACGGACCTCTATCTCGGCCCGCAAGTCCAGATACCCGGCCTCGTAGGCGATCCGTGCCTCGTCGAAGCCGGTATACCGCTTCCCAGTTCCTTTCGCTCCGGCTTCGATATCCGTGACATAATAGCAGCCGAGAACCATGTCCAGGGTGGGGGCCACCAAAGGCTCACCTGAAGCTGGGGAGAGCATATTGTGGACGCTGATCATGGTTTCCTTCGCCTCAGCCACCGCCATCCTGGAGAGGGGCACGTGGACGGCCATCTGGTCCCCATCGAAGTCGGCGTTGAAGGCGGAACACACCAGGGGATGGATCTGTATCGCACTGCCCTCAATAAGTACGGGCATGAAGGCCTGGATACCCAGCCTGTGGAGAGTTGGCGCCCGGTTGAGAAGCACGGGCCGATCTTTGATTACGTCCTCTAGGATGTCCCAGACCTCGGGCCTTGCCTTCTCCACCATCCTCTTGGCGCTCTTTATGTTGGGAGATATGCCCAATAACACCAGGCGGTGCATGACAAAGGGCTTGAACAGCTCAAGGGCCATGCGTTTTGGCAGGCCGCACTGGCCAAGCGCCAGCTCCGGTCCCACCACGATCACGGAGCGGCCGCTGTAGTCCACCCGCTTCCCCAGCAGGTTCTGTCGAAAGCGGCCCTGCTTTCCCCTGAGTAGGTCCGAAAGGGACTTCAGCTTGTGGTTGTGGCTACCCTGTATGGGACGACCCCTCCTGCCGTTATCTATCAGGGCGTCCACCGCCTCCTGGAGCATCCTCTTTTCGTTGCGCACGATTATCTCAGGGGCGCCCAGGTCAAGCAGTCTCCTCAAGCGGTTGTTGCGGTTGATGACCCGCCTGTAGAGGTCGTTCAGGTCGCTGGTGGCGAACCTTCCCCCATCAAGCTGCACCATGGGACGCAGGTCTGGAGGAAGCACCGGCAGCACACTGAGAATCATCCACTCTGCCTTGTTACCGCTCCGGCGGAGGGCTTCCACCACCTTCAGCCTCTTTATGGCCTTCTTGCGCCTCTGCCCGGAGGTAGAACGCATCTCCGACAGCAGGTGCTCCCGAAGGGCCTCCAGGTCGATCTGGCGAAGGATCTCCAGAATGCCCTCGGCCCCCATCATGGCCTTGAACACGTTGCCCGTGTGCTCTTTCAGCTCACGAAGGCGGCTATCGGCTATGAGTTTGCAGACCCGCAGGTCCTCCAGCTCATCTATTCTGGATTGCATCTCAGCGTGGAGCTTGCCCTCTTCCTCCGCCAGATTCGCCCGGATAGCGTCTATCTCCACCTCGGTGGCCAGCCGCTCTTGTTCCAACTCCTCCTCGCTCTTGGGCTCGTCTGAGGATGACAACTCGCCGGCCGGTGGCTCCAGTTGCGCGCTGCCATCGTCGGCGGACTCTCCCTGGGTGGAAAGCTGGTCATTAGCTCCCTCGACTTCAAGGCCATCCTGCGCCTCCAAGACCGGGGAGGCTTCAAAACGCTGTCTTAGCTGGGCGACGGTGGCTTCCGTCAACTCCCGCCGCTTCTGGACTTCGTGTTCGAATTTCGTCTGCTCATCCTCGAGAGCGTGCTGCCGGGCCTCGTCGCCCACGGAAACCACGATGTGCTGCGCGAAGTAAAGAACCCGTTCTAGATTCCGGGGAGATAGGTCAAGGAGCAGTCCCAATCGGCTGGGCGTACCCTTGCTAAACCAGATATGGGCCACGGGTGAAGCCAGGCTAATGTTTCCCATCCGCTCGCGGCGCACCTTCGATCGGGTCACCTCTACACCGCAGCGGTCGCATACGACGCCCCTGTAGCGGATCCGCTTGTATTTCCCGCAGAAACACTCCCAGTCCTTGGTAGGTCCGAAGATACGCTCACAGAAGAGCCCATCCTTTTCGGGCCGGAGGGTCCGGTAGTTTATGGTTTCGGGCTTTGTCACCTCGCCATGAGACCAGCTGCGGATCTGTTCAGGAGAAGCTATGGAGATCCTTATGACGTTGAAGCTGGTGGCCTGAGTCTCGATCCTATCTGGCATATTCATCCTCTCTTAACCTTCCAGGTTCTCTTCCACGTGTTCCACTTCTTCCACTTCTTCCAGGCTTTCCACTAGCTCCTCCGTGGGTACGGGGGCCCGCTCCTCTTCGTTCAGAAGCTCCACCGACAACCCTAGGCTCTGGAGTTCCTTGAGCAGCACGTTGAAGGACTCGGGCACTCCAGGCTGCACTATATCATCCCCTTTTACAATGGCCTCGTAGGACTTTACTCGTCCGGCGACGTCATCGGACTTGACGGTGAGGACCTCCTGCAAGTTATGGGCGGCGCCATAGGCCTCCAGGGCCCAGACCTCCATCTCGCCGAATCGCTGCCCACCAAACTGGGCTTTCCCTCCCAACGGCTGTTGGGTTATTAGGGAGTAGGGGCCCGTCGAGCGGGCGTGAATCTTGTCCTCCACCAGATGTATGAGCTTCAACATATATATGTAACCCACCGCCACCGGTTGATCGAAAGGCTGTCCTGTGCGGCCATCGTAGAGGGTGACCTTGCCAAAGATTGGCGGGGCCAGCTTTTGTTCCCTGTGGACCCTCGCTGTCTCATTCCTGAGCTGCTCTACATCCAGGTCAGAGGTTTCCACTCCCGCCTCTTGCTGAAGCCATATTCTCATGCAGGCTTCTGTGGCTTCTCCTAATGCGGAGTCGTCGAACAGGCGCTGGCCATCGTAGCCCTGCTCAGTTAGCCACGCCATGACCCGCTCTGTGTCTACACCGCGATTGGAGGTTGAGGGGGATGGGTCAATGGCGCCGGCACTCTGGGCGAACCATGCCCTGGCGAGCCCGTCTTCCAGGGATACATCCCTTGCCCCATCGAATACGGGGCTTGTGGCTCGGAAGTTGAGGATCTTGGCCGCCCATCCCAGGTGGGTCTCCAGTACCTGCCCCAGGTTCATCCTGGACGGCACGCCCAGGGGGTTTAGGATGATGTCCACTGGGGTGCCATCGGCAAGGAAGGGCATATCCTCCTCGGGCAATATACGGGCTATAACCCCCTTGTTGCCGTGTCTTCCTGCCATCTTGTCCCCTATGGATATCTTTCGGGTCTGGGCCACCCAGACCCTCACCGCCTCGTTGACCCCTGGCGGAAGCTCGTCCTTGTTCCGTCTGACCAGGACCTTTACGTCTATGACCTTGCCCCGTTCACCGTGAGGAACCCTCAGGGACGTGTCCTTGACGTCGCGAGACTTTTCCCCGAATATCGCCCGGAGCAGCTTCTCCTCGGCCGTGAGCTCCGTCTCGCCTTTAGGGGTGACCTTCCCCACCAGCACGTCGCCAGGGCCGACCTCGGCGCCTATGCGAATGATGCCCCGCTCATCCAGATCGCGCAGGCTCTCTTCGCCCACGTTGGGCATATCCCGAGTAATCTCCTCGGGTCCCAGCTTTGTCTCGCGGGCCTCCATCTCGTACTTCTCTATGTGAATCGAGGTGAAATAGTCGTCCTTGACCAACTTCTCGCTGATGATCACCGCGTCCTCGTAGTTATATCCCTCCCAGCTCATGAAGACCACGAGCACGTTCTGACCCAGGGCGAGCTCGCCCCGGTCAGTGGAGGAGCTATCGGCCAGCACATCCCCGACGTGCACCCGATCGCCCTTCTGTACTGTGGCCCGCTGGTTAAAACAGGTGCCCTGATTTGTCCGGGCGAACTTGATCAGGCCGTGGGTCTGCCGCTGGCCCTGCCCATCCTTTACGACAACCTCTACGCCGGTGACGGACTCTACCGCGCCGTCGAGCTCGGCCTGAATCACCTGTCCGCTATCTCTGGCCACCCGTCCCTCGATTCCAGTGCATACCAGGGGCGCCTGAGGACGCAGCAGGGGTACCGATTGGCGTTGCATGTTGGAGCCCATCAGGGCCCGGTTGGCGTCATCGTGCTCCAGGAAGGGTATCAGGGAGGCGGACACACTGGTGATCTGCATGGGCGATACGTCCATGTAGTCCACCATCTCGGGCGATTCCTCGGAGTATTTCTCGCCGATCCTGACTTCCACCCTGTCCCGCACGAGCTGATGTTTGGCATCCAGCACCACGTTTGCCTGGGCGATGACAAACCGCTCCTCTTTGTCCGCCGACAGGTAGGTGATGTCTTCGCTCTTCACGGATACAAATGGCCTGACCCGTATGTTCGTAGCCGGGAGGGCGGCGATCTTTGGCAGCGTTCTCCTGGTGATCACGGTGCCTTGACGGGCGATTAGCTTGTCGGTGTCATCCCGCACTTCCTGGCCCAGTCTGCGGCCTTCTAGGTCTGGGTCGGAGTTGGCGAGTTCTCTGTGGACCCGACGGTAAGGCGACTCGATGAATCCCATGGGGTTAATCCTTGCGTAGGTGGCCAGGGAGCTAAGCAGGCCGATATTGGGACCCTCCGGACTCTCTATGGGACATATGCGACCGTAGTGGGAGAAATGTACGTCTCGAACATCGAATCCGGCCCGCTCTCTGGAAAGTCCGCCGGGGCCCAGCGCGGACAGCCTCCGCTTGTGGGTCAACTCTGCCAGGGGATTTGTTTGGTCCATGAACTGGGAGAGCTGGGATCCGCCGAAGAATTCCCTGACGGCAGCCACCACCGGCCGTATGTTTACCAGTGCCTGGGGCGTTGCTTGCTCTGGATCGATGAGGGTCATCCGCTCCCTCACCATACGCTCCATCCGCAGCATGCCCACCCTCATCTGGTTTTGGACAAGCTCCCCTACCGCTCGCACCCGCCTGTTGCCCAGGTGGTCGATGTCATCGGTGGACTCCTGACCGTTGTTCACCTGGATCATTATGCGGAACATAGCTATGAGGTCCCCTCTGGTCAACGTGCGGGTTGCAGGGGCGTCTCCGTTTTGGTCCCGGTGCAGCCTGCTGTTGAGTTTGTAGCGGCCCACCTTTCCAAGGTCGTAGCGCCTCGGGTCGAAGAAGAGGTCGCGGACCAGGGCCCGGGCGTTTTCCAGATTGGGTGGCTCACCCGGCCGGAGGCGCCGGTAGAACTCGATATCGGCGCCTGCGATCTTCCGGGCATGGTCGCGGTTGTACGGGTCATCAGGTCGGAGCAATTGCCACAGGGCCTTGAGGTCGTCCTCCCTGAAGTGTAGCTCGCGCTCTTCTGGGATGGGGTCTCGGTCTAACGTGGCTGTCATATAGCGGTGGGTAGCATGCGTGTCGATGTCTTCAAAAAGTCCCAGGATCTCTTCGTCCGTGGCAATGCCGATTGCCCTGAGGAAGGTGCTGGCAGAGACCTTGCGCTTCCTGTCTACTTTGACAGACAGGACATCTCGAGAGCTGGTCTCGAACTCCAGCCATGCGCCTCGCGAGGGAATCAGCTTGGCAAAGCAAAACTCTCTGTCGCTGGCCATGTCCTTTTCCAGGACAAAGTAAGCACCAGGGGAGCGGACAAGCTGGCTCACCACTACCCGCTCCGCACCATTCACAACGAAGGTCCCGTTGGTGGTCATCATGGGAAGGTCACCCATGAATATTTCCTGCTCCTTGATCTCCCCCGTTTCCTTCATGACGAGCCGCGTCTTAACATATAGGGGTGCGGCGTAGGTGATCTCCTTGTCCTTGCACTCCACTGGTGAGTACTTGGCGGGGCGGAAATAATGGTCCAGGAAGTAGAGTTCGTACTTGTTCCCCGTGTAATCCTGGATGGGAGAGATCTCTTTGTAGACCTCTGCCAGTCCTTCCGCCTGGAACCAGTCGAAGGACTGGATCTGGCTCTGTATTAGGTTCGGTATGTCCAGCACCTGGGATATACGGGCATAGGACTTTACGTCACGAAGAGGCACAGAGTCAACCGAGGATAGTGACAGTGCCATGCGTTAACCCTCCTATGGGCAGGAAAGATCTAGGTATCTGGGCTAGGGCAAAGAACGACAGGGGCATTCTTGTGGCTTGGAGGTAGGGGTAGATCGCACAGTGCGGCATCTTGCAACCCTTTATTATAAACAAGTCGCGACATTTGTCAAGTAGCGTGCGATGGAACCTGGGGGCACTTGGGCCGACTTCACACAATGCGCAAAGGACCACGGTACGCATCCCTCTTCCGCCATCACCTGGCCCAAGGGGCTCCCTTTGTACTTGACCGAGGCAGGAACGGGTGTGAAAATGTGTCGAATGCTGTCGGGATAAGGGCGGTTCTATATCACAAGGAGGGGAGATCAGGCTATGAAGTGGTGTCGTTTCGAGGCAGGCCAAGGACCAAGGTACGGTACAGTGGAGGACGATAAGGTAACCGAGGTCTCGGGGAGTCCATTCGAGACCTTCAGGCTGACCTCGACCACCTATCCCCTTAATGAGGTGAAGCTGCTCGTACCCGTGATCCCACCCACATTTTACGCGGCCGGGATCAATTATCCGGAGCACGTCGCCTGGGCTGCTCAGCGGGCGGGCACCCAGCCCAATATCCCCTCTAAGGCGGATGTGGGCTACCGCGCGGTAAACGCCCTTATAGCCCATGAAGAGAATATCGTCAGGCCTAAGGACTCTACTGGAGAGTTCGAGTACGAGGGGGAGCTGGTGGCAGTCATCGGCAGGCAGGCCAAGCACCTCTCCAGGGAGGACGCGTTGAGCTGCGTCCTGGGGTACACCATAGGTAACGACGTAAGCGAGCGGTCCTGGCAGCGTCAGGACCGCTCCTTTTGGCGGGGGAAGAACTCGGACACGTTCAAGCCAATGGGCCCGTACATAGTCACCGGCCTAGACCCTACCAACCTTGTCACCACCGTCCGCCTGAACGGCAAGGTCGTGTCGGAGTTCAACACCGGGACCATGATCTTCAGCACCGCCACCTATATCAGCGAGATAACCAAGTACATCACCCTCTTTCCCGGAGATGTCCTGTGGATGGGCACCGAGGGACACGCGGAAAACATGGTACCGGGGGACCTAATAGAAATAGATATTAGCGGCATCGGGACCCTGAGGAACCGCGTCGTGGCCGAGGAATAGCCCGTCCCCCCGTCTGGAGACGAGCCTGTGCTAGCCACGGGATCAACGTGACGTGTCCCCCTAGCAAGCCAAAGCTTCGTAGCCGCGACTGTACGGGCGATTATTATTCCGACGACTTCTGGGGGTCCGTCCCCTTGGCCGTGCGTAGCTCCATCTCCGCGGACCAGGCCTGAAGGCCCCGGCGCATGGCCAGCATGCCCATGGGCATCACCACAGTTTCCAGGGCTTCCAGTATCTCCCGTGGCGTGGCCCCGTTGTCCAGCGCCACCTTCACATGTGCCTGAATCTGCGCCGCATCGGCCATCAATGCTGCCTCGACCACGATCTGTAATAGCTCCTTGGTCTTGCGGTCGAGGCTGCGCTGAGCGGTGTACGTGGCCACCAGGAAGGGGTCGTAGGCCTTGACCCAGTCCAGGTCGGCTTCCACCATTATCTTGTGCATGTCCAGAACGTAGCCGCGATCGCGGTATATCTTGTCTAGGTACGCCTGTTTCTCTTGTGTAGTCACATGGCCCCCCTCGCTAATGTAGTCCACGGTTCATCCTTAAGGAGGTTACATTCTAAGCACATTTCCTCGGGTAGTCCACGTTGCCCGCCGTGTACCTGGCCGGGCCACAGAGGGTATGACCTGGGTCTGGTCCAGAGTCGGGAGGTACGGCCGCCCTTGACCGGCCATAGGAATTTCTCTAGACTCAACTTGCCTTGCATGACCCCTGTAACGCCGGAGTTGTACCGCAGCTGAATGACTGGATATCATGGCCCATTGGTGGACCGAACGCCAGGTAGGTTCTGAAGGTGGAGCCCAAGTTTGTCGTAGACGTGAATGTAGGGCGCCTCGCCAAGTGGCTGAGAGCAATGGGTTACGATGTCCTTTGCCCATGGGAGGCGGAAGACGACGAGCTGGTGCGTATCGGCCTTCGCGAGGACCGTATTGTGGTCACCAAGGATGGCGGCCTGGCCGAGAGGAGGGTTGTCACCACCGGCCTCCTCAGGCTGGTTCTGATCATACACGACGACTTGAATGGCCAGCTTCGTCAGGTTATACGTTCCCTCGACCTGAATAGTGCTCAGGGTTTCTCCAGATGTATCGCCTGTAATGAGCCTCTGGTGCACTGCCCCCGTGAGGTGGCCAGAGCGCAGGTCCCCCCTTACGTACATGAGACTCAGCGGGAGTTCATGAGGTGTCCTCTCTGCCACAGGGTATATTGGCGGGGAACCCATTGGGCCAACATGAGTAGGGAGCTGGCCCAGCTTCGGGACGGAGAGACATGAGCCGAAAAGCCGCCTTTGTTTATCACGATGACATGTCACGACACACTCTCCGGGGAGACCATCCCTTGAAGGCCGAGCGTCTGAGGCATACATACGACCTGCTGGATGCCTACCACGCCTTCGAGGACGAAGGGTCGCTCCTCGTGAAGCCCCGGCCGGCCACGGAGCAAGAGATACGGAGCCTCCATGAAGGTGAGTACGTGAAGGCAGTCCGGAGCTTCAGCAGAGGGGAACGGGAGTACGACCCCGCCAGGTTCAACTGCAGCTCCGGCGGGGACAATCCCATATACGATGGCATGTACGAGGCGGCGGCACTGAGCACCGGCGCTTCCCTGGTGGCGGCAGAGCTGGTGGACGCCGGCCGGACCGCCGTCGCCTTTAACATTTCGGGGGGGCTGCATCATGCCGCCCGGGGGCACGCCTCGGGGTTCTGCGTATTCAATGACCCAGCCATAGCCATAATCAGTCTCATAGGCAGGGGCCTGAAAGTCGCTTACGTGGACATAGATGCCCACCATGGCGATGGGGTACAGGATGCTTTCTATGACACTGACCGGGTCATGACCATATCTATTCACGAGTCGGGCGCTTTTCTATTTCCGGGAACGGGGTCGGTGGAGGAGAATGGCGTGGGGGCTGGGAAAGGCTACTCCGTGAATCTGCCCCTATACCCCTACACGGACGACGACACCTATATCTGGGCCTTCAGAGAGGTGGTCCCACCCCTGGTGGAGGCCTACAAGCCCGACGTACTGGTGACCCAGCTTGGGATCGACAGCTACCACAGCGACCCTCTGGCCCACCTGCTCCTCTCCTCCCGTGGCTTTGGCGAGGCGGTGGCCGAGTTTAGTCGCATGCGCCTGCCGTGGCTGGCCACGGGCGGTGGTGGGTATGACTTGGGTGGCGTGGCCCGCTGCTGGACCCTGGCCTATGGAACAATGCTCGGCAGGGAGTGGCCCGACGAGATTCCCGAGGGCTCCCGCGAGACCCACGGATGGACGCGGTTGAGAGATGCCGAGGGGTCGATCGAGTTGTCGGCAGACGTGCGAATACGTGCCAGGGATTTCGCGGAACGGAGCGTGGCGGAGGTGAAGCAGCTGATCTTTCCGGTCCACAGGCTTAACTGACGTCCTCTAACTCCCTCCCAGAAGAGGTGGGGGTACGCGTCTAAGTTACCCGAGTGGCCCGGTGAGGAGGGCCCTGGCCTCTTCTTCCGCCCCCTGCTCTACACAGCTACGGAATGCGGAGTAGGCCGCCGTGTTGATGGCCTTGAGCAGCCATTCCTCCCGACCGGGATCGGCCTGATAGACGCCCTTCCTGTAGGTCAGACGCTCGAGCAGGCGCAGGTAATGGTCCTGCAACGGTGTTGTCGTCGAAACGTCATCGCTTTGACGCATCATCGGCTGCCGGTCTTCTGCTTCCTTGTCGTCTGCGCCGCAGTATGTTCCCATATACCCTCACCAGGTCGCCATTATCATGGCGAGATGTGGTCCCGACCTGGGTTACAACACCTAGGGTCCCCTACACCTCCCGGTACTCGCCCTCGACGGTGCCGCTGGGCTCCTCCCCGTCCTCTGGTCCTTGCTCCGGCCCTTCCGAGGGGCCTTCCGCCTGGGGGTCGCCTCCGGTCTGGCCGTACACGGCTTGGCCCAGTTTCTGCATGGAGGCGTTGAGATCGTTGATTCCGGCCTGCATCTGGGGAACGTCGTTTTGCTGGACAGCCGATCGCAGGGTCGCTATCTTGCCCTCGATCTCCTGCTTCAGGTCCGCGGGCACCTTGTCGGCCTGATCCTGGAGGAGCTTCTCGGTGCTGTATACCAGGGTGTCGGCCTGGTTTCTGGTCTCGGCCTCGGCCCGCTTCCTTTGGTCCTCGGAGGCGTACTGCTGGGCCTCTTTCACCATCCGCTCCACCTCTTCATCGGAGAGGCCCGAGCTGGGCTGGATTACTATCCTCTGCTCTTTGCCTGTGCCCTTGTCCTTGGCCGACACGCTAAGTATACCGTTGGCGTCGATGTCGAAGGTCACATCGATCTGGGGGATGCCTCTGGGCGCGGGCAATAGACCGTCCAGGATGAACTTGCCTATGGACTTGCTGTCTGCGGCCATCTGCCGCTCTCCCTGGAGCACATGAATCTCCACGCTGGTCTGGCCGTCGGCGGCGGTGGTGAAAACCTCGCTCTTGGAGGTGGGGATGGTCGTGTTCCTCTGTATAAGAGGGGTGAAGACGTTGCCCAGTGTCTCCAGGCCCAGGGTCAGGGGGCTGACGTCCAGCAGGAGGATGTCCCGCACGTCGCCCACCAGCACGCCCGCCTGAATGGCGGCGCCCAGGGCCACCGCCTCGTCGGGGTTTACGTTCTTGTTGGACTCCTTCCCAAATATCTGCTGGACTTTCGTCTGTACTGCCGGGCTGCGGGTCATGCCTCCCACCAGAATGACTTCATCTATCTGCTGGGGCGTCAGCCCGGCGTCGGACAGGGCCTGGTGGCATGGCCCTTCGGTCCTGTCCAGAAGGTCCTCGACCAGCTGGTCCATTTTGGACCGGCTCAGTGACACTACCATGTGCTTCGGGCCGCTGGCGTCGGCGGTGATAAAGGGGAGGTTGATCTCCGTCTCCAGCACAGTGGAGAGCTCTACCTTGGCCCTTTCTGCCGCGTCCCTCAAGCGTTGAAGGGCCATGCGGTCGTTGTGCAGGTCTATGCCAGTCTCATGCCTGAACTCCTGGACCAGCCAGTCCAGGATTCGGTTATCGAAGTCGTCTCCCCCCAGAAAGGTGTCGCCGTTGGTGGACTTGACCTCGAACACTCCGTCTCCCATCTGCAACAGGGAAATGTCGAAGGTGCCGCCCCCCAGGTCGAACACGGCCACGGTGGTATCCGTCTTCTGCTTGTCCATCCCATAGGCCAGGGAGGAAGCTGTGGGTTCGTTAATGATGCGCAGAACCTCGAGTCCCGCGATCTCACCGGCGTCCTTGGTGGCCTGGCGCTGGGCATCGTTGAAGTAGGCGGGCACCGTAATGACGGCCTGGTCGATCTTTTCCCCCAGCTTGGCCTCGGCGTCCTGCTTTATCTTCTGCAACACGAGGGCGGCGATCTGGGGTGGGGCATAGGTCTTGCTGCCCATCTGAACGTGGGCGTCCCCATTGTCGGCACGGACTATTTTATATGGCAGGACCTTTGTCGCTTGCTGTACCTCCGGGTCGTCGTACTTGCGACCCATGAGACGCTTAACCGAGAATATGGTGTTCTCAGGGTTGGTGACGGCCTGTCGTTTGGCTATCTGCCCAACGTACATCTCTCCCGATTTGGGGTTGGTTGCCACCACGGAGGGGGTAATCCTTCCGCCTTCGGCGTTCTCCAGCACGGTCGGCTCGCTGGCCTCTATAACTCCCGTGCAAGAGTTGGTGGTTCCCAGGTCTATGCCGATAACCTTAGGCATCCTCGGTCTCCTTTCCGGTTGTAGGGCTGCTTTTCTCTTGGGTACTCTCGGGCTCTTTGGCCAGCACCACCAGGGCCGGGCGTATCACCCTGCCGGGTAATTTGTACCCGTCCCGGATAACCTCCAGGATCTGGCCCTCACTGTGGTCGGTGCTCTCTTTATACGCCATCGCCTGGTGTTCCAGGGGGTCGAACTCCTTGCCTTCGACCTCGATCTTGACCAAATCCTCAGTTTCCAGCATGGCCTGGAATTTACGTTGTATGAGTATTATGCCTTCCAGCCAGGAGGCGTCGGCTGCCGACTTTGCGGCGTGGTCAATGGCGAGGTCCAGGTCGTCCAGGACTGGAAGCAGCTTGAGGATGAGGTTGGTGTTGGCGTATTTCTGATGTTCCCCCCACTCGTCCTCGCTACGGCGCTTGTAATTGGTGAAGTCGGCCTGGACCCTCTGGGCCAGCTGCCTGAACTGGTCCTTTTCTCTGTTGGACTCTTCGACCTCCGCCTTGAGGCTCTCCAACTGCCCCTCCAGGCTGGGGGGCGTGGCATTTTCCAACGGGTCTTGAGGTGGGGTGCCCTCATGAGAGGGCGGGATTTCCCCTGTGTGCTCCTCTTTCATGTCTTCCCTTCTCTGTTTCCCTGAGAGTCCGAACTGACCCTCTTGAAGACCGGGTGTTTCGGGGACCGGTGCCCATATCCACCGTTGTATCTACTACTGAATCGGCAGATTGAGCCTCTGAAACAGCCGCGACATCTCCTGCTCGACCATTCCGATAAAGTCCTCTGCCTCTTGCCGCCTGCTCAACCTCTGAAGCATGTCCAGCAGTTGGCCCAGCATGTTCAGCGTGAACTCCACTCCAGCCAAATTCAGACCCAGGTTTTCCTCCAGGTACTTTATCAAACGCAGCTTTTCTATGTCCTCTTCGGAGTAGAGCCTGAGCATGCCTATCGTTCGGGAGGGGCTCACGAGACCGAGGCGTTCATACTTGCGGAGGGTCTGGGGATGCATTTCCAGAAGCCGGGCGGCCACGCTGATGATGTAGACCCCTTGTAGCTCTGGCCCACCTGTGGAAGATGTATCCTCAGCGGGTGGAGGCTGCTGCCCTTTGGTACGGGCCAGTCCCATCTGCTCGGGCCTCATCTTGATGAGTATGGGATTGAGCCTTAGGGTCCCCTGTTCTACGACCCGCCGCCTGGAGTTGCCTGGCATTATCGAACTCCTGTTAAGCCTGCTTATATACTAACAGTTGATATGTACCGTGTCAAATTGTATAATCTACATTAACTTATCATTCATATTAAACTGAGCGGGGTTGAAACTGAGGATGATGTTCTTGAGGGCCTGTCCCAAGTGTAACGGCGATCTCGTCCTTGACGGGGACGCATACGGAAGGTTCGTAAAATGCCTCCAGTGCGGCTTGATGAGAGACGTACGAGAGACGCGTGAAAGTATAGTTAGGGAACCCGAGCCTGTTGCTGGAGTGAAAGCGGCCTGAGGGGCGCTGGGGAATTGCAGACCCTGTAGCCTGTTTTTGCTGAAAACTACATGAGCTCTGGCCAGAACCGTTCCTCTTTCCAGGGGTCTCCGTTGTTGCTGTAGCCCCTGGTTTCCCAGAAGCCAGGTCGGTCCTCCGCCATGTACTCGATCCCCTTGAGCCACTTGGCGCTTTTCCAGCCGTAGCGGTTGGGCACCACCAGCCTGAGGGGCCAGCCGTGTTGGGGGCTCAGTTCCTCGCCGCCAAGTTTGTAGGCAAGCATACCGTGTCCTTCCAGGACCGTGTGGAGCGGAAGGTTGGCCGAATAGCCCTCGTAGCAGTGGGCCATTACGTACTCGACCTCCGGCTTGGGCTCGACCAGCTTTGCCAGCTCACTGAGGAGCACCCCTTCCCAGAGCACATCCAGGGAGCTCCACTGTGTAACGCAGTGAAAGTCGGCCTGCACGGTGGTCGATGGAAGGCTTCTCAGCTGCTCCCAGTTTAGCTCCATCTCCTCCTTCACCAACCCGAATATCCGGAGACGCCAGCTTTCCAGATCGATCTTGGGGGTGGCTCCGTAGGTCAGTACTGGAAACTTGCTGGTCACGAACTGACCAGGTGGGATCCGCTCACCAATTCCCTGGTCGGGGGCATCCTTGATCTGCTACGGCCTTTTCATCATCAGGTTGTATCTCCGGCCCAGTGGGCCTGCGCAATTATACTATACTTCAGACCACGGCTACTTTCGGGCTAACGCTCTACAACCCGCAGTCGCCAGAAACGCGTCGGGATGGTTACTCCACCGCCTCATGCCGGCCTTTATCTCGTCCAGCATGGTACGATCGATCCAACCCAGCTCAATGGCCCGATCGAATAGCGGCACATTGTCGATCCACTGAACGTACCCTTCCACGCGGCTCCGAACCGCCTCAGGGGTGGAGAAGTTGCCGTAGGTGGCCGAAAACTCGGTGACGTTAAATCCCGCCTGGCGGAGCATGGCCCGCAGGTGCCGACCACGGTTCAGCGAGCCGCCGTGCCGCTTGAACCCCCTCTCAAAAAGCTCGAAAAACTGCCTCACCGATTCGTCCGCAGGCGAGATCAGCAGCTCGCTCCAGTCGGTGCTGATCGCCCCGATCAAGCCGTCGACCCTGAGGACTCGCCCCATTTCCTGCAATGCCTGCACGGGGTTGGCAAGGTGCTCAAGCACGGCGCTGGTAAAGACCGCGTCGAAAGAACTATCGGGAAAGGGTAGTTCGCGTATGTCGGCGACCTGGAAGCGGAGATTCGTCACCTGGCGCTCCTCTGCAAGCGCGTTGGCTAGCTCGACCATAGTTGGCTCCAGGTCGATGCCCACCACCTGGCCCGGCGCGACGGCTTCGGCCAGGCCCAGTGTTATGGCGCCGGGGCCACAGCCGCAGTCCAGCAACGTCATGCCGGGACGCAGGTGAGGCAGGAAGAAATCTGCCGCCGGCGATGCCTCGCGCGCTGCGTAGTGCTCTTGGACGACCGGTGAACCGTACCCATAGCTGGAACTGTCCTCCCGGTCCGGTTTTTCGCCTGACAACTTCATCTCCCTTCTTAGCGGTCTATCACAGCCTGGGCTCTCTGGAGCTTGCTCAACGCTGGGAACTCCCGGGTCGAATCGCGGGCTCCCCATTTGATGCGGCATCGGTGATGGGTTGAACAATAGCAGCGTCTCCTGGCTGAGTCAATTTGGTTGTCAACCCCTCCAAACCCGCACACTGCGGGATTTGCTCGCCATATAGCCCCTTAGGGAAGCGTCGGTTGCATCTGTCGCGTTGCTACATCTGTCGCGCTTGCGCCCCCTTTCGCCATGCGATTATGATGGGATAGTTATGACCGTTGGTGGGACACACGCCATCGAGGTGAGAGGTCTCCACAAGGGGTTCGGGGAGAGGCCCGTCCTGTGGGACCTCGACCTCACCGTGGACTGGGGCAACCTAACGGTCATATTCGGCGCCAACGGGGTTGGCAAGACTACCCTGCTCAAGCTCCTCTCCACACAGGCGAGGCCGGACCGGGGGAAGGTATGGGTCGGGGGGGTCGATAGGAGCCGGAATGCGGGGGCTATCCGCCGGTTGGTAGGTGTGGTTGCCCATCGGGGCCTCCTGTATGAAGAGCTGACCGGTCGGGAGAACCTGATGTTCTACGGCCGTATGTACTGTCTGAAGGACCCCGGCCGGAGGGCCGAAGAGGCTCTGAGGCTGGTCGGTCTGGAGGGGCGGGGCGACCAGAGGGTGCGTACCCTGTCCCACGGCATGCAAAAACGGGTATCCATCGCCCGGGCGGTCTTGCATGAACCCCGTATACTCCTGCTGGACGAGCCAGAGTCGGGGCTGGACCAGGAGGCCCTGGAGATGGTGGGGCACCTCTTGGCATCCTGGAAGAACGACGGCCGCGCCGTGGTAATGACAACCCACAACCTGGAGCAGGGACTGGCTTGGGGAGACCAGCTGGCCATACTGTCCGGGGGCAAGATAGCCTACGAGGAGTCCAGGGGATCCCTGGATGTGGGAGGTTTCAGGGGCACGTACAGGCAGTATGTGGAGGCGGCACCGTGAGGGAGTTTCTGGGTCCCGTGGTTGCCGTGGTCTGGAAGGACATTCTGCTGGAGGTACGGACCAGGGATATAGTGGTCTCGGTGGTGGTGTTCGCCCTCCTCGTAATCGTAGTATTCAACTTCGCCCTTGGCGTGAATCCCGCGTTGGTGAATGACCTGGCGCCTGGGATCCTATGGGTGGCCTTCGCCTTTGCCGGCGTACTTGCGATGAACAGGGCCTTCGTCCTGGAAAAAGAGATGGGAAGTCTGGACGGACTCTACCTCACGCCGGTAAGCCGGGATGCCATCTACTTTGGGAAGATGCTGGGCACGTTCCTGTTCATGATAGCGGTAGAGATCGTGCTATTACCCGTGTTCGCCGTCTTCTTCAACTTCTCGGCCTTCTCCCCGGCCCTCTTGCTTGCCATTGTGCTGGCTACCCTCGGCTTCGCGACGGTGGGCACCCTGTTCTCCGCAATCGCCGTTCACACACGCTCACGCGAGATCATGCTGCCACTGCTGTTCCTGCCGGTGATACTGCCCGTAATCATCGCGGCGGTCGAGTCCTCCGCAGGCTCGATAGATGGAGGGGGACTGGGAAGCGTCGCCCGCTGGCTTGGGCTTATAGCTGTCTTCGACGCGGTGTTTCTGGTAGTATGTCCCTGGGTGTTTGGACTGGTCCTGGAGGAGTGACGGATTTGGCAAGGACCGACGCCGACCGGCTGGTGCAGGGAATGGCCCTGAAGTCGAGGGCTCCGGGCTGGGCCCTGAGGGTGGCTGCCCTGGGCCTCCTGGCCGCCCTGATGATAGCGAACCTGTACCTTATTTTCATCTGGGCACCAACCGACGCGATCCTGGGGGAGGTTCAGCGCATATTCTACTTCCACGTCCCCATCGCCTGGGTAGCCTTTCTGTCCTTTTTCATAGTGTTCGTGAGCAGCATCATGTACCTGTGGAAGAGAAGTCTCCATTGGGACGCCCTGGCCCACTCGGCTGCGGAGATTGGGGTCGTCTTCGCCACCTTGATCCTGATCACCGGCATCATCTGGGCCAGGCCGGTATGGGGCGTGTGGTGGACGTGGGAGCCCCGCCTGACCACCTCTCTCATTCTCTGGCTGATTTATGTGGCCTACCTTATGCTAAGGTCTTATGCGCCTAGTCGCTCCCAGGGGGCGACTTTCGCCGCTGTCCTGGGAATCGTTGGTTTCATCGACGTACCCATAGTTTACTTTGCGGTGGATTGGTGGCGGGCGGTGCACCCCGAGTCGGTAGTGGGACCGCTGGCGGAGTCCGGGAGCCTCGATTCCTCAATGCGCGGCGTCCTGATGTTCTCCGCCGTGACCTTCACCCTGCTGTTCGCCTTCCTCCTCAGAGAGAGGGTGTCCCTCAGGGGGATGGAGGACGTCTTGCGAAGGGGGAAGTACCTTGCCCTTGGCGAAAGGAGTTAGAATTTAGGCGGTGTGGCGATGCCTTCGGATAACCTTTCCTACCTGTTTGCGGCCTTCACGGTAACCTGGCTAGTATTCTTCGTATACGTTTTTTTCGTCACCAGGCGCCAGCACGAGCTGGAGCGGGACGTACAGGAATTGAGGCAGGCCCTGGAGCTTGGGGAAAACCCTGGGAAGCCCTCCGGTGTTAGTGGCGACGGGTAAGGGATCCGGCATGGCGGCGGTTCACAGGAGTGGGGAATGAACATGAAGGCCAATCTATCGGGAGCTGTGGAATGGTAGATGGAGAGACCGGGGGGCCGGCTGGTCCTTCGACGGGTAGCAGCGGAATTTTCAACAACAAGACCCGCCTCGTGGTGGTCGTGGTTGTGCTGGCCCTTGCGCTGGGCTATCTGATATACGCCGCCTTCCCAGGGAGCACCCTATACTACCTCACGGTGGACGAGTTTCTGGCCGATGATGGTGGTAAGGATGGCAGGAGCGTCAGGGTGGTAGGCAAGCTTGTTCCCGGTTCCTTTGAAAGGGTGCCCGGGACCACACTGGCCCGGTTCGTCATAACGGAAAAGGAGGCGGTTCTCCCAAGCACCTACGATGGCGTGCTGCCCGACCTCTTCTTCAATCCCCACTCGGACGTAGTCCTTGAGGGGCATTACGGCGAAGGGGGCGTATTCCAAACCGACACGGTGATCGTGAAATGCCCCTCGAAGTATCAGGCCGTGACGGAGGAAGCCTGAGTTTTCCCTTGTGGATGGTAAGAGGAGGCGTCAGCGACGCCTTGTTCTCGCCTGGTCGCTACCCTTTCCCGAAATTCCCCTTCCCTTCTTCGGCGATCCGCTGCATGATGGCCCCTTTGAGAGTGGAGGGGGATTCAGCCTTCGGCAGCCTGCGGAGCATCCCCATCATAGACGCAAGGCCATCCACGAAGCTCCTGCAAGGACCGCAGTTGGATAGATGGGCCTGAATCCGTTGCAGCCGGGATGGAGGAAGGGCCCCTTCCAGGAAATCGGAAGAGAGCTTCCTTACCTGGATGCAGTCCGCACCTTCCTTCTTGAATATCCTAGTTATCATATTTAAGGCAGGCAACTACGTTTCTCCCGGAGTTATTCTAAACTAACCTGGCAGGTCGGGCAACGTTCCCCGGAGTATTCTGGACCAGTTATCGTAATCTTAGATGCGGGACGGGGGAAAAGAGTGCAGGCCTGGAAGGTTAAAACAGAGGTATGGGTACCCAGGCAGATCAGGACTTCGAGGGCATCGTAGAGCAGTATGGGGACTACGTATATAACGTAGCCTACCGAATACTGGGCAACCAGGCGGATGCCGAGGACGCTGCTCAGGAGGCGTTTATATCCGCCTACAGGAATTTTCACAGGTTCCGGGGTGAGGCCTTGGTCACTACGTGGCTGTACCGGATTGCCGTAAATTCGAGCCTGATGAAGCTCCGGAAGGACCGCCGCAAGAACTACCTTAACCAGACGGGCTACGACGAAGCCCAGCTGGTGAGCTGGACCGAGGGGCCGGAGAGCGCCGCCCTGAACGCGGAGCTGAGGGAAAAGATCGAGCAGGGGTTGACCCTGGTCCCTCCGCAGCTTCGAGCGGTGGTGGTGCTCCGGGACGTACAGGGGTTGACCAACGAAGAGGCGGCCGCGGTGCTCAAGACCAGCATCCCTTCCCTGAAATCAAAGCTGCACAGGGGAAGGGTCCTGCTGCGAAAATACCTTGAGGACTACGTTAAGCAGAAGCGGCAGGCTTAAAACTGCATGGAGTCCAGGAGCTCCTGCGGGCTCTTTGCCGGCAGCTTCTCGTGTATATCTGCGAGTCTCTGGTCCAGCGCCGGGCGGGTGGTGTCGCGATAGACTACGCCGATGGGTAGCCCCCGGGACTGTATGACGTCGTAAGCTGCCCTGCGGTCCGATGGGTCATGGTCGGAGGGTATCTCCCATATTGTGGGCTCTATGCCCTTCTTGGGGTTGCCCTTGATGGTCTCGTAGGTATCGTTATAGGCCGTGCACGGAGACTGAACATGAATGATGGCGAACCCTTTGTGGTCCATTCCTTCCCCAATTAGCCTGGCGAGGACCCGGGGCTGGCTGGAGAACCCGGAGGCGATGAAAGAGACGCCCAGGGTGAGGTAAAGCTCCAGCGGGTTCATGGAGTCCTCAAGCTTTCCATAGGGCGTGGAGCTGGTAGTCTGGCCCAGCTCGGTGGTGGGCGAACTCTGGCCCTTGGTCAGCCCGTAAACCCCGTTGTCCATGATCACGGCGCAGACGCCCAGGTTCCGCTGTGCCTGCGGGCCGATGTGTTCCATTCCGATGCTCAGGAAGTCCCCGTCGCCCGCCACGATTACCACGTTCAGGTCCGGCCGCGCCATCTTGATGCCCATGGCGATTGGTAGGGTCCTGCCGTGGATGCCGTGGAACCCGTAGGGCTGGGGACCTTCCAGCAAGTGGACCAGGTTGCCCGAGCACCCGATCCCCGCGACCACCACGTTGTTCTCCATCGGGACTTCGGTCCGCGTGATACGATCGACCATCGCGTACTCCAGAGAACGGCGGACGCCGAAGTCGCCACAGCCTGGGCACCACTTGAAATCGTACTCGGGATTCTTGGTCGTCACGCCTTTACCATTCCTTGTATCTGCGAATTTGCTCTTTCGCCGATGCCCTTGACCAGGTCCCTGACCTTGAAGGGGAGGCCAGTGTACTGTGTGATGGATTCGGCTCGGACGCCCAGGGAGCGGAGGACTGCGGAGAACTGTCCCTGGTAGTTGAGCTCGGGCACTATCACGAGCTCCTTTTGCCTGAGCTCTTCCAGGAGCCGGGGCGGCAGCGGGTTGAGATACATCGTGTAGTACCACCCGATGGGATGGCCCCGCTCCATGAGGAGGTTGTAGGCCTCCCAGGTTGGCCCCTTGGAGCCCCCCCAGGGCATAACTGCGATTGGCTTCGATTGGTTGACGGCCTCGTAGGTGCCGTCCTCCAGCAGATTCAGCTTGCTGAAGCGACGCTGGGTCATCTGGATGTGGCGACTGGGAAGGTGGGTGGTGTCTCCCATGGCATCGTGTTCGCTGCCGTTGGCCACGTAGGAGCCGGGATAACCCGGGATCGGCATAGGGGACAGCTCGGACCCATCGTAGCGCAGGTAACCATTGCCTCCCCGGTAGACCTGTCGCTCCTCCACAACCAGTTTTGAGAGGTCGGGCTTGGCGATATTCTGGGCCCGCTCGGCGAGGGACATCTCGCTCATGAGCACCACGGGACCCTGATACCGTTCCGCCCAGTTAATGGCGTTGACCGCCCCGTAGAAGCACTCTTCCACGGTCCCCGGCGCGATGACGGGCAGGCTCACGTCCCCGTGGGCGGGGTGCAACACAGCGAACAGGTCCGACTGTTCCGTCTTCGTGGGCAATCCCGTCGCCGGCCCCCCACGCTGCACGTCCACCACGACCACCGGTATCTCCGCCATCCAACTCAGTCCCAGGCCTTCACTCATCAGCGAAAATCCTGGACCGGCGGTAGCGGTCATGGCCTTCTTTCCGGCGTATCCCGCGCCCAGGATGCCGGTGATGGCCTCGATCTCCGAGCTGACCTGGTAGGCGAACTTCCCCGGCCCTATGAGGTTCCGTTCCATGAACACAAGAATGGTGGTAGCGGGGGAGATGGGGTAGCCCACGTAGAAGTCCAGCCCGGCGGCAATGGCGCCCAGGGCGATGGCCTCGTTTCCCTTGACAAGGACCTGCTCGTATTGAGGCTTGGTGGGAGAGGCAAGCTCGCTCAGCTGGAGCTCGCTGGTGGCGGCATGCTCATATCCCAGCCCTAGGGCCGTGATGTTCGAATTTATAATGGCCTCGCGCCCCTTGAACCGCTTGGCCACGAACGCCTCGAAGTCTTTCAGCGGCATCCGGACCAGGTTAGCCAGGGCACCTATGATAACCATGTTGGCCGCGCGGGATGAGCCTGCCTTCTTGGCCAGCTCATCCAAGGGGATCCCTATGGAGCCGCCATTGGATGGGACGTCGAAAGAGGAGTCGTGAAGGACCACCCCTCCCTGGCGGATCTCGTCGCGGTGATCTTCGTATCCTTCGCGATTCAGGGCGACTAGCACATCCAGCTCGTCACCAGGGCTCTCGACGGTTGAGGTGGAGATTCGTGTCTGAGTCCAGGTTGGCCCTCCCATGATCTGAGAGGGAAACGTGGCGAAGGTCTGTACGTGGTAGCCGACACCAGCGGCGGCGCGTGCAAGCATCTCGGAAGCGGTAACAACCCCCTGGCCGCCCTCGCCCGCGAAACGGACCACAAAGTCTCGCGTCTGCACCTGGCTCCTCCTACGGGCTACAGGCCGCGCGACATGCTTTCACCCGGCGCCCAAGCATCCATTGGGCGCCGGGTGAAGCTGCGGCTGTCGTAGGAATTTGGCACCGTCTATCCTCGGAATGAGACCGATGTCGAGGCCAGAGAAACGATACTTAAGAACGATGCGGTAGGTAAATGGCCCGCTTGGTACTTTTCTCCCTGATGTATGATGGCGCCGCGGGACCCCCTGGCCCTACCGTACCGTTAACGTCCAGCCTGACTACGGGAACCCAGGATTGTAGCCCGTTCAATATAGCATCGGGCCTGAGATTTGTCAACGAAATGGGCTGCGTTGACACCACTGATGGGTGCGTCTACGATGGGTCCAGCTAGTCGGTTGGAAGCTGGGAGGTTCTCTAGTCGCGGCGATATAAACCGGTTAAAGACCGTATACACCTAAGGGCGTATGTTGAGGCGTTTGGTAGTGCTGCTCCTAACTGTAGCGGGTGGGTCCGTGCTGCTGTCTTGTTCGGCCGATGATGGGGAAGGCAGGACCCAGGAGCCCCTGCCCCTCAGCGTGGAGCTGGTGAGCGTTGCCAGTGACGGCACTCAAGGGAGGCCTCCCACCTGCTGCGACTCCTTCACGTCCTGCTGCCCCTCCATCAGCGCCGACGGCCGGCACATAACCTTCCAGTCCCTGGCCTCCAACCTAGTGGCGGATGATACCAACGGGGTTTTTGACGTCTTTGTCCACGATCGCCTCACTGGGATTACGGAGCGAGTCAGCCTATCGACTGAAGGTATCCAGGGGAATTTCGACAGCACCGCGCCAGCCATCAGTGCCGACGGCCGGTTCGTCGCCTTCGAGTCCTTTGCCACCAACCTGCTACCGGAAGAAGCCAACTCCGTTCAGGACATATTCGTTCGCGACCGCCAAACCGGGGCCCTGGAAGTGGTCAGCGTCGCCAGTGGCGGTAGCCAGGCGATCCTGGCCAGCAGTCAGGCGTCCATCAGCGCCGATGGCCGGTTCGTGGCCTTTGTGTCCCTCGCTTTTAACCTGGTGACGGGAGACACAAACAATACCGAGGACATTTTCGTACATGACAGGCAGACTGGGGTGACGGAGAGGGTGACCCTGGCTTCCGACGGGACGCAGGTGAATTCGGTCATCTCGAACCCGTCGATCAGCGCCGACGGCCGCTTCGTGGCCTTCGACTCCCTTGCCACGAACCTGGTGCCGGGGGACACAAACAACGGCGACATCTTCGTTCGTGACCGTCGGGCTGGAGTAACGGAAAGGGTCAGTACCTCCTCCGATGGGACTCAGGGGAATGGCCCCAGTTTAGGCGCCTCCATTAGCGCCAATGGACGCTATGTCGTTTTCGTCTCCTTTGCATCCAACCTGGTGGATGGGGACAGCAACGGTCGGGAGGACGTCTTTGTGAACGACCGGGAGACGGGGGCAACGGAGCTGGTAAACATGGACTCCCAGGGGGTCCAGGGCCGCGGTTTTATCGATGAGGTGTCCATCAGCGCCGACGGCCGCTACGTTTCCTTCCGGTCCGATGGCGCAAATCTGGCGCCCGCGGACACGAACCGTTCCCACGACGTCTTTGTCCACGACCGTCAGCGTGGCCTGACGGTACGAGTCAGTCTGGCCTCCGACGGGACCCAGGGGAACGATGGGAGTTTCTCACCCGTGGTTAGCGGCCAGGGACGTCACATCGCCTTCACCTCCTACGCCAGCACGCTGGTGACCGGGGATAATAACGATAAGGAGGACATTTTCGTAGCCACCAACCCCCTCATGGAGGAGTGAGCCGGGGTACCACGTGCTTACCCATCCCCAAGGGGTATCACAGATTATTCTATGCGAGATGATCTTAGAATTACGAGAAAGGGTTTCGCCGACGTGTCCGGGCTAATCGGCGGCGATTATCCTGCACCCTGGCAAAGAACCTTCAAGGAGAGGCCATGCCACGCGCTCACGAGCTCATAGTACGGGTACTGGAGGAGGGAGGGGTAGACTACGTCTTTGGAATCCCCGGCGGGGGTACAGGCGAGATCTACGGGTCCTTGCACGGAAGGGAGGACCATGTTCGCACCATACTGGTCCGCCACGAACACGGAGCCTCCATCATGGCCGACGCTTATGCTCGGGCTACCGGTAGGCCGGCAGCCATCATGGGGCAGGGTCTCTTTATGGGATCGAACGCCACATTCGGCATTATGGAAGCCTATCTGAGCAGCTCTCCCATGATTGTGCTGACGGACACATCCGACGGCGGTGTCGGCCAGCATCCCGCCAATCAGTCGGGTGCTGGCGAGTACGGAAGCGTCGACCTCCTCGGAATCTTTCGCTCCATGACCAAGTACACCACACTGGCAACGTCTCCAAAGGAGGCTGTGCTGGGGACACAGCTTGCGTTAAAGCACGCCACGAGCGGGCGTCCGGGGCCGGCCTGCGTCCTCATGCGAAGCGCCTCCATCGTAGGGGAGGTCGACTTGGAGTCTCTGCCCTTCGTGCATCACACGGCCGGCTACTTGAACACCGGCATCCCTCAAGCGTCGCCACAGGACGTACAGCGAGCCGTGGAGCTGCTCGCCGCCGCCAGCAGGCCGGTGGTGGTGGCGGGCAACGGAGTGCACATGGCCCGGGCCCACGACCCGCTGAAGGAGCTGGCCGAGGTATGGGGCATGCCGGTTGCCACCAGCTACAAGGGTAAGGGAGCCATCGAAGAGACTCACCCGCTCGCCGTGGGAATGACGGGCGTGTATGGGCAGCGGGTAGCCAACGCCGTGGTCGGGGAGGCCGACACGGTTCTGGTGGTGGGGGCCAAGCTTACACCACAGGACACTGTTAGGGAGAGGCCCCACGTATTCGATCCACGCAGGCAACGCATCATTCAAATCGACATCGAGCCCCGAAATGCCGGCTGGACCTTTCCCGTGGAGCTCGGTCTGGTAGGGGACGCTGCCTCTATCCTGTCGCAGCTGGTTGAGGCTTCCAAGCCCCTGGCCGCGCAGGACGAGGAACGTACGGTGCAGCGGTCGGCCGAGCTCCAGGAAAAGAAAGCGAGGCTGGAGTACTACCAGGACCCGGCCCCTTTTCAGGGACTCGGCGCCGGTCCTGCCCCAACGCCTGGTGCGGGTACTCCAGGACACCCTCGCTCCCGAAACCCTCATCTCCCTCGACGCGGGCAATAACCGGGTCTGGATGGCCCATTTCTACCAGTCGCAGCGTAGGGGTACCTTCTTCTGCCCCGGAGGTACGGCCGGAATGGGCTGGAGCCTGCCGGCGGCGCTGGGCCTCAAACTAGCGCACCCCGAGAGACCCGTTGTGTCCGTGACCGGTGACGGGGGATTCATGATGTCTGTGCATGCCCTGTCCACGGCGATGCAGTACTCCCTCCCCGTGGTGTGCGTGGTGATGAATGATTCGGCTCTGGGAATGGTAAGGCACCACCAGGAGGGGGGCCGGTACATCGCCTCGGAGTTCGTTCGCACGGACAACGGTGCCGTGGCACGGGGTTTTGGAGCCTATGGGGTGCAGGTAGAGGACTCTCGTGACCTGGCCGATGCCATACGGGAGGCCCAGGCTTCGGGCATGCCCGCGGTGGTGGACGTGGTCATCGACCGGGCGCCTGAGATCGAATATTTCCGCGCCGATGCGCGTGCCCCGACCGAGACGTAGGTGCCCGATGGTGTTGCGCGGCGACTAGCTCGCCCTAGTTCGGGTCGTCATTAGACGGGAGTTGGGGGCGGCTTTCGGTTCGGTAGGGTGTGGGCGGGACCAACTGTGCGGCCATGAGCTGGATGCCAGAGGGCCAGGGATGCCTGGGCCGTTGCTCTTACGACTGGCTGTATTGGAGCGGTGGATGGCTCAGGACCTGCGCCAGGGCTGGGGCGGTGAAGTCCTTCTTGGAGATGAAGGCCAGAGCCCCTACCTTCGTGGCCAGGCGGCTGTACTCCTTCTCATCATAGACGCTCATGAGGACGACCTGGATCCCGGGATACCTGCTCGTGATCAGATGAGTCGCTTCCAGGCCGTTGATCTCATCCATCTCTACGTCCATGAGGATAACGTCGGGTTGTAGCTCATCAATTAATGACATGGCCGACTCGGCCCCGTAGGTCTCTCCCACCACGGCAAACCGCGAACACTTGCTGAGAATTTCACGGGCCGCTCGGCAAAAGTACAGATGATCGTCTACTATGAGGACCCCTAGGGGCCGGAGAGTACTCTGCACCTGATTACCTCCCATTTGAACCCCCGTTGTTACGCTATGACATCGGGCGGGCCTTCCTGCGGTCTCCATGGGCCGGAAGCCCAGCCAGATATAGGCAACTCTTGTCTTAATTAGCTCGGTTTATAGCTGTATCGAGTCGTATGATACAGGATTAGGGAGGTGGGATGGCAGGGTGTTTGCACCCGAGCTAGGCACAAGGTATTACCCTTCTACCTGGGTATGTGCTAATCCCTATGAAGGGAAAACCTGGGTTACTTCGGGAGAGGACCGAGTTCCAGGTGCATACACTCGATCACCGTCAGGGTGGCGAATGCGCGCAGCTGGGTCTAGTTACGGATTCTCCGCCGGGCCGCAGTTCGGCCCCGTACCCGAGGAGGGGTCCGGAGGCGCCTCCAGCCCGACGGTGATGCGGTAGACGGCTACATAGCCGTTGTGTCGGTCGTACGTGCCATAGGCGGTGAGCCCACCGTCCTCGTTTCGGGCGATCTCGATGCGGCACTCCAGGTAGTCTGGCAGTCTGGGGGCATTGGAGATCACGAAGTGTGTCGCGCCCACGTCCTGAATGTAGGAGGCGATCCGGCCGGGTTCCACGTAGGACCTGAGGTAGTCGTACCCGTTCAGCAGCCCCTCCAGATGTCGTATGGGCACCCCGCTGAGAAAAGAGGCGCGATCCGGCGTATTCCCCACCAGGATAACGCCCTCCAGATCGTAGTCCCGGAGCATCAGGCTCTGCCTCTCCTGGGCCGACCAGTCCACGTTGGCACGGTTTACGTTCACGACCAAGAAGGCCAGCAGCGCGAGGCCAATGAGGGCACCGATCGGGACGGGGCGAAGTTTATCCATCACACCGGAAAGCAGGTAGGCGGCCCCGAACAGGACCACTATGTACCAGCCCGAGAAGTACCAGTATCTCATCCAACCATTCATGAAGACGGCGTAGTAGACAAGCTGGAGCACGGACATCAGGCCGATGGCGATAATCGGCCAGCGGGTCGCCGGGCTGGCGCGTACCACCAGGTAGAGGCCCAGGAGCAGGCTGGCGGGGGCGACCAGACCCAGGTAACGGTCGGGAGTGAAGGTGCCCGGGTCGAGGTTGGCCCCCAGGGTCTCCAGCACCTCCTGTATCCTTACGGCCAGTGGGTGTTCGTAGGGCGAGAAGGCTTCAAGGATGTTGGAGCTGTAAGGGGGGGCCAGCTGCTCCCGTATGGCAATCTGGCTGGTGGGGGCGACGGTGTCGAAGGCGACCAGCATGAAAAGCCAGTGGGCGAGAATCGCCGCCGTGACCAAAGCGGGCAGCGTTACCGCGGCTACCTGGTCCCGGTCACGCCACCGGCTCACCGCATACCAGGCCAGGTAAACGGCGATAAGAAAGATCGCGTCCAGCCTGGCAAAGTAGATGAGGACCAGGACGAGGGCGGTGCAGGCAAGGCCCAGTCTGTGGTTACGCCAGTTACGATAGTGAAGCCAGAGAAACAGAGAAAGCAGGAAGAAGAATAGCGTGTTCTCCAGGCCGCTAAACTGAAAGAAAGCCAGATTCACGGAAAAGAGCAGCAGGGAAATCACCATAAAGGACCGAAGGGAGATGCCTGTGTGAACGGCGTCGCTGGCCAGGAGCGCGTGCCCAGCGACGAAGAGGACCGTGAGTATGCTCAATATGGCGTAGTGGAAGCTCCCCAGGTCGCTGAAGATGTAGTAGACGGCGGTGGAGACGCCGAGCCAGAGAGGGTGATACCCCGTCGTGACGCTGACTCCGTCGAATGTGAAGCCGGCGCCCTCCGTGACGTTTCTGGCGACGGTAAAATAGTAGTAGGCGTCCGGATGGAAGTTGAGGGAGGGCGCGTTGGCGATCGCGCTGATAAGGACCACCAGGTAAAAGATCGCAACGTAGAGGGCGGGGTCAGCTCGTTGGGACCTCAGCAAATGGGCCAGGGACATGGGACCGTGGGCTATACTGCGGTAGAGCGCTCTATACGACAAGCGTGCAGGTCCGATCATCCATCAGGGCCGTCTTAGCTTATTGTCTCCAACTTTGTGCCTGGAAAATTCCGTCTCGAAAGCAACAAAGCCGGGCGGGGTGGTCTATCTGTCTACATACGGGGCTGGTCCAGAGAGAGCTCGGTACATACAGCATAAGCTAAGGGCAATAATGATACAACTGAATCGGAGTGAGTATACGGCGAAAAAACGTTGCTATAATGGGGTCTCGACGGCCAAGTAGGCCTGACCTATGGTCTGTGGATCAATGGCTGCCTGTATCAGGCAAGGGCGTAGTAAATGGAAGTGGTCCTCGACGACGGACAGTTGACGGAGCTGGAGACCCATGCCTCGGATATAGCCAGGGAGGCGGGGAAGATTCTCCATGCGCGGTTCCGCGGGCCCCTGGAGGTGAAGTATAAAGACGACAATGAGCAAGACCCGGTCACCTCGGCGGATTTGGAGAGCCAGACTTACCTGTCAGGGGCCATAGGCCGAAGGTATCCGGAACACGGCATCGTGGGCGAGGAGGGCGAGCCCGGTGGGGAGGTAGAGGACGCCCGTCTCCCAGACTTCTTTTGGGTCCTGGACCCGCTGGATGGGACTACAAACTTCCTCAACGGACTCCCTCTGTATGCCGTTTCCGTAGCGCTTTTACACCGGGGCAACCCTCTGGTAGGGGCGCTGTTCATACCATGGCCCGACAAGGAAGGCGGGGTCGTGCTGCACGCCCGCAGAGGTGGCGGCGCCTGGATGGACGGAGAGCCGATTTCCATCGGCCAGCCGGCAGAACAAAAGGCCAAGGGACTGGCGGGGGTTCCCGGCTCCTTTGGGTCCCAGTTTCGGCTGCGGAAGGGCCTCCACGGGCGGGCGCACGATGTGAGGGTCACCGGCAGCATAGCTTACGAGCTGGCCCTGACCTGCTGCGGCGCCTTCCAGTTCGTGGTGTTCGGAGGCCCAAAGATATGGGACGTGGCCGCGGGCGCCCTGGTAGTCGTGGAGGCGGGAGGATCGGTGCTTCTGCGGCGCAGGAGAAGCCGTCGCTGGGAACCGTGTACAATCCTGGGCCCGTCTTGGGAGAGCGGGCCGCCCCGCCTCAAAGAGGTCCGTCAGTGGACGGCTCCTCTCATTGCCGGTAACGGGGAAGTGGTGCCCACTGTGGCGGCAAACCTGAGAAGTCGCCACCCGCTGTCGCGGAGAGTCTCGGGGCTGATAAGAAAGGTGGGGCACAAGGGGCGGTGAGGGGGCGTAGGGATTAAGCTGGTGTTACGACGATGGCTAATTACTGTGCCGGGTCCGGCTCCCAGCCCCAGGGTCGCGGTCCCCAGTCAGGCTCGTACACCTGGCCACGTTTTAGGGTCAAAGAGGGTATCAATGCTTTGTCCACCGGCAGGCCCACCCCCTGGGTGTCGTAAACCATCCAGTCGCCGTCCCTGGTCTCCAACACGGAGATGTCGGCCTGCCACCCAACGGCCAGGCTCCCCAGTCGCTTCTCCTCGCCGATGGCCTTGGCCGGGTTGGCAGTGGACATGGTGACTACCTGGTCCAGGGTGAAGCCAAGTCCCAGGAAGCGCGCCATGATCTCCGTCATGCTGTGAACGATGCGGATGCGTCCCGCCGCGGTTATGTCCGTGCTGATGCAGTGGGGCAAGAGGCCCTGATCGACGATGCGGCGCGCCACGTCGAAGCTAAAGTTGTTCCGGCCGTGGGCTGTGTCGAACCATACTCCCCGGTCGGCCGCTTCCTTGGCCTCGGGCACCAGCCGCCCATTGGCATCCAGGACACCGCCGGGGTTGCCCGTGAAGTAGTGGGTGAGAATGTCCCCCTCCTCCAGAATGGGTAGCAGCTCCCGTACGATGTTGGGGTCGCACCGCCTCTCATTATCCCCTACATGCACCATCAGCGGTATCTCGCTCTCTCGCGCGGCCCGCTTGGCCAACCTGGGCATTTCCATACCGAATATCTCCAGCGCAGGAGACACCATCCGTGCCTTGATGCCATGGACAACGTCCTTGTATTGGTGGGCCGCCCGCAGCGTGCTCTCCAGGTCGATGCTGCTCTCGGCGATGATGTCGGGACTGGTGGCCAGGCCCGTCTGGCAGATGTGCATGAAGGGCATGATCTCGGTTTGGCTGTTGGGGATTATGTATCGGGGGAAGGCGCCGATGGTCGAGCAGCCCGCGCTGCCCGCGTCCACCAGCGTGGTCACCCCGGCGTAGACGCCCACCAGATCAGGGTTGACGCCATTGGCGATTATTCCGTCGAAAACGTGGACGTGTAGGTCGATCAGCCCTGGTGTAACGATCCTGTCCGAGACGTCGATGATCTGCCTGGCGTCCCTGGTTGGAATCCCGGGGGCTATGGCGGCAATCTTTCCGTCCCGTATAGCCACGTCGTGGGGGCCATGTATCCCCTGCGAGGGGTCAACCACGGTCCCGCCCCGGAGCAACAGGTCGTGCATCTATCACCTCCGGCGGGAGTTAGTTATAATACGGCCCCTTACCCAATCACCTTCTCCAGGCGCAGATGTGCCAGCTCTTCCTGCGTATAGCTGAGCAGCTCCGACAGCACCTCGTCGGTGTGCTCCCCTGGCATGGGGGTCGGCCCCACCACGGCGGGCGTACGGCTGAAGTGCCAGAAGTCCCCGGACACGTTTATGGTCCCCGCTATCGGGTCGGAGACCTCCACCAGGGCGCGCCTCTCCCATGGGTGGGGGTCTGCAGCAGCCTGGGGTATGTCGTTAACGGGCGCAGCCGTCACGTCGTGAAAGGTGAAGTGGTCCACAGCCTCTTTGATGGTCATGTTGCCCAGCAGCTCTTTGACCGCCTAGTCTACGGACTCGCCGTTCTGGGACCGCCTGTGCCTCTCGGTGAACCGCTCGTCTTCCATCCACTCGGGTTTACCTAGGGCACTGCATACTCGCGGCCACTGGTGCTGGTCCCCAGCCGCGATCAGCACCCAGCCATCCTTGCACGGGTAGGCCCCGCTGGGGGGCGCCGCTGTTTCGCCCCTCCTGGGCAGCTCTCCCCCGCCGGTGTAGGCGGTTATGGGTATTTCGGTGTAGCTGTACCCGGTGTCCGCCAGGCAGACGTCTATGGTCTGCCCTTCCCCTGAGATCTCCCGCTCTCGGAGGGCTGCCAGGGTGCCGATGGCGGCGTGCAGGGCGGTGGTCCGGTCTATGATGGGCACCCCTGCCCGTATGGGGGGCATACCATCCTCTCCGGTGACCATCATGATGCCGGACATGGCCTGCCCGATGGGGTCGTACCCTATCATGTCCCTGTAGGGGCCGAACTGGCCGTAGGCGGACACGTTCACCATGACGATCTTGGGGTTGAGCTCAAATAGCACTTCATATCCGAAGCCCATCTTGTCGATGGTCCCCGGCCTGAAGTTCTGGAGGAATACGTCGGAGACCTTTACCAACTCAAGGAGTATCTCCTTGGCCCTGTCCATTCTCAGGTCCATGCACAGGCTCTTCTTGCCGCTGTTGTACTGAACGAAGTAGGCGCTCTGGCCCCGCGCCCATGGGCCGTGGGCGCGAGTCTCCTCGCCACCCAAGCGCTCTATCTTGATCACCTCCGCTCCAAGGCGGGCCAGTACCTGGGCACACCGTGGCCCGGCCTGATGTCTCCCCAGGTCCAGCACCCGGATGCCCTCCAGTGGAGACTTGACGCCTCCCATAAGGCGTACCTCCTTCAGGTCTTCCCTTCCCCAGCATAGGCAGACGAGGGAGAGGATTTCAGGTAATTGTACGCCGGTCCAGGCTAAAGGACAACGTTCGTCTGGGCTCTGGCCCTCACGCTGTGCTATACTCGGTAATCAAAGTTGGCGGGAGGTAGGGGATGATAGACCTCCTTATCAGGGGTGGCCAGGTAGTGACTCCCTGGGGAACGGGTGGTTGGGACGTGGCCGTAGCGGGAGAGCGCATTGTCGCCGTAGCCGAACAGGGCACCTTGCCGGGAGACGTGGGCCGGGTCCTGGACGCGACGGGGAAGATTGTGGTACCTGGGGGCATCGAGCCCCACGCCCACATAGCCGCTCCGGTGGCCGGCAAGGGAATGGAGACCGCTCCCCCGGAGCAGGTGAGCAGGGCCGCCCTGTTTGGAGGTACCACGACCCTGACCGACTTCGCCATACAGCAGCCTGGCATAGACATATTCCAGGCCATAGAAGAGAGGACCTCCCGCTGGAGGGGGAGCTCCTATTGCGATTACTCCCACCACTGCATGTTGTTGGGGGAGATTCCCTCCAGGGTCGTCGCCCAGGTGCCCGAGGCTATCCAGGCCGGGTACCCTACCTTCAAGATCTTCACGACAAACATCCGCCCCGTTGGCGGGATTCCGCTGGACGAGCGACGCATGGTGGGCATGGGCACCCTGTCCGCACTGATGGAGCGGACGGCGGCCAACGGCGGGCTCATGCTAATCCACTCCGAGGACGACGACATCGTCCAGTACATGTACCGCAAGCTGACCGAGGAGGAACGCACCGAGTGGTCCAACATACGGGAGGTGCATGACAACATGTCCGAGGATGTCTCCTTCCGGCGGGCGTTGCGCGTGGCCGAGTGGACCGGTGCCGCGGCGTACTTCGTCCACGTTAGCGCCAAAGAAGGGGTCACCGCGATACGGGAGGCCAGGGGCAGGGACCTGCCCATCTATGGGGAGACGCTGCACAACTACGTCAGCTTTACCGCCGAGGACTACAAGGCGCCCGACGGGATGAAGTACCACACCTATCCCTCTCTCAAGTCTGAGGAGGACCGCCTGGCTCTGTGGGACGGGCTGATCAAGGGCGGCATCAGCAGTATGGCCACCGATGAGTACTGCACCGACTTCGCCACCAAGGTTTCGGGCAGAAGTATCCTCGACATAGTGGGGGGACACAACGGCGCCGAGACCCGAGTGGGGATTACCTACAGCGAGGGCGTGGGCAAGCGTGGCATGTCCCTCGAGCGGTTCGTGGACGTGACCTCGGCCAACGCGGCCCGCATCATGGGCTACTATCCACGCAAGGGGGCCATTGCCCCTGGCAGTGATGCGGACATCGTGCTGATAGATCCCGGCATCCGCAAAACCCTGTCTATGAACGACCTTCACGTCGGAGACTACAGTATCTGGGAAGGCTGGGAAATCAGTGGGTGGCCGGTGACCACAATCCTGCGGGGCAAGGTGGTAGTGGACGATGGGCGGTTCGTCGGTAGCCTGGGCGACGGCCAGTTCATCCCCCGAAAGATCGGCTCGGATGTCCTCAACAGGCCGGCATGCTAGCTAAACCCTCACCCCTGCCCCTCTCCCAGTGGGAGAGGGATTAGCGATGGGAGAGGACGGGAACTTGGCGTTGGGGAAAATAAAGGAGCCGCGCTACGTAGTCGATCTAGCGCGTCAGTTACGCAAGGATCAGACAACCGCAGAACAGCTGCTGTGGGCGTGCCTGAGGGATCGGCGCATCGCGGGCGCCAAGTTTCGCCGCCAGCATCCGCTTGGGCGTTATATCGCCGACTTTTACTGCCATGAGGCGAATCTGGTAATTGAGCTTGAGGGTAGCATTCATAATAAAGAGGGTCAGAGGGAGTATGATGCTGCAAGGCAGGAAATAATGGAGCAGCGCGGTATCACAGTCCTCTATTTCAGGAACGATCGGTTGATACGAGAACTTGAAGGCGTTCTTGCTGAGATAGTCAATGCTTTACCTGTTTCGCCTTCGCCCCTCTCCCGTCTGGAGAGGGGTCGGGGGTGAGGGTGGCAAGGGAGAGAACCGTGGGCAGGCTAAGGTCAGAATGGTATCTATTGGCGGTTATCCTGGGATAGGGGGCCTTCGCGGTCGCTTCCTAATGTCGTCCACGCAGGCGTGGTACAGTGGAAAGGGGACAAGCCGGCATGCTAGCTAAACCCTCACCCCTGCCCCTCTCCCACTGGGAGAGGGGTTAAGGGTCTGGGGAAGGAGGAGTAACTATGTATCTCAGACTTTATTCCGGTGACGACGGTCAGTCCCACTTCGAAGATCTGGGGCTGCCAGTGGGTCCCGTGGAGGGCTCGGACGTGCAGCCGGCCACGGGCATAACCTTCCGGAGTTCCGAGCCGGGCGAGTTTATGGACTGGCATCAGGCGCCACGACGCCAGTACGTGATCACCCTGTCCGGACAGGTCGAGATAGGCATCGGAGACGGCAGTGTGCGGCGGCTCGGGCCTGGGGATGTCATGCTGGCCGAGGACCTGACGGGACGTGGGCACACCACTCGGGTAGTGGGCAATGGGCCGCGGCTGTCCGCCGCCGTACCCCTGGCCTGACCGCCGTCTGGGCCGGCCACCGTAAATGGCGGGAGATGATACAGAGATGTATCGTGCCCTTCGTTGGAAATAATGGGGCTGCGCCGGATGGAGGAGGGCAACCTTGTACTATCGGCTCTACGCGGGGGAGGATGGGAAGTCACACTTTGAGGAGCTCGCCCTGCCAGTCGCGCCCAGCGAGCAGGAGCACTGGAAAACGGGGAGCATCCCACTGCAGGCGGTCAAAGGCATCGTCTTCCGGCGCATGGAGCTGGGCGAGTTCGTGGATTGGCACAACGCGCCGCGACGGCACTATGACATCACAATTTCTGGCTACGTCGAAGTAGGGGTCGGCGATGGGTCCGTGCTGACGCTCGGTCCCGAGGACGTACTTCTGGGAGAGGACCTGACGGGCCAGGGCCACACATCTCGGATCGTGGGCAATGAGCCGCGTGTGTTCGCCCTTGTGCCCCTCGCCTGATGATTGACCAGGCTGGTTCAGCCCCAAATGATATTTGAAGAGTAAGGTTCATGGCTCGAGAAGCGATGGGGGAGATTCCCAAGGCGTACAACGCCGCCGACGTCGAGGGGCGGATCTACGACAGCTGGATAGCGAAAGGCTACTTCACTCCCAGCATCGACCCACAGAGGCGGCCCTTCGTTGTCATCATGCCGCCGCCCAACGTGACCGGGGAGCTGCACCTGGGCCACGCCCTGACCGCCTCCGTACAGGATGTCCTGTGCCGCTGGCACCGCATGCTTGGGGAGCCCACCCTGTGGCTGCCGGGGAAGGACCATGCCGGAATCGCCACCCAGTGGGCCGTGGAGCAGCGGTTGGCGGCGGAGGGGACCAGCCGGCAGGAGCTTGGCCGGGAAAAGTTCCTGGAGCGTGTTTGGGAATGGGTCGGCAGGTACGGGAACACCATTGACCAGCAACACCAAAGACTGGGGACCTCCTGCGACTGGAGCCGCCTTCGCTTTACCCTGGACCCTGGCCCGAGCAGGGCGGTGCGCACAACCTTCGTCAACCTCTATAGGAAGGGCCTCATCTACAGGGGTGAGCGCATCATCAACTGGTGCCCCCGGTGTTCCACGGCCCTGTCGGACCTGGAGGTGGAGCACGAGGAGCACGAGGGCAGGCTGTACTACATTCGCTATCCCCTGGCCGATGGTGACGGGCATATAACCGTGGCTACCACCCGCCCCGAGAGCATGCTGGGGGATACTGCCGTGGCCGTGCATCCGGAGGATGTAAGATACCAGAAGATCGTAGGTAGCGTCGTGGTGCTGCCCATTATGGGCCGGCGGATTCCCGTCGTGGCCGACCCCCTGATCGATCCCGAGTTCGGTAGCGGCGCCCTCAAGGTCACACCCGCCCACGACGCCGCCGACTTCGAGATCGGCCAGCGCCACGGCTTCCCGTCGATTACCGTAGTTGGTGCCGATGGCAACATGACATCCGAGGCCGGGCCCTATGCGGGCCAGGAGCGGTTCCAGTGCCGCGAGGCCGTGGTTAGGCAGCTGGAGGCGGAGGGATTCCTGGAGAGAGCGGAGCCCTACCGCCACGGGGTCGGGCACTGCCAGCGGTGCAAGACGGTGGTAGAGCCCCTGGTGAGCATTCAGTGGTTCCTGAATGTCGGGAGCCATGACGATCCCAGTTCCATCGCGGGCCGGGCTTACAGCGCCGTGGCCGCGGGCCGTGTGCGCATCGTGCCCGAGAGGTTTTCCCGGGTATACCTCAACTGGCTGGAAAACATCCGGGACTGGTGCATCAGCCGGCAGCTGTGGTGGGGACACCGCATTCCGGTGTGGTACTGCCGAGACTGCGATGGCCAGGTGGTGGAAGTGGAAGACCCGGACCGCTGCGTCCACTGCGGCTCGGGGCGCCTCGTTCAGGACCCGGACGTCTTGGACACCTGGTTCAGCTCGGCGCTGTGGCCCCACTCTACCATGGGCTGGCCCGATGAGACCGATGACTACAGCTACTTCTACCCCCAGGATGGTCACGACCTCGCGGTGGAGGGCCATGACTCCTTCGTAATGGTGACGGGATACGATATCCTCTTCTTCTGGGTGGCCCGCATGATAATGATGGGCCGGGCGAATACGGGCAGGGAACCCTTCCACACCGTCTTCCTTCACGGTCTGATCCGGGATACCCAGGGCGTGAAGATGAGCAAGACCAAGGGTAACGTGCTGGACCCCATCCAGCTTATCCAGGAGTTCGGTACCGACGCCCTGCGCTTTGCCCTGACCACCGGCACGGCCCCAGGCAATGACCTTCGCCTGGGCGAGTCCAAGCTGGAGTCCAGCCGTAACTTTGCCAACAAGCTGTGGAACGCGGCCCGTTTCGTCATGACCAGCCTGGAGGGTGCAGAGCCATCTTCTGTACAGGGTTGGTACGATCTGCCGGAGCTCAGGAGCCGCCGGGAGGACGGGGTCGTCTTACCAGCCACGGGTTCTCGCCAGGACAGGTGGATTCTCCACCGGCTGAACCTGGCCGTCGGCTCGGTCGGCTCATATCTGAAGGCATATCAGCTTGGAGAGGCGCAGCGGACGATCTACGAGTTCCTGTGGGGCGAGTACTGCGACTGGTACATCGAGCTGGCTAAGGTGCGGCTACGGGCGGGGGACACGGGGCCGTTGAGGGTCCTGGCCCACGTCCTGGAGCGGACACTCCGGTTGCTGCACCCGTTTATGCCCTTTATCACCGAGGAGATATGGCTCAACCTGCTGAAGCGCCTCCCCAGGGAGGGAGACCCTTCCGCCGGCTCAGGGCAGGCTCTGCCCGACTCCATCATGGTCGCGCCGTACCCTCAATCCGAAGGTAGCCGCAACGACCAGCAGGCCGACCAGGAGATGTCCAGCATAATTCTCATGGTCCAGGCTATCAGGAACGCCCGCGCCCAGCTTCGCATCCCATCAGGCCAGTACCTGGAAGCCACGGTGGATGCCAACGGATTGAGAGAGACTATCGAGCAGGAGTCCCCGTCGATCTGCACCCTGGCTAGGGTGCGCCCTCTCCGTGTACTGGATGGCTCCGTTGGGCGTCCGCCGGCGGGTGAAGCGATGACTCTGGTAGTGGACCCGCTGGTGATAACGCTACCCCTGGCCGGCGTGGTGGATATCTCCGCGGAAAGGTCTCGGCTGGGGAAGGAGCTGGAGGAATGCTCTTCCAGCATGGAGCGAGTACGGGGCCTTCTGGATAACCCAAACTTCCGGGCCAGGGCTCCCGAAGAGGTGGTGGAGCGGGAGGAGGAGCGGCTGAAGTCCCTCCAGGAACGCGAGCGGCGCTTGGCCGAATCCCTTTCCCAGCTGCCGTCGTGAGAGACCATTCGTGTCCACTGACAGTGCGTCCGCGGAAAGTGCGCATAGATTCCCAGCACGTACCCCTTTCCTCTCGATTGGGGAAGGTTGGGATGGGTGGGGCGATGCTCCCTGATCCTTCGGCCAGCTAAGTCCGTGCCCTAGAGGCCCAGCAGGCTGTCGGAGGGCCGGAGGGTGTGGAGCTTCTCAAGACCTTTGCGGGTGTCGCTGGCGACCCGGGCGGGGTCCCATATCTTGAGCCTCCGCTTGAACAGCCGGTAGGTGAACTCCTTCAACTCCGTAAGGCTGAGGGACTTCCGCCCCGGCTCTCCCTTTTCGGCGAGGAACTCGTTTAGGAGATTGGTGCGGGTTTCTTCGTACAATCTGAGGAAAGCCTCCTCCACGAGCTCTTCGGAATCTGAAAAGCCCTTGGCTTTATGCTGTTTGCGCACCTCTTCCTCTACAGCCAGCTGAAGGGCCTCCTCTACAACTACCCCGTACCAGTAATTTAGGAATGCCCGGTACTTGTTTGTGCCTATAAATTGGAGAAACTCCCGTGTGCTGACCTCCGAAGGCAGCTTTCCGTGGAACAGCAACCGTTCCTTTTCCTCCAGCGGCACCAGCCCGTCCACCTCCTGGCAAAGGCGCTCCGCCAGAAGGAGCCAGTCGAAGGCCTCGCCGAGGACCAGGTAGCTGTAGTGGCGCCCCTGGAACTCCTCGTCCGGAAGTCCCCAGATACCGACGGCTTCCAGGAGGGCGAGGTGCCACTCCTTTCCGGCCTGGACTGCCTCTTTGAGGTGCCGCACGGCGTCGGGCTCTCCCCTGGCCAGTACCTTAGGGTCGCGGCCTGCCTCGTCGCCCGGTGGTGGCTTTTTCTTATGGCTGCGTGCGTTGATGTGTCCGGTCCTTAACGCTGGCCCCGACGGGTCAGCACGTCCTTTCGCTGGGGCTTGGGCGTATTTATGTATGCCAGGAACTCTTCCATGGGAAGGGTGTTGACTATATGTCTTGCCTCACACCAACCGCGCCGGGCTCCGGCGACCCCAAAACGCATATTGCCGAGGTGGGTGCGGGAGTGGGAATCTGTGCTGATGATCAAGGGTACCCCCATCTGCGCCGCCTTGAGGATATGGGTATCCTTCAGGTCCAGCCGTTCAGGAGACCCATTTATCTCCATCGCGGTGCCCGTTTCTACGGCGGCCTGGAACAGGGCATCAATGTCCACGTCCACCGGCTCCCTGCTCCCCAGCAGCCGGCACGTGGGGTGGCCGATGACAGTTACATGGGGGTGGTGCATCGCCTGGATGATCCTCTGGGTCATCACGCTGGAATCCTGGCCCATAGACGAATGGACCGAGGCTACCACCACGTCCAACTGTTCCAGCAGCTCCTTCGGGTAGTCCAGGGATCCATCGGCGCGCAGGTCCACCTCCGAGCCACACAGGACCTTTATGGGATACCGCTCGTCCAACTCATGCAGAATATCGATCTGTTTGAGCAGGCGCTCCTGTGACAGCCCATTGGCGATTCCCCGGCCCGCCGAGTGGTCGGTAATTGCCACGTACTCGTAGCCCTGGCTTATCGCAGCTTCCACCATGGCCTCCAGGGCGTCGCGCCCGTCGCTCCACTCGCTGTGAACGTGGAGGTCTCCCCTGATATCCGAAGCATGTACAAGCTCAGGAATGGTCCCCTTCACGGCCATGTCGATCTCCCACATGCCCTCCCTTATCTCTGGCGGTATCACTGGAAGCCCCAGGCGCCGGTAGAAGCCTTCCTCATCGGCGTATTTCTCCAGCGCCCCCGTCTTCTGTACGGTGATGCCGTACTCGTTGAGGGACAGCCCCTGCTGGTTGGCGTAGTCCCGGAGCCGGATATTGTGCTGCTGGCTGCCCGTGAAATATTGAAGCATGGCCCCATAAGAGCCGTCCTCGACGATTTGCAGGTCTACCTGAAGGCCGGGCTCCACAACCACGCTGGTCTTCTTTGGGCCGTGGACCAGCACCTCCCGTACCATGGGCAGGCAGGCGAGGGCGTCCATGGCCAGCTCCGCGTCCTGGGCGGTCCCCATGATGTCGATGTCGCCCACCGTCTCCTTCCAGCGCCGCAAACTGCCGGCGGGGCTGAGCTTGTCTATCCTGGGGTACGCCTCACGGAGACCCGAGATGACGCTGTCGGCCACGGCGATTGCCTGTCCGATGGGGACCCTGTGGTCCTTGGTACGTAGGGAGCGGATGTGGCGCAGGATGTTCTGGGCAGTCTTCTCCCCCAGGCCGGGGAGGGCCGCCAGCCGCCCGTCCAGGATAGCCCTCTCGACCTCCTCGATGGTGCTGGCCCCCGATTCGCGGGCGATGAGCGTGGCGGTCTTGGGGCCGATGCCGGGCACGCTCATCAGAGTGAGGACGCCATCGGGCAGCTCACCCTTAAGGCGCTCGTAAGTCGCTACACTGCCGGAGTTGACCAGTTCCTGGATCTTCTTGCTGATGGCGTCGCCGATGCCTGGGACCGCCTTCAACTCCTTGCCGTCGTTGACGGCCTGCTCCAGGGAGAATGGAAGCTGCTCTATGGTGCGGGCGGCCCGCTGGTAGGCGCGAATCTTGAATATGCTGTCCCCCTTCATCTCCAGAAGGGCAGCCATGTTCTCGAACAGGTCGGATATTTCCGCGTTGGTGGTGGGCATGGTGGAACCTTGCCGGACCTAATTAGGCAGGTAAAAGCCGCCCATTAGCTGGTCCCGTGACACCGCTTGTACTTCTTGCCGCTGCCGCAGGGACATGGCTCGTTGCGCCCCACCTTCCGGGCGCCAACGGCCACGGCTTCACGCTGCCGGCCGGAGACGGCCTCCATGGGGCTGGACTTGGGCTTGGACTCGGCGCCCCTTCCCGCTTTTGCCGGGCCAAGAGAGATCTGGAAGATGCTGTGGACGATGTCGTGCTGTATCCGATCCAAAAGGGCCTGGAACATGCGGCTGCCTTCGGTCTTGTACATGACCAGGGGGTCCCGCTGTCCGTAGGCGTGCAGTCCTATGCCCTGCCGCAGGTTGTCCATGGAGGTGAGGTGGTTTACCCAGTGCATGTCTATGGTGCGGAGCATCAGTAACCGTTCGAGTGTGCGCATGCTGTCGGGCCCCATCTGGACCTCTCGCTTTTCGTACAGCTCCTGAGAGTGACTGGATAACCTTTCCCCGATCTCATCCCGACTCAACAGGGACAGCTTCTCCTCGGCGTTTATCTCGGTGGGCAGAGGGAAGATGGTCTTGACCTCCTCCAGAAATGCCCCTGCGTTCCAGCCATCTCCATCCTTGCCCGGCAGATGCCTGGACATGAGGGACCTCATCTCCTTGTCAACCATGGACATGATGTTGGCCTTCAGGTCGCCGCCGGGCAGGGTCCTGCCACGTTCGGTATATATGATCTGCCGCTGGTTGTTGAGCACGTCGTCGTACTCGAGGAGATGTTTTCGCATCTCGAAGTGGTGGCCCTCCACCTTTACCTGGGCGCTCGCCAGGGATTTGGTGACCACGCGGTTCTCGATGGGGGTGTCGTCGTCCATGCCTACCAGGTTCATGATACCTTTGATACGGTCGCCACCAAAGCGGCGCATCAGGTCGTCTTCCAGGGAGGAGTAGAAACGCGAGCTTCCAGGGTCGCCCTGGCGGCCCGACCGGCCTCGTAGCTGGTTGTCAATGCGGCGGGCCTCGTGATGGTCCGTACCCAGGACATGAAGTCCACCCAGGGAGACAACTAGCTGGTGGTCTCTGTCCCATTCTTCCGAGGTGAGGTCCAGGCCCGCCGGGTTTCCTCCGAGGATTATGTCCGTTCCTCTGCCAGCCATGTTGGTGGCCACGGTGACGGCCCCCGGGCGGCCGGCCTGGGCCACGACGTGGGCCTCGCGCTCATGTTGCTTGGCGTTGAGCACCTCGTGGGTCACGCCTACCCTTTTCAGCAACCCACTGAGCTTTTCCGAGGCCTCGATGGATGTAGTGCCTACCAGGACCGGGCGGTTACTCTTCTGAAGCTCCTGAATCTCCCCGGCGACGGCGTTCCACTTGGCTTCCTCGGTCTTGAAGATCATATCGGGATGTTCCCTGCGGACCAGGGGCACGTTGGTGGGAATCGTGACCACGTCCAGACCGTAGATCTTGTAAAACTCTTCGGCCTCGGTGGCCGCAGTACCGGTCATGCCGGCCAGCTTTTTGTACATTCGAAAATAGTTCTGGAGGGTGATGGTTGCGTAGGTGATGCTTTCCCGCTGTACCTTCTGCCCCTCCTTGGCCTCCACGGCCTGGTGCAGGCCGTCGGACCACCTCCGGCCGAACTGTAGCCGGCCGGTAAACTCGTCCACGATTATCACCTGCCCGTCGCGGACCACGTAGTCCTTGTCCCGCTTTCGAAGAATGTGGGCCGTGAGGGCGTTCTCTATGAAGTGTACTAGGTGGTAGTTCTCCGGATCGTAGAGGTTGCCCACTCTGGCCCACTGCTCCATATTGGAGATACCCGATTGAGTGAGGCTGACGGAGCGGGTCCTGTCGTCTATGGTGTAGTCCTCCTCCTGGAGGCGTGGCACCAGGCGGGCGAAGGTGTGATACAGCTGTACCGGCTCCTCGGCCGGCCCGCTGATTATCAACGGAGTGCGTGCTTCGTCGATCAGGATGTTGTCCACTTCGTCGACAATGGAGTACTGCAGCTGTCGCTGCACCTGCATGGCTGGGTCGGCCACCATGTTGTCTCGGAGGTAGTCGAAGCCGAACTCGTTGTTGGTCCCGTAGGTGATGTCCGCCTGGTAGACCTCTTGCCTGGTAATGGGCCTGAGATTGGCGAGGCTGAGGTCGTCCGGGTGGGAGGAGGGATCGTACAGGTAAGACACGTCGTGCTGGAGACAGCCCACAGAGAGTCCCAGCAGGTGATATATGGGCCCCATCCAGACGGTGTCCCGCCTGGCCAGATAGTCGTTGACGGTGACAAGGTGGACGCCCCGCTCCGTCAGGGCGTTGAGATAAACGGCGAGCGTGGCGACCAGAGTCTTGCCCTCTCCCGTCTTCATCTCGGCGATCTTGCCCTGATGAAGGACGATGCCACCCATGAGCTGAACGTCGTAGTGACGCTGGCCCAGAGTGCGCTTGGCCGCCTCCCTTACAATGGCGAAGGCCTCTGGAAGGAGGTCATCCAGGTCATCCCCCTCTTCCAGTAGGCCTTTGAGCTCCTGGGTCTTGGCCGCGAGCAGGTCGTCGGGCAGCGCCTCCAGTTCGGGCTCAAGGGAGTTGATCTCCTCTACAGTCGGCCTGAACTTCTTGGCCACCCTTTCGTTGCCGTCGCCCAGCACCTTGCTCAGAATGTTGACCATAACCCCTATCCTATTCGAACATCTCGCCCACGGAGTGACCTTCGTGAATGCGACGGATGGCTTCACCCAGCAAGGGGGCCACCGACAGCACAGTCAGCTTACCGTTGCGCTTCTCCATGTTCACCGGGATGGTGTCGGTTACGACCAGCTCCTCCAACGCGCCATCTACCATCCTCTGTGCGGCGCCTCCCGACAGGAGGCCGTGGGTGACGCAGGCGTGGACCTCCTTCACTCCCCGGTCCTTTAAGGCCTGGGCCGCCGAAAGCATGGAGCCCCCTGTATCAACCTCGTCGTCGAAGGTGAGGGCGGTCTTCCCCTCCACATCGCCGATGACGTTCAGGCTCTCGGCCATTTCCTTGTTGCCTATACGGCGCTTCTCGATGATGGCCAGGGGTGCCCCTAGATGCTCGGCCAGGTCACGGGCCCGCTTGCTGATGCCGATGTCGGTTGCCACCACCACCAGGTTCTCCATGCCCTTGTCCTGGAAATAGCGGCTCAGCATTGTCAGGGCCGTAAGCTCATCCACGGGGATATTGAAGAATCCCTGGATCTGTCCGGCGTGGAGGTCTATCGTGAGCAGACGGTCCGCTCCGGCGGCGCTCAAGAGGTCCGCCACCAGACGGGCCGTGATGGGGACTCTGGGCTGGTCCTTCTTATCGGTCCGGCCGTAGCCATAATAAGGGACCACCGCGGTCACTCGACCCGCCGAGGCCCGCTTGGCGGCGTCGATCATTATTAGCAGTTCCATCAGGTTGTCGTTGACCGGTCTGCACGTCGGCTGAATGATAAAGACGTCCCGCTGGCGAACGTTCTCCAGTATGCGCACGAAGGTGTTGTCGTTGCTAAACTTGAATACCTCGGCCTGTCCGATGGGGATGTTAAGATAGGCGCAAACCTCCCCAGCAAGCTGGGGATGAGCGTTGCCGGTGAACACCTTCAGTTCGTCGAAAGGACCCATACTATCCCCCTCCGAGCAGCTTATCTTGCCCCTACCGGGTGCTAAGGTCTCCTGGCGGTTTTGAAGGTCCTCCATAGCGGGCATTGGGCCCATTACCCCGTGATTTAACGGTACTGCTAACCCTAATGGGAGTATATCACAGCTACGCAGGCGTGAGAAAGGACGGCGCAGGAACATCTGGACGCATGATGCGCTTTCCTGAACCGTTGACAAGCGGAAAGGCCCATCTTAAACTTGGCCTGACCGCTGGCATGTCGTGAGACCGCCTGCCGTGAAGCGTAGCTTCATGAAAGACTAGGGGAGAGCCGAAATGCCCGACCAAGATATAGCCCTGATGGCCCATCTGATGCGCAGGGCCGGGTTCGGAGCTACTCGTGACGAACTGGAGGAGCGAGTGGCCAAAGGCTATGAGGAGACCGTAGAAGAGCTGATAAACCCTGAGAAGTTTGGCATTCCCGTACTGGACGCAGAAGTCTTGTTCCGATTCTATCCGAGCTTGGAAATTGCGGACGTGCCGGCCAATTGTAGATCGCTGTGGATCTACTACATGATAAACACCAAGCGCCCACTGGAAGAGAAGATGGCCCTCTTCTGGCACCAAATCTTCGCGACCGGAAACTCCAAGATTGATAACCCCAACGAGATGACTGCCCAGATAGATATGTTCCGACAGCACGGGCTGGGCAACTACAGAGACCTCTTACTGGAGCTGGCCAAGAATCCGGCCATGATCTACTGGCTGGACAACAACGAGAACCACAAGGACGCCCCCAACGAGAACTGGGGCCGGGAGCTGCTGGAGCTGTTCTCCTTGGGTGTGGGCAACTACACTGAGCAAGATGTATTCGAGTGCTCCAGGTCCTTCACCGGCTGGACCATCTCCAACAGAATACCGCGTAATCCCTTGGGTCGGTCCTACGTCTGGGACTTCGTGTACAGGCGGGAAGACCATGATGATTCGGAGAAAGTGTTCCTGGGTCACCGAGGGAACTTCAACGGTGAGGATATCATAGACATCATCGTTCGCCAGCCAGCCACGGCCCGCTTCATTGCCAGGCACCTGTATAGCTTCTTCGTAGCGGACGAGCCCCAGGTGCCGGCCTGGCAGATAACGCCACCCAGGGACCCCGCCGCCATCAACATCATTGGTGACGCATTTGTATCTTCCCGGTACGACATGCACTGCACCCTTCGTGCTTTGTTCAACTCCGATTTCTTCAAGGACGAGGCAATACGCTGGCAGAAGGTGAAGAGCCCAGCAGAGGCGGTAGCAGGCACGATGAGACTGGTGGGTGATTTCCAGTTCCCAAGGCCTGGTCTACAACCGATAGGAGAGGAGACGGACTACCAGGGGCAGGCACTCATCGACCCGCCCAGTGTTGAGGGATGGCATACCGGCGCCGAGTGGATCGACAGCGGCTCGTTGGTGAGACGCATCAACTTCGCTGCAGACCGACTGTCCAACAGCGAGATGCCTGGAGTCCAGTCCATTATCCGCAGGATGAAGGCCAAAGGGAACCTGGGTCCTGAGGCGTTCGTGGACACCGCCCTGGAGCTGATCGGGCCGCAGTACGTCACTGAGCTAACCCGCCAGGAGCTTGTGACCCTGGCGACGGATGCCGGCGAGCTGCGCTGGGATAACGAGGAAGTTACCGTTATCTCGAGCCACAGGGTGGCGAATATGCTGGCAGTGATAGCTGCGTCAAGAGAATACCAACTCGAGTAAAATTGAAGGAGACACTTTTATCAGTAAAGGTTAAGATCCCATACTCGGAAAAGGTTAAGATCCCATACTCGGAGGGTTCCTGGAGGCAAGTCTGGCCGTAAAAGGACAGGGGAATCGGCGTGACATCCCCCGGTTCCCCTTGAATCATTTTGGCCAGTGACTAGATGGAAGCCGAGCACCGTATTTACTGAAAGCTGGGGAGCACAACTCAGTGATGCTTACGAGACACGTAGCTGGTCGCGTCTACAACTACGATCACTGCATCGGTAGATACGGCATTTCGGGTCCTAGCCTGGCTCAGCCCATGGACTTCGCACTGGGCCCCAACCGCACCCTGTACGTGGTGAACAGGGGACATGAATTTCTCCCAAGTCAGGGGATAACCAAGTGCACCCTGGACAGTGAATTCCTGTCGGAAGACCGCGGCCCAGGTTTTGGCGCGGGACAGTCGCCCTGGCCAATTTCCGTCGCACTCGATAGCCAGGAAAACGTGTACATCTCGGATGATTACGCCAGCCGTATCTTCATATACGACAAGGACGGGGAATCGCTGGGTGGCTGGGGTACCAAGGGCTCCGGTGATGGAGAGCTTAACGGCCCTTCCGGCATCGAGTTCGACCAGAACGACAATCTGTACATCGTAGATGCGCTAAACAACCGCGTTCAGGTATTTACCAAGGACGGCAAGTTCCTGTCCACATGGGGAAGCCCAGGCTGTGGTGAGGCACAGTTTGATATGCCATGGGGGATCGCCATTGACAATAACGGCCACGTGTACGTGGCCGACTGGAACAACGACCGGGTACAGAAGTTCACCGCGGAGGGTAGATACCTGACTACCTTCGGCACCCCGGGAATGGGAGATGGGGAGCTGCGTCGCCCAAGTAACATAGCCATTGATAGCGAAGGGGACGTGTATATCATCGACTGGGGTAACAAGAGGCTCAATATATACACCCCCTTTGGCGACTTCCTTACCTCCTTCATGGGAGACGCGGACAGACTGCCCAAGTGGGGGCAGGAACAGGTGGATGCCAACCCCGACGTTCAGAAGGCGCGGAGAAGGGCTGACCTGACTCGTGAGCAGCTTTTCAGGAGGCCGGTGGCCGTCAACGTAGATGACGAAGGCCGCATCATGGTGCTGGAGACCTTGGCCGCCCGTATCCAGATCTACGTGAAGGAAAAGGACTTCGTGGACGCGCCTTTCAATTTGTAGCTTTCACCGACGTTGAAAGGCATGGTCCCCAGCGCGACGGGGCCATACCTCTGGACTCTCGACTTGGGGAGGAGGCATGCCGGCTCACGCAGTCGTGGGCGCCCAGTGGGGCGATGAAGGCAAAGGCAAGGTAATAGACTACCTGGCGGAGAAAGCCCATTGCGTGGTGCGCTACGGTGGTGGCAACAACGCCGGGCACACCGTGGTCAACGACCAGGGGGAGTTTAGCCTTCACCTTGTCCCCTCGGGCATCTTCTGGCCCCAGATCACCTGCGTCATCGGCAACGGGGTCGTGGTGGACCCCGACGTGCTCATGGGAGAACTGGATAGTCTGCGGGCCCGTGGCGTGGAAACCGGCCGTCTGTACGTGAGCGAGCGGGCCCACCTGATAATGCCGTACCACGTTGTGCTGGACCGGCTCCAGGAGCTTTCCCGCGGCTCCGACGCCCTGGGGACTACGGGGCGAGGTGTAGGCCCCGCGTATATGGACAAGACGGCACGCGAGGGTATCCGGGCGGGAGAGCTCCTGGACCCCGATTCCCTGCTTCCTCGCCTCAAGCGGGTGGTCGAGTTCAAGAACGCCGTAATATCCAAGGTGCACGGTGAAAACCCCGTTTCCCTCGAAGAGGTTTACGACAAGTGCGTGGAATGGGGCCGCCGCCTGAAGTGTCACCTGCGTCCGACGGAGCTGGTCATTCGGGACAACCTGGCCAAAGGTGAGGTCGTGCTTCTGGAAGGTGCCCAGGGCACGTTGCTGGACCTTGACCACGGCACCTATCCCTACGTGACATCCTCGTGCCCGTCGGTGGGCGGTGCCTGTACGGGCCTGGGCATCAGCCCGAGGGAGATCGCCGGGATAACGGGCGTCTTCAAGGCCTACTCGACCAGGGTGGGCGCGGGTCCGCTGGTGTCCGAAATGGACGATGGTACAGGAGATGCCCTGCGAGAAAAGGCCTGGGAATATGGCGCCACCACGGGCAGGGCCAGGCGAATCGGCTGGTTCGATGCCGTGGCGGCGAAGTACAGTGCACTCATCAACGGCTTCACGTCCCTGGTGCTGACCAGGCTTGACGTGCTGGACGGCTTTCCCAAGATAAAGTTGTGTGTGGGTTACAGAGACAACGGTCGGGACATTGACCACTTCCCCGCCAGCATCTCACTACTGGAGAGATGCAAGCCCGTGTACGAAGAGATGCCCGGATGGGAGTTGCCCACGGCCAGCGCTACCCACATGTCTCAGCTACCCAAGGAGGCGGTGGCCTACGTCAGCCGGATTGAGGAGCTGGTGGGCTGTCCGATCCGAGTCATCTCCACCGGCCCCCGGCGTTGGGAGACCATCCCCATCGCGCCCATACTCTGACGCCACTCCAGACCATGACTATCCGTTCTTGGAACCCGTCAGCCCATCGCCACGGCACACAGACTGGGAAGGTCCTTGACTGGTCCATGGTGAGCCCGTCGAACCATGAGGGTTACCGTCGCATCAGGTACTTCCGTTGGGCCTGGGCGCTCCCCTAGTTGGGGACGGGCAGATCCACCTCGTAGTGGGCCAGCACCTCTTCTATCTTGGCGGCCGACTTTTCGTCGGCAGGAACCAGGGGCAGCCTGGGGTTCCCCACGTTGAATCCCACGAAATTCAGCGAGTGCTTAACGGGGATGGGGTTGGATACCACGAACAGGACTTTGAACAGCTCGAGGAGCCTGCGGTGCTCGGAACCCGCCTTCTCAACGTCGCCCTCCAACAACAGCCCCATCATCTGCTTGATCTGGCTGCCCACCAGGTGGGAGGCCACGCTGACTACGCCGTAACCGCCCATGGCCATGATGTAGAAAGTCTCGTTGTCGTTGCCGCTCCACACCCGGAAGTCTCCCCTGGCGCCCTCTATGATGCGGGCTATCTGGTCCATGTCGCTGCCCGCCTCTTTCACCCCTACGATGTTGTCTACGTGGCTGAGGCGGATCGTGGTATCGTGGCTCATGTTGAGGCTGGTCCGGCTGGTAACGTTGTAAAGGATGCAGGGTATGTGGACGCTCTGGGCAATAGCCTTGAAGTGCTGGTACAGTCCCTCCTGGGGTGGCTTGTTGTAGTAGGGGACCACCAGCAAGAGTCCGTCAACGCCCTCCCGCTCGGCCTCGACGCTCAGCTCTATACTCTCGGCAGTGTTGTAGCTGCCGGTTCCGGCGATCACGGCACCCCGGTCGCCAACGGCCCCCTTTATCTCCGCGAATAGCCTTAATTTCTCGTCGGTGCTGAGGGTCGGCGACTCTCCGGTAGTGCCCGACACTATCATCCCGTCGCTGCCCGAATCGAGCAGCGCGTTGGCCAGGCGCTTGGCCTGCTCGTAGTCCACCAGCCCCTGCTCGTCAAAGGGCGTTACCATGGCGGTTAGTAGTCTCCTTATCTCCGTCATACCGACCTCCTGTCCTGTTGGTGGGATTCTCCTGACCGGCGTATCGACAATACCAGTCCAGGGCCTGGAACAAAGCTGTCCTTACCGTCCCCCACCGACTCTTTCCGGAGCCAGGCAGCCTCGCCTCAGCACCTCCTCGGCGATCTGGATGGCGTTCAGCGCGGCCCCCTTCCGCAGGTTGTCGGCCACCACCCACATGGCCAGACCGTTGGGGTGGGACACGTCCTTTCGGATGCGGCCGACGAAGACCTCATTGGTGCCCGCAACGTCCCAGGGCATGGGATACAGGCCATCCTCAGGGGAGTCCAGTACCCTCACGCCGGGCGCCTCGGCCAGAATGTCCCTTGCCTCCTCGGCGGACATGGGTCGTTCCAGCTCCATGTGTAGGGCGGTGCTGTGGGACACCTCGACGGGGACACGCACGCAGGTGGCGGAGATGGCGATTTCGGGTTCGTGCATTATCTTGCGGGTCTCTTCCCTCATCTTTTGCTCCTCTCTGGTGTAGCCGTCGGGAAGGAAACTATCGATGCGAGGGATAACGTTGAAGGCGATACGATGGGGGAGGGCCCGGGGCTCTTTGTCACCCCCGTCCAGGACGCTCCGGCTCTGCTCTCGAAGCTCCACCATGGCCGCGCCACCGGCGCCGGATACCGACTGGTAGGTATCGGCTATGATTCTAACCACGGGGTTCACCCGGTGAAGGGGACTGGCCACCATCACCAGCGGCGTGGTGGAGCAGTTGGGTATGGATATGATGCCCCGGTGCCCCTCCACGTCTTCGCCGTTGACTTCCGGCACCACCAAGGGGACATCGGGCCGCATGCGGAAGTGGGAGCTATCGTCTATTACCAGCGCCCCGGCCTCCACTGCCAGCGGCGCCAGGGCGGCGCTCAGCTCGCTGGAGACGGAGATGAAGGCGATATCTATTCCCCCAAAGGATTCGGGGGTGGTCGCCTCTACCACCAGGTCCCGGCCAAGCACATTGAGGTGGGTACCGGCGGAGCGGGAGGATGCCAGGAGCCTGACGTGGCTCGCGGGGAAGCTGCGCTGCTCCAGTACCCTGAGGAACTCCCTGCCGACGGCGCCCGTGGCGCCCACAGCGGCTATGCTGACTTCCCTCATCGGACGCACCCATTGCCCCTAGAGGCCGAGGATTTTATCCAAGCCTACCACAAGACCTTTCACGTTCACAACCTCTCGGATAGCCCGCATCACCCCCGGCATGTAGCAGTCTCGGCCCAGGGCGTCGTGGCGCAGGGAAACGGTCTGTCCCGCCGTTCCAAAGATGACCTCGTGGTGGGCCATTCGCCCCGCCATGCGAAGGCTGTGGATGCCGACGCCATTATGCTCTCCCCCCCTGGTCCCCGCCAGCGGCTCCCTCTCCGGTTGGTTGCGCTGGAACTCTTTATCCTGGGAAATCGCCCTGGCCATGGCGAGTGCTGTGCCCGACGGTGCGTCTATCTTGGCCTCGTGGTGCATCTCGATGATGTCCGCGTACTCGAAGAATGGCGCCGCACGTTTGGCCAGGTGCATGATAAGGACCGCACCAAGGGCGAAGTTAGGCGCCACCGTGACTCCAATGCTCTGTTCCCGGGTGAGGCGGTCCAGCGATTGGAGATGGTCCTCGTTGAGTCCGGTGGACCCGATGACCATGTTCACGCCGTGCCTGGCGGCTACGGGTGCCGCCGCCAAGGTCGCTTCGGCGTTGGTGAAGTCCACCAATACCTCGGGACTTGTGGCGCGCAGCACCGCTTCCAGGTCTGTGGACAATGGGATGCTTCCCGAGCCATCGGGGAGGTCCAGGCCGTCGCCCCGGTGACGCCTGCAGATCGCACCCACAGGCTCCATGTCGGGCTCCCGGCACAGGGCGGCTATTACCTCTTGCCCCATTCTACCCGTCGCTCCATGCACAGCCACCCTAATAGTAGCCATGTTACCTCCCTGCGTGTTGGACAGGATAGCTTGAGGGGCCAATTCCAAATCGTGGCTTTAGCAGATGATAATGCCGTAGCTTGAGTGGGTCAAGGGGATTGAGTTGCCCATGGTACGGGCTAACTGGAGGGTTTACGTGCCCGTAAACCCTCGGAAGGTGGGTTTGGCCGGCGGCCTTCGCCCTGGCCCCGGCCCCCCCGGTCCGCTCCTGCGGGGACCCTGCCCCGGTGGGCGGCGGTCCGACCGCTGCATGGGTCCCCTGGGGGCCATGGGGGAGCCACCCGGTCTTGGCCCGGGCATCCGGCTTGCGGGTTCCCGTGGCTCCTCCGAGCCGCCCAGCAGGTCCCGCCGTGAAAGGTTAATCCTACCCAGGTGGTCGATTTCCTTTACGATGACGGTCAGTTCCTGGCCCATCTCCAGGGCTCCCTCCATTTCCCCCACCTCTTCCGTCCTCAGCAGGCCATCCTTGCCGGGAATTAGCTCCACGAAGGCCCCGAAGCTGGTGATCCGCGCCACCTTGCCGGTGAAGATGTCGCCAACGGCAGCCTCCCTGGTGAGGCCCTCTATGCGCTCCCTGGCCTTGCGTATCATGGCCTCGTCGCTGGAAGCGATAAGGACCGTGCCATCGTCCTGGGTATCTATGTTTACGCCGGTTTCCTCTTGAATTCGCCTAATGGTCTTCCCGCCCGGTCCTATCAGCGCCCCTATCTTTTCCACCGGTATCATCACGCGGACTACCTTGGGGGCGTAGGGGCTGACCTGGCCTCTGGGTTCCGAAATAGCCTCCTGCATCTTTTCCAGGATAAAGAGGCGGCCATCCCTGGCCTGTTTCAACGCCCGCTCCAGCATTTCGTAGGTGATCCCTTTAACCTTTACATCCATCTGGAGGGCGTTGATGCCGTTGGCAGTGCCCGCCACTTTGAAGTCCATGTCGCCCAGGTGGTCCTCCATACCCTCGATGTCGGTGAGGACGGCGAACTGGCCATTCTCACCCAAAATGAGGCCCATGGCGACCCCGGCCACCGGCCTTTTCAAAGGCACGCCTGCATCCATGAGGGCCAGGGTACTGCCGCAGACGCTGGCCATGGACGTGCTGCCGTTGGAGCTGAGCACCTCCGAGACCAGCCTTATGGCATAGGGGAACTCTTCCTCGCTGGGGACGGCGACCAGGATAGCCCGTTCCGCCAGTGCGCCATGCCCGACCTCCCGACGGCCCGTGCCTATCCGCTTGACCTCCCCTGTGGAGAACGGGGAGAAGTTGTAGTGGTGCATGAACCGTTTGGTCTCTTCGGGGCTGAGGTTGTCCAGCTTCTGTTTCATACCAGCGGAGGCAAGGGTGGCGATGCTGAGCACCTGTGTTTGCCCCCTAGTGAAGAGGCCGGAGCCGTGGGTCCGAGGCAGTATCCCTACCTCGCAGCTAATGGGACGTATGTCGGTAGGTCCCCTCCCGTCGGGACGTATACTGTTGTTCAGGATCCGCCCCCGCATGAGCTTTTTCAGGACGGACTCAAATGCCCCTGCCAGCTCCTCCTTGGAATGTTGCGACCCGAGGCTGTTCTGGACCTCCTGCTCAAGCTGCTCCAGCTCCCGATCCCTGTCGTCCTTGTGCTTCCCCGCCTCGATGACCTCGGTAAGCCTGCCGTTGAGAATCGCTTTGACTTCTCCCTCCACGTCCTCATGGGAATTAACCTGGAGAAAGGCCCTCTTGGGCTTACCTACAGCCGCCACCAACTCATCTATCATGCCTATGACGATACCGTTGTTGTCCTGAGCCCGGCGGATCGACTCCAGGACGATGTCCTCAGATACCTCGCTGGATCCGGCCTCGACCATCATCACGCCGTCCCTGGTCCCGGCCACCACCACGCTGAGGTTGCCCCGATCGATGGTGTCGTAAGTGGGATTTAGGCTATAGACCCCGTCCTCGTGGCTCACTCTCGTGGCCCCTATAGGCCCATCGAAGGGGATGTCCGATATGGAAAGGGCCGCCGAAGCGCCCAATATCCCCAGGACCTCGGGCGGATTTTCGTGGTCTACCGACATGACGGTGATGATTATCTGTACGTCGTTGTAGAATCCCTTGGGGAACAGGGGACGCAGGGGCCGGTCGGTGAGCCTGCCGAATAGGACGGCGTCCTGTCCTGGGCGCCCCTCCCTTCGGAAGAAGCTGCCGGGTATCCTTCCTGCCGCGTACAGCCGCTCCTCATAGTCGACGGTGAGGGGCATGAAGTCAATGTCCGGTCTGGGCTTTGGAGACACACAGACCGTGGCCAGAAGTACCGTGTCCCCGCAGCACACTGTGACGGCACCGCTGGCCTGTTCGGCGTAGTGCCCTGTTTCCAGCACCAATACTTTTCCATCTATCTCGCGTTCTACCTGCATAATAACCGTTGCACGACCTCTCTTTGTGTGTGGTGGAGCGTTTAGAAAAAGGAGATAGCCCCGAAGGGTCGGGGCTATCTTCGCAGGGCCAGTCGATTTATCAAGGTCCGGTATTTGCCTACGTCTTCCCGGGCCAAATAGTTAAGGAGGCTTCTGCGCTGACCGACCAGCTTTAGAAGGCCGGTCCGTGAGTGGATATCTTTGTGATGTTGTTTGAGGTGCTCTGTGAGGTGCCTGATTCTGCCGGTTAAGAGAGCTACCTGGACCTCCGTGGAACCTGTGTCAGTGGCGTGCAGCCGAAAGTCCCCTATAATCTGGGACTTCGCGTCCTTGTCTACCATTCCCCCCCGCCTGAACCTTCTCCTAAATCTTCCAGGGGATTATAACACAGCCCCAGGGCACCTGCAATTGATGGTCAATAGGCGACGGTTGACTACCCTGGTGCCCGATGCTATCATGCACCACGAACGTTGCCCCGCCTGACCCGTCGTGGCGTCTGTTGTGTAACTCCTTAGACTAAATTGGGGGCACCGTCGGCCCAGCAAATCATTTAGGTCGTAAGGTGAACTGAGGAGGTGTCCCGTGAATCCCGGTGAGCTGAAGCATATCATCTACGAGCAAAAGGAAGGGATAGCTTACGTCACCCTGAACAGGCCGGAGGTAAAGAACGCGCTCAACGCGCAGATGGTCGCAGACCTGGTGTCGGTCTGGGAGCACGTGCGTGATGACCAACAGGTTGAGACGGTGATCTTGACTGGGGCTGGAGAGTCCTTTATGAACGGCAGGGGAGACGAGGCTGCCGTGGCCGCGTCGCTGGGGGCGGAGCGGCCCCCGCCAACAAGGCCCTACCGATACAGCTGGAATACCCCGGTTAGCCCCAAGGCCCATTATGTCTTCAAGCCGGTCATCGTGGCTATCAACGGAGAGTGCGCGACCTCGGGCCTGGAGCAGGTGTCCGAGGCCGATATCCTGATATGCTCGGACAGGGCTACCTTCTTTGACAACCACGTCTCCTATGCCGCCATGGTCCACTCTTGTGTGGCCCTGGCAAAGAGGCTCTCCTACAACCACGTCGTTCGCTTTGCCCTGGTGGGAGAGCAGGAAGTGCTGGATGCCAAGAAGGCATACCAGATAGGCTTTGTGACCGAGGTGGTCCCCCACCAGCAGCTGATGTCCAGGGCCACCGAGATAGCCAAGAAGATCATGCGCAACTCCCCCACGGCGGTGCAGGCCAGCCTTGAGGTCCTCTGGCACAGCCTGAGCATGGGCCTCCGGGATGCCATGCAGTTGGACTCCTACATGCAGCGACACTACAACAGCCACCCGGACCTTGGTGAAGCCAGGAGGGCGACGGTGGAGAACCGGCGCCCCAAATGGCTCCAATCCTACTGGCATGGAGGCCACTGAACCGGGGCTCCTAGGCCTTCCAGCCGAGGGATGCGGCCGGTGGAAGCTGGCTCAGACGAGACGGTCTCAGGTTTGAGGGAGGGTCTCTGGCCATGAAGATTGGAGTACTTGGAGCCGGGCCCATCGGAGGTATGGTCGCTATAGGGCTGCACCGAGGCGGCCACGATGTTCTAATCGTCGACCCGTGGAAGCCCCATGTCGAGGCGATACGGTCCACCGGCTTGCACATGACGGGTTACTACGGCGGAGAGCCGGCAGAGTGGAGTGGGGTGATGGCCGCCCTCCATACCGACGAAGTGAACCAGATCGCGGAGAAGCTGGACCTGGTTTTTCTCGCGGTCAAAGGCTACAACACCCGATGGTGCGTGGAGCTGATAGAGCCCCATCTAGCCGAGGACGGGATGGTGCTGTCCCTGCAGAACGGGGTCAACGAGCCTACCGTCGCGGAGGTCGTCGGGCCGGAGAGGACCATCGGCGGTGAGACTCTGACCGGAGGCCAGACGTGGGAGCCGGGCCACATACATCGCACCCAGGGCGGCAACCCGGGCGTCATGGACTACATGATCGGCGAGTACACCGGCGGGATAACGCCCCGAGTGGAGCGGGTGGCCCAGATGATAGGGGACAACGTGGGCACCTGCGGCGTATCCGACAGCATAATGGACGAGGTCTGGACTAAGTTCGTGGTCAACTGCGGTGGTAACCTGCTGGCCGCCATCACTTCCTGGGATACCCGGGAGCTGGGCATCAACGACACGGCCCGACTGAGATGGAAGCTGCAGGCGGAGGCCATCACCGTTGCCGAGAGGCTGGGCTACAAGCTGCGTAGCTTTGCCGGCAGTGTGGGCGTCGTCCTGACGTCGGAGGACATCAGGCAGGCATCCGAGGGCCAACGTCCGGACCTGGAGCAACAGGTGCTGGAGCAGGCCAAGGAGTCCATTATCGTGACCCGCCCCTCAACGCTGCACGACGCCCTCCGGGGCACCCCCATGGAGGTGGAGCAGCTCAACGGGTACCTGGTAAAGCGGGCGCAGGAGATAGAAACTCCCGTCCCCTACAACCGCGCCCTAGTACGGGTGGCCAGGCTGGTGGACGAGCACAAGCTACGCCCCTTCCCGTCCAATCTGGCCCTGTTCAAGGAATATATCCAGGAAGAGCTGGCGGCCGTTAACAGCTGAACGGCCGGGCCTCAGCCTACTTGGGCCACTGCACAAATTACTTGCGCCACTCGGAGTCCGGGGGAAACACCACACGGGCCTGGTGGCGCACGGGCTCTGCGGCGTGCCAGTCTTTGACCGTCTCCCTCCACTTCAGGAAGTGGGGCGCCTGGCGATGGGCCTCGATGGCTGCCTGGTCCCGGTACACTTCGTACAGGTGGATTCTGTTGGGGTCCTCCGTGTCCTGGACCACGTCGAACCTCAGGCATCCTGGCTCGTTGCCCACCGAGCCTCGGGCGTCATCCAGCATTGCTTCCATAAAGGCCTCGCGGTGTTCGGGTTTGATCTGGATAGTGACAACTAGAGCTTCCATGTCGCCTCCATTTTTCTACTGGCCTGTGCGGGGCGGAGCCCCGCGGGTGAGCTGATTATACACTCGCGCATGGCCTTTGAGGAGGGCTATGCTTGGGCGGAGGTGCCCAGTGCTGGTGCTGCGAACATGCTTGAAGTCTTGCAATTTGCCGCCTTTGCTGACAAAATAGCGCCATGAGGATCGGTGTTTTTGAGTTCGATGAGCCCGTCGCCGAACTGAAAGAGCCCCATGCCCTGGTTACGCTGCGACCATGGGTCGACGTAGGTCGGGTCGGGCGTCAGGCGCTGATCCGGCTGGAGAGGCACCTGGATGCCCAGGAGTTCGGTAGGCTGGCCCGCCCGGGCGACTTCTACGACTTTACCAGGTACCGGCCGAGGGTGATGAACGTGGGCGTGGAACGCCGGATAACCATCCCAAACACGACGGTCCTATATGCGACGAGTGAGGAAGCCGGCGACTTCCTTTTTATCCATCTTCTGGAGCCCCATGCCTTTGGCGAAGACTATGTGGAATCGGTGCTGGAAGTGCTGAAGTTTTTCCAGGTCAGACGGTACACGCAGATAGGCGGCGTTTCCGACGCCGTGCCCCATACTCGGCCGCTGCTGGTCACCGGGACCGTGCCTGAGGAGACGGGCAGGCGCTTTAATATACAGCGTAGCAATTACGAGGGCCCTACCAGCATCACTTACATGATCACCCAGGAGGCCCCCACGCTTGACGTGGAAACGATGAACTTCCTGGTCCATCTGCCACACTACGCTCAGCTCGACGAAGACTACTCCGGAGTGGCCCAGCTGCTGAAAATTCTGTGCGACCTGTGCGGCCTGCCGCCCAATCTCATTGACAGCGAACGGGGTCAGCGCCAATACGAACAGATAGATGCGGCAGTGTCCCGCAATCCCCAGGCCCGCAACCTGGTCAAGCAGCTGGAGTCGAACTACGACGAGGCCAGGGCGCGCCAGACCCAGTCGGAGAACCCACCAGCCCTGTCACCCGAGGTGGAGCAGTTCTTGAAGGAGATGGACAAACGCCTCGGGGACCAGCAGGACTAGCGCCCCCTCCATGAAACTCCAGGTAGGGAAGTACCGGGTCAGCCAGGTGAATTTTTCCGCCGCCACCCGCCTAGAAAGCGCGGTCCTTCACGTAAACTACGATGAGCTGCGGTCCGTGGTCCTTCAGGAAGAGCTGATCGAAGATGTGACCATCGAGCTGGCCCACCCCGGGGACCGGGCGCGCATCGTCCATGTACTGGACTCCATCGAGCCTCGTGTCAAGGTGCCGCCTTCTGGGGCCGGTTCCCGAGGGGACATGAGTTCTTCCGTCGCCTTCCCCGGCTTTCTGGGCCCGGCCCGGACCGTGGGGAGCGGCAGGACCAATGTGCTTGAGGGCCTGACCGTGATGGGGTCCACCCAGTTTCCCCAGCCTACCGGTGGCATCCTCGAGTTCAACGAGGGCTTCATCGACATGTCCGGACCGGGGGCGGCCTATTCCGCCGGTTCAGACACTGCCAACGTGGTGCTGGTCTTTCGCCCCGCGCCTGGGGTAACCAACGAGGAGTACGATGCCGCCGTTCGGCTGGCTGGATTGAGAGCCGCCAACTTTCTGGTGACGGCTACACTGAACGTCGAACCCGATGACCTGGTTACCTATGAGTTACCCCCAGTAGATGGCTCGCTTCCCAGGGTGGCCTACGTGGACCAGTGCCAGTCGCAAGGAATGCTGGTGCAGACCTTTCTGTACGGCATGCCCATGGTGGGCATGGTGCCAACCCTGCTACACCCCAACGAGATGCTGGACGGGGCGATTGTCAGCGGCAACTACCGGAGCCCCATGAAGGTACCCACGCGGATGCACTGCAACAACCCCGTGGTCCAGGCCCTGTACAAACGTCATGGCGTGGACCTGATTTTCGCCGGTGTAATCCTCTGCCGGGGGCACTTCGACGATCACGGTTCTAAGGAGCGAAATGCCAGCTACGTGGCTAAGCTGGCCGGCCTGCTGCGGGCCGATGGTGTGGTCCAAACACTGGAGGGGACGGGAAACACATTCATAGACTTCATGATGACCGTCCAGGCTTGTGAGAGGATGGGGATCAGCTCCGTTCCCGTCGTTCACGAGCACGGTGGGCCAGCCGGCACCGACTGGCCCCTGGTGGACTACGTGCCGGAGGCCCGGTCGATCGTCAGCACCGGCGGCGTGGACCGGCGCGTTTCAGTGCCGGCCATGGATCGGGTCATTGGGGGTGATACCATCACCTTCACCACCCAGGAAGATTGGGGTGATGCCATGGACGCCGGAGGGGCCCTTACAGTTAGCGCCCACGAGCTGTATGCTGCCTACTGGCAGATGGGCATCAGCGGTTTCACGGCCCGCGACTTCTAGGAGACAAAACTACCATCCGGTCAAGGAGAAAGGACATCTGGTGAGCAGGCTACGGGTAGTCCATTACCTGAATCAGTTCTTTGGGGGCATAGGTGGGGAGGAGGCGGCGGACACGCCGGTGCAGGTCCGCACAGATGGACCGGTTGGGCCGGGAGTCCCCTTTCAGAGGGCACTGGGGGACGACGGTACAATCGTGGGCACCGTGGTCTGCGGGGATAACTACTTTACCGAGCACCCGGAAGAGGCCTTGGCGGAGATACTGGCGGAGATAGAGAGTCTGAGTCCCGGCGTCCTCGTGGCTGGTCCGGCATTTAGTGCCGGTCGGTATGGGCTGGCCTGTGCTACTATCTGTGCCGAAGCGCAGCGGCGCTTGAACCTGCCCGCGGTGACGGCCATGCATCCGGAAAACCCAGGGGTGGAGCAGTACAGGAGAGATGTGTACGTCGTACCCACCGCCGCAACCGCGGTGGGGATGGGGGAGGCCCTTCCGCTCCTGGCCCGTTTGGCGTTACGTCTCGGCCGGCATGAGGAGGTGGGACCGGCCTCCGAGGTTGGCTATCTACCCCGTGGTGTGCGCAAGAACGTGAACGTCGGCATACCTGCCGCGGAACGGGCCGTTGAGCTGCTGCTGTCCAGGCTACGTGGGAGCCCCTTCGAGACGGAAATAGTCATCCCGGAATTACAGGGTGTACCCCCTCCTCCCCCCGTTGAGGAATTTCACCGGGCCACAGTGGCCGTAGTTACCGAGGCCGGGATCGTACCCTTCGGCAATCCCGACCATCTGGAGACCTGGAACGCCTCCAAGTGGCTTCGCTACAGCATTGCCGGAAAGTCTGACCTTGCCCACGGTGAGTTCGAGGCGTGGCACGGCGGCTGCGACACGCGTTGGACTAACGATGATCCCGACCGGGTAATTCCCCTGGACGGACTCCGACAGCTGGAGGCGGAGGGCGTTTACGGCCGTCTACACGACGAGTATTACGTGACCACTGGGAACATGTCCAGCATCAGCACCATGACGCGGCTCGGAGGGGAGATTGCCGAGGAGTTGAAGCGGCAGCGGGTTGACGCGGTGCTCCTGGTGGCCACCTGAGGGACGGGTACGCGTAGCGGTGCTACGCTGGCCAAGCAAATAGAAAAGGCGGGCATCCCCACCGCCATGGTCACCGCCCTTATCAGCGTCGCTCAGAGGGTCGGCGCCAATCGGATCGTAAAGGCTGGAGGGCGGTTTCACCACCCCTTCGGAGACCCCACGCGCACGCCGAGTGGGGAACGAGAGTGGCGCCGTAGGATGGTGAAGGCGGCCCTGTTGGCGCTGAAGGTGCCCGTGGAGGGGCCGACCGTGTTCGAGCCCGACGAGCTGCTGCAAGGGGCTCCGAAGAACGGCTCCCGCTAGTGACATCAAGATTGTTGGCGACTCGCTGATGGCGTGGGAGCGTTGGGTGGTTCGACAGGCTCACCACGAGCGGTCAACTAAAGTTCGCTCATCCTGAGCATGTCGAAGGATGAGGAAACTTCAAATCCTTGAACGGCTCCTAGCTTTCGAAGGCCAGGCGGGCGTACCGGATGAATATGGAGCCGCCCGGCTCGGCCAGGGGACCGTTGGCGGCTAGGCAGGCGATGACATACCTCGTGCCTGGCTGTGTGTCGGTGGTGATGGGAACACGCTGTGGTATGTTAAAGCCGGCCACTGTTCCTCTCTCTTTATCGCACTCGCCGTTTACCCAGACCTCGCCGTAATCGTCGATGCAGGTCTCAAAGTACATGCGTGAGCCCTTTACCTCTATGCCCTGGACACGCTCAGGCACAGTAACGGTGATGCGGTACCAGCCGAATGTGAAGCCATGTGACCGGCTTTCCTGGATGTTCTCGCAGACCTCCCATCCCCTGTCGTCGTAGTCAGCCAGGCGGGCGGGGCTGCCGCTTATGGTTGCGCTCAAACCCTCGTTGGGCTCGCCCGGTACCAGACCCTGGGCGTACTTCCATCGGCCCCCGGCCTGCTTCAGGTCCTCGTGATTCTCCAGGTCCAGCGCTACCCTGATCATGAGGTCCTCCCCATCGAATACTCCATCGCCTGCCGTGCATTATACAAACCGGGGCGAAGGGTGTATAGGGAGGGCCGCGTCTTGGATTCCCTGCCGCGGATTAATATAAAAGAGGGCGCGGCCACGTTGGGGGCACAGGGAAAGGGATTGACACCGTACGGGTACGCTACTACACTCCGTCCTGTCAAGGGGATGGGGACCTTTGGGGGTACGGCTGCAAGGGTGGAAGGGTCCGAGCGGGTGTGGATTGAAGAGCGAGTATGAAGAGCAATAGCTTGCCCTGGCACGTCAGGGCTTTACACCGACTCATGGGCGAGTCGCGCCAGGGGTGGGGTTCCGCTGGTGTTCGGCCGTATGCCCGCCGATAGGCGCTGCAAGGGGTGCTGGGTGCCCTTTCGCGGGCCATTCTCCATGCCCTTCCAGATGATGCTGATTCGGCCCTCCCGCAAATACCCCAACATGTGTACCCTGTGATACGAGTTCGCTCCCCCGGGAGGGAAGCTGGCCAACCTTTCGGTGGTGTTTGTGGATGTACGAGGCTTTACCGCCCTATCTGAACGTCTCACGCCCACCGAGTTGGTACAGCGGCTTAACCAGTTCAACGACCTGGCTGCCCGGGTGGTGTGCGACCTGGACGGCACCCTGGATAAGATGGTGGGCGACCAGGTGATGGCCTTTTTCGGCGCGCCAGTCAAGACAGACGACCACCCGCGGAGGGCGGTGCGAGCCGCCCTGGAGATCGTCGCAGGGGTGGAGGAGATGGCCGAGGATAGCGACGGGCTTCACGTGGGTGGTGGTGTGGGGACGGGGAGGGCCTACGTGGGGAACGTGGCCGAGGGGAGGTGCGGGACTTTACCCTCATCGGCGATGTGGTGAACACGGTGTCAAGGCTACAGGGGGCGGCGCTGCCGGGCGCAGGTGCTCGTTATGGAGGAGACCTACCAGCAGCTGGCAGACGAATTCCCCGACGCTCCACAACGCACGCTGCAACCGAAGGGCAAGGCGGCTCCCGTGGTGGTCCGGGTGTTGCGAGCCGGTGAAGCGAGTGCATAGGCAGCCGCACTTATCAGATCGGCATTCTCAGGGTACAGCTCGGTGGGTTTAGCATCCCGGAACACACCCATTGCATAGTCGTGACAGGATGAGCTTAACCAGGAGGGGGACCTGTAATGCACTGCATCGAGGAGCAGCTTTCAAATAGCCGGACAATCGCCGTCGTTGGTCTATCGCCCAATCCGGAGCGGGACAGCCACCGGGTGGCGAAATACCTCCAGGAGCAGGGGTATAGGATCATCCCGGTAAATCCCAATGCCGAAGAGGTCCTGGGCGAAGTCAGCTACCCCGACCTGAGTTCGGTGCCCGAGCCCATCGACATGGTGGACATCTTCAGGCGTTCTGAGCTAGTCGTCCCCGTCGTAGATGAGGCCATAAAGGTGGGGGCGAAGTATATCTGGATGCAGGATGGGGTCGTCAACCAGGAGGCGGCGCGGGTGGCCTTGGCGGCCGGGCTGCTGGTGGTGATGGACAACTGAACCCTTCGGGAACACCGCCGCCGGTTCGGCGGCATGGCATAGCCGAGCACTCTAAAGAGGTATGTTCCCGTGCTTTTTGGCGGGCAGGGTGTCCCGCTTGGTCTGTAGCATTTCCAGGGCTCTGATCAGCCTGGGCCGCGTCTCCCGGGGGTCGATCACGTCGTCCAGGTAGCCGCGGTTGGCGGCCACGTAGGGATTGGCGAACCTGTCCCGGAACTCTTGAGTCAGGCTGTCCCTCCGCCTATCCGGGTCCTTGGCAGAGGCCAGCTCATCCCGGAACACTATGTTGACCGCCGCCTCCGGTCCCATGACGGCGATCTCGGCCGAGGGCCAGGCCAGATTTATGTCCCCCCGCAGGTGCTTGCTGCTCATGACGATGTAGGCGCCGCCGTACGCCTTGCGGGTCATTACGCTTATTTTGGGTACCGTGGCCTCTGCGTAGGCGTATAGCAGCTTGGCCCCGTGCTTGATGATGCCGCCGTGCTCCTGGTCTGTGCCCGGCATGAAACCTGGCACGTCGACCAGGGTGATCAGGGGGATGTTGAAGCAGTCGCAGAAGCGCACGAACCGGGCGGCTTTGACGGAGGCGTTGATGTCCAGCACACCTGCCAGGTAGGCAGGCTGGTTGCCCACAATGCCCACCACACGCCCGTTCAGCCGGGCGTATCCCACGACAATGTTAGGAGCGAAGTCGCGGTGCACTTCCAAGAACTCCTCGTCGTCCGCTACCCTCAGCACGATGTCCCGGATGTCGTAGGCCTTGTTGGGCTCTTCGGGCACCAGATGTGCGAGGCTTTCGTCTACCCTGTCAGGGTCATCGGTCGTCTGGGCGAGAGGTGGGTCCTCCAGGTTGTTAGAGGGCAGGAATCCCAAGAGGCGACGAACGTGGGCCAAACATTCGTCCTCAGAGTCCAGTACGAAGTGGGCCAGGCCGCTACGTATCCCGTGGGCCATGGCCCCTCCCAGCTCCTCGTGGGTCACCTCCTCCCCGGTAACGGCCTTGATAACGTCGGGCCCGGTGATGTACATCTGGCCCAGGTCCTGCACCATGAATATGAAGTCGGTGATGGCGGGAGAGTAGACCGCCCCGCCGGCGGAGGGACCCACGATAACCGAAAGCTGGGGTATTACCCCCGAGGCAAGGGTATTTCTCAGAAATATGTCGCCGTAGGCGCCCAAGCTGGGGACTCCCTCCTGAATCCGCGCACCTCCCGAGTCGTTCAGGCCCACCACGGGGCTGCCCGTCTTTAGCGCCAGGTCCATCACCTTGCAAATCTTCTGGCCCACCACCTCGGATACGGAGCCCCCCAGGACGGTGAAGTCCTGGGCATACACGAATATCTGGCGTTCCTCGACCTTCCCGTAGCCCGTGACCACGGCGTCACCGAGGGTCTTTCTCTCTTCCATGCCGAAGTCCGTGGCCCTGTGGGTGACGAATGGGTCGATCTCCTCAAATGTCCCCTGGTCCAGCAACAGATTAATGCGCTCTCTGGCCGTGAGCTTCCCCTTCTCGTGCTGCTGTTGGATCCGTTTCTCGCCACCCCCCAGGCGGGACAGATCTCGCTGCGCCTTCAGCTGCTCGAGTCTATCGTTCATCTGTCTCTCAACGGCCATGGTCGTCTCCGGCTGCGTTTCAGGGGTCAGGTAGGCACCATGCTACCAGATGGGGGTAGCTGCTGCAAGCTGACTCGTGTGGTGATAAAATGTGCGTGGGTGGCTTGTGCCACGAGCAGATCCAGATAGGTGGGACGGCGCGATGACCACTGAAGAGCAGCGGCTACAACCTACTGCCTGCGGCGGCAAGTGCTTCCGCTGGGGCGAGCGTACCTATGTGATGGGGGTGGTCAACGTCACCCCCGACTCCTTCTCGGGCGATGGCCTGAGCCACGACGTGGATGCCGCGGTGGAGATGGGTCGCCGGATGGAGTCCGAGGGCGCAGACCTCATCGACGTGGGAGGCGAGTCCACACGAAGATACGACAACCGGCCGGGGGCCGTTGCCGTCGGCGCGGAAGAAGAGCTGAAGCGGGTAGTCCCTGTCGTCGAACGTTTGTCCAAGGCTCTCACCATCCCGGTCAGCGTAGACACATACAAGCCGGAGGTTGCGCGGCGCTGCCTGGAGGCTGGGGCAGCAATGGTGAACGACGTCTGGGGCGTACGGGCCGACGGGGAGGTGCTGGCGGTGGTGGCGGAGTACGGCGTGCCCGTTGTGGTGATGCACAACCAGGAGGGCCACCGCTACGACGACCTGATAGGTGACGTAATCGCGGACCTCAGGAGGGCTATCCAACGGGCGCTGGAATACGGAATCTCCAGGGAGAATGTCATCGTTGACCCTGGTATCGGATTTGGTAAGGTAGCGGACCAGAGCCTGGAGATAGAGGGCCGGTTGGGAGAGTTCATGGCCATCGGCCAGCCACTCCTCGTAGGCCCCTCGCGCAAGTCGCACGTCGGCCTGGTGCTCGGCGGACTGCCCGCCGAAGAGCGACTGGAGGGAACTGCCGCCGCCGTGGCCCTGTGCATAGCCGCCGGCGCCGATATGATCAGGGTGCACGACGTGAAGGAGATGGTGCGGGTCGCGAGGATGAGCGACGCCATTGTACGCGACTGGAGGCCCCCGGGATGGCAGAGGTAACGTACCACTCCGTAGGAAGCGAACGGGTCTACTTGGGGCTGGGCTCCAATCTAGGCGATAGAGAGGCGAACCTGCGCTATGGACTTGAGCTGCTGCGGGAGCACGTCTCCCTGGAGCGTATTTCCTCGCTCTACGATACCGAGCCTCTGGGCCATGCAGACCAGCCCCGGTTCCTCAACTGCGCCTGCGTGGGCCTGACATCCCTTGAGCCCGCGGCCCTGCTGGAGGCGGTGAAAGATGTTGAGAGGGTGGCAGGACGAAGGCCCAGCTTTCCCAATGGCCCGCGGGTGCTGGACGTGGATATATTGTTCTGCGGCCATCGTGTTGTCCGTGAGCCGGGACTCGAGGTTCCCCATCCCAGGCTAGGTGAGCGGGCCTTTGTGCTGGTGCCCCTGGCCGAAATAGCAGGAGACTACATACATCCCCAACTCAACGTGACGGTGTCGGAGCTACTGGGTCGGTTGAACCCTGGCCAGGATAAGCGGACCGGCGCCGTAGCCCCCGGGATACGGTGGTGGGCAGCACCGATACCGCTGCCCCGGCTGCCCTGAGATTCCTGGACCCGAGTGCGGCTAGCGCTCGATCTTCTCTATGACGTAGTGCAGCGTGCCCTTGGGCACCGTGATGTTGACCTCGTCCCCCTTTTCCTTGTCCAAAAGGGCCCTGCCCACCGGGGACACGCTAGATATCTTGCCGGTCACGGGGTCCGTCTCCCTGGTGTCTACCAGCCTATACGAGACCTTTTTGCCGCTGCCCAGGTCCCTGAGAGTAACCTTTTTCCCCAGCCTGACCCGCTTGTCATTGGCAAATGCGGAGCTGTCGGTCACTACCGCATGAGTGACGATACCCTCCAGTTCCCTGATGCCGCTTTCCACCAGTCCCTGGCGCTCTTTGGCCGCGTCCAGAGGAGCGTTCTCCTTGAAGTCCTTGTCGGCCATGGCCCGCCCGATATCGGCCACTATCTTGATCCGCTCTTCCTTCAGCATCTCCAGGCGGAGCTGTAGATTGTTCAGTCCTTCAGGAGTGAGGTGGGCCTGCTCTGCCGCGGATTTGAAATACACGCGACGAGAGCCTTTCTTTGCCCTAGACGGCTTCAGGTGGGGGGCCAGGCTTGCACCGATCAGTCCCTTTTGTTTTAAGTAGGTCAGGAACGACTTGACCAGCTTCAGTCTGTCGGCCGAGTTTGTCCCCCACATGCCGGCCGATTCGGCGTATTCGGCCACCTCTACGGGAGTGAGTCCCGACACACCTCTGTCCCTGCCACACCACTGAACAAAACGGTTAAGCTCCTGCCGCCCATCTAGCGGCTGTCCCTGTTTAAGGCCCCCCAGGTACTGTCCAACGGCTTCTGTCAGGGTAAGGCTCTGAACTGACACCAACTTTCGTGTCTCCTTTCATGCGTCCTCAGGACGATGGTCCTGTCGCTGCCAGATTATCTCCTGGAATCAACGCCTAGCTCGGGTAGCGCGCCGCGGCTATCGTCGGCCAGCCGCAGCCCCTGTGCCAGGCTGTCTTCGTACACCTGCTTTAGAGCCCTTTGTACATAGGCTGGAGGACGTTGTCCCTCCCCACGGCGCTGTAGAAGCTCGGGAAGCGAGTTACACGCCTGGTCAACCTTCCAGTAGAAGGACAGGAGCCAGGCCAGTTCCCGCTCGTTACTGGGCGGAGGGATGTCCGAAAGGTCTATTAAAGCTTCGGTTACCTTGGTATAGCGGAGGATACCAGCCCGATCCTGGGCGTCACGACCGTAATACCGCCTTCGTCTCAGGTCCACCACCCGCGTACCGTAATCTTCCTGGCCGTAGATGTCTCTGGGAAGCCACTCGCGCGTCAGGCTAAGCACCTCTTCTCCCCGGCCGTTCACGATGGCCACCGCTACGTCGGACCCCAAGGTGGCATCGTGCTCGAACCTCACGGCTCCCCGAAGCAGGGCCTCTTGGAGCGTCAACGTCAGTTCCCGCGGAATCTTCTTGTATCGGGAGCCGCTGGCCTCGTCGTTGGTATCCGCGCCAACCCCGCCGGTGTTGAATACATAATAGTCTTGTCTCAGCCCTCCCAGGGCCATCTGTCGCAATATGTAATAGAGCACGTTGGGGTTCTCGTCCTCTAGTCCGATGATGAACGGGTCGGAGAAGTATTCGACGTAGGGCCGACCTATGGCGCCTACCGCGGCGCCCATCTGAACGGCCTCGCCATACATGAGCACTCGGATATACTGCTCCAGGGTGAGCCGCCTGAGGGGTGGGATGACAGTGTTTTGCCTCATCACCGCTTGAAGAAACACCCTGTCCGTGTCTTCCATGGGCACGTGGACCGTGTCGCTGACGCGCCCGCCGGTAATCGCCTCGATGACGTGCTGGGCCCCCTTCCTGGCGATGAGACGAGGGCGGGAGAGGACCATTCGCATGTTTCGCACGGGGTTGAGGTGATAGTTAGGCGTGCTGTCCTCTATATTGATGGGGACGTTCTCCAGCGTCTCTTGAGGGTTGGGGGCCCCGGCGGTACCCCTGAGGGCGTCGTAGGTGATGGGGTCGTCTTCCTGGGTCAGCCCAAAGGGTACTGCGTACAGGTTGTTCTCGGTCCCATCGATGCTGTGGGAGATCTTGATGGCGTTCCCGCCCCGGGTTGTATAGATGGGCTCTCTCAAGGGTTGCAGGAGCACGATGTCATCATTCATGGGATAGACCCCTTCCTCGGGGTCCTCTTCCAGACCAAGGAGCCTGGCCAGGTCGCTGTTGGCCAGCTCGATCATGATAGTAAGGGTGCTCTTGCCGTGCAGGGATGGGCCCACGGTAACCAGCGCCGTGTTGGTCATATGACCGTCAAGGGTCTTGACTCGCGCGATGCTCAAGGCGGCTTGGACCGCCAGCCCGTTGGCCTGCTTGGCCAGGAACATGGCGATGGACAGAGGACCCATTTTGTGCTCGCCAACGTAATCGAACCCCAGGTGGAGGGACAGCCCCTTGGTAGGGGCCTTGAAGATCAGCTGGGTCAGCCCGGCCTCCGCGATCTGCGATTTGAGGTCCTCCGGTAGCCCCAGGTCTTCCAGCCAGTTAGGGATGGAAACCTCAAGGATGTGGGGGGCCTTGGAGCGTTCGGACTCGGGCAACTCAAAGGTCAGCTGCCGCCACAGGTAGGGTAGCTGGAGATAGCGAGTCCCGAAAAGGAGCTGGCGGGCGTGGAAGGAGCGCCCAGGCGCGTCACAGATCTGCCGGTCAGACTGGACTACGGTGTCGGCCGAGCCGAAGTGCTCCTTCATCCGTGCGGTGATATAAGGGAAGACCTTGGCGAAGAGGGCCTGATTCTCTTCGCTGAAGGCCAGGGCGTCACGGTTCCTGTCGAAACCGTCTATGAAATACTGGGTGAGGTCCGGCCGTCGGACGACACCTAGTTGGCTGAAAAAAGCCAGACCTCCATTGTCCAGGCGGACGACCACATGGGGCCATGTCCGGGAAGCCGCCTTTCCTGCAGCGTTGGCCTGCTCCGCCTCCCGCTTTAATTCCTCGGCTTCGGTTAAAATGTGCTTCTCATCCGCCTGCGAGAGCTCCTGGAGGATGGGCATGCGGCTTATGAGCCAATCATCTGGGGGGTTGTAGAACCGGCTGTCGGGACGGTGCCCTTGGCGCGCAGTGGCCACCAGATCATCGAGCTCTGTAACGAAGGCCGGGTTTACGGGTGGGGGGGCGATGGGCGAAACTGCTTGTTGCTGGCCCGATGGATGACTACCGATTGTTCGCAACTAGCTCCCCTCCGGGTGACGATTTAAATCAGTGGGCGATGCCTCTGGCTAGGGCACCAGTAGCCAACCTGCTGGAATTCCTGCATATGCTACAGGGATCGCCCCGTCGTGTCAAAGGTACTTTCCAGGCGGCCGTCCGTACACTCGCTGCGACCCTCCACTGATTGGCACTAGGCGTGTACGAAATACGATGCCGAAACGCTTTGTTCCAGAATAGCAGTTTCTCGTACTGTTGGCAAAGGGGCCTGCGCACGTAGATGGACCTCTCCTCGGGGTCAGCATCCCCCTAGGGTCGGATAGACCCGTGGCGGAGCCGAGTATGTTGGCAAGCAGGCCGCTTGGGGCTGTAAATTTGAATTTGTTTCAAGTACAATACAAGGGTATGGCTATCATTGCCATAAGCCCCGGCAGCGAGCGGGGTGTTGAAGGGTGTGAGGGCCCCCTGGCCGCCGTTGCTGGTGCTAGGTTCCTACTCCCCAAGGATCTGGAGTTCCCGCCTGGCATACTACTGGAAGGGATGGGTGGACTGCTCGTTATCGGCGGACCGGATTTTGACTCCCCAAGCTATGGCGATACCCTCGACCCGCAAACCGGGCTTGAGGTGTGCCAGCGACCAAGCATGCCGGAGCTAGGCTTGTTGGGAGAAGCCCTCGATCGGGACATGCCGGTGCTGGGAGTCGGCGGCGGCATGCAGCTACTGAACGTGTACTTCGGAGGCAGCGTGATCCCGGATATCGCGGGACACGGGACAGAGTGGAAGGACGGGCGTTGGGTGTCGGCCCGGCATAATATTTACTTGTCCCCTGGCAGCAAGCTGGCGGCCATCCTTGGGATGGGCGGGTTCTTTCGGGTCAACAGCCGGCACCGGCAGGGGCTGCGGGAGGCCCAGAGGGCGCCTAGTTTACTGGCCTCCGCCTACTCTCTGGAGGATGGCGTCGTCGAAGGCCTGGAGAGTCCCGCACATAGGTGGGTGGTGGGCGTTCAGTGCCACCCGGAGCGCCAGCGGGAGGTCCCCCCTGCCTTCAAGAACCTGTTCGTGGCCTTTGCGGAGCGAGCGGAGGGATTTCTGAAGAGAGATACGATTGGTTAGGTTCGATACAACTAATTGGTATGATACCGCTCAAATTTGTCTCAATGGGCATATCATCAATACAGCTACGGTTTATAGACCAGAGCGAAGCCAGAAATTCTGTGAGGAATGTGGGGTTCCTACGATTACCACTTGCCGAAGCTGTAATACCCCCATCAGAGGTACCTACCACAGGGAAGGATATACACTCGGTGGCTATTCGCCGCCAAGCTTCTGTCATAATTGCGGTGATCCTTACCCTTGGATGGAGGCAAAACTCAAAGCTGCATTAGAACTATCTGCTGAGGTTGATAATCTGACTGAAGAAGAGCGAGACATTCTGAAGAAAAGCCTCGACGATATTGTTCGGGATACTCCACAGACTCCTGTAGCCGCCGCTAGATTCAAAAAGCTGGTTGGCAAGGCAGGCAAAGAAGCGGCACAAGGCTTTAAAAGTATACTGGTTGATGTTGCAAGTGAAACAGCGAAAAAGCTGATTTGGCCATAGATGGCGGAAACCTCAGTAGATGAGTTTCGAAAGCTCCTGTAGGAGGAACCCATGCGGTACACTGTTCTATTGCGCCGGAACACCGACACGACGGGGTACTCTGTTGTAGTTCCTGAGTGACCCGGTTGCTTCTCCCAGGGGAGTACCCTTGAAGAAGCAATTTCCAACTCTAAAGAGTCCATTGAATTACACCTTGAGGGAGTGATGGAGGATGGGGAGGAAGTGCCTGAGGAATTGGAACCCTTCGTTATAACCACCGTGGAGGTAAGACCCACGGTGAGGATGTCCTAGCTGATCTAAAGGGAAAGACCTGCCATTTGCCCCCTGGTTACCATTGAGGGGACTGAGGGGAGATTAGACAAGGAGCGACACATGGCAACAGCGATGGGTAATATCCGTCCAGTACGGATAGAAGAGGAGATGCGTAGCTCCTACCTGAGCTACGCCATGAGCGTCATCGTCGCCAGGGCCCTGCCCGACGTACGAGACGGGTTAAAGCCCGTGCAGCGGCGTATCCTTTACTCCATGCATGAGCTGGGCCTCAGGCCTGGCAATCAATATAAAAAGAGCGCCCGCATCGTTGGCGAGGTGATGGGCAAGTACCACCCCCACGGCGACTCGCCGGTTTACGAGGCGCTGGTCCGCATGGCCCAGGATTTCTCCATGCGATATCCCCTTGTCGATGGTCAGGGAAACTTCGGGAGCATCGATAACGATCCCCCGGCGGCCATGCGGTATACCGAGGCCCGCCTGGCGTCCATCGCCCAGGAGATGCTGGCGGATATAGACTTGAACACCGTTGACTTCTCCGAGAACTTCGACGGTTCTCTGGAGGAACCCGTCGTGCTGCCGGCCGTGCTACCCAACATGCTCGTCAACGGCGCCTCGGGGATCGCGGTGGGCATGGCCACCAACATGCCGCCCCACAATCTGGGAGAGATCTGCGACGCAGTGTGTCACCTTATAGACCACCCGGACGCCGTGGTGGAGGAGCTGATGGAGCTGGTGCCCGGTCCCGATTTTCCCACCCGGGCCATAATACAGGGTCGCTCGGGCATAGTGGAAGCGTACTCAACCGGCCGTGGTCGGGTGGTCATGCAGGCCAGGACAGAAATCGAAGACATGCGTGGCGGTCGGCAGCAGATCATTATTACCGAGCTTCCCTACCAGGTGAACAAGGCGGCCTTGGTGGAAAAGATAGCCCACATGATGAGGGACCGGCGGATCGAGGGCATCTCCGATATTCGGGACGAGTCAGACCGCCACGGCCTAAGGGTTTTGCTAGAGCTCAGGCGGGATGCCCAGGCCGAGATCGTGCTCAACAATCTGTACAGGCATACGGCTTTGCGCTCATCCTTCAACGTGATGCTTCTGGCCCTGGTGGATGGAGAGCCCCAGGTACTTACCCTCAAGAGGGCCCTTCAACATTACATACAGCACCGCCGTACGGTTATCACCCGTCGCTCCGAGCACCAGCTCAAGCTGGCCAAGGAGAGGGCTCACATCGTTGAGGGCCTGCGCTTGGCCCTCAACCGCCTAGACGAGGTGATCGCCATAATCCGAGGGTCCCAAGACGCGGCCGCCGCCCGCGCAAATCTGGTGGAGAGACTCGATCTGACCGAAGTCCAGGCCCAGGCCATCCTGGACATGCAGCTCAGGCGGCTGGCGGCCCTGGAGCGGGAGAGGTTGGAGCAGGAGTACAACGACCTGCTGAAGACTATCGCAGGCCTGGAGTCACTGCTGGCCAACCCTTCGAAGGTGCTGGCCGAGGTCAAAGACGGTGCCCGCAAGCTGAAGAAGAGTTACGGCGACCCCAGGCGGACGGAGATACGTGACCAGGAGGCCTCCCATAGTACGCTGGAGGACCTGATTCTCCATCAGGAAGTGGTGGTTACCCTTAGTCAGCGGGGCTACATCAAGCGCATATCCAGCGAGACGTACAAGCTTCAGCACCGTGGCGGAAAGGGCGTTCGCGGTATGACCACCCGGGACGACGATGCTCTACAGGATCTGGTGGTGGCCGATACTCACGACCTGATCCTGTTTTTCACCGATCGTGGCCGGGTGTACTTCCTGAGGTCTTTCGACATATCGGCGGACATATCCCGCACGTCCCGCGGTACGCCCATCGTGAACCTATTGCGTCTGGGGGAGCGGGAGAAGATTAGCGCCATCGTGGCCGTGCCCGACCTCCGAAACGACAGCGCCCTGGTCCTGGCTACCCGCCGTGGCGAGGTGAAGGTACTGAACCTGTCCGCAATCGCCAATATACGCGCCGCCGGCCTAAATGCGATGAACCTTGACCCTGGCGACGAGCTGGTCTCGGCGCGCCTAGCCAATCCCGAGGACGACGTTATGATAGTGACTGCGAACGGCCAGGGGATCCGTTTCTGTTTGGATGAGGTTCGCCGTAGGACTCGGGCAGCGGGAGGCGTAAGGGGGATCCGCCTCGCTCAGGACGACTGGGTAGTGGCAATGGAAATCGTCCAGCCCCAAGACACCCTGTTGGTCGTAAGCCGGCAGGGATACGGCAAGTTGGTTCAAATACCCCGGTTTCGCCGTCAGGCTAGGGGTGGCATGGGAACACGGGCCTTCATGAAGAGTTCCAAGACGGGGCTGGTAGCGGGTGCTAGGGTAGTTAACGACGGCGACGATGAGGTCATGCTGGTTTCCTCCGGGTGCCAGGTGTTCCGCACCAGCCTCAAAGAGATATCCGTTCAGGGCCGCCACGCCCGGGGCGTCATCATGTGGAGGCCCGACGGTAATGACGAGGTGGCCTCCATCGCCTGTCTTCCCGACATTCGCGGGAATTCCCGGACCAACGGTAGAGGTAACGGGAAGAGCAGTGGAGAGGAGCTGGCCCGGAATGCCCAAGAGTCAGAGGCAGATAAGGACCGCGGATGAAGCACATCGGCTATCTGGCCGGCCGGAAAAATTAGTCCAGCAAGACTATCGTCCGTGGGGCGAGGTAAACCGGTGTGCAACTTTTCCATGTCACCCTGAGCCGAAGGCGAAGGGTCTGGTGGGGCTGGCGGGTGATCCGCCCGCCAGCAATGTGCCCTGCCCAGCCAGCTTCTTCAGTCGCTCCGCTCCTTCAGAATGACACTGTAGTACGCTGCCACGCGAAAAACCCACATGAGGTTAGCTACTCGGTGGACTGGGACAAGAACCAAGGAGCGAGAGAGACCATCGGCAACTACGATTCCCGCCGGGACTAGGCACAGCCTGGCCCTGCCCTTGGGGCCTCAACGGCCGTCGCTGCCCATGTCCAGGTTACTGTACCAACGGGTCTCGAAGAAGAGCAGGGGCGCAGCGGCATCAGCCGATTGCATTTCCTTTACCTCGCCTATGTAGATGGTGTGGTCTCCATATTTATGGGAGCTGACCACTTCGCATCCGAAGAAGACGAGGCTACCCTTCAAGGTGGGAACACTGCAACCAGAGCTAATGGTGTACTCGTGCTCTACGTCCCCGTGCCTGTCCTCGGGCCGGCGGGCGAAGTATCTGCCTATGGCCTCCTGGTGCGCGCTGAGGACGTTGACGCCGAATCGCCGCCGGCTCTCCACGTAACGGTAGGTATTGGTGCTGTGGGCGACGCACACCAGCACCAGGGGCGGTTCCAGGCAGACCGAGGTAAAGGAGTTGGCGCTCATGCCATGAGGCTGATTGTCATCGTCCAGGGTAGTCACAACCGTGACCCCCGTCGCGAACTCCGACATACACCTTCTGAAATCGTCCTTACTAACCAAAGCTTCGCCCTCGTCTGTGAATGCGCCCATTATATCTGATACCCAGCTATTACTCTAGCCCCAGGTTGTCAACGTAACTCATGGAATTCACCACGACCTACCGGGGCACCCCGACGGATGGTATACTACGCGCTATATCGCAGTCTCGTCTGACCAGCCCCCAGGAGGCCGCTAGTGGAGCTCTTGCGAAGCCTCATATTTGTCCCAGGCAACCGGCGGGACATGCTGGAGAAGGCCAGGGGCTTCGATGCGGATGTCATCGTTGCGGACCTGGAGGACTCGGTACCACCGGCGGAGAAGTTGAACGCCAGGCAGGTCGTGAGGGAGATGGTGCCCACCCTCTCTCAGCAGGGCCAAAAGATCATGGTCAGGCTGAACTCATTGGACACGGGGCTTACGCGCGACGAACTTTCAGCCGTGATGGGGCCTCATCTTTATGGATTTAGCGTCGGGAAGGTTGAGTCCGCGTGGGATATACGGGAGTACGACAGGATGGCATCCACGCTGGAGGTGGAGGCCGGCCTTGAGCGGGGCCACCTCAGGATGGTGCCATGGATAGAGAATTCGCGGGCAGTCATGAGGGTCTCGGAGGCTGCGGCCGCCTCTGCCAGAATAGTGGGGCTGGCCTTCGGGGCCGAAGACTACACCGACGACATGGGGCTGCAGCGTACCGACACCGGTGAGGAAGTGTACTTCCCACGGTCCATGGTAGCCGTGGCTGCCCGGGCGGCCGGGGTTGCGGCCCTGGACAGTCCCTGCGTCGGGTATCGAGACCTGGAAGCGCTCCAGAGGGACACCGAGGTGGCCCTGAAGCTGGGATTCAAGGGGAAGTTCGCGATACATCCGGGCCAGCTCGAGATCATAAATGCGGCATTCAGCCCCAGACCGGACGATCTGGAGTACGCTCGCAGGGTGGTGGAGGCGTGGGACCGGGCCGAGGCCGAAGGCCGAGGGTCTACAGCCCTGGATGGCAGGATGATAGATGTGCCGGTGGTCAAGCGGGCCCGTAATCTGCTGGCCGAAGCCGGCACGATTGCCCGAAAGAGGTAGGACGGAGGTTCGGATTGACTTCCGACCGGATAATAGTTGAAGGCATGCAGTTCTATGGCTACCACGGGAGTAGCCCGGAGGAGCGGTCGCTCGGCCAGCCCTTCCAGGTGGACCTGGAGGCGGAGCTTGACCTGTTGGACGCTGGAAGGTCGGATGAACCGGAAGATACCGTGAGCTATACCCACCTGTACCGCTTGGTCAAGGAGGTATTGGAGGGGCAGCAGAAAAATCTGCTGGAGGCGCTGGCCGAGGACATCGCACGCAGGGCGCTAGACTCCTTTCCAATCCGGGCGGTGAAAGTGCGTGTGACGAAGACCCGCCCGCCCATAAAGGGTGCGGTGGTATCGGGCGCGGCCGTGGAGATCTATAGGGCCAGGACCTAGGGCTCTGTTATACCAGTCGTCGCGAACCTCACAGGGTGCCCTGCGCCTGTGTGTGACCTACCACCCTCCGGAGGTCTCACCCACGCAAAGCTTCTACCCTTTCCTCAGCCAGCCGGTTTACGTACAGATCGCCGGCCTTCATGACCAAAGCGACGCGGCGTTCATCTTGCAGTAGGGTAATGTCCTTCAGGGGGTCACCTTCCACTGCCACCAGGTCGGCGGCTTTTCCCGTCTGTACAGCGCCGACCTCCTTTTCCAGACCCAGGCACTCCGCGGCCCAGCTGGTGCCTGCCACCAGGGCCTGCATGGGTGTCATCCCCGCCTCCACCAGGCACTGGAGTTCCTTGGCGTTGTTCGGGTGGCCCCATCCCCCCGCGTCCGTCCCCGCCACCACCTTTACGCCCGCGGCTAGGGCGAACTGGACGCTCTCTATGTGGTGAGTGCGTAGTGCCTGGGCCCGGGCCTGTCCGTGGGGAGTGCCGCTTTGCCCGTGATAGATGTAGACGGTGAATGTAGGCACGAAGAAGGTACCCTTGTCGACCATCATCTTGAGCAGGTCTGGGTCCTCATCCAGGTAGGTGCCGTGCTCGATGGAGTCCGCACCGGCCTCGATGGCCCGCCGCAGGCCTGGTCCACCTAGAGCGTGGCACATGGCCTTCTTTCCCAGGGCGTGGGCCTCGTCAACCAGCGTGCGGACCTCATCGTCACCGAACTCCACGTCTTTGGGGCCATGGCCGAGCTTTGAGCTTGCGCCCCCGGTGGTGGCGAACTTGATCACGTCGGCCCCCAACCTCACCACCTTCCGCACTATCGCCCGCACCTCGTCCGGACCGTTGACAACTCCGACGGGCAGGTAGGGGTCCGAGGGCTCGGGCTGGGGATGGCCTGAGGGGCTGGAGCGGTCCGCTAGGCCCCCCGTGGGGGAAATTGGGCTGGTGGCAACCACGAGGCGGGGCCCCGGGATGAGTCCTTCATCCACGGCCATCTTGAACCCCGCATCTAGCCATCCCGCATCCCGAACGGTGGTGTAGCCCGTCAGCAAGGTACGTTCCAGCACCTTGGCCGTGCGGATGTACCGTACGCTCTGGGGCTCATGCAGCCCCCACCGCGACACCAGGTCGTACCCCATTGAAGCCAGGTGGTCGTGGCAGTCTATTAGCCCCGGCAGCAGGGTCTTGCCGGTGAGATCGATAACCTCGGCACCAGGAGGTACTGTGATGGCCTCTCGTGGCCCCACCGCCTCGATGCGGCCGTCGTCGTTTACGACGACACCGGAATCGGCCAGGGGTTCCCGGCCCGTTCCGTCTATAAGGGTTCCACCAATTAGCGCCTTCACGGGTCACCTCCTGAGACTAGGAATTGGCTATACAACACCCTGTGAGGGACGGCATCAATTGTATCAGAGTCCTCTGGGTGTGTTAAGGAAAGCCCGACCGCATATATAATGTCCGGGCGGCGCCCCTATTTCGGGACCTGGAGGAATGATGGGCAACAGGAAGGTGGTGACCTGTTTTCTGGAGCATCGAGGGCGAATCCTGCTCCTGCGGCGCAGCGAGATGGTCAGCGTCCACTAGGGCAAGTGGGCATGCGTTAGTGGGTCCATAGAGGGGCCCTCTCCTCTGGACCAGGCGTACGTGGAGATAGCCGAGGAGACTGGCCTTGCTGCCGGAGACGTTGAGCTTGTCAGGAGTGGGGAGCCACTCCGGGTGACCGATGAGAGTTTGGGCATGTCCTGGCTGGTGCATCCCTTTCGCTTTCGGGTTGACGACCCACACCTGATTCGGTTGGACTGGGAACACAGCGACTCCTGCTGGATAGAGCCGGAGGAGATGGCCGACTTCGACACGGTGCCGAGGCTGAAGGAGACATGGGAGCGTCTGCGCTGCCCCCAAAGATCGCCAGAAGAATAGATGGTATTCGCGACGACCGGGTGCACGGCGCCACCCACCTGGCACGGGAGGCGGTGAGCACCCTGGTGATGGCCGCCCAGGTACTTCCTCCGGGCAGGGGTTTCCATCCAGGTCTGAGGGAGGTCTCGATGCTTCTGGCTGACGCCAGGCCGGCCATGGCGTCCATCAAGAACATGGTTGCCCGGTTCATCCAGGGCATGGAGAGTAGTGAGGAAAGCCAGGATCCCCTGGTCCTCGAACGGAGGCTCCTGGAGGAGATGGAAGCGGCCTCCGTAGAAACGGCCCGCAGGGTCGCGGGTCTGGTGTTCGACGGAGCCAGCATCATTACCTGCAGCTATAGCTCGACGGTGCTGCGCTCCTTCGAGGCCGCCGCGACAATGGGCAAGGGGTTGAAGGTGCTGGCGGTGGAGTCGCGGGTAGGTGGTGTAAGCTATGGAGAGAGGCTGCTAGATGACGTACTGCGCCTGGGCATAACGGGCGAGGTGGTGTCCGACAGTCTGATCCACCAGGGGGTCAAGAGGGCCGACATGGCCTTGGTTGGCGCCGACAAGCTCCTGCCCGACGGCGCCATCGTGAACGGCTGGCCTACGCTCGCACTTGCGTGTGGCGCCCATGGACTCCTACCGCTCTACGCCGTCTGCGAGAGCTTCAAACGGGACACGGACCCCGTAACCGAGGAGGGGTTCGACCTGGTTCCGGGCGTGCTTATTACTAGGACCGTCTCGGATGGTCTACCGTAGCAAGAGTTAGCCCCCGGACATCTGTCCGGGGGCTAACCTTGGTCCGTTCTATTTCGGGACTTCGGCGCTAACTATGCGCGCCGTCTGCTGCGGCGGTACATAAAGGCTCCACTCAGGAGGAGGAATGCCCCTACTACCAGGCCAGCCAGGGCGATATTGGGAACGATGGTGTCCCCCGTGGGGGGCAGCTTGGGATCGGCGGCGACACCATCCAGGGAGATGGTGAACTCATAGGTGCTCATGTTTTGGGCCGCTACATAGGCTTCCTTGGCCCTGGCCAGCGCCACCTCCAGGTCCGATTGGGCGTTGCCGATAAAAATCCTGGCGGCAGTGAGGTTATCGGTGGCCCGCGCCTGCAGGGCCTTGTCACGGGCCAATGTAGCCCAGGCCGCCACCTTGTCGGAGGAGCTTATTACCTTCTGGTGGTTTTCTACTAACGTTGTGTTGCTGGGCGCTCCAGACGCCGCTAAGCCAGCGTGTCTGGATGAGTTGGCGGCGTATTTCAGGATGCCGAATCCATCTCCTTTGTAGGTCGTTCCATCGTAGTTGGCGCCTCCCTCCCCTTCGATCATGTTTATAACGTGCTGGGCATATATATGTACGCCCGCGAGGTCTGTGGAACCGGCGGAAAACCCGGCGTGTTTGAGGGCATCGGCGGCCTGCTCCCTGAGGCCAACGGTGATGCCCTTGGGGGTGCCGGCATGGAAGCCCGACTTGTACTCAGGGTTTCCCCCCAGCGAAAACAGCAAGTGCCGTACATGGCTCATCCCTCCGGCGGGGATGGTTACCTTGGCGACCACCTCATCGGAAGGCCTGGGGTCGGCATCGACCGTTGGCTCCACGGTTACCACGAAGGTGCTGAAGGCGCCGATCAAGTTCTCCCCAGCGTTGGCGCCACCCAGCTTGAAGGTCATGCTTATGTCGCCTTCGTCATTGGGCCTGGCCGTGCCTGTGCTCTGTTTCCTCGCTCCGTCGTCGGAGATCAGCCAGCCTTCATAGATCTTATCGGGTGGCAGTGCGGACACGCCCTTTGCTACGATCGTGGCCGTGTCGCTGAGCACAACGGTAAAGGGATCAGGGTCGCTATCCCTGATAGTGACGGTACCCGCGCCCCTCTGGGCCAAGACTATAGTAAGAGGGATAATCAACGAGAGTAGTCCCACCACTAGAAGCGTTGCCAGGATTTTGTACCGTGACATTAGACCTCCTTTTGCTGTAAGACCATCTACCAGCCGGTTATCCTGCCTGCTTTCCAACATACACTGGCGCGGGCACAGCCCACAAACTGGTAACAGAGTATAAGCCCTTTTTCCGATCCTGACAAGCCCTTATCTACCCCAGAAACTGGCAAAATCCCCGACTCTTGTGGTCAGTACCCAAAACCACTATCATCTGTTGGGTACGCAAGACGCAACCGGCAATGGGTGGATGGCGGGGTAGACAGACTCAGGATGGTATGCTTTTTACGGGGTGCGATGTGAGCAGTCAGTACGATGTGATTGTAATGGGGGCCGGCAACGCCGCCCTGTGCGCCGCCGTTGCGGCTCGCGAGCAGGGGTCAAAGACCCTTGTCCTGGAGAAGGCCCCGGAGTATTTCCGCGGGGGCAATACCTATTTTACCGGTGGCATTATTCGTTGCGCATATGACGGGATAGAGGATATCAAAGCCCTGGTCCCTGACATGTCCTCCGAGGAGGAGCGGTCTGTGGACGTGGGCCGATACTCCCAAGACGACTATTATGGCGACCTGATGAGGGTTACCGCGGGCCATTCGGACCCCGAGCTCGCCCAGCTCCTGGTGAGCCGGTCTCACCCTACGTTGGTGTGGCTGCGGGAGAAGGGGGTACGATTCGTACTCTCGTTTGGGAGGCAGGCCTTCAAGGTAGGGGACAAGTACAGGTTCTGGGGAGGCTTGGTGGTGGAGTCGGTGGGGGCTGGGAAGGGGCTATCCGACCAGCAGTTTCAGGTAGCAGAGACGATGGGCGTGGAGATACGCTATCGGGCGAGGGGGATCAAGCTCCTCCAGGATAAGATGGGGCGGGTCTCGGGGGTCAAGGTCCAGGGAGCTGAGGGATTTGAGGACATTCAGGGCAAGGCGGTGGTGCTGGCCTGCGGGGGCTTTGAATCAAACGCGGAGATGCGAGCCCGCTACCTGGGGCCGGGTTGGGAGCTGGCTAAGGTGCGGGGCATACCCTACAACATGGGGGACGGCATCCTGGCAGCCCTGGATATAGGGGCCCAACCCTTTGGCCACTGGAGCGGTTGCCACGCTGTTGCCTGGGACCTAAATGCCCCTCCTTACGGGGACCGGGCGGTTACCGAGCTATATCAAAAGCACTCCTATCCCTTCGGCCTGATGGTCAATGTAGATGGGGAGAGGTACGTGGACGAGGGAGCCGACTTCCGCAACTATACCTACGTTATATATGGCCGTGAGATATTACGCCAGCCCAGGGGCGTGGCCTTCCAGATATTCGACGAAAGGGTGAAGCACCTGCTGAGGGATGAGTACCGCATACCCCAGGTCACCATGGCTACGGCCAGCACCATCGAAGGCCTGGCCGAAAGGCTTGATATTAACCCGGAGGGTCTGGCGCGGACGGTGCGGGATTATAACGCGGCGGTGCAGGACGGGGAGTATGACCCCACCATACTGGATGGGAAGGGCACCGTTGGGATCGAGCCTCCCAAAACGAATTGGGCCCTTCCGTTAGATACACCGCCCTTCCTGGGCTACGCCGTTACCTGTGGTATAACCTTTACCTTCGGTGGGCTTAAAATCAACGCCCGAGGCCAGGTGCAGGACTGCCAGAGCGAGGCAATCCCGGGCCTGTACGCCGCCGGCGAGTTGCTGGGCGGGCTCTTTTACTACAACTATCCCGGCGGTTCTGGGCTGATGGCTGGGGCAGTCTTCGGCAAGATCGCCGGCGAAAACGCCGCCAGAGACGCGGCCGGGCCATCTACAACCTGAGGCTTCCGCACCTTGTACTGGCTGGCCCTTGGTGCTAACCTTGCGGCAGACTCGTCCCTGGGTACCACCCGGAGCCCCACCTGAGGTCGGGCGTGTCACGGCGGCGCCTTGAGGCTGCCGTCTCCCGGAAACCTGGGAGCAGCACATAGATAAGGACCCTGGCGGAAAAGCCACTGTATTGGAAAAGACCTCGACTCCTCCCGCCATCTACTACGGCTGGTTCATCCTGGGTGTCACGTTTTTCATCTCCTTTGTGACCATGGGTGCCCGAAACGGGTTTGGAGTGTTCGTGGTACCCATGGAGAATGAGTTCGGCTGGGACCGGACCACCATCGCCGTGGCCTTTTTCACCGCCACGCTTGTGGGCGGGCTCAGCCAGCCCTTTATCGGGCGCCTCTTCGACCGAGTGGGTGGGAGGCGGGTGATTCTGGTGAACCTCGCCGCCATCGGGCTGTTTACCGTCAGCCTCAGCCTGACGTTCCACATCGTGTTCCTTGTCCTGATATACGGCGTGGTGATGTCCATCGCCATGAGTGGCGGGTCGCTAAACATCACCAGCGCCCTGCTGGCAAAGTGGTTCCGCCGCCGGAGAGCCACCGCCCTAGGAATAGCGACCGCCGGAGCGGCACTGGGAGGGCTGGTGCTGGTCCCCTTCTCAGCCTACATGATGGACTTCACCAGCTGGCGCGTTACCTGGGTGGTCCTCGGGAGTGCCGTGTTGGGGCTGGCTCTGCCATTGGCGTCATCACCTTGAGCGCCCTATCGGACAGATATGGCCGCAAGAACCTGCTGGCCGCGGTGTATGCTATGAGGGGAGTCGGGTACGCGGTGCTGCTGCTGGCGCCCGGCGCATGGAGCCTGTGGGGGTTCGTCTGCGTAGCGGGATTTTCGTGGGTGGCCACGGCGCCCGTGACCATGTCCCTCACCGCGGACATATACGGGCTCAGGAACCTGGGCACGCTGACCGGCGTAGCGTTCTTCGCTCACCAGGTGGGAGGGTCCATCAGCGTGCTGCTGGCGGCAATAATATACGATGCCACAGGCTCCTACGTGATCCCCTTTACCATATGTGGACTGGCTCTTGCATGGGCCAGCATGACGACCTTCTCCATCCGCGAGAAGAAATACTCTACCAGGTATCTGGCTCGCGCCGCGCTGCATCCGTCCCCGGAGACCATGTAAGGTGCCGCTACTTTCATTGCTTGCCCACCATCCAGAGGCGGGGGACCCCGACCTCCTGGGCTGGATCAAGCACCAGCTGGACGCCGTGGTCGGGGTGGGACCAGTAACGGCCGTGGTGCTTCTGGGAATGATTATGGTCTCCATTCCGGCGGCCATCCTCGTGGTGTACCTGGCCCAGCGGCGGCGTGGTGGCTTCCGGCAGCGATAGGATAATGGGTTGGGGTAGGGGATTATTCTGAGAGTCTCTCATTTGACAGCATATGGCCCCGGTGCTATATTTCAGCATGGTCTGAAGCCGGCTTCAGACAGCGGCTGGACCAGAGGGCGTACGTCATGCCGATGAACATAGTGGTCCTGGCCAAGCAGGTCATCGACCCCGAAATGCCCGCGTCCGCCTTCCGTGTGGATAGGGAGAGCAGGGAGGTGACTACGCCCGCCAGCATACCCCCCGTGGTCAACGGGTTCGATGAGAACGCCGTGGAAGCCGCCCTGAGGATCAAGGACGCTGAGGGTGCCTCGATAACGGTGGTATCGATGGGCACGGCCTTCTCCTTGGATGTCATGAAGAAGCCCTTGTCCATGGGCGCAGACGAGCTGGTACTGCTTCAGGATGAAGCGTACAGGAACCTCATCGATAGCACCTTTACCGCCCAGGTCCTGGCCGCGGCAATAAAAAAGCTGGGGGAATTCGACCTGATTATCGCCGGGCGGCAGGCGTCGGACTGGGACAACTCCCAGGTGCCGCTGGGAGTGGCTGAGCTCCTGAGAGTACCCTGCTTGCCCATCGCCAGGAAAGTAGAGGTGGGAGATGGGAAGGTCACTGTGGAGCAGGTTATACCCGAGGGGTACGAGGTTATGGAGGCGCCGATGCCAGCCCTAGTTACAGTCAGTAATGAGCTGGGCCAGCCGCGGTACCCCACCCTTCGAGGCATAATGGCGGCCACCCGTAAGAAGCCTACTATATGGACTGTCGAAGACCTAGGGCTAGACGTTTCACAGTTAAAGCCTCTGGTAAAGCTGGTGGATCTCTATGTGCCCGAGCGTGAGAGGAGCTGTGAGTTTATCGAGGGCGATGACGAGGAGGACGCGGGACGCCAGCTGGCCCTCAAGTTGCGGGAGGCGAAACTGATTTAGGTTGAGCCATGGGCGCCTCCGGCCCTGTGTAGGGTCAGGTGCCAAATGGGAACCTCGGGAGGCCCTGTCTATGGAATCTTCTGGAGTCCTGGTGGTAGGTGAAGTCGGGGAGGGACACCTTTCTGTCACGAGCAAGGAGGTCCTTGCCGCAGGCCGCAGGCTGGCCGATGATCTGGGTCAGGAACTGGCCATGGGCCTCCTGGGAGGGGAGCTGGCGGAGCCGGCGAAGGAAGCCTTCAGTTTTGGGGCCGACAGGGTTTACACCGTGTGTAATCGCCTGCTGGATGGCTTCCAGGCGGAACTGCACCTGGCGGCCCTGGAGGCGCTGTGCCGCCAGGCAAGTCCCGAGGTCCTGTTGATTGGACGCACCGTTACCGGGAGAGAAGTAGCGCCGCGGCTGGCATTTCGCTTGGGAGTGGGTCTGGCCCAGGATTGTCTTGACGTCAGGATAGACTCGGAGAGCAAGAGGCTTCTAGCCGATCGACCGGTGTACGGTGGAAGCGCAATGGCCACCGTGGCCTGCGCTGGCACGCCCCAGATGGCGGCCGTTAGGCCCAAGGCGTTCGAGCCGTTGGAGCCCGACGATACAAGGCAAGGAGAGGTCGAGCCCGTCGGTGTGAATCTGGACCCCTCGATGTCGAAGGTAAAGATGGTGGAAAAGGTCGAGGAGCAGGCCGAGGGCATTAAGATGGAGGACGCCCGCATAGTGGTGGCAGGCGGCCGTGGGTTGGGTGGACCAGAACCCTTCAAGGAGTTGGAGGAGCTGGCGAGCGTGTTGGGTGCGGGACTCGGCGCGTCCCGTGCGGCGGTGGACTCGGGCTGGGTCCCCCATAGCTGGCAGATAGGGCTCACCGGGAAGGCGATTACACCGGACATTTACATAACCGTCGGCATATCTGGCGCGAGTCAGCACATGGCCGGATGCTCCGGTGCGAAGGTGATCGTGGCCATAAATCGGGATGCTGAAGCCAACATTTTCAAGGAGTCGCGCTACGGGGTAGTTGGCGACTGGCAAAAGGTGCTTCCAGCCTTCACCGAGGCGGTCCGGGAGCTTGTGCAAAGCTAGTCTTCGCGAATGGTCTGGCGATTTCTCCATACGTTCGTGGGCGCATATCTCCACCCAGGTATAGTGAGGGCGGTATCGCCATGAAGATAGGATTTATTGGCACCGGCAACATGGGCAACCCCATGGCCGTGAACCTGATTAGGGCGGGCCACCAGCTTACCGTCCACGATCTGCGGCGGGAGGCAGCCACCAACCTTCTGGAGATGGGTGCCGACTGGGCGGACGCCCCCGGAGCGGCCGTCGCCGGCAACGACGTGGTCTTTACCTCGCTGCCCCTTCCCAGGGACGTGGAAGCGGTGGTCCTGGGTGAGGGCGGGATCCTGGAGTCCTCCGAACCGGGTACCATATACGCGGACCTGTCGACGAACTCTCCCGCCGTTATCCGGCACATCTACGATGTCTGTAAGGATAAGGGCGTCGCGGTCCTTGACGCCCCGGTGAGCGGCGGCGTGTTCGGCGCCGCCGCGGCCACACTGGCCGTCATGGTGGGGGGTGATGAGGCGGCCTTCGTTCAGATTAAGCCGGCCCTGGATGCCATCGGCAGCCACGTGGTGTACTGCGGCCCCGTCGGGAACGGCATGGTATGCAAGATCTGCAATAATCTGATCAGCATGGGGACGGGTGTGCTCCTGGCGGAAAGCCTGACCCTGGGGGTAAAGGCCGGGGTTGACCTGGCGGTCCTGGCGGACGTGATATCCAACGGTTCGGGCAGCTGCCGCAGGATCACGGAAAAGCTTCCCAGGTTCCTCTTTAAGGGCAACTTCGAGCCGGGCTTCGCCACGTCCCTGTCTGCAAAGGATATACGCCTGGCGACCGACCTGGGGCGGGAGATGGGCCTTTCCATGGAACTGTCCAACATGGTCGACCAGCAGTACGTGCAGGCGCTCTTCCGAGGATGGGGTGAGCAGGACTCGGACTCGGTGGCCAAGCTCCAGGAGGAGAAGGCCGGAGTGCAGCTGCGGATCCCTGGAGTTTGATCAGTCGTACCAGTTAGAGCTTTCGACCAGACCATTCCCTCACGGAGCAACACGAGCTCATGTACTCTTATGAGCCTCGCTTTGGACTAGGGGACCCCCTCTGGCTGGACCCCACGATTGCGGCGTCCATCTTCGCCTTTTCCCTGGTTGTGGCGGTAGTCTTCAACAAACTCTTGTTCCCCCTCATCCTCCGCCTTACGAACTTGACCCCCACCGACCTGGACTCCAGAATCGTGCGGGCGACACGAATGCCCATCACCATGGGGTTGGTTGTCCTGGGCGCCTTCCTGGCCCTCACAGTTCCCCTGGACTTGACCGGCGGCCAGCAGGATGCCGTAAATACCGTGGCCGGTGCCCTTGGAATCGTCCTGGGGGTTATGGCGGTAGCCTCAATTATCTCCAGGGCCTTCGACTGGTACGTGGAGAATATGACACAGCGCACCAGCCACATCCTCGACATGGGGCTGGTTCCCCTGTTCCGAAGGAGTGCTGTAGCGCTGGTCTACGGTCTGGGGGCGTTGCTGGTGCTGGACCAGGTGGGCATTGACGTCACTCCGTTGATAGCTGGACTTGGGCTCGGGGGACTGGCGGTGGCCCTGGCCATCCAACCGACCCTGGCCAACCTTTTCGCCGGGACCTACGTGATGACGGAGGGCGTTATCTCACCCGGCGACTACATAGAGCTGGAGGGTGGTATCACGGGTTACGTGCTGGAGGTAGGCTGGCGAAGCGTCCGGATTCGCACTTGGGGCAACAATCTGGTGGTGATCCCCAACTCCAAGTTTACCGAGACCATCATCACCAACTATCAACGTCCCAATCCGGCCGTCAACGTCTACCTGACCTGCGGGGTGAGCTACGACAGCGACCTCTATCAAGTGGAGCGGGTCTGCAAAGAGGTTATGGACGAGGTGCTGGATGAGAACCCGGAGGTTGCCGTCAAAGAGTACGGGGGATGGTTCGGCTTCGATAGCTTCAGCGAGTCCAACGTTAATTTCTGGCTATTCGTCCAGGCTAAAGACCGCTTTGCCGGCTTTGGGCTGAGGACGGCCCTGATGGAGAGGCTGCACCAGCGGCTCAAACAAGAGGGCATCGTGATCAACTACCCCGTGCGGAGCCTCCGGTTCCCCGAAGGGTGGACTGCAGAGGACCTTGCCGGAGGAAACCTGGTACGCGATGCGGACGGGCCATCCGATGCGCGCGATGACCCTGAGGGTGGCGATGGTCAGCGGCCCGCGTGAATAGTTCCCGCCTAGTCTACCGACGGGTCCGCTCCCTCAGTGCCATGCCGAGGCTTGGATCCCAACTGGCCCACAATGCGGCGCAAACCAATGTCCTTTACAATCCCGAATCCTCGCACGTCTTGCACGACGTTGCCCACCTGGTATTGGCCCTCTAGCGTGGCGCGGCTGGTGGCGCTTCCGTGGCAAAGCACTCGCTGAATTATGCGGGGGACGTGGTGGAGCCTGCTGGGGACGCGAGCCGGGTGACGTGGCCCCCTTCCACTGAGTAGCAGGCTGCATCCGAAAGGTGGCTTTTTTGGATGGGCTCCAGGTCCGTGGCGCTGATTATTACCTGCTGGTACTGAAGTGACTTATCCAGGACCCGGTCCCTGCGAAAGGAGTCTAACTCGGACAGAACATCGTCCAGCAGCACTATGGGCCCGTCGGCCCTGGCTGAACCCAGATAGGCGGCCTCGGCCAGCTTCAGCGTGAGGGCTATTGTCCGCGCCTGCCCCCTGGAGGCGTAGGTGCCCATGTCCGAGCCGTCTACAAGCAGGCTAAAATCGTCGCGATGGGGTCCCACCACCGTTGAACCCAGTTGAAACTCCCTCTTCCTGGAGGCCTCCAGGGCCTTCGCGAAATTCTGGGCCGTATCCTCACCGGTCCCCGCCTGACTGTGGAGTGGGACGCTGGGCCTGTATTCCACTGTCAACTCTTCCGCCCCACCCGTTAACTCTAGCTGGAGTTCACGACAGAGGCCGCCCAGGGTGGACATGGCCCCATCACGCCGCTGCACGATCCACGAGCCCTCCTTGATGAGCTCCTGATCCCAGAAGGCCAGCTCGTCCTCCTTAGCCCTCCGTTCCTGCAGCATACGGAGGAGCCTGTTCCTTTGATGGACGATGCGCTGGTAGCGCTGGAGCGCCTTCAGGTATGAGCGATCTAGCTGGGACATCAGGATGTCGAGATAGCGTCGCCTGAGGGAGGGTGGGCCGTGAACCAGCTCTATGTCGTCGGCGCTGAACAGGACGGCATTCACCATCCCTACCAGATCGGCGGCGGTGCGCCTCACCCTGCTGACTCTTATCTGCTTCCGAACCCCAACCGATCTTCTTCCCGGGGTCTGCCGACTGTCCTGGGAAGAACCGCCGGGTGGGGCGTCCGATGGCGAAACGCGCTGGTAGCCTATGTATACGTCCAGCCTTTCGTCCTGCTTTTGGACCGTCCCAGTTACCAGGGCAAATCCGCCCTCCCCAGAGGCGTGCCAGTTTACCACCTCGTGTTCGTTGTCCGCGCGAAAGGACCTGGCAATGGCGAGGAGGTATATGGCCTCCATGAGGCTGGTTTTGCCCTGGGCGTTGCCACCCACAAGGAATACCACGCCCTCCGGCAAGTCCAGATTCAGCTGGACAAAATTACGGAAGCTGGTCAGGCTGAGATGGGATAGGTACACCTCTACTCCACTTCTGGGGGCTGAAGCTTACGTGGCCCCGCCATGGGGCGGGTAGCTTCTTGGCGCTGGGCCTTAATAAGGGTAACCGCCGCTCCTAGGCCGTAAGGATGTCGATCTTGTCATCCAGGTCCTTGGCGCCAGCGTCATCGCGGTTGGAGAGCTTGTAGCACCGGTCCAGGTAGAGCTGGGCGAGCTGTGCGCCACGAGCGGAGTAGTCCATGGCTGCACTAAGGAGCCTGGATATCTGAAAGTGCTCAGGGAGGTAACGGCCCAGGATCTCTATCTCCTCCTTGGTCTCTTGTCCCATTTGCTTGTCGCTACCCTCTATGGCGAAGCGCAGCTTGCTCACCAGGCTGGCCAGGTCGGCCAGACGGTCCCGCTCGTTCATCAGGCTGTACAGCACCTCGGTGACGCCAGAGGGCTCACCGAGCTCTCTCGGCGCCTCCCCTTGCTCAGGGGCCGCCTCCGGCTTGGCATAGTCGGACCATAGCTGAGCGTACTGCCGTACCATGTCGCCAACCAACTGCATCATGTCTGGCAAGTCGAAGGAGTTCATGGTGCCGGCGTCGAGCAGGTCATCGTCCCTTACCTCCGCGAGATGCTCCAGCTGGCCGTAGCTGCCAACTTTTTCGGGCACCGGTGGCAACGAGAAGGCGGACAGGTCATTCAACGGCGCGCTGCCAAGGTGGGACGACAGGAAGGGAGGGACGTACTTGGAGAAGTCCACCTCGATGGGGAGGGTTATGATGTAGGTTGCGTAGAGTACATCGGGTTCCGACAGGACGCGAAAGTAGGCCAGGGCATGCCCTTTGGGCCTATGCCGGTCGCCTCTTTGAAAGGTCATGTCCATCGTAGTCCCCTTGGACCTGGACCTCTTTCCATGGCCTGCCCCATCTACTTCATTATAGGAGGGACTGCTCGTCTGCGCCAAGCCCGAGGGAGCGCGCCTTACCCGGAGCCGCCTTTTGCCATGAACGGGGCCGTACCGGCGTGCCCGACAGATATCATGGGCTCGGGTTCGGGAGTCGTCTGCCTAGAGCGGGGTAGCCCGACCTCTGCGGGGTTAGCTGGTCTCGCCCGGGTCGGTGAAGCGCTGGTCCATTTCCTGTAGGAAACGCTCCACCTCTGGCGATAGGGGCTGGGATGGGGGGCCCTCTCGCTCCCGGGAGGCCTCCTCATCGTCGTACTGGGACTCCATGCGCTTGACCAGCGCCTGGAGCTCGGAGTTACGCTCTACGGCCTTGTCCAGTTCACCGTACTGCTGCTTCCCCTTCTGGGTAGGTAGCAGGTCTGCAGGTATGTCATATATATCGGATAGGACTTCGAGCAGCCGCGCAGCACCCGCGTAGTCCTCCTCAAGCTGCAGGTACTGGGGCAGATGTACCATGAAGTTCAGGGTACCGATCTCCATATCCAACTTGGTCAACCCGTCGCTGACCAGATTCATGATGGAGGTGGGGCCCTGGTAGGTGCTCCGCCGCATGCGGAGGTCGCCCATGTTGCCCTTGGTCGGCACGCCTCCGGTATCTCCAGTGACTACCAACGGCCTCGTGTGAGGCATCACGTCGTACATCGCGCCTAGCCTGCAGTGGCGACTAATTCCGAAGTACTTGAAGACCTCCAGCACGGAATCGGTGTAATCTTCTCCAAAGGCATGGGGTTCCTGCAAGTGAAAGAACAGATAATCGGGCCCTTCCTCGGTCTGGGCGTAGTTGATGATGCTGTTGGGGATGGTAACCTCTCGCCGCCCATCCACCAGCCGGATGGTGGGACGGTACCTGGTGAAGTCGAAAAAGTTCCCCGGTCTGGCCAGCCTTCCCAATTCATTGGCTCCGAAGTGGCGCTCCAGCCGGCTCAGGGCGATGGTTACCGCACTGCCGACGTCCACCCACGGGCGTACTTTGGTGAAGACGTGGGGATGGCGGAGCTCGGGAACGGGCTCGCGAATCTCAAAGGCCCCTATCCTCATGGGCCTATCTTTACACACGGGTAGGACTTTTTCAAGTCCCGCTGGCTATACGGATGCTCGGAAAACGCCACTTGGAATTACCCAATGGGGAATGACATCCCGGCGAGGTCCATCGTCGGGCTGGAGTGTATGACGTCGGAATGGACCGGTAGAGCTGAAGTGAAGTCAGGTCAGCTGGGGCCTTACCTCGGTGGCAAAGCGGTCCATGTTTTCCATGACTTGCTCCACCGAGTCGCCCTCGAATCCGAATATAAAGTTCTGCACGCCCACCTGCTGGTACAGGACCAGGTCGGCCCCTATCTCCTCCGCGCTGCCCGTCAAGGAGCGCCTGGGACCTCCCCCGGATGTGCCGAAGGCTATGTTGGTGCTGAAGGTCACTTCGACCGCCTCGGGAGGGCGTCCCGCCTTTTCGGTCAATTCACGCAGGTTGTCGATATGGTCCGCCATCTCTTCGGGCTCCAGCTCGGCCGGCGGTCTGAGGCCGATGGGCATCCAGCCATCCCCCAGGCGGGCGGCCCGCCTGATCGCCGCGGGCGTGTGGCCCCCCACCCAAATCGGAAGGTTCGGCGCCTGCACGGGCTTGGGATGGAACTTGACCCCCGAAAATTGGTAGTGCCTGCCCTGGAACTCGGGGTCCTCCTTGGTCCAGAGCGCTCTGAAGATGCGGATGTGCTCGTCGCTCACACTGCCACGCTCGGCGAAGGTGCTCAACCCGAGTGCCTCGAACTCCTCCTTCATCCAGCCGACACCTATGCCCAGTATTACCCGCCCGCCGGACATATAGTCTAGCGTGGAGACTATCTTGGCCGTGAGGACCGGCTCCCTGTAAGGAAGCACCAGCACATGGGTGCCCAGCTTGACTCGCTTGGTACATCCGGCCAGGTAGCTCAACGCCGACAGGGCCTCGCAGTAGGGTTGTGATGGGTCGGATGCAAAGGCTCCCGTCGGGGAGTACGGATATGCAGAGCTGATGTTGGTGGGGATGACGATGTGGTCGCTCACCCACACGTGGTCGAATCCAAGCTCTTCGGCTCGAGTGGCCAAGCTGCGCAAGTTCTCAGGCCCGGCCAGGGCCCCTCGGTTCGGCAGGGTGCATCCGTAGGTCACGGCCTTCCTCCTGTTGATTCCTTAGCGTCGCTAATTGACCTCATGTCAAAAATCGTCTGCCCCTCGATGGGGAACAGCTGAAGTTTTTCCTCTCCCCCTTGATGGGGGAGAGTTAGAGAGGGGGCGAGCATGATCACCAGCCTATGGCATACCCGTCGCGGCGGGGGTCGGCCCCGCCCATGAGAACGCCCGCGTCCGCGTCCACCTGAATCATCATCTCGCTGCCGGGCCCCTCCCAGTCGCCCAGTACGTTCAGGACATGGCCCCGCCGTCGCAGGCCTTCGCGCACCGCGGAGGGGAATCGGCCCTCCAGCTGCAGCTCTTCGTCGCAGGTGTGGGGAATTGTGGACTCTGTGTTGTCCTGCGCGTGTCGCCAGCGCGGCGCTTCCACCGCCTCCACCACGGTCATGCCGAAGTCGAGAACGTGGGTGATGACCTGGAGGTTGGTCTGTACCTGAGTGTCGGCGCCGGGCGTGCCGCAAACGAGGACCAGATTACCCGGAGCGGTGCCTCCGTCTCCGGGGGACGCGAAGACCATAACCGGATTCATGGTATGGCGCACCCGCTTGCCCGGCTCCAGGCAGTTGACGTGGTCCGGGTCCAGGTGCCAGTAGGTCATACGGTTATTCAGCAGTATGCCTGTGTCCCCGGCGATAAGGCTGGAGCCCCAGGAGCTCTGGATGCTCTGTAGCTGGCACACCGCGTTGCCCCAGCGGTCCACCACGCAGAAGCAGGTGGTATCCTCCCGCTCGGGGGAGACCTTTACCTTTTGGCGCCTGCCATTGGGAGCACCGCCCTGATATCGCCATGGGTCGCCCGCCGTGACGTGCCGGCCCGCTGCTTCGAGATCGATCGTTGCCGCCCGCTCCCGGGCGTACTCCTTGGACAGCAGCCCTTTTATGGGCACGTCGACGAATTCCGGGTCTGCCACGTAGGCTTCACGATCGGCGAAGGCGAGCTTCTTGGCCTCTACCATGGCGTGGATGCTCTCGGGCGTGCTGCACCCCAGTGCCTTCACGTTCAGGGTCTCTACCATGTTGAGCTCCTGAAGCAGCACGTGGCCGCTGGAGTTGGGTGGCGCTTCGTAGACGGTGTATTCCTGGTAGGTGGTGGATATAGGTTCTTGCCAGCGGGCGCTTTGGTCTCCCAGGTCCTTCAGTGACATGATGCCGCCCTGCTCCTGGCTGAAGTTGACGATTGCCCTGGCGATCTCGCCCCTGTAGAGGGAGTCGGGCCCGTCGGCACCGATCTTCTGGAATGTCCGAGCCAGGTCCCGCTGATAAAGTACCTCGCCGGGGCCCAGGGGACGCCCGTCTCGGGTGAACACCGCCCGTGACGTGGGGAAGCTTAGAAGCAGGGGGTCCGAGGCGATGGCCAGGGCCATGTCATGGGTTACCGGAAAGCCGTTGGCGGCGAGGTCGATGGCCGGCTCGAAGACGTCCCCCCACTTCAGGTCTCCGTATCGCTCGTGGGCGGCCATCCAGCCGTTTAGCAGCCCGGGCACCGACATGGAGAGGATGCCCTTCATGGGTATCCCCTCGGGCAGGTAGCGCTCCAGGGTCGCGGCGTAGGGGGCAGCCCCCGTGGCGTTTACCACGTTCACCCCAGGGGGTCGTCGCCCGTCCCCGCTACGGTTCCAGTGGACCATGATGAAACCATCGCCGCCGATGCCGGACATGCGGGGCTCCACCACGTTGAGGGCCGCAGCCACCGCGATGGCCGCGTCCACCGCGGTGCCACCCTTCTGGAGTACCGAGATGCCCGCCTGAGATGCCAGGGGGTGCCCCGAGCAGACCATGCCGTTACGACCCATCACGACCGGGCGGTAGGAGCCGTAACGGACGCCGTGGGGTCCTCGCCGCTCCGTAGATGTACCTGTCATTCCTTCCTCCGGTAGCTCCATTCGGTTACCCCGTGGTCGGTAGCAGCTCAAGAGTCTTAGGCCACGTCTCCTGCATTCGGGGCCCACGCCGGAGCGGGGTCAGGTGCCCACCGCGTAGTGGGGCATAGGTCAGTGACGCGTAGCCAGGGTGAGCGGTGAGAGCTATTATATCAACGGGAGGACCGGGGCGCCACCTAAATCAGGTTCCAGCGCGGGTTCTGGGCGGCCTCCTGCTGGAGACGGTCCACGATCCAGTCCCTCACCGGCTGCGCCAGGTAAAACGTGGGCCTGATAAGCTCGATTTCATCCGCTATGAGCCCCTCGGCGAGGGCGATCCGCGCCGTCGGGGAGCCGGGCAGTATCCGGACCCCCACGCGGATGTTGGCCATGGCTGGACGCTGTCCCCTCAGGAAGGCCAGCTTCCCCTCCACAGTTTCTCGGGTCTCGCCGGGCTCTCCGAAATACTGGGAGATGGTGTAATGAAGCCCTCCCTCCTCGCAGAGGAGGCACACACGTTTAAGGGCCTCCAGGCGGGCTGCCAGGTCAGCCTCCGCGACCCCGTCTGCCCCTACGCCTGCCATGATGACCAGACGGCATCCCGCCGCGACCATCAGCTCCACGAGCTCGCCGTCGCAGGCCTGGGGCACGGGGGCCAGGCACGTATTCCAGTGGAGGTCGAGGTCCGCGTCTATAAGGGACCGGCAAAATGACTTGGCGTGAGTCAGAGGAATGTTGAAGCCCGAATCTATGAAAAAGACCTTCCGCAGCCCGAACCGCCTCTTCATGTCGGTTGCTTCCTGGAGTACCTCCTCGGTAGGCCGGATGACGCGCCAGCCATCGCCCGAGTCATCCTCGGCATCCATCCCCGTGGGATAGTGGAAGTCGCCCAGCTTGGTGAGTATACCGATACCGAAGCCAGCCTGCTCGTACCTGGCCATGTCCAGGTCCTCCAACCTGGGAGGGCTGGTAAAGGATGAGGTCGCCTGTTGCTCGGGGACGATAATCTCCTCGCCCTCCCGGTAGACAAGCCCGGGCAGGCCTTCGAGGTCCTGGGGACCGTGGTAGGGCCCCTTACCCTCAAGCCGGTCGGCCAGCACGGCAAAGGCCTCGGCCCCGTCCCCTGCTATGCCCAGGTCAGGCTCCAGGTAGCGGAAGCACTCCCTGGGGAGGATGCTGAAGGCGGGACCCCCACACACTACGGGGGCCTGACTGATCTCCCTTACGCGCTGGATCACCTCTCTGGTAATGGGAAGCTCCCACCGGGGGTCCATGTAGCTCTGGTTGTCCAGGTTGCGAATGGAGAGGCCCACCAACTCGGGCCCGAATTCTCTGACGGCGCGTTCAACCTCGGCGAGGTAGTCAGCCGAGAACATGAGGTCCAGGATTTTCACCGAGTGGCGGCCGGTGTCCAGCTGGCCGGCGACGTACGCCAGACCTATGGGCAGGGGCCGGGCATCGAGGCGGCCCATGAGGCGGTCATGGCGGTTGGTTGCGATCAGCAGTATCCTCATGACATTCTCCCGACGAGGTCCGCCACCGTCCACCTGAAGTTCATGCCCCCAGGGTAGGTCAAGGGACTGACCTGAGCGGCTGGGGGTGTGTTACCGTACATGGGCCGATTCGATGGGAACCATATCACAATTCAGTGCTGTTGGAAAGTTCGGCGGGAAGGGCGTACCAGTGTATAATTCCTGCAGCGGCCCTTGACGTTGACCGGGCCTACGCCCTTTCGAGCAGGCATCCCAACACCAGGAGGACTCCGATGACTGGAGAACGAATCCGCATCGGTATCATAGGGGCCAGCGTTCGTTACGGTTGGAGCATGAGGTCCCACCTGCCGGCCCTGCTTGCATTGCCGGAGTACGAGCTCACCGCGGTGTGCACGGCCCACAAGGACACGGCCGAGGAATCGGCCACGCATTACGGGGCTAGCCTGGCCTTTCACGACCCCGAGGAGATGGTCAAGCACCCGGACATAGACCTGGTCGCAGTGTCCGTGCGCGTACCCCGACACCGTTCGATGGTGATGGCGGCGCTGGATTCGGGGAAACACGTGTACTGCGAGTGGCCCCTGGGGGCCAACCTGGCAGAGGCGGAGGAGATGGCCTCGCTAGCAAGGTCCCAGGGAGTACGGAACGTGGTGGGGCTTCAAGCCAGGGGAGACCCGGCCCTGAACCACCTGAAGGAACTGGTGACCGAGGGCTACGCGGGAGAGGTGCTGGCCTGTAATATGACCCTGTTCCGGCCGGGTGTGCTTCAGACGGACCCCGGTCGGGCCTGGATGGCCGACGCGACTCAGGGGGCCAATACCCTGACCATAGCCACGGGGCACTCTATCGATGCCCTCTGCTTTTGCGTGGGCGAATTCAAGGAGGTGGCGGCCAGGGTGGCGACGCAAGTTCCCGTGTGGGAGGAACCCGGCGCGGGACAGCGCGTGAACGTGACTTCTCCCGACAACATACTGGTCAGCGGCACCCTCACCCAGGGCGCTGTGGCTTCGGTGCACGTAGCCTCGGTCCCCTGGCATGGAAGCGGATGGAGGATGGAGGTATATGGCAGGGAAGGCACCCTGCTGGCGTTGGGCCAGCCCACGGCAAGGTTTGACAGGGTGAAGCTTCTTGGTGCACGGGGAGACGGCACCGGACTCGAGGAGATAGCGATTCCCGACCGGCTTACCTCGGTGCCCCGTGAGGTTCCATCGGGCGAGCCTTTCAACGTGGCGCAGCTGTATCGTAGCTTGGCTGGCGCCATACGCGAGGGAAGGGATGCCCAGCCCGATTTCGATCTGGCCGTGACCAGGCACCGCCTCCTGGACGCGATCCAACGCTCGTCGGACCAGGGCCGGACGGTCCAGGTGGGTTGAGCCCGCGCGTGTTACGCGGTCGGAGCGAGTCGCTTGTCGGGTGGAAAGCCTAGGGGCTAAAATGCCATAGACAGGTGAGTCATATAGAGGTAGTTGGGTATGACAACGCCCCTCGGTAAGATACAGAAGCCGGAAGCGGAGCCGTACCGAAAGGGAAGGAAGCTGTACCTGGTCCCCCTCTTCGTCATCCCAGGTGACGCTCCGCCCGACCTGCAGGAAAAGCTGGAGCAGTACTGGTCGGCGGCCCATGAACACATCGCCAGCCTGGAGGCCTCCCTTGGCCCCGTCAACCGTCTCTATCATGAGACCGTGTTCCTGCCGGGTGAAGAGGGGGCGAAGCTGGTGGAGCAGCTAAATCCCAATGGCTATGCCCTGGTGCGGGATCGGTGCCAGGCTGGGGCCCAGCTGGAGGTTACCGAGGACCGGGCGCTGGTGGAGGAGAGCTCCGACTGGCAGCGGTGTCTCACGATAGGCCTGGTCAGTGAGAAGGCCTCCTCCACGGCGCTCCAGGCCTACCTGGACGTTACTCAGCAACGGTACGAGCATATCGCCGCCCGAATCGACGAGACGCTCCAGGAGGACGAGTCGGCCGTTCTGGTCATCGGGGATAACCATCGCGTCCAGTTCCCCAACGATCTCCAGGTGTTCTACATCGCGCCCCCCGCGCTAAACGACCTCAGGCGATGGATCGATGACAGGATCAGGGAGGGTGCCCAGCCCGATGAAAAAGAACCCAACGCATCGGAAGAGGAACAGTGATGTCCGGACCTCTGGATGGGATCAGGGTCCTCGAGTTCAGCGAGATAATCGCCGCACCCTTCGCGGGTATGCTGCTGGCCGACATGGGGGCCGACGTGATCAAGGTGGAACCACCGGGAGGGGAGCCGTGGCGTCTGATACGGCAGTTCATTCCCCTGGAGAGCCGCCCGTTCATGGCGGTCAACCGGGGCAAGCGAAGCCTCCCCCTGGACCTGGCCCGGTACGAGGGGCGGGAGATCGTATACGGTCTCTTGCCCCAGATGGACGTGGTTATCGTCAACTATCGCCCCGACGTGCCGCAGAAGCTGGGCATAGATTACGACACCCTGTCCTCGAAGAACCCTCGCCTCATCTATTGTCAGAATACCGCCTTCGGGAGCGAGGGACCCCAGAGCGGGCTGCCAGGGTACGACATCATAGTCCAGGCGCTCTCGGGCCTGATGGCCTCTGAGGGGAAGATCGCCAATGGCGTCTGCCAGCATATTTTCACCCCGTTCGTAGACACGTCCACCGGACTCTCGATGGTGGGGGCGATATGCGCCGCCCTGTATGCCAGGGAGAAGACGGGACGTGGGCAGAAGATAGAGGCCGCCCTGCTGGCCACGGCCCTGGGCATCCAGGGTTCCCGGTTCCTGTGCGTGGAAGGGTCCGACGGTGAGGCGCAGAGGGCCATGCTGGAGGAGCTGAAGGCGCTGCAGGCAACGGGCCATTCCTATCAGGAGGTGCAGGCCCATTATCAGGTCTCACACGTTCTGCCTCCGGGGAATATCTATTATCGTACCTACGAGACCAGTGATGGGGTCCTGGTGGTGGGCTGCCTGAGCGACCCTCTTCGGAAGAGGCTGCTGGAGGTGCTGGGGCTGTGGGACAGACAGTTCGACCCAGACTACGATCCCAGTGACCCCAAGGCGGGCAGGACCGCCGATGAGCTTACGGCCGAGGCGGAACGGCTGTTTCGGGCGAGGACTACCGGGGAGTGGCTGGCCATTCTAGATGAGCACGGCGTGCCGGCGGGGCCCGTGAAGTTCACCGAAGAGCTGTTCCAGGATGAACAGGTAATTGCCAACGACATGGTCACGGAGCTGGAGCATGACCTTGCAGGTAGGCTGAGGATGGTTGGACCGCTGGTCAAGATGAGCGGAACTCCCCTTCAGGCCGTGGCCGCTTCTCCGGCCCTGGGGCAGCATACCGAGGAGATCCTTGGTGCCATGGGATACAGCGCCGAGCGCATCCAGCAGCTTCGGCAGTTGGGCATCACCCGCTGACTAACCCACTGTGCAAGTTTCCGCTGTCACCCTGAGCCCTTCGCTCTTGTCATTCTGAACGAACTGAAGGATCTACGTCTCACTCAGGATAAACTCCGCGAAGGGCCTTGAGGCGGTGAGACGTCTCACCCCCTACCCCAGATTCTTCGCTACGCTCAGAATGACCCTGTGGTGAAGCCGGGGTCAGCGAACATGCACACCACGACTGTCAGTCCGCGTTGGCTTTGGCCATGGCTACTGCCTTGGCCTCTCCCTCCCGTTGCTTCGACTGAATGAGGTCCCGGTCCAGCTCGGCAACGACGCCCTGGTACCCGGTCCTTTGAATAAAGGCCAGAGGGTTGCCCTCGCCAAACTGGCCCAGGGTCCAGCTCAGGGTGTCGGGGACCGGCGGCGTCACAATGCGAACGAGATGCCAATCTACCGTTCACGGAAGCATCATAACCTGGCCAGGATACGACGTAATTGACGGCGAGTGTGGCATGGGGGGACTGGGGTATAATCGGATCCAGCGGTGGCGTCAGAAGCTGTGCCCTGACTCTAACTGGGAGGCGCATCATGATCAGGCTCGGTGGTACGGCATCCAATTCCCACATGGCTGCGTTTCGGGGGATCAGCAGGTACTTTCAGCGGCGCGGTATAGACCTGGACTGGCTCCTCTACTCCGACTACGATCCGCTGGTGGACGCCTTCGTTGCCGGGGAGGTTGACCTGGCCTGGAACGGGCCGCTCTCGTACGTAAAGATCAAGCGGCGCCTCCGCGAGCGGTGTACGGTGATCGCCATGCGGGACGTGGACGTGAACTTTGTTACCCACTTCATAACCCACGCGAGCTCGGACATCGCGACGGTGGAAGACCTCAGGGGCAAGAGCTTCGCCTTTGGCAGCCGGGGCTCCGTGGAGGCGGGTCTGCTGGCCCACCACTTCTTGAAACAACTGGGTATCAACCCTAGGCGTGACCTGGCCGCGTCTACCTTCTACGACGAGCGCCGGGTGGAGCCTATACCTGGGTTTCCCCGGCTGTCCGACCAGGAGGACATCATCCAGCGCGTCAGTGCGGGAGAATATGATGCTGGGGCCGTGTCCGCGGAGACCCTGAGATCCGTGGGCCGACGGGGGAGTCCGGGGCTGGAGGGCATCCGCACCTTCTGGTCCAGTCCCGGCTACAGCCACTGCTGTTTTACCGCCCATTCCGACATGGATGGAGAGACGTCCCACCGCATCACGCAGGCGTTTCTCTCGATGGGTGGCAGGGACCCGGTGGCGCGAGAGGTGCTGGAAGCGGAAGGGTGCACCGCCTTCGTTCCGGGCATCCAGGAAGGGTGGGAGGCCGTGGAGATAGCGGCCGAGGAAGAAGGACTGATCTGAGGCGAACGGCCTCCGTGTGCTCAGGCGACGGGGGCCTGGGCGGCGACACGGGCCTCAGGCGGCACGCCCCTGGCGTACAGGTCCCGAAGCTGGACCCGGCTGAAGCTGAAAGCGATCACAACGATGAAAGCTATCCCTCCGCCGGCCAGGATCATTGGGGCGGTCAGGCTGCCCATGGTGGCCAGGGTGCCGTTTACCAGGTTGAAGCTGGCCATGAAACCCTGTATGTGCCAGCTATAGACCCCCATCAACCGCCCGCGGATGGCGTCGGGGGCTATGGACTGTATCATGGCGTGGCTCAGGGTCATGAACCCGCCCTGGGCGGCGCCCATGCACGCCGCCGACATAACTGCCAGCGGCAGGTTGGGAGACATGGCAAGGGCCACGGGGGTCAGGCCGCTGAGCACTCCCAGCCACAAGAACAACCGTCCCCTGGTGTGCTCCCCCTGAATGCCGGCAATGAGCAGCGCCGTGACCATTGCTGCGCTTCCGAACCCCACCATCAGGTAGCTGGCCCCACCCAGAATTCCGGCGCCGCCTTCCATGCCCAGCTTGTCTCGAGAGACTACGGGGAAAAGGGACTCAAAGGACATGGTCATGCCGCAGTGGGCTACCACCAACAGGATGACGGAGAGGACCAGTGGAGTATGGTACATGTAACGTAGCCCGGCGGCGATGTTGCGGAGCATGATGTCCACTCCGCCGCCAGCCTCTACAACACCCCTGGAGGCGGTGCGGATGCGGAGCACGTACGTCAGGCCCACCGCGTACAGTGCCGCACAGGGAAAGAACACCCACTCGTGGCGTCCGGTGATCCAGAGCACGACCAGTATCAGGAATGGCCCCACGAACCGCGCGCCGTGCTGGGTGGCCTGGTACAGGGAGACGGCGTTCAGGATACGGTGTTGGGGCACCGTGTTGGCCAGGAGCGCTTGAGTAGAGGGCATCTGGGTTGCCCGGGCGCAGCCGTTGAGGATCGCGAGCAACACCAGGTGCCACGGTTCGATGGAACCCAGAAAAAAAGCTACCAGTATAGCCAGCAGCAGGTTGTGGACCAGATTTACGCTATAGGCGTAGGCCAGGACGGTGCGCCGGTCGAACCTGTCGGCCAGGAACCCAGCGAAGGGCGACACGAAGACCGAGGGTATCATGGCGGCAAAGGTGACTGCGCCCGTCCAGGCGGGGGAGCCGGTCAGGTGCAACACCAGGGCCATGCGGGCCACGATCAGCGCCCATGCCGACGACTGGGAGCATATCGTCGCCATCCACAGCCTGCGGTAGTCGGGGTACTGAAGCGCGGGCAGGAAACGGCCGCCCATAGAGCGCCCCGCTTCCCGCAGTTTTAACAAGCGCTGCTCTCCTTGCCCCCTGCGTAGTGTAGCATCCGCCTCCTCCTTAGCGAGATCGGCGGTACTGCGCTCTCGTACGAGGGGATTGTCAACGTCAGGCCTGAGGGTCGGCCAGGTAGCCCGCCAGGAGCACGTCAAGCTCCACCATGAGTAGCTTATTCCAAGCGATGGAGCTACGGAGGGCGAGGTCTGTATCCTTCATCTCGCGCCGTAGCAGGTCGGCGATAGCCCCCTGGGCGAAGGATATGGTCCCGATCATGTACCTTGAGGGGACCGGGCCGAGGTGCGCCCGGTGGGTTGGGGGATAGCTATGACTTACTCCCATCGCCAGCAGGTACACAGTGAAGCTCTCGTCCAGTGAGGCCGCCGCGGTGTCCCGTATCCAGCGAACTAGGGTGTGTTTTCGCCGCGCCAGCCGCTCCTCATCGACCTGTCCATCTTCGGTTACGAAGAACTTGCGTGCCTGTGGGAATTTAAGGAAGTGGTCGTAAATGGCGGTGGTGAGGCCCTCGGCGTGTTCCATGACGATGGAGGCGCTGGCGCGGACCAGCCGGCAGTCCTCGTCGGCGAGGCCCACGAAGGAGACCATGTCCTCCAGCCTTGCCGGCCAATTTATGACATACTTGGTATCGTCCAAGTTACCGTCCTGGAGCCACGTCGGGCGCTCTTCGTGGCCGGATCAGGTTCCTGCCAGTGCGCCGGAGCTACGGGAAAACGTGCTGGTCAAGATAGTAGACCCGATGCAACGGGGGTGTCAAGGTTGTCCGGGCGGGGCTGGTCCGTCCTTGAGGCGGCCCAGATTTTGCCCTTCCGATGGTGGTGCGTAGAGGTCAAACGGCCGGTGGGGCGGGTTGGGACGGAAAGCCGCTGCCGTCAAAGTGGCAAACCAAAAATGTTTTATCCAAGTTTCAAACCGGTCGATGAGGCGACGCAATGGGGGCCGTCGATATAGCGGTCGGGTATATCAGCTACGGTCCCGGCGTTCTAGCCACGATCTAATATTGGCGGCCTGCGACCACGGCTGGGCGACACCGCCTCGTAGGTGTGGCCGACCCGGAACAGTAGTGCCTCATCGAACGGCCGCCCAATGAGCTGTAGCCCTATGGGCAGGCCCGACTGAGTGAAGCCGCAGGGCACGGTGATGGCCGGCAGCCCCGTAGCATTGCTGGGGTTGGTACACCTGGAGGTCATGCTGGAGCCGGGCCCCCTCACGGGGTACTCCTTACCGTTCAGGGTGATGGTGTCGGCGCTTATGGGCCACGCAGCGACCGGCGATGATGGCGCCACCAGGAAGTCCACCTCCTGTAGGACTCGTGCGTGCTCCTCCTTGATCAACCGCTGCACCTTTAGCGCCTTGGAGTAGTCCAGTCCCAGCACAAACTGCCCGGCCAGGTTACGGTACAGCACGTCGGGCCCATAGTCCTCCCGGTGGGACTTGATGTAAGGCTCGTGAGTGACCAGCGCGTCGACCATGCTGGGAATGCGGAGGGCCCCTGAGAATTCGAGGGTGGGCAGCGCTACCTCCCTCGGCTCGGCTCCCAGCTCCTCCAGGGCGGCGATGGCACCACGGACCGCCCTCTCTAGCTCGGGGTCTATCAGGTCAAAGTAATAGTTGGTGGGAATTCCCATTTTAAGGCCACGAACACCCCTTTCCAGAGCCGACGTGTAATCGGGCACCGGGACCGGCACTGTGCTGGGGTCAAGAGGGTCGTAGCCAGCGATGGCCTGGAGCACCAGGGCGTTGTCCTGGACCGTCCGCGTTAGGGGTCCGATATGGTCGCCGTTGAAGCTGGTTACCAGAAGCCCTCGCTGGCTGACCCGTCCGAAGGTCTGCTTCAGCCCCACTATTCCGCAGAAGTGCCCCGGCCCCCGTACGGACCCTCCCAGATCGGTGCCCAGGGAGGCGAAGGTGAGGCAGGCGGCCACGCTGGCGCCGCCCCCGCCGCTGGAGCCGCCGGGGATGTGGTCCAGGGCCCAGGGGTTGTGCACGGCCCCGTAGTGGGGGTTGTTGGAGGTAGACCCCGCGGCGAACTCCTCCAGGTTCTCCTTGCCTAGAATTATGGCTCCCGCCGCCTTGGAAAGGCTTACCACGTGGGCGTCCTCCTCGGGGACGTTGTCGGCGAGGACCTTGGAGCCCACGGTGGTTCGGACCCCACGGGTGGCTATGTTGTCCTTGATGCCGATGGGGATACCCTGAAGCGGACCGAGGTATTCCCCACGGGACAGCGCCGCCTCCTGTGCCTGTGCTTGGGCCAACGCCTCGTCGTGGAGTATGGTGATGAAGGAGTTCAGTGCGGGTTGCAGCCGGTCCAGGTGTTTCAGAGAGGCCTGGGTGACCTCAACCGGCGACACATCTCCCGACCTGATCCTGGGGGCCAGCTCCGATATGGTTAGATGTACAAGGTCGGTGTCCGCCATCAGGTCTGAGCTCCTTCATCCGCGTGGAGCAGCCGGCCCGACATCACGCTGGAAAGGTCCAGGTCGCGGAGCTTCTCCAGCTCCCGCAGATAGTTCTCCAGCTCGGGCCGGATAAGCTGCAACTCCTCGTCGGAGAGGGCGAACCCGTGGAAGTCGCGGATCATCGCCTTCAGGGTCTCATCCGAGATGGACAACTCCGTCACCTCCTGCGTCCCGCCATTTTACGGGAGGAGTATAGGTTAAGGTATTGGCCCAGTCAACGAAGGGCGGGGACGCGGTGGTCCAGGCCCCCTTGCCAGGGAGGTGCCCCGTGGAGTATTTTGTACCCACTAATAATCTGGTATGAACGGCTTTAGGCCCGTTCGCATATCTCTTACAGGAGTGACCGACAGTCATGAAAGCGGCACAGCTTGTGGGGCCCAAACGGTTCAAGTTTATGGAAGTCGAGATGCCCATGGCCAAAGATGGCGAGTGCCTCATCAAGCTGGAGCGGGTGTCCATCTGCGGCAGCGACATACGGCGCGGGTACGGGCCCATCTACCCTGAAGAGGAATACCCTCTGAACCTGGGCCGCCCGTGTCACGAGTGTGCCGGGGTGATCGTGGAGAGCCGAACGGACGAGTTCCACGAGGGCCAGCGGGTGATCGTCCTGCCAGCCTCCGAGGAGGGCGGGCTGGTGGAGTACATCACGTCCAGCCCTGGCCGGATGGTCGCCCTTCCCGACCACGGGGATCTGACGGATTGGGTCATGTGCCAGCCTTCCGGGACGGTTCTCTACTCCTGCCAGAAGGTGGGGTCCGTGCTGGGCAAGAGCGTGCTGATCATGGGACAGGGGGCCATAGGCCTCTCCTTCACCATGCTGATGTCCAAACAAGGTGCGCGGCAGGTGATAGCCGTGGATCCGCTGGACTACCGCTTAGAGTACTCGAGGGAGTTCGGGGCCACCCATACCATCAATCCCGCTCAAGAGGACCTGTTGGAGGCGGTGGGCGAGATCACCGAGGTCGTGGGGCCGGACGTCACCGTGGAGGCCGCCGGATACCCAGATACCCTGGATATGGCATTCCGGCTGGTGCGACCGTTCGGCCGGGTGATCGTGTTCGGAGTCCAGAGCGACTACGTGGTCCCCGTGGACACGCGCCCATGGATGGACAGACAGCCCACCATCATCCCCACTACCGGCGCCCGCAGCGGCGACCCCACCAGTCACATAAAGGAGATGGTGGGTCTGCGGGAGCGAGGCTGGGTTGACCCAGCCAGGATGGTGACCCATCGCCTGGGCTTTAACGTCGACGACGTGAACAGGGCGTACCAGATGTACGAGGAGCGCATGGACAACATCGTCAAGGCGGTCATTGCAATGTAAGCGCCCTTGCCTAAGGGCGTGCGACCTCCACCGGGGGAGGCATGAGAGAAGCCACCTACATTACGGCACCATGCCGGGGGACCAGTCGGGGGCGACGTCGCTGCCGGGGGCGTTGGTGAGGCGGGTAGGGTTGGAGCCGTCTGCGTCCATCACGTATATCTCGGTATTTCCATCTCTATATGACGTGAAGGCAATTTTTCTGGCGTCGGGGGACCAGTCGGGCTCCCGATCGAACACCGATTCGTTGGTGATGGGGGTTGGCTCCAGGCTGTCCAGGTCCATCACATAAATCTCCCACCAGCCGGTCCTGTTGGAGCTAAAGGCTATCTTCCTGCCAACGGGGGACCAGTCGAAGGTGTGTTCCTCGGCGCCGTCGTTGGTAAGGTTCCTCTTTTGGGAGCCGTCGACGTTCATGACATAGATCTCCCAGTTACCATCTCTCCTGGTGTTGAAGGCGATCTTGCGGCCGTCGGGAGTCCAGATGCCGAAGATGTCCGGCTCGAACTTACTGGTGAGGCGTTGCTCTTCAGACCCGTGCAGGTCCATCACGAACAGGTCATGATATAAAAAGGCGTCTCCCGTGACAGAGTGGTAGGCGATCTTGGTTCCGTCGGGGGACCAGGTGGGACAGCAATCGAAGCCCGGGTTGCTGCTGAGGCGGGTGGGATTGGAGCCGTCGGCATCCATGATATATATCTCTCCGTTGCCGTCCCTATCGGAATGGTAGGCGATCATCTTGCCGTCGGGAGACCATACCGGCGCCTCGTCGTTCCAGGGGTTGGTGGCGAGCCGGGTGAGGTTGGAGCCGTCGGCTCCCATTGTGTAGATTTGCCAGTTGCCGTCCCTATTGGAGGCGAAGGCGATGCGGGCCTGCCCTTCCTCCGACCCTCCACAGCTCGCCACGACTCCGAGCATAAACAGCAGTGAAGTAAATAACAGGCCGATCGTTCTGAGGTGGCGCCCCACAAGCAGACATATATTTGTGCCCGAGCAACGGTGCCGGCGCGGGCCTTCCTGGATGGATCGTCCGCATTCGGTGGCCTCCAACCTCACGCCGCCGCGCCTTCGAGGCGCTCCAGACGGAACAGCCCCAGATCGTGGTGGCTCTGGCCATTCTGGACCAGATCGGCCATGATCTCCCCGACGACGCTGCAAAACTTGAACCCATGTCCGGAGAAGCCTGCGGCAATGCTCACCTGAGGGAAGTCTCGGTGCAGGTCCAGGATGAAATGTTCGTCGGGGGTGTTGGTAAATATGCACGTCTTGAGAGACATGGTGGGACCCGCGGCCTGGGGGAAGTAGCGGTCTGTGAATTCCCGCAGCAGGCGCTCGTCCTCCTCGTGCACCTCTCGGTCCATTTTGTCGGGGTCCACCTGCTGGCAGAGGTGATGGAAGCGCCCCACTTTGAAACCCGGTATGCCGTAGGTGGGAAATCCGTAGAACTTTCCCTCGTCCTCCGCCATATTGAAGACGGGGAAGGCGCCCGGCCTGAAGGGCTCTGGGTGGAGGGGCTGAAGCCACGCCAGCACCTGCCGTTCGGGTACAAGTAGTCGGGAAAGCTGGGGCACCAGCACCGAAGTCCAGGCTCCGGCGCAGACGACCAGTCTGCTGGCCGTGTACCTATCTCGGTCCGTCCGGACGATGACTCCTGCTCCCCTAGGCTCCCAGCTCAGGACCCGTTCCCGCCCGTGGACCTCGGCCCCCGCTTCCAGGGCCGCCTCCACGTGGGTAACGATGCATCGCTCCGGCAACAGGAAGCCCCCGTCGGGCTGGTACACGGCCATTAGTTCGGGCGGCAGGTTGTACCCGGGGAACCGCCCGTTGACCTCATCGCCGGTCAGTAGCTCGCAGGGCAGGTGGTGCATCTCACAGGACCTCCGGGAGCCCTCGTACACCAGGCTCCCTGGCGGTCCGGCGTCTATGGAGCCCGTGGGTACCATTAGCGTCTCGCCGGTGAGGTCCTCCATCTGCCGCCAAAGCTCGTAGGCCCTCCTCAACAGGGGTACGTAATCTGGGTGCTCGTAGTAGGCCAGGCGAATGATGCGAGTGAGGCCGTGGGATGAGCCCATCTCATTTGGGATGTCGTAACGCTCGAGGCCGAGGACTCTCAATCCCCGGCGAGCCAGGTGGTAGGTGGCGGCGCTGCCCATGCCTCCTACCCCTAGCACGATCACGTCGAATGACACCATACTCTCTTCCCCGTTCACTGCGGCGGCTCAAGATGGTTCCGTGTCGCGGCCTTATTTGCGGCCCATTGGGGGTGTAACGGAACGCCGTGCCTACTTCCCCGGCTGGCGGCCTACAACCAGGCCACCGAGGCTACGGTAAATTTAGGGCTGGCGACTTCAGAAGTCAAGGCTGAAGCTCATGCTCGCGGGTCTGGAGAAGTGGCCCGGAAAATGGTATCGTTGAGCCCAACCAACGGTAGGAGGGGCAGGATGGCCAAGATCAAGCACATCGCGATCGCAACCCAGGACGCGGAAAAGACAGCCAGGTTTTACACCGAGGTATTAGGCCTCAAGGAGATCGCCAAGCTGGATAGTCCCACCGCCTCTGGGTATTACATCAGCGACGGCAACATCAACCTGGCTATCCTGAATTTCAAGAACGACCAGGTCGCCGGCCCGGAATATGGCGTCGGGTACACTGGACTCCACCACATCGGCTTCCAGGTGGAGAGTCTGGAAGAGGCTGCCAAGAAGTTGAAGGCCGCCAACTGGAAACCGAGAGATGAAATCAACGAGGCCCTGGGAGTCGGGATGGATAGCCCCCGTCACGGCAATGTCGAGGTGAAGTATGGCGGGCCCGATGGGGTCATCGTAGACATCTCGGAGACCGGGTGGGTGGGTACCGACGGGTAAGGGTTGGGACCCGCCGGCGATTACGGCGACATCTTGATGACGAAAGCGTCGTTACGCCCCCCGGAAAAGGTCTGGCCCGGGAAAGCGCCACCCGTATCGCCGACGACATATACATTGCCCGCGTTGTCTACCCCCAGTCCCAGGGCGCGGTCCTGCTCCGCAGTGCCGAACTGGTGTGTCCAGAGCTCAACTCCGTTGCCGTCGTACTTGCGCAGGTAGGAGTCTATTCGCCCGAAACTGGCGTGGCCGGGAAGGCCGCCCTCAGTCCACCCTGCGACGTACACATTGCCTTCCCAGTCCGTGACCACATCTCTAGCCTCGCCCCAGCCAGCAGCTCCGAACTGGCGGATCCAGATCTCTGTCCCGTTTCTGTCGTACTTCCTGACGTAAGCCTCGCTGCTGCCCAGACTGGATTGTCTATGGAGGGTGCCGGCGGTCCAGCCTACGACGTAAACGTTTCCGCCCCGGTCTATCCCTGCGCTAAGTGCCGATTCTTCAGATCGGGAGCCGAACTGGCGGGTCCATAGCGGGTCCCCTCCGCCATCATAGTTGCGGACGTAAGCGTCGCGCCCTCCCGCGTTGGACTGGCCGTAATAGGCGCCCTCGGTAAAACCCACCACGTAGGCGTTGCCAGAGTTCCGGTCTACCCCCACCCCTTGGGCCTGGTCCCAGCCGGAGTTGCCGAATTCCCGAGTCCAGAGCTCATTCCCCAGGCTATCGTACTTGCGCACAAAGCTGGCGGTGCTTCCTTGACGGGTGATTACGGGAAAGGACCCCTCGGTCCAGCCTATTACATACACGTTCCCCTGGCGGTCCACGTCTAAGGCGGTGGCGCTGTCGGCTGCCGGCGTGCCGAACTGGCGGGTCCACAGCTCATCTCCTTCGCTGTCGTACTTTCGTACGAAGGCGTCGCCCGGCCCTCCCAAACTGAGCTGGCCGGGAAGGGCGCCCCACGTGTGCCCGGCCACGTACACGCTGCCGGCCCCGTCTACCGCTACCGCCCGGGCCTCGTCAACGTCGGCGCTGCCGAACTGTCGAGTCCAGAGCTCGTTTCCCGCCCGGTCGTATCCGCGCACGAAGATGTCGCTGAAGCCTCCCAGGTAGGACTGGCCAGGAAGGGCGTCCCACGTGTCGCCCACGACGTACACGTTGCCCGCTTCATCGACCGCCACATCTCTGGCATAGTCCACGCCCGAGGTGCCGAACTGGCGCGTCCACGACTCGTCCCCGCCGGATGGGCGGCTGCAGCTCGCAGCGGCAGACGACCCCACGACGAATATCAAAAGGAGGCTGGCCACGGGCAGCCTCCACCGGTTGCCGCTCATACTACGCGTGCCCCACTCTGGCTCTGGGTAGGCACGTTCGTGGCGTTGCCTTTACGTGAGTCGCCCGCAACTACTTGAGGTGCTCTGCGAAGAATTCCAGAGTCCGGGGCCACGATGCCTCCACGGCTGCAGCCCTGTGGTCACTCTGGTTGGTGTGGTCCATGAAGGAGTGGCCGGCGTCGGGATAGGTGTGGAACTGGTGAGGCTTGCCCAGGCGGGTCAGTTCGGAGTCCAGCTTTTTCATATCAGCCTGGGATGGGTTGGGATCGTCGTTGCCAAAGTGGAACAGTATCGCTCCGCCGATCTCGTTGGCCCTGTCGAAGGGGGTCTGGGCAACGTTCTTGCCCCAGGGCTCCATGATGTTGCCGCCGTAGTAGGGCACCGCGGCCTTGAATATGCTGTTGGCGGCGGCCATAAGCCAGACCACCCGGCCCCCCATGCAGAAGCCGATAATGCCCAGCTTTTCGCCGCTGATGCCGGGGTGATTCCGCATAAACTCCGCCGTGGCGTTCACGTCTATCTCGATATCGGGATCGCTGAGCCGCTCGCGGGGGTGTGCCGACCGGAGAGGGCCGTCCGGCGCCAGGCGATGGAACAGGTCGGGTATGACCGCCGCGTATCCGTCGTCGGCCAGCTTGTCGGCCATGTCCTGGCTGAACTGGTCAACTCCTCCGCCGTGGTGAATGACCACGACGCCTGGGAACGGCCCCGCGCCGCTGGGCACGCTCACGTACATCTGCATCTCGTCACCGTCTGCCTTGACGCTTTCCCGGAAGCTTGGCATATCTCCTTACCTCCCAATGTTAATCTGCCAGTACGCCCATACTATGGTGCCTGGAGTTTACCAAATTTGCCGGACCCGAGGGTTCCCCGTGCCGTTTGCCACCGGTGACAGGCGCTTACCCCTTGATCATGTCAGCCACCCGCTCGGCGATCATAATGGTGGTGGCGTTGGTGTTGGCCCGGATCACGTCGGGCATGACCGATGCGTCCACCACCCGCAGGCCCTCCAGCCCGTGCACCCGGCAGCGCTGGTCCACCACCGTCATGGGGTCCGATGATAGGCCCATCTTGCAGGTGCCGGAGATATGCTGGGTCGTGCTGACGTTTTCCATCAGCCAGGCGTCCAGCGCCTCGTCCGACGCCAGGTCAAGATCCGTGGGCGTGATGAAGTCCTCCACCATATCCTTGAAGGCCCCGTGGTCCAGCAACCGCACGCAGAGGCGCACGGCCTCTCGCAGCCGCTCCCGGTCCCATGGGTGTTGCACGTACCGGTAATCCAATGAGGGCTGCACGCGCGGATCGGTGGAAGCAAGTCGTAGCTCCCCAGCTCCCAGTGCCAGCTCCAACACGGCGATCAGCCGGATGCCCTCCCCCTCCATAGGGTCCCCGCCCAGGGGAACGGAAAAGGCGGAAGGGAGTATCTGGATGTCGTTGCGGGCCGTGGACCCGGTGGCCGTGTAGCGGACGGCGGTCTGTAGCCTGGGGGCATCGGGGTCCAGGGGGACACCCTCCTTGACCCGCACCCGCACGGGCGCCGTGGGATGGTCCCTCATGTTCTGGCCCACCCCAGGCAGGTCGCGTACCAAGGGAATTCCAAGGCTGCCCAGGTGGTCGGCGGGCCCCACGCCGGAAAGCATCAGTAGCTGGGGCGATGCCATGGCTCCCCCGCTCAGGATGATCTCTTCTCCTTTTACCGTAAACCTCTCGTCACCGCTTTCCAGCTCCACCCCCGTGGCCACCCTGCCCTCAAAGAGGATTCGAGTGGCCAGCACGTTGGCCCTGATGGTCAGGTTTAGCCTGTGGCGGCTGGGGTCTATGTAACTCAGGGCAGTGCTCATACGAATGCCGTCGGGGTTGTTCATGGGTATGGGGCCTACGCCACTGGACTCCGGATTGTTCATGTCTGGGTCCTCCGGGAACCCGGCATCTATGCAGGCCTGGTAGAAGGCCGACTGGAAGGGTAGCCATGCCTCCCGCTTGTGCCGCCTCACGGGTATCGGGCCTTCCGAGCCGTGAAAGTCGTCCCTGATGTCCAGGTCCTCCTCCAGCTTTCTGAAGTATGGCAAGACCTTGAGGAAGGACCACTCGTCGTTGCCCCAGGAGGCCCAGCTGTCGAAGTCTTCGGGGATGCCCCTGAGGAAGACCTGCCCGTTGATGGCGCTTGTGCCTCCCACCACCTTGCCGCGCGGCACGGGCATGGGCTGGGACTGCTGAGGAGTGGCCTGCCCAACGAATGACCAGTTATGAGGGGCTCCCACGGCATTGGCGATCTGGTTGTAGCCGTACTTCAGGTCTCCGGGGAGGTCCCCGAAGTCAGGATAGTCGGGACCTGCCTCCAGCAGCAGAACCGAACGCTTGGGGTCCTCGGACAGCCGGGCCGCCAGGACACAGCCCGCCGAGCCGGCCCCGATTATGATGTAGTCGTATTTCATAGACCTCCCTACTGGCCGTGGCCGTACCGTTTCGGGGGGGGCCGGTAGAGGCTACCTGAGCCAGTCGGCGATGCGCTCGGCGATCATGATGGTGGTGGCGTTGGTGTTGGCCCGGATGACGTCCGGCATGATGGACGCGTCCACCACCCGTATGCCATCCAGCCCGTGCACACGGCCGTACTGGTCAACCACGGCCTGCGGGTCCTGCGATGGCCCCATCTTGCAGGTGCCGGAGCTGTGCTGACTGGTGGCCACGTGTCGCAGCATCCAGGCGTCCAGTGCGTCCTCCGAGGCCAGGTCCTGGTCCGTGGGCGTAATCCTGCCCTCGACCATGTCCTTATATGATTCGTGTTCCAGGAGCCGGACGACCAATCGTACGGCCTCCCGCAACCGCTCCCGGTCCCAGGGGTGCTCCAGGTAGCGGTACTCCAGATGGGGCTGCGCATCGAGATCAGTGGAGGTGAGCTTTAGCTCCCCAGAACCTAGGGGCCTTTCCAGGACGCATCGGATGAGGATGCCATGCCGTGCCCCGTTGTCCTCGCTCAGGGCATGGTAGTAGGAGTGGGCCAGGACCTGTATGTCGTTGCGGTCTTTGGACCCCGCAGCTGTGTACCGAAGACCCACCTGCATTCGCTGGACGTTGGGGCCCAAACGTAAGCCGTCCTTGACGCCCATCTGTAGGGTAACCGCCGGATGGTCCCTAAGGTTGCGCCCCACCCCTGGAAGGTCGTGTACAACCGGTATTCCCAGGCCGCGCAGCTGTTCCCCAGGGCCCACGCCGGAAAGCATGAGCGTTTGAGGGGACTGAATGGCGCCGGCGCAGAGCAGGACCTCCTCTGCCTGGATGGCGAAGCTCTGCCCGCCACTCTCCACTTCCACGCCGATTGCCCTGGGGCCATCGAAGAGGATCCGCCGCGCCAGCACACCCGGCCGTATGGTCAGGTTAAGACGGTGCCGCGCGTCGTTCAGGTGTGTCAGGGCGGTACTCATGCGGATGCCATTGGGATTGTTCATCGGGTGGGGAGCTACCCCTGACGTCTCCGGGTTGTTCATGTCCGGGTCCTCGGGGAACCCGGCGGCCACGCAGGCGGTGTAGAATGCCTCCTGAAAAGGTGGCCATTGCTGGCGTTTGTGCCGAAGGACCGGGATGGGGCCATCGGCCCCGTGAAAGTCGTCGCGAATGTCCAGGTCAGACTCCATGTTGCGAAAGTAGGGGAGGACCTTTACGAAGGACCACTCGTCGTTGCCCCACGAAGCCCAGTTGTCGTAGTCCTCTGGGATGCCCCGCAGGAAGACCTGCCCGTTGATCGCGCTGGAACCGCCCACCACCCTCCCTCGCGGCACGTGCATGGGCTCTGACTGCTGTGGAGTGGCCCTGCCGGTGAATGACCAGTTGTGGCCCGCGTTAATCTCGGCGGCAACGTCGTTGAGCGGGTGCTTTAGCTCGTCTGGCAGCAGGTCGAAGTCGGGGTAGTCGGGCCCCGCTTCCAGGAGCAGGACGGCGCGGCTGGAGTCCTCTGAGAGGCGTGCCGCCAGGACGCAGCCCGCTGAGCCCCCTCCCACTATTATCTTGTCGTATTTCAGCCTCGACACCCCTTCGCCGTGTGGGAGATCTCGCGTACAAAATCGGGGGATCGCCGGTACCGAGTAAGGATACCTAAAGGTCGGAACCATATCAAGTCGGAGACTGAAGACTGGTGTGAGGGCGAGTGGAACACGATGCAGACAGGGTGGGGTATAATTGTAACGGCTCCTGCGTCCACAACTTTCCTAGAGCTCGGAGGAAGGTGGATACGACTTGAAGATCTGCTCTCTACTGCCCAGCGGCACCGAGATCGTCTACGCCCTGGGACTCGGGGACCAGCTGGTCGGGGTGACCGACCTGTGCGACTACCCAGCACAAGCCAGGAAAAAGCGCGTCGTGAGCCGTAGCCTGGTCGACACCTCGGGCCTTACCAGCGCGGAGATGGAGCATAGCATAATGGAGCTGACCGCTGAGGGCAGGAGCCCATTTGAGGTTGACACGGAGTGGATGCAAAGGGAGTGCCCCGATTTGGTTCTCACCCAGGACTCCTGCTATGTCTGCGACGTGAGCGCCGACCAGGTGCGCGAGGCCGCTTCAATCGCACAGCTCCTGCCGCGTATTCTGGTGCTGAGCCCTAAAACGCTGTCCGAGATCTTCGCCACCATCGGGGAGGTTGGGGAAGCGGCCGGGGTCGGTGATAGGGCCGCGAAGCTAGTCGCGTTCCTCCGGTCCAGGGTGGATGCGGTGGTGCGGACAGCCGGCGAGGCCACATCGCGTCCCACGGTCTTGTCTCTGGAGGGCATAGACCCATTGGTGGCGGGAGGCCACTGGATACCTGAAATGAAGTTGCTGGCCGGTGGACGAGACGAGATGTTCAGTCCGGGCTGTCCGGCCCTGCGACTTTCCTGGGACCAGGTCCTGAGGAACGATCCCGATTTGCTCCTTATATCGCCCTGCTCGTCAGGCCTGGTCAGGAGCCTCAGAGAGGTGGGGTGGCTGGCGAGACAGGAAGGGTGGTGGGACCTCCGTTCAGTAAGGACGAGACAGGTCTACGTGATGGACCACGTGTACTTCAGCAGGCCGGGGCCACGCATCGTCACCGGCATCGAGATACTCGCCGAGATAATGCATCCTGATGCATTTTCCGGCCTGATACCCGAAAATATGGTTTTAAAGCTCGATCCATCGGTTGGTGAGGGCGGCCCGGCCGATGAGCTGGCCCGGCACTTCTTGCCCTACCCTACCCCTTAGCAGAGTGCAGAAAAAATCTTGGCCTTCTAGAGCTTGCTGCCCCGGGCCTCCCACCTGGCCCTGAAGGTGATCCAGAGGGAGAGCAGTATTAACCGGACGTCCAGCCACAGGCTCTGGTTCGTGGCGTAGACGGCATCGTACCGATATTTCAGCTCCCGAGGTACATCCCTGGTCGCGAAGATCTGGGCAATGCCCGTCAGGCCGGGACGCAGCTTCGCCCTCTCCTCGAAGCCGGGGATGCTCTCGTCGGGCAGGTCGCCCTCTTCCTGGGTTTGTATCTCGTCTATGGGCAGGGCCCTGGGACCTACCCAGCTCATGTCTCCCCTGGCGATGTTCACCAGTTGGGGCATCTCGTCCAGGCTGGTGGCCCGCAGCAGGCGACCGACCTTGGTCACTCGGGGGTCGTTTTCCGTCGCCTGTATGTGGCCGAACCTCTCTACCGCATTGGGCACCATGGTGCGGAACTTGTAGACCCAAAACCTGCTTTTGTCCTTGCCCCATCTGTCCTGAAGGAAAAATACGGGGCCTCTGTCCTCCAGCTTGATGGCGATGCAGATGGCGAGCCAGATGGGCGAGGCGATGGCCAGACCCACGATGGTAAGTAGCAGGTCAAAGGGCCTCTTTAGCCATGGGGCCTTATCGCGGCCTTCGCTCAAGCCGGGATCCGTCCCTTGGGCATGGCTCCCGTGTACCCACGGCGGCAAGTCCATATCCGCCTCGAGCCCTGGCACATTTTCCTTCGAGTACTCTGTCCGGCCTTCCCGCACCTGGGCCCCCTTTACAGTATCGTGGAGAGTCCGCAAACCGTTAGCCGAGAGGGCTGTGCCGTGGTGTCGGCCCCTACAGCTTGACCACCGTCGGACGTGGCCCCAGCTGCCTGGTGGCATCGCCGGTGTCGATCACCAGCTTGCTGTGGGCCACGATCTTCTCGATGTCGAAGCTGCTGTGGTTGACCAGGAGGACCGCCGCGTCGTGCTGCCGAAGCATGGTCTCATTCAACTCCACGCTCGTCATGTCCGATCCCCCAATGGTCACCTGGGGAACATACGGGTCACTGTAGACGATCTCGGCCCCCTTGTCAGCCAACAGCTCCGCCACCCGGACGGCAGGGGAGTTCCTCGCGTCCCCCACGTTGCTTTTGAAGCTCATCCCCAGAAGCAGGAGCCGGGCTCCCTTGAGCGTCCTGCCAATGTCCCCCAGGGTGTCCGCTATCCTGGATACAACGTAATAGGGCCTGTTGTCGTTGGTCCGTGCGGCCAGTTCGATGAAGCTGACGTAGAAGTCGTACTCCCTGGCCTTCCATGACAGATACCAGGGGTCCACGGGGGTACAGTGCCCCCCCACGCCGATTCCCGGATAGAACGGCATGTAGCCGAAGGGTTTGGTGGCGGCGGCGTGGATCACCTCCCAGAAGTCCACCCCCATGCGCTGGCCGAGCTCGGACAATTCGCTGACCAGGGCAATATTGACGCTCCTGAAAGTGTTCTCCAGGAGCTTGGTCAATTCAGCTACCCTGGGGGAGCTGACCGGGACGACCTTCTCCACGAAGGTGGATAGGAACTGGGTGGCTATCCTGGCGCATTGGGGCGTGACGCCTCCCACGACCTTGGGCGTATTACTTATGAAGTACTGCCCGTTCCCCGGATCGATCCTCTCGGGAGAAAAGGCCAGGTAGAAATCCTTCCCCGCCCTCAGGCCCCCCGCCTCGAGCTGAGGCAGGACTAACTCCTCCGTAGTCCCCGGGAAAGAGGTGCTCTGAAGAATGACCAGCTGCTCCCCACTCATGTGCTTCGCCAGTGAGTGGACCGCGGCTTCCAAGGGACCCAACTCGGGCTCCCTGTTCTTGTTCAGGGGAGTGGGTACACAGACAATGATGATGTCCAGGGCGGCCACGGCCCCGTAGTCGATGGTGGCCGTGATCTTCTTCTCCCGCACCAGCGGCGACAGGGTTTCGTTTCCCACGTCTTCTATATGGCTGCGCCCTGCGTTAATCCGGTCCACCCGGAGGGGATCAACGTCGATCCCCGTCACGTTGTACTGGGCACCGGTGCAGGCTACCATAGTGGGTAGGCCGACGTATCCCAGGCCTATAACCCCTACTTTCGCCCGGCGTTGGGCGATCTTCTCCGACAGACTGACGGGCGCCTCCTGGTCTGTGTAAGCTATGGGGTCGTCCCCGCACTTGCCTCCTGGACCCGGGCGGTCGTCTGACCCCCGGTGAAGGGCGTCTCGGGGCGCCGTGTGTTCTCCCCGTCCTCTCGCTATGGGCTACTCCCTGCGTGAGATGTGAAGGGCGCCCGGCATCCTGTCAGGAGCCTGCGCGCTCCTTTGCGAGCCCTATATATCCTACCCCAGATGCCGCATGAGATAAAGCCGGTGAAGGGCAGATATAAGCGGGAATTGGGCAGGCAGGTCAGCGTGCATACAAGTGATCGCTTGAACCCCTCGATATCCCCTTCAGACTGGAATTGTCGATGGCCATCGGGCGACTAGAGAACTGCGAACGAGCGGCCCATCTGGCCTTCGGATATTCCTATGGAACTTGACCGTTAGGACGGAGCGAACTTTTTAGTAGCCTTGCCATTGTAGGTCAGGATAGTTCAATCGTCCCTACAGAATTAGTGCACTAATACCTAGTGTGTATGTCCCAAACCATATATCACCTGATGGTCAGCGAGACTCGGAGGTTACTGACAATACCTGAGGCCAACAATCGCATGTTCAAGATCCTCGGTGCTGCATGGCTTGGCCTGGGCGGACTCTCTTTCGCCGTAGTATTCATTAACATCTTCCCCCTTGTCCAAGGCAAAAGTCCTTCGGGGCTATTTGAAAGTGGAGATGGATGGTGGATTGTCGACCTGGTGTTCCTTGTGGTGGGAGCCATTGGGATGGTCAATGGATTGGCACTCTTGCGTCGCAACTCGGTAGCGCGCCCCTTCTTAGCCATTTCTTCGTTAGTCCTCCTTCTCCCGTGCACCGGTTTATTCGTTCCCCTGTTGGTCGTGGTGCCCAGCCTATGGCTCACGTTATCTAGAGGTGGCAAGTAGGCGTTTGAGAGCTATATGGCAAGAGCGAAAGGATAAGAAAGTAGCTTTAGGCCAAGTTCAGTGCACAGACACCTCCGACCGTACGGAGTAAGAACCTTCGAGCCCGGGAGCGGCTCTGGAGATTAGGAAAGCGCGGTCTCTGGCAAGTCGGTCAAGGTGAGTTCGTGCCAACTGCAGCCCGGGTTTCGCCAGCAATCGGCAATCGCTCGTCAGACAAATGCGAGCAGTGTGGAGTTGAGGGAACCCGGACCCACGAGCGTGCACGTCACCAACTTGCTACCGTGATGTTGCTCGCAGTCTGATTGCTAGGGCGCGTCTCTCCCTCGGGCGTTGCAAGATCAATTTAGGGGCGCCGGGCTTCGACCCACCACCGTATCCTCCATCTGGTAATGACGGTTAAAGAATGGCCTCTGCGGTCTAATTACGCGCTCAATATAACCCTGAGGTTCGCGTTTACCAGAGCTCCGCCGACGCGAGGCGCGCCCCTTCAACCAAGGACCGCAGTTTGGCCCAAACTATCTCGGGGTATACGTATGCCCTGTAGGCGGAGGTACCATAACCGCAGTCGCTCCCGGCGATGACATTCTCCCGCCCGACCAACTGGGCATACCGAACGATACGCTCGGCGACCAGCTCCGGATGCTCGATGAAGTTGGTGGTGCTGTCCAGCACACCGGGCATGATCACCTTGCCCTCGGGAAGCTTTACATCCTGCCACACCTTCCACTCGTGGGCGTGGCGAGGGTTCGCCCCCTCAAAGGAGAGCGCCGCGGGTCGTGCTTTGAGTACCAGGTCTACGATCTCGTTGAGGGGTATGTCGTGGTTGTGGGGGCCCGGCGAGTTTCCCCAGCAGAGGTGGAGACGCATCCGGTCCGGAGGAAGCTCGGCTACGGCGTAGTTGATGGCGTCAACATGGAGCGCCACGATTCTTCTAAACTCCTTTACGCTGAGGTTGGAGAACTGGCGTTGTCGTGACATAGCCAGGTCGGGACAGTCCAGCTGTAGAACCAACCCAGCCCGAACTATGGCCGCGTACTCTTCTCTCATCACCTCGGCCAGAGCCTGGAGATAGGCCTCATGGCTCGGGTAGTACTCGTTGGGCAGGGCGGTGGAGATGACTCCGGGGGAAGCGGATGTTATGAACAGGTCCTCCACCTGCGCATCCTCGGCGGCCGCTTTCAAGGTGGCGATATCGGTCTGCAGCGCTTCCCTGTCCTTCCAGGCAATGGAACCGGTGCAGAGGGGGCGAGGTTGTAATGAAAGGGGACCCTCACGGTCTTTCGCCCACTCTGGGAAGTGCACTTCGTCCAGCGTGGGTTCTTGCCGTACACGGCTCTCTCCCTCGTAGCCTGTGAGCCGGTCCTGGATGTAGGTGGCGTAGCTTGATTTGCCCTGCTCTCCGTCGTTGATCACATCCAGGCCCGTTTCCACCTGCCTCCTGACCACGTCAACCACGGCGTCGCGCACCGCACCGGCCAAGGCTTCATGGCCGGAATCGTCACGCCGGTCCCTGGCCAACAGCAGCTCCCGCACCGGACCGGGCCTGGGTAGGCTTCCGGTATGGGTGGTGAGGATCCTCGATGTGCTACGCTTCATGACCGCCCCCTCAGCTGTAAATGCCTGGAGTCCGAACTGGTGAAATAGACCGGCGTTTCCCATAGGGTACTCCGGCCGTCCCAGAATGCACTGCGGACGGCGAGTTCAAACAGAATAGCTCATAACAACAGCTAACACTCTGCCCGTTGATTGGGCGCTCCACCGGGGAGCCCGGCTATCTATTATACTGAGAATCTAGTTGTCGCCGTCGTCCTAGTACCTTGTCGACAGGATTTCCGTAGCGTGTCATTCTGAGGGAGCCCTTCGTCTTGGCTCAGGGTGAACTCTGCGACCGAAGAATCTGGAAGGGAAGGGCAAGCCCCTGCCCCCCGAGATTCTTCGCTTCGCTCAGAATGACATCTATCAATCTTGGGTCGAATGAGTAGTAGATAATTGTTAGGTTCGCGTCTACCGGAGTTCTTCACATTTTCTTCAAATTGACCACTTAGCATGTAGGTGAAACGGAGAGGATAAGTTCATTGGAGGTGGGGTGTTGAGGGAACTGGTGATCGCAGCGGTATTTGCAATTGGGGTAGTCGTGGGTTGCTCCCAGAAAGATGGAACGACGGCGACTGCGCTCCCGGTCCCGGCCGCGCCCACCGCGGTAGACACGGCGGCAGCCGTAAGCCCAGACCCGCCGGCAGCCACCGAACAAGACTCGACGGGGCTCTCCAGCTCGCGTCGTGGCTTCGTTCCGCTCGACAACCCATCGTTTCTCGCCGCACTTGAGGCCGGGCATCTAGGCGCCGAGGAGCTGGTCCTTGGAGTTGAATGGGCGGGCGAGGTCCGTGCCTACCCCGTTCGGATGCTCCGCTTCCACCACATCGTCAACGACACCGTGGGCGGCAATCCTCTACTCGTCACCTATTGAATGAAGTGCAGCTCGGGGGTCGGTTTCGACCCCCTAATTGATGGACGGCGCCTCACATTTGAGACCTTTGGTCTGCTGGATGGCGTGTTTAGGATGAGAGACCGCGAGACCGGGACCATCTGGACACACCTGGACGGCAAGGCGATCGCCGGCTCTCTGGAAGGACAACGGCTCAAGATTATCCCATTACCCCAGATGACATGGGGCGAGTGGAAGGCCGATCATGGGGATACACTGGTCCTTTCCCCAGACACGCCTTTCCGTGACCGCTACCTCCGCCCGGTCCAGATAGGCGTTTACAATCCGAGGGAGGCGATCTATGGCGATGACCGACTCCCTTCGAACACCCTGGTAGTCGGCGTCGAAGTGGAGGGCGTCTTCAAGGGCTATCCACTTGGGGAGCTCGAACTGGCAGGAGGGGCTGTAAACGACACAGTTGCTGGCAAGCCGATCGTCGTTGTTTACGATCCGATCGCGAAGACGGGGCTGGCTTACCTGCGTCACTTCGATGGTCAGACGCTGGAATTCCACAACGTGAGCAAGGAGACATACGAGATCAGGGACCGCGAGACCGACTCATTGTGGAATGTTCAAGGACGTGCGGTCGAGGGTGTCTACCAGGGAGCCAGGCTCGATTTCGTGCCGTCGTTCATCTCCGAGTGGTATGGCTGGTCCGCCTACCACCCGGAATCTCAGCTGTATTGGGCAGAGCGGTAGGCCAGCTGGGACAGTGGGCGGGACAGCCTTGCCACGCATGGGGGATGGCTGGCCTACCAGCCGGTATTTCACACCTTAGATCACAGTGGCCGTGCCGCGATCTATGTTTATGGCAACGTCCGAGGTTTCCGCACGATGATGTGGGACGTAGTCTAGACGGCCGATGTCGATGATCTGTCGTCGGTCGCCCAGGCTTTAATCAGATGGTAAGCGATCGCGATGGGTCCAGGGACCATCAGCTCGTTACTCTTCTCTTCCAGCGCCAAAAGGACCTCCTCCCGCTGGAACCAACGCACGTCGGCCATCTCACCCGGGTCCATTACAATGTCGGTTGTGGCCGCGTCCGCATGGCAACCAATCATAAGCGACGACGGAAAGGGCCAGGGCTGGGAAGAGTGGTAACGAATATTTTCAACCCTGATGCCCGCCTCCTCCATTATTTCCCTGGCCACAGCCTCCTCGATCGATTCTCCTTGATCCATGAATCCGGCCAGGGCAGAGTACATATTCATGCGGGAAAGGCGACCACGAGACTGGCCTAGCAGGCAGCGGTCCCCATCGGACACCAGCGTGATAACCACAGGATCGGTTCGTGGAAAGTGCTCGGTATCACAGTTAGAACATTGCCGCACCTGCCCGCCACGTTTTATGAAGGTCACGTGCCCGCATATCGAGCAGTACCCATTACGGTTGTGCCAGTTTATCTGCGCCCTTGCCTGTGCGACTATTCCAGAATCCGGCCCACTGAGAAATCCCGTAGCCGTCCTAGCGTCCTCAAATCTCCATTTCTCAGTCTCGCGCAATTCTCGAACAGCACGATCGTTTTTAGATATGTCGATGACGAAATAAGCCGTCTCCTCCAGTAACCCCAAAAAGATGGCGCCAGTATCGATCCCCAGCCGCCCCAAGTCCTCGATGCCAAGCCAGGCCAGACCCTGTTGGGGACCTTCAAATATAAGAACGTTCAGGTCCCACATCGGCAGGAATTTGCTCGTCGGATCCTTAGCTCTATCGCTAATCCAGTTCTCGTCACGCCGTTCCCGATCACCTCTATCCAGTAGATTGCCGGAATATACGTGTGATATAGTCGATCGCTTGTTACTCATCGCATCTTCCAATTAGAGACGTGCCGCGAAGGCATATCGGGTCCTGTGCACGATATCCGATGCGAATCACGTCGTCGCCGGGCATCCTTATTAGACATAGAAGCGCCTCACCGGGGGGATTACCATTCCTTACCCTCCATCCTAGTATAAGTGATGCGTGCATTCAGGACCTTGGGGCCTTGCCAATGTATCCTATTTTCATCGTCTGTATTCGTCACCGCAGACCCCTATCAGCCGGTAGAGATCACGCGACTTGCTGAGAACGGGCTCGATGCGGTCGCGGTCGTCGGTATCAAGGGCGAGATCGAATACGCGGGCGTTGTCGCTCCGGTGATCGGCTACGCCCAGTCGTACGCCGATGATCACTCCCGCTACCGCTGGACGGTCCAGGATGTAGCGCACGGCCACGTTGGCGATACTCACCCCGTGCTTATCGGCAACCTCCTTGAGCGCTCGGAGCAGCTCCTGAAACAGGTCCCAACCGCCCCACGAATCGACCATCTGCTTATACTTCTGCAAGCTGGCGGTGTTCAGCGCGGCCCGTCCAGGCTCAGGTTGCCCAAGGTATTTCTCGGATAACAGCCCGCCGCAAAGTGTCCCGTAAGCAAGAAGCTGGATGTCATGCTGCTGGCAGAATTGGACCATCTGCACCTCAGGTCTGCGGTCGATCAGCGAGTACTGGACCTGGTTGGATACCACAGTAACTCCGTGGTCGGCTATCCGCTTGAGGTGGTCCGTATCGAAATTCGTCAGGCCGAGGTGCCTGATTTTGCCCTCGTCCCGCAGATGGGATAGATAAGTGAGGGCGTCGAGGTAGCTGGTATCGTGGTAGTCCCACCAATGGAACTGCAGCAGGTCCAGGGTTTCAACATCCATCCGCCGCAGCGAGATCGCGATGTTCTGTTCGACCACCGCGCGGGTCACGCGCTCCGGTCGTGGCACCCACTTGGTGAAAGCCTGGAGATCGGACAGCGCCCCTTTACCACGGGAGGCCGCTAGCTGGCGCCTGAATTCGCCGATAAAGTCCTCCGCTGGGCCATAGTGGTCCGCCAGGTCCCAGGTTGTGAATCCTGAGTCGAGGTAGGTGAACATGCTAGGTATCGCCGAATTTGGATCGATGTAGCCGTGGGCGCCGGACACCTGCCACATACCATTCAAGATACGGCAGATAGACAGATCGGATGCGAACTCAAGCCTGCTTGCTTCTGGTAAAATCATCTGAAACTCCCTCTTCTCGAAGCGACAATGGGGTTTCTGAATTATCAGGTCTTGCCCACAATTCTACCCGTTTCCCGCTTTTTGAGACAGGCTCCCTGCCCCGTCCCCAGTCTCTAAATGTTCGCCGAATCTAGCTATCTGGATTTTCACGTAGGATGGTCTCAAGTATTCGCATGGAACCCATGGGCGTCCCCTTCAGCCTGGAATTGTCGCTGGCAGCTTGATACTATTAGTGAACTGACCGGCAGTGTGGCCCAAGGCCCCGCTCAGCATTATGTGTATGTGTAGGTAACTAGTCGTGGAACCGTTAAGCCTGGGAATCGTCGACCAGTCCCCGGTCCGCCAGGGTGGGACCGTACGGCAGGCATTCCGAGAGACCGTTGAGCTCGCCCAGCTAGCCGAAGACATAGGGTATGGGCGCTACTGGGTTGCGGAGCACCATAACACGGGCAGGTTTGCCGGCACTGCACCCGAGATCTTGATAGGGCAGATCGCATCGCAGACCAAACGTATTCGGGTCGGCAGTGGCGGGATCATGTTGCCCCACTACTCGGCCTTAAAGGTCGCAGAGACGTTCAGCATCTTGAACTCCCTTTATCCGGAGCGGATCGAGCTGGGAATCGGGCGCGCACCCGGGAGTGACCAGACCACGGCAGTTGCACTGGCTTACCCCAGGCCGCCGATGAACATAGAGCACTTCCCGCAACAGGTCGTGGATGTCATCGGCTTCCTTTCGGGGACTCTGCCGGAAGGTCACCCCTTCTACGACATCGAAAGTCAGCCGGGACCGCCACCTGAGGCGATACCGGGAATCTGGTTGCTGGGGTCCAGCGATTACAGCGCTCAGCTCGCGGCTCTGATCGGACTCCCATTTTCCTTCGCGGATTTTTTTGGGTCTACGGGAGGCCAAGGGCCCACCGTTGCCGAACTATATCGTCGGAGGTTTCGCCCATCCGGGTACCTGGCGGAACCAAGGCTCAACGTCGCACTCCAGGTGGTCTGCGCCGAAAGTAAAGAACGCGCTGAGTTCATCGCGTCAAGCAAGAACATCTCCCGAATTGACCAGTTGAGGGGGATTCGCAAACCGCTAATACCACCGGAGGAGGCCGACCAGGTCCATCTCGGGCCTGGCGAGCGTGAGTATCTGGCGCAGATGAGCAGAAATGCGATTCACGGGGACCCTGAATATGTGAAGGAACGGGTCGTCGACGCCGCCAAAAAGTATGGGACTAGCGATATCAGCATCGTGACGAACTGCTATTACTTCGAGGATCGGGTGAGATCGTATGAACTAATATCGGAGGCGTTTGGACTGAAGAAGGAAACGGGATGACGAAGGCTTCCCCCGTGAAGTAGGGCCCCGGCGCCAGGACTTGGCTTGTCCAGTTGAAAGACGAGGTGGCAAATACTGGGATGAACAGTCGGTTGTAGTTCAAGACGAGGGACCTGGTCTTCCTCGCGACATGGGAGGAGGACAAGGCGACCCAGACACGTGCCGCCATCAGAAAGCCTTTCCCCCTGAGGGACAAACTCGCACAAGCTCGGTGGAGCTGGAATTAGAATCCTGGTTAGAGTGCCCAAGGTCAGACTAATGGGGGATAAGGGCATCGGTAGAAACGACGATGGCCTCATCGGTCCTTTGTCCGGTGCAAAATCAATGACCTGGGCCTTTAACACACCCGCAATGTATCCGTACAATGGTATCTCCAACACTCACGAACTGTGAGGGACTGGTGAATCTTAGTCAGGAAGTGAATAGATGAGCCGAATTCGCCGGATGAACCTGGTGGTACTTAGTTTACTGTTGGTGGCTATTGTGGCCATAGCCTGTGCCAAGGAAGAGGAAGTGCCAACAGCAACCGTAGCACCGACCGAGACATCACAGCCCACCGCTTTTCCCACGCCCACCGAAGTGCCGCCAACCACAGCCCCCACACCCACAGCTACCCCTGAGCCCGTCGCGAGGCCGCAGCCAGTTGTGGGAGAGCCTACGCCTGCACCGCTGCCCGGCGGGGAGATCAGGGCAGTGCCGCCCGTGGCGAGTGAGGTCAGGATAGCGCGACCCGTGCCCGTGCCAGTGCGATCCGCGACGGCCCAACTGGTACCCATACCTCTCATAGGTGTGCTCGCCAGACCCTTGTCTATTGACCCCACCCAACAGCTCGGCCAGGCCGGTGGTCTCACCGTCTTAGCCAATGGCTCTGTGACAATGGACGCCGACGAGGCCTACGTAGTCGTAGTCCCGGAAACGTTCCGTGGTCCCGGAGGTCCGGAACCCATACCCAGCAAGGACCGCGCCGAAGTGATAGCAAAACTTGCGGCAATGGGGATCGAAGAGGATAAGATCGAGTTCGAGTCGGGGAGGCCGTATCAACCGGTCAGCATTGTTGTTGAAGTGGGGGTGGAGGAGCTGCCGGAGGCTGGCGAGCGTATTCTTGACGCGGTGGAGGATGTGCTCCGACGCTCCCAGCGCAGTGGCGTCCGGTTCAGCCTTTCGGAGGCGAATTGTGACCGGGCGCTGGCACTGGCCCGCCAGGAAGCAGTCCCTCAGGCGGAAAAGGACGCCCAGGTCCTGGCTGAAGCCCTTGGTGTGAGCCAGGGTGACGTCATACAGGGTGACGTCATAGAGGGGGCTGAATTCTTGCTCAGCGACTTCGGCTATGCACCGTTTATCTCAGGATGTGGCGGCGGCGCCGAGCAGGTCAATCCTTACGATGTGCCGTTGGTACCCTTCGACTCTAATCCCGAAATCGAAATATCCATACTGTTGCAGATTACCTATGCGATAGGGTTCGAAGAGGCCCGCGGCATCACGGTATCAGCCAGCGGCTCTACGGAAGCGGATGCCGATGAGGTCTACGTAGTCCTGGTCCCCGAACAGCGCTACGGCCCTGGAGGTCCGGAGCCTATCTCGGGTAAGGACCGCGCCGAAATAATAGCGAATCTCGTGGCAATCGGGATCGCCGAGGACGACATCGAGTTCGGGTCGGGGCAGCCATATGAGCCGGAGGTTATCTCTGTCGAAGTGGAGATGACCGACCTGCCGGAGATTGGCGAACGCATCCTTGACGGGGTAGAGGATGTGCTCCGGAGGACCGAGATCAGTGGTGTGCGGTTCAGCCTGTCGGAGGCGAACTGTGATCAGGCGCTAGGGCTGGCCCGCCAGGAAGCAGTCCCTCAGGCCCACAAGAGTGCCCACGACCTGGCTGATGCACTTGGTGTGGACCTCAACTTCATTTCAGGTGCCGTCGAGTACCAATTCAGCGGCTTCGGCAGCGTCCCCTTGGGCACCAGATGTGGCGGCGGACAATCCCTTAGCCCTTACCAGGTGCCATTGATGCCCTTCGACGCTGATCCAAAAGTCGAAATTTCTACACAGTTACAGATTACCTACGCCATAAAGTAGCCCATGGGTGAACACTTGGCCTGTCGGTCTGAAAGACGAGGTGACAAATACTGGGATGAACAGTCGGCTGCAGATCAAGACGAAGGACCTGGTCTTCCTCGCGGCGTGGGAGGAGGACAAAGCGCCCAGGACATGTGCCGCCATCAGAAAGCTACTGCCCCTGACGGACAAACTCGTACAAGCTCGGTGGAGCGGGGAGGCGGCATGGATTTCAATCGACCATCTTGACCTGGATATCGAATTTGAGAACCATACCATCTATCCATCCAGGGGTGAGCTCATCGTCTACCCGGGATTCATAAGCGTCAAGGAGATCCTCATCCCCTATGGCCCTACCGCGTTCGCCAGCAAAATGGGCCGCCTGCCCGGCAATCACTTCGCCACGATCGTGGCCGGCCGGGAGCAGCTGGAAGAGCTGGGTCGAAGGGTATTTTTAGAAGGGGCACAGGACGTGGAGCTCACCGAGGAACCGCGGTAGGGGAGCGTTCCCGTCGTATTTGCCCGCTAAGCTAGGGTACATCTCTCGCGTGCTCACCGGGGTAGGCGCTTCTTCACCTTTACGTATGCGGTCACGAGGTGTACCAGGGGACTGGAGCGTCGGCCCATCAACCTTCCTCCCCGCAGGGCCTCCAGGAAAGACTGGGGTGTCCCGTCGAAGCCCTCCAGCTCCATGTAGGCGTGTCCCAACTCTCCAGGGGTGTGGGCATCGCTGACCGCCACAGGTACAGCTGATGTCTCCGCGGCCAGGCGCTGACATTTCGCCAAGTCCCCAGCTAGGATGGTGCGGGCGTTCAGGACCTCTATCATGTCCACCTGCGGCAAGATTTCCCGAAGTCCCGTTGGGGAAAGGGGGCCCCTCCTTATGGCGTCGAAGGGATGGGGCACCAATACCAGCCCCCCCTGGTCCTTGATGCGGCGTACGGTTTCGGTGGGGCTTAGCCCCCCTGGCACCTCCTCCTGTAGAAAGAGGCCAATGATGTCTCCCTGGTCGGACTTGACCTCTTCGCCGATTATGACTATAAAGTCGGCCAGCTCCCGTGCCTCCTGGGCTCCCCTAACGCTGTTGTGATCGGTGACGGCAATGCAGTTAAGCCCCACCTCCCGGCACCGTTTTATCAGCCTCCGCGGTGGTGTATCGCAGTCGCGGGAGAAGCGTGTGTGCATGTGGAAGTCACCCTTTAGGGACATCGGCAGGACACTTCCTTGCGGTTACCTCCGGCCTGCTGGTGTAGAGGCTCAGCCACCCCATGATGGGCGGCGGTTCGCATCGTACGTTGCGTCGCCTGTGCGTCCTTTGGTCGGGACCTCCGTGTCAGGCGCATAGGGCACATCCACGGCCCTTCAAAGTCGTGGGCGATTTGACGGGAACAGGGACGGAGGGGCTAGAACATACCTTTAAGCAGCCTGAGGGCCCTCTGGCGTACGGCCTGCCGGTGGGTTGAGCCATAGATGGTGTCCGATTCCCTGAAATTTGCCATGTACCAGTCATATGACTCGGTGAACATGCTTTTATTGCTGTCCTCGGGCTGCCAGTCCAGCAGTCTCTTCGCCTTGGAAATGTCGAAGTAAAATGCCTTGTCGGCCACCTTGTATTGCCAGTCCATCAGGGGTGAGAGCCTGAGCAGGTCCAGCACCTGCAGCGATAGCTTGACCATGGGCGCCGGGATGGAGACCACCCTAGAGCCGGAGCCCGCATGGGCAACCAGGGCCTCCAGGTCTTTTCGGACCGTGGAGTACTCCGCGGCCCCAATATTGAACTCGTCGTTGCTTTCCATCCGGGCGGCCTGGAGACAGGCCGACACCACGTCCCGAGAGCTAATGAACTGGAATAGGTTATCCCCACGGCCGATGATGGGGATCCGCTTGCCCCCTTTTATCCAGTCAAAGAGTATGTGAAATATTCCCAGCCTTTCGGTGCCGATTATGGTCCTAGGCCTCAATATGCAAACCCTGAGACCTTTCTCGCGGAGGCGCCGCACCTCCTGCTCTCCTCGGAACTTGGCGTTCCCGTAGTAGCCCATCGGGCGAAACTCCGAGTCCTCGGTCACCGGCAACCGGCGAGGCATGCCGAATATGGCGCTGGTGGATATATGCACCACCTGACTGACCTGGTGCTCCAGAGAGGCCTCAAGCACGTTCCGGGTCCCGCCGGCGTTGGTCGTCATGTAGGCCCGCTTGCCACGGGTCGGCAGGACGGCGGCGGCCAGGTGGAAGACCGTGTCGACTCCCCGGCACGCCTCCCCCACCACACGCTGGTCCCTTATATCTCCCCTTATGAACTCGATGCTGCTCTCTAGCTGCGGCTCGTTAGGATCGTTGATGTCCAGTACCCTGGGATGATAGCCGTCCTCCACCAGCCGGCGGACAAGGGTTATTCCCTGGAATCCCGAGCCTCCCGTGACAAGTATCTTCTCCATTTAAGGGCCTCCCGCGTCCCGTTCTCTCCGAGACGGGCCGTCAATGTGGGGTCTGGCTAACGGCTGCACGCTTCCACTATCGGGAGAGCTTGTTGAAGGCATCCAGCGCAGCCACCTTGTAGCACTCGGCAAGAGTGGGGTAGTTGAAGACCGTCTCCAGGAAGTAGTCCAGATCGCCGTTGAGACCCAGGACCGCCTGTCCGATATGGATCAGCTCGGTGGCCCCTGTGCCGATGGCGTGCACGCCCAGTAGACGCCGGTTTTCGCGGTGAAAGAGCATCTTAAACAGCCCGCTGTCGTCGCCAAGTATCTGGCCGCGAGCGATCTCCCGATACCGGGCCATGCCCGTCTCGTAGGGCACCCTCTTCTCGGTCAGCTCCTGCTCGTTTGCCCCAACCATGGACATCTCTGGGATGGAATAGACTCCGATGGGGAAGTTCCTGGCCGCAGCCCCCCCCGGAGTGTCGAAGGCATGGCAGGCTGCAAGCCTTCCTTGATTGCTGGAGGTGGCGGCGAGGCTGGGGTATCCGATCACGTCCCCGGCGGCGTATATGTGAGGGACCGCCGTGCGGAAGTGTTCGTCTACCTTGAGGCGTCCCCTCTCGTCAGGCTTCAGCCCCGCTCGTTCCAGGTCCAGCCCGGCCGTTTCGCCCAGCCTGCCCACCGAGAAAAGGACGAGCTCTGACACGATTCGTTTGCCCGACTCTAGAAGGATCACGGCCCGGCGAGGTGGACCCTGGGAGATCTCGATTCGCTCCACCGCCTCCCCCAGGCGAAACGTCACATTCCTGCTACGCATCTGGTGGATCAGCTCGTCCAGGATCTCGCGGTCAATGAACTCCAGAAGCCGCTCTCTCCTGTCCACGAGGGTCACGGCTATCCCAAGGGTCGCGAATATGGAGGCGTATTCGATGCCGATCACACCCCCGCCGACCACGACCATCGTCCGAGGGAGCTGTTTGAGCTGAATCACGTCGTCACTGGTGAGTACCAGCTGCCCGTCAGCCGGTACTCCGGGAGGCGGAGCGGGCTGACTGCCTACCGCGATGAGGATGTAAGCCGCACTTACCTTGTCCTGCCCAGCCTCGGACTCGACTACCAGGGTATGTGGGTCGTGAAATCGGGCCTCACCCGAAATGAGCTTTACGTCGTTACGCCAGAGCTGGTCCTCAACGACCTGCGCCTCCCGCTCCACCACCCTACCCACTCGCGAAAGCAGCTCCTCAGCAGTCGGACGTTTCTCAGCCTGCCTGCCCCAGGCTCTGTCGGACAGGCCTGTGCGGTAGCTGATCACGGCCTCTCGGAGGGTTTTGCTCGGGATGGTTCCGGTCTCGAGGGCGACTCCCCCCACGATTCGGCGCTTCTCCACCACGGCGGCTCGCCGGCCCAGCTTGGCCGCCTGAATGGCCGCACGCTGACCGGCGGGACCGCTGCCGATGCACAGAAGGTCGAAGTCGGGAGTATTGCCCACGTCTCTAGATCGCCCCAGTCGCTTCTGCTACCAAGGCCATGACACGGTAATGAGGTATGTGTAGCTGCTTGCTATAAGAGATCGGAAGCCTACAGGTGGCGCAACCTTTATCCAGAGGTCATCCGGGTAGGCGGAGGTTGGCAGGGTCCCATTCTGCGGAGTCTGGGTCAGCCTGGGAGGTCGGCTGCCTCGCTACTGCGGCGATAACCCGGCCTCTTTTAACGCCTCCTCCAGCTTGGGATGGCTGAAGCCTACTACCTTCTGGCCATTGATCAGCGTAACCGGAGTACCCCGGTGTCCCATTCCGATGAGGTCCTTCCGAGCATCCTCATCGAGGGACACGTTTCGCTCCGTGAACCCGATCCCCTTGCGTGAAAGAAACTCCTTCACCGCCTCGCAAGGGACTCAGCCCTCAGAGGTGTATACAACTATATCCATCGCCGGGCCTCTCTCCTTTACGTTTGCCACACCCGCCCCGGGGTCCTGGGCTCCCTCGCACTGCAGCTTCCTGCACAGAAGCTCCGCAGTACCACCCTTGCAACGTTCCCTAATAGTCTACCCTAGACCGTTGGGAGTGGCAAGATGACGGAGCAGAAGACCGAAGGGCGCTTTGACACGGTCTGTGTATTCGCCTATGATACTATCCAGATGTCGGCACAGCTTTTCACAGGGACGGGGAAATGGCCACCATAGGTTCCCTCAAGCAGAAGTACCAGGCGCTGGACATGGAAATTGCCGCAAACGGTGAAGAGGCGATAGACGCCAGTTGCCTGCTGGCCTTCGATTACGACTACCCCGACCACCCCTCGGAGGTCCGCATCGATACCGACGAGTTCACCGCCTTATGCCCGTGGACTGGGCTCCCCGACTACGGTACCCTCAGGGTCTCCTATATACCCGCCAAGCTGTGTCTCGAGCTGAAGTCCCTGAAGTACTACCTCCTGTCATATCGTGACGTTGGCATCGTCCAGGAGCACGCCGCCAACCGCCTGCTCGCGGACCTGGTTGCCCTGTGCCGGCCCCGGTGGATGAAGGTGGAGCTCGACTACAAAGTGCGGGGCGGAATTCATACCACCGTATCTGTGCAGCACGGGACTCTCCTCGGCAGTAGAGAAGGGGTAACCCAGGAGTGAGGGAGTGGACGGGAAATACCAGGTCAGGATAGAGCTCTCCTTCGCCAGCGGCCACCGTTTGCTGGAGCACAATGGCAAATGCGTCTTCCCCCACGGTCATACCTACAGGGCGGAGATATGGGTGGAATCCGGGTCCCTCAACGAAATGGGGTTCGTGGCAGACTTTACGGAGCTCAAAGGCAAGGTCGGCACCTGGGTGGAGAAGCACTGGGACCACGCGTTCCTCGTAAATAGCGCCGACGCGGAGCTCGTGGATGCCTTGCGGGCGGTGAAGGGAAGCCGCGTCTACGCCTTCGCCGGGGAGAACCCTTCGGCCGAGGTAATGGCCAGGGAGCTATACCAGCGGACCCGCGAGCTGTGCGAAATAGAGCCCCTTAGGGTACGGGTCTGGGAGTCTCCCACCCAGTACGCTGAGTACTCCCCAGCCTGATGTGGGACCGATCTGGGCGGCCCCTGACATCTTGGAGGCGCGTCCCGGACCGGACCCAGAACGGTTAGGTGATGGAGAGTATCGGCGTAACCCTGCTTTCCGGCGGGCTGGACTCCACCACTGTCACCGCCTACGCGCGGGGCCGGGTGCAGCATCTCACGGCCATCACCTTTCATTACGGCCAGACACACAGCCAGGAAATCAGTTGTGCGGTAGAGGTCGCCCACCTGCTGGGCGTCCCCCATGAACTGGTAGACATTACGTCCTTCAGCAAGGTAGCCTGGTACTCGTCGCTGACCAACCCGGAGCGCTTTTCCATACCCCAGGACCGGCTCACCGGAAAGGAGCCAGCTGACGACTCGGAGGCGTCCAAGAGTTCCATCCCAAACACCTATGTCCCGCTGCGGAACACCTTCTTCCTCACCCTCGCGGGGGCATTCCTTGAAAGCCAGGTGCTGTACACCATCGAAGCGCAGAATGTTCCCCCAGAGGAGATCGAGGCTTCCATATTCATGGCGCCCAACGCCATAGATTACAGCGGATACCCCGATTGCAGGCCCGAGTACTATGAGAAGGTCCGCAGCGCGATTATGTACGGGAGCAAGATGTGGACCCAGTATGGGGTGCCTGTCCAGATAGAGACCCCCATAATAAGTCTCACAAAGGCGGAGATCGTGAAGCTGGGCCTGGAGTTGGGGGCGCCCCTGGAGCGTACCTGGAGTTGTTACCAGGCGGGCAACGTCCCCTGCGGGCACTGTGATAGCTGTATATTGAGGGCCAGGGGCTTTGCCGAGGCTGGTCGCAAGGACCCGCTCCTGGTCCGTCTGGGAGAGACGTCCCCTTGACCCTCTCAGTCAGTGGTCCCAGCGTGTCCCTCAAGGTAAGCCGGCAGCCCGATGGCGAGCCCGAGATATTCCATTCCCTTCAGGGAGAGGGCCCGGCCAGCGGCACCCCCTCGGTGTTTCTCAGGCTGGCGCTGTGCAACCTGGTGTGTACGTGGTGCGACACCAAGTACACCTGGGACTGGCGGAGCCACGACTACAGGACCGAGGTCATCGAGCTACCGCTGGAACAGGTGGAGCGGAATATCCTCGCGTACGGCTGCCGGCACCTGGTGATCACTGGAGGGGAGCCCCTGCTTCAGCAGGGCGGGCTGGCGAGCTTGGTAAGGTCGCTAAAAGGCAGGGAATTTACCTTCGAGGTGGAGACCAACGGGACAATCGCACCTCATGCCGAGCTTGTGGAGGACGTGGACCAGTGGAACGTGTCTCCCAAGCTTGAAAACTCGGGCAACGCTCTCCATCGCCGCGAAGTACCTGGGGCACTCGACGCCTTCAGACGATTGCCCCATTCTTACTTCAAGTTCGTGGTAGTCGAGTCTTCGGACGTGGAGAAGGTCAGGGAACTCGTTGAGAGGCACGATATCCCGAGGGACCGGGTCATACTAATGCCCGAGGGGCGCAGCCGCCAGGCGCTCGAGCATAGGAGCCAGTGGCTCAGCCGGGTCTGCATTGAAGAGGGATTCAGGTTCACTCCCCGGCTTCATATCCTCCTCTGGGGGGACCAGAGAGGGAGATAGCGTCTAGGCTGGCGGACCGATCAACACGTCGTTGCCCTCCACCCGGACCGGGTAGACGGTCAGAGGTACGTCGGCTGGCGGGCCCAGGGACTCCCCCGTCTTGACGCTAAACACGCTCCCGTGAAGGTAGCACTCCACCTCTTCCCCGGTCAGGTCCCCTTCGGACAGGGGGACAAAGGCGTGGGTGCAGACTTCACTGACAGCGTGGTACTGTCCCTCCAGGTTAGCCAGCAGAATTCGCTCATCCCCTAACTCCACTAGCTTCATTTGTCCCGGCGAAAGCTCATCGGTCTGTGCTACCTTAACAAAGTCTTCTGGCATATCTAGCTCCCAACTGGTTTTACTGATCCCTGTTTAGACCGCTCACGTATCCCTGGCTACCCTGGACACCGAATCTATCGCCGTATCCACGTCCCGGTCGTCGATGTGGCGATGCGTCACCATCCGGACCCTCCGGCCGCCCGGATAGGAGACCTGGACCCCTTCCGTGCTCAGCTTCCCCATGAACTCTGCCGCCGGACCAAGGGAGGCTCCGACCTCGACGAAAACGATGTTGGTCTGAACGTGCTGGGGGTCTACGGTTATGCCGGGTACCTGGGCCAGCCCCTCGGCCAGCCGGCGGGCCCGGGCGTGGTCATCGGCGAGCCGGTCTATCATGGTTTCCAGGGCCACTACTCCGGCCGCCGCCAGCACTCCCGCCTGGCGCATCCCACCTCCTACCATCTTCCGCCACTTCCTGGCACTGTCTATGAACTCCTGGGACCCGCACAAAATGGAGCCGACCGGAGCGCTCAGGCCCTTGGAGAGGCAGAAGCATACGTCGTCTACGTCCTTGACCAGCTCCCGGGTGGGCATCTCCAAGGATACGGCGGCGTTAAAGATGCGTGCGCCGTCCAGGTGAACCGCGGCTCCGTTGTCATGGGCAACGTCGGCCACGGCCTTGGAGTCTTCGGGAGTGAGCACCCCGCCGTTGCAGCGGTTGTGGGTGTTTTCCAGGCATACGAGGGCCGTGCTGGGAAAGTGGAGGTTACCCCTGGGCCTGATGGCCGCAGCTACGTCCGTCGGGTCTAGCATCCCGCGGTCGTCGTTGGGCACCAGCCGCGTCTGCACGCCCGCCAGCGCGGCGGAGCCTCCAACCTCGTTCCAGAACATGTGGGCCTCGCTGCCCATGATGACCTCGTCCCCCCGGGTGCAATGGGCGAGTGTCGCTATGAGGTTGCTCATGGTGCCGCTGGAGGTGAAGAGGGCGGCCTCTTTACCCAGCATCTCCGCCGCCATCTCCTCCAGGCGGTTTACGGTCGGGTCCTCACCCAGGACGTCGTCCCCCACCTCCGCTGTGGCCATGGCCTTCCTCATGGCATCGGTGGGCTGGGTCACGGTGTCGCTGCGCAGGTCGATTCCCTTCATGCCGTGCCTCCCAAGCCCTGTGGTTCCCGAACATTCTAGCAGGAGTCCTTGCCAAACACTAGCGTGCCACTCTAATATGAAATTGAGGGGCACATGCGGCAGAGCGCGGTAATCTTCAAGAGCAAGGGAGTGAACCTGGAGGGCGTAGTGGCCTCCCCAGATGAGCTGGCAGGGCCGTTTCCGGGCGCCGTCGTTTGCCACCCTCATCCGGCCTTCGGGGGAGATATGAACAACGGCGTCGTCCTCGCCCTGTGCGAGGCCCTGGTGAAGGAGGGGTGCGCGACGCTGCGGTTCAACTTTAGAGGGGTGGGCAACAGCGAGGGCTCATTCTCTCTGGGTGAGGAGGAGCACAACGACGTAGGGGCGGCCCTGGGTCTGCTGCGGCACTGGCCGGGCGTTAATGGGAAAAGAGTTGGGTTGGCGGGCTACTCCTTCGGGGCTTCCATGGTCCTGGCATCCATGAAGGGACTCAGGCATGCCAGGGTCTTCGTCCTTATCTCTCCCCCCGTCAACTCCCTCAAGCCCCTGGAGAGTGGCAGGGACAAGCGGCCAAAGCTCATCATCGTCGGGGACATGGACCGCCTGTCGCCCCATACCACCCTGAAGGAGGCTATTGAGCCCTTGGTCGACCCTATAGACTTTAAGGTGGTGGCCGGCGCCGACCACTCGTGGAGGGGCCACGAGGTGGAGGCCGCCCAGCAGGCGACTCGTTTCTTAGTCGACGCCCTGTTGAAATAGGAGTATAGGGAACTGGAACGTGGTAAGCCGGTCGTGACTGAAGGCAAGGGGCGCGCTATATTATCTGGCTGGTGGTCCTGGTACCGAGACTCGGTACTGATTACGGCCGTCGCCCTGGTTTTTAGCCTGGACCAGGTCACCAAGGCCCTCGTTCGCCATAATCTCACGCTCAATGAGTCCGTTCCCCCGGATGGGATCTTTCGCATAACCCGCACCTTCAACACAGGGAGCGCCTTTGGCCTTTTCGCCGACCAGACCATGTTCCTCATCCTCGCTTCCTTTGTGGGCATAGGTATCCTTCTTCTGATGTACCGCAGCCAGCGACCGCCAGGTATCCCTCTCAGGCTGAGCCTGGGCATGCAGATAGGTGGTGCAGCGGGCAATCTGTTTGACCGGCTGCGCATGGGCCAGGTAACGGATTTCATTGACGTGGGACTCTGGCCCGTCTTCAATCTGGCCGACACTTCCATCGTAATAGGCATTGCCATCCTGGTCTCAGTGGTCCTCTTCGACAGGAGAGGGGACAGGCGTCCGGAGCAGGTCGCTTATCCCGGGGAAGGTGGGACCGCGGATGGTTCGGGAGACGTTACCGGCATCGGCGGGACATTCGACCTCGGCGAGGTGGAGGGAGTGAATCGGGGACCAGTCTGGGATGACCCCGCCGTCCCCATGGATGATCGGGGCTGCCCCATATGCGACTCTGCCATGGCGACGGTTCCGGGTGGGTGGCGCTGCTACGGGTGCGGCGCCATGGAATGGCTGGAGGTGAGGGGCCGATGAGCTCAGAGGAGCAGGGGCTCACCAGGGAGCTGGTGGTCGAAGAGCCCGAAAAGCGGCTGGACCTGTACCTCGCCAGGCAGGAGCCTGACCTGACCCGGTCGAGGGTGCGGCGGCTCCTGGATGAGGGTTACATCCTGGTGAACGGGGACGTTCCCAAGGCGAGCCGTACGCTCCGGTCGGGGGACCGCATCTCCCTCATCGTGCCGCCTCCCAGGCCCGCCGAGCTCGCCCCGGAAGCCATGCCACTGAATATCATCTACCAGGATAGTGAGGTGCTGGTGGTGGACAAGCCGGCGGGACTTGCCGTGCACCCGGGCCCCGGCCATCCATCACGGACGCTGGTCAACGCCCTCCTGTCCCTTTTCCCAGAACTGGGGAGTGTTGGAGAAGAGTTCCGTCCCGGCGTGGTCCACAGGCTCGACAAGGATACCTCGGGGCTCATGGTCGTGGCGAAGACCAGCCCGGCCCACCGGGCCATCACCCGGCAGATAAAGGACCGCACCACGCGCAAGGGGTACCTGGCCCTGGCCCGAGGCCGGGTGAGCCCGGAACAGGGAGTCTTCGAGGCCCCCATCGGGCGTGACCCCCGCAACCGCAAGCGCATGGCCGTGGTCGAGGGCGGGCGGCAGGCGAGTACCTCCTACAGGGTGCGACGCCATCTGGCCCCGGCCTCGGGAGAGTACACTTATCTCGAGGTCTTCCCCGAGACCGGGCGCACCCACCAGATACGGGTCCACTTCGCCTACGCGGGCCATCCCCTGTTCGGCGACGCCCTGTACTGGAAGAGGAGCCCCCTCCTGGGCCGCCAGTTCCTCCACGCCCACCTCCTGGGGTTCCAGCACCCCTCCACGGACCGGTACATGGAGTTCAGCTCTCCCCTCCCCCAGGAGCTGCACAGGGTCCTGGAGGCGCTGGAGCGGTAGCTAAGCGGGCCGGGTCGGTGACTACAGGCCGTTCCAGGGTCCTGGGAGACAGCGTCCCCTGCTGAGGCTGGCATCGCGGACATAAAAGACGGCGGAAAGGGGATGGGGCGCCCAGATTTCATGTTCGATATGGCGGGCTCTGGCACGAAATTCTCACGGAGCAAACCCAGAAACGGAACTGCCGAACAGATCGTACTCTGCGTCGCCGGTCTTCTGGAAAAGGAGAGCGCCGTCGGCCCCAGAGTAGACATAGGCCTTCCCGAGATTGGCTCTGTCGGGGGGAGTGGCGAGATACGCCCCCACGATGAAGTCCGCCTTCGCGTCTCCGTTTAAGTCTCCAAGCCCCGAAACGGACTCTCCAAGGTAACCTGCCTGGAAGTCCCCGGTCAACTGGTAGAGGAGGACCCCGTCGGTCCCGGAGTAGACGTAAGCCTTTCCTGCATCGACTTTCCCGGCAGCATCGGCTCGGTTGGCCCCGACGATGAAGTCCGGTAGGCCGTCCCCGTTCACGTCCCCAACCCCGGAAACGGACCAGCCGAAGTAATCGGTCCCACCATCCCCGGTCTTCTGATAGATGAGAGCCCCGTCGACCCCGGAGTAGACGTATGCCTTCCCAACATTGGTCTCGCCGAAGGCATCGGCCCCGTATGCGCCGACGATAAAGTCGGCTTTTCCGTCCCCGTTTACGTCCCCAACCCCTGAAACGGAACTGCCAAACTCACTGTAAGCGTTATCGCCGGTCACCTGGTTGAGAAGAGTCCCGTCTGCCCCGGAGTAGACGTAGACCTTCCCGGCGAAGATAATGCCGGGGGCACTGGCCAGGTCCGCCCCCACGATGAAGTCTGGTACGCTATCCCCGCTCACGTCTCCAACCCCGGAAACTGAAACGCCGAACTTACCGTACGCGGCGTCACCAGTCACCTCGTAGAGGAGAGCCCCGTCGGCCCCGGAATAGACGGAGGCCTTCCCGGCATCGGCCTTGTCGGGGGCATCGTAGTAGTACGCCCCGACTATGAAGTCACCTTTTGCGTCCCCGTTCACGTCCCCGACCCCGGAAACCGAAATGCCCAACAGATCACCTGTGGCGCCACTGGCCACCTGGTAAAGTAGAGCCCCGTCGGCCCCGGAGTGCACGTATGCCTTTCCGGCATCTGTCCTGCTGGGATGATTGGCCCGGCCTGGCCCCACGATAAAGTCGGCGTTCCCGTCCCCGTTCGCGTCTCCGACACCGGAGACGGACACTCCTAAGGAATAATGCCGAGGTATCACGTGTCACCTTGTAGAGGAAAGCTCCATCGGCCCCGGAGTAGATGTAGGCGCTCCCCGGACCTGCCGCGCCAAAGGGATTAGCTTCACTGGCCCCTACGATGAAGTCGGGTATTCCGTCACCGTTTATGTCGCCAGCCACATGCCCAGGTGCCGCCGGCGTATCCCCGGTCGTGCCTAAAGCCCCGAACACGGTGGTGAAGGCGTGGTCTCCGGGTGTGATGCCCGATTCCAGGCTGATACGTACGTCGGCTCTCATCATCTCTCCAGGCGCGATAGCTGGGCCATCCAGTGCTTTGCAAACGTCTCCCAGGTGCCGGCCGGTGCCGATGTCGAAGAGGTCGGCGTTGACGTGGCCGATGGCGGTGCCTGGAGGGCTTTCCACGGGGCCGCAGGGCTCTACGAAGGTCATGCTGTATATGGACCTGTTTTCAATGTATACCGTAGCCTCGGCGGGGAAGGACCCTTTCAGTGGCGGCGGAAGCCTCCGTCCCACGTACCCCAGGGATGCCACCGCCTGAGTCCCGGCGGAGTCGTGCCACAGTCCCAGGTTGTCGCCGCTGATCACTACGGTCGAATGTACGCTCACCGCGGCGGGCACGTCTTGGCTCCCCTGGTACCAGGTGACGGCGAGGGCCACGCCAAAGGCGGCGATGAAAACGGCGATTCCAACGATAGCTCCTATCCAGCGTTGAGTCGTCATCTGCTCGGCACCCGCGCAACCTTGCTGAAGCTTTGCCATGGTCCTAGCCCTGTCTGCGCGCACCCTCGATCCTGGCCCAGGTATCCCGAAGCGGAACCGTCCGGTTGAATACGAGGGCCTTGTCGGAGGAGTCAACGGGGTCTACGCAGAAATAGCCCAGCCGCTCGAACTGGTACCGGCTTCCCGGCGGCGCGCCGGCAAGGCTTGGCTCCACCCGGCATGAGGTCAGGACCTGTAGCGAATCGGGATTCAAGTTGGACTTGAAGTCGGCGCCCTCTTCGGTGCCGTCGGGGTACTCCGCCGTGAATAGGTGGTCGTACAGCCGTACCTCGGCCGAAAGGGAGTGAGAAGCGGAAACCCAGTGTACCGTCCCCTTGACCCTGCGGCCGGCTCCGGGAGAGCCGCTCTTGGTCTCGGGGTCGTAGGTGCAGCGCAGCTCGACCACCTGCCCCGTGTTACTATCCTTTACCACGTCCACGCACTTGATGACGTAGCCGTACCTGAGCCGTACCTCGCGACCCGGGGCCAGTCGGAAGAACTTGGGGGGCGGGTCCTCGCGAAAGTCCTCCTGCTCGATGCAAAGGATGCGGGAAAAGGGGACCTTCCGCGTTCCCATGCCCGGCTCCTCGGGGTTGTTCACCGCCTCCAGCTCCTCCACCTGCCCTTCGGGATAGTTGTCGATAACCACCCGAAGGGGTCGCAGCACGGCCATGGCACGGGGGGCACGCCTGTTGAGGTCCTCCCGGACGGTGTGTTCCAGGAGGGCCAGGTCTACCACGTTGTCCCTTTTCGCTACCCCGACGCGCTCGGCGAAGCTGCGGACCGATTCGGGTGTGTAGCCCCGTCGCCTCATGCCCACCAGAGTAGGCATGCGAGGATCGTCCCATCCGGTTACATAACCTCCCTGCACAAGCTCAAGGAGCTTTCGCTTGCTCAACACGGTGTGGCTCAGGTTCAGGCGAGCGAACTCGATCTGTTGTGGGTGAAAGACGTGTAGCTGCTCAAGGATCCAGTCGTACAGCGGGCGGTGGTCCTCGAACTCCAGGGTACAGAGGGAATGGGTGACCCCTTCGATGGAATCGGACAGGCCGTGGGCGAAGTCATAGGTGGGGTAGATGCACCACACGTCGCCGGTGCGGTGGTGGGTCACCCGGCGGATGCGGTATAAGACCGGGTCCCTCATGTTCAGGTTTTGCGAGGCCATGTCGATCCTCGCTCGAAGCACGTGGGCGCCATCTTCGTATTCGCCCGCCCGCATGCGCCGAAAAAGGTCCCGGTTGTCCTCCACGGCGCGGTTGCGGTATGGACTGTCTCTGCCCGGCTCGGTCAATGTGCCACGGTACTCCCTTATTTCGCTGGCGCTCAGGCTGCAGACGTAGGCTTTCCCGAGCGAGATCAGCCGCTCGGCGTACTCGTAGAGCTGCTCAAAGTAGTCGGAGGCGAAGTACAGCCCGTCCCCCCAGTCGAATCCCAGCCACCTGACATCCTCCACGATGGATTCCACGTACTCGACCTCTTCCCTGCTGGGATTTGTGTCGTCGAACCGTAGGTTGCACTGACCCCCCTCATGTTCGGCGGCTACACCGAAATTGAGGCAGATGGACTTGGCATGTCCGATGTGGAGGTAGCCGTTGGGCTCCGGTGGAAACCTCGTCATTACCCGGCCGGCGTTCTTGCCCAATTTCAGGTCCTGGGCGATGATGCTGCGGATAAAGTCCGAGGGGGGAGCTGAGCTGGCTGTGCTCATGTTCTCACCTCTGTCTGCTGTTATTTTTTGTTGGGTGTTTAGGTGGGTAGGCGCCCACACCTTAGTGGGTAGATACTGGTGGAATGGTTCTGGCAGGGAGGAAGTCTGGGTCCTTCAGGAGGTATTCTAGCACAGTATAGCTGGCCCAATGTGCGAGTTTCCCGCGTCACCCTGAGCGTAGCGAAGGGTCTGGAGGAGGTGGGGCTCTCACACCCCCGCCAGATTCTTCGCCTGCGGCTCAGAATGACACTTTTGTAGCGATGACGTAGCTCAGATCGGGACGACGGGGCATGATAAAATGTAGCCTTGGAGGTGGGCCAACTTGGAGTCCGGACAACATGTTCGCGTAAGGTACGCGCCCAGTCCCACGGGCGAGCCCCATGTCGGCAACCTGCGCACCGCCCTGTTTAACTGGCTTCTGGCCCGCCGGTATGGCGGCAGCTTTATCGTGCGGGTGGAGGACACCGACAGGGAGAGGTACGTCGAGGGGGCGCTGGATGCGGTGCTGGAGTCTCTCAGGTGGTTGGGTCTGGACTGGGACGAAGGGCCTGATGTGGAAGGAGCCTACGGGCCATACCTTCAGTCTGAGCGGCTGGGGGTGTACCGGGATGCCGCGGACCGGCTGGTTGACGGCGGTTGTGCCTACCGTTGCTACTGCTCGACTGAGCGCCTGAAGGAGCTGCGGGAAAGGCAGCGCCGTAGCAACTCGCCCCTCGGGTACGATCGCCACTGCCGCGAGCTGAATTCCGCGGACCGCCGGGAGAACGAGTCCCGAGGGATCGTGCCGGTTGTGCGATTCAAGATGCCCCTCACGGGGGAGACCCGGGTCAACGACCTCATCCGGGCAGAGGTTACGTGGCAAAACGAGCTGCTGGACGACTTCGTCCTCCTCAAGTCCGATGGGTACCCCACGTATCACCTGGCCAACGTGGTGGACGATCACTTGATGGAGATCAGCCACGTGCTGAGGGCCGAGGAGTGGCTCTCCAGTACCCCCCGGCACCTTCGGCTTTATGGGGCCCTGGCCTACGAGCCACCCCAGTTCGCCCACCTGCCCATGATCCTGGGTCCGGACCGCGCCAAGCTGTCCAAGCGCCACGGGGCCAGCTCCATACTGGAGTACCGGGAGCAGGGGTTCCTGCACGAGGCTATGGTCAACTTCATGGCTCTCCTGGGCTGGTCCCTGGACGATAGGACGGATGTCATGTCCAGGGAGGTGCTGCTGGAGCACTTCTCCCTGGAGCGCATCGGCAGGGCAGGGGCCATCTTCGACAGGGAAAAGCTGCTCTGGATGAACGGGGTCTACATCCGTCAGCTGGGCCAGGAGGAGCTGGCAAGGCGGATGGTCCCCTTTCTGGAGCGAGAATCCGATGCCGGCGCGGCACTGGAGGACAGAGGCTACCTGCTGGGCATCGTCCCGTTGGTGCGGGAGCGGCTGAAGACCCTGGCAGACGCGGCGGATGTGACTTCCTACTTCTTCATGGAGGAGCTAGACTACGATCCCGCCCTTCTCATCCAGAAGGGCATGGACGCCGACGCCACCCGTGGCGCCCTGAGGCGGTCCCTGGCTGTATTGAGCGGTGCAAAGACGTTCGACGCCGGCGCCCTTGAAGAGAGGCTACGGGCTGCCGGCGAGGAGCTTGGGCTTTCGGGGAGACAGTTCTTCGGAGCGCTGCGGGTCGCCACAACCGGGAGGACGGCCGCTCCGCCCCTCTTCGAGACCATGGAGGTGCTGGGCAGAGGGCGATGCCTGAGTCGAATCGAGGCGGCGGCCCAGAGGCTGGAGCATCGAAAGTAGGGCCCTTCCCGTGCACGCTGTTCTATCTTGCGCTCCATGTACCCCTGTGGTATAGTCCCTGGGAAGTTTTAGGGGGCGACGTATCCCACGCCCGCGGGGGGATGGAACGCTGGAGGACTATTTTCGGCAGTATGGATTGATCGCCATATTCGCCGCAGTCGCCTTGGTTGTGCCCACCAGCATGATGGCTGTCTCCTGGCTGGCTTCCAAGGTGCGGGTCCGTCCTCAGAAGCCGGACCCCGTCAAGCAGGACGTGTACGAGTGCGGCATGCAGACCATCGGGGGCCGGTGGGTCCAGTTCAACTTCCGCTACTACACGTATGCCCTTCTCTTCGTCATATTCGCCGTGGAAGCGATCTTCATATATCCATGGGCCGTCAAGTTCAATCAGCTGGGGCTGTTCGCTCTCCTCGAAATGATGGCGTTTATCCTGATCCTGGTAGTCGGGTGGGCATACGCCTGGCGTAAGCGGGACCTGGAGTGGAGGTGAGGGTGGATTCGGATACGGGGCGACTAGAGGGGCCCGTCCTGGGGCAGGGCGAAGGGCCCCTTCATACGCTTACCTGGGAAATAGACCGGGATGAGGGACGGACGGTGGAGGCTATGCGCCACACCCACACCGACCCTTACCCTGAGCCGGTGATCCAGGTCCCGAGCGACCTGGAGAGGAACCTTCTGGTTACCTCGGTGGACGCCCTGCTGAACTGGAGCCGAAAGTCGGCGCTCTGGCCGGTGGCCTTCGGGCTGGCCTGCTGCGCGTTCGAGATGATGGCCAGCGCCATGGGCCGTTTCGACATAGCGCGCTTCGGCATGGAGGCCTTCCGGGCCACGCCGCGGCAGGCGGACCTCATGATCGTGGCCGGCACCGTCACCTGGAAGATGGCCCCGGCGATCCGCCGCATCTACGACCAGATGGGGGAGCCCAAGTGGGTCATCTCCATGGGAGTGTGCGCCACCAGTGGCGGACCCTACTACTCATGCTACAGCGTGGTGCCGGGCGTCAACCATATCGTGCCCGTGGACGTTTATGTGCCTGGCTGTCCCCCTCGGCCCGACGCCCTCCTGTACGGCATCATGCAACTGCACGAGAAGATAAAGAAGTACAGTCTACGAGGCAGCGTCGCGGGTGCGTGATGGGGACTAGGGTGTTAGGCGGAGAGGCGTTTGCGTCACTGCTCCGCCAGAGGTATCCCGACGTGGTGGAAGAGTGGGGTGACTCGGGCCTGTGGTTCAAGCCGGAGTGCGCCCTGGAGGTTATGAGGTTCTTGAAAGAAGAGCCGGAGTTGAACCTCAACTACCTCAACTCTATTTCGGCGGTTGACTATATCGAGTATTTTGAAGTTGTGTACCACCTGACGTCCTTCGAGCACAACCATAGTGCGGTCCTTAAGGCAAAGTTATATGGCAGGGAAGAGCCCACTATCCCGTCCGTGGTGAGCCTCTGGCAGGGAGCGGATTTCCAGGAGCGGGAGATCTGGGACCTTATGGGAGTGCAGTTCTCGGGCCACCCGAACCTGAAACGTATCATGCTGTGGGAAGGCTTCCAGGGCCATCCACTGCGTAAGGACTTTCAGGACGTTGTTGAGTATTAGTCCATGACTGGGGCGGTTGACTATCCGGATTTTTAGATCAGTACGTTGAGTTAAGGGCAGTAAAGGGCATGCCCATACGGACCGAGCCCATCACCATAAACATCGGGCCCCAGCACCCCAGTACCCACGGGGTGTTCAGGTTGCGGGTCACCTTTGATGGAGAGGTGATCATGGACGTGGAACCCGTTTTCGGCTACCTGCATCGGGGCTCAGAAAAGCTGGCCGAAGAGCGCAACTACGTCCAGGTAGTAACCCTTACCGACCGCCTCGACTACGTTGCATCCATGACCAACAACCAGGCCTACTGCATAGCCGTCGAGAAGCTAATGGGGATAGAGGCGCCCGAGAGGGGCCAGTACCTCCGCGTCATCGCGGCGGAGCTACAACGGATTGCCAGCCACCTGGTCGCCACCGGTTTCTTCATGCAGGATCTAGGGGCCCTGGGCACACCGTTAATGTATTGCTTCCGGGAGCGTGAGCGCATCCTGGACCTCTTCGAGATGCTGTGCGGGGCCCGCGTAACGGTGAGCTTTATGCGTCCGGGGGGTGTATTTGCCGACGCCCCGGAGGACTTCTGGCCACAGCTGGACCAGTTTCTCCAGGAGATTCCCGGCTACATAGGCGAGCTAGAACAGCTCCTGGTAGAGAACGAGATTATCCTTGTCAGGATCAAGGACGTGGGCGTGCTACCCCTTGAACGGGCGATCGCATGCTCCACCAGCGGCCCGGTGCTACGGGGTAGCGGGCTCAGATGGGACTGGCGCAAGGCGGACCCGTACGACGTATATGACCGGGTCGAGTTCGGCGTCCCCGTGGGCAACAACGGCGACAACCTGGACAGGTTCTGGGTGCGCATGCAGGAAATGCGCCAGAGCATCCGAATAATAGAACAGTGCGTGGAGCAGATACCTGAGGGGCCGGTGCGGACGCCGCTGCCCCTGGTCCTCAGGCCACCCGCAGGGGCGGAGGCATATGGTCGGGTGGAGTCTCCCAAGGGGGAACTGGGATTCTACCTGATAAGCGATGGCAGCATTGCCCCCTACCGCTGCAAGATACGCTCCCCCTCACTGCTAAACCTCACGGCGGTCCGTGATCTGCTGGTGGGCTGGAAGCTGGCCGATATGATCGTCACCCTGGGCAGTATCGACATCAACATGGGAGAGGTCGATCGATGAGCTGCCAGATCGAGTCCGGTCTCCTCTATGACAACGTCCTGTTCCGCCACATATACAACGGAATAGGAGAGGTCCTTCCTCACCAGCTCTGCGCCCTGGATTATTTTATCTCGGGCTTCATCATCATGTTCATCCTCGTCAACGGCGTTCTGCTGGGTGCGGCCATATTCATCTGGGCAGAGAGGCGAATCCTTGGCAGGTTCCAGAACCGGCTGGGCCCAAATCGCTGGGGGCCATTTGGCCTTCTCCAGCCCATCGCCGACCTGGTCAAGCTGATCTCCAAGGAGGACCTTATCCCCGCCGGCGCCGACCGCCTCGCATTCACACTGGTGCCGATTTTAATGGTCATGCCCCTGATCTTGGTAGTGGCGGTGGTCCCCTTCGCCAAGAACACCTTCCTGGTCGATCTCAACGTGGGCGTCCTTTATGTCGTAGCCGTTACCTCTATCAGCACACTGGCGATCTTCATGGCCGGCTGGGCATCGGGAAACAGGTACGCATTGTTCGGCGCCATGCGGGGCGTTGCGATGCTCATAAGCTACGAGATACCCGTCGTCCTATCCCTGGTGGGGGTGGTCCTGCTCACCGGGTCCATGAGGATGACGGACGTGGTAAACGCCCAGACGTTGCCCTTTCTTCTGGTCCAGCCGCTGGGGATACTGGTCTTCTTTCTGGGAATATCGGCGGAGCTTAATCGCACTCCCTTTGACATCACTGAGGCCGAGTCGGAGCTTACCGCCGGCTATCATACCGAGTACAGCGGGACCAAATTCCTCCTTATACAGGCCGGTGAGTTCGGAGGGGTGGTGGCCGCCTCTGGTATAATGGCGACCCTGTTCCTGGGAGGCTGGTCGGGGCCCTTCCTCTCGGGCCAGCTGGGTGCCCTCTGGTTTCTCCTGAAGGTGGGCGCCTTCGTCTTCCTGTTCATTTGGATAAGGGCTACGTTCCCACGGCTGCGCATAGACCAGATTATGGCCTTCGCCTGGAAGTTCCTATTTCCCTTGAGTCTCATCAACCTCTTTGCGACCACCATCGAGGTGTACCTCCTACGGGGCGATGGGGGGGCCATAACCAGGGGAGACCTGGCAATCATGACGGTAATAAACTTCGCGGTCGCAGTTGGAGCAATTGCCCTATTTGGAAACGTGATAAAGGAGAGGGTGAGGCCGCCGGTGAGGACGGCTGCGGTAGTGGCGACCCCCAGGGCTTCGTGAGGGCCCCTTACCCGTTATTCCTTCCCCCTGTGGAGTGGAGCCCGGGTAATCTACGGACTCGAGTTGGGGATCACAAGGGAGGCTGAGTAGAGTGTATGGATTAGGTCTGGCCAAGGGGTTGGCCGTAACGATGAGGAACCTTGTCAGGCGGCCCTTCACGGTTCAGTACCCGGAGCAGAGGTTGCCCCAGCATCCACGCTTCCGGGGCGAGGAGTTCGTGTGGTATGAGGAGCGGTGTACCGGCTGCGCCTCGTGTGCTAAATACTGTCCCCTCGGCATCATTCGCATCGTTACAGACCCGACTGGCACGGCGCCCGAGCAGGGGGGCAAGTACAACCTGGAGGTTTTCGACATCGATATCGGCCGGTGCATGTTCTGTGGGCTCTGCGTGGAGGCCTGTCCATACGATGCCCTGTTCATGGGTAGCGGGTTCGAGCGAGGACGTTACCGACGGAGCGATCTCGTAATTAACATAGACGAGCTGCGCCAGGCGGAGAAGCGGCCCAGCACCTGGTTCAGGCCTCAGCTTGAGGAAGGTAAGTACAACCCACACGAGGATGTACCGCTCTCCTGGCGAGGCGTGGGACGTGAGAACTGGAGTTGGCACGTCGACGAGAAGGCTGGCGCCAAGATTCGCCCAGAAGCTGCGTCCCAGGAGGCCCCTCTGCCAGGCGACACGTCCTCCACGAACCGGGAGGAACCGGATGCGGGGGCGAGCGCGGCGATATCAGACCTGCCGGATGATCGCAATGAGAATACGGAGGAGGGCCCATAGATGGACTTCATGGAGTTCATCTTCTGGGTCCTGGCTGTGGGCAGCGTGGCGGCAGCTCTGGGGGTTGTATTTCTGAGGGATATCTTCCGGGCGGCCCTTTTGCTTGTCGTTGTGTTCCTGGCGGTGGCCGGGCTGTTTGTGATGATGAACGCCGAGTTCCTGGCCGTGGTGCAGGTGCTCATCTACGCGGGGGCCATCGCCATCCTCATCATCTTTGCCATAATGTTGACTCGTGAGGTCCAGCAGGGCAACCTACCTAACCGTCTCCAGCCTCTAGCGGTGTTGTTTCCGGCCCTCCTATTGGCTGCCCTGGTCTTTGTAGCAGTGGACACCGAGTGGAACCTGCTCTCGGACCAGCCCGAAGCGACCCAGAGGAACGTCGAGCTTGTGCAAACCAATACCATCAGCGGAATACCCGACGAGATGAGGGGAGTGATAGGAGGGGCAGCGGATCGCTCGGGTCTGGCTGAGCTCTTGATCAACGACTACGTCCTGCCCTTCGAGGTGGCTTCGGTCCTGCTCCTGGCTGCCATTATCGGCGCCCTCGTGTTGGTACGGGAGCGGTGAGATGAGCCTGGAGCACTTCCTGATACTGTCGGCGGTGCTGTTCTGCATCGGTATGTATGGCGCGCTGGCCAGGCGAAACGTCATAACGGTGCTCATGTCCATAGAGCTGATGTTCAACGCCGTCAACATAACACTGGTCGCTTTCTCCAAGTACATCACGCCGGCCGGTCTGGATGAGCAGCTGGGCACGCTGCTGACGGGACAGGTGTTCGCCATCTTCATAATCACCGTGGCCGCGGCGGAGATAGCCCTGGGGCTGGGCATAGTCATCGCCCTTTACCGGAGCAGGGAGACGGTGGACTTGACTGCGGCCAGTATCATGAGGCGGTAGACCTCACCCCGAGTCCCCTCTCCCACCGGGCGAGGGGTACCCGAAGGGCCAGGATCAGGGATCGTGGGTAAAAGCCATGTGGACGGAGTTCAAGAAAGTATCGAATCTCGTGACCGCGGAGATGTGGAAAGAGGTCCTTGAGGGAGAGGGCCTGCCCACCCGCATACTCCTGGATGGGGACATCCTCGATTGGGGGGAGCGGCGGCCCTTCCGGATCATGGTGCCCAAGGGTAGAGAGCACGTAGCAGAGGAGATTCTCAGGAAGCTGTAGGATGATATCGGAAGCCGGCGTCTGGACCATTTTCTTCTTACCGCTTGCGGCTTTTCTAGTTATCTCCCTCATTGTTCGGCCGTTCTTTAACCAGTACCGTCAGCAGAGCGCCCTCATCACCGTCGTCGCCCTTACCGGTTCCCTCGCCCTTTCCGCATGGACCTTGCAGTCGGTAATAGACGGCAGAGGCTCCCTGGACTTCAGTCCGCATGAGTGGTTTGCCGTAGGCGGTCTCGACATTCGCATGGGGCTGATGGTGGACCAGCTGACCGCCGTGATGCTGGTGGTGGTCACCGGGGTAAGCCTCATGGTGCAGATGTACTCCATAGGCTACATGCGGGATGACCCGGGGTACGCACGCTACTTCGCCATCATGAGTCTCTTCACCGCCGCCATGGTGGGGCTGGTGATTTCGAGGAACGTGGTCCAGCTCTACGTGTTTTGGGAGCTGGTGGGGGTGTGCTCCTATCTGCTCATCGGCTTCTGGTACACCCGGCCGGCGGCGGCCGCGGCGGCAAAGAAGGCGTTCATAGTTACCCGAATTGGGGATTTCGGGTTTCTCCTGGCCATACTCTATCTCTTCTTCAACAGTGGGGCGTTTCAGGCCCATGGGCTCAGCTCACTCGAAATTCCAGACATTTATGAAGCCATTCCCCTGGCCCAGGCGGGCACTCTGGGGGCCTTGGGTGGCATGGGCCTAACCTGGATGGCCGTTGGCATATTCGCGGGGGCCGCGGGCAAGTCGGCCCAGTTCCCCCTGCACGTGTGGCTGCCCGACGCCATGGAGGGTCCGACCCCGGTCAGCGCCCTGATACATGCGGCTACCATGGTCGCCGCCGGCGTCTTCCTGGTGGCGCGCTTTTTCCCGGTGTTCGAGGCCTCCGAGGATGCCATGAATGCTGTGGCCCTGGTAGGGGCATTTACGGCCCTGTTCGCCGCCACCATGGGCCTGGTGATGAACGACATCAAGCGGGTGCTGGCCTACTCCACCATAAGCCAGCTTGGCTTCATGATGGCGGCCCTGGGAGTGGGCGCCTACGGCGCGGCCATATTTCACCTGTTCAACCATGCCTTCTTCAAGTCCCTCCTCTTCATGGGGGCCGGCAGCGTCAACCACGCCTCGGGAACCTTCGATATGAGGTACATGGGCGGCATGAGGCGGGCCATGCCCTGGACCTACGTGACCATGGTCATCGGGTCACTAAGCTTGGCGGGCATATTCCCCCTTTCGGGTTTCTGGAGCAAGGATGAGATCTTGCTCCACGCCTGGAGGGGAGGCGCATGGGTGGATGGGCTGGTGTTCTGGCTTCTGGTTGTCGGTGTCTTCATCACAGCTGCATACGCCTTTCGAATGATACACATGACCTTCCACGGAGAGTTCGGGGGCGGCATAGACCGGGAGCTAGAGGATGGGGGCTCGGGTGTGCTCCCGGCCGGTGGTGCTCCCGCCGGGGGCTCCCAAGGCGTGCATCTGGCTGAGTCCCCCCTGCCCATGCTGGTGCCTATGGTGATCCTGGGAGTGGGCGCCTTTGTCTCAGGCTACCTGGCCAATCCCCTGGGGTTTGGGGGTGGTTTCCTGGGCATAGATGCCCACTGGTTCTCCCACTTCGTAGTCCCGCCCGGGGCCCACATCGGGGAGCTGGAGAGGTTCAGCCTTCCCCTGGCGTCAATCTCGGTGCTGGTTGCCCTGGTAGGGATAGGCGTAGCCGCTGCCTTTTATCTACGGTCAAGGGTGCTCCACAGGCTGCGCGAGGGGAAGGCCCCGGATTTGGTAGGCCGTCCCCTAAGGGGAGCCCACTCGCTGTTGTCGGAGAGGTATTACATGGACCACCTCTTCGAGCGGCAGATCGTGGCCAGGGGTTTTTACCGGGTGACGGCGGGCGCCTTGGACTGGTTCGATCGCAGCGTCGTGGACGAAATTGCCGAGCGCCTGGGCTGGTTCTCCCGAAACATCGGGCGGGCCATCGGGACTCTTCAGACCGGGCAGGTGCAGGGTTACGCGGTGGCCATAACCCTCGGGGTCGCCCTTATAGTGGCCGCCTTTCTCATATGGGGATGAATCAGTAGGTTATAGCCCTCACCCTAAGTGCATCCCTCTCCCACTGGGAGAGGGATGCACTTAGGGTGAGGGTAGTAAGGAGCTGGATGGAGTTCGAGGGCATCCTGACCGCTACGGTCTTCCTGCCTCTGGCGGGCGCGCTTGTCATCGCCACGTTATTAAGGGGCGACCAGAGGATTCGGGTTTTCGCGGCCGCGGTTGCCCTGGCTAATCTGGCCCTTGCGATTACGGTCTTCTCCCTCTTCGACCACAGTGATAGCGCCCAGCGGTTCCAGATGATTGACCGGGTCGCCTGGATAGGGGAAGGCACCTTCTTTAACAATCTGACCTTCGATGCCAGCTACCATCTGGGTGTAGACGGACTCAGCGCGCCGATGGTGCTCCTGACGGGACTGCTGGGGTTCTGCGCCGTGATGGCCTCCTGGAACATCAAGCTCCGGGTCAGGGAGTACTTCGTCTGGCTCCTGGTCCTACAGACGGCGGTGATGGGAGTGTTCACCGCGCTGGACTTCCTGTTGTTCTTCCTGTTCTGGGAGCTGGAGCTGCTGCCCATGTTCCTGCTCATCTCCATTTGGGGCACCGGTCGCAAAGAGTACTCGGCCATGAAGTTCCTTATCTTCACTATCCTGGGCAGCGCCTTCATGCTGGTGGCCATCGTGGCCGTTTTTCTCACCCCTGGCGATCTGGGGACCTTCGACATGGTGAAGCTGTCGGAGAAGGGGGTGGATGCGGCCAGGGTCATCGTCCCCATTAGCATGGTCTTCTGGTTCTTTGTGGTAGCCTACGCCATAAAGCTGCCCATCTGGCCCGTCCATACCTGGCTGCCCGACGCCCACACCGATGCCCCCACGGCGGTGAGCGTGATCCTGGCGGGAGTGCTGCTGAAGATGGGGGGCTACGGGCTGATACGGGTTTCGGTGGGGATGTTTCCCGCGCTCGACCACGCGCGAGAGTATGCCTGGACTCTGGCCGTGCTGGCGGTGATTAGCGTCCTCTATGGCGCCATCGTGACCCTGAGACAAACGGACCTCAAGCGATTGATCGCCTACAGCAGCGTTAGCCACATGGGCCTGGTGCTGCTGGGTGTGGCGGTGGCCGTGGGAGCCGGCGAGGCCTCCAGCGTGGCCCTAACGGGCGCCAGTATGCAGATGTTCGCCCACGGCACCATAACCGGCCTGCTGTTCCTGCTGGTTGGCCTGGTGTATGACAAGACCCACACGCGTTACATACCCGACCTGGGCGGGCTCGCGACCCGGATGCCCATTGTGGCCACGGTGTTCCTCATCGCTGGGCTGGCCTCCCTGGGCCTGCCCGGTCTGAGCGGGTTCGTGGCGGAAATCCTGGTGTTCTTGGGGTCCTTCAAGGCCTTCGCCTGGCCCACGGCCCTGGCTGCCTTCGGGATCGTCATAGCGGCGGGTTACATTCTGTGGATGATTGAGCGGGTGCTCTTTGGACCCAGCCGGGACCGCTTTGCCCAGGTCACCGATGCCAGCGCCATCGAGGCCATTCCCCTCGGCCTGCTGGTAATTAGCATCGTAGTAATCGGCGTCTACCCCGCCTTTCTGACCGACGTGTTTGATGCGGGTGTGGAGCCCATAGTCCAGATCGCCCGGGGGTTCCAGACCACGGTGGTGGCAGGTACCGCTCCATGACCACCGAAGATGTGCGCCTGCTGTCTCCCGAGATTGCCCTGGTAGGGGTGGCGCTGCTGGTCATTGTGTTGGACCTGGTGATGAAGCGAAAGGGCGTACTTCCCCTGGCCTCGGCGCTGGGTCTCCTCATTCCCCTGGGCCTGAGCATATGGCTTTGGATCGACCTGAACGACGAGCCTGGGAAGCAGTTCGTTGGAATTTTCAGTACCCTCACGGTGGACCACTTCGCCCTGTTTTTCAAGTTCCTGGTTCTGGGGGTGGTGGCCCTCATCGTGCTGGCTTCCGTGGACTACGTCAGGCACCTGGAGCGGTACCAGGGCGAATACTATAGCCTTATCCTGTTCTCGGCCACTGGCATGATGTTGCTGGCGGCGTGCGGCGAGCTCATATCCATATACGTCTCCCTGGAGCTGACCACGCTGCCCCTGGCCGCCCTGGCCGCCTTCTTGATGAACGCCCGCTCTAGCGAGGCGGGGATGAAGTTCCTCATCCTCAGCGCCATAAGCTCGGCGTTGCTGCTCTACGGGATGGCCCTCGTCTTCGGATTCACCGGCAGTACGTATCTGCCCGATATAGCGGCGGCCGCGGGGGATCTGGCCCAGCCGGATGTGGCATTTGGAGACAATGTCGCCTTTCTGCTGGGCATCGTGTTGATAGTAGCCGGTTTCGGATTCAAGATTTCCTCGGTGCCATTCCAGATGTGGGTGCCAGACGTGTACGAAGGGGCTCCGACTCCCGTCACCGCGTACCTATCCGTTGCCAGCAAAGCGGCGGGTTTCGCCGTCCTCCTGCGCGTATTTTACACGGGCTTCAATGCCTTCGAACTGGACTGGGGGATCCTCTTTGCCGCCCTCGCTGCGGCCTCCATGACGGTAGGCAACCTGGTGGCAATGACCCAGAGCAACATAAAGCGCCTTCTAGGGTATAGCACCATAGCCCATGCGGGTTACTTGCTGGTTGGGTTGGCGGCCATCGCCGCTAGTTCCGAGGAGCTGACCGGCGGACCTACCATTGGCCCCACCAGTGTGCTGTTCTACCTGGGAGCCTACACCGCCACCAACCTGGCCGCCTTTTTCGCGATCATCGCTATCTCCAATGTGCTGGGCAGTGACCAGATAAGCGACTTCGCGGGTATGAGCCGCCGCGCTCCTTTCCTGGCCTTTGCCCTGGCCCTTGCTCTGGTTGCGCTGATAGGGGTGCCTCCTACTGGAATATTCATAGCAAAGCTGTACGTATTCAGCGCGGCGGTGAAAAGCGGCCTTCTCTGGCTTGCGATTGTGGGGGTAGTAAACAGCGTCGTCTCGGCCTACTACTACCTACGGGTGGTGAGGGTCATGTATCTGGAGCCTGCCCCTTCCGAGGAAAGGGTGCCGTCCTCCCACGCTTTCCGTGTGGCCCTGGGCGTCTCGACCTTGGGGATACTGATAATGGGCACGGTGGGCGCGGGGCCCTTGCTGAGGCTGGCTGAGATCGCAGTGGAAACCCTGCCAAAGGCTGCGGCGCTGGCGGTACCGATGCCCTGAGGACACCCTTGGTCCGTGGCCCTGCTGGTATCCCGGCGTTGCCCCGTTCCCGCTTTCCATGGGGCTATTGCGTTTGTTGACACTAAAGTTGGCCGATGCTAGACTTCCCCTGGCGCATGTCATAGTGTAGCTATGGCCCCCTCTTTTTACGGAAAATGGAGGTCGTGGCGTATCGGCGTGAAAGGCCTCGGGAGGCTTCAATATTGAAGTTCGGCGGGTCCATAGGAATCGTGTACAAGGACCGTGACCCTGAGGCATGGGCCATGACATCTGCGCTGATAGAGCGCCTTAATTTGGAGAAGAGGGGCTGGGTGTGCTCAGCGTCCGATGTGAACCCGGACATCCCGGAGGCCAGGGATACGGACCTGCTCATCACCGTAGGGGGCGATGGTACTATCATACGGGCCACCAGGCTGGCGGTCCCGTATGGGATTCCCATCCTGGGTGTCAATATGGGGCGGCTGGGTTTTATGACCGAACTTGAGGCCCACGAAGCCCTGGACAAGGTGCCCCAGTACTTGGAAGGTACCGGCTGGATAGAGGAGCGCTCCATGCTCCAGGCAACCATTCTTCCAGATAGGGTCGGGGACCAACAGGAGGGGAGGCCTGGGCCAGATGGACCTACGTACCATGCCATCAACGACGTAGTGGTGGCCAGGGGGGCGGTGGCCAGGGTGGTGAAGATAGGCGCCTATATAGATGGTACCCATCTCACTGACTTCCGGGCGGACGCGGTGATAGTGGCCACTTCCACTGGAAGCACGGGGTACAATCTGGCTGTTGGGGGCCCAATCCTGCCACCTGAGGCAGAGGAGATTGTGCTTAAGGCCGTAGCGCCTCACGTCGGCATGGCCCCTGCGCTGGTTCTTCCGTCTTCCACCCAGGTCGAGCTTTACGTGGAGACAGACCATCAGGCTGTCCTCAGCATGGATGGTCATGTTGATATGGACCTGAACCCAGGGGCGGCTATCAGGGTGCACAAGAGCCCCTTCAGGGCCAGATTTCTTCGGGCCAACCCGCCGTCGCATTTCTACGCGAGCCTCACCAGCCGCCTGGGGTTTGGAGGCGGTCAAAGTACCACCAGGGCTATTCAATACTAGGCGTGGCCATGGCAAGTCAGCAGATGGAACCCACGATAGAGAGCAGCGTTGCCTACCGGGGCAGGATAGTTAACGTGCGAGTAGACACGGTACGCCTTTCCCGTGGGACAGTTAGCACAAGAGAGATCGTGGAGCACAGCGAGTGCGTGTGTGTGGTGCCTCTGGACGACGATTACAATGTGGTCATGGTGCGGCAGTACAGGAAGCCCGCGGAGGAAGTCCTTCTGGAGGTACCCGCTGGAGGCGTCGAGCGTGGAGAAGCCAACCGGGCGGCTGTGCTCAGGGAGCTGCAGGAGGAGACGGGGTACACGGCCGACAATCTGCAACACCTGTCCAGTTTCTGGACCACGCCTGGGTTCTGCACCGAACTCATGCACGCCTACCTGGCTACCGACCTGAGGCCGGGCCATCTTTCCCAGGACCCAGACGAGGACATCGAGGTGGTCAAGGTGCCACTGGACAAGATGCGCCAAATGATCCGCAATGGCGAGATCAAGGACGCCAAGAGCATAGCGTCCCTGCTCATGGCCCTGGATGTCTTTAGCCAAGCCTGACGTAGACTGTTTTATGGTCACACGCGACTGGGTGCTGGCGTTGAGACTCGGCGCTTGGGCGGGTCGAATCCGGGATACCGGAATATTAAATTCAGGGGGCTTTTGTGCTGGAGCATGACGTGCTTGTGGTGGGCGGGGGTCTGGCGGGGATGCGAGCCGCCCTGGCAGCCCAGCAGAACGGGGCCGGCACCGGGCTTATCAGCAAGGTGTACCCCGTGCGCAGCCACTCCAACGCCGCCCAGGGTGGCATAAACGCCGCCCTGGTGGACAGGGGAGATAGCTGGGAGGAGCACGCATACGATACGGTGAAGGGAAGCGACTACCTGGGGGACCAGGATGCCATAGAGCTGATGTGCGGGGTGGCCGGGGAGGAGCTCATTTCCCTGGAACATATGGGCGTGATTTTCAACCGCGACGAGGATGGGAGGCTGGGCACCAGGGCCTTCGGGGGGCAGGCACGTGCTAGGACATTCTTCGTGGCCGACTTTACCGGCCAGGCCATGCTTCACGTCCTGCACGAGCAGCTCATGCGGTCGGGCATGACCAGCTACGACGAATGGTTCGTGACCACTCTAATCGTTGAGGATGGTGAGTGCTGCGGCGTGGTGGCCATGGAGATACGTACGGGTAGGCTGTACGTCATACGCGCCAAGACGGTAATTCTCTGCACCGGTGGGCTGGGTCGGATCTACGAGCCCAGTACCAACGCGCTGATCGTTACAGGCGACGGCATGGCGCTGGCGTACAAGGCCGGCGCCTCCCTCATGGACATGGAAATGGTGCAGTACCATCCCACTACCCTAAAGGGCAGCGGCGTACTGATCACGGAGGGGGCCAGGGGCGAGGGGGCCTATCTCCTGAACGCCGACGGCCAGCGGTTTATGGAGAAGTACGCCCCAAATATGATGGAGCTGGCCTCCAGGGACGTTGTCTCCCGCGCCGAGGCGACGGAGATCGCCGAAGGCGGGGGGGTGGACGGTTCCGTGTTGCTGGACTGCCGCCACCTGGGGGAGAAGCTGATCAAGGAAAAGCTCTCCCAGATATACGACATCGGCCTGGACCTGGTGGGGGTTGACATAAGCAAAGAACCCATACCCATACGACCCGGTATGCACTATCATATGGGTGGCATCAAGACCGACGTTGACGGCAGGACCAGCGTCCCGGGACTTTACGCGGCAGGAGAGTGTGCCTGCGTAAGCGTCCACGGGGGCAACCGTCTGGGGGCCAACTCCCTCCTTGACACCATTGTCTTCGGTCACAGGGCCGGAGAACACGCCGCCGAGGCTTGCAAGAACGCGCCATACCGGTCCTTGGACATAGAGTCGTGGGTGGAGAACGAGGAGGGCAGGATCAGGGACATACTGGCGCGGGACGCCAATGGGGACAGGGTGGCGAAGATACGGTTGGAGATGGGCACGGCCATGGACCGGCATGTGGGAGTCTTCCGGAACGAGGAGGGTATGAAGGAGGCCTTGAGTACCGTACAGGCGCTGAAGGAGCGGTACGGCACGGTACCCGTGGAGGACAAGGGCCGAGTCTTCAATACGGACCTGGTCTTCGCCCTGGAGCTCGGATTCATGCTGGACTGTGCCGAGACCATCGTGGTCAGCGCCCTGGAGCGAAAGGAAAGCCGGGGTGCCCAGTACAGGCTGGACTATGCTCGGCGTGACGATGACAACTGGCTCAAGCACATACTGGTCACCCACGGGGAGGATGGACCTAGCATTTCACATCTCCCAGTAGTTATCACCCGGTGGGAGCCCGAGCAGAGGCAATACTGATGGATGTAACGCTCAAGGTGAAACGGTACGACCCCGAGGCCGAGGACCCCGCCCCCTACTGGGCCGAGTACCAGGTGGACGTGGACACTTTCACCACCGTCCTCGATACCCTCATCAAGGTCAGGGAGGAGGTGGACGGCAGCCTGGCCCTGCGGTGCTCATGCCGCAGCGCCATATGCGGCTCCTGCGCGATGCGCATCAACGGCCACGCTGCCCTGGCGTGCAAGATCAGAGTATCGGCCATTTCAACCGAGGGGGAGCAGGTAACCGTAGAGCCAATGGGCGTGATGCCCGTCATCAAGGATCTGGTGGTCGACATGACACCCTTCTGGGACAAGGTCGCGGACGTGGAGCCCTGGCTTCAGCCCCAGGGGCCCGAGCCCGAGGGTGAGTATATAGCCCCCAACGAGGATATGCTGCACCTTGCCGGGGTAATGGGCTGCATCATGTGCGGGGCGTGCGTCTCCGACTGCACCGTGCTGGAGGTAGACCCCAACTTTCTTGGACCCGCCGCCCTGGCCAAGGCGTATCGCTTCGTGGCGGACCCGAGGGACTCCCAGGACAGGGACCGTCTCAAGAGCCTGAGCCAGTATACCGGGATCTGGGACTGCACCCGCTGCTTCGAGTGTGTTCAGGTATGCCCCAAAGGGGTGGCCCCCATGGACAGGATCATGGACCTCAGAGAAAAGGCAATTGAAGCGGGCTACGACGACAAGCCTGGAGCCCGCCATGCCAAGGCCTTTGCCGAGCTCGTAGGCCACAGCGGGTGGCTGGACGAGCTGAGACTTCCGTTAAAGACCGTGGGAATGCTTAACCTGCCGGCCTTGCTCAATCTCGCACCCGTGGGGCTGCGGGCCCTCGCCAGGGGCAAGATGCCCCCCGTCGTCCACAAGATGCTGCCAAACGTCGAGAACGTTAGGCGGTTATTCAGGCGGCTGGAGCCGGAGGACTAGCAGACAACATAATTCTCCCTCCCCTGGTGGGAGGGAGTTAGAGGTGGGGCAGTGACCCTCGTCTGCTCCGGAATTGACATGAGTCTACGTAGCTGATAGTCTCCAATCGGCAATTAAGCCCTTTGCTGTTCGAAGTGTCGAATGACCGGTCAGGGGAGCTGGACAATTGGCAGAGGCAAGAACCAAAGGTCCTGATGAGAAGTATTGTAGCTCCTGCGGCCAAATTGTTAAAATGCTGGCCGAGATATGCCCTCTCTGTGGCGTGAGGCAGATGCCCGTTCCTTTCGACGGCTACGGTGGGCGCCTGCCCTCGGGATACGGTGCCACGAGTGATGCTGTCGTTCCGATGCTATTCAACGGTTTCCTGGGATTTGTCGGCTTTATGGGAATCGGTCACATGGTGGCGGGATCTGCAGGTAGAGGAACCGGGCTCCTGCTACTAGGATGGGTCATCACCGTGTTCGGACTCGCCAGCGCTTTCGCAGCCTTCGTAGTAGGAGTGGTGTTCTTAGTCATAGCGTACATCGTGATATGGGTCTGGTCCATTGTTGATGTCCGTTCCGTGGTGGAGATGAACAGTTTGGGCTCCAGGCGGTAACCTGTGTGGTGGTACCTTTCTGGTAATCTTTTGCCATAGTCGGAGATTTCCTGGTTGAGAGGCTGAATAATGCCAAAATATGCTTTCTTCCCGGGTTGCGTTTCAAGGGGCGGATGCCCCGAGCTCTATCCCGCGGCCCTGCAGGTCTGCCAGAAGCTGGGGATCGAATTGGAGGAGCTTACGGGCGCCTCCTGCACCGGCGCCGGGGTCCTCCAGGAGAAGAATCAGCTCCTCGGGGACGTGCTCAACGCACGCAGTTTCGCCATGGCGGAGCGGCTGGACCTGCCCATAATGACCATATGCAGCACCTGCCAGGGAGTGATGAGCCAGGCCGACGCACGCCTCAAGGCTGACCCGGAGTATCTGGCACAGGTGAACACCCATCTGGCTGAGGAGGGCCTTGAGTACCGGGGCACGGCTGTCATCAAGCACCTGCTGTGGGTCATCATCGAAGACGTGGGCCTGGACGTGCTTGGTGAACATGTAACCACCCCCCTGACACACCTGCGGGTCGCACCCTTCTACGGCTGCTATATCCTGCGCCCCAGGGACGCCCTGGGCTTCGACGAGAATCCCGATCGCCAGACATCCCTTGAGACGGTAATCACCGCCCTTGGAGGCCAGGTGGTGGACTTTCCAGGGAAGAGCCGCTGCTGCGGCTTCCCCATACTGACCATCAACGAGCGCAACTCGGTGGCGATGGTGGGAAAGCACACTTCCGAGGCAGCCGACCTGGGCGCCGACGCCATGGTTACCCCGTGCCCGCTGTGCCACCTGAACCTCGATGGCTACCAGCCCAAGGCAATGAGCCAGACCAAGCGCAGGATAGACCTGCCCATCCTCCACCTCCCCCAGCTCATCGGCCTGGCCATGGGGGTGTCGCCGAAGGACCTGGGCCTCCAGCGGCACATCATATCCCCCGAAAGGCTGCTTGAGAAGGTCGGCTAGACGCTAAGGCCCGGCTCTTTCACCCCAGCGGCAGGGGCGGCTGCCACCACTTGCTGGTGCCGTTAACCTCTATCGTGTCCACCCACTTAACCCAGTCGTAACCACGCTTTCCAGGCGCCACCAGACGCAGGGGGAAACCGTGCCCGTGGGACAGCACCTGGCCGCCCACCCTGGTGGCAAGTATGTACACTTCCGCCTCCTCCAGCGAGATGCGCCGGTAGTACCCCGTGACCGAACGCACTGTCACGCTGGCCGCCCCTTGCTTTATGCCGGCTTCCGCCAGTACATCCTTACGAGGCACGCCATCCCATCGCTGCGTAGAGTACCAGCCTCCGGTGCAGTCCAGGGTAGCCGTGATTTGCTCCCGGCGCTTCGCCAGTACCTCGTAAGGCAGTCGGATATCCCGCTCCACCATACCGGTCACACGGAGGCTCCATTTGTCTGCATCGATCGTCCGGGGACGGTCGTTGAGCCAGGAGGTGGTGGGGAAGGCGTTGCCGGAGAAGCTCCCCCTCTCGTAGGAACCCGTGAACCGCCGCTCGGCGCCCGGTAGCTCAAAAATACGGGCCCCGAACTCCCCGGTCCGCCACAGCAGCAGTCCGGCTATGGCAAGGCCGCCCAAACGCAGGAAGGACCGGCGATCGGCCCAGAACCGGGGCCGAAGGCTCCACCTGTGCCGAAAGGTATGCCACAGGATGGCGGGGGTTATGGCCACCGAGAGGTAGATGTGCCAGCTGAGGCCGCTGAAGCCCATGAAATAGAAGGGGCCCGTGTGGCTCCACGCCAGGCCCAGGGCCAGGGCGGCGAGCAATAGGCAAAGAACGAGTAACGAAACCGCGTAAGGAATGGGGGTCCGCAACCATCGCCTGGCATTTAGTCATTGAGGAGAGGCCCACGTCGTCTCAGCGAGGACGGCGCCAACCAGGCGGCCCGGTTAGGGAAGATTCCACGCCGATGAGGCGCAGGGACCGATCTTCTTCCAGTGGGCGAGCTGGCGAATCCGAGGATTAGCGGTCACCCGTAGGACCTCCTGGAGGGACGACCATGTTGGACCCAGTCGGACCCGAGAGCCGTGGGTGAGCTCCCAGGAATCCAGTCCCAGATGCGCATCCGATACCACCTCACCCCGCTGCTGGCGGACAGTGAGCGCAGAAAGGACAGAAGGTACCCACGAAGTGACCGCCGTTGGCCCAGGGACCTTCTGGGTTACCTCAGGTAGGGATATGGTCCGCCGTCCAGCGGACGGCCCAGAAAGGCAGCTCCTGCTACGCGACATGTCGCCAAGGGTAGAATAGGCTGCTGGATGAGCTCGCTCCTACGGTTCCGCGAGTCTTCGGGATAGATATCCCTACACGTCCCACCACCGGTGCGCTGCCCTAGGGGGTTCTCCAAACAGTTCGCAGGACGCTACAGCACTCTCAGAAAATCCAGGCAGCACGGTAGCGCCTTAAGGATGAGGGTGTCCTCCTCGGAAAGCTCCTGGACGTCTTCCATGGAGCGGTATACGGTCACGGACCGCGTCGAGGGGTGGACCACCCAAACGAGGCGCGTACCTAGGGTGTCCTCCTCAGCTCCTGCAGCACGGTAGCGCCTTGGAGGGGTCCTCCTCGGAAAGCTCCGGACGTCTTCCCGGTATACGGTCGTCGAGGGGTGGACCACCCAAACGAGGCGCGTACCTGCCCGGAGCCAGTCCTCAACCTTCTCCCGGACCTCACCGGGCCGGTCTCCAGGAGACACCACCTCCACGGCCAGATCGGGAGCAAATTCCAGGAAACCAGTGGGAAGGTCTCCTGGGGGTAGCCTGTCCTCTGCAACGAAGGATGCGTCGGGGGCCCGCACGGTATCGGGGTCGAGTCTCAGTACGAAGCCGGTCTCGGCTGCAAAGACTCGGCCTAGCTGATTTGCCTTGACATATACTCTCAATCGAGACCCGATCTCCATGGCAATATCGCCGTGGCTGGCGCCTGCTGGCGGCATTTCGTACAGCTCCCCCTTCACAAGCTCGTAGCGCCGGTCGCCCGCTGTGGACAGTCGAAGCAGCTCGTCGGCGGTCAGGAGAGCTTTACGTTTACGCTTTTGTAGTACCACCCTTGCCTAGCCCTTCAACCTGTCTATGGCAGAGCCGAAGATCTCGATGGTCTTCTCTATGTCGTCTTGAGTGTGTGCCAGAGAGGGATAGAACTTGTTGGGTTGCCAGCCCTTGAGTATGCCCCTCTCCAGCAGGTGGGTGTTGAACTGGGCCATCAGGGCGCTGTCGGCCTTCAGGGATGAGCGGTAATCGGTGATGGGCTCGTCGGTGAAGTAGAAGCCGAAGATGGGGTCTTCTCCCGCGGGCTGCATGGGGATTTCGGCCTCGCGGCAGAGGCGCTCCAGGCCGTCCCTGAGCTGCCGGCCCGTGGTATACAGGCGCTCGTAGGTGCCCTCTTTCCGGAGCTCTGCCAGGGTCGCGAGTCCGGCGGCACAGGCCACCGGGCTGCCGTTGAGGGTACCCACCTGGGAAACAAAATTGTCGGGGTCGGACGCCGAGGAGTCGTAGAGAGACATGATCTCCTCTCGTCCTGCTACCACCGCCAGGGGATAGCCACCACCCACGATCTTGCCCAGGGCCGCTAGGTCTGGGGTCACGCCATAGTGCTCCTGGGCGCCACCGTAGCCCAGCCGGAACCCCGTCACCACCTCGTCGAATATAAGAGGAATCTGATAGTGGGAGGTAATCTCCCGCACCGCCTGTAGGAAGCCTGGCTTGGGCGACAGGATCCGCTGCATGGGCTCCATAATCACGGCTCCCAGCTCATCGTGGTGTTTCTCGATTATGGCCGCCGCGGTCTCCGCGTCGTTGTAGGGCGCCACCAGCACTGTGTCGCGCACAGCCTGTGGCACGCCGTTGGCGCTGAGTACAGGCTCCGGGAAGTCCCTGAGGGCCGTGGCACTGGGCGTGACACTCACCACCGCGTAGTCGCTGGTCCCATGGTACCCGCCCTCGAACTTCAGTATCTTGTCGCGCTTGCGGAAGCTCCGAGCCACGCGAAGGCACTGGAAGCAGGCATCTGTTCCGCTGGTGGTGAATCGCACTTTGTCCGCGCAAGGGACCGCCTTTACGATTTCCTCGGCCAGAAGCACGGCATTCTCACTGGTACCGAAGAAGGTGCTGCCCCTCTCCGCCGCCTCAACCACCGCGGCCACGACGGCAGGGTGAGCGTGGCCCAGCACCATCGGGCCGGACCCCATGAGGTAGTCTATGAATTCCTGACCGGTCACGTCCCAGACTCGAGAGCCCTTCCCCTCCCGCAGGATAATTGGGTGCTCCTGGCCCTGGCTCATGTTGCCTGTGTACGCCCCTGGCAGATATCTGGCCGCCTTGTCCCTGAGCTCGCTTGCCCTTCCGGTCCCCTCAGCCATCGCTCCTCCTTTGCTGCCGACTGACATCTCGTTTTTGATCATCTGACCTAGCGACGGGGTTATCCCTCCTTCGCGGCGGACTTGTACATGACATCCATCAGCTCCCGGGCGCTATGGGCTGACTTGTTGAGGGCGGCCCGTTCGTCTTCAGTAAGCTTTATCTCTATTATCTCCTCGATGCCGCCGGCCCCTAGCTTTACCGGCACTCCTATGAAGAGGCCGTCGATGCCGTACTCGCCCTCCAGGTATGCGCTGCAGGGCAGAATTCGTTTTCTGTCGAGGAGGATCGCCTCCGTCATCTGCGTGATGGCCGCGGATGGGGCGTAGTAAGCACTGCCCGCCTTGAGGAGCTGCACTATCTCCGCACCCCCCTGGCGGGTCCGTTGCACCAGGCGATCTATGGTGTCCTGAGGCAAGAGCTCCGAGAGTGGAATGCCTCCGACGCTTGTGTAGCGGACCAGGGGCACCATCTCGTCTCCATGGCTCCCCAGCACGTAGGCGTGGACGTCCTCTGCGGATACGCCCAGTTCCTGGGCGATGAAGGTACGGAAGCGGGCCGTGTCAAGGATGCCGGCCATACCCAGGACTCGGTTTCGGGGGAAGCCGCTGACCTCGAAGGCGTGCTGGACCATGGCGTCCAGGGGGTTGGTCACGACCATGATAATGCACTCGGGCGAGTACTTGACTACCTCGCCGGTGACGCCACCTACGATCTTCATATTGGTGAGGAGCAGGTCGTCGCGGCTCATACCTGGCTTGCGGGCTATCCCGGCCGTAATGATCACCAGATCAGAGTTTACCGTCTCAGCGTAGCTGTTGCTGCCGATTATCTGGGAGTCGGAGCCCAGCACGGGGCCTGACTCCAGCATATCCAACGCTTTCCCCTGGGGGAGGTCTTCAACTACGTCCACAAGGACCACGTCGGCGTAGCCCAGCCCATGGACGCGCTGGGCAGTCGTGGCGCCTACGTTTCCCGCACCTACAACCGTGACCTTCTTGCGCATGTGCCTGTTGCTCCTTTCATACTGGCCACAGAGTCACAGAGACGCAGAGGACTTAATAGTAGTTTCTCAGTGTCTCCGTGACTCTGTGGCCAACTCCTTCGGGCTAGGCGTGAACGTACTCCTCCCAGCGGGACTCGAGGTCCGGGCCCTCGATAGTCTCCATGAGGTAGTCGCCGAACTCGCTGCTGGTGTTGCCGGTGCTGCGACCCGTGATGGTGAGCTTCCTCTCGTACTGGCCGCAGATGTCCAGCGCCTTGTGGAGCTTGTTGCCCAGGTCCTCGAAGCCAACGTGGGTCAGCAGCATGGCGCCCGCCCGCATCATGGAGCTGGGGTCGGCGTACTGGGCACGCCCCTCCCTGACCATTCGTGGCGCGCTTCCGTGTATTGCCTCGAACATGCCATATCTCTTGCCGACGTTGGCGCTTCCCGCGGTCCCCACGCCGCCCTGGATCTGGGCGGCCTCATCTGTCAGGATGTCGCCGTAGAGGTTGGGTAGCACAAGGACCTGAAACTGCTTCTGGCGCGCCGGGTTGATGAGGGCGGCCGTCATGATGTCTATGTACCACCCCTCCCACTTGATGTCGGTGTATTTGCTGGCCACCTTGCGGGCGGTGTCCAGGAACTTGCCGTCGGTTGTCTTCACTATGTTGGCCTTGGTGACCACGGTCACCGTGTCCTTCCCGGTCCGCTGTGCGTGAGCGAAGGCGGCATCGATGATACGCTCCGATCCCTGACTGGTGATGACCCTGAAATCGATCCCCAGGTCCTCGGTCACGTTTATCCCCTGGCTGCCCACGGCGTACAAGTCTTCCGTGTTCTCCCGGAAGAAGGTCCAGTCGATGCCATCCTTGGGGATACGGACGGGTCGAATGTTGGCGAAGAGGTCCAGCTCCCTGCGCATGGCCACGTTGGCGCTTTCCAGGTTGGGCCAGCCGTCTCCCCGCTCAGGGGTATGGGTCGGCCCCTTCAGCGTGACGTGGCACTGCTTTATCTGTGCCATGACCTCGTCGGGAATGCTCTTGAGCTGGGCGGCCCGGTTCTCGATTGTCAAACCCTCGATGGTGCGGAATTCCACCTTGCCACTTGATACCTGCGGCCGTAACAGGAACTCCAGTACCCTCCGGGACTCGGTAGCGATGAATGGGCCTATGCCATCCCCGCCTATCATGCCCACGATAATGGGGCTGACCTGGCCGTAGTCCACCCAGTCCTGGGCCGCTTTGAGGCGCTCAACCCGCTCAAGCTGCTGCGCAAGCACCACCCCGAAGTGGTCTTTGGCTGCCTCGATCGCCTGGTTGTCTACCATTCGGACTCCTTTCACAGTGGACCGTGGTTTATGCCTGCACCTGATATCTGAATCCGGCGCCGGCGAAAGCCTGCCGCCGGCCCCTTTCGCGATGGTGCCAGGGAAATTTCGCAGTGTGGGACATGCGCCTGTGGCCGTCCTCACAGTCCTGGCACATTATACGCCCATTTGCTATGGGGAGGTAGCCCAAATACCAGTTTCCGGCTTTCAGCTGTCCAGCTGGGCCCTCAGGGCGTCGGGGTCGGTCACGGGGAGTTGGCACACGTAGTTCTGGCACACGTATGCTGTGGGCCGCCCTCCCAGCATGTCCCGTCCCTCTAGGAGGGGGATGTCCGGCGAGCCGTCGCCTGTGAGGCCGGGCTCGATACCCGCGAGGACCACGTTGGGCAGGTAGCTGCCGTACACCTGGTCCAGGAGTGCCTGGGTAGCGGTATCGCTCCTGTCGCCAACTATGGCTATCTCCTTTGGAGAGGAAAGGTAATAGTCTAGGGCGCATAGCCAGTGGCCCATGCCCATGGGTGCCCGGCCTAGGAACTGTCGCACAGACCGGAGGACGGTGGCCGCGAGGTGCGAGTATTTGCTATCTCCAGTGAGTACCGACAGGCGGAGAAGCAGATTCACGGCTGCCGAATTGCCACAAGGGATAGCGTTGTCGAATACGTCCCTCGGGCGAATCACCAGGGTCTCATGGTCCACACCAGTGTCGTAGAGGGCGCCGGAATGCTCGTCCCAGAAAAGGTCAATCATGCCATCGGCCAAGGACCGGGACTCCTCCAGCCAGCGGGGGTCGAACGTGGCCTCGTAAAGGGCCAGGAGGCCGTCGGCCACGAAGGCATAGTCCTCCAGGTAGCCCTTGAGACTGGCCCGTCCGTCCTTGTAGGTCCTGAGAAGCCGTCCGTCGCTGCGCAGCGCCTGCAGAATGAAGGAAGCGCAGTCGGCCGCCGCCCTCCGATAGTCCTCCCTGTTCAAAGTAGAGGCCGCCTCGGCGAAGCTGCGAATCATCATGCCGTTCCATGCAGAGAGGAGCTTGTCGTCGCGTGCCGGATGGGGACGCCGCTCTCGGACCTCAAGGAGCATGGTCCTAGCCCGCCCTATGGTTTGCTCCAGCTCTTGCAGATCAAGGCCGGTCTCGGCGGCGAATGACTCGGGGCTCTGGGGCACGCTGAGTATGTTTTCCCCCTCGAAGTTCCCGGCCTCGGTGACTCCGAAGTATCCCGCGATCAGGGAGCCCTCCTCTGGGCCCAGGACCTCCACAATCTGTTCCTCAGTCCAGACGAAAAACTCTCCCTCACCTTCACCGCTGTCCGCGTCCTGGGTGGAGTAGAATCCTCCCGATGGGTCCGTCATCTCCCGGAGCACGTAGTCCAGCACCTCCTCCACGATGCGGCGGTACAGGGGATTGGCCGTAGCTTGAAAGGCGTGGAGGTACAGCTGGCTCAGGAGTGCGTTGTCGTAAAGCATCTTCTCAAAGTGGGGCACGAGCCAGTACGCGTCGGTGGAGTACCGGTGAAACCCGCCGGCGATCTGGTCGTAGATGCCACCGTACGCCATCTTCGCCAGGGTGGTCTCAACCATCTCCAGCGCCCTGGGGCTCTTCGTCACATGGTAGTAATGGAGCAGGAACTCGTAGGTCATGGGCTGGGGAAACTTGGGAGCCGAGCCGAATCCGCCGTTCTGGTAATCATATTGCTGGGCGAGGACCTGGTAGGCCTCATGGGTAATGTCGGGGGTCAGGGGGTCGATGCTGCGTTGCGCCTCGGTCGCGTGCTGTAGGTGGGCAGTCAGCTTTTGGGTAGCCTGGAGGATATCCCCTCGTCGATTTCGGTACGCCTCGGCCATGCTTATCAGCACCTTGGGAAATCCAGGCATGCCCCCGGAGTCCACCGGAGGGAAGTATGTGCCACCGTAGAACGGCTTACCCTCGGGCGTAAGAAAAACCGTCATCGGCCATCCACCACCGCCGGTCAGCGCCTGCACCGCGCTCATGTATATGCTGTCCAGGTCGGGTCGCTCCTCCCGGTCTACCTTGATGCTGACGAAGTGCTCGTTCATGATCTTGGCGATTTCCGTATTCTCGAATGACTCCCTCTCCATGACATGGCACCAGTGGCAGGCGGAGTAGCCTATACTCAGCAGGATGGGCTTGTCCTCTTCCTTGGCCCGCCGAAGGGCTTCATCGCCCCAGGCGTACCAGTCTACGGGGTTGTGGGCGTGCTGAAGGAGGTAGGGACTCGTCTCATTTATCAGGCGGTTGGGCATGCCGCTCCCCTTTCTAGCCGTACGGAACTCTGGCAATCTACAACAGCGGGCCTTCGCCTCGGTGTAACTGTTTTAGATATACGGTGTCCCTATTTTGCCTGATGGGACCCCAGAATGCCAGTCCCGCCGCCGCAGGCGCCCGTAGCTTCTAGCGGGGGCCTGAACTGAGCCGGTGCCGGGAAAGTGCCGTCCCACCCACCGTCTGATATACTGTGAGCGCTGGTACAATGCGTCCTAAATCCATTGTGTAGGTGATAGAAATGAAGTGGGCCTCCGCCGTTTCCGACCAAGCGACCTGGGAGAAGGCCATGGACGATTGTGTCGCCTCGGTACGCCGGGACATAGGGGAGACTCCCCCTGACCTGGCGGTGGTATTTTTCTCCAGCCATTTCGCCGACCAGTACGAGACCGGGCCGGCGTTGCTACGGGACAGGCTGGGTGATGCCGTCGTCATAGGGTGCTCAGCTGGAGGAGTAATTGGAGGTGGTCGGGAGGTGGAGAACCGCCCGGGATTCTCCCTCACCGTGGCCAGTCTTCCGGACGTGGAGCTGTTACCCTTTCATGTGGGAGGGGAAGACGTGCCAGACCTGGACGCAGGTCCCGACGTGTGGGAAGAGGTCCTTAAGGTTCCTGCGGAGGGAGACCCACGATTTCTCCTGCTGCTGGACCCATTCAGCTTCCCGGCCCAAAACTTTCTCTTGGGGCTGGACTACGCATACAGCAAGAGCGTCAAGATCGGCGGCATGGCCAGCGGCGGCCAGAGCATGGGTGAAAACGCCCTGTTCGTGGGAGACAAGGTGTACCGGTCGGGTGCGGTAGGCCTGGCCATGAAGGGCAACATCGTCGTAGACACCGTGGTAGCCCAGGGCTGCCGTCCCATCGGCAAGCTCATGTGCATTACGAAGAGCCAGCAAAACCTGTTGCTGGAGCTGGACGAAAGGCCACCCCTGGAGGTAATGCGGGAGATTTACCATTCCGCCAGTGAGCTGGACCAGCAGCTCATCCAGCACTCCCTGTTCCTGGGCATCGTAATGGACGACTTTATCGAAAGTCCTCAGCAAGGGGACTTCCTGATCCGTAACCTCATGGGGATGGATGGCCGAACGGGAAGTATGTCCATCGGTGAGATGCTGCGTGAGGGGCAACGGGTTCAGTTCCACCTCCGGGATGCGCTGACTTCGGCCGAGGACTTGGGCACTCTGCTCAGCAGGTACGCACTGGAGGAACGGACCAACCCGTGCCAGGGAGCCCTTCTGTTTTCCTGCCTGGGGCGAGGCGAACACCTCTATGGGCGGCCCGACCATGACACGGAGCTGTTCGGCGAGAAACTGGGTCCCATTCCCCTGGGGGGGTTCTTCTGCAACGGCGAAATCGGGCCGGTGGGGGGAGCCACCTTTCTTCACGGCTACACCAGCTCTTTCGGGATATTCCGTCCGCTGCGAAACGATTAGCGGTGCTTCTCTGGACCTGCGGGAGACAGTGGTAGATGCAGGGCGGACGGATCAAAGTAGGGATGGTGGCCTCGCTGACGGGGCAATTCCGTGGCCAGGGCCTGCAGGCCTTGCAGGGCGCCGTTGCGTGGGTGGGTGATACAAATAAGAGTGGCGGAATCACCTTAGGCGGTCGTGACTCCGGCGTCCCCCTTCAGCTGACCTACTACGACGACGAAAGCAAGGCCAAGATAGCCAGGGCGATGACCGAGAAGCTCATCAATGGGGATGGCGTCGGCCTTCTCCTGGGTCCCTATTCCAGCGTCCTCACCATGGCATCGGCCCCGGTTGCCGAGGAGGCGCACCGCGTCCTCTGGAACCACGGCGGGGCCTCCGACCGGATATTCTGCCAGGGGTACCACTGGACAGTGGGCATCCTGACCCCGGCCAGCAGGTATCTCATCGGAGTGCTCGACATGGTGCGGGACATGGACCCGGGGGCCTGCACGCTGGCGATACTCCGCTCCGGCTCGGGCTCCTTTCCCGAGGCCGTGGCATCGGGGGTGCGGTGCCATGCATCCAAGTGTGGATTCCGGGTTGTATTTGAGGGCCAGTTCCGGTCTGCGATAGACGACCTCCCGGCCCTGCTGCGAGCGGTGAATGACCAGGAGCCGGACATCTTGCTGGGCGTGGGCCGGATCGAGGATGACCTGCTGCTCGCCAGCCTGATTCGTGAGAAACGCGTCAGGTCCAAGGCTGTGGCCCTGGTTGTGGCTGGAACCGCCCAGTTCGGCGGGGATTTGGGAAGCTGGGCCGAGGGATTCATGGGCCCCAGCCAGTGGGAACCAGTGATTGGCTATGTCCCCGACTACGGTCCGTCGGGCGATGAGCTGGCGGCCCGGCACGGCATGTTCAGGCAGGGTGGCGGTGACTACACCATGGCCCAGGCCTACGCGGCGGGTCTGGTGGCACAGAGGTGCGTGGAAGAGGCTGGAACGCTGGACAGCGGCGCCCTTAGGGAAGTCGCGGGACGGCTGGACTTCACCACCTTCTATGGCCGCTTCAGGATAGACCCGCCGACGGGGTGTCAGGTGGGCCGCTCCGTGGTAATCGTGCAATGGCAGGGCAACAAGAAAGTCGTCGTGTGGCCCAAAAAGGTGAGGCAGGCGGAGCCGATCTACCCTATGGCCGACTGGCCGGGGTCATAGCGCACCTGGTCCTGTTGATGGCCCCGTTGCGTCCACATGACCCGTAGACAGGCTGCATAGGGGATCGTCGGCTCGTTGGCCGCTTGAGGGCTCGCCTGGTGGTCCGACAGGACTGTCTTGAGCCTCCCCAATGGCTCACCAGGAACTGTCAGCTTGGCGGGAAACTCCGCTCATACTCAGCTTGGCGAAGGGTAAGAGCTTGGAATTGTGGGCCGGGTCTAGTAGTCCGGCGTTACTATGGACTCCGGTGGCTGCCCTGCGAGGACCCGCGCGATGTTATGGTAGGCGAACTCGGCGGTCCGCACATAGGCCTCGTGGCTGTTGCCTGCCATGTGGGGCGTGATGACCACGTTGTCCAGCTCCAGTAGCGGGTTGTCCGCAGGTGTGGGCTCCTCTTCGAGCACGTCCAGGCCGGCGCCGGCGATGCGGTGGTTCTTCAGGGCTTGGTAGAGGGCCGTTTCGTCTATGACGGGACCGCGGCAGGCATTTATGACGAACGCCGTGGGCTTCATTAGCTCGAGTTCCGGCTCGCCGATCATCCCCCGGGTCCTCGGCGTCAGGGACACATGCAGCGTCACGATATCCGATCGGCGTAGAAGGTCCTGGAAGGAGGTGGGTTCGGCGTTGAGCTCGCGCTGGACCTCCGCGGGCATCTCGATGATATCGTAGTAGATCGTCGTGGTGTCGAAACCTCTTAGGCGCTTGGCCACCTGCTTTCCTATCCGTCCGAAGCCCACGATGCCCACCGTCTTGCTGGAGATTTCCGCCATTTCCACGTTGAGGAAGGGCTCTTTCCACCGATGCTCCTTGACTGCGGAATGCCACTGGGCCATCAAATGCCTGTTGATGGAGATCATCAGCGCGATGGTATGCTCTGCAACGGTGATGGCGTTGGCGCCGCCGTTATTGGAGATGGGGATGCCCATCTCACCGATCGACTTAACGTCCAGCCGTTCGTAGCCGGCGCCCATGGTCTGCACGAGCTTCACTTTGGGGCAGTTCTTCAGGAGGTTCACCGAAACTTCGGCGGGAAGCGTCATTATGACCTCGGCGTCCCTGCACAGGGGGATCTTCTCCTCGTCCGATAGGTTGATGTCTACAAGGGTGACATCCAGTTCGGCTGGTGCCAGGCTCAGCGTGAGCTCTGCCTGGTCCACCCGTGAGGTCAGGAAGGCGACCTTTGCTTTGGTGGTGCTCATAACACTCCTTGTAGGGCGACGATAGTGAAGTCCCTTCGGCCCCGCGTTCCTACCTCTTGAACAGGTCCTTCATCTTGTCCATGAACGGCTTGGACTTGATGTTCGACAGGAACTTGGCCCATTCCACCTCTGCCGTGGCCGACCGTTTCAGGTCCTTGATCCGCTGCTCCATGATCTCCAGGACCCTTTTATCCTCCCCTTTGTCCAACCAGAAGCCGTGCTCTGCCTTGCAAAAGTCCAGCTCCAGGTTGTAGTGCCGATATCTGAACCATTCCATGGGGTCATCGCACTTGGGGCATAGAAGCTCGCTGCCCATGGAGCTGAACATCATGGAACCCTTCAGCGGATCGTCGTCCATAACGGTATCTTCCAGCTGATCGAGCTCGGTATAGTCCAGCCACATGCCCTCGCAGCTACGACACTTGTCCACCTCGATTCCGCGATACTTCTCCACCTTTAGCTCTGTCCTGCACCGGGGGCAATTCATCTCCATGCCTCCATCTTGAAACGTGCTGACGGACTACCGTCGCCCCTCTTCGCAGTGTAGAGCTGGAGCTATGGGCCAGTCAATCCCTCGCGTCGGTGTGCCTAATGCCGGACTCCGGCCCACATCCATCGCCTGGAATCCGATTTGTCTCGGGTCATCAAATTGGCCGCAAAATAGGGCGAAAAAATAGTGACGCACGCGCTTTCCTAGTCTATAATATATCGTTGATGCGAGTCTTGGTGTTGATCGTCGGCATCCTGTTCTTGGCAGGCTGTGGTGGGGGCGATGAGCCTACCGCCAAGCCAGCAGAACAGGCTACCGTCAAGGCAGTAGAAGAGGCCAGTGTTACTCCAACCCTTAGGCCGACGGCAACTACTCCAGCTGACGTCGAGCCAACGCCCACCCCACGAGCGGTTGTCCAAGTGAAAGAGAAAGAGTATTCAGCACCTCCCACGATGACCATAGTGCCGGAAAACTGGTACGTGGCCAGGATCAACGTCGAATTGGGGACCATCGTCATAGAGCTGTTTCCCAAGGAGGCGCCCATTACTGTGAACAACTTCGTGTTCCTGGCCAGGGATGGCTTCTACGATGGCTTGACCTTCCACCGGGTGATACCCGATTTCATGATCCAAGCTGGAGACCCTCTGGGGACGGGTGGTGGGGGGCCCGGATACAATTTCGAGGATGAATTTGTCGAGTCCCTGGGGTTTGACCGGCCCGGAATACTGGCCATGGCCAACAGGGGTGCCAATACGAACGGCAGCCAGTTTTTCATCACCGTGGGCCCAACGCCTCATCTGAACGGGAAGCACACAATTTTTGGCCGGGTCATCGAGGGCCAGGATGTCGCGGACGCCGTCTCCCTGGTCCCCACCGCCCTGCCCAGCAGTCCTGCGGCCAATCGGCCCCAGGACCCCCTATTCATCGAGAGCATCGTAATAGAGGAGACCGCACCAGGAGGCTAGTTCCCTCCTGTTGTGGCATCCGGACCAGGCTCTCAGCAGAACCCGCCTTCTACACGGCACACCAGCCTAGGGTGCTCGGATAACGGACCATCTTCGCTTCACCCATACCCTGTGAAAACACTGTTGGGACTATATTGCCCAGATAATCGGGCAACGAAGAACGGCGACATGGCTGACCGTTCGAGGGTCCCATCCCGGGTGGAGGCCACAGCGGTACCCACGAAAGAGCCACGGAGGGCGGGCAATGGTAGCTAGCAACCCCGGTCCGTCTCGGGAAGGGATCGACCGAGAGCTTATGGCGAAGGCTGCGGAACTGTGGGGTAGGGAGAGGGCGGAGGAGATCCGTGCCGCAGTGGAAGAGACTGCAGCGCACCTGTGGCTGGTGGCCCAGGCGCCGCCAGACCCGGAGGTGGAGCCTGGCTTCTTCCTATGAGGTCGGGCCAGGCATGCGGCGTCGGGGCCCTTGCTAGGTATCGGCCGTGGGTCCTCGATTAGCGGGCTGATGAGGAATGAGGTGTGCAGAGGGGCGAAGCCAATTTGCCGGGAGTCTGAGGGTGCCCCTCAGATATAAATCCCCCCCTCCTGGCCAGGGATGGGCATTTGGGATACTCGAAGGGTTTTCAGCACCCTGCTAGTGCAAGAAGGGGATGGTCGAAACTGGAGGTGCTATGGCGGAACCCTATGACCTGACGGTTGCGGAAGCGCACGAGGAAATAAGCACGGGACGCCTATCCTCGACGGAACTGGCGGAGTCGCTCCTCAACCGTATTGACGCCCTGGATCCCGCCCTCGAGGCATGGGTCACTATTGACCGGGAACAGGTACTGGGCCAGGCCAAGGACCGAGACGAGGAGCTCATCAAGAAGGGTCCCCGAGGGCCGCTCCATGGGATACCGGTGGGCCTGAAAGATATCTTCTACACCGCCGGCATGAAGACAACGGCGTGTTCTAAAATCTACGCCGATTTTGTTCCCTCCTACGACGCTACCTCTGTTATCCGCCTGAAGGAGGCGGGAGCAGTCATTCTCGGTAAGGCGGTCACCACGGAGTTTGCCACCGGCGACCCCTCACCGACACGCAATCCCTGGAACCCGGCCCACACTCCCGGAGGGTCCAGCAGCGGCTCCTCGGTGGCGGTGGCTACGCGGATGTGTCCTGCGGCCCTTGGCTCACAGACCGGTGGGTCTACCTGCAGGCCGGCCTCCTACAACGGAATCGTGGGACTGAAGCCAACCTACGGACGCATCAGCCGATACGGGGTTGTCCCGGTGAGCTGGTCTCTGGATACCGTGGGGATACTGGTCCGCAGCGTGGAAGACGCCGCCATCCTTCTGGCGGCCATGGCGGGACACGATCCCCAGGATCCCGGTTCGTCAGCGGAGCCCGTGCCCGACTACAGGAGCTCCCTGGACGGCCTCCAGGGTCCTCCGAGGATCGGGTTCATCCGGGAGTTCTTCCTGGACAGGAGCGATGAGGAGGTAAGCAAGCATACGGAGGAGGCGGTCCAGCGGCTCAGCACCGCCGGGGCTATAGTGGAGGAAGTGGGACTGCCCAAGAGCTTTGCGACCTGCTACGCGGCCCACCGCACGGTCATGAACGTGGAATGCGCGGCATTCCATCAGGAGTATTTCAAGGACCGGGCGGAGGATTACAGTTCCAAGCTGCGGGCCACTATAGAGACGGGTATGCTTATACCGGGCGTCAGCTACATGCAGGCCCAGCGTATGCGGCGCCACTTCCGCGAGGAAATGACGGAGGTAGCCGGCCGCGTGGATGCCCTCCTTACTCCATCCACCCATACGCCGGCTCCCAGAGACCTGACCACTACGGGGGACCCAGTGTTTCAGAGCCCGTGGACATCGGCGGGCCTCCCTACGGTTACCATTCCTTCGGGATTGAGCGGATCGGGACTACCCCTGGGGATACAGCTGGCCGGGCCTCCCTTCTCGGAGGCGCGACTCCTGGCGGTGGCTCGCTGGTGCGAGGCAGCCTTGGATGTGCGGCTGGAGCCCCCCGGCCTGGGCTAAGGGCTGGAGAGGGAGTCCCTAAACCGGTGCCGTAGCGCGACCTTGTCGTATTTACCCACGCTGGTTTTGGGGATCTCTTCCAAGAATACAACGTCGTCAGGGAGCCACCAGCGGGCGAACCGACCTTGGAGGTGGGCCAAGACGTCTTCTGGCGTGAGTGTTCCCTCCGCCTCGGCCTTTGGAACCACGCATGCCAGAGGGCGTTCCTGCCAGTGGGGGTGAGGTACGGCGATGACCGCTGCCTCCAGAACTCCGGAATGAGACATAATGGCCGCTTCCAGGTCCACCGATGAGATCCATTCTCCCCCGCTCCTGATCACGTCTCTGGCCCGGTCCACGATCTGAATGTAGCCCTCTTCGTCTACGTTGGCGATGTCGCCTGTGTGATACCAGCCGTTGCGGAAGCTCTCGGCCGTACGGGGGTCGTCATAGTACTCGCTGGCGATCCATGGGCCCCTGAGGAGCAGCTCACCCCGCTGCTTGCCGTCCCAGGGAAGGGTCTTTCCTCCCTCGTCCACCAGCTTCATCTCCAGGCCGGGCACAACGAGGCCCTGCTTTGACTTGACGGCCAACTTCTGGTCGTCGCTCAGGGAATCCATGTGGCTCTTCAAGTTGCTGATAGCCACCAGCGGTGAGGCTTCCGTCATGCCATAGGCCTGCACCAGCCTGACCCCGTGCACCCTGTCGTACGCCTCGATGAGGCTGGCGGGAACTGCCGCGCCGCCGCTTAGTATCAAACGCAGGCTTTTGAGGTCGTACTTTTCGGCCGACCGTTCCAAGAAGTCCAGTACCCCAATCCAGATGGTGGGCACTCCCATGGCCACCGTGACCCGCTCCGCTTGAATCAGCTCACAGATGGCCTTGGGATCGGGCCTGACGCCGGGCAGCACCTGGTCCGCCCCCAGCATGGTGCAGCTAAATGGGGTGCCCCAGCAATTCACGTGGAACATGGGCACCACGGCCATGACCACGTCCCGCTCCGAGAGGGCGATGAAGTCGGTCATGCACTGCATCATCGTATGCAGGTAGATTGCCCGGTGGTTGTAGATAACGCCCTTAGCACGGCCGGTGGTGGCGGAGGTGTAGCAAAGACCCGCAGGGGCCCACTCATCAAGTTCGGGAAATTGATATGGGGGGGAGGCCTGAGCCAAGAGCTCTTCGTAGGGGTGGGCAGAGGGCAGGCCGGCAGACGATGCGTTATCGCCGTCGCCCATGACGATGATATGGCGCACCGTCTCCAGGCGGTCCGTTATGGCCGCGATGAGGGGCGCCAGGTCCTCGTCTACCAGGAGCGCCACATCCTGGGCGTGGTTGATAATGTGCGCCAGGTCGTCGGGAGAGAGTCTGATATTGACGGTGTGCAGCACGCCGCCCATGGAGGGCACCGCCCAGTAGGCCTCCATGTGGCGATGGGTATTCCAGGCACAGGTGGCGACTCGTTCTCCCGGCTTTACCCCAAGGCCTTGGAGGGCGCCAGCCAGCCGGCAGCTCCGCTCGTATAGCTCCCGGTACGAATGCCGCTGGACTCCCCCAGGGACCCGCGTCACTATGCCCTTTCTGGGGAAGCTGGTGCGTGCCCGGTCCAGGATGCGCGGGAGGGTGAGGGGGTAGTGCATCAACGCTGGAGCCTCCTCGCTACGTCTCTGGAGACATTATACTGAGCCCCCCGTCGATGGCCCAGGTCTGACCCGTAACGTAGGAGCCTGCGGCGGATGCGAGGTACACGGCCAGATAACCCACTTCCTTCAGCTGGCCCAGCCGGCCCAGGGGGACGGTCCGCTTGGAGTCATCTCCCCGTTTTTGGTAGTCATTGGGCGTCATCTGGTCGGGGTCCGGGAACTGGCCGGGGGCGATGGCGTTGACCCGGACACCGTATGGCCCCCACTCCTGGGCCAGGCACTCGGTGAACCGCATGAGCCCCGCCTTGGCGGCGTCGTAGGCCGAGCGGTTTGCCTTGCCACGGAAGGATGCCCAGCCCGAGATGTTGATAACGCAGCCCTCGCGACGCTCCAGGAAGTGGGGGCCAAAGGCGCGGCACCCCTGAAACGCCTCGGTGAGGTTGATGTCGATGATACTATGCCACTCCACTTCGGTCATCCCCGGGGGCCCACCTCCCGGCAAGGTGGCTACGGGCTTGGTGATGGCATCTCCCACGCAGTTAACCAGCACGTCCAGGTGGCCGAAGCGTTGGAGGACGTCGCTTGCCAGCTGGTCCATGTCGGCGGCCTTGGTGGCGTCGCCGGAGAAGGCCAGGCCCTGCCGCCCCAGGTTGCGCACCTCTTCGGCCACCTTTGTGGCGCCCACGGGCGTCAGACCGGTGACGGCTACGTCGGCACCGGCTTCGGCGAAAGCGAGAGCTATCCCCTTGCCAATGCCCCGCCCCGCTCCCACACAAAGGACCTTGGTATTCTCGACGCTGAACTGCGGTGTGGGCATGTCCCTCCTCCTAGACCTTTACTTGGCACCCCACCGGCGTCCCCATTCTGTGGGTCTGCACCCACGGGATCTCGTAACCTTCCCCGAGGACGGTTATCCCCTCACACCCGCCCTGACTCTGTTCGGAGGCAGTGGGATTTTCATGGTGCCGTTGGTGGGTAGCAGTGTAATCCCGGTAGAGAGTCTCGTCAATTGGCGCTACGCCGGTGTCTCGAATGGGCGGACCTCCCGTCCGGCCCTTTGACGGTGCATCCGGGGCTGGAGTATCATACGGTGTCAGCTACCCGGATAGCGTGCCGGGGAGGGGAATGGCCAGGCGAGACCCCGAGAGGCGTCCGGACAAGGAGGAGAGATGAAGTTCGCTCGATATCTTGCACATGGTCAGGTTAGCTACGGGGTAGTAGAGGGTGACACCCTCAAAGAGATCACGACCAGCCCGTTTGAGGAGTACCAGGTCACCGACCACTCCCACCCCATTTCGGAGGTTAAGCTTTTGACCCCCACCTCTCCCTCAAAGATCCTGGCGGTGGGGCTCAACTACTCCAGCCATCTCCACGAGCGTCCCGCCCTCACGGAGCCCCTGATATTCCTCAAGACCCCCTCGTCCCTGGTGAGCCAGGGGGAACCTATCGTACGCCCGCGAGACGTGGAGACGCTGGACGAAGAGGCTGAACTGGTGGTCATAATGAAGCGCCGTTGCAAGAACGTCTCCAGAGAGGAGGCGTTGGACTACGTTCTGGGTTACACATGCGGCAATGACGTGAGTGCCCGGGAGTGGCAGCGGGGGGACGGCCAGTGGTGGCGGGCCAAGTCCACCGATACCTTTTCCCCGGTGGGTCCATATATAGCCGACGACATCGACCCCGGTAAGGTGATGCTGCGTGCCCGCGTCAACGGCAAGGAGGTCCAGGCGGAAAGCACGTCCTACTTCATCTTTGATGTGCCTGCGATCATCAGCTGGACGTCGCGGCGCATGACCCTGGAGCCGGGAGACATGATCTTCACCGGAACCCCCGGGAACCCGGCCCACCTCAATGCCGGTGACACGGTGGAGATAGACATTGAGGGCATCGGCGTGCTGTCTAACCCCGTGACGATGGAAGAGTAGGCGCCGCCCGGAAGTGAACGACTGGCGGTTCCGCCGCGGGGCGGCTCCCGATTAAGCCGGCCCTGGGAAGAAATCGGGGCCGAGCATGATCTGGTTTTTCTGGCTCATGAGTAGCTTCTGGACCCGTGGTACGTACTCATTCACCCAGCGTGGGTCGGTTCTTACGGCCTTCATCTTCTTTTCCAGGTCCGCCGCATCCTCGTAGGCCCATATGTGTATTACCTGGTTCAGGGTGCCGATATCGGTGTAGTACCACCCCGCCAGCTTGACCCCGTGGGACTGTCGCACGGGCAAGCCGATCTCCCGAACGGCGGCCATGTACTCGGGCAAGGTTCCCGGTTTGAGCTCGTAAATCCTCATGTCGTAAATCATCGTGTCCACTCCTGTTCCGTTAAAATTGTGGCTCCAGGATGTAAAGGCCGCCCATGACGCGGTCCACGGCATAGATAAGCTGATTCTCGTCCACGTAAACGTCGTTTATCGAGTTGAAAGGGGCCCCTTGAGGCACCGGCGGCACGAAGTAAGCCACCTCCTCGGGCCGGAAGGGGTTGGAGATGTCGTGGACCCGAAGGCCAGCGTTGAAGTAGGTGCCGTAAACCAGGTCGTTGGAGACGTGAGACGTTGGCACCGGTAGGTTCTCGTGGATGTTGTGGGCTCCGTAGCGCCCCGGCCTGTCGCAGAACTTTTCCTTGTCCATGGGCAGCGAGCTCAGCATCACCAGGTTGGTCTCCTCGCTGGCATCCACGATCCAGACCAGCTTGGGCCAGTCCTCACAGTGTTCGTACCCCGATGCCTCCTCGCTGACGACCAGAAGCTCCCGGTCAAAGAGGGGCACGACGGTATGGGTGAAGCCCACCAGCGGCGGATGATAGTCCAGCTGGCTTACCATCCGGGGCCTGGACACATCGGAGATGTCCAGGATGATCACACCCGCGTCTATGTAGCCCAGGTACGCACGGTCCGGGCGCTGGGGGTAGACATTGGCGTTGTGGATGCGGTACCCCACGTCAAACTGGGGATGGGGGGTGGGGGGTGCCGTGTCGTCCCCCTGCCTGGTACCGGGAAGCCACCAGCGGCCCACCTCCTGGGGCTTGGCGGGGTCGCTTATGTCCACGATCATGTAGAACTGGTGGTCCTTTGGGTTAGTCGGAACGTGGTCGGGGGCGCCCGTGCTCAGGTGGGCGTAGTGACCGTCCACGCTCTAGACGCAGTGGACGCCTTGGGAATGGGGGCCCGACGTATCGAAGAAGCCGATTTGCCGTGGCTCCTCGGGGTTGCCGATGTCGTATATGCCCATGCCCGCGGGCGACAGGCCGGGGCGGGTCACTTGATAGGCTACCAGGAGGATGTTGTCAACCACGGCCAGGGAGTTGGAACGTACCTGGGCGTGGGGCAGCTCGGTCTGAGTTATCATCCTGGGATTCGCCGGATCGATCACGTCCATGACCGTGGTGTCCTTGGGCGCCCTCTCGTGGGCCAGGTAGAGGACCCTCTGGCCGCTGGGGCGTTGCTGAAGGGCTATCCCCTCGCCTACGTTGCTGTGGCCATCCAGGTCGTGATGAGACACCAGCCGCAGGTTCTTGATCTCGCCTTGATCTGCCATAGGATCTCCTGTTCTGCCTCAAAGCGGGGACGTACAGGGTCTTGGCGTTTTGTGGAAAAACCCGCGTTTACTACCTGGACCGGCCACTGGGGCACGGAACTACCGCGGCCCACTATAACACACGATATTGACACACACAACGCGGTGGTCAGAGGGGCGCCTGGAAGCTGTACAACCTTGAGGGCCCGTGGCATAATGCTGGGCGTGCGGAGCAAAACCAGGGGGTGTATGATGCGTATCTGTTCCTTCTTGCCCAGCGCGACGGAGATGGTGTATGCCCTGGGGTTGGGCGATCACCTTTACGGCGTCAGCCATGAGTGTGACTATCCACCCGAGGCTCGAAAGCTGCCCCGGGTAGCCTATAGCATCTTTGACGAGGGCGAACACTCTAGCGCGGATATTGACCGGATGATTAAGGAGCGGCTGACAGAGGGCAAGGGGATCTACGAGATCGACGAGGATGTGCTTCGTGAGGCGGAGCCGGACCTGTTGCTCACCCAAGAGCTCTGCGCCGAGTGAGCAATAACGGCGCGGCAGGTTGCCGACGCGACGGAAAAGCTGCCCAAGGTGCCGGAGATCCTCTCCCTGGACCCGGTGTCATTGGAAGGCGTGCTGGGAGACATCTTGAAGGTGGGTCAGGCCACGAGTACAGAGGGAGTGGCCGAGGGGCTGGTGGCCTCCCTTCGACGTAGGATCGACACGGTAAAGAATAAGGCAGCCCTCGCACAGACCAGGCCCAAAGTCGCCTGCCTGGAGTGGATGGAGCCCGTGCTGTGCGCGGGCCACTGGGTGCCGGAGATGGTGGAGCTGGCCGGTGGGGAGGACTGCCTGGGGAAGAAGGACAGCCCCTCCTTCAGGGTCGAGTGGGAGCAGGTACTTGAGGAACGACCCGACGTGGTGGTGATCACCCCTTGTGGCTTCGACGTAAGGCGGGGGCTCCAGGAGGTGCATCTGCTGACGTCCAGGGATGGATGGAAGTCGCTGCCCGCGGTGGAATCGGGCCGGGTGTACGTCGTGGATGCCAGCGCCTACTTCAGCCGTTCGGGACCCAGGCTGGTGGACGGCCTGGAGGTCATGGCGGAGATGCTGCACCCGGAGATCTTTTCGGGAATGGTCCCGGAGGGTGCGGTCGCCCGTCTTTACGGGGAGCGGGTCTCGCGCTGAAAGCTCAGTTGAGCCTGGCGCCCTGGTAGGGGTTGCGCTTGACCAGGTCTTCCCGTGCCTTCCTGGTGGCGCCCTCAAGCAAGGGTATCTCGAAGTGCAAGCGCTCTCCGATCAAGGGAATTTCCAGGAGCCGCTGCTTCGCTATCGGGGGCAGTTCCAGGTAGTGGGCGATGGCGTAAGACAGCCGGCCCACGTCATCAGGAACGTCGGCGTGACGGGTCCAGCCACCCCGTAGCCCGGCCAGACCGCGGAGGTACTCCCCGAACAGCTCCCGCGCCCTAGCCAGCTCTCCCTCTTCGATATCGCCGGTCTCTTCCGAAAGGTATTGCACCGTGCCCTTCAGGTAAGGCAGTTCGTGGACCGTATCCACGATGCGAAATCGCCTCTCCCCTACCGTAGCCAGGTTCATCCGCCCATCCTCCAGCCTTTCCACCTGGGTAATGCGGGCCGTGGTGCCAGTCCTGTGGGGTGAGGCCGGCCCTCCAACTTCCGGGCCCTCCCGGATCAGCACGACGCCGAAAGGGGCGCTGTCCTCGATACACTCCCCGATCATCGTTTTATACCGCTCCTCGAAGATCCGAAGGGGCATCTGTATCCCCGGAAAGAGGGTCACCCCCAGCGGGAATAGCCGTAACTCTTCGAGGGACTCCTTGTTCTCTTCCTGTGTCTCACCCATTCCAGTGGAAAGTATAGTATTGAGGCCTTCGTTGCACAAGACTTTATAGGCCGTATGGTACAATAGGCCGCAAAAAGCTGGGAGGCAGCGAATGCGGGATGATATTGCTCGTCATGTGGCACTGCTCAAGGACCACCTGGTCTCCACCAGGCGCGACTTCCACCGACACCCCGAGCTGTCCTTTCAGGAGCGGCGCACCGGCGAGGTAGTGGCGAGCAGACTGGATGGATTGGGCTGGGAGGTGAAGCGAGGGGTGGCGGAGACCGGTGTGGTGGGTCTTCTCCGGGGCGGTGGTCCGGGCATGACGGTAATGATACGGGCCGATATCGATGCGCTGCCCATTCAGGAACCCCAGGACAGGCCCTATGCCTCTGTGAACGACGGGGTGATGCACGCCTGCGGCCACGACGGCCATACTGCCGTGGCACTGGCGGTGGCGGAAATCCTGAGCGGGTGCAAGGATTCCATAAAGGGTCAGGTCAAGATGGTGTTCCAGCCCGCAGAGGAGATCATGAGCGGCGCAGCCCGGATGATAGAGGAGGGGGTCATGAAGGACCCGGCGGTGGACCGGGTCTTGAGCTTTCACCTATGGAGCGGGCTTGACGTGGGCCAGGTCTCTGCCCAGGCGGGTCCCATCTTCTCCAGCGCCGACGAGATAAGGATCGATATAAAGGGCAAGGGAGGCCACGGAGGGATGCCCCACCTCTCCGTGGACCCTATCCTGATAGCGTCCCATGTCGTCACCACCCTCCAAGCGATATTGAGCAGGGAGATTCCCCCGTCCCAGCCCGCGGTGTTGGGGTTCGGCACCGTGCATGGTGGCACGGCCTTCAACGTGGTTTCCGACCATGTGGAGTTGAAGGGCACCGTCAGGACTCTGGACGATTCCATACGTGAGTACATCCTGAGGCGGACGGGCGAGATAGCTGAGGCGGTGGCCAAGGGCCTACGAGGCGAAGCCCAGTTTCACCACGTGCGTGGTGCGCCCGCGGTGGTGAACGATAGCGCCGTGGCTGAGGTGGTGGCAGAGGTCGCGGATCCCATAGTTGGGGAGCAAAACGTCGTAACGATACCGCCTCCCCAGGTGGGAGACGACGCCACCTTTTTCCTGAGAGAGGCCCCAGGGTGCTACTTCCTAGTGGGGTGTGCCAACGCCGGACGGGGCATAGGGGCACCCCATCACAGCGCCCAGTTCGATATAGACGAAGACGCCCTGCCTCTGGCCGCTCACATCCTCACCGAGGCGGCGTTGCGCTATTTAACCTAGTCCGGCCCACGAGCGGCGGGTTCAGAGACGGACCGTTGAAGCTCCCCGTGCCTTCGTGGTTCCGAGAGTAGAACGAGGCGGCCTAGTCCTCGGCCTTCACCGTATTATGCAGGACGCCGATGCCGCTTATATCCACCTCTACCAAATCGTTTGGCTTCATGGGGCTGGTGGCGCCCGTGGTCCCGGAGAAAATCAGGTCGCCCGGGTGAAGGGTTACCTGCTGGCTGATGTAGCTAATTATCTGGGCAAAGTCGTGAATCATGTCCCTGGTATTGGCCTGCTGGACCTCCTGTCCATTGAGCCTTACGACCACGTTCAAATTAGACGGGTCCACGTCGGTCTCGATCCAGGGTCCCACAGGGGCGAAGGTGTCTGAGCCTTTGGCCCGCCAGAAGGTCCAGTCGTCTTTCTGCCAGGCCCGCTCACTGACATCGTTGCCGCAGGTGTACCCAAGTACGTATTTCATCGCCCTCTGGCGGCTGATCCTGCGGCAGGTCTTGCCTATTACCGCCACCGCCTCGCCCTCGTAGTGGATGTCCCCGCTGGAGTCCTTGGGAATAATTATGGATTCCTCGTGGCTGATTAGCGCGTTTCTGCCTTTGTGCCATGGCTGGGGAAACTCGGATGTGGGGGTCTTGTCCTCGCCTAGTACGGTGCCTGCGAATGTCAGGTGGTCTTGGAAGTTCAGGCCGGGGCACCACATCTGCACCGGGTCGGTGGGGGCGAGCAGTTTCACGTCGTCGAGCTTGTGTCTTGCATCCGTGAACCTAAACTGAGTAAAAATACTCCCTCGAATCTCTATAACCTCGTCACCGTCGACCACTCCATACGCAACCCTTCTCTCCTTGCGGAATCTGGCAATCTTCATCCAGCACCTCTCCATGGAGTTGGGCCACCTGCTGGGAATTTTAGCCGGTTGGCCCCTCGGGGGCAAGCCGGAAAGCCCCCGTTGGAGGGCCGAGTGTTGGCACAAATTTGCGGGTATTGAACGCCTTTGCCACGTCGGACCGGTGCGCCTCAGGCAGGCACCGGCGTGAGACTCGTGGTTGCCGTAGATGAGCACAGGAGGAGAAAAGTGGCCGCTTGAGCGTGGGTTGCGGGGGTGATAAAATCCCTATGTAAGGCTTTACCCTCCAGGTCATCCCTCGAGCGTTCCCCAGTAGCTCAGCGGTAGAGCGGGCGGCTGTTAACCGCTAGGTCGTAGGTTCGAATCCTACCTGGGGAGCCATCCCCCCTAATACTACGAAATTCCTTCGTAGCAGTTAACTCATCGGCGGCGGGGATTGGGAGTGCGTACTCGATGCCCACCTGCTCCTTATCGAAGTCGACGCGCCTGATGAACGTACCGATGAAAGTCTTGGACTCAAGGAACGAGGCGCTTTGGAGGAGTGTTCGCAGGTCTTGGACATAGTGTTCCATTAGGATGGCATCAAAGGGAGTCTGGTCTGCCTGGTTCATGTCATCCAGAGCTTCGTCTCTTTTTTCATTCAGTTCTCGCTGCTCGGCCCTCAGCTCCTTCAGCCTTGGTGCCAAGTCATCAATATCCACCTTCCCACTCTCCAGAGCGGCATAGACGTGTTCGAGTTTCTGATCAACCGAGCGGGCCTCCCGATCGAGGTGGTCAAGCTGCTTAGTGGCGCGGCGCTTGTTCACCCGTATCTCCTCGTTGGTCAATTCCACAAGCTGCCGCAGGTTCTCCTCGGTCAGAATGTTCTCCTTGATGCGGTCCAGCACGAATCCCTCTAGTTTCTTGGCGTTCATTAGAGGACCCTTACGGACCGACGGTCCCTTCGTGAGCCTGGCATTGCACCGGTAGTAGAGGTACTTGCCGGAAGCTCCATTGGTTCCGATGGCGTGCGAACCGCACCTTGAGCAGTGAGCTAGACCGCTCAGGAGGTATTGGCTCGCGACGGTCTTGGGGTGCTTCTTGGAGGGACGCCTGGATGTCAGCAGAGCTTGCACACTGGCAAATACGTCCTTGTCAACAAGGGGCTCATGACAGTCAGGAACCCGTATCACCTCCGAGGCATCTCTTTTCTGTCGGCGGCCAAAGCTTTTGCTGTACCTGTTCCAGACCAACGTTCCTGCGTAGGCTTCGTTTCTGAGCAAGTGATTGATAGTGGTTGCCTGGAAGTGCTTGCCGGTGCGGGTCCGCAAGCCTTCTGAGTTCAGAACGTGCGCTATGTCCCTAGCCCCCTGACCGTGAGCGGCTAGGTCGAATGCCCTCTGTACCAGAGGAGCTTCTCTCTCATCAGGGGCCAGCGTCGCTCTTCCCGTTGCCCCTTGTGTAGTCGAGGAGCGCCTGTAGCCAAAGGGAGTGGCGCCGCCGTTGCGGTGACCCCTCGATGCGTTTTCCTTCATTCCCCTGATGGTGTCTTGGGAGAGATTGGCCGAGTAGAACTCGTCAAGCACCTCAATGATGCCCTCAAGCAACGATCCAGCGGGGCTCTCGTCGACCTGCTCGTTCATCGACACGACGGATATCTTCCTGCGCTTCAGGAGTGACTTGTAGATAACCGAATCTTCCCGATTCCGGGCGAACCTTGATAGCTTCCAAACCAGGATGGCGTCGAAAGGCTTCACTCTATTCTTCGTTGCGGCAATCATGTCCTTGAAGGCGGGACGATTCGCTGACCTGGCGCTTTCGGCCTCGTCAACGTACTCAGCCGCCACGTCCCATCCCCTGCCAAGGGCGTACTTCTTGAGGGCCTTCAGCTGGGCGGGGATGGAAAGCTCCTTTTCTGCCTGCCGCTCAGAAGAGACACGGGCGTAGATTGCTACCCTCATCTGGTTCGTGTTCGTTCTATTCATTCTCTACCGCCTTTCGTCGTAGACTGTCTCACGCCCGACTCGGTGGGGTCGCTGGAACCATATTGGCTGTCTCTCAGGCGCTCATACCGGGCCGTCCTCCGCCACTCCCGCTCCTCCATGTAGTTGCGCAGGGCCTCGCGAACCAGATCGCTCATGGTGCGGTGCTCCTCCCTCATCACCTGCTGAACCTGACGGGCCATCTCCGGGGGCAGGGAGAAGGTGATGGTCTGGGAGATCCTCGGTCTGGGTGTTTTCTTGTCTTCTGTAGTCATACAATGTCTTACTATATATCATCGACCATCCGGCCCTCTGGTGTCAAGGCGGTACGGCCATGGCCTCTGCCGCCTTCGTCCATGCTCAGATCACCTGATAGGCTTCGGGAATGTGCTCGAAGGAAGCCTGGCCGAGCTGGGGCGAGAGGACGGAGCGGTCCCGGTAGGGCACGGCGACGAGGCACACCTTGGCCAGCCGGCCGTGCCACCTGACGGGCCTTGCGGCGACGGAGATGTCGTCTGCCCGCCAGAGGTCATACCCGCTTACCCTCTCGATATAGACGGGCCTGCCGGTCAGGATCACGCGCTCTGCAACCGAGCAGGGCGCAGGTGGGCTTCCACGGCGGGGGAGCAGGCCCCTCAGACAGGAGAGGGGTCGATTGCGCAGCCTCAGCCGGAACCCCGGCGTCCGGGCCACCACCTTTGCGATGAATTGGGAAGGAGCATGATTCACGGACCACTGGTGGGGCGTGCCCTCCTCCTCCCGCTCGTAGAGGACCGACATCAGAGGCTGGTGCTTCATCACCTCAGCCAGCCGCAAGGTCAGTGAAGAGTAGGCCCGCCCATAGGTCTTCTGCAAGGCGACCACATCCAGCCCGGTGGTCTCCGCAAACAGGGAGAAGAACTCCGGCTGCATGAGCACCGCCGCGGCGAAGGCGTCGGCCTGCCAGCACATCGTCTCACCCCGTGCGCGCGCCATTCTGGGAAAGAGGTCGTGGAGCCGCTCCCTCAGTATCTCGTAGGTCTCGTGGAGCACCGTGTGCTCCTGGGCTCCGTTCCACTCGTCGTCCAGCTGGATGACGTAGGGGCCGTTCTTGATGCCGGTGTGGACCCCCCTCATGCGGCCGTTGTCCAGGTTCGACCTGACGACTATCTCCACGCCTGACCTCCTGAGCAGGGTGGTGATCTCCTCCATGCGGGGAAAGGTCGATAGGTCGAAGAAGTCGACGAAGGCGTCGGCCAGGAAGACGGGGCTAAGCCTCTTCGGGGGATCGTCGCGCTCCATCAGGGCGCGGCAGAAGTCGCCCAGAAGGTCGGCGGTCGTTCCTATCAAAGTAGCCTCCTTCCACTGTATCGCTCGTACAGCTCCACGATGAATCTCTTGGACTCAGTTGAGAGAGGGCCTCGGGGCCGGGTGCCCACCCGGAAGACAGGGTCGGAAATGACGTACTGGTAGGCTCGCTCCACCTCTTCGGCTTCATCCCCTTTGGGTTCCTCCTCGTCCTCCAGGTGGCCGGCCCGCTGCATGAGGTGACGGAAGGGGACGCCGTAGAGGTTGGCCAGGCGCTTCAAAACGTCGGTGCCGGGTCTGACCTTCTCCTTCTCTATCTGGGACAGGTAGGAGCTGGAGATGCCGGTGAGTCGCTGCACCTCCCTGAGGCTGGTCTGGCCCCGAAGACGTTTCAAGAGCGGCCCGATTTCCAGGTCCCCGTAGTCGTTTTCTTCAGTGGCCATCGCTCGCTCCATTCCACTCAGGTGCGTAACACTCTAGTATCGCACTGTGCCAGCGTGATTGCAGCGTGATAATTGTTGCATTGTAGCGAGCACTTGTCAATATGGGGCAGCCAATACCGTCAGGACCATTGCTGATGTGTTAGTATATTGATACATTAGAGCATAAACAAACATCTGTTCGCTCGGACGATTCTACACCTCTGGCGCCCCGGACACAAGGCGCGTCCGGCAGCCGGAAATCTCCGTAAGAGGATGCTCGTGAGTAGAGAGCTACGGCTCACAAGAGAGCAGGAACGCATACGCATGCAGGGCCTCAGAATCCTGGCCCGCATGATCGTGCGCGCTCACCTGGCATCCCTGCTCGAAGGGCCTGCTCAGAGGAACGGCGCCGAGCCGGGAAACGATGGGGAGGGTTCCGAGGCCCCTGAAGGGGAGATCTCGGAGAGGTTTGGCGAAGATGGCGGGTAAGCGCCGTGCGGTGAAGGTCCAGGTGAAGCCCCACGGATTGTGGACCATCCTCAACCGGCTCAGCATGTCCCAGAACGAGCTGGCCGACCTTGTGGGCACCAGCTCCAGCTACATCTCGCAGATGGTCAACGGCCAACGATTTCCATCCGGCCCCATGCGCCGCCGGATGCTGAAAGCCCTGGACGACCCCCCTTTCGACGAAGTGGTCATCGTAGTGAACGGTCATGAGTAGCGGTACACAGACTCCCTCTGCGCTGTTCCAGCCCGGCGTCTCCCTCTTGCCCGAGGACTTTGGCGAACGACTCAAGCTGGTGAAGGAGATCACCGGACTCTCCTGGGAGGGTTTGGCTGTCTGCCTTGGCGTGGACATCAAGCAGGTGCTGCGCTGGCGGAACGGCGCAGCGCCCAACGGCGGAGCGATGCTTGCGCTGGTGCGCTTGGCGACGCTGGTGCCCGAGGGATTGGGTGAGCTGCTGGACGAGGATGTAATCGTCCACAGGAGGAATTAGGCACATGGAGCGTCGAAGGCGAACCAAACGGACACACTCATGTCCCCTTCCAGACGACTTCCCTCAGAGGTTGAAGCGTCTCAAGGACGCCTCCGGCCTGGGGTGGAAGGCCCTTGCCCGTAGCCTAGGAGTGAGCTATTTGCGGGTTCGCCGGTGGCGTCGGGGCATGGAGCCTTCAGGGGGTGCGATGCTAGCAATCTTCCTATTCGCGTCTGAGTTTCCCGGTGGCATGGATGCGATGCTCCACGGGACGGCCGAGGCCCCGCTCGCGGAGGAGTAGGCACATGGGCCGCCAGCGATGGGTCTACCACATAGAGCACTCTCGGTTCCCGCCTGACTTCCCGGAGCGATTGAAACGGTTCAAGGAAGCCTCGGGGCTCTCCTGGCGGGGTCTGGCGCGCCGCCTCCGCATAGACATCCGCATGCTGCATCGTTGGCGCAACGGGGTTCAGCCCGGTTCGGGTCATGTGGTAGCCCTCTATGAGACGGCGGCCGAGATGGGACTGCTTCATCACTTTCTTCCAGCTCTGGGAGAGCCGGAGACCGTCACCGCCTCACAACTCCCTGCGGGTCGCGCCTGGATGCCTCCCGGTTGATCGCCACGCCGAGGATCCCGAAGGCTTGGTCTATTCCGTAGTCCTCCACCCTGGGGATGGGCGCTTCCTCCTGTTTGAGCAGGGCGTGAGCGATGAAGTCTGCCATCTGAAGCAGGTAGTCGCTCTTGGAGCTTCGGAAGGCGGGATCGCCGATGATCTGCTCGATGGGGATGTTCCTCGTCTTCTCCCCGTCCTCCCACGCCTCGTAGCGGCTGGGCACCTGGTTGCGCACCTTGAGCCTCCGGTAGAGGCGGGAGATCATCTCCTCCCTGCCCTCGTCGAAGATGAGGAAGGCGTGGCGTTCCGCCGCCGATACGGAGGTGTTGATGCGGTTGAGGAGCCGGTTGAGGCTGGCCTGCTCATGATTGCGGCTCCGGGGCTTATGAAGGCAGACGTTGATGACCTCGATGCCGCCCAGATTCCTGGCCGCGGCCTCCAGTCTACGAAGGCCGCTCAGGAAGACCTCCGCACCGTGCTGTGGGGAGAGCCGCTCGTTGGCGTCGCCGTTCTTTGCCAAGAGTCCCCTTCCGGCCAGCAGGTCGCAGGCGTGAAGCTCCCGGTCGAGGGGGATGCCGTAGCGGTCCCTGAGCTCCAACCGCCAGGCGTGGATATCGGTGAACAGGTCGTTCCACTTATTCGAGTCCACGCCCAGCGCTGAGCGGACGTAGTAGCGGGGACCCTCGGACTCGTCGATGTAGTACAGTCGCATGGTCTCGCTCTCCTTGCTAGCCAGGTTGAAAGGCGTATGCCGGCTCTCCGCCGATGGTGTTGCGCCAGGCCGTTCCCAGAGGACCCACCCTTACCAGCAGGTCTCGGTGGGAGACCCAGAGGGGCACGTCGACCCCGGCTCGGTCCATCTCCTCTCTCGCCACCCGTAGGAAATGGGTCTGGGCCACCTCTTCATCGAAGACCACCAGGAGGGAGGGCAGCGAGCCGTGGTCGTCGGTGGGTCGGTGGGAGGAGTAGTAATGCAGATAGGGGGCGATGCGGGCCGCCATGGTGACGGGCCGCACGGCCCTGCGCTCCCACTCCAGGAAGAAGGGCCACGTGTTCCCACCCCTGCGGAGCACACCGAAGGCGTCGGGGCGGATGGAGCGGAGCCGGTCGCCGTGCCGGAAGTACCTGCTGGCTCGCCAGGGCGGGTCGAGCTGGACCACCTCCCTGGACCGTGATCTCGCCTGTCTGGAAAGTACGGCTGCGAACCAGTGAACGGAGTCGGTGTGCTGGATGTTTCTGAGGAACTGACGGCTCCTCGATCCGGAGACGTTGCGCCAATCGAGGGGAGCCTCTTGGTGGAGAGGCGTCACGGTCCAGCGACGCTTGGTGGCCCCCACCGAGGTGCGGTCCCTTCGGGCAAGCAGACCCAGCCCCCGGTCGGTGAGAGCCAGACGCCGGCCCTCGGAGGCGGCGCTGACGACAAGTCCCAACCCTTCGAGACGCACCAGTATCTGAGATAGCCTGGAGCGTTTCACGCCCAGCACTGCGCCCAGGTGGGCGGGAGTCACCCAGGGCCAGTCAGAAAGCAGGTCGAGGGCGCGTTTATCGGTGGCCTTGAGCAGTGTGGGCAACAGACGGTCAGGCGCGGCGCTCTCCGGGCCACCGGTGGTGAGGTCTTCGGGTAAGCGAGGCTCGCTCCGTATCCGCCTCCGTCGGGAATGCGCCGGTTAGCCTGGTGTGGTACAGAACGGAGCGCAGATCCAGGGACGCAGAACCCGAGGGAATACGCCAGATGGGGGAGTTGGCCCCGGCGGAAGCTGCGTCTTCTTCAAGGGCCAGGAATGTGATGGCGGGAGCCGCCGCCGACAGCAGCCTGCGGGCGTGCCTCAGCCGCACCTCGTCGGGCATCAGCATGAGGAGGGCGCTGGGAGGGGGACTATCCCTGAGCCGCCACAACCGTTTGGAGAAGACCGTCCTATCGGCGGTGAGTCCCTGCCTGACTATGGCTAGGGTTCTGCCGTCGGGGAGAGCGATGGCGGCGTCCATGGGCGACGCCCTGTACCAGCGGAAGCGAAGGGGATGGGCGAGGTTGGAGATGGCGGATGCCAGCCGGTAGATGACGGCGAGGGCGTCCAGGCGCTCCATGAGGATGCGTTGCCACTGGGCGGATACCGGGTAGAGCGTGAGCAGCTCGTCCACGGTCATGCCCTCCTCCCCGGCCAGCAGGTTCAGGCCCGTGTAGGAAAGGTGGTAGCGCCTGGTTGGAGGGATGAGCTGCGTTGTGTGGGGAACAGAAAAGGCAAGCCCTCGGGCCTCCAGTCCCTCGACGGCGGCGTATACGGCGCCCCGGGACCATCCGGAGACGGCGGCCATATCCAGCCGGTCCAGGAACGGCATCGAGGCCAGACGGCGCAGCAGCTCCCCCTCGCACCCTGCGGTACTCACTCCTCATGCTCCTGGCGGGCAGCCTCGGCGTCAGCATCTCCGTCCTGCTGCTCCGTCCCCTGGCCGGACTGGTAGTGCTTGCTGCGCACATCGCGCCGCCCGGTGTCCGGCGGGGCTTCGGTCTTGTCCTGCTCCTTCGGTGGTGAGCCCTTGCTGGCCTTCGCTGCCTTGACCTTCTTGCGGTACTCCTCCACCCTCCTTCGCCCCTCCTCCTGTTGAGCGGCGATCTCGTCGAAGGACATGAGATAGGAAGACGCATTGGTGCGGATTCGATCTGCAATGCCAGCGTCTCCCGGCTCCGGCTTCTTGACCATCATGGAGAAGGCGGGCATCCGCTCCTTGCCCACGGTGGCCCTGACGTAGCATTGGTGGACCGGAAGCGAGGTGATGTCGTCTTTGCTCACCCGGTCCTTCCCCAGCTCCCACACCAGGGTTCGGGCGTCGGCCCCCGCCACCTGAAAGACGCAGAGACATCCCACATTGGCCAAGAGGGTGTCCTGCATGGTGCGGGAGAGGTCGGAGAGCTTGGCGAGGGATTGGGTCGCCAGCACGAAGGAGGCCCCGAACTTCCCAAGCTCGCTGAGCATCCCCTCGTAGTCCACGCCGGGCATGGACTGCATCTCGTCCACCACGACAAGTACGCCTCGCCGCTCTTCCATGGACCGGCCACCCTGCTCCCGGATCACCGCGTCCACCAGGTTGAGGAGGGACGCGCCCACCAGGGCGGCCACATCCCTACCGGCTGTGCCCTGGGAGGTGGAGACCAGCAACACGCCGCCGTCCAGGATCACCTGGCGCATGTCGATGGTTGAACGGGACTGGCCGAGTACGGCCCGCGCCCGTTTGGAGGATGCGTAGTAGGAGAGGCGGGTCTGCACCGGGGCCAGGGCGTCGGCGCGGGTTTCGTGGCGCCACTTCCCGAAGTCCCTGGCCCACCACTCCAGCAGGAAGGGGTCGGAGACCTTCTCCAGCACCATGCTCTTGTAGTCGTTGTCTGAGAGCAGCTTCAGACCGTCGAGGATGGTGTACTGCTCGTCGTCGCTGGTTGAGGAGTGCTCGTTGGCCTCGTGGAGCGTCTTGACGGTCTGCTCCAGGATGGACTGCATCCGGGGTCCCCACTGGTCCCAGAGGCCACGGGCCACCCTGACCACCGAGTCGGCGGTCCGGTCCCTGTCCGAGAAGACGCGGGTGTCCAGCAGGTTGATGCCAGGGGCTCCCCGCTCGTCGGCGAGGTCGATGAGACGCACCCGGTCTGCGAGGGATGCGGGGACGTGGTGAAGCAGCCCCTCCACCAGGTCGGTGTGGGGGTGTATCACCACGATGGCGTCTGCGTCCCTGCCCTCGGCCTTCTCCTTGAGCTTGTGGGCGACGACGTGGTGCATGAGAGTGGACTTGCCCATGCGGGTCCGGGCCACGTAGAGGTGGTGACGCCGCAGCAGGTCCGAGGGGAAGTGGATGTCCCGTGGCTTGCCCGCCGTGGTGTCTCCCACCGGAGCGCCGGCCTTGACACCCCTGGCCGAGGGCGGCAGCACCCGCGCCCGGGAGCGCTCCACCAGAGGCGTCTCGTCCCTGGCTCCCGGCGGGTGCCAAAGGGCTGCCGCCTCCCTTACCCCCACGACGCTGCGCTTGCCGAAGAGCCCCGGGCCGGGGGGATGGAGCGATAGGTTGGGCAAGAGGGGCCGCACCTTGCTCACCTTGAAGCGGGCGCCTGCGGGGTGGTCGTAGTGGCAGTAGGCTGCCGCCACCTGGCCCAGAAGCTCCTTCGCCCGTTTGGGACCACCGCCTGGGGGCAGGATGGCCGTCACCTCAATCTGAGCGTCGAAGGCGATGCGGCTGACTTTTTCTTTTATTAGCAGAGGGTCGTGTACCTGGGATCGGGCGCGCTTCCACCGCCACCAGGCCCAGCCCGCAACGATGGTTCCCAAAACGACGCCGGCGCCCAGGAGCATCGCCTTCCACGTCTCGCCGTCCTGTATCCACAGGTAGCCACGCAGGGCGGCCAGCGCTCCCACGCCGAGGACAGCCATGGTCACGCCGTCGGTCTGCAGGGGCTTGGTGGTGTAGGTGTAAGAGGGGTCTCGCCGCTCCACGTCTATCCTCTTGTGGGCCTTTTCCATGTGGGCCTGAGACCAGTCGGGTCCCAGGGAGCGCAGCAGCAGCCGGGCGACGATGCGCTCACCCTCCCTGAGGGCAGACAGCGCTCCCAAGAGGGCGATGAGAGGGTCTGAGCCGGGGTCCAGCAGGTCGTCGTCCCGGAAGGTGCGCAGGGGCACGTACTCCGGGCCGCCCGACCGGAGCGTCATGCCCCACGCCTCCTCGCCCTCGTCGAGGCGCAGGGGGTCGTCCTCGGCGGACACCTGGTGGATGCCGGCCTGGGGATAGTGGGCGGAGAGTTGGCCCCTCACCACCTCGTCATCCAGGCAACGGGCCAAGAGCGTCACACCGTCCGAGTCGCCCGCCACCTCCAGGGAGAAGGGCTCGGGGACGGCGATGGACTGAAGGAGGTTCTCCACCCCCAGGAGCGTGCGCTCTCCGGTGCGGGGCGGCGTCACCGCCAGCAGCACCGGCTCTTTCTTGCGCCGGTCGGTATCGAACAGCCAGTGAATCGGGTTTAGTTTCATGGGTGTATGCCTTCCTTTCTTTGTGCGGGTGTGTCGGTGGTTATCTGTGGAGCCCGGGCCGCCACTCGATGACCTCGGCCTCCTCCGGCGTCGCCTCGATGCGGATGGGGAATCGGCCTCCCCGTGCCAGCAGGAGGCCGTCTCCTCTGGGACAGGAGAGGAGCCAACGCTGGAGCTCCTGGGGCAGGTCGAAGGCGTCTCCGACGGTGGATATGGCGGCGGCGTCCTGCTGAAGCAGGAGCTTGAAAGCGGCGTTTTGCAATAAGGCACGCCCGCTATGTCCGGTAATGATCTGGGAGGGGTCTTCGGAGAGGAGGTCCTGGACGTCCTGGGTGATGAACTGGAGGCCCAGGCGGTGCTTCCTCGCTCGCTTGGCCATGGAGATCATGAAGGCGGCCCCCTCGGGGTGCTGCATGATGCTCCACACCTCGTCCACCACGAGCAGACGGGGCTTGGGGTTCTGGGCTGCGGCAGCCCACACCGTCTCGGTGCAGACCATGGCAGCGGCGGGACGAAGCTCCGGCTCCAGGAGGCGAAGGTTGAAGACGGTGACCGAGGCTTCGCTGGATAGGAGGTCGTCTCCCTCGTCGGAGAGCAGATGACGGAGGCTGCCGGTGGCGAAGGGGCGGAGCAGCCGTGAGAGGTCGTCTGACCCTTCGCGCTCCAGGAAGGCGTAGAAGTCCTTGAACCCGGTGCGCTCCCTGGGCTGGGCGTAGTAGGAGGCCAGGGCGTGGTCCAGGGAGGCCCTGCGTTCGGCGCCCAGCTTTTCTCCCACCATCACCTCGATGAGGCGTCGGAGACTGCCGATGCGCTGGAGTGTAGGGTGTCAGCGCAATTGGACACTATTGAGGCCTAGAAAACCGAGGAGGTTGGGGGTGGTAGAGGCTCCTTCAGAGGGGTAGATTAACCCTAAGTGAAAGGAGTCATAGATGACCCAGGTAGAGGATCAGGCCAGTCAAGCTGAGGAGCGAAGCCAGGAGACACGAAGCTTCGTGCGTCAGGTCCGTGCAGCGACCCGCCGTAAGTATACCCCTGAAGAGAAGATTCGCATCGTCTTGGAGGGGTTCAGACGGGAGACTACCGTTAATGACCTGTGCCGACGGGAAGGAATCAAACCCCACTCCTACTACGCCTGGACGAAGGGGTTTATGGAAGCTGGGAAGGAGAGGTTGACTCGGGACAGTGTGCGTGATGCGACCCGGCAAGAGATAGAGCAGCTCAAGCGGGAGAACAGTGAACTGAAGCAGCTGGTGGGTGAGTTGTCCCTGGAGTTGCACCGCTTCAAAAAAACAGCTCTGCCGCCCCTACACGACAACGGCACCGGCGCATGAGCGTAGTGGAACAATCGAAGGTCGTGGCTGAGGTGGAGCGACATGGTAGAGGGAAGAACAGGCGACTCAGGGAGCTTGGCATTTCCAGGAGCACGTATTATTGGTGGAGGTGGAGGCACCGGCAGGGTAGTTGGGAGGGTACGGAAGGAACTGAGAGGCCCTGGAATCGCCTGCGACTAGAAGAGGAGGCAGTAGTGCTGGCGGCAGCCCGTGAGATGCCGACCTGGCGAAGCCGGCAGTTGGCGGCTTGGCTCACCGACCACAGAGGCCTATCGGTCTCCGCCTCCACAGTCTATCGTATCCTGAGACGGGAGGGTCTGGTGAAACGGATCGAATACCAGTTGGCAGCGGGCAAAGAGTACCAGCACAAGACCACAGGGCCCCACCAGCTGTGGGCCACCGATGCCTCCTACTTCCGTGTAGTGGGATGGGGCTACTACTACCTCGTGACGGTGATGGACGACTACTCCCGGTTCATCTTGGCCTGGAAGGTGCAACGGGACATGACGGCCGACTCCCTCATAGAGGTGGTCCAGGAAGCTGTTGACTCTACTGGTATGACTGATGTACCTCTGGAGGATCGGACCAAGCTCCTCTCAGATAATGGCTCAGGTTATGTATCGCGGGCCTTCCGCGAGTACATGCGGGTGGTGGGCATTCGCCACGTCCTGGCAGCACCCTATCACCCTCAGACCAACGGGAAGCTGGAGAGATATCACCGAACCCTCAAAGACGACATTAACCAGGTGCCATACGAGGTGGTGGAAGACCTGGAGGCGGCCATCCGGGACTTCGTCGAGTTCTACAACTACCGAAGATATCATCAGGCGCTCAGGGTTGTAACTCCGGCTGACGTGCTGGAAGGCCGTCTGGAGGCAATTCTAGCCCAGAGGAAGGAGGTACAGCGAGAGACTTTTGACCGGCGGAGGCGGTACAATCAGGAGGTCAGAGAAACCCTCAAACCAGGAGCTTCTTCACCCCAATCTCTCGGACCCAGAACTGTCCAAAACCGCTGACACCCAACAGTCCAAAGCTTGGCTGAAGAATCCGGGTTAACCACCGTGGTCAGTGTGACCCCGCTACTGGAGCGCCCAGAATACCCAACGAACCATCCGACGGCGCTCCAAGACACGGTCGATGCGCCTTACCGGACCGGCCAACCTGGCCTGACATTGGCGGAGCGGCTGTGGGCGCTGTTGGCCGCTCCTCGGTACCTCCCCCGTCACGACCAGGATATCCAACTGGAGTGGCCTGGGGAGTTAATGCCTTTTCAGCTAGACGGTGTTGGGGCACTGCTAGGCAACAACCAGTTGCTGCTGGCCGACGACATGGGGTTGGGTAAAACCCTGCAGGCCATCGTCGCACTAAGGATGCTTCGTTCACGGGGAGAAATCAAGTCGTGCTTGGTGGCGGCCCCAGCCAGCCTGCTAGACCAATGGCGGCGTGAAATCGAGAAATGGGCCCCGGAGTTGTCCGCCATAATTATACGCGGCTCGACATCCGACCGCTCCTGGCAGTGGGCGGCGGAAGTAGACGTAACACTGGTCAGCTACGACACCTTGCGCTCAGATTTCGGCGGCAACGCACAATCACCATTGCGGAGGAAAACCTGGGATGTCATCGTCGCTGACGAGGCTCAGCGAATCAAGAACCGCAACGACACCAGCGACGCGCTCAAAGGGCTGAAACGCTCGCGCTCCTGGGCGCTCACCGGCACTCCGATTGAGAATCATGAAGAGGAGTTGGCTTCGATACTGGAGTTCGTAGACCACGACGGACAGGCCCCGCCCAAGCGATATCGTCCTGGCGCGGAATTGCGGGAGCGGCACCGCGAGTTGCAGCTTCGACGCAAGAAGAACGAGGTGCTGGACGACCTTCCGCCCAAGCAAGTAACCAAGCTGGACATTGCCCTTCATCCCAAACAGCGCAACAGCTACGATAAGGCCGAGCAGGAGGGGATCGTTTATCTAAGGTCTCTAGGCGCCGAAGTTGGCGTCCAGCACGTGCTTGAGCTAATCACGCGGTTGAAACAAATCTGCAACGCCGACCCCCAAACCGGCGAGTCCAACAAGCTGGAAGATATCAAGGAGCGGCTGGGGCAACTGGTGGCCCAGGGACACAAGGCTCTGGTCTTTTCCCAGTACACCAGCGACACCTCCGGCGTGGCCGCGGCCGCCAACTACTTGCGGGAATTCAACCCGCTCACATTCACCGGTGAGACGCCTCAGAACGAGCGCGCCGCCGTCATCGAGCGTTTCAAGACCTGCGGCGAGCACAAGGTGTTGGTGATTTCGCTGCGCGCCGGCGGCTTGGGCTTGAACCTGCAAGAGGCGTCCTACGTTTTCCACTTGGACCGCTGGTGGAACCCCGCCGTAGAGCGGCAGGCTGAAGACCGGACCCACCGCATCGGACAGACGGTCAAAGTCAACGTCATCAAGTATTCCTGCACCGGAACCATCGAGGAACGCATCGATCGGATTCTGGAGCGTAAGCAGCGCTTGTTTGACCAACTCGTCGAAGATGTGTCGCTCAACCTGTCCACCCAAATGAGCCGCGAGGAACTCTTCGGGCTATTTGGCCTGGGCTAGCACGCGCGAATGACGGAGACGAGCTACAGGAAGTACATCTGACTCCCCTTCACAATGACCTTTGTGCAGGCATGAACTTGCGACGGCAGCGCTTAGTAGCTGAGTGGAGGAGCGCAACAGTGGTCGATATAACATCTCGGGCGGATTCAGACATGAAGCCCCGTCGCCTTGTTGCCCGCGCCCTGGGGAATATCAAGAGCCTGAAGGCCGAAGGCGCCGTTCCCTTGAGCGTTGATCGCCGCGCCTACCATGTGCCACGTTTGCCCGAAGTTTCCATCGCCGAAGGGCGGTGGCCCCATTGAAGGTCCATCGTGATGACCACGGCATCGCCAGGCTCAAGGTTTCCATCGCCGAAAGGCGGTGGCCCCATTGAAGCGATTCTAGCTGGGCGCTCCACCAGAGGGCCAAGTCGGTAGGTACTCGCACATGGCCCCGGGCAGTTGTCCTCGGAAGTCAATTGCTTCCAAGTCCCACCGCCCATGTATACCTGATTGTTTTGTGTTGATTGCATAACCGATATCCTTGCCCAGGAGGTCACGCGGGGGATGCGGGAGGCCGCGTCGAGAGGGTTCTGGATGACCACATATGCCCCCTACGGCTACAAGCGGGTCCACGTCCAGGATGGGGCCGCGAAGCGCCCCAAGCTTGAGCTGAACCCGCCCGCCGACGCCGTGGTCAGACGGGTCTTCGACATGGTGCTACAGGGCAAGAGCATCCTCGACGTGACCAAGACCCTCAACGCCGAGGGCATCCCAACCACCAACGGCAAGAAGTGGCTCAAGACCACCATCCACACCATGCTCTCCCACGAAGCCTACACCGGCACCCTGGTCTGGGGAGCCAAAGCCAAGGACGGTGCGCCGCCCGTGCGCGTCGAGGACGCACACCCCGCCATCGTCTCCAAGCGGGACTTCCAGAAGGCCAGGAGGTTGCTCGGGTCCCGCGCCCCGAAGAAGGTGAACCCCCGCCGCGCCTCCAGCCCCTACCTGCTCAGCGGCATCGCCAAGTGCGAGACCTGCGGCAAGGCCATGACCGCAGCCGAGGCCAAGAGCGGCAAGTACACCTACTACATCTGCCACTCCCTGCTCAAGCGGGGCAAGGGAACCTGCAAGACCCCCAGGCTCAACGCCAAGAGCTTCGAGAAGCTCATCGTCAACGAGATCAGGGAGAACGTTCTCACCGAGTCCAACATCAGAGACCTGGTGAAGCTGCTGGACGAGGAGATGGACGAGGTGGCCCGCGACCAGCGGGAGAGGCTTCAGAACATCGAGGAGGAGCTTGAGGACGTGAAGAAGCGGCTGGCCCGCATCTGTGTAAACGGCGGAGAGGTAATGTACCGGCGAGGCGGGGTTGAGCGTTGAGGAGGGGCGCTTGAAAAGTGTGCCACCCGCCGCCTTCCATAAGGTTCGTAGAGAACTCGATGGAAGGTGTAAGGATGTACAAGGTGGATCTATACGTGCGAGTACGCCGGGCCTGCATGGTGGAGGGGATGAGCAGCCGTGAGGCTGCCCGGGTGTTCGGGCTGCACCGGGACACGGTGCGCAAGATGCTGGAGCACTCCGTGCCTCCCGGGTACCGTCGGCAGTCACCTCCCCGTCGTCCCAAGCTGGACCCGTACCGTGGGGTGATCGACCGGATCCTGGAGGAGGACCGTAGTCTTCCGAAGAAGCAGCGCCACACTGCGAAGCGTATCTACGAGCGCCTGAGAGCGGAGCACAGCTTCACCGGCAAGTACACGATAGTCAAGGACTACGTGCGCGAGCGGCGTCGCCGGACACGGGAGATGTACGTTCCGCTGTCCCATCCCGCGGGAGATGCCCAGTGCGACTTCGGCCAGGCGAAGGCGGTGATCGGCGGAGTGGAGCAGACCATCCACTACTTCGTGCTGGACCTTCCCCACAGCGACGCGTGCTTCGTCAGGGCCTACCCCGCAGAGACGACGGAGGCGTTCTGCGACGGTCACGTCTCGGCGTTCTCATTCCTGGGCGGTGTGCCCCGGAGCATCGTGTACGACAACACGAGGTTGGCGGTGGCGAAGATCCTGGAAGACGGCCGGCGCCGGCGTACTCGTGTGTTCTCCGAGCTCGTGTCGCACTACCTGTTCGAGGATCGGTTCGGCCGTCCCGGCAAGGGTAACGACAAGGGGAAGGTGGAGGGGTTGGTGGGATATGCTCGTCGGAACTTCCTGGTGCCTGTGCCGTCGTTCGAGAGCTTCGATGCCCTCAACGCCTACCTGGAGGAGAGGTGCCTGGAACGGCTGGGGAGACGGTTGCGTGGGCACGAGGAGACGATAGGCCAGCGGATGGAGCGTGACCTGGAGGCCCTGCTGCCGCTCCCCGCCGTGCCCTACGACGCCAGCGACAAGCACGTGAGCCGTGTCAGCTCCCTGTCCCTGGTGCGGTACCGTACCAACGACTACTCGGTGCCCGTGGCCTACGGTCACATGGAGGTTGTGGTGCGAGGCTATGTGGGTGAGGTGGTGATCAGCTGCGGGGCAGAGGTGATAGCCCGGCACAGGCGCTCATACGAACGCGACGACTTCGTGTTCGACCCGGTGCACTACCTGCCGCTGCTGGAGCGCAAGACGGGAGCGATGGACCAGGCCGCTCCGCTTGCCGGGTGGGAGTTGCCGGAGGAGTTCGGCGTGCTGAGGCGGCTGCTGGAGTCGAGGATGGGCAGGCGCGGCAAGCGTGAGTTCGTGCAGGTGCTGCGGTTGATGGAGAGCTTCCGCAAGGAGGAGGTGTACGAGGGTGTGCGGGATGCCCTCAGGCTCGGCGCCATAAGCTTCGACGCAGTCAAGCACCTGGTGCTGTGCAGAGTGGAGGGTCGTCCCCAGAGACTCGACCTACAGCTGTATCCCTATCTGCCCAGGGTCAGCGTGACCAGGACAGCAGCCAGGGACTACATGGCGCTTATGCTGGGGAGCGGGCGGTGAGCGAGAGGTCTACGGTGCTGTTGGAGCACCACCTCAAGGAGCTGAAGCTGCCGACCTTCCTGAGGGAGTACGGCAAGGTGGCCTCTCAGTGTGCCGCTGAGGACGTAGACCATCCGGGCTACCTGCTGAGGCTCTCTGAGCTTGAGCTGATAGACCGCCATCATCGCATGGTGGACCGCAGGATCAAGGCTGCTCGCTTCCCTGCCACGAAGAGCCTCGACACCTTCGACTTCCTGGCCATCCCGTCGGTGAACAAGCACCTGGTCATGCAGCTGGCACGCTGCGAGTACGTAGACCGGCGTGAGAACGTCATCGCCGTCGGCAACAGCGGGACCGGCAAGACCCACGTGGCCCTCGGCCTGGGGCTCGCCGCCTGCCAGAGGGGGCTGTCGGTCGCCTTCACCACGGCCGCCTCGCTGGTCCACGAGCTGATTGAGGCCAGGGACGAGCGACGGCTGCTCAACCTCCAGAAGAAGCTGGCCAGTCTCAAGCTGCTCATCATCGACGAGCTCGGCTTCGTCCCACTCTCCAAGACCGGAGCCGAGCTCCTCTTCGAGGTCTTCAGCCAGAGATACGAGAGAGGGTCTATCCTGGTCACCACAAATCTGCCCTTCGACGAGTGGACCGAGGTCTTCGGCTCTGAGAGGCTGACCGGAGCCCTGCTAGACCGCCTCACTCACCGTGTTCACATCCTGGAGATGAACGGCAAGAGCTACCGTCTCAAGCAGAGCCGGCAGGCCGAGGCCGTGCGCGCTGCCAGCGATCCTGCTGACGCATAAACCCCGCCGCATTCACTCCAGTTAACGGCTTCTACTGACCTCCCCGTCTGGGTGACATTTTCGCTGAACATCGACGCCCGGCTGGTACACTTTTGCTCCGCCCAGTGTCCTAAGATTACTCCGCCCTTGACACCCTGGTGTACCTTCCTTGCCGGACCCCTTTCATTCTGACACCTCCGTCGCATTATCTTACTCCGACTTTGGTGTCCATTCTTTCCATCCTACCTCAATCTATGGTGGAGGGTCAGCTTTGGTATTCTCTGTCGGATGGATAGCGCGGCAGTACATTGGTCGGTTACGAGGCCATGGCATGATCGTGGGCCACGTTGCCGTTGCCTCATTGGTGGCTGCTTGCTGCTCGGTGGCCCTCAGTGCGCTCTTCATTGCTGTGCCTCTCGCCTCAGTGACCGCACCCCAGGCTCAGTACTGGTCCGCCATCCTCGCTCCCATCGGTTTGATCGGAGTCGGTGCGGGGACCGCCATGATCTGGAGCGATCGCCACAAGGGTCGTTGGAGCTTGCTTGGATTCGGGCTGTCCCTGCTCTACCTGGGGGCATCGGTTGCGCCGCAGGTCTACCTGGCCACGGCCCATTTGTATGGACCAGTGGCTCTTGTCCGAGTAATGCTTGCTCTCTGGAACATTTTCAAATGGAACCGCCGAGCGGCGCACTAAGGTCGACGCTATGCGGAAGAGCCGTGATGCAGGGGGTATTGTGCATCTAGAATGCTGGGAGTACATCCCATAGCAATGACTGAGGTCTACTATTGGGCACGAGTTGGCTGGATGAGTCTGATGACCCTTCGCTTCGTGCTATTTGTCGGAGTTTTGAGCTTTGTTATGGGATGCTCCGCATCTGATCCTTCCGACACCTCGGTTTTCCGTACCGTGTCAGCGGAGGAACTGGCCAGAGCCTATACGACAGATCCAACCGGCGCAGATGCTGCGTACCGTGGCCAAGACCTGTCAGTGACGGGTACGATCCATTCCGTCACACAACTGTACCCGAACTCGGCGATGGTCCTCCTGAGAGGAGACGGCAACCATAACGTCGGTTGCTTCCCCGGACAGTGGGGAAACTATCGAGACCTTAGCGGCCCAGTGACCATGTTCGGAGTAGGTCTGGGACTAAACTTTACCATGCGAGCTGTTGAAGGAGTTATTGACCTAAGCCACTGCGAGGTAGTTCGTCCAGGAGAGCCCACGCCGGTTGGAAGGCCCTCTCCCAAGCCAACGCCGTAGAAGCGAGTAGGAGTAACCTTACCGGCGCCCAGTAACCACGCGCCACGAGGCGACATGAGCTTGTTAAGCGACGGTGATTCTCGGCGTCCCATCGATGCTCTAACCCCTATGGCGAACCGGTTCCCTCGCGATGTGTCCACGTTGCAGGCTCCCCATACCAGAGAGCCTGGGCAGACTTGGCATCGACAACAATGGCATGGTGGGCATCAAGCACATACTGGCGACACCCTTCCACCCTCAGACCAACGGCAAGCTGGAGCGCTACCACCAAACCCTCAAGCGGGACGTGAACCAACTGCCGTATGAGATGCCTTCAGACTTGGAGGCGGCCATCGTAGCCTTCGTTAGCTACTACAACTACCGGTGCTATGACAAGGCTCTGGGAAACGTGACGCCCTCAGACGTCCTCAAGGGAAGGCGGCAGGAGATCCTACGATGTAGGAAGGAGGGGCTCAAACAATCGAACGGCGAAGATGCTACAATAGCACCCTCAGGAGGCTCACCAGACCTCCATCCGACTCCTGATCTCTCGGCTCCCAAAGTGTTCCACTTCTGCTGGTTGCTAACAGCTATAATCATGTACGAGAGATACAAATTAAGTTAAACATCTCCCACGCCCTAAGGGACGAGTTCCGAAGATGGGTCGTCACCTTGCGCCGCCACCGCTGCCGTTTCCTCTTCCGGGACCGTCGAGGGTGGCGTCAGGGCCAGCTCGACAATCATCTCGGTGAACTGGCCCGGTTCTGACTCGACGCGAATGACGCCGCCGTGTTTTCGCACGATGTCGTTGGACATGGCGAGGCCCAGGCCGGTGCCCTCGTTGGTGGGCTTAGTGGTGAAGAAGGGGTTGAAGATCTTCTCTATGGCGTCCGGGGGAATCCCGTTTCCATTATCCCTTATGCGGATTTCCGCATGCTCCTCTCCTCGGTGGGTGGTCAGCAGCAGGGTTGGCATATAGGAGCCGCCATTCGCCTCTGTGACTGAGCGGCGCTTCTCGTCGGTGGCATAGCAGGCGTTGCTCACTATGTTCAGAAAGACCCGCCCCAAGTCCTGGGGAATTACTTCAAGTTCGCCCATCTCCAGGTCGAAGTCCTGCTGCAGGTCCAACTGGAAATTTGGGTCGGAGGCCCGAGCGCTGTGGTAAGCCAGGCGCGCGTGTTCGTCGAGGAGATTGTTGATGTTGGTAGCCCGCACCTCACCCGAGTCTCTACCCATCTGAAGCATGCCCTGGACGATGCGGTTAGCCCGTTCCCCGTGGGACCGGATGCGTCCCAGATTGTCGCTCAAGTCTCCGAAGATGTCTTCAAGCAGCCCTCTCTGTTCGTCGGTTAGCGTCGCGCCATCTTCCTTTAGGACTTCTTGCAGTTCCTTGACCAGCTCTTCCGAAACCTCGGAGAAGTTGTTGACGAAGTTCAACGGGTTCCGTATCTCGTGGGCTACCCCCGCCGTCAGCTCACCCAGAGCTGCCAGCTTTTCGCGCATGACAATCTGATCCTGCGCCAAGCGTAGGTCCTCCAGCACAACCTCAAGTTCCTCGTTCTTGCCTTTCAGCTCGTCCGCTAGCTTTTCCACCAGATTCAAACGTTGGACCTCTAGAGCATGACGACGGAAGACCTCCAAAGCAGCAGCCATTTCGGCCACCTCATCCCGACCCTCGATCTTTACTGTGGCCTCAAGGTCGCCCTCAGCCATGCGCCGCATCCAATCCGATATTAGTTTCAGGCGACGCACTAGTATCCGCCCCACGAAAAGCCAGGCGATGAGCAGAGCACCGGCAACGCTTATGCTGCTAATGGCCAGAAGGAGAGTGCGACCCGTCAATATCGCGTCACTTGAAGCTTGGGTCGCCACCTGTGCACGGGCACGGGCCGTGTTCACCAGCCCGTTCACATCCTCCACCAAGTCAACGGCGATGTCGCGGTTGCTCACTACCAGGTCCTGTTGACTCTCCGCCAGGGTCAGCCGCTGGGCTAGCAAGTCAAAGCCGCTTCCCTCCCCAATTCCCAACTTGAACAGTCTGGTGAATATGGGGGACAATTCGGCCCGTAGCTGGGATTCTTCCAGAGCTGCGAGGATCTGCTCTATGCGGCTGGCGGCAGCCTCGAACCGCTCCCGCAGCGGCTCGATCAGCGACGCCTCCGAAAGAGTGAAGGCGGTTGCCAAAAGCTCCACCGCAATGTTGCCGTCCACCTGCAATTGAGCCAGATGCCGGTAGCGGCCGAACTCCTCCTCCGAGAAATGTTCCGAGCGCGACACCGGAGGCTCCAGAAGGTTGCGATAACCAGTCATTGTGTAGTAAAGCTGGTCGTCGATTGCAGGAACGACGATGCCGTCCAACTGAGCTCGTAGTTCCGCCAACTCGGCTCCGAGGGCTTCGCTACCCACAGTCAGTGCAAAGGACTCGCGGGTCTCCTCCTTGATGGCCTCGATGTTAAAATCCAGATTGTCGACGTGGGCGCGAATCCTGGCAAAGCTCTCATCCCCTGCGTTCCCCTCCTCCAAAAGGGCCAACTGCTGCTCAAAATCCCTGTATGCCTTATCGATGCTGAGGGCCACCTGGTCAAACTCTTCCTCTGTCACGGCGGTCGTCAGGCGTGGGGCCGCGGCCGCCAGTATGCCGCTGTACTGGGCCACCTCGAACGCGGCCACAATATCCGGGATACTGCCCTCATTCACACGGCTCTGTACATTTCCTACCCGGTTGAACGATAACCAGCCCACCAGGCTGGCGCATACGGTCAGGGACACCGCTCCCCAGATAGCCAAGTGGAGTTGGGTGGAGATACGAGAGCCGCTTTGTAGAAGCCGTTTCAGGCGTTCTTTCACCGCCTTGCGTCCTGTAAACTATCGATGGAGTGGTAACGGCCGTCGGACCCGATCACGGTCAGAAAGACGGCGTCGGATCCTTGGTTGTCATCGTCCCCATAGCGGAGCTGGAATCCGTCGAGGTCGGTGATATCCGGGCTGTGCAGGCTGTCCAGGAAGCAGGCCCGGTCCACCTCCCACCCGCAACTCTCCAGACCGGCGATGGCCAAGCGGCCCGCCAGATAGCCTTCGAAGGAGACGAAGCCGGGCGCGGCGTCGGGAGCATAGGCCGCCAGAGCGTTGAGGTAGGAAGCAACGATGGGTATCGAATCATCCGTTGGGAAAGGCACCACCTGGGTTACGAAGACCCCGGCGCCGTCGGGCCCCAATTCGGTGGCCAACGCGTTGCTGCCCACGAAAGAGATGGTCATGAAAACGGAGTCCAACCCGGTGTGACGCGCCCACTCGATGAGTTCCGCGACGGGCTGATAGGCGCCTACCAGGATGACCGCTTCGGGAGATCCCTGACTCAAATCCAAAAGGGCCGTCTTCACCGCCAGGGTATTCCGCGTATACAGCCCAATTGCCGCCGGTTTCATGGTCCGATGCTCCAGAGCGCTCATAACCCCCTGGTAGCCCGCGCGGCCATAGGAGTCGTCCTGGTACATTATGCCAATGCGTTTGATCCCCAAGTCTTCCGTCAACCGGGCCACCATCTCTTCCGTCTCCTGGTCGTAAGAGGCCCGCAGGTTGATCACGGTTTCCCACTTGGCGTCCCGCAGAAAGGCCGCGCCGGTAAAGGGGGCAATGTAGGGGACTCCACCAGCCTCGGCCACCGGGAGCGCCGAGCGCGAGGTGGGGGTGCCCACGGCGCCGATCAGCGCGAAAATTCCATCCTCTTTTATCAGGCTGGTGGTGTTGGCGATGGCGGCTTCCGGTTCATAGGCGTCGTCACGCGACGTCAGTTCCACCATCCTGCCATGGACGCCACCGGCGTCGTTCGCCTCCTTGAAGGCCGCCAGGATGCCTTCCCTCATATTGATTCCAAGCTCCTGGGCGGGGCCGCTAAAGGCAGCCGACTGGCCAAAGAGAATGCGCTGGTCGGAGACCCCGGTTTCCACAGGAGGTGGTTTGCTATCTTCAGGCGTAGGGACCATCTCGCCGGCGCCGGTTGCCCTCGCGCCGTTCTGGCTGGCATCCGTGCCGCCGAGCAAAAACCAGACTGCCAGGCTGATGGCCACCGTAAGAGCCACACCTCCCCCGATGCCCAGCACAAAGAGTACGTCTGTTGGTAACCGGGGGATTCCCCTCACTCAACCCTGCGCTTAACCAGAATCAGATGGTTTCCACGCTCTTCCCGTTTATACCGCACCTTATCCATCATCGTACGTACCAAATGAATACCTAGGCCCCCGACCGGTCTGTCGTCCAGGGACCCCATCACATCCGGTACCGGCGCGTCATTCAACGGGTCGAACGGCTTACCATCGTCTGTGATCTCAATGGTCACGGCATCCGCTTCCGAGGTCAATTCGATTTCAACCTTGTGGAAGCCTCCGTCGTGGCCGTGGTTCACGACGTTAAGCCACAACTCCTCCAGGGCCAGATTCACCTGAAAGGTGAGGGAGGGAGGCCAGTTGTCATCCCTCCCGAGGTCCTCTATAGCGCTGGAGAGGCGCTCCAGTTCCTCCAGCCTGGTCTCTATAGTTAAGCGCAGCTTCGCGCTCAAGGGGAATCCTCTCTGCACTGAAGGACTAGGCAGGTAATATCGTCGAACTGGGGGGTGTCGCCCGCAAAGGAGTTTACCGCTTCAAAAACCGCCGCGGTGGCCTGTTCAGGGTCCTGGGGAGGATTGGCCTGAAAGAATTCGCTCAGAGGGTCCAGCCCAAACTGTTCCTCTTCGCCATTCATAGCCTCAGTCACGCCGTCCGTGTAGAAGATAACCGTATCTCCGGGAGACAAGGTAACCGTGTTCTGCTGGTAAGGAAGGCCGGGCACAATCCCCAAGGCTATCCCGTCGGTCAAGGGGAGCAAGGCGGATACCCCGTCGGCGTGGACTACCAGGGGACTGTTGTGTCCGCCGTTAGCGTAGGTCAGATTTCTATTGGAAGGATCGTACACCGCATACAGAACGGTAACGAACATACTGCCCTCGTTGTCCTCCAGCAGCAAATCGTTGACTTCGCGGAGCACCTCACCGGGGAAAGCAAGGCCGATAGCAGCGCCCTTCAACAGAGTGCGGCTGGACATCATGAAGAGAGCCGCCGGCACACCCTTGTCCGACACGTCGGCCACGGCAAGGCCGATGCGCCCGTCGTTCAGCTGTATTACGTCAAAGAAATCGCCCCCCACGTTGCGCGCCGCCTGCATCTTGCCGTAAACGGTGTAGCCCGGGGCTTGGGGAAACCGGGTTGGAAGGATGGACTGCTGCATCCCCCTGGCCACGTCCAACTCGTTCTGCAGAGCCACCAACTGGTCGCGGGCCTCGAGAGCCTCGCGCCATTCGGCCATATTGCGCAGCGTCCGGTCGATAGTCACCCGTAGGTCTTCAAAGTCTATGGGTTTGGTGACGAAGTCAAATGCGCCGCGGTTCATGGCGGTGCGTATGTTCTTCATATCTCCGTAGGCCGAAATTATCACCGACCGGATATTGGGGTCTACCTTGGGTATCTCCTCCAGCAGGGTGAGACCATCCATCTGAGGCATGTTGATGTCCGAGAGCACCATGTCGATGCCGTCATCCTGGTTCAGCTTCTCCAAAGCCTCTACGCCGTTCTGGGCGAAGACGAACTTGTAGCGGCCCGCCCGTATGTCCCGGCGCATCTGCTGCAGCATGAGGGGCTCCAGGTCAGGCTCGTCGTCAACCACCAGGATTTTGTACGATTCTTGCCTCGATGTCATCCCGCGCACTTCTACCTTACCTTTACATAACCCCTCTCAATTCCTTGGTGACCGAACGGGAACCTTGGTAGCCTGGGAAAAGCCCGGCGTAAATCAACTCCACGTGCGAGTCCATAATCCTCTGTCCGGGCATAACTGGAGGGTTGCCCCGGGCAGGACAGACATTGGGTGATTGGGCCGACGCGCCAGGCGGTGCAGGGCAATCAGATCCATGTTTTTCGGCGGAGTCGGCCCATCCCAGAAGGCGCCGTCGTCGCAGCCGGGCAACCTGCGCATGGGGCCAATCAGTCGTTGAATGCGGCCAGGGCCTCGGCCTGAGACGGGTGGATGGAAATGATCTTGTCGAAACCACTGATCTCGAAGACCTCTTGGATCGATTCCGATAGCGAACAGACCGCAAATTTCGCGTTCCGCCGCTGCAACGATTTGGCGGTCAACAGGATCACCCGTAGCCCCGCGCTACTGATATACGACAGCCGCTCCATATCCAAGATTACAGTACTCTCGTTATCGTCTATCGCAGCCTCCAAGGCGCTCTGGAATTCACGGGCATTGGCCCCATCGACCCTCCCATCCGTCTTTGCGATTAAAGTATCACCTTGCCGCTCGGTTTCAAGTTCCATTTCATTTATCTCCCTAAGGTTACGGGTGTGGCCCTGTGTGTCGCTCCGCTCTCGATTCTGCTTTCCTACATGGTGAGATTACTGAGTTGCAACTACGCCCTAGCAGGCTGCTGAAAAACTCTGAGGTCTACTCAGGACTCAAAGCGGGTCGACGATAAGCGACGCCACATTGCGCTTCCTGCACCAATAGCTCTAAACAAACTATGATATGACGGATATCGTTGGACTACTTGACGCTCCACCCACCACGTCTGTACGCCTTGCCCTTTTTCCGCAGCCTGCTAGGGCCTGAATCCCTATCAGAATACCCATCGAACCACTCTCAACCGTAGGGACAGTGCTACCAAGCACAGATGCCGTCAGAAAGGCACCCATTATACCACCAACCCGGTGACGGTGAAAACCTTGTGTACTCGTCCAGTAGATTAGTGACACTCGGGCTCCTTTCGCTGAGATTGCTGCTGGCGGAGGAACTGTTGTGGGGTAAGGTAGGCCAGGGCCTGGTGAGGACGCACTGTGTTATAGGTAAGCTCCCAAAGGCGGAGTTGCTGGTTCAGGGGAGCGATCTCCAGGGGAAAGACATTGACCTCATAGAACTCCTCGGTATGGGTACGTTGTGCCCGTTCCACGGCACCATTGAGCTTGGGAGAGCGGGGTGGCAATACGAAGAGGCGAAGGCCACGCTCCTGACACGCCTGCTCAAAGCCCGCCTGGAACTCGGAGCCTCCGTCCACCTGTATAGCTCGTACGGGGAAGGGCATCCGGGCCTGCAGGGTACTTAGAAAGTCCGTGGCGGTGTTCGCGGTGGCTCTGGTGCGCACCTCCACCACATCCCAGCGGGACACCACGTCCCTGGCGGTGAAGTGCTTCAGGGTTCCGTCGGGAGGTGACCGTTAGTGACCTTTGCCGACGAGAGGGGATCAAGCCGGGCGTATTCTATGCCTGGACCAAGGAATTTATGGAAGCGGGGAAAGAGCGTCTCACCAGAGACACGGTGAGAGACGCCACCCGTCAGGAGATTGAACACCTCAAGCGGGAGAACTACGATCTGAAACAACTGGTTGCCGACCTTTCCCTGGAGGGTCCACCGTTCCAAAAAAACGGCCATCCCGACTTTGGACGAGGGCACCGGCACATGAGCGCCCAGGAGAGGTCGAACGTCATAACCCGGGTGGAACAGACCCAATGGGGAAAACGGAGGCTCCTCGCCCAACTGCAGGTGCCCAGGAGCACCTATTACCGGTGGCGGGCCCGGGAACTGCAAGGGAAGCAAGAATGCCCTGCCGCCATTACCCGGGTCCCCTGGAACAGGCTTAGCTCACCAGAGGAGGCCGCAGTATTGGCGGCGGCCAGGGAGTCTCCAGAGTGGAGTAGCCGGCAACTGGCCACTTGGGTCACAGACCACTTGAGGCTATCGGTGGGTGAGTCGACGGTGTACCGCATCTTGAAGAGGGAAGGGCTTGTCAAACCTCCCGAGATTCAGCTTGTTGCTGGTAAAGAGTACCACCGGACCGCATCAGATGTGGGCTACCGATGCTTCGTACTTCAGAGTGAGGGGGTGGGGCTATTACTACATGGTGACCGTGATGGACGACTACTCCCGGTCCATCCTGGCCTGGAAGCTGCAACTGGACATGACAGCTGATTCCCTGATCCAGGTGCTCCAGCTAGCCGTTGATGTCACAGGTATGACAGAAGTGCCCTTGGAGGACCGGACCAGACTGCTGAGTGACAATGGACCGGGCTACGTATCCAGGGCTTTCCGCGATTACCAGAACCTGATAGGAATCCGTCATATCCTGGCGGCGCCTTACCATCCTCAAACCAACGGGAAACT
>CBDFGQ010000008.1:0-961061 GCA_965247295.1 Dehalococcoidia bacterium
GTCCACGTTGTCATCCCCGGTGCTAGTGGACTCGAAGTCCCAATTCCAGATTTCGTCATCACCGATCTCATAAAGGTTATAGGTTCCTGATGGGGCCGTGTTGGCACCGACCCCAGGAGGGCTGTAGAGTACGTTCAGCAAGTAAAGGGCGAGATACGCCAGGGCTGCCCCAACAGCGAGTGCCAGTGGTGCGTAGTGGATGACCTTGGAGTAACGCATTGCATCCCCCTTTCTTTAATTGATCTCCTAGGGCTCACGAGGACGCTTAGTCATCTTCCTTACCTGGCGGGCAAACTCTCACGTCGTCGGGGGCGTCTGTCGCAAGGCCCGAGAAGATTACCTGTCTGGTCTCCAGATCGCGCACTGCCCCTTGGTAGTCAGGGCCAGGGCCCGAAACATGTACGGCGTTTAGTGGCGGCGTTTCACCAGGCACTGGCCGCTTGAATCTGACAGATAAGCCCACTACCTCCCGAAGCTCCACATCGACGTCAATTTTGAGACGGGTTACGTTAGCCCAAGCGTTGCTACTTGAAAAGGCACGGGTTCCTCGACACCGAACAAGGCTCCATGGACCCGAGCTTTCTACGGGCTGTTCCCACGAGGCGATGAAGCCAACGCCGTTGGCGGTGCCCGCAATCGCGCTCCGGAAGAAATAGGAAGCAGTCCAGGACTGGTTGCCTGCGATGCGTTCTACCGCCCCCGACTGCCGGCCGATGTCAACGGCAGCTTGCTTAGCAGCCTCGTCGAGTGGCAACTGGGTCGGAATCGGTAAGTGCACAGTCTTGCCATAAGAGTCTTGTTGATTTGCAATGACACCCGCTGCGCCGCCTATCAATCCGATAACCAGGAGCAGTGCCAAGAGTATTCTGGGATGGTGAATCTTTGGCATGTTAATCCTCCTTCATCCTTCCCTTATAGACTCGATGTCGCAGAGGTCTCTGTCAAGTACGACTTTGGAGATTTGTTGCGTTGGGCAACGATTCTAGAGCGGTTTGCGGTATCGAATGGCAACACGATCGGCGTCGTCGGTGCAGGCATAGCACGGAATATCGCATTCCCGCCAGACCATGACGTGGTCTGGGCAACAACGCGAATTTCACCGGTTGTCGACATTTCTATCAATTCGAGCGCGGTTCGTCACGCGGTAATTCTCTATGCCTATGACGCCCAAGAGGCAGCGAATGCTCTTCCCGTACTGCTGCCGCAGCTAGGCATTCCGACGGATGGTGTAGGTGTGATTCAGGGTGTTAGAGAATACTCAGCCGGTCTAGTTTCACTGGAACCGCTGCAAGAGCCGACCACGGGAGATGCCAACACAGATGAACGCGTCGAAAAGTCCACTACTTCGATGGATGAAGAGCCGACTGATGGAGAGTCTCAGGCCAGTCAGCCGTCGTTCGAACAGAGTGCACAGTACGAGGATATCGCTAACTCCGAAGAGGGCAGTTCACAGATACAAACAGAGGGCGTGAGCTCTGCCCCTATACCAGCGGCAGATGACCTAACGCTAGCTTCCAACGGGGGCATATCTACGTATGTGATTGTAGGGAGCGCAGCCGCCGGGCTGGTGGTCCTAGCCTCCGCAACTTTGCTCGCGGTGCGGCTACGTCGTCGGGAGGGCTAACGGCACAGCGCCCGAGCGTGGGCACGGGGCGTTCCTGCGGCGACCGAAGTCTCCTGTAAGAAGTCAGGATGGTTGTTCGATGAGGTTTCAGGGCAAGGGATCAGGAATGAGAAGGGGGCTCGGAACTTCGACACTGGGCATGATTGGAGGACTGTTGGCCCTTCTGATGCTGGCCGCTGTCGCCTGCGACGACGAGCCGCAACCCACTTCTTCCCCAGAACTCACATATACCCGCACCCCTACGGAGACACCTGTCTCAAAACCAACGAATGCATCATCGACACCGAGCCCGTCTACGGTAGCACCAACGGCTAGGCCCGAACCCACACCGACGCAACCAACACCGGCACCAACAACGCCCCCTCTGCCTATGCCGGAACCTTTGAACTTCCGGACCGGGAAGTTGCTATGGCACGCTGAAACGGGTCGCGGCTATACCGTCACTGCGGTAGCCGACGGAGTGGTCTACGCGAGCCCTGGATACGGTCTCCTCCACGCGCTGGATGCCGAGGCGGGAACAACGCTCTGGAGCGAGGACGTAGGCGGGGACGCGCGCCCGGTCCCAGTGGACGGGGTGGTCTACACAATCGGTGACTATGGCCTCATCTTTGCACTGAGCGCCGCCGACGGCGAACCGCTCTGGAGCTTCAATCAAAATATGGAAGAGGTCTTGCCCATTACGTTGGCTGTGATTGATGGCGTCGCATACATCGGAACGATTGACCAACGTAACTACCTCGATGGGCCTATATTCGCGCTTGATGCCATTACTGGAGAGCATATCTGGCAGTCCGAGGTGCGAGGCAGTGGTGGTTCCCTGGCCGTGGCGGATGGAGTGGTCTACATCGGTTCGGTGACTTGGGACGAGAACAGTTATGGCCGGGGATATGTGCACGCTCTGGACGGCGCGAACGGAGAGCACCTCTGGAGCTCCCAGGTCATATCTGTGGAGAAAACGCTGCATCGGACGGACATTGGCGCCCCGATCCCTTACTTGCAAGGGTTTCCGTCCGCGCTGACGGTGGTTGACGGAGTGGTCTACACAGGTTCTCTGGGTGTTGGTGGCAAGTTGTACGCATTAGATGCCGCCACCGGTAACGAGCTCTGGAACTCTTATACAAACAGTGGGAGATCAACTCAACCTATGGTGACTGGTGGAGTAGTCTATATCGACTCGCTGAGCGGTCCACTCTACGCAATTGATGCCTCGACCGGAGAGCAACTCTGGACGTCGAGCAGTGGGGAACCACCCCCAACCGTGGTCGACGCAGTGGTTTACCTGGATCGTTCTTACTACACATACGTCCTGGATACCTCGGCAGGAGAGGAACAACGGACGACCTTCACATGGGGAATCAGATTTCTGTCCTCTGTGGTTCAAGATGGGGTGGTCTACATCCCGGTGGACTATGGTGAGGTGTTCGGGGATGTGTTGGCCCTGGATGCATCCACCGGGGAGCTGCGCTGGCGCTACCTGATGGACCGCCCGCCCTCACACCTGGAAGTGGTCGGAGGGGTCGTTTACGTGAGTCTTAACAATGGCGATGTGTACGCACTGGACGCGGAGATAAGCGTCCCGCCCGAGGAGTCGGCGCCGCTGGTATCAAGCTCCCAGCCACCCCTGGGAAGTTGCTATGACGGCCTGCTATCTACCGAGCCAATGCACTGCTACTTGTTGGAACAGGCCGAGGTGGCAGGCTTTATCGACGTTGAGGCCATCTACAACGGCGGCGGCAATCTATATATCTACATTCGACAGGCGGAGAGGCCAGGTCCCGAGACTGCGGCTTTCTTCAGGGAGAGGGCGATAGAATTCTATCTCCAGTGGCCAAGTGTGGCACCCCGCGACACGACCAAGTATTGGGAATGCTGGGGAACCTACGAATGGTGCCTCCTCGAATCGTGGCTTTACCCATTTTCAGAGCCAAGCTCATTGAGGGAACTCCCTTGGCCGAATGGGTTTAGGAACGCGGAGATCCTAGCAGGCGGTGCGGAGGCCCGGCGCTCAAGACCAGGCTGGGCTTCCTGGGAGCAGCTTTGGCCGAAGGCTGAACAAGAACCCTCACCGGGGGATGCTGGTGAAGCTAGCTTCGACGTGTCGGACGTCAACGTCACAAGCTTCCCTTCGCCCGGAAGGATCGACTGTTCGACCTGGGGATCGGTTTGCCGTCTATGGAAGCGCTACCCTGAGAGCGGATTCGCGGGTTGGAAGGTAGCCCCGGACCCGAAGGAAGACAGCACCTATAGAATTTATCTCCAGGTGAAACTTCCTCCAGAGGATGAGGAGCAGCTTAGAACACTGAAGGAGGAGCTGGCCTCCGGTCACTATGCGGACCTGGAAGTTGTCGAAATCCCCGTCAAGTACGACTTCGGTGACCTATGGCGCTGGGCCACGATACTGAACCGCTTCTCCACGTCGGCTGGGAACACAGTCGGAATACTCGGGGCAAATATTGCGGATAACTACGCCAGTCCCAACCGGGATGTGGTGTGGCCGACCGAACGGGTACAGCCAGTTGACGACCCTTTCAATCAAACCCATGAAAACCGCACCATATTGGTCGTGAACGCCTATGATCCCCAGATGGTTGCTGATGCGTTACCCGTTTTGTTGCCGCAACTGGGCATCCCAACGGACGCCATTGGTCTGATCGTAAGCTGGGCGTCACTTGAGCGAGCCAAGGGTCCTGTCGTCGCCGAACCTGGGTAGGTTGTGGTTCCCATAGAGAGGTGACAGTGGAGCTGTGGGGGCGGAACGCCGCCATCATGTGCGTTCTATCCTAGAGCGGGGTTATGAGCTCTACAGTAGGACGTCCCAGCGAAGAGTTTGCAGCGCATCACGCTCGGGCTCAGGGACGCAGCCTCCATGATCCGCCCGCCAGGTGAGCGCCGATGTGTGAAGACCTGAACATACACTTGTTTTCAGATGGGTTACTGAGCGATGATAAGGGCCACAGCAATTCTCATCTCCGAAAAAACATCCGGCCAGATGCCCCCGCCGCATTGATGCAAGCCAGCCACACTCTGCATGCAGACCCGTCATCGCTGATTCGGACGCCCATGCGAATCGGTGGAGCGATCTAGGACATCCAACGCTCTGAACCTACTGGGCTGCGCCCTGCTCACCTCTGCCTCACGGTCACCGCCCGGTAGGCGCCGCATCCCGCGGGAGCCTCACAGTCCGCCCAGCCACATCTCAAAAATGGTACTGCCTACCGTCCAATTAGGCCCACTTGAGTGGACGCGAACCGACGCATCTCCCTTTAGCCAATCTTGGATGATCTGACCCTGGCAATTTGCTTTTCCGCTGAAAGATCTAGGAGAGACCGCAAGCTATGGATACCCAAACCCTTCCCCTCTAGAGGATCACCCCTGCCGAGAATGAATGCTCTTGCATCTGGGGCAAGGTCCAAGAGACTGAGAACCTGAGTCACATGTGCCCTAGTAACTTTCGTTTGGTAGGCTAAGTCAGCTCTGGTTAGTGCCGCGCCCTTGTCGAGTCGCTCCTGCCATTCTATGGCCAGGGCAACTGGATTCCGTCGCAAGAGCTTAGTCGACGGCAGCCGACTCCGAGCTACGGATGGGGGGAACTTGAACCAGGCCCAAACCCATTTTCGTAGTGTGAGGTGCATCGGGGAGCCAATTAAGTCAGTAACGCAACGATTACCCTGCTAAATCCGGAAACCTCGGAAAGGCAGAAACCCAAGAATTGAAGCCCTCGAGTAACAGGAGGCAGCATGTTTGACGATTTGTTCGGTACTCGTGCACCTCGAAACACAATCACCGCGACGGAGAGGCGGCGTCTTAAGCAAGTCCTGTACGTCGAACAGAAACGCAGGTGCAAGCATTGTGATCGGAAGCTCCCGGCGGACCTGATGGATTTGGACCGTAAACGGGCTGGTAAGAATGGTGGCGGATACACGCTGACGAACACCCAGCTACTTTGTAGGACTTGCAACAGTTCTAAAGGGTCCAAAACCAACTCGAAGGCCAAAAAGCAATTGGCACCTGCAATCACTGGCAAGAAACCAGCAAAGAGAAAGAAACCAACTAGGTCCAATGACTTCTGGAGCTTTGACTTCTAGAGACTGACGAGGCTTTCGCGCTTCTGTTTAGGTTGGTGTTCCCACGGGTAATCCATGTTATAATCCCCTAAAGTTATTCTCTTTCCAGCTAGAAATCGCTCCTGAGGAGGAGGAGATGACAGACAAGAACATAGCTCTAATGGCACACCTGATGAGGCGGGCCGGGTTCGGAGCCCCTCGAGATGAGTTGGAGAGGTACGTGGCCAAGGGGTACGAGGCTACCGTAGAGGAGCTGCTCCACCCCGAGGCGGCCCCTCCTGCTATCGATAATGAGGATATCATCAAGCGCTACCACGTGGGTGAGCACGAGCAGCTAAGACTAAATAGCGTTCAGGCCCACTGGGTATACCGGATGATCAACACCAAGCGCCCCCTGGAGGAGAAGATAGGGCTGTTCTGGCATGGCATATTCGCTACCGGTAACACTAAGCTTGGCAACCCCCGACAATTGTTCACGCAGATCGCCATGTTCCGGCGCCATGGCCTGGGGCGTTTTTCGACCCTCTTGGTAGAGCTATCCAAGGACCCGGCCATGATCTATTGGCTGGACAACAAGGACAGCCACCGGAACGAGCCCAACGAGAACTTCGGCCGGGAGCTGCTGGAGCTGTTCTCCATGGGTGTGGGCAACTACACGGAAGAGGACGTGTACGAGGCTTCCAGGGCATTCACCGGCTGGACCATCCGGGATGACGCTCACCATACGAGCCGTATGGAAACGGACTCGGTATGGCCCTATGGCCGCCTGGACTGGCAGTTCGAGTACAGGGACGAGGATCACGACGACACAGAGAAGACTTTCCTGGGTCACACAGGCAGGTTCAACGGAGAGGACATCATCGACATAATCTGTCGGCAGGAGGCGACGGCCCGCTTCTTGTCACGGCACATGTACAACTTCTTCGTTGCCGACGAGGTCCAGGTGCCTGCCTGGGAGACTGTGCCTGCCCGCGACCCAGAGGCCATCGAGGTGCTGGTGAAGGCCTATTTTGATGGCGAGTATGACATCAGGTCAATGTTGAGGGTCCTATTCAACTCGGACTTCTTCAAGGAGGCCGCCTTCGCCAAGGTCAAGAGCCCTGCGGAGCTCGTAGTGGGTACGGCACGCCTGGCGGGAGGCCATGAGTCACCACTGCCATCGCTAATAGACGAGGCTACGTTGGTAGGAGACATGGGGCAACGGCTGCTGGACCCTCCTAGTGTAGAGGGGTGGCACACGGGAGTGGAGTGGGTCGACACGGGAAGTCTAGTGGACCGGATAAACTTCGCGGTCAACGAATTTGCTGACATGGACAGACCGGGGGTGAAATCCATAATAGACAGAATCCGGCGGCGTGGCCCGGCCGTGAGTCCAGAGGAGATGGTGGATGCTTGCCTGGATCTGGTCGGCCCGTTGACGGTTTCCGAGGACACGAAGCGAGAGCTATTGGCCCTGGCTCAGGCTGAAGGGGAGCTGCGGTTTGGCGGTGAGGAACAGACCCGAGCGGCTTCCGCAAGAGTGAAGGCGATGCTACAGCTTATAGTCTCTACAAGAGAATACCAGTTGGCCTGATCTCCTCGACGCGGCCTCCCAAACCAACGGAGTCGTATTGCTATGAGTTCGCTAGAATCTTACCGGTATGGACACACAGTCGGCTTTAACGCCAGTATGGGAGGCAGGGGCTTCAGCTATCCTGTCGACGTGGCCCTTGGTGACAAGGAGACCCTTTACGTCATAAACCGCGGTGCGGCCGAGGACGACAACGGATTGAACTCAAAAGGTGTCACGGTCTGCACCGTGTCGGAAGAGTTCCTGGGCCGTTTCAGCGGAGGCGGCACTGGGGACGGTGAGATGATGTGGCCTGTCTCCATCGCTCTGGACGAGGATCAGAATATCTACATATGTGATGAGTTCCTACAGCGGATCTCCATATTCAACAGCAAGTGGGAGTTTGTGGATAAGTGGGGTGTGCAGGGTAGCGGAAAGGGCGAGTTTGACGGTCCCGCCGGGATGACCTTCCTGGATGGCGACCTTCTCGTCGCCGACGGCCACAACAGCCGCATCCAGCGATATAGCAAGGATGGCAGGTACCTCGGAGGCTGGGGCAAGCTCGGCAGTGGCGAGGGCGAGCTCAACATGCCCTGGGGGTTAGCCACGGACAAAGAGGGCTGTGTTTACGTTGCGGACTGGCGCAACGATCGCATCCAGAAATTCGACGCCGACGGGAAACACCTGGCTTCCTTCGGGTCATCTGGAAGTGGTGATGGCCAGTTCAACCGGCCCGCGGGCGTGGCCGTGGACCGAGACGGCTACATATACGTAGCCGATTGGTCCAACGAGCGGGTCCAGGTGCTCAGGGCGGACGGGAGCTTTGTTGTCAAGCTCCGTGGGGAGTCAATCGTGTCCAAGTGGGGAATGGAATACTACGCCGCCACCCCGGAAGAGCTGGAGGAGAGGAACAAGGCGGACATGGATGTGAGCCATTGGGTGGCTCGGAGTGTCTCGGAAGAGTCGGCCACTATAGAGAAACTGTTCTGGGGGCCTACCTCGGTCAAGGTGGATGACAAGGGAAGGCTCTTCGTAGTGGAGAGCTGTCGCTTCCGCGTACAGGTTTACTTCAAAGGGTAATGTCTGATTAGGCTGTCCAGGGACCCTAATGTCCTGATAACTAGAGAGGGGGCGCGTTAGAACCCCCTTGTTATTGGGACAAAGTGGTGCGGTCCGCCTAGAGGTTGCGCAGCTTGGGGTCCAGGACGTCCCGGAGCCAGTCGCCAAAGAGATTGAAGGCGAGCACCACCAGCATGATGGCGACCCCCGGGCACATTGTTATCCACCACAAGGTCTCGATATAGTTCCGGCCCTCGGCCACCATGGCGCCCCAGGTCGGGGTGGGTGGTGGGATGCCCGCGCCCAGGAAACTGAGTGAGGACTCTATGAGGATGGCCCAGCCCACCTGAAGTGTGGAAAGGACGATGAGGCTGCTCATGAGGTTGGGCAGGATATGTTTGACCATAATATAGGTGCTAGACGCCCCGGATACGCGGGCCAGGGCCACGAAATCCCGTTCCTTCAGGGACAGCGCCTCGCCACGGACCAGGCGGGCGTAGCGGGCCCACACGGTGAACGCGATGACGACCACCACCATCCAAAAGCTAGGCCCCACGGTAGCGGCCAAGACCAGGGCCAGCAGAATGGAGGGAACGGCCAGGGTGGAGTCGACCAGTCGCATGATCAGTATATCCACCCAACCTCCCCGGTAGCCTGCAATCAGTCCTAGAACCGTCCCTATGCCTCCCCCCAGAGCAATAGCAGCGGCTGCCACAGCCATGGAAACACGGGTACCCCAGATTATACGGCTGAGGATGTCACGGCCCTTGCGGTCCGTGCCCAGGACGTGGTCGAAGGTACCACCTGAGGCGAAGACGGGAGCGGTGGCCGACTCCCGGGGGTTGACTTTCAGGGGAGGGTGGGGCGTGATTACGTCGGCAAAGATGGCCAGGAAGGCCGTCAGGGCTACGAGGGCGGCGGGGATCTTGGGGGCACCCTTCACCCCTCCAAGCACCCAGAAGGCCCGCTGCTGGAACCGGGAGAGGAGGCTTACCCGTACTCCCACGGTGGTGTTCATGAGGTGACCCTTATGCGGGGGTCGATGAACCCGTAGCTAATATCTACTAAAAAGTTGAGCAAGATTATCACGCCCACCCACACCAGAACCGCCAACTGAAGCACGGGGAAGTCGCGCCATACTATAGCTTGATAGGTGAGTTGGCCCAGACCCGGCCAGGCGAACACCACCTCGGTGATGATGGCCGCCGCCAGGAGGTGGCCGTAGGTGTATCCCATAAAGGTGACCACGGGGATGAGGGCATTGCGCATGGCGTGCTTCCACACCACGATGGTCTCACTGAGCCCCTTGGCCCGGGCCAGCTTGACATACTCGCTGTCCAGCACGTCCAGCATGCTCGCCCGCAGGAGACGCACCACTCCGGCGCTGAAACCCCATCCAAGGGTCACCCCAGGCAGAACGTAATGTTTCCAGGTGCCGGCCCCCGACGTCGGAAACCACCCTGCCCACACGGCGAAGATCAGGATGGCTCCCAGGGCTAGCAAGAAGGCGGGGGCAGCCTGCCCCACGAGGGCGAAGCTCAGCGCTGCCTTGTCCACCCATGTACCCCGGTGTACCGCCCCGAGGACTCCCAGGGGCAGGCTGATGAGTATGGTAATGGCGAGGGCCAGGCCGGTCAACTTAAAAGAGGGGGCTAGGCGTTCACCTACCATATCGGTGACTGGCGCGTGGGTTCTCAAGGAGGTACCGAACTCCCCCCGAACCGCGTCCTTCAGGAATACCCAGTACTGGTAGGGAACAGGCTTATCGAACCCCATCCGTATGATAAACGCCTCCCGCTCCGCTGGGGTAGCGTCGCGACCCAAAATCAGCTCCGCCGGGCTGCCGCTGGTGTACGACAGTGCGAAGATGGCGAAGCTGGTGACGAGTAGGGTGACCACCGCCTGAATGAAGCGGAAAATGATGAATGTCACCATGAGTATAAGCCCTGTCCTATACTAATGTGCAATGGGTCGGGCCGCTTTTCTCCCGCCTGCCCTATAACAATCAGTTCTCTAGTAACACTAGAGAACTGATTGCGATTCAGAACACTCCCGTTGGCACCGTTTATCTTCGCGGTGCGTGTCAGCGCTTCTGTTTTATAGTCTCCCAGTTGTGGCAGAACCCCATATCGCCCGGCTCCCACGACTCAATATTGGGGCCCAGCGCCCACGTCTCGTTGATCGATACGACGGGTATCGCGGGGTACAACGCGTAGGAACTCTGGTTGAACGCCCTTATGATTTTGTCCAGCTCCTCCATGCTCTTCGCCGCCCCTGCCTTTTCCATCACCCCATCGACCTCATCCAGGTCGGGGTACGCCTGGAAAAGACCCCCGACGGGAACACTGTTCCAGGAGATGAGCAGATTCTGGAGGGCCAGCGGTCGCCCGGGGGCTCTGTCTGTCGAGATGTGTGCGGCGAACTTATCGGTGTCCCAGTCCGCCTTTACAACCGACGGGCGGAATGAGGTCCAGTCCAGGGGAAGAATTTCAGAGTTAATCCCTACTTCCTTCCAGAAACCTTGCGCCAGCTCCATGAGGTCCGGGCATACGGGGCACCAAGCCGTTTGCACAAGGGACCACATCTTCAGCGGCCTGCCGTCGTATCCCGACGCCTTCACCAGCTTCTTGGCCTCTTCTGGGTCGTAGGGGTAGGGTTTAAGGGCACCGTCATAGCCGACGACGGCCGACATGGTGAAGAAGGCCGTGGCGGCACGGGTGTAAGTGCCAGGCGTGAAAAGGGCGTCCACGACGGCATCCATATCAATAGAGATCGCAAGGGCCTTGCGAAAATCCAGGTTGTTGGTAATTGCCTTGGGATCGTAGGGGTTTAGGTAATTGATTATATAGGTGCCCCTCGCCTTGGGGCCATCGATCCTGAACCCAAGTTTTGTCGCCTGCGGGACCTGGTCAGATTCGACCTGGGCCATATCTATCTCGCCCGCGCGAAGGGCGTTGAGCCGTACCGAGGCCTCCGGGAGCTGTATGATTTGTCGTCCCGCCCAGGTGGGTGGGTAATTTTGGTTCCAGTAGTCCGTGTTGGCCTCGTAGGTGATGGATTGGCCCAGCTTCCTTGACACGTACTTCATTTGGCCAGTCCCGATGGGGTCACCCAATATCTCATAGGTGCCGTCGGCGTTGGCCTTGAAGTTGTGCCTCGGCTGCATCACCATGTCCGTGTCTCGAGAGCTGAGGGTGCTGAAGAAGGTCAGGTCCGGCTTCTTCAGAATGACGTCTGCGGTATAGGGGTCAATGGCCACCACCTTATCCACCCCCCGTCTCATCTGGCCGCAGAAGGTGCAGGTGGCTTCCTCGGCGCTATACCGCTTAAGGGTGAACGCCACATCGCTGGCGGTAAAAGGAACGCCATCGTGCCATTCGACACCCTTGCGCAGATTGAATAGCACGGAGCCGGCATCGGGGGCGATGGTCCATTTAGTGGCCAGGCCAAGCTCCGCTGTGAGCTCCCCTCCCTCGGTGGCCCCGATAAGGTAGTCAAACATATGCCCGGAATAGGTCTTGGCGGTGGTGCTGCTGAACCCCATGTCGAGCGCCTCGTGCTGGAAAGCCGACACGGCTATCTTCAGTGTACCGGTTAGCTTCTCCATGGCCGCAGGCTTTGGCCCAGGGGTTGGCGTGGCCACCACAACCACCGGAACCTCTTTCACAATCTCCTTCACGACTTCCTTCTCTACCAGGACCTCTTTCACCACCTCTTTCACCACCTCTTTCTCTACCACCACCTCTTTCTCGATGACGATGGGGGCAGGCGTGTCCCCCTCACCGCAGGCAATGGCTAACACCAAGACCAGCAGCAATGGAGTAAATAGCAACCATTTGGCGTTTATCAACCGACGTGGGTTCATCGTGATACCTCCCTGTTTTTAGCCAATGACTAAGCCATCCTGCCAAGTCCGCTCGTCATTCTTGCCGGGGGCTGCCGGGATTATACCTCCGCGTTTTTTGACGTGTCAATAGTCAGCCATGGGTTCCTGGATCCCCGTGGCCCCAGTGACCACGATGTGGGTCTCAGGGCCCTTTGAGATAGACCTGGATGCGGTGGCGGCACGTCTCGAGGATGAGGATCCGCCCGTGGGGATCAATCTTGACCGATGTGGGGCCCAGAACAGCTTTATTATGCTCCCCGACTGGTAGCTCAGGAAGTCGTTGGGCGCGGGGTCCAGCTCGGGCTCCAGGTTGGCGGCGTCCCACTCGGCTTTCAAGTCCTCGTTAGACGCGGCGAACCACTCCTGGGCCAGCTTTGAGAACCCGGCCTCGCCCCGGAACTTGGCGACGTAGCGGCCTTCCGGGTCCAGCACCTGTACCCGCTCGTTGGACCGGTCCGCCACGTACACGTATCCCTCCCGGTCCACTGCCACACCCGAAGGCCTGTCGAACTGCCCGTCACCCTTGCCCGAGGTCCCCCAGCTGGCCAGGTGCCTCCCGTCGGGGTCGAACTTCTGTATCCGGTCGTTACGCCAGTCGGCGACGTAAACGTCACCCGCGTCGTCCACGGTAATGCCCCACGGGATGTTGAATTCGCCCGGACCGGTGCCCTGTCGGCCCCAGCTTCCCAGGAACCTTCCATCCTTGGTGTACCTCTGGACCCGGTGGTTCAGACCGTCCACCACCAGGAGGTACCCTGCCTGGTCGAAGGCCAGAGAGGCCGGCCTGTCGAACTCCCCGTCTCCCGAGCCTCGCGCGCCCCACTTGCCGATGAACTGGCCCCGGTTGTCCATGATGGTGACCCGCTGGAGGGCTTCGTCGGAAACGTACAACATCTGCTCGCTGTCCATCGCGATGGAGGAGGGCCACATAAGCTGGCCGTCGCCTGGACCGCCGATGCCGAACTCGCCCAGGAAGTCCCCCTCAACGTTGGCCATGGTGATGCGCTTGGACCTCCACTGGGACTCCAGCTCGTTATGTCCCCGGCTCACTACATAGACGACCCCGTCCGGACCGACGACCATGTCCACGGGGTTGAGGAATCCGGGTCCGCGGGGAAAGGCATACTGTCCCACGGTGTGGCTGTACCGAAACGCCGTTCCGGCGACCATTTACATTGTCCTCCCGGCGGTTACGCTGTGGGCCGGGCGCCGACACCCTTGGATGGTAAGGGGATCAGTTCAGCTGGTATTCGCGGGCCGCCACGATCAGTTGGAGGATGGTCCTGATCTCCTCCGCCGAGTCGGGGTCTCCCTCCACATTCGCCTGCTCGATTATATGCCGCCTGGTGTCCTCGCCGAGGGTGATGGGGCCCATGAGGTCCAGGCACAGGTCCACCAGGGCCTCGGGCGAGGCTGGGCGCTGTGATTTAATCCTGTGGATTATGGACCTTACCCCCGGCCTCTCCGCATCGGCGAACTGGTGAGAGGCGAAGTTAATGCGACTCACCAGGCTTCCGGTATCCACCCACTCCACTCCCGTATGCCAGCCCTCAACGCTCGGCGGGTCCAATAGCTGTTGCCCCATCTGTGCTGTGACCAGGCCCATGTTGTCATCTTCGATCTCGGGAATGGCGTTGGGCCCCGCGATACGAACCGTCCCCGCGACCAGCTCCGCCGGACTCTTCACCTTGGCAAACTGCGACCTCTTGAAGAAATCGGATTTGAAAATGATCCTAAGCATTGACCTGATGTCATACTTGCTATCAAAATAGGCATTCACCAGCACCTCGATGGCCTCTGGGTCGCGAGGCGCCACCGTGTCCCACGCCGGGACCTGGGCCTCATCGGCGACAAAAAAGTTGTACAGGTGCCTGGATAGGAACCTGGCCGTGGCTTCCTGGCGGCAGATGATGTCGATGATGTCCTCGCCGTTGAACCTGCCGGTATGCCCCAGGAAGGTCTTCTCAGTATCGTCGTGATCCTCGTCCCTGCACTCGAACTGCCAGTCCAACCGGGCGTAGGGCTCTATGGAGTCCTGGGACAGCATGGCGGTGTGCAGGGAGGCGTTGCGCATGGTCCAGCCTGTGAATGCGCGGGAGCATTCGCGCACGTCCTGCTCGGTGTAGTTGCCAACCCCCATGGAGAACAGCTCCAACAGCTCCCGGCCGAAGTTCTCGTTTGGCTCGTGCCGGTGGTTTTCCTTGTTGTCCAGCCAATAGATCATGGCCGGGTCCCTGGCCAGCTGAACGAGTAGCGTCTGGAAGCTGCCCAGGCCTTCGCGACGGAACGTGTCGATCTGTCTGAGGATCTGTTTCGGCTGTTGTGCCTTGGTATACCCTGTGGCGAACACTCCGTGCCAGAAGAGGCCTATCTTCTCCTCCAGGGGCCTCCTGGTGTACACCATGCGATGCAGGTAGTAGGCTTGAGCGGCGGGAAGTTGCATCAGGCTGTGCTGTCCGACGTGGTAGCGACCGACCAAGTCCTCATCTTGTAGAGCGGGTGGGGCATCTTCCGGGTGCAGCAGTTCCTCCACTGTGGCCTCGTAGCCTTTGGCCACGTACTGTTCCAGCTCATCTCGGGTGGCTCCGAAGCCAGCCCGACGGATGAGATGGGCCATCAGACCGATTTGGTTGTCAGGCATGCAAGCTCATCCCGCTTCTAACCTATGTGTCCGGGAGCATTAGCTCTTCAATCAGCCTAATCGAAAAGATGGCAAGCCACAGTTCGGCCAGGTGCCACTTCCCTCAGTTGTGGTTCATCTACGGAACAGCGGTCGAAGGCCCATGGGCAGCGGGTGTGAAATCGGCACCCCGAAGGCGGGTTAGTTGGTGAAGGGACCTCACCGGTGAGGACGATCTCGTCCCTCTCTACACCGGGACGCGCGGGGAGGGCAGCCGAGATAAGGGCCTTGGTGTAAGGGTGCAAGGGATCGGTGAATATCGGCTCGGAGTCCGCCGTCTCCACGATCTGGCCCAGGTACATTACTGCCACCCGATGGCTCAGGTACCGCACTGTCGCCAGATTGTGGGCGATCAGCAGGTAGCTCATCCCATATTCCTGCTGAAGGTCCTTCAGCATATTCATGATCTGGGCTCGTATCGAGACATCCAGTGCCGAAACCGGTTCGTCCAGCACGATGATACGAGGGTTCAGAGCCAGGGCCCTCGCCACGGCTATCCGCTGTCTCTGGCCACCGCTGAACTCATGGGGGTAGTTATTCATGGAGTTGGGGTCCAGCCCCACGTCAACCAGTAGCTGGCGTACCCGGTCCCGAAGCTCGCTCCCCCGTATCTTCTGGTTCACCATGAGGGGCTCGGCAATAATGAAGAGTGCCCGCATCCGCGGACTCAGGGAGCTCCAGGGGTCCTGGAACACCGCCTGTATGGCACCCCGGTATGCACGCAGTTGGGAGCCCCTTAGAGTGGTGATGTCCTTGTTTTCGAATTCGATGATCCCCTCGGTTGGCTTCTCCAGAAGCAGCACCATCTTTGCCGTAGTGGTCTTCCCGCAGCCGGACTCTCCTACCAGGCTGAAGGTCTCGCCGGCCTTGACTTGGAAGGAGACCCCATCGACAGCCCGTACCCAGGACTTCGGCCCAGATAGCGGGAATGACCCGCTGATGGGGAAGTGCTTCTTGATATTGGTGGCTTGGAGCAACACGGAGCCTCGAGTGGTCATACGTGCCTCCAGCAATTCACGGTCTGAGTGGCGTTCAGTTGGATCGTCGGGGGGTATTCTTCCCAGCACCTGTCTTGTACATAGCGGCAGCGGGGGGCGAAGGGGCACCCCTGGCCCAGGCCATAGATCGAAGGCGGTTGGCCTTCGATGGAGTACAGCCTTTCTGGGTTCTCGTTGACATCGGGCACGGAGCTCACCAGGGCCTCGGTATAGGGATGGGCGGGTTTGTTGAACAGGGTCACGGTATCGGACAGCTCCACGATCCTTCCTGCGTACATTACCGCCACCCGGTCGCACATACGGGCCACGATGCCAAAGTCGTGGGTAATGAATATGATCGCCAGCTGCGACCGGCTCTGGAGCTGCTTCAGGAGCTCCAGGTATGCCGCCTGCACCGTGACGTCGAGGGAGGTGGTGGGTTCATCGGCGATGAGAACCTGGGGTTCGCAGGAAATGCCGATGGCCCCCACGGCCCGCTGCCTCATCCCGCCGCTGAACTGGTGTGGGAAGCTACGGAGCCGGGCCTCCGGGGCGGGAATTCGCACCTGTCTCATCAGCTCCACCGCTCGTTCCCAGAGAGATCTGCCCCGGAGCTTTTGGTGGAGCCGCAGAGGCTCGGTTAACTGGTTGCCAACCGTGAGCACCGGGTTGAGGGCAGTCATGGGGTCCTGGAGCACCATGGCGATGTCCTTCCCCCTGATCCTGCGCATTTGCGCGGTGCTCTTTTTCATAAGGTCTTCACCGCGCAGCAGGACTTCCCCTCCGACCACCCGGGAAGCCGGCTTGGGGTTGAGCCCCATAATGGAAAGCGCGGTAACGCTCTTTCCACACCCCGATTCTCCCACCAGCCCCAGGGTCTCTCCCTGGTGGAGGTCGAAGCTTACGCCGTCAACGGCCTTGCCCTCGCCCCTTTGGCCGAAAAAGGATGTCTTCAGATCGCGCACGCTTAGGACGACGTCGCGCGTCGTGACTCCACCGTCGGAGACGGCCGCCGTGGTCCGGTCCGCGCTGGAGTCTTCCATGGGCGCTACGTTTCCAATGCCCTCTGTGGCTCCGTCTTGCCCTGTCTGTTCCATCGTTTCGTCACCCCCGGTAAACCCAGTCAGAATCGCCGAGGCTTGCACTGGGGAAAATCGCCGGATTAAAGGTGTCCCTCACGGTAGGAACCCGCGCCGATATTCAGGATACTATACTACGACACGACAAAGGTGTACACAACCCAGTCGAGTAGGCGCCTAGCCAATGATATAGGGAGATGCCTCCCAGCTGCCGCATCTCGTGTGCCCGTAGTCGTCGCACGCGCCTTGACCCCGCTGAACTGCTGAACTATTCTACGAATGCCTCCACAGTATGACAACCCTGCGGGGGTAATCCGGTGCTCTTGGAGATCACTGGAGGGCGGAGTAGTCCACGCCCATGGATTGGCGACCTGTAGCTAGTGAAGGGGAGGTTACCAGTGGCTTATAGAATACACAATTTCCACTTCAAAAGTCCTGACCCGGAAAGGACTGCCCAGTGGTGGGTAGACAACCTGGGAGCCAAGGTAACCTCCAGGAGGGACCTGGCAGGGCGTATCGGAATACGCCTGGACCTGGATGGGGTTCCTCTGAACGTAAGCGAGTTCTCCCAGGGTCAGAAACTGGAGCAACACTATGGGCTGGAGCACATCGGACTGTTTACGGACGACCTCAAGGCCTCCCTGCAGCAGCTTCAGGGGGCTGGCGCCCGTCTCCTGGAGGAGCTGAAGACCTCCCAGGGCGACCCGTGTGCGTTCCTGGAGGGCCCAGAGGGGGTTCGGATCGAGATCACGGAGAGGAAGGGCTAGGCTCGCCTCTCTTGGCAGCATTGGCGGGGGTATGTACGCATACCCTTACCCAGATCACGATAAGGGCCTATGGAGCGGACACGTACGTCGGATGGAAGCTGCCCTCATTACGACGAAACCGATGAGTACGGTGCCGGGGGCGGGTTCAATGCAGCTCTACCGGCATGTCCGGGCGGTGTTCTCTCACTAGCTCAGCGACCAGACGTCGGTGGCAGAACACACCCTCGCGTTCGTGGCACAAAAGGGTAATGTCATCGTCCGGGGTCAAGCTGGATAGCCAGGAGGTCACTTCGTCCCACCTATCCTCAAGGGCTCGGGTGTATTCCGAGGTATACTGCGCCTGCGAAATCCTTCCGGACCGGTACGCCTTCACCAGCTCCCATGCTGGGATCAGGCATCGAACTTCGCCCCAGTTGTAGTTGGCTTTCTTCAGGCCTCGCCCAGCGTACCGGGAGATTCTCATGGGCCGGCCTCTCCAATTTTCTCTCTGATACCAGCTCGCTAAGGTCAACAACGGTCGGGTACCTCTTTACCATTAATTTTGGCATATCTCCTTATCGCTGCTAGAGGAAGGCCTGCGTGGGACCATGGAGGAACGACCGGCGACGGCGGCACCTCATGATAGAATATCCCGCAACGCCCCGGTTCGGCAAAATCAACGCCCGTGTGCCAGATCTCTCCATGTAACCCTTTGTCGGGACGTGAATTGGCGGCCTGGAAGATACAGCCGGGCCCCGCCCGGCGCCGTACATCCCGGTTGAGGAGTACCCATGCCCGAGTTACCTGATGTGGAGGCGCTGCGCCGGCATCTGATTTCCCGGGGCCTCGTCGGCCGGACCATCACAGGAGCCGAACTGCTCTGGCCGCGGGCCCTCCGTGCGCCAGCTGAACGTAAGTTCCGGTCGGACGTTCGAGGGCGGCGAATTCAGGATATCCGACGCCGCGCCAAGTACCTTATCCTGAGCCTGGATGGCCCCTCCAGCCGAGCGTTGGTGGTGCACCTGCGGATGACCGGCTCCCTGCAGCTTTTGCCAGCCGGGTCGGGTCGTCCCCAGCACACCAGGAACGTGCTGCTTCTTGACGGCGGCTTGGAGCTGTGCTTCGTGGACCCCAGAAAGCTCGGGATGATGTGGCTGGTCGCGGATGAGACAGAGGTGCTGTCTGGACTTGGCCCGGAGCCTCTGGACCCAGCGTTCACTTCCGAGGTCCTTGGGAGGGTGCTGGCCGGCCGAGATGTGCCGGTGAAGGCTCTGCTGTGCGATCAGGCCGTGGTAGCCGGCATCGGGAATATCTACGCCGACGAGGTCCTTTTCATGGCCGGCATCCACCCCCTTCGACGCGGTGGCGAGATGTCACAGAGGGAGGTAGGTACGCTTCACGAGGCTATCGTCGGCAGGCTATCCGAGGCCACAGAGTTGCTGGTTTCACGAGTGATTGGTGGGGGAGCGCCGACCGGGAATCTTGGGGACCGTGAGCTATTCCTCGTGCCTCGCTCTGAGGGAGGAGCGTGCGTTCAGTGTGGCGCCCCGGTTGGCCGCGTGCAGGTGCGGGGGCGCAGCAGCTACTACTGCCCGGGCTGCCAGACCGAGTGAGGCGGGCGGCCGGCGCGCCGAGCCAAGAGGCTGGTTTTCCAGATGGCAGAGGTGACAGTTTTCAGAGACGTGCTTCGAGCGATGTTGGAGGGATTGGCAGTATTCAGCCGGACTGGATGAGGACAGCAGTGTCATGTGGCGGCGGCGCACACAGAAGATGGAGGGTTATCAACATGGCACGGACCAAGGCTCCCACTGTAGACGAATATCTCGCTGAATTGCCACCAGACCGGCGGGCGGCCATAGCCGCAGTACGTAAGGTTATCCTTGATCACCTGCCAGACGGGTACGAAGAGGCCATGCAATACGGCATGATCGCCTACGTCATTCCATTGGAGAAGTATCCGGCGACATATAATCGGCAGCCTCTGGCGTATGCCGCACTTGCCTCGCAAAAGAACTATATGTCCTTGTACTTAATGAATATCTACAGTAACAAAGAGGCGGAGCAGTGGTTCATCGAACAGTATAGAGACAGTGGCAAGAAGTTGAACATGGGTAAGTCTTGTGTTCGCTTCAAAAGGCTCGAAGACCTGCCGGTCCATGTGATTGGCAGTGCAATCGCCCGCACGACAGTCGAGGAATTCATTGAGGGATACGAAGCTTCCCGACGCCTGCCTCGCGGTCAGGGGACTTTGGGGGCGCACCGGACCCGATCTTAATATTGCCGATGATGCTCGAAGGGTCACGCCTCCGACAGCTCGCCCGCGGCCTTGGCCCGGACGCGCGTGACGTTGCTGGGCAGATAGGTCAGCGGTACTTCGTCCACCTCCACTACTTCCACCGTAGCCGGGTCTGCCCCGGCCTCCACGGCCTTTCTCACCGCCTCCTCGCACGCGCTGGCCCGAGCCTCCTTTGGGGTCATGTGCTCGAGGGAGAAGACCATCTCGACCTGACCTCCTACCGGGGCTATTGCCGCGCCGATTGCGTTAGCGACCCCCGAGTGCTCCGGTCGCAGTACCTCGGACGCCCCGGCGATATGGTCACTCAGGAGTATGCTTCCGCCTCCCACCAGCACGATAGGCACCGGATCCGGGCTGAGCTTGACCTGGTCCACGGATTCATCCAGGCGCCGGCGAATTTCCCCTAGCGCCCGTTCCACCGTTGAAGCGTCGAGGTCTCGCACCAGATCGGGATTGCCGACCTTCGCCAGGCCGCCGGCAACGGCGACATCGGTGGCCGTGAGGGTGGAGCCTCCGAAGGTTATGGCCTCCTCGGTAAGCCGGTAGCCCACGCTCTCGGGGCCTATACTCAGGGAATCCTCCCGAACGATGCTGCCCCCGCCCAGCGCGATGGAGAGCACATCGGGCATGCGGAAGTTGGTGCGGACCCCGGCGATGTCGACGACCACCGCAGCTTCCCGTGGAAAGCCCCTTACCAGGGCTCCCACGTCCGTCGAGGTACCTCCTACGTCAACGACGATGCCATCACGCACGCCCGACAGGTAAGCCGCTCCCCTCATACTGTTGGTCGGCCCCGACGCGATGGTAAACACCGGGAAACGGACGGCGAAGTCGGCGCCCATGAGGGTCCCGTCGTTCTGACTGAGATAGAGGGGCGAGTTCAGATGCAGCGCCATTAGCGCCTCACGGATGCCCCTTATGGTACGGTCTGCCACGTCCGCAAGGCAGGCGTTGAGGACCGTGGCGTTCTCCCGCTCCAGGATGCCGATACGGCCGATCTCGTGGGATAGGGTCATCCGTATTTCGGGCGCCTCGCTGCCTATGATGGCCGAGGCCTGCTCCTCGTGGGCCACGTTCACGGGGGAAAAGACACCGCAAATTGCAGCGGCCTTTACCCCCTTACGGCGCATCTCCCGTGCCGCCTCCCTTATCTCCTCGGTTCCCAGAGGGGCGATCTCCCTCCCGTCGAATTCGTGACCACCGTGGACCATGTAGGTATGGCCGCCGGTGGCTACCACAAGCGGAGCAGGCCAGTCTACCAGAGGAGGTAGCAGTGTCGTGGCCGGCAGCGCGATGCGCAGGACCGCTGTCTGGGCTAGGTCCCTGCCCTCCAGCAGGGCGTTAGTGAAGTGGGTGGTGCCCAGCATGACCGCGCTCACGTGGCCTCCTTGCGGCCGCTGGCTGAGGACATCTTGAAGGGCCGCCACGATGCCCGAGGTCACGTCGGGGGTTGTTGGGACCTTTGCCTGGGCCAGGAGGTTGGCCCCATCCATGAGAACGGCGTCGGTGTTGGTGCCTCCTACGTCTATGCCGATCTTCATGGAACGTTTACCTTCTTTAAATGGTGAGGGGGACGTAGTCCATTTCATAGCCGAACGCGCGAGGCCCGGCGACGTCGAGTCCCTGGGGCGTGGTCCAGAGCGTTGGGGCAGGGAACCCCAGGACCGTCACTCGAAACCCGTAGCGCAAGAGCTCGGTGGTGATGGGCTCGCCTCGCTCCGTCTCCACTATGCAGATGAGGTCGGGTACCGTGCATAGGGTGTGCCCGTCCCGTCTCGCGACGAGATTTTCGTTCTGGAAGTCTATTACCATCTGCTCGCCCTCGTACTCGCCCAGGCCCTGGATGGAGACACTGCCACGGGCGAACCCCGCCGTGGTGCGCCGGTCCACATCCAGTATCTTTCCCTGGAAGAGGATCCTTCCCGGACAGGTCTCCAGGATGGCACCTATGGGCTCCTCGCCGTTCCGCCGGGCCCGCTTCACGGCGTCGCCCAGGTCCCGGGCCATGGAGAGGGTGTGCAGTACCGCCGTCGTGCGCACCTGCTCTGCCGACATGGGGGCCAGTGCGTAGCAGGCGATGCAGCCCATCTGGATTGTAATCGCACGTGCTATTCGCTCTACCCAAACAGCGCTGACGGCCTGGGGAATGATGGCCACGTTGCCCTTCTCGTCGCATAGGGCCAACGGGCAATAGGGAACCCCGTAGACGAAAAATGTCTTCATCTGAAACTCGGGAAAGGCCCGGCCCATGCCATCGGCATCAACCACGGGCAGGCCCGACATGGCGGCCGGTATGAGCGGCTCCACCGAGTTGCTGCCACCAATCTCGTTGGAGATAAGGGCGGTGGCTTTCTTGCCCGTGTACTCTTCCACGGCCTTGAAGGCGTGGTAGGACTGGATGTCTCGCACCTTTTCTATCCCGACCGTAGGCGCACCGATGCCGCCCACGCAGACCACCTGCGCGTCCTCGGGCAGCTCCTCGGGGGCCAGCACGGTCACGGGTCCTCGGTCCTTCATGGCCTGGCGCGCTCGGAGGCGTCCGATATAGGGGTTCCCACCGCCACCAGTGCCCAGAATCCCCGCACCTATTGCGATGGACTCCAGGTTGTCATCGTTAATCTGCCACACGTTCTTACCTTGCTGCTGGTATCCGCAGCAGGTCTACAAGCTCGGATACATGTCCCATGGACTCGAGGCCATCGATCGTACCCAGGACCCTGTCAGCCCGGGACCGGTCCATTGCCTGAGAGGCGATGGTGACGAACTTGTTTCTAAGCTCGTCGGGGCTACGAGCCTCCACCTGGCCGTCAAAATGGCCACCGTACCGCTGCCCCGCCTTGGTGACGAACTCTACCTGGGTGGTGCGGATGCTCCGGTCCGTAAGCGCCTGTGGGCGGTCCTCCAGGAATGATAGCGTCACCCGTTTTGCCAGGTCGGCCACCGCCGGGCTGCTGGGTGCGCTGTCAGAGTACCAGTTGGGCCCCTTATCTCCTGCAACGAGGGCTGCCGATACCTGGTAGGGTATGCTGAACTCCCGGTCGCACAGGTCCTTCGGCTCCTGGTCGTGGAATCCCACCGCGTAGGATCGATACGTGGAGACCTCGACCTTTTCGATATCTCCGGAGCTTATGCCGTTGTCCCTGGCCAGGTTAGTGGCGGCCACCATGGCCGGATGGGTCACGGCGCACCCCGGCCAGGCCTTGGAGGCGAACCCGAGGATGTGGTACTTCTGGCCGAGGCCCTCTGTAATCTTCTCCTCGTGGAACACGTCATTGCCCAGCATTCGCCAGAGGCCCTTGTCCCCGTCCAGGACATTGTTCTCTTGCGTTGCCCTCAGGCCCTTCTGGGAGGACACGGCTGCGAAGGCGCCGGTCATGCACATCCATGCCCAGCCCTGCTTGATGTCCTTCCGGGGCAGGAGGTCCTCGTCGTACAGCCACTTGTAGCCCGCAGGCACGGGTGTATATATCCCCGCCATGCCGAAGGCCGACAGCATACCGAGCTCGTTTAAGCCCAGCGCTCTCCCGGCCGCCGCGGTAGCTGCGAACACCGACACCGTCGACCCGGTCAGCATGTATGCCTGCTCCCGGGTCTGGCTCATGGAGTCTATTATCCGTGACACGGTCTCGTAGCCGGCCACCACGCTGGCGATAAACTCCTTCCCGGAGATGTCCCTGACCTCGCCTGCAGCCAGGGCCGCAGGCACCCCGAGGGCTCCTCGCCCCGCGGTGTAGTCCAGCATGGTGGTGAGGGCCCCGTTGCCGAAGGCCGCCAGCGGTACCGATACTTTGCCCCCATCGCCAATCAGAGTTGACTCCGCGTTGCCTCCGCCCACCATCTTCGCCAGGTCCAGGAACGTGGCGGAGAGCTCCAGGGAGTATCCGCCGATGGCGTTGCCCAGGGCATCGAGGATCTGGAGCTTTCCCCTCTCGACCGCCTCGGGGGGCAGGTCCTCGTAGTTGAGTTTAGAAGCATAGCTGGCGAGTGTTCGCGTAGCCGACATGTCTATTCCTCCTCAGCTGGTTGGGGTCTCCCCGGGCCCCGTGTGCGCCCGACGCCGCTAAATTTTGGGGTGGGGGATGCGAAGCATCTCGATAAGCTCCGAGATCTTCCCCACCGTCTCCAGGTTGTCCACCGCGTTCTGGATGCGGTCCACCTGCCGTTGGTCGATTACCTGGCGGGTGGCGGCGACGAACTTGTTGGTCAGCTCCTCGGCGCCCGTGGCCATCCTCAGCTCATCGAAGTCGCCGCTGTACCGCTTTCCCGATTTCGTCACGATCTCCACTGTGGTGGCCCAGGGGCTCCTGTCGTCCGGGGTGCCCTCCCCATCTCCCTCGAGGGAGAGCTTCACCCGGTGGGCCAGGTTCACGAGGTCCGGTCTGGCTGCCGTCGCATCCGTGTACCAGCTGGCACCCCTGTCGCCGGCCAACAACGACGCCGCCACCTGGTAAGGGATGCTGAACTCCCTGTCGCACAGGCCCTCGGGCTCCTGCTCATGGAATCCCACGGCGTAAGATTTTTGGCCCGTTACGTCGATCCTCTCGATATCTCGAGGAGTGATATCGTGCTCCCTGACCAGGCTGGTGGCCACTTCCATAGACGGGTGTGTTGCCCCGCACCCGGGCCATGCCTTGGACCCGAACTGCAGGATCTTGTACTGGTCTCCCAGCCCCTCTGTAAGCTTCTCCTCATGAAAGATGTCCATGCCCAGCATTCGCCAGAGACCCTTGTTCCCGTCCAGGATGTTATTCTCCTGGAGCGCCCTGAGACCCTTCCAGGCCGAAACGGCGGCAAAGGCGCCCGTCATGCACATCCAGGACCACCCTTGCTTGATGTCCTTGCGGGGCAGCAGGCCCTCGTCCCGCAGCCACTTGGCGCCCGCCGGTACGGGCGTGTAGATCCCGGCCATGCCGAAGGCGGAAAGCATAGCATCCTGGTCCAGCCCCAGTGCGCGCCACGCGGCGGTCGTGGCGGCAAAGACCGACACCGTCTCCCCCGTCAACTTTTGCGCCCTCTCGGGGCTCATGCTCATGGAGTCTACGATACGGTAAACGACCTCGTAACCGGCGACCACGCTGGCGATCAGCTCCTTGCCCGAGATGTCCCTGACCTCTCCCGCGGCCAGGGCCGCGGGGACGCCCAAGACTCCCCGCCCGGATGTGTAGTCCATCATGGTGGTGAGGGCCCCGTTGCCCAGCGCGGCCAGTGGGATCGATACCTTCCCGCCGTCGCCGATGAGGGTGGACTCCTCCCTTCCACCGCCCACGCTTTTGGCCAGCATAAGAAAGGTGGAGGAGAGGGGCAGTGGATAAGCCCCTATGGCGTTGCCCAGGGCGTCCAGTTTCTGGAGCTTGCCTTGCGCCACCACTGGCGGAGGCAGGTCCTCGTACTTCAGCCTGGATGCGTAGGCGCCCAGTGTTCGGGTAGCGGACATAAGCCTTCCTCCTAGACCCGGTACCCTGTCAACTAAGATTCTGGTCGATCTTGCCACCCCCTCTCTAACTCTCCCCCATCAAGAGGGAGAGAACAAGCCCCTTCCCCCCTTATGGGGAAGGTTGGGTCTGCCCTGAGCCCGTCGAAGGGATGGGGGTGAAGCATCACATCAGATTAAACTCGACCGCGTACTAGTCCTTTCCATATTAGGTCGGTGTCCGGTGGTGCCCACGAAATACGTCGAGCCGGGCGGCGATAAGACCATAGTGGACTGCTGAGGACCGTTAAATCTTCGGCGACGGTATGCGCAGGAGATCCACGAGCTGGGAGACCTTGCCCACCGTCTCCAGATTGTCGACGGCATCCATAATCTTGTCGATATGGTCCTGGTCGATCACCTGTCGGGTGGTGGTAAGGAATTTGTTTCTAACTTCCTTGGCTTCGTAGGCCCGTGGGGGTTGGTCCACGCGGGTGCTGTACCGCTGGCCGGCCCTGGTTGTGATCGTCATCTTGCTCATTCGGTTCCCCGTGTCCAGGTAGACCTGCTCCGACTCGTCGTCGAAGGAAAGGGTGACCCGCTTGGTCATATCCGCCATCTGAGGGCTGCTTGCGGTGGCCTCGGTGTACCAGCGGGGCCCCCTGTCCCCCGCCAGGATCGCCGCGGACATCTGGTAGGGTATGCTGAACTCCCTGTCACAAAGACCCCTGGGTTCCTGGTCGTGGAAGCCGATGCCGCCCGACCGGTTGGTGATTACGTGGACCGACTCGATGTCGCCCGGGTTGATGTTATGGTCCTTTACGAGGCCGATGGCGGCCTCTATGCCAGTGTGGGTCACCGCGCATCCGGGATCGAGCTTGGACCTGAACTGAAGGATGTGGTACTTCTCACCCAGGCCAGCCGTGATCACCTCCTCGTTGAAGGTGTCCATCCCCAGCATCCGCCATAGCCCCTTGTCGCCTTCGAGGATACTGTTCTCCTGTAGGGCCTTCAGGCCCTTCTGGGCCGAGACGGCGGCGAAGGTTCCCGTCATGCACATCCAGGCCCAGCCCTGCTTGATGTCCTTCCTGGGAAGCAGCCCGTCGTCCCCCAGCCACTTGAAGCCGGCGGCTACCGGCGTATATATGCCTGCCATGCACAGCGTCGACAGCATCTCGTCCTCGCTCAGTCCCAGGGCCCGGCCGGCTCCAGCTGCCGGCCCGAATACGGACATGGTCTCCCCCGTCACCCCATTGGAGTCGTCGGAGTTTACATCCATGGAGCGCAGTATCCGCGCCGCACACTCGTACCCCGCCACGACACTGGTGAGCAGCTCTCTGCCGGATATGCCGCGGGACTCGCCGGCGGCCAGTGCCGCAGGAAAGGTCAAGGCCCCTACCCACGAGCTGCGCCTGCCGCTTTCGGTGCTCTGGCTATCGCAGTAGTCCAGCATGGTGGACAGGGCGCCGTTGCCAAAGGCCGCCATGGGCACGGAGACCTTGGTCCCATCGCCGATCAGGGAAGCCTCGGCCCGTCCCCCACCCAGGTCCTTTGTCATGTCAAGGAACGTGCGGGCAAGGCCCAGGGGATAGCCGCCTATACAGTTGCCCAAGGTATCCAGGACCGCGAGCTTCCCCTTCTCCACAACCTCGGGAGGCAGGTCCTCGTAATTGAGCTTGGAAACGTAGCCGGCCAACTTTCGGGTACTGGACATCGAACTCCCTCCTCGACGTGAATGTAGTCTGACAGGAACACCGCCTACATGGACTGGGTGCTTGGTTCAGTGGGTACCCGCCGGTCCGGAAATCGGTACGCTTGGCGGCAGAATCAAAGGTTCGACAGAAGTGCGGGAGGATGGGAGTATATTCCGGCACGGGTGCCCTGTCAACCCTCTCTGTTGACACCGGATTGAGCTCCCGTTACACTGGCACGAGTCCCACGGCGCGCCTGCCTGGCGTGGTACGCTTTCGTGGTGAGAGGTCATGTGGGAGGCCGTTAACTCCATGGGTACGGCGGCACCTGCAAGTGTGGGAGGAGTGTATGCGAGTAGGGTACTTTACGATGCCATTGCACCCGCCCGGCTCCGACCTTTCCAAGACGCTGGAAGATGATCTGCAGCAAATGGAGGTACTGGACGGGCTGGGGTACCAGGAGGCCTGGGTCGGCGAACACTTCACCACTGTCTGGGAAAACATCCCGGCTCCCGACCAGTTTATCGCCGCCGCACTGGGGCGGACCAAGAATATGAGCTTCGGCACCGGCGTCACCTGCATGCCCAACCACAACCCCTTTATGATTGCCCACCGCATTGCCCAGCTTGATAACCTTGCCAGGGGGCGGTTCTATTGGGGGGTGGGCTCCGGCGGCTTCCCCGGCGACTTCGAGGTGTTTGGATTCGACCCCTCCACGGGCCAGCACCGCGGCATGTCCCGGGACGCGATCGATACTGTCCTCAAGCTATGGGAGGAGCCGACTCCCGGTCTGTATGAGCACCGGCACTGGAAGTTCAACATCCCTCAGCCGGCGCCGGAGATTGGCCTGCAGATGCATGTGAAGCCGTTTCAGAGGCCCCACCCGCCCATTGGGGTAGCGGGGGTTTCTCCCAAGTCGGAAACCCTGGTGCTTGCCGGCGAGCGAGGCTGGATTCCACTCAGCATCAACCTGGTGACCACGGATATTCTGAGGACCCACTGGGAGGCGGTGGAGGAGGGCGCCCGCAAGTCCGGCCGCACGCCGGACCGCTCCAGCTGGCGGATCGCCCGGGAAGTGTTTGTGGGTGACACAGACGATGGGGCTCGCAGGGAGGTGCTGGAAGGGACCATAGGGCGGGACTTCCGGGAATATTTCCTCCCGCTGATGTCCCACCTGAAGATGTTAGGACTGTTCAAGTCGGACCCCGAGATGCCGGACGAGGCGGTGACTCCCGAGTACCTGGTGGACCACATTTGGATCGTCGGCAGCCCGGACACCGTGACGGAAAAGCTGCGGCGGCTGCATGGGGACGTAGGTGGGTTCGGCGTCCTGCTGGCGATGGGCCACGAGTGGGTACCCCGTGACGCGTGGGTCCAGTCCGTGACCGTGCTGGCACGTGAGATCATGCCTAACCTGGCCGACCTCAACTGAAGGACCCGACCACCTGCACTATTCGACTATGGCCAGCCCGGCCCGTCCCCTGGGGTCGGCAGCCCCGCTTAAGCGCCCCGTGGCGGGGTCTCGGGTGGCCATGTGGACCATGGCGAAGAAGGGATCGTAGCTGAGGGCGCCCTTCACCACCATGTGACCCCGGGCCTCCAACTCATCCCGCACCGCGAAGTAGGCCCGCGGCTCCAGGTCGACCTGCTCCTCCTCGCAGTGGATGCGGGGCGCGGACACGGCCTCCACGGGGCTCATCCCAAAGTCCACGACGTTGACGATGCCCTGGAGGACTCCCGTTATGATCTTGGTCGCGCCCGGCGCCCCCACCGCCATCAAAGGTCGGCCGTCTTTCAAGACGATGGTCGGCGACATCGCCGAGATCCTGGCCTTGCCCGCGGCGATGGAGTTGGGGTGGCCAGGGTAGGGGTTGAATCCATGCATGGCATTGTTGAACATGAAGCCCAGACCGTCCACCACCACGCCCGAGGCCGGTGTGGAGAGGGTGTGTGTGAGTGCCACTGCTGTACCCGTCTCGTCAATGGCCGATACGGTGGTCGTGTGGGCTGGTTCCGCCACCTCGGCCCTGGGCACCTGGAAAGCCTCTCCCCTAAGGATCATCTCACGCCACTGGGCGGCGTGGCGCCTGGATAGGAAGATTTCCTCCGTTGGGACATCCTGAAACAGGGGGTCGCCCAGATACTTCCTCCGGTCAACGAAGGAGGCCTTCTGGGCCAGGGCCATGGTGTGGAAATATTCGGCCGTCCCGAACCCCATCTTCGCCAGGTCGAAACCCTCCAGGATTAGCAGTATCTCGGCTATCTGCACCCCACCCGACGGAGCGGGGACTCCGGCAACCGAGTATCCCCGATAGTCCACGGACACGGGTTCGGTTATGGCCACTTTGTACTTCCTGAAGTCCTCCTCGCCCAGCAGTCCCCCGTTCCTGGCGAACTCCTCGGATATCTTCCTGGCCATCCAGCCCCTGTACAGCACGTCCGGCCCCTCATCGGCTATGGCCCGGAGGGTCTCGGCGTAATCGGGGTTGCGGAAAAGGTCTCCCGTGTCGTAATTTTCCCCGTTGGATTTGTGGTAGATCTTCCTGGCGGCGGGGGTCGCGCTGAGGACATCATCCATTGAGGACGCGCCTTCCTGCGTGGGAGGACGGCGCCAGAGGCGGGCGAGCTCTCCCGGAACGATCATCCCGTCCTCCAGCAGACCGATTGCAGGCTGGACCAGGTCTTTCCAAGGCAGCGAACCGTAACGCCGATGGGCCTCCCAGAGCCCGAGGACCGTCCCAGGACAGGTGGCGGAGCGGTAACCAATCTCGTTGGCCCGCCCCTCCAGCTCCCACTGATCGAACCTGAGGGGGCGCTTCACCAGGTCGGTGAACATGTCGGGGGTGGCCTTGAGGGGAGCTCGCGGAAGGAACTCAATGCAGACGTGCTCATTGGTGGGTCCGTGATAGACCTGCAGGCCGCCCACGCCTCCCACGCCACACATCTGGGGGTCCGCGGCGAACTGCGAGAAGGCCGTGGCAATGGCGGCATCCACGGCGTTTCCACCTTTGAGATAGGTCTGGCGGCCGGCCTCCGCTGCCTCGGGCTGAGGACACGATACGACACCTTTCATCGCCGTCCCTCCATTATGCAATGGGTACTGGTGGTGGCAGTATAGCGTAGCTCGGGCAGGCGTACAACCGGACTGCCCGTCACTGCCGGATCTACTCCCGGCTCGCCCGTGCCAGCCGCAGCAGCGACATGTGGCGGGTCCACAGGTAGACGAGGCCCAGGGACGTCACCGGTGCCATCAGCGTCACGTGAACGGTGATGGCAAAAGCCGACGCCGCGGCGGCCTGGACGCCGATAATCTGGAAGGTCTCGCTCAAGAAGAACTCGAAGGGGCCGACGCCGCCGGAGGAGGAGGGTATGGCGGTGCCCAGGTTAGAGGTGGCCAGACCCAGCACCATGGCCCCAACCATGAGGCCCCAGTGGTCGAACGAGTCTTGTATCCCAAAACCCAGGGCGATGACGAAGTACATGGCCGCTTCGGCAAGCCAGACCGGCAGAGACAGGGCCAGTATGATTATCAGCAGTCGGGGCCTGCGTAGGGCGGACAGGCCCGCCAGGAAGTTAAGGACGACTTCACGGGCCGGCATCCGGAACCTTACGGGCAGGAAGGCCAGCGCCCTTGTGGCCGTCCGCTCCCAGAGGTTGGGCAGCACGGCTAGGAGGATGAACAGGGCCGACAAGGTAAAGAAAGGGATGCTCAGGCCCAGGGTCAGCACCAGCCAGGGGACGTGGACGCGTTCCCCTAGCTCTTGAAACAGTCCCACCAGGGAAAAGAGGGGTGAGACCAGAACCACCAGCAGCAGCAGCGCCAGGCCGTCGAATACTCGCTCCACAACTATGGTAGCCAGGCCAGCGCTCTTACTTACCCCGGATGCGGTTCCCAGGAAGTAGGCCCGGATCAGCTCGCCCAGGCGAATGGGCAACAGGTTGTTGGCGGCGTAGCCTATGATAAGGATCGGCCAGAGCCGGGGAACGGGTAACCCCTCCAGCGGCAGGAGGATTACCTTCCAGCGGAGGGTCCGGAGCCAGAGGGCCACGAAATAGCAGCCCGCGCCGGGAACAAGGTACAGGTAGTTGGCCTCACGGAACACCCGTGCCATGTCCCCCAGGTCCAGGCGGTAGGCGAACAGGACCAGAAAGAGAGAGGTCAGCGTGATTCCGAGCCAGAATCGGCGAGACCTCAGCAAAGACGTTGCGCCAACAGTGGAGGCCTTCGCTTGTGCCATTCGGTGGCCTGTTGGTAGGCGTGCGCCGCCCGCAATACCGTCTCCTCCTCGAAGGGCCGTCCCGCAAGTTGGAGGCCGATGGGTAGGCCGCTGTCGGAAAAACCACACGGTACGGTTATGGCTGGGAACCCGTTGAGGTTGAAGGGCCGGGTGTACTGGATGAGGGCGGCGGTTGAGCCCATAACCGTGTCCCCGACCTTCACCTGGGTCTCGCCGATCCTGTGGGCTGGGATGGGCGTCATTGGGCCGGCCAGGATGTCCACATCCTTGAGCAGCTCCCGGCTCTGCCGAACGAACAGCGTGCGAGCCCGCTGAGCCTGGATGTAGTCGACGGCAGGGATGAAGTTGCCCGCCTCTAGGGCCAGGAGCACGGGCGGGTATATCTCGTCGCCTTGGGTGCGCACGAGCTTGCGGTAATAGCTGGCGGCCTCGGCACGGTGAATAGTAGTCCCGATGGCCGAGGCCTGTTTGTACATGGGCCAGCTCACCTCGGTAACCGTGGCGCCCAGTTCACCCAGCAGATCAATAGCCCGGCGAACCGTCCGCTCCACCTGTGGGTCCAGGGGAACGTCGAAGTACTCCTGGGGTACTCCCACTCGGAGGCCTTTGACGGCGCCCGTGAGGGCTCGGGTGTAGTCGGGTACTGGAACGTTGGCTGAGGCTGGGTCGCCAGGGTCGTAGCCGGCCACGGCGTTCATCACCAGGGCGCAGTCCTCCACGGTGCGCGCCATTGGACCCGCGTGGTCGAGGCTCCAGGAAAAGGGGGTTAGGCCGTATCGGCTGACACGTCCGTAGGTAGGTTTCAGTCCGGCCAGGCCGCACAGGGCACTGGGAGTGCGAATCGACCCCCCCGTGTCGGTGCCCATGGTCAGGATACACTGGCCTGCAGCAGCGGCGGACGCGGAGCCCCCGCTGGACCCACCGGCTATCAGGTCGGGGTTCCAGGGGTTGTGCATGTGTCCGTGGTCGGGGTTGTGCTGTCCCGCGAGACCGGCGGCGAACTGGTCCATGTTGAGCTTGCCCATCAGGATGGTCCCCGCCCCCGCGAGCCTCGCGGCCACCGTGGAGTCGAAACCTGGAACGAAGTCGCTGAATATCTTTGAGCCCGAAGTGTTGGGGACCCCTTTGACGTAGTATAGGTCCTTCAGCCCCACGGGGATGCCGTGCAGCGGGCCGCGGTACCGGCCTGCTCGTATCTCAGTGTCGGCTAGGCTCGCCGCCTCCAGTGCCCGTTCCGGCAGCAGGGTAATGAAGGAGTTGAGTACGGGCTCGAGCTCCCGGATCCGTGCCAGATGGGCCTCCACGACCTCTACGGCGGTTACGTCCCGGTCGCGAATCAACGGGCCAAGTTCGGCTGCGCTCAAGAAGCAGAGCTCGTTAGTATCCACTGGGCTGGCCCCACCTCACTCTCTTGCGGGTAGTTCCTACGATTCGGGCACCCTGTCCTTGAGTCCGAACCCAGTCAAGGGCAGCAGGGTTAGCTCATCGGGCTGGATGGTCCCCTGGTCCACAATGGCCGCAAGTCCGGCGAATGTAGCCGCCGAGGTGGGCTCTACAAAGAGTCCCTCTTCCTGGGCCAGGGTACGCTGCCATGCCACAATGTCCCGTTCCTCCACGGCCACGGCTACGCCAACCGAGGCTTTAATCCCCTCGACCACCTGGTGTCCGCGGGGGGGCTTGTCCACGATGATGCCCCCGGCCACGGTGGGGCGTAATTCACTTGCGTCCCACTCCCGGCCCTGCCAGGCCGCTACGATGGGCATGCAGGCCAGGGCCTGGACGCAGTGGAGACGGGGGATAGCGCGTGCCACACCATCCCGTAGCATCTGATCGAATGCCCTGTGGACCCCAATCAAGAGGGAGCCGCTGCCTACGGGCATTACGATATGCTGGATTGGCTGCGGAAGCTGGTCTGCTGCCTCATAGGCGAAAGTCTTCATGCCCTCCAGGAAGTAGGGGCTGAGATTGTGGGAGGCATGGTAGGCGCCCGTCTCTTCAGCATACATCCGCGCCGCCACCGCCACATCTTCCCGCGTGCCCTCCGTGGGACGTACATCTGCGCCGTAGTACCCGATCTGGGCCATTTTGTATGGCGAGCCCGATGCCGGTACGAAAACGGTAGCGCGCATTCCTGCCCGGGCGGCGTAGGCTGACAGGGAGGCCCCGGCGTTCCCGGAGGAGTCGTCCACCACATTCGAGTAGCCCAGCTCCCTGACCATGGAAAGCATCACGGTAGTACCACGGTCCTTGAAAGAGCCCGTGGGGCTGGCGTACTCCACCTTGGCGTAAAGGTGTTCCAGACCCAGCCGTGCGCCGATCCGCTCCAGCCTCAGGCAAGATGTGGAGCCTTCACCGAGGGAGATGATGTCGCGCTCCTTGTGCAGGGGCAGCCGCCGCCACCAACGCCAGATGCCCGGCAGGGCGTCTTCCGTGGCACTGAACTCCAGCGCAGCCCGTGAGGAGCCGTTGTAAACCACGTCCACGGGTCCTCTACAGCTGCTGCAGGAGAGCGCATCCAGGGCTATCTCGCCCGCCGAATCGCAGGCCGCGCACAGCAAGGCTATATGTGACATTTCTTACTGCTCCCTCTACCCTGGCGCCTGCCCCAGGGACATGGGGCTGGGCTCCAGGAGGACGTGCGAATTGCCGTACAGGTCCTCGAACACCGACTGGATTCCCCAGAGCTGGTCCTCGGGCTCCAGGGTGATCTTTACCCCTCGTGACCTCAGCGACGCCACATCCTTCCGGCAGTCGTCGGAGTGGAACAGCAGCCCGTGGACACTGCTTCGTGCCCCTTCCTGACCGTCGGGCACCTTGTGGAGCACGATGGATACGTCACCCTGTCCCCTCACGCCCACGGTAATAAAACGGTAGTCGCCCCCCATGGAGCCATCCATGCGTAGCTCCAGGCCCAGCACATGGGTGTACCAGGCGATCGCTTCATCGTAGTCCTTCACCACCACGGTGACGTTGGCCAGGCTGGTAATCATCGTTCGTACTCCAATGCCGTTGGGCATTCTAGGCGGCCTGCGGTCCTATCGAGTAAGGGCCAGTCGGCGGCTCAAAATCCCGCCGGTAAATGGTATCATGGCGGCCTCCCTATTCCAATAAGCTGTGCGGTGTGGCACCGGCTTAGGCGCTGGCATGGCCCGGCGCGTCGGCGAGGGTTCCGGTCCAGTTGGCATTTTCTCAGTGATTCGGAGCGTAAACCGCTTGACATATGTAAAGCTGTTCATGTTAGACTTCCGTCGTCCTAAATGGCGGCACTCCGCCGCCGTATAGAGTGGGGGAAAGGAGCCCGGAGGGCGCACCTCCCCCCAAATGTTAGGACCGGGCTAGGCCCGATCTAAACGTAAGGACAGAAGCCATGAGGGATAACTCGTCCCCCAAAGTAGTCTATTCCCCGTTCCCCAGGATCCCACATCGTCCGTGGGCCACCGTACTCCCCCGAATCACCCCGGATTCATCCAGGCTGTTGATATTCTGCTCCATCGGCCTCCTTGGTGGGATATTCGGCGGGCTGCTGGGAATCGGGGGTGGCTCGGTTATAGCACCCCTCCTTCTGCTGGTCACAAGACTACGGCCCGCGCAGGTTGCCGGTACCACCCTTGCGACGGTTTTGGTCATTTCCATGGTGGGTTCCGGGGCCTACGCCTCCCTGGGCAACCTGAACCTGGAGCTGGCCTGGCCCATCGCCGCCGGCAGCGTGGCGGGCTCCGTACTGGGGTCACTGATGGCCAAGCGCGTATCGATGGGCCTGATGCTGCTGATGTTCCTTACCATCATCCCCTACTTCGCTTTGAAGGAATTCTGGCCCTCTATGGCGTCCCCGGCGCTGGGCGCCAATCTCCTCTCCTTGGGGGCCCTGGGATTCGGGACGGGCATCCTGAGCGGGATGCTTGGAATCAGCGGAGCAAGCCTTGTAGTTCCGAGCCTGGTGGGGTTTTTCTTCCTGGACCACCACGCGGCCCAGGGCATCGCCATGGGCGTAGCCCTGGCCGACTCACTGGCTGGAGCGGTTACGCACGCCAAGGCCAGGAACGTCCAGTGGTCGCTGTTGGCCTACCTGGTCGTGCCCGCGGCACTTGCCGCCGTGGGCGGTGCCCTGCTGTCCGACGCCCTGCCGGGATCGGTGCTCCGCTATCTGTTCGGCGTGTTCCTGGTAATAATCTGGGCGCTGATGCTGCTGCGCTCCATGAAGCACATCCGCGCGCGGGACAAGGTTCATCCTGTCTCCAGGCCGCCTCGTGAGCCCGCCCGGGGGGTTACCAAGGATGAGTAGCGGCGAGGCCAGGATGGCGGGTCCTCATGTACCCAAGCCAGCCGCCGGTCCTGCGGTGTATTCAAGGGTAATAAAACGGTGGGCAAATAAGGGGACCGTCGCCAATGCCATGCTCGTCTTCGTCCCACTGGCGCTTCTGGGCACCCTATACGGCTTTGGCGCAATCTTCGTTTTTACCTGCTCGGCATTATCTTGCGTGGCACTAAGTTATCGGCTCGGCCAGGCTACGGAGTCATTAGGCTCGAGGTTCGGACCTGTTTCCGGGGGACTGCTTAACGCAACCTTTGGCAACGCGGCGGAGTTGATAATATCCATCGTCGCTTTGAGCCATGGGCTGTTCCTGGTGGTACGCACCACACTCATCGGGTCCATCCTTGGGCAGCTACTCCTGGTCCTCGGGACGAGCCTCCTCCTCGGCGGATTCAAGCACAAGGAGCTGGGCTTCAGCCGGCAACTGGTTCAGATTAACTTCACCCTCATGGCCATCGCCCTGGTGCCATCGGCCTTCCCAGCGTCATGCTCATGCTGGCGCCCGAGCGAGCCCATGCAACTGCAAGCTACCTCGCCCCGACGTTGTGTGTACTTCTACTTATCATCTATGGACTGGCGGTAACGTTCTCACTTGGCAGGCAACCCGAGGAGTCGAACGAAGGCGGCGGACCCAATTGGTCGGTCCTCAAAGGGTTCCTGGTACTGGCGGGCTCAACGGGCGGCATCGTACTGACCTCTGAGCTCCTCGTGAGCAGCATCATGCCCTTCGTGGAAGAGACGGGGGTCTCCCAGGTCTTCATCGGGCTGATACTGATTCCCATCTTCGGGAACGTGGTGGACCACATTGTGGCCATCAGCGTGGCGCTGCGAAACAGGATGGACCTCAGCCTGACCATTTCGGTGGGGTCCGCTGCCCAGGTGGCATGTATGGTGCTGCCGGCCATCGTGTTGATCAGCCTGGCCATGGGTCAGCCAATGGGGCTTATTTTCGGCCCCATCGAGCTCATCTCGCTGGCCGCGGGGCTGCTACTCATGATACCGGTGCTCCTGGATGGCAGCAGCAACTGGCTGGAGGGAGCAGAGCTCTTGACCTGTTATCTAATTCTTGCCGTCGTGTTGTGGGCCATATAGCATTGGGCAAGCCTATTTCGACGGCGCCGGGAAAGGATGGTGCCCACAGTGCACGGGAATGAGCCGTGGCAGACTAAATCTAAGGAGGGAGAACATGTCGGAGTCGCAGACCAATGTAGGGAGTGAGAACATGTCGGAGTCAATTAACGGGGGTCAGGTATCGCTGATCGATCGGTTTCTGGAGGAGGCGCGAATCGCCAACCGGCAGGTAAGTGTGTACCTGGTCAACGGCTTTCAACTCAAGGGAGATGTGGTGGCAGCGGACAAGGAGACCATCCTGTTCAAGCACAGGGACGTACACCAGCTAATTATGCGTTCGGCGGTAGCCACCGTGTACCCGCTGCCCCATCCCAAGGGAGACTCGAACGGATGGTGGCGTGGCTACGCTGCCGGTCTGCCTGAAGCCTAGACCATATCTGAAGGCTTGCGTCCAGCTCCTGAACGCTATACCATGCCCGCGTCAACACGGTTTTGGGAGGCGCGAGTATGGAGGCCAATTCGCTGGACTTCTACCGAGAGCACGCCCGGCGCTACGCCGATGTATCGCACGATTTCATCCAGTCGGTATACACGGATGTCTCCCATCCTGCCTTCCGGGGAGACATGGACATTCTGGACCGGCTGACGGAGCTGGCCCCGGGACCTCGTGGACTGGATGCCGGATGTGGCGCGGGCGCTCGGGACGCTTACTTTCTCTGGAGCCGTGGGTGCGACATCCACGGCGTGGATGCGGTCGCGGAGAATATCCGAGTGGCTGCGGAGCGGCATCCAGAGATTGCCGATCGTCTCCAGGTGGCGGACCTGCAGGAACCGCTTCCCTTCGGCGACGAGTCGTTCGACTTCGTCATGTGTAATTCGGTGATCCAGCACATCCAGCACATGACGGACCCCCCTGAGGTGGCTACTGACGTCACCCTTAGGGAGCTGGTGAGGGTCCTGCGCCCTGGTGGCGTCCTGCAGCTCATGTTCAAGGTGGGCCAGGGGGTAGAGACCGTCTTCGACCGGGACTACGGCGTCAGTCGCACGTTCCAGCTCTATGACGAGCGGATGGTGCTGGACCTGCTGGTGGGATACGGCTGCCGGCTGGTTGAGGCGGAATCAGACGATGTACTTGGCGGATTCATATACATGACGGACCCAAAACCCATGAGGTACTGCGCTTTCTACGTCGTGAAGACGGCGGGCGCCCCGGATCAATGATAGGTCGCCTATTGTTAACGCGGCGGCTGGCCTAGAGCCGCCTCAGGCGAGGCAGGATCACTCCGAGTACCAGGGCCAGGGCGGCCAGGCCGAGGCCGTTGGCCAGCAGGGCCACACGGACGGTGGTGGCTCCCGCGAGGTATCCGATCTCCAACTGCCCCACAGGCGCCGTTCCGATCCCAACCATGTAGGCGCCCATGGCCCTCCCGCGCTGCTCGTCGGGGACGCTGAGCTGTAACAGGGTATGGTGCAGGATCTCCTGGACTGACGCCATCATGTTGGTAAAGATGAGAAACACCACGGCCATCCAGAAGGCGGTCGACTGAGACAGCATCACCTCTCCGGCGCCAAACAATGCCAGCACCATCAGCATGAGCAGTCCGCGCCGGCGTACCTGCCCCAGCGCCGTTACCACAAAGACCGCCAGCGCTCCGCCGAGGAACCGGAAGGCGGTGAGAACTCCCAGTCCGGTAGCTCCCACGTGCAGGATGTCCTTTGCCAGAATGGGCAACAGGATTTGATGAGAAAAGCCCAGGGTCTCCGCCGCGGCGGTGGTGAGCATCAGACTCAGCAAGAGTCGGTTGGTCCTTAATGCCGTGAGATAGTGACGCAGGTTTTGCAACATGGGCTCCGTGACGCGAGGAGCCGCGTCGCCCCGATGTCGCAGTCCATACATCCCGATGAAGCCCAGGCCATAGCTCGCGCCCATGGCCGCGGCGCCGGTGGCAGGCCCGAGCCATTGGATGAGGACGCCTGACAGCAGCGCACCGAGTACCCCCCCGACTCGCTGGGCCAGAGAGAGTAAAGCGATGCCGTTTATGACTCCCCGTGCCCCCACGATGTCGTACACGAAGGCCTGGCGTGCCGTCATATAGAAGGCCTGCAGGGTGCCAAAAAGGAAGGAGGCCAGCATCAGGTTCCAGACCGCTACCCGATCGGTGTAAAGCAGAAGGGCCATTGCCACGGCCACCAGTGTCGTGCCACACCCTGCCATTCGCATCACGGTCCGGCGGTCCATCCGGTCACTGATGGACCCGGCGGCAAACCCCGCCACAAGGCTGGGCCCCGAGCGCACGGCGAATACGGCGCCCACCAGTGCCCCGGAGCCCGTCATATCGAATACCAGCCATCCCAGCAGTACCTGCAGCATGCCCTGCCCCAGCTGATTGCAGAGCGTAGAGGCCCACAGCACTCGAAAGTCTAGGAATCGGAGGGCATCGACCAGCTGGCCGTAGCGGGACCGGTGGGTGGAGAGGGGACGGTCTGTGGGGCTATTCTGCAAAGAATATCGCCAGCGACATTGTTAACATAACTCACATATGTGTTGCCAGAGGTGGCCTGAGGATGAGTCTAACATACCAGGTCCGGAGCATTACCGAGCCGTGTCCCAATCCGATGGCGACGCTGGGCAGCCCTGCGGCGCCCGCCTATAGGCCCAACGCGGCGGCTTAGCTTGCGCTCCTGGGAACGGGCAGATACAATCACCCCTGAAGCCGTGCCACCAGAGCGGCTGGCTGCAGGCGAAGGATGAACGCACGCTGCTCACGTAACTCTTCTACAGGGAGGCTGACATGACGCAAAGGGATTTCGTGGGATATGGCCTGAACCCGCCCGTAGTGGAGTGGCCCAACGGCGCGCGCATCGCCGTGTCCGTGGTGGTCAACTACGAGGAGGGCTCCGAATACTCGGTCCTCGAGGGCCATCCTCGTGGGGAGTTGATGGGTGAGGCGCCCTCGCCGGTGCCCGTCGGTGAACGGGACCTGGCAAACGAGTCGTTCTTCGAGTACGGCAGCCGGGTGGGGGTGTGGCGCATCCTAAATGTCCTGGATGAGCACGACGTAAAGGCCACCTTCTACTGCTGCGCCGTGGCCCTGGAGCGGAATCCACAGGTGGGCCCCGAGATCGTGCGCCGTGGCCACGAGGTTTTCGGCCACGGCTACCGATGGGAGGAGTACTACAGGATGGACCGCGATGCCGAGCGGGAGGCCATCCGAAAGGCGGTTGAGTCGATCACCCGCACCACGGGCCAGCGTCCCCTCGGCTGGTACACGCGCTATGGGCCCAGCGTGAACACGCGGGAGCTGGTGGTGGAGGAGGGAGGGTTCATCTACGATTGCAATGCCTATAACGATGATCTGCCCTATTACACGGAGGTTAAGGGCAAAAAATGGCTGGTTGTCCCCTATTCCCTGGAGGTCAACGACACCAAGTTCTGGCGGGGTGGAATGACCCAGCCCAACGACTTTTACCAGACTGCCCGGAGCACCTTTGACCAACTTTACGAGGAAGGCGCCACCCATCCCAAGATGATGTCCGTTGGGCTGCATTGCAGGATCATCGGCAAGCCGTCCAGGTCTGCGGCGCTGCGCCAGTTCCTGGCGTACGCCAAGAGCAAGCCCGGCGTGTGGTTCACCCGCAGAATTGACATCGCGCGGTGGTGGCTGGAAAAGTACTCCCCCTAGCCGGTGAGCTAATCGGAGCCGGAAGGGGGGGTCAACCAGGCCCACTGTTGACGGCTACGCCCAGCTACACCGCGGGCACTAACCACCGGGGCTGACAGGACGTGTGTAACGTCTCGGGTGAGGGCGCGCTACTATGCAAACTCTTGAAGAGGGAGGCACGCACGATGCAAAGGGACTTCGTAGGATATGGTCCGAACCCGCCCGTGGTGGAGTGGCCCAACGGTGCGCGCATCGCGGTGTCCGTGGTGGTCAACTACGAGGAGGGCTCTGAATACTCCGTCCTCGACGGTGATCCCCGGGGGGAGACGTTGGGTGAGATCGCCTCGCCGGTGCCGGCGGGTCAGCGGGACGTGGTCAACGAGTCGTTCTTCGAGTACGGTAGCCGGGTGGGGGTGTGGCGCATCCTCAACATTCTGGACGGGCACGACGTAAAGGCCACCTTCTACTGCTGCGCCGTGGCCCTGGAGCGGAATCCCCAGGTGGGCCCCGAGATCGTGCGCCGTGGCCATGAGATCTTTGGCCATGGCTACCGCTGGGAGCAGTACCACACGATGGACCGGGAGTCCGAGCGGGAGGCCATAGGAAAGGCCGTGGAATCGATCACTCGCACCACGGGGCAGCGTCCTCTGGGATGGTACGTTCGCCATTCCAGCGTGAACACCCGGGAGCTGGTGGTAGAGGAGGGGGGGTTCCTGTACGATTGCAATGCCTACAACGACGATCTGCCCTACTACACCGAGGTGAATGGCAAGAATTGGCTGGTCATCCCCTATTCCCTGGATGTAAACGACACCAAGTTCTGGCGCGGTGGAATGACCCTGGGGAGTGACTTTTACCAGGCGGCCCGGGACACCTTTGACCTTCTGTACGAGGAGGGCGCCACCCATCCCAAGATGATGTCGCTGGGGATGCACTGCCGGATTATCGGTAAGCCGTCCAGGGCGGCGGGGCTGCGCCGTTTCCTGGAGTATGCCGGGGGCAAGCCCGGCGTGTGGTTCGCCCGGAGAATAGACATCGCGCGCTGGTGGCAGGAGAAGTATTCTCCATAGCCAGGCAAGTCTCATAGGCCGGAGCACCCTGGCGAGATGAGGTAGGCCTCTGAGCCACTTACAATCGCTCTATCCGCATATGATTGAGGCCGTTGACAGCGATTTGGGTGCCCGATATACTCGCCATCGTCCGGGGGGCAGACTACCTTGTGTGGGCGGAGCGTTCGGGGGATAATAAACTCCGAATAACCGGGGAGGCTGGGGTATGCCGCAGGAAGAGCTAGCGTTGATGGCCCATCTGCTGCGACGCGCCGGGTTCGGGGCGACGCGCGAGGAGCTTGAGGGCTATCTGGCCAGGGGCTACGAGGCCACAGTAGAGGAGCTGGTGCATCCCGAGGACGCGCCTCCCGGCCTGGAGGACGATGACCTTGTCAGGCGGTACCATACGGGCCAGAACAACCTGACGCTCCTCCCAAACGCCCAGACGTATTGGGTATACCGCATGATCAAGACTCATCGGCCCCTGGAGGAGAAGCTGGCCCTCTTCTGGCACGGCATCTTCGCCACCGGTTACACCAAGCTCAACCAACCCAAGGCTATCCTCAACCAGGTGGAAATGTTCCGCCTCTACGGGCTCGGGAGCTTCGATACCCTGCTGGTGCAGCTGTCCAAGGACCCGGCGATGATCTTCTGGCTGGACAACAAGGACAACCACAGTGAGGGGGTCAACGAGAACTTCGGGCGGGAGCTGCTGGAGCTATTCTCCATGGGCGTGGGGAACTACACCGAGGACGACGTGAGGCAGTGCTCCCGCGCCTTTACCGGGTGGACGATACAAAATGCCGCCCTGCACACGGCCCGCTCCGCTCAGGACTCCGTGGAGCCCTACGCGCGGCTGGACTGGCAGTTCCAGTACAGGGAGGACGACCACGACGACGGCGAGAAGTCGTTCCTGGGCCACACGGGCAGCTTCAACGGAGAGGACATCATAAATATCGTGTGCAGTCAGCCGGCCACGGCCCGGTTCATCGCCCGGCACCTGTACAACTTCTTCGTGGCCGACGAGCCCCAGGTGCCCGCCTGGGAGACGGTGCCTCCCCAGGACCCCGAGGCCATCGCGACCCTGATGGACGCCTACCTCGAGCACAGGTACGATATTCGCTCGGTGCTGAGGGTCCTTTTCAACTCCGACTTCTTCAAAGAGGCGGCGTTCAAGAAGGTCAAGAGCCCGGTGGAGCTGGTGGTTGGGGCCGTTCGGCTCGCCGGATGGAACCGCTTCCCGGAGATCGACGACGTGCAGCTGGGCCTGGCGATCGGATACATGGGCCAGCAGCTCCTTGACCCGCCCAGTGTCGAGGGCTGGCACACGGGGGTGGAGTGGATCACCACGGGCAGCCTGGTGGACCGGGTGAACTTTGCCGTCAGTCAATTCGCCGACATAGACCAGCCGGGGGTCAGGTCCATCATCGATCGCGTGGTGGCCCAGGGGGACCGTATATCTCCCGAGGGCCTGGTGAGCAGCTGTCTAGACATCATAGGCCCGCTGAGCGTGTCGGAGGACACCAGGCAGGAGCTCCTGGCCCATGCCTCCCAGGGGGGTGAGCTAAGGTCTGAAGCCAACGGCGAAAACCGCGCTTCTGCCCTGAGGGTGAGCGAGATGCTCCAGCTTGTAGTATCCACGAGGGAATTCCAGCTGGCGTGACGCCGGCTCGGTAGATATTGAGCTCACCTCAAGCGAGGACGTAGATGGGCGCCAATACCGCGTTTCAGTACAGCCATACGGTAGGGTGTTACGCCCTGAGGGGAATTGGATTCCTTAACCCCGTTGATTTCGCCGTGGCCCCCAACGGCCGTATTTACGTCATAAACCGCGGCCACATGGAGGTGGCCAACACCATGTTCCAAAAGCGAGTCACCCTATGCAACATAGAGGGGGACTACCTGGGCGAGTTCGGCACGGGCGGTAGCGAAGACGGGCAGCTGATGTGGCCCGCCGGCATCGCCATCGATAGCGACGAGAACCTTTACATAACCGACGAGGCCCTGCACAGGGTTTCTATCTTCGATAAAGAAGGTAAATTCCTGGCCAAGTGGGGTGTCAAGGGAACCGGGGCGGGCGAGTTTGACAGGCCCACGGGCATCACATTTGATATGGACGGGAACCTCCTGGTGGTTGACGGGCTAAACAGCCGCGTCCAAAGGTACACTGTGGAAGGTCGGTTCCTGGGCACTTGGGGCAGGGAAGGCAGAGGAGAGGGGCAGTTCAACGTACCCTGGGGGATAGCGGTGGACGGGGCGGGCAGCGTGTACGTCGCCGACTGGCGCAACGACCGCATACAGAAGTTCGACCCCGATGGAAGATACCTAAAGAGTTGGGGCAGCCCCGGCCAGGGAGATGGGGAGTTTCACAGGCCGTCAGGCGTAGCGGTGGACCGGGAGGGCAACATCTACGTTGCCGACTGGGGCAACGAACGGGTGCAGGTGCTGGGTCCCGACGGCAGTTTCATAGCCAAGCTCCGGGGAGAGTCGGGCTGGTCCAAGTGGGCGCAAATGTGGTTCATGCGCAACCAGGACCTGTGGGAAGAGTGGGAAGGCGCCAATCTGGAGCCTGAACTTGAGCCCTGGCGGGCGGATTTCCTTCGGTACCAGTCGGGGAGCACGATAAAGCTGTTCTGGGGCCCTACGGCCGTAAAGGTGGATTCCCAGGACAGGGTCCTGGTGGTGGAGAGCTGCCGCCACCGCATCCAGGTCTACCGCAGGTCTACGGTAGCTGCGGGCACCCTGGGAGCGTAGGCCACCATTCGTCGAGGGGCGGGCGACTATTGGAGTGGCTCCCAACAACCCTAACCCTGAGCTTGTCGAAGAAAGAGCGGAGATTAGCCGGCCGCACGTCCAGGCTATGCACCGCTCGCAACATCCCTTGCCATTAGCAGGGATTGAAGGCGCTGAAGTGTCTTGACCTCGGCAGTACCGTATATTTCTGTGCAGCGCTCTAGTCGAAAGATCCAGCCAGACGAAGTTCGGCGATTGGCAGCCACTCCTGTTCTTCCCCTGGGTCGAGGTACTTCCACTCTCGCCAGCCATTAAAGGAGCCTTTGACAAGAGCGCTGCAGGCCGCACTTGGTGTAAAGGGACCACGTCCATCTGCAAGGCGGATCTTGCCATTCTTCAGTAACACGCCGTCGAACCGCTGATTCTTCCTAGGGCGCGGCCACACTACATTTATGGGGAACCCGTTACTCTTTTCTGTGCTTAGGGATATGTAACCATTTGGGCTAAGCGGCGAAGTTTCGAGCAGAGATATGACACCCTGTAGGGCCTGAAGTGCTACGTCAAGGCGGTAGACTTGCCCTTCACTCCCGATTGATCTACGGACCTCGCTTATTTGCTCTGCCGCTACCTGCAGGCGTTCCCTCATTGCATCCTCCATTCTTACGCCTCCTTATTAAACTGTAAGCTGCCTGTAGCAAGATTGCAGGATATGCAGAGAATTGTCAAGATAGTGCGCAGGGTAGTTGAAGCCGTGTTCAGGAGTCAACAGTGCGCCATTGAGCTCGTCGTTAACTGTAAGCTAGAACTGGAGACTACAAAAGCTAGATCGTATGTCGAGTTTCGGCACCCATGGGCCAGCAATGAGACAGCTAGATCGCCGAGTCCTAGATCAGTTCAGGATCAGTGTTCACTTCGGAAATAGTCCTAGCCCGATGACGTCTCTCCGCCTTCAGAGGGCGAGTTGCAACTGACGGGTCCTATTCGCAACCTCCGGCTCCTCACCCCTTTCTGCCAGGCCGTGGATGCTCCTGAGGCCTGACACCCTCTCCTGGATGTCCTGCTTCAAGCGGCGGGGTGGAAAGGCGCCTGGAAAAAGCCTCGCGTAGCCGTCCACCAGGCTGGGATATTCCCGGTGTAGGAAGCTCAGGAAGTGCTCCTTCGTTCCCTCCTTGAGATAGAGGACGCTTGACCCCAGGAAGCGGGCCCCGTGGTCGCTGGCGGCCCTGGCAACCTGCTCCAGATTAGGGGGATCATCGGTTATTCCGGGTATGATGGGTGCGAGGAGCACCCCCGCATTTACTCCCGCCGAAGCAAGCTTCTCCATGGCCGCCAGACGCTTCTGAGGTGGTGGGGTGCCCGGCTCAAGCCGGCGCCACAGGGTCCGGTCAAGGGTGGTCAAGCTAAAGCAGACGGTGCATCCGGCCCGCTTGGACAGATCGGCCAGCACGTCAAGGTCCCGCACCACCATCGTCCCCTTGGTGACTATGCTGACGGGGTTGCCCGCCGTGCATAAGGTCTCCAGGCACCTGCGCGTTATGCGGTACTTGCCCTCGACGGGCTGGTAGGGGTCGGTGGCCGTTCCCACGGCCACAAGCTCGAACCTCCAGGAGGGCCGCGTGAGCTCGTGGCGCAGCCTTTCTGGGGCATTGAGTTTCACAAATACGATCCCGGAGAAGTCGTCGCCGGGATCCAGGTCAAGAAGGTAGTGGTACCTGCGGGCGAAGCAGTAGTGGCAACCGTGGGGGCACCCCCTGTAGGGGTTAAGGGACCACTTGAACCCCATCCCCTGGACGCGGTTAAGCGCGCTGGCGGCGTGAATCTCTTCGTAGCGCACCCTACTCATTTCGATAGGCCACTGGAGTCATCGTTCCTCCAACTATATGATGTCAGCGAACCTCCTCCCCCACAACGGGGGGGAGGATTGAGGTGGGGGGATCACCCCCATCCTAACCTTCCCCCTGAATGGGGGAAGGGACCGCTTTCTCGCCCCCTAGATGGGGGAGAGTGAGAGAGGGGGTGACCGCACCCCCATCGCATTGTTCATCCATCGATGGGGAAAGGAATTAGAACAGGTGTGCGTAATATGAAATCATGTGTCAGAGAGGTTGTCAAGGGGTGCTTGGCAGGTGGGCCCCTCGTTAGTGGAGGACAGCCTGGATAAGGTCTATACCCGTGGGCAAGCGGAGTCCGATGTTTGAGATGGTTGAGTACACTACATGGGCAGCTATTGACTGGGCTCTTCTGCGCGACTATTCTACCAGTGAGTCCCGAGGTGGGGCATCGTTCCGCTGGTAATTGGCCTGTATTCAAGTGGCAGGGAATCGGGCCGTGTCCCATGGTCGCTAAGGCGATCTGACCCTTTACCGTGCATATCCGAAGGGAGCGAGGTATGGTCGTCTACAGGCTCGGCATAGACGTGGGGGGGACCTTCACCGACGTGGTGCTCTTGGGGGACGACGGCAGCCTGATTAGCAGGAAAGTGCCTTCGACCCCGGATGACTACAGCCGTGGCATCGTGAAGGGAGTGCGTCAGGCGATAGATGTCGGCGGTGTCGGTGGGAAGGCGATCACGGAGGTGGACCACGGCACTACCGTCGCCACCAATACCATTATCGAGCGGAGTGGCCCGAAGATCGGCCTCATTACCACCAAGGGGTTCCGTGACGTTCTGGAGATTGGACGCTACCGAATTCCCAGACTCTACGACCTCACCTGGCGCAAGCCCGACCCTCTGGTGGAGCGGAGGTATCGTTACGAGGTCCCCGAGCGGCTAAACCATAAGGGGCAGGTGCTCCAGGCGCTGGACATGGAGGCTGTGGATGACGTCTGCCGGGCCATGGTTGACGATGGGATAGAGTCCGTGGCCATCTGCTTCCTCCATTCTTATGCCAATCCCGAACATGAGTTGGCCGTGGCGGAGCGCCTAAGGGCCACCCATCCCCAGATGTGTATCTGCCCATCCTCAGAAGTGCTACCGCAGATGCAGGAGTATGAGCGGACCAGCACCGTGGTCATCAGCGCATATATCCGGCCGGTGCTCGAGCGGTACGTCCAGGCTCTGGGCGAGGAGCTTACCGCGATGGGTATCGAGGCTCCCCTGCTAATTATGCAGTCCAACGGCGGCGTCATGACCGCGGAGGCGGCCTCACGGACCCCGGTTTACATCATCGAGTCGGGCCCCGCCGCCGGGGTAATTGGAGCCCTTCGCCTCTCCGAACGGCTAGACGAGAGGGATATCATCACCTTTGACATGGGCGGCACCACCGCCAAAGTCTCCATCGTGGAGGACCGCCAGCTTACCCTGGCCCCTGAATATGAAGTGGGCGGAGCCATGAGCCAGGGCCATCGCCTCCTGAGAGGTGGGGGCTACATCGTCCGGGTCCCCACAATTGACATCGCCGAGGTGGGTGCGGGTGGGGGAAGCATAGCGTGGCTAGACAAAGGTGGGGCCCTACAGGTAGGTCCTCGCAGCGCCGGGGCTAAGCCAGGGCCCATCTGCTACGACCAGGGTGGTACCGAGCCCACGGTTACCGACGCCAACGTTGTTCTGGGCTACCTAAACCGGGACTATCTTCTGGGAGGTAACCTCAAGATAGATGCCCAAAGGGCTGAGGCGGCCATTGGCCTCTTGGGCGACTCCATGGGCCTTTCGGCGGCCGACACCGCTTACGGGATACATGCCATCGTCAACTCCAGCATGATCCGGGCCTTGCGTAGCGTATCTACCGAGCGCGGGAGGGACCCCAGGCGCTTTGTAAACTTCGCCTTTGGCGGTAGCGGGCCCGTGCACGCCGCCGCCATGGCCCGCTCTCTGGGAATGCCCAAGGTGATCATCCCCCCGATGGCCGGTCTGTTCAGTTCCCTGGGCCTTCTCTTCGCCGACGTGGAGCACCACCTGGTTCACGCCTTCTTCCGCGATCTAGCCCAGGTAAGCCTGGAGGAGCTGAACGACCAACTGGGCTCCATGCAAAAGGAGGCAAGGCACAACCTGGACAGCGAAGGCTTCGATGAGGGGCGCCAGCAGCTGTCCTTTTTCGCCGACGTCCAGTATGTGGGCCAGAACACGGCGCTGACCATCCCCGTTCCGCAGTGGCCGGTAAACGGTGACGCCCTGGCTGCCCTGGCGGAAGATTTTGCCCAGGAGCATGAGAAAACCTACGGCTACCGCTCTGATGACGAGCGCCTGCAGTTGGTGTCATTGAAGGTGGTGGGACGGGGCCTGCCCCTATCGCCGCGGGTGCCCGAGGGCATTGACATCCATGCTCTGGAAGAGTCCCATGCCGTGTCCACGCCGGCAGTGCACGAAGAGCGGAGTGCGTATTTCGGTGCCCGAGACGGATGGCTGGAAACTCCCGTTATCGTCCGGACTGCACTGGTGGGAGGCCTATCCGAGGGGCCACTAATCGTTGAGGAGTATGATTCCACCACGGTAGTTCCGCCAGGCTGCCGGGCCGGGCTGGACAGCTGGGGTAATATAGTCGTAGAGGTGGACCGCCAGATCCCGGGTGGGTAGCCCTCCTAGGGCGAATTACAGGAAAGGGAGCCGTTATGCAGCGGGACCCAATCACGCAGGAACTCGTTAAAAACGCTCTGGCCACCATCGCCGACAATATGGTGGTTACGGTGGTTCGTACGGCCCGCTCCCAGGTGGTAAAGCAGTCCATGGACTTCTCCACGGCTATCTGTGATCCCCAGGGGGAAATGGTGTCCCAGGGCCTCTCCCTCCCCATGCATCTGGGTGCCATAATGCCGGCCCTGGAGGGCGTGCTGAAGGTATATCGGGATGATGTCCAGCCGGGCGATATTTTCATAAACAACGACCCCTATGAGGGGGCCAGCCACCTGCCCGATATTTTCCTGTTCAAGCCGGTCTTCGTCGGCGACGTGCTGCTGGGTTTTGTGGTCGTCATCGCCCACCACACCGACATCGGCGGCCGGGTTGCGGGCGGCAACGCCTGCGATAACACCGAGATTTATCAGGAAGGGCTGCGGATTCCACCCCTGAAGCTCTTTGAACGTGGCACCGCCAACCATACCCTGTTCCGCCTGCTCCAGCAGAACGTCAGGGTGCAGGAAAAGGTGCTGGGCGACCTCTGGGCACAGATATCGGCCGTGTACGGGGGAGAGCGAGAGCTGATTAAGCTGGCGGAAGAGCACGGAGTGGAGGGTCTACAGGGCTACATGGGCGAGCTGGTGGACTACACCGAGCGGCTCACCCGGGCTGAGATTTCCGCCCTTCCCCAGGGAGAGGCCGAGTTTACCGACTACATAGACGACGACGGCATCGATCCCGGGCCCATACGCATTCACGTGAAGCTGGCCATAAAGGGTGACGAGGTGCACGTCGATTTCACCGGGACCTCGCCCCAGTGCAAGGGCTCGATCAACCCCAACTTCCCTTTCAGCCAGTCATGCGTGTACGCGGCGATCCGCTGCCTCCTCAGCCACGAGCTTCCCAACAACGCCGGATACTTCAGGCCTATCAAGGTGTATGCACCCGAGGGGACGTACGTCAATCCCGTTCACCCCGCTCCCGTGGCCGCCCGGGGCCTGGGTGGGTTCCGAGTCATGCAGACCGTGTTCGGGGCCCTGGCCCAGCTCATCCCCGACCGGATCCCTGCCTGCTGGGGAAGCGGGGAGCTGGGCATCAGTATAGCTGGGTACTACCCCGATCGCACACCCTTCCTTTTCCTGGAGTTTCACAACATCACGGGAACCGGAGGCGGGCCCAATGCGGATGGCGTCGATGGTGGCCCGGTGCCCGTACTGAACCTGGCCAACACGCCCATCGAGCTCATGGAGGCGGAGCAGCCGTTTCTGGTGGAGCAATACGGCTTCCTGCCGGACACCGGCGGCCCGGGCAAGTACCGGGGCTCGCTGGGCCTGGTCCGCCAGTACCGTATCCTGGCGCCCGAGGCGACCGTGCAGGTACGCTCCGACCGGCGGCGCTACCTGCCCTACGGTCTCTCCGGGGGAAAATCGGGCACGCCCTGCACCATATACCTCAACCCAGATGCCGAGAACCGAACACTGCCATCCAAGTGGATGCTAGAGCTGAAGGAAGGGGACGTGGTAAGGGCAGAGCTGGCTGGAGGGGGCGGTTTCGGCGACCCATCCCAGCGGGACCCCGAGGCGGTGGCGTGGGATGTCTTGCAAGGGAAACTGACTCTGGACCATGCCAGGAGTGAGTATCGTGTCGCCATCCAACCCGATAGCTTGGAAGTTGACTACGAAGGCACTGGGCACCTTCGCCAGCCGTGACCTTTTTTGTTGCCACAGGTCCGTAGCAGGGGTAGGACGGGCCCATATCCATGGGAGTTAGAGGGCACGCCTGCGGGGTCTGCGCAGTCAGCCAGATAGTGCGGAAGCTCGTGAAGCTATCCTGATTCCATCAAAGGGAGAGGTCTGTCATGTCTAGGCGGATGGGAATTGGCGAGGCCATAGTGGAGACCCTCAGGGCCGAGGGGGTGGAGCACATCTTTGGGATAGTGGGTTCCGCCTTCCTCGACGTCCTGGACGCGACCCACGACAGGACGGACATAGAGTTCATAGGTGTCCGCCATGAGCAGGCCGGCGCCCTGATGGCAGACGGGTATGCCAGGGTGTCGGGCCAGCCGGCGGTGTGCATGGCCACCAACGGCCCCGGCGTCATTAACCTGACCTTCGGGGTGGCGGCATCCTACGTGGCCCACTCACCCCTCGTCGTGCTGGCGCCGTCGGTCTCCCGGGAGCACCAGCACCGAGACTCCTTCCAGGAGTTCGATCAGGTCTCCCTGTTCCGCCAGATTACCAAGGCCGCCTTTCAGGTGACGAAGGTGGAGCGAATGCCCGAGCTCATCCGCCACGCCTTCCGTGTTGCCACCTCGGGCAAGATGGGCCCGGTGTTGGTGGACCTGCCCCGGGACCTGATGGTGGGGGCAGAGGTGGATGTAGAGCTCCCGGCTCCCGAGACCTACCGGGTGGGCCAGGTAAGGCTAAGGGGAGATAAAGAGATGGTGGAAAAGGCTGCCCGGGTTCTCCTCTCGGCGCAGCGCCCCATTATCATGGCCGGTGGGGGCGTTGAGTGGAGCCTGTGTGGCAAAGAGGTGGTAGAGCTGGCCGACCTGCTGGGGGCGGGCCTGGTGACGACCTACGGACGAGCGGACGCCGTCCCGAATACACACCCCTCTTTTCTGGGACACATCGGCAGGCTGGGCGCCCCCGAGGCGGTGGAAGCCTTGAAGAGGGCCGACCTCCTGCTGGCCGTGGGTACACGCCTGTCTCACGGAACCACCTTTTACGACAACCGGTTCATTCCCAAGGATATGCCGATCATACAGATCGAGATCGATCCAGAGGAGATCGGGCGGAACTACCCCGTGGCGGTGGGCGTCCAGGGCGACGCCGGGGCCGTGTGCGCCCAGCTTTTGGACCTGGTACGGGAGGCGGAAAGGCCGCCCAATCAGGCGTGGGTCGCCGAGGTTGGCGAGCTGTGCAAGGTGCGGTGGCGGCGCCTGGAGGATGAGGCCGACCGGGGCACTGAGCCAATAAAGCCCCAAAGCGTGTACAACGAGCTGCGAAAGGTCATCCCGAAGGATGCGATAGTCTCTCTCGACGCGGGGGTCACGCCCGCATTTGGGCAGGACCGGCTGGTCTTTCATCAGCCCCGTAGTCTTCTGGTGTCCCTGGACCTGGGTGGACTGGGGTTCGGGTTCCCAGAGGCTCTCGGGGCCAAGTTGGCCATGCCCGATCGGACCGTGGTCAATATGAACGGCGATGGGGGCTTTCTGTTCAACGCCCAGGAGCTGGAGACGGCGGTGCGCTACGGGCTCAATGTGATTACCGTCATCCTGAACAACGGCTGCTGGGGCTCTGAGAAGGCCTACCAGAAGTATGCATTCAACGAGCGCTACGTGGGTGCGGACATTGGAAATCCCAGGTTCGACAAGTTCGCCGAGTGCTTTGGGGCCAAGGGCTTCTACGTGGAACGGCCCCAGGAGATTGGAGATGCCTTCCTGGAGGCGATGAAGTGCGGCGTTCCCAGCATCATCGAGGTCCCAGTAGACCCGGATGAGCTCCCCAGGCCGGCCCGCCTCGCCGATGTCACCAAAAAACCTGTGTGAACCCCCAGTTCCTCGGCGCCCGCTGCAAACGGCTCAGCTCGCGGTTCAATGGGCCTGTCCTGAGCCTGCTGAAAGGCTCCCCATGAGCGAGGCTGATGCCGTTTGGTCTGGGCCCGTCGAAGGGCTCGATTGCGAACATTTAGAGAGCAGCCAGTCGAAGGACGAGAACTGGGAAATCTGTGACGCTTCGGGGGCTGGGTGTGGATGGGAGTTGAGGCAACTGCCTGCCGGCCGTTCCGGCGGCGCTAACGGAACTCAATCGCAGGGTGGATTCGCTCGTTGATGTCACCGAGCCGCTGCGCCAGCAGCCGGTTGAAGTAGAGATAGAGAGCGGGGTTCTCGCGCAGGAGCTCCTGGAAGGCTTCCTTTGGGAGCCGCCATACATCGACCTCGCTGGTGGCGATTACGGTGGCCGAGCGGGGCTCATCTGCTAGGAGGGCCATCTCTCCGAATCCATCCTTGGGTCCCCGCTGGGCCAACGAAATATCCGGCCCGCCTTCCCTCTTCTTGAATACCTCGACACTCCCGGATCGGACAACGTAAAAGGAGTCCCCCTCATCCCCCTCTTTGACTATCACTGACCCTGGCGTAAAGTGGTGCGGCTCCAGGGCGCATACAACCTTGAGGAGGCTCTTGGCCCCTAGTCCGGAAAAGAAGGGTACCTCCTTGGCCTCATCGATCAGTTCCTGTCCAGCGACAGCTCCGTCGTCCGATGCGCTTTCTACGCCCAGCCAGCGGCCTTCCGCACTGCTGAGGCGGCTTTCAATGGACTGCTGCTCCTCCTTGGTGAGATGAAGGGTAAAATCGCACCTGCGGCAGGTCTCCGCTTCCTCTGAGTTTCCATAATTGCATCGCGGGCAGACGACCTCTTCTTCCCTGGTTTCGCTTTCTGAGGGAGTACCGGGAATTCTAGATGGGGGGATGATTCGTCTATTGGAGACCAGCTTATCGGCCACCAACTTGCCCTCGGCCAGGCTCACCACTCTCCGGCAGTACGCGCCGATGGCCGTGTCGGGAGTCGTGATGATTAGGGTCCTGCCCTCGTCGTTGAGCTTTTGGAAGAGTCCCATCACCTCTTCCCGCGAGGAGCTATCCAACCCCCTTATGGGCTCGTCGGAGAGGATAACTGCCGGGTCGTTGACCAGCGCTCGGGCCATGGCTATGCACTGGCGCTGCCTGGGCGATAGCCGGCTAGGGGTGTGTGCAAAACGGTTCTCGAGGCCTACCGTTCGGAGGGCTGCCTCCGCCTTCCGACGGCTTTCCCGAGCCGATAGCTGTTGGTGTCGAAGAGCCAGCTCCACGTTGACCACCGTCGTTTCGTCGGGGAGGAGGTTGAAGGCCTGGAACATGAAGCCGATCTTGTCGACCCGGATTCGCGCCAGCTCCTCGTCATCAAGCCGGGTCGTTTCCTGACCCTCGATGCGTAGCTCGCCCGAATCTGGCCTCTGAAGGCAGCCGAGGAGGTGTAGCAGCATGGATTTTCCCGAACCCGGCCTGCCCAGAATGGCCACAATCTCGCCGGGGTACACCTCCAGGGAGACATCGCTTACCGCGCGGAGTCGTTCGCTGCCCAGGTGGTATTCCTTGCTCAATCCCCGGGCCTGCAGACTCGCAGCCATCCCGACGCCTCCTTAGGGGAGTGGTACGCGCACCGAGAAGCCCCCGGCGCAGCACCCTCGCCTCTGAGAGCAATTATAGTGGGGGGCTGAGAGGGTGGTCAAGGGAAGCCCTCATGGAGGGACCGCCGCTCCAAGTGGTGGGAGAGGGGGCTCTATCGGAGCCGGGGCCATTAAGGGAGGTTACTGAGCGCCTGCGAACCGGGGGGTAGCTAATATCCGGCGAACACCATTATGGTGGTGCAAGACCCCCGACGGACCTCCTCCTGGCCGACGCTAATCGGTTTCGCAGGGGGCTCAAGGCCAGCGCCAGCAGGAACAGCATGGCAGAAAAGAGGACAACGCTGGCCCCCGAGGACACGTCTGCATACCAGCTGACGTAGATACCGGCGAAGCCGCAGAAAGCACCCAACCCGGTGGACAGAAGTATCATTGTTTTGAAGGAGTCGGTAAGCAGGCGGGCTACGATGGGTGGAATGACGATGGCGGCGGCGATGAGAGTGACCCCCACTACCTGCATGGACACGACTATGGTAGCGGCCAGCACCAATGAGAACATGGCATCCACCCATACAGTAGGTACGCCATAGAAACGTGCCACCTCCTCGTCAAAGGTAGCGAACAGGAAAAGCTTGTATCCGAGAAACAGGATGACCCCGGTGCCTATGGTCACCGCTACAATAGCAAGCAGGTCACCCTGGGAGACTCCCAGCATGTTACCAAACAGGGCAGCCTCAAAGTCCCGGGTGAAGGTCTTGTATCGGCTGATGATAGCAACCCCAAGGGCGAAGGCGGCGGTGGTGATGATACCGATGGCAGCGTCTGCCCCAATCTGCCTCTTCCGGATTGTCAGGGTAATTAGCATGGCGGCCAGGAACCCCCAGATAGTGGCCCCGATGAAAAAATTGATGGATAGTACGTAGCTGACCACGGCCCCGCCGAAGATGGCATGAGATAGGCCGTGGCCGATGTAGGCCATCCGCCTGAGCACTATGTACACGCCTATGAGGCCGCACAGTCCCCCCACAAGAGTTGCGGCGACTATGCCCCTCACGAAGAACTGGTACTCGAAGGGCTCAAACACGCTCGCCCTCACTTTCGGACCCTGGAGTCTGAGCGGTGCCCGGACCGTTGCCGCCGAACACGTGGGGGACCTCCGCCACGAGGGTCATACCCTGGTGGTGGATCACCGGCATCTCGGCATCGTAGGTCAGCTTGAAGGTCTCGGGGGTGAACACCTGAGCTGGCGGGCCCTCGGCCAGGATGCGACCGTTGAGGCAAATGACCCAGGGCAGGTGTGCCGCTACGGCGTTTATCTCGTGGGTGGTCATGACTATGGTGACACCCTGGTGATTCAGCTCGTGCAGCACGTGCATCACGTCGTCCCGGGTCTTGATGTCCACGCCGGCTGTGGGCTCATCCAGCAACATGAGCTGCGGGCTGCTCACCAGGGCCCTGGCCAGGAAGACGCGCTGTTGCTGCCCACCCGAAAGTTCCCGTATGTGGCGCTTCGTGAGGTGAGAGATGCCCAATCGCTGAAGCATCTCGTAGGCCAGGCGTCTGTCGCGGCCTCTGTGCCAGGGGAGGAAGGGATTGTCCATGGTGCGTCCCATCAACACTACCTCCTCCACCGTAACAGGAAAGTTCCAGTCGATGGTCTCTAGCTGGGGTACGTATCCCAGCCGGGGCCTCTTTCGGGTGGTGGGGGTCCCGTGCACCAGTATCTGGCCCTGGTACAGCTCAACAGCGCCAAGGATGGCCCGCAGAAGGGTGGTCTTGCCAGAGCCGCTGGGCCCCAGCAGGCCCACGAAATCGCCGGGCATTATTCTCAGGGATAAGTCGGACAGCACTGCCTGGCCGTCGTAGCCGCAGGTAACGTTCCTTGCCTCGACTAATGGCTCGCCAGGTCCGACTTCGTGGGGAAAGGGATGCAGCATAACCCTGCCTCGCTATTGTCATTCTGAGGAGCGGAGCTACGAAGAATCTAGCGAGAAGTAGATGCTTCGCTATGCTCAGCATGACAGGACCATTGTTAGGGATATTTGGCTCCGCTCTCACCTTCAAACACAGAACTTGGGTCGAATCCTGCCAGGGCATCCACATTGCCACCCAATCTGGGGACCATGATCTCAATATCCGCCAGCATCAGCCCCAGGTAACTGTGGCGTGGGTCTCCAGGGGCTCCAGGCAGGTCGTCGTCCCGCAGTTCGTCAATGAACCTTGCGCCACCCTCCTTGGCAATCTGCTCCATCACATCGCTGGGGAAAACTTCGGAGCCGAAGATGGCGGGCACACCAGTTTCCCTGACCTGGTCAATCAGGCCGGCGACCTCTCGGGCCGACGGCTTCGTGAAGTCTGAGGGTTGAACCGCCCCGATGATTTTCATCCCATATCTGGGGCCGAAGTAGGGGAACGAGTCGTGATATGTCAAGAGTTGGCGATTCTCTGGAGGAATGGTCTGGATGGCAGCTTCGATTCTTCTGTCGAGGTCCTCTATTCGGGCCTTCAGCTTCTGGTAGTTCTCCCTGTAGTAGCCGGCATTGGAAGGGTCGAGGGTCACCAGCTCATCACGGACCAGCTCCGCGTATTTCAGCGCAAGGACCGGGGTCGTCCATAGATGAGGATTTGGGTGACCATCAGACTCCGGAAAAGAGAAATCGAATACCCACTGGTCGCGGGCAATGGTCCGGTCGGCCAGCTTCAGAATTACCGCTCCTGCTTTCTTGCTTGCCTTGGCCATCTCGAGGGATGGCTCCTCCAGGAACAGGCCGTTTGCGACTATCAGGTCCGCCTCCGACAGCAGTCTGGCAACCGACGGGGCCGGTTCAAATGTGTGGGAGTTGACCCCCTCGGGCACGATGCCTTCCAGGCGGATCCGTGTGCCACCGATGTTCTCCACAATGCTGGTGATGGGCGAGACGGTACTTACCACTCTCAGCGGAGCCGCCCCGGCGGACCTTTCTGGGCTAATCGGGACTCCCGTGAGGTTTGGAGAATCAGCCGGCACAGATGTGGACTGCTGGCCGCAGCTCAGGGTGCCAATGGTAACGACAGCCAAACCCACCAGGACCTTGCGAATACCGGGTGCCACTTGTCCTCCATTCATGGGTTATCCTAGCCCGCCGTCCTGCCCGCTGGGTTCCCAGCAATCGAGAGGGGGACCAGGTGATACGGTCGCAGCAGGTAGGGGTCCACATCCCGGTTGCATTTAAAGACAGTTACCATGCGATGCTGTTGCAACTATTTGCGAGTAATTATTATAGCAGTTTACTTTAGCTTGTCAAGGCAACTGGTGTTTGTGGCAAAAAACAATCCCTACGCGGCAGCGGAGCGCGTAGGGATCCGCCCCAAGTTCGACACGCTGGCCTTACTCCATAGCCAACGCAGCCTGCCTTAGGTCCACCAGCCTCTCCCGCACCGTCCTGACCTGCCGCTGCCCACGATCGGTGAGCTGGGAAATTTCAGGTACCGACAGCCCATTGTCGAGGTACTCGATAACCACCCTGTTACGCTGCCACCACCTTGAGTCACCCACGATCTTGGCGTCGATCACCGAGTTGATGCTCCGCAGGGTCCTCGGCCGGTAGGCGCGGCTGCGCACCCTTCGAGGACCCTGGAACTCGTGGTCACCGTTCGTGTTGCCGGCCTCAGTGGGATCGGGCGCCCGCGGCCCGACAAGTGTGGCGTGAGGCAGCTCGCCGTTGCGTTCAGTCGGGTAAAGCCGCTCGGCTTCTAGCGTGAGGCCAGGCATCCAGACGTAGTAATACTGTGAGCACTGGACACATCGCCAGTCCGGTTCCTCCAGGATCAGGTCCCCGCCACACTTTGTACAGCTTTTAAGTCGGCACAACATGATGCCCATCCCCCGGTAGTCCGTCGCCGTAGACTAATTAAACACCAGGGGACGGCAGAATTCTGTGAACTCCGGCACATTTGAAGTGTGAGGTTGGTCACACAAACAGCCGAGGCGTTTGGCTCCACGGCTTAAAAGCCCACCGGCAATCCCTCACCGGAGGTGAAGGCCTTCCAGGTGCCTTTCTGGTAGGCGACCACCCTGCCAATGCCCAGGACCCTCCAGTGGCCCGGTGTACCAAGGCAACAGGTCCTCGCGTCAATCCCTAAGACCTTGAGACCCGGCGGCGCCGTCCTCGATAGGTCTAGGGCCACCCCGTCTGGGTCGCTGCGTTCGTGATGGGGTAGCACGGCGGGTGCCTGGGCGATGCCCAGCCCCTGGACCCACTGTCCTGAGGAGGGCCGCTTCATCATGGAGCCCATGACCATGGCACCCGCGCTGGACCCTCCCACTATCGCGCCGTTGCTGAGGGCTGCCTGAAGGTACTCCAGGAGCCTAGAGCCCTGGAGGGTCGCCAGGAGGTGGTCCGGGTCGCCCCCGGTGAAGTAGACTACAGAGGCCTCCGATACGGCACGGACCACCTCTTCATCGTCGGCATGCCCCCGGTCCAACACCATTAGCTGTGACGCCTGGGCGCCAAGGCCCGAGAAGTGGCGAACGCCGTCGTTGGCCGCCTTCTGTGGACCCGTGACGGCGGCCGTGGGAAGGATCAGCACCCGCGGCGCTTCCGCTCCCGAGGCCCTGAGTATGGCGGTGTCCATCTCTTCGCAGCCGGGCCGAAACTCGTCTCCCCCCGCAAGGATTAACTGTCCTGGCATACCTTCACCTCGACTGATGGGGCTGTGGGCTATTCTACCAGCGGTGCCGGTGTTCCTCTATGGCCTTGACACCCCTGAATCTGGAGCCTAGCATGGCAACTAGCTTGGCGGGCCCCCTTTCCAGAATGTTGGTAATCTGGTCCGTAGAGAAATAGGACCGGGCGGCTTTTCAGATGCCAAGCTGAGGGCGTACTGGTGAGTTCCCGAAAGATGCGCGTCCTGTTCCTTACTCCCTATTTCAGGCCTTACCTGGGCGGCATCGAGCGCGCCATCGAAGGGCTCGCCTTCGAGTACCTGGCCTCGCCGGAGGTGGAACGGGTGGGGGTGCTAACCGCCAAGTACGCTTTCCCGCGCATACCCCATCCCCAGTGGCCCGACAGAGAGGTGAGCCCCCAGGGCATCACAATCCTTCGGCTATCCAGCTTTCCCCTCAGGTCCCTTCCCATATATTCCGTGCCCCTGGTCTGGTTTCCGCCCACGCAAATATGGCGTTACCTGCGGGAGTTCGACCCGACGGTGCTCCACTTCGTGGGGGACGGCTGGTTCTGGGGGCACATCTGGTCGTGCCTATGGGCACGCCACAGGACCCGTGTGGTGTTCACGCCGTCGTTCCACAGTCTACCGTTGGGAAGGCAGTGGCTTCGCCTTTTTAATATTCCCCTGTGCCACATGGTTGACCATGTGGTGGCGCTGACTCAGTTGGAGCGAGGCCGGGTGCAAAGGGCCTACCGTGTGCCCGAGGAGAAGTTGCACGTCATTGGGTGGGGCGTAAGGGCACCAAGCGACTTGACGCGGCGGCCGCCTGGGGAGACGGTTCAGGTCCTGTGTGTAGGGAGGCTGGGAGACCACAAAGGGCAGATGTGGCTGCTGGAGGTCTATCGCCAGGCGCGCCAGCGTTTCCATCACCCGACGCGACTCGTTCTCGCCGGCAGGGACGAAGGGGCCGAGGGCCAGATCAGGCGGGCAGCGCGCGAGTGGGGCCTGGAAGATGAAGTGGTAATCACGGGCGAAGTTACCGATGAGGAACTGGACCGATGGTACGTTGAGAGCGACGTATTCGCCCTGTTCTCCAGGTACGAGGCTTTTGGGCTGGTGTTCTTCGAGGCCCTGGCCTGTGGCGTTCCGGTGCTTACACACGATGTGGGGGCCAACCGGGAGCTCTTGACCAGAGGCTCGGCGGTGGTGCCCGCCTTCGACAAAGAGGCGGCTGCCGAGTCCCTTATCAGGCTGGTCAATGATGCCGAGGGCCGCAGGAAGCTGGGCGCCGAAGGGATGGACTATGCCCGGTCCCGCTACACGTGGCCCGCGGTAGCAAAACGCTACCTTGAGCTGTATCAAGCTGAGTGACCAACCCTCCCGTGTGGCGAGGGTTCGGAACTATCACTGTTGGGGGTGTCATGGACAGAGTGGCTTTGGAGGAGGGCGCGCGGAGGATCCTCCTGGGCAATCTCCGCCGGGGCAGGGCCGACTGGAACGGGAAAGAGTACACCTTCGTGTGCCCCGCCCTGCGCGGCTATCCATTCCAGTGGTTCTGGGACTCTTGCTTTCACGCCATCGCCCTTATCCATCTGGACGTGGAGCTGGCCAAGGCCGAGCTTACCACCTTACTGAGCGCCGCCCTGCCCACGGGCTTCGTTCCCCACATGGTTTTCTGGGAGCTGGAGAAACGGGACGAGTTTCTGAGCCACAATCTGGTTGGCAGGACGTCGCCCTACTACAGCTCTACGATCCAGCCTCCCATTCTTGCCTACGCCGTGGAACGCGTCTACCGGGCCACGGGCGATGAGGCTTTCCTCGACAGCGCTCTCCCGACGCTCAAGGCCTATTATCGGTGGCTAAAGCAGAACCGGGACCCCGATGACGATGGGCTCATCTCCATCATCCAGCCCGAGGAGTCGGGTGTAGACTGTTCCCCCAAGTACGATGAGGACCTCCATCTGGAGGAGCTCAGCAACGAGGGTTTTATCAGAGAGCTTAGGAAACTGTACTGTGCCTACGAACCCTTGAGAGGGGACGACCGTCGGATCCTTCAGGCCGACCTCTTTAGCATCGAGGACGTGCTTGTGAACTCCATATACGTCTTTGGGCTGCGTGCGATGGCCCGGCTGATGGAGGGCAAGGAGGACAACTCCGAGTTCGTGCTGGAGGCGAACAGGTCGCGGGATGCCCTGATAGAGAAGTGCTGGGACGAGGACGCCGGCGCCTTCTTCGACCTGTCCGGCATCGCCGAGCGGTCCGTCAAGGTGATCACGGTAAGCTCACTGATGCCCCTGATCCTGGAGGACCTGCCCAGAGACATCGTCCGCCGCCTCGTAGATGGGCTGGTCACCTCCCCCGACCATTTCTGGCTGCCTTATCCCTTGCCCTCGGTGTCGGCCTCGGAACCCAAGTTCTTACCTGGCAACCCCCACGGCTTTATCTGGCGCGGCCCTACCTGGATGAACACCAACTGGTTCCTCAGCCACGCCCTGCGTCGCCACGGCTACCCCGAGCTGGCGGGGGAGATAGTGGCCAAGAGCCTCAAGCTGATTCAGGGTGGTGGATTCAGGGAGTACTACAATCCCTACAACGGCGAGGGCTACGGCGCTCGGGACTTCGGCTGGTCCACCATCGTGCTGGATATGTAGGCGCTTTCCCATCAAGATTCGGGCTTCTTACCCCACGACACCAGCGCGGGCGCGAGCGGCCGGGCGTCCCTTATGAGGAAAACGCCGTCCACCTCCTCCAACAGTTCGGGAAGCGCCTTGTCCAGCGTCGCCTCCTCTTGACTGCCTGGAGCCAGAAAGAGACGCTGTGACAGCTGCTCCTTAGCCTGCTGGAGGCTGTCGAAGCCTCTTGGAGGGTGGGGCGACATCTTCTCCACGTGGGCGTCAATGCCCAGCTCCTGGAGGACCTCCTCTAGCTGGGGAAGGCTGGGCAGCGGCAGGCGCTCCTCCCCATGTATCAGCTTCCAAAGGGAGTACGTCTGGGACTGAGGGGCTGCGTCGTACATCACCACTATCACCCGCTCCCGTGCATGGGCCTCCAGCTTTCTCAAGAAGGGCTCTACATCGTGGACCACGTACAGCACGTGAGCGCACAGGACTATGTCCGCCTCCCCCGCCTCCGCCTCCTCCCAGCGCGCCGGTACCAGGGAGACGTTTTGGATGCCGTAATCCCTTGCCTGCTCTAGCAGAACGGAGCCCATACTGGGCGAGGGCTCGACGGCCACCACGTGGTTGCAGCGGAGGGCCAGCGGCAGCGCCAGCCGGCCTCCCCCGGCCCCCACGTCCATGACGGTGTGATGTGATCCAACTCTCTCGAGAAGGCGGGTCAGCAGGGGGTCATCGGCGCGGCTGGGATCGGCCCTGAACTGCTGAGCGTAGGGCTGCCAGTGGTCCTCCGGAGGAAGCTCCTGACGCATCCTGTCGGACTGGGCGTGCTCCGCCTCCACCATTTCGCGCCAACGGATTGTGGCGCCGGATTCCTTCGGCTCTTGGTGGGGAGTCTGTGCGCTGCGGCAAGGCTTCGTCATTGCTGCGAAATCATCATTGCTACGAAAGTACCCGCTCAGGGACCGCTCTTCTCCGTGGATGGAGAGGAACGAGAGCGTGTGCGGACCTGGCGGATGGGCAAGGGGAAAGTACCCCCATCCTAGCCTTCCCCCATTGAGGGGGAAGGGACTCGGTGGACCTTCGCTCTCTTGGTGGCAGAGGCTTGAGAATAGGAGAAATCATAACCATCCTGCCCGTTCGGCTGATCTCATGGCAAAGTACCATCCTATAGAGGAGGGAGGTGCTGGGGAGCGACTCCGGTCCAGATAGGGAGCGCGTAATGCCTTACTGGCTAGGCTGCCCGCTCTTCACGTAGACCTGGATGCGGTAACGACAACTCTCCACGATGAACAGCCTGCCCTTGGAGTCGACTTTGACCGATGTAGGGCCCCAGATCAGTTTTTCCACGCTGGCCGATTCCTCGCGGAAGTGCTCGGCGTCTGGCGGAAGGTCCAGCTCTGGCTCCATGTCCGCCTTTTGCCGCTCCTCCAGCTCATCCTGGTTGGAGATGAAGTAGTCCTGACCCCACTTGGAGACACCCGATTCTCCCCGCAGCTTGGCCAGGAAACCTCCATCCGGGCCGAGCACCTGTACCCTTTCGTTGCCCCAGTCGGCGACGTAGATGTACCCTTCCCCGTCCACCGCCACTCCCGAAGGCCGGCGGAACTGGCCGTCCCCTTGGCCCCAGCTGCCCCAGGTTGCCAGGTGTTTCCCCTCGGGGTCGAACTTCTGGATTCGGTCATTGCGCCAGTCGGCCACGTACACGTTGTCCGATCGGTCAACCGCTATTCCCCAGGGCATGTAGAGCTCGCCGTCGCCCCTTCCCAGCCATCCCCACCCTCCCAGGTACTCTCCGTCCTTGGTGTACCTCTGAACCCGGTGGTTGAGGCCGTCTGCGACCAGCAGGTTGTCATTCGAATCGAAAGCAATACCGGCGGGGCGGTCGAACTGACCGTTGCCACTGCCCTGCACGCCCCACTTGGTAACGAAATGCCCATCCCTGTCGAATATCGAGATTCGGTGGAGGGCTTCGTCGGAAATGTACACGTTATCGTCTCGGTCAGTGGCTATGGAAACGGGCCACATCAGCTGGCCGTCGTCAGACCCTCCGATGCCGAAGGTGCCGATGTAGTCTTCCTCCACGCTGCACACCGTTACCGACTTGCGCGCCATTTCCTGGTCGCTCTCGTTGCCGCCCCGGTTGATCACGTAAAGGCGCTCGTCGCGACCCAAGGCCACGTCGACCGGGACGTTAAACCCCCGGCCTTGCCCGACGCCGTAGAACCCGATGGTGTGGCTGTACCGAAACGGTCCTTGGGTGGTCATTTGCGTACTTCCCCTAGTGAGTTGGCGGCGAAACCCCAGACATGCACCGGGCCGGCCGTCCACCGCCTTAGGCCAGCTGGTACTCCCGCGTGGAGACGATGAGCTGCACCATCTCCACGAGCCTTTCGGCCGAGGAGCGGGCTTCGGCCTCGGACCCGAAGTGGATGTCGCCCGACTCGGAGGCATGGGCCAGTAGCTCCTGCCTGGCGCCCTGCGAGACGCTTAGCGGGCCTATGAGGTCGAGGCAGCTGTCCACAAGGTGCTCGGGGGATAGGCGGTCGCCCTGCGCCCCAATGCGGTCGATTATGGACCTGACCCCGGGCTTGTTGACGTCGGCGAACTGATTGACGGCGAAGTTCACCCGGTCCACCAGGCTGCCCGTGGTGATCCACTCCACCCCCGTGTGCCAGCCCTCGACGCTAGGCGGGTCAAGGAGCAGCTGGCCCATGTTACCCGTGGCGAGGGCCAGCTGAACGTCTTCCACCTCGGGGAACCGGCGGCCCCCCGCCATGCGGGCGGCTCCCACCACGAGCTCAGTAGGGCTCTTGACCTTCCTGAAGGCCGCCTCCTTGAAGGTGTCAGAGTTGAAAAGGACCCTCAGCACAGAGCGAATATCGTACTTGTACTCAAAGTAGGCGTCCGCCAGGGTAGCGATTGCCTCGGGATCCTGAGGAGGTACCGTCTGCCAGGCGGGTACCTGGGGCTCGTCGGCAACGAAGAAGTTGTACAGGTGCCGGCCGATGAAGCGGGCCGTGGCCGGCTGACGGCATACGATGTCTATTATGTCCTCGCCGTTGAAGCTGCCGCTGTGGCCCAGGAACGACTTCTCACCGTCGTCGTGGTCGTCCTCCCTGTACTGGAACTGCCAGTCGAGTCGGCCGTAGGGCCATACCGAGTCTCGTGATACCCGGGAGGCGTGCAAGGCGGCGTTCTTGATGGTCCACCCGGTAAAGGCCTGGGAGCACTGCCTCACGTCGTCCTCGGTGTAGTTCCCCACCCCCATTGAGAACAACTCTAGTAGCTCCCGCCCGTAGTTCTCGTTTACACCCGCCCTGTGGTTGTCCTTGTTGTCCAGCCAGAAGATCATCGCCGGGTCCTTGGACAGCTGCAGCAGCAGGGTATGGTAGCTTCCCAACCCATAATGGCGGAACATATCCACCTGGTTGAGGATGGCCTTGGGTTGGTTGAGCTTGGTGTAACCGGTGGCGAAGACGCCATGCCAGAAGAGGGCCAGCTTCTCCTCCAGTGGCCGATTGGTATTGATCATGCGGCATAGCCAGTAGGCCTGGCAGCTTACGTTCGAGAGGAGGTTGTTCTGCCCGACGTGATAGCGCCTGCTGATATCCTCATCAAGGGCGAGAGGCACGTCCTCGGGGTGAAGTAGCTCCTCTACCGTCGCCTCGTAGCCCTTGGCCAGGTAGCCCTCCAGCTCGTCGCGAGTGGCGCCGAACCCAGCCCGGCGCATCAGGTGGGCTATTAAGGCGATGCGCTCGGTTGTCATGGCGTCCCTCCTGCCTGTCTTTACGCCCCAACTCTTCCATGGGCCTCGGCTCCTCCACGACAGGAAACCGAGGCATCACACATTATAACCGATAGCCGAGCCCCGCCGCCATTACAGACCTGGATTTGCACGGATCAGAAGGTGTGAAAAGCCGCCGCTCGGGGTGTTTCCGGAACGTGGGCAATTCCCGGAGGCCTCCTTTGCCGCTGTGCAGGCGGGTAATTTGAGGGCGTCGGTGCCTCATTGCTGGGCCCTACAGGAATTCGCGCACGGCCTCAAGGTAGCCCTCGGGATTATCCTCAAAGACCATGTGGCCTGCCTTCGCGACTTCCACCAGTCGGGAGTTGGGTATAACGTCCAGCATCTGCCCGGCCACTTCGGAGGGCAGCAGGTCTGTGTCCGCACCCCGGACGATCAGGACCGGGCAGGTGATATTCTTAAGCATGGGCCACAGGTCCGGCGGAGAGGGCGCGGTGCGCTGCCGATTCTGCTCGCGGATTGCGATGTCGTAGCGCCACCCCGTCTTGCCGTTGGGCAGCTCCTTTGTCGCGTACTTGAGACGCCTGCGGAGAACCCGGTCAGAGGCGTAACGGTTCTGCCCGCTCATGTGGGCCACTACAGCCTCGAAGGATTCGAACTCCTCGGGCACACCCAGTATCTCCCGGTGGATGCGCTCGGCGCCCCGGGGGTCGGAGGCGGGCCCCACGTCCACCACAACCAGCTTTTGTACCTGTTCGGGATGTCGCGAGGCGTAGACCATGGCATTTCGGCCACCCATGGAGTGGCCCACCAGGACGTAGCTCTCCAGCGCCAGTGCCTTGGAAAAGCCGGCCAGGTCCGACACGTACGCGTCGGTGGAGTAGTCCTCATCCCCCGCCCAGTCGCTCTCTCCGCGGCCTCGCTGGTCCAGGGCCAGGACGCGGTACTCCTGGCACATGGCGGCGGAGAAGTCGTCCCACGAGTGGGCGTGGCCCCGCAGTCCGTGCAGCAGGACCATGGGCCGCCGGTCCGCCGCACCCCATTCCAGGTAGTGCAGCTTCAGCCTGTTCACGCTGACCGTCTTGTCGTGGGGCTGGACCAAAGTAGCCACGTCGTCACCTCCTGTTCGTCTTTTGCTTTGTGGCTCACATCTTCAAGACGCAGTTGCTCTTAGCGGCCTGTGGGTGGGCCTTCAGGTGAGGCTGATCCTGCCGGCGGAAAGCCGGTAGGGGAGGAGCCATCCGTTGATGAGGCTTCGCTGGCGCTGGATGCGACTCCGATACCTGCGGCCCACTCTATAGCCTGAAGGAAGAGGTTTAGAGCATCTGGGATAGAGCCGTCCAGTAAAGACTCAGTCGAATAGCCGCTGTAGGAGGAAAAGTAGCCAGGTGACAGGTAAACCGCCCTGCCCATCCCGTACTCCCATACCGCTACGGCAGGGTTATTGCCGCCGTCTACCGCCAGGAGGGTAGCCCCTTGCTTTATTGGGCCGTAGTCGCTGAATTGGGGAGGCGTAAAGCTCGAGATTCCATTCGTGACCGGATGGGAGGTGTCCCCGGTCATCGTAATGAGGCCGCCAAACTGGAGTGATGTCGACGGAGTAACTGGGAGGGTGGCGGCCAGGTCCCCACCGGCAAGTCCCTGCTTTACTATATTGTCTAAAGCCCAGCCCGTGACTACCACTCCGCCGCCGCTTTGCACCCATTGCTTCAGGGCGGTCTGGAATTCGGCATAATCATTGTCGGAGGATCCACTTCCGCCGACGATAACGACGTCGTAGTTAGAAAGGTCTGCCGTGGTGGCTATGGCTGAACCGTCCACCACGGCGGCGGTGTGACCGCCGGTCTGTATTAACACGTCCCGAATCTTGAAGGCGGACTCGGAGGAAGTTTCGCAGTTCTGAGAGCCGGTGTCACACTCGACGGCAATATTCAGGGGCCCCGTCGGCGCTCCTCCAGTGGTCCTGGCGCTGAAGATGATGGTTGTCGTCTTGCTGCCCGACGTCGGCTGGGGCATGGTTAGCCCGAGCCAGCCGGCCGTCGTGTCCCCTGACAGCAGAGTGAAGACGTTATGAGGGTCCGCTGCCAGGGATCCAGTGGTGGGGCCAAACACCGGGATTATGCTATCCTGGCCATCGCCCGTTACAATCACCTGCACCTCGCTAGCGGAAAGGTTCTTCACCACAACCGGATGGGTGGGCGTCGAGACGCTACCGAAGAAGTCTATGTAGCTGACGCCGAAGTCTATCGAGGTCACCACCGTTGTGCCGTCGGCCTCGTATACCTGGATTGCGTCGCCACTTACGAGGATCGTCCAGGTGGCTGTGATGGTCCTCTGAAACAACTGTTGGGCGGCGACATAGGTTCCACCAACGGCGGCCGCAAGCACGATGAGTGCGGCCACCACTAATAAAGACCTTCTGAGGGTCAGGATGCGCTTCATTCCTACCTCCTCGCCTCGCGGTCTCAGCCACCGCCCAGCCGCTCCCACTGCTCAGCCAGGCACGAATTCGCTGCTAGAGTAGCCGTGACGTGGAAGCCGTGGGCACATGCTAGCATGTCCCAACACCCACCACAATCGGGCCGTTTGACATGAGTGCGGCAGGGGGGTACCCTAACCGTGTTCTCGGCGACGAGGATGAGCTGCTGGAGAGGAGAGTGCAATGGCTTCGTCGTTGGTGCGTGGTAAATACGTCATTTGCAAGATCACGGGCCCCAACTCGGCGGATGTAGTGTCCGATGGGGCGGTTTACCAGAGGGACGGGGAGATCGTTGAGGTCGGAGGTTACGACGATCTGAAGGCCAGGCACCCCGATGTGGAGGTGATCGGCTCTTCCAGGTACGTGGTCATGCCCGGGCTGGTCAACGACCATTTTCACGTGGGCCTGACCCCCTTTCAGCTTGGTGCGCCGGACCTACCATTGGAGATGTGGGGCCTGGCAACAATGGGCAGGGTGTATAGCAGGCAGGTGGACCCCTATCTGGACCAGATATACGGCGCCGTCCAGATGATCGAGTCGGGGACTACCACAGTCCAGGCGATCCACGGTGCAGCGCGGGGCGCCCCGCCCATGAACCCGGATACGGCGGACAGGGCAATCAAGGCTTTCCAAGAGTCGGGTATGCGGGTATCCTACTGTCCCGTCGTAGCCGACCAGAACTCCCTCGTCTCCCTGGGCACCGAGGCTGGGTTCGCGGCGACCCTGCCCGGAGAGCTGGCGGAGCGTTTTTCCTCGTTCATGGCCCGGGGGTATCGGCCCATCGAGGAGTCGATGGCGGGATTCGACGAGATTCATGCGAGGTGGGGAAACCGCGATGAGCGGGTTCGGCTGACTCTGGCGCCCAGCAACGTGCACCGCTGCTCCGATGCCCTCCTGGTTGCCTGCAAGGAGATGGCTACCAAGTACAATTTAGGCATTCACATCCACCTCCAGGAAAGCGTCTACCAGAAGCTGGAGGGGCTGCGTGTTTGGAACAAGACCCCCTTGCAGCACCTCCACGACCTGGGCTTTTTGGGGTCCGACATAGTGTGCGGCCACAGCGTCTGGGTGACCGATGAGGACATCGAGCTGATGGCGGCGACGGGGACCAACGTCTGCCACAACGCCAGCTCGAATCTGAGGCTTAAGAGTGGTATCGCCCCGGTGGGGCCGCTGCTCAAGAAGGGAATCAGGATAGCCATAGGTAGCGACGAGGCGGGGCTGAACGACGACAAGGACCTGTTCCAGGAGATGCGGCTGGTGCTGAAGATACACCGAGTGCCCGGCGTGGAGAACGTGCCGCCCACGTCCTACCAGGTGTTTCAGATGGCCACGGAGAACGGGGCCTATGCCAGCTGGTTCGGGGACCGGGTGGGTACGCTGGAGCCCGGGAAGCGTGCGGACATAGTGCTGATGGACCTGAGAAACATAGAGGAGCCGTACCTGGACCCCGAGGTTTCCGTGGTGGACGCGGTGGTGCACCGTGGGCGGAGCCTGGACGTGGACACGGTTCTGGTGGATGGCGAGGTGGTGATGAGGGATAGGAAGCTGACCAAGGTCGACAAGGAGGCCCTCTTCAAGGAGCTTAAAGAGGTCCTCAGCCGTCCTCCCTCCGCCCACCGAGTTGAGACGCGGGACATGGCGGAGCAGCTGGAGCCCTACCTGAGGCGCTTCTACGAAGGCACGATCCCCGCGGGCATGACGCCCCATTCGGTCTATAACGCCAGGTCCTGAACCAGTGAAATGACCCTTCCACCAGACCCTGTGGTTACGTTAACGTCATGAAGCCGGATCGTAGCCGGGGGAGGTGCAGTGACTACAGAGATCGGCGTCAAATATACGACGATGATTCGCGACTTGCCTCGGAGCGAGCGTCCGAGAGAACGGTTGCTGGAATACGGTCCAAGCTATCTGAGCAACGCCGAGCTCATCGCCATCCTCCTTCGCACTGGAGTGGCGGGAGAGAACGTCCTCAATCTGGCCGTGCGGCTCCTTTCGCAGTTCCAGGGGTTGCCTGGTCTCGCCCGTGCCGCATCTGCCGAGCTGTGTTCCCTTAAGGGCATCAGCGGGGCTAAGGCTGCCCAGCTTCTGGCCGCCTTTGAGCTAGGACGACGGCAGGTGTCCCTACAGCCCGAAGATGGGACGACAATCACCTGTCCTCAAGACGTAGCCAACCTACTGGGCGCGGAGATGGCTCTCCTGGACCAGGAGCATCTGCGCGTGTTGCATCTGGATACTAAGAACCATGTGACGCGGGTCAACGAGATCTATGTAGGTAACGTGAACTCCTCGGTGGTCCGTGCCGCGGAGGTATTCAGGCCCGCCATTCGCGACAACTCGGTGGCGATAATCGTCGTGCATAACCATCCCTCCGGCGACCCCATGCCTAGCCGCGAGGACATTGACATAACATCGCAGCTGAAGGGCTCCGGCGAGCTCCTGGGAGTTGAGCTGCTGGACCATATCATTCTGGCGGGTCAGCGGCACGTGAGCCTGAAAGAACGAGGCCTGGGTTTTTAGGGACGTTACACGACCGCTCCATATGATATTCACTTAATGAATAATAAATAACGGATAATGTAAAGCTGCCCTCTGTCGTCTGGGCCTGGACAACGATAGCGGAGGAGAGAGATGAGCTCAAGTCTGATCAGGGGAAAGTACCTCATATGCAAAATAACCGGCCCCGACTCTGCGGAGGTGGTCTACGATGGCGCCGTGTACCAGCGGGACGGGGAGATTATGGAGATCGGCAAGTACGAGGACCTGAGGGCGCTGCACCCTGACGAGGAGGTTATAGGCTCCTCAAACCACTTGGTGATGCCTGGGCTGGTTAACGACCACTTCCATGTCGGCCTTTCGCCCTTCCAGATGGGGGCTCCCGATCTTCCCCTGGAGCTGTGGGGACTCCACCTCATGGGTGCCAGGCGCGTGGACCCCTACCTGGACCAGCTCTACGGGGCGGTGCAGATGATCGAGTCGGGGACAACCACCGTGCAGGCCATACACGCAGGCGGGCGAGGGCTGGAGCCCCTGACCACGGAGGTAGCCGACAAAGTGGTGAAGGCGTACATGGACTCGGGGATGCGCGTCTCCTACGCCCCCATCTCGGTCAACAAGAACTCGCTGGTGGCCGGTGCTGGCGGTGGGGAGGATGATTTCATCGCCCAGCTGCCCGAAGAGCTGGCCCGGAGAATGGGCACCTTCATGGCACGAAAGTACGAGCCCCTGGAAGAGACTTTGGGCAAGCTTGAGGATATTTCCGCCAAGTACGGCAACAACCGCTACGAGCGGGTTCGAGTCATCATGGCACCCAGCAATGTCACCAGGTGCACCGACGACCTTCTGGAGGCCTACAAGCGTATGGCCACACGGTACAACACGGGCATTCACATTAACATCACGGAAACGGTGTATCAGAAGCTCTACGGGCTCCACACGTGGGGTGTGACCCCCCTCCAGCACCTCCAGGACCTGGGCTTCCTCGGCCCGGAGGTGACATGCGGCCACAGCGTTTGGGTGACCGATGAGGACATAGAGCTGATGGCGGCGACAGGCGTAACCGTCTGCACCAACACCAGCTCGAACATTCGGATCAAGAGCGGAATCGCCCCGATAAGCGGGATTTTGGCCCGTGGCATCCCCATTGCGATGGGCAGCGACGAGGCCGGGCTAAACGATGACAAGGACCTGCTTCAAGAGATGCGGCTGGTGCTGAAGCTGCACCGCGTCCCCGGCGTGGAGAATGTCCCCCCTACGGCGCACCAGGTGTTTCAGATGGCCACGGTCAACGGTGCCCGCGCCAGCATGTTCGGTGACCGCATCGGCGCACTCGAACGGGGCAAGAGGGCGGACATAGTGCTGATGAACTTGAGAAACATCGAGGAACCCTACCTGGACCCCGAGGTGTCCATGGTAGACGCCCTGGTGCACCGGGGGCGAAGTATTGACGTCGATACCGTCATAGTCGACGGCGAGGTGCTGATGCGGGACAGGAAGCTCACGCGGATCGACAAGGAGGGCCTGTTCAAGGAGCTGAGGGAGGCACTGGACCGCCCTCTGGAGCCCGATGAGTTGGAACGGCGGTCCTTGAACAGAGACGTTGCACCGCACTTGAGTCGCTATCTAGAGGGCACCATGCCCGCGGACGTCACTCCACATACCATTTACAACGCCCGGACGTAACGGGCTTACGATAAACAAGAAGTGCAGAGGGGTGATTCCCATCTGCCGGGATTCTGAGATGTCCCTCAAATATAAATTGCCCATCCTGGCGAAGAGGAGTCCAAGGCCGATGATACCTCGCTCATCGAAAATCTGGGGTTAGTCGTAGGGGATGGTAGGAGGGGTTCTCGGTACCCTGCTACCCGGTATCCGAGCGGTGTGATGTCGAGTAACTCGAACCTGGCAATGGTGTTCCCGTCGGGACATGTTGACAGTCCCATATGAACTGTGCTACTTTGTCATGCGAACTCCCAAAGTAGGTAGTATGGAGGCGTGATCATGGGCTATCGTAGTGCGCTAACATCGAAATGGCTTCTCCTGGTACCACTACTGGCAGTGCTGATAATGGCGGTGGCGTGTGGGGAGGAGGGGACGCCCGTCATCATCGAGAAGCAGGTGGTGGTTGAGAAGGAGGTTATCAAAGAGGTACCTGTAATTAAGGAAGTGGTAGTAGAGAAGGAGATTATCAAAGAGGTTATCAAAGAGGTACCTGTGGAAGTGGAGAAGGAAGTGGTGGTGGTGAAGGAGATTATCGTAGAGGTGCCGGTCGAAAAGATTATCGAGATCGTGACGACCCCGATAGCGGCGCCCAGGGCGGCGATAAGGATACCCGCCTACGTGAAGAAAGCCAAGTACGGCGGGACCCCGGCCTTTGCGGCGACATCGGACCCCGGGTTCCTGGACCTCCATTTCTCCGCCAGCATTAACTCCGGGCTGGTCGTGGGTGGTCCCAGGTTCAACCAGCTCGTGGAGTTCAACCCGGTGAATTGGAGCGAGATACAGGGGGACCTGGCCACAACGTGGGACCTGCGCGCGGACGGGAGGACCTACACCTTCTTCCTCCACCCAGACGCCAAGTGGACCGACGGCAAGCCCGTCACGGCCGAGGACGTGGTGTTTAGCCTGGACCGGGTGGTGGATCCGGACGCGATAAGGCCGAGGGCCGGCGGGGCTCTGAGGCCCTTCTATACTGCCGGCAACGCCAGGGCAATAGACGCCAGTATCGTGGAGATGACCACCAAGTTTCCCTCGACGGCCTTCTTGTCGGGGCTGGCCTTTGACTACGTAAAGATATATCCCAAACACATAGCGGAACAGCTCAGCCAGGATGACATGAACTGCTGCTACGAGAACATGCTTGGGTCGGGCCCCTGGATGGTCAAAAAATTTGAGCGGGGAAGTGTCATAGAATGGGAGAAGAACCCCAACTACTTCAAGGAGGGCTTGCCCTTCTGGGATGGCTGGAACTCCTTCCTTATCAAGGACCGGGTCAGGGCTCTAGCCGGCATGAAGACCGAGCAGGTGATGGGGTGGACGGCAATCATCCAGTCCAGCCCCACATTCGATTTGTACCAGCAGCTGGAAAAAGACACCGGCGGCAAGGTGAAGGCGATCCAGGTGCAGGGCTCTACTCACCTTGGTATCCACACCAACCATACCAAGCCGCCCTTCGACGACGTAAGGGTTCGGAAGGCACTTCAGATGGCGGTGGACAGGGTGGAGATAATCAAGACCGCCTACAAGGGGTTCGGGCGACAGGCGACCTACTTGCCTGGAGGTACATCCATAGCTGACGCCGAAGCCAACTGGGCTGGGTGGCGGTACGTGGACTCCAGCGGGAACCTAATAACCACGGACCCGGTGAAGGTAGTGGGGGCCCAAAAGCACCCCGACGACATAGCCGAGGCCAAAGCGCTGGTAAAAGCGGCGGGTGCCGAGAACTTCAAGGGCAGAATGATCAGTACTCAGGACCCCGCCGCTGGACAAGTTGCTGTCCTCCTCGCCAGGCAGCTAAAAGAGCTCTTCGGCTGGGACATGAGTGTCGACGTTATGGACCTGCCTGCCTATTCCATTGAGCGAAACGAAGGCAGGTTTAATATGCACGGAGCGGGTCACGGTATGGAGCTTAACGACCCCAATGCCCTGCTGACGCAGATGCACCTGGAGGGTGGTGGCAGGAACCAGCAGAACTGGCACGACGAGCGGATCGACAAGCTCTTCGTGGAACAGAACCAGGCCCTGAACGCCGATGCCCGGAAGGCAAAGATCCTGGAGATAGAAAAGATCATGGTGGATGAGGGGATTTCTCAGTGGACCCCCATTGCGTGGCTGCCAGTCAATGGGGCGATGAACGTCAAGATAAGGAACTACTTCCTGCCGGCTCCCACCGACGTGGCCAGCGCATGGAATATCCAGGCTAACAGCAAAAAGGAGCACATGTGGTTGGACCCTGACGCCAAGGCCGACTGGGGTCTGGGAAACTAGCAGCGCCCACGACTTAGCTGGAGGCCCGGTGGGACCATGTCGCGGGTCAGACCCGGACGCTCCACCGATGTAGAGTGGTGAGTCAAACACAGTTGGCTCTATGCGGGAAACGCATAGAGCCAACTGGTTTTCTCCGGGGTCCTCTCCGCGGAGACAAGCAGGTTCTCGCTGTCCTGTCGTGGCTATCCTGGGGAAGTCGCTACCTTTTGGCAGCCGAATCTTGACACCTGTACACCAGTGTGTGATGATGCGTCGCGTCCCACCCTTACCTATACATAGGAGGCGCCAATGGCTTCGACACTGGTGCGGGGAAAGTACGTCATCTGCAAGGTCACGGGCCCCGACTCGGCTGAGGTTGTGTCCGATGGCGCGGTGTACCAGCGGGACGGCGAGATCATTGAGGTGGGGCGTTACGATGATCTACGGGCCAAGCACCCCAGCGAGGAGGTCATCGGCTCTTCGAAGTACGTGGTTATGCCGGGGCTGGTCAACGATCATTTCCACGTCGGCCTGACACCCGTCCAGATGGGGGCACTCGACCGTCCCCTGGAGCTCTGGGGTTTCGCGAGGATGGGTGCCAGACGCATCGACCCCTATCTGGACCAGCTTTATGGCGCCGTGCAGATGATCGAAACGGGGACCACCACCGTGCAGGCCATCCACGGGGGCGGACAGTGGTGGAGGCCCATGGACCCAGCGATAGCGGACAAGGCCATAAGTGCCTTTCTGGACTCGGGGATGCGCGTCTCCTACGCTCCCTCGGTACGTGACAAGGACGGTAGCGTTTCTGGAAGCCGCGGAGGGGAAGCGGAGCTGGCGGCTACCATGCCCGGTGACCTTGCCGAGCGGTTCCTGTCAATGCACAGGCAGAGCTATGCTCCGGTTGATGAGCTGATGGGCAATCTGGAGCAGATCTGCTCCAAGTACGGTAACGATCGGTATGAGCGCATCAGGATCACCATGGCCCCGAGCAACGTCCACCGCTGCTCCGACGCCCTGCTGGAGGCCTTCAGAAATATGGCCACCAAGTACAGCACGGGCATCCACATCCACCTCCAGGAGAGCGTTTACCAGAAGCTGTACGGGTTTCGTCTGTGGAACAAGACGCCCCTTCAGCACCTCCACGACCTGGGGTTTCTGGGCCCCGACGTGGTCTGCGGGCACAGCGTCTGGGTGACTGACGAGGACATCGAGGTGATGGCGGCGACGGGGACCAACGTCTGCCACAACGCCAGCTCCAATCTGAGGCTTCAGAGCGGTATTGCCCCAGTGGGGCCGCTGCTCAAGAAGGGAATCAGGATAGCCATAGGTAGCGACGAGGCGGGGCTGAACGACGACAAGGACCTGTTCCAGGAGATGCGGCTGGTGCTGAAGATACACCGGGTGCCTGGAGTGGAGAACGTGCCGCCCACGTCCTACCAGGTGTTTCAGATGGCCACGGAGAACGGCGCCTATGCCAGCTGGTTCGGGGACAAGGTGGGTACGTTGGAGCCGGGGAAGCGTGCGGACATAGTGTTACTGAACCTTGAGAACATAGAGGAGCCGTACCTAGACCCGGAGGTGTCCATTGTGGACGCGGTGGTGCACCGTGGGCGGAGCCTGGACGTGGACACGGTGTTGGTGGACGGTGAGGTGGTGATGAGGGATAGGAAGCTTACCAAGGTTGACAAGGAAGACCTGTACAAGGAGATCAAAGCTGCCCTGGACCGGCCTCTGCAACCCGCAGAGGAAGACCGCAGGGATCTCGCGAAGAAGTTGGAGCCATATGCTTGGCGCTTCTACGAGGGTAACATTCCCCCGGACCCAACACCCCACAGCGTCTACAACGCCCGCTCCTGACCGGAGTGTGGGCTGGGCACCGGCCGCTGGCGGATTATACTGCGCCGCATCCTCCCCAACTGCCTGTCCCTTTACATCGTCTTCTTCAGCATTACCGTGGGATTCGCCATCATAGGGGAGGCCTCCTTGAGCTTCCTGGGGCTGGGAGCGCCTCCGGATGTGCCATCGTGGGGCGGATTGCTTGCCCTGGTGTCCTTCAGATATATAGACCTGGCTCCGTGGATATCCATAGCCCCCGGCGCCCCCATAGCCATCGTGGTCTTCGCCTTCAACATGCTGGGGGATGCCCTGCGTGACGTGCTGGACCCCCGGCTAAGAGGAACGTAATAACTTGGATCAAGTGGGGGTACCCCTCGTGGCGTTGCTTTCCACTTGGTTTTTGTTGCTTTGATTTGGCCCTTCGACTAGGTTGACAGTCCCGTAACCGTTGTGATAGGCTATGGCCCGCGATCCACGGTTAGTGGATGAAATGCGTGTTACGGAGGCGAAACGATGGCTAGTCGGTGGTTGCTGAAGACCCATTGGTTGCTCATACTTCCTCTCATCGCGGTGATGATAATGGCGGTGGCTTGTGGAGAGGATGACACGCCAGTGCCCGTCGTCATCGAGAAGGAAGTGATTGTAGAGAAGGAAGTGATCGTGGAAGTGGTGGTAACCCCGACCGCTATGCCCGAGGTGAAGAAGGCACCCGACGCCATGATGGCACAGGATGGCGGTATTTTCGCCCTTCACAAGCACGGGGATGCGCGGCTACTGGACCCCCACGTGTCGTCTTCGGGCACGGAATCGGGGACCTTCGATTTCATGTATAGCCAGATCACGGCGACCAGCAACCAGCCGCCCACGTCGGAGATAGTGGGAGACCTGGCCAAGAGCTGGGATGTAAGCGCCGATGGACTGGCCTACACCTTCAACCTGAAAGAGAACGTTAAGTGGTCCGACGGCGAGCCTCTGACTGCCGCGGACATCAAATTTAGCCTGGACCGCATAGTGATGGAGGGCGAGGTAAGGCCCAAGTCGGGGCTGCTGCGGACCTACTACGATAGTGCAGAGGTGGTGGACGACCTCACCGCGAAGGTAAACCTCAAGTTCGCGGCGGCGGCCTTCCTCCCCGGCCTCAGCTTCGTGAACATAAAGGTTCTCCCCAAGCACGTGCTTGACGCGGGGGTTGACATCGCCCTTAACCGGGAGAACATCGTCGGCTCGGGGCCCTACATCTTCACTAAGCTCCGCAAAGGGGACAGCATCGAGCTGGAGAAGAACCCCAACTACCACAAGGATGGGCTGCCCCATCCGGATGGCGTCAAACAGTTCATCATCACCGATACGGGGCGGACCATAGCGGCCTTCGAGGCCAAGCAGGTCATGGCGAGCAGCATAGCCTGGACCGGGCTGAGCACTCAAGACCATGTTGAGCTTGGCAAGAACAACGATCATATTACAACACACGTAGCGGCGGTGATGGGCTCAAACTCCATGTTCATCAACATCGAGGCGAAACCCCTGGACGACCCACGGGTCAGGAAGGCCCTCTTCCTCCTGATGGACCGCCGGCAGCACGTGAAGATATTCACCCTGGGTCAGGGTTTCCCCCATGGCGGACTGCCTTCCTGGCTGCCCTTTGGCAAGAGCCAGGAGGACTTGGCCGAGGTGCCCGGCTTCAGGTACACGGACGCCGGTGAGAAGCACCCCGACGACATAGCCGAGGCGAAGGCGCTCTTGGCCGATGCAGGACTCGGGGATGGCTTCGATCTTGAGATCACGGTAAGGCAGACGGGCCAGTACGCCGACCAGGCCGCCGTCGTCAAGGACCAGTGGGCTCCCTTCGGCATTAACGTGAAAATAAGGTCCATGGAGAGCGCCGCTGGGTTCGCCGCCTACGACGCCAGGGACTTCGAGGTTGGGATCATCAATACCGGGTTCCCTATCACCGACGCGGACGCGATCCTTGGCACCCTTTACATGCCCAACGGCGACATTAACTACGCCCACTGGGAAGACCCCAAGCTTAACGATTTCTTTACTAAGCAGGCGAACGAGCCGGACCCGGATAAGCGCATCCAGATCCTTGCGGAGGTGGATGATTTCCTTCTCAGCGGAGAGAACCACCTGATAGGGATCATGTGGACGCCTTCCTTTTACACCGTGAGCAATAGTGTCATGGGCTGGCATAATCCCGGACCCACTGCCGCTGGCAACGTGTACGAGGCCATCTGGCTAGCGCAGTAATCGCCTAGCTCTGAATGCGGGTATACAACCGACCTGGGGCCTGAACTTACCACTTGGCCCCAGGTCGGTTGACTGTTTGTTATAATGGAGTGGCGATGACCACCTATGTGATGAAGCGGCTGTCACTCTTTGTCCCCACCCTTTTTCTTGTAACCGTCATACTGTTCCTACTCACCCGCATGGTCCCCGGCGATCCCGCCCTACTTATCCTGCTGGGAGACATGGGTGAGGGCTCCTACACCCAGGAGGAGCTGGACAACCTGCGCCACGAGCTTGGAACGGATAGGCCCCTTGTCGTCCAGTACTACACGTGGGTATGGGACATGGGGCGGGGAGACTTTGGCCTGTCCATGTGGTACCGGGACCCGGTGTGGAACGAGATAAAGGACAAGTTCCCCACGACTCTGGAGCTGACCGTTTTAGCCTTCCTCATCAGCTTTGGGTTTGCCGTGCCCCTGGGCATCGTTTCCGCCATCAGGCAGGACTCGTGGTTTGACTATGCCGCCAGGATTTTCAGCATCACAGGGATAGCGCTTCCCACCTTCTGGGTCGCAATTTTGATTATATTTGTCCTGGTCAACTACTTCGATTGGCTACCGCCGATAGGTTATGCGGTGCTCTGGGAAGACCCCCTCACCAACCTTCAGCAGATGATCTTTCCCGCGGCTGTGCTGGGGTTTTACAATATGGCATTTGTGGCCCGCGTGACCAGGTCCTCCATGCTGGACGTGATGCGGGAGGATTATATCCGCACCGCCAGAGCCAAGGGGCTGTGGGGGTTGGTGGTGATCACCAGGCACGCCCTCAAAAACGCCTTCCTGCCGGTGCTTACCATCTCAGGCTGGCAGGTCGGACGTCTCATAGGTGGGACTATCATCATAGAGAGCATATTCCTGGTGCCGGGGATAGGAATAACGCTGATAGCGGGCGTAAATCATAGGGACTTCTCCATGATTCAGGCGATCGTCTTCCTGGTGGCGGTGGGGGTGCTCTTTCTGAATCTGGCAATAGACATGCTGTACGCCTGGATCGACCCGAGAATCCGGTACTCATGATCCTTTAGAGAGATAGGGAGCGATTTTGGGTAGTCAGAGGGGAATCGCCGAGGCCGTTCGGGGCAGCCCTTTAAGCATGCGGCGATTGTCCGCTTTTCTAGGCGTGATCGCCACCTTTTCCAGGCGCAAGCCCCTGGGAGCCATTGGTGCCGCTATAGTGGTGCTCCTCATACTGACGGCCATATTTGCGCCCTTTATCGCGCCCCATGACCCCGACAAAGTGAACTCCGATTTCATCTACGCGCCGCCCAGCAGCACGTTCCTCGTGGGTACAGACCAGATAGGGCGCGACACCTTGAGCAGGCTCATCTATGGGGCACGCGTGTCGCTGTACGTGGGCATAGTCAGCGTGCTGATCGGGGCTACCATGGGTACCCTCCTGGGCATCATCAGCGCCTATTTCGGAGGACTGACGGACCTCTTCCTCCAGCGGATCCTGGACGCCCTCATAGCCTTTCCCAGCATTATCTTTGCTATGGCCATCATGGCCGCCCTGGGTGCCTCCCTGGAGAACGTGATCATCGCCCTGGTCATTATTTTCATGCCGGGCGCCGCGCGGACCCTGCGGTCCCGCGCCCTGAGCTTGAAGGAGATGGACTTCGTTCTGGCGGCCAAGGCCGTGGGCGCTGGAGACTGGCGTATCATTCTCCGCCACATCCTCCCCAATTGCATGTCGCTCTACATCGTTTTCTTCACTATCACGGTGGGATTCGCGATTCTGGTGGAGGCCTCCCTGAGCTTCCTTGGGCTGGGTGCGCCGCCCGAGGTGCCCACCTGGGGCGGTATGCTTACCGATGCCGCGAGCAAGTACATCAAGCTGGCGCCCTGGTTGGCAATACTTCCGGGTGTCGCCGTAGCTTTGGTGGTGTTCGGGTTTAACCTGCTGGGTGACGCCCTGCGGGACGTGCTCGATCCCAGGCTGCGCGGCACATGACCTTTGGGGTCAGGCGCCGCGCCCTGCCCGGTTATTCCGCTGCCCCTTGATTTCCAGTCCTCTTCCTATTACTATATGAGAATGTAATTGGGCTTCAGGGGCGGCTAACGGCGCTGCCCCACGAGGATAACGGGGTCTCCTTTAACTTAGCGCGTACATTGCCCAATCGGCGGCTAGCTGGTAAGGGTCTGGTTGGTCGACTCTTAAAAGATTCGTAACACCTAGTGAGGAGGGAAGCATGGCTAAGAATGACATGGCTCTTATGGCCCACCTGATGCGGCGGGCCGGCTTCGGGGCCACCAGGGAGGAGCTGGAGGGGTACGTGGCCCAGGGGTACGAGGCCACGGTTGAGTGGCTGCTGCATCCCGAGAAGCAACCCGACTGGGACGAGGACCTGTACACCCGGATCTATCCCGAGTGCCAGGACCTGACGGCCCTGCCGGCAAATCAGATCATGTGGGTATACAGGATGATCAATACCAAGAGGCCTCTGCAAGAGAAGATAGCCCTCTTCTGGCACGGGTTGCTGGTCACCGGGGACGCCAAGGTTAATATGGGGCCGACGACCCGGAAGCACCTGGAGATGTACCGTCGATGCGGTCTGGGAAGCTATCGGGACCTGCTGATGGAGATATCCACGGACCCGTCCATGCTCTACTTTCTGGACAATGTGGAGAGCCATAAGGGTACCGTTAACGAGAACTACGGCAGGGAGCTGTTGGAGCTGTTCTCCATAGGCGTTGGGATGGATGGGAATATTAACTACACCGAGGACGACGTGAAGGCCTGCTCCCGGGCCTTCACCGGGTGGAACATAGCTCCAACCATAGGATATGGGGGGATACCGTGGGAGTTCCAGTACGACCCGGCGGACCATGATGATGAGGAGAAGACCTTCCTTGGGGAGACTGGGCGGTGGAACGGGGAGGACATAGTCGACATCCTCGTGCGCCAGCCGTCCACGGCGCGGTTCATCTCCCGGCACCTGTACGATTTCTTTGTAGCCGACGAGGCGGAGGTGCCGGCATGGAAGGACACGCCACCCCGGGACATGGAGGCCGTCGTCATCCTGGAGAAGGCCTTTGTAGAGAGCAACTACGACATGCGAGAGGTGATGAGGGTACTGTTCAACTCCGAGTTCTTCAAGGAGTCCCGCTTCCAGAAGATCAAGAGCCCCGCGGAGGTTGTGGTGGGGACCTTGAGGTTGGTGGGGGACTTCACCCAGCCCAAGCCAGGGCTGTTCGACATCGCCATGGAGGTCAACTACATGGGGCAGGAGTTGGGGAACCCGCCCACGGTGGAGGGGTGGCACACCGGGAAAGAGTGGATCAACAGTGGTACCCTGGTGGACCGCACCAACTTCGTGACGGGACAGCTCGAGAGGATCGACCAGCCCGGGGTGCGGGACATCGTAGACCGGGTGATGGCCCGTGGGGACGCCGTGACCCCCGAAGGTCTGGTGGAAGGATGCCTGGACATGCTGGGATCGGTGGAGGTAACGGAGAAGACTCGCAACTCCCTGTTGGAGCACGCCAAGAGTGGCGGGCCCTTGAGCAGGGAGACCGAGGATGAGAGGGCCAAGTTCGCCCGGAGAGTGGGGCAGATGCTCCAGATGATCTCCGCTTCGGCCGAGTACCAGTACGGCTAGCCGCAAACGCTGAGATCCAATTTGGGGGCCGTGTTTACGGATGTACCAGTCCGACGTGGTGCCAATGGAGGTCCAGCTAATCCAGGACGCCATGTGAGCAGGTTGTGTGGGTTGCTCCCCGGCTAAGCGCAGCTGGCAATGGGCTAAGAAAGCCCGCAAAAACGCGAGAGAGGCGAGGTAGAAATGACCGTTAGGTGGTTCGGCGTAACGTCTCGAATATTTCACTACACCCATTCGATGGGCCGATTCTCCTTTGGTGGGTCCGGATTTATGCATCCCATGGACGTGGCCGTTGGGCAGAACGGCCTACTTTACGTGGCCAACAGCTCCCGGCAGGGCCGGCCCGATGGCGTGCGGATTACGATGTGCACCGTTGACCAGGACTACGTGTCGGAGTTTGGCTCCTTCGGCGAAGGGGACAGCCAGTTCATCTGGCCCATGGGCATTGCCCTCGACGGGGATGAGAACGTATACGTCTCCGACCAGTGGCTGAACCGGATTTCCGTATTCAACAAAGACGGTGAGTTCCTGTCCAAGTGGGGAGTAGCAGGGATGGGCGATGGGGAGCTAGGTCAGCCTTCGGGTATCGCCTTTGATGGAGAGGACAATCTCCTCGTCGTCGACACCAATAACAACAGGGTCCAGAAGTTTACCAAGGACGGGAGACTGCTTGCCAATTGGGGAGAGGCAGGAAGCGGCCCGGGCCAGTTCAACCTTCCGTGGGGAATCGCCGTTGACGACAAGGGCGACGTTTACGTGGCCGACTGGCGCAACGACCGGATACAGAAGTTCAGCGCGGAGGGCGAGTACCTGGCCGAGTTTGGCTCTTCGGGAAGCGGTGTGGGGCAGTTCAATCGTCCTGCTGACGTGGCCGTCGACAAGGAGGGGGACATCTACGTCGTGGACGGGTGGAACAACAGGGTGCAGGTTCTTGCGCCTGACGGGCGCCACGTGACCACCTTCATCGGAGATGCCACCGTGTCCAAGTGGTATCAGGAGTCGCTGGACGCCAACCCCGAACTGGTCAAGGTGCGCCAACTGGTGAGGAACAACGAATCCGAGATGCGCTTCTGGAATCCGGTGGCGGTGGAGATCGACCCCGACGGGCGCGTACTGGTGGTTGACTGTCCACGGCATCGAATTCAGTTTTATCAGAAGGATAATTACTGATTGCGGCTAGCGGGCTGATGGTGGTCGCCCTCAGACTGGTGGGTGGATCGACAAAAGGTCACCAGAGCGCGATCTCCATCAGCTCATCTGCCAGAATGATCTCTCCGCTGTATATTTGCGAGACATTCCTTAGAGCCTCCTCTCTGAAGGCGGGCTCGTACACATGACCACCGCTGTGAGTGATTATTAGCTTCCTGGCGCCGGCACGATGTGCCATAGTGGCGGCATCGGCAGTCCCCTGTTGGCACGCCGTCACGTTACTCTCCGATTTTTCTCCCACTCCACCACCACAGTGGGCGCACGCATTCGCAACAAGGACATCGGTCCCCTGACCGAACTCGCTCACCGCATCGACATCATCCGTATCGCCGGCGAACACGATGGTCCCATCAGCGCATTCTACTCGGTAGGCCAGGGACTCCAGCCAGGGCTGCACGTGATGCACCGTGGCCGCGGTCACTGTCCATCCGTTGTGCGCCGTCACCTTTCCTGGGCCAACATCGGTTACCTCCACAGATGGGTATGATCGCGGTAAGGTGCCGCCTCTTCTGACGTGGGCGCGTTGGCTAAGGGGGTTTTCCACTCGAGTCTTCAGGTCATGGGCGAAGGCTCCGTTTGGCCCGATGAGCCGATCGGTGATCAGCTCGGTGAGGACCGGCCCGAAGACCTGCAGCTGATTGTCCTCACCGATACTATGGTACCAGCGGGTCAGCAGGAAGCATGGATAGTCCGTGTCGTGGTCGGAGTGGTGGTGTGTGAAGAAAAGGAAGTCGATTTGATTAGGGAAGAGGCCGGCGTTTACAAGCTTGTAGGTGCTGGCCGGCCCGCAGTCAAACATCAGGAAATCGTTGTTTAGCTGTAAAATACTACAGCTTCCGAATCGGTTCTTTTGGGGCATCGGAGTGCCCGCGCCCACTATGTATAGCGTGCTCATACTCGTCATCCTCTCCACTTAGTCCTTGCGAAGTAAGCTCTCCCTCAGGATGTTTAGGCCACCTTAGTTATATGATTCTGCACAACATCTTAATGTAATGTCATCGTTAGGTGTCCAGACCCGTCGGGACGACTCAGCATCTGGGGCGGGGGTTGCTTGGGACTCACTCGTGAGCTCGCCAGAATCCTCGCTTCACTGGGAATGACATCGGTCAAGGTCTCTGTGTCGAAGTACTTAGGACACCTCTGGGCCGGGATTTCCCTCTCCAGACTGCTTGGGCTTACGGATGGTGCGTCTGCGACGAGAGCCATGGTACTATCACTCACAAATGCCGTCAACCGTCCTATAAACGACCAGTCATGCTCAGCCCCTGGGAGAGCCGACCGACCCAAAAAGTTGCCAAGGCTGTAGGCCAGAATGAGAATCTGGAGGCGCGCCTGGCTGGACAGGTTCCCCATGGTTGGCCGTTTCGATAGTTGTGGTCTCCATCATCTGGCTGGGCGACCCTCTGCGGGCGTACTGGACCAGCGGCTTTCGGGACCGTAGTAAGGGGCGCTACAGGTTCTAGACGCCTTTTGGGGTAACGGCACCGCTACCAGTGGTCCATCGCCCTACTGTTGACGCCTCTTGACACCTGTACACCAGTGTGTGATGATGCGTCGCGTCCCACCCTTACCTATATATAGGAGGCGCCAATGGCTTCGACACTGGTGAGAGGAAAGTACGTCATCTGCAAGGTCACGGGCCCCGACTCGGCTGAGGTTGTGTCCGATGGCGCGGTGTACCAGCGGGACGGCGAGATCATTGAGGTGGGGCGTTACGATGATCTACGGGCCAAGCACCCCAGCGAGGAGGTCATCGGCTCTTCGAAGTACGTGGTTATGCCTGGGTTGGTGAACGACCATTTCCACGTAGGCCTGACTCCCTTTCAGCTTGGTGCGCCGGACCTGCCCCTGGAGATGTGGGGCCTGGCCAGGCTGGGCTGCAGACGCATCGACCCCTATCTGGACCAGCTTTATGGCGCCGTGCAGATGATCGAATCGGGGACTACCACGGTGCAGGCCATGGTGAGCCCGGGACGGGGGGCACGGCCCATGAGTCTGGAGCACGCCGACAGGGTTGTTAAGGCTTATCTGGACTCCGGGATGCGGGCCTCCTACGCTCCTGGCGCCGTCGACCAGAACTCCCTGGTGTCGCTGGACGGAGAGGCTGCCTTCGCTTCCCAGCTGCCCGGCGACCTCGGGGAGCGCTTCAGTTCATTCATGGGACAGACCTACCGGCCAGTTGATGAACTGATGGGCAATCTGGAGCAGATCTGCTCCAAGTACGGTAACGATCGGTATGAGCGCATCAGGATCACCATGGCCCCGAGCAACGTCCACCGCTGCTCCGACGCCCTGCTGGAGGCCTTCAGAAATATGGCCACCAAGTACAGCACGGGCATCCACATCCACCTCCAGGAGAGCGTTTACCAGAAGCTGTACGGGTTTCGTCTGTGGAACAAGACGCCCCTTCAGCACCTCCACGACCTGGGGTTTCTGGGCCCCGACGTGGTCTGCGGGCACAGCGTCTGGGTGACTGACGAGGACATCGAGGTGATGGCGGCGACGGGGACCAACGTCTGCCACAACGCCAGCTCCAATCTGAGGCTTCAGAGCGGTATTGCCCCAGTGGGGCCGCTGCTCAAGAAGGGAATCAGGATAGCCATAGGTAGCGACGAGGCGGGGCTGAACGACGACAAGGACCTGTTCCAGGAGATGCGGCTGGTGCTGAAGATACACCGGGTGCCTGGAGTGGAGAACGTGCCGCCCACGTCCTACCAGGTGTTTCAGATGGCCACGGAGAACGGCGCCTATGCCAGCTGGTTCGGGGACAAGGTGGGTACGTTGGAGCCCGGGAAGCGTGCGGACATAGTGTTACTGAACCTTGAGAACATAGAGGAGCCGTACCTCGACCCGGAGGTGTCCATTGTGGACGCGGTGGTGCACCGTGGGCGGAGCCTGGACGTGGACACGGTGTTGGTGGACGGTGAGGTGGTGATGAGGGATAGGAAGCTTACCAAGGTTGACAAGGAAGACCTGTACAAGGAGATCAAAGCTGCCCTGGACCGGCCTCTGCAACCCCAGGAGCTGGAGAGGAAGGCGCTGAGCAAAGAACTCGAACCCCACCTCAGGCGGTACTACACCGGCGCCCTCCCCCGCGACGCGACGCCCCACAGCGTCTACAATGCCCGGACCTAGGTCCCTAGCGAGCGGATCAAAATGGGGTGTGAAAAGGGGCTAAGCGACTTTGATGGGTATCTGAGGGCGTACCTCGGGCACAATGACCCCCGTACCTAGTCAGGAGGGGGATAGCCGAGGGTTTTTTCAGTCCCTGCCAGGTGTAAAAGCGGTTTCCGGAAGGGACACGCAATACTGTTGACAGCTCAATGGCAAATGTGCTAAAGTAACGCGACTTTTGACAGGGCGTATCTACCACATAGCTAAGGGAGGCGTGATCATGGCTAACGGCTGGTTTCTCAAGCCCAAATGGCTCCTCTTCGTTCCCCTGCTCGCAGTGCTTGTACTTGCGATAGCGTGCGGTGACGAGGGGACACCTATCGTCATCGAGAAAGAGGTGATCGTCGAGAAAGAGGTCATCAAGGAAATACCTGTAGAGAAGCAGGTGATCGTCGAGAAAGAGGTCATTAAAGAGGTACCTAAGATCCAGATCGTGGAGAAAGAGGTCATCGTAGAGGTACCTGTAGAGAAACAAGTGGTGGTCGAGAAAGAGGTCATCAAAGAGGTGATCAAAGAGGTACCGGTGGAGGTAGTGAAGGAAATAGAGGTTGAGAAAGAAGTGGTGGTGGTGGAGCAGGTTATCGTCACTCCCACCCCCCAGCCGAGGCTTCAGTATGTATCGCCGGTCTGGGTGAAGAATGGTAAGTATGGCGGGTCCCCCGATTTCGCCGCCGCCGGAAGCAACCCGGGCGCCATTGACCTTCACTACTCCAGCAGCTTCACCTCGGGCCTTGGCGTCCACGGGGCCAGGTTCAACAACCTGGTGATGTTCAACCCGGTCGACTCCTCGGAGGTGATCGGCGACCTGGCGGTTGGTTGGGACGTGAGCTCGGACGGCAGGACCTACACGTTCTACCTCGCCCCCAACGCCAACTGGCACGACGGCAAGCCCGTGACCGCCGAGGATATCCGGTTCAGCATCAACAGGATAGGGGACCTCACGGCCAACAGGCCCAGGGCCGGCGCCGCGGTGAGGCCCTTCTACACCCCCGGGAACTCCAGGGCGATAGATGAGAAGACCTTCGAGATGACCCTCAAGTTCGCGTCGGCGGGCTTCATACCGTGGATGGCCTTCGACTACGCCAAGATGTACCCCAAGCACATCGTCGAGAAGCTGACCCAGGATGAGATGAACTCCTGCTACGAGTGCTACTTTGGCTCCGGGGCATGGAAGTTCGTGGAGCTTAAGCGGGACAGCCACATCATGTGGGAGAAGAACACCGACTACTTCAAAGACGGTTTGCCCTTCTGGGACGGCTACACCCAGTTCATCATCAAGGACGACGCCAGGAGGCTGGCCTCTCTTACGACCGAGCAGGTGTTGGGGACGATGTACAACTCATCCACCCCATCATTAAGTTCCTTCCTGCAGGTGCAGGAGGACACCGGCGGCAGGGTGCTGGCCACAACATTGCCCAAGGCGTCCATTGGCGGCCTACAGCTCAATCACCTCAAGCCGCCCTTCGACGACGTCAGGGCGAGGCGTGCCGTCATGCTTGGCCTCGACCGGGTGGAGATCGCGAAGACCGTTTATAAGGCAGAGCCCTGGCAGTCCACCTTCTTCCCGCCAGGAGCCAGCGACAGGGGAACGGACTGGTACGACGCCAACATGCCCGGCTGGCGGTATGTCGACAGTGCCGGCAACATCGTGGTGGACCCGGTAAGGGTCGCGGGCGTCGTCAAGCACCCGGATGACATAGCGGAGGCGAAGCAACTGTTAATAGATGCCGGTGCTGTGGGAGCAAAGATCGAGGTGCGCACTGGATCGCCGGCGGGCTCGGTGAATGCCCAAGTTGCCGTCCTGATCGAACGGCAGATGGACGCTCTCGGTTTTGACGCGGATGCGGTCCTCACGGACATAGCCGCCTACCACATAGAAGTGAACAAGGGCAACTTCTCCTTGGTCATCAACAGCACCTGGTTAGAGGAGTCGGACGCCAACAGCGTGCTGTTCCAGTATTACAATCCCGGCGGGGGCAGGAACACGCTGGGCTGGTCAGATCCCGTCATACTGGACGGTACCGAGGCGCAGCTCAGGGCAGCTACCCCTGCGGACCGGAAGACGATAGTGATGGCGATGGAAGACTACCTGATGAAGGGGGAGAGCCACTTTGTGCCGTTGCATTTGGCGAGCCTGCAGGGGGCGCTAAACGTGAAGATCAGGAACTATCACGACCGCACCCCCGGCGGAGCGTCCGTGTCCAGCAACAGCTCGTACTATCAGGAGCACCTGTGGTTGGATAACGACGCCACGGCCGCTGACGGCCTGGGCGCGGGCCATACGCTAGTGCCGCTAAAATGATGTAGACAGTCCGGGGGACTTGAGTCTTTACCCCGGCGAGCGTAGAATAAAAGTGCTGGCTCTGTACAGAGGAAGCGTGTACAGAGCCAGCTACTTAAATAAGGGGAATGGCCTTCTGTCTGTGGTGACCCGGCAGAAGGGGGTGTAGTGAGAGCGTACATCATCAAACGGATCGTCCTTTTTCCACCGACGGTGGTGATCGTTACCCTTCTCATATTCCTGATAATGTGGATCGTCCCCGGGGACGCGGCTATCATGATCCTGGCTGGGGATGAGGGGGAGAGCGGGGTCAGCCCGGAAGACCTGGCTAGACTGCGGCACGAGCTCGGCTTGGACAGGCCCGTGTACGTGCAGTATGGGGACTGGATATGGGATATTGTGCGCGCGGACCTGGGTACGTCTATCTACTACAAGATCCCCGTCATAGACGAGCTGCAGGACAGGTTCCTGGTCACCATGCAGATGGCCATTATGGCCATTCTGATGTCCTTTTCACTGGCCGTGCCCATCGGAGTCATCTCCGCCGTGAAGCAGGATTCCTTCATGGACTATGGTGTCCGGCTGTTCACTATCGCCGGCATAGCGCTGCCCAGCTTCTGGGTCGGAATACTTGTGATATTTGGCCTGAGCTACGGGTTCGACTGGCTACCTCCCCTGGGATACGCATCTCTGTGGGAAGAGCCGTGGACCAACCTGCAGCAGCTCGTATTTCCGGCGATGGTTCTGGCGTTGCAGGAGCTGGCCTTTACCGCCAGGATAACCCGCTCCACCATGCTGGAGGTCATGCGCGACGACTACATGAGGACGGCCCGGGCCAAAGGCCTGGCGGAGATGGTGGTCATTACCCGGCATGCCCTCAAGAACGCGCTGCTGCCCGTCATAACCGTGTCGGGCTGGCAGTTCGGCCGCCTCCTGGGTGGTGTGGTGATCATCGAAACCATCTTCGTGGTGCCGGGAATCGGCAGCTTCCTGATAGACGCCATCATTCACAGGGACTACACGATAATCCAGGCGATAATGCTGCTGGTGGCGGGGCTGGTCCTTGTCCTTAATCTGGTGATCGACCTCCTCTACGGTTGGTTGGACCCCAGGATCCGGTACGGCTAGGCTACATTTGTAGCTGGAGTAAGCATGTTTAACCAGAGAGGCGTTGCCGAAGAGGCCCTTCCCGAGATCCGGCGGGGTGGCCTCCGAGTCATGGGCCCGATACACGAGATAATCAAGTTCTCGTTGCGAAAGCCCCTGGGCGCGGTGGGCGGAGCGGGGCTAATCTTCCTCATAATGGTTGCCCTGCTGGCGGATTTCATCTCACCTCATGATCCATACAAGGTTTACGTGGACGATGTGGAACAACCGCCCTCTAGGCAATTTCTCCTGGGCACCGATAACCTTGGCCAGGATGTGCTCAGCCGGTTATTCCATGGAGCCCGGATATCCCTGTACATCAGCGGGGTGGCCGTCCTAATAGGCATAACGGGTGGGTTTGCCCTGGGCGTCATGACGGGCTATATGGGAGGGGTCGTTGACCTGATGTTCCAACGGCTCATTGACGCGATGATCGCCTTCCCCAGCATAATTCTTGCGCTGGCCATCATGGCTGTGCTTGGCGCCGCGCCGAAGAACGTGATCATTGCCCTGGTCTTCGTGCTCGTTCCTCCCACCGTGCGAACCGTCAGGTCCCAGGTATTGAGTCTGAAGGAGATCGACTATGTCATGGCGGCCAGAGCCCTGGGTTGCTCGCCTATGCGCATCATGGTCCGCCATATCGTGCCAAACTGTACTGCAATATATATCATTATGGCCACCATCACTTTGGGGGGCGCGATCCTCACCGAAGCCTCCCTCAGCTTCCTGGGCATAGGCGTGCCCCCCGGTACCCCCACATGGGGCGGCATGCTGACCCTGGCTGCCCAGCAGCACATCAAGACGGCACCCTGGGTGGCCATATTCCCGGGTATCGCGATATCCATGGTGGTGTTCTCGGTAAATATGCTGGGCGACGCCCTGCGGGACGTGCTTGACCCCCGGCTACGGGGAGCCAAGTAGGGATCCCCGCTGGGGCCGGTTAGGTACCTTAGTAGCAAGCACTCCTGAGAACCCCTAGCGCTGGCTGTGTGACTTCCCCTGCGAGACTGCTGCATATGACCAGTAGGGATTGGTGCCGTGATAGGTCGCTTCCCCAGATGTGCCCCTCCATCGCCGAGCTCCAGTGCTGTTATCCCAATCGAGTCGGGTTAACGTGAGGCTCAAGCTGCAGGCGATGGGGTTTTAAGGAGCCCAGGCACGCTATGGGCACACTGTATGTTGTAGCTACTCCCATCGGTAACCTGGAAGATATCACCTTGCGGGCCCTGCGGGTGCTGGGAGAGGTTGACCTTATTGCCGCCGAAGATACCCGCACCACAAGGAAGCTCCTTACCAAGTACGATATCAAGACGCCCTTGACCAGCTACCACGAGCACAATAGAGGCATCAAGGTCGGCCGTTTGCTGGAAGCTCTTGAAACGAAAGACGTAGCCCTGGTCTCCGAGGCGGGAATGCCGGGCATCAGCGACCCGGGGCGCGAGCTGGTCCTGGCGGTCTCCGGCGCGGGGGTCAACGTGGTGCCAGTGCCAGGTGCCTCTGCGCTAACCACCTGTCTTGCGGCGTCTGGGCTTCCCGCCAATGGTACCCTCTTTCTGGGGTTCCTGCCGCGACGGAAGGGAGACCGGCGGCGCCTGCTGGAGCAGCTAAAGCCTCAACCCCATACCCTTGTTGCATTCGAGGCCCCCCACAGGCTGCGTAGCTCCCTGGGGGATGTGCTGGAGGTGTTGGGGGACCGGGACATCGTCGCATGCAGGGAGCTTACCAAGGTTCACGAGGAGATTTTCCGGGGCAGCGTGTCCCAGGCCCTCTCTCATTTCATGGAACCCAGGGGAGAGTTCACACTGGCGATATCTGGGGCGTCGTCCCTACCTGCGCCGCGGGATCCGGATTGGGCCCGCCAGGAGCTGAAACGCCTAAAGGGCGAGGGTTTCAGGGCTCGGGAAGCAGTCGCTACAGTGGCGCAGGAGGCTGGCATACCCAGACGGGAGGCGTACACGCTCTGGTTGGCGATCGGCTCCGGTTGAAGTCACGGTCCGGCTGCCCTGCTTTGCTGGAGGCTCGAGTCTGGCCTTGACAGCTTGTCGTATAGAGCTTAAATTACCTCGTAGTCGCTGCCTGCTAAAGAGCCGCTGGGAAAGACGGCCCTGATCCAACTACCCTTGAGGAGACACAACATGCTACTCACCAGCGAGCGGTTCTTCCAAGGGATGACACCCCAAGAGCACATGGGCCAGATGAAGGTAAACCGTGAGCGCTTTTCCCAGGTGTTGGATGCTGTTGATATTCCTGCCGAAGAGGTGGACTACTTCGCCGGCCTTCCATCACCCTTGCGTGTAGCGGTTCTCACCGAAGACTGGTGTGGCGACCATGTCACCACGACGCCGGTGCTGTACCGTCTGGCCGAGGCTTCAGGGAAACTGGACGTGAAGGTGTTCATGAGGGACCAGAATTGGGACCTGGCCCACGCCTTCCTGCCTCAACACCGTGTGGACACCGTCCCGGTATTCGTTTTCTTCACGGGCGAGGATATGCGGGAGATCAGCGTATTTGTCGAGACGGCCCCCGCATTGGTGCCCACGCTGGATAGTATGGAGGAGACCATACGGAAGGGGCACCCCGAGATACCAGACATCAACGCCGACGTGAACGACATGAGCCAGAGCACTCGCGATCTTCTCCGGCAGGAACGGGGCATGTTCCGGGTCAACCATGCACGGGAGTGGGGGTGCGTCATATCCCGCGATTTTCGTGAGGTGGTGGCTGCCGGCCTGTCACGGAAGCCCGGGGAGGGCCCTGCGGAAGGTGGCACCGAGTGGCCGCCTCCCTAGCAACCTGGTAGTCACGCTCCTCGACGGCGAAGCTCTCAGGTCTCACGGTCGGAGGGTGGTGAGTCCACGCCCCCCTCTTTCGCGTACCAAGGGAAGAAGCACGCGGAGGCATTCCAATTCCTCATCCAAGAAAAGGAACTTGCAGATGGCCCAGCGTATACTCGTAGCGGTAGCCTGGCCCTATGCCAATGGCTACCTACACCTGGGCCACCTGGCCGGTTGCTACCTGCCTGCGGACATCTTCGCACGATACCATCGCCTCAAGGGCAACGAAGTGCTGATGGTGTCTGGCAGCGACCAGCACGGCACGCCCATAACGCTGAGGGCAGAACAGGAAGGCGTCACCCCCCAGGAGGTGGTAGACAAGTACCACACTGAGTTTCTCCGCTCCTGGGAGCGGATGGGCATCAGGTTCGACGTGTTCACCACCACCGGTACCGAAAACCATCGGCGGGTCGTGCATGATATATTCCGGACGCTTTACGATAAGGGTTTCATCTACACGGACACCATGCTGCTGCCTTACTGTCCCAACTGTCAGCACTTCCGCCCCGACAGGTACATAGAGGGAACTTGTCCCCACTGCAACAGCCCCGACGCCCGGGGCGACCAGTGTGACAGCTGCGGTAGAACCCTGAACCCCGAGGATCTCCACGAGCCCCGCTGTCGTGTCTGCGGAACGGCTCCCCAGTTTAGAGACTCGGAGCACTTCTTCCTACGCCTAAGCGCCGTCCAGGAGCCTCTGCTGGAGTGGGTACAAAAACAGGACCATTGGAGGCCTAACGTCCTGAACTTCACCCGCAGCTACCTTGAGGGTGGCCTGAAAGACCGGGCCATATCCAGGGACATTACCTGGGGTGTCCCCTTGCCCATCGAGGGATACGACACCAAGCGCATCTACGTATGGTTCGAGGCCGTGATTGGGTATCTGTCGGCCACCAGGGAGTGGGCCCAACGGGAAGGCGAGCCCGAAAAGTGGGTGGACTTCTGGCAGGACCCGGACGCCAGGGCCTACTACTTCATCGGCAAGGACAACATACCCTTCCACAGCATCATCTGGCCTGCCATGCTCATGGGATATGGAGGTCTGAACCTACCCTACGACGTGCCAGCAAACGAGTTTCTGAGTCTGGAGAACCGCCAGTTCTCCACCAGCCGAAGTTGGGCCGTCTGGTTGCCCGACTATCTGGAGCGCTACGATCCCGACCCCCTTCGATACTATCTCTCCATCAACATGCCTGAAACAGGGGACTCGGATTTCTCCTGGTCGGAGTTTGTCCGCCGAAACAACGACGAGCTTGTAGCGACCTATGGGAACCTGGTCCACCGCGTGCTCACTTTCACCTATCGCAATTTCCAGTGTGCGATCCCTGCACCAGGGACCCTGGATGCCGAGAGCCAGCACTTGCTTGACCAGGCGGCAGCTACCCTGGATTCTGTGGCCAAAAGCCTCGGTGATTGCAGGTTCAAGATGGCCATATGGCAGGCTATGGCCCTAGCCCGGCAGGCTAACAGGTACCTGGATCAGAAGGCCCCGTGGAGAAGCCTAAAGAACGATCGGGAAGCTACTGCGACGGTGCTGTGGGTCGCGTTGGCCGTGATCAACTGTCTCAAGGTGGTGCTCTATCCCTTCGTTCCCTTTAGCTCTCGGAAGCTGCACGAGATGCTGGGCTTTCAGGACGACCTGGACCGATGGGGATGGAACTGGAAGGCTAATTCCGAATTTCTGCCGCCTGGGCAGACCCTGGCTGATCCCAAGCCGCTCTATACTAAGATGGACGAGGCTGTGGCGGAAGAAGAAAACCTGCGCCTTGGTGCCGGCGGTACGTAGGAGCTTCCCTTGCTTGACGGCGTGGATGAGCGAACTCAACGGATCTACGAACCGATCCAGGAAGACCTACTGGAGGTCGAAAGGCGGCTTCGTAGTCTGTCCAGCGTGGGGACCTCTTACCTGCCAGCGCTCCTGGATTACGTGCTACACACGGGAGGGAAAAGGGTGCGCCCCGCCATTACCTCACTGTCGGCCAAGTTTCACCCCGGCGACCCGGAATTGCCCATCGTCATGGCTATGGCGGTGGAGCTGCTTCACATCGCCACCCTTATCCACGATGACACCGTTGACAAGGCCGCCTTGCGCAGGGGAAAGGCGACGGTCAGCGACGTCTGGGGAAGGGACGTTGCGGTACTCTTGGGCGACTACGTTTTCGCTACCTCGGCTACTTTCGTGTGCGATACCGGGAATGTGCGGGTAATACGGCGTTTCTCAGAGACCATAATGGAGCTCTCCAGCGGGGAGCTGCATGAATGTTTCAATACCAACAACTGGAGGCAGAGTCGAGAAGACTACAACGAGAGGATATTCCTCAAGACCGCCTCCTTGTTTCAGACTTCGGCGGAAACGGGGGCGATCCTCAGCGGGGCGTCCGAAGAGACTGTTCAGGCCTCGCGACTTTACGGTTACAACATTGGCATGGCTTTTCAGATAGTGGATGACATACTGGATGTGGAGGGGGACCCGAATGAGGTCGGGAAACCGGTGGGTCAGGACTTGCTTCAGGGAATCCTTACCCTACCGGCCATAATCCTGATGGAAAGGTGCCCAGGGGAGAACCCCATCGAGAAGCTGTTCCTCCAGGATGATCAAGAGAGGGCCGGTGGCCTGGAGCGAGTCCTGGAGATGGTCCACAACTCCAAGGTCATCGAGGACTGCTATCAGGTAGTGCAGGAGTATTGCCTCAAAGCCACCAACGCCATAAGCTCCCTTCCAGACAACCCCGCACGGCGATCGCTGCTGGACCTGGCCCGGTACGTAATGGAGAGACGGCGCTAGCCCTCCCACACCACCATTCCCGATACCAACGTCATCATCACCGCGATCTCCTTGATCGCCTCTGGCTCCACGGCCGCTGGGTCTGCGTCCAGCAAAACGAGGTCTGCCCTCTTGCCAGGTGCGATAGAGCCTTTTCCCTTCTCCCCGAAGGAGGCGTAGGCGGCGTCAAGGGTATGCATCCTGAGGGCTGTGTCCGTTGGTATGGCCTGGGACGGGGAGAGCGCAGGGCCGTCTCTGGTGTTGCGGGTGACCGCTGAGTAAACGCTGAGAAGGGGATCGGGCCATGTGACGGGTGCGTCGGAGCTGGCGGCCACCCGTATCCCGGCGCGGACGAGGGAGGCCAGTGGGTACAGATGGGGCAAAAGGCTGGGCTTAACATCCGATAGGTATTTTCCCCCATTTTGGTAGACGAAGGATGGCTGGGTCACCACCAGGGCCTGGCTCAGCTTGAGTCTGTCCAGAAGGTGTGGCGGGCACTCTGAACAGTGCTCTATCCGGTGGCGAGCGTCGGGTCGAGGCAATGCCGCCTGGGTCTGGGCCAGAGTGTCCACTGCCGCCTCCACGGCCTCCTCCTCCACCGCGTGAATGGCCAGCTGTAGCCCCCTCCTGTGGCAGTCCAGCACCACCTCATTCAACTCCTCCCTCGAGGGCTGAAGGGTCCCCGTAGTGAGTCCCAGGACGATCTTGACCGCTCCCAGCTTGGGGTCGCTGCCTGCGGAGCCTGGGGTCAGACCATGGTCGAGGAAAGAACGAAGGCGGAGTGAGCCTGCCATCATGGTGACGTGTGGAGTCAAGAGGCCCTCGCCTTTGAGCCTTTGAAAAGTCTGCCAGCGATGGACGTCGTTGGTCAAGCTGGCGTCCTGGATGGACGTTACGCCTCTGGAGAGGAGCAATCTGTCGGCCCGCCTGATGCCCTCGAGGAAGCCCTTCTCCCGCTGTGGCCTGCCGTCATGGCAGGCCTGTGGGGCCCTTTTAATATACTCGCCCATCTCGTAAAGGACGCCTGTTGGCTCGCCTGTGGCGCCATCCCGCTCGATAACTCCCCCTGGAGGGTCGGGCGTATCCCGAGTTATGCCCAGGGTTTGCAGGGCTTGGCTGTTGAGTACAGAGGCGTGCCCCGTTCGGTGGTCCAACCGCACAGGATGAAGGGGGGTCGCTCTGTCAAGGTCTTGCCTGGTGGGGTGGCGTTTCTCCGCCAGATAGAACTCGTCGTAGCCGAAGGCCCTCAGCCAGCTCCCCGGTTGCGTACCGTCAGCCTGCCGGCTTATGGCCGCCAGGATCTGGGCTATAGAGCCGACCTTATCGGGCCGACAATCCACGCCTCGCAGGTTGGAAGCCAGCGCGAAGAGGTGGCAGTGGGCGTCAACGAACCCGGGAAGGAGGGCCATGCCGTGGCAGTCCAGTGACCTGGTGCCCGGCCCTCTGTAGTGTGCAGACCCCGCCATATCTCCCACGGCCAAGATCTTGCCGTCCTTGACGGCCACATACCAGGCTAGAGGGTTGCCCGGTTCCAACGTTAGGACGCGGGCGTTCTGGAGGATCAAGTCGGCATGGTAGTCGGGCGACATGCTCACACCTTTCCACTGAGAGGCGCCGTGAGACTGCTATAATAATAATACATGAAGCTCGTTGCCTTTGACTGGGACCAGACCCTCTGGAATAGCTGGGACGTTCACGTGGCGGCGGCGCAGTACGCAGCCGGGGTGCTCGGATTAGTCCCACCGTCGAACAAGTGCATCGCCGCCAACTTCTCGGTGCCATTCTCCCAGCACATGGAGCTGCTGTTTCCCGAGAACACGCGGGAGGCCAGGGAGCACTACCTGGAGTTCTACCACTCCAGGGTAAGAGTTCTGGGCAGCCTCTTCGAGGGAGTTCCCGAGATGCTGCGGGCCCTGAGGGACAAGGGCCTTCTCCTGGCCCTGCTGTCGGACAAGCGTGAGGTCTATGGGAGCCAGGAGCTGGAGTCGACCGGAATCGGAGGGCTCTTTCACTGCGTCCTCTTCCTAGAGGATGGCCGCGCGTACAAGCCGGATCCCGCGGGGCTGCGCCAGGTAATGGCCTCTCTGGGCGTGCCCAGGGATCGTGTGCTATACGTGGGGGACAGCTATGTGGATGTCCTCTGCGCCCGCAGGGCGGGGGCGGCCAGCGGCGCCGCCATGTGGGGCTCCGTCGACGGGGAGGCGGCTCTGAACGAGCGCCCGGACTACGTGCTACACAGCGTTGCCGACGTGGCTGCCCTGACCCCAGGCATGGGGGAATATTAACGCGCCGACGATCTGTACCACGTGTATTCTGGGAGAGTCCTACTCGCCGGCGGCATTCATCTGTTCTACCAGATCATTTAGTTCATCCACTTGGTTGTTGAGCTCCTGACCTAGGTCGTTAAGGCTTGTTCGAGCGTCTTCTAGTTTTGTATAGGCTTTATCAACCTCTGAATATGGCACCGTATTCATTACGTGTTGGTCTTCCATCTCTTTGTATTCAGCTTCCAGCTTCTGGTAATCTTCCTTGATCCTCTCGTAATCGGCAGCAAGACTGTCATGTATTGCTTCAGCTTCTTGATGCTGGTCACGCAGCTTGTTATATTCAGTCATATCCCTACATAGCAAATGTGTCACATAAATATCGAACCGCCTTGGTCTTGCATCCCCAAATATAATCTTTGGTTTGACAAATACCCCGATGCCGCCTGTGTCATAGCTTTTCTTTATCATGTTTTTATAGTGTCCTGGACTATTAAGCCACCCAGTAAATGTGGTGGATGAGATGTAATCGGCGTCGTCCTCGATTTCATCCCTGAAACTAAATATGTTTTCGCCACATAGCAAAGTAGTCTCTGAGTCCTGCAGACTCCACACGATCCTTGAGGTTCCAGCCCTTCTGGATTGACATGGTCGAAGAAGTCTCGATTCGCTTTTCATATCCTCTGAGTGTGATATCGCAAGCCTCCCAGACAATGGGTGAATTAGGCGTGAGTATCGGTAAATCGTCCTGTTTACCCTCATTTCATTAATATCGTTTTCGCCACAGGAGTACACTTCTGAGTCCTGCAGACTCCACACGATCCTGAGGTTCCAGCCCTTCTGGATTGACATGGTCGAAGAAGTCTCGATTCGCCATATCCTCTGAGTGTGATATCGCAACTCTCGACAAGGGTGAATTAGGCGTGAGTATCGGTAAATCTCTGTTTACCCTCATTTCATTAATTCGGTTCGCAAGGAACACTTCTGCGTGGCGATACCGCTGACTGTTGGAGGCCATTGGTGATGGGGTAGGAGCAGGTACCGGTATAGACGTTGGAATGGGTTCAGGCGTCGCGGTGGGTGTGGGTACCAGCGTAAGGGTTGGGGCAGGATTCGATACAGGGGTTAGCTGGCGAGAAGTTGTTGGTGAGAAGGTGGGCCTAGGTACCGGCCTGGGCGTTGGAGTGGGTGTAGCTGTTGGAGCAGGCGAAGACGACGGTGTGGCAGTGGGTAAGGCATCTAGAGTTGCCCTGACACCCGCGGCAATGGCGGTCCCGGTGTCCAGCGTTGGTGCAGAGGTTTGAGTAGGTAATAAGGTGAATGCAGGCGTTGGAGTGGGAGTAGATGAGGAATCTGGTGCCGGAGTAGGACTAGGTCCAGATTGGGCGCACGCAACCCCGATAATTGCCAGCAGGGCAAGTAGGCTAAGGGCGAAGTACTGGAGCACGTTCCTCTCTTCGCCTTGCCGTGAGCTAAGCGCCGAGCCTCCCGACAGCCGCCGCGTGCTGAAGGTCGGCACGGTAGGAGCTACGGACCAGGGGACCAGAGGCCACGTGGGCGAATCCGTTGGAGTGGGAGTAGATGAGGAATCAGCGACTCCCCGAGGCGTCTGAGCTCGTCGAACTCGGCGGGGGTATAGAACCGGTCCACGGGTATGTGCTTCTCGGTAGGGCGGAGATACTGCCCGATGGTGAGCAGGTCGCAGCCCACGCCCCGCAGGTCCTCCATGGTCTCCACGACCTCGTTCCACTCCTCGCCCATCCCGAGGATGATCCCCGACTTGGTGGGAATGCTGGGGTCCAGCTCCTTAACCCTGGCCAGCAGCTCCAGGGAGCGCTCGTAGTCCCCTCTGGGCCGTACCCGGGGGAAGACCCTGCGCGCGGACTCGATGTTGTGGTTGAGGACTTCGGGCCGGGCAGCAACCACTTTCTTTAGACCGGGCAGGGAGCCGTCGAAATCGGGGATGAGGACCTCTACTTTGCAGCCGGGCACCTCCTGGTTGATTTTGCGGATGCACATGGCGAAGATTAAGGCCCCTCCGTCGGCCAGGTCGTCCCTGTTCACCGAGGTGATGACGCAGTAATTGAGGCCCAGGCGCTTCACCGTGCGGGCCAGCCGATCCGGCTCCATCAGGTCGATACCGGCGGGCCTCCCTGTGGTGACAGCGCAGTAGTGGCAGCGGCGGGTGCATATATCTCCCAGGATCATGAAGGTGGCGCTGAGCCGCTCCCAGCACTCGCCGATGTTGGGGCAGCGGGCCTCTTCACATACGGTGTGCAGCTCCGAGTCGCGCAGCAGGTTCTTGAGTCCGATGAAGTTGGGCCCCCCGGGCATCCGCACCTTCATCCAGTCCGGGAGCCTGCGGCCTGGCTGAGCCGCGTGAACCTGAACCAACGCATTCTCCTTAGTCGATCCCAGAGGCGCTGAGTCACAGAGCTATCCGATTGACCCTACCTCGGTGTCTCCTTGGCTACTCAATCGAAACGCGACGCGGCGGTATGCGGCACTTCTCCGCCACCATGATGGCGTCTATGCAGGCCACCGCGTCATCCAGGCGGCCGTCCCTGTTCACCACCACGTAGTCGAAGGAGGGCAGCTGCTCCATCTCCTGACTGGCGATGCGAGTACGGAGCTCCAGGTCCACGGCTGAGTCGGTGGCCCGGTCCTTCAGGCGCCGCTGTAGCTCCTCCATGGACCCGGGGGCCAGGAAGATGAATATCGCCTCGGGCGCCAGAGTCTTAATCGTGGCGGCGCCCTGTACATCTACCTTCACTATAACATCCAGCCCCCTGGCCATGGCCTCGCTCACCTGCCGCTTTGGTACGCCGTACCAGTTACCATATACCTGGGCGTGCTCCAGGAACTCGCCCCTCTCCACCATCGAGGGGAACTCTCCGGGCTCAAGGTAGATGTAGTCAACCCCGTGGGTCTCACCGGAGCGCCTCGCGCGCGCGGTGGCGGTAACGGCGAAGTGCCAGGGCCGGTCCAACCTTCTAAGTTGTACCAGTGCCGCGTCCTTCCCCACGCCCGAGGGGCCCGACAGCACTACCAGAAGCGGGCCCGCCGTTGGTTGGGAGTGGGGCACGGATCGGTCTCTCAAGGCTCACGGTCGCCCATGGTCTGCTGTCCTTCGGATGAATGGACCAGGTCCTCCATTTGCGCCCAAAACCGCGGATAGGATACGGCGGCTACATCCTCCCCCTCTACCTCGGTCTCGCCATCCGCCAGCAGCCCGGCCACTCCGAGTGCCATCGCGAGTCGGTGGTCGCCGTGGCTCTGGCACAGCGCCCCATTCAGGCGACCCGTACCGTGAATCGCCATGCCGTCGGGCCGCTCCTCTATGTTGGCCCCCAGGCGGGAGAGTTCCATGACCGTGGAGAGGATCCGGTCGGACTCTTTGACCCTAAGCTCCTGGGCGTCCTTTATGACTGTGGTACCACTGGCAAAGCAGGCGGCCACGGCCAGTACGGGAATCTCGTCTATGATCCTGGGTATAGCGTCGCCTCCCAGTTCTATAGCTGTAAGGTCGCTGGACTCCACTATCAGGTCTGCCACCGGTTCCCCTCCCTCATGGCGAGGGTTCTCCTGGGTGATCCTGGCGCCCATGTGGGAGAGGGCTTCGAGGATGCCGGTCCGAGTTGGGTTGACCCCGACTGCCCTGATCACTATCCTGGCCTCGGGGTGGCACACGCCCGCCACCATCCAGAAGGCGGCGCTGCTGATGTCTCCCGGTATGTTGACGTTTACGGCCGAAAGCTGGCTGGGACTCAGCCGAACCGTGAGCCCATCCTCTTCGACGTCTCCTCCCATGGCCCTGACCATGCGCTCCGTGTGGTCCCGAGAACGGGCGGGCTGGTGGATCACTGTCTCACCCTGGGCAGACAGCCCCGCCAGCATAACGGCTGACTTAACCTGGGCACTGGCCACAGGCATCGCGTACTCGATGCCCTTCAGGCGTTTGCCCCTTATCACCAGGGGAGCGTGGGCGTCGTTATCTCTACCCAGAATCTGGGCGCCCATCAGCTTCAGGGGCTGCACGACTCGGCCCATGGGGCGGGAGCGCAGGGAAGAATCGCCGCTCAGTACCGACAGGAAAGGCTGGCCGGCAAGCAGCCCGGCGAGGAGGCGCAGTGAGGTGCCGCTGTTGCCCGCGTCCAGGACATCATCAGGCTCTTGAAGACGATCATGGGGGCCGTACACGGTAACGGCGCCCCCGCCACCCTCGTCCTCTATTTGGACACCCAGTCCCCTCAGACAACCGATAGTGGAGACAACATCCTCGCCGTTGGAGATGCCTGTGATCCTGGCTACCCCGGAGGTCATGGAGTTGAGGATGAGGGCGCGATGAGAGATGGACTTGTCCCCTGGCAGTGCCACAGAACCGCGCAACGCCGGGGGCCTCCGGAGAACTCGCCTCGACACCCCTCTCCGCCTACTTTTTCTCTTTGCTGTCCCTGCCGCCTCTGTCTCTCCAGCCAAAGAGGCGGCTACGGGCACCGGGGTCGCCAAAGACTAGGGCAGACATGCTTTCAGTGGCCGACGGGACCCGAGAGTCCGGGGCGCCGTGCCGCGACGAATGCGTCACCATGCCGGCAAGCCACCTGTTCCGGGCCACGACTGCGTCGGTGAAGATCTTATCCAGAGCTTCCAATTTGCCGTCGTCGTCGCCGGTCAGGATGCGGCGAATCTCGTATAGCTCGCGAATGAAGGTATCTATCCAGTGCACCAGCCCCGGATTGTCGCCGGCGAACACGTCTCGCTGGATGGTAGGGTCGCCCGAGGTCAGGCTGGTCTGGTCCCTGAACTGGGTGGAAGCCAGCTTGGCGATGTCATCCCAGGAAGGACTTTTGGAGGTGCAATTGACCAGGGCCACCGATAGCAGCAGCGGTAGGTGACTTACTGCGGATACGAAGCTGTCGTGCTCCTTCACGTCCATGAAGTAGGGCTTGGCGCCTATGGCCCGAATCACGTCCGTCAGCAGTCTTACGGCCTCCTGGCGAGTTCCGGTGGCTGGAATTATGCAATATGGCTTGTCCTTGAAGAGCGAGCCATCGGCTGCCTCCGGGCCGGAGCTCTCCTTGCTTACCATGGGATTTCCTCCCACGAAGCTCACGCTCCGGGGGAGGTACTGCTGGGCCCAGTCCAGGACGACAGACTTTGAGCCGCCCGTATCGGTTACCAGGCAGCCCTCGCGAAGACGGGAACTCATGGCCTGGAACACGTCTTTCATTGCCATTACAGGGGTAGCCACGATCACTAACTCGGCATCTTCCACCGCACTCGCCAGGCTTCCCACCGCCCTATCCACCGCTCCCATCCGATGTGCCTTCCCGGCATGGCCCCGCTCTCGGTCCGTGCCGACGATCTGGATATCTTTGATGCCGGCCTGCTTTATCGCAAGCCCCAGTGACGTACCGATGAGGCCCGTGCCGACTATCGCTACGTTATACAACCTGACCTCCTTAGACATACCGCCGGACTTACCATCCGGTACAGCCAGCTAGAACTCATCCTCTTCTTCCTCCGGGGATGACTCTCCCGGTGGCGAATACGCTGAGTGTGGCAGGGTGACGTTCGGTTTCTTGGACTTGGTGCGCTGGCGTCTTGAGAGGGCCATGAGGCGCTCTTTCAGCGCCGCAAGCTCCTTGCGGGTGAGTGAGGTGGCGTCCACAACCAGCCCGTCGACTCCGATGTCCCTCAGAGCCTCCAGTTCGGCCGCCGTGGGGGCTCCGGATAGCTCCAGCAAGAGATATTTGCTGAACGCGCTCCGTACCGATCCTATGGTCATGAGATGTTCGACGGTCAGGGGCAGCTCCGCAGACTTGAGGGGCAGCAGTACGGCGTCCACGGGCAAGTCTTCTATAGCCCGGAGGTACCGTTCGTCCATGTCGGGCTCAATACACAGAACGTAGGCCGTATCGCCGTCTTCCAGAGCACTCAGCTGGGTCCCACCCGGTCCAAAGGCCAGGAAATCGCATTCCTTGTCCCTATATTGGGTTGCCTGTTCGGCGGTCAGTTCCCCGACTTTAATGCCCCAGGGGACGTCATTCAGTTTCGATGCCAGCTCCTTGACTACGGCTTCGATATCCATTCCTTCAATGATCGCGCCATCGGCGCCGATCTTTGCCAGGGAGGTGGCCCCCTCGGAACGCCTCTTTGGCCCCGATATTGAGCCCAGTAGGGCCATGGGCGCCACTTTCTCGGGCCGTGCTGAGGCAGTACCGAACCCGAGGGAGTTGGTGGCTCCGCGATCGATCCTATCCAGCCTGTCTAGAAGCCTGCTCACTCGCTCCTTTTCAACGGGAGACTGGCCGGGCGAGACGCCTCTGTGACACGCCTCGCCGTGTATACGCCGTCAGTCCTGACTGGTTACATTATATCTGACCTCGTGTTGCCCTGTCCAACGGCGCGCGATCGAGTGCGCTCACCGCAATCTTGTGCTCAGAGTCGCACCCATCGCGTGCCGAATGCAACGGGTATCCCGTGATGCCTATTACGGTACCAAGGCGGCATCAGGAATATGCTAATAGTTTAGTGAGTGATGATACACGGATGTGGGCTCACATGTTGGCGAAGGAGGCAGAGGAACGATACGGCAACTTTTGGGCGAGGTTGCGCCGGCCCTTGGGGAATTGGTGAAATGTGTTTCCATGGGGATCATAGCCGGGGTACTTCTCATTTCACCGTGGGTGTAGCTTAAAAAGACATCGTTCTAGACCACCAGGGAGATGTCGTACCAGCGTATTGGGTGAGGGGTGTACAGGCCATTAAAGGGCGGGTATAATGCCGCTCGTGATGGGGCTCCCTGAAGCTGGTGAACGGTCGGGGGCGTCCGCAAGCCAGTAGGCCTGCCGCCAACAAGACTAGCTCTGGGACCACCGCTGGGTCCAGTACAGGAGGCCAAGCTGTCCTATCGCCACGTGGCACTTCGCGGAAAGCTCACCTCGCTCAATCTGCCTCCCGCTCATGGGACCCTGGGGCTGACTCTGATCGCGGTGGCCTGGCCCATTTCCTGGCTTCAGGTCTATCCCCTTAGCGAGTACTCTTTCTTTCCCCTCTGGCTGGGGTACATCCTCGTCGTCGATTCCCTCGTTCTGTGGCGCAAAGGCACCTCACTACTGGTCCGTAATCCTCTGGGCTTCGTGGGGATGTTCCTGGCGTCGGTCCCTGCCTGGTGGGCCTTCGAGGGGATGAACTACTTTACTCAGAACTGGCACTATGTGGGCGCCGAGGAGTACTCTGCCCTCGAGTATGTCCTGGTAGCTTCGTGGCACTTCTCCGTAGTCGTGCCAGCCGTGCTGGAGACCGCGGAACTAGTGGGCTCCTTTAGCTTCGTGAGCCGGTTGCGACGAGGACCCGGCGTGCCGGTAACTCCTCGTTTCCTTAATGTCTTCATGGCGCTCGGGCTCCTGTTCATTTTCGTGGGGGCCCTCTGGCCCGACTATGCCTTCCCGGGTATCTGGGTATCGCTGTTCATAGTGCTCGACCCGATAAACTACCTTCGGGGCCGACCCAGCGTCCTGTCGTGGGTCGGTCGTGGGGACTGGAGGCTGGTGCTAGCACTGGGAATGGGGGCGCTGCTCTGTGGGTTGTTTTGGGAGATGTGGAACTACTGGGCCTTCCCGAAGTGGCACTACACCATCGCCTTTGTGGATTTCGCCCACATATTCGAGATGCCCTTGCTGGGTTATGGGGGCTATGTGCCGTTCGGGCTGGAGGTCTACGCTATTTACCACTTCCTGAGGGGCCTGGTAGGAGGGACTCCCGACGACTACGTGCGAATCGTTGAGGTCCGTCACGTGCAACGGACTTCGGCTGGGGCCGTGGAGGTCGGTCCAGAGGATTGACGCCGCCGGATGCCCACGGTCGCGTAAGTGTTGGAGTCCAAAGTGTGACTGGGGTCACTGACCCATGGACCGGCATGGGGTAAGATGGACTTTAAGAGGACCGATGTCGGGTGGGGGCCAGCGGCATCAGTAGGGCGAATTCGTCCTACTGACGCGAGCCGCGCAAAGGTCCAAGGTAGCCTTTGTGCGGCGGTTTTGTGTCTATGAGGTTGCGCGAAATAAACAGAGACCTACGGGAAAGGCTGTCGACTATGTCCGTCAGGTATGTCCTGGCTCTGGCCCTTTTCGCGCTGCTTTTATCGGTTTCTCCAGCTGTCCAAGGCCTTCTGGCCAGTACCGGCTCCGCATCGCATGTTCAGGATGGACAGCTGGAGCCGCCGGAGGCACCAGCATCCAGTCCGTCCGTGGAGGCTTCGGCTCCCACTTGGCCCGAGTCCAGTCAACAGGTCCCCCAGCCGGCTGATCCGCCGTCCAGCCTCAATTTCCTGCTCAAGAGCGCCGGACAGGGTGCCGATGCCCCAAATGAAGAGACCCTCTTCTCGTACCGAATCCCGCTGAGCGGCAGCTCTCCTTCCTTTTGGGACGATCCCCCCAGCAGCCCGACGGTGGCCGTGGCCGAAGTAGATGGCGAGAGGTTCATTTCCATCTCACCGGGTCCCGAGGACCGGGTCAACGTCATAGTGCAGCTCAAAGACGAGCCGGTAGCGGTCAAGAAGGCACGGACGGCCGTGGTCCAGGTGAGTCAGGGCGCGGTCCATGCCCGCCAGGTTGTCCGCGACCACCAACAGAAAGTGCTTGAGACACAAGCCAGTGTGATGGCGTCCATGGCCGAAGAGGGTTTGTCATTCGCCATGAAGCAGTACTACTCCTACGCCTTTAACGGCGTTGCGGGTTCCGTGAAGGCAAAGGACATCCCGGCCCTCACCCAGCTTGCCCAGGTGCAGAAGGTGTATCGGGATTACGAGGTACACGTGACCCTCGACGATAGCGTCCCTCTAACAGGCTGCTGAAAAACTCTGAGGTCTACTCAGGACTCAAAGCGGGTCGACGATAAGCGACGCCACATTGCGCTTCCTGCACCAATAGCTCTAAACAAACTATGATATGACGGATATCGTTGGACTACTTGACGCTCCACCCACCACGTCTGTACGCCTTGCCCTTTTTCCGCAGCCTGCTAATAGGTGCGCCGAACGTCTGGCAGCTCGATGACTCCCAAGGCCAGTCTGTAACCGGTAAGGGGACCGTCGTGGCCATCATAGACACCGGCGTGGACTATACCCACCCTGACCTGGGAGGATGCCTGGGACCCTCCTGCAGGGTCATAGGCGGGTACGACTTCGTCAATAACGACGCCGATCCCATGGATGACATGGGCCATGGCACCCACGTGGCCGGCATCGTGGGCGCGCGAGGAGCCAGCACGGGCGTAGCCCCCGAGGTGAGCTTTCTGGCTTATAAGGTCCTGAGCAGCTCTGGCAGCGGGAGCTTTTCATCCGTCATCGCCGGCATAGAGCGGGCCACCGATCCCGATGGAGATCCAAACACGGACGATGCGGCAGATGTCATCAACCTCAGCCTGGGTGGTGCGGGCGACCCGGACGATCCCGTGAGTCAGGCGGTGGACGCCGCAACGGGCCTGGGAGTTACCGTGGTGATATCCGCGGGGAACAGCGGTTCCGGATACCAGACCATCGGCTCGCCTGGGGTAGCCCGCAGGGCAATTACGGTGGCTGCCACCACCAAGTCGGATGTCATCGCAGGGTTCAGCTCTCGGGGCCCGGTCCCCGGCGAGTGGGCCATGAAGCCCGATATCTGCGCTCCCGGGGTAAGCATAGTCTCGGCGGTGCCTGCGGCGGGGGTACTGGGACATCCCTCCCGCTACCTGAGCCTCAGCGGGACCAGCATGTCCGCGCCCCACGTTGCGGGAGCGGCGGCGCTCCTGAAGCAGCTCCATCCTGCGTGGACGCCCGAGATGATCAAGGCCAACCTGATGAACACTGCCCTGGACCTGAGCTACGACGCATTCACCCAGGGTGCGGGGCGTATGCGCGTGTACAAGGCGACACAGGCGGGGGCTACCCTATCTCCCGGAAGCCTCAGCCTGGGCATGGACGACCTGACCCAGGAGATCTGGCAGGTCGACAGGACCCTGACCATCACCAACGTCTCTGACTCCGCACGGACCTACGCTATCTCGGTGGAACATGCCCTTCCCACTGGGGCCCTGGCCACGGCCGATACGGACTCGGTTACCCTGACTCCGGGCCAGTCCAAGCAGCTGCTGTTCCGACTCTCGGTGGACAACGGCGTCGTCCCCAACGCCCCCTCGGAGCCCTTCTCCTTCGAGGGTGCCGTGGTGGCCCGGTCCGGCGACGAGGCCCTGCGGGTCCCCTTCGCCTTCATCAAGAGCCCGGTGATCAACTTCACCTTCGACGAGAATCCCTGGATCGTGTGGGTCCACGACAGGGCCGGAAAGTCCTACTTCAACGCTTTCCCTGGGACATCCCTCCAGCTTCCCGTGTCGACGGGCGGCACCTACGCCGCGGTGGTCACCTACCGCGGCGTGGACACCCGGGTCTTTAAGGAAGGTATAGTGGTCCAGACCGGGGCCAACGTGACGGTGAGCAAGGCCGACGCCATCCACGACGTCGCCATCTCCCCGGTGGATATCGAGGGCAAAGCCCTGTCCATTAGGTACGGTGGAGAGCTGGTGGAACACAAGGAGTCGGGACTGGGCCTGTACTTTATCTTCGGTTTTCCAACCCAGCGGCGTTTCTCCAACATCAGCAACGCCTATTCGTGGGAGTGGGGCGTGACCCGGAGCGCCATGAGCGTGGACCCGGTCTACGACTTCAACGGGTTCGCCAATGATGGCGTCACGGGCGACCTGCTCTTCCAGTTCCAGCCCGAGGACCTGAAGCACCTTGCCTTCGACTACATCACTCCTCCGGGCCTCGAGAATCTCCTGGTACGCCATTGGCTCAGCAGCGGCCCCGTGGGTGCGGTTTCCTTCACCCTGTATCACACTCAAGAGACTAGTACACTTAAGGCGCCCTTCGTGCGAGACGTGTACTTCACGCCCAACCCCTATCCTGACTTTCCCTTTGGGTATTTCTATGAGGATGCATACCCCTTCGATGCGGCGACGGGCCAGGTTCTCTGGGACTCCCAGATGACGCAGACGCCCCACTTCGCGGCCAGGGACACCACCACCGTCGATGCCTACCTGTCGGGGGCACCCGATGACCCGGTGCTGACCACAGACTCCTCTCGTATGCCGGTGGCCCTGCCGCCACCTCACTGGTTCGGCCGCTTTACCAATACTGAGTCCAGTATAGACCTGCGTGCGTCCATAGGCTGGCAGGACTGGTTCTTCCTCAATCAGATGCAGGACTTGACCCCCGACCCGGACCTGCCCTTCGAGCTGCGCTTGGGTACCGGCGACCTGATCGCGTCCGGGGACCTCTATACCATGGGTGTCGTCTCGGCGGCTTCGGGGGACTACACCTTCAAAGCCACCTTCGACCAGTACTATCTGGCGGGAACGGGGGGCCGGGCTACCGTCACGGCCGGATTTGATACTCGAGGCGTGGACAAGGACCCCCCGGCCATGCGTGACCTGAAGGTGCTGCTGGCTGGAGAGGCGTCCGATACGGTGGCTCCCACGGCCTCCGGCGAGGTCCGCGTGGCCTTCACCGAGGTCCTTCCGGCGCCGCCGAGCCTACGCTACAGCACCGGCGATGGCGACGAGCTGAGCATTACCTGGAACGCGCTGCCGGTGAGCGACCTGGGCTCGGGAGATTACAGCGCCACCCTCCCGGTCCTGCCCAACAACACCAACGTGTCCTTGAGTATCTATGCCGAGGATGCTTCGGGGAACTACCTACACTATCGCGTGCTCCCCGCCTTCGCCGTCGCCCTGAGCGTCCCCAGGCTTCTGTCGCCCCCCGACGGCTACCTTACGGGAGACCTTGACATAACCTTTAAATGGGAAGCGGTGCCGGGCGCCATAGCCTACCGCATTCAGATCGACACGGGTGGCGCCTTCAGCTCACCCAACCTGATAGACGCTGTCGTGACGGGCGACACCAGGTACACGGCCAGCCTTTCCAAAGGGGCCCACTACTGGTGGGTGCTGGCCCGGGACAGCCAGGACAACGAGAGCGCCTGGTCCACCGTGTGGCGGCTGACCGTAGCCGACACCGTGGTGCAGGTCACTGCCCATTCGGGATACGACGCCAACCCCTCTATCATGCAGGCCAGCGATAGCACACTGTGGCTAGCTTGGATGGCCTGCAGGCCCCAGTGCGGGATCTGGTACAAGACCGGCGACGCCTCTGGACTTGCGTGGTCTCCCGCGACCGAGCTCACGGCGGGCAGTACCTACGGCAATGATTCCCCATCCATTGCCCAGAGCACGGGGGGACGCATCTGGGTGGCGTGGCGCGCCCGGCGCGATACCAACCCTGGAGGCATCTGGAACAGAGACATCTTCCTGAAGACCAGCGACGACAACGGCGCCACCTGGTCCGCCGAGACCCAGCTCACCGTGCATACCGCCGATGACCACAGCCCCGCCATAACTGAAACCAACGACGGGAAGATCTGGCTGGTGTGGCACTCCGACCGGGACGAAAATGATGACCTGTTCAATGATGACCTGTTCTACAGCACCAGCGACGATGGGGGCCTTACCTGGTCCGCCGATACTCAACTCACCGTCCACACCGGCAATGACCGGTACCCCGCCATCGCCCAGATGGCCGATGGGAAGGTCTGGGTGGTGTGGTATGGCTGCCGCCCCCACTGCCAGGTGTGGTATAAGACGAGCTCCGACGGCGGCACCACCTGGTCCCAGGAGGCCAGGCTCACCCAGGGTTTCAGTATCGCGTACCCCGCCATCGCCCAGACCCCCGATGGGCGCGTCTGGGTGGCGTGGTACTCATATCAGGATACCAATCCCGCCGGCATTGGCAACTCCGACGTCTTCTACAAGTTCAGCGACGACAATGGGGCCAACTGGTCCCAGGACATCCGGTTCACCCACCACCTTGGCGATGACTGGGACCCAGGTATCACACCCCTCTCCCCCGGTAACCTTGGCCTGATTTGGAGCTCCTCTCGGGCCGGCAACTACGACATCTGGTACGGCATACCCGGCGTGCGGGAGGACGTGAGCCCCCCACCCGTAGTCCAGGCGGCCACCCACCTGCCCGCTCCCAACCCCGACGCCAACGATGTGGTCACCGTCACCGCCCGCGTTCTGGACGAGTCCGGTGTCGCCGGTGCGGCATTGGTCTGGACCGTGAATGATGTTGCCACGGCGGACCGCCCCATGTACGACGATGGCGCTAACGGGGACGGCCTGGCCGGAGATGGGACTTTCGCTGTCCAGATCGGCCCCTTCCCCGCCGGGACCCGGGTCTCCTACCAGGTACGGGGAACTGATATTGAGGGCAACTCCGTGGTGGATCCTCAGACGCCTAAGTCATTTGTGTCCCTGGAGCCCTTCGTAGGGACATCAAACATCCTGCTGGTGCTGGATGACAGTTCCCCTGGCATCGGCGATAGGTTCTACAAGGATGCGCTTGCAGACCTGGGGCTGCCCTTCGACTTCTGGGATGGGACTCTCAGGGGCTTTACAGATCTGACCACCCTGAACCAGTACCTGGGTGGAGTGGTGATATGGTCCATGCCCGACTTCGCCTTCCGGCTGAACGACGAATTCCCGGGGGTTGTGGCCGCTTACCTGGACGGCGGGGGGAGGCTGTTTGTCAGCGGGCAGAACGTGGACTTTTACATGAGATACAGCGGATTCTACCTGGACTACCTGCATGCAAACTTCGTTCAGGACGACACCAACGTCCTCGCCTTGAAGGGAGTAACGGGGGACCCCATCAGCGACGGCCTTAGATTCAACATCGCCGCGGGAGACGGGGCCAACAACCAATTCGGGCCCAGCGAGATCGACCCCATCTCCCCTGCGGTGCCCGTGCTCCTCTATGATGAGACCGTCGTCCTAGCCGAGGGGGTGGCGCCCCAATCCCCTGACCACGAAAAGGAGGGAGTGACGGCCCCCTCCGACAACTCCGAGGGTGGGGTGGAGGCCTCCGCGATCCTCTCCAGCGGCACCGCCGCACTGCGGGTAGACACCGGCGTGTACAAGGTGGTGTATTTCGCCTTTGGCTTCGAGGCCATCAGCTCCCGGCAGCAGCGGGCCCTGGTGATGCAGGGTGTCCTGGACTGGCTTATCCAGGCGCCCACCAGTTCCATATCCGGCCGCGTGGACCTACAGTGGCGGTCCGACGACGCTGGGGCCCTGGTCTCCCTGGTGGGCACTGGGACCGGCGCGCTCACCAGTGCGAATGGGACCTTTGTGCTGGAGGGAGTTGCGGCGGGGACTTACAGTGTGGAGGTGACGCTACCCACCTATCTCCCGGCCACAAGGACCGGTATAATCGTATCTGGCGGACAGGTGACGCAGCTGCCCACTGTGGTCCTGACGGGTGGTGACGTGACTCTGGATGGACGGGTTGATCAGGGCGACCTCGCCAGTCTGGTCCGCGACTTAAATGTGGTCGGAAGCGGGCCGGGTCGAGACCTGAACCAGGATGGGATGGTGGACCTCCTTGACCTTGGCCGGGTAGGGCTCAACTTTGGCCTGGCGGAGAGCAGGTGGTAGCGAGCGCGGTGCCTGTCCCGCCCGTGGCCGCGGTACTTCTAGGCATCGTGGCCGTGTTTTTGATGGTATCGGCCTGTGGCCAGGATGCTACGCCTGCATCGTCGGCCGAACCTGAGGGTCAACTGACAACCCAGCCGGCAGCTACCCCCACCCCTTCCCCCTCTCCTACGCCGACCCCGGCGCGTATGCCCACACCGACGGCCACCAGCACACCATCTCCCACGCCAACGGCTTCCCCGACCCCTGCTGTGACGGTTACGCCCGTGCCCAGCCCCACGGATACGCCCTCCCCCCTCCCCCCTCCCGCCGTCACCCCATTCCCCATCTATGCCCCGGACATTTCTCCAACTCCACCCGCACCGGAGCCAACACCTGACACGGGAACCGTCACTCCGGGGCCCAGGCCAGCCGATGGCACGGAGGAGGTAGGCATGGAGGTACCAGAGGGGGCGCGTACGATCGTCGATCTGGCCAAAGAGAACCTGGCCAACAGGCTGGGGATCGAGCCGGAGCAGGTGAGTGTGGTGAGCGTCGAGTCTGTCAGCTGGCCGGATACGAGCCTGGGCAACCCCGAGCCCGGCATGATGTATGCTCAGGTGATCACTCCAGGGTACCTGCTGTTCCTCTCAGCCCAGGGGAAGCGCTACGAGTACCATACCTCCACCAGCCATGCGATACCGATAAAGTAGGCGGGTCTGCCTGCTGCCCGGAGACACTTTACTACTGCATCCCACTAGTCCACTGCAGACGACGTTCACGGCCTTAACCCATCCCCGGGTTCCTAGACTTTGGGTGTGGTCACATTGAGTAGCGGCCTGCAAGGACCTATGATATCCTTCGTGATGTACGTCAGAGCCGGTCGGGCTGGCTTTGGTCGAGGCATTGAAGGAGGTGGACCGGGCCCATGGCTGGAGGGACCCCAATCTACTACGTCGGATGCGATATCGGCGGCACCTTCACCGACCTCGTCCTGTATGACTCCAGCTCCGGAGAGATAGTCATCACGAAGGTGGTCACCGATCCCGGCGACCCCTCGGAGGGCGTGATCAACGGGGCCCGCGCTCTCAAGAGCAGAGTCCATGACTACTTGAGCGCCACCCGCGAGTTTATCCATGCCACCACCCTCGTCGCTAACGCCGTCGTAGAGAGGAGGGGCAGCAAGACGGCCCTCCTGGCCACCAGGGGCTTTCGCGACGTGCTGGAGCTGCGCCGCCACGTTCGAATAAAGAACACCGAAATGTGGAACGACCCGCCTGAGCCCCTGGTGCCCCGGCACCTGCGCCTGCCGGTAACCGAAAGGGCCTACGCCGATGGCCGCATCCTGGCGCCGGTTGACGAGGACGAGGTACGGCGGAACGTCGAGTACTTTCTAGAACAGGGGATAGAGTCTGTCGCGGTCGCGTTTTTACACTCGTACGCCAACGGTACCAATGAGCAATGCGTCGGGCGTATCATACGGGAGCTGGCACCCGATATGGCAGTCTCCCTCTCCTCACAGGTGCTGCCCGAGTACCAGGAATATGAACGTACCGCGACGACAGTGGTCAACGCCTACGTAAAGCCCATCACCCAGGGGTACCTTCGCCGCCTCGAGGGTCGCCTGGCCGACGAGGGTTTCCAGAGTAAGCTGTTCGTCACCCTCTCCAACGGTGGCCTGGCCTCTCTGGAGACGGCGAGCGAGTTCCCGGTGCGGGCCATCGAGTCCGGCCCTGTGGCGGGGGCCGTGGCGGCCCAGCTCTTCGCCAGGCTATCTGGCCTGGATGAGGTCCTTTCCCTGGATATGGGTGGCACCACCGCAAAGACCTGCCTGATTAAGAGCGGAGCTCTGCCCCTTACCTCCGAGCTGGAAGTGGCCCGCTCGGAGCGACTGCAGAGGGGCAGCGGCTATCCGGTGGCCATCCCCTCCGTGGACCTCATCGAGATAGGAGCAGGTGGGGGGAGCCTTGCCCGCGTCAACGACCTGGGTCTGGTGCAGGTAGGGCCGGAGAGCGCCGGCGCCGACCCTGGGCCCATCTGTTACGGGTTCGGTGGAGAAGACACTACTGTGACCGATGCCGATCTCGTCCTGGGATACCTCGATCCCGACTACTTCCTCGGCGGCGAGATGAAGCTGGACATCGATAGTGCCGCCCGGGGACTCCAGAAGCGGCTGGCGGAGCCCCTGGGCCGTGAGCTGCTGGACGTAGCCTGGACGGTGCACCAGGTGGTGAACGAGAACATGGCGGCTGCCGTGAAGATGCACGTGATAGAAAGGGGCGGCGACCCGGCTCGGTCCAGCCTGGTCGCCTTCGGTGGAGCCGGCCCTGTGCATGCCTACGACGTGGCTCACAAACTGGGTATCCAGAAGGTCCTGGTACCTCCCCTGGCGGGGGTGACCTCGGCGCTGGGTCTCCTGGCGGCGCCTCCCGCATTCGATATGTCGCGCACGTACAAGGTACCCTTTCAGCGCCTCGACTTTGCCGCGCTGCAGGCGGGCTTCCAGGAAATGGAAAGAGAGGTGGAGGGGCTTCTGAGGGGAGTGGACCCGGACGGGCCGGCCCAGTTCTCCCGTTCGGTGGACGTCTGCTATATCGGCCAGGGGTACCAGGTCCCTATTGAGCTTCCAGAGGGAGACCTCACCACCATGAACCGGGAGACGTTGTGGGACCGCTTTGCCAAGGAGTACGAGGCCAAGTACGGATATTTTTACGACGATATCCCGGCCCAGGTGGTCAACCTGAGGGTACGTGGGAGCATCGCGGGCCGCGAGCTGGTCCTTAAAACCCTACCCCGAAAAGCGAGTTCCAATGTATCGGAGGCCCTAAAGGGCGAGCGGCCCGTCTATTCTGTATCCAAAGGTGGGATGGTCCCCCACCTGGTTTACGACCGGTATCGCCTTGGCCCGGGTATGTCCATCCGGGGCCCGGCCATCATCGAGGAGAAGGAATCTACTACTGTGGTGGCGGAGGGAGGAAGTGTGGAGGTAGACGACTATGGCACCCTGGTCATATCGGTGGGACAGGCCGGGACTGGCGCTGCCAAGCCGGATTCTCTGAACCTTGACATGATCTGGCCCCGCCTTATCTCCATCGCCGACGAAATGGCCACCACTCAGATACGGACCGCCTTCTCCCACGATGTCATAGAGGTCCACGATATGTCCACGGGCATCTGCGATCCCCGGGGGTACCTCGTTGCCCAGACCAACCTTGGCGCCACTGGCCACACGGGGACCATGCCTCCGCTGGTGAAAAACATCCTGCAGAAGGTCCCCCGGGAGTGTATGCACCCAGGGGATGCTTACATCACCAACGATCCCTGGGTACAGTCGGGTCATACGGCCGACATCTTCGTGGTCACACCCGCCTTCCTCGGTCCCCGGCTTATCGGCTTCGCGGTAACCAGCATCCACCATCTGGACATCGGAGGAAGGGCCGGCTCGGGTCTTACCGAGGAGGTGTACGAGGAAGGGCTCATCTTGCCTATTTTGCCCCTTATGCGCGAAGGAAAGCCGAACGAGGAGCTCTTCAGCATCATACGGCGTAACGTGAGGTTCAGCGAGAGGGTGATTGGGGACCTGCGGTCCCAGGTGGCCACGGGCTACGTTGGGGCCCAGCGCCTGGCCCAGCTGCTGGAGGAGCAGGATCTCAGCTCGATCGAAGGAGTTGCCGACGAAATCATCGCGCGGAGCGAAACTGTCATGCGTCAGGGCATCGGCGCCCTTAGAGACGGTACCTATCGCTCGCGTTTCGCCCTTGACATGGCTGACCAGTCGGGCAACCCCCTGCAGCTATGCCTGGCCCTGACGGTGCGCGGCGATGAGCTGTACGCTGATTTTACGGGCACCTCTCCCCAGGTCCGCCGCCCCATCAACGACCCCTTGAATCACGTGCGCGCCTTCATGGTGGAAGCGATAAAGATGATCTGCGCTCCCCACGCTCCCAACAACGAAGGCTCCCACCGGCCCATTTTCACTTATGCCCCTGAGGGGTGCCTGCTAAACCCGACGTATCCGGCGCCGGTGTTCTGGCGCATAGTGGGTACGCTGTCCTCGGACCTGGCTCTGGCTGCATTGAGCCAGGCTGCTCCAGAGCTGGTGCCGGCAGGAACGGGCTCCCTCCCAATCTTCCAGTTCTATATATCGGGACTGCGGCGGTCGGGGCAGCCCTTTTCGCTGCATCAGCACGCATTCGGTGGCATGGGCGGTCGTCCGGGCAGAGACGGGCTGGCTTCGGTCAGCTTCCCCTATAGCGTGCGGGAGGTTTCCACCGAGGGCTCCGAGATGGAAACGCCCCTGCTCTACGAGAAACGGGAAATCCCCTGTGACTCGGGGGGCGCGGGCCAGTGGCGAGGCGGATCTGGCGAGGAGCTGGTCATACGGGCCCTTCCAGATGGGGACGTGGGCCCCGAGAAGCTAATCGTCTTCTCGGGCGCCGGTGGACGCTTTACGGAGCCTCCCCACGGTATAAGTGGGGGCCGCCCTGGTGCCAGAGCGGAGATTCTGGTGGATGGGGTGCCCCAGGACCCGGCTACCCTGGGTAACTCGCCCGAGGTGCACCTGCGCAGCGACCAGGTCCTGACCATAAGGCTGGCGGGTGGTGGCGGCTATGGCGACCCTAGGAAGAGGAATCCCAGGCTCATCCAGGCCGATCTGGACAACGGCTACATCTCCAAAGAGACGGCCATCCGCGACTACGGGTACGACCCCGATTCCATCTAATCCTCTAGAAGCTGGCGGCTCCCGGAACACGTATATTGACACCTCTTGCCCCATGAGTTACCGTATGCGTGCGTACCTGGCCGAGCGCCCCCGGTACTGCAGATGGAGGCGTTCAGGAGGATAGCGTGTCTGTTGTCGTTCCTCACTCTCCGGACATTGACCCCGTACTCGGTTATGCCCCCGGCACGATCATACGGGACGACGTGACCGAGTACCGAAGTGTGCGCGCGGCACAGCGGGTAATGGCGCACCGGTACCGCACCCATGGGATCGATGGGGTCCACAACCTGATGGGCCTGGTGGACGACTGCACCGTCCCATCCTTCTTCCAAGGCCCCGCCTACCAGGAGCGTTACCTGGGCACCGCCCTGATGGAGGAGGAGGTAACGGAACTGGCCCGACGCCACCTGGGTGGGGAAGAGGACTTCACGTCCCTTGTCTTCAACCGGGTGACGGCAGGGACGCTGACCGTGACCCAGGCCCTGGTGACGCAAGGCTCCCTGGTGCCCTATGTGGTGCCACCCTACCCGGGGATCGGGGGGCATGGCCATCCCTCTGTGCCCCGGACGGTGGAGCTGGCCCAGGCACGTTGGCAGGAGGTCACCACCGCTCAGGAGCTCGATGCCCTCCTCGATGGGGAGCAGCACGTGCCTCTGGTGGTGGTCTGCTCGGCCTACCGTGGGGCGTTGAAGGAGGAGGAGCTGCGGCTGGTCTGCGAGGTGGCCCACGCCCACGGCGTGCCCGTCTACGTGGACGACGCCTCTGGGGCCCGCACCCGCACCGCCGTCTATGGGCAGCGGCCGGCAGGGGAACTTGGGGCCGACCTGATCATTACTAGCTGCGAGAAGGCGGCCTTCTTTGGGCCGCGGGCGGGTATCCTCCTGGGACGGCCTGACCTCATGGAACGGATCGGCGCGAAGGCGAACATACTTGGCACTGAGGCAAGGCCTTCGGTCGTGGCGTCCGTCCTCCAGACCCTCCGGGAGTATACGCCCGACGAGGGCCGACGACTCTTCGACGGATGGCTGGAGCGAAACCGCCGCCTGTGGGAATTGGCCAAGCCCTTCCTGGGGGAGAACCTTCAGTACGGGGCCTACGACGGTATCTACCTTTCCTTGAGAGACTTTTACGATCTGGTGCTGGAGCGGGCGGGGATGGCGGAGACAGACCTGGCCCCGGTTGACCTAAGCGTGGCCCATGCCATGCTCATGCTCCGGGGCTATGGGTTCCTAACTGTGGCCGCCCTCCACTATCCCGGCGCGTCCAAGCTTGCAAGTGTCAAAGTCAACTCTCTGCGTCCTGGGGACGGTATCAGCGACGAGGAGATCATCGATGGGGTCAGGGGGTCCATGGACGCCCTGGTCCGCGTGCTGCCCGACAGGTCTGGACTGGAGCGGGTGCTCTTCGGTCCTCCGGGGTAGGGACTTGGGCTCCTCGTAAGGCCGGCTTCCATCGCTGGAGGAAGACCAGGAGGTGAAGAATGCGCTTCGGGACCTACGTTTTCCGGATTAGTCCCGAGCTCAAGGCCGACCATCAGATCATCGAAAACACCCTCCGGGAAGTCGAGCTGGCCGAAGAGATTGGTCTGGATGCGGTGTGGCTGACGGAGCATCATTTCGATGGGGCCGTTGCTTACGCCGACCCTGTCGTGTTCGCCGCAGCCGTCGCCGCCAAAACCAAAAAGGTTCGCATCGGATTTGCGGTGGTGGAGATGGCGCTGCATCATCCCGTGCGACTGGCGGCCCAGACCGCACTGCTGGACAACCTCAGCCATGGACGACTTATCATGGGTACGGGACGGGGGTCCGCCTATAACGAGTACGAATACCTTGGCTTCGGCCTGCCCATGGAGGACAGTCGCGACATGCTGCCCGAGGCCGAGGAACTGCTGATCAAGGCCTGGACCTGTGAGAATGTGCGACATGAAGGACGGTTCTGGAAGGTGTCGTTTCCAGCAGTCCGCCCTCAGCCATACCAAAAACCCCACCCGCCCCTGGTGAGGGCCTGTATTTCGGAAGGGTCGGTAGCTGAAATGGCGAAGATCGGGCGGCCGATCCTCATGGGCATCCAGACAATCGATACGTGGCGTCAAAGACTCCAGCTATACGGTGGCACGATGCTGGGGGCAGGTTTTGAAGAGCCCGCGGCAGAGAACGCTCTTGACGAGAACTGGGTGCAGCGGGGCCTGTTCATGGCGGATAGCTACGAAGCTGCCGCAGAAGTGGCCGCGCCTTGCCTTGAGCGATACCACCACCATCTGGTTGATGCCCGAAGGAAATACAACCCGGGAGGCGAGCCAGCACAGCCGCCGAGCCAGCCTCTCAACCCCAACCAGGTCCTGGATACGGCGTTTTTGCTGGGCCCACCTAAGAGGGTGGTGGAGCAAATAGCCGAGATGAGAGAGGCCGGGGTCCGCAATATTATGCTCAACGTCAATATGGGGAACATACCCCAGGAGCAGGTAGAGCGGTCCATGCGGCTATTTGGGGAACAGGTACTGCCCAAGGTCCGCAGCCTGTAATCCCTAGGGGCGGGCGTGCCCTCGGACCCCGGTCTGTCAGTATGTTACTGTACCTCGACAGGACCAGCCCACGCCGCTGCATGCCGGCAAGGGCCGTGGGTGGCCTTGACACCACTTTGGGGCTTATCTAGACTACGTAGTGGTCTACGCCGACATGGGTCGGAGTGGAGGTCCCGTCGGGATCTGGGTCGTGTGCTGGAGTCGAACGCCATCAGCATGGGTGCCGGAGAGGATAGCTAGGAGGGGCCATGGAAGGCAGGATTCCCACTGAAGAACAGGTCCTAGGCTACTTTAAGTCCCTCTCCAACTGGGGCCGCTGGGGCGACGATGACCAGCTTGGTACCCTTAACCTCATCACACCCGAGAACACAAGGAAAGCCGTGGAACTTGTAAAGGAAGGGGTCACCATTAGCTGCTCCCGCACCATCCGCTACGAGGCGGCGCCGGATGTAAGTGTTGTTCCGCTGCACTACATGGTGGAGAGCGGAGAGGGCTGGGCCAGCGGCGACAAGGTTACGAGCAGGTCCACGGCGGCTTCTAGCGACTTCATCGGCCTCGTGTTTCATGGGCATACCATCACCCACATGGACAGCCTGGCCCACTTCTTCTGGGAAGGCAAGATGTACAATGGCCACCCCGCCCACCTGGTATCAACCAGCCTTGGTGCGACGGCGGAGTCCATTGAGCTGGTCAAGGATAGCATCGTTACCCGGGGCGTCCTGGTAGACGTTCCCATGATTCGAGGCTTGGACTGGGTGGAACGTGGAGAAGGGGTGATGCCCGAGGATATCGAGGCGGCGGAAGACAGGTGCGGCTTTAGTGTGGGAGATGGTGACGTGATGCTTGTGCGTACTGGGCAGCTCCGGCGTCGCGATGTGGAAGGACCTGTGAACCCTGCGGTGTCTGGCTCGTCGGCCTGTCAGGCTGCCTGCCTACCCCTGTTCTACCAGCGGGGCATCGCGGTTATCGGCTCGGATACCGGGAATGATGTGATGCCCAGCTCCTATTCCAAGCTTTCCCATCCCATCCACCAGGTGGGCATCGTGGCCATGGGGCTGTGGATCCTGGACAACGCCAACCTGGAGGAGCTGGCCCAGGCCTGCCGGGAGAGAGGGCGGTGGGAGTTTCTCCTCTCGATAAGCCCCCTCAGGTTACACAACGCCACCGGCTCGCCCGTGAACCCCGTGGCAGTGTTCTAGGGCCACCGCCTAGAGCACGGCCGTCTACGGCAACGTTCCACGTTAGAGGCCACTGCACAATAAAGTCGCTGAGCTCCATCGGGAGGATGGGCCATGGCCAAATGCCCGAAATGTCAATCGGAAAACGGCGTAGGCGCCTCCCTATGTGCCCAGTGCGGTCAGCCACTCAGGGGCGGATGGTGGCGGTGGATCCTGAGGCTATTTGGGATAGGGATGGGTAGGCGGGTTCCGTCACCGGAGGTCGAGTCTGAATCTGACGCACACCTGAGGGAGGCCGTGGCTGAATACGACGAGGCCATCCGGCTCAACCCCCAGGATGCTGCGGTGTACAAGAACCGTGCCGCCGCCTACGAGGCGATGGCCCAGTATCAGCGGGCCCTGGAGGACCTGGACGAGGCCATTCGTCTGGACCCCCAGTTCGCGGGGGCGTACAACAGCCGGGCCTCGGTGTACTACAACTTGGGGCAGTACCAGAGGTCAATAGAGGACGTGGGCGAGGCCATCCGCCTCGACTCCAATCTCGCGGGCGCCTATGCCGGCCGTGCCCTGGCCTACACGCACCTGGGCAGCGACGAAGAGGCCCGGAAGGATGTTGAGCGGGCGGTCGAATTGGGCTTTGAACGTGGTAAGCTTGAAGCCGAGATCGAGGAACTGGCCAAGCGGCGCTGGATGGGTTGACGGGCGGCAGGGTATCTGGATCATTGGCTTCGCGACCTATGCCACACGCATGCGTCTCTCATGCTGAGGCAGGGTGTCCACCCCAAGATCGTCCAGGAACGCTTGGGACATGCGACGATCTCCACAATATTGGATACCTACAGGCACGTTCTGCTGGGCCTTGAGGAGGCCATGGCACTGCGGTTCGAGGAAGGGCTTCTAGCAGGCTGCTGAAGAAAGGGTTCTATGGTCGCGAAACGACCTGGTAATAGCTCATATCGTTGCTCGATGAGTGCTTTGGGAAGGTCTGAAGCCACTTTCCTGGGTTGCAGGAGTTCCCTTTTCGCCCCTGTCAGGGCGTTGAGGGCAGACTCCGTCCTTGGGAAGTCATGCTGCCTGCAGGACCGGAGCCTCCTGTAGCTGGGTCATGAGCAGCTTGGCCATCCGCACCAGGTTATACGCAGTGGCCACCAGGTAGCCTGCTAGTCCCGTCTTGTCCACCCCTCGATACCTGGTCTTCCGAAACCCACCGACCGTCTTCATCCACCCGAAGATCTCCTCCACCCGCTTTCGTATTCGCTGGCTCACCCGGTAGCCCGGATGCCGGGTTGTCCGCCCGTCGATGGCGCTGCGCCGGCCACTGGTGTTCTGGGCCACGTGAGCCGTGACCCTTCGGTTGCGCATCGCTTCCACACAATCCCGCGTGTCGTAGTTCTTGTCCCCACCCAGGGTCCTGGGGTGGAAGCCCCGCTCCTTCGCCCCCTCCAGGAGCTTCGGGACCGCATCTCGCTCCGCCGTCCCGCTCGCCTCGCTCACCTGGAAGTCCGTCAGCAGCCCGTTCCGGTTCTCCATCAGGGCGTGGGCCATGAACACCAGCTTGGCTTCCTTCCCTTTGCCTTTCCGAAACAATCGGGCTTCCGGGTCCGTGGTGCTTTGGTGGGTCTTATTGCGCCGTTTCTCCCCGTGAAAGTCCACCGACGGGTTGCCGGGGTCCCCGTCGTCCGAGGCCGGCTCTCCCCCTTTGGACTTGAAACTTTTCAGACTGGCCGCCGCCTCAATCAGCGTCCCATCCACGGTGAAGTGCTCGTCCGAGAGCAAGCCGTGCCGGTCGGCCCCCACCAGGACCGTGGCAAACAGCTGTTGCCCCACTGCGTGCTCCAGCAGCCGCTGCCGGTTCTTGGTGAACACCGTCGGGTCAAAGCTGGACTCCAGGAGGTTCATATCCAGGAACCAACGATACAGCATGTTGTAGTCCAACTCCTCGCAGAACGCCCGCTCGCTGCGCACGGAAAACAGGGCGATGAGCAGCGAGGCCTTGAGTAGGCGCTCCGGTGGGATGGAGGGCCGCCCTACCTCGGCATACATCCGGTCAAACTCGGAGGACAGCTCCCGGAGGGCCTCATCCGCCAGCGCCTTGATAGTCCGCAAGGGATGGTCCGGCGGCACCCGCCCGTCCATATCCACGAAGGTCAACATGGGGACCTGGGGCTCCTGGCATCCGCGCATTGGGGCACCTCCAAAGATGGTCTGCCCCTATTTTATCCCAGAAGAGCCTCGGATACACCGTGAACAAGAGTTTTTCCGCAGCCTGCTAGAGTTCCCCCGGCCGGTGGCTCTTCCCAAACCCGTGTGAGCAAATTGAATAGGCCCCTGGACATTAGCGCGTCCAGGGGCCTATTTTGTATCTAATTATGGAGCCGGCGAGGGGATTCGAACCCTTGACCTGCGGTTTACGAAACCGCTGCTCTACCACTGAGCTACGCCGGCATCAAAGCTAAATTAAGCCTTTTGCGGGTCTGATATCTCGGTCATGTAAATCTTTTGTAAATCTGACCCCATAAAATTCTCGAAACTTTCACCCCATTGCATTACAGCTTCCCTTTGGAGACCAGGCAGGACATGAGAGTAAAGGTCTCCAGTAATTCCTATCCCCGAGTGCCCCAGCCGCTCGCTAACTACCTTGAGGTGTATTCCTTCCGCCAGCATGAGGCTGGCATGGGTATGGCGTAGGTCATGGAAGCGTATCCTACCCTTGAGTCTAGCCTTTGCAGCCAGCTTGCCGAAGATATGAGAGATGGAGTCTGGTAGAAGAGCCGATCCGTCCAGGCGGGAGAATACTAAGCTCTCGCGCAAGAGTGTCTGTCCGAGACGGAGGGCATCCGCCTCCCTTCTCTCCCTCACTCTCTTCAAGCAGGCTACTGCTCCCAAGGGTAAATGGATCACTCGGGGCCTACCAGACTTGGGGGGTGCCATAATCAACTCCCCGGTCCTGAGCTTCACTAGACTGCGGTTAACCGACAGGGTTCCCATCTCCATATCCACATCTTGCCATCTTAAGGCCAGCAGCTCCGAGCGCCTGAGCCCGGTGAGAAGAGCCATAAGGAACAAAGGATAATAGCTGCTGCTCTGGACTACCTCAAGGAACTTCCGTACTCCTTCCCAGTCCAGAGTCTGCGACTCCCTACGCTGTGGCCTGGGCGGCTCCACGGCCTCAGCCACGTTACGGCTCAGAGCACCCATCTTAACACCCCAGCGGAGGACCTGAAATATGATCCTGTGGCAGTGTAGAACTGTCTGAGCTGATAGGCCACGGCGAAGGCAGTCGGACTCGAAGGACTGGATATGCCGGGCCGCGAGCTTCTCAAGGGCGATGCTCCCCAGGGCAGGGATAATGTATCGATCCAAGTTGCCCCGGTAACCCTCAAGGGTGCGCTGCCTGACGTGAGTCTCGGCGTAGTCCCTAAGCCACTGGCGCAGGAAGCTCTCTACTGTTTCCCTGGAGGGCTCTACGTAGGTGCCCGTGTCAAGTTGCCCCAGCAGTTCGGTAAGACGCTTCTGAGCGTCTCTTTTGGTGCCTCGGATCACCTCGGTCTTGTACCGCTTCTTACCTGAGTCCGGGTCCACTCCGAGATATAGGTAGACTGTCCAGGAGTCCTTGTACTTGCTGGAACGTTGGCGTATGTGTCCACGGGGCATAAGTCTAACCTCCTTGCTGCCCGCTACTCCCAGCCCTCGTGGCGTGGAACGTTTCCTAGACGAACGTGAAACACCGGCTCGCCATACTCCCCTATGAACGGGTTTCCCGTCACGGTGTAGGCATCTATCCCGGTATAGCTCCCCGTCTCAAACATCCTCTCCGCCCGCTCCCTGGCTGCTTCCTCGCTCACTACCGATAGCGGGTCTACTGGAGTGAGGACGCTCTTATTTCGATTGTTCTTCGTCCTGACCGGCATCATGCGGAACGGCTGGACGATGTGCTTTGTCAGCTCACCTAGAGGGGCAGCCTCGGAGGTGTCTTCATCGGGCAGCGGGGTTGACTCCCCGACGATCTTAGACTTCTTGTGTCTCCGTTTAGCCATTTGCTCAGCCTCGTATGAGAATCCCTCTGTGTGGTCTTACAACGCCTCTTGAGTATACAGAACGTCAGTTCTCATTCGCTACTGGCTACTGTCACTCCGTCTCACCACAACCTCCCCTGCACTGGTCGCGGTGGTATGATAGAAAGCGAGGCCAGTGAAATGGGCTTGTCGGATCGGCTCCTTAAAGGGAATTGCATACTATGTCCACCCGGAGGAACTGAGTGATGTCTTCAACTAAAGATCAAAATCAGGACGGCTGTTCCAAGCCTCTACGTTTAGAGCAAGTTGAGCGTGCAGAAAACGAAAAGAGGCGATATCTGATGGAGCTAAATGTCCGCTTCTTTGCAGGGGGCCCAACTCGTCTATCATTCGATTCAATATCCACTGAGAAGTCCGATCTTGTGCCGGAAGCCGATTAAGTTCTGACAGGGCGCACCCCAGCGCCGTATACAAGGCTGCCAGTGCCCCAGCAGTAAAGTCTGGATGCATCATGCCTGACCCTTCCAACCTCTATCTGCGAGCCTGTGTCCTTCCGTCTCTCACTCCTAGCCCCTAAAACGTCCTCGCCGTCCACCGCACCTCGCCGATGATGTCGGTCCCGTAGGACATGTCAGTCATCATTCACTCCTGGTATCACTGCGATGTAGACGCAACGGCAGACTGGGACACATCTGCTCTTTTCCTTGGGTACTCTACCCTCAGTCCAGGAGCCCACACCACCTCCAAGCTCTCGGGTTTTCTATACCTCAGATGTGTCCCTTTCGCTGACGGCCTGCGCCCGTTTGTTCAACTCTGTCTGAGTAATAAACCAGACAGCAGGAGAGAAGACAAGCCACAGGATGAATATGACCCACCTGTTGATGCTTCCGTCCGTGAGAGCCTCTACTGCCTCACCTTGCTTATATTCAGCATATAAATTGACGAAAGGGATGAGAGAAAGTAGAGTCCATAAACCAGGGCTGCCATCCAGACCTTTGTACTCGACCATCTCCTTTGAGGTGACATAGAACCAATAGATGCCGTAGATACCCAAGGTAATTATCATCAGTAAAACCTGCATCCCCATGCTACGCTGCTTGATCATGCTCTCTCCTTACCAAGTATCCTATCAATTCGCCCTATGGCGCGGGCCTTATTCATTGTCATAGCTTCTACTCCCCTATAGCGTCCTCGCCGCCCACCGCACCTCGCCGATGATCTCGGTGTCGTTGGCCCAGGGCACAGGCTCCCAATCTTCATTGTCACTCTCGATCCGCCAGTTCCCCTCTTCGTCTCTGCCCACCCGCTTGACCACCAGGCCGTCCTCGGTACGCATGACGAAGATGCGCCCAGCCCTCCGCTGCCGCCGCCTCTGGCTACGGTCCACCAGGACCGAGCATCCGTTTGGAAGGGTTGGTTCCATCGAATTGCCGCGGACGCTAATGACGTTGCACTGAGTGGGGTCAATGGCGTGGCGATCTAGCCAGTCATTGCGGAACCATAGGCGTCCAACCACCGTCTCGTCGTATACTTCCGCTCCACCTCCAGCCGCAGCAGTGTTGGGTGTCAGCGGTTTTGGACAGTTCTGGGTCCGAGAGATTGGGGTGAAGAAGCTCCTGGTTTGAGGGTTTCTCTGACCTCCTGATTGTACCGCCTCCGCCGGTCAAAAGTCTCTCGCTGTACCTCCTTCCTCTGGGCTAGAATTGCCTCCAGACGGCCTTCCAGCACGTCAGCCGGAGTTACAACCCTGAGCGCCTGATGATATCTTCGGTAGTTGTAGAACTCGACGAAGTCCCGGATGGCCGCCTCCAGGTCTTCCACCACCTCGTATGGCACCTGGTTAATGTCGTCTTTGAGGGTTCGGTGATATCTCTCCAGCTTCCCGTTGGTCTGAGGGTGATAGGGTGCTGCCAGGACGTGGCGAATGCCCACCACCCGCATGTACTCGCGGAAGGCCCGCGATACATAACCTGAGCCATTATCTGAGAGGAGCTTGGTCCGATCCTCCAGAGGTACATCAGTCATACCAGTAGAGTCAACAGCTTGCTGGACCACCTCTATGAGGGAGTCGGCCGTCATGTCCCGTTGCACCTTCCAGGCCAAGATGAACCGGGAGTAGTCGTCCATCACCGTCACGAGGTAGTAGTAGCCCCATCCCACTACACGGAAGTAGGAGGCATCGGTGGCCCACAGCTGGTGGGGCCCTGTGGTCTTGTGCTGGTACTCTTTGCCCGCTGCCAACTGGTATTCGATCCGTTTCACCAGACCCTCCCGTCTCAGGATACGATAGACTGTGGAGGCGGAGACCGATAGGCCTCTGTGGTCGGTGAGCCAAGCCGCCAACTGCCGGCTTCGCCAGGTCGGCATCTCACGGGCTGCCGCCAGCACTACTGCCTCCTCTTCTAGTCGCAGGCGATTCCAGGGCCTCTCAGTTCCTTCCGTACCCTCCCAACTACCCTGCCGGTGCCTCCACCTCCACCAATAATACGTGCTCCTGGAAATGCCAAGCTCCCTGAGTCGCCTGTTCTTCCCTCTACCATGTCGCTCCACCTCAGCCACGACCTTCGATTGTTCCACTACGCTCATGCGCCGGTGCCGTTGTCGTGTAGGGGCGGCAGAGCTGTTTTTTTGAAGCGGTGCAACTCCAGGGACAACTCACCCACCAGCTGCTTCAGTTCACTGTTCTCCCGCTTGAGCTGCTCTATCTCTTGCCGGGTCGCATCACGCACACTGTCCCGAGTCAACCTCTCCTTCCCAGCTTCCATAAACCCCTTCGTCCAGGCGTAGTAGGAGTGGGGTTTGATTCCTTCCCGTCGGCACAGGTCATTAACGGTAGTCTCCCGTCTGAACCCCTCCAAGACGATGCGAATCTTCTCTTCAGGGGTATACTTACGGCGGGTCGCTGCACGGACCTGACGCACGAAGCTTCGTGTCTCCTGGCTTCGCTCCTCAGCTTGACTGGCCTGATCCCCTACCTGGGTCATCTATGACTCCTTTCACTTAGGGTTAATCTACCCCTCTGAAGGAGCCTCTACCACCCCCAACCTCCTCGGTTTTCTAGGCCTCAATAGTGTCCAATTGCGCTGACACCCTACACTATGTAGGTTAGTCTTTCACATGACTACGATAGAAGAACGGGTAGCCTCCCTCGAGAATCTTTTCCAGCAGGGACGACAGGAACACAAGGACATCGCCGCCACACTGGAGAGGCTGGCAGCCCAGGTCTCCAAGCTTGAGGTCTACCTGGCCAACAGCAACGGTGGCCTGACGCTCTCGGTACGGGACAAACGGGTGAAGTTCGCCGGGTCTATGGCACTGCCCTGGTCGCTGACCCTGGTCGGTGGTGGCAGCGGTGGTGTAGGCTGGCTCCTGGGACGGGTGTTCGGGGCCTGGTAGTTCACGCAAACTTGTAAATCTATTTGTAAATCTACTCCGTTACACCCTGTTTTACTTAACCCACTTTTAGCTTTGGAGAGGACGGGGCGGGGTATGCGGTTTGTAGCTAATTGCGCTCAGTTGTTCTACGGCTAACGGTTTTTGAGACCGCCGCGTCTACCATTCCGCTGAGCTACGCCGGCCCGCACCCGAATGGCGGGACAAGAGGTTAGCGAAACGGGTCTCCACGTTCAGGTTCGCCGAAGAGTATTTTATCACGGGCCACGCCGAAGGGGAAACGCCGCGGACCCACCCAAAAAACCGCCCCGGACCCTTCCTAGCATGGAATCCGGGGCGGTTTATTCCAGATCGCTACGTGTACTCTACTTGATGTGCCCAGCCACCTCGACTACCAGGTTGGCCGCCGTGCTGATCCCGTGGTGTTGTGGGACCTTTAGCATGGCGTTTCTGTACTTGGGGTGCTTGGCGACGTAGTCCCTCACCTGCTCCATGGTGACGTTCTGCTCCTCTAGCACGTCCTTGATCTCCTGACGAGCCTTCATCTTGGCCTCGTAGAGCTTCATCTGGACCCGGCTTCTCACGTTCACCTCCCCATCCCCCGAGGTTTCGATGGGTATGTAGATGGCGTCCTTGTAGTCGGCGACCACCTTGCTCTGCACACCGTCACTCATCGTGCTGGGCATGCAGCCGAAGGGTTTAAGTGAGATCACCATCTGAGCATGCTTTTCCACGGCCGTCATGATGTTCTTCCCGATCTCCAGGTGGCCCTCTCCACCCTTGAGGTGGGTATTGTAGTAGGCCTTTGCGTACTCGGCCAGCTTCTTCTGATTGGGCAGGGAGTCGGTCTTGAAGCCCAGGGACCAGCGGTACAGGTTGTACCATTTTCGGAATACAAACTGGGCGACATTGAGCTTCCGGATCGTCTTCTTTTTGGTCGGATCTAAACTGAGCTTCTCGTCGGCGCTGTGTTTGGCCGACCAGATAAGGTACTCTATCCAGGTACCGATGGGCTCCACCAGCACCTCGGCCCCCTCGGACTCCAGCCATTCGAACATGTGATAGTTGCCATCGCCCTCGGTGGTCTGTGCCCAGAACTCGCCTGTGATCTTTACCTTGGGCCTGAGTCTGGTGTAGTCCACCTCAATGGTGCGGAACATCTTCCGGACCTTCCGTAGGGCCCGGAAGATCGAGCGGTGTTCCCTCAGGGCATCTCCCATGATACGCTTGGCTTCCTCTATGACCTGGTTGGTTTGTCCAGCGGTCACCTCGTAGGGGCGGATCTTGTAGCCCAGCTCGTTGATCATATCCGCAACCATGATCGCTTTGAGCAGGGTAATCGCGAACTTGGCGTTAAGCTCCAAGGCTGCCTCTCCACCGCTCTGCTTGAACCCTCCCGACTGCTGGAACAGCAGCACCCTGAAATTTTCAAATCCAGAGTCTCGGAGTGCTTTTCGATACTCCGCTTCGTACATCCCGAAACGGCAGGGGCCACAGGCCCCGGCGGTAACGTACACGTAGCGCTCCTCGATATCCTCTTCACCAGCGATCTTGAGGTCCTGCAGGAACTTGACCAGGTTGCCCACGGTGTAGTAGGTGGGATTGCACTGGCCCCGGTTGCCGAACTCCTTTCCTACCATCAGGCCATCGTTATCCGGAGTTGGGAGGCGCTGCAGCTTGTACCCCAGCCCTCGCATGGCCTCCAAGGCCAGCTCCTCATGGGCCAGTGTCAGGCCACCGAAGAGGATGGTGGTGGAGTCCTTCTGGTCCTTTGTCCAGGTGCGCTCGATGGGCTTCTCGAAGTGCGTGATCTCTTTTTTGACCAGGCCCATCTCCTTGCGGAGCTGCTCTTCGTATGCCCGAGTCTTTGCGTCGATCTCCTCGCGGTCCATCACCTTTGCCATGACAATTCCTCCTGTACTTGCTTAAGAAACTACCTAGTCCGCCGCGACCGTCTCCTCGACCTTCTCTACCTGGGGGAGCTTGAAGTTGACTAACTGTATAAGCTTCCCTTGTGTGGCGTCGTCGTGCTCGCATCCTGAGGGTTGGGGTAGGTTGATATTGATAAGCTGGATCATCTGTTGAGGGTGCGTGTGCACGGGCTCGCCGTTTATTTCTGACTCTCCGCGGAACTCACTGAGCTGGGCATAGGCTTTCTTGGGATAATCCTGGCCGGGCAGGTTGCAGCTAGCCGAGGCGCTGGCCAGTTCGTCCTCCGGCTCGTCGTCGGCGGTGTTTTCCGCCCGTATCTGGTCATAGCTGCTGGAGTCCGCCTTCTCGCTCGCGCCTGTGCCGTTGGCGCTCGACTCCTTGAGCTGCGATGGGTCTTCCAACTCGAGTGTTTGGTGCCCATTGCCATTACCGTTGGTACTCTTTTTCTGTACATCGAAGGTCACTGGAACCCAGGCATCGGTGCCATGATGGGGCATCCCCATATCGTCCAGGTAGTGCTTGTCATTCCCGCTGCCCTTTGAATCGTTGCCGCTGATCTGGAGGTGGCCTGAAGCCACTTCCATCTTTTCCAGCTTCTCAGTGGCCTTGGTGCTGACTCGCTCCAGGTGCGCCCTGTAGCCCTCCACCATCTGCTCCAACTCCCCCTCGGAGTTGTGGCGGCGCACGAGGAACTCCTGGTAGCGTTGCAGGAAGTAGTCGATGGTCTCCACCCGGATCTTGATGGAACCGGTGGGCTTATTCTCATCTATGTCGTGGAAGGTGAAGTAGGGAGTGCCCGACGATTCGATGATGTTCTCCACCGTGTTATAGATTGGGGCATCGTGGCCGCACTTGAAGCTGGAGAGGTCAATGGCCACCAGATTGGGGTGTCGCGCCACGTACTTGGCTCCCCATACCTTCTTGCTGGAGTTCTCGCTGTAGGAGTTCTTCCACACATCTTGGATGTCCATGGGGTGGGTAATGATGCCTGCCCGGACCTCTTCTCCAAAGAGCTCCTCCAGGATGTCCTCATCCTGGGGGAGCGAGTCCACACTGAAGATGGGGTAGCCCTTCTTCTGAATCTCCGCCATGACCTCGTGGTTCAGGCCAGGGTCGTTGTGATAGGGCCGCCCCAGCATGACCACGCCCACCTTACCCTCTTCTCCGAGCTTGTCTAGCACTTTCCGAGCCTCGGCTCGTAGGGAGACCTCGAAGTATCTCCGCCAGACCTTGTAGGCTATATCTATGGCCTCCCGGTTCTCCTCCTCGGTGACTCCGAGGACATCACGGAAGCATTCGTACATTTCGAGCTCGAAGAGGGGCCAACTTGACATATCGAGGGATGGGGCCAGGTATTGCATTCCGTTCTCGGCGAAGGCGTCTCCCTCCTTGGTAAAGGCCGCTTTCACTACCTCGGGACTTATGGACACGGTGGGGCAGGCTGCGCTATCCACCGAGTTCACCAGCTCCGTCATGAGCTTTTGGATAATGGGGAAGAAGATGATGTCCGGCTTGTCCTTCTCCTTCTTATCGTAGAGCAGGTTGTGAACGTGGGCGATGGAGACCTTGCTGGGGAAGCACTGGTCGATGGAACCACGCCGAGACCCCTTGTACCACATCATGGGGTCGGTGTAGTCAGAGTAGATGACGTTGCGGAAGCCGACTCCCAGGGCCTCGAAATAGGCGCCAAAGAAGGGCGACAGGGTGTACATGTTGAGTACCCTGGGCATGCCTATCTTTATCTTCTCACGTAGCTCCCTGACCTCTTGTGGAGCCTTCGCAGCAATGGCCTTGGCGGGCTTGCGCTTCCCAAAGAGGGACCGCAGGCTCCCGCGCTGGACAACCGCCTCGTCCTCGCCCTCCTCATCATCCCGCATGCTGCTCACCTTGGGAGGGCTGAAGCTGCGGAAGGCCTCTGTTGAGGCTTTCTCCACGAAGTTGGGGTTGGCCTTCCTTATCTCGTCCAGCCGGGCCTTGATTACCTTCATGTCGTCCATCTTTTCCACGGTGCCCTTCTCGCACGTGGCGATGATGAACCGGTTCTTGTCCCCCTGAGCCGATACCGTATCTATGTAAGTCCTCAGGCACTTGTTCTTGCAGAAGCTGCACCTGGTGGACTCGTCTCTGGTCGCGGTGAACTCCAGGGTCTCCGCGGCTGCCAGCCCTATGAAGGTCGAGTCCCGTTCCGCCGCTACCCGTATGGCTTCCAGGGCGGCTCCGATGGCGCCGCTCTCTCCCGTGAATTGGTGGACCCGTACAGTTACGCCGGGCACCTTGGACTTGATGAAGTCGTACTGGGACTTGACCGCGGCAAGGTTGTGCTGAGTCCCTCCCTGGAGCACGAAGTTGGTGCCGAACTTGCGCAGGTTGGGCTCTGCCACCACGTAGAGCCAGATGTTTTTGGGCAGGACCTTGGCAAGTCCGGCCATGATCTCCTTCTTTTCCCACCCCAGCTGCTGGAAGTTAACGATGTCAGTCTCCATGAATACGGCGCATCCGTAGCCGAAGACGGGCAACCTATCGGCGTCGAAGGCCACGTCGGCGAACTCGGAAACCGAGTAGCCGAATCTCGCCGCGGTGCTCTGGAGGAAGTAGCCGTTGCCGGCGGAGCACTGGGTGTTAAGTTTGAAGTCCTTGACCTTGCCGTCTTTGAGCACGATGACCTTGATATCCTGGCCACCCACGTCGACTATGACGTCAGCATCCTTGTAGTAGTGCAGGGCGGACTTGGTGTGGGCCACGGTCTCAACAATAGCCACATCGGCAGATAGAGACTCCTTGAGCATATCCTTGGCGTAGCCGGTGGTGCCTACCCCCGCGACCTTCAGGGTAGCGCCCTGGTTCTCCACGTACTCCCTCAGCTCAACGAGGATATCCTGGGTATCCTCCAGGGGATTACCCTTGGACAGCTGGTAGGATGTGGCGAGGAGGTTTCCATCCCTGTCCATGAGGACGGCTTTGGTAGAGGTGGAGCCGCCGTCGATCCCCATGAATGCCTCTACCTCCTGGCCTGGCGAGAATTTCGCCGGCTCCCAGGGTATCTTGGCGAAGAGCTTCTTGAACTCGTCCAGCTCTTCCTGAGTCCTATATAGCCCCACATCCCCGGACGCCTCCCGCATCTGCGTCCGTCCCACCTCGATAAACTCCCCAAGGGTCACTTTCCCCTTGTACACACCCACGTCGGGGTCCTCGCTCTTACCGTAGAGCACCGAGCCGATGGCCGCATAGTACTGGGCGTTATCCGGGACTACGATCAGGTCGGCAGGGTCGATTCCTTCGGGCAAGGGGAAGGAGCGCTCCGCCCATATCTTGGGTATGTTCGCCTTCCAGCAGTCCCGCATGGCTGGGATGAATGTGTTGGGGCCACCCAGGAGTAGCACGGTCGGACGAAGGGTGTTGCCACGGGTGAGCACGCTGAGGTTCTGCTGAATGATGGCCTCAAACAGAGACGCCATAAGCTCATCAGGGGGCACGCCGTTCTTCTGGAGTCCATTGATGTCAGTCTCGGCAAAGACACCGCATTTACCCGCCACTGGATGGAGCTTGACGTCGAAGTAGGGGAGTAACTTGAGCTCGTCGGTGGTGAGTTGGAGCTTGGCGTTGATCTTGTCTATGACCGCGCCCGTTCCCCCGGCGCACTTGTCGTTCATGCTGGGGACCTTGCGTTTGGCCCCCGTCTCAGGGTCAGTGAACCAGATGATGATCTTGGCGTCCTGGCCCCCCAACTCGATGACCGAGCCCGCATCCGGGTAGAGGTGCTCCACCGCCAGCGAGACGGCGTTAACCTCCTGGACGAATTTTGCCCCGATATACTCCCGCAGCATGTTCCCGCCGCTGCCGGTTATAAAGATGCGCAGCTTTTCCTGGGGAATGGGAAAGGCCTCCTCTATGCGCTTGAGGAAGTCGAAGACCTTTTCGGGCTGCCTGGTCTCGTGCCGCTCGTAGTCTTTCCAGAGAATCTCGTCCGTGTCGGGGTCCATCACCACCGCCTTCACGGTGGTCGACCCCACATCCAGCCCAATAAAGAGATTCTCATAGGCCCTTTCGGTGCCCGAATTCGAGCCCTCAGTCCCTATACCGTCTAGTAGTTCTACCATTTGGTACCTCTCAACTCTTGATTCCCCAAGTACCAGGGTTGTGCGGTGCTAGGCACCGCGGCCGGGTCTCCCTGACACCGGCCTGCCTAGGCAAAACAGTCATCTACTGGCCCCCGCCTGACTTATGAGCGGAGACCAGGACCTGGCTTCGGTTGGTGGCCTGCTGGATGCGGACGGCAGATTCGGTCAAGACGCCTCCCATTCCAAACTGGAGGAGCTCACGCGCCAGTTTCTCCACCGGGGGTTGTCGCGCCTCGGAGGAAGTAATCTGGAACACCACTTCCTTTACCGCCCCTATTATAGCGTGAGCCGTAAGGCGGGTATCACACGACCGCACCAGGTTCATTGCCACACCCAGATCGAGGGAGCGCTGTAGCATCGCCGAGACCTGATGGTAAAAGTCGTCCAGGTGTGTCTCCAGTGCGCGGTCCGGGCTCGTGGTGTGGTGTAGGAGTATCTGTGTCAGGTCTCTTTCCCGCATGACCAAATTCAGCACCCGAGTAAGGTTCTCCTCGACCTGTTCCAGAGGAGGAGGGGCTCCCGGTCCAAGGGTGATGGGCTTGATGCAGTGCTGCAGATCCCGTAAAAAGGAGTCCAGGATGCTCTGAAATATGTGCAGCTTATTGTCAAAATACTGATAGAAAGTGCCCCTGGCGACGCCAGCCTGCTGGACGATCTGAGAAATGCTGCTTGAGTAGTATCCTTTACTGGCGAAGGCTACCTTGGCACATTGCTCCAGACGTTGTATCCGTCCGTCCCGCAGCTCACTATTCATCTGGACAAGACCCTCCAGATGCCATACCCACCCTTACAATTATTTAATATTAACGTGCCGTCGTTTATCGTAGGCTGGCATAATACCGTTGTCAAAACAGTTTACCGGATTTTGACTAAATTTTACGCATAACCGGAGCTACAGGACCGGGAACTCCGAACGCCGATGACAGGTTGGGGCGAGGGCAGCGACAGTGCGGATCGCCCTGGGCGAGTAGTCCGGGCGCGTTGTTGCTGGTGGGCCGGCGGCCTAAAGGGATGGTACCCGAAGTCCCTGGGGCGGTTGTAGCACCGAGGCGAGAGGGGAGACGGTCCCCAGCAGGCTGACGTCGATGCTGTCTACGGTGGGCCGCCCACACATTCCCATGGCGATTTCCAGCTCGTCGCGCAGGATCTGGAGGACCGAACGGAGCCCGTTCTCCCCGTCCACGGCCAGGCCCCAGAACAAGGGGCGGCCCATCAGCACGGCCCTGGCGCCCAAGGCCAGCGCTTTCAGGACGTCCGTGCCTCGCCTGATACCGCCGTCCATGTACACCTCAAGCCTTCCATCAACAGCTTCCACGACCTCGGGCAGGACCTCGACGCTGGCAAAGGTGGTATCCAGCTGGCGCGCCCCATGGTTGGAGACTATCAGGGCCTTCACCCCGTGCTCAGCGCACAGCCGGGCGTCCTCTCCAGTCATGATCCCCTTCACCAGCACCGGCAAGGGGATGTTGGCGGCGAGCCAGTCCAGCTCGGTCCAGGTCGCCGATCGGTTTATCAGCTCGTTAACCCCGCTGGGGGCGTCGGAACTCAGGCCCCACGTCACGTCAGGCAGCTCCAGGCCGGCGTAATTGGGGGAGACTGGATTTACATAACGGTTCCTGATGTTGCGCTCCCGTTTGGCCCGCACCGTGGAGTCCAGGGTTATGCATATGGCCGAGAACCCGGCGTCCTGGGCCCGCTGGGCCATCTGCTTGGTCAGGCCGCGGTCCCGGTACAGGTATTGCTGGAACCATATGGGACCAGTTGCGGCCTTGGCCACCTCCTCCAGGGTGTAGGTTGAGCCCGAGCTGAGCACCATGACGGTCCCCTGCTCACCGGCCACTTTGGCGGTGAGCAGCTCCCCCTGGGGGTGTGCCCTGCCGTGGCTTCCGGCGGGGTCCAGCATTATGGGGAACTGAATGCGGTGTCCCAGCACCGTGGTGCTCAGGTCCCGCTGGCTTATATCCACCAGCATTCGGGGACGGAGCATGATGGAGTCAAACACGGCGCGGGTCCTTCTCAGGGTGATCTCGTCCGTTGCCCCTCCGGCGATGAAGTCAGCCTCGGGTTTGGGCAGAGTCTCGGTGGCCCGGGCCTCGTATTCGAATACGTTTATTGGTCCCACATTGGTGGTCATGTCACCTCCGCCTCAGGTACGTACAGTTGCAGCAGCCCTCAGCATACGAGGTGGTTTTGCGCGTGTCAACATTCGGCGGCGGGAGGCCATGGTGCGATGCCTGTTCCGCGGGGGGCCCCGGTTGTATAATGGTGGCGCCGTTCGGCGGCATGGGTGGTGTAGGGTGGCTAGCCGGGTTGCCCGCGGTTGTAGGGTGGGGCAGTGGCCATAGCTGAATAGGTTCGGGGGATGGGATGAAGGCGTTGGGCTTGGACGGTGAAGGCGGCGAGGGGATGGTTGTGCGATGTGGGGAGGATTCTTGCTGCTATCGGGAGCCTGTCGGTAAGCAGGTGCGCCATACGGCACGCTAACTCAGGTCAGATCGCACGGGATACTAAGAAGAGCGCCACAGTGGGTTATTGGAGTCGGAGTACTTCGACGCAAGCAGGAGCGCCAGCAGACCGACCGCCAACGATAGCAGGATGCCGTTGGAGTTTTTCCAGTCCTTTGTCTCTAGGTTTACCATTGCCTCTACTCCTTTGATGGCGGTTTGTGTACCTTTCATTAATATTGTAGGTAAAATAGTTATGCGTTTCCGTGGTCTGAATCACTCTGCAAGTGTGCGATCGCTCACAGAGGAGCGAGGAGTGGTGGTGGTCAGGGTGGGCTAAGGCGGACTACCTGGCCTTAGGCCGGATGGTATAACTGGGATATACATATATTTGGGATATACCTATATAAGGTAAGGGGGCGGACGAGGATGTCAGCGAGCCGTTTCAGGGAGCGAGAGATAGCCATCGTAGGGGTAGCCGAGTCCGACGAGATGGGGACCGTCCCCAACAAGTCGTCGCTCCAGCACCACGCCGAGGCCGCCCACAACGCCCTGGAGGACGCTGGCCTGTCCAAAGGCGACGTGAACGGCCTATTTACCGCCGGCTTCTCTACCATGGCCACCGCCGAGTACCTGGGGATCCAGCCCAGCTTTACCGATAACACGTCGGTGGGGGGATCTTCCTTCGTCATCCACGTGGCCCACGCCGTGGCCGCCATCAAGGCCGGCTACTGTGACGTCGCCCTGATCACCCACGGACAGGCCGGCAGGTCTACCCGGGCCCGGGTGCCCCAGGACCCTAACCTGCCCCAGGCGCAGTACGAGGCCCCTTATGGGATTATTGGCCCACCCATCAACTATGCCATGGCTTGCACCCGTTACATGCACGAGTACGGCGAGGACCGGACCCGCCAGGCCATGGCCGAGGTCGCCGTGGCCACCCGTAAGTGGGCCAACCTCAATCCCAAGGCGGTCATGCATGATACGGCCATGAGCTTTGATGACTACCATAACTCCCGCTGGATCGCCTGGCCTTTTCATCTCCCGGATTGCTGCGTGGTAACCGACTCCGGGGCTGCGGTTTTGGTCACTACCGCCGAACGCGCTGCCGGCTGCCGAAAACGGCCCGTCTGGGTGCTGGGCGCGGCTGAGGGCCACGACCACAACATTATCAGCATGATGCCTTCCTACACCTCCCTCATCGCCCGTGAGACGGGCCCCAAGGCCATGGCCAGGGCGGGGATCACCCATGGCGATATCGACCTGACCATGGTCTACGACTCCTTCACCTACACCGTCATGCTGACCCTGGAGGGACTGGGGTTTTGCGGCCGTGGGGAAGCAGCCGACCTGGTGGCGAATCAGCGCACCGCTCCCGGCGGAGACTTTCCCGTGAATACCAGCGGTGGGGGCCTGTCCTATACCCATCCAGGCATGTATGGGATATTCCTCCTGGTGGAGGCGGTGCGACAGCTCAGGGGGGAGTGCGGCGACCGCCAGGTGCAGCATAAGGGTGATCCGGGCCAAAATGCCAAGGTAGCCTTGGTCAACGGGACCGGCGGATTCCTGTCCTCAACCGGGACTGCAGTCCTGGCTGTGGACTGACCCACCGGTACGAGGTGCCGTTCTCTACAGAGACCCGGAATGCCGACTGAAAACTTCTAATTAAGGAGACCGAAAGATGGCGCAGTCACGGGAGGATGCCCCCAGTATTCCTGCTCCGGTGCCTCAGCAGGAGTCGGACTTCTACTGGGAAAGGTGCAGGGATCACGAGCTATGGCTGCGCCACTGCAAGTCCTGCAACGTGGCCTATTTCTACCCCCGGGACATCTGCCCCCACTGTTTCTCGCGGGACACCGACTGGGTCCAGAGCAGTGGCCGAGGCACCTTACACACTTTTTCCATCGTTCACCGCGGCCCGACGCCGCCCTTCCGCGATTCCGTGCCTTACGTGACCGCCATAGTGGAGTTGGAGGAGGGCGCTCGCATGCCCTCTAACCTGGTGGATGTGGAGCCCGACCCGGCCGTCATCAGATGTGGCATGGCGGTCGAGGTGGTGTTCCACGACCTCGACGAGCAAATTAGCTTGCCCAAGTTCAGGCCTGCGCCATAGCGGGGCCTGGCGCTGCAGTCGCAGGCTGAAGGCAGCAATGTAGGTCACGCAGTCGGCTGAACCTTTCGCGACACATGCCTCAGGTTATGGGTTCTTTCCCCATGCTACACAGGTGGTAGTCCCGTACCTTCAACCCCTGGCCTCCCTATACACTGGGAACGAATAGGGGCAAGGTGGGATACCCGTGCTACCAGATGTAGGCCGAGTCCTCAATAGATGGCGACGAGACGCCCGACCTGGTGTTCTGGAACGATGGCGAGCGTACCCGTATGCTCCTCCGGATATACGACGATGGCCCTTCCATGCTGGTCCTCCTAGACCAGGTGGGGATGCCCAGTATTATGCCTCACACGTTGGACGATGGCTGGCCCCTCCAAGGGGAACACATTCCTTAGTTCCCGGCTGGACTGATCAAGCCAATCTGCGGGTACTCTAGCCGTATAACGAACGTCGTTGTCATTCTGAACCGGCCACGGGCCGGTGAAGAATCTGGCGGGGGTTAGGATCTTGGTGAGAACCTCCTCCCTTCCAGACCCTTCGCGGAGTTTATCCTGAGCGAGACGTAGATTCTTCACTTCGTTCAGAATGACAAGAGCGAAGGGCTCAGAGCCTGCCCTGAGTACACCGAAGGGGTGACGGTGGCAACCTGCAACTTGAGGTAACTACAGCTCCATTCCCTTCATTAACCCAGGCGGTAGCCTAGACGGTCGCCGTTCCAACCCACCTGCCACCGCCCTCCCGTGCCGATAGGCCGGAGGCGTCGCCGCTTCCGATTCTTGCCACAACCCTGGCCATTCTATTAAGATAGGGACGTACTGCTTGGCTGGTATGTAGTTGCCGGGGGATTGTGGGAGGGCAGCAGCACCTCAAGGAGGGTTGGTGAGCGGGCCCTTAGCTGGATTCCGTGTCCTGGACCTCTCGCAGGCGCTGTCTGGACCAACCTCGTCTCGCATGCTTGCGGACATGGGAGCGGAGGTGATCAAGGTAGAGCAGCCCGGAGTGGGAGAGGTGTCCCGCAATATGGGTATCTCCTTCATGAACGGCGAGAGCGTCTACTACATGATCTTCAACAGGAACAAGAAGGGCATTACCCTAAACCTGCGGACGCAGGAGGGTAAGCGCATATTCCATGGGCTGGCCCGCGTCTCAGACGTGGTGCTGGACAACTTCCGGCCGGGGGTCACGGCCCGTCTGGGAGTGGACTACGAGACCCTGAAGGAAGTCAACCCCTCCGTCGTCTGCTGCTCCATCTCCGGATATGGACAGGACGGTCCATACAGCAACCGGCCGGTGTTCGACTCCGTGGTACAGGCGCTGTCAGGGGCCATGAGTGTAACCGGGGAGCCGGGTCGGCCGCCCGGCGTCATGGGCTTTGCTGTGACCGACATAGGGGGCGGTTACGGGGCCACGGTGGGTATACTTGCGGCGCTGCTGGACCGTGAACGCACCGGGCGGGGCCGGCACATAGATCTGAGCCTCCTGGATGTCCAGGTCACCTTTCAGGGTCACCTGGCCGAGGCCTACCTGGGGGATGGAAAGGTGCCGGGGCCGGGGGGTTCGGTCCAGTCGGCTAACCTCCCTAACGGGGGGTTCCGGACCAAGGACGGGTCGTATTTGCAGATTCACTGCGCGACCCAGAAGTTCTACGAGGGTCTCGCCGCAATACTGGCGGCCAATGTGGAGGGGTGTCGGGAGCTGCCCCAGGACCAGCGTTTCATCACCATGGACGGCCGGCGGCAGCACTGGGATGAGCTGAAGGCCATTCTGGATCTTGCCTTCATCACCAAGACGTCCGCCCAGTGGATGGAGCTTCTGGGTGACGAGGTGCCTGTGGCACCCGTCAACTCAATCGCCGAGGCCCTTGAGGACCCTCAGGTCCTTCACCGCAACATGCTGGTGGAGGCCGACCATCCCACGGCGGGCAGGTACAGGATGCCGGGCAACCCCATCAAATTGGGCTACGAGGACTCCTTCCGTCCGTCTCCTACCTTGGGGCAGCACAATCAAGAGGTGCTGGGAGAACTCCTCGGCTACTCAGACCTGGATCTGGAGGCCCTCAAGGAGAGAGCGATAGTATGACAGGCAGGTGGAGCCTGCCTGCACGTCGGTGATGAACTGCCACGGAGGTTAATGTGCCCATATACGAGTATTATTGCGACGCCTGTAAGCACAAGTACGACTCTATGCGGCCCATGGCCAAAAGGGATGACTCCGCGCCCTGTCCCAAATGTGGGCAGTCCGGTGAGCGCCAGCTGTCTGCCTTCGGGTTCAAGTACGAGGGCCACTATTACATGGGTTCTCCCGGCGAGCGGAGGCGGACAGACCCTCACTAGGGTGATGCCCTGGGCCTTGGAAAGCTACTAGGAGAGCGCTATGCCCGTATATGAGTATGAGTGCGAGGCGTGCCAGCACAGATTCGAGACCATACGGCCCGCGTCGAAGATGGACGAGCCGGCGTCATGCCCGGAGTGCGGAGGGTCGGGAAAACGGAAGCTTTCTGCCTTCGGATTCCGGGACGGACGGTACGGTCGGTTTTTCAGGGCCGGACGCCCTGCTGGGTCCTCGCCTAAATCCGGGACCGAATCCCAAGGATAGGGGAGTCCAGTTGCACCTTCAGCCAATCAACCTCAAGGTGGGGCTTCTGCCGAGCGCCACCGCAGGCTGTCGCGACAACAGGTGACGGGCCCGCGCTTATTCCCGCTGCCCCGCACACTGGATACACGTGCAGAGGCTCCTGAGCATCTCGTAGGTGTAGATACCAGTGTGGTGAGTGTCGCTCCAGAGGAAGTCCAAGGCGTAATTGCCTACCTCGATATAGTCCACGGCCCGGACATCGTTGGGAACAGTTTCGGGATCGAGGCGCGCGGCCCGTGTCCACTCGTCCACACAGTGGGCGCATGGACAACGCAGCCTTAGGAATCGATGAGGATAGACGCTGCGGTGGCCGTCCTGCCATTCAACGCGCACCCCCTGGTCCGCTAGCTCCACGGATGTGGGTGAAAGGGCCACATGGGCCTCCCCATTGCCGCTCACGCTCGCTCCCTCCCGGATAGCTCCGCTCTCGCCTCTTGGACTAACGATACTCCTGAACACCACCGAATGGTCCCGCCTGGCCCTGTCATTAGGGCACGACCACCCCTGGGCCTACAGGACCCGTAGCAGCTTTACGTCGAAGATGAGGTCTCTTCCGACCAGGGGATGATTGGAGTCCAGGGTTACCTTGGAGTCCTCGATGCCGATGACCGCGAATTCAACCGTCTTGCCTCTCTCCTTGGTCCCCTGTACCCGCATTCCGATGATGATCTCCAGATCTGGCGGTAGCTCGCTTCGGTCCACGACCGTTACCTTGTCTGGATCGTAGGGACCATAGGCACTGGTTGAGGGAATCGTTACGGTCTTTGACTCCCGCGCTTGCATGCCGACGATGGCCTGCTCAAAGGCGGGGATCAACCTGCCCTGACCTATGGTAAACTCGATGGGTTCCCGCTCGTATGAGGTGTCAATCACGGTCCCATCGTCCAACTTGCCCGTATAATGTAGCCTGACGATGCTTCCCCGCGCGGCGCGGGCCATCCTTCCCTCCCGTGGTCAACGCCGTATGCTGCCGGTGTGGATATCCTGGCCAGACTGGGTAGACGCCGGGCAGCTCCAGGCTCGATGTACGGTGGGTCACTAAGACGTTCTGGTGCAGTAGCCTTCGCCCCAATTGGTTATCGAAAATGCAACGCTATTATACGCCATAAAGGCAGGTTTGGCTCGCCGCGTACCGTGGCTATACTAAGATGGGCTGGGTCAATAATAAACAAGCTATTGACAGACCGCACCATGGTTATATAATAGGAACAACTCGAATTGGTCTGACCAACTGACCATCGATCCTTATTATGGAAGATTTCAAGGCCATCAAGCGCAGCAGGCTCTACCAGGGTATCGTAGAGCAGATTCAGGCGCTCATCGGCGAAGGCGTCCTGAAGCCGGGGGACAGACTACCCCCGGAGCGGGAGCTTGCGGAGCGTCTCCAGGTCAGCCGGAGCTCCCTGAGGGAGGCCATGCGCGCCCTCGAGCTTCAGGGACTTGTGGTGAGCCGTCCGGGCGCCGGGACCTTCGTGAGCACCGAGAGCCTGGACACCCTCATCGCCACCATCGCTTCCTCCCTAACCCAGGCGCGGGATACCCTGAGCGACATATTCGAGGTGCGCCACCTTCTTGAACCCCAGCTGGCCGCGTTGGCGGCCGAGCGGGCCACTCCTGAGGACGTACGGCGAATGGCCGAGGCCCTGGAGGGACAGGAGCGACAGGTTGCCGGGGGCGAGACGGGGGTGGAGGGCGATACCGCCTTCCACTTCGCGCTGGCCCAGGCCACCGAGAACTGGGCCCTGGCCAGGGTCATGTCCACCATCTCCGACATACTGCGCCAGTCCCGCGACCGGTCGCTTCAGTCTCCCGGGCGGCCCCAGAGGTCCCTTGCATCCCACAGGCATATACTGGAGATGGTCCAGCGGAGAGACGTGGAGGGCGCGAGGGAGGCCATGCAACACCACATATCCGAGGTTGAGCCGGCTCAGCTGCCTGTGCCGGGAGCAGAGAAGGTCGTCCCCGGCGTAGCGGCGCGGCTGACAGTGTAGGCCTGCGGGTAGACGGAGCCCCTGAAAGGGATCATCGGGTCAGTAGAGTACAGCATAGGAGGGTTCTTATGACAAAGGCAGCCGTGGAGGTGGTATACCGCGGGATCTTCCAGAAGACCCTGGCCAGGAATATCTGCCGTGGCATCGTTCTCGCCGCCAGGAAGGAGGGGAAGGTAGGCATAGCCTTTGGCCGCTATGGCGACTCTCCCGAGCGCAACGGTATTCCGGCCAAGCAGTTTGCCGTGGTCGCCGACACACAGGAGGAGCTGGAAGAGAACCTGGCCGCGTACGAGGCCGACAACGTGGACGTAACCGTGGCTGTGGACGACACCCTCTGCAAGGGGGTCGAGTCCTGGGGCTGGTACGGCCTCCAGCCCATCAACAAGCTTACCAGGGCTGATGGTACCCTCCTGGTGACTTCGATGCAGGGGAGAAGCGACCTGGTCCAGGACATCCACCAGAAGGAGTCGGCCTATCAGATCGGCGTGATCAAGGGGACCGTAAGCTTCTCGGGGCTCTGGGTGTACAAGGACGACCACACCGACGTGCGGGTGTTGGGGGCCCTCTGTAAGGTATGCCCGCAGCTGGTCAGCATAGAGGCCATGGAGGAAGCCGTAAGGGAACAGTGGCAGGACGAGGTCAAGGTCAGCTCCGCTCGCAAGTCTTACGAGCGGATGGAAACACGGGTTGTCGAGCCGGGAGAGGGAAACACGGAGGTCCCATTCAGCTTCGACCTTCCCGGATGGACCCAGATGGAGGAGGGGACCGTCATCAGGGGGATAGCCCAGGGTGGGGGCTTCCGCGATGGCGACGGTGGGTACGAGCCCCAGAGGAATCCCTACTTCAAGAAGTACAGCACCCGCTCCATGCGCCCGGTGGTGGACTTCAATACCTGCATCAAGTGCACCCTCTGCTGGCTCCAGTGCCCCGATACCTGCTTCGACGTTACCCCGGACGGGCTCTACGATGCAAACATGGAGTCGTGCTGCGGCTGCGGCGTGTGCGAGGCTGTATGCCCGGTGCCCGACTGCATCACCATGGTAAACGAGGCCGAGTTTACGGATAACGCGGGCCAGTGGGAGATGTGGCAGGCTGACAAGGACTCCTACAATAGTTGGATGACTGGGCTGATTGAGAAACAGAAGTCCGAGGCCCGGTCCCATGGGTTCCACCATGTTGGGCAGTACAAAGAGGAGATCGCCCAGATGCAGGATTAGCATGCGCTCCCACAGTGGGAAGGGACTGAGGAGCGTGGGAGAAATACCCCCATTCCGGCCTTCCCTCATCATAAGGGGAAGGAGTGAAGGAGGAACGATGGCTACAGTCCAGAATGTAGAGCGGGAGGAGCTTATCAGCGGCAGCGAGGCCGTGGCGGTGGCATGCTCCCTGGCGGACGTGGACGTTATCACCGCCTATCCCATACGGCCCTACGATACCGTGATGCAGTATGTGTCCAAGCTCGTCGCCGATGGCGAGCTGGACTGCGAGTTCATAGTGGCCGAGAGCGAGCACTCCCAGTTCGAGATCGTCAAGCACGCTTCCGCGGTAGGGGCCAGGGTCTTCTGTGGCTCCAGCGGCGTAGGCTGGTTCTACGCCTTCGAGGCCATCACGGTCACTGCCGGCCTCAGGCTGCCCGTGATCGCCATGGTGGGCAACAGGGCCCTGGATGACCCAGGAGCTTTCGGCACGGAGCATAACGATGCCCTGGCGGTGCGGGACCTGGGCTGGATGCTCAACTGGGTAGCCACTGCACAGGAGGCCCTGGACACGGCACTCCTGGCCTGGAGGGTGGCCGAGGACCCCAGGGTGTTCCTGCCATGCGCCATCAGTACCGACGGCTCCTTCCTGACCCACTCACAGGTCCTGGTCAAGATACCCGACAAGGGTCTGGTGGACAAGTTCCTGCCACCCTACGACCGGGGCAAGCTACAGCTCCATCCGGACAACCCCATCACCATCGCCCCCCAGGTCAATGAGGACTGGCTGATGGAGATACGGAAGCAGACGGACGAGGCCATGCGGCGCTCGAAGGGAGTGATCGAGGAGGTGTACGAGGAGTTCAAGGACACCTTCGGCAGGGGAGACCCCAGTCCCTTCTACGAGGAGTACATGACCGACGGCGCTGAGATGGTGTTCGTGGGCATGGGCACGCTCGCCATGCCCGTGAGGGTGGCCGTCAGGAAGATGCGGGAGCAAGGGATCAAGATCGGGTTCGTAAGGATAAAGTGGTTCCGTCCCTTCGCCACCGAAGAGATCAGGGAGGTGCTCTCCCGGTTCAAGGCCGTGGGGGTGATTGACAGGGACTACTCCTTTGGTTCACCATCTAACGGGGGCATACTGTTCCAGGAGATAAGGTCGGCCCTGTATCCTTTGAAGGAGCGGCCCCTGGTCCAGGGCTTCATAGCCGGCTTGGGTGGAAGGGAGATAAGGATGAGCGATGTCAACCGTATGACCGCAATAATTGACGAGGCGCTTGAAAAGGGGCAGGTAGAGCAGGAAAACCACTGGATAGGTGTAAGGGGGTAAATCATGACCAGCATAGTCGAGCTTCCACAAGTCAAGGGAGTAAAGAACATACCCGTAGAGGAGATGTTCACGTCGGGCCACCGGACGTGCCAGGGCTGTGAGTCCGCGTTGGTCATGCGGCTCATGGTGAAGGCCGCGGGTCCCAGGTCGATCGTGGTGGGAAGCACCGGATGCATGTACGTGGCGAACACCACCTACTACACCACACCTTGGGTCGTGCCCTGGATGCACACCCAGCTGGGCTCTTCCGGGTCGGCGGCGACAGGCACCGCCGCTGGGCTGAAGGTGATGATGCGGAAGGGCAAGATGGTGGAGGAGCCCATCAACGTAATCGCCTTCTGCGGCGACGGAGGGGGCGCCGACATGGGCCTCTCGGCCATCTCCGCTTCCCTAACCCACCCCGAGTACAACCATCTGGTCCTGTTGTACGACAACGAGTCATATGCCAATACGGACATCCAGGTCTCGGGCATGTCCCCGTGGGGCGCCAACTCCACCTTCAGCCCGCCGGGGAAGGTCCACCGCATCATGAACACCCGCTGGAAGAAGAATATGGTGGGCATGCTGGCCGCCGGACACCCCGAGTGCCGGTACCTGGCCACCGCCTGCGCGTCCTATGGCCTGGACATGACCAACAAGGTGCGCCGCGCCCTTACCATAGGCGGGCCCACCTTCATCCACAGCATCGACCCCTGCCCCAAGGGCTGGGACTACGACCCGAAGTTCTCCCACGAGCTTGGCATGTTGTCCATAGAGACGGGCCTGTGGGTGCTATATGAGATCATAGACGGGGAGCTGATCCTCAACGGCCCCTCCAAGGCCATTGCCAAGGGAATGAGGAAACGCAAGCCCGTGGAGCAATACCTTACCCGCCAGGGCCGGTTCGCCCACTTCACCCCCGAGGACACCCAGTACGTCCAGGGCAAGGTCGACGAGATGTGGGAGAGGTGGTGGGGCCCCGGCGTTATCCCCGTAAACATCAAGGTGGACTAGTCGCCCATACCAGGAACGGAAACCGCGGAGGGCTCCAGTGTGCTGGGGCCCTCCGTTGATTTTGCTCCCGATGGCCGCGTCTCATATATTGAGTGAATATCGAGGTGGACATGAACAGGCCCACCCTCCTGGACGTCCTTGAGGCACGGAAGACTATCGCTCCCTACGTACCTCGGACGCCCCTGCACCACTATCCGGCCTTGAGCCAGCTACTGGGCGCCGAGGTGCGCCTGAAGCACGAGAACCACCAGGCCCTGGGCGTCTTCAAGGCGCGCGGCGGAGTGAACCTCCTGGCCCATATGAGCCATGAGGACCGCAGCCGAGGGGTTATCACCGCCTCCTCGGGTAACCACGGCCAGTCCATCGCCTACGCCTGCCAGCTCTTCGGGGTCCGGGCCATTATCTGCCTGCCCGAGGACGCCAACCCCCTCAAGGTACAGTCCATGAGGGACCTGGGGGCGGAGCTGGTCTTCCACGGCAGGAACTTCGACGAGGCGAGGGGGCACTGCGAGAGGCTGGCCAAAGAGGAGGGCTACCGGTACGTTCACGCGGTCAACGAGCCGCTGCTCGTGGCCGGGGTTGCCACCCATACACTGGAGATCATAGAGGACTTCCCCGACGTGGAGTACATCTTCGTCCCCCTGGGCGGCGGAAGTGGGGCTGCCGGGGCCTGCATCGTCGCCAAGGCCATCAACCCGGCCATCAAGGTCGTCGCCGTGCAGTCGGCCCAGGCGCCGGCGGGGTATCTCTCCTGGAAGAACCGGCGCATCATGGGGGCGCCCGTGGAGACCACCGCCGAGGGGCTTGCCACCGCTTCCGGATACGAGCTGACCCAGGGAATCCTATGGGACCTGCTGGACGACTTCCTGCTGGTCAGCGACCAGGAGATACTTCAGGCTATCGGCCTGCTCTTAGAGAAGGCCCACACGCTGGCCGAGGCCGCCGGCGCCGCCTCATTGGCCGGCGCTATCAAGTATCTGGACCACGTACAAGGCAAGAAGCTGGCCCTGGTCATCAGCGGTGGAAACATCACCCTGGCCCAGCTGAGGGAAGTGCTGGAGGGGTACCGGGGGGAGTAGGGACACAAGCTGGTTATCGGTGTCGCTGTGGTAGAATCAGCGGTTGTGTCGGGCACGGGTCCGCAACCTATTGCGTGCGAATTTTGTGGTGTTGACTGTGGTCATACTCAACATTTGGCCTGAGTGGCTTGGGGAACCAAATTGGATAGAGTACGCCACGTTTTTCGGTGGTTTGGGTATCGCCGTGTTGGTGGGTTTGCGCCGGGTACAACAATACACGATTCCCAGTCGTATCTATGAGATGATGTTTCTCAGGCAGCCATCCGAATTTCCGCCGGCCCACGCCTCCCGGATGTGCTATGGCAAAAGCGGGTATAGTTCTGGTCCAGATGACCCTATCTACGTTCGCATTCGTGCTCGTCATGGGATATCGCTGTCTGAATTGGACATCCGTCTAGTTCACCGATGTTGGGGACTACGGCAGTGGCGCCCGTGGCGCCCTATAGATTTGTGGTGGTGGGACAACGCGCCGCAAACCACCGTTGCCATTAGGGATGTCGTCGACGCTCACACCAGCCGGTATCAGACTGTTGAAAGCCCTCCTGTGATGGATGCAGACGGTGTGGGAGGGAAGCGGCTCATCTATGGAAGACCAAAGACCCTGCTGGCTAGAGATGCAATGTGGCTGAAATTGGAAGTTGAAAGCACAGTCCAATGGGATGGACAAATCCAGTTTTTGGGGCCTTCTCCAGATGGCAGGCGAGCCTATGTAAGGCGAAGGTGTAGGGTCATCCCCCGGCAACCAGCACGTGACGCTCAAGGTGGCGAGAGGGAAGCAATTGGAGAATAGTATCCCCAAGCAACGAGGGATGATCCGGAGCGTTGAACCGCTTCAAGAGGCAGCAAAGTCCCGTGATCCAGTTGGTTTGTACGCCCGAGCCCTGGACACAGTCTCGATAATCGCTTAGCTACTTTGGCTTGGCGGAGAATTCATCCTATGGTTGTAGTCTCGACCCATTTCAGCACGTCTGGTATCCCCGTAGCTAGCGCACGTCTGTTCAGAACCAGACCCCAATGTGATGCCCCCTCCACGCAGAGCCGATCTGCCTTGAGCCAGAGGTTGTCGTAGCGCTCGGCGGGCCACTCCCTGTCCCGAGTGCCGGTAACTATAAGCAGCGGACAGGGCATTGCCTCGATGACAACCCCGCGCCTCCGTTCATCTCGGGCCAGACGTGATTCTCGGCCGAGCGAGGACAAAGCGACCTTTCGCTCCTCGAGATCGAGGTCAGGCATACCGGGTTGGTTCTCAGGGTCGGGGCTCGTGATCCCATATTCCTCAGCCGTGAATTCGCCAGGGCGACGCAGGCGGCAGCACCGCCTGACGACGCCACCATCATCGACACCAGGCCGCCCATGCTCCAGCCGATCAGAACCGGGGACCGACTGAAATGCCGGACGGCCGCGTATACGTCGTCGGCGTAGTCGTGTATGCTGGTGCGTGAAAGATCCAGCCTCGGGTTTTGGCCGTGTCCCCGGAGGTCGACTGCGTGCGGAGCCCAGCCCAAGGTTGTAAGTTCTTGCTGCCAGAACGTCCAAACGACCGCCGAGTTTGCTGCACCATGCACTAGGACGATTGGGGGGCGGCCACTAAGTTGCATTAACGCGGGCCTCTCAGAGATCCCCTATTGACTGAAGAACCGGGCCAGCTCGTCCCGGTCGAACTTCGGGAGGGGCTTAAGCTCGTGACCGCCGGTGATGTGGACCCCCTCCTCGGGCGCGGTGATCTGGCCAATCTCGTAGGCGTCGATGCCCTCCTTCTCCAGGGCGGACATTAGGCCGGGGACGTCCTCCGGTGGGAGAGTGATGAGCAGCGCCCCTGAGGCGAGCAGGCCCAGGGGGTCCAGGCCCAGTGCGCCGCATATCTCGTCGCACTCGGGCAGTACTGGGATGCTCCCTCCGTCCACCGCCAGTCCCACTCCCGCCGCCGTAGCCAGCTCCCACAGTCCCGTCGCCAGCCCGCCCTCGGTGGGGTCGTGGAGGGAGTTCACCCGCGCCGAGGAGCAGGCCGTAAGGGCATCCTTTACTACACTTATGCCGGGGGAAAAAAGTAACGCAGCCGCTTTGCCAACGACGTCGCTGCTGAGACCGGCGTCGGCGAGGGAGCCGGCCGCGTCCCGGGCCAGAAGCGCGGTCCCCTCCAGAGCGATGCCCTTGGTTACCACGATGCTGTCGCCGTCCCTCGCGCCGCCCGTGTGTACACTTTTACTCTTTTGTACCTCGCCCATCATGCATCCGACGACAATGGGCCGCTGAATTCCTACCGTTACCTCGCTGTGGCCCCCAACCAGGGTGACGTCCAGGGAGGCGCAGCCCTCCAGTATCTGGTCGAAGATGGACTCGGCGCCCGCTTCGCTGAAGGTCTCAGGGACAAGCAGGGTGGCAAGGAACCAGCGTGGCTTGGCCCCGGCGCAGGCCACGTCGTTGGCGTTTACCTGGACCGCGTACCAGCCAATGAGGTCCGTGGCGAAGGTCACCGGGTCGGTCTTGGCCACCAGGACCCGGTCGCCCATGTCCAGGAGGGCCGCGTCCTCCCCGACCTTGGGTCCCAGTAGCACCCTCTCGTCCCGGATCTCCACCTTGGAGAGGAGCCGTTCCAGCAACTCCGCCGGGAACTTGCCCAGCTTCATCGTGCTACCTTGGCTGTGGTTCGTGTCGCTGGCCCCGAGCGCTGCGCCCGGGCTTTCCTTAGGACCTCCTCAGGTATCATGGCCAGCCCGGCTCCGGTCATTCTCCTTTGTTCCAGCATCTTCGCCACTCGCGATACGTTGGACTCGGACCAGTTACTCTTCTTTCGACGGGGAGTGAATCGCAAGGCGTAAGCTCGTTCGTCGATCGACTTGGGCATCCCATCGACCCACCCAAAACAGATAGCCTCCTCGACCGAGTCGTCGTAGGGAATCGATGGCTGGCCGGTGCCCTTCTTGTAACATTCCAACCAGATCTCCCTCTTGCCCGGGTGATGCTCGGCAAGCCATGCCCGCCACTCTTCTCTTGAGGCGACGTACAGAGTCTCGGTGATATCCACTCAATCTCCTCTTAGTTGATGGTGAGCTTAGCTACCTGGGAGTATTTATTTCCCCGCGGCGCTTTCCGACGAAGGTCGGACTGGCTGGGCCTTGCACTGAGACGGCCCTGCGCTGCTCACGAGATTACACGGAACGATACCCCATGTCTACCTGCCCGATGCGGAGACATTGCGGGTCATGGCGCCGCCGGGTATAGTACGGGTTGATTACTTACCTGGCCATCAATGGGACTCGCATGGACTACATATTTACCTTTTTGTGGAGCATGGCACCGGTCTGCGAGCTGCGGTGCGCCATCCCGCTGGGGATGGAGAGCTACGAACTGCCGTGGCTGGGCACACAGGGCTATGACCTTCCCTGGTACGGAGTCCTTCCAGTATCGGTGATAGGTAACCTGGTGCCTGCATTGTTCTGGCTGGCAGTACTGCCCCGGCTAGGGGGCTTTCTAACCAGCTTCTCCAACCCCCTGGGAAGTCTCCTCAAGTGGCGTAGTGAGCGGCTGCGACTCCGAAACGCCCATCGGTTTCACAGGTACGGCTCCCTTGCACTCACAGCCCTGGTTGCAGTACCCTTGCCCTTGACCGGCGTGTGGACCGGGTGCCTGGCGGCCTGGGTTTTCGAGATACCCTTCCGGAGGGCACTACCGCCCATAGCCTTGGGTGCTTTGCTAGCGGGAGGCATAGTGACCGGACTGACAGGGCTGGGCATTTTCGTAGCTGATTGGCTGTAGGAAATGGGGTGTTCTAGAAAAGTCTTAAATTAGTTTAATACTTTGTATATACGTGTCTTGACAACTGGCGAAAACTGTGCTAATATCCTTGCTTGAGACAACCTGCAAGGAGGCACAAATGGCCAGGAAAACCAAGTTGATGAGCAGGGTGGAGGATACTTACCAGAGGTCACTGGAGCGGCTGCTTCCCGAGATGGTAAACGAGAAGGGTCTATCCATGACGGCCGAGGAACTGGGCGTGAGCAAGGCTACACTGGGATACTGGCTCCTCAAGCTCGGCATCAACGTGCGACGGGTGGCCCTGGCCCCCGGTGAGACCCTGGAGGTGAAGCGAGCCAGCTAACAAGCCTGGCGCCCTTACCTACAACCGCCCATCCTTGACAGCCCCCCTGAGGCTATGATAAAAGTAGCCTGCGGCCTCGGCGGCCCATTGGATACCAGGGGAGGATATGTGAGACGGGCGGTTTTTCATTTTGCAGTCATACTGGTCCTTGTCGTTTTGGTTGCCGCAGCCTGTGGCGGAGGGGACGAGGGATCCGCTGCCACCCTGACAATCCCTCTGGCTACGCCGACCCCACGGGCCACGGAGACACCTACCACCGCCGTAGTGAGCACCCCGGCCACCGCCGTCGACCTCGTGGCGCAGGGCCGTGAGCTGTATCTGGCCGTGCCCCCCAATTCGGCTCCACAGGCACTATGGTGCTACCAGTGTCATATCGTAGAGGGACTACCCACGGCCGCTGGCCTCGTTGGCCCGGACCACACCAATATAGGTGCGAGTGCGGCCACCAGAAAGCCGGGCATGTCCGCGGAGGCCTACCTGAGGGAGTCCATCGTGGACCCCGAAGCCCACGTGGCCGAGGGTGTGGAACGTGCAACGCGAGGTCTGATGACCAAGGCCATCGTCCAGGGCCTTACAGATGCGCAGGTCGATGCTCTAGTGGCTTTCCTTTTGACCCTCCAGTGATCTGGAGGGGAGTTTACACCGCAACGGAATCGGATAGGCGGTAAGGGACTGGCCTGGAGGCGTGTGCCTGGCCAGTCCTTTATAGTAGTGAGCCACCGGCTTGGGCATCCCGTTGACTCCGGTGCAGGTGCCTTTTATACTACAGCACACTACGTGAGGGAGTGGGGATATGCGACTGTCGTGCCTCCAGGAGAACCTTAGCAAGGGTCTGTCCATAGTCGGAAGGGCCGTGGCTACCCGTACCACCCTTCCCATAACCCAAAACGTGCTCATGGCCACCGATAAGTCCATGCTAAAACTGTCGGCCACCAATTTGGAGATAGCCATTACCACGTGGATCGGGGCCAAGGTGGAAGAGGAGGGCTCCATCACAGTGCCGGCCCGTCTATTGACGGAGTTCGTGGCGTCTCTGCCTTCGGAGCCCATAGATATGGTGGCCACCGCCAGCCCCAGGAGCGTCCAGCTGACCTGCGCCCGCTCCGAGGCGCGTATTAACGGCACCGACGCCGAGGAGTTCCCGCCTATACCCACGGTGGAGGACGGGCTGGCCGCCAAGATTGACCCGGTGGTACTGAAGACGGCCATCACACAGGTGGTTTTCGCCGCCGCCACTGAGGAGTCACGGCCGGTGCTGACCGGCGTGAAGCTCGATCTGGAGGGAGACCAGTTCACCATGGCCGCCGCCGATGGTTTCCGCCTGGCGGTGAACCGGAGCCAGCTGGTGGAACCGGTCGAAGAGCCTGTCAGCATCCTGCTGCCTGCGAGGACCCTCAACGAGGTCAACCGCTTCCTGGGCGACCAGGACGGTCCGGTGGAGATCACCATGACGCCGGCCAAGGGGCAGGTATTGTTCAACCTGAAGGGCATCCAGGTTGTATCACAGCTGATTCAGGGTACCTTCCCTAACTACTCACAGCTCATTCCCGCAAGCTATCAGACCAGGGCAGTCCTGGACCTGCAGGAGTTCTTGAGGGCCACGAGAAGCGCGTCCATCTTCGCCCGGGACGGGAGTGGGATAATCCGGCTCCAGATGACCCCTGTCGATGAAGGTGCCCCTGCCGAGGGAGCTGTGGCCCGTCCCGGCAAGCTGGTTATCTCCGCGAGGGCGGAGGAGATGGGCGACAACGTGGACGAAGTGGACACCTCCATCGAAGGTGAGGAGTCCAAGATCGCCTTTAACAGCAAGTACCTGATGGACGTTCTGTCGGTGATGGAGCGGGGCGAAGTAGCCCTCGAGACCAGCACCCCTTCCAGCCCCGGGGTATTCAAAGTCATCGGCTCGGATAGCTACATCCACGTCGTCATGCCCATGTTCGTGCAGTGGTGACAGAGTTCACAACCTAGTTGGATTTTGGACCTAAGTCCATCTGCTCGAATCGACCAAGAGTCCACCTCCGAAGCTCAGCACAAAGCGGATATCCTCCTCGTGTTCCAGCCAATTTGGTGGTGTCCTACTTTGATTCAACTGGGTTTGGGCCGACGGATAGATCCAAGGGACGGCATGTTGGTCCTAGCCCACAAGAAACCCAACACTAGGGTGATGCGTGATGATGAATGATCCACGGCAAAACCGACTCGATTTTGACGACGCCCACTCCGCTGCAGAGAGGGGCCTGCAGGTCGTAAGTGCTCAATTCCAGAGCGTCGCGCCCTTTAGCTGGAACATATTTGATGGCTTCGACCACATGCGCGTACTGACCTACTCGGTGAGTACCCCGATGATCGTTCGGATGCTCGACAAGTTCTCCTTCCAGCGTCTTGAGTGCGTCTTCGGTTACGAGGCTGGACTCGGACGTTTCGCCGACGTCATCGCTTTCCAGCAGTTCCTGATCAACCAATTGACGGAGTGCGCTCTAAAGCTTGAGGATGAACGTCAGCGGATCATCCTCGACAGAATTCATGCCGGCAAAGCTCAGTTCTACGTAGTCAAAGACAACATCGCTCATGCCAAGTTGTATCTTCTCGAGGCCGATGACCCCAAGCGCCGCAGAGTGATCGTTGGTTCGGCCAACCTGTCGGAGCGTGCCTTCGGGGGAAAGCAGGCTGAGACCTTGCTGGTCTTCGATGACGACGACTGCGCTTGGGACCATTACTCAAGAGAATATGACGCAGTGAAGGAAACCGCGGCGGACCGAATCGACCTACCCATCGACTTGCGGTCGGCGGAGATCGCATTTACCGAAACTCCGGTCCTGCAAGACACCGGCCTGACTGTGTTCCAGCCCCCGGCCGTAGAAGAGCTAACACTTCCGCAGGTATTGCATAAGGTTGAGGAGCTGGCCCTTCCGGTGGATCGCGTCGTGTCTCCCCAGATAACTCGGCAGAACGGCAGGTATGTCGTCACACCAACCGTCAAGGCGGTAATCAAAAAATTGCGCTGGCGAAAGGGTCAGCAAGAGGACAATGGGACCAGGCCGACAAACCTAAGCATACACCAAGAATCTCGATATGTTTCCCACTCGGGTGAACATGTTTCCCTGGACGCCGACGATGAGGGGCTGAGGCGAAGCGCGGAAGCGATTGTCGAATACTTCGATAACTATGAGCGGGGCTTCATCGGTGACGTGCCCCGACTGCAAAAAGATTATTTCACGTTCATGTCCTGGCTCTATATCTCGCCGTTTATCTGTGATCTCCGCACTCGCGCCGTCGTGGAGGGCGGCAACATCTTCCATTACCCATCGTTCGCAATAATCTACGGCAAGTCGAACTGCGGGAAGACTAGCCTCGCGGATACTCTTATCACCAGCATGTTCGGGCATCCCAGCACAGTCCAGAAGGACAGCTTCACACGCGGGACGTTGCGGGGTCTTCAGCATAATTACAGACGTTTCCCGGTTGTGTTCGATGACATAAATCGTCGCCGCTTTACCGCCCATGGCTTAGATATCGTTAAGGACGAAAACCTGCCTCCAGTCAAGGAACATCCCTGCTTCATTCTCTCTATGAACGCCGAGCCGCAGTCGTTCCAAGATGAGGTGGTCAAGCGATGCCTCATGATCTACACTAACACCTCCCTTCCTACTCACAAGCACTCGCTGGCTGACGAGCTTCATTCTAGCGTCGAGGACATTCGTAACAGGCTGACAACCGATCTCTATCGGAGGTACCTGGCCGCCATCATGGACAAGCTAGATTCCACGCCCTTGCCGGGAGACATACTCCGGATGTCGTCCGAAACGATTTGCGACCTCTTGGAGGAGTTTGTCGGCGCACGGTTGCCGGAGTGGTGTCGGCCTGTCTCATGGAATGAGTACGCTGACCGTCGTTATGAGCGCTCAGCCAGGCGACTGGCCGCGCTGCTGGCACCTGAGAACTATCGCAAGGCTGTCGCTAACGGAGAGCAGGGGTGGACGTTGCAGGCAGATACTGTGGTTGTGTGGGAAAAAGCCGACGCCTTTGGACGCACATCGATCAAGGGCGAAATACCCGATTCCCTATACGATGACACCTCCAGTGTTGGCAACACTTTCGTCCTTTGGCGCAAGCAGACCGAGGAGTTTCTCAACACAAAAATAGCCGCGCCAGGGCACAGGTGGCCATGGAGGCGCTAGGGGTCCAGAAGCTTATCGAACTTCTCGCGTTGCGAGAGGTCACCCCTTCCAGCCCCGGGGTATTCAAAGTCATCGGCTCGGATAGCTACATCCACGTCGTCATGCCCAAGTTTGTTCAGTGGTGATAAACCGACTTATGCTAAGGGTATACTTTTCCGCGTAGCGGCGGCCCTATGATGCGTCTGTTTCTGGCTACTGCCGCATTTCGTCTGCATAGTCAATACAAGAATCGGCCTCGGGGCTTCCACTGCGTGACGCGCTGACCACCGATCAGACTCATCGATTCCTCCATAGGTCTGCGCAATAGGTGTCTATCCTACGCCCCCTCGCCGGTAGCCGGTAAGCGCTAGGCACCCCTCCTTAGTATCATGCCATGCCACACGGAATACCCACGGCCGTTTCTCAGGGTGTGCCAGATTCCTCGAAAATGTAAATAAGTGACACCGTTTCCTGTTAGGCGGGCATGTGGTGGCTCCGATGCAACCGGTAGGCTTTGTCTGCGACACCTAGGCCATGATTCCTCAGCTGGAGCCGGACAGACCCTCTGAATGGCCTCAGCCGGCACCCACTCTTGACCATGTGCGTTTAGATGTGTATAATGGGTATTTAAATGACAATAATATATTATGAATTGATCAAGACCAGGTACCAGTATATATCGACAAGGGAGGCAGCGGAGCTCCTTGGAATTACCCCTCTGGCCGCTTCAAGGTTAGTCCGACAGGGCAAAATACCCGGCGTGAAAATAGGTAGAATTTACGTTGTCCCCAGGACTGCTGTCCAGGAGTTCGCAAGGAACTATGTTCCCCGGAGAGGGCGGCCCAGGCTGAAGCGGAAATACACCAAGAGGAGTCCAATATGGGAAACCAAGTCAATGCAGTGATATATCGAGGGTCTTTGATGATGCCCCAGAGCGTCATGGCACATCTCTGGATATCCAGGAGCAGGCCTGCCTGGAGAATGCCGTATCTAACACAAGATGGGTAGTCGAGCTCAACAAAGATACTGCCGGTGGCTTCAGCCTGGACCTTCCGGGTATTGAACAGGTGCGACAACTTCTTCGCCAGTGTTCCGTTGATCTGGTTGTTGCTCATACCGTGGACCGGATCTCTAGAAACCAGAACTGACTGAGCCGCGGGGCCCGTTCACAGGGAGCAACACGGCTCGGGCCTGGGAGTAGATTCGTGACCCCGGACGTCCCGCATTGAATGTTTCCAACGGCGTGATATAATCTGCGGGACTCAAAAATCGGTAAGTAAGGAGGCGCATGATGGCCCAACAGATGCCCAACCCGATCGAGCTTTACGAGGCCGCCGCGCAGGGGTTCCGCCAGACCCTCTCTGCGATAAAGGAAGACCAGATGAGCAACTCCACCCCGTGTGCCGAGTGGAACGTCCAGGCCTTGATTAACCATAACATCAAGGTCGCCGGATTTGCCCACGGGGTAATGCTGGAGAACATCACCGTAAACTCGTTGGATGTCGCTGGCCCCCTGCCGGCGGAGGGTGCGGTGGCCGCGCTTGATGCCGGCGTGGCCCGGGTGCTGGAGTTGATTAAGGCCGCAGGGTCCGCCGAAACGCAGATAAATACGCCCTTCGGAGCGATGACGCGAGTCCAGTTCCTAATGGCCCCCTTCCTGGACCTGCTGGTACACAAGTGGGACCTTGCCAAGGGTACGGGCCAGAGCACCACCCTGGACAGTGGACTGGTGGAGGCGTGCTTCGGGGCGTTCGAGCCGCAAATGGCAGGGATGCGCCAGATGGAGGAGGGTGGCGTTCACTTCTTCGGTCCGGAGGTCCAGGTACCGCTCAGCGCCAGCACGTAGGACAGGCTGATCGGTATCATGGGGCGCAATCCGTAAGCCCAGATCGCTGCGTCCGCGTATCAACGCCCCGAGATGGAGTGTAAGTAAGGGAGAGCGCGCCTCGGTCTAATTCGCTGATTTGGCAGGCGGCAGGTGCTTGGCGACGATCAGGATTACAGGGAAGGGTGTCGCGCCGAGTCAGTTGGTGGATGTGGCGTACCGGGTAATCTCGGCCAGGGGCAGCTCCCTTATCGTGTCCTTGTCATAACGTAGGGATACCGTCTCCTTCATGCGATGACCGACGACTACCCTGGCATCGCCGAAGGGGGTTCCCACCTCCTCGCCTATCTTCGGTAGGGCCTGGTTGATGGCCAGGTACTGCTCGTACTCGTACTTCAGGCACCAGCGCAGGCGCCCGCACTGCCCGGCCAGGCCCTGCCCCCTGTCCGTTTGCACTATGGCGTAGTTGTTGGGACGTAGCTCCAGTTCGCTGGCGTCGCAGTAGTAGACCCTCTCGGCGCATCTGAATCGTACGCTTACCACTCTTGTGCAGGAAATCCCCATCCCCGACTCCCCAGGCTCTAGGCCCTGGCCGTGCATTTGTGGGGGCGAGTAGAACAACGCCTCCATAGGGCGTCAATGGACTGGGCGCCAGGGACATTGGGGGCGGGCGCATACTCAAGAGCCAACCAGGATGAACCATATCTCACGCCGAACCACGTCAAGCTCGCTCTGCGGGTAGCGGAGCCAGGGGCTATAATGCGGCTGAGGAATGCCTCTTGTGCTGAAGGCCCTGGCTCCCATTGAGATAATCGTAACCCGCCGAACCTCCGGCTGCCTAAGACCGGCTGGGGATGTGCCCCGTGTCCAGGAGGCGTGGCCTCCGTGTTGAGAGTGGGATGGCAGGGACGCCTCGCCCGGTCACTCCCCTTTTACTACGGATGGGTCGTCCTTGCCGCCAGTGCAGGGTCCAGCCTATCTGCCCGGCCGGTGATGTCGGTGGCGACGCTTTCTGTGTTCCTGGTGCCTATGACCGACGAGTTCGGCTGGTCGCGTGGCCTGTTCTCTGCCGCGGTTAGCCTTGGGGGGGTCTGCGCCGTGGCGGTGTCGCCCCTCGTGGGCTTGTGGATCGATCGTCACGGCTCAGGCGTAGTGGTCGCTGTGGGCGGTGCCATAGCTGGTGCCTGCGCCCTGGGGCTATCACTGGTGACTCAGTCCTGGTCCTTCTATGCCCTGTACGTGCCCGGTCGAATGGCATTCGCCAGCCCCATTGAGCTGGGCACATCCACGGCGGTAAGTAACTGGTTCATTCGTCGGCGCGCCTGGGCGCTGGGGCTCCTCAACGTCAGCCAGGGCACGGGGCTGGCGGCGATGCCGATGGTGGCGCAGCTGATCATAGCTGGTTGGGACTGGCGTACTGCCTGGGTCTGGCTAGGCGTCTACACCCTCGCCCTGGGCGTACTGCCGGCACTGCTGATTGCCCGGCGGCCTGAGGACTTGGGACTGGAAGCGGACCCACAGCCTTCTGGACCTCGAAAGGGTGGAGAGATCGCGTCTGCGTCTGGCGGCTCCAGTGAGTCCGGAACGCAGGTTGAACGAAATTTCACCCTCAGGCAGGCGTTGAATACCCGTGCCTTCTGGCTCCTGGCGGCCTTCTCTGCGGGAGGGTTCATGGTGCAGGCGGGGGTCAGCCTGCATCAGGCGGCCAACTACGTTCACCAGGGCCTATCGGGCTCCGCGGCTGCCCTGACGGTAAGTACCTTCGCCTTCTCGCAGGTGCCGGGTGGTCTGCTCTGGTCCAGCCTTGGGCGCCGTGTACCCATTCGCTATCTTCTGGCCCTTTCAGGCTGTATGGTGGGTACGGGCGCCTTTGGAGCGTCCGTAAGCACGAACCTGATTGAGGGGCTGTTATCTGCCGCCGCCCTGGGCGTTGGAGTGGGCGGCCTGCACGTGCTCCTCAGGCTAACGTGGGCCGACTATTACGGGAGGCGGTACCTGGGCAGTATACGGGGCGTGACTCAGCCCGTGCAGATAGCGGGCCAGGCCGTGGGGCCTATAATGGCCGGGGTAATGTACGATGTCATGGATAGCTACCGGGTCGCCTTCGTCCTGTTTGGCGCCGTAGCAGTCCTGGTCGGCGTGCTCGTGTTGTATGCCCGTCCCCCGGCCCTTGAAGAGTCCTAGGCCGGGCCCCGACCGCTACAGCCGCCGTAGGCGCGGCATCAGTATTCCCAGAGCCAGACCCAGGGCGGCGAGGCCCAGGCCGTTGGCCAGTAGAGCCAAGCGGGCGCCGGTGGCTCCAGCGAGGTACCCCATCTCCAGCTGCCCCGCGGGCGCCGTGCCGATGGCCACCACCCAGGAGCCCATGGCGCGTCCCCGCTGCTGGTTGGGAACGCTGAGCTGGATCAGGGTGTGGTGCAGGATATCGGTAGCTGAGGCCATCATGTTTATAAAGGCGACGAACACCAAGGCCATCCAGAAATTAGGTGACTGGGAAAGGAGTACAATCCCCCCGCCGAACATGCTCACCGCTGCCAGCAGCAGTATCCCTTTACGTCGGAGTTCACCGAGAGCCGTCAAAGCGAAGACCGCCAGTGCTCCCCCAGAGAACCGCAGCGCGGTTAGCACACCCAAGCCTGCGGCACCTACGTGCAGCACGTCCCTGGCCAGGACCGGTAGAAGGACCTGGTGGGAGAACCCCAAGGTCTCGGCCGCCGCGGTGGTGAGCATAAGCGATAGCAACACCCTATTGGTCTTCAACGACCCGAGGTAGTTACGGAGGTTCTGCACTAGGGGTTCCCGTAATCGTGGCACGGCCTCTCCGGCACTTCGGAGTCCGAACAAGAGCAGTGCCCCCAGCCCGTAACTGATGCTCATGACCAGGAATGCAGATCCCGGGCCCACCCACTGAATGAGTGCCCCCGATAGTAAAGCGCCGGTGACCCCGCCTGTAAGCTGGGCCAGGAAGACCAGGGCGATCCCGTTTACCGCCCTTTCGGGCCCCACGATGTCATAGATGTATGGCTCCCGAGCCGTCAGGTAGGAGGCGTGTGTGCTTCCCAGTAGGACGGCTGACATCATCAGATGCCACACCTCCAGCCGGTCTGCCAGGAGAAGGAGAGACAGCAGCAGGGAAACCAGCGCGGATGCGCCCGCAGCAACACGCATTAGGACCCTGCGGTCCACGCGGTCGGCGACCGAGCCAGCGGCGAAGCCCACTATGAGGTTGGGCGCCGAGTGAAGGGCGAATATTACCCCGACCATGCCACTCGAGTCGGTTCTGTCGAATACCAGCCAGCCCATCAACAAGAATTGCATCCCCAGCCCAAGCTGGTTCCAGACAGTGCACCCCCATAGCACCCGAAAGTCGGCGGAGCGCAGCGGAGCGACCATCCGCCCATAGCGGGACCGCTGGAAGGCTAGCTGGCGATCATGTGGTATCTCAGTACCGGCCATCGCATGGAGCCTCTCCAAAGATCGTTGTGGGAGGGCCCCACACAACCTCAAGTCGTCGTGAGGAGCCCACCCTGGCCTGTCGGGTCTCTCCAAAGGAGGAGTAACGGTGGTCCGAGGGGCATCCCCACCCTCTGCGGCGCACGGGAGCCTAGAAAGGCGCTCTCGCATGTGAGGCGCCGGGCTACGTCTGGATGGTGCGTGTCAGCGGCGTTCGGTCGGCCCAGTGCTACTCGCCGGCTATGGCGTACAGCTTACCGTCATGGGAGGCCACGTAGATGGTGTCTCCCGCCACTATGGGACTGGCCGAAATCTTACCTCCCGTCTTAAAGTCCCATAGCACTTCGCCGGTATGGGCGTTCAGTCCCAATAATGTGCCGTCCTCGGAGCCGAGGATGAGGGTTGCCCCGGCCACAATGGGGGCGGAGCTGATGTCAACGTTAAGCTGGGTACTCCACCTCTCCTCGCCGGTAGCGGCGTTCAAGGCGAAGACCTTGCCCTGGATGTTGCCAACATAGACCATGTCGTGGGCAATGGCTGGAGAGTGCATCAGGGTGCCGCCCACCTTCCTGCCCCAAACGGTACCCTTTTGCTCGGGTGGCTTGGACAGGATACCCCATAGAAACAGGTTTGTCTTCCAATACATTATGGCCCGCTCAAAGGGATAGGTGATGGCCCCGCGGTCTACGGCCCATACCTTGCCGCCCTGGGTCACGAAGTAGGCCAGGTCCCCGTGGATGGTGGGGCCGCCCCGGAGATTCATCCCCACGCTGCCCGCGCCCGTGTCGTACACGAGCCGCTTGCGGCCGGTATTTGTATCTATGATGTGAACGAGACTCTCCTCGTTAGTCACGACGACAGCGTCGTCGGCGAAGGCCACGGGCTCTACTACCCTATGCACGGTGTCGAATGTCCACCGCTTCCGTCCAGTGGCGGCATCCAGAGCGTACAGCTTGCCGTTTCCCGCGCCGACGTATACGCTGCCATCGACCACATGGGGCGAGGCGAGCACGGGAAACTGCATGTCCACCTCCCAGGCCAGGGCGCCAGACTCCCGGTCCAGCCCGACGACGTGGCTGGGCCTGACCGCCGCGATCACCAGGTCGCCCGCTACGGCCGGGCTGGAGGAGGCGGGGAAGCCTGCCGAGAAGCCTCTGCCGTACTCCCACACCAGCTCGCCGGTACGCCGGTCCAGCGCAACGGTGAGTCCCTCCTGTGTGGTGAGGTAGACTCGGTTCCCAGCAACGGCGGGCGAAGAGAGGAGGGGCTGGGACGTGTCGTGGACCCACTTCACGCTGCGAGGGTGCGGCGCTGGCTCGGGAGTGAACTTGGCGTTGTCCGCGGTGCGCCCTGCCTGGGCCCACTCTCCGGCGTTGAGGCTGGCGTTCACCGTGGTAACGGCCCCGGGAGGATTGGGCCCCAGATTAAAGAAGACCAGCACTCCCCATGTGGTCAAGCCTATGGCCAGGACGAAGAGGAGCATGTAGCGCAGCAGGCGGCTACGTAAGAGGCCTAACCTGAACCTGCGAGCAGCTTTGACGCCCTCGCTCTGGCTGACCCCTGTGACCCCCCTGAGGAGAAGCCAACAGCTACTGCACTTGTCTCTACCGTCGTCTGGATTTATGTGCCCGCAGTGGCGGCACACAAGGACGCGTTGGGCCAAGAACCCCCTCCCTCTGGACTTCCCGCCGAAGCTAGTACCCTCTACCTAACAGTTTACTCCCATTCAGCGGGCATCTTCCAGCGGAGCTTGGATGTGCTGCTCTAGGTGGCCGCCCATGCTGTGTGGAGGTGCCGCCACAACGTGCGTACTCGCTTCCCTGCTGTCTCAGGACCATGGTGCGGGAGGAGCAGCCTATGGGGGCTCTACAGCGCCTCTAACAAGGCGGCGATCCGCTCGATGCCTTCCACCACCTGCGCCGACGGCGAGCGCATCAGAGCGATGCGAATGTGTCCCTCACCGGAGTCGCCAAAAGCGGCGCCAGGCGTGACCACCACGCCTTTCCGCTCCACCAATAGCTCGGCCAGTTCACTGGAAGAGTATCGTCCCGGGAATCGAGGGTACACGAAGGTAGCGCCCTGAGGCAGTGGACAATGCACGCCCGGCACGGCGTTCAACCTCTCGGAGGCCCAGGAGCGTAGCCGCTGGCACTCGTTGCGCCACAGCTCCAGGTGGTCCTGAGGGCCCCGCAAGGCCTCAATTCCCGCTTCCTGGACGAATGGGGGAACGAAACTGGCCGTGTGCTGGTGCACCCTTGTCAGCGGTTCCAAGAGGGACGCCGGGCCCACCACGCATCCCAGCCGCCAGCCGGACATGGCGTAGGCCTTGGTAAACGTGTAGCTGGTGATGGTGCGCTCCCACATTTGGGGCAGGGTGGCCAACGTCAGGTGCCTATGGGAATCGTAGACGAAGTACTCGTAGGTCTCGTCGCACACGACCAGCAGGTCATTCTCCAGGGCGACTCGGGCAACCGCCTCCATTTCCTGCTGGGTGTACACGCGGCCCGTGGGGTTGTTGGGATTATTAATAACCAGCGCCCTGGTCTGTGGGGTAACGTGCTCTTTCAGCGCATCGTACGAAATGAAGTACTCCTCCTCCGCGCTCAGGGGCACGGCTTTGGCAACCCCTCCTGCTAGCTCTACCTGTTGCCGATAGCTGACCCAGGTCGGCTCGACTAGGAGCACCTCGTCGCCGGGTCCGATGTAGGAATTGAGGGCGTAGAATAGGCCCTGCTTGCTGCCGGGGGTTACCAGGATATCGCTCTGTGGGTCGATCTCCAGGCCGTTGCGCGCCGCCAGTTTCTCGGCCATGGCCTGCCGGAACTCGGGCAGACCGTGGGGCGAGGATATGTTGGTGAGGCCGGACCTGAGCGCCCTGACCCCGGCCTCTACGATGTGGCTGGGCGTGGTGTGGTACGGACTGGACGGTCCAAGGTCGAATACCTCTTTCCCGTCGCGGGCAAGCTGGCGGGCCCGCTCGCCCGCAGCCAATGTGGCTGCGGGTTCAACCCGATTCATGCGTGCCGCTTGGTTCATGTGCATAATTCCTTCTCCCAAACGGGGGTAATTGTAGTGGTGGCTTCCTATGTCGTCAATAAGGGCGTCGCTCTGGCAACGTAGGCGCTCTGCTAGCTGGCTATGAGCCCGAAGGAGCCGTGGGTGGGATGTGAACACGGGGCAGAAGCTGTGTGGGACCTGGCGGCAGGAACCAGACTAACCCCGCGCCTATGACGCGCGGCGGCCCTGTTCTTCATAGCGGTGGCGCCTGTGGGCCGTTACTGGGGCCGTGCCGGCCGCGATGTCCCTCTTGATGCGCTGCTCCATCTCCGAGAGCCGGCGCGCCCACCGCTGGGTCTCGACAATGTCATCCGAGGGTACTACGACGGTACCGTTGACGTCGGAGAAGACGTAGTCGCCGGGCTGCACCGGCACACCGCCCAGCTCAACACCGATGTTAAATCCTTCAAAGCCTACCCGGCCACGTACCGAGGTGTTGACAACCCCCCTGCCGTATACGGCCAGGTGGAGGTCGGCCATCTCGTCCACGTCTCTGGTGGCGCCGTCTATGACACAGCCGGCCATGCCGTAGTGCCTGGCGGAGAAGGCGGCGATGCCGCCGAAGCTGTTGACCTGGGTCCGCCCGGAGTTGTCGATGACGAGGATGTCCCCGGCGCGACTGGACTGGATCGCCTCGAGGGTGCCTATGACCGTGGAATAGCTAGCCTGGGGACTGAGCCTCATCGTAAGGGCCGGCCCGGCTATCTTGGGGCAGCCCGGCCAGAGGGGCAGAATGCCCGGGACCTGACCCGAGATGCCCAACCTGTCCAGGGCGTCCGAGACGTTGCAGGTAGAGAGACCTTGAAAGGCCGCTGAGACCCGCTGGGTGCTGAGGAGTCCTGCCATCGATGTGCCTCGCTGCTGGGCTAAGTTGAGTATACTATTCGGAGCCAGGTGGCAACAGGGCCAGCTGGTAGTCTGCCTGGAAGTTGCCCACACCCAGGCCAACCAGGCGATACCTTCTTCCGGGCTGCAGCTGGCGACGGAGAAGCTCTCGAGCCTCTCCCAATATAACCTCCGCATCGTCCGTGGCGGCAGGGAGCGTCTTCTGCCGGGTGAAGGTGGTGAAGTCGGACAGGCGGAGCTTGACCCACACCGTCCTTCCCTTAAGCCCACCTCGTTGGAGCCGCAGGGTTACCCTGTGTGCCAGCTCCTCCATCCGCTCGAGTAGTGCAGCTTCCCGGTCCACATCGCTGGCCATGGTTACCTCGGCGCTCACCGACTTGACGTCCCGATGGGGCGTGACCTCCTCATCATCTATGCCCACGGACCTGTTCCTCAGCTCGGGTCCGCGCTTGCCGAAGCTCCGGCGCAGCCATATCTCGTCACAGGCGGCAAGCTGACCGATGGTAGTGATACCCTCACTCCTCAGCACGGCTGCCGTCTTCGGCCCCACCCCCCACAGGTTGTCGACCTCCAGGGGCGCCAGGAAACTCCGCTCCGCTCCCGGCTTCACGAGGAGTAGGCCGTCGGGCTTGGCCCTTTGGGAGGCAATCTTTGCCACCGACTTGGAGGTGCCACCTCCGATGGTCACCGCCAGACCCGTCTCTCGCCGCAGCGCATCTCTGAGGTCGCTCGCTACCTGGCGCACTTGCGCCCGGGCAACCTGCTGGCTGATGTCCAAATAGGCCTCGTCCAGGGAAAGGGGCTCCACCAGTGGGGTCACTCGCAGGAAGATGTCCATCACCTGGCGGGATAACTCCCGGTACCTGCCAAACCGCGCCGAGACGCGCACCAGGTCGGGGCAAAGCCGCAAGGCGGTGACCATGGGCATGGCCGAGTGAATTCCGTACTCGCGAGCTGCGTAGGAAGCTGCCGCCACCACCCCACGGCTCTCTGGCGGCCCCCCCACGACGACGGGTTGCCCTCTGAGCCGTGGGTCGTCCAGCTCCTCTACCGAGGCGTAGAAAGCGTCAAGGTCGGCGTGCAGGATATAGCGCCAGGTGCCAGTCTCCACGAAACCATTCTACCGGAGGAACAGCCTGTCGGTCGACGCCTGGATGGTCAGTCCTGGCTGCCCATGGCCACTATCGTCTCCCACTCCCCTCTGGTAACGGGCATGATGGAGAGGCGCATGCCCCGGCGTACGAGCTGCATGCTTTCCAGTCGAGGGTTGGCCTTGATCTCGGCCAACGTTACCTGCCGGGCGAAGGCCGTCTCTGCCTGGATATCCACCATGTACCATATGGGGTTTTCGGGTGAGCTTTTGGCGTCGTTGTACTTGGAACCGGGGTCCCACGCGGTGTTGTCAGGATACGCCGCCCGGACTACCCTTGCGGTACCGACGACCGCGGGTGAGCCGGTGCTGCTGTGGTAGAACAGGACGCCGTCTCCCACCGCCATCTGGTCACGGATGAAGTTGCGTGCCTGGTAGTTGCGCACACCGTCCCACTCGGAGGTGCGCTCATCCTCGCCCAGAAGGTCGGTGAAGGAATAGGCCGAGGGCTCGGACTTGAACAGCCAGTATTTTCTCTCTGCCATCAACCTGCACTCCTGTGGTGCCTGCCATCGAGCTCTAGCAGGCTGCTGAAAAACTCTGAGGTCTACTCAGGACTCAAAGCGGGTCGACGATAAGCGACGCCACATTGCGCTTCCTGCACCAATAGCTCTAAACAAACTATGATATGACGGATATCGTTGGACTACTTGACGCTCCACCCACCACGTCTGTACGCCTTGCCCTTTTTCCGCAGCCTGCTAGGGTGTGTTCGACCCAGTTTGGCTGGAGCCTGCGACTTGGGCCTTGCCCGCCTCGGTCGCCGCGTAGTAGCCCGAATGCCCCGGCAGCCGCTCCAGCCAGCGGAACTTGCTACGGGCGGCATTTCGAAGGCTCTGAACGAAGTCGGATGGCCGTCGCCAGCCTGCGAGGTCAAACAGGTGCCCCAGTTCCCGCTCGGAGACGCCATCCATTCCCAGCAAGTCCCTCGCTCCCTGGGCGGCCACTACCACCCGGCGCATGTCACCCAGGGGAGCCAGGGAGGCACAGAACCGGGCGAAGGAGTTTTCGGCCTCAGCCCCGTACTCTGAAGGGATATCCACGTCGGCAGCGGCGGGGTCATGTCGACCGATACCTTGTCTCGGGCTGGGCGGACTTTGCGCTGCATTCTTACCCTTTTCCGCCAGTAGGGCCCCTGCGCTGGATTCATCGAGTTTCCCCTCTTCCGTCCTCATCCGCAGGATGTCCCTTGGCAGTTCCCTCAGTGCCAGTCCCACTACTTCCCGGTAGAGCGCGGGCTCGCTCGCCTCGACAGTTATGATCGTGTCCCCGTGCAGGCTAATTGAAACCTTTAGTACCATAAAGTATTCCCTCGGTCGATAAGGGTCATGCTAATACACTACATCAGTTAGAGGATCTGGTCAAGCGGAAAAAGGTATAAGTGTAGGAGATAGTGTAGCTCGCGGGTCGGCTAGAGGGACTCCTTGAGCCTTACGGCCAGAGAGCGAGTCATACCAGGCACCGAGGCGATGTCATCCAGCGGGGCCTCTTTAATTCCCTTTACGGAACCAAAGCGGCGTATGAGCATTCGCTTTCGCTTAGGTCCGATGCCCCGCACCAGGTCAACGGAAGAGGCCACGCTGCTCTTGCTGCGCAGATTCCGGTGGTAGGTAATGGCGAACCGGTGGGCCTCGTCCCGGATCCTCTGAACCAGGTAAAGGGCCTGAGAGTTAGGCGGCAGTACGATCGGCTCGGGGGTCTGGGGAACGAAGAGCCATTCGTTCTCCTTCGCCAGGGAGGCCAGGGGTATGAAGTCCACCCCAAGTTCCAGGAACACCTCCAGGGCCGCGGAGAGGTGCCCCTTCCCCCCGTCAATGAGCACCAGGTCGGGCAGTATTCCCCAGCTGCCTTCGCCTTCGGCCCCGTTCTGGCCGCCAGGGCCTTCGCTCCCCGCTTTGCCTTTGAGGCGTGCCAGCCGCTTGAACCGGCGGTGTAGCACCTCCTGCATCATGGCGTAGTCGTCGATTCCCTGGACGCCCTTGATACGGAATCGGCGGTAGTGAGCCGGCTTTGGGACTCCGTCCTGGAAGGTCACCATGCTGCCCACCGCGTTGGTGCCCTGGATGTTGGAGATGTCGTAGCACTCCATCCGCCGGGGAAGATCGGGCAGGTTGAGCTCTTCCTGTAGCTCTGCCATGGCTTGCTGGACGGCGTCGGCGTTGGAGAGCCATCTGGCGCGCCGCTGGGAGAGGGCCTGAGAGGCGTTCTCGGCCACCATCTTGATGAGTTTACGCTGTTCGCCACGCTGGGGGTGGGATAGCGCCACCGAGGCCCCTCGCTTCTCCCGCAGCCACTCCTTGATCGGGTCCTCGTCTTCCGGCGGCCACTGCAGGACAATTCGTGGGGGAATGAAGGAGGCCGACTGGTAGAACTGCTTTATGAACTCGGCCATGACGTGACCTGGAGCGTGGTCCTGGGTGCCCTCCATGATGAAGTGGTCCCGGCCTATCAGCTTTCCCTGCCGGATGAAGAATACCTCCACCCAGGTCTCATCCTGGCCGGCCGCCATGGCTATTACGTCCTGGTCGTAGTTGGCGAGGGAGGATACCTTGATGCGCTGCTCGTCCGTAACCCGCTGGATGTTGCGCATCTGGTCCCTGAGCACGGCGGCCCGTTCGTACTCCAGCTTGGAAGAGGCGTCCTCCATCTTATTTTGTAGGTCGTCCACTACCTGTTCCGTTCGCCCCTCCATGAACAGAATGACCTGCTCGATGACCTTCATGTACTCCTCCCTGGTCACGGCGCCGATGCATGGGCCAACGCATCGGTTGATGTGGAACTCCAGGCAGGGTCGCGGGTCTTTGCCCGTTATCACCTTGGTACAGGAGCGGTATGGAAACAGCTTTTTCAGCAGGTCCAGGGTCTTGCGCACTGAGCCGGCCGTTGCGAAGGGGCCGAAGTAGCGGGCCCCGTCGTTGGCCACCCTGCGGGTAATGTATACCTGGGGGAAGGCCTCTGTCAGGTCTATCTTGAGGTATGGGTAGGTCTTGTCGTCCTTGAGCCGGGCGTTGTAAGTGGGTCGGAATTTTTTGATGAATGTACATTCCAGGATGATGGCTTCCGGGTCGGAGTCGGTGACGATGAACTCGAAGTCAGCGACCCGGGACACCATCTTCTGGATCTTGGTACCCAGGCTATGGGGAGCGCCGAAATAGGAGCGGATGCGGTTCCTGAGATTGCTGGCCTTGCCCACGTAGAGGACCCTGTCCTGGGCGTCCTTCATCATATAGACGCCCGGCTTTTGGGGCGTGAGCCTCAGCCGATGATCGAAGTCCTCGCGCTCCATGGGGGAGCTACCTCAGTACAAAGCTGAGTGCGACGAGGATGACCAGGATTCCCGAAGCGAGGATAGCGATGCGCCTTATCTCGGGCTTGACGTACTGGTAGACTGTAGCACGGGTTTCCGACTGCCTGAATGGGGCTGGGCGCCGAGGCGCGGCGGGCTGGGCGACAGGGGAAACCGAAGGGCTTTCGCCCTGGACGGCACCCTCTGCCTCCAGCTCCCCTTCCCCAGGAGCCGCTGTGGTGACGGGGACTCCCGAAGGGCCCTTGACCGGCCTCTTCTTTCGCTGCTTGAGCTGGGACTGTCTGGCCGCCACTCGTCGGGATCTGCCTCTCTGGGGCATTACACCAACACCTCCACTACTGAGGAGCGGTCGCGGCGTACCGGGTGCCGGACAATCATTGTGGGTGCCGCTCCCTTACCACTACTTTACCTCTGCTCCTGTCTCCTGTCCAGGCGACGGACCAGTTCTATGTTCTTCCGCTCGCTCTCGTCGATGGGTGTGGTGGCCGACCAGGTATCCAGAATCTCCTCCGCGGCCTTTGGGGAGGTGAGTACGTTCATCGCTGCCTACAGCATATCTCATCTCAGCTACTCTTGAGCAGTGAAGCCTCCAGGGGGCTCGAGGCCCTGGGATGGCTTTTATCGTACTCCTGGCGCACGTGCTGATTGGTGAGGTGAGTATATACCTGGGTGGTGGTAATGCTGGAGTGGCCGAGGAGCTCCTGGACGTGGCGCAGAGAGGCGCCTCCCCTCAGCATATGGGTGGCGAAACTGTGGCGCAGGACATGTGGTGTTATGTGCACGTTCAGGCCCGCCTTCCTGGCCTGGCTTTTCAGCACTATCCAGACCCACTGTCGGGTGAGGCGGTCGCCGCGTTGGTTCACAAACAGAGCTTTCTCCTCCGGGCGACTCGTGGAGCGTGACTGAACTCCTTTGTTGTTCAGAGCCCTGCCGGGCCCCGAGGTAGCCGGGCTGCCGGCACGGGCGTTGCCGCCTGAGGGAATTAATAGCTGCTGCCGGGCCTCCTCAATGTATTCCCTGAGCACGTCAACGGCCCTTGGGTACATGTAGGCGATACGCTCCCTGGAGCCCTTCCCCATACACCGGAGGTAGCCCTCCTGAAGGCTGACGTCGGTGACGTTCAGGGATACCAGTTCGGTTACCCTGAGCCCGGTGGCGTACAGTAGCTCCAACATGGCCCAGTCCCGGATCCCATCTGGCGAGACCTCCGTCGCCGCCTGTCCGAGGAGCCTCTCCACCTCCTCCTCCGAAAGGTATTTGGGCAGACTGCGTCCAACTCGGGGAGCAGTAAGAAACTCGGTGGGGTCCTCGTCGATGGCCTCTTCGTGCACCAGAAAGTTGAATAAGGACTTCAGAGCGGCAACTTTTCGGGCCGTAGTTGTGTCGCGGTAGCTCTTCTCTATCCTGAGGTTCGAGACATAGTCCGTAAGCATCCCAAGGTTTACCTGCTTCCAACTCATGGGAGCAGAGTTCCTATGCTGGGACATGGTGGAGTCGGACCCTGACCCCGCCGCCCGGCCGTCGAGTACCTGCCCATCGACATAATCTATAAACTGGTGGAGGTCGTTGCGGTAGGCCTCCAGGGTGTTCCTGGAAAAGCCCTTCTCAACCACCAGATGACTCAGGAAGGAGTCTACAGACTCTCTCACTATCTCCTCTCTTCCAATACCAAATTCGGGGATCCCCCAAGCTCAATTTTATCATACAGCCTTGACACAAGTACTCAATTGCCGTTCAAATAATAAGGTTTTCCTTGTAGTACCCGGCCGAGAATGCTATACTCGTCGGCGTCATTTTACGTGGAGGTAGTTCGGGCCAAAGAGGTGTGCCGTCATGGACCAGACTCCGTTCCGTGTAAGGGTGCCCGCAACCACCGCAAACCTCGGCCCTGGCTTCGATTGCCTGGGCATGGCCCTTGACCTGTGGAACGAAGTGCATGTAGAGGCTGCGCTTGCCGGCGCCGGGCAGCCTCCTGGTAGCGGAGCCGTCAGCGTTGAAGGACAGGGGTCGGGTGAGCTTCCCGAGGACACGAGCAACCTTGTTCATAAGGCGATGGAGCACCTGTTTGGGCAGGCCGACGTAGAGACGCCGGCCGTTCGGCTCAATTGCCGAAACGAGATACCCCTCAAGCGGGGGCTGGGGAGCAGCGCAGCCGCCATAATCGCAGGACTTGTGGCGGCAAATCACCTGTTGCCCCACGTAGCGGGCTCCACGGCGGGATCCTTTCCCCAGCAGCAGATTCTTGACATGGCGGTATCCATTGAGGGCCATCCAGATAACGTGGCGGCGGCCCTACTGGGCGGCCTTCGGCTGGTGGCCCAAGAGGGGAACCTTCTTATTTCGGTCCCGGTGCCCGTGCCCGACAGCCTCCGTGCCGTGCTGTTCATACCCGAATTGACCATCGCGACTGAAGAGGCAAGGTCCGTCCTTCCCAGGAGGATAAGCATGGAGGACGCGGTGTATAATATGGGAAGAGCGGCGCTGCTGGTCAACGCGCTGGCCACCGGAAGACTGGAAGACCTGTGGGTTGCCACAGGAGACAGGTTACACCAGCCCTACCGGCAGAGGCTATTTCCGGCCATGAAGACGATTTTCGCCGCCGCGCTGGAGGCCGGTGCGTTAGGGGTATTCTTGTCGGGCAGCGGATCGAGTATCCTTGCCTTGACAAGTGGCCGCGAAATGACGGTGGCTTACGAAATGGCCGAGGCAGCCCGTCAGGCCAGCGTACCGGGAGCGGTGAAGATAACCGTGCCGACCTCTCGGGGAGCTCATGTGGTGGTAGGCACTGGGCCGTGGCCGCACGACGGATCACGTTGACCCAAGGGCGAGAGCCCCTTCAGCTGTAAAGGGGGACTATGTCCCTGGTCGTCCAGAAATACGGTGGCACGTCGGTCGCCGACGCGGAGAAGATCAAGGGCGTTGCCGGGCGTATCGGCCGGGCCAGGGATGAAGGTTTGGGGGTGGTGGCCGTGGTGTCCGCTATGGGTCATACGACCGACCAGCTCATAGATATGGCCAGCACGGTCACGGGCGACCCGGATCCCAGAGAGCTGGACCTCCTCCTCTCCACCGGAGAGATCGTGGCCTGTACCCTGGTCGCTATGGCGATGCGTGCCCAGGGCTACGATGCCGTGAGTCTCAGCGGGTTCCAGGCAGGGATATGGACCGACATGGCCTACGGAGAGGCCCGCATAGCAAGGATAGATACGGCCCGAGTAAAAAGGGAGCTGGAGGACGGCAAGGTAGTAATCGTGGCTGGATTTCAGGGAGTGACCGAGGAGATGGATGTCACCACCCTGGGACGAGGTGGCTCCGATACTACCGCCGTGGCCCTGGCTGCGGCGCTGGAGGCCCGCCGCTGCGAGGTCTACACGGACGTGGAAGGAATCTATACCGCGGACCCCAACGTGGTGCCGGAGGCCAGGAAGCTTATCGAGATAGGCTACGAAGAGATGCTGGAGCTTGCCAGGTATGGGGCCAAGATGCATCCCCGTTCCATCGAGCTCGGGGCAGTGTATAACGTGCCCATTTATGTGGCTTCCAGCTTTTGCGACTCACCAGGGACCCTTATCCATAGCGGGGCGAACAGCAGCATGGAACAGAGAGTAAAGGTAACGGGAATTGCATACGACCTCAATGTGGCCAAGGTGACGCTGGTGGGCGTTCCTGATCGGCCTGGCGTCGCAGCCGCCCTGTTTGAGCCGCTGGCTCAGTGTGGGATAAGCGTAGACACGATAGTGCAGAACACCAGCGTAGAGCACCTTACGGACCTTAGCTTTACGGTAGCGCGGACCGACCTTGGGAAGGCGGTTGAGGTGGTGGAGCCGGTGGTTAAATCTATCGGGGCGAGGGAACTGACCACTGACGCTACCCTCGGCAAGGTCAGTGTCGTCGGGTCAGGTATGCAGAACTTTCCGGGTTACGCTTCCCGTATGTTCAGGGCATTGGCCGACGACAAGATCAACATTGACATGATCACGACTTCTGAGATACGCATTACTTGCATCGTTTCCGAATCCCGTGTTATGGACGCCGTCCGAACCCTGCATAGGGCCTTCGAGTTGGAGACCGAGTAACGTGCCGTATCTCTCGGTGGTAATCCCCGCCTACAACGAGGAGCGCCGCATTATAGAAAGCCTCCGGGAGGTGGTGGACTATCTGGACGCCCAGTCCTACACCTGGGAAGTGGTCGTTGTTGATGACGGGAGCACCGATTTCACCGCCTCCCTGGTCAAAGAGGTCGCCAGGGCCAACCCCGACGTTCACCTGATCTGCATTCCCCACGGTGGCAAGGGCTGGGCGGTTAATCATGGAATGCTGTGGTCCAGTGGCGAGTACCGTTTCTTGTGCGATGCCGACCTATCCATGCCTATCCAGCAGGTGTCTCGATTTCTCCCCCCGGCGATCTTTGACTACGATATTGCGATTGGATCTCGGGAAGCGCCTGGGTCGCGGCGAGTCGGGGAGCCGTACCAACGGCATATCATGGGCCGTATCTACAATCTACTGGTGCGACTGCTGGCCGTGCCAGGAGTGTCGGATACCCAGTGCGGTTTCAAGTGCTTCAGGGGACAGGTGGTGCAGAAGCTTTTCCACCTTCAGCGCGTCTACGGCTTCGCCTTTGACGTGGAAGTCCTTTTCCTGGCTCGCAGGAGTGGCCTACGCCTGAAGGAGGTGCCCCTGGACTGGTACTACCGCACGCAAGGCAAGGTCAGGCCCTTTAAGGACTCCCTGGCGATGAGCGTGGATATCTTGAAGATACGGTGGCACTGTCTGAGGGGGAATTATGAGGCTGGCCGGTCGTGCGTAAACGAGGACTACGTCTAAGGTCGTGGCCTGGGTCTTTCCCCGTGACTACTTCATAGATTTATTAGAAATTGTCCCAGAAATAGTAAAAAGTGCCTTGACCTTGGGACGGTTTTAGTGTATTCAGTCATTAAGGGTAAAATCACAGTGGTTGGTTGCCAGGGAGCGCCATATGGTTAGTAGAGTTTTGCCCAGATAAAACATGGAAGTTCCCCCCTTTTCTGTCGTGAAAATCTGTGGTATGAGTATGTCAGGTGGTGTAACTGGGTGGCACGGAGTCCTTGTATTCCAGGTAATGATATCTTAATCTATCGTAAAGGGTCCCTGGTCCGTAACGTCATTTCCAGGGAGTAAGTGTAATAATGGACCCAGCCTGGGCGGAAGAAAAGGCAAAGATAAAAAAGGGAAAGACACGGGAGGCCATAGCCCTGGCTTTGGACGGCCAATGGGAAAAGGCCACCCAGGTCAACCGTGGCATATTGCAGCTTTTCCCCGACGATGTGGATTCCATGAACCGGTTGGGGAAGGCATTGCTGGAGTTGGGTCGCTACAGTGCCGCCAGGGCAGCGTTCGAAAGCGCCATAAGTATTGCTCCCTACAACACCATCGCCAAGAAGAACGTGGAGCGTTTGGCCCATCTTGGGGAGACAGAATCGCTGCCCAAGCAAGCGAAGGCTGTTACCCCGTATTTGTTTATTGAGGAGAGCGGTAAATCAACGGTGACCCTGTTACAGACCTGCGCGCCTCTGGAGACTTTGGCGAAGATGGCGGCTGGGGATTCCGTAAAGCTTGAACCCGCCCACCAAGGCATGGTAGTAAAGAACCATCGAGGTGAGTACCTCGGCCGGGTGCAGCCCAAGTTGGGTATGCGGTTGGTCCGTCTGATCAAGGGGGGCAACCGCTACAACTCTGTCATTATTAGCATTAACAGCCAGGAGATCTCGGTCATCCTTTCGGAGACCTACCGCCATCCAGATATGGCTAACGTTTGCTCATTTCCAACCAAAATTAGGGAAGAGTACAAGATTTACTGGAGAGATGCCCTACTCAGGTACGACATCGACGCCGAGAGGGAAGAGGACGAGGAGTTCGCCTCCGACTGGCGGGAAAGCTACGCCAATGGCATGGAGCTCAACGACGATCAGGAGCCAGCCGAGGCCCTGTACAGCGGCAGGCGGGGCACTGCAAGGCCCGATGAGGACGACGAGTAGCCGGTCGGTTGCCGATGCCCGCGAGCCCGAGTATAGGGTGGGAGCATGTAGTCCTTACACTACCATGTTTTGCGCCGCTCTGGTCATCGCCAGCTTGAATATCTCATAGGGTTGCGCACCAGTAAATAGCTGATTGCCTATCAGGAAAGCGGGCACTCCCCGTATACCCAGGTTGATAGCCTCCTGGTATTGGGCAAGCACCGTCTCTCGGTAGTAACCCGACTCTAGCCGCTCCGAAAGCTCCTTCCAGTCTAGCTGGCACTGCAACGCGAGCTCCTGGATCACGGCCATGTCGCCCAGGTTTTTGCCCTCCTCCCAGTAGGCTTTATACGTGGCCAGGTGGAAGGCATCGAACTGTCCATTTTGCTGCGCGTACTCCGTGGCCTCCAGGCTGTACAATGTATAGGGTGTCAAAGAGGATCTGCGCATGACCAGCCCTGACTCTATGGCGTAGGTGCGCAGGGGTTCGCTTAGCTGGTCCCCGACCTCTCCCGGCCGGGGCTGACGTGGGACACCTTCCACGGGTAACTCTGGCCTGAGTAAGAATGCCCTGCCCTCGATCGTTACGTCGTAATCCTGCCTCAGTCTATCGAGCCGCTCCAGGCCGATGTAGCACCACGGTCAAATATAGTCGTACCAGACCGTCACCTTCATGGGAGCCTCGCTGATCGCAGGTCTCTCCTCAGCGTCGGGCATACGTCCTCCTCCGCAGCGTGGGTCGTGTCCTCCCGTCCTGGCCGCAGGATCGGTATCGAGCTGCACGTTGAGAGGTACTCTACTGGTGCACAGCCCGCGCGCACGACGAATCGCTGTCTCAGGTGCCATGATAAACTGGGGGGCGATGGCCGTCAACACGTGCCCTGGGGCGCCCATGTTGTGTTCCCCCGCGGGAATATGTAGAATTCAGGTGGAGTTGGCCCCAGCCCATCAAGCAATAGGGGGAAGCCATGCCGGTGGAGGACATTCGGAAGTTCTGGGAGCGAACCGGCGCGGCCCTGGCAGAGGTGCAGCTGAACGCCGTGGTGGAGCCTGTAGAGCAGAGCGATGTCTTCACCGTGGAAGGGCGGATCAAGTCTCGGGCCATTCACAGCGTGGTCATGAGCAGCTTTGAGGGCAGTCGTATCCGGGCCTGGTACACGCTCCCCGCCGGCGATCCTCCCACCAGGGGCTGGCCGGCCATCATGGAGGTCCCGGGCTACAGTGGTATAATGCCCCTTCCCCTACATCTTGTGCAGTATGGCTACGCTACACTGTCCCTGTACCCCCGCAGCCAGGGGGAGAGCCTCAAGGAGTGGGAAATAGAGGACGGTACCAGGCTCGGCTACAATGTGACCGACAGGGAGAGCTACTATTACCGGGGTGCGTACATGGACTGTGTACGTGGGATGGACTTTTTGCATAGCCGCCCGGAGATCGATACAGGGCGCATCGGGGTGTGGGGCTTTAGCCAGGGAGGAGGACTGAGCCTGGCCACGGCAGCCCTGGACCAACGAGTCTCGGCCTGCGTGGCGGGGGTCCCCTGGCTGTGCAACTTCCCGGTGGCCGCGGAGATCACCATAGGGCCCTACGTCGAGCTGCACGACTTCATGAAGGAGCAACCGGGCAAGAGGGACGCCGCGTTGGCTACTCTGGCGTATTTTGACCAGGTCAACCTTGCCGACGCTATCTCCTGCCCAACCCTGATAGCAAGCGCCATCGTCGACGAAGTGCATCCCCTGAGGACCGTGATGCCCGTCTTCGAGCGGATTCCCGCAATGAAGTCCATCGTCATCTACCCCGAGATAGGCGAGGTCGACCACGGCTACCGGCATGACTTTACCGTCCACGCCAAGGCGTGGATGGACCGCTACCTTCGCTGACCCCTATTATCCGCCACCCCCCATAGGTTACACGTGCTCTCGAAGGTAATTCAGGGGGTGTTTCATGGCTTCAGTAGAATCTGTCCGCGGAGAGGAGTGAGTGCGTGCCAGGTCTACTAGAGGGAGTGCGGGTGTTGGACCTCACCCACTACATCGCGGGTCCCTACTGCACCCGCCTGTTTGGCACCCTGGGTGCAGACGTGATCAAGGTAGAGCGGCCGGAGTCCGGCGACCCCGCCCGGCAAATTGGCCCGTTTCCTACCGAAGTTCCCAATTCCGAGGCCGGTGCCACCTTTCTCTATCTGAATTGCTCGAAAAAGAGCGTGACCCTAAACCTGAAGGAGCCTGAGGGCCGACGGATACTCACGGAGCTGGCTAGATCGGCTCACGTACTGGTGGAGAACTTCTCCCCCAGGGTACTCCCATCCCTTGGCCTGGGTTATGAGGAGCTGGCCGCCATCAACCCACCCCTCGTGATGACCTCCATCTCAAACTACGGCCAAACGGGCCCGTATCGGGACTGGAGGGCAGTGGAAATGAACCTGTACGCCCTTGGTGGCCTCATGAATATCACCGGCGAGCCGGACCGGGCTCCCCTGATGGAAGGGGCTCCCCTGGCACAGCTGGGTGCGGGCCAGAATGCCTTCGTCGCCAGCATGACGGCACTTCTTTACGCCGAGGAGACAGGGCAGGGGCAGCACGTAGATGTCTCCATCGCCGAGTACGCCACCAACATCCTGGAAAACGCCCTCATGCAGTACAGCTATTCGGGTCAGGAATTCGAGCGAGTCGGCAATCGGGGGTATGGACGTGCCGCCTGGGGCATATACCCCTGCCGCGACGGATATGTGGGGGTCATTGCCGGTCCGGACCACCGCTGGCCAGGCGTGGCCGAGCTCATGGACTGTCCGGAGCTGGGGGATGAAAAGTTCGCCACTCGTTATGGCCGGTTGGTCAACGCGGACGAAGCCGAGGCCCTGATGCTACCCTGGCTCCTCGAGCATGACAAGGCCGATATATTCGTGCGGGGCCAGGAGAGGGGCCTAGCCTTCGCCTACGTGGCCACCCTACAGGATATCCTTGAAATGGAGCAGCTGGCCGACCGCCACTACTTCGTGGAGCTGGACCATCCCATAGCCGGGAGTTACCGGTACCCGGGCCCTCCGGTCCGGCCCAGCGAGCCTGCCTGGGTTTATCGGCGTGCCCCGCTGCTGGGTGAGCATAACCATGAGGTGCTGGGGGGGCTGCTGGGCTATTCTGCCGAAGGCCTGGATGAGCTGGAAAGGACAGGGGTCATCTGATGGTGGCGCACCGGACAGAAGCCTCCTGCAGGCCGTTGCCTCTGGAGAACGTTCGGGTCCTGGACCTATCCCGAATCTGGGCCGGGCCCTACTCTACCAAGCTACTGGCCGACATGGGCGCCCAGGTGATAAAGATGGAGTCTACCCGGGTGTACGACTCCCATAGAGGACCCGTGAGCCCCAGCAGGGGCATCGCCAGTTATCCCGGCAGCGAGCCCGGAGACCAACCCTGGAACCGCAACGGGTGGTTCAACTCCCTCCATATGAACAAGTATGGCATCACCCTGGAGCTGACTAGCGATAAGGGCCGCGACCTGTTTGAGGAGCTGGTTTCCATCAGCGACGTCCTGATAGAGAATTTCCGGTACGGAAGCCTGGCCCGGTTGGGCTACGCCTATGATGAGCTGAGACGGCACCGCCCTGACCTGATCTACGTTTCTATGCCCGCCTTCGGCAACACCGGGCCCTGGCGCAAGTATCTGGCCTACGGCATCGGGCAGGAGCAGCTCGCCGGCATGGCCCACCTGACGGGGTACCCGGGGGAGGGACCCATGAAGTCGGGGATCAACCATGGTGACCCCATAAGCGGCTCTCACGCCGCGGGGATCATCCTGGTCGCCCTCCGATACAGGCGCCGCACCGGCAAGGGCATGTTTATAGACGTGTCCCAGCAGGAGTCCTCGGTCTCCCTTATCGGGGCTCAGCTGCTGGGGTACCAGATGACGGGAAGGGAGCCCAGCAGGCGGGGCAACAGCAGTGAAACCTGCGTACCTCACAACGCCTATCCCTGCCGTGGTGAGGATACGTGGGTGACCATAGCCGTCACCTCTGATTCCGAGTGGAGGAGGTTGTGCGAGGCCATGGGCCGGACAGACCTGGCACGGGACGGCCGCCTGGCAACCGTCAAGGGACGCAGGGCCCATGAGGACCTGATTGACCAGGCAATCCAGGGTTGGACGCGGGACTGGGGCCCTTACGAGGTAACCAAGCTGTTGCAGGGCGCGGGGGTACCTGCCAGCCCCATACTGGGGGCGCCGGGCCTTCTCAGTGATCCCCACTACCGCCGGAGGGGCACCTTTATCGAACAGGACCACCCCTGGGCCGGGAGGCACACTTATCCCGGCATTGCCTGGAAGATGTCCGGGACCCCTGGGCGGATAAGGTCCCCGGCTCCCGGACTGGGAGAGCACAACCCCTTTATATACGGTAGCCTGCTCGGGTTGGCGGGCTCCCAAATCGAAGAACTGGAGAGGGAGGGGGTCATCGGCACCGTGCCTACCGGGTCCCGAATTATCTAGCTTTCTGGCGGACCGAGCGGTGCCTGGAAGGGGCGCGAGTGGTAGGCCGATGATAACCGGCGTACGTTAATTCTCACCTATCGCGGGAGGCTGGCCTATGGCGGAAGTAGAATACGATATCAGGGACAGGATCGCTTACATCACCTTGAACCGCCCGGAGAAGCTGAACGCCATCAACCCGGAGATGCGGCAGCTACTGTGGGATGCCTTCAGGGACGTGGACTCCAACCCAGAGGTCCGGGTCGCCATCATAACGGGGACGGGGAGGGCCTTTTCGACGGGCCACGACCTGGCGGCCATGGCTGCCGGCCGGGCCAACGAGGGCCTAGCCACCTCGGACCTTTACATAATACAGCAAAACATATGGAAGCCCATCATCTCGGCCATCAACGGTATCTGCCTGGCCCAGGGATGTGGCCTGGCCCTGGGCAGTGACATCCGCATCGCCTCTCGAGAGGCCCAGTTCGGCTGGCCCCAGGTCAAGAGAGGCATCTCCTCCGTGAGCGGGCCCGCACTCCTGGCCCAGGTGGTCCCACGAAATATTGCCCTGGAAATCCTGTTTACCGGCGAGTTCATCACCGCCCAACGGGCCCTTGAGTTGCACCTCGTGAACCAGGTTGTGCCGGCGGAGGAAGTCATGCCTGCCGCGGAGGAAGTGGCGAGGAAGATACTTCTCAACGCGCCCCTAGCACTGGCAGCTATCAAAGAGGTGACCGTGAATGGTGCGGCCATGGACCTGGACCGGCGGGTTGCCTATGCCCAGGTCAAGGCGGACCTCATACGTACCACCGAGGACGCCAAGGAAGGCGTGAGGGCCTTTAGCGAGAAGAGGGAACCCATCTGGAAAGGCGTTTAGGGCCCCTTAAGGGTTAATGGGACTGTTGTGTGAGGGTCACCGACGGGGAGGAGCCTGTCGTTGAATCGCCGTTACCTCGATTGCTCCCGGGTACCTGCCCGGGCGGCCCTCTGCGGTGAAAACACCGTTGGAGTCCATGCTCCCGGCCTCAGCATCAGCTACGCTCCATTTGAAGGAAACGTCCGAAAGCAGTATATCGTTCCGGTCATAAGCCAGTGCCCTGGGCTGCATCCGCTCTCCCAGTGCTAGGCTGATGACGGGAGGTGTAACCTCTACCTTTGCCAGCGGCCCGCGAATCACCAGAGTGGCGCTCACAGTCTGGGCCACCGGCCCGCTTTCGGTCTGCTGTATCACCTCGGCGCGTATCGCATTTTCGTATATGCCGGGGTAATCGTGAGCGGTTACTACCACGAATCTCGACACCTCTCCCACTTCCGGTGGGGTCAGCGACCAGTTAACGTTCGCGGTGGTTACGTCGGCCACATCTCCCTGTAGGCCAATAATGGACACACGGGCAGATTCCCCCGGTGAGAGGACCACGCGCTCCGGGAAGATGACCACCCTCGGCAGCACTAGCAGCGGGTTATTGGAAGGGATAGGGTCAATCACTATCACCGTGCCCGTGGCGGAAAGCCGCTCCTCGGTTCCGGGCACACCCATGGACACCTGCACCGCGTCCGCATATATACCGGGCACCTCCCCCGCCGTGAATTGTCCGTCTGGAGATAGTCCCCCGGCTCCGGGGTCCAAGATATCCCACCTGGGCTCCAGCGGTGTAACTGGGTTCCCGCGCTGGTCCAGGATCAGGGTGGTGAACTTCATACGTTGGCCGGGTTTGAGGCTGATGACCTGGGGCAGCACCGTGGTTGTAATGCGGCGTAATATGCTCGTGGGGTCCATAACGCTGATATCTACGTTGGTGCTCAATGCTCCCCTGCCTCCCGCCTGCTCGGGAGCCAGGGTGACTCTAAGGGACTTGGGAAAGCTGCCTATTGCCTGGCCAGCGGTGAAACTGCCGTCCTGGGTGACCGATCCAACCATCGGCTCCAGTATCTCCCAGTTGAATTTCATGTCGGGTATTGCTACACCATTGGCGTCAACCGCCATGGCTACCAGGCGAAGTGTCTCTTGGGGTTCAACTTCTGCCGTGTCTGGAAAGACGCGGATGCTGGACGGTTGCAAACTGCGTCGGAACTGCTCCACGGTTACCGTAGCGGTTGCCTGGACCAGGCTTGGGCCGGTGCGGCCAGGGCTCCGTGCAATCACCACTATGGCCGCATCAAAAGTGCCCCTGGTAAACCCTGCGCGGAACACCCCGCTGGGAGTGATGGTGCCGGCCCGCGGGTCCGCTACCAGCCAGTTAGTGGTTACCTGGCTCAGCTCTCTCCCTTGCTGATCGAATGCTATGGCGGATAGCCCGATGCTCTCCCCTGGTGATAGGACGATGCTGGAGGGCACGGGGTGTACCTGGGTCAGCCTCGGCGAGCTCGTCTCCACGATTTCCACATCCACTGAGACTGTGGCGGTCAAGGGTGGCATCGAGTGGACATCCTGACCGGGTTGTGATGCGCCGGAGCGGCATCCAGACAGGAGGACTGCGCCCAGGAGACCCAGGAAGAAAAAGTGTAGATACCAGGTGTTCATAGGCAAGACGTATTCAGTCTAGCCTCCGTGCCCGGTAATAACAAGGCCGCCCTTCATTGCCCCTGAGTGGGTTATGGCAGGTGGGTGGCTGACGATGGGTGCGCGACCCGTGTGGAGTGTTTCTGAAGTACCCGGAAGACGGCCAGCTCCCCCCCCCCCACTGCTCCCTCTTCTCGAACCACTCAGGGTGGGCTTCGATCTCTTCCCAGAACAACTCCGAGTGCTCGCCCGAGTACTCGGAGACGCGCTTGACCAGCACGTACTCGGCTCCCAGCTCAGCTAGCAGGTCATGGGCCCTATCGATGTCCACGTTGCCGGTCCAGCCCATCATCCGCAGCTCCCTGATTAGCCGAACGTTGGAAGCGCGTTCGTCGTGCCACCCATCTACCAGCCGTCGGTCCGCCATGTAGGGGATCAGAAAGGAGTGCCAGGTCCACAGCCCCACCGAGTAAATGGGGGCCTGGACCCCGTCCTCAGCTGGGCGGTGCTCCCCAAGCCATTTCAGGGCCTGCTGGGTCGGTACCGCGACCTGATAGGGAGCCATGTGGTCCCGGGCACGCCACGCGTCGAGCACCGGAAAGGCCAGGATGGCGAGGAGGACGGCCACGGACAGGCCGTACCACGGGCGGCGAGGCAGACGCGGCCACAGGTCCCGCCCGAAACTGGCCATGCGTTCAACCAGGGCCCCTCCCAGCAAGGCCATCAAGGGTACCATGTACAGATGAAACCGGGCGGTATCCAGCCCACTGAAGGGATAGACGCGAATCAACGGGTTGGCATCGGCGCCCATACTGAACCACACCAGCACAAGGAGCATGATGGCCAGTCCCGCAAGCCGTTGCCGCTCCAGCAAGGCATACACCGTCCCGCCAATGGCCAGGAGCATAAGGGTGATACCCAGGTAGGAGGGATAGATATGGGCTCCAATGAGCGAAGAGTCCACTATGTTGGTACTGTACGTTGCCACGTCCGGCGCCCATAGTCCCGGCACCTCACGCCGGAAGCCCACGTCCAGGGCGTGTACCATGAAAGGAATTCCCCAGGGAGCGACCAATAACGCCGTTATGGCCACGAAAAGGGCGGAGAACGCGACCACCTGGCGCCTGGAATATATGCCCGCGATAAGGTGGTACACGAACCACGCAATGAGTCCCAGCCCTAGGGCGAGGCCGGTCATGTGGTGGACAAGGATGCTGAGGGCCATACAAATGGCTCCCCAAAGCGCCGGCCGCCAGTTGCCGGTCCTCAGGGACCGTTCAAGTAGCATGATTGACGCCAGGCCAAGGGGAAGCGCAAGTACCGAAGTGAACCACCCCCACAGGAAGACGGCGCTGAGCACCGGGTAGGCCAGCGCCACCAGTGCCGCAGACCACCGCCTAAGACCCAGCTCGGTAGCCAGCCAGTATGTAGCCGCGGCAACCGCGCCGTAGGATATGACCAGGAGCGCTGTGTAGACCCAAACCAGGTCCAGCCTGGTCAGGAAGCTTATGATTCCTACCAGGCCGTAGCCCAGCGGCGGGTAGGAGACCAGATACTGGAACCCACCGTACCAGTAGGGGTCCACCAGTGGATTGGCCAGCTGCCCCGACGCCGCCAGTTTGGTAACCCAGCTCAGGTGAAGGAAGGTGGCCGTGTCCACACCGGGAGGGTAATCCGGGCCGAAAATCGGCCAGACCAGTACCGCTCCCAGAAGTGAGAAGGCGCCTATAATGGCCAGGTACCGATATGCCGTTGCCCAGTCACTGACAGCGATCAGCCGTCCCCAGGGGAGCTGGGACGTACGGTCCAATAAGCAGTCCCGACCTGGCCGTGATCTTATCCAGCATTTGGCCCCCGGCCCTACCTAACTCCCGGCTCAGCTACTACAGCGAAGAGCCCGAACTCCAACAGCCGGACCTGGAGTATTCCGCGGACTATATGGTAGCTCGTAACAAGGGGAGTCCACCCCGTCTCCTCGTCGTAGCGGGCGATCAGCAGCCCGGTCGCGCTTTCCTTAGGCTGGGTGAGGCCCTGGATGGGTACCTCCAATACCCATGGGCGTAGTAACTCCGGAGTGACTTGCTTTCCACGGTGATCGTAGGTACGGAGAAAAAACACCTTGCGCAGTTCTTGGTGGGGAGCAGTGCTTGGAGCGTTCTCCAGGGAGACCGGCTGATAAACGAGCTGAACCGTGCTGATTATCGAGCCTGCGTCGCTGGCGATCAGCACGCCGTCGGGCGAGCGAAATGAGGAAGTGGGCACCGGGGGAATCGCGGCACCGACATGGCAAGGGGTAGGACCACCCAAGATACCGCGTTGGCGACCTGGGGTACCTCGACTCGCTTGATATCGGCCTCGCCGATAACGTTAGGAACGGCAGGCCGCGGACCCGGTGGCGGAGTCGGCCAGGGGACGTCGGCAAGGGTCAGGCTGGCGTTGGTGAGAATGATCAGTATACCGGATAATACGATCCCCGTGAGAATCAGGGTGAGGTTCCGAGTCCAATCCCCAGTCATATTAAGCGATCTCAGGATAACACGTAGGCCCGAGTTTCATAGGGATGCTGGGGCATCGGGCTCACCCCGCAGCGTTGTATGTAAGTATATCTGGCGCACGTAACTTAGGTCAACGCCGGTACCGCGTAAGGAAGTCCGGCCGCGTATGGACCGGGTCGTGGGGATACTTTCGGGCTGCTATGGGAGTTCCTTTGAAGCCTTACTCCACCGTTACGGACTTGGCCAGATTACGGGGTTGGTCCACGTCGCAGCCCCGCCGGACCGATATGTAGTAGGCCAGCAGCTGTAGAGGCACTGACGCCAGCATGGGGGCTAGAGTTTCGGAGCACCGTGGAATGAAGATCGCGTCGTCCACCTGTGACGCAAGCTCCTCATCTCCCTCCGTGACCATAGCAACGACCGCTCCGTCCCGGGCCTTGACCTCCTTGATGTTGTTGGCCATCTTGCTGTAGAGGGGGCCGTCCAACGCGATGGCCACCACGGGCATGGTGGGGTCAATCAGGGCAATGGGGCCGTGCTTCATCTCGCCGGCGGGATAACCTTCCGCATGGATATAGCTTATCTCCTTTAGCTTGAGGGCGCCTTCCATGGCTATGGGGTAAGTCACTCCCCTGCCCAGGTACAGGAAATTGTCGTACTTGTAATACTTCTTCGCCAGGGACTCATAGGACCCGTGATCGGCAAGGAGCCTTCCTAGAAGGTGGGGCAGGCGGGCGAGTTCGGCGACTATTTCCTCGGAGGGGCCCCGAGCCAAAACGCCCCTGATTTGCCCCAGGTATACCGCCGTGAGGGCCAGAACCGTAAGTGATGAGATGAAGGTCTTGGTGCTGGCTACCCCTATCTCCGGGCCCGACCGCATGTATAGGGTCGCCTCGGCCAGCCGCGTGGCCTGGCTGCCCTCCGAATTGCATATGGTCACCAGCCTGCCACCCTTCTCCCTCACCTGCGCCATCGCGGCCAGGGTATCGGCGGTTTCCCCCGACTGGACCACCGAGATTACGAGGGTCCTATCGTCCACGTGGAAGTCCCTGTAGCGGAACTCCGAGGCGCTGTCCACCTCCGTGGGCAGGCCAGCCATCCGTTCTATGAAGTACCTGCCGACCATGGCGGCGTGCAAACTGGTCCCGCAGGCGATGAGCACCACCCGCTGGAGTCCCTTGATCTGGGATTCGGACAGGGGGAAGTCTTCCAAGGCCACAGCGCCCGTCTCGAAGTTCACCCGTCCACTCAGGGCGTTGGCCGCCACTTGCGGCTGCTCCATGATCTCCTTGAGCATGAAGTGCTTGTAGCCCTCTTTGTCCACCCAACTGGCTCCTTGGGCAGCGGGCTGAGAACGCTTCTCGATGGCCTCGCCGTCAGTCCCCGTGAACCTGACCCCCTCATCCGTAACAACGGCCATCTCTCCGTCGTCCAGAAAGGTCACATGGTCGGCGAACGGAAGCATGGCCACAAGGTCGCTGCTGATCTGGGCCTCCCCGGCCCCGTGTCCAACGACGATGCCTCCGGCGTGGCCCAGGCGCACGGCAAGGAGCTGTTTCTCCTCGCCGCCTCCCCTTGTGGCGACGATCGCATGTGAGCCCTGAAGGCGGGCGCTCACGGACCTGAATGCGTCTTCAAAGCTGAGGCCTGCATCCAGGCCCTCTTCGATGAGATGGGGAATTACCTCGCTATCTGTCTCTGAGGTAAAGGTGTGACCCCGGGAGAGGAGGCCTTTCTTCAGTTGGAGGTAGTTTTCCACGATCCCGTTGTGGACTACCGCTACCTCGAGTTTGCAGTCGGTGTGGGGGTGGGCATTGGCGTCGGAGGGTTTCCCGTGGGTGGCCCAGCGGGTGTGTCCCAGTCCCAGATGGCCCTGAGGGGACCTGTCCTGGGGGAAGCTGTTAAGCTCCTTGACCTTGCCTATGGACTTCTGGACATGCAGCTCGCCCGATGGGGTGAGGACCGCGACGCCGGCGCTGTCGTATCCGCGATACTCCAGGCGCTGAAGCCCCCAGACGATTAACGGCCAGGCCTCCTGGTGGCCTACGTAGCCAACGATGCCACACATTTCGGTGTCCTAATTACGTGAGGAAGCCCTGACCTTGGGGGAGCGACTCTTCAAAATAGACATGACGGACCGGGCAAGGGCGAAGGGGTCGTGGCGGAGATACACTCCGGCAGACACCAGGGGCTCCTGTATCACCTCTTGCACTACCTGATTGCACTCTTCAAGGTCGGTCTCGACGGGGTACTGGCCGAAGGATGCGTACCTCTGTACGATCCTGTCGGGATAGGGAGCACTGTTTACGAGCAGATAGTCCAGCGGGTCCGTGGTGCCGAGGTACTCCCGGATCAGGTTTACAAAGTCCGACGCCTTGAAGCCGTCGGATTCCCCTGGCTTGGTCATCAGATTACAGATACATATCTTGGTTGCCCTGGACGCCTCGATCCTCTGGGCCACGTCCTCCACCAGAAGGTTGGGGAGGATACTGGTGTAGATGTCGCCCGGGCCCATTATTATGGCGTCGGCCTCCTCAATGGCTTCCAGTACCGGAGAGTAGGCGTAGGCCTTGGGATTGAGGTAAACGTAGTCGATGCCAACTTCCAGGTTGTCCCTGCGCTGGTCTATGTTGGCTTCGCCGATGACCTCGGAGCTGTCTTTAAGGTGGGCTATCAGGGTAGACTTGGTGAGGGTAACCGGGAGGACGGTCCCCTTTATGGATAGCATGCGGGACGCCTCCGAAATCGCGGTGGCCGTGTTGCCCGTGATCTCCGTCAGAGCGGTCAGGAACAGGTTGCCGAAGCTGTGGCCGTGGAGTCCGTTGCCCGCGTTGAATCGGTAGTCGAATAGTCGCGCCATCAGGGCGCTGGAGCGGTCGTCGGGAGCGAGGGCTACCAGGCACTGCCTCACGTCGCCCGGGGGCAGGTGCCCCAGTTCCTCACGGAGCCGGCCGGAGCTCCCGCCGCTATCGGTCATGGCCACTACCGCCGTAAGGTCACAGTCCTCGTATTTCAGGCCACTCAGGGTCGTGTGGTTGCCCGTCCCGCCCCCTACCACCACGATCTTTTTCCTGGCCATGTGGCCTATCTCCGTACTGGGTGTGGCCAATTCGCTTGAGTGTCGGATATCACTAATAATATACTCCCGGATTCGACACCCAGTATATGGGGTACCCCCCTCTAAGTCAAGGTAAGACTGGGTGACAACAATCCGACTCTGATCTCCTCACGTAGCAGTGTTTAGACAAAGTAATGGGGATGCTATAGAATTCGCTTATAGAGGTGCGTGGTGGCTTTGCTGGATCGAACTTGCATCCAACGTGTAGCAGCTATAGGAGGCGCTGGGCTTCTTTTGGCGGTGTCAGCCCTGGCGGTCCTACTGGTGGTGGTCCCTGTCGCCCTTGCCGAGGGAGACGGGATAGAGGTTGTCTCTCAAGAGGTGACCTCCGACTTCCCAGACGGCATCAAATTTAAGGTGACGGCTGAGAGCCCCGACTCCATAGACGAGATCCGGGTATTTCTCAAGCCCGTAGGGAAGGAACGCAGCACCTACGGATATCTGGAAATCGAGCCTGGCAACACCGTCACCGGCGAACACTTCATGACCACGGGCATAGGCGCCAGCCATTTGCCCCCGGGTACCGTTGTCCACTACTCCTTCGAAATTCGAGATGCTGGCGGCCGCGTCCTGCGAACGGATGAGGAGGAGTTCCTCTACATGGATACCAGCGACGGCGACCGTCAGTGGAAGTCCATCACCGATGCCCAGGGCCTCCTGACCGTCCTCTACTACGGTGAGTTCGTGGAAAACCGGGCCCAGGAGGTGCTGGACACGGCCCACGAGACCCTGGAAACCATGGGAAGCGTGCTGGGCATAACGCCCACGGACCCCATACGCCTGGTGGTCTACAACAACTACAGGGACATGACCAGGGCCCTACCGTTCCGGTCACAGGCGGTGCGGGAGGGCCTCCGGACCGAGGGACAGGCGTACGTGGAGGAGCGAGTTTTGCTGGCGCTGATCTCGGAGGCCAGCTTCACGGGAAACGTTTCCCATGAGTTCACGCACATCCTGGTGGCCGAGGCCGCGGGACGCGGCTATGCCAGGGTGCCGGCGTGGCTGAACGAGGGCCTGGCAGAGTATGGGAACGTTGACCAGACCCCCTTCTACGACAGGGCACTGGCCTACGCCGTGTTCACCCGCCGCCTGAAACCCCTCTGGTATTTAGATGCATTCACCGGTGAACCCGACGAGATAATAATGTACTATGGCCAGGGCAAATCCGTGGTCCGGTATATGATCGACCTATATGGCGTGGATAAGATGACGGAGCTGATGACGGCCTTTCAGAGGACGCTGTCGGCCGACGACGCATTGACGGAGGTTTACGGTTTCGATCAGTATGGCCTGGACTCCGAGTGGAGGCGGGCTATAGGTCTGGAGCCCCTGCCCCCACCGGAAACGCTTCGAAGGGACCTATCCGCGACTCCCGGTCCAACGCAGGTCCCGGAAACACGGCCCACGCCCGTCGCCACGCCCCAGGCCGAGGCCACGGCCCCGGCTGTAGGGGTAGCTGCCGAGGCCCCGCCTGCCTCGGAGGAGGAGGACAGGAGGACCCGCCGTAGCTGTGGTGCGTCCACCGGGGACACGGCAGGCCTACCTCTGGACATCGCGGTCCTGGCCCTCCTAGGTACCCCGTTCCTGGCCCTGAACGCTCGGTGGGGATTGAGGCGGTATACCGGCCGACTACCCGCAAGGGGCCTAGCCCGCCTCGTGGTAAGGGGCATCCGCAATAGGGGTGGTCGAGAGCCGGTTGATGGGACGGAAAGGCTCAACGGGCCCTGGGATTAAAGGAGTCGTTCAAGGCATCGCCCAGCAGGTTGAAGGCGAAGATAAGCACCGTTATCGTTCCCACCGGGAATAGCAGCAGGTGCGGATCTGAGCGCAGCACCCCTATGCTGCCGTTCTCGAAAAGCGTGCGTCCCAGGTCGGGGTGTGGCGGTTGAATGCCTATTCCGAGCCATCCCAGGACCACCGCCACGAAGATCAGGCCCCCCATGCCCATGGACACCACCACTATAATCGGACTGATGACGTTGGGTAGTATGTGGGCCAGAATTACGCGCCTGGTGGAGGCCCCCATGGCCTGGGCCGCCTCCACGTACTGACTCTGCTTTATATAAAAGACTTGGCCCCGCACCAGCCTGGCCATGCCCACCCAGGAGAAGGCAGCCATGGCGCCGAACACCACCACGTAGTCAGATGCGCCGAGGGTGTCAATTCCAGTCGCATCTTCGAATCTAATTACCCACCCACCGATCCTGTCTCTCATTGTGGCCGCGATGAGGATGACCAGCAATATATCGGGGAAGGCCAGGAACACCTCCCCCACCCGCATGATAACCGAGTCCACCCTCTTGCCGAAGTAGCCAGACACCAGGCCCAGGCCTATGCCCAGAAAAACACCGCCCGTGACCACTGAGGCTACCGTGATTATCACCAGGGTCCGCAGGCCGTAGATGACCCTGGTCAGAATGTCCCTGCCCGCCCTGTCGGTGCCGAATGGGTGGCTGAGGGAGGGGCGCTCTTTGATTTCGGAGAAGCTGTACTGGTTGTAATCATATGGGGTAATCCAGGGAGCCAGGATGCCCGCGAGGTAGAGAACGATGATAACTACCAGGCAGGTCATGCCCACCTTCTTGCGGCGCAGACGGTGCAACGACTGGGACCAGAGGCTGGCTCCCGACGCTTCGGTCTTCGGTATGGCGATATCCCTGTCAGCTGCCATCGGTCCCCTTACGGGCCTTCTCCCGGCGCATCCAGCCTAGGTGGCGCAAGGCCACGTCCTTTCATGGACCGTCTGGCTACCGCGGCCACAAAAATCAACGTTCAATACCCGCCACAATCGACACTCCCCGTGCCCTAATACCGTATCCTCGGGTCGATGAACCTGTAGCCGATGTCCACCAGCAGGTTGGCGAAAACGAAGCCCGAGGCGAGGATCAGGGTCATCCACATGATGATCTGGTAGTCTCGGGCGAAGATGGACTCGATGGTCAGAAGTCCGATGCCGGGTATCCCGAAGAAGGTCTCGGTTATGAAGGCGCCGGACATCAGGGTGGCCATGGATAGGCCCACAACTGTGAAAAGGGGTATCATGGCATTTCTGAAAATGTGCCTGTATTGGATCACGATCTCGCGTAGGCCCTTTGCCCTGGCGGTCCGAATGTAGTCCTGGGAGAGCACCTCCAGGGTGCTGGCCCGGGCGAGCCTGGTCAGCCCCGCCACTCCGGGGATGCCCAGTACCAGGGCGGGCATAATGATATGGGTGTCGAAGAATCCTCCCCATCCGTGGGTGGGGAGGATTCCCAACCACAGGGGAAAGACCATGAGGAGGCCTGGCGCCGTTAGAAAAACGGGAACGGACATGAACAACAGGGTCACGCTCACCGTCGCCGTATCTAACCACGTGCCTTGCTTGAGGGCGGTGAAAAATCCAATCGGTATGCCCAGGGTCAGGGATATTATCATCGCTGCCATGCCCAGCTGGGCCGAGACCCAGATACGCCTGCCTATAAGCTCCCGTACCTCCCTGCCCCTGTACTTATAGCTCTCTCCCATTTCGCCCCGAACGGCGTTCTTGAGAAAGATCCCGTACTGCACCAGGAAGGGTTTGTCCAGGCCTTGCTGGTGCTTGATTCGCTCTACGGCTGCAGGATTGTTGTACTGGCCCATTAGTATCTGTACCGGGTCGCCGGGGCCGAAGCGCGTCAGGGAGAAGGTGATGAAGGAGACGGTCAGGAGCAGGACAGGGGCCCACAGAAGCCGCTGGACAATATAGACCCACATACTAGTCTCCCCTCGGCCTCCTCACCACGACTGCCTGACGTTCAAGACCGACTCTGCGGTGTCCGCAGAGTCGGTCCCATGACCGTGTCAAGCTCAATGGCGGAGGCTATAGCGTCTACCCTTCTGTAAGGCGTACGAAGCGGAGGATGGGTATGATCATCTGCGTAAGCTTGTAGTCCTTTACGTTAGGCTTGATCAGCACGAATTGCTCGCCGCTGTGCCACAGCGGAATCCACGGGGCGTCGTTGACGATCATCCTCTCCGCCTGGTGATACAGGTTGAACCTCACGTCCTCCCGCTCCTCCACCCTGGCCTTCTCTAGAATCCGGTCCAGTTCCTGGTTGCTGTATCCCGTGTGGTTGTTGTTGCTTTCGCTGTGGAAGAGCAAATCCAGGAAGTTTTCCGGATCGGGGTAGTCGGCGATCCAGCCGATCTGGAACATCTGGAACCGGCGTTTTATCAAGTCCTGGAGGTAGGTAGCGAACTCGGTCTGTTGGATGTCCACCTCTATGCCCAGGTTCTCCTTCCACATCTGCAGTATCACTTCAAGGTCAAGCCCCACGCTGGAGCCGAAGCTTCCCGCGGTGGTGAGGATAATCCTGGGGAATTTTGACATGTCGTCGCCGTATTTGGACTCTTTTAGGAGCCGCCGTGCCTTTTCCGGGTCGTAGTTGTAACCAGACAACGAGGGATCGTAGGCTGGAAATTCCGGGGGAAGAATCCCGTCGGCGGGGGTCACCATGTTGGCGAGGATGTCTCTGGATATGACCTGCTTGTTTATGGCGTAGTTGAGGGCCTGACGCACCTTGGGGTCGTCGAACGGGGGCTCGGTGACGTTCATACCGATATAATCGGTGCTGAAGCGTGGCGGCGCCTGCTTGAGCTCCGCGTTTAGCGAGTTATTCGGGTCGAGGAGGCGATCCAGGTCCGCAAGGCCCACGCCGGTAAGGTGTATCTCATCGTTTTCGTACATCAGCATTGCCGTACCGCCGCTGAGGATGAAACGGACCTTTTCCAGGAACGGCGGCCCTAGATGGTACAGCTCGTTTCGGGTCAGGACCATACTCTCTCCGGGCACGTACTCGCTGAGCTTGAAGGGCCCGGTGCCGTTGGGCTCCCGGAACCAACGGCGGTTGGCTTCCACGTTCTCCCTGTCCAGGACGAAGGCGGTGGGATAGGTAAGCTTGGCCAGGAAGTAGGATTTGGCGGCGTCTATGGTTATCTCCACGGTTCGATCGTCAATCACCCGCACACCCGCAACTTCGGAGGCGTCTCCGGCGAGTCTCTCCTTCACGCCCACGATGTCTCCCAGATACTGGTCTACCACCGGAGCGGAGGTAAGTGGGTTGGCGGCCCGCTCCAGAGACCATTTTACGTCTTGGGCTGTCACTGGCTTGCCATCATGAAACTTGGCGTCCTGGCTCAGGTGGAACGTGTATATCCTCCCATCGGAGCTTACGTCCCAGGTGGCCAGGTCCGGTACAATGTTCAGTTCCGGGTCTATCGTTACCAGACCTCCGAACACCTCCACGATGATGACGGCCGACGTGGCGTCGGTAGTCAGGTGAGGGTCCAGGGTCGGCGGGTCGCTCCACAGCCTGACCAGGGTTCCGCCCTCTGCACTGACCCCCGCCTTCCCTGCCGTATCGACCTGCAGCTCTACTTGAGGAGTGGTAGCGGTGGGCGATGCCGTTGGTGCCCCTGTGGTGGGTTGTGCTCCCCCTTCTTCCACGGCGGGAGCGGACCTGCTGCTGCATCCGGCAACGACGAAGAGTGCTAGGGCTAACGGGAGTATTATTTTCCAAAGCACGGCGATATCACCTGATTCTACAGAATTTGGCTATCTATTGGCATCGGACCTAAAGCTGAGTAGTCCTGCAATGAACCTTTGTTGGCCGCATTGCCACTTTTACATTGTACTTACATTGTCCCACGGAATTCAATGACGCCCCGGGTTCGTTAGGTGATGTACCCATTGTCCCTGATGGCTTCAGCTAGGGGCATCCTTGACACTCCCGCCGCCGCAACACTATCCTGTTCCATAGGGGCAGAGTGCCTCAAACCAATGCGGGGATTCAGTGTCCATGACCTTCATATGGGTGCCGAAAGACTGGTTACTTGGCGCGTTCCTGTTGTTAATTGTCGCCTCCCTGTCCCTTGTCGCATGTCGTCCGGAGGCCAGCTCGGCCGACGAAGCGAGCCTGGTGTGGGAGGCATGGGCCCTTATCAACAACTCCTACGTCGAAGCTGATACTCTGGATTCAGAGCAGGTCGCGGGCGCCATGATAACGAAGATGCTGGAGGTCAGCGAAAAGCCACCTTACCCCTTTTTAACAGAGCTTGCGGAAGTGAGGGCCAAGCCGCCCCGGGGGGTCCCTAAGGAGCTGGCGGATGTCTGGAGGGCCTGGGTCCACTTTATGGAAAAGTGGCCAGAGGAGTCTCCCCAGATGCTGGCGGACGCCGCCGTTGACGGAATGCTGGCCAGCCTGGGCGACCCCTCGGCTTCGCACCTGACATCCGAAGCCTATCACCGCCAACAGGAGAGGCTGCAGGGCTCTTATGAAGGTATTGGGGCCTTTGTCACGATCGAGGACGGCAAGATAGTCCTGTCGCCCATGGATGACAGTCCCGCACTCCGGGCCGGCCTGGAAGTGGGAGACGTGGTGCTCGAGGTGAATGGGGTGTCCGTGGAGGGAAGGAGCCTTCAGGAGGTGGTGGACGAAGTGCGGGGCCCCGTCGGCACCAAGGTGGCCCTGCGCATAGAGCGGCCGGGCGAGGACGAACCCCTGGAGAAGAACGTCATCCGGGGAGACATCGATATGGTGTCCGTGGACCGTCGGCTTCTGCCGGGTGCCATAGGCTATATCTATATCTCCGAATTCCAGGCAAACACTCCCGATGAGGTCGTGGACATCCTGGAAGAGTTGCGCCTGGTGGACATGCTGGCACTGATACTTGACCTGAGGAGCAACCCGGGGGGCTCCATCGAGTCCGCCCAAAAGGTGGCGAGCCAGTTCCTTTCAGAAGGCCTATTTATGTATGAGATCGACCGGGATGAAAACAGGAAGGACTGGCATATCGAGGAAGGTGGTGCTGCCGACATCGGAGAGCTTCCGATATTGGTTCTGGTCAACGAGGCAACCACCAGCGCGGCAGAGGCCGTGGCAGGCGCACTTCAAGATGCCGAGCGGGCCAAGATTGTTGGCACCAGGACCTTTGGCAAGGGCTCAGCCAGCCAGTTCTTCAAGCTGAGCGACGGCTCCGCTATCTACGTTCCCGTCTCTCACTGGTATACGCCGCTGGGCAATCTGATACAGGGCACCGGCATAGTCCCGGATGTAGAGGTGGAGATCACCGCCGAAGACAGGCTCGTTGGCCTGGACTCTCAGCTGCTGGAAGCATACGAATACCTGAACGACCTGCTGCCCCATTTCCGCTAGAGGCCTTGAGGTCTATCCCTCGCCCTCTGGCTCCTGAACTTCTTCGCCTTCCGCTTCCTGGCAGCTCAGGCAGACATAGTTGTCGCCCTGCTCCTGGGCTATCGACATGGCGACGTTACGCCTTCTGCCACAGATGGAGCAACTCACCGCCTGAAGAGGAGCAGTGCTCGCCCCAGAGGACTCCTGCCCGGAGCCGCGGAAGCCGCGGTAATCTGGATTTTGGTCCTTCATCGCGAGCCAGCGATCCCTGTCTTTCCGGCGATTCAAGGTGCACCTCCGTGGAGTGAAGCCCTTCTCTCCCGGGCGGGTCCAACTGTGGGGAGGCTACCGTGTGAGGCGACTCCGGGGGCTACTCAACCTTCACCGTAGCCCCCGCGGACTCCAGGGCCTCCTTGACCTTGTTGGCCTCTTCCTGGGCCACGGCTTCCTTTACCTTCGCAGGTGCGCTCTCCACCAGCTCTTTAGCCTCCCTGAGGCCCAGGGTGCTTACTGCCCGGACGGCCTTGATAACGTTGATTTTGTTGGCCCCCACATCCTGAAGCACCACGCTGAACTCGGTCTGCTCTTCCTCTTCGGCGGCGGGCGCGGCTTCGGGTGCCTGAGCGGCGGGAGCACCCGGGACCGCCGCCGCAACCGCCACCGGGGCGGCGGAGATGCCGAATTCGGTCTCCAGCGACTTCACTAGGTCGGACAGGTCCAGCACTGACATCTGCTTGATCGCCTCGAGAATCTCTTCCTTGGTCATGGTACCTCCTGTTTATACTGGGACTGGGACTGGGCTTGGGTTCCTACTGGGATTGCAGCTGCTGCGCCCTTTGTTGAAGGAGGATTGTGAACGAGGTCAGTGGACCATTTAACACGTTCAGGAGCCCGCGCAAGGGGGCCTGCAGCTGGGTCACAAGGCTGGATATGGGTAGCTGAGCCTGTGCCAAGAGCTGCGCCACCAGTACCTCCCTGGGGAGAAGGGTGGTCAGCCGCGACACCTCGGCAGGTGTCAGAGTCCTTTCGTCCAGCACGGCCCCTTTAATGGCCAGTGGCGAACGGTTGACCCGGATGTACTCGGCCAGGGCCTTGGCCACTTCCACAGGGTCCCCATACCCGAAGGCCAGGGCAGTGGGGCCTTGCACGATATCCTTCATCTGGGGTGTCTTGGCCGAATCAGCGGCCAGGTACGCCAGGGTGTTCTTCACCACTCTGTACTCCACGGACGCCTCACGCATCTTCCGCCGTAGCTCCATCATTGTATTGCCACCCAGTCCGGTATAGTCGGTGGCGATGGCTATGGTGCAGCGGGTGAACTTCTCTTTCAGTTCTTCCACCAGCTCCATCTTCTTCTGTGTCGGCATGGAGTTCACCTCTCCAAAAAAAATTTCCCTGCGACCTCGGAGCAGGGAACTTAACCAGCTTCGCTCGCTACCTTCCCGTGAATCTACCCCGTTGCTCGTCCAGGCAGGGTCCCGGCATGAGCCCATAGTGTAGCGCTAACACGGGAGCTGAGCAGTCCCACATCACCTCGGCGGGCGGAATCCTTTAACCTCTATGCCACGAGGGCCCGCTGTCTACAGCACGCCTACAAGTGTATCGCTCTAACCCGACGTCACCTCCAACGCTTCAATCACTCCGTGCCCCGGCGCCGACCCGGTTCCCGGTACCGCCGCTCATCGATTAGTCAGGCTTCAGGGCCAGTAGGCCGGGAACATCCAGTGTGATGCTGGGGCCCATGCTGGTGCTGAGATGGGCAAACCGTATGAAGGCCCCCTTAACGGCGGCGGGCCTGGCTCTGACAATCGAGTCAACCAGGGTGGCTATATTGCTCAGGAGCTTCTCCTCAGTAAAGCTGATCCTGCCGACTGGAGTGTGTATTATGGCCGTTCGGTCCATGCGGTATTCCACGCGGCCCTTCTTGGCCTCGTCGATAATCCTGGGCAGGTCTCTGGCCTGGACCAAGGTGCCCGTCCTGGGATTGGGCATCAGACCGCGCCGTCCCAGAATGCGTCCCAGACGGCCTATTTTGCTCATCACCTCGGGGACCGCTAGACCCACGTCGAAGTCGGTCCAGCCTCCTTCGACCTGCTTAATGAGGTCATCTTCCCCGACGTAGTCCGCCCCGGCCTGGCGGGCGATGTCCAACGCTTCCCCGGTAGCGAACACCAGAACGCGGGTCTCCTTACCCAGCCCATTGGGCAGCACCGTCACGCCCCTTACCATCTGGTCGGCGTGACGTGGGTCGGAACCGGTGCGGAGGTGAAGCTCAACGGTTTCGTCAAATTTGGTGGAGCCGCCCTCCTTCAGAATGACAATTGCTTCCTGGGGGCCGTAGGTCCGTTCTGGGTCAATTTTGCTCTTCAGCGCAAGATATCGTCTGCTATGCCTGGCCATCCCCTAATCCTCCACGACCTGGATACCCATGCTGGTGGCCGTGCCCTCGATTATCTTCATCGCCTTGTCCACTGAGGAGGAGTTGAGGTCCTTCATCTTCAACTCCGCGATCTCGCGGATGGAACCCCTCTTGACGGTACCCACCGTGCTGTGGCCCGCCTGGGCGCCGCCCTTTTCGATTCCTACCGCCTTCCGCAGCAGCTCCGACGCGGGAGGGGTCTTGGTGATAAACGTAAATGACCGGTCCTCGAACACCGTAATCTGGGCTGGTATGATTGTACCCGCCTGCTGGGTGGTACGCTCGTTGTAGTCCTTGACGAAGGCCATGATGTTGACCCCGTGCTGGCCAAGAGCAGGACCAACCGGCGGTGCCGGTGTGGCCTTGCCTGCGTCCAGTTGGAGCTTGATGATTGCCCGCACTTTCTTGGCCAAGTTGCCTCTCCTACGTCCGCTCGACCTGGAGGAAGTCCAGCTCCACGGGGGTTTCCCGCCCAAAGAAGGACACGAGGACCCGTATTTTGCCCTTGCCGGCATCTATCTCGGCGACGGAGCCGACGAAATCGGCAAAAGGCCCGGCCATTATGCGCACTGTCTCCCCCCTCTGAAAGCCCACCGTCACCTTGGGCGGCCCCGAATCGATCTGTTTGAGGATGGCGTCCACCTCCTCGTCCTCCAGTGCGACGGGCTTGGGCCGCTTCTCCGTCTCATCCTCGGAGGACACGAACCCACTGACCCCAGGGGTGTTTCGGACTACATACCAGCTCTCATCGTCCATGCTCATCTGGACTAGGATGTAGCCGGGGAAGATCTTTTTCCGCTCTGGACGGCGCTTGCCATCCTTCAGAACGATCTCCTCCTCGGTGGGCACCACTACCTGATGTATCTTGTCCTGCATATCCAGGCTCAGTATCCGCTGGTTCAGGTTTTTCTGTACCCGTTCCTCTTGTCCCGAGTAGGTGTGAATGATGTACCAGCGTACATCCTTTATGTCTACGCTTACGGCCATAGTTGCTCACCCTCTATATTACAGTGGAGGTCCCGACGGTCACCCCTCCCGTGAAGGGCTATCCGCGAATAATGAACCTAACGAAAGTTTGGCGGAGCACTTCGTCCAGTCCGGACAGGACGAACCCCGCAGCTACTGCCAGAAGGATTACGATCCAGGTCAGGCGGACGATCTCTTCACGTGTGGGCCATACCGCCTTCCGCAATTCCCCCACGGTCTCCTGGAAGAACTGCAGCGGAGTTCCCCTGCGTATGAAGCCCGGAGAGATTAGCCGCCTTGGAGAGCCCCTCGTGGAAGACCTAGCCATCGGGTTACCTAACCTCTCGATGAACCTTGTGGCCGTGGCACCGAGAGCAGTACTTGCGTAGCTCAAGACGCTGGGTATCGTTTCGCCGGTTCTTGGTGCTGGTGTAGTTTCGCTCCCGGCAATCGGTGCATGACAGCGTGATGATCACCCGAGCCTCTGATCCTTTTCTGGCCATTTCCTACTCCGCGACTTTAGTTATCACCCCGGCGCCCACTGTCCTTCCGCCCTCGCGAACCGCGAAGCGAAGGCCTTCCTCCAGCGCCATGGGGTAAATGAGACTTATCTTCATGGTAATGTTATCCCCTGGCATCACCATCTCCACTCCCTCGGGGAGCTGGATCTCGCCTGTGATGTCTGAGGTTCTAATGTAGAACTGGGGCTTGTAGCCGGTGAAGAAGGGAGTGTGGCGGCCGCCCTCCTCTTTGGCGAGAACGTACACCTCCGCCTCCGCTGAGTCATGGGACTTGATCGTCCCCGGCCTGGCCAGTACCTGGCCCCGCTCCACGTCCTCGCGGTCGACGCCTCTCAGGAGCACCCCCACGGCATCTCCGGCCTCGCTGGAGTCCAGCGTCTTGTGGAACATCTCCAGCCCCGTGGCGACGGTCTTCTTTACCTCGCCAAAACCGACGATCTCCACGTCCTCTCCTTGCTTGATAATGCCCCGTTCCACCCGGCCCGTGACCACGGTCCCCCGGCCTTTAATCCCGAACACATCCTCAATGGGCATGAGAAAGGGAAGGTCTGTGACGCGGGTCGGTAAGGGTATGTACTCGTCCACCTGGTCCATTAGCTCCAGAATCTTGCCACACCACTCGCACTCCCTCTTTCCACAGGCGCACTCCAGGGCCTTCAGCGCGCTCACGTGCACGATGGGCGTCTCATCCCCCGGGAAGTTGTACTGATTGAGTAGGTCCCGTAGCTCCAGCTCCACCAGCTCCAGCAGCTCGGGGTCTTCCATGGCGTCCACCTTGTTCAGGGCCACCAATATACGGGGCACCTCGACCTGCCGGGCCAGGAGTATGTGTTCCCTGGTCTGGGGCATGGGCCCGTCTGGAGCACTGACAACCAGTATGGCGCCGTCCATCTGGGCAGCGCCGGTTATCATGTTCTTGATGTAGTCCGCGTGGCCCGGGCAGTCCACGTGTGCGTAGTGTCTTTTTCCCGTTTCGTATTCGATGTGGGCGATTGCTATGGTGAGCCCCCGGGACTTCTCTTCCGGGGCGTTGTCGATGCTGTCAAAGGCGCGGTAGTTGGTGCCCGTCCCCGCCGCCTCAAGCACCTTGGTTATGGCCGAGGTCAGGGTGGTCTTCCCGTGGTCCACGTGACCTATGGTCCCCACATTGAGATGGGGCTTGCTCCTGTCAAAACGCTGCTTTGCCATACTGATTCCTCTCCCTGTCTTATGCTGGAGCCCACAGGCGGGATTGAACCGCCGACCCCGTTCTTACCAAGAACGTGCTCTACCGCTGAGCTATGTGGGCGCGCTTCCCTGCGGTCGCAGTGCGTGCCTGGTGGAGGGGGTAGGATTCGAACCTACGAAGCCCTTTCGAGCGCCAGATTTACAGTCTGGTGGTATAAACCACTCACCCACCCCTCCGGCCGCTACCAGTTTAGCATACTCTCATTATAGCGCCAATATCCCCCGGTATGGGTAGTGCGGAGAAATCTGGCTCCGGCGCCTTTTGAGAAGCCCCAGAGGGGATTCGAACCCACCAACCTACCGATTACAAGTCGGTTGCGCTACCATTGCGCCACTGGGGCGTCCGACCGGGACAGCCGCCTTACCTCAACGTTGCCCCGGTAAGAAGGGGCCACGCGGCGAGGGTGAATGTTCGGATAAAAGTATATGGAGGCCAGCCACTAAAGTCAACGTGAGCGGGAGGCCTGTCAGGCCGAGCTTGTGGCGATGCCCCCGCTTCTGTCCGTACGCACGGCTCCCATCGCTGGCCCCCTTCCGCCATGTTATAATCGTGTGATCATTTGAATGAGGAGGTAGCCATGCAGGTTGGAGTGGTCTTCCCACAGACCGAGATCGGCGCAGATGTCGGCGCGGTGCGCGAGTATGTGCAGGCCGCCGAGGACCTGGGCTATGCCCACCTCATCGTCTTCGACCATGTCATGGGGGCCGACCCGGTGCGGCACGCGGGGTGGAGCGGCGCGTACAGCTCCGAGGACATGTTCCACGAGCCCTTCGTGCTGTTCGGCTACATGGCGGCCGTTACGAAACGTCTGGAGTTGGTCACGGCGGTATTGATCCTGGGACAGCGGCAGACCGCGTTGGTCGCCAAGCAGGCGGCGGAAGTGGATGTGCTTAGCGGGGGACGCCTGCGCCTGGGAATCGGCACCGGCTGGAACGACGTGGAGTACGAGGCCCTGGGCCAGAACTTTCACAATCGTGGCAGGCGAAGCGAAGAGCAGATCCAGCTGCTTCGGGCCCTGTGGACCCAGGAGGTAGTGAACTTCGAGGGTCGCTGGAACCATGTTACCCACGCGGGCATCAATCCCTTGCCGGTCCAGAGGCCGATACCCGTCTGGCTGGGTGGGCGGGCCGAGGCCGTCATCCGGCGGGCCGCCAGAATCGCCGACGGCTGGTTCCCCCAGTTCTCGCCCGACGAGGAAGGGCGAAAGACGATCGAGCGCCTGCATGCCTATGCCAGAGAGGAGGGCCGCGACCCCTCAGCCATCGGCATCGAGGGTAGGGTAAACGTGGCCGGTGGGTCTCCAGAGGATTGGGCAGGGGAAGTGAAGTCCTGGGAAGGTTTGGGAGCGACCCATGTGTCGGTGAATACCATGAAGGCGGGTTTCCGGTCCGCCCAGGACCACATAGACGCCATCCGCCGTTTCAAGGAGGTAGCGGGGGGCTAGGCCGGACCCCGGTGAGACCCAAGAAACTGATCCGATCGCGCACTGTAAGACGATATGCCAAGAAAGATGTTGGTAGAACAGGATGGCGGCGCCAAGGTTCTGACCGAGGCCCCCGCTGACAACGAACTCCAGCTCCAGGAGCTGGTCAAGGACAACCCTGACCTGATACCGGTGGAGGAGTTCGGGTTTCCAGAGCCTGTGCTTGTGGTAGGTCGTGAGACGAACCTCCCTTCGGGTGCGGTGGACCTCGCCTGTGTAACCAAACTCGGAGATCTCCTCATAATTGAGTTCAAGACCGGGCCTCAGAATTCCGACTTCCGCCATGCCCTCTCTCAGTTGCTGGACTACGGCTCGCATTTGTGGGAACAAAGCTATGAGGCCTTTGAGACCACGGTATGCTCGCGGTACTTCGCCAGCCATTGGTGTACCGACTCCCGGCTCCAGAACAGGTCATCCCTTATCGAGGCGGCCGCATCCTTCTGGCCCGATTTCTCTGATGAAGACCAAGACGTCTTTCGCTCTAACCTGGAACGGCAGCTAAGCCACGGGTCCTTCACGTACATCCTGGTAGCGCAGCGCTTCACCCAGACCGTCCTACAGACAGTCGAGTATCTGAATGCGATGCTGAATGGCCCGCGACTGTACGCAGTGGAACTGGTTCGCTTTCTAGGAGACGGCGTCAGCTCCTTCGAGTCTCGGATGGTGCTCGGACCCCGACCCAAGCCGCCTCAAGGGCCTACAAACGAAGTCAAGGTGCTGAACTCCATCGAATCGGAGCCTTATCGTAGCGCCATGAGGGACTTCTTCGAGGCGTGCCGCGCTCTGGGATTGACGATGTACTGGGGTACCGTCGGCGTGTCCCTCAGAGCACCTACAGCGGAACAAGGAGAACCTATTTCAGTCGCCTGGTGGTTCCCCCCAGGAAGATCAGGATGGATGGGATTGAGAGACCTTACCCTAGGGTTCGACTCTGCTGCTGCAACGGCCAAATCTCTGCGGGCGACATCTCCGAAGCTGGATGCGTTCGTCGAGTCGGTAGCCGGAATCCCCGGTGCAGAAGCGGCAACTGCCAAAGACATCAGTGGATACCGCTTGGCTCCTGACACTTTCCTGGGCCATCGGGACGAAGTTGTCGACATCCTGGGGCGTGTGATACGCGAAGTCCAATAAGGGAACAGTGAGAAGGAGAGCATCATGCCTGAGATTACCCACCTGATCACCGGCTTCCACGTCAACACCGACCTGGGCAGCCTGGGATTCTGTACCGTCGCCCTTGTACGCGGTCGGCACAACATCCTGGTGGACGTGGGCCACAAGGGGCGCGCCAACCTGCTGCGGGACGCCCTGGCCCAGGCAAAGGTCCGGGAGGAGGACATTGACATGGTCATCCTCACCCACGCCCACTGGGACCACTGCCAGAACACAGATATGTTCCCGAACGCCCGCATACTCATACACCCCAAAGAGCTGGACTACGCCCGGGACCCCCACAGGGCCGACCTGGCCTCGCTGGAGGGGAGGGACGTGGAACAGGTGGTGGAGGGGGCGGAGATAGAGCCCGGCATCAAGATTCTGGAGACGCCGGGGCACACCAAGGGCCACATAAGTGTCCTGGTTGAGACCTCCCAGGGGCTTGTAGCCATCTCCGGCGATGCCTTACCCTGGGCCAACTCGGTGGTTACGGGGAAACCCATGATCATCTTCTGGGACGAGGCCGAGGCGGCGGATAGCGTAAGGAAGCTGCTGGGCTCGTCCAGGGTATTCTACCCCGGACACGACCGGGCCTTTCGTCTCGGGGCGGAGGACGAGGTGGAGTACATAAGCGGCGCCGACACCGTCCGCTTCCTGCTTAACCACGATGGAGTCGGGGACTTCGCGGTAAAAGTGGCGCCCGACGGCCCCAGCGTTCCCAAGATTGTTAAGTAGCTGTCTGCGCCGATGTCCTAAACCGGTTTAGCCGGCAAATATGTCCAGTGGCAGGAAGGCGGAAACCACGAAGTTGGGCACGTCCACGACCTCGCTCAGCTTCAGGTCCACAGCCACGCTACAGATACAGTAGGCCTGTTCCCGTGACCAGCCCCTCTCCATGAGAAGCTGGATCATTGTCAGGAGGGCGTGCCGGGCGGCCAGGGTAGCGTTTTCTGACTCGTTCACACCGTCGGCGATGCACATCCCTGTGGTCGCCAGGAACCGCTTGGGCGCCGCCATTTCCGGACTTGTGAAGTAGCCGTCCCGTTCGAAAATGGGGAAGCGCAGGTTGCGGCGAGTCGCCTCACCACTGCGGACTTGGAAGCTGACGTGCAGGGTGCAGTCCATCTCGACGGCGGTGCCGCAGCACTCGTTGTCCCCCTGGGCGAAGTGGGCATCCCCAGCCGAAAAGAGGGCTCCCTCGGTGAATACGGGCAGCAGCAGTCGCGTGCCGGCCGTAAGCTGCTTGATGTCCAGGTTGCCCCCGTTCTCCCTGGGGGGGATGGTGCGGAGCCCCTCGGATGCCAACGGCTCCTGGGCGGGAACGGCGCCAGTTGGCTCGGGGCCAAGCACCATTCCACCACGGAGCCGTAGCTCCTCCTCCCTCAACTGTATCTCCTGCCGCAGCTGGCGGGACGGGGCGATCCCGATGGTGCCCATGAAGGGCGCGCCTGGGATCCGCACGCCGGGAAGGTCGGGTGACTCGGCATAGCCGTCGCTGATGTTCCAGTGAACTATATAAGGCTCCAGGAACAGGTCCCGCAGGAAACCGAAGCCCGGGATGATGGTGGTGAACCCCCAACGGGCGGGCTCGATGTTCAGGATGTTCACCTCCAGCAGGTCCCCCGGCTGTGCGCCCCGCACGTAGACGGGTCCGGTCAGCGGGTGCACCAGGTTGAGGTCCACGTTCAGAACGTCGTCGGCCTTGGAGTTGGGGTTGACTCCCCCATCCAGGGCATTGCGGGTGTGGAGCACCACTTCTTCCCCCGGTTCCGCCTCCACGGCGGGAGGGATGTCCGGGTGCCACCGGTTGTGTCCCTTGGTGGGTTCGTCGCCGCATCGTTTCGAGTAGTCGAGCTCAATGCTCTTCATGTCGTCCTCCTGGAGACTTTTAATAGATTCGCATCGAGATTATTCTTTCCGAGCCACACCTTTCAGTATTGTTACTCCCACTCACCCGCCCTCAATGCGTGTCGGGCCGGCGCCGTTGGAGTGCATTATCCGTCTGAAGCCTGCCTCGCCGCCGCGGGTGGTCTTGCGTCATGAAGATCAGGCACCATATGGTGGTCGATAACTACGCTTCTATCTGGCCGCCACCGTTTTCTCTGTCTTCCTAAAGGCAGGAATCACCTGCCTGCCGAACAACTCCAGGGACTCCATTACACGCTCGTGGGGGACGGTTTCCGTCTGCATGATCATGATTACCTGGTCTACGCCGATATCCTCGTACATTTTGACAATCTTGATACAGCTCTCAGGATTTCCGGCGATGATGACACCGCGATCGGAGAGGATATTTGCATCTAGCTGGGCGATAGCGGCCCGAGCCGCGCCGGGACCGGAGTCCAGAGAGATTCCGGCCTGGGAGGCCTGCTCCTGGTGGGCCTCGTCGGACTGGCGCAGCCACCGGCCGAAGTCGGCCTTCAGGTGGTCAGGCACGCCGCCCCAGGCCTCCAGCAACTCCTCATAGGCGCTTATACGTCCCTGGATGTAAGGCTTGTCCGGCCCGAAGAAGGTCTTCATGGACTGGGCACACAGCTCTTTGGCCTCCTGGTCATCTTTACCGCAGAGGGCGTGCACGTTATTGCCCCAGAATTCGTTGACGAAGGCACCCACCGGCTCGGCGTCTTTAATGGCGTCCCGGTAGACCTTCACGTGGTCCGACAAGATGTCAACGGCATATGAGGACGAGGACAACACGCCGATGCCCTTCTTTGCTGCCAGGCGGAAGCTTTCCGTCTGAGTGCAAGCTAGATAGATGCGCGGATGGGGTTTTTGGAAGGTCCTGGGCAAGACACGACGCGGTGGCACGTTCCAGAATTTCCCTTCCCAGGAGAACTCGTCGGACTGCCAGATTTGTGGAATCATGGATAAGGCCTCGTCCCACCGCTCACGGGTCTCCCGCGGGTCTATGCCCTGTCCCATCTGCTCGTAGGCATTGGACCGCCCCGTGCCGAACTCCACTCGCCCGTCAGTGAGCTGGTCAACCATGGCCACCCGCTCGGCCACTCGGATGGGGTGGTGGTTCGGTAGGATCGACACGCCGAAGCCGATTCTGATGTTACGAGTCCGTTGGCTCAGGGCGCCAATGAGGACCTCCGGGCAAGGTGAGCCGGAAAACCCCATCAGGAAGTGGTGCTCCACAAACCAAAGGTTATCGAAGCCCACCTGGTCGGCCAGTTCACACTGGTCCAGGGTTTCCTTGTACAGACTGTTCCAGTCTACGTCATTGCCCTGATACGGCCGCTGCGCCTCGTACAGTAGTCCGAACTTCATTGCCCTACTCCTTCTCACTTAGCTGGGGGCAGGTGCGGAACACACTCCTTCCTCCCCTCCATGTATGCTGTGGTCCCAGCTGTCCCGCCAATCGGAGTATACCCCATGATGAGGCTGAAGGTTAATCTGACCACCGACAATCCCGCCTTCACTGAGTCATGGGTATGGCCGAACTCAAGCGGGCACGAGAGGTTTGACCTCCGCCTGGAAGCGCTCCATCGCCCGGAATTTGTCGTCGAAGGACTCCCCGGGAATTTCCATGATGGCGTGGCTCACACCCGCCTGGGCATATTCCCGGAGGTCCGCTGCTATTTCCTGGATAGTGCCGTGGAGCGGTGGCCGCTCGGCCCCGGCTGCGCTCGAAAAGTTCAACGTGCCACGGAATGAGAGTTGAGGAGGAGCCTCCCTGCCCGCCGAGGCCGAATATCGCCTCATGTAGTCCGCGTGGGCGGACAGCTCCTTTGGCGACATACCGGTAGGATGCCAAAAATCGCCGAATTCGACGGCCCGGCGCGCGCCACGGCGAGTTCTGCCACCGATCCAGATCGGCGGATGGGGCTGCTGGACAGGCCTGGGGGAGAAGGTGACATCGTCAAAATGGAAGTATTCACCCTGGAAAGTCGGGGTTGAACTGGTCCAGAGCTCCTTTAGCAACTTGAGATACTCGTTGCTCACCCTACCCCGGTCAGCGAATGGCGCATTCAGCGCCTGGAACTCTCCCTCCATCCAACCTACAGCAGCGCCGAATATCACGCGGCCCCTGGACAACACGTCTGCGGTTGCGATTGCCTTGGCCAGTATTACTGGGTTCCGGTAAGGCAGGATGATAACGCTTGTGCCTATCTTCACCTTCTTGGTCACCGCTCCCAGGTGGGTCAGCAACGCCAGGGGCTCCAACATGTCGTGCCTGTACACGATGTCGGGACGGTCTGGAATGACGTGAGGGACGATGATGTGGTCGGTAACCCACACCGAATCGAATCCCATATCCTCCGCCTTAACGGCCATCTCGGTTAGGCCGTCAGTGTCGATGGGGCGTCCGTAGTGAGGTATACACACGCCGAATTTCATGGCTGTAGCCCCTCCCTTCCAGAGTTCAAGCGCAAGTCGCAAAGGCGACACCGGTACCGATATCCAGGCAATCCTACATCATGGTGAGATGATTGTCAGCCTACAACCCTCGTGGGTTCCTGTGCGGGTTTACCCGGGTGTTGCACTTGGAGTGTGGCCAAAGCAAGTGTAAGATTGTGGGCACCGAAGGACTTCCTGCTATGCCATGCTTTTTGTCAGAAATGGATGGTGGCCTTATCCCAGAGGCATTCGATACATACGAGATCAATGAAACAAAAGGGTATCCCACGCTTATAACAGGAGGGGAATATGACCGAGCTGCGTTCAATGGCCGCGTCGGTTGGCGCGCTTCTAAAGCAACACCAACAGACAATCGCCGTGACCGAGTCGTCCTGTGGCGGTCTAATTTCAGCGTCTCTGGTGGCGGTCCCTGGGGCTTCGGCTTATTACGTTGGCGGGGCGGTTGTCTATACTCGTGCAGCCCAGCGGGGGTTCCTCAGGATCCCCGACAGTTCCATGGCCGACATACGGGCGAGTACTGAACCCTATGCTCTGTTGAATGCCCGCAGCGTGCGCGAGTTACTTGAGACGACCTGGGGTTTGAGCGAAACCGGGGCCAGCGGCCCTACGGGGAATCAGTATGGAGATGCCGCGGGTCACGCCTGCATCGCCGTCGCCGGACCCATTGAACGCGTGATTACCCTCGAAACCGGTGACTCGGACCGCGAGGGCAATATGTGGAAGTTTGCCAAAGCCGCGTTCGAACTGCTGCAGCGGTGCGTGGAGGAGTACAATTGACTCTATATGTGCCGAGTGACTTGAAAGTGGTCCAGGACGTTGATCGGCCCGCTGGTAGGGCAGATTGACTCTTATATGATGAACTAGCCGGCCCTTGCGACTGGTAGATATCCCGGCGGAACGAGGTAGACTGCGGGTGAGATGAGCTCTGTCCTGGTGGTCGTATTCGATGGCCTTCAGCCGGCGCAGGTAACGCCTGAGCTGATGCCCAATCTGGCCGCGCTCGCCGTCCAGGGTGTGACCTTCAAGCGCCACCACTCGGTCTTTCCGACGGTGACACGGGCGAACGTCGCCACCATGGTGACTGGACGCTACCCGGGCGGCCACGGCCTTGCCGCGAACAATCTTGTGATTCGGGAGTTCGACCCAGACCACGCCATCGCAGCGCTGGAGCCCGAGCTTACGCAGGTTGCCCGGATGACCGGTCGAGTCCTCCTCTGCGACACACTCGCCGATATCCTTTCCAGGCATGGTCTGGAGTACGTCGCCGTGGGAGTCGGTACATCCGGTAACGCCTACCTGCACAACCCAAACGCCGGCATCTCCGGGGGCGCGACGATCCATCCCGACTTCTGCCTGCCGAACATACTGCACGAGCAACTAATCAGCCGGTTTGGCCAGTGGCCCACCAAGATGAGGCCCAACACGGAGCGGATGGCCCACGCCGTTCGGATTATGACGGAATACGTCCTCCCAGAGCGTAACCCTGCTGTCTCGCTCATCTGGCTGTCGGAACCGGATGACTCCCAGCATGCGGATGGAGTCGGGCGCCAGCTCGCCAAAAGTGCGCTCCTGGCGGCGGACCGGCAACTGGGGAGGCTCATCGAGTGGCTGGAAGAGACCGGTCGCGCGTCCCAGACAGACGTGATGGTGGTCTCGGACCACGGCTACTCTACGATCACCGCCGTTTGCGACCTAGAGGTTTTGGTCCGCGAGGCGGGGTTCGCACCCGGCGGCAGGCCGGGTGGAGTCGTAGTAGCACACAACGGCGGGGCTGTGTTGTTCTATGTCCACAGGAGTGACCGTGCTACGGCCGATAGGCTAGCCGCGTGGCTAATGGCTCAGCCATGGTGCGGGGCGCTGGTCGCCTCGCCGGCGGTGGCAGGCATACCAGGTACGCTCCCGGCCGCGTTGGTCGGATACTCGGGCGGCCACGCCCCGGATCTCGCGATGTCGTTCGCGTGGGACTCGGAACCCAACGAGGTGGGGATTGCTGGCCGCGTTTACAGCTCAGGCGGGTCCCCGGGTCTTGGCACGCACGGGTCTATGAGCAGGCAAGAGATGCGGTGTGTGCTCGTTGCCACCGGGCCCAGCTTTAGACGAGGGGCTTCCCTGGATACTCCGTCAGGCAACGTGGACCTTGCTCCCACGATACTCCGAGTCCTGGGGATACCCAGTCCAGACCCCATGGACGGGCGAGTGCTGGCGGAGGCTTTAGCCGACGGTCCTGACTCTGACTCTGTGATTCGGGCAACAGAGGTTTGTAACGCCGAACGTGCGTTGGAAACGGGAGTCTACCGACAGCAAATCACCATCTCCCGCATTGGAACGACGGCGTACGTCGACGAGGGCATGGCTTGGCGAGAGTAAAAGTGCCACTTAGCTCAGCGGTATCCAGCAAGGAAGTGCAGCCGGATGAAACAACATGAGCCGCATTTAGATGTGAGCATATGGAGGATTATTACCAGAAGGTGTGGACCGCTGGAGGGTTACGAAGTTAGCCACCAACACATTGTGAACTCTTTAACTCCCTTAGGGATTCCCAAAGCAGATGCCATACTACCCGGCGTTCGGGGTCTGTAAGGTTCCTGCCCAGCGTTTGCCGATAGGCAATTACCGCCTTGCCAGCCAAGAATCCCCAGCTTCCCGGCTGACCCACCATCCACCCTTGGACCGTAGAGGTATTGCATTCGATGGTCCGGCGGATCGCTTCCTCAATCGGCTCGCGACTCGCGGGCATGACTATCTGCCAAACCTTAATAAATTGCGGATTTCGAGGATAAGATTCTCGCCCTGCCCCATAGCCTCTTTCGCTTGAGCCTCATCGACGAGCTCGGAAGAAGCACCGCCAGGCTCAACGCCCAGGTAGCGAGAAATTAGATAATATTGGTCTAACTTGCTGGCCATGTCTTGGTACCTGGACAAGCCAGGGTGGACATCGGCGGCTCGCAGCAGCAACTCTGATATGGACCGCTCCTGGACCAAGCGTGCCCCTCGCAAGTATAACATAGCCTTCAGAGCCTTCTCCGCCGATTGATGAGCCATCAAACAGGCCTGGGCATAGAAACCGCCTATCTCCAGGCCCAGCTTGCCGAACCCCAGGTCCCTCTCCGCGTGTAAAAGCCAGCGTTCGGCCTTCTCCTTAAGATTAGACTCCATACATAGCTACCATGCGTTCGTTCACCATCCTGAAAAGATTAGATAAACTCTCCGTGCCCAGATGGCTAACGCGAGTTCCTCTGCATCACCTTGCGGAAACACTCGACGAAGGTGTCCACCTCCGCCTCACCCATGGGGTTCGAGACGCAGCCCAGCAGGCTGGGGGTGGAGAGAATCCCCTGATTCATAAGACCCCAGAACACCTGCCGGCGGAGTTCCTGATTCCCCGCGGCCACGTCCCGCCAGGATCGAACAGGTCGGTCCGTGAAATGAATGCAGAATAAGGAACCCAGTCCCGTGATCTGGACCGGGACCTCCAGCTCGGCGCACACCTCCCGGACCCCCCGGCGCAGCCGTTCCGTCAGTACGTCCAAGTGCCGGTAGACCTCCTTGGTCAAGTGTTCCATGGTGATGGACCCGGCTAGCATGGTCATGGGATTACCATTGAACGTGCCCGCGTGGGCCACCGCCGGTCCCCTGGTGGGGTCGAACAGCTCCATCAGGTCCCGCCGCCCGCCGAAGGCGCCCACGGGAAAGCCTCCGCCTATGACCTTGCCGAATGTGGTCATGTCCGGAGTAATGCCGTAGTATTCCTGGGCACCTCCAGGCGCCACTCGAAAGCTGATCACCTCGTCAAATATTAGTACAACCCCATTCTTCTGGGTGAAATCCCTCAGCATGGCCAGGTAGCCCTGCTCCGCCGGCACCATCCCTGAGCCCCCGAGGACGGGCTCCAAAATCACGGCGGCAAGCTCCTCCTCGTTCTCCTCAAGGATTTCTCTGGCCGATTCGGTATTGTTAAATGGGATTACCACCACGTGATTGACCACCTCCTGGGGAACGCCGCCTACGCTGGGCACCGCTGTAGGCCGGTCGGGATCGCCCCCTCGGCTGGGGTCGGTGCGGATACTGACCGAGACCACGTCGTGGGTGCCGTGGTAGCCTCCCTCGCACTTCGCTATCTTGGTCCTCCCCGTGAGCGCTCGGGCCGCACGGATGGCGTTCAATGTAGCCTCGGTGCCCGAGTTGGTGAACCGCACCAGCTCCACCGAAGGCACCCTCTGACACAACAGCCTGGCCAGTCGGACCTGGTACTCGTTGGGCGCGTTGTACACCAACCCCAACGAAGCCTGCTCCTGCACGGCCTCCACGACGGGGGGATAGGCGTTACCAAAGATGAGGCTGGTCATGTTGCCGATGAAATCGAGCCTGTCCACTCCATCCACGTCCCGTGCATGGCATCCCGCGCCGCGCTCGATGTAGATGGGGTAGGGCTCCCAGAAGATGCTGTTGCGGGTATCTCCCCCAGGAAGGTAACCCTTCGCCTCCTCCCAGATAGCCCTGGACCTCGGAGTTAACTCGTAGTAACGCTCAAGCTCGCCGTTGGCATTACTTTGTGCCGCCATTTCCGTACCCTCGATTCAGTCTTGGTCTACCTTCCCCGGTAACCCTCAAGAACATTCGATGGTCATCGCCGGGCATTATAGATGGTGTGGGGTACCATATCTTGAGGCGTCTGGGCACCGTAATAGCGGAACAGGTAGGGCAACACCTGTTGAATCATCTCCCTCCGCTCCATTTCCTTGGCGTCATAAGGCCGGTCCAGCGCCGCCTTCAATTCCTTGAAAAATGCTTCCTTATCCACCTTCGTCAGCTTCCGGTCCCGCATCACCACTTCACCGTCCACCATCACCGTGTCCACGTCCAGGCTCCGACCCCGGTGCACCACTGCGTCGACTATCGACACCTCGGGGTCCAGGTACGGCTCCTCTATGTTACTCAGGTCCAGCAACACTATGTCCGCACGCTTGCCGGGCTCCAGGGTACCCACAAGGTCTCCATACGAGGCGGCATATGCCCCGTTCTCCGTTGCCATCTGAAATACCTGGTACGATGTGGGCGGCACGTTCTCCACCCCCGGCACGCGGTGCAGCTTCAGCGCCAGCCGCATCTCCTGAAAAAGGTCCTTGTCGTCGTTGAGCCCTGCCTCGTCGCTCCCTATGGCTACCCTTACACCCTTTTCCAGAAGACGGCCCACTGGGGCAATCCCGCCCTGGAGCCGCAGGTTGGAGCTGGGGTTGTGACACACGCTGGTGCCCGTGGCCCGCATCAGCTCTATGTCCTCCTCGGTCAGCCATACGCTGTGGCCGCAGACCACCTCGGGTCCAAGGAACCCCAGATCGTACAGGTGCTGGAGCGGTGTCTTCCCCCACAGCCGGAGCCCGAACAGCTTCTGGTACATGCTCTCCTGAAGGTGGATGTGTATGCCCGTCTTATGCTTGGTGGCCATCTCTTTCATAGCCATCAGCAGGCCGTCCGAGCACCGGTGCACCGTGTGGGGAGCCAGACTTATCCTCACCCCTTTGTACCGGTCCCCGCCGTACTTGGAGCTCAGCTCATCCAGGAGCACTAGCCAGTCCTCGGTGGGCTGGTGCGACCCTGCCATAACGGCTGTAAACCGCTCGCTCAACTCGCCAGGAAGGGTGGCGGCAAGCTCCGTGATGTGGCCACCAGATGTTAGAGTGCTTTCGTCCGCGGTGACGGGTGCGTATGAAACCCGCATTCCCGACTCCATGAAGCCCTTTATGGCCGCATCGGCTATCTCCATGCCCATGGCCTTGGTGGTCAGGCCACCCCCATGCATTGCCTGAACCGTGGTGGTCCCGGTCTCGATCATCTGAATGGCCCCGTACAGCTGGTCCAGGTAGGGGTCCACGTACTTGGCGCCCATTCTGGCGAAACCCCATATGCCCAGGGGCAGGTCAGGACTCCCTAGCTGAAACGGGGTGACGCCCACGTGAAAGTGGTCGTTCACCAGACCCGGCATGACCACGTAGCGGGAGGAACCAATCACCTCCTCGCCCGGGTGATGCTCCCTCAGGTCCTCGTACCTACCCACCTCTACGATCAGGCCGTCCCTCTGGTAGACAGCCCCGTCCGACACCACCTCCGCCGAGTCGCGACCTGTGACCTTGCAGATAACGTACTTCCCGCGGACCAGGCTTGAGCTCATTGGGCACCTCCCATCGGTCGCTCTGGAAGCAAAAAGAAAGCCCCTCCGGAACTGGCTCGTGTGTATGAAAACACGTGGTTTTGTGTTCCGGAGGTCTTGCCTGCCATGTGTAGTTGATGCCGAGTGAAACGGGCCCGTCCGACCTTGCGCTGGGTGGTCGGCGACTCACAATACCTGTGGGGGCCGAAGTGCCTGCCGCTAGCACTGACCATAAACTTGTATGGTGGTCATGACCATGAAAAGGAGACCCATGTGGAGTACCCTCCTCATGTGGCGTTCCTCGATGGGGGGATAATTATGCCGTCTTCGTTGGGGACGAGGCCAATTAGGCGTCAGGCAATCTGCGCGTGAGACCGGCGCATGCTCCAGACTGTCCCTCGGTCCAGAGGTTCGGGCATAAGCTCAAGCAACCGGCCGAAGCCCTTGATGGAGTCTGTGAGGCCAGCCTTGCGGAACGTGCGCCACGCCGTGGCCTGGACCGCCGTTACAACGGGCTTCCCCAAGCGGTTTTCCAGCTCCTGGGCCACCTCCATCGCCCTCCACGCGGTGCACGAGCAGAAGAGGGCATCGGCGTTGGTCCGGCACACCTTCGTGGCGAAATCCAGGATCACCTGCGGGTCCTGGTCGTTGATGCCTTGGGCGCCGGCTTGGGCCGCCCAGGGTTCGGCATCCACATTGAGCACCTGGAACCCCTGTGCTTCGAAGTACGCCTTCAGCCGCTCGTTGTTCCAGTCCGGGTAAGGGGAGGCGACGGAAACCGTTTTTGCACCGAAGAATTTTAGTGCCATCGCCACCGACGGGCTGGTCGCAACGGCGGGGACCCCGGCTCCCTTCGCCATGATCTCCTCCATTTGGCTACTCCACTCGATGCCCTTGTAGAAGCTGTTGGTGGTGCCGACCATGGCCACCACCTCAACCTTTGACTGGACCAGATACTTGGCCCCTTCCTCTAGCTGGGCATTCATCTGGTCCATCCCCTCTTTCCCGGTGGCGTTGTTGGTGAGCCAAAGTCTCTGGCTGTGAATAGTGGTTCCTTCAGGGGCTATGCGGTGGAAGTCTGGCTCTACGGTGCTGTTGGTCGCGGGGACCATGATACCTATGCGCTTTCGAATCGCCATTTGAGGCCTCCCTGAGCTCCTATTGACGCGTCAAACCCCGCCGTAAAGCGACACCTGCGAGGGACCACGGAGACCATTGGGGACTTACTCCAGCTCCCGCCCGCGCTGGCTAACATTACCTGGGCCGCTGGTTCGATGCAAGTTCGACGAGGGGGCTTCTGTCGGCCCAGTGCGAGGGCCACGTCGGTGATTACCTCACTTCCAGCGTTGACGTAGGTGTGCTCAGCAGGTGCGGTGGGACCGAGACCTTGAAGCAAGGCTCGCAGTGAGGAAGAAAGACAAATCGGCCATTCCTGCCCTTTTCTTAGACCTTTATCATTAACCGTAATAGGTCTGTGGGCAACCGCCTGGCACGGATTCTCCTCCGACCTGATTCCCCCGGTGGTCAGGAGGATGCGAGACCAAGGCGCTAGGCATAGGGTTTCCAGTTCGCCGGGATGGGGTTAGATATCCAACCTCTACGAAGGGCCACGGTCACAGCGTGGGTCCGGTCGTTAACGCCTAGCTTCCGCAGAGTCGAGGTAATGTGGTTCTTCACAGTTTGGTCCGCAATTTCCAATTGTTGTGCGATCTCCTTGTTGCTGAACCCTGCAGCGGCAAGCTCGAGCACCTCGGTTTCTCTATACGAGAGTGTGAATTCCGGATAGGTCTGGTAGTTGCGCAGTCCCCGCAGGAGGCTGGGTATCACCAGCGAGTCCATGGGCCTGCCCCCCTCCACCACATCGTGGATGGCCTTTACCACCTCCGCCCGGTTGCCGCGCTTAAGGAGAAATCCATCGGCCCCCGCCTCAAGTGCGGGACCAAGGTATTCATCTCCGTAGGAGGTGAGCATAATCACCTTCAGGTCAGGGTTTGTAAGCTTCAGCTGCCGGAGGGTCTCGATGCCGTCTATCCCCTCGAGCCGGGCATCTAGAAGGACTACCTCGGCTGGGCGTTCCCCTAATTCGTCCAGCGCTGCCTCTCCACTGTAGGCCTCACCTACGACGTGAAGCGTCTCTTCTTGCTCCAACATCCGCCTTAGTCCCTCACATACCACGTAGTGGTCGTCTACAAGAAACACACGAATTTTGCTCATGGGATCACCTCTGATGTTGGGTTCATCTTCTGTGAACTCCCATGACGGCTCCGATGTCCTCGTCGAAGACGCCCAGGGCCTCTACATCGGGAATCAATAGAGTGATTTGGGTTCCTGCACCCACCGTGGACTGGATTCCCAAGGTGCCTCCGAGCATGTGCGCTCGCTCCTCCATCCCTGCGAGGCCTAGGTGTAAGTTATCGTTCAGGTGCTGGTCGTCCACCTCGAACCCGATTCCGTTATCCCTGATGGTGGCCGCGACCGCCCCGTTGTGCAGGCCAATTTGCAGCTCGACGGTCCCCGCATGAGAATGTTTGCGGACGTTGGAGAGGGCCTCTTGGACGACACGGTATACTGCCAGCTCTATCGGACCCGGCATGGACGGTATAGAACCGTCATGCCGCAAGAAAGTGAGTATACCCGTATTTCGCTCGAAGGCGTCGGCATAACTGGACAAAGCTTTGACCAGTCCCACCCTGTCGAGTTGGGACGGGTGCAAAGCGGCGCTGGTGTGGCGCAGTTCCTTTAGGGATCTGTCTAACGACCTCTGGGCTTCTATCAGGTCCGTATTCGCGCTGTTCTGGTCGCCCCTATGGAGGTTTTCTAAGCATGTCTCGAGGCGGTACGCCGCACTTGCAAGCTGCTGAACGGGAGAGTCGTGGAGCTCCATCGCGAGGCGTTTACGTTCGTCTTCCTGCCCTCTAATCGCCCGCTCCAAAAGTTGCTCGAGTCGGGATATCTGCGAGGAGCTGCTGGCAAATAACCGGGCGTTGGCCACCCACAGGGCCGTCTGGTTTAACGCATCCTGAAGCAGCCTCAGGTCCTCCCTCGAGTATGGCTTTCCGGACCCCTTTGCGGCGAGGGCTACGATACCAGCAAGTTCATCTCTGTGCTTTAGTGGGATCAGCAGCTGGATTCGCCAATTATCCAGCACGAGACATTCCTGTGGGGGCAACTGCATGTTAAGGGACCCGGCCTGCAAGGCCTCTCTCCTCAGAGGATTGTCGTGGAAACGCATCCAGGTCACGATGGGGCTGGAGGCCTGCAGCCGTATGGGAGGCCAGATCTCAGACGTCCTTCCGGATACTGGGACAAACTGTGCCCGGCTGTCCGAAGGGACCAGTAGACGAACGTCCTCCGCATCCGTGGCCAACGTGACGGCCTGCTCGATGGTGAGTGCCAACAACCTGAGGTCGGTGATATCCTTGGTGTGACGATTGAATATTGCCAGCGCGCGACGGTAGTTGCCGCGCGTCCGGCGAAGGGAACGGTTCGCTAACCTTTGGGCGGGCTCTACCACTGGCTTTAGAAGGGCAGCCACTAATAGCACCGCTGCCAGATTGGCGGGCCAGGTCAGGGCGGAAAGGTCATTGTGGAAGAGTACGTTAAAGAAACCAACCAGGCCTACGTATATACCAAGCATGAGTACGCCCACCACGGCGTAGCCGAAACCCTTCACAAATGCCCCACGGAGATCGAGAGGGAAGAGACCTTTAATCAAGGCGATGCGTGGCACGAAAATCTGGTGCCTGCCACTTTGCGCCGTGGATCCGTGGCCGACTGCAAACCGTGTCAACCTATCAACTCCGCGCGCTCCTGACTCGTACCTGAGTTGCCAAATCCCAAAGAACTCCTCCTCATGAATACCTTTATCGAAATTCTTCAGTTAACTGGGTACGGTAGCAGGAGTAGTGCCATATTTCAAGGTATATTGATTACAAATTATTGCTATTTCGAATTATAGTGGCGGTATTAGTAATAATATTAAATTTGTTTTAGCAAAAGCATTTTATCAGTGCCAAACTTCCGTATCAGTGTATGTCGATCCGGCCTTTATTCCCTAGCATAAATCTTAAAAACATCTTAGCAGTCTGGTTACAATGGATTCAGGAAGATTTCGTCGCTCACTATGACGTGGTTGAGGGTAGGCCGAGCGCGGTGGCCCATGTCTTTGGGACGGACGCACCGGGGTGCTCTGAAAAGCACGACCATGCTGGCCAGCGACGACCTTGACGGAGACCTCCATATGCCGCGCCTCGCTGGTAAGTCTGTATAGGTTTGGCGATTCTGAACGGCTGCCATAATACACCGGCCCGGCGTCGTCCGGGCTAGATAATACGATTTTGGCGATCCATCCCTTTACCTACAGGCCTAGCTGTGGGCGGGAAACCGCCGCTGCGGGGCGTGGGGCCACTCGCCACGTTGCTTTGAGGTCATCGACCTGCGCGCCGTCCGAATACACGGAAGAGGGCCCCACAGCGAGATTCCCGGCCATCCTACCTAATGAATCAACCGATTTCGTCGCGGTCAGATGGCCGGGAATATTCCTCGATTTTAGTTCCGGTATTAGATTGGATCCTTCCCCTCACCGGCTCTCTCCTTTTTCACTGAGCCAGCTGGGAGCCTACGTGTCTAGTGCGCTAGAGTCCTGGCACGATGCTGCGCAACCGGCCTGCAAAGGACTTCGAGACACCTTTTTCTTTCAGACCGGTGGCGATCAGGGTGAGCTTCACGTCGTCATCCTGCCTCCGGTCAATAGACATTCCGAAGAAGATGACGGCATCCTTTCTGACTGATTTGGCGATGAGCTGCCCCGCGGCGTTAACTCCACCCAATGTCAGGTCCTCCCCTCCTTTTACGGAGAATAGGACGGCCCTCGCACCCTTTATGGACAGGTTCAAGAGGGGATTGGCTATGGCCTGTCCAGCAGCCTCCAGGGCACCCATCTTGCCGCGGCCCGTACCCATGGCCATGAGTGCGCCACCGGGGTGGAGCATGATGCTCCTGACATCGGCGAAGTCTACGTTGATCTCTCCTGGAACGTTGATCAGCTCTGAGACGCTCAGGATCCCCTGGGTCACAACCTCGTCGGCGGTTCTGAAGGCGTCTACCATCTCAGCGTCGTGGTGGACATACTGAAGAAGCTGATCGTTGTGGATAACGATTAGGTTGTCCACATAGGGACGTAGTCGTGATACTCCGGCTATGGCCTCGCTGATCCTGCGGCTGCCCTCGAAGGAGAAGGGAGTGGTGACCACGCCTACCACCAGGGCGCCCATCTCTTTGGCGAGGTGGGCAACATATGGCGCGGCCCCAGTGCCGGTGCCACCCCCCATACCCGCGGTCACGAAGACCAGCTCGGCATCTTTGAGAACGTTTCGAAGCTGAGAAGCCGACTCCTCGGCAGCGCGCTCACCCATTTTAACGTCGCCACCGGCTCCCCAACCCCGAGTTACCTTCGGCCCTATCTGGGCTACCTCGGTAACGTTCGCTACTGGTTCTAAAGATTTGATGTCAGTGTTGACCATGACGTACTTGACGCCTGGAACGTGGTGTTGGAGCATGCGGCGGACACAGTTACATCCACCACCGCCAACCCCGATGACCTTTATTCGAGCGGGAGCTCTGTCCCAGGGAATATTCGAGCCTGTCTTTAACTGAGCCAACCCCTCCGTCGTGTCTATAAATCTGTCCGTTTTGACCATTGCCTTACTCCTTTCTGCTAAGTGTGCAGGGCCGTGGTTAATGAGTGGTAGGAGTATAGAGGCGCGAATACGGGTCTGACATCATGCAAAAGTCCTAATTTGTTGGCCCAAATGTACTAATGAGCCGAGGACTAAATTATGGCGGCCGCCTGGTGTAGCCGTGGTATTCGCAACAGACCTTCAATGGGGAACGGCGATACTGGGCCAGCTTACCTTTTTCTCACAGGCCGGTGGCGATCAAGGTGAGCATGACCTTGTCTTCGAGATTCTGATCGACAGACACTCCCAGCAGGGTGTGTGCTTTTTCGCTGACCGACTGGACGATCACCTCATTGGCAGCGTCGACCCCCCTCAAGCTCATGTTGGGCCCACCCGTTATTGACAGCAGAACTCCGCGGGCGCCTGTTATAGACAGATTCAACAGAGGATTGGCCAAGGCCTGCCGGGCGGCTTCTAACGCTCCCATCGAGCCGCGACCTGTGCCTACTGCCATAAGCGCTCCACCACGGTATCCCAGGATGTGCCGGACCTGGGCAAAGTCTACGGTGACCTCTTTTGGGTAGTTGATCAGCTCGGCGATTCCCAGTATCCCTTGCGAAACTACCTGATCGGATATTTTGAACGCCTCCGTGATTTCGCCGTCGCGGCCGACGCCCCGGAGAAGTCGATCGTTGTGGATAAGGATGAGGGAGTCGGCACAGCCGCGTAGTCTGGCCACGCCGGTGATCGCTTCGCCGATCCGGCGACTTCCTTCGAAGCTGAAGGGAGTAGTCACTACTCCTACAACGAACGCGCCCAACTCCCGAGCCAGATTCGCGATGTATGGAGCGGCCCTTGTTCCCGTGCTGCCGCCCATCCCGGCGCTGATGAATACCAGCTGGGTGTCGCGGAGAGCATCCCGGAGCTGGTCGGCCGATTCCTCAAGGGAGAGCTCCTCGATATTCGTGTCTCCACCGGGACCTGTACGGGAGAGTACCTTCGGCCTTATCGAGATGACGTCAGCGCCGTGGACAATCGGCTCCAGGGATTTGATGTGGGTGTTCACCATGAGATACTGAACGCCCGGAACGTTGTGCCGCGACATATGTCCGACGCAACTACATCCACCTCTCCCGACGCCCACTACCATTATGCGGGTCACAGACGGGTCCCAGGGCATGTCCCAACGTGGCTGTTCGAGTGGCATCCGTTCCGCACTCATAGACTCCCCTCCCCTCACTGAAATGGCCATGCGATGGCGGTCCTGGCGCACGTGCCAGGGCGGAGCAAAAAGATGATAGGGACACCGAGACAGAATCTACAACCTGCAAAAGTCCTAATTCTCCTTGAGACATTAGTACTATCGTAGCCGGGGTCTTGGTTGGCTGCAGCCTGATGAGAGCCTTTTCTCCCTGCCAGGACGTCTCGGAATATCTGGTGATGGCATATATGACCGGGCTTTATCTTATGCACAACCCCGGCAGGGTTGATACGAAAAATTTCGCCAACATCCCCTCCATCAAAGGCCAAACCACGGCCTTCCGCCTTCTCAAGTTTCACTATGCCGTCCAAATTGGCGTCAAGAGAAGCTCTTTCTTGATCGATTAACTTTCGGTGTCATGGGCTCCACCCCTCGTGCTTGACTCGCCGGGACCAGGCGGCCTGCACGGAGTCATTCACGAGCGAACGAGACAAGAAGCCGGTGTTCCTAACCTGTCGTTAATTTGGCGTGCCCTAGAATGTGACGCGGGCCTCCGCGGGCAATCTGTAGATTATGCTTTCAGAGGGTTGGCGCTCATCGGAGAAAAAAGAATGCCTGGGTCCGAAGGAAGGTAGGATGCCGCAGCACTAAGGGCTGAAGATGGGCTGGCCCGTGCTCCCGCCTTGAGCAGGCCCCAGTTGCCGGTTAGCAGTGGAGGCATTAGTTAGCAAATTGCTAGAAAAGCGAGAAACACAGGCCCCCTGGATTATCCCAGGGGGCCAATCTTGTATCTGCTTATGGTGGCTGCCCGGCCAGGATTCGAACCTGGGTCAGAGGAGCCAAAGTCCCCTGTGCTACCACTACACCACCGGGCAAGGGGTTGAGGTACCGGAGGTACCAGCGGACTGGGATATTATCTCACACGGAGGTAGGCCGGGCAAAGGTACGAGTCCGGGGTGCGAGTGCCGCCCATGCTTGGCCAGGCGCGCCCTTGGTATACGGCCGAGGGGGTCCATGCCGATGGGACACAGGATGGGCAAAGGTGGGGAAGGCCGGTATAATACCAAGTCTGAGAGCCATTCGAGCGTACTACGGCACGCTGAGATGTACACCACGCCGTTGCTTGACAACCAGGGTACTGAGAGACCGCATGGCCAGCGGTAGACTCGCTTCGATGAGCGCCGAAGGAAGTCCCCCAAGCTGTTGGATATAGTTCAATGCTGCGCGTGACGCCGGGATGGATGCCAGGGTATGCCGGAGTAATCCTCCTAGTTGCCGTGCTGGTGAACCTGTCGGCTCAGCTGCCTCGGAACACCTTCGGGCTGGTGCTTCCGTCTATGGAGCGGAGCCTCGACCTCTCCCACTTCCAGGCAGGGAGCCTGTTCACCGCGATGGCCATGCTGCTCATGGTGGCTTCGCTGACCTTCGGGATGCTGGCGCCACGCTACGGCAGCCGCATAACGGTCGGCCTCTCGGCCACAGTCGTGGGTCTGGCGATGATTTTTCTGGGGTCGTCGCCAAGTTTTGCCGTCGCCGTACTGGCAAGTGCCTTGGTGGGGTTTGCCGCTGGCGGGTGTACCACGCCCGTGATGGGCCTGCTATCGGTCTGGTTCTCGTCTCGCAACAGGGGTACAGTTGCCGGGTTGGCAGCCGCCGGTGGGGGCGTGAGCTTCGTGATTATAGGGGCCGTCGTCCCCTGGCTAACGGGCCGAGATCCCGACGACGGGTGGAGGCATAGCTGGTATGTACTAGCCACCTTCGTGATAGCTATTGGAATTCTTTCCCTGGCGTTCCTGCGGGACCAGCCCACGCGTGCTGCTGGAGTCTCAAGGGTGCGGATGGCCTGGCCTGTAGAGGCCTACAAGAACGAGATGGTGTGGCTCATCAGCTTCCTGGCCTTTTGCTCAAGCTGGTGCAACACCCTCTTCGCGACATTCTTTGGCATCTACCTGGAGGACCAGGGAATCAGCCTCGCGGTCATTGGACGCCTATGGGGGCTCCTGGGAGTTCTTGGGATCCTGAGTGGGGTGTTCTGGGGTATCCTGTCCGATCGCCTGGGGCGTCGTGCCGGATTCCTGTTGTCCTTCATCATTCTGGGGGCCGGTTCACTGCTGTTCTGGCTCACTCCTGCCATGATTGGTCTTATAGCGTCCGTGATCCTGGTTGGAATGAGCAACCGTGCCACCTACACCATCTGCGCTGCGTCGGCGGGGGACTACGTACCGCCTCACATGTCCGCGGCGGCCTTCGGGCTCATGGGAGTGGGTGCTGGGTTGGGGAGCTCAATGGCACCTCTTGTCGGGGGCCGCATCGCCGACGCCACCGGGGACCCGGGGTTGGTCTTCCTACTGGCCACCGGAGCGACCGCCGTGGGCGTTGTGGCGTCGGCCTTCCTGAGTCGCCCGCGACCTCTCCTCCCCTCATAAGCCCACTCACTCAACACGCGAGGCTATCTCCCTGACCGCGGGCTCCAGCACCCGCACCATCTGGGAGAGTCGGCCCGATACCACCATGAGCAGGTCCTCGTCCAGGCTAGAGAAGGCGAAGTGTTGGTGGACTCGGGTCCACGAGGCCGTCCACTGCTCGGGCTCCACCTCGGCTCCCAGGGACTCCAGAGCGGCCGCGTGGCGGCTGGTCAGCTCTTCGAGATAGCGGGCGTTGACCTCTGGTGTGGACTCAAAGTGAAGGCCCACCTCCACGGTGCCCGCGCGGCGGCGAATCCATACCTCGTAATGTACCTTCGGTTCGCCGTAGTGCAGCTTCACCAGTGAGCCGGTCGGTCCGGCTACGTGCACGTCCCTCAGGTCGGCCGGCAGCTGCATCCGCGCCAGCTCCGTGGCCTCGGCAAGGAACTCCTTTGTCTTCAGCGTCCTCGTCCGCATGGTCGGATGGGGCCATAACCTCTTCCCACAACTGGGGAAGCTGCGCCTACTTGCGAAGGCTGCAAACGTCCAGGGTAGTCAGGGCCAGAACCTTGGCTACCTGGAGCATGTCCCCGATGCGCGAGTACTCATCGGGTATGGTTGCCGACTCGGAGCCGCCGCCCGGCCCGTAGAGGAGACATGGCACTCCCGCTTTCCACAGGTGGCACGTATCGTCGCCGGTGTAAGAGCCGGGTAGGACCGTCCCAACCCCGTCTGGCTCCCTGCCAGTGACGGCCCGGTACTGGCGCAGCACCGAGTCCAGGATGTACTGGTCCCTGGGGAGGTCAAAGGGCTCCATGACCTCGGTGAAGACTTTGTATTTGGGCGGTGGCGGCATCTCAATCTCGTACTGGAAGTCCGGGTCCTCTGCCTTGAGCAGGTCCAGGGACACCTCGATGTCCTCCCGGACCGACTGGGAGCTCATGCCGGGCAGGAAGCGCACGTCCACGATCACGGTACAGAAGTCGGAGACGAAGTTGGGACCCCGGAGGTCGTAGTCACGTCCCCGGCCGCCGATTATGGTGCCCACATTGATCCTGGGCATGGCAGGCAGGTCGGGCCGCGGTGTGTGCTGTAGGCGCGTCGCCTTTATGGCTGGGATAGCCACGCACATCTTCTCGATGGCGTCCACGGCCTCCTCCATGCGGCTTATGTGCCTGGAGTTGCCCAGGGTGTGGACGGCCATCTCCAGCACGCCGGCGTGGACGGTGAGGATGTTTTCGGCCCCAAAGGGCTCCGGTACCACCGCCATGTCCGCGAGGGGCCCGTGATGGCAGAGGTACTTCGTGCCCACTCCGCCCTGTAGCTCGCCCACCACACAGGCCAGCACCAGGTCCCCCTTAAGCGCTACCCCAGAGCGCCGCACCGCCTCCGCCGCCGCTATCATGGAGGCGACGCCCGCCTTCATGTTGCGAATCCCGGCGCCGTACAAACGGTCTCCCTCGATCTGGGGCGTCCAATGGTCTCGCCTCCACCCCATGGCCAGGGGGTCGATGTCTATGTGGCCGTTCAGCATCAATGATTTGCCGCCGCCGGTGCCCCTGAGGGTGGCGATCGTCTGGAACCGGCCAGGCTCCACCTCCTGGAGCTGTACCTGGTAGCCCCGCGACTCCAGGTAGGTAGCGATGAACCGGGCCACCTCCGTCTCTTCCGTCTTGAAGCTGGGTATCTTGACGAGCTCCTGTGCCAGATCCAGCATCGCCTCTCGGTTAACGGCATCCAGGATCTTCTGAGCCTCGGCTGAGGTCATCTTCCACCTCATCCCCTACATTTTGGTCCAACACTGGCAGCCCACTGGCGGCGTTGAAGGTCTAGGTAAATCACATGCTTTCTGGTGCGGTCCCTCTTGCACCATGCGGGTCGTTCCCGCGCCACCGGCGCTGGACTACCTGGTGTCATGGGACGTCCGACAAGGAGCATCCTGTCCAAAGCTAGCTAGGCCGACCCACTCCAGTAGCGTTTCCCCTCGTGCCGTACGACGTGGCCGAACCCGGGGGGCCGGAAAGTGGCACGAGACGAGGGTGATGCCCTCCGTCTCCACCTGGTCCAGCAGCCGTTTGCGGGTCTCCGTGGCAACGTCCCAGTCCGAGTCGAAGCGGGAGTTCCAGTCTTCTTCGGTGATCTGGGCTGGATGGATGAGGACGTCCCCCTGAATGAGGGCCCGCTGTCCTCCGGAGGACACCATCACGCTCATGTGCCCCGGGGTGTGGCCGGGGGTGTGGAGTGCCTTTACCTCATCAGTCAGGTCCGTCTCTGCGGAGATGGCGTCGAACAGGTCGAGTCTTACCAGGCTCTCCACACAGCGGTCCATGTAATAGTAGGGCGAGGCCGCCTGGACCTCGGGGTTGCGGAAGTGGTCCAGGTCAGCCTGGTGGGCCACGTAGCGGGCGTTGGGAAAAGTGGGTTGCGTCCGGCCGTCGCGGTCGGTGGTGTTCCAACCCACATGGTCCAGGTGGAGGTGGCTCAAGAGGACCGTGTTCACCTCGCCGGGGTCTACCCTCTTGGAGGCCAGATCCGCCATCAGCTGGCCGCGGAGTCCTCCGATGTACTCTATGGGGCCGGGGCCGTAGCCGGTGTCGATGAGGATAGTACGCCCCTGGGACCGAACCAGGTAGCAGCCGATCTCGATGCGCATCCCGTCTCCCTCGAAGGTGTCCGGGTAGCGCTCCCTGAACGGCAGCCAGGAATCCGGCGGGACCCGCGGCCACAGCTCTCCCAGGGTGCCGGGATAACGAACGTTCATATCCGAGAGGGCCAGGATCTCCGCGCTGCCCACTTTCATGTGGAAGCTACCCACCGCCCCACTCCTCGCAACCGCATTCTGCCGAAAAGGGTCACATCATGGCCGGCCCGGGATTTGGTGGTGGCAGTCTATACCCGCCATACCACTGAGTCAAGGGCCATACATCGGTGCCGGGGGGCGACGTCAGATTCTTGACATCTCAATGCGCGCTGCCTAAACTCTGACCATCCGCCGGGCTAGAAGGGTTGGGCTCGAAGCTAATTCAGTGCGGTGGAGTGATGACGCCATGACTGCCATACGACTACTCTCGTGGAACGTCAACGGCATTAGGGCCGTACAAAAGAAAGGATTTCTCGACTGGTTTACCCAGGCCAGCCCCGACATCCTGTGTCTGCAGGAGACCAAGGCGTCCCCGGACCAGCTCACCTCCGGCCTTACAGACGTCGAAGGGTACACTTCGTACTTCTCCTCGCCAGAGAGGAAGGGCTACAGTGGAGTGGCGCTCTACACCAGACCGAAACCTGAGAAGCTCAGCTATGGCTTTGGCAACGACCGGTTCGATAAGGAGGGTCGGTGTACCATCGCCGACTACGGTGCGTTTGTACTGGTGAACGTTTACTTCCCCAACGGCCGGTCATCCAGCGAACGGCTGGCGTATAAGATGGAGTTTTACGATACCTTCCTGGAGTACATAGACGGCATTAGAAAGGGCGGAAGAAGTGTTGTGTTCTGCGGGGACGTGAACACCGCCCACAAGGCCATTGACCTGTCCCGGCCTAAGGAAAACGAAAAGACCTCGGGGTTCCTGCCGGAAGAGCGGTCCTGGGTGGACAAGCTTATTGCCCACGGCTACGTGGACACATTCAGGATGTTCGACGACAGGCCGGGCCAGTATAGCTACTGGGACATGATGAGCCGGGCGCGGGACAGGAATGTGGGGTGGAGAATAGACTATTTCTTTGTAGACGAGGGCTTCGCCGAGCGAGTAAAGGGTGCCTTCATCCTGCCCGATGTGATGGGCTCGGACCACTGCCCCGTCGGCATCGACATCGACCTACCCGCCTAGCCCTCTGGCCCGTGGGCAACGGACCTAAAGCCTAGGGCCCCTTCTATCTGAGTCATCGAATCGGCTTGTCTACCAGCCATAGTTACGACGTCAAGCGCGGGCGGTACTGGAGGGCCTCCGCCAGGTGGGTGATGCCGATGGTCTCGGACCCTGCCAGGTCGGCAATGGTCAGGGAAAGTTTCAGGATCCGGTGGAAGGCCCGGGCCGAAAGGTCCAGCTGTTTCATCGCCGCCTGAAGGAGCCCCTTGGCGTTGTCCTCCATTCCACAGTAGCTCCAGACCTCCGCTGGGCCCATCTCGGCGTTGCAGATGAAGTGGGTATCCTGGAAGCGCCGCCCCTGGAGTTCCCTCGCTGCGGCCACCCTTTGCCGAATCTGAAGGGAGGATTCCTCCGAGTCTGTGGCCACGAGCTTCTCGTATTCCACCGGCGGTACCTCGATGAATATGTCCATCCTGTCCAGGATGGGTCCGCTGATCCGCTTCTGGTAGCGGGCCACCAGACCCGGCGAGCAGACGCATGCCCGTGTTGGATGGCTGAAGTACCCGCACGGGCACGGATTCATGGCTCCTATTAGGGCGAAGTTGGCTGGAAATGTAACCGTGCCGCCGACCCGGCTTATGGTTAGCATCTTGTCTTCCATCGGCTGGCGCAGCGCCTCCAGGGCGGCGTGCCCGAACTCGGGTAACTCGTCCAGAAACAGCACTCCCCGGTGACTCAGCGTTGCCTCGCCCGGCCGCGGCAACCGGCCACCCCCGACCAGGCCCGCATTGGAGATGGTGTAGTGAGGGGACCTGAAGGGCCTCTGGACAATCAGTGGCCTATCCGATGGCAAATGGCCTCCCACGCTGTATACCTTGGTAACTTCGATGGACTCCTGGCGAGTCATGCGTGGCAGAATGGAGGGCATAGCCCTGGCGAGCAGGGTCTTGCCGCTGCCGGGCGGTCCGCTCATCAGTACGTTGTGCCCACCTGCCGCTGCCACCTCCAGGGCACGCTTGGCATGCTCCTGCCCCTTGATATGGGACAGGTCGGGGCCGGATGAGATGTCCTCCGAAGACGGCTCTTGGACATTATCAAATTTCACGGCGTCCAGCACCGATTCTCCCCGCAGGTGACTGGTCAGGTCGGCCAGGGTGCCCGTGGGCACTACATCTATCCCCTCCACCAATGATGCCTCGCCGCCATCAACCGCCGGAGCGAACACCGTGGCGTAGTGGTGGTCACGGGCTACCGAAACCATTGGCAGTATTCCGCTCCTATGGCGCAGGCTGCCGTCCAGTGACAGCTCCCCCAGGAAAACGGCGGAGTCGGGCGATTGGGACACCTGACCGGAACTCACCAGGATCCCTACGGCGATGGGAAGGTCATAGGACGGGCCTGCCTTTCTGACGTCCGCCGGGGCCAGGTTTACCGTGATCCTGCGCAGGGGGAACTCGCAGCCGGAGTTACGAATGGCGGCCCTGACCCGCTCCCTGGCCTCCTGGACCGCTGTATCGGGCAGGCCGACGATAGAGAAAGAGGGCAGCCCGGGGGAAATGTCTACCTCGACCTCGACGATATAGCCGTCCAGTCCCGCCAGTGCACAGGTCCTTACTTTGGCCAGCATGCCGTGTCTCCTCGGGGGCAGCTCACTCTAGGGCAATACTAAGTGCGTCCCGGTGGCCAGTCAACTTGTACCCTTAGCCGAACCGCGCATGGTCGGGCTGGCCGCAGGCGCCGTATATGCGAGGGCGTGACGAAGCCCACAGTTGCGGCGTGATCTCCAGCACGGACAGACGAGGGTACTTACCCCTACACTCTAGTTGTATCGAGTCGAAGTTGGCTGGACCTGGGTCGATGGGTCCGTCCAAGGCGGAATCGGGAATGATAGAGCAGGTGCCCATCGGGCAACATCACAAGGGAGGCGACAGAAGAATGTGTCGCCACTATTGGGTTATTGAAGCTGCCGATGGCCCCATAAGCAGGGGCGTGTGCCAGCGATGCCACGTGATAGGGGAGTTCAAGAACTACATCGACGTGAGCTCACGGGACGATGAGAGCCTCCTGGTCCCGGCCGAGGGACCGGATCTTTAGGTACCGCCGGCTCAGGGTCCGCCGGCGTGGGTCGGGAGTACCGGCCTTCGCGCCATTAGGAAAAGGATTCCGCCCAGCAGACACAGGGCGGCAAGCAGGTTAAAGGGCAGCGTGTAGCTGCCCTTTGCGTCGTAGTAGACCGCCGTGAGAAGTGGCGCCGTCAATAGGCAAAGGCTCATCGGGACCTGGGACAGTCCCATAATATTGGCGAAAGCCTTGCGACCGAAGTAGTCACCGCGGATGGCTATGGTGTTGGGTGCACGGCCACCCATACCGATGCCGAAGACCACCGCGAAGATGAAAGCCATGGCGACGCCATCGTTTTGGGTGAGTGCGACGACGGCGACCGCCATAATGGAGGCGAACACGAAGATGGTCAGGTTTTTTGGGAAGCGGTCTCCTATATAGCCACCCAGCACCTGAAATACCGTCGATGTGGCGGCGTAGGTGGCCGCTACCCATCCCGCCGTCTGGAGCGAAAGCCCCCGGTCAGTGAGCATTAGAATCACGTGGCCTACTACGGTGACGAGAAGCATGGTGGTGAACGCGTGTCCAAAGGTAATGAGCCAGAAGGCGGGGGTCTTGAGCGCCTGACGGGTTGTGAAATCGGCATCCGTGCCCCTGGCGGGTTCAGTTCCAGTGGCAATAGCCTGTGACCGGCTGGAGGCGGGCAGGTCGCCATCGGGAAGCTGGCCGTACTCCTCCGGGCGGTTTCGGATCAGCCTTGAAAGCGGCAGAACGACCAGTATCACAAACACCCCAATGGCCACCACTACAGCCCTCCACCCGAGGCGGTCCTCGTCGGGGTCAATGGCCCACGCGATGAGGGGGATCAGCAGCAGGCCTCCAAGGCGGTGGCCCAGCTCTGCCCAGGCCATGGCCGTGGCCCGCCGGCGCACAAACCAGAAGTTCACGGCCGTCATCAGCGGCATCCAGCTGCCCAGACCCTGGCCAGCGGCCATCAGCAGAAACGCCAGATAAAACATCCACAGGTTCTGGGTTGTGCTGAAGAGCAGCAGTCCCGCGCCCATGATCGACATCCCTATCAGCACCATCCGGCGGGAGCCGACGCGTTCGGTGAGGTACCCCCCAAGTGGACCCATGACGCTGCCCTCTATGCGAGTAAACACGAAGGCAAAAAACAGCTGGGTACGGGTCCATTGGAAGTCGTGCTCCAGTGCCACGGCCCAGATCCCAAGGGCGTAGAACAGGGGTACGGACCCCAGCGCTATTATCAGAGCGGCGATGGCCACCAGCCACCAGCCGTAAAACACACCCCGAAAACGGGCCAGTGGGTCAAAGCGCCGGCTGACCTGTGTCACCAAGGACCCCCGACGGCCGGGCCTCCGCCGTGGCTTTCCCGCAGGCGGCTGGCCGAAATGTTGGATTGTATCACTACCGGCATTTCCGATTACCCACCTTGAGGCCACATGAATTGTGTCCTGCGCCACGCTGACGGCTGGGTCAAGACCTGGTAGGGCGCGGTGGAGGGGACGGCTTTTTCGCCAGCAGGAACAGGAACCCTCCCACGAAACAGAAGGCCCCCAGTAGGTTGAATGGAAGTATGTAGCCGCCCTCGCCATGAGCGTCCCGGTAAACCCCAGTCAGCAGGGGGGCTATCAGCAGGAACACGTTCATCGGGAGCAATGAGAGGCCCATTATGCTACCGAAAGCCTTGCGCCCGAAGTAGTCACCCCGGATGGCCACCACCAGGGGGTTGCGGCCGCCCATCCCGATTCCAAAGGCAACCGCGAACAGGACAGCCATGGGCACGGAGTGGGCCAGGGTGATGGCCAGCACTGAGCCTCCCTGAATGGTCGAAAACACAAAGATGGCCACGTTCTTTGGGAGGCGGTCTCCTACGTAACCACCCACTATCTGAAAGACCATCGACGTAGCGGTGTAAACGGTTAGTACCCAGGCCGCGGTCTGCAGAGAGAGACCCTGGTCGGTGAGCATAAGGGCCAGGTGGCCCATCACGGTGACTATGAGCATGGACATCAGGCCGTGCCCAAGGGTGATACACCAGAATGCAGGCGTTCGTATGGCTTGGCTGGCGGTAAACTCTGCCTGCTGGACTTGGCCCGGCTCCAGTCGGACCGGACCCGTGTCCGCCGCGGGCCCTTCGGCCGTGGCGGGGTTGCCGTCGGGAATCAGGCCGTACTCCTCTGGGCGGTTGCGGATCAATCGTGTAACGGGGAAGGCTACCAGCAGGATGAAAGCACCCAGAATCGTGGCTGTCAGTGGCCAGCCCAGTCGGTCGGCTTCTGGGTCTACCGCCCAGGCTATGGCGGGCACCAGGAACAGGGCCCCGCCGCGGCTGCCCACGTTGGCCCAGCCTATCGCCGTTGAGCGGCGGCGCACAAACCAGTTGTTGAGCAGCGTCATGATGGGTAACCAGCCCCCCAGGCCCTGGCCCAGCGCCATTACGATGAAGGCCAGGTAGAACATCCACAGGTTCTCTACCCGGCCGAACAGCAGAAAGCCCATACCCAGTATGGACATGCCGATGAGCACCATGCGCCTCGTGCCCAGGCGGTCGGTGAGGTATCCCTCCACCGGACCCATGATGCCACCCTCTATGCGTGTGAAGACGAAGGCGAAGGACAGCTGGGTACGGGACCAGCCGAACTGGCGCTCCAGGGCCACGCTCCATATTCCCAGGGCATGGAACATCGGAACCGAGGTGATGGCCATGAGGAATCCGGCGATGCCTACCAACCACCACCCGTAGAATACGCCCCGTAACCTTTGTAGCGTTACGAGGCGTTGGCTTGACTTGGTTACCAACTGTCCCCCCTGGCGCCCCGGCACCTGGACCATGCCTGCGGACGGCGCCCGGCCGCGAACACCGATTCTAGCACATCGTCGCCTTGAGATGCTGGGCTCAGCGGCCCTCCCATCTGTCGTAGAATACTACCTCCTCCAGGGGTCGTCGGCCCGTAGGCCCGTACCCCACGCCCTCGGCGGGATAGCCGATGGGGAGCAGAGCCGCCGTCTCCACGTCATCGGGAATCCCTAGCAGGCGCTTGATCTGGGCTTCCGAATGCTTCTGCCGGGTGGTAAGTACGCTGCCCAGTCCAAGTCCTCTGGCGGCCAGGAGGATGTTCTGGACGGCCGGGAATATGGACGCTCCCCTCGTCAGCTCGCTGGGGGAGCCATCTTTGCGGATGCAGGCGAGCAGAAGCACCGGCACATCCTCCAGGTGTTGCGCCAGGTGAGCCGCGGCGCCGTAGATGCGCCGCTGCCTCCGGGTCGTATCGGGGGTGACTGGAGGTCCTGCCGCACTGCGAAATAACTCCGCGATCCTGCGGCGGGTCTCCGGGTCTCGGATCACGATGAATGCCCAGTGCTGGCGGTTGCCGCCGCTTGGGGCCCTGATCGCCGCCTCCATTATCTTTTCGATAAGCTCATCAGGCACGGGGTCCGGCTTGAAATACCGTATGGCCCGCTGAGTATGCATGGCCTCAAAAAGTCCTATCTCATCTGCCATGGCTGCCCCTCCTTCTACAGTTTGGCTGGGCGCTCTTACTCGCTCCATCGTCATCTCGGCAGATGCCTGTCCACCGCCTATCACCCACGTAAGGGCATACCTGCCCGCACGTTCCCGCTGCGCCCAGCCGCCACGGAGTCATCATACCCCCACCGTATTGGGGCATCAACCAGCCGGACGGCGCCCGCCTTGACGGGGTTAGCGGCGCCTTGTATATTGGCCTCCCGACGCATTGTGGGGATTCAGTGGTCCCGACAACCTCGTTGTCCGTTTGCAGGTATAACCGGGTGAGCGGTACGTTCGAAGGAGGTGGGTTGGATATGACGATAGCGCTGGGAACCGGTGCCATGACGTTTGAGCCCCTGGAAGGCTGGGGAAAGCTTCCCGAGGGCTGGACCTTCCTCGAGTGTCCGGGCGTGGCCGTGGACTCTCAGGACAACGTGTACGTCCTTACCCGAGGAGAGCATCCCATCATCGTCTTCGACCGGGAGGGCAATTTCCTAAGGTCCTTTGGCGAAGGCCTATTCAGCAACCGGACCCATGGGCTGTACATCGCCCACGACGACTCGGTGCTGGCGGCCGATGACGGGCTCCACACCATCCAGAAGTATAGCTCCCAGGGCGAGAAGCTGATGGAGATCGGGCAGCGGGACCAGCCTGCCCCCAAATGGGGCGGCCAGCCCTTTAACCGTCCCACCTCGGCGGCGATCATGCCGAGCAACGGCGACGTCTACGTTTCCGACGGATACGGCAACTCCCGTGTCCACGTGTTTTCCGCCGCCGGCGAATACAAGTTCTCCTGGGGCAGCCCAGGCATCGACGCCGGCCAGTTCATCCGCCCCCACAACATCGCCATCGACGGCGAGGACAAGGTCTACGTGGTGGACCGGGAGGCCCACCGCATTCAGATTTTCGACGCCAAGGGCAAATTCATCACCATGTGGAACAACATCCACCGGCCCGACGCCATGGTGCTCTGGCAGGACCACATATATATAGGAGAGCTCAACGGAATGGCCGGCGTTGATGACGCGCCTGGGCTCGGCCACCGCGTGAGTATCTACGACCTTAAGGGGAACATGGTGTGCCGGTTTGGCAGCCCCGAAGAGGGAGAGGGCCCCGACCAGTTCATCGCGCCCCACGGCATCGCCGTGGACTCTAAGGGTGACCTGTACGTAAGTGAGGTTTCCTACACCATCAGGGGTTCCAAGATGGAGCCGCCCAGGGAGCTGAGGAGCCTGCGCAAGTTCGCCAGGAAGTGGTAGACCGCGTGACCGGGGGCGTCCGTTAGCGGGCGTACCTATAACCATAGCCGGCTCACGGTGTGCTATGGCTAGGTTAACATAACACCTTCCGGCCTTTTTTGCTAGGGTGATCTCACCTAGTGTTCAGTCTTACGGTAGACTTGTCATTCTGAGCAAAGCGAAGCATCTGGTGGTGGGGCGGATTCAGCGCGGATGCAAGGTGACCATAGATTATGGACTGACCACCAGGTTAGCCTACCGCATGGGCCGAAAAAAGGCCCTTATGTCCTCGACCAGCATCTCCGGCTCCTCCAGGGCGGCGAAGTGGCCCCCCCGAGGCATCACCGTCCACCGTTGCACGTTGTAGGAGCGCTCGGCCCACTCCCGCGGGGGATGGCTCAGCTCCTTGGGGAAAACGGCCACCCCGCAGGGGACCTGGATGCGCTGCCCCGGTTCGAACCGCCAGGGGTTGTGCTGTGACTCGTAGTACAGGCGGGTTGATGAGTTAATGGTCTGGGTCGCCCAGTAGATGGTCACATTGGTCAGCAGCTCGTCCTTGGTGTAGATCCGCTCCACCTCGCCGTCGCAGTCGCTCCAGGTGCGGAACTTCTCCACGATCCAGGCGGCCAGGCCCGCCGGAGAATCGTTCAGCCCGTAGGAGAGGGTCTGGGGCTTCGTTCCCTGGATGTGAGAGTATCCGCCCTCGGCCTCCCGCCAGGCCTCCCGCTCTTGTAGCAGCCCTTTCTCTGCCTCGGACAGCTCCCGGGCGCCCGGTCCAGTGTAGGGGAGTGCGGTGGAGCCGGCCACCGAGGTGACGTGAATACCTATCAGGTGCTGGGGGTAGGAGTAGCCCAGGCGGGCCGTGACGCTGGCGCCCCAGTCTCCGCCCTGGGCACCGAACCGGCTGTAGCCCAGCCCTTCCGTCATGAGCTGCGCCCAAAGGTCCGCGATTCTGAGGATGTCCATACCCCGCTCCGTTGGCCGGTCCGAGTACCCGTATCCGGGCATGGATGGTACCACCACGTGGAAAGAGTCGGCGGGGTCTCCTCCGTGGGAGCCGGGGTCGGTGAGCAGGGGAACGATCTTCAGTATCTCCCAGAAGGTGCTGGGCCAACCGTGGGTTATTATGAGGGGAAGGGGGTTGGGCCCCTTGCCGTCCTCGTGAATGAAGTGGATGCCCAGTCCATCTACCTCCGCGCGAAAGTGGGCGAAAGAGTTGATGTAACGCTCCTGGGCGCGCCAGTCGAAGCCCGTGCGCCAGTACTCCACCAGCTCCTTTACGTAGGCCAGGCTCGAGCCGTAGTCCCACTGGGAGCCTGGGATCTCGTCGGGCCAGCGGGTGCTGGCCAGGCGCTGTCGCAGGTCCTCGAGGGTCGCTTCGGGAACATGCACCTCGAAAGGCTGTATGTCCATGGTGTGGGCCTCCCGCGAAAAGGTCTCCATCTGGGCTTCGAAGTAGTTTATCACGAGGTGTGGACCGAGAATAGGACCGCTGGCGCATCCGGCACTCCGCCATCTGGCGCCGGCCTGGCGTTCGAGAACCGGGCTCGTTGACACTCTGGAATGGTGGCTGTTAGGATTAGGCAGAAGCTGGCGGAGGTAGTGGGCATGGTAGGCATCAAAGCCTTTGGGGTCCACGTTCCCAGATACCGACTGGGGAAGGAGACCGAGGGTTGGGGCTCGTCGGCTGAGAAGGCCGTCGCCAATTTCGACGAAGATAGCGTGACCATGGCGGTTGCCGCGGCGAGGGACTGCCTAGGCGGCACCGACCCCCAGGAAGTGGACGCCCTCCTCTTCGCCACTACGACCCCTCCCTACGTCGAGAAACAGTGCGCCTCCATTGTAGCAACGGCCCTTGACCTGCGCCGGGACATACTTACGGCCGACGTGACAGGCGTCCTGCGGGCCGGCACCACGGCTACCAAGATGGCCATGGACACCATCAATGGAGGCTCGGCGCGACAGGTCCTGGTGGTGGCCTCGGATACCCGTATGGCAGGCCCCAGAGCAGACGCGGAGCGTAACCTGGGAGACGGCGCCGCCGCGCTCCTCCTGGCGCAGGACGGGGTGGTCTCGACCATCGAGGGCACCCATTCCATCTCCGAGAACATGCTGGACGTGTGGCGCTCCCAGGGAGACCAGTTTGTCCGCTCCTGGGAGGACCGTTTCACGACCGAGGAGGGGCTGGACCGGCTCCTTAGCGAGGCCGTGGGCGGCTTCATGACCAAGTACGGCCTCTCCCCCAAAGATTTCGCCAGGGTCTGCCTCTACGCCCCCGACGCCCGCCGTCATTCGCAGCTGGGTCGGCGCATGGGGTTCTCCCAGGAGCAGCTCCAGGACCCCCTCTTTGGAAAGCTGGGGAACACGGGCGCGGCCTACCCGTTGATGCTCTTGGTTTCCGCCCTTGAGGAGTCCAAAGAGGGAGATTTGCTGCTGACCGCAAGCTACGGCGATGGCAGCGACGTCCTGTCCTTCCGAGTGACCTCGGACATCGAGGATGCGAAAGGCCAGCAGAGCGTAAAGGCGCAGATGGAGTCCAAGCTGATGCTGCCGAGCTACGAGACCTACGCCCGGTGGCGGGACGTTTGGACATCCGATGCCGCCAGGCGCCCTCCTCCGGCGGTGCCTTCGGTCACCGCCCTGTGGCGGGAAGGGGACCAGAATATCCGACTTTATGGCGACAAGTGCAACGCCTGCGGCTCCATACAGTACCCTCCTCAACGGGTGTGCACCATGTGCCAGGCCAAGGATGATTCCCAGCCCCTCCGCCTCTCCGACCAGAAGGCGACCGTGTTCACCTACTCCATGGACTACCTGGCCGGCACCACGGATACACCGCTGGTGGTCACGGTGGTGAACTTCGATTGCGGCGGGCGGATGCTGTGCATGATGACGGACCGTGAGCTTGACGAGGTGCACATAGGGATGCCCGTGGAGATGAGCTTCAGGAAGCTGAGGGTGGTAAACGGTATACACAACTACTTCTGGAAGTCTGTTCCTGTGAGGGGTTAACTCACAGTGACACGAAGCACGGCAACCTTTTTACGTAATTGACATAACTTGGGAGGAGTGTAATGCGGGGAATAAAGGATAGAGTCGCCATCGTCGGAATGGGCTGCACCAAGTTCGGTGAGCGGTGGGACGCGGGCGCCGCCGACCTGATGATTGAGTCGGCCTACGAAGCCTACGAAGACGCGGGAATAGGTCCCAAGGACATACAGGCCGCCTGGCTGGGCACCGTCCAGACCTTCCGAACGGGCCAGCCCCTGGCCCAGGCACTCAAGCTGGACTACGTGCCCATTACCCGAGTGGAGAACGCCTGCGCGACGGCCACCGACGCCTTCCGGAACGCCAGCTACGCCGTGGCCGCCGGCATCTACGACATAGTGCTGGCGCTGGGCGTGGAAAAGCTGAAGGACTCAGGATTCTCAGGACTGGCGCTGTCCGAGGGAGTGGGTAGCGAGGTGGCCCCTCCTACGCCCCCACCGTCCCAGTTTGCCATGGCCGCCACCCGCTACTTCCACCACTACGACATACCCTACGACGAGGGTAAGAGGGTACTGGCCGAGATAGCCTCCAAAAACCACCATAATGGGACCCTGAACCCCAAGGCCCACTTCCAGCGTGAGGTGAGCGTGGAACAGGTCATGAACGCCCCCATGATCGCGTGGCCGCTGGGGCTGTACGACTGCTGCGGAGTCAGCGATGGGGCTGCGGCGGCCATTATTACCACCCCGGAGATCGCAAATAGCATGCGTCGGGACTACGTTCTGGTAAAGGGTCTCGGGCTGGCGGTGGGCTCCTTTGGCCTGCTGAGAGACGATTGGGACTTCGTCCACTTCCCGGAGAACGTGAGGGCGGGCCAGGCGGCCTACCAGGAGGCTGAGATTACCGGTCCCCGGGAGGAGATCGACCTGGCCATAGTCCACGACTGCTTTACCATCACGGAGCTTATAATAGCCGAGGACCTGGGCTTCAGTCCCAGGGGGAGAGCCAGGGAAGACGTGGAGGCCGGCAGCTTTACCCTAGAGGGAGACCTGCCCATAAACACCGACGGCGGGCTCAAGTGCTTCGGCCATCCCATCGGCGCCAGCGGCATCCGAATGATATACGAAGTGTATAAGCAGCTCCAGGGCAAGGCCGGGGCCCGACAGCTTCAGAAGGCTGACCTGGGCCTCACCCACAACCTGGGCGGCCGCCCAGGCTCCTTCACCGCCTCAGTGGCCATCTTCGGCGCCGCGGAGTAGGGCGCAGCCACCGAAGCGACCTCCTCGGAACCCGTAGCGGAACATTCCTAACTTGTATCCGGCGTCGGTTTGGGTAGTACGACCATCTTCAGGTATTTTATTGTCTGCCCGCTGGCCTGGTCCGCCGCCACTCTTAACTGAAGCTTGAACGACGTGCGTTCTTGCACCGCCGGTGGCCTCACGCAAAAGGAGTAGACAGAGGCATCCCCTGGTCCCGTATCGCGGGGGTCGTCGCGTGGCTCGAAATCGATTTGGTTCTTTTGCTGCCTGAGGGTATACCGACGCAAGTATTCAGGTCCCCGACCCAGGTCTGGATTGAATTGTTTGATTTGCTCGCCGTTGGCTTTGTACAAGTTGTAATAGTCGTCATCTCTACTGATCACATAGGTTCCTCCCCAGTCTTCGTTGGGGAGCTCACACGCTAGCGTGAAACGGGAGTAATATATAGTGCCGACGTTGGTGATGCGAAGGTGGACCCACTGCCAATACCCTCCAGTGAGCTCGAGTTCGGGGCGGTAGACTTCCAGATAAGCCTCTCTCATGTCTGAGCCGTCTTTGTGCTTCAGGTAACAAAAATGAAGCCGAGGCCGAAGCATTCGTGGCAGTTGGAATAGCAGAAAGACATCGACGGCTACCCCGCCCACGATACTGGACGTAATCAACTGCACGATGTCAACATTGTCCTGTAGAGTCAGACCCCATTCGGACCTGAGCCCCAAGCCGAACCACAGTGCTAGCGGCGCCCCTACGGGCACTAACGCCAAAGCAGCAAGCACACTGGGCGGGTGATAGTAAGTCCACAGTTTGAGTCCCATCGAAACTGCACCGGCCCGGGGGTCTTTCCCCATGCCAAACAGCCTTGTCGTGGCCAAAGTTGAGTACAGCCACAAGCGGAGTTGGGTAGGATAGAAGCAAAATGGTGTTAGGCAGAGTAAGGCGAGAACCAACGCAATGGGGAACCAGTAACCGTCACGGACGATGGTACGAATACCCATCTAATAGGTCCCGTTTCTTATGTCAAGCATTTTTGCGGCAGTCATTCACATAACATGTATTGTGCGAACCAATATCAGGCGGGACCTACAAGGGGCCTTTAGCGGGAAACATCTTCGTGCGGGAGAAACACCCTCCATGCCTTCGACGGGCTCAGGGCAGGCCTAACATTCCCACATCGAGCGGGAATGGGTGCATGGAATCCCCTCTACCCTGGTTGGAGAGGAACGAGAGCCTTTCCCCAGCTTGGCGAAGGATGAGGGTGGCATCACCGCCATCCGGACCTTTCGGCTGAGCTGACCACGAAGGCTGACCCAGTCGAGGGGTAGGCCTGCGTCGTCGCCTCACTCGCCTACCATTACCACGGGCGGCCTCTGTTGCCTGGCTTCGCCCAGCCTGGCCTGTATCTCCTCCAGGAGCCGGTCCAGGTTCCAGCCACGGGCGGCCGAAACGAGCACGCCGGAGCGACGAGACTCGATGGGCAAATCTCGGTCCCGATTTCCATCCCCCGGCGGGACCAGCAGGTCCACTTTGTTGACGGCCAGGAGGGTTGGTTTTGCGTCCAGCTCCAATTGGCGTAGTGTGTCTTCCACCACTTCCGCCTGTTCGGCAGCCTTCGGGTGGGTTATGTCAATGACGTGCACGAGCAGGTCCGCCTCGTGGAGCTCCTCCAGGGTGGCCCGGAAGGCGGCCGCGACCGTGGAAGGCAGCTTGTTTATAAACCCCACCGTATCGCTTAGGAGCACCTGCTCGCCTCCGGAAAGCCGGATGCGTCTGGTTACCGGGTCTAGTGTAGAGAACAGCTTGTCCTGGACGACCACGCCGGCCTTGCTCAACGCGTTGAATAGGGTGCTCTTTCCCGCGTTGGTGTATCCAACCAGCGAGACCACGGGCAGGCGGGCCTGCTTCCGGCGGCTCATGTACGATGTCCGGCGCTGGCGGACAAGCTCCAGCTCCTGATCGAGCCGCTGGATCCGTTTGCGGATGAGGCGTCGGTCCGTCTCCAGCTGGGTTTCCCCGGGGCCCCGGGTCCCTATTCCGCCACCCAGCCGCTCCAGGTGGGACCATTGGCCCGCCAGCCGGGGCAGCAGGTACCGGTGCTGGGCCAGCTCCACCTGTAGCTGGCCCTCTCGGGTGCGGGCGTGGCGAGAGAAGATGTCCAGGATCAGGGCCGTCCTATCGATCACCTTGACCTTCAGCGCGTTCTCCAGGTTGCGCTGCTGAGTGGGGGTGAGCTCGTCGTCGAAGATTACCAGTTCGCAACCGGTCTGCGCCGTGAGTTCCTTTAGCTCTTCTAGCTTCCCCGTGCCCAGGTAGTGGTGGCTGGGCCTGTCCAGGTTCTGGGTGATAGTTCCAGCGACCTCGGCCCCGGCGGTGTGGGCCAGCAGCCGGAGTTCCTCCAGCGACTCATCCAGGCTCCAGAGGACGTCCCGGCCTTTTTCCCCACACTGGCCAGAAGGGCCCGTTCGGACTCAGACTTGGTGTCTATGGGCGCTCTAGGAATGGTAGTTGCCTCCTATCCCCCGCTTGGAGGGGGTATTTGCCAGGACGCCAGCCGCTTTGCGCCCACCTCTACCTGCTCGTCTGGGGTGGTAAGGGACAGGCGTATGTACCCTTCGCCGTATTCACCGTAGCTGGAGCCTGGCGTAACCACGATGGTCAGGTCATCCAGGAGGCGGGCGGCGAACTCGGCGGATGTGTAACCCTGGGGGATCCTGGCCCAGATGTACAGGCAGGCCTTGGGCGGGGTCACCCGCAGGCCAAGCGTGGTGAGCACGTCCACGAGCCTGTCCCGGCGTCGCTGGTATATGGCGTTGTTGTGCTGAATGGGGTCCTGAGGTCCGGTAAGGGCCTCCATGGCCATCTCCTGGATTGCCTGAGGGATGCCCGAGTCTAGGTTGGCCTTAATCTGGAACAGTGCCTTAATCATGTCGGCGTTGCCCACGGCCATGCCGATGCGCCAGCCCGTCATGTTGAAGCATTTGGAGAGGGAGTGGAACTCAAGCCCCACCTCTCTGGCACCGTCCACCTCCAGAAAGCTGGGTGCCCGGTAGCCGTCGTAGACCACCTCGCTGTAGGCGGCGTCGTGGAGCACCGCAATGTCGTACTTACGGGCGAACTCTATTGCCTTATGGTAATACTCTTCTGTGGCAACGGCCCCTGTGGGGTTGTTTGGGTAGTTGAGCCAGAGGACCCGAGCACCTCTGGCAACCTCGGCCGGTATGGCATCCAGGTCCGGCAGCCATCCATTCTCCTCCAAAAGGGGCATGCGGAAGGTCTCCCCGCCGGCGAACATGGTCCCTACGGCGTACACGGGATAGGCAGGGTCGGGCACCAGCGCTAGGTCTCCGGGGTCGAGGAAGCAGAGGGCCACGTGGCCTATGCCCTCCTTGGCGCCGATGAGCGGCAGCACCTCCGTATCGGGGTCCAGCCTGACCCCGAAGCGCTCTTCGTACCAGCCTGCGATGGCGCCCCGTAGCTCGGGAAGGCCATCCGACTCGGGATAGCGGTGATTGGGCAGGCTGTAGGATGCCTGCACCAGCCGCTCTATAATGTGGGATGGCGTGGGGATGTCGGGGTCCCCGATGCCGAAGGTGACCACGTCCTCCCCGGCGGCCCGCTTCTCGGCGAGGATGCGGGATATCTCCACGAAGGGGTAGGGCGCCAGCCGGTCAAGCCGTTTGGAAAATTTCATTCAATTTACCTCTATCTTCGCACTACGGTTGTGCAGGCGTTAACTCGCTAAGGGCCCAGTTTAGCAGCTGTAACGAACATGACACTGCACAGATAACATCATCTTCTTCCACGGTAAGTCTGCCACCCTTGAGGACGTCATTCCTTACGCCTACCATTCTACGGAAATGCTGAAATCTCTCTGTTTCTTCAGCAGCATCTTTTGGGTTAGTTACGTCCCGAACCCAATCTCCAAACATGCGTCTTACTGGTGGGTTTCTCCCCTTAGTCGGATCGCATTCATCGATGTATGCTTCCCGATGGGTTTCACGATGCCAGCGCCCAACTATGGCAAGGGACGATTGGTAAAGCGAGATGAATTTGACAACGGGATTCTCGTCTGAAATCCCCTTCCCATACCAGCGGAGAGCACGATTGATATGGTCCGGGATGGTCTTAAGCGGCTTTCTAGAGAATTTCCCCAAGGCCTCTACGGCATATTGTTTAGTCATCGCTGTGCTGGTGACCCACGTTCCGGCAGGAAAGTAGGTGGTTTTTTCGGGCTTATCGTTCAAATAGGCACCACTCTGCACTTTGTTAAGTATAGGATTCCCTTTACCCAAAACGACGCTCAGCAAGCCAGCCAAGGCTTCAACCGAGTCACGTGCGGTATGTATGCAATCAGCCGGAGCATCTCCTTTCCCTATCGCATAGATGAGTAAAGATGGTGGCTCAATCAATGATACTTTCATCGTTCCAGTCGAATCAAACTGAGGCAAGGGCACGGCCTCGGAGCAAAAAACGACCTGCCAATCACTGCCCTCAAGCCTAAACTCTTGGTAGGGAGACCACTGGCCAGGCAAATCAAAAGCTTGGTAGAAGCCAGTTGGAAATGGCCATCCATTTTTCTTCCAGACGGCATTAATTTCGTCCTTTGGCCTACGGTAAGGATCCATTAACATATTTTACTTGTTGTCCCTCCACTCGCCCTGGAATACCTCCACGGCGTCGCCCTCCAGGTACACCTCCCCCTCGCCGTCCCAGCTAACGTTCAGCGTGCCGCCGGGGAGAGTTATGTCAACGGCGTCGCCGGTGAGCCCCAGCAGCCGAGAGGCCACGATTATGGCAGAGGCGCCGCTACCGCAGGCCATGGTCTCCCCCGAGCCCCGCTCCCACACTCGGGCCTGTATGAGTCCCTCGGCTTCCACGTTGACTATCTCGAAGTTCACCCGCCGGGGGAACATGGGGTGTCGCTCCACCTGGGGTCCAACGAGGTGCAGTGGGAACCTGTCCACCGGCTCCTCGATGAACGCCACTGCATGGGGATTGCCCATGGAGACGAAGCTGAGCTTCAGTTCCCTGCCCTCGATTTTGACTGGGTAATTGACCACGGCCTTTCCAATCTTCTGCCCCAGCGCTCTGTCGACCTCCACCGGCACTTGATGCGGCTCCAGCTTTGGAGCCCCCATATCGACCCTGGCCCGCACGACTTTGCCGTCTTCCATTATCGGCACGACGGTCCTGATCCCGCCCAGGGTCTCCACCCTCAGTCCACCCTGGTCTGGCTGGACTATGCCCCGTTCGATGGCGTACTTGGCGAAGCAGCGTATCCCGTTCCCACACATCTCTCCTTCGGAGCCGTCGGCGTTGAACGTGCGCATCCTCAGATGGGCCACCTGGGATGGCAGGATGAGGATGATCCCGTCCCCGCCCACTCCGAAGTGGCGGTCGCTCATGGCGGTGGCAAGGGCCGGCCAGTCGGCCTCGGTCGACCGGGCGTCTATGAATATGTAGTCGTTGCCCGCACCCTGCATCTTGGAGAATTTCATGGCAGCAACTCCTCCCTGGCTGAGCCCATTTTATCACAGCCAATTCCCCGGCTTAAAAAGCTTTCCACCAGGGTCTTGGCCTGACCGGGTGTATCCGGGCCCGCCTCCAGCCAGTGGATCCTGGGGTCACCCGGGCGGAACCAGGCGTGCTGGTGCCGGGCGAGACGGTGGGTCTGATTCTGGATTCGCCTGGCTGCCTCCTCCAGGTTGATCTCACCGCGAATGTGGAGCGCGATCTCCTTGTAGCCCATACTGGACATGCAGGGCAGGTCCGGACCATAGCCTCTTTCCAGGAGGCCGCGCACCTCCTCCACCAACCCGTTCTCCAGCATCTCCCCCACACGACGGTCAATGGCCTGATATAGCTCTTGTCGTTCCATCGTGAGCCCGACTACCAGGCAATCGTAGGGCGGCCGCTGCCTACGGTGGTCGGTTAAGGGTGATATGCCAGTGGCGTGGTAGACCTCCAGGGCGCGTATTACCCGCCGGAGATTGTGGGGATGTGTTTTGGACGCCGCCGCCGGATCTACTTCGGCCAGCTGGCGATGTATCGCCTCGGGGCCTTCGCGGCACGCTCTACTCTCTAGGTCGGCCCTCAAGGTAGGGTTGGGAGGGACGTGGGGGACGCGCCAGCCCTCCACCAGGGCCCAGATGTACTGCCCGGTGCCGCCCGTGACTATGGGAAGCCTGCCCCTCCGCTGGATGTTTTGGATGGCCTGGGAGGCCAGGGCCAGGAACATGGCCAGGTTGAACTCCTGGTCCGGGTCGAGTATGTCTATCAGGTGGTGGGGCATCTGGGCCAGGTCCTGGGGAGAGGGCTTGGAGGTGCCGATGTCCATGTGGCGATATACCTGTCGGCTGTCGGCGTTGACGATTTCGCCGTTGTACGCCTGGGCCAGCTCCAAGGCCAAGGCGCTCTTACCCGCGGCAGTGGGGCCTACGACAAAAACTACGGACACTTTTGATGGGGACACTTCGTTTGATGGAGGACGGGTCACCCTGTGGGGTGCTACCTGGGCTGGATTCCCATTCCTGTCGACTGTTTGTCGTAAGCGTACATCGGCCGCATCGACTGAACAAGTAGAGTCAGGGGTTCGATCTTAGGACTTGTGTGATTTACATGGATAGCTCAGGCCTACCAGACTCACATTCATCTCGGCTGATGGGCATGGGGCGCGTTACGCCCTACCCTTGGCACCCGCCGTTATTCTGGCGATCTCCGCGAACTGGTCGGCGCGGAGGCTGGCGCCCCCCACCAGCGCACCGTGGATACTCTCTTCCCTCACGAAGCCCTCGACGTTGTCGGGGTTGACGCTGCCCCCGTAGAGCAGCGGAACCCCTTTGGCGGCTTCGGCCCCGTAGAGGTCTGTGAGGATCCGGAGGATGACTCCGCCCATGATCTCCGACGCCTCCTGGGGCGTCGCGGCCAGCCCTGTGCCTATGGCCCATACGGGCTCGTAGGCGATCGCCAGCTGGGTTATGTCGGCGACCCCCTTCAGACCAGCCTTGACCTGGCCAGCGATTATCTCGGCCGCCCTGCCTTCGCCCCGCTGCTCCTGGGTCTCCCCCACGCAGAGGATGGGCCGCAGCGCCGCTGTTAACGCGGCCTTCACCTTTAGGTTTATTAGCTGGTCGGTTTCGCCGAAGTGCTGCCTCCGCTCCGAGTGACCCACAATAACATACTGACACAGGAGGGAGAGCATGGCGGGAGAGATTTCTCCGGTAAAGGCCCCCTCGTCCTGATAGTACATATTCTGAGCCCCCAGCCTGACAGAGCTTCCACGTATTGCCGTGCCAACGGCCTCCAGCGATATGAACGGAGGACATATCACCTTCTCAACCCCGGGCACGGCATCCAAAGACGCCACCAACTCCTGGGCTAGCTCACGGGCCTCGTTGACAGAGGTGTTCATCTTCCAGTTGCCGACGACCATGGGAACTGGCATGGCAGTAACCTCAACGTATTGTGGATGGGCTCAACGGTGGAAGTGGTTCCTGTGTCCTCTACCCAACTCTGTCTCGGCCGGCGTTACGGGCCGTACTTTGCCAGCTTACCGGCATGGGCCAGGGCCAGAAGCATGACCTGGGTAGCCGGCAGTCTGCCCAGGGGGCCGGCGGCGCAGCTGCGCTCCGAGAAGGACCTGACCCCCTCTCCCAGAGTCCAGCGGGAGCGAATCAGGAGGGGCACGGGATGCCAGCTATGGGCGGCCATGATCGCGGGCGTGGAGTGGTCTCCGGCTATCACAAGCACGTCTGGCTCCAGGTCCCGCAAACGGGGCATGTAGGAGTCCAGCTCCTCCAGGGCTCGGACCTTCGCCTCAAAGTCGCCGTCCTCACCGGCGGCATCGGCGGGCTTGTAGTGAACGTAGAAGAAGTCGTGCTCTTCGTAGCACTGGACCAGGGTCTCTAGCTCGTCGGAGAATGTCCTGCCCGTGGGGATGACTTTTATTCCGACTGTGGTGGCGAGGCCGCGATACATGGGGTAGGCGGCGATGGCGGCGGGAGTCAGCCCGTAGGTCTCTCCCATCGGAGGAAGGTGGGGCAGGCTGGAGATGCCCCTGAGAAGCACCATGTTGGCCCGCTCTTCCCCTCCCAGGACCTTCTTGGCCTGGGCGACAAACTCGTTAATTATCCTGGCGGTCCTTTCTCCCTCGGGGGCTAGAGGCTGGGCGACTAGCGCCGGAACACCCGTCCTCTGCGGGTCGGTCTCGGTAGCCTTGTCGCTGAGCCCCTCGCCCCGCATGTGCAGCACGAACCGGTAGCCCTCCACGGGATACACGTTAAGCTCAGCGCCCTCCACTTCTATCTTGTTCAGGTCCCGGCAGAGAGGCGTAGAGACCTCGGTGAGAATCCGGCCCGCCCTCCGATCCACCAGAAGCCCCTGGGAATCGACGGTGCTGAAGTTCCCCCTGGCGCAGACCTCTCCCTCTTTGAGGGCGACTTCGATGCCCAGGGCCTCCAGAACGCCCCTTCCAATGAGGTACTTCAGAGGGTCGTACCCGAAGAGGGCAAGGTGTCCTGGGCCGCTTCCCGGCGTTATCCCGGGCAGCACGGGCACCGTCAGGCCGCAGGCGCTCTGCTGGGCAAGCTGGTCCAGGTTGGGGGTACTCGCGGATTCCAGCTCCGATAGACGGGTCTCCGGGTCGGGCAGGCCGCCCAGCCCGTCCACCACAAGCATCACTATCTTGGACGGCGTCGTCTTGTAGCAGTCCCTGATGGCCGCCAGGTCTATCATGCCGTTCCCCTCTAGGCGGAGTCCTTATCGGTCAGCGCAGCGATGCCGGGCAGCTCCTTCCCCTCCATGAACTCCAGGGAGGCGCCACCGCCCGTGGAAACGTGGGTCATCCTGTCGGCGAGGCCCAACTCCTCCACTGCCTCAGCGGTGGATCCACCGCCCACCACGATGGTGGCGTCGAGGCCTGCCAGGGCCTCGCCTATGCGGCGCGTTCCCTCGGCGAAGGCCGGGAACTCGTGCACGCCCATGGGCCCGTTCCAGATCACCGTCCTGCACCCTTGGAGCCCCGCCGTGTACTCCTCTACGCTTGCGGGGCCGATGTCCATGACGTACCATCCATCGGGCACATTGTCGACGCTCACGGTGCGCACCTCGTTAGGTTCGGCGGCAAATTCCGGAGAGACCACTACATCCTGTGGTAGGTGGACACAAATACCCGCATCTCTGGCACGCTGTAAAAGCTGGGATCCCATCTCTAGCTTGTCCTCGTCTACGGACGAAGCACCCATGGAATGGCCCAGGCTCCTCAGGAAGGTCACGGCCGCCCCTCCTCCGATAAAAAGCCGGTCCAACCGGTTCAGGATATTTTCCAGGACCACGATCTTGTCGCTTACCTTGGCCCCGCCCATCACGGCCGCCAGCGGTCTGATAGGCGCCTCCAGGGCCTTCCCCATGACATCCAGCTCTCGTTCCAGCAAAAACCCTGCCACTGAGGGGAGGTACAGGGGCACGCCCACCGTGGATGCATGGGCGCGGTGGGCGACTGCGAACGCATCCATGACGAAAATGTCCGCCAGGGAGGCCAGGGCCATGGCAAACGTGGGGTCCCGCTTCTCCTCTCCGGGATGAAAACGCAGGTTCTCCAGCATCAGGATGTCGCCGGGAGCCATGGTGGCCTCGGCCTTTTCCGGCTCGGGACCAACGCAGTCCCTCAAGCTCTTTACCGGGCGCGACAGCAAGGCAGACAGTCTATCAGCCACAGGAGCCATGCGCAGCTCCTCTACCACTTTCCCTTTGGGCCTGCCTAGATGGGAACAGAGAATGATCTTGCACTTTTGGTCCAACAGGTACTGGATAGTGGGAAGGGTCGCCCTCAGGCGGTGGTCGTAGGACGACAGCGCCTCCGCCCCCTGCTCGATCGGGACGTTAAAGTCCACCCTCACCAGAACGCGCTTCCCGCCCAGGTCCACGTCCCTGATCGTCTTCTTGGCCACGTCCTACCCAATCCCCGAGGTTACCTGCTGGCAGAAATTTTGCAGCTGTTCCCTTCCCGTCGCCGTCAGATGTACCTCCGCCAGGGCATCCACCGCAAGCTGGGTGTACTCTCTAGCGCGCCCTCGCGCGTAATCCAGCGCCGACATCTCGTTCAATATGGCAATAACCTGTTTGACGTCATCGGGTTCCAGGACTCGCTTGAAATAGATGGTGCCTAGCTCCCTCTTGGTATGGATGTCTCCCTTTTCCAGGACGTAGACTATGGGTAGGAGCTTCCGCTTGTTCAGGACGCTTGCGGCGGGCTGGTCACCCGTGGTGCTGTCCACGAGTTCCTTTACGTCCTCCGCAATCTGGAGGGCGATGCCCAAGCACTCGCCGGATCGCTTGAATGCCTCTAGTGTCCCTTCATCCTCGGTGACTGCCAGGGCGCCTAGTCCCATGGCGCACGATGTTAGAGCCCCCCTCCGGCCTGCCGCCATCGTCAGGTAGTTGTCAATCCCGATGCTCAGCTTCTCCTGAAACACCAGGTCTAGGTGCTGCCCCTCGCACATCCTTAGACAGGACTGGTCCAGGAGCTGCATCGCCCTTAGTACCCTGGAATCCGGTACGCCCTTCTCCAGAAGCCCCATGAGCGTCAGCCGGGCCAGCGCGTGCATCCCGTCGCCGGCGTTTATTGCCTGGCCCGGGCCCCATATCCACCACACTGAAGCCCTGTTGCCCCGGTTGGGACTCCCAGACTGGACGTCTTCGTGAATCAGGGTGTAGTTATAGACCAGTTCCACCGCGGCTGCCGCCGGGAGGGCCGGCCTATAGTCTCCCAGCGCGGACTCGGAGGACAGCAGGCACAGGGTAGGGTGTAGCCGCTCACCCGATGGGCCAGAAAGAGGCGTGCCCTGTTCGTCCATCCAACCCAACTGGTAGAGGAGCATGTTATGCAGGAGGCCATCCTCGCCGGCGATGGACTCCCGTATTTCCTCTTCCAGGACTTGTCGGTACCGGTCGTAGAGCTGGTCGGCGGTCTGGCCCATTCTACTCCTGGGGCTGGTTGTCCTCTGGCGATTGCAAGCCATCGGCACGCGAGGAGTTCTCCAGTCGGCGAATCTTACCGACACGCCGGGCGTGCCTTCCACCCTCGAACTCGGCGGACAAGTAGGCCGTGGTAATCTCCTTGGCTACCAATTCACCTATTATCTCTCCGCCAATACAAAGGACGTTGGCGTCGTTGTGCTGGCGGGCCATCCTGGCGCTGATTGGGTCCGAGCACAGGGCGGCCCTTACCCCCGGGACCTTATTGGCTGATATGCTCATGCCTATGCCATTTGCGCAGATCAGCACGCCGTAGTCCGCCTCACCGCGGGCCACGGCCACGGCTACCTTTTCAGCTACGTCGGGGTAGTCAACCGAGTCGGTGCCATGGCATCCCATATCTTGGTGTTGGTGCCCAAGCTCCGACAGCAATGGTACTACGGACTGTTTGAGGTGGTAACCCCGGTGGTCGCTCCCTATGGCTATCCGCAAGCCCGTGTCCTCCCAGTTCGGGGTACGTCCAGGGGCAGTGGCGACACGGACTGGAGGGTCTGGCGGTCTATGGCCCCCACACGAACCAGCTGGGGCCGGGACTCCGTGACGTCCACTATAGTAGAGGGCCTACCAGCGGGAGCGGTGCCCCCATCAACGATGTAGTCAAGCCTGTCTCCCAGGAGCCGCCTCACATCCGCCGCGGTGGCGGCGTCGGGACTGCCGCTGGGGTTGGCGCTGGTGCCTGTGATGGGCCTGCCCAGTTCCCTGACCAAAGTCAGTGGGACGCAATGATCAGGCATCCTCACGCCCACCGAGTCCCTGCCCCCCGTGACTGCGTCCGGTACTTCCAGAGATTTCCTGAGTATCAGCGTAAGGGGTCCGGGCCAGAAGCGTTCTGCTAGAGTCCAGGCTACGTCGGGTATATCGATGGCCAACTGCTCCAGGTCCCATATCGCCCCCAACAGAAGGGGGAGCCCCATGTCACTGGGCCTGCCCTTTATCTGGAAAACACGTGTAACGGCCTCTACGCAACTGGCGTCGGCGCCGAGCCCGTAGAGCGTGTCTGTGGGGAAAGCTGCGACCCCTCCCCCTCTGAGAACGCCCACGGCCTCCGTGATGGCTCTATGGACGGCGATAGAAGTGCCCAAACTGCCTGGCTCCACCCTTTTCGGAGCTTCAATTCGGTTCTTGACTGAGTATATCACAGGTGCTAATCTGGGGTCGAGCTTCAGCACATGGCCTCCAGAGGTGGTATGGCGGACGCGGACCAGTCTCCAAGCCGAAGGGTTGCCACCAGCGACGACCTGGAGGTATCCACTTATCTGGAGATAGCGGGCCGGCGCCAGCCCGGGAGCGTTGAGCCGGAGGCAAGGCCGGGAGGTGTGGGGGAGGGCGTGCTGATAGTGGACCTGGGGTCTCAGTATAGCCGGCTCATCGCCCGCCGCGTCAGAGAGCTCAAGGTCTATTGCGAGATCGTGCCCCCCGAAGCCTCCTGGGAGCAGGTGGCCCGAATAAATCCCCGGGGGGTGATCCTGTCAGGGGGCCCTTCCAGCGTCTACGATCGTGGGTCTCCCCTCGCTCCCACTTGGGTGTTCGAGCACTCCCTTCCCATCCTGGGTATCTGCTATGGCATGCAGGCGCTGACCCACCAGCTTGGCGGGCGGGTGGTCCGGGGCCTCAAGCGGGAGTATGGCCATGCGGTGTTGCACCAAAATGACCCTCAGTCCCCGATCTTTGCCGATCTGCCCCCTTCCATGCCCGTCTGGATGAGCCACGGGGACCAGATCGAAGAACTGCCTCCCGGTTTCCTGTCCCTGGGGTATACGGACAATTCTCCAGTCGCGGTTATGGGCAACGGAAGCAACATCTTCGGACTTCAGTTCCACCCGGAGGTCGCCCATACGGTCCACGGGAAAACCATCCTGGAGAACTTCCTTTACCGGGTCTGCGGCTGCCAGGGTACCTGGACACCCGACAATTTCGTGAGCCAGTCCATCGAAGCGATCGGCCGCGAGGTCGGGGACGGTAGGGTAATCTGCGCCCTCTCCGGCGGCGTGGACTCGGCCGTCACGGCCGCTTTGGTACACCAGGCCGTAGGGGACCAGCTTACCTGCATATTCGTGAATAATGGCTTGCTCCGCCTGGAGGAGCCGGAGCGGGTCGTGGACACATTTAGACGTAGCCTTGGGCTCAGTCTGGTATACGTGGACGCCTCAGAGCGGTTCACCGGGCGCTTGATAGGGATAACCGACCCGGAGGAGAAGCGCCGGGTCGTTGGTGAAGAGTTTATCCGTGTGTTCGAAGAGTCGGCGGCGGAGCTGGAAAATACCGCGTTTCTGGCACAGGGCACCCTTTACCCGGACGTCATAGAAAGCCGCTCTCCGGAGAACAGGGCCGCCGCCAAGATAAAGACACATCACAACGTTGGCGGCCTGCCCTCGGACATGAAGCTAAAATTGGTAGAGCCCCTTAGATACCTTTTCAAGGACGAGGTGCGGGAAGTGGGTCTGGCCCTGGGCCTTCCTCAGGAGTTGGTATACCGGCAGCCGTTCCCTGGCCCGGGCTTGGCCATCCGTATTATTGGGGAGGTCACACCGGAGAAGCTGGAAACCCTTCGCCGCTGCGACTGGGTCGTTATCGACGAAATAAAGGGTGCAAATCTGTATCACCAGCTGTGGCAGACCTTTGCTGTCCTCACAGACAGCCGGAGCGTAGGCGTCATGGGTGACGACCGCACCTACAGCCACGTGGTCGCGATACGTGCGGTGACCAGCGAGGACGCGATGACGGCCGACTGGGTGCGCCTCCCCTATGATGTCCTGGCGCGCATCTCCAGCAGGATCATCAACGAGGTCCCCGACGTGAACCGGGTGGTTTACGATATAACCAGTAAGCCGCCGGGGACCATAGAGTGGGAGTAGTGTGCGTGCGGCCTCGCAGGGCCCTCCGGCTCGAATACCCGGGCGGAGGTGGGACAGTTGCGTGACCGCGTAAGAGACGTGGGTGAAAGCTATGTGTCCGAGCTTGAGGGCTTCCACCCGGATGTCGAGGCAGTTTTGCTGGAGCCCCAGTCCAGTACGGCCGATGCCAGTGTTCGTATAACATGCGGCGCACGCCAGCAGGTGCGGATCGTCATGGAGACCGCAGCACGACTCACCTCTAAGTATTTTCTTGACGAGGGAATATACATTCAAGCGTCCGCAGACTTTGCCGGAAAACCCTTTTCTTAGGTGAGGCACTTAGTTGACGGTCTCGCAGAATCGTGGGCTGAGGTAATACTGTAGTGAAGGTTCTCATAGTTGGCTCTGGCGCCAGGGAGCACGCCATCGCCTGGAGGCTCAACACCAGCCCGCGGGTCACCGAGCTATTCGCCGTTCCGGGTAATGCAGGCACCTCTACGCTGTGCACCAACCTTTCGGACCCTTCAGATGGAATGGTGGGGCTGGCCCGGCTGGCTGAGGAGCACGGCATAGACCTCACCATCGTGGGACCCGAAACGCCTCTGGCCGGCGGAATCGTTGACCTGTTCAAGGCACGGGGTCTGCCCGTCTTTGGACCAACTCAGGCGGCGGCAAGGATTGAGTCCAGCAAGGCATTCGCCAGAGAGCTAATGGAAAGGCACGACGTCCCCGGTCCAGACTTCAATATATTCCGCGCCTACGATGAGGCCCGAGCTTTTCTATCGAGTCACCGGGGTCCCGTGGTGGTCAAGGCCGACGGCCTGGCGGCTGGGAAGGGAGCCCTTGTGTGCCGTGGCAAAGAGGATGCCCTCGAAGCTCTGTATCAGTGCATGGAGGCCAGGACCTTCGGGGAGGCGGGCGACACCGTGGTAGTCGAGGAGCTGATGGAGGGCCGGGAGGTGAGCGTGTTCGCCTTCTGCGACGGCGAGAATATATCGCCCCTCGTGGCCGCCTGTGACTACAAGCGCCTGCTGGACGGGGACGAGGGACCCATTACAGGCGGGATGGGTAGCTACAGCCCTCCCGAGTTCTGGACTCCCCAGCTCGGCGAGCGAATCAGGAGCGAGATAATGGCCCCCGTCATTAGGGCCCTGGCGGCCGACGGATGTCCCTATCAGGGGGTCCTCTACGCTGGGCTCATGCTGACCTCCGAGGGGCCCAAGGTGCTGGAGTTCAATTGCCGCTTTGGTGACCCCGAGGCCCAGGTAATCCTGCCACTGCTGCGTACGGACCTGGTGGACGCGGTTCAAGCATGCATCGAGGGCGGTCTCGCGGACATGCCGGTACAGTGGGAAGAGGGTGCATCTGTTGGGGTGGTTATGGCCTCGGGCGGCTACCCCGGTGCATACTCTCGAGGGCTGCCTATTGTTGGACTGGAGGACGTTGATACGGATGCCCTTATTTTCCACGCCGGGACACGGCGCGAAGGCGATGGGGAATCCGGGAGAGTCCTCACCGACGGCGGTCGGGTTCTAACCGTCGTGGGCCGTGGGGCGGCGCTGGCGGAGGCCAGGGAGAACGCATACGACAACATCCGGCGGTTGCATATCCAGGATGCCCACTACAGGACCGACATCGCCCCGGTGGAGAGGGCCGTTCGACTATAAAGGCGAGGCATCGGGGTGGGCCTTCGCATCCTGGACAGTTTTCTGTATACTGTGCCCTGTGGCGTCGAATTCCGACGCCGGATCCATCAGTAGGCGAAAGGGGGGCGGCCGTTGCCTCTAGTCAGTGTGGTTATGGGCAGCGCCTCGGACGAACCTATCGTGCAGCAGACGGTAGCGGTGCTCGAGGAGCTTGGCGTGGACTACGAAGTAAGGGTCATGTCTGCGCACCGCAACCCCGAGCGGGTGCGAGAGTACGCCCTGGCCTCCAGGGAGCGAGGTGTGGAGGTGTTCATCGCGGCCGCTGGCGGCGCTGCGGCGTTGCCCGGGGTGCTGGCCTCTTGGACAGCCGTACCCGTGATCGGAGTCCCACTGGCCAGCAGTGAGCTGAAGGGGATTGACGCGCTGATGGCCGTGGCACAGATGCCCCCAGGGGTTCCGGTGGCCTGCGTGGCCGTAGGCTCCTGGGGAGCTCGCAACGCCGCCTACCTGGCGGCCCAGATCCTGGGCCTCAAGTACGACAATATAAGAGAGGCTTATGAGCGACACCAGCAGCGGCTCCGTGAGCAGTGATCCCGCGGACCCGGGAACATTGGGGAGAGGATCTTCGCTGGGGGGCCGACGTGCCTCTGGAGAGGTTTTTGCCGCCTTTCAAGGGGTAGCTCATGGGGTGAGGGCCCGTCCCGCCGTTCTCTGCGACTTCGACGACACTACCGCCGTGGAGAATGTGGCCCAGCTACTGCTGGAGCACTTCAGCGAGGACGGCGCCTGGCGGCGACTGAGACAGCAGTCCCAGCAGAAGATAATTACCCTCAAGGAGTATCAGGAGAGGGCCTTCAACAGCACGAAGGCGACTGTGGAAGAGTTTCAGGCCATTGTCAGGGAGAAGGCCACCCTCCGTCCCTATTTTAAGGACCTGTGGTACTTCTGCCTCGATAGGGACATTCCCCTTGCGATAGTGACCGTCGGCCTGGACTTCTATGTGGACGCCCTGCTGGAGCGGGAAGGGCTTCAGTCCGTGCCCCGGTATACGGTTAAAACGACGTTTACTCCACAGGGTATCGCCTACGAATATCCGTATCCTTGGGATGGATCGGGTGCCTCGACCCAGGAGGTTTGCAGCCAGTGGGGAAACTGCAAGTGTAGGGCCCTGGGCGAGTACAGGAGGAGGGGATACGGCATCATATACGTGGGAGATGGGCGGTCCGATTTCTGCCCGGCGTCCATAGCCGACCAGGTGTTTGCCCACGGTCCGCTGGCCCAGCTTATGCGGGAAAAGGGTATGCCCTACACGGAGCTTCACGACTTCAAGGACGTTATCCAGGGCCTTGAAGACTGGGCGGATATGGGAGAAGGACCACTTTCAGGTGAATAGAAGTTGATAGAACGCTACTCCCGGCCCGCAATGAAGCGGGTCTGGTCCGACGAAAACAAGTACAGCAAGTGGCTCCAGGTCGAGCTGGCAGTGTGTGAGGCGTGGGCCGAGGAGGGAGTCATTCCTCAGGAGGATATGGAGAAACTCCGCCATGCCAGGTACAACCCGCAGCGCATGGACGAGATTTTCCAGCGGACACGCCATGACGTTACGGCCTTCCTCGGTTCCGTGACCGAGGGACTCGGCGAGGAGGGCCGATGGATTCATCTGGGCCTTACCAGCGGCGATGTGCTGGACACCGCATTGAGCCTTCAACTGGTCGAGGCGGGGGCAGAGCTTGTCAATGATCTAGACGCCCTCCGCGCGGTCCTCGGGGCCCAGGCCAATACCCACAGGGACACCCCCATGATGGGCAGGACTCACGGCGTTCATGCGGAGCCCATCACCTTCGGCTTGAAGCTCGCATTATGGTGGGATGAGATGGGCCGGCAGCGTGTAAGGCTCCAGCAAGCTCTAGCGGGCGTGGGTGTGGGGAAAATATCCGGAGCCGTGGGGACCCATGCTACGGTGCCGCCCCTGGTGGAGGAGCGGGTCTGCCAGAGGCTGGGGCTGGATGTGGCCCCCGTATCCAGCCAGATCGTGCAGAGGGACCGCCACGCCCACTTCGTCACGACCCTCGCGCTGATCGCGGCCTCCCTGGAGAAGTTCGCTACGGAGATACGCTCCCTCCAGCGGACGGAGGTCAGGGAGGTAGAGGAGCCCTTTGGCGAGGGACAGACCGGCTCTTCCTCCATGCCCCACAAGCGCAACCCCGAGCTTTCCGAGCGGGTGTGCGGGCTGGCCCGGCTGATAAGGGGGTACAGCGTTACCGCGCTTGAGAACGTGGCCCTGTGGCATGAGCGGGACATCAGCCACTCCTCGGCTGAGCGCGTTATTCTCCCAGACTCCTGCCTGGCCCTGGACTATATACTGGACGTGTTCACTCAGATAATGCAGGGGGTTAAGGTATATCCCCGTCGGATGTGGCAAAACATAGAGAGCACCCGGGGACTGGTATTTAGCCAACGGGTGCTTCTGGCCCTGGTGGAGAATGGCCTCGCCAGGGAGAAGGCGTACGAGCTGGTACAGAGAAATGCGATGCGTAGCTGGGATGAGGAGGCGGACTTCCGGGAACTCCTTAAATCCGATGGCGATGTAGGCGCGTACCTATCCCGGGATGAGCTCAGCAGCCTATTCGACTACGGCTATTACTTTAGGCACGTGAAGGATACGTTTCAGCGCATAGGGCTGGTGGAGGGTGATGCGGGTATGGACAAGCTGCAACCACGCCAACCCATGGAAAGGAGAATTCGAGCCTGAGCCTTTGAGGGACACCCGCGGAGGTAAGGCCTTCATCATGATCATCGAAACCCAATTGCCGAACCTGCTTCGCCGAGGCAAGGTGAGGGACACCTATGAGCTGGGCGATGAGCTCCTCCTCATGATATCTACGGACCGAATCTCGGCCTTCGATGTGGTGCTTCCCACAGGAATTCCCCACAAGGGGCTGGTGCTCTCTCGGATGTCGGCTTTCTGGTTCCAGAAGACGTCTCATCTGGTGGAGAATCATCTCATAGGCCTCCCCGATGACCAGCGGGTTGTCCAGCAGTACGACAGGGGTAACCTGCTGGCCGGATTACCCTTGGAGATTGCCCGCCAGTCCCAGGTCGTCAGAAGGGCTCAACGCTTGGACGTGGAGTGCATCGTTCGGGGATACCTGGCTGGCTCAGCCTGGGCCGAGTACAGACGTTCCGGTACCGTTTGGGGCGATAGGCTGCCTTCGGGACTTAGGGAGGGGGAGGCCCTGCCCGAGCCATTGTTTACCCCGACTACCAAGGCGGAGGAGGGACACGACGAGAGGATGACCCGTGAGGAGCTTGCCGACCTGGTGGGTCCTGAGATGGCGGGGCAGCTTCAGGAGACCAGCCTGGCCCTGTATGGCTATGCAATCCAATACGCCAGCGAGAGGGGCATCATCCTGGCCGACACGAAGATGGAGTTCGGGCTTCTCGACGGGAGGCTCATCCTGATAGACGAGCTCCTCACGCCCGACTCGAGCCGCTTCTGGGATGCCTCGGGCTACGAGCCGGGGGGATCGCTGCCCAATTTCGACAAGCAGTACGTTAGAGACTGGCTGGACTCCCAGGGCTGGGACCATGAGCCGCCGGCGCCGTCCCTGCCCCAAGACGTCGTGCAGAAGACCTCCCAGCGCTACATGGAGGCTTATCGCCGGCTAACGGGCGATGAACTCCACACCACCTGAATATAAAGGCCTGTCCCAAGGGCATACGAAGGAATAAATATTTGCCGGATTCACAGAGCAGGAGAAGGGGCCGACCCAGGCAGTCCCACAGGAGAAGAGGCGGAGCCGTCACACCCCCTCGAGCCAGTCGCGTTGGGGATAGGACTCCAGGCTCGGCGGGGCGGTTTGGGATACGGCCCAGGACCTGGAGGAAGATTCGCCGGTGGGCCTTCGTCAGCGTTGCGGGCCTGTTCGCTGCGGCGATCATCGGGAGCTTTGCTGCCTCCTCGTTCGGTCGCACTACCGGGGGGGGAGGGGCCTCCTCGCCCACCGAGGGTGTGGGCACGCCCGTTGACCTTACGGGTGCGGGGCACGTTCCCGTCGGGACCTTTGTTAGCTACAGCACCACTCCTCCCACCTCGGGCCCTCACTGGCCGTCGCCGGCCGAGTGTGGCATTTACGACGCGGCGGTGGCTGACGAGCACGTGGTCCATAACATGGAGCACGGCCACGTGATCATCAGCTACAATCTCCCAGATCCCGAGGAGGCGGCCAGCATGCGGGCACTTGCCGACAGTTTATCAGCCTTGGAAACCTGGGGAATAGTTCGCCCCTATTCCAAGATAGACCAAGGAACGGTGGCGATGACGGCGTGGGGTGTCATAGACGAGGTCCAAGGGGTAGATGAGGACCGGATACGCACCTTCTATGAGGCTTACGCGCGCAACCGTTTCAGCGAGGAGTCGGCCAGAGTGGGGTCCATTCCCTGTACGTCGTCTGTCTAACGCGGCTAGACGCGAACGCCGTGGCCTCCGCCCTCACCCACGTGTAATGGTGTAACGATGTTCCTTGCCAGGATCTATATTACCCTCAAGCCTACCGTCAACGACCCCCAGGGGCAGACCGTCCTGGGTGGCCTCAAGGCCATGGGGTACGCCACCGTGAATAGCGTCCGGATGGGAAAGTACCTTGAGGTGAAGTTGCAGGGGGGCGACCGCGACCGGGCCGAGGAGCAGGTGAGAGCGATGTGCGACAAACTGCTGGCAAACCCGGTGATCGAAGACTTTCGCTTCGAGCTGGAGGGGCTGGCCTAACGCCCTCAGCTAACCGCGACCATGTGCAAGTTTCCGGTGTCATTCTGAGCGTAGCGAAGAATCTGGGAGGAAGGGAGGAGGTTGTCATTAAGGCCCTACCCTACCGGATTCTTCAGTCGCTTCGCTCCTTCAGAATGACGGTCTGGTTCGTTGCCGGGTCAACTAATTGCACTTCGGTTTAGCCACTGGCATCGAGGCGGATTGCTGGTTATTGGATGGTGCCCTTGGTGCTGGGTATCTGGCCCGCGCCCCTCGGGTCCAGCTCCAGGGCGCTCCGCAACGCCTTGGCCAGGGCCTTGAAGAGGGCCTCGGCCTTGTGGTGAGAGTTCTGACCGCTCAGTATCTTGGCGTGGAGGTTGATGCGGGCCTCGATGGCGAAGCTCTCTAGAAAGTGGCCTATCAGCTCCCCCGGCAGCTCCTCCACCCGCTCCTGGTCCAGGGAGATGTCCACCGAAGCGTAGCTTCTCCCGCTTAAGTCTACAGCTACCATGGCCAGCGTCTCGTCCAGCGGGACAAACGCGTGCCCCATCCTGCGGACGGCGACCCCCTCGGCCAGCGCTTCGCGGAAGCCCCTTCCCAGGGTTATGGCCGTATCCTCCACCAGGTGATGCCAGCCGGTGGCCAGGTCTCCCTCGGCCTTTAGCGTTATGTCAATGAGGCCGTGCCTTGACAGCTGCGCCAGTAGGTGGTCCAGCATTCCGTTCCCCGTGGAGATGTCGTAATGCCCCTGGCCGTCCAGGTCCAGGGTCACGGAGACCGTCGTCTCTCCAGTACGCCGCTCAACTGTAGCTTTCCGTGGCTCCACTCCATGACTCCTCGTACAGGCTAGGGGGCCGGCTACCTAGATCCCCAAGGGTCAGGACAGCTCCCCCAAAACGCTCTCCATTGCTGAAATCAGTGCGTCCGTCTCGTGGGGTAGGCCCACGCTTATCCGGACGAAGTCCCTCAACCGCTCGCCGGAGAAGTAACGTAAGAAAATGCCCCTTTGAGCCAGGGCTTCGAAGACCTGCTGTCCTCTGCCCTGGGGAAGCCGGCAAAGGATGAAGTTAGCCTGAGATGGGAACGGCTGCAGCCCGGGCAGCTCCTTCAGGAGGGAGAACATGCGCTCTCGCTCTGCAACTATGGCATTTACCCGTTCGATCAGCCCCTCCCGGTCTTCAAGGGACGCCGTGAGGGCGATCTCCGCCGCCAGGTTTACGTTGTAGGGCGGCTTCACCGCCATCATGACCTTGGCCAGATCGGGGTCCATCACGCCCAGGCCTATGCGGAGCCCCGCGAGGCCCGCCCACTTGCTGAAGGTGCGAAGCACTACGAGGTTGGGATACTCATGCATCAGGGGCAGCACAGTCTCTCCGCAGAACTCGAAGTAGGTCTCGTCCGCCACCACCAGGATCCCCGTCTCCAGGAGCTCCCTCACCTGCCATGGCTGGGCGATGTTCCCCGTCGGATTGTTGGGTGAAGCGAACAGAATTGCCTTGGTCCTGGAGTCCAGGGCCAGCTTGGTACCTTCCACATCTATCTCAAATGAGGCGTCTCGCGGCACCGACACCACCTCTCCGCCGCAGATCCGGGCGCAGACCGAGTACATGCCGAAGGTTGGGACGGGATCGATTATCTTCTCTCCGGGACCGAGGAACATCCGGAGGATCAGGTCGATAAGCTCATCGCTGCCATTGCCTGCCACGATGTGCTCGGGTCCCACGCCCAGGTACGCGGACAGCGTGTCCCTTAGCTGTCGTTGCTCCGGATCGGGATAGAGATTGTACAGCTTGTAGCGGCCTAGGGCCTCAGCCAACTTGGGTGAGGGCCCGTAAGGGTTCTCGTTGCCGTTGAGCCTGATCACCCTATCGGGAGGTATTCCGGCCCGCTGGGCCAGCACCTCCATTGGGTCTACCCCCTCGTACATCTTCAGATTACGAATGTGGGGCTGAAGGAGGTCCAGCACTTCCGTCATGGCACCGTACCGTCCTGGTGGCCTTTGCTGTCCTTGCCGTTTAGCTGCGGGAGTCTGGCCTCCACCGCCCTGGCGTGGCCCGTCAGGCCTTCGGCTCGGGCGATGATTGCGGCTGCCTCGGCCAGCTTACCGTAGGCGTCCTCTTTCAGGCCGACCACCGGCATAGTCCGGAGAAAATGGTGGACGCTGAGGGCGGAGCTGTACCGGGCCGTCCCGCCGGTGGGCATCACGTGGCTGGGCCCGGCCACGTAGTCTCCCATAACCTCTGGGGAGAAGGGACCCAGGAATACGCCGCCCGCGTGCTTTATGTTGCCGATCCATGACCAGGGCTCCGCCACCATCAGGCACAGGTGTTCCGGGGCAATGTAGTTGGCCAGCTCCACGGCTTCATCGACGCTGTCCACCAAGACCAGCTTGCCCTGCCTTTCCAGGGAAACCCCGGCCAGCTCCCCCCGCTCCAGGGAGGCCAGCTGCCTCTCCAGCTCCCCTTCGACCTCTCCCACCAGGGACAGCGATGTGGTAATCAGGATCGCGGAAGACATGGGGTCGTGTTCCGCCTGGGCCAGCAGGTCTGCCGCACAGACCGCTGGACTGGCGGTACCGTCGGCCACTATCACCGTCTCAGTCGGGCCATACAAGCCATCAATGTCCACATGACCGTAGACCAGCTTCTTTGCCATAGTCACGTATATGTTTCCTGGACCGCAGATCTTGTCTACTTTAGGCACGGTCTCCGTGCCGAAGGCCATGGCCGCGATTGCCTGGGCTCCACCGACTCGAAAGACACGGTCCACACCCGCTATCTTGGTCGCCGCCAGGACAGCCGGGTCGGGAAAGCCATCGCCCTTTGCGGGGGTGGTCAGCACCACCTCCTTAACTCCGGCCACCTTGGCCGGAATTGCCGTCATCAGGACGGTGGAGGGGTAGGAGGCGGTCCCTCCCGGGCAATAGATGCCCACCCTTTCGATGGGCAGCACCAGTTCGCCCAAGCCCGAGCCGAGATCGACCCAGCTTCTGCGCAGCGTCGCCCGGTGGAACTCCTCTACACGACCACCCGCCAGCTCCAGGGCCCCGATCAGGTCCTTCGGCGCCTTCTCGTAGGCCCTGCTTACCTGCTCATCGCTGATCTCGATGGCCCAATCGGCCTCCTCACCTGATGGCGCGTATCCATCCAGCAGGCGCGCGTACCTCCGCAGGGCGCCGTCGCCCTGGCAGCGGACGTCTTCGAGGATGCGTTCCACCGACTCCTTCGGGGAAAGGGGCTCTCCAAAAATCTCCACTGTGCGTTCCATGGCCTCCGGGGGTATCGAGTCCAGGGCCAGTGGGTCTACGCGGGTGAGCTCCCTTTTTGCCTGGTCCGCTCCCCTAATAACCTTAAGGTCCACCCAGGTACTCCTTTATAGTAGACACGGAACCGGCGATTACCCGTTCCTGGAAGCACGATATGGCACGCTGGGGAATCACGGCGTATACGCCCTCCAGGCTGGCGGGCATGCCCTGGACGAACTCGTCAGCCAATGCCATGGGCTCCGGCCTGTCCCCGTACATCCTGCGGGCGGCCATGCGGAGACGGTCCCAGCTGAACTCCCACGTGGTGAACTTGGTTACCCACTCCCTCCACTCGCCGAGGGTGTCCGGGCCGATAAATCCCACATCCACACCCGACTCGGAGCCCTTCAGGAGGGAGCGTACCTCCTCCATATCGCCCAGCTCCTCCCTGGCGGCCCTGTCCATGTCCAGCTGCAGGGCCCGGTCCCAGATATTACCCAGTACCTGGTCCCCAGCGGGACTGTGTCCGTCGAAATAGGTCCGGTAAATGTCCAGGATCCAGGTCTCATCGGCCACCAGATGGGTGAAGTAGCCCGAAAGGAAGACCTGGGTCTCGTCGTTGAGCTTGGAGGCGTCGGCGAGGCCAGGGTGCGTCCGGGACAACCCTTCCACCCCGGCTCCCACTCGGTCTATGGCGAGAGGGGCGAAGTGGGTTTGGTCCCGCTCGCTTTTGGTGACGATCCTGATGTCGGGGGCGGTCGCCCCAAGGAGGAAGCAGCCCAGGTGTCTGTCGATGGAGGGGTATGACACCCTTGCGGCGACCCTCAGGGCCAGGCTCACGTGGGTCGGTAAATTGGGCACATCAATCCCCGCTCGAGGCAGACCCGTCCTCGATGAATTCCAGAAGCCTCTGGTAGGCGCGGCAGCGGTCCTTGAACAGGTAGCCAACCTGGGAGGCCGATATGTCTATGCCGCCGGCGCGCCGCAGATTGTCTACCGCCTCAAGGAGCTTTTCCCGCGGGACCACCAGGCTGACCGCGTACCAGTCTTCCTCTTCCACATTATATACCCTGGACACGGTGGGACCCTGAAGTCCGGCCAGATCGGGTCTGGTAAGGATATTGGCGCCCACCATCTCTGGCGAAGAGCCTCGGACGTTGGCCGTGACGCGATGAAAGGGGCCTGCCCTCAGGTAACCTTCCATGATCTCAAGCATAGAGCGAGCCAGCTCCAGTCTCTCTGGGACCTCTCTGAGTAGCTGGGCGTTACCGATAAGGCATGCCTGGGAGACCAGGATGGTGCCGTCCTCCACCGTTTTCAGCCCGTTCTCGCGGAGGGTGGCGCCGCTGGCCGTGAGGTCGGCGATCAGGTCGGCATAGCCCGCGGTGGGTGCCGCCTCCAGGCTGCCGCTTGCCTGCACCAGCGAGAAGTAGTTGATGCCCCGGCTATACAGGTAGCCTCCCAGCAGCCGTGGGTATTTGGTGGCGATGCGCAGCTGCCTGCCAGCCTGGCGAAACTCCAAGGCCAGGTCGGCTAGGTCATCCATCGAGGCGACGTCCAGCCACGAATCGGGTACGGCCACCACTAGCTCGCACTGGCCGAAGCCCAGGTCCTCGATGATGGGCGGCGTTACAGGACTCCCCTCTCTTCGGTACTCCAGGAAACGGTCAAGACCCGTTATCCCCAGCTCCGCGCTGCCCTCCTCAACCTTCTGGGTGATGTCTGCCGTGCGTTGGAACAGTACCGTGGCGCCGGGCAGGGCGTCTATGCGAGCCGTGTAGCGTCGGAGGCTCGACCGGTCCACGGGTATGCCACAGGCCCGAAGGAACGCCAGTGACGGCTCGTACAGGTCGCCGTCGCTGGGCAGCGCCAGCCTCAAACCGTTTTCGGCATCCTTCCGGCTGCCTGGGGCCAGCGCGGCCTCCAAGGACCGGACGGATTCACTGGAGAATTGAAGGGTCATGCGACCGTATCGTAACCTTTCCTAGGGCTCCTCTGAGGTCGGACCCGTGGGTCCCCTTCACCACGGGTGGAGTGAGTCATGCTCCCTCCATCGCCGTGGACTTCAATCACGTCGTCGATTCCGTTGTCCCGTGCGTAGGCCAGACATTCTTCCAGGCCCATACCGCATACTTCCATCTCTACGGTAGTGCCCTCGCCACGCAGCTCCCGCGCAAGGCGCAGGGCTTTTTGGTACGCCATTCCGTTGGCGCCCATCATCAGAGCGCGCCTCGGGCCGGTTTCATATTCTCCCAGCATGCCGTCCGCTTGCTGGAGGCCCTCCAGCAGGTGTTCCAGGGTAAAGGCAAAGCCAAGGGCTGGCACATTCGAGGCGCCGCCCAGCGCCCTGGCGAGGCCGTCGTACCTGCCACCACCTCCCAGGGAGTCCTCGAGGGCCGGGTGCCTTATCTCGAACACGATGCCGCTGTAGTAGGCCAGGCCCCTGGCCAGTCCCAGGTCAAGCAGCACCGACCCGGCATCCAGGTCCTCTCCATCCAAGACCTCTATGACCTCCTTCAGCCTGTCCAGGCCCGATGGGTCCAGCCCGGCGGAACGGATGAGCCGCCCGGCTTCGTCCAAACATGCCGCGGGCTCCCCTCTCACGTTTGCCAGTTTGGCTGCAAGCTCCAGGCCCTGCTGAAGCCTGGCGGGGTCGTCGGCCGACCGGAGTCTGCGCACCAGCCGTTCCACTACCTCAGAGGGTTCCCGCTGGCCCAGGGACCCTACATCGCGCCACTGAAGGAGCCCGTACATCAGCTCCCGGACCTCTGCGTCTCCCATATTTCCAAGGACCGTGCCGAGCTTCGCCTCTCCCGGTCCTGAGGACATGAGCCCCAGCTGCATGGCCCTCTCTCGGACCCTCACCACCCCCTCCAGTCCCCCCTTGAGGTCTGATACGCTGGACAGGGTGAAGGCTATGGCCCTCTCGGAGAGCTCCAGCGATTCTAGCAGGCCGTACATCACCCCCTGGTCGCTAAGGTCGAGGCGGTGCCCCGCGAGACCCAGCCTGGAGAGTGCCATGTGGCTGAGGGACAGGATCTCCGCATCTGCCCTCGGGCTGGCCGCTCCAATGAGCTCGGCGCCCACCTGGGTGAACTGTCGGAGGGAGCTGTCGTCACCTTGGTACCGGAAAACCGGGCCGGCGTACTGCACCCGGGCTGGGAGTGCTTTAGAGGTTTCCTCCAGGTAGTGCCTCAGTACGGAGGCGGTGTACTCGGGCCGAAGGCTGACCTGGTTTCCACCTGGGTCGGTGAAGGTGTACATGCGGGCGGCCAGCTCTCCCCCCGACTTTCTTAAAAACAGCTCGGTGGGTTCCAGGACCGGCGTCTCAAGGACCTGATACCCGTGGGAAGAAAGGAACACCCTCAGCCTATCCTGGGCCTCCTTTTGCTGGCGCCACGAACGGTCCCGAAGGTCGCGCATTCTGTGTAAACGCTGGGGCTTTTCCATGGTCCCGAATGGTGGTATTGTACACCCGCGGGCCGCCATTGGGAAACGGAAGTCGATTCCCATTGCGGGACGTTTGGGGTAGGGCCACTTATCACCAGGCCGGGGAATTCAGGGATGGGACATGAGTCCACCATCCACGTAGATGGCCTGGCCGGTGGTGTAATCGCAGGCGTCGGAAGCCAGGTAGACCAGCAGCGGAGCGATGTCCCTGGGATGGCCTTTCCGCCGCAACGGTATGTAGCGTACAAGTAGCTCCTTCTGTGCCTCCTCGGGCGGCACTTCCAGGTCACTGAACCACCCCGTGCCGATGGCATTGACCCGGACGTTGTGCCTGCCCCACTCCAGAGCCAGGGACCGCGTCAGCTGTAGCACGGCACCCTGGCTGGCGCAGTAGGCTGCCGAGTTGACCAGCCCCCGTTCCGCCAGCCCTGATATTATGTTAACTATTCTGCCGCCACCCTGCTGTAACATGCTTTTACCCACGGCGCGGCACAGGAGGAAGACCGACTTTAGGTTGCGGTCCACAACCGCCTCGAACTCTTCCAGGGTAGTGTCACTGAAGGGTCTGGCGAACTCGCTGCGGAAGCAGTTGACAAGGATATCCACGCGCCCCCATTGGGCGAGGGCTCCCTGGAGCGCTAGCTCCACTTCATCCTCGCGGGTATGGTCACACAGGGTGCCGAAGGCCTCTCCTCCCTGGGCCCTGACCCTTCGGACCGCCTCCTCCACTACCTCGTTCCTCCGAGCCACGACGAACAGGCGGGCGCCGGCTTCGGCCAAGGCCTCGGCCAGCACGGGCGTAAAGATGTTGGACTGGAGCGTGCCGTCCCCGGCAACCAGGGCGACCTTGTCGGCGAGCTTGAACTCTTGGACGACTGGCAATTTCGCCTCCCTGAGCGCTCGGAAACTTGACTATCGGCGTAAGGTGAGCGAGCCGTGTCCGCGTCAGGATTCCAGCGGAATCAGCGGAGCGTGGCCCGTCGGGGCGTAACCTCCCGCCAGGCCCCCACCGTCCAGGGTGATAACCTCGCCGTTCACGTAGTCGGAGGCCTTGGAGGCAAGGAAGACCGCGATGGGCCCGATATCTTCCGGCATTCCCAGCCTTCCGGTGGGTATCACCTCTCCCGACCTGGGCAGGGCCTCTCGCATGGATTCGGTGCCCTCGGTGGGTATGAACCCCGGCACGATTGTGTTGGCGGTGACCCCATAACGTCCAAGGCTCATGGCCAGCGTCCGCGTCAGCTGTATCATGCCGCCCTTGCCACATGTGTACATGTACATGTCCCTACCGCCCCGCAGCCCAAATCCCGAGGCCACGTTTACGATCTTTCCGCTGCCCCGGTCTACCATGTGCCTGGAGACGGCACGGGCGCAGTAGAACGCGCCGCCCAGGTTGGTTTCGATGCCCACCTGCCACTCCTCGTCGGTGATCTCCCATATGGGGGACCGCAGGTTTTCCGAGGTCCTGCCGGCGTTGTTTATCAGCACGTCGACCTTGTCGAAGCGCTCGAGGGCAAGGGCCACCATGCGGTCCACCTGGGCCGAGTCGGTTACGTCGGTAGAGATGGGCAGGGCCGTGCTTCCCAGCTCAGCCACCTCTGCGGCCACGCTTTCGATGGGGCCCGGCCTTCGGGCAGCAATGACTACGTCCGCGCCGGCCCTGGCGAGGGCGCGGACCATCGCCCTACCCAGGCCGGTACCCCCGCCGGTGACGATCACGACCCTATGATCCAGGCTAAGTAGCTCCAGCAACCCCTAACCCCCACCTTCGTTGGCGCCTTTGGCCGCAACGCCGACGGTCTGTGTTACCTCTCCCGCCGGCAGGACCACCAGGGTGCCGTCGTCCTGCCTCAACCGCAGGTTCCCTCTATCGTCCACGTCCTCGGCGTAGCCAGAGTACACCTCATCTTGCCACCGCACCACCACCTGCGTTCCCAGGGTCTCTAGGAGGCCTCTCCACTCTTCCCGCGCCTGGTCCAGTGCCTCCTGCGCACGGTCGGCGGTGGCGACGTCGGTATTGCCCGGCGGACCGGGGTGGCCGCGGGCTTTTCGGATGGGCGAATAGAGCTTGTCCATCTCTTGAAGCACGTGTCCCAGAAGAACCTCCCGGTCCACATCCTGGCCGGTCTCTACGTTGAGGCCGGTCGCTATCTCGGCAAGCTCGGCTACCGTTGATGGGTCGAAGGCCACGTTGATGCCGATCCCCACTACCGCATACTCCACGCCATCGCCCTGAAGGGCGTTCTCCACCAGAATGCCACACACCTTCCGTCCCCCCAGCCTCACGTCGTTAGGCCATTTGATGGTCGGCTTCAGGCCCGTGGTCTTTCGGATGGCCCGGGCCACGGCCACTCCGGATATTATGCTCAGGTATGGTAGTGCCCAGAGGCTGGGGTGAAGCACGATGGAAAAATAAAGGTTACCCGGCTGGGAGACCCAGGCCCGCCGAAAGCGGCCGCGGCCCGATGTCTGCTCTTCGCCCAGGACAACGGTCCCTTCCTCTGTTCCCTTCCCGGCCTGACGGGCCGCCTCGTCCATGGTGGAGGACAGGCGCCGGAAGTAGAGGATCCGTCGCCCGACCACCCGGGTATACAGTCCCCCCCTCAGCATGCCCGACACCACGTTCCTGGGCAAGGCCTCTCCCCTGTAGAATCAGTTACCCCGGCGTGAAAGTTTCCATGTCACCGTGAGCCGGAGGCGAAGGGTCTGGTGGGGCTGATGGGTGATCCGCCCATCTATAGGCTGGATCTGTCTGCCACCAATGTACTCCACCCTGCCAGATTGATCAGTCGCTTTGCTGCTTGAGAATGACACGCTAGTAAGCTGCCACGCCAAAAACCAGCACAGCCGTTAGTTAAGCCGAGACCAGCCTATGAATCTGGTATATTCACTTCCCACTCACACCAATCCTCACCCACCAGGTGAGAGGATGTCCACCGCGCCCCGGCGGCTGGGAAGTGAAACGACGGCCTTTCCCCCCACCAGGCGCCCGCTATCCTCGTTGGTAATATAAACGTCGCAATCTACCAGGTATTCGCCATTCCCCTCACGCACCTCGATGACCACTCCACTCAAAGTGACGTGGCTATGGGGTACCGGCTGCCGGAACACCACGTCCAGGTCCTTCAAGACTCCGTGGGTGAACCAGCGGCTCAACATCTGGGCGATCAAGGCCATACTCATAATTCCGGGAATTATGGGCCCCGGCGACCGGGTCTCCCTGGCCACCGCCTCGTCGGTGAACCGGTTTGGCATCGGCGCGCCCCAGACGCGGCAGAAGGCCACCACCTCCTCGTGCCTGATGCACCGTTCCGTTGGGCCGATCTCGTCCCCTACCGCTACGTCCTCGAAGTAAAGGCTGTCTCCTCGGCGCATGGACCTACTCTCTGGCGGCGAAGGACTCCTGGACCGCGGCCACCTGCTCTCCCTTCTGGTTGGTGAAAGTGGTCTCCCACACGATGAAGACCATCGTGCCCGACCTTCCCGTTTTCGGATATACGTCCTTGAGGTAGGAGGAGGCCATCAGCGAGTCCCCTGCCCGAATAGGGGCCAGAGGCGTTACCTTCTGGCCCGCGTGGACGCGCGTCCCATACGGCCTGGGTGGGTGGCCGAACCTCAGCTTAATGTCCGGTACGGTAACCTCCCGGATGAAAATGGTGCACAAGGTCGGAGGTGCGAGTACGCTGTCGTGGCCTGCCGTTCTGGCCGCCTTCTCATCGACGTAGATGGGGTTCGTCTCACCTATGGAGGAGCAGAAGTCCCGGACCAGCTGCGTCGAGACCTCATACGGCCCCGTTCGGTACTCCTTTCCCACAAGGGACCTGTCGTACTCCAGCTCCTGGCTCACGTGCCGGCCTCGGTGGTGCGCCTCTGGATCTGCCCCTCTGTAACCGTGGTGGCGGTGTCTTCCAGCCGGAGGGGAGTGTAGCTCCCGGACAGCAGGGCCGCCACCAGCTCCAGCTCATCGCCTATCGTTGAATTGAAACGAGTCAGGCATGTGCCGATGGAGCTGACCAGGTGAGCATCGCTGCCCCCGATTCCAACAAATCCGTGTTTTTGGGCCAGGTCCAGGGCCCTTTCGTTCTCACCCCTCCGGCTCCCGCCGTTGAGGGTCTCCACGATTCGTACTCCAGGAAACTGGACTCCATTTTCCATGAAGTCGCAAAGGCCGATGCCGGGCCTTCCGGGGTGGGCTGGGATGGCCACGGCCCCGTGCTCCTGGGCCAGCGCCATGAGCCGGAAAGGGTCCATGGTAACGTCGGAAAAGTCTATTGCCCTGAGCAGCCCCTCGGTCACGCCGTAGACCAGGAAGTGGCCGTATAGAGTGTCCAGCTCCGAGCCCCTGAGCACCAGAACGTCCTGCTCTCGGGCCAGCGTCGAATAGTCTTCATCCCCGTCGAACTTGCGGTGCTCGGTCAGGACGATCCCGTCTATCACGTAGCCGCGCTTCCGTTGGACCTGGATCCACTTCAGATACTGGTCCACGGTAGCCCGGGAGTCGTCGGAGGAGACCGAGTGGCAATGCATGTCTATGGTGGTGCCGTCCGTCTACAGTACCTCCTTAGTTCTGGCTGGTCGCCCGCTGAACCTTCAGCCCAACGCATGGCATGTCCGTCTTGGTCCGGGCCGCTATTGTCCTGCCTGGGGACTACGGCGCGGAGCCCGCGGAGTCTCCTGCACTTCATAGGGCGGAGGCATCTGGTGCTTTGGTGAGGGCCAGGCAGACCTGTAAGCCGGGTTCAGTATCCCGCGAGGACCGGTCGGTCGGCCCGCAGTGGGCCTCGTTCCGGCCCCAGGGGACGGTGACCATCTATCTAGGTCCAGCGTTGCCGCTGGACTCAAGCGGCCAACCCGGGGACGGGCCGGACCCCCATAGTCCCCCTATTTGGCCTTGCTCCAGGTGGGGTTTGGCCACCGCCGCGTCGCCGCGAACGGCCGGGCGCTCTTACCGCCCGTTTTCACCCTTACCTCGAAACCCCACTTGGGGGAATCGAGGCGGTACGGTTTCTGTGCCACTGTCCGTCTCCTCTCTGGTTCTCCGTACTCATCGAGCACACATAACCGCGGAGGAGCCTGGACGTTATCCAGCACCCTGTCCGGTGGAGCCCAGACTTTCCTCTCCCCCAACCTTCCCCCGAGTGATAGGCAGGGTCGCTTACAACGCTGCCGACGAGGCATTCAGCCTCGCTGCTCGGGACCAGTAATCGGGGCAGCGGTCACCCGGCCTGCCTGGCCCCCCAGAACTTTAACATATCCTATATGGAGGGTCAACGCGCGTTGTGGCCATGGAGCTAGCTGACGAAGAGGATGCGGCCACAGCTGACGCACTGGACGGGTTCCCGGCCCTGCCTCGCGCGCTGAAGCTGATGGGTGGGAAGGGCCATGCTGCAGCCGCGGCACATTCCACGCTCCACCTTGGCCACGGCTACGCCGCCCCTGGAGCGCCGGATATCCTCGTACAGCTTTAGTTCCCCCTGCCCAACGTTGGATGCGATCTTTTGCCGCCGTTCCTCAAGTGCTTCGATAGTCTCGTGGTGGCCTTGGCGTTCCTTGGCCATATTCACCTGACTGGCCTGCCATTCCTCTTCGGCCCGGCTGCGCTCCTCGGAGAGTGACTTGAGCTTTACCTGGGCCTCCTCCAGAGCTACCATCGCCTCCAGGACCTTATCATCAAGCTCACCTAGCTGTCTCCGCAGTATGTCGGCTTCCTGTTGGTATCCCTCCAACTCCCGCAAGTTGCTGATGCTGCCCCCGTACAGTTTCCCCTCCACACCGTTTACCTTTTCCCTCAGGGACTCGGCGTCCAGCGACTGGGACCTCTGATGCAGGTGTAGCTGCTCGAGGCTGGCCTGGTGGGACTCCAAGTCGCACTGCAGGCTGTCCAGCCCCTCCCTGTCACCTAACTGGCTGTCTATGGCCGTGATGCGGTCGCGGCACTGGGAGAGTTCCAGGTCCAATTCCTGGAGGTCGTATAGGTGGCGTAGCATCGTCACGCGTATAATATGATCCTGTAGAGAATTAAGGGTACTGAAGTGGATTGTAGGGAGGCGCCCTCCAGTTGTCAACGACGGCCGTAGCGGGTGCAATCAGGCCTGCTAAGTGATAGAATCTACTCAGCACAGCCACTAATAAGGGTGGTCCTTTGCTCCGCATCTACAATACCCTCACCAAGTGCGTCGAGGAAATAACCACCGTGGTGCCCGGCGTCTTACGAATGTATACCTGTGGCCCCACGGTCTATCGCTACGCCCACGTGGGCAACCTGCGCACGTACCTCATGGCAGACTGTATAAGGCGGGTACTGGAATGCCGGGGATATGATGTGGTCCAGGTCAAGAACATTACCGATGTGGGCCACATGCGGCAGGAGATGCTGGAAACGGGTGGCGACAAGGTCGTTTTGGCGGCCCTGGCCGAGGGCAAGACCTCCCGGGAAATAGCCCAGTATTACGCCGAGAGCTTTTACCGAGATGAAAGGGAGCTGAACATCCTGCCCGCACACCATTTCCCCTGGGCCACCGACCACATTCCGGAGATGGTCGTCCTGATAGGGCGTCTCCTGGAAGGGGGCTACGCTTACCAGGCCGGCGACAATATCTACTTCGACGTGAGCAAGTTTCGGGACTACGGGAAGCTGTCTGGCAACGTCGAGGGTGGCTTGATGGAAGGGGTCAGGGCGGAGGTGGACCCTCTGAAACGGAGCCCGCGGGACTTCACGCTGTGGAAGGCGGCCGAACCTGGCCGGGAGATGAAGTGGGACAGTCCATGGGGTGAGGGATTCCCGGGCTGGCACATTGAATGTTCCGCCATGTCCACCAAGTACATGGGAGAGCAGTTGGACCTCCACACCGGGGGCGTTGACAACATCTTCCCCCATCACGAGGACGAAATTGCCCAGAGCGAGGCGGCGTTCGGTGTGCCCTACGTCCGGTACTGGGTCCACGGCCAGCACCTCCTGGCCGACGGCGTAAAGATGGCCAAGTCGGCGGGAAACGAGTTCATTCTGCCCGACCTGGAGGACAGGGGCTTTGACCCGCTGTCATTCAGGTATCTGTGCTTGACGGTAAGGTACAGGCACAGGATGAACTTCACCTTCTCCGCCCTCCGGGCCGCCGAGCGGGCCTTGACCAGCCTGAGAGACCGGGTATGGGAGTGGCAGAACCTGCCTGTCCTGGACAGCCTGCCCCAGGAGGCCGAGGGTTGGAGGCTCCGATTCCAGGAGACGGTGGAAAACGACCTCGATCTACCCAGAGGTCTGGGACTGGTGTGGGACCTGGCGCGGTGTGAACTACCCGGCCGGGCCAAACTGGAAATGTTGCTGGAGTTCGACCGAATCTTGGGTTTAGGGCTGGAGCAGGTGCCGGCCAAGCATGGGCTGCCCCAGCAGGTGGAGGCCACCGTAGCGGACCGCGCCAGCCTTCGGGAGCAGGCCAGCTATGAGGTGGCCGATGAGCTGCGGTCGGGCCTGGCCACCGAAGGATATGGGGTGTGGGACACGTCTACTGGTACGAGAGTCCGGCCCAAGACGGCAATGGAGAGGCGATTGGAGCGCCGCCGGGCCGTGTCGTCGTCCAAGGAGGTCGCGTCCCTGCTGGAGCTACCGTCGAAGGTCCGGTTCTCCATCGTGGTTACGGCCAGTAACTACCTGGAAGACGTTCAACGATGTACGCAAAGCGCATTAAGGTCGGCCGAGGGGTATTCCGCCGAGCTGGTCGTGGTGGACAACGGCTCCACCGATGGCACCTCCGAGTGGCTTGAGGAGCTTGCCCAAAGGGAGCCTCGGGCCAGGGTCATCTATTGTGACCACGTACTGGGCGACGGGGCCGCCAAGAATATCGGCCTGAAGCAGAGTTTGGGCGAGTTCGTTGTGTTGTTGGACACCTCTGTGGAGGTCACCGGCGACATACTCGGCCCCATCGGTCGGTGGCTAGAGGATACCTCCATCGGCGCGGTCGGCCCCTGGGGACTCTGCACCGACGACCTTCGCCACTTCCACGAGGAGGTGCGGTCCGGCGATGCGGATGCGATGCAAGCCTACTGCATCGCCTTTCCCAGGGCCGTTTGCGCGCAGACTGGTCTGATGAGGGAGACATTTCGCTTTTACCGGAACCTGGACCTGGACTTCAGCTTTCAGTTCAAGGACCAGGGATATCGCATAGTAGCCGACGAATCCCTCTCCATGGTCCGCCACCAGCACCGCCAGTGGACCTCCCTGGGAGAGGCGGAGCGAAATCAGCTCAGCTTCAAGAACTTCAAGCGCTTCCTCAAGAAATGGGGCGAGAGGTCGGACCTCCTCGTATCCAATGGCGCGGGCCGTCCATCCTAGCTCCGAGATCCGCGTCCCCCCCCCCCACTATGTCCAGGCAATTCTCTCTGTGAATGTTAAGGAGGCGGTACCGCATGGCTGAAGAGGGTCCCTATCGTCGGGCGATGGTGATAGTTGCCCACACCGACGATGCCGAGTACGGGTGTGCGGGGACGGTGGCCAAATGGTGTAGAGATGGGATGGAGGTGGTGTACGTAATATGTACCGATGGCAGCAAGGGCAGCAGCGACCCCGACATGACCCGTAAGCGACTGGCCGCCATACGGCAAAAGGAGCAGCTGGCGGCGGGCAAGGTGCTGGGGCTGAAGGAGGTCGTGTTTCTCGACCACGAGGACTCCATGCTCCAGCCGACACTTGAGCTGAGGCGGGACATTGTCAAGCAGATCAGGAAGTACAGGCCCGATGTCGTGATCTGCCCCAGCCCTGTGAGGAGCCTCCAGGGCAGCGGTTACATCGGGCACCCGGACCACCAGGCGGCGGGCGAGGCGGCAATGTCGGCGGTGTTTCCGGCAGCCCGCGACCGCATGACCTTCCCAGAGCTATTGGAGGAGGGGCTGGAGCCCCACAAGGTGCGGGAGGTCATGATAATGGGAGGTGGCAAGGACCCCGACAAGTGGGTGGATGTATCGGACACCATTGAGTTGGCCATCGAGGCGCTGAAGCAGCACGTGTCTCAGGTTGGGGAGGCGCAGGAGGACGGCCAATGGATGCGCCACTGGAGGGGGCAAACGGGGGAGCACCACGGCATGAAGTACGCGGAGACCTTCAAACACTTTCACCTCCACTGAGGTTCTCAAAGACCTAGGGGCATTGGCCTTCCTAGAGCGCCCGGATCGATAGGGGTCTCGGTAGTATCGGACAGTGGAGAGCTCCGGTGCGTTGCCCGCCGTTGACAACCCCCTTATTTTCTGGTGGAATCGTACCGTCTATATGGTGGAAGGAAAGGCGACCAGCTAACCTCGACGTACCTGCTCCGGACATACCTGCCTTGCCTCGAGTCCTATCCCGACATATGGAGGCATGAGATATGGCATCAGACCGATCCGCCGCACCGGAGCCCTACGTGTTCGCGGGCGCCGGTAGGGGGGGCCTCTATCGCAAGGCGCCTGGCCAGGACCAGTGGGAAGAACTTACCAACGGACTGCCACCCTCGCCCGAGGTACGGGTCATCGCCCTCCACCCCCTCCAGCCCGAGGTGGTGTTCGCGGGTACCCAGGATGGGCTGTATCGAAGCGGCAGCCGGGGCGATCACTGGAGAAGTCTGAACATGCCTGTTGCCAGCAGCGTGGTCTGGTCGCTGCTATTCCGGCCTCACACCGCCAGCGTGATGTACGTGGGGATGGCACCTGCTCAGATATTTCGCACCCAGAATGGGGGTGACAGCTGGGATGCCCTGCCCATTGCCCTTGGCCCCGATGTGCTTACCATGTCTTTCGATACCCGCGTCATCGCCATGGCGGCCAGTCCCGTCAATCCCGACGAAATGTACGCCGGGCTGGAGGTGGGCGGCATGATCCGCTCGCTGGACGGTGGGGAAGGCTGGGAGCCCATCAACCGGGGACTGGCGGAAGGTGGAGAGGACCGGCTTGACCTCCATGGGGTGCAGGTGAGCAGCACGCAGGCAAGTTCAGTGCTCATCAGCACCCGCGAGGGGATGTTCCGCGGACCGGACCGGGGCGATCGTTGGGAATTCATCGATATCAAGAAAGTCTCGCCAATCGGCTACACCCGTGACCTGCTTATCGCCCCCAATGACCCCGATACAGTTTACGTTTCCCTCGGCAAGTCCGCCCGCAGTGACGCGGGAGCCCTGTTCCGCAGCCACGACCTGGGAGACACATGGCAGCGGCTTGACCATGGTGTGACGCCCCAAAGCACGGTAATGGCCGTGGCGGTCAATGCCCGCCGTCCCTGGCAGGTCTACTGCGCGGCCCGTGACGGCCAGGTATTCGGTTCCCTGGATGACGGCGCCACGTGGAAGGAGTACCCTCTTCCCGATGGGGCCAAGGAAGTGTACGCCCTCGCCGTTGGATGAGCTTAATTTCGGAGGTGTTGAAAATGTACGATAAGCCTCAGCTCAGTCTAGCCCAGGTACAGGCGGCCATGTCCGCCATGCTTGTGGAGGCCAACAAGGACCCCGGTCGCCCCGTCGCAATGTCTGTGTCCGATGACCAGGGCGACCTCCTGGCATATTTCCGCATGGACAACACCAGGCCGAGCGCGCAGAAGATGGCCAGGAAGAAATCCTACACCGCAGCCTTCGGCGGGGTGGACACCCTCGCGTACGCGGAGCGCCTGAAGAGCCAGGGGAGGACCGTGGCCGAGCTGGGCGATCCCAACCTGGCGGCGGTCCAGGGTGGGGTGGTGGTACTGCGGCCAAGCGACGGTGTCGTACTCGGAGGCATCGGTGTCAGTGGCCGCCCCTCGGAAGACGACGAAGCCCTGGCCCGCATAGGGCTTAAGGCCCTGGGACTGTAGACCACACGTCCGGCCGGGTGGCCATTGCTACCATGATGCATGGCGCGGGTTCTTCCCTTGCACCGCGTCCGACATGGGAGCGGTAAAGGGGGCAGGGAAACCGGCGGCTAACTTAGCTGTACATCCTTATCCAGCAGAAGGCACGCCTCGCCCCACTGGCTCTGGCTCACCAGGTCCCAGTCCTCATGGCAGTCGGCGGACTTGAGTCTTATCCCTTCGTCTCCGCCATAGATGAGCATGGCTATTCCCTCCCCGGAGTCTTCCACCAGGACCGCGTAGGCCGGGCAGGGTCCGCCGCCAGACCATCCGGTGACGTTGCAAATGCGGTCCGTTCCCTCCAGGCCCGAAGCCATGACCCTGGACACCGGCACGGGGGTCTCCATGGCGTCGAACATCCTGGTTAGCGAGAGGGGGCAGTTGGTGCTTTCGCTTACCTCGACCTCAATGAACACCGCGTATTATTCCTCTCGTTGTAATGAAGCTAGCTTGAACTACAATTCGTGGTGGCGCTATTGCGTTACGAGCCGGTGACAGTTAGCTGGACGCCGAGAATGTCGTCTAGGTCGCATTCGGTCTCTACCATTCTGAGGCCCATCTCGCTGCCGAAGTGGTACACCAGGGCGTAGGCCACCATATCCAGTCCTACGGAAGCCCCCAGCAGCCTTTCCATCGAGGTCACGCCCCGGTCGGCGATGCCGCAGGGGATGATGTGGTCGAAGGGCGACAGGTCGGCGTTCACGTTGATGGCCAGTCCGTGGTAGGAGACGCCTCGGCTTATCTTGACCCCTATGGAGCCTATCTTTTCACTCCGATCGGGGCCGACCCATACTCCCGTGAGCCCGTCTACGAGATCCGCGGCGATGCCGAATTCGGCCAGCGTGTTGATGATCACGTGCTCCAGGGTACGCACGTACTTCAGGGGCCCGCCCCACTGCCGCAGGTCCAAAACAGGATATGCCACCAGCTGGCCGGGGCCGTGGTAGGTAGTCTGGCCGCCCCTATCGGTCTCGTGGAGGGAAATACCCAGGTCCGACAGCTCGCCGTCTTGCAACAGGACCTGGTCCCGGATGCCGAGACGGCCGATGGTATAAACGGGCGGGTGCTCCAGCAGCAGGAGCGTGTCGGGCTGGGTCCCGTCGTGGACCATTCCGGCCAGGGACCTCTGCACCTCCCAGGCGCGCAGGTATTCGACAACCCCGGCCCTGACGACCTGACAGGCGGGCGGAGGTGGCAATGGAGACCTCCTCAATAAATAGGCGTATCGGTACCCATGGCCTCCAGGCGGCCCTTTACCGAGCGCAGGAATGTTCCCGCCTCGGCCCCATCGGCTATGCGATGGTCAAAGGAGAGGCATATGTTCATCATGTACCGTATGCCGATGGCGTCGTCCACCACGACGGGCCGCTTCTGAATGGCCTCGCTGGTGAGGATCGCGGCCTGGGGGTAGTTGATGATGGGCTGGGAAATGATGGAGCCCAGAGCCCCCGTGTTGTTCAGTGTGAATGTCCCACCGCGGACGTCCGATAGGGTAAGGGCGCCCTCCCGTGCCTTGAGGGTAAGCTCCCGGGCCGCCTTCGCCAGCTCGGCTATGCTGAGGGTGTCGGCGTCATGTATGACAGGAACGATCAGGCCTTCCGGCGCGGCAACGGCGATGCCCATGTGGATGCGCTTCTTTACCACGATGCCGCCGTCGGTCCAGGTCGAGTTCAACATGGGGTGCTCACTGAGCGAGTCCACCGCCGCCTTGATGACGAAGGGAAGGTAGGTGAGGTCCACCCCTTCCCGGCGCTGAAACTCCTCCTTCATCGCCTCCCGGTACCTTACTAGCTGGTGGACATCCACCTCCACCATGCTCCAGGCATGGGGAATCTCCGTGGCGCTTTTCACCATGTTTTGGGCGATGATGCGCCTGACTGGAGTAAGGGCGATGACCTCCTCCCCCTCAGCCATCACCTGGGCGTCCCGGTGTTCCTCAGGGGATTGGGACACCCGTACCGGTGGCCCGGCGCCCCGGGACTCCACGAACTTCATCACGTCGTCTCGGGTGATGCGGCCACCGAGGCCAGTCCCCTCGACCTGCATCAGGTCCACCGCGTGCTCGCTGGCCAGACGGCGGACCGCAGGAGAGTAACGGGCCCGGTCCTCGCGTGGTGGCGTGGCCTCGGAAGGCGGTGCCGGAGGGGCTTCCGTGACCCCTTGCTCCATGCCCCCGCCAGTTGGGCCAAAGGGCTTGAGGTCCTTGACCAGATAGCCGGTAGTGCCGACATCCCGAGGGGGACCTTCTACTCCCACCGGCGTGGTGGCCACCGGTGACTCGCGAGGAGGCGTCTGGGAGGCCGCATCATCGGTCTCCACCTCGGCGATGGGGGCGCCCATGAGCACCGTCGTGCCCTCCTCCGCCAGGATGCGAGTCAGTATGCCGTCGACAGGGGAGGGGACCTCCATGGTCACCTTGTCGGTCACCACCTCCACCAGCGCCTCGTACTTCTCCAGACGGTCCCCTGGCGCCTTGAGCCACTTGCCTATCACTCCCTCTACCACGGACTCGCCAACCTGAGGGAGGTCGATCGTTATAGGCATAACTGCGTTACCTCTATGAGCTTTCCATTTCCAGTAGCCCCAGGACAGACCGCGTAGGAGGCCAGCTTTCCCGGTATCTTTGCTATCCCGGGTAGTGTTGGCAACAAGGGCCGAAAAAACCGTCACGTCCGTTCGGCTGAGTTCAGCATGAACCAATCTCCCATTAAGGAGAGGAGTACTAATAGGCCGCCAGCTCTCGGAGGGCAGCGGCGATCTTCTCGGTGCTGGGCATGTAAGCGTCCTCCAGGGTCGGGGCGAAGGGCATCGTCGGTATGTCGGGACCGCATACCCTGGTTACCGGGCCGTCCAGGTAGTCGAAGGCCTCCTGGGCCAGGATGGCGGCTACCTCTGCCCCTACCCCTCCGGTGAGGTTGTCCTCGTGGACGATCATCGCCTTGCCCGTCTTTTTTACCGAGTCAAGTATGGCCCCACGGTCCAGGGGTTTCAGGGTGCGAAGGTCAACGACCTCGACGCTGACCCCCTCCTTGCCCAGGATCCCTGCGGCCTCCAGGCAGTAGTGGAGCATGAGGCCGTAGGACACCAGGGTGATATCCTCCCCCGGATGCTTGACATCAGCCACACCGATGGGGAGAACATACTCCTCTTCGGGCACCTCCCCGCGCACCAGCCGGTAGGTCTTCTTGTGCTCCACGAAGACCACTGGATTGGGGTCCCTTATAGAGGCCTTCAGCAGTCCCTTGGTATCGTAGGGCGTGGCCGGGGCCACTACCTTGAGCCCTGGAGTATGAAAGAAATAGGCCTCCACGTTCTGAGAGTGGAAAAGTCCCCCTCGGATGCCCCCGCCATAGGGAATCCGTACCACCATGGGAACGCTCAGGACGCCATCGGTCCCGTAGCATGCCCGGGCGGCCTCTCCGATGATCTGGTTGGCCGCGGGCCACACGAAGTCGGAGAACTGTATCTCTGCGATGGGCCTCAGTCCCTTGAGGGCCGCCCCCAAGGCGATTCCGACGATGGACGCCTCGGCCAGGGGCATGTCTATCACCCTCTCTTCGCCGAACTCCTCTTCGAAGCCCTGGGTGGCTAGGAACACGCCACCCCGCTTGCCCACGTCTTCCCCCAGGATAAAGACCCTGGGGTCACGCACCATCTCCTCGTACATGGCCTCGCGGACGACTTCCACCACGGACTTGACGGCCAAGGGGACCTCCTTCTCAGGAGTGATACAGGTTGTCGTAGACTGTGGAGGCGTCGGGATAGGGGGCAGCCTCAGCGGCGTCCGTGGCCGCGTTTACCTCCGCCCTAGCTTCCTGGTGTATCTGCTCGTCCAGCTCTCCGGTCAGGAGCTCCGCCTCCATGAGGTACGCCCGCATGGAGAGTATGGGGTCGCGGAGACGCCCCTCCTCCACCTCTTCTTGGGACCGGTAGCGCCGGTCATCGTCGTCGGTGGTGTGAGGCCTGTAGCGCTCCACCTTCATCTCCAGGAGGACTGGACCCTGATTGCGTGCGTGATCTATGGCCTCTTTGGTGGCCTCAAGGGAGTCGAACAGGTCCATCCCGTCCACCACGGACCCGGGAAAGCCGTAGCCAGCGGCCCGGTCGGCCAGCGATTCTATGGCCATCTGCTTCACCAGGGGCACGGAGATGGCGTACCTGTTATTCTCGCAGATGAAGACTACGGGGAGTCTGCGCACGCCGGCGAAGTTCATGGCTTCGTGGCACTCCCCCTCGCTGGAGCCTCCGTCGCCGAAGTAGGCCAGCACCACGGTCTCCTCTCCCAACATCTTGCAGGCGAGAGCGTAGCCCACGGCCTGGGTCAGGCTGGCCGACACCACGTTGGAAATTTGGATCACCCTCCGCTCTAGGTCCGCTCCCTGAAGGGGGAACTGTCGTCCACCGCTGTATGGAGCCCCTTGCTTGCCCATGAAACCGAGCATTATCTCCAGGGCACTAAGTCCCGTAATGAACTTCAGCGCCAGGTCCCTGTAATAAGGGAAGAGGAAGCAAGCTCCATCCTTCAGGGCGGCGAGCCCGCTGCCTACCTGGGCTGCCTCGTGTCCCTGGCAGGAGGCGGCGATGGGAACCTTGCCCTGCCGGTTCAAAGTCCAGATACGATCGTCGATGGTACGTATGAGCACCATCTTGCGGTAGACGTCCAGGACTTCCTGGTGGGTGAGCCCAAGGTCGACGTGTCTGCTTGGGAGCTCCTGGGTCGCTGACCCTGCCGTCTTCCTGACGTTGGTCATCCCTCACCTCCAGCGTGGGATATTCCTCTGGTACCCCCTGCTACGTTGGATGCTTGTCCACTCCCAGGGGTTGGCTCCGGGCGACCGCTCCTCCCCATTATAAACCGGCATCGGGGGTTCGTAAACGGTGGGCCGGGTGCATCGTTGACAGGGGAATGGCCGCCCCGGTATCATGCCATCGTCCCGTGAGCAGAGTCTCCAGAGGAGGGTTCCATGGCCACTAGTGGCTTCTCGCGTAGTGGGGTATCGCGCTTCGACAACAGGGACATGGGGGCCAGGCGAGTAGGATGCGAAGTGGGCAAACCCCTTGCCGAGCAACGTGATATAGGACACAACCGGTGGCATCCAGACGTGCCTCCCGTGGTGCAGTTGGACCCTGGTTCCGAGATAATTCTGGAGAGCCCCGGCTACGACGATTACCAGCTGAAGGACAACGACGACGTAAGTGATGTGGAGAACATGGACCTGACCCGGGTCCATCCCCTGACGGGGCCGGTGGCAGTCACCGGAGCCGAGCCGGGGGACCTGCTGGTCGTGGACCTGCTGGAGTTATCTCCCCTGAGCGGGGTAGGCTACTCCTGCATCATCCCCGAGATCGGGGGCATACTCAAGGAGGTTTTTCCCAAGGCCTATAAGTCGGTCTGGTACATGCGGGGTAACGTCTACGCCGAGTCCAGGCATATTCCGGGAATACGGATCCCCGCACTGCCCCACCCCGGCGTTATCGGCGTGGCCCCATCCCACGAGATGCTTCAGCGTTGGAATCGCCGGGAGGCCCCGCTGGCCCAGGAGGAGAAGGCCTATCCGCCCCACGCGGCCACGGCGCTTTTTCGTGGGGTAGGCCAAGCGAAACACGATTCCATGGCTGCCGAAGCTGCCCGGACGGTGCCCCCCAGGGAAAACGGTGGCAACGTGGACATCAAGAACCTCTCCAGTGGCTCCAGGGTATATTTCCCGGTGTTCGTGCCGGGCGCCCTCCTCTCGGTCGGTGACCTGCACTTCGCCGAGGGTGACGGGGAAGCTACCTGGAACGCCATAGAGATGGACGGCGTAACCTGGCTGCGGGTGGACCTGCTCAAGGGAGGGGCCACCAAATACGACATCCGGACCCCCATCTTCCAACCCGGGCCCGTGGAGCCCCAGTTCGGGAACCGCTATCTGAGCTTCACCGGATTTTGCTTTAGGGGAGAGGAGCAGGCCTTCAACGACTGCACCATGGCCGCCCGTGAGGCAATGCTCCAGGCCATAGATTACCTGACCAGGTTCGGGTACACCGGGCAGCAGGCCTACACGCTGCTGAGCGTCGCCCCCATAGAGCTACGCATCAGCGGGCTGACGGACGTGCCCAACAGCTGCGTAACCCTTTACGTTCCGGTGGACATCTTCGACAAGGACATAATTCCCCGGGGTTAGCCCCCAAAGGCATTGCATCGGGGATCAGCGCAAAAAGGCCGTGTAACTAAAGGGTGGCGCTGCTGAAACTACGTCGCGGAGGGTGAAATGACGTCGCCAATTCCCTTGCTAAACGTTTTGGACTACGAGACCCGCGCCAGGGAGACTATGCCGCGCGCGCTGTTCAACCGCTTTTTTGGAACCTACGGCGATCCCAACTGGGTTACCAACTCCAGCAACGTCGCAGCTTTCGCGGCCGTAAAACTCCGGCCCAGAGTTCTCGTTGACGTCAGCCACCGGCAGCTTTCCACGGAGGTCCTGGGGCAGAAGATCAGCTTCCCCGTCATGCTCGCTCCCGCGGGGACCCATCAGTGGGCCCACCCGCAGGGGGAGCTGGCCTCCGCGAGGGCGGCCGGCGCGGTAGGGACCGTCCTGTCCTTGAGCACCCATTCCAGCTACAGCATAGAAGAGGTCGCCGACGTAGCCACGGGACCACTCTGGTTTCAGCTGTACTTCTCCCGTGACCGGGAAGTCACCGAGACCCTGGTGCGACGGGCCGAGAGCGCCGGCTATGGCGCACTATTGCTTACCGTCGACCAGCAGCACCGCGACAGGGAACGGGAGTTCCGCTACGGCCATCCCCTGGAGGACCAGCGGAGACTCAGGAATTTCGAGGGCCTGCCGGGAGCGGAAGTTCCTTCTTGGGAAACGGTGGGCCAGGACTTCGACCTGGCCCTCAACTGGTCCCACCTGGACTGGCTGCGGTCAATCACCTCCATGCCCCTGGTAATAAAGGGGGTCCAGACGGCCGAGGATGCCAGGTTGTGTGTGGAGCACGGCGTGGACGGTCTCATAGTATCCAACCATGGAGGCCATGCGGTGCAGGGCACCATGGGCACCGTCGAGATGCTGCCGGAGGTGGTTGACGCGGTAGGGGACCGCTTCGAGGTTTTCGTGGATGGCGGCGTAAGGCGTGGCGCCGACGTGCTGAAGGCCCTGGCCCTTGGGGCGAAGGCGGTGTTCGTCGGCCGTGCCATGTTCTGGGGTCTGGCGGTGGCAGGAGAGGACGGCGTGCGGCGAGTCCTAGAGATTCTGCGGGACGAGCTAGACGTGGCGATGATCTTGTGCGGAGTCACAGACGTCAAGCACGTCGATGGGGGCATAGTCGGCGGCCCCAACGACGGCGGACCGCATGATGGTGTTACGAGCCAGCTGGAAAGGTTGGCCGCCCTCCTCGATAAGGGATACCTGACGCGGGAGGAGTTCGACGGCCAAAAGGCAAAGCTTCTAGGCCGGCACTAGGTCTCGGGTCAGGCTCTCACGGACCGGGACACCTGGGCCAGTAGCCGCAAGGTCCGCTCCCGGGAGGCATCCTGGTCGCTGCCGGCGGTTACGACGGAGGCCAGCACCTCGGTGGACCCCCATGACAGCATCTCCTCCAGCTCCTGGGCCACCCGGTCCTCCTTTCCCCAAAGGACCGTGGCGTCGATCATGGAATCGCTCCACGTTCCGTCGGAGGCCTCGGGGTAGCCGGCGGCGGCGAACATGCGCTGGTAAAAGGGCATCCGGGAGTTGGTGAGCTGTTCTCGAACGGCAGCCCGCACCTCATCGACGTTTTCGTGGACGCAGACGGGAGCGTGAGCAATCAGTGGCGGCACGGGACGGCCGGCCCGCTCTGCTCCCGCCACCATGGCTGGCAGGGCCACGTCCCGCAGATATGCCCTTGGACAGACCCAGCTAATGGCCCCGTCCGCCTTGGCCCCGCACAGCTCGAAGGACCCAGGCTGAAGGGCCGAGGCCATTACCGGCACCTCCACCGGCGACGCTATGCTGGCGTGGGCCACGTAGTACTTGCCGTCGAAGTCCACAGCACCTTTATGGAGCAGCTCCTTGAGGACGTGCAGGTACTCTCCGAGGTGGCCGAGGGGAGCCTTAAAGTTCACCCCAAAGGTCCCCTGCATGGTAGGCCGGTGGCTGGGCCCGACTCCCAACCGGAACCGCCCGGGAGCCAGCTGGGCGATGACCTGGACCTGCTGGACCATGGCCACGGGATGCCGGGGGAAGGTGGGCGTTATGGCGGTGCCCATCATGACATCACGCGTGCGTACGGCGGCGGCGGCGAAGAGTGCTAGGGCATCCAGGCCCGCGCCCCCGGTCGTCAGCCAAGTAGCCGGAATGCCCAGCTCCTCTGCCCTCTCTATGCCCTCCAGGACGGCCCGGCTATTTGGCGCCGAGACAGCTACTCCAATCCGCTTCTCGCTCATGCCCGTGCCTCCTACTTACTTGGTCTGGAAGTCCGCCTATGAGGCATCGCCCTCGGCTATCTGGAAGTATATGCCGTGGGAGTTACTGGGCTCTATGGCGAAGACCCTGTAGCCCATGGGGCTTATGTTGAGGCCTTCTCCCACCATCTCATTGCCTTTGCTTTTCAGGTGCTCGAAGGCCCGGTCGACGTCATCCACGGCCAAGGCAACGTGGGCCACTCCTGGACCCCTCTCCTTCAGCTGGCGGGCCATTTCGTTGTCCTCGCCAATGGGCTCGAAAAAGTCCACGACGGTCGGACCGATGCGGTAGAGAATTGATTTCCAGCCCCTGTTGGGAGGAGACCCATCCACCCGTTCGGGCTTCAGCCCAAAGTTACTCTCCAGATAGTCCGCCATCTCCTGAACATTCTTCACCAAGTAGGTCACATGGTGTACTCCCGTGAACATGGCTACCCCCTCGGTCAGATGATAACCAGAGACTAGCCCTTCCCCGCCGGGTCGTCAAGCCTCGTATTTCGGCCCAAAGGCCACATTGCAGAGCGGGGTCCTCGGGCGGCCTGTCCGCTCTCAGATAGTATTGGCGTGCCCACAATTTTGTGTTATCGTGTACCCCCATCGAGGATACTGGAGAAGAAGACGGTAGCGAGAACAGGAGGGGCCGTGACTACGTTCGATGAGCGGTACCAGCAGGGCCTGGAGATGCGGGCCCGTCTGGCAGGTGGCGAGGGAAGGACTTTCATGGGGTCCGTTCCCAGTGCCTACGAGCTGGCGCCCGACATGTATCGGTTAACCACGGAGTGTCTCTACGGGTCCATCTGGAACCGCCCCGGCCTCGACATTAAGCATCGTGTAACGGCCAGCTTGTCGGCCATAGTGGTGCAGCGGGTTGAGCCTCAGGTCCGGGCCCACCTGCGCATCGCCCTCAACCTGGGCCTCACGCCGGAACAGATCGTAGAGATACTGGTGCAGTGCGCCTTCTACGGAGGTATTCCTGCCTCCTATAACGGCCTGGCCACGGCCAAGGAGGTGTTTGAGGAAAGGGGCATACATATTACCCTGCGTGAGGAGTTCGATAAGACGCTGGAGCCGGAGGCGCTTTATCAGAAGGGCCTGGCGAAACACAGTGAACTGATGCCCGATGTTTTCGGCTATTACGCCGTGGAGCCGACGGAGGAAGAACACGAGCTGGACCTGCTGATGAACGAATACCTCTGGGGAGCGGTTTGGACGCGGCCCGGGCTGGATATGAAGAGTCGCATCATCTGCGCTCTGGCCGCCCAGGTGGCCGGCGGACGGTACGACACCTTTATCCGCCGTATGATCGAGGGCGCCCTGCGTTACGGACTGACTAGAGGGGAGATCATGGAGATCTTCATGCACCTGGCCTTCTACGTGGGAATACTTCCGGCCCGGTCGTCCATGAACATAGCCAACACGGTGTTCAGGTCCCCCGAGTTCTCCACGGCGGGAAGTCCGGAGCTGTAACCCAGGTTGGTATGGTTCAGGACCGAGCGTTGTAGATGGTATGGGGTACCATGTCCTGGGGCGTGGTGCCCTCGTGAAAGCGCCGCAGGTAGGGTTCGACCTGTCGGGCCATCTCGCGCCGTTCCGCCTCGTGGGGCTGGAGTGGCCGGTCCAGGGCTGACTTAATGTCCTTGAAGAGGGCCTCCTTGTCGATCTTGGTAAGCTTCCGGTCTCTCATCACCACCTCGCCGTCCACCAGCACCGTGTCCACGTCTATGCTGCGGCCCCGGTGCACCACGGCGTCCACCACGGACACCTCAGGGTCCAGGTAGGGCTCCTCTATGTTCCTGAGGTCCAGCAGAACTATGTCCGCGCGCTTCCCGGGCTCCAATGTCCCCACACGGTCGCCGAACCAGCTGGCGTAGGCGCCATGCTCGGTGGCCATCTGGAACACCTGGTACGAAGTGGGCGGCACATTCTCCACACCGGGCACCCGGTGTATCTTCAGCACCAGCCTCATCTCCTGGAACAGGTCCTTGTCGTCGTTCAGTCCCGCCTCGTCGCTCCCGATGGCTATCCTGATGCCACGGCGTAGCAGGGGACCCACGGGAGCGATTCCGCTGGCCAGCCGCAAGTTGGAGCTGGCGTTGTGGCAGACGTTGGTCCCGGTGGCCGCCATCAGCTCGATGTCCTCCTCCGTCACCCAGACGCTGTGCCCGCATACCACTTCGTGCCCCAGAAATCCCAGGTCCTGGAGGTGCTGAAGCGGAGTCCTCTGCCAGGCGCGAAAGCCGTACAGCTTCTGGTACAGCGTCTCCTGGAGGTGGATGTGAATCCCGGTACGGTACTTGGTAGCCATCTCTTTAAAGGCCACCAGGAGGGCGTCCGAGCATCTGTGGACGTTGCTGGGGGCCATCGTAACCCGGACTCGCTCGTGCTGGTTGTTGCCGTACTTCTGGCAGATCGCATCCAGATTTTCCATTATCTCCTCTACAGGCGGGTACGCCCGCGCCAGAAAGGGCATAAACCGCTCCGCCAGCTCTCCGGGAAGCTGGGCGCCGAACTCTGCCTCACCTCCCCTGGCCCCGGCTACCAGGCCGTCCTTGTCCTGGGCGATGGGGGCGAAGGACACCCGCATTCCCGAGTCCTGGAAGGCCTTCACCACCTTGTCGGCTGTCTCGGGGTCCATGGGCCGGACCCCACGCCTTCCGCCGTGTATCGCCTGCACCGTAGTGGTGCCCGACTCGATCATCTGGACGGCCCCGTAAAGCTGGTCCAGGTAGGGGTCTATGTCCCTGGCGCCGATCCGGGCCAGGCCCCAAAATTCCAGGGGTAGGTCTGGCGCCCCCATCTGGACGGGAGTGAGCCCCACGTGGAAGTGGTCGTTAACCAGCCCGGGCATGACCACGTAGTTGGACGAGCCGATCACCTCCTCCTGAGGATGCCGCGCCCTCAGGTCGTCGTACCTGCCCACCTCTACGATCGCCCCGTCGCGTTGGAAGACGGCGCCGTCCGAAATCACCACCGCCGAGTCGGGGCCTGTGATCTTGCTAATGACGTACTTTCCCCGGATCAGACTTGAAGCCATGGTAACCTCCTTTGCGTGCCGCGGGGACTGGGACGTAAACTGGGCTGTGCCCCACAGAGAATGGCCTGACCCCGCTGTACCATCGCTGGGCAGAATAGAGTAACCCTGGGACATAGTAAATACTATTGGCGCCCCTGAGGGTTGTCAACGGTGGCGCCTGCTACCCTCAGCCCCTACACCACTCCTAGTCGGGAGAGCTGCTTTCCACGCGAGGGTCTGGTACGGCCCGTGAAGTGGTCTCTCTCTGTTCGCCACCCTTCAGAAAAGCCAACACCATCCCTCCCAGCACCAGGCACCCCATCACCAGGTAGGCCTTGCGAAGTCCCGAGGTAAAGGCGTGCAACACTCCCTCTCCCCCGGACTCCGAGACCGCCTCAAGGCTGGGTGGGTATCCCATGGAAGCCATTGTGGCCGTCACGATGGCCACAGACACGGCGACGCCCGTGACGTTTCCAGAGTTCCGTACTAGATTTACCAGCCCCGACACGACCCCGTACCTGCTCTGGTCCACCGCGCTCAGGATGGAGATGTTGTTTGGCGAGTTGAACATGCTCATGCCAGAGACCTGTAGCATCAACCCGGCCATGGCCAGCCCCAGGGGGGATGTCTCTGTAACCCTTGAGAGGAGCAGCAGTCCCGCCGCCGATAGTGCCAGCCCGCCTACGCTGAACATCCGCCGCCCGTAGCGGTCCGACAGGCGGCCGCCGATCGGCCCCATGGCAATGAAGCAGATGGCGCTGGGGACCAATATCAGCCCTACCCGGTCCGGGCTATAGCCCAGGACCATCTGGAGGTAAAAGGGCATCAGGAACCGCGCCGACGAGCCTCCCAGGAAGCAAATGTACATCGACGAGACTCCCAGCGAAACCAGCTTGCGCTTGAAGAGCCTGAGGTCCAGTAATGGCGCGGGGTTCCTCAGTTCCCACCACACGAACGTCGCCAGCAGGACCACTAGAAGCACGAGCGCCGCCAGGATGCTTGCCGACCCCCAGCCCGTCCTGGGGCCGCTGGTTATGGCCATCAGGAAGGTCGCCAGCAGGCCGGTGGACAGTGCGGCGCCCACCCAGTCGAACCTTTCCTGGCGGCTGTCCTGCGACGGCCTCCCAGCTTCCAGGACTACCAGGGCGAATATGATGGCCAGGATGCCCCCAGGCACGGCGATTAAGTACACCCAGCGCCAGCCCAGGGTGCTTATCAGCAGTCCCGCCAGCGCCGGCCCGGTCAGGTCGCCGGCTCCCACCACGCTGATGTGGGAGCCCAGGGCCTTGCCGCGCTCGTTGGCGGGGAACGTGGAGACCAGCATGGCCATGCCGGTGCCCTGGGACATGGCCGCGCCGCATCCCTGGAGCAGCTTGGCCAGAATGAGTATCGTTATGTTGGGAGATGCCCCCGCCAGCGCCGCGCCGATTACGAAGACGACGAACCCGGAGACGTAAACCCGCTTGCGGCCGATCATATCCGATAACCGACCCATGGCCAGCAGCAGGGCGGCTATGGTACCGCCGTACACCACCAATACCCATTGAGCCGTGGGAAGGTCGGTGTGGAAGTGCTCGGCGATGGAGGGGAGGGCAACGATGGTGCTGGCGTGGTCCAGCACGGTGATATAAGTGCCCACAGCGATGGCAGAGAAGGCCCACCACTTGTAGTTGGGGCTACGTGTTACCGCCCCACGCACCGAACGTGCATGGCCTCTATCCATGCCTTCCCATTCTTACCTATACTGCCCCGCTATTGCCCCGCGCCTGGCGGCACCGAGTTTAGCATATCCAAGGGGTTCGGGATACGGCGAGCGCAGCCATTGGGCGCCGTTCCGCCACGGGTGGAATGGTTTCTGGGGCAGTGTTGACGGCTCCTGGGGCCACCACTACAATAACCCTTGCCCAGGATGCCAACACATGGTGCACTTCTAATTTGTTCCAGATTAACCGCACATTCGTTAGGAGGAGGTCAGGATGGCAACGCTGGTTACGGGTGGCACGGGAACTATCGGGTCTAACATAGTCAGGGAGCTGGCCTCCCGGGGACATGATGTGATCTCATTTGACATCGTGCCGGTCGGCGAGCTGGGGCTCAAGGACGTCGAGTCCTGGGCGGGGCAGGTGACCTGGGTGCAGGGGGACATCGTCGATAGGGCGGCACTGGAGAAGGTGGCTGGCACGGCCAATATCGACAAGATCATCCACAACGCAACCTACACACCTTACGGGGACCTGGAGAAGAACGACTGTCGAAAGGTCGTCGAGATAAACCTGGAGGGTACGGCCAACATGCTTGAGCTGGCTCGTACTCTGGCTGTCAAGCGTTTCCTGTACATCAGCTCTGCAGGCGTGTACACAGGGGCACCCCCGGAGGACCAGCCCCTGAAGGAAGATACGCCTCGAAGTCCGGAAAGTACCTACGGCATCACCAAGATCGCCAGCGAGAGCCTCACCCGCCGGTACGGTCAGCTGTACGATCTTGACACCGCCACCCTGCGTATAGCCCAGAACTGGGGACCAATGGAGCATGTGACCCCCTATCGGTCCCGCATGACCCTTCCCTATGTATGGGCCCGCTGTGTGGTGCGAGGGGAGCCCATCGAGGCCGCCCCCTTCGGCTCGGGCATCAACGAGGGGCGCCTCTTTAACGTGGAGATGCCGTACGTCAGGGACACAGGTGCGTGTGTCGCCACCGCGCTGGATGCCCCGAAGCTGTCCTACTCGATGTACAACATAGCCACCGGGCATCCTGTAGGTCTTCACGAAGCGGTGGCGGCCATGCGGGAGGCCTGCCCAGAAGCAACCTTCGTTGAGCCGGTCCCCAAGGAGGACGCGTCGCTAGACCGCAGGCGGGTGCTTGACGTGACTCGGATGCGGGAGGACCTGGGATTCGCTCCCAAATACGACATGGTTTCGGGATTCAGGGATTACATCAAGTGGCGTCGGGACATGAATTTCATGGATTGAGACACTGGGAGAAGCGTACCGTCACCCCTCCAGCGTGATTCCGGCGCAGGACTACCGGGTCGACTCCGCAATAAAGTCTGGCACGAGAATATCGGGCCACTGCCGGTGCAGGCGTCTCCATGCGTCCAGCGTCGCCTCCTTGGCGGTGCGCACCGTCTCTGGCTCATCCATAGTTAGTACGCGTCCGTCCTTCATGATCCACTCCCCGTCCACCATGACGGACTCCACGTCGGAGGCCTGACCGTAGTGGACCAGGCTGGAGGCCACGTCCATGGTCGGCGCCAGGTGGGGCCGGTCCAGGCGCACCACCACCAGGTCGGCCAGCTTGCCAGGCTCCAGGGATCCGAGATCGTCGCGGCCCAGCGCTTGAGCCCCGTGACTGGTGGCCCAGCGCAGCATCTCCAACGGTGTGGGGCGGGTGTAGTCCTTCCGCAGGCCGCGGTTCACGATGATGCCGACCCGCAGCGCGTCGAACATGTCCTCCGACATATTATCGGTCCCGAGGCTGACGTTGACCCCGGCATCAACCAGCCCGGGCATGTTGGCCAGCCGGTGGTATCCCCGGCGGGTGGTTGAGGCGGGGCAGTGGGCCATGGAGGTGCCCGTCTCCGCCAGCAAGCCGATGTCAGAAGGGGTGCAGTGGCTACAATGGGCCGCCAGCACGTCGGGGCCGAGCCAGTCGTGCTCCAGAAGGTACTCCGCCGGTGTCTTTCCCCCCGTCATGTGCCCAACCTGGTCCACCTCTCGGGAAGACTGGGCAAGGTGTACCGTACGGCCGAGGCCCTTGGCCCTGGACAGCTCCCGTAGCTCATCGAGCATCCAGGGAGAGCAGTTGTCGGGAGCATGGGCCGCCACCAGGCACCGTACGCGCCCGCCTCTTGTGTCGTGGTAGCCCTCGATCAGCTCCGCCGTCCGCTGCAGGAACGCCTCGCCCAAGGCACGGTCGTACCGGTAACCGCTGGTCCGGACCTCCGTGGTCACCACGTCGGCGGCAGACTCGGCCAGGTACAGGCGGAGGCCGGTATCCGCCATAGATCCTGCGTAGGCTGGTACGAAGCGCAGTGGATCCACCAAGGTCGTCGTCCCCGACCGGATGGCCTCCAGGCATCCCAGGGCGGCCATGGCCCTCCGGTGATCATCGGACATGGCGTATGTGATGGGCACCATATAGTCGTATACCACGTCCCCGTCCCAGTTCTCCACCATCCCCCTCAACACCGTGAGCACCGTGTGGGTGTGGGCGTTTATCAGGCCGGGGAGCAGGGCACGGTTTTCGAGGTCCAAACGCGTCAGGCCGGGGAACTGGGCTTCCAGGGCGGACGAGGTCCCGACGGCCACGATGCGGTCTCCTTGGATGGCTACGGCCCCGTCCCGAAGGACACGGTCATCGCCATCGCAGCTCAGGACCGTTGCGTGGGTCAGTAAGAGGTCGATAGCTGCCCTCCGGCTTTCCGTTTTTTGCCTCGTGCCGTTTTGGGCCCCGAAAGCATCCGGGATGAGGCCCAGGACGCTATATGGGGTGGGGCAATTAGATTGCGAAACGAGGGCGGATCACCGTCCTTCGTCTCACGTCCATCCGCCCTCGCCCGGTAGCGACACCAGGCTAGGGTTGATGCCGGCAACATTCGTCACGCCGCAATAGCCCATCGCCCTGTCTAGCTCCTGGCGCAGTAGCTCCAGCACCCCCGTTACGCCTGCTTCCCCTCCCACTGCCAGCCCCCAGAAGACCGGACGGCCGATGAGCACGGCCCTAGCCCCCAGCGCAAGGGCCCTGACCACGTCGGCACCCCGCCTTATTCCCGAGTCCAGGTAGATTTCCGCCCGTCCCGCTACGGCCTCGAGTACCTCCGGGAGGTTCTCGATGGACGAAAGGGTGCCGTCAAAGCGGCGGCCGCCGTGGTTGGAGACCAGTACGCCGTTGGCGCCGTTCTCGACGCACAGTCTGGCGTCCTCGCCAGTCCTGATTCCCTTGACAACGAGGGGCAGGGACGTAAGGGAGCGTAGCCATGCCAGCTCGTCCCAACGCAGCCTCGGCGGTTCAGGAGCTGCCCAACGGGAGGCTTCGTCCGTTCCGGGGACCAGTCCAAGGTTGGCCCTCTGTCCCACGAAGTTTGCCGGCTCCAGTCCCCGGGGGCGGGCATACCGGTTGCGGATGTCCCGCTCCTTGGGAGTGGGAATGGGCTCGTCCACGGTCAGGCAGATGGCGACGTAGCCGGCCTCCTCGGCGCGTTGGACCAGCATCTTGGTCAGGTCGTAGCCTCGGTGGGAGAGTTGGAACCACAGGTTCCCGGTGGCGGCCTCGGCCACCTCCTCCATACTGTGGTTGGAGTGGCTGCTCAGTACCATGATGGTCCCCGCTGCCCCCGCCGCCCGTGCCGTGGCCAGCTCCCCGTGGGGATGGGCTATCTTGTGGTCGCTGGCGGGAGATATCATCACGGGAAAGCTAATCCCACTCCCCAGGACCGTGGTGGACAGGTCCCGGCTAGACGTGTCCACCAGGAAACGGGGCCGCAGGGCGATGGCTTCCAGCGCTGCCCGGTTCCTCCTGGTGGTGGTCTCGTCCATGGCCCCACCCTCGATGAAGTCCCAAATACTGTGAGGCAAGGCCTCCTTGGCCCGGGCCTCGAAGTCCAACAGGTTCAGGGGCTCCAGCCTCATGTGCATTGCCTCCCGCGCTATGTGGGGCCCGTAACGTCCCGCTTCGGGTTTCAGGGTAAACTCCCACCATATCTCGGGGACGTACGCCGTTCCCATTCTACTTCAGAACTGCCGGCTGGAAAAGGAGACGCCCGTATCCGCACGTGGAACGCTGCCCTGTGTGTTACTAACCCGCTAGGCAAGATTCCTTTGTTACTCTAAGCGAGGCGCGTTGTTGACGGTTCCTGATGGCCTGCCTACAATTGACCTCGTCCAGGCCGGCCGCATACGGTGGTCGACGGCGTCCTGGAGTGAGAAGGCTAACTATCGCGAGATCACCAACGAGACCTGGAGCTCCATTGAAGACGCGTCGGAACATTCGGGGTGGATTGATGGCGACCAGTACCGGATCAAAATAGAAATAGGAGATACGTTAGATGAATACTTCCATTAGCGGAAAAGCTCAGACTGTGCTTGGACCGCTGGACCCCAGCCAGCTGGGCATGGTGATGCCCCACGAGCACCTGTTTGGTGACGTCTCCAACAATTTCGGGTCGGCGGCCCCTCCCAAGCCGACCCATGCTTCCGACATGAAATACTATTACCAGCCCGTGAGCATGGAGAACCTGTGGTGGGTCAGGCACCACTGGAGCTGCCTGGATAACTGGCGTCTGGTGGACATGGATACGGCCGTTCACGAGGCCCTCCTGTATAAGTTGGAGGGAGGCTCTACAATCGTGGACCTTACCATTATCGGACTGGGCCGCGACCCCCAGGGACTCGCCCGCCTGTCACGCGCCACCGGACTCAATATCGTCATGGGCACCGGTTATTATCGGGACGGGACCCACCCGCCCGATATGGACGACAGGACGGAGGAGGAGTTGGCGGAGGTGATGGTCGGGGATATCACCGATGGGGTGGACGGAACTGGAATTCGCTCGGGGATCATCGGTGAGCTGGGCAACTCGTGGCCCTGGACGCCCAACGAGCAGAAGGTGGTGCGGGCTGGGGCCCTGGCGCAGCGCCTGACGGGCGCCGCCGTGACCATCCATCCGGGTCGCGACGAGCGGTCTCCCTTCGCCATAATCGAGATGATGGCCGAGTCCGGCGCCGACCCCAGCCGGATAGTCATGGGCCATGTGGACCGGACCCTGTTCGACGCCGAGCAGCTTCGGCGCCTTGCGGAGACGGGGTGCTACGTGGAGTTTGATATGTTTGGGTTCGATTCATCCTACTATCCCTACGCAGACATAGACATGCCCAGCGATGCCCAGAGGCTGGACCACATTATTCGCCTTATCGGCGAGGGGTACGTGGAGAGGCTGCTGATCTCCCACGACGTGTGCAAGAAGATCCAGCTGACCAAGTACGGTGGCAACGGGTATGGGCATATTCTGCGCAACGTTGTACCCGTGATGCGGCGCAAGGGCATGACCGAGGACCAGATCCACACCATACTGGTTGACAACCCCGCCAGGATTCTCACCTTCGCCTAGCCCGTCGCACCTGACCGGCCGGCTCGATAGGGGCGGGCCCAGTCCGGGGTCATCTGGTCTTGGTAGAGGCTGTGGCGAAGGCGCGGCTGGGCAGAGCCGGCGGCCGGGCGAGAAAGATCAGTACCGCGGCCAGCAAGTAAGCTCCCACCATGACCCCATTTATGCCGGTATAGCTTCCAGTTACCGTGTAGGCCAGTGCGCCCAAGCTGGGCCCCAGGCCCAGGGCCGCTGTCTGTATTGGGCCCAGGGTCCCGCTGATGGAGCCGTAGGAGTCGCGGCCGTAGTACTGGGCCAACAACATGTTCTCCATGACGCCGACGGAGCTGGTGAACAGTCCCCATAGCAGGCCGAAGGCGTATGCCGCCGGAAGAGAATTGACGGTAAACAGGTAGATTATCGTCGCCGAGGCGAACAGCAGGGTCGCCAGGAAACATGGCCGCGGGCCATACCTATCCGCGAGGTAACCCCAGCCCAGATTCGTCAGCGCCATTAGGGTACTGATGCTCAGGACCCGGGCGGCGTTGGCCTCGGATATTCCCGCCTTATCCTGTAGATACAGGACCATGCTGAAGCCAATGGTAGAGGCGCCCAGGGTGCCCAGCGCCGCGCTGGCGGCCACCAGCCAGAAGGCCCTGGTCCGCAACGCCTCACCGGCGGTCCAGCTAAACTCAGCGTCCGCTTCACCCGCTGATCCTATTTGGCCTGGCCCTGCAGGTCTGGCGCCGGGGCCTCTGCCTGGTGATGGCTGCGAACTGAGCGGTCCGGGTATGGCACCATCCGGTAGGAGGCCGATGTCTTCGGGGCGGCGGCGCATTATCACCATTAGCGGTAGGGGCAGGAGAAAGCTCATGATGCCTAGGTAGCGGTACGCGGTGCGCCAACCGGAGCTCACCGCGATGGCCGAGATAATCTGGATATTTATGGCCCCCCCTATCGGTCGGGACATGGAAGTCATCGCCAGCACCATATTCCGCTTGCGTTGGAAGAAGTTGACTGCCGCGGTGCGTGGTACCACGCCTATGAGCACTGGATTGCTCATGGCCCGGCCCAGAATAAACGCCAGGTAGAACTGCCAGATCGAGTGGCTGCCTGCGAGGGAAATATAGGAGATACCTACGATAATAACGCCGATGGGCATCAGCAGCCTGGGGCCGTACCGGTCCGTCAACCGGCCCACGAACGGCGTGATCACCCCGGCAGTCCAGGTGCCGGCGGTGGCGGCCAGGGCTATGGTGCTTCTGTCCCAGTCCAGGTCTTCGAGGATGAAGCCCTGTACACCCGACATCACCACCTGGGACACTCCGGTGGCGGCGAAGGTGGCTAGGGCAGCCATCCCGATGACTAGCCAGCCGTAGTAGAAGGGGGTCCTGGGCCGCCAGTTCAGCAGCGCCACCAGAGCGGTCACAGAAGCCTCACCACCCTAGCCGCACCCGATGCTCTCACGATGGTTCTGCCCTGAATTGGCGTCCCAGGCGTTAGGGCTAGAGCCCATATTCGACCAGCGACGGTGCCTGCGTGCCGCTGTCTCCCGAGGAGCTGCATCGGGTGGACCATTCCTAGGATGGAGGTCCGATCAGGATGTCGTTGCCCTCTATCCGGACCTGATAGACTACCAGGTTTTCTTCGGCTGGGGGCGTGAGAACCCGACCTGTCTTGACGTTAAATACGCTGTCATGAAGGGGGCATTCCACGGCCTCACCGTCAAGCTCACCTTCAGAAAGGGCGGCTCCTGAATGGGGGCACAGCTCCTCCACGGCGTAGTAGCCGCCGTCCAGGTTCACCAATAGGATTCGTTCGAAACGGCCTAGCTCGACCAGCATCATTCGGCCTGGGGCCAGCTGGCCGGTCTCCGCAACTTTTACAAAGTCTTCCGGCATAGTCCTCCCGTTGGGTGCCCATCAAGGTATTCCATTGGGCGCCCGATCAGGCTGGTCAGAGTACCGTCCCGGTTATGGCCTTGCGGGCGTCATCAGCTATGTCGTCACGTCGGATTCGATAGATTCCACATTATAGGATATACGATCCCGCATTGTAAGGGGAATTATGGGATTGCGCCGACTTGAGGTCGGCGTTAAAATGAAGCGTCTCCCATGGCAGTTGTTGACGACTCGACTCGCCGCTCGGGCAGGAGCGGCATTTTCTTGAGATGGCTAGAAGGGTGGACTGATGGGCCCTCATTCCAGAAGAAACGTCCTGGTTCTCCAGTCAGGCGGGTGTACGGCCGTCATGAACCGCAGTCTTGTGGCGGTAGTGCGAGAGGTGTTGGAGCGACCCACCTTCGGGGAAGTCTATGGTGCCGTTCGTGGAGTAAGCGGCATCCTTGACGAGGTCTTTCTGGACCGGCGCCGCCAGCCGCGCCGGGCTTGGTCTCGGATAGCGAACACTCCCGGCGCTGCCTTGGGCTCGGGACGCCGCGGGCTGCGAGCGGACGAGGCGCCCAGGATCTTGAGTACGCTGAGGAAGCACAATATAGTCAACCTTTTCACCATCGGGGGCAACGACACGGCGGAAACGGCGCACCTGATCGTGAGGGAGGCCAGAGCCGGTGGACAGGACCTGGTGGTCATGCACATTCCAAAGACCATCGACAACGACCTGCCTGTGACTGATCACAGTCCGGGGTACGGCAGCGCCGCACGCTTCGTGGCACTCGCTACCATGGGGGCCGGTAGGGACGCCGAGGCCATGGGTGAGGCTTCGCCCGTCACCATCATCGAGGTCATGGGACGGGATGCTGGCTGGCTGGCCGCGTCGTCCGCCCTGGCAAAACGGGACGAGATGGATGCGCCACATATTATCTGCCTTCCGGAGGTCCCTATAGACCAGGACCATTTCCTGGGCCGGATGGAGGATGCCTACAGGCGGTGGGGATTCGCCGTTGCCGTCACCGCGGAAAACGCTAGAGGGTCGTCGGGGCCGCTGGGCGGAGGGAGGGAACCGTTCCACGTAGACGACTTCGGCCATCGGTATTTCGAAGGTCCGGGCCGGCATCTGGCCCAGTGGGTGGGCTGTCGCTTAAAGGTGCGTGCCAGGTTCGAGAAGCCTGGCACCATCCAGCGCACCCTGATGGCATGTGTCTCCAGTACCGACGCTCGCGAGGCGACCATGGTTGGCCGTGCCGCGGTAGGCTATGCCGTAGAGGGACATACCGACTCGATGGTGACGCTGGTCCGCCAGCCGGTGGACAGGTACCAGTGCACCACCGGCCTCGCTCCGTTGGCCGACATCGGCGGGAAAGTCAGACTGGTGCCGCCAGAGTACATCGACGCATCGGGTGGCTTTGTGACACAGGCATACCTGGATTACGCGCGGCCCCTGCTGGGCGGGCCCATGCCCAGATATGCCAGGTTGGTAGCGGCCCACTCTAGCCCCCGGCGCTACGAGGAGACCAATTACGATGCAGGAAAGGCCCAATAAGGTCCTGCTGGTAACTCCCCATCCAGACGACGCGGAAGGGGGATGCGGCGGGACCATAGCCCAATGGATCAGTCAGGGAACCGATGTTATCTATATCCTCTGTACCAACGGAGACAAGGGCTCGGACGACCGGGAGATGAGCCCCAAACGGCTGGCGGCCACCAGGGAAAAGGAGCAGGCGGAGGCGGCCAGGGTGCTTGGCGTGGAGGAAGTAGTGTTCCTGCGCCACCCCGATGGCGGCTTGGAGGACAGCCTGGAGTTTAGAGGTGAGGTGGTGCGCGAGATAAGGAGGCACAGGCCCGACGTGGTGATGTGTATGGAGCCCTTCAGGCACTGGAGGCATGCCCACAGAGACCACAGGGTTAGCGGCCAGGTCGCCGTTGACGCCGTCTGTACCTATGCGTGGCGCCCTCTCTACTTCTCTGAACACATCCGCAAGGAGGGGCTTACGCCCCACGTGGTCCCGACCATCTACCTCTGGGGCAGTGACGAGCCAGATACATTCGTTGACATCGGCGGGGCCATAGGGCAAAAGGCGGAGACCCTCGGGAGGCACGTCAGTCAGATGAGCGACCCCCAACACATCGAGGAACGGGTAAAGGCCAATGCCAGGCGTGTGGGAGAGCGGGCCAATCTGGCCTATGCCGAGGCCTTCAGGGTTATGCACTTTGTGCCCGACCCGCTCCTGGTGGGGTAGGCTACTAATCCGCAACGCTCGGCGCGAATTCGGGGAGCATCTACCCACATCTATGTAGGAATGGTTTGTGAAATTGACATGGTCTCCGGCGTCATATATATTGGTTGCCGTGGCTGACGTAACTCGGTCTCTTATCCATTATCCGCAAAGGGTCATGTTCCAGGTCATTATAATGTACTCGGGGGGAGGTTTGTATTGGCTGAAAGAGAGATAGGCGTCCTCATCGATTACGAAAACGTTGGTCTGGATTACATCCACGTCCTCTTTGACCAACTTTCCGACGTTGGGCGGATCATCGTGAAGCGCGCCTATGCCGATTGGTCCAAGGCTGCCGGAAGAACGGATCGGATGCTGGAGTTGGGGATCGAAGCGAAGCACTACTTCCGCGCCCCTGGATCGGGCAAGAATGCCAGTGACATCTGTCTGGCTATCGACGCCATTGAGCTGATGTATCGCACTCCAGTGGATACCTTTGTCATCGTCTCGTCGGACACCGATTTTGTGCCCCTGGTTAGCACCCTCAGGGCGGCGGGTAAGATGGTTATAGGCGCGGGTCGGAGAGGGGCCGTCTCGCCGGCCCTGGTGAACTCGTGCGACCGGTACGTCTATCTGGAAGAGGAAAGGCCGACGGCCCAGGACCATTCTGACCTGGAACAACAGACCGAGTCGTTGCTGGTGAGGGCCATGGGGGCGTCCATCGATGAACACGGCCAGGTGGTGGCGGCCAAGCTTCATAACACCATGCTGCGCATTGACCCCAGCTTCGATTTCAGGGCCCTGGGTTACAGGACCCTGACCCAGTTCCTTGGCTCGTCGTCGGTGGTGAAGCTGCAGCGTCCACGTGGCCGTGGCGACGTGCTGGTGGAGTTTGGATCGGGCCAGACCCAGATTGAGGCATCGCCGATTCAGCCCAGCGGCGACGAGCCCTGGGACTCGGCGGTCGATGCCGCCTGGTCCCGCATACCGGGAGGTTCCATTGCCGGTTCCAAGGCCGCGGCCGAGGCGGCAAAGGTGCTGGGCGTCTCCAAGGTCAGCGCCTCACGTTTCAAGAACCTCCAGGGCATGCTGGACGCCAGCGAGTTTTTGCGGTCGGTATGGACTCGGGCCGGCAATGCCATCCTGCGGCGTGGCGTTTCGCCGTAGCCGTCCAGGTATTCAGAAGGTCGCTGGAAGGTCCTAACTATCGGGAGCTGTGGTACGGGTAGTACGGCTCCGTGTCCAGCGTCCAGTCGCGGTAGAACTGCTTCACGTAGGGGGCGACCTCCTCTGCCAGGCGGCGGGCCTTCTGCTTGGCCTCCGGCAGCGGCCCCTGAAGCTGCTGCCGCACCTCCTTCGTAAGCGCCTCAACGTCTATGGTGTGAAAGTTCCCGTCGCTGTAAACGACCTTCCCGTCCACGATGGTGGTCTGGACATCGGAGCCCTTGGCCCGGTACAGAATCGCGTCCAGGGGGTCCACGTCGTCGTCGATGAACGGGTGGGTGATGGCGTCCCAGTCCAGCAGGACCATGTCGGCACGGCGGCCCGGCTCCAGAGAGCCGATGTTCTCCTCTCCAAAGGTGGTGAGCTTTGCTCCACCCAAGGTGGCCATGTGCATGACCTGGTGTGAGCTGAGGGGCTCGACGTCCAGGCCGGGCGGGCGGTGCATCCGCATGGCCAATCGCATGTCGGTTATCATGTCGTCGTCGTCGTTGAAGCTGTCGCTATCGGTGGCGATGGCCACGGTGACCCCCTGGCGCAGCATCTCCAGGACGGGGGAAACGCCGCTGCGCAGCCGGAGGTTGGAGCTGACGTTGTTGATGGCCCCGGCGCCCGTCTCCGCCATCATTTCGATGTCGTTCTTCGTGAGCCACACGCAGTGGGCCATAGCAACCTCCGGGCCCAGGAAGCCAAGCTCGTAGAGGCGCCGCGTGGGGGTTTGCCCGTGCGTTCGCTCCGCATACATGCGCTGGTACATCGACTCCACGTTGTTGACGTGTATGCCCATGCTCAGCGTTTTGGCGAGTTCCTTGAGTCGGACCATCGCGGGCTCATCCACCCAGCGGTATTCCTGAGGGCTGACCAGCATGCGTACCAGGCTGTCCGGCGTTGCCGGGTAGCGGCGTGCAAGGTCCTTATAGATGTCCTCGTATTCATCGAAGGTCAGGAAGCGGTTTCGGATGAGCTCGCGCGCCTTCGGTGCGAGCTCGGACGGCAGAGATGCCACGAACCCCTCGTCGTCTCCCATGACCAGCGCGCCTCGGTTCGCGAAGTTCAGGGAGTAGGCGAGGCGCATCTCGGCGTCTTTGTAGCCTCGTAGCTTCTCATCCATGTTATGTCGGGTCTGCTGGACGGGGGGTCGAGCGTTGTCCTTCAGCATCACCGTAGTGGTGCCGGAGCGGATATGGCCCATAGCCGTATACAGCGTCATGGTGTACGGGTCCAGAGAGCGTCCACCGGCGCCCCAGAGGCCACGGAGCTCCAAGGGCATGTTGGGAATGCCCAGCTGAAGGTACGTCATGCCGTAGTCGTGGTGGTGGGCGTTGATGAGGCCCGGTATGAGGAACTGGCGCCCGTTGCCTACGCTCTCGTCTGGCTCGTGGCGACGCCGGAGCTCCTCGTAAGGGCCTACCTCCAGGATGGTCCCATCGCGGTACACTACCGCTCCGTCGGTGAGGAGCCTACTCTGTCCACCCAGGTCGGCGCGAACAAGAACGTATTTGCCTCTGGCCAGTGTTGTCGTCATATCGGTGCTCCCTTTCTCGTATGGGGCGGTGGCAACGTGCTCGCGGTCGCCGGTACCGACAGTTCCCATATCGTACTGCGGGCATCCAATGAACGCCCGATCCTCGACCATGATGATGGTACGGTCTCATTGGAACGCTGTCAAACGCGGTTTAGCTCCGCGCGCGTGTTGAGGAAATTAAAACTCTCCCGGGCATTAGGCCGACCGTCGGAAGAGGAGGCTTGGCGCTATTGCTGCAACGGGCTAACGGGGAATTATGCCTGTGTTAAGTTAAAGAGGCGAATTTGTCGCTGAGACCCAGGCATTGGGTTAAGTGGAGCGGGTGATGGGATTCGAACCCACGACTCTTTGCTTGGGAAGCAAATACTCTACCACTGAGTTACACCCGCCCTGCGAATGCCGATGCCAGTTTTCTACGTACCCTCTGCCAGCCAGTTTCGTACCGCGCCATTCCTTTGTTTTGGCGCCAGGTTCTGCGCACCGTGGTTCCAGACCCCAGCCTCCGTCGCTACGTGCTCCAGTGGCCGGACGGGGGCCGAACTATACCGTTCCGGAGGTCGCTCCCCGCGATAGCATGCCATCCAGCATTCGCTGAAGGGCCATGGTATGGCTGCAGGTGGAGCGGGAGGCGAAGAAGGGACACGCGCAGGCCCACACACCGCCGTCGTAGCTCACCTGATAGCTATTGTGGTTACCACGGAAGGTGACGTTCAATGTGGTGATGCTCACCCGCTCCTTCTCTTCGGCATAGCTCCTGGACTTCTCTATCTTGCTTACGATGCTCGAGTGCATACCACCCCTCAAAGGTACTGCCTCTATATGGAATTTTAGGTCAAAGTCCAGGGACGGTCAATAACAAAACCATGTAATTTCAGTTCGGTCCCTCCGTTGGCATGGGGCCGCTGTTCTTATAGACTGGGGCTCGGGTATGCTATATTTAGCCTGAGCAATGGTCCGGCTGATGGCATTTCGTATAGACCAGTATGGCGTGGCATACACAGGCCCGGGTGCCCAGGTAGTGAAGGGGACGGTATGGAAGGAGACCTGATCAGGCGGACCTTCCTGGAATACTTCCAGGGTAAGGGGCATACGGTCATGCCCAGCTCCTCCCTGGTGCCGGCGGGAGACCCCACGTTACTGTTCACCAGCGCCGGGATGGTGCCCTTCAAGCCCTATTTCATGGGGGAGGCCACTCCCCCCTCCCTCCGGCTCACCTCCTGCCAGAAGAGCTTCCGCACCACCGATGTGGACGAGGTGGGAGACCACAAACACCTGACCTTCTTCGAGATGCTGGGCAACTTCAGCATAGGCGACTATTTCAAGAAGGAGGCCATCGCCTGGTCCTGGGAGTTCGTGACCCAGCGCCTCAAGCTGCCTGCCGAGCGCCTCTACGTGACCATATACCTGGACGATGAAGAGGCCTACGGGTACTGGACCCAGGATATAGGGGTGCCTGCCGAGCGTATCTACCGCTACGGGGATAAAGACAACTGGTGGGGGCCGGCGGGCAAAGAGGGACCCTGCGGACCCTGCAGCGAGATCCACTACGACGGCGGCGTGGAGTACGGCTGCGGCACCTCGGATTGCCACCCCAACCATGACTGCGAGCGGTTCGTGGAGTTGTGGAACCTGGTGTTCATGCAGTTCTACCAGGACCCAGAAGGCAAACGGACTCCTCTCCCCGCACCCAGCATAGACACGGGTCTGGGCCTGGAGCGGGCCGCCGCCATCCTCCAGGGCGTGCGCAACCTGTACGAGACGGACCTCTTCCGGCCCATTATAGAGCGTGCCTGCCAGGTCTCCGGCATGATCTATGGGGAGGACCGGGACACCGACTACGCCCTGCGGGTGGTGGCCGAGCACTCCAGGGCGGCCGTCTTCCTCATCGGCGACGGTGTGGTGCCGGGGAACGAGGGCCGGGGCTACGTGCTGCGCCGGATCATCCGAAGGGCCATCCGATACGGGCGCAGGCTCGGCCTGGATGAGCCTTTCCTCACCCAGGTCGCCGAGGCCGCCATCCAGCGCTTCCAGGACACCTACCCCGAGCTGTCCACCAACCGCGACTTCGTCCTCCGGGTGGTAGCCCTGGAGGAGGAGCGGTTCGGCGAGGCATTCGAGCGCGGTAGTGGCATACTCAAGGGGATGGTCGACCGTCGGCAATTCGTCAAACAACAGATCGGAGCAACGACGAGGGAGCGAGGTGCGGTTCTCTTTTCCCAGTTGATAATGTCTCGTAACGAAGACGAAAATGCGGGCCACGAGATTGCCCACAGCGTCCTTCTCAAGGTGTTGGCATCCTCCTCCTCGACTGAGACTGGGGTCGCAACGTGGGCTCCGCGCGTCTCTGGCGAGGAGACCTTCGTTCTCTATGACACTTATGGCTTCCCGCCGGAGCTCACCGCCGAGATTGCCCGGGAACACGGCATGAGTGTAGACATGGAAGGGTTCGAGGCGGAGATGGAGGCCCAGCGGGAGCGGGCCAGGGCTGCGCACGCCTTCACCGGCGCCATGGAGATGCTGCCCGCCTACGAGGGCCTGGGCGTGGGCGGCGTGGAGTTCGTGGGCTACGAGCGCCTGGCCCAGGACTCGGTGGTGGCCGCCCTGTTGGTGGATCCTTCGGCGAGCACAGGACAGGCTCCTTCGGCGGGCTCAGATCAAGCCCATGCGCCCGTGGGCCACGCTACGAAAGGCCAGCACGTGGAGATGGTGCTTCAGGAGACGCCATTCTACTCCGAGGCGGGGGGCCAGGTGGGCGACGCTGGAGAGATTACCGGCCCCAATGGCCGCATACGGGTCGAAGACACCCAGAGCCCAGTCGCCGGCCTCATCGTCCATCGGGGTGTTGTGGAGGAGGGTGACATTTCTCTGGGGGACACCGTCTCCGCCCGCGTTGACCCCCGACGGCGCATGGACACCACCCGCAACCACGGTGGCACCCACCTGCTCCACGCAGCCCTGCGGCAGGTGCTGGGAGTACATGTGCGACAGGCCGGCTCCCTGGTCGCTCCCGACCGGCTCCGGTTCGACTACAGCCACGTCAGTCCCCTGTCAAACGATGAGCTGCTGGAGGTACAGGGGCTGGTGAACCGCAGGGTCAGGGACAACCTGACGGTGAGCACGCGGCTCTCCAGCTACACCGAGGCGGTGCAGGACGGGGCCCTGGCCTTTTTCGGCGATAAGTACGGCGACGTGGTTCGCGTGGTGGAGATGTCCGACGGAGACCGGTTCAGCATGGAGGTCTGCGGGGGTACCCACGTACAGGCCACCGGCCAGGTGGGTGCCCTCTTCGTGGTCGCAGAGTCCAGCATAGGCGGGGGAATGCGCCGGGTGGAGGCGGTAACCGGGCGGGCCGCCGAGGAGCTCTTCGTCCAGCGGTCGACCCTGCTGGACTCCCTCTCGCGGAAGCTTGAGACGCCCCTGGCTGACCTGGAGATGCGCCTGGACAGCTTCATACAGGACGTGGACCGGCTGAGGAAAGAGGTGGCGGCCCTGGAAAGGGAGAAGCTGCACGGCGAGGCCCAGGGCCTTCTGGCCAAGGTGCGGGATGTGGACGGCATGAAGGTAGTGGCGGCCAGGACATCGGCCTCCAGCGTGGAGGCCATGAGGGAGATGGGGGACTGGCTCAAGGAGCGGCTCTCCGGCGCCGTGATCGTACTGGCGGCGGTGCACAGTGGCAGACCGGCCCTGATAGCCATGGTCACCCCCGACCTGGTGGCCAGGGGCCTCCACGCTGGCTCCATAGCCAAGGAGACCGCCAGCGTGATGGAGGGGGGTGGCGGTGGAAGGGCCGACATCGCCCAGGCGGGTGGCAAGCGGGCCGATAAGTTGGACGAGGCCCTCGGACGGGTGCCGGAGATAGTGGGGCGGGAGGCTAAGCGCTGAGGTACCTGTGCCTGGACGTAGGGGACCGGCGCATCGGGCTGGCCATAAGCGACCCCGGTGGCACGATAGCGACGCCCATGGGGTTCATTCAGCGTAGCCGGCTGCGCCAGGACATAGCGCGGGTCTTGGACCATGCCCGGGAGAGGCAGGTCGAGGGTATCTTCGTGGGGATGCCCCTGTCCCTAGATGGAGGAGTTGGCACCCAGGCCAGGAAGGTGATGGGCTTCGTGAGAGCCCTGCGGCGAGAGACCGCCCTGCCCGTGGACACCCTCGACGAGAGCTTCTCCACCGCCGAGGCGGAACGCCTGATGCGCCAGGCTGGCCGCCAACCATCCCGAGAGAAGGGGGCCGTGGACGCGGCGGCGGCGGCGGTGGTGCTCCAGGAGCATCTGGACCGGCTCAGGGCACAGACTAATGCGAAGTAGGGCTCCCAAGTACGATATGGCGTGTTATAATATACGGGCTTCAAATGGCAGTGACACAGGCCATTGTCAGCTCGTAATAAGAATAGGGAGGAAAGGCCCGTGACATATATAATCGCCGACCCATGCGTGGGTGTGAAGGACGGTGCATGCGTTGACGTTTGCCCTGTCGACTGCATTTATACCACCGACGAAGACACCATGTTCTACATCGCTCCCGACGAGTGCATAGACTGTGCCGCCTGCGAGCCGGTTTGCCCGGTAACGGCAATCTTCGCCGAGGACTCGGTGCCGGAACAGTGGGCCTCATTCATCCCGCTGAACTACGACTACTTCAAGGAGAAGGACCTCTCGACCTTGAAAAACTACAGGTAATTGGCGGACCCGTAACCGACCGCTGCCTGGCTATGGCCGGGCTTCACCATCGCTTTTGGTTACTAATCTTGAGAGTCGGACCGTGTACGAGGGGACAGGCACTATAATGCCTGTCCCCTTCGTTTCTCCAACGACCAGCCGGTCCTCCAAGCGACGTACCGACCGCCGTACCCTCTAGCGCCCTGCGGTTGGACAGGCGCCCGGCTATCTGCTATCCTCCGGCGCAGATGAGAGTCCGGGTAGCTTTATAGGACGTATACATCCTGCCCGCATGGCGTACGCACAGTGGCTGGGAGCAGTCTCCCCACTCGCTTAGTAAGGAGTGCAACCATGGGTGCCCAGGGGTCGGTCTTGGACCAGTTGGATAGCTACGTTCCCAGCGTTCGCGCGGAGTTCGAGCGGATGCTGGGAGAGCTGGTGGAGATACCCACCATCAGCGCGGACCCTGGGCACCAGGACGATATCCTGAGAGGCGCCGACCTGGCCCGCCAGTACCTTCAGGCCTTCGGGGCCTCGGCGGAGGTGGTAGACACCCCAGGGAACCCGGTGGTCCTGGGAAAGTTCCTGGGTGGCGCAGGAAGTCCCACCATCACGGTCTACAACCATCTGGACGTCCAGCCCGCGGAAGAGCCGGAGTGGACCCGAAACCCCTTCTCCTTTTCGGCCGAAGGTGGCAGGTACGAGGGCCGTGGGTGCACCGACGATAAGGGCCCCGCTCTGACGGCCCTGTTCGCCGCCCGCTACGCCGTCGAGCAGGGGCTGCCCCTCAACATCCAGTTCATCTGGGAGCTGGAGGAGGAGATAGGCAGCCCCAACTTCGAGCACTTCGTAAGGGGCAGGGGAGAGCAGCTGCAAAGCAATTCGGTGCTGGTGTCAGACACCGTATGGCTCTCCCGCGATACCCCCGCCATCCCGTACGCGCTGCGAGGCCTCCAGGGGGCGCGGTTGATACTGGAGACGGCGGAAAAGGACGCTCACTCTGGGCTTACCGGCGGCGCGGCCCGTAATCCCATCGGCGAGCTCTGCCAGGTGGTCGACCGCTGCTACGATGCGACCACGGGCATGGTCAACATCCCGGGCTTCTACGACAGCGTGATTCCGGTAAGCGAGCCGGAACTGGACAGCTTCGTGGCCTCGGGCTTTGACGTGGGCGTATTCATGAGGGCCCACGGCCTGCGAATCCTGCGTACCCATGAGCTGAGGGACGTCGTCCAGCGCATATGGTGCCAGCCCACCTTTGAGGTCCACGGCATCTCCGGGGGATATACGGGCCCTGGGATAAAGACCGTGGTGCCACCCCGGGCCGAGGCCAAGGTAAGTATGCGCCTGGTTCCCAACCAGGACCCAGGTGAGGTCTTGGGGGCGTTAAGGGACCACATCGGACAGATCAATCCGGACGTCCGTGTGGAGTCGGCTGGTTCGCTCAAGCCATATCTGGGCGAATTCCAGGGAACCTATGCCGACGCCGCACGCCGGGCCATACGGTACGCCTTTGGGGTGGAGCCGGCCTTCATCCGTGAGGGCGGGTCCATCGGGGCCGTTGTGACCATGCGAGACTATCTCCAGGTCCCTATAACGTTCATCGGCCTCAGCCTCCCGGAGCACGGATATCACGGCCCCAATGAGCACTACGACTGGAGCCAAGCCTCGGGCGGGATCGCGGCCCTGGCGAGCTACTTCAACGAGGTGTCTGCCATCGGATAGCCGTGGCCCTTGCCCCCGCGTCCCGGCCCAACTCACAACGGGGTAGAAATCTGCCATATCTCTCAGCCCGTATATATTATCGGTGGTGAGTCGGCGCCGGCCCTGGATGTGTTTGAGGCTTGTGAACCTCCTCGCGGGATTGAGTATCAAATACTACTGTACCCCCGTTTCAGCAACACCACCTCGCAACGAAGGAGCTGTTATGAAGGTCGAAGAGGACTCTTCTACGCCCATCACGAAGGGACCAACCCGGTCGGGTGAAGAAGTGCACGCACCGTCTACTGTTGGCATGGTGGGAGGGAAGTGGGCGTCCCGAGCCAGACCGGGGCGGCTCATGGGGATCATTCTCCTCGGCATGCTGGTCCTTGCGGCCTGTGGCTCGGCGGGGCAGACTTCGGAAGGGGAGCAATCAACAGGCCAGACTGCCTCTACGAAAAGTGCCACGGCCGACCTGGATGCGGCCTACGATTTCCGGTTCTCGCTCTACCAGGGGGAAGGCGCTCTCGGTGCAAGCCAGATGAATCTCTCAGACCTGCAGGGTAAGCCCCTCGTGCTCAATTTCTGGGCGGGGCTCTGCCCCCCATGCCGTGCTGAGATGCCAGATTTGCAGGAGTTCTACGACGAGTTCGGCGATAGCGTAACCCTGTTGGGGCTGGATGTGGGCCCATTCACGGGCCTTGGCTCCCGCCAGGACGGTAGGGACCTGCTCCAGGACCTGGAAATCAGCTACCCGGCCGGGTCCACCGAAGATGTCACGGTCGCACGGAAGTACGAGGTCTTGGGCATGCCTTCTACCATCTTTATAACTCCCGATGGTAAAATACTACGAAAGTGGACCGGCCTGCTGAACAAGGAAGCTCTTGTTAAGGTTGCGAAGGAGCTGCTGGCGGTCTCGGGAGTGGCGGTGGGGCAGTCGGGTAACACCTTTGGTGGGAAATCATAAGTCCTCTGCCACGATAGGAAGGCAGATAATATCCCGTTCGCCGTTAACCTTTTGGAGTTGCAGGCAAAAGAGCGCCAGCACGGACCGTCAGTTGAGGAGGAACAGGCTTGAGGAGCATGGCTATCTCGGTCATGGGAGCCGGTAGCTGGAGAGGCTTCGTCCTCCCGGGTCTCGTGACGGGGTTGGCCCTGGCCGCCGCAGTTGTCGGCGCGGCCTTCACTGGGCAGGGTGGTGCTACTGGTGGGCTTAATGGAATAATAGAAAGGCTCTCCGGAGAATCCAGCTCCTACCTCGGTGACATCGCTCCCCTGGGCTTCTCCTTCGCAGCCGGCATGGTAGCCACCGTCAATCCCTGCGGATTCGCCATGCTCCCTGCATATCTTGGGCTGTACCTGGGAGGCAGCGAAAGGAACACGCATAATCCACTGCAAAGCCTATCGAAGGCGCTGCTGGTAAGCGCAGTCGTGACCTCTGCGTTCATACTGCTATTCGGTGTGGCGGGGATCGCCATAGCCAAAGGCACCCAGGCCGTCGTTGACATCATGCCCTGGCTAGGGCTCTCCGTCGGCGTGCTAATAGCCCTCGTTGGGTCGTGGCTCTTGGGCGGAGGAAAGCTGTACTCCGACCTCCCTGGACGTGCGGCAGCCCGAATCGGAAATCCGGGCGAGGTCAGCGTCAAGGGGTATTTCCTGTTCGGGTTAAGCTACGCCATAGCTTCTCTAAGCTGCGCGCTGCCCATATTCCTGGTGGTGGTGGTCAGCACGCAGGCTGTGTCGGGGTTCCTGGTGGCCGTAGGCCAGTTCTTTCTCTACGCCCTGGGCATGGGCCTGGTCATTATGGTCCTGACGATAGGGTTGGCGCTGTTCAAAGGGACAGTGGTCGGCGCGTTTCGCAGGATGCTTCCCTACATGCAGCCGGTCTGCGCCGCAGTGATGATCCTGGCCGGCTCGTACATCGTGTACTACTGGCTCACCCTAGGGGACCTGGGCCGAGGTGTCCTGAATTAACTAACCAGATTCGCGTGTCACATGACCCCGAGCCGACCAGAGAGGGATTCTGAGGGTAGTGGAGAATCTGGTGGGGGTTGTGCACTCGCCCTAACCACGGTCCCCGTAAATTTCCGAGTCGGGGAAAAAGTCTTCCCAGTCCCAGTCGAAGGAAGTCATATAGGGCACCCGTTGCAGGAGCTCTCCCCGCAAGGGGCCATCCACGCTTATTCCCCTGGCCACATCCCATACGCTTCCCGTCCCCCGGTCAACCAGGCGACCATCCTGAAGGGTAAACTCCAGCTCCCCATCCCCTACGGTGCGAAGGTAGGTATGCACGGCCTTGGTATCCGGATCGGCCAGCACCAGCACGGGGAAGGACCCGATCCAGTCGTTGACTATGCCATGCTTACTGGTAGCCCTGAAGGGATACGCCTTGGCGTGCTCCCCAAGAGTTATGCCGATGACGTAGTTTCCCCTGAACCTTTCACGCATATTTCCGAATCCCCCACTGCCCAGATCCATCAAGAGGGTGTCGGGATGGTCGTCGATCCAGGCGGCCCACGGCACGATGTTGGCCGGAATCATCTTGAGCCGTGTTCCCTCCAGGGCGCCGGCTATGGCCAGTCCCCAGGGCTGCGACCACACACTGTCCGTCTCGTGGTCCCACCAGGTCATGGCTCTCATGAACAGGGCCCCCTGATTGCCAAAGGTGTGGACCTTCCCGTCTATCCTCCGGTCGTGAACCAGACCGGTGTAGCAGATGGGTCACCACGTGACCAGGACGGGGACTCCCCCCACCACGTCATTGACCATCTCACGCCGGTTGAGTGGGCCAATGGAGTAGGCCTTCGCCTCTCCCTTAATCTCTAGGCCTATCACCAGGTCGCCGGGAGGAAGGCTGGTGACCTGGCCGGGTCTGAAGCGTGGCTCATAGATGGGGAAGATGGCGTCTCTGGGCAGGAGCTGACGGAACTTGCTGAAGTCCACATCAACATCCATCTTCGCTGCGGGGTCGGTACGCCGTTCTTCTGAGGATGTGCTGGGCTCACGACCCCCGGTGGCCGATGGGCCATCAGATGGGCCGCCGGGTACTGGCTGGCGTGCCGAGGGCGGGAGGGGATCGGAACTGGTGGGCGAAGAATCTCCTCCGAAAACGATCAGGGCCGCGACTGCCACGCCAAACGCTACCAACAGTAGGCCCACAAGTGTAACGGCCCTCGATCGATTCACCGCATCCTCCTAGACAGGTGTCTATTATCCTTGAGATGCGACTATAGGCCGATGGGTGCACGGGTCCCTGACAACACAAACCCCTCTCGGTGTCCGCAGTAGAAGGGGGCCGCTGGAGCAGCCCCCTTTAGTCCAACCGAAAGGGATCGAAGCGATTCGTGAAGTCTGGCCCCCAACCGTAGATCAGCGCCTGGCGTTGTAGATGGAGTGGGGGACCAGGTCTTGGGGGAAAGTCCCCTCCAGGAAGCGCCTCGCGTGGGGCACCACTTCTCTGACCATCTCCCGGGCCTCTATCTCGGCCGGAGTCAGGGGCCGGTCCAGCGCGCTGTTGATCTCCTTTAGCACGGCCTCCTTGTCCACGTGGGTCAGCTTTCCGTCGCGCATGACCACGTCGCCGTCTATCATGACCGTGTCTACGTCCTGGCTCCGTCCCCTGTAGACCAGGGCCTCGATGAGCCCGATCACGGGGTCGATATAGGGGTACTCGATGTTCCGCAGATTGAGCAGCACCAGATCCGCTCGCATCCCTGGGTCCAGGGTGCCCACCTTATCTCCGAACCAGGCGCAGTAGGCCCCGCCCTCGGTGCCCATCCGGAACACGTCATATGGGGTGGGACAAACGTTGTCTATGCCGGGGATGTAGTGCAGTCTCAGTACCAGCTTCATCTCCTGGAACATGTCCTTGTCGTCGTTGATTGTGGCCTCGTCGCTGCCCAGGCCGATCTTGACGCCCCGCTGCAGGGCCTTCGCAATGGGGGCGATGCCGTTATGGATGCGCAGGTTTGAGCTGGCGTTGTGGCAGATGTTGGTGCCAGTCTCGGCCATGAGCTCGATGTCCTCGTCGGTGATCCAGACGCTGTGGCCGCAGACGATGTCCCGGCCAAGGAATCCCAGGTCGTTGAGGTGCTGGAGGGGAGACTTGTTCCAGGTCCGGTCTCCGAAGAACTTCTGATAGGGGCTTTCCTGGAGGTGAATGTGAATGCCCGTCTTGTACTTCGTGGCTAGCTCCTTGACTGCCACGAGTAGGTCGTCGGAGCAGCGGTGGACGTTGCTGGGCGCCAGGGTAACCCTGATTCGCTCATACTGGTCGTTCCCATACTTCTTGATTACCTCTTCCAGGGCCTGCATCCACTCCTCCGTGGGGGCGTACGCTCGGGCCATGTACGAGGCATATCGCTCGCCGAGCTCCCCCGGCATAGTGGCCGCGAAGTCCCTCTCGTCGCCGCGAACACCAGATATGAGTGAGTTCTGGTTGGTCGCTGTGGGAGCGTAAGAGACTCGCATGCCTATCTCCTGGTAGGCCTTCAGGGCCCGGTCGGCCACATCCACCATCTGAGTGGCACGGCGGAACCCTCGACCGCCACCGTGGATCGCCTGGACGGTGGTGGTCCCGGTCTCGATCATCTGGATGGCGCCGTACATCTGATCCAGGTAGGGGTCGATGCGTTTTGCCCCCTGTCTATAGAGGATCCTGAGCTCCTGGGTGTTGTCCAGTGCCCCCAGTTGCAGGGGGGTGAGGCCCACGTGGAAATGGTCGTTCACCAGGCCGGGCATCACCACGTAGTTGGGGGAGCCGATAACCTCTGCATCGGGGTGCTGGGTCCTGAGGTCCTCGTACCTGCCCACCTCGATGATCTCGCCGTCACGCTGGAACACCGCCCCGTCGGAGACCACGTCCGCGGAGTCGGGCCCCGTGATCTTGCGGATAACGTACTTCCCTCTGACCAACGTTGTACTCATCACACCCTCCCTATCATGTTAATGTGGCCTGATATAACTAGTGCCGCGCTACTGGCCACGGCGGCGCTGCCCCTACGCTGCGTATGCCCACGGAAGCTCCACGGGCAAAATAGCCGGTATCGGGGTGGCGGCGGTCAGCGCCTAGCGTTGTATACGGAGTGAGGGACCAGGTCTCGGGGGAAGGTCCCCTGGAGGAACCGTCTCATATGAGGCTCTACCTGGCTGATCAGGTCCCGGGCCTCCATCTCGGGCGGAGTCAGGGGCCGGTCCAGCGCGCTGTTGATCTCCTTTAGCACGGCATCCTTGTCCACGTGGGTCAGCTTACCGTCGCGCATGACCACGTCGCCGTCTATCATGACCGTGTCCACGTCCTGGCTCCGTCCCCTGTAGACCAGGGCCTCTATGAGCCCGATCACGGGGTCGATGTAAGGGTACTCGATGTTCTGTAGATTGAGTAGGACTAGGTCCGCCCGCATCCCCGGGTCCAGGGTGCCCACTTTGTCGCCGAACCAGGCGCAGTAGGCCCCGCCCTCGGTGCCCATCCGGAGCACGTCGTAGGGGGTTGGGCATAAGTTGTCTATGCCGGGGATGTAGTGCAGCCTGAGGACCAGCTTCATCTCCTGGAACATATCCTTGTCGTCGTTGATTGTGGCCTCGTCGCTGCCCAGACCGATCTTCACGCCCCTCTCTAGGGCCTTCGCTATGGGGGCGATGCCGTTGTGGATGCGCAGGTTGGAGCTGGCGTTGTGGCAGATGTTCGTGCCAGTCGCGGCCATGAGCTCGATATCCTCGTCGGTGATCCAGACGCTGTGGCCGCAGACCAGCTCCCGGCCAAGGAATCCCAGGTCGTTGAGGTGCTGGAGGGGAGTCTTGTTCCAGGTCCGGTCTCCGAAGAACTTCTGATAGGGGCTTTCCTGGAGGTGAATGTGAATGCCCGTCTGGTACTTTGTGGCCATCTCCTTGAACGCCACCAGCAGATCGTCGGAGCACCGGTGGACGTTGCTGGGGGCCAGGGTGATCCGGATTCGCTCATACCGGTCGTTGCCGTACTTCTGGACGACCTCCTCCAAGGCCGACATCCACTCCTCGGTGGGCGCGTAAACCCGGCCCACGAAAGAAGTAAATCGCTCCCCAAGCTCTCCCGGCATAGTGGCCGCGAAGTCCCTCTCATCGCCGCCTACTCCAACTATGTGGGAGTTTTGATTGGCGACGCTGGGCGCGTAAGAAACTCGCATGCCTATCTCCTGGTAGGCCTTCAGCGCCTTGTCGGCCACCTCCATCAGCTGGGAGGGGCGGAACCGACCTGAGCCACCATGGATCGCCTGGACGGTGGTGGTCCCAGTCTCGATCATCTGGATGGCGCCGTACATCTGGTCCAGGTAGGGGTCGAGCCGCCTTGCCCCCATTCTGCGCAGGGCCCTCAGCTCCTGAGTGTTGTCCAGAGCCCCCGTCTGCAGGGGGGTGAGGCCCACGTGGAAATGGTCGTTCACCAGGCCGGGCATCACCACGTAGTTGGGGGAGCCGATCACCTCGGCCTCTGGATGTTGCGCCCGCAGGTCCTCATATCTGCCCACCTCGATGATCTCGCCGTCACGCTGGAACACGGCCCCGTCGGAGACCACATCCGCGGAGTTGGGACCAGTGATCTTACGGATAACGTACTTTCCTCTGACCAACGTCGAGCTCATCGCACGCTCCTCCATACAAGTCAGGACATATGATTCTGGACAGGACTAGGGTACCTTTTTGCCTCACCTCTGTAAAGGGCGAGGCTGCGCGGCGCACCGGTGGCACGACAATGCGCTGGGCGCCTTGCCATACTCACCATCTCGCGTTAAAGTATGACCGTCCCACACAAGACTTCCCACCGGACATAGCCTGGCTGGGAATGCGCTCACTCTAAAGGATGGCTAACGTGGATGTCATTCTGAGCCCGCCGTAGGCGGGTGAAGAATCTGGCGGGGATTAGAATCCTAGTGAGAATCTCCTCCCTTCCAGACCCTTCGCTGCGCTCAGGGTGCCAGAGGAAACCTACACATTGGCTTACCTAAACGCGGGAGGTAGAGGAGAATGGCTACCGAGGCAAAGTACCTGTTCGTGGTGATGATGGACGTGGAGCCGGAGAAGGAAGCGGAGTTCAACGATATCTACAACAACGAGCACATTCCGGTCTTGCTCAAGGTTCCGGGGGTGCTGGGCGCCGCCCGGTACCGGACCTCATCGGAAGGGGCGCCCAAATACCTGGCCGTCTACGAGGTAGAGAGTGCGGATGTGCCCAGCAGCAAGGCATTTAGGGATGCCGCCGACAGCGGCGAATGGCCCAACAAGGTCAGGCCATATACCAAAAACCGATCCCGCTTTGTCTATGAGCGAATCTGACGCGAGGCTGCAGGGATAGACGAGGCTGCGCGGGGGTGTGACTATTACAGTCCAAGGCCGCCAGTCTTTGGGTCGAAGCTGTTCTTGGGAGGCGTGGGGCGAGACATGGGCACCGAGGCCACTACCATGGTCCCTCTCTCCAGGGCGCTCTTCACCTCGACCGTGCCGCCCAGGGCAGTCACGTAGTCTTCCATGGAAAGTAGGCCCTGGCCGTTAGAGGCTTCCGGCGGCTCAAAGCCGTGGCCATTGTCCCTCACCACCAGCCGGACCTCCTTGGACGGAGACAGCGTCAACGTGACCCAGGCTTCCTGGGCCTGGGCATGCTTGGCCACGTTGCTAAGGGCCTCTTCCGCTACCCGGTACAGGGTCAACCTAAGCGATTCATCGAGGCTGGGTTTTACCGGACTCTCAAGCTCGGCCATTTTTTCATCTACGTCCAGTTCCACGGTGAACATGCTGCGGAACCTGTCTGCCAGTGAGTTGAGGGCGCTTGGCAGGCCCGTTCGGATGATGGAAGGGTAGAGCTGACGAGTGATGGAGCGGATCTCCTCGTCCCTGATCTCCCGCAACAGCTTGTCGGCCTGCTCGAGGCTCTCCATGGCCTCCTTCGGCCCATCCTTTAGCTGGTCCTGGCAGGTCTTTAGCCAGTGGCCCAGCACCACCAACCTGCTCTGTACGCGGCCGTGCAAAAGACCCGCCACGTCCTTCCGCGTCTGCTCGTGCACCATCAGTACCCGATGCCTCGACTCCATCAGCTCTTCCAGGCTTCTCTCGTAGTCGCGCCTCCGCGCAACGATGGCGGCCAGATGGTTTGACACCAGCCCCATTAGTAGCCAGGTAGCGGGGCCGCCAAGGGCTATGGTCCACTTCCACAACGTGGGCAGGGAGTCGTAGCCGAAGGGCATCAGCTTCCCCGGCAGGAGGGCAGACCATATTCCCGTCAGTGCCCCCAGAACGTAAGGAGAGTAGGAGGAGAGCAGACCTATAAGCGTCGAGGAAGAGGCATAGGCCCGATAGGGAATGATGAGGGCCAAGAACATGGTGGTGAGGAGAGCGGGGGGTAACGATGCCGCTACCAGGAGAAATCCTCTAAAGGTGCCGGCAACGTCGCTGGACACCCGGGCCGAGACAATTCCTACGATTAACCCCAGGAGCAGCGTCGCTGCTACGGCCACCGAAGTGAATATCACCAGAGAGGGTTGCCGGGGCACGAATGTGGCTTTGGCCGCCCTGGCCAGCTTCCTTCGTATCCTCTGACGAAGGGGACGGCGCTTCGGCGTGGGTAGCATCCCCAACCCTAGATAAGGCTGGGAGTCCCCAGAGGCGGACAGTTCGCGGTCTCGGGAGAGCAGCGCTTCCCTGGAGCGCGGCTCATTCCCTGCCGTTTTGTCCATTTTGCTCCTTCACCTGAGCCTGACTTACACAACGACTTGATGGAGAGCTATTTGGCACACACCCAATCCCTGGTTCAGGAAACACAGTAAGGTTACCGGCCAACTCCGAATCGGGGTAGGGTGCGCGCACCCAAGGGTGGAGGTAGAAGTAACTGAGGGAGCCACAAGACCGCATCCACATCCAAGCTCCCCGGAGGCTGTCCACGGTCACCGACGGGAGACATCTAGCTTACCGTCCTCCCTGCCCAGGCCGGACCCATCATCGTTGGGGCGACCTCCGACGTACCCGGCTACCTTGACTTTGATGGTTTTTGGATAAAGATAGCCTAAGGCGAGGCCTGTGTCAAACCTGGGCGTCTTTTGACTTTTGCTTTTCAGATATGCAAAAATACTCACACAGGAGGTGCGAAAATGGAGAAAGTTCAATTAACGGCTTACTATGATTTTCGTTGACCGTACGTGTACAACGCGGCCGTGTGGCTTGCGAAGGTTCGGGAGACGTACGGGGACAACCTGCAGATAGACTGGAAGCCATTCATTCTGGCCCAGGTCAACAGCAAGGAAGGGCCCGAATGGAAGGCGTGGGAGCAGGCCGAGGATTCCCCCAACCTGGGTCTCCTTGCCATGAGGTCGGGAGAGGCGGCCAGGAGGCAGGGGACAAAGGCCTTTGAGACGTTCCAGCTGGCCCTCCTCACGGCCCGTCACCAGGACCGAAAAGACCTGTCCGACCCTGAGGTCATCATGAAGGCGGCCCGGGCCAGCGGCCTGGACATGGCCCGGTTCCAGAAGGACCTGGCCGACGAGAGCATCCTCAAGGATCTGGCCGAGAGCCATACCAAGGGCGTGGATGACTACGGCGTGTTCGGGGTGCCGACGTTCATCTTCCCCGACGGGACCGCAGCCTTCCTGAAGACGTACCGCCCTCCCGATGAGGATGCAGTGAAGATGTTTGAGGACCTCCTCGGCACGATGGGCAAGTGGAACTACGTCGGCGAGATCAAGCGGCCCCAGCCGCCCTGGCCCGAGGGAGTATTTGCTTAGGGCATTCTCCCTGAGGACCACCGCGCTTGAGAGAGCACTGGGGCTGCGCTTCAAGGACCCGGGGCTGCTGAAGCAGGCCCTTACCCATCCATCCTATCTTAACGAGCATGCCCCCGGTGAGGCGGACTCCGAGTCTTACCAGCGCCTGGAGTTCCTGGGCGACTCCATGTTGGGCGTGGCCGTAACGTCTGAGCTATTCGTTAGCTGCCCTGAGCTATCCGAGGGCCAGTTAACCAAGCTCAGGTCATCTTTGGTGAGGGGTAGCACCCTGGCCAGGGTGGCTCGGAGCATCGAGTTGGGAGCCAGCCTCAGACTGGGGAGGGGAGAGGAGTCCACCGGGGGTCGTGACAGGGACTCGAACCTGGCCGCTACCTTTGAGGCCCTGGTGGGGGCCGTCCTTTTAGACCGAGGCTTCGACGCGGCGCATAAGTTTGTCGGGAGGACGATGCGCCGAGAACTGGATACCACGCTGGCGAAAGGGGTGCCGGAAGACCCCAAGTCCCGCCTCCAGGAACTGGTGCAGGGTACGAAAGGGTTGCTGCCCTTATACAGGATGGTTGAAGGGGACGGCTCGGGTCATGGGTTCAATGCGGAGGTGCTTATAGGAGCGGACGTTATGGGCAAGGGACATGGCAGACGCAAGGTGGATGCCGAAAAGGAGGCCGCGCGGGCAGCGTTAAGTCGGCTGGAGCAGGGCGCTGCCTAAACACGTGGCGAAGTGCGTGAGGGCCGGATACGGATGCTAGGGATTCTAAGGCGGAACCGGCAGGAAAACAAAAAGAAGACCCGGGACGCGGTGCGGCGAAGCAGAGACACCTGGTTCGGACGGATCGCCGGTGTTCTGAGCGCTCACCGCCTGGACGACGCCGTGTGGGATGACCTGGAGGAGGTCCTCATCTCTGCGGACTTAGGTGTAGAATTCTCATTGCGCATTATTGAGCGACTCAAGGCCGAGGCCCGGGAACGGCGATACAGCCAGCCAGAGCAGCTACTGGAGACCCTAAAGCAGGAGCTGGTGGCGAGCCTTGATTCCGCCGATGCCTCCACGGTATGGCTGGAGTCTCAAAGCGAGTCTACGCCCTTCGTCATCCTCGTCGTGGGCGTAAACGGCTCGGGCAAGACCACCAGCATTGCCAAGCTGGCGTACCGCTTCGGGGCGGAGGGGAAGAAAGTAGTCCTGGCCGCGGGGGACACCTTCCGGGCCGCCGCCATAGACCAGTTGCAGATCCTAGCCCAAAGGGCCGGAGCGGATGTTATTAGCCACCAGCCGGGGGCCGACCCGGGCGCCGTGGCGTTCGACGCGTTCCAGGCCAGTAAGGCCCGTCGCGCCGACGTCCTGATAATCGATACCGCTGGTCGCCTTCACACCAAGACCAACCTGATGGAGGAGCTCAAGAAGGTCAGGCGGGTTCTGAACCGCCTGGACCCATCGGCCCCTCACCAGGTGCTGCTCACGCTTGACGCTACCACCGGCCATAACGGCCTGAGCCAAGCCAGGCACTTCACCGAGGCAGTGCAGTGTACCGGCATTTTTCTGGCCAAGCTAGATGGCACGGCAAGGGGCGGAATCGTCCTCTCCATCAAGGAGGAGTTGGGCCTGCCCATACTATTTATAGGCACGGGAGAACAGCTTCAGGACGCGGCCCCCTTTGATCCCAGCGACTTTGTGGATGCCCTGCTGGAACCAACGCAATCCACGTCATCCCAAGGGGACTGAGCCCATCGAGTTCCTGGCCCTTCTCGATAACGTAGGCTAGGCAGTGCACCACGCCCTCATTTGGCTCCTCACCATTGAAGTTCTTGGGTTAGTCGCTTTCCCCCTTACTTTCAGCCTGTTCAGACGCCTGCCCGATAGGGGCTTCGCTCTGTCGAAGGTGCTGGCCCTCCTCTTAGCTTCCTACGTTTTATGGGTTGTGGGGCTCACCCATCTGCTGCCCAACGCTCAATACACCGTGGTTTTGATCGTGGCGCTCATGGCCCTGGTGTCGTTGCTGGTACTGAGACTCCGGGAGCGAGAGATCTGGTGTTTCATCCGTAGTGAGTGGCCCTCCTTGCTCGCGGGACAGCTGGTCTTTCTTGGGCTCTTCTTCCTCTGGGTCTCGTTGGTCTCCTTCTCTCCGGCGATCAACCACACCGAGAAGCCCATGGACTTCGCCTTCCTTAATTCCATTCTCAGGAGCACACATTTCCCTCCAGAGGACCCCTGGCTACTGGGCCATTCCATTAGCTACTACTATTTTGGCCACTTCATGATGGCCACCCTGACCAAGCTCACCGCCATCCCCTCCGCGGTCTCCTATAACCTTGCCACGGCGCTCCTTCCGGCCCTTCTGGGAGCCGGGGCATTCAGTCTGGTGTATAACCTGATACGGCTGTCTGGAGCACGGATGAGAAACGCTATCCTCTTCGGCCTGGCGGCGCCCTTATTTTTACTCCTCTTAGGCAACCTTGAAGGGGTGCTGGAGCTGGTCCATGCCAGGGGGTGGGGCTCGGAGGGCTTCTGGCAGTGGGTATCCATCAAGGGCTTAGAGGGAGGGAACGGAAGCAACCTGGGCATATTTCCCTCGGACTACCTGTGGTGGTGGAGAGGCACCAGGGTTATAGACTCAATAGTGGAAGGTGCCAGCCTGGACTACACCATTACCGAGTTCCCCTTCTTCAGCTACCTCCTTGGGGACCTTCACGCCCACGCATCGGCCCTGCCATTTCTGGTATTGAACCTGGCCCTGGGCCTCAACCTGTTCGTCCCGGCTGAGAGGCTGGGCCTCTCCTGGCTACGGAACAATCTTTGGCAAGTGTTTGGCCTCGCGTTGTGCCTGGGAGCGCTGGCCTTTATCAATATATGGGACTTCCCCGTCTTCGCGGCCCTGTTTTTCGTAACGGTCCTGGTCAAGAGCTACGGCGACTGGAGCGGCCAGGCTCAGCATGCCGTTCTTAGCGCGCTTGTCCTGGCCGTCCCAGTCCTGGCAGGTGCCGTGCTGCTATACCTCCCGTTCTACCTGGACCTCGGCAGCCAGGTATCTGGAATCGCCGCCGTCGGCGATATAAGCACGCGGCCACTGTTCTTCTTTCTCATATGGGGTCTATTCCTATTACTGAGCGGGTCTTTCCTGATGAGGCAGCTGTTGGACGTCGCTGCGTGGAAGGAACGGGCGCCAGGTCCGCTGACAGTAGTGCTTGTTGTAACGTTGCTCCCGTTCCTGCTGTGGGCTGGATGGGAGCTCCTGGCGCTCTGGACAGGGTGGGGGGGACTGATCCGACGCCTCGACGGCGGGGTGGTCGGGAGTGAGCTTGCCGTTGGAGCCAGGTTTGGGAAACTTCTTCCGGGGCTTGCCATCGTCGGGCTGGCCTCCTACATAGGCCTGTCAAAGGTGAGGCACGGAGGTGACAGGGCGACGGTCTACCCTCTTTTGGTCCTAGCCCTGGCCATGTATCTCCTGGTGGGGGCCGAGCTTTTTTACGTGGTTGACCTGTTCGGCAATAGAATGAACACGGTCTTCAAGCTGTACTACCAGGCATGGCTCTTGCTTGCCATCGTTTCCGCCTACGGCCTACACTACTGGTTGTCTCGGCCAATGCCGTCCCTCTGGCGTTTGGGTACGGGACATGGTAAGGGGTTCGGGCTACCGAGGGGCCTGTCATCTAGGTCTCTGGGAAGGTCAGTCCGATATGCCTGGATGGCCCTGGTAGGGGTGCTTATCCTGGCCTCGGTATACTACCCTGTGGGGGCGGCGCTGGACCGTACCAAGGGGAGTGGCGGTAATACCCTGGATGGCCTGGCGTATCTCAAAAAGGGAGGCAATGCCTCCGAATACGAGGCCATCAGGTGGCTGTGGGAGGTTGCCCCGAGGGGCCGGCTTGTGGAGGCAGCCGGTGACGGGTATACCGAATACGGGCGCATCTCCGCCAGCACCGGACTTCCCACCATGTTGGGCTGGAAGGGCCACGAACGCCAGTGGAGAGGGTTGGGCTCCAGCAAGCTGCTGGACGAGAGAGAGGCGCAGGTCGAGAGTATCTACAGTAGCGACGACCCTGAGTACCTAAGGGAGATTCTTGAAGCTTTCGACATCCGGTACGTGTACGTGGGGGCCAGGGAGCGGGCGAAGTATGGCGGCGGCCATTTCGATAAGTTCCCCTCACTGGTGCAACCCGTTTTCCAGGCAGAGGGCGTAGTAATATACGAGAGGTTGCGGCCCGGTGAGCAAGGGATAATAAATAGCGATGTTGGTGACGCAAGCTAGCAAAGGCCTGGCAGGAAGGCTCAAGGCTGCCCTTGGCACGAGCCCCGGGTGGGAGTGGCTTCCCTATGCCGTGATAGCCCTGGCGGCGTTGGGGCTGCGGCTTTGGGAGCTGGACGGCAGGACCATGCACTACGACGAGAGCCTGCACGCCCACTACGCCTGGCGGCTGGCTATAGGAGATGGGTACAGCCATAGTCCGTGGATGCACGGACCCTTTCAGGTACATCTAGTCGCTGGGGTGTTCAAGCTGTTCTCCGACAGCGACTTCACCGCCCGACTGGGCTACGTCCTATTTGGCTCCGCCCTGGTGGCGCTGCCTTATTTCCTGAGGACGTATCTGGGAAGGGCGGGCGCTCTGGTCACATCCGTCCTCCTGGCCCTGTCCCCTACTCTGCTCTATCTCAGCCGCTTTGGACGTAACGAGATCCTGATGACGTTCTGGGCGCTGGCGTTGCTGATTCTCATATGGCGTTATCTGAACGAAGGTAAGAACAGATACCTTTACATGGCTTCGGCCGTGCTCGCGCTGGCCCTGGCCACCAAGGAGACCAGCTACATTCTCATCGGTATATTCGGCCTTGCCGTATTCCTCCTGGCCATACCACAGCTCATCCCATGGGCTATGGGACGGATACGCCTGTCGGAAATGAGGACTGGCCCGCCCGCCCTCCTCGTGTTGATGGTGAGCCTTACTCTCCCGCAGTGGTCCGCCTTGAGCAGCATCCCTCTGGGGACCCTCGGCATGGACCTGGTCAGCGAGGGAGTGGGTGAGGTGGGACTTCCGGCGCTAGAGGCGCCCTACGTCATATTCCCGTTGATTGGCCTGCCCGTGCTGTACAATTACCTTGCCCTCGCGGGCATAGTCGCCATACCCCTGGGTGCAGTGCTATTTACCAAGGCAGGTCGGAGGTGGATGAAGTGGCTACTGCTGGCGTCCCTTTTAGGGGCACTGGCCTACGCGGTAGCCTCCTTCACCGACGGCCTTGTTGCCCGGAACTACGTCCTCTCCTTTGGAGTCTTGTTCGGCGCCCTGGTGGCGTCCATCGTCTTGGGCGTTGTGTGGCACTGGAGGGTCTGGTTGGTGTGCGCGGGCATCTTCTATAGTATATGGGCCACACTGTATACCAGCGTATTCGGCCTGTTCGTACAGGACCACGGGTATTGCCCCACCGATATAGGCAGCACCTTCGGCACGCTCTGCACCAAGGTCGGTGGACTGTTCACTGGTTCCTGGCAGGGGCTGGGATACTGGCTGACCCAGCAGGATGTGGCCCGGGGTGGCCAGCCTTGGTACTATCAATTCCTCATCAGCTCCGTTTACGAGTTTCTCCCCCTCCTCTTTGGCGCCGTGGCCATAGTCTACTATCTGAGGAAGGGGGAGCTGTTCGGGCAACTACTGGGATTTTGGGCCGTCCTCACCTTTTTTGCCTACATGGTGGCTGGAGAGAAGATGCCGTGGCTCCTGGCCAATATCGCACTCCCATTCATAATCCTTTCCGGCAAGTTTATCGGCGAGCTAATAGAGCGGGTTCGCTGGCGCAGGGTGCTGAAGAGCGCTCCATCGGCCCTTTTGCTGCTTTCCCCCATGCTGCTCCTGGCGGGCGTGTACCTACTTCAAGATTACCTTGAACAAGGAAGACTGGGCTCGTGGCAAAGTTGGGGCTTGCTCGTGGCAATTGCCGCGATGGCCGGCACCTGCGCCCTCTTAGTCAAGAAGGCCCGACCTAGGCTGGGGGTGACCCTTGGGGGACTGGGAATCGCGGCGCTGCTCCTGGGGTTCAGCAGCTTTGTGGCCTTCCGAGCAAGCTACAACTACGATGATGACCCGGTAGAGATGCTGTTGTACGCGCAGGGGAGCGCCGATATAGTCAGGATGGTGGAGACCCTGAACAATGGCGTGATGGATCAGGGAGGAGACCAGAAGGTGGTAAACGTGGACTACGAGATGTGGTATCCGATGAACTGGTACGTACGGTACGAGGAGAAGGAGGGGTCCTTGAAGTTCCGTTGCTACAAGGATGAAAAGGAGGATGGGTATGCCGCGTGGTGTAGCCCCCTTGAGGAGCCGCCGTCCACTCAAGCCCTGCTTCTCATAGAGGCCCACGCCAACCGCGACGGCCACCAACTAAGCCGATATGACAAGTCCGGCCCCTTCAAGAATCTCCTGTGGTTCCCTGAGACCTACCGTCGCCCCGGCGAGAACCGGACCAGGGAAAGCGTGACCCAACAGCTGAAGAAAGACTTCCATTTCGTCAAAGATACCGTTACTAGCCGGGGGCCATGGAAGGACGCCCTGGACTACTTCCTTCATCGCAGGCTGGCCACCAACTGGTGGGACTCAAGGTTCTACTCCTATATCGCCACCGAGCCACAGGCGCCGGTCCAAGAGGCTGGCGGCTAGGCCAGGAAAGGGGTGTACGGTGTCACGGATTGGTCTGGGCTAAGCTGAACAAGGGCCGTGAATCCTCGGACCCAGGTAGATTTCGGGTTGACACCGCGATTTGGACGGGGCTAAAATAGGTTCAGCACATAGTAAGAAGGATGGGTCCATGCCCGAGATGATGATTGATAGCATTCGTGTCAGCCTGATGAATTATCAGAGGGTGGTCATCCTCAAGGAGAAGGACTCGGATCGCTATTTACCCATCTGGATCGGCCCTGCAGAAGCCGATGCCATAGCTGTGAAACTTCAAGATATCTCGGTACCCCGGCCCCTTACGCACGACTTGCTCCGTTCCATTATCGATACCCTGGGGGCAAGCGTTAACCATATACTGGTGAACGACCTGGAGAGCGATACCTTCTACGCCAGGGTGGTCATCAGCGTCAACGGGAAGAGCTTCGACATAGACTCACGACCCAGCGATGCCATAGCCTTGGCCGTGCGGGTCCAGGTTCCCATCTACGTTGAAGACAAGGTGATGGACAAGGCCGGTATACTGCTAGACAAGGAGATGGGGAAGCCGATCCTGCCTGAAGAGGCTTCCGGCGGTGGCGATAGGGAAAAGTCCCCCGAGGTGAAGGAGGAGGACCTGCGGCGAATGTCCGCATTCACTGAGTTCATCAACAGCCTGGACCTGGAGGACTTCGGCAAGCAACAGCAGCAACGGGGATAGCATCTGCGGGTGCTACCCCTGGGAGCAACAGGCCCTGGCGGGCGCACCGGCCAGGGCCTGTTCAATGCGGCTATAATGAACGTTCACGGTAGCCAGCGGCCAAGTTGACTTTTCAAAATCATAGTGATAACATTCACAAGGCTTGAGGCAGGGGATGGTCTGGTGGGTTCTGGCCTTACGGCTGTCGGGTCTAGGATTCTATCTTGCCGTATGCATCGTGGGTGGCATCGCCTTAGGCGTCTGGCTGGACAGAGTTCTTGACACACGGGTCATCTTCCTCTTGGTGGGTCTGATTGTGGGTTCTGCGGCGGCCTTTTACGGTACTTATCGTATGGTTCTCCCCCTGCTTGGCAATGATATCGATCGCGATGAAACGATAGAGAGAAGGAGCGATTAGTGCCTTCGGGACGCGGAGCTAAACGGCTCCTGCTGCTGGGGGGCATCGCCCTTGGAGCGCTTTTCATAGCCGGCCTGATCACTGGCGCCATAGGTACCGCGATCATCCGCGGAGAAGGTGAGGACCCCATCCTCCCTGAGCCCCAGATACACCTGCCCCCTCAACCCATCTTCCCCGCCAGCACCCGCAACGAGCACATATTCGCCCAGCCCAAGGGTGAGCATGCCCCTGAGGATGGTAAGGCAGAGGCCCACTTCGAACCCCTCGGCATGTTAGAGTTCGCCGTAACCAACACCATGCTCTCCGCCTGGATCACTACCCTACTGCTCATCGCCCTGTTCGTTTTAGGTGTTCGGAGGGCCAGGATGGTGCCTGGCAGATTACAGAACCTGGTGGAGATCGCGGTGGAGGCCCTTCTGGGGTTTGTCGAGGGCGTGATAGGGAGAGACCGTGCCCGGCAGGTATTCCCTCTCATCGCCACGATCTTCCTATTCGTGGCCTTTAACGCCTGGATTGCCCTGATACCACTTTGGCCCTCTCTCGGATTCAAGGGTCCCGATGGCGACATAGCGGCCCACCTGTTGCGTTCCGCCGGTACGGATCTCAACATGCCCCTTGCCATCGCCCTGGTTTCGTTCGTATTCGTCGAGTACTGGGGTCTGAGGATGCTTGGATTTCGATACCTGGGCAAGTTCATACCCGTAGGGGAGGTTGTGCGTAGCATACGGACAAGGCAGCCCTTTCAGGGTTTGATCGCTATCTTTGTGGGCTTTCTGGAAGGTATAAGTGAGTTGGTGCGCGTTCTCAGCTTTACCTTCAGGCTATTCGGCAACATGACGGCCGGGGAGGTCCTGGTCCTGATGGCGACCTTCCTGGTGCCATTTGTAGCTACCGTAGCCGTATACGGGTTGGAGCTTCTAGTGGGTGCAGTCCAGGCGCTCATCTTTGCTGGGCTTACCCTGGTTTTCGTTACCGTGGCCATCACGCCCCACCAAGAGGAGCACTAAGACCTCCTGACGAACGCAAAATAGGAGTCGGTTATGGACTTCATAATAATTGCACTGCTAGTAGTCTCCATCGGCCTCAGTGCGGCCGCCCTCGGAGTGGCCAGCGCCGGTCTCATGCGACATGACTAAGACCGGGTCCTCACGTCGCATACCTTCCCCGTCGACGAGAGAAGGCTGCGATGGGGGAAGGCTGCCCCTAATCCTTCGGCAAGTCCGACTTTGTCGAGACTCTCGACCGGTGGTCGGAGCTCAGGACAGGCTCTCAGTCCTCTCCCACCATGGGAGAGGAGGGTGCCTCTGATGGTATTTTCGTAGCGCTGACATATCACGGAAAGGAATAGACAAATCTTAAGTTAAGCGAGGAGAGAAGGATGCCGTTAGATATACTCATGTCGGTGGCTGCCGGGGTGGCAGCTGTGGAAGAGGCTATCAAAGAAGATACCATGAAGCTGCTGGCCGCAGGTATAGCCATAGGCCTCGGTGTGATAGGGCCTGGCATCGGGATAGGCATCCTGGGGGCCGCGGCCATGAGCGCCATCGGACGTAACCCTGAGGCCCGTGGTGCCATCCTTACGAACATGATCCTGGCCATCGCGTTTGCCGAGGCGCTTGGCATCTACGCTCTAGTGATAGCGTTCATGATCCTTATTCTCTAGGTGGCGCCATAACCCAGAACTAGACAGCGTAAGACTTTGGGGGAAAGCCGTGCAAGACCTGGGAATCAATGTCCCTAGTCTGATAATCTTCTTGGTAAACTTCCTCATTCTACTGGGGATACTGTACCTCTTCGCTTTCAAGCCCATCCTCCGCATCATGGACCAGCGTGCCGAGAGGATAAGCGAGAGCCTGGAGGCGGCGAAAAGGGCCAGCGATGAGGCGGCCCATTCTCGGGAGGACATGGAGCGCCGGATGGGCGAGGCACGCGTCGAGGGGCAACGACTCATCGAGCAGGCGAGGGAGATGGCAGAGCGATACCGCACCGAGGAAAGGGAGAGGGCCAGGCAGGAGGCGGAGGCCTTTATAGTCCGGGCCAGGGAAGACATCCAGCGCGAGAGGGACGCCGCCATACAGGAGGTGCGGTCCCACTTCGCCGACCTGGCTATCGCCGCCGCCGAGAAGGTTATCGAGCGATCCCTGGACCGGGATGCCCACGGCGATCTCATAGCCGGCGTCCTGGAGCAGGGTAACAGCCTGGACAGACGGTAATCAGCTTATGCCGAAGAGAGCCTCAGCTAAAAGGTACGCCCAGGCCGTGTTCGACCTGGCCATGGAGCGAGGGCAGCTCGACCAATGGACAAGTGAGCTACGTCTGGTTCGAACCGCGCTTGAGAACGCAGAGCTTCGGGCCTTTCTAGACCACGCCAAGGTCCCTATGGCCAGGAAGGTGCAGACTATCAGGGAGGTCCTTGCTGCGACTGATGGGGTGGTCCAGAACCTGCTGGCCTTGCTGGTATCCCGGGGGCTGGTGGACCTGTTGCCCGAGGTTGAAGAGGGTTACCGGCACATGGTGGACCAGTACCGTGGCAGGGAAGAGGTGGAGGTGTTCTCCGCTGTGCCGCTGGAGGCCTCTGAAAGGGACAGTATAAGTCGCTTCCTGACGGACTTGATCCAGAAGGAGGTCCTGCTGGATACGCGGGTTGACCCGTCCGTTCTGGGCGGCCTGGTGATGAGGGTGGGCGACAAACTCATCGACGGCAGTACCCGCACGCGCCTGCAGCAGCTGGGACAGCGTCTGCAACGGGGCAGCGCGGAAATCGGTGTATAACACGTCGGAATCACCCGCGAGGCGCCTTCCCTGCAAGGACGGTGTAGCATCGGTGGCATACCCTAGGAGGTAGCCAATATGACGACACGAGGCCAGGACATAGTTTCGGTCCTGCGGCGGCAGATCGAGGAATTTGGCGCCGAGCTGACCCTGGTGGACGTGGGGACCGTGGTGGAGGTGGGGGACGGCATTGCACGCATACAGGGTCTCCAGGGGGCCCAGTACAGTGAGATACTGGAGTTCCCAAACGCAATAATGGGACTGGCGCTAAACCTGGAGGAAGACACTGTAGGCGCGGCGATCATGGGGGACCCCAACGCGGTAAAGGAGGGGGACATGGTGCGCTCCACGGGGCGCATTATCGAAGTGCCCGTTGGCGATGAGCTCATCGGCCGCGTGGTGGATCCCCTGGGGAGGCCCCTGGATGGTAAGGGCCCCATTAACGCCTCTAGGACCCTACCTGTTGAGCGTATAGCCCCCAACGTGGTGTCCCGCCAGTCGGTGGACACTCCGGTACAGACGGGGATCAAAGCCATCGATGCCATGATACCCATTGGCAGGGGCCAGAGAGAGCTGATAATCGGCGACCGTTCCACGGGCAAGACGGCCATAGCCATAGACACCATTATCAACCAGAAGGGCCAGGGCCTCACCTGTATCTACGTGGCCATAGGCCAGAAACAGGGCAAAGTAGCCCAGGTCCTGGCCAGCCTGGAAGAGCACGGCGCCATGGAGCACACCCTGGTCGTGGCTGCCAATGCATCGGACCCGGCTCCGTTACAGTACATCGCTCCCTATTCCGGTTGCGCCATCGCCGAGGAGTTCATGGCCCGGGGAAACGATGCCCTGATCATATACGACGACCTGACCAAGCACGCCTGGGCCTACCGTCAGATGTCCCTTCTGCTGCGGCGTCCTGCGGGTCGGGAGGCTTATCCCGGCGATGTGTTCTACCTCCACAGCAGGTTGCTGGAGCGGGCGGCCAGGCTGTCTTCCGAGTTAGGAGGAGGGTCTCTAACCGCCCTGCCCATCATCGAGACCCAGGCCGGCGACGTCTCCGCATACATCCCTACCAACGTTATCTCCATCACTGACGGCCAGATATACCTCGAACCCGAGCTTTTCAACTCCGGTATCCGCCCAGCGGTGAATGTGGGCCTTTCCGTGTCCAGGGTGGGGGGCGCGGCCCAAACCCGAGCAGTTCGCCGGGTGGCGGGTAGGCTGCGTCTCGACCTGGCCCAGTACCGCGAGCTGGCCACCTTCGCCCAGTTCGGCACCGCGGACCTGGACCGGGCCACCAGGGCACAGCTCGAGCGGGGCCAGCGCTGCACAGAGATACTCAAGCAGCTCCAGTACCAGCCCATGTCCCTTGACAAGGAGGTGCTGATTCTCTACGCCGTGAACAACGGGGACCTGGACGAGGTGCCCATTGCTCGCTGCGGGGAGTTCGAGGAGCAGTTCCTGCGGTACGTGGAAACGGCTAAACCCGAGATTGGCCGGGCGGTGATGGAATCCGGGGACCTGAGCGCCGAGACCGAGGAGGCCCTGAAATCGGCCATCCAGGACTTCAGGGCGACCTTCGCGGCCGCCTAAAGGTATTGTGAGCGCAGGCATGTTGAGACCAATTGCTTCCTCAAGGGCACCCGTCTTGGCGGAGGAACGTGAGGCAGGTAACAAGGTGCCATGGTCAGCGTAAGGCAAATTCGGCGCCGCATAAGAAGCATCGAGAACACCGGCAAAGTCACCAAGGCCATGGAGATGATCGCGGCCTCCAGGATGCGGCGGGCCCAGGCCAGCGTCCGTGCAGGAAGGCCCTACTCCCAGAAGATCCAGGATGTGATCGCCCACCTTGCGGCCCAGCCCAGTGAGGAGGCCGATGCGGCCCAGGCCCTGCTGGAAAGGCGCTCCGTGGGCCGCATCGAGATAGTGCACATCGCACCGGACAGGGGCCTCTGCGGCGGCCTTCACTCGAACCTGAACCGGCGGGTGGCTCAGTTTATCCTTGAGCAGCAGGTGCCGGTGAGTATCGTCGCCGTGGGGCGCAAGGGGCGGGACTTCATGGTCAGGTATGGCCAGGACGTGAAGGCGATCTTCGTTAATCTGGGAGACAGGCCCACTCTGGCGGACACTATCGCCATCTCTCGTATGGTAATAGAGGACTACACCAACGGACTGGCCGACCAGGTATTCATATCTTATGTGGAGTTTGTATCCACCACAGTGCAGCGTCCCGTGGTCGTGCAGCTCCTGCCAATCGTGCCCGCCGAGCTACGTGCTGAGGAGAGGGTGGGCTACATATATGAGCCCGACAGCCTGGTGGTGCTGGGCTCCCTCCTACCCAGATTTATTGAGATGCAGGTCTACCATGCCCTTCTGGAGCTGATCGCCAGCGAGCAGTCGGCCCGCATGGTAGCCATGCGGAACGCGACGGAGAGCGCCACCGAGATGGTTACCGACCTGACCCTGCTCTCCAACAAGGTCCGCCAGGAGAGCATCACCAACGAGCTGCTGGACATAGTAGGAGGTACTGCCGCCCTGGCAGGCTGAACATTCGCCCTCAGTCCTCTCCCCTCTGGCGGGAGGGTGTTAGAGACAGAGGTTCGACCCCAAACGACGCCTTCCGCCATCAAGGCGGAACGGGCCAAAGGAATACCGGAGGTTATTATGGGCCAAGGCAAGGTAGTTCAGGTCATAGGCACGGTGGTGGATGTTGAGTTTCCTCCAGATGAGCTCCCCACCCTGTTCAACGCCCTGGAGATAGACAAAGGCGGCGAGAAGCTGGCGCTGGAGGTGGAGCAGCACGTGGGGAATAACTGGGTAAGGTGCCTGGCCCTGGGGCCCACCGAAGGGCTGGCCAGGGGCACCTTGGCCACCGATACCGGTTCGCCCGTAACCGTGCCAGTGGGTAGCGAGACCTTGGGACGCCTGTTCGACGTCATGGGCCAGCCGCTGGACAACCTGGGACCCGTGGAGGCCCCTGCCTACTGGCCGATACACAGGCCACCGCCCTCCTTCGAGGAGCAGGAGACCACCACGGAGCTCCTGGAGACGGGGATCAAGGTGTTCGACCTTATAACCCCCTTCATGAAGGGCGGCAAGGTTGGAGCATACGGCGGTGCGGGGGTGGGCAAGACCGTCATCATCATGGAGCTGATCCGGAACATCGCCGCGGTGCACAAGGGTGTGTCCGTCTTTGCTGGCGTGGGCGAGCGATCCAGGGAGGGCAACGACCTGTGGCACGAGATGCGGCAGTCGGGGGTGATGGAGAACACCGTCCTCGTCTTCGGACAGATGAACGAGCCACCCGGAGTGCGGGCCCGGATCGGGCTTACGGGCCTCACCATGGCCGAGTTCTTCCGCGATGAGCAAAACCAGGACGTGCTGCTGTTCATAGATAACATCTACCGTTATATTCTGGCCGGAATGGAGGTATCGGCCCTCCTGGGACGGATGCCCTCGGCCGTGGGCTACCAGCCGACCCTGGCCACGGAGATGGGCGCCCTGGAAGAGCGCATCACCTCGACCAAGAAGGGGTCCATCACCTCCTTCCAGGCCATATACGTTCCCGCCGACGACTACACCGACCCGGGCATCGTTACCACCTTCGGGCACCTGGACGCCGTGATTTCCCTTGAGAGGGCGCTGTCTGCCCAGGGTCTGTACCCCGCCGTTGACCCCCTCGCCTCCTTCTCTCGTATGCTGGAGCCCAAGACGGTGGGCGATGAGCATTACCGCATCGCCCGGGGCGTGCAGCAGGTGCTTCAGCGATACCGCGATCTCCAGGACATCATCGCCATCCTGGGCATCGAGGAGCTTTCGGATGAGGACAAGATAACCGTCTCCCGCGCGCGGAGGGTTCAACGCTTCCTGACGCAGCCGTTCTATGTCGCCGAGACCTTCACGGGGATGGAGGGCAAGTACGTTCCCGTCAGGGAGACGGTGCGGGGCTTCAGCGAAATACTCGAGGGCAAGCATGACGGCGTGCCAGAGCAGGCCTTCTACATGACCGGAACCATCGACGAGGTTCTGGCAAAGGCCCAGGAGATGGCGGCGACTGCCTAAGGCTGGTAGATTATGGTCACCATGCGGCTTGAGATAATCACGGCGGAGCGCCAGGTGTACGCCGACGACGTTGAGGTGGTGGTCGCTCCCGGGATCGACGGTGAGCTGGGAATCCTGCCCCACCACGCTCCCCTGATGACGGCCCTCCAGCCTGGGGAGATCATGATACGGAAGGAGGGCCAGGAGACCTACCTGGCCGTGACAGGCGGCTTCCTGGAAGTGATGGGAAACCAGGTGACTATTCTGTCCGACGCCTGCGAGCGCTCCGATGAGATCGACGAGAAGCGAGCCCAAGAGGCGATGCAGCAGGCCCAAGAGCGGCTGGCCAGCCGTGGCGCCGACCTGGACCTGGAGCAGGCCACGGCGGCGGTCAGGCGTGCCGAGGTGCGCCTGAAGGTGGCGCGCCGGCGTCGTCGCGACTGACCGTCTCCACAGGTATAGGCAAGCGGTATAAAAAGGTTAAGAGGAAAGACCCTCGTTCTGCAGGTAGAAGGTCAGGGTCTGTAACGAGAGGACAGGGTCAATATTTCTGATCTTGACCCCGTCCTGGGCCTGAGGGGACATGGGCGCGTAGTTCAGAATGGCCCGCACGCCGCATTCCACCAGACGGTTCATCACTTCCTGGGCATGCTGGCCCGGCACCGCCACCACACCGATGTTGATGTTTAGTGCAGCTACGGTCTCGTTCAACTCATCAATTGGCTGCACCCTTAAGTTCCCGATCTTGCTGCCAACTATCTCGGTGTTGGAGTCGAAGGCCGCCACAATCTGGAAGCCCTCGGGGGCAAAACCTGGGTAACTGAGAATCGCCCGTCCCAGCCTCCCCACGCCCACAAGGCCCACGTTCCAGCGCTTGTCCAGTCCCATGATCTCTTTCAGTTCCGATAGCAGGTGTCCCACACTGTAGCCCCGCCCCTGCTTTCCGAAGCGGCCAAAGTAACTAAGGTCCTTCCGAATCTGCGCGGGGGTGACCTGGAGCATCTGCCCCAATTGCTGGGAATTTACTATACCCGTACTGTTTTCCAGCAGGGAACTGAGCACGCGGATATATTGGGGCAGGCGCATTACAACGACTTCTGGGACCTCGCCCTGCCCAGCTGACCGGATTACGTCCCTGTCTGCCATGTTGGGCTCCCTCCTGCGGGGCCGAGGGGTCGAAATGTTAGCAGTGCCGCCTGCGAGCCATACGCCTTAGAACCACTTACATTTCTACGGGGTCGCCCAAAAAGGGATTTGGGGCGGTTACATTGTAGTACGATCGTGCCCTATGGTCAAGAAATCCGTGAAACTATTTACTCTGTACCCTGAGATCGCTAGGACACTCGCGACGCTACGGATCAGCCGTAGCTTCGGGTGGAATGTGTTATAATTTCAGCGTTCCCAATGGTGCCTAAGGCCATGCCTCATAAAGCCACGAGTCTGCTCTCTACCCTGCAAGACGCCCTGCCTAGCTCTGCCTACGCGGCCCTGAAGGCCATCGCGGAAAAGGCTTCCCAACTCGGGATGCCCCTCTACCTGGTGGGCGGTTCTCTCCGCGACATCCTACTTGGACAGCCCATCAGGGACCTGGACCTGGTAGCGGAGGGCGATGCGACGGCGCTGGCGATGGAGGCGTCCAAGGAGCTGGGTGGCGATGTCCTGTCCCATTCTCAGTTCGGTACAGCTACCTTGCGGCTGTCCGGCCAGCACTTCGACCTGACCACTGCCAGGCACGAGACGTATTCGAGGCCTGGTGCCCTGCCCCGGGTAACCCCCAGCTCCATCGGTCGAGACCTGGCGCGCCGCGACTTCTCAGTCAATGCCATGGCCATAGCCCTGGTGGGCCCCGAGGAAGGCCGCCTGCTGGACCCCCTTGGAGGCCAAAAGGACCTGGCACGCGGGTTGGTCCGCGTTCTGCACTCGGGGAGCTTTGTGGACGACGCTACCCGGATTCTACGGGCCGTGCGCTATGAGCAGCGGTACGGTTTCAATCTGGAGCGTGAGACCCACAGGCTGCTGCTGGAGGCGCTGGAGGCCCGTATGCTGGATATGGTGAGTGGCGACCGGATCAGGCGAGAGCTGGAGCTCACATTCCAGGAGGAGCATCCCCACCGCGCCCTGCGCCGGTGCGGGGAGCTTGGCGTCCTCCAGGCCATCTACCCGCCCATATGCGATGGGGCCGGAGTAACGTCTCTGGAGGGCCATGCCATAGAGAGCTGTCCCCTGTGGTACCTGGCGGCACTTTCTTATCCGCTTTCTGCGCAGGAGGGGGAGTCCTTCATCCGCCGGCTGCGAATGCCCGCGCGGTGGGCCAGGGTGGTGAGGGATGCCATCGCCGTTCGCCAGAGTAGTGAGGGTGCCCCCGCGTCCCCTCGCTACATAGGTGATCCAACTCTTTCGCCCGGCGAGCTGTGCAGCTTCCTCGACCAGCTCTCGCCCGTGAGCGTCCAGATAGGCTCCTTATTATCCGAGTCGCCCCAGGTCAGAGAGTCGCTGGAGCGTTATCTTACGCGTTGGCGTTATGTAAAGCCGACTCTCAATGGAAAAGACCTAATCTCTCTGGGAGTACCTGAGGGGCCCCTGGTGGGCGAAGTCCTCCGACAGCTGAGGTGGGCCAGGCTAGAGGCAAGGGCCACCAGTCGAGACGATGAAATACGCCTGGCAAAGGAATATATCTCATCCAGGGGGGCTTAGCTACAAGACGGAGCCCGCCGAGTCGTGTGTAGCGTGCCGCGGATCTTGGGATCCGTGTCACAGAGGCTCATGTCAGATGTGCAGCGGCGAATTCCAATCGGCTTTGGCAATTGGTGCCACTATGCCTCGGTGCGGCCACACCGTTGTCCATGACGCTGCCCTGGCGATGGTCCTCCGGTGCAGCAGCTGTTACAGGATACTGGGGGGAGGCGTTCAGTTGAGAAATCTGCCCCAATGAACGACTATAGAACGGTCGGAACAGTCGGCGCGCGTATGGGCTGGAGTGAGTAGGTATCGGCCCGCCATCCCCCTTGCGCTGCACTATCCCCGTTATCGTGCCTACTGGCTGGGCACCCTGGCATCGGTCACCGGCTTCCAGATGTTTCAGTTCAGCCAGCTATGGCTGATACACCATCTCACCGCTTCCCCGCTGTTCCTGGGCTACGTGGGACTGGCCAACGCCGTGCCGGCTATTCTGCTCAACCTCGTTGGTGGCGTCGTGGCCGACAGGTTCGACAAGCGCCGCCTGATTACCGTTACCCAGGCTATCGCCGCGAGCCTCATTTTTCTGCTGGCTACCCTCACCCTCCTCGAGGCGGTTGAGCCCTGGCACGTGCTGACCATCGCGTTCTTTGCCGGCGCTGTGAATGCCTTTGACCAGCCGGCGCGCCAGGCCCTGTACCCTCACCTAATCGAGCGCTCCGCACTCATGAGCGCGGTGGCGCTGAACTCCTCCATCTGGCAGGGGACCCGCATCGTGGCGCCGGCCATGGCTGGCGTGGTGATAGCCACCGTTGGAACGGCCGCTTCTATCTACGTTGGAACGGCCACTTCTATGTACCTGGCGGGTGTCGGATTTTGCGCTATGGCGGTGGTTATATACGGCCTCCGTGTCCCCGCCGCTGCAGGTACGTCACATAGCAGCGCGGCGCAGGATATGCTGGAGGGCCTGAGATTCATCACTAAGAACTCGGTATTCTCTTTCCTTATTGGCATGACATTCTTCAACAGCTTCTTTGGCATGTCTTACGTAATGCTGATGCCGGTTTTCGCCGTGGACATTCTCAATGTGGGGGCCGATGGGCAGGGGTGGCTCCTGAGCCTGGGCGGCGTGGGCGCGCTTCTCACCACCATCTGGCTGAGCTCTCGTGGAAATGTCAGTCACCGGGGAGTGCTCATCATAGGCGGTGCCGTGATGAGCGGGCTGTCCGTGGCCACCTTTGCCCTCACGGCCAAGTTCATTGGCTCCTACCCGCTGGCCCTCTGCCTGATGTTCGCTTCCGGCGTCTTCAATTCGGCCTACATGGTCTCCGTCATGAGCTCTCTTCAGATGATGGTGCCCGACCGCATGCGGGGCCGGGTAATGGGCTTTTACGGAATGACCTGGAGCATCATGCCGTTGAGGGGTATGCAGGCGGGCGCTCTGGCCAGCTTCATTACGGTCCCCTTCGCGATAGCAGTTGGGGGGCTGGCGGTGGCCGCCTTCGCGCTTGGGCCAGCCACGATCAACGGCCAGATCCGCAGGCTGGGCGTCCGGCTGCCACAGGTGGCGGAAGCTGCTTCGCCGGGAGACGGTACTCCATAGCCGGACCCATCCGCTCTTCAGAGGCCACGGCACTGACGGGGAGGGTCCGACCACAAGAGCCTATTTTGTGGCTGGCACCGACCATTTGTGATACACTTGCGCTCACTGCGACGGGACGCCATTCAGGGCCCTTTTCGTTGAGTTACGGTAACGTATCCCCTGGGCAGGCGTAGCCTGGCCGCGGACAGGATGGAGAGTGGGCTACCAGTGGACGTGGCGCTCAACTTACGGGATTTCGTGGATGATCCCATCCGGCCCGTGCAACAGCAGATAGAGGAAGCCGCCGAGATTACCCGCCGTGCCCGGTCCCTGGGCTTTATGGGAATCTATGCTGCCCAGCACTGGATATCGTATCCCACGGTCTGGCTCCAACCGCTGCCCCTGTTGGCCAGGCTGGCTGGGGAGTCCGGAGACCTGAAGCTGATCACCGGGGTAATATTGCTACCGCTGCACAACCCCGTGTACCTGGCGGAGCAGGTGATCACCGTGGACCACATAACTGGGGGCCGACTCATCCTGGGAGTGGGCCTGGGCTACAGGCGGGTCGAGCTGGAGGCGGTGGGGAGCGACCGCAACCAGAGGACGGGCCGCTTCGAAGAATGCCTGGCGCTGATGAAGCTGCTGTGGTCCGGACAGGAAGTGAGCTTCGAAGGCCGGTACTGGACGGTCCACAGGGCACGTGTGGGGGTGCCCCCCGTACAGAAGCCCCATCCTCCCGTGTGGATCGCAGCCCAGAGCGAGCTGGCGGCACGGAGGGCGGCTACCATGGGGGATGGCTGTCTTTTGGGCCCTCAGCAGAGTTGGGAGGACCTTCGGAGACTTGCCAGCGTATACCACGAAACGGTGCACGTCCACGGCGCAGGGTCGCCAGGACTCCTCGGAGCCAACCGCAGCGTGGCCGTTGCTAGGGACCGGGAGACGGCCATCCGTGAAGCCCGGGAGGTCGCGGAGGGCAAGGCGGGGATGTACGGTGGGTGGGATATGCAGGAACGCACGACCGTGGACCTGGGCCTTGGGGGAACGAGAGAGTTGACGGACTGGGCCGCCGTCGGAAGTCCTGAAGAATGTGCCGAGGCCATAGCCCGGTGCTACCACGAGGATGGAGTGCGCTACACCGGCCTCGGCTTTTTGAACCTGCCTAAGACCCACGCGGCCCGGCTGGAGTACCTTCAATACGTTTCGGAGGAGCTACTGCCCCGTCTTCCAGGGGGGTAGCTCTGCTCATGACCAACCTAGCTGACCTCATTCGCCGGTTTCCCCAGGGGGGACTTACAAGAGTGTCATTCTGAAGGAGCGAAGCGACTGAAGAATCTGGTAGGGTGGGGCACCTTCATGAGCCGGGAGATTTCGCCAACAGATGGGGGGATGGACCGTCAGCCCCTCCAGACCCTTCGCCTCCGGCTCAGGCTGACATGGGGAAATTGCACATCGGGTCAACTAGCTGGCCAACTACCTCTTTGCACCCTGACAAAGGAGGAAAAGTGAAAGCGGTGTACATCGAGGCCCATGGCGGGCCGGAGGTTCTGAAACATGGGGAGCGTCCGGACCCGGTCATCGAGCCCGACGAAGTGAAGGTGAGGGTACGGGCCAGTGCCCTTAACCGCCTGGACCTGTATACCCGAGCGGGAGCCCGGGGAATGCGGAAGGAGTTCCCTCCGCCCCTGATCCTGGGAGGCGACGCGGCCGGTGACATTGTGGAGGTGGGTAGCCAGGTCCGAGGGCACGCGCTGGGAGACCGGGTGGTGGTGAATCCCAAAACCACCTGCGGCCAGTGTTCCCAGTGTCTGGCGGGGGAGGACGACCTTTGCTCTTCCTCAAAGATGCTGGGCTCCGCCGTTGATGGCAGCTACGCGGAGTACCTGAAGGTTCCGGCTATAAACGTGCACACCATAGCGGACCACGTTTCCTATGAGGCGGCGGCGGCCGTGCCCACAGTCTATCTCCCCATGTGGAACATGCTGATCCGACGCGCCCGCCTCAAGCCCTGGGAGACGGTGCTGGTGCTGTCGGCCTCCGCCGGCGTGGGCACCGCGGCCATACAGGTGGCCAAGAGGGTGGTGGGCGCCCGGGTCATCGCCACTACCAGCACCGAGGAAAAGGCTGCCAAGGCGATGGAACTGGGTGCGGACGAGGTCATCATCTACACGAATGAGGATGTCACCAAACGAGCCAGAGAGCTAACGGGAGGCCAGGGAGTTGATGTGGTGGTGGACCACGTCGGTGCCGAGTTCTTCCAGCCGGCGTACAACGCCCTGAGGACTGGTGGCAGGTATGGCAACTGCGGGATCACCACCGGCTACCGCGCGGAGCTACACCTGGGGCAGACGTTCACCCGCCACCTCAGCGTCTTTGGCGTGTATATGGGAACCAAGGAAGACATGCGGCAGATAGTGGAGACCCTGAACCGAGGCAAGATCGCGCCGGCCATCCACCAGGTCTTGCCGCTGGAAAGCGCGGCCGACGCACACCGCACGATGGAGGGGCGCAGCTTCTTCGGCAAGCTGGTGCTGACGCCGTAGATCGCCCCGTCGTGTCAGGGGCCATTTGGGCCCATTTCCGTAGACTCGCAAAGGAGGGGACGAGATGGAGACGGTAGGATTTATCGGCATAGGGAACATGGGTTCGGGCATGTCCAGGAGTATCCAGAGGGCCGGGTATCCCATGGTGGTGTACGATGCCCGGGAGGAAGCCACCAGGGAGCTACTGGAGGGGGGCGCCCGCCTTGCCTCTTCGCCGACCGAAGTGGCCCAGCTAAGCGATGTAACCTTTACTTCCCTCCCCGGGCCGAAGGAGGTGGAGGAGGTGGCCGTTGGCCCCGAAGGACTATTGGCAGGGATCAAAGAGGGTGGCATCTATGTCGACCTGTCCACCAGCAGGCCAACCCTAATCCGGGAGATTGAGCCCAAGTTCCGCCAGCGGGGTGCCCATGTGCTGGATGCGCCGGTAAGCGGAGGCAAGTCCGGAGCCGCTTCGAGAAACCTGGCCATCATGGTCGGAGGCGAGCGGGAGGTATACGACCGCATCAAGCCCATACTGGACGCCTTTGGGGACAAGGTGTTCTACGCCGGCGACATTGGCGCTGGCAGCGTGTGCAAGCTAGTCCACAATATGATCGGGCACGGTGTGCGTCAGGCCGTCGCTGAAGGACTGACTCTGGGAGTGAAGGCGGGGGTAGAGCCCCGTGCCCTGTGGGAGTGCGTGCGCCGGGGTGCCCTGGGCCGGATGGGTCCTCTGCACGAGGGGATTGCCATGACTGTCTTCCGCGGCCAGTTCGATCCACCCAACTTCGCGCTTGCGTTGTCCTACAAGGACATCGCGCTGGCCACGGAGCTGGGGCGGGAATACAAAGTCCCCATGCCGGTGGCGAACCTGGCCGAGCAGATCGCAATCCAGGGAATGAACCGTGGCTGGGGAGAGCGGGACAGCAGCGTTACTTTTCTGCTTCAGGAGGAGATGGCTGTCGTAGAGGTGCGAGCTGCCGATGTGGACCCGGCAAAGGCCGCCCGGTTCATTACCACGCACCCAGACGCCGAGTAGGGTAGGGCACTCGTTGCAGTTAGCCTTCTAGCCTCCGGCCGTGGAACAGGTACAGTTGGGCGTAGCCTCCGTAGGGTCCGAAATGGTCGTGGGCCCATTGCAGGAGTTCACTGTCCGGCACCTTCTTACCCCCGAAGTACCACTCCTGCAACGCCCTACGCACCCAGACGTCGATCGGGAAGGCGTTCAGCTTGTCCAGAGAGTGCAGCAGAACACAGTCGGCGATCTTGGGCCCCACGCCGGGAAGCTCCATGAGCGCCCCTTTGGCCTCCTCATAGGACACGCCCCTAAGTCTTTCCAGGTCAAGCTCGCCGGTAGCCACGGCTCGCGCCGCGCTGACCACGTAGGGAGCCCTGAATCCCAGCCTCAGGTCCCGGAGCGCGGACTCTCCCGCCCATGCCAGGCGGTCTGGTTCGGGAAAGGTGTACCGCACGTGGCCGTCCAGACCCAGGGGCTGCCCGAAGCTCTCCGAAAGGGACTCCATATTGGCATGGATGCGGGGAAGGTTGGAGTTTGCCGAGCAGATGAAGGATATGAGGCACTCCCAGGGCTCGATGCGGAGGAGGCGCAGGCCCCTGTGCCGCTCTATGATCTTGCTCACCTTGGGGTCCCTGGCTATCTCCCGGTCGATGGTCTCGAAGTCGTCCTCCAGACGGAAATAGCTGCGCATCAAGGGCATCAGGCGTCCGGGATCCCCGAGAGGGGCCGACCGGAATTCTGCCCCGTCGGTTATGCCCGGTGCGCCTGCGGTGTTGGGCCATATCTGTATGAGGTTCCCATATATTACCCCAGAGTGCCACTCCGCGCCCGCATCGCGTCCGGGTGTCGTCTCCCTGCGCCAGCGGTGGGACTGGCCGCTCTCCAGGCTGGCAGCCAGGTCGAAGGGCGGCTGGATGGACAGGTGCATTGACGGACTCGCCGCGGGTGAACCGCTCATCTCGTCTCCAATTCTTAGGTGCTCATCTCTATCCAGTCGGTGGCATGACGAGGAATGGCGGCCAGAGGCACGTGCTTCATGGTGCCCGGTGGCATGGAGTCCAGAAAGGCTTTGCCGTAGCGCCTGGAGGCGATCCGCGTGTCCAACACCACGATGGTTCCCCTGTCTCGGCCGCTGCGGATCAGCCTACCGATGCCCTGGCGAAAGCGCAGGATGGCCTGGGGAAGTGCGTACTGGTAAAAGGGATCCTCGTACTGGTCCGACCTGGCGGCGAAAATAGGATCGGTGGGAACGTGGAAGGGGAGTCTGGCCAGAACCAGCGCTTTGAGGATGCCTCCTGACAGGTCTACGCCTTCCCAGAAGCTGCTGGTGCCCAGGATCACGCCGCTGGGATCGTCGCTGAAGTCCCGTAGTATCTGGGCCGGGGAACCGTCGATGCCCTGGGCAAGGACACGGATTCCCTCCGCTTGCAGTGGGCCGCGGATGGCGTTGGAAGTACCCCTGAGCGCGGAGTGAGAGGTGAACAGCACCAGGGTGCGCCCCTTGAGCGCCCTCCCAAGCCCAACCAGCACCCTCTCTATAGCCGGCTGATAGCCAGGAGAATCGGGCGCAGGTAGGTCCTCGGGTACCAGAATTAGGGCTGCCCGCTTGTAGTCGAATGGCGAATCGACCAGCAGCTCGCCGCTTTCCTCCAGTCCAGTCCGCTGTCGGATAAAGCTGAAGTCGCCCTGGGTACTCAAGGTGGCGCTGGTCAGGATCACAGAGCTCTTACGGGAGTACAGGCGCCTTTGCAGCTCTGGCCCCACGTCCAGTGGCGCTGAGTGCAGCACCAAGTTGGAGCCGCCAGAAGGGTCGCCCCTGCCAGTTGAGACCCGGGCCATCCAATCGATGCGCTGCTCCTCTGCCGGGGCGGCCAGCATCGTCTTGAGCCTCTCCCGTTGCTCCTCCATGCCCTCCCGCCAGGCTGCCAGATCCAGCGTAAGCCCCTCTCCGTTTGCGGCGCTGTCCCCTGGCGCGGAGTCCACCAGGTGCCCCAATCGCTCCGCCAATCTTATCCCCTCGTTCAGGTCGACATCCACGTTTTCCCAGGCGATCTCCAGCTCGGACCACCCCGGCTGAGCCCTGGTTGACCGGGTGATGTGGAGTTGGTCCGCAGCACCCTCGTGTTGTTGATGCAGGAACCTCTCGACCCCCGACCACAACCGCCCCCACTGGTCTCTCATCCGAGGGGACCATTTGGCTTCCAAGTTGGATATCAGTTCTTCCCCCCGCCGTATCAGGTCCGCGGCGCCGGCCGCACGCCTCAGCAGGACCCGTGCCTCTGCCAGCAGGCGTCCCAGTGTACCTAGCTCGTCGTCTAGCTGAGCCTGTGACACCTGGAAGCCGAGCTGGCGGGTGGCCTCCTCCTCGAGGTGTTGGGCTTCGTCCACAATCAGGTGTTGGTACTCCGGAATCAGTCCTCCTCCCAGGGCCAGGTCGGAGAGGAGCAAGGCGTGGTTGGCGATGATTATGTGGGCGCCCTCGGCCCTCTCCCTCGCGGCACGCAAGAAGCAGGGACCTTCGCCGCGCATCCCCGGACAATGCCATTTCTCAGCGGCGGAGATATGGCTCCAGACTAGAGGCTCCTTTCCCGACAGGTTGATCTCACCCCTGTCCCCTGTGGCGGTATCCTGGAGCCAAATAAGTGTCTTGCTTAAAAGGCGGGCATCGTCCGCGGAGAGGGTCTCCCCCCCGGCAAGGCGGCGCCATCTGTGGAGGCACAGGTAATTGGCCCGGCCCTTCAACGGCGCTACCCGGAACTGACCGGTGGGTATGATCCCCTCGTCCTCCAGCAGCCCGACCAGGGCCGGGATGTCCTTGTTCAAGAGTTGCTCCTGGAGGTTAATGGTGTTGGTGGATATTACGACGCGGGTGCCGTTCTTTAACGAGTAGAGGACCGCCGGCAGGAGGTAGGCCAGGGACTTACCCACGCCAGTTCCCCCCTCCACAATCAGGTGCGCCTCTCCGTTAATGGCGGCGGCAACGGCCCTGGTCATCTCCACCTGCTGCGGCCTGTGTTCAAATCCCTCGAAGCTGCGGGAAAAGAGGCCGCCTGGGGACAGGTAAGACGCGAGCTCACCTTCGTCCAGCCGTTCAATGCTTTTGCCGGGCCTGACGGCCCTCCCAGCGGGCCTCAACCTGCTCTCGAGATCGTACAGGTCCAATCCGGTGGGCCCCATATGTGTTGTAGAGAGTGTGTCGGCCGGCGGTAGCCGTTCCAAGAGGCGTCCGAAGGGCCACCGTGCCCTCGAGGCCAGTTGGATGATGTACGCCGCCGTCGCCGGATCGAGACCGCTGGCCGTGTCCATTAGACTCAGGAAGACTTTTTGCGTAGCCTGGGCATCGGGAAGCGCCCGGTGAGGACGTGAATGGCCAGTCTTCAGGTCCTCGGCCAGCCTGGGAAGGGAGTAGCTGGAGAAATAGGGCAGGAGGACGGATGCCATTTCCCGGGTATCGAAGATCTCGTTGCTCAGCCGTACGCCGTGCTTTGAGAGAAAGGCAAGGTCAAAGGAAAAGTTATGCCCGATCAGAGGCAGGGAGCCTATAAATTCCAGGAGCTCCCCAGCCACGGCGGCAAAAGGGGGTGCCCCATCCAAGTTGCTCTGGGAGATTCCCGTGAGCCGCTGTATGGGGTCCGGCAGGCGGCGGTATGGATTGACCAGAGTCTGGAAAGTATCTAGGACCTTTTGCCCCTGGAACTTGACTGCCCCTACCTCGATGATGGTGTCTTGTTCCGGGTCTATACCAGTGGTCTCTAGGTCCAGCGTGACGTAGGTAGGCGGCACGTCCCCCACTTTCATCTCGAGTTGGGTGCCCTAACTATTTCCCATCGGCCATAAAGGGCTCCGGGAGAGGCCGCCAGCCCCCGGCTTGGTCCCGGTTGCTGTCGGTGAGAACGGCGGGATAAAAGGCGCCGCCACGCAGTGCGCTCACAAACTCCTCTCCAGTGCTAATCTCCCCCTGAAAAACGGTAATACAGCGACCCAGCCCGTGCTGGGAGTGGGCGTCGCTCCCCCCGGTGACGTTCAGGCCCAGGTGTCTGGCCACCTTCATAGCGAAGCGGTTTTCTTCCTCCGAAGTGCCCCCGTTGGCCACCTCCACGGCATCCACCAACCCGAACACGGGGTGCCTCGCTCCCTCTTCCACCGTAGAGGGCACACAAGGCATCTCTTTGTAAAGAAGTGGCTTGCTGGAAGGTCGAGGGTTGTTCAAGCCACGGAAGGGATGGGCGCTTACGATGAATCCACCCACCTTATCCACCGCCGCCCGTAGCTCTTCGGCCCTGTAGATCCCCGGGACATATCGGTCCAGGCCGAAGGCCAGAATATGGCCCATGTCGGTCTCAACCTCCATGGCCCTGATGAGCACGAGGTTATGCTGCACGGCGAAGCGCTGGAACTCGTGTTGGTCCCATGGGCCGCTGTGCTCCGTAACGCACAGCCCGAAAAGGCCACGGCGCTCTGCCTCCTGTACCATCTCCTCGGGGGTCAGACTGCTGTCGCTGCTGCCCGTGGTGGTGTGAACATGCATATCGAATAGTCGGGCCATAGCACTCTCTACGTACGGAAATTAACGGGCTTCCCCATTGTATAGGGAGGGCATAAACCCGTCAAGAATACGAATTGGCTCAAAGCTAAAACGAAGTGTTGCCATCTCCCAGACGCTTTGCTATACTTTCGACGGCGCATTGTCGGCTTCGTGGTGCTTGGGCACAGATACCTACCAATTACTGGTCCCCAGGGCATTTGAGGCCACAGTGACATCAGGTTTCTAGGCTGGGGACTCCAGGTAGGTCTGCGTAGGTGCTTGGGCTTGTGAGACCGTTCTTCTAGGCTGGTGGATCCCTGGGATTGTACCGCTTCTTCCACCGATAGAAGGTCTGGCGGCTGATACCAAAGTACCGACAGGTCAAAGAAGCGTTGCTCCCATGGCTTGTGTAGTAGTCCATCCACTTCAGTCGTTGCCTGGCCATCCTCGATATGCCCTGGACCCTGCCCAGGCCTTTGGCACCAGGACCCCTCGTTCTGATTATCTTCATGGTGACACTATATTCTATGTGTCACGTATCATTATGAACGACTTCAGAATACGAATTGGCTCAAAGCTAAAACGAAGTGTTGCCATCTCCCAGACGCTTTGCTATACTTTCGACGGCGCATTGTCGGCTTCGTGGTGCTTGGGCACAGATACCTACCAATTACTGGTCCAATACACCCAGGGCATTTGAGGCCACAGTGACATCAGGTTTCTAGGAGGATCAACGGTGGCTTTTGAGGAAAGGACCCTGGTGTGCAGAGAGTGCGGAGACTCCTTTGCCTTCAGCGTCGGGGAGCAGGAGTTTTATCAGAGCAGAGGTCTGATGCACGACCCTGCCCGCTGTCCCGCCTGCCGCGCAGCCAGGCGAACGAGTGGCGTCCGCACCGACCAGCCAAGAACGATGTATCCGGCAACATGCGCTACGTGTGGTATAGAGACGGAGGTCCCTTTCGAGCCAAGACAAGGCAGGCCGGTATATTGCAATGACTGCTTTAGGACGGTCCAAACTGAACAGTCTTTCTAGCCCCATGCACCGTCATACACCGCCCACCTCTACCTGCCCCACATAGGCATCCCCACAGGCAGGAGGCCCAGCGTGCACGTCGGCGTCTGCCGTGTGAGTCTTAGGCTGCCAGAAAACCAGAGCCTTAAGGGCAAACGGCGCGTTGCTCAGTCCATCACATCCAGAGTGCGGAGTAAGTTCAACGTTGCCATCGCCGAGGTGGGCGATAACGAGCTCTGGCAGCGGCTGACTCTTGGTATCTCCTGCGTCAGCAACCAGGGCCGGCACGCCAACGAAATCCTCTCTAGCGTAGTGCAGTACATCGAGGAGATGAGAGCGGACGTGGAACTCCTGGATTACGAGACGGAGTTGATTTCAGGAGTATGAGACCGTATAGACAATGGACGCTTCGGCCTTCCTCACCGACATTATACAGGTCCCCTGGTATCACCAACAGATAGTTCACACGGAGCACATTCCTCCGCGCCAGGCCGCAACAGGCGTGACCCGTGTCCCCATTCATCCGTCGCTCCAGGCCACCATAGAGCGCCAGGGCCTCTGGCCGCTGTACGCCCATCAGGCACAGGCCCTGGATGCCCTGCAGGATGGCGCTAACGTCGTCATATCCACTCCCTCGGCCAGCGGCAAAAGCCTGTGCTACAACCTGGCCGTGCTGGACGCGCTACTGAGGGACAGGACCACCCGGGCCATCTGCGTATACCCCGCCAAGGCCCTCGCCCAGGACCAGCTCAGGGGGCTCAAGGAAATGGGGCGCGGGCTAGCCTTCCGGGCGGCCATTTATGACGGCGATACCCCCGGTCACGAGAGGTCCTCCATCAGGAGGTCCACTCAGATACTTCTTACCAATCCCGACATGCTTCACCTGGGAATACTGCCCAACCACAGGGCCTGGTCTCGCCTTATTCGAGGGCTGCGTTACGTGGTGCTGGACGAGGCCCACGTGTACCGAGGCGTCTTCGGCTCGCACGTGGCCAACGTGGTCAGGCGTCTCCGGCGCCTATGCAGTCTTTACGGGAGCGCTCCCCAGTTCATCCTCTGCTCCGCCACCATCGGCAATCCTGGGGAGCTGGCCCGGCGGCTCACCGGTCTCTCCTGCCAGGTTATAGACAGGGATGGAGCTCCCTACGGCGGGAAGCGCTTCGTCTTCTGGAACCCGCCGACGGTGGAAGCTGCCGTTTCACCCGACGCTCCGGGGCGGCCGCTGGATGGGGGCATTCCGCCGGAGACACAGCGGATGGTCAGGCCGGGGAAGGGCCGGCGCAGCACTAACATCGATGCCGCTACCCTTTTCGCCGAGCTGGTCAGCCGCTCCGTTCGGGCCATAACATTTGTGCGGACCCGCCGGGTGGCGGAGCTCGTTTACCTGTATGCCCGGGAGCAGCTGGACGGTAAACGGCCCGCCCTGTCCGAGAGGATAAGCCCCTATAGAGCTACTTACCTGCCTGAGGACAGGAGGCGCATAGAGCGAGCCCTTTTCCAGGGTGAGCTTATGGGCGTGGCCACCACCAACGCTCTAGAATTGGGGATCGACGTGGGTAGCCTGGACGCCAGCGTGATAACGGGGTATCCGGGCAGTGTATCCAGCACGTGGCAGCAGGCTGGAAGGAGTGGCAGGCGTACGGAGGAGTCCCTCGCGGTCCTGGTGGCACAGGATAATCCCCTGGACCAGTACGTCATAAGGCATCCTGAGACCTTCTTTGGACGCCCTGTAGAGAATGCCCTCGTATCCCCGGAGAACCCCTATATCGCCCAGCCCCATCTGATGTGCGCTGCCTACGAATCCCCACTGACATCCCAGGACGAAGAGCTGTTCGGATCCAGCTACCTGGCACATCTGAACAGCCTGCAGGAGAGGGGACTGGTCAGAAAGGGGAACGGAGCCTGGTACGCCACGCCCGCTATTCCCTATCCGGCAGAGACGGTCAACATCCGGTCGACCTCGTCCGATAACTACCTGGTGGTGGTGGAGGGGTCGGGTGTGATCCTGGAAACGGTGGACGAGTCTTCCGCCTTTCAGCAACTCCATCAAGGAGCGGTGTACCTGCACCAGGGGGAGCCCTACCTGGTTGTTCGGCTGGACCTCGAGTCCCGGACGGCCCATGTGGCGCCCAGTGACGGAGAGTATTACACGCAGATCAGGGACCTGACGGACATAAGAATACTTGATGTTCTCCGGTCCAAGGTGGCAGGAGGCGTAGAGGTGTGCCTCGGGAATGTGGAAGTCACTAATTACATCCTGGGCTTTAAGAAGCGTCGGCCCTTCACCGAGGAGATAATTGGGGAGGAGTACCTGGACCTCCCCCCTAGGCGATTCAGCACAGTGGCCTTGTGGTTCTATGTACCCCAGGGCGTTCTGGACAACGTCAAGGTAGCCCCGTTGGACCTGGCGGGCGGGCTGCATGCCGCGGAGCACGCCGCCATTGGCGTCCTACCCCTCTACGCCCTGTGCGACCGTAACGATATAGGGGGCGTATCCACACCCCTCCACCCCGACACTGGAAAGCCACAGGTCTTCATATACGACGGTCACCCAGGAGGGATTGGCATAGCGGAGCGAGGCTACCAGGTTATTGAAGATCTGTGGAGTACAACCCTGAAGTTGGTCTCGGAATGCGAGTGCAGCGCCGGTTGCCCTAGCTGCATCCAGTCGCCCAAGTGCGGCAACAACAACCAGCCCCTGGACAAGGCTGTCGCCACAGAGCTGCTGTCGGCTCTGTGCGCCATTCCCTAGCACAGGTCCGCTTAAGCCCTCCCCCATCACTTAAGGCCCATCTAAACGGAGGAGAGGGCGGTTCCCTGAGGCAGGATTTCCAGCGGAACACCAGGCAGGGTCACGCAGGCGATCGCTTACCAATTCTCTGGTCTATCGCCTTAAGCAGGTCCTGAAGGTCGGGGAAGAGGTGGGCATCGGGCTCATGGCGGTGCTCCGCCACCAGCTCCCCGTCGATACGCACATCGAACTTGCCGTGGGGACTCGGCACGAGCTTGAATTGGCTTATATGCTCCCCGACTCGGCTGAGCGTCTCGCCCGCCATCCAGGCGGCTCTCAACGCGTGCCGTCAATCGTGGCAGTATAGAATCTCTATCTCCAGCCTCTGGGCAGCTGCCCCCTCGGCGCTAGGCTTACCGTCCTGGGCCATCTCGCACCCCCTTAGTAAGAGTATTGTAAGATGCCAAATGAATGCTATCTCCCGTAAGCATCAGAGTCAATCGCGGTTGTCTTCCAGGGACGTCATAAACTCTGCCAGGGTCCGAAAGTAGAGTGGCTGGTCCACCGAATATGTATCATTATGCCCCGCGCCGGGGATCAGGAAGAGCGCCTTGGACTGGGTGGCGGCGGCGTATAGCCTTTGCGCCTGTTCGACGGGAACGATCTCGTCCCTGGCTCCATGGAGAATGAGGAGGGGGCAGGATACGCTGGCGATGCGGGATAGGGAGTCGTACTTGCCCCGAACCAGCAGGTGGAGGGGCAGATGAGGGAAGGCAACTTTGGCCATGTCCTGGACCGAGGCGAAGGGGGACTCCAGAATGAGCCCGTAGGGCCGTCGCCGGGTGGCCAGCCACAGGGCAACGGCGGCCCCCAGCGAGCGGCCGAAATACACTATCCTGTGGGGAGCGATGTCCTGTCGAGAAAGTACGTACTCCAGCGCCGCGGTGGCATCTTGATAGGTGCCCTTTTCCGAGGCGCGCCCCTCGCTGAGACCATAGCCCCGGTAGTCGAACAGCAGGATGTTGACGCCCAGCTGACGGTGGAGGAGCGTCAGGTTCTCCAGCCGGTGGCTGATATTGCCGGCATTTCCGTGGAACCAAATCCAGGTCACGTCCTTATCGCCCGGCACGAACCAGCCATGGAGCGTGACACCGCCTTTGGCCGGAAATCGTACCTCCTGGAAATCTAGTCCCCAGTGGGCTGGCCTCCCCACCAGCTCACTTTCCGGATAGAAAATGAACCTGCTTTCTATCACGGCACTGTCCCGGGTTTTTGATCCCACTTCATCGGACCGGTCCGTTATATCTCCGTATCATCTGGCCTTCCAATCTGGCTTACGCTTCTCCGCAAAGGCCCGGGGGCCCTCTTTCGAGTCTTCGCTCAGGAGCAGCCTATCGTACATGTGATAGGTGAGGGATGTGGAGGCGTGGGCGCTCATGTCCAGGCTCCTGTAGGCCAGCTCCTTGAAGTACCTTAGGGACAGTGGTGCATTGTCCGCTATACGCCGGGCCGTGGCTATGGCCTCTTCCAGGAGACGCTCCCTGGGCACCACCAGGTTGACGAAACCGATCTCGCGGGCCCTCTCGGCAGTGATGGGCTCCGATGTGAGGACCAGCTCCATCACCACTGCCATGGGTATTAATTTCGATAGGAGAACGGCGAAAGGAGGAAGCAGGCCCACCCGAGTCTCGGTGATACCTAGAAGTGCGTCGTCGGACGCTATTCGGAGATCGCACATCTGGGCGATGGACCAGCCCCCAGCCAGGGCATAGCCGTTGATGGCCGCGATGAGGGGCTTCCACGTTTGGGGCCACATGTAAGGACGCTCAGGACTGGTGCTGTCCTCGGCCCTGGCCTGTATTCCCGCGGCGTCGTCCTCTGCCCGCTCCTTCAGGTCCCTCCCGGCGCAAAAGGCGCGACCCGCACCGGTGATGATGGCTGCCCCCATTCCGTCGTCCTGGTCGAACCGCAGTATGGCGCCGCCGAGCTCGCGGCGCAACTGCCGGTTGATGGCGTTAAGTGATTCGGGGCGGTTGAGGGTGATAACGGCCACCCGGTCCATCTCCTCGTACAGTACAGCCTGGCCGGGTTCCGCGAACTCTGCTGATCCCATGGTACCCCCTAGGTAAGGTCTACAGTGATCTTACTGAACGATCCATTAACGTCTAGATTTCACCCCCTCTCTAGCTCTCTCCCGTCAAGGGGGAGAAAAATTCCTTCCCCTCTCGATGGGGAGAGGCTAGGGCCTGCCCCGGGCCTGTCGAAGGGATGAGGGTGAAACCGGAGATGTTAAGTTTGGCTTCTGATGTATCGCCCTATATTTGATAGGCTGGTCGCGCGAAGGTACCTGGATCGGTCGGTGTAATGTGTCCTGGATGGGCAGGGCTTCAATCGGGTTCCAGCCTCAGAGGTTGGGCGACAAGGTTGTGCCCGTCTTCGGCACCGGCGTCCCTCAAGCGTAGGGCCCTAGGTACATGCCGCCCAGAACGTGCAGGTGGCCGTGCTCCTGTGACTGCATGGCGTCGTGGCCAAAGTTGGAGAGGAGGCGGTACCCTGTTGGACAGAACTGCTCCCCCATTTCCACGGCAGCCCTGCCTACGCGCGCCATGGTCCCGTTGCTCCACAGTTCCTTCTGGGAAAGGTGGGCCTTGGGCATCACCAGGAGCATTACCGGCGCCCACTGGAGAACGTTGTCGATTACGATGATCTCGTCGTCTTCGTACCTTATAGTAGCCGGTGACCTTCGGCTAACGATTTCGCAAAATTTGCAGCCCACCTTCTGGTCCAACTACAGCTCCTTAGGCTCAATGATCAGCTTGCCGTCCCTTCTCACAGGTGTGCCCGCCTTGAGCCCGTCGCCGTGGCCGAAGATTAGCAGCCAGCTCTCCTTTACCGCCTGGTCCAGGATCTGGCTCTTACGAGCAAGGGTATCCAGTGGGTACATGTCCCACGCGGTGATATAGGGCAAGGGCAGGTGATGGGCCGTGGGCAATACATCGCCCAGACACGCGACCCGCTGGTCGCCCGAGTCGATGAACACGATCTGATGCCCCGAGGTGTGCCCACCCGTGACTTTAAGACATACACCTGGGGCTATCTCCGTATCGCCTTCCAAAAGTTCGAGCTGTCCGCTCGTCTCCAGGGGCATGAAGTCTTCAGGTATGTAGCCTGCCCTGGTCCGTTCGCTCGGGTGGGTGGCATCGTGCCAGTCCTTCCGTTGGACCAAGTAGGTTGCCTTGGGGAAGGTCGGTACGGGCTTATCCCCGAAACCCGGTCTCGTACACCCTCCCGCGTGATCAAAGTGGAGGTGCGTGAGGACGACCGTGTCCACGTCCTCCACCGCCAATCCATGCGCTCTGAGGTCGCTGGCCAGGCCCCCAGCCCTCATGTCGTACATGGTCCTACGCCGAAGGGGATGCTTGTTGCCGACCCCTGTGTCCACCAGGATGGTCTTGCCTCCGGCGCGGATCAGCGGACAGTTGAGGCCCATCCTGACCCGGTTACGCCTATCGGCGCGGCTGAGGGTGTTCCATATCACCTTTGGCACCACGCCGAAGAGGGCGCCACCGTCCAGGCGGATGGTGCCATCAGAAAGGAGAGATATCTCGACGTTGCCGACTTTCATAGTGCCATGAATATATGAGGAGCCTGACTACATGTCAATTGCCGGTCTCATCTGGGTGCGAAGCTGATGGCCTATTGGCGTGGGCGGCTTTGCTTGGCAGCACCGCTGCCCCGTGGACGCTGGTCACGGTAGTCTGGGGCCAGAATGGAGACCCACTCGACCAGCGCGTCGTTGAGGCGGGAGGCTATCCGCGGCTTCGACTCATCCAGCTGCTTCAGCGAATTGCCATTGAAGGTGATGATGGTGGGCAGGCGGGCGTTTTGGCGATGTACGATGATCTGGTAGAGCTTCTCCTCGGCCCATGGAGTGCTGTTCTCCGAGCCCAGATCGTCCAGTACCAGCAAGGGGGACCCCTTTACCTCCTCGAAGAGGTCATCGTACCCGGTGGGGCTGTCGGGCCTGAAGGTAGCCCGCAGGTGGTCGAGGAGGGCGGGCACAAAGGCGAAGAAAGCCGGCTGCCCCCGATTGAGAGCCTCATTGATCGTGGCCACGGCCAGGTGGGTCTTGCCACAACCGTTAAGCCCAGTGATGAAGAGCCAGCCCCTGGGCGCTTCAGAGAAACTTTTGGCCATCTCGAAGGCAGAGCGTAGGTTATCTCGCTCCTGCTCCCTGGCCCGAACATCCCGACCAAGCTTGAAGGTGTCGAAGGTCATCTCCTTGAGCATGTCCTCCTGAAGGCCTCCCACCTCCCGGAGAAGCTCCACGCTGCCCTCGCCTAGGGTGTGCACCACCGAGAACCCCGTGGCCTCCAGTCTGGTCCTGATGGCTTCATCAACCCTTTCAATGGGACCCCGGAGAGTTATGACCGTGGGGAGCAGGGCGTTGGAGCGGTGGTTGAACACCTGGAAGAGCTTCTCCTGGGCCCAGGCCGTACTGCTCTGGGAGCCCAAGTCGTCCAGCACCAGGATAGGGGCCTCCCGAACGCGGTGAAACAGCTCGTCGTAGGACACGTCGCTTTCGCCCGCAAAGGTCCCCCTCAGATCATCCATGAAGTCGGGGACGAACTTGAAGAATACGGCGTGGCCCCGCTCGATACACCTGTTGGCGATGGCGGCCGCCAGGTGCGTTTTTCCGGAACCGCTGGGGCCCGTAAGGACGAGCCATCCCCGTGGCTCCTCGGCGAACTCTCGGGCGGCCTTCAGCGCCGCTCGGAAGAGCCTGCGGCCCTCGGGTTCGGAGAGGCGGCCCTCGGGGTTGGTATCGTCAAAATTGACCCGGCTCAGGGGACCCAGGTTGCTGTAGCGTTGCAGCCGGTCGAGGCGACTTTGCTGTAGCTCCCTGTCCTGACAACGGCATGGGAAAACCTCACCGAAGTCGGGGTGCCCGAACGGGACCCGATGGCTTACCCAGCCCGTTCCCTTGCAGACCGGGCAGACTTCCCCATCGTCAGGACCGAGGTAGCCTGCCCCGTTGTCGGAGGTAGGCCTCGAATTCCTCTGCGCTTGTATTCTTCTTAGAATGTCCCCCAGGCTCTCCATCGTCCTTTCCTTGGGTGGCCCACCGCCTTAGAGTGGCCTCGATATAGCGCCAGTTCCGCGCGTTGCGGCTCACAGCTATCTTGAAAGCATCCTGAATCCAGGGCCAGGGGTAGCTGCTCTCCGCCTCCTTCATCTCCTCGGCCAGTATGGGGGTCAGTACACCTATGTTGTCTTCGTACAGAGCGAAGATGTTTTCCACCCTGCCGGCTGGCTCGTCGTCGGCAATATGGGCCGACGCGCCCTCGTCGACCACGAACTCTCCCCTACCCATGGTGGCGATGGCCCGCCGCCCGGGTCCGTCGTTGAGCAGATAGACCTCACCATCCTCTGTACCATTCCTAGCCCGCAGAAATAGAAAAGTTCCTCTTCTGACCCCCAACGCCATCCCTCGCCGGATGGCCTCCCGGGGAGGGACGTCGAGGCCCTTCAGCCCGGATAGGAGCACCCTGTCCAGGAGCAGCTCTCTCAGGCCCACATAACGAGGGTACCCCTTCTTCTTGTGCAACAGCCATATGGCCCTGAGGGTGCACTTCAGCTCGGCCGGGTCCTGGATGGCCTCCAGCAGCGGGCCAAACAGCGGGTTGGGCACCGGGGTGTATCGGGTCCCATCGGGAAAGCCGGAAAATCGCATGGCTAAAAGGCCACCAGCTCCGGCGGCGCCGATTCAAAACGTACCCAATTGTCCCTGAACAGCAGCTTCAGCGCGCCCACCGGGCCGTGGCGGTGCTTGGCAACGATGATCTCGGCGATATTCTTGGGATAGGGCCTGTCGGGGAAACGGCTGGCCCACTCCTCCTCGGTGAAATAGACGTCGTCCCGGTAGATGAACATCACCACGTCGGCATCCTGCTCGATGCTTCCGCTCTCTCGTAGGTCGGAAAGCTGGGGCCGGTGGGAAGTCCGCATCTCTACCGCTCGGCTCAGCTGGGACACGGCCAGGACCGGCACGTTGAGGTCTCGGGCAATTCCCTTGATGGAGCGGGTGATCTCGCTCATCTCCTGCACCCGGTTGTCCGACCGGCCGCTGGACTGCTGAATTATCTGCATGTAGTCAACCACCAGCAGGTCCAGGCCGCGCTCCAGGTGCAGCCGCCGCGCCTTGCTCCGCATCTCCACGATGCCCTGCAGGGGGCTATCGTCGATATATATGGGCAGCTCCGAGAGGGAGCCGATGGAGTCTATGATGCGCCGCTCCTCCGCTTCGGTATAGAGGCCCAGCCTGAGCCTCTGGGCATCTACGGACGCCTCTCCCGCCAGCATGCGCAATGCCAGCTGCTCGCGGCTCATCTCCAGGCTGAACATTCCCACGGTGGCCCCGCTTCTGGCCGCGTTGAGGGAAATATTTACGACCAGGGTGCTCTTGCCCAGGCTGGGACGCGCCGCCAGCACCACCATGTCAGAGCGGTGCAGTCCCCCAAGTAACTCGTCCATGGCGGCGAAGCCGGTCAACACGGGGGCTCCCGACCGCCCCAGTGCATCCGAATCGGCGGCCCGCTCCTCCATGTACTGGTCCAATACCTCCCGGAGGGGAATAAAGTCCCTGGTAGGCTGCCCCGAGCGCACTCTAAACAGGATGTCCTCTGCTTCGCTAAGCGTGGCCTCGACGTCGTCGGTGCCATCGTAGCCGATAGCGGATATCCTTGCCGCCGAGTCTATGAGGTTGCGCATGATGGCGGTTCGCTTCACTATACGGCCGTAGTGTTCGATGTGTAAGGGAGTGGGCACGCTTGACACGAGGTGGCTGAGATAGGCGGTGCCTCCCACCTGGTCGAGGTGTTCTTGCAGCCCAAGCTGGTGGGCCAGGGTGACCTGGTTTATCGCCTCGCTTCGCCGGAAGAGTTCTAGGGAAGCCTCGAAGCACTGACGGTTCTTTTCGCGGTAAAAGTCCACCGGCTTTAGAAACTGGGCTACTGCCAGGACAGCATCCGCATCTATGAGCAGGGAGCCGATAACGGCTTCCTCCGCTTCGATGTCATGGGGCAGCAGCTTCTCTTCGTACATGCGGCTATTCGGCGGCCTCAGCCTGGACGAATATTGTTGCCTGTATGCCCTGGGCCAGGTGCAGCACGACCTCGTACTCTCCCGGATCACGGATGGGCTCCACAGTCTCTACCAGCCTTCGATCTATCTCCCTGCCGATGGCGCTGGATAGCTCCTCGGCTATCGTTGCGGGGGTGATGGCACCGTAGTAGTGTCCGTTGGGAGTGATCCTGGCACTGACCGTGACTGCAGTGCCATCGAGCAACTCTGCCAGCTCCCCCAGCCGGCGCGTTTCCCGCAGCCGCCTTTCGTCGCCGGTTTGCTTGATCCTCTGGATACGTTTCATATCCTCGGCGGTGGCGACGACCGCAAGCTTTTTGGGGATCAGGTAGTTGCGGGCGTACCCATCCGCCACGTCCCGAATTTCGCCGGCATTGGCCTTGTTGGCAACGTCCTCAAGAAATATGACTCGCACGTTCAGTTCTCCTCTAATTGGGGCTCAGGCACAGTCAAATTTCCCAATACAACTGCCTGAGCAAACGGGGTGGGTTCTTGGAAAATTATAACCGATAACCAGTGGGCCCGGAAGGGTCAGGGCCGTCATCTGTGACACAATACACGGCGCCCAGCGCGCCGTTCCAGGCCCGCTCAATCTCCTCCAGGGGCAGGTCTACCAGGCCTTCCAGGACGAACCGACGCTCGGGTTGGGTAACCCCCAGAATGGCCACAGGTACATCTAGCGCCGCTGCGGCCCCCTTGAGGTCGTCGAGATTCCCGCTGGGAGTGGATACCACTATCCTAGACTGGACCTCCCCAAATAGGGCCGCATCCCACCGGCCCAGTGCCCTGAAGGTACCGAGGAACCCCGTCGACCCGTCGATACAGCTTTCTGCCAGAGCCACGGCCAGGCCCCCGTCTGAGCAATCGTGGGCAGAGGTCACGATACCATCCTGGACCAGCCGCCGGCAGAGCTCCTGCACCCTTACTTCCAGCTTCAGGTCTATGGCCGGCCTGCCCGCCACCGTGTTGTGGACCAGCTCTAGATACTCGCTTCCCGCCAGGTGCCGCGCCCTGCCGCGGACCTCCCCTGCCCCCAGGAGGGCTACCACCTCCCCCGGCCCTCTGAAGCCCGAGTTGACATGGAGCGTAACGTCCTCCAGCAGGCCCAGCGCCCCCACCACCGGCGTGGGGAATATGGCCAGCCCCTGGGTCTCGTTGTAGAGGCTTACATTGCCGCTGACGACGGGTACATCCAGGACACGGCAGGCGCGCGCCATGCCACGTATGCACTGCTCAAGCTGATAATATATGTCGCTCTGCTCCGGGTTGCCAAAGTTGAGACAATCGGTGAGGGCGATGGGGGTTGCGCCGGTGCAGGAGACGTTGCGGCAGGCTTCCGCGACGGCGATGGCGCCTCCCCTGTAGGGGTCCAGATAGCAGTACCGGCCGTTGCCGTCGGTGGACAGCGCGATGCCCTTCCCCGTGCCCTTGATCCGAAGCACGGCGGCGTCAGAGCCGGGGGACAGTACCGTGTTGGTCTGTACCTGGTGGTCGTACTGCCGGTACAGCGGCGCCCTGTTTCCGATGTTGGCCGAGCCCAGCAGCCGGAGGAGGACCTGGCCGGGACTCTCCTTAGGCAAAGGAACGCTGCCAAGAGGGTAGCGTTGCGCCTCAACCTGGAACGTGGGCTTCGTGCCCTTCAGTTTGTACTGGGGAGGCTCTGTGAGCAGCCCGATAGGCGGCTGGGCAACCAAGGCGTCACCATCGTGCACCCTCGCTTCCCCGGTGCCGGTAACCTTGCCGACCTGTGTGCAGGGTATGTCGCGCTTCTGAAAGATCGACTTCACCAACTCGGCATCATGGGGACTGACAACCACGAGCATACGCTCCTGGGACTCGGATAGCATTACCTCGTAGGGGTCCATGCCGGCGTCACGGCGCTCCACGCTGGATACGTCTAGCTCTATTCCTGAGTTGCCCTTGGCGGCCGCCTCCACCGAGGCGCTGGTCAGGCCGGCGGCGCCCAGGTCCTGCATACCTACCACATGGCACATAGCCGCCACTTCCAGGCAGGCCTCGATAAGGATCTTTTCCAGGAATGGGTTGCCCACCTGTACAGTGGGCCTCAACTCCCGCTCGTCCTCGAAGGTCCTGGACGCCAGGCCTGACGCCCCGTGGATGCCGTCCTTGCCAGTCTCGGCCCCGGCAAGCAAAAGGACGTTTCCCGTACCCTGAGCGGAGGCCCCTATCAGCCTCTCTTTCTCTATAAGACCGACGCACAGGGCGTTGACCAGAGGATTCCTGGAGTAGCAGGGAGAAAAGAACACTTCACCACCGACGTCGGGTACGCCGATACAGTTGCCGTACCAGGATATGCCCCCCACCACGCCTTCAAAAAGGTAGCGGTTACGAGGATCGTCGAGGGGACCGAAACGGAGTGAGTTGAGCAGGGCTATAGGTCTGGCCCCCATGGCGAGGATGTCCCTCACGATGCCCCCGACCCCCGTGGCGGCCCCCTGAAACGGCTCCACCGCCGATGGGTGGTTGTGTGACTCTATTTTGAATACGATCGCCAGGCCATCGCCGATGTCTACCGCGCCGGCGTTTTCCTGGCCCGGCGGCACGAGAACCCGAGGGCTACGACCCGGCAACAGGCTGAGAAGGGCCCTCGAGTGCTTGTACCCGCAGTGCTCGCTCCACAGGGCTCCGAACATGCCCAGCTCCACGGGATTGGGCTCCCGGTCCAGGCCCTCTACAATCAGGTCGTATTCCCTAGCGCTAAGGGCTATCTCCTCAAGGACTTCTCTGGCGACGGGCATTGTCGGTCACGTCCTACCCGAGTGGCGTAGCGCGGATGAGGGATTCAAAAATTAACCGACCATCGGTGCCGCCCATGAGCTCCTCACAGCACCTCTCCGGATGTGGCATCATGCCCAGCACATTACCCTCTCGGTTGACTATACCGGCGATGTTGTTGGCCGAGCCGTTGGGGTTGGCCTCAGGAGTAACCTCTCCTTCGGCGGAGCAATAGCGGAATACCACCTGGGCCCCCTCTTCCAGATGCTGGAGTGTATGTCGGTCGGCGAAGTAATTCCCCTCGCCGTGGGAAATGGGCACCCGGACTGTCTGCCCTTGGTCGCAGGACGATGTGAAGGGAGTACGTGAATGCTCGACCCTCAAGTGAGTCCACTGGCAGCGGAACTGGAGGTGGCTGTTCCGCATGAGAACCCCTGGAAGGAGTCCGGCCTCACACAATATCTGAAAGCCGTTGCAGATGCCTATGACCAGCCCACCACGGGATGCGAAGCTCTCTACCGCCGACATGATGGGGGAGAATCGTGCGATGGCTCCGGGCCGCAAGTAGTCCCCATAAGAAAAACCGCCGGGTAGAACCACGCAATCGAACCGCTCTGAGAGGTCCGGTCTGGAGCCGTGCCAGAGGTACTCTGCCTGCTGACCGAGAACGACATTGATGGCATGATAGCAGTCGCCGTCGCTCCAGGTGCCCGGGAAGACTACTATACCGAAACGCATGGGTTACAACCGGAGCACACCGCATCACCGTGGGGGGAAATCACCCGCCCCCGCCAGCCTGACATCCTAGCTGTTACGCCTGCTCTTACGCCTCTTGGCCGCAGCCTTCTTCTTTCGCCTGACAGTGGGCGACTCGAAGTGCTGCCTGCGTCTGATCTCCGAGAGAATGCCGTCCTGCTGCACCCGTTTATTGAACCGTCTAATAAGACTATCGAAGGTCTCGCCCTCCGCAAGTCGTACCTCCGACAATCGGACCCTCCTCGCCTCGTACTGAATGTGTGGCATGAGCTAACGCTCACGTCACACGTATTATAAGGAGCCAGATATAGGGTGTCAACCTGACCTCTTTGGAATACCTTGGCGCACCCCGGAACACGTAGGACCCCTGATTGACGCTGCTGGCGGCGGGAGATATGATGGCTGCGATAGACGTCGCTTAAGCACGATGGGGCGATACCATTAGTGGCTGCCGGAGTCCTTTAATGGGGAGGACACATCCATGAGCACCAGGACCCTGCCCGAGAAACCTGGGGAGGTTCGGGCCGCCGTACGGTCCGGAGAGTGGACGGGGGTGACCGCCGGTCTGGCCCCCGGATACGTGCAGGCTAATCTGGCCATACTGCCCCAGGAACTGGCCTTTGACTTCCTCCTCTTTTGCCAGCGCAACCCCAAGCCTTGCCCGCTTCTGGAGGTGCTGGAACCCGGGCAGTACGAGCCCAAGCTTATGGCCCCTGGAGCTGACCTGCGCACCGACATTCCACGGTACCGCATCTACGAGGATGGGAAGATGGTCGCAGAGGAAGAGCACCTCCGCCCGTTCTGGCGGGACGATCTCGTGTCGTTCCTCCTGGGCTGCAGCTTTTCCTTCGAGACAGCCCTGCTGAGCGCTGGAATTCCTCTAAGGCATTTAGAGATGGGGAAAAACGTGTCCATGTACCTCACCAACATCGAGACGGCTCCTGCTGGCGCCTTCTCCGGGCCGATGGTGGTGAGTATGCGTCCGATCCACCGGAGTCAGGTGGTGCGGGCGGTGCAGGTCACCTCCCGTTTCCCCTCTGTCCATGGTGCGCCGGTACACATAGGGGACCCGGCGGCGTTAGGCATCCAGGACATCAGTCTGCCGGATTTCGGAGACCCCACGGAGATACGGGATGAGGAAGTGCCGGTGTTCTGGGCATGTGGTGTAACCCCCCAGGCGGTGGCCCTCAAGTGCAAGCCGCCGCTGATGATCTCCCACTCCCCAGGCCACATGTTCATCTCTGACTGGCGAGACGAGGACCTGGCCGTGCTTTAACGGCATCTCGGCCGGGGAGAGTACCATGGATAGCATTGAAGACATCATCCTCGGCAATGACCTCCGGGGCGTCGCGGCCCTTCGACAATACCTCTCTGAAGGATTCTGCGACCAGGCAGCCAGATTTGCCATGGCCGAACCCGGCACCGTACTCATCGCCACCGGCTTCTACATCTCCATGGGGCGCGCGCCGGAGACCGACGGTCCGCCCGGAGCCCTTGCCCTGGGGAGGGCTCTGGAGGCCCTGGGAAAGCAGGTCGTCTACGTTAGCGACCGATACACGGTGCCCCTGCTGCGACCCTTCCTGGCAGAGGGCAACCAGGTGGTTGACTTCCCGATTTCGGACCTGGAAACCAGCAGCCTTTTCGCCGAAGATCTGCTCTCCAGGTTTAGCCCCTCGCTATTGATTTCGATCGAGAGGTGCGGCCCGACCGTAGGCGGCCTGTATTTGAACATGCGAGGGGTGGATATTTCTGCTCATACTGCCAGGGTCGACCTCCTCTTCTCCCGGCACTCACGTACTATAGGCATCGGGGACGGTGGCAATGAGATTGGCATGGGGAATCTAGCGCCTCATATCGCCCAGGTTGGGACCCTGGTCAGTGACCCGGCAACCAGCGGGGTCACTCACCTGATCATTTCCAGCACCTCCAACTGGGGCGGCTACGGGCTGGCCGCCGCCCTGTCCCGCCTGGCGGGTCGGAACCTACTGCCGGATCCCGGCGAGGAAGAGGCAACGATACGCCGGATGGTTGACCTAGGCGCCGTGGATGGGGTTATTGGTGTCAGCCAGTATTCCGTTGATGCCATGAGCCTGGAGGAGCACGGCCAGGCTCTGGTGAGCCTCCACCAGCTCCTGGCCACGGATGGAATCCCTTCATAAATGGCCGAGGAACGCCGAAGCTCCATGGCCGGTATGTATATTGGCTGCGATAGTGCAGCCTGATGCAGAGAGGTTGTCTTGGGCTACCCCGCGATAATTCGCAAGGCCGTTCGGCGAAGAGTCGAAAGTTCCGTGGCCGAACTCCGGCATATCTATCCAGACTGGTCCGCCGCCTCCGAATCGAGTCTGACTGAGTTTTCTCAAGCCCTGGTGGATGCCTTGCGCAGGTCTCTTCGGTACAGGGATGTGGCCCTACTCCTGCGTACCGGTAATGACCAGGTGTACAGTGTCCAGGCGTGGAACGGCTACGAAGGGGTGAGTCTGGCGGGGGTAGAATTTGGTCACGACAGCCCGCTGATACGGCAGTTCTCTGCCCACCCGGTACCCACCCAGCATGCCCAGTTAGAAAGGCTTCCCTGGCTTTACTTTTTGGGGAAGCGCGAGCGAGATGCTCTCGACAGGCTTCACGGGAGGCTGTACCTGCCTCTATCCTCGGAAGGAGAGTTGCTCGGCGTGTTGGTGCTGGGTCAGAAGGTGTCGAGAAAGCTTCAACGGAGAGGCTCAGACCTGTCGGAGTCCGACCGAGCGGAGCTTGCAGCCATGGTCCAGCAGGCCCAGCAGCGCCATCAGATGCACGTTGCTCATCGGCCTCATGAAGTCAGTTCCACATCAGTACACCAGCTAGACAGCCTGATGCATCTGGAGCGTGCCGCCCAGGATACCGCCCACGATCTCAACAACATCTTCACCAGCATCCTTTGCCAGGCCCAGCTCCTGGAAGAGCAGCAGAGTAGCCGGGAAGTCACGCATCGTACCGCCGCTATCAGCCAGGCGGCGTTCGACGGCGCTGAGGCGCTTCGCAGGCTGCGAGACATCGGCAACCAGACTCTAAGCCCACAACCAGGCAGCGTGGACATCAACGACATTATCAGGACATCCCTGGAAATGATGGAGCCCCGGTGGCGGCAGGGCCGCCTATCATGGTCGTCCGCGATAGGCAGGCGTCTCTTTGGCCAGACTGTTGCCATTAGCGAGGCCGGGAATGGCACGAAGGGCCCCCTTCCCGATCTTGTGGTAACTCTGAGGCCCGCGGGGTCCGTGGTAGGGAGCCCTGCCGACCTACGTAGGGTCCTGACCAACATCATCTTCAACGCCGTGGATGCGCTGCCGCCGGAGGGGGGCCGCCTGGAGATCACCAGCGGCCGGGACGGAGGCTGGGCTGTGATCACGGTCAGGGATAATGGGTCCGGCATGTCCCCCGAGGTAATGGCGCAGGCATTCCGGACCGAGTTCACCACAAAGGGTCCTATCGGGAGCGGTCTGGGCCTCGCCATCAGCCAGGGCATCGTGGCACGCCACGGAGGCATTTTGGATGTGGAAAGCCGTGCGGGTACCGGCTCTACCTTTACTATCCGCCTGCCCCTGGCGGAACCGGAAACCGTATCAAAGGTTTAAGCCTCACCCACCGCTGGTCGCCGGTACGTATGCAGGCTCTGGCACAGAGAGTGTGGAGAGGGTCCAGCAACTGCCTCTACGCAGAGGGTCTGCCCGCCTCATTCTCTGCCCCTCGAAACCGAGGTCCCCGCCTGCTCCTCCAAGGGCAGCACCATGCAGGCCACATCCAGCTCACCCATCCCCTCGTCATGGGCCCTCTGAAACATCTCCAGTGTGGGCCGACTCAGGGGAGTGGGTGTGCCTATCTCCCTGGCGAAGTCGTACGCCAGGTTCAGGTCCTTCGCGTAGAGCCTAAGGGGAGCCCTGGCGTTGGCAAAGTCCCGGTCCAGCATGACGGGGTCGTTTCGCGTGAGCATGAAGCTGCTGCCCCAGCTGGTGCCCAGTATATCCAGGATCACCTGGGGGTCGGCCCCAGCTTTGACCCCCATGAGCAGGCCCTCGGCAGCCGCCAGGGAGTGGACGCCACATAGCAGCTGGTTTATCAGCTTAATCACGCTCCCGGAGCCCGACGATCCCACATGGCGGATATTTGCCCCAAAGGCCTCGAACACGGGGCGGGCTTTGTCGAAAGCGTCTTGATTGCCGCCCACCATGATGGTGAGGCTGCCGTCCGCCGCCCGTTCTACGCCCCCACTTATGGGAGCGTCCAGAAACGTAGCCCCTTGGGCCTCAGCCGCCTCCGCGATCCGCTGGGACGTGGAAGGGGCGACGGTGCTATGGTCTACCAGTATCTGGCCGGGTCTGGCTGCCGCAACGATTCCATCGTTGCCGAGAAAAACCTCCTCGACGGTGGGGACATCGGGGAGGCAGGTGAGGACCACCTCCGAGGCCCGGGTTACCTCAGAAGGGGAGTAAGCTGGATGAGCGCCCTAGCGGGTGATTTCTTCTACCTTGCCACGGCTGCGGTTATGCACCGTGAGGTCAAAACCAGCTTCAAGAAGCCGCCGGGACATGGGCATCCCCATCCTCCCCAGCCCAATAAACCCGACTTTCATCTCTGCCCCCTTTCTACATACGCCGGGACAACTTACGGGCTAGGAGTCGACCACCTAGTCCGGCTGAGTCTCCCGCTCCAGGTAAGCGTCCGGGGTGGCCATGAACTTGCTGCGGCATTCCAGCCCGCAATAGTAGTACCATCGACCGGCGTGGAACATCCGGGTGCCCTTCTGAGGGTCCACCTCGGGAGCGCCGTGCATGGTCTGGCCCGTGGTCGCCCGTACCTCAGCCTCGTCAATCTCCTTCCCGCATACCGGGTCCCTCGACATGGTCAGTCCCTTCCTCTTAGATCCAGTGCGAGCGGCCTACCTGGCCCCAAGCTCGCATGTCTGGGGATATCTTCAGGTACAGGGCGGACCGCTCCGCCAGCCGGCCTGACAAACGCGAAGGGGTCGAAAGGTGTTCAGGAGGTGGTGCCGCTTCGATTATCCGCCGGAATCAAAGGCCCAGCGGTACTCCGGGCTCCATGATGGCCTGCGCTATCCTGGCCCGGTGCTCAAAGCTGGTGCCCAGCCTCATTGTCCAGGCGGAGACGCGCCGGAACCACAGGTTAAGGTTGAACTCCCTCATGAAGCTTATTCCGCCGTGGATCATGTTGGAGGACCGTACTACGGCCTCGCACCGGTCGTTGCAGAAGGCTTTGGCGGCCGATACCTGAGGACCTGCGGTCAGGCCCTGGTCCATCCGCCACAGAGCTTCGTAGGTAAGGAGCCGTGCCCCATCCACCCACATGGTCATGTCGGCGCACATGTGCGCGATGGACTGAAACGCACCTATGGGCCGCCCAAAGGCCACACGCGACTTGGAGTACTCGATGGCCAGCTCCGCCGCCTTACCAGACGCCCCTACGATCTGGGCACACAGCAAGGCCGTCGCCCGCTCCAGCATGGCCTCGACGATGGGCCATCCACGGTTCAGCTCTCCCACCAAGTTACCTTTGGGCACCCTGACATGGTCGAACACAACGTCGCTCTGCTTGTCCTTGGCTAGGGTGTTGAGGAGAGTATGGGATACTCCAGGGCTCGCAGTGTCCACGAGGAACAGGGAGATACCCTCGCTGTCTGGCGACCCTTCCCCCGTACGGCAGGCCACCAGGCAGCTGTCGGCGACGTTGAAGTTCTCCACGAAGAGCTTGGAGCCGCTGATGACGTAATGGTCTCCGTTGGGGACGGCCTCCGCGTGGATGGACTCGGGTCTGAGGCGGTAGTCCCGCTCGGTCAATGCCCAGGTCATGATCATGTCCCCTCTGCACACCCGTGGCAGGACATCCTGCCGCTGCTCGTCCGTTCCGGCGCGTTCAATGGTCAGGGCGGGTACCATCGTGCTATGGAAGGGTACCGGCGCGACGGCCCGTCCCACTTCTTCCAGGACGATCCCCAGGTAGGTTAGGGGCGCCCCCTGCCCTCCGTACCGTTCCGGAAGCGCCAGGCCGAACCAGCCGAGCTGAGCCATCTGCTTCCACAGATCAGGAGGGTACCCCCGCTCGTCCGCCTCCATGTCACTAGACAGGCGGGGAGGACATTCCGCCTCCAGGAATGCCCTGGTCAGCCTTTTCAGCATCTCCTCTTCTTCGGTGAACAGCACGTCCATGGTGGGTCCTTTACGCCCTCATTCCGCCTCATCTTCGGGCAGGCTCAGGAGAGGCTCTCAGTCCTCTTTCCTCTCCCCCCAATTCTCCCCCACGAGGCGGAGGAGGTCTAATGAGCTGTCGGTAGGCTACCCACGGGGCAGCCCTAGCCCCCGGCGGGCTATCTGGTCCCTCATCACCTGCACGCTGCCGTGGTTCACCCCGGTCAGGTAAGTACCCTGGAGGGATGAAGCGAACACGCCTTTGAAGATCGCGTTCTCCGAAGGCTGCAATAGCTGCATATATGGTCCCAGGACCTGGGAAATGGTCTCGATGGCCTTGACCGCGTGGTCAGGGGCCCAAACCTTTTCGGCGGAACCTTCGTAGGTGAACTCCATGCCCCGATTGACCATGGACATGCTGCGCATGGTAAACAGCCGGCAGACCAGTGCTTCGATATACAGCTCGGACAGCCGGTCCCTCACGGCCGGGTCCTCCGACAGAGAAAAGCCGTCGAACTTCGTCTCCCTAACGAAGTCTATGATCTCCTCCGTCCTGCGAACCCCCATCAGGTACCTCGACGCCCCAACGCGGTCCAGGTTCAGTCCCATGGCGCCCACGTACCAGCCCATGTTCTTCTCGCCCAGCATACACGTCGCGGGCACGCGCACGTCTTCGAAGAAAGTTTCGTTGGTCCGTTTGGTTCCATAGGTAGTACCCGGCGGGGAGTCCTGCTGTATGGTCCACAGGGGCCGTACCGTGATGCCGGAGGTATCCATAGGGACTAGGAAGATGGAGATGCCCCTGTGCTTGGGTAGATCCGGGTCGGTGCGGCACATGAGGTAGATGTGGGTTGCGTAGTGGGCGGCCGAGGTGAATATCTTTTGGCCGTTGATGACGTAGTCGTCCCCATCTTGAGCTGCCCTGCACTGAAGGCCGGCCAAGTCCGCGCCTCCCTGGGGTTCGGTAAATCCCAGGGCAAAGATAATGTCACCACTTATCAGCCTGGGAAGGAAGTACCTCTTCTGCTCCTCGGTGCCCGCGGCCAGAAGCGCCGGGGCACCACTGCCGGCGCTTCCCACGGCTATCCCCACCCTGCCGAACCCCTCTTCGACTATATACTGGTCCACTCGGTCGCCGCCCTGGCCCCCATACTCCGTGGGCCAGCTAATTCCAATCCAGCCACGTTCTCCGATCTTCGTGTACAATTCTCGAACGAGGGGTCCCCTGTTTCCTTCGCCCCTGTCCTCTACTTCTTGCAGGATCTCGGGCGTCACATTCTCGGCAATGAACTTGCGGACCTCCTCCCGCAGGGCATCCTGGTCCGGGGTGAATCCAAAGTCCATGCTGTACCTCGCTGCTATACGTGGGCAAGCCGGCCGGCTCCGCCCAATTCATGACATCCATGTTCGCTGAGAGGCTCACGAGCCTCGGCGCTGCCCCCATTCTGCCGACCCACGCCAGGGGTGTCAAGGGCGGTAGCCCCACCTGTCATGTGGCCGGAGCGTTGGGCGCCGCGCTCCTTAGCTACCCGATGTGCGAGTAATTCCCCTGTCACCCTGAGAGCAGCGAAGGGTCTGGAGGGGAAGGGTGTGCTCATAGAGGCCCTGACGCCCCACCAGATTCTTCGCTCCGCTCAGAATGACCCTCTCGTCTAGCCGGGACCATTACACAAAAATACTGGCTAGCCAAAATGTTGGGAGTGAGCAGGGCACGCTTACGTGGGTGCTGCCCGAGCGGTGCGCAACAGGTCGATCAGCTCCTGGAGGCCTGGGGCCAGGTCCAGCTCCTCCACGACCTGGACGCACCGCTCCACCGCCTCCTCAGAGAGTGCCAGAGAGGCGCAACTGCGGTACTTGGCCAGTCGCTCCTCCTGAGTCAGGGGGCTCCCCCAGATGCCTCGGGGCCGGTCACACCGCGCCGTGTAGCTCCGGCCGTCGGCCAGCCGTACCTCCACCGACGTCCACATCCCCTCAAAGTTAGCGGGAATGTCCGGGTCCATGCGCAGCTCGATTTTCCCCAGCATGTCCGCCATATCTTGGGCGAAGCGCCGGTCGTCGGTGAAGCTGCCGATGTTCACAGCCCCGTCCAGCAGGGCCAGAGCTACGGTGTACTGAAAGCTGAACTTGCCCTCGAGGCCGGTGCGCGGGTACGGACGGCTAACATAGGGCATGACTGGGGCCTCGATGGTCACTCCCGTGATCGTCTCCGGGCGAATGCCGTGTTGGTCACGAAGCTCCAGCGCGGCGTCAATGCCCCTGTGGGTGCCGTACTGGCTGGGATGCTTCTTGATGGCAACGCCCGGGTCCACGAGCCGGTAGGGGTTGCCGAAGTTGTGGGTAACCGCTCCCAGGTCAAAGCCCTCCCCGAACAGAACGTTGGCGTACCCGAGTGGATGCTCCATGATCTCGTCGTTGCCCGTCAACCCCCTCGCGGCGAGCAGGGCCGACTCCAGTCCCATGCGCCCGGCGTTGCCGCAGTGGGTGGACTTGGTCATGGTCCCGATATTGGCGGCCAGCGCACCGGCCCTGGAGGCCGATATGGCGAGGGCCATTCTAGTGGCGCCGGGTCCTAGGGCAAGCAACCGGGATGATGCCGCGGCGCTGCCCATGACTCCCACCAGGCCGGGAGGGTGGAAGCCGTGGAGGTCCATCTGGGCCGAGGCCATACGGATCCTGCCCTGCACCTCGAAGCCGACTATGAGTGCGGCCAGGAAATCCCTTCCGGAAATCGAGTCGCCCCGAAGCTCGGCAAGAGCGAGAATGGGCGGAAGGACGGGAGAGGTGGGATGGGTTGTCGGGTGCCACATGGGCTCGAAATCCAGGACGTGTCCGGCCACTCCATTGGCGAAGGCGGCCATCACGGGAGAAGTGCTGAAGCCGTGGCCGTAGACGGTACATTGGGAATTCCCTCCCATGTCCCGGACGTAGTCGGCCACTATCCTCGCCGGCTCCTCCAGGCTGCCTGCCAGCATCACGCCGATACCATCCAGCACGACTGCCTTGGCCGCCTCGACGGCCTCACGGGGGATGGACTCGTATGGAGTCTCGGCGATCAGCTTCGCCAGGGCCTCTGTAGCGGCCAAACTATCTCTCCCGTTAGTCCCTATTCTGGCCCCCTAGACCATTCACTCTGCCTCGAGTGGGACCCGCGTTAGCCGCGGACTTTGGTAGCCCTTGACTCGACCAATGGTACCAAGGCCTCCACCAGTGGCGGCAGGTAGGTCTCCCAGTCCCCGATTATGCTGACGTCGGCGGCCTGAAGGATGGGAGCGCGGCGAGGGTTGGGGTTGACGTTGATGGCCAGGATGGTTCCCGCCTTCTGTAACCCCACGGTGTGGTTGAAGTCGCCCCTGACCCCCACCGCAAGGTAGAGTTCCGGAGCGATGGCCCGGCCCGTCAGTCCCACCTGCAGCTGCTTTGGCAGCCAGCCGGCGTCGGTGACGTTGCGGGTGGCGGCCACCGACGCGCCCAGGGACCGCGCCAGCTTGTAGACCGTGGGCAGGTTCTCCGGCCCTCCCACCCCCATACCCACTCCCAGGACTACTTGGGCGGTCTCCAGCTCCACGCCCATCACGTCCTGCTGGGAGTGGGATTCCAGCAATACGATATCCGCCCCACCAGCGGCCGCCGGCACCTCCAGAATCTCCACCTCCGCCTTCTGGTCCCAGTCCGGCTCCAGGGGAGTGAGGAGCCCAGGGCGGAGGGTTGCCATGTAGGGCCGGGTCCGGGACCGGATGGGGGCGATGATATTGCCTCCCAGGGCCGGCTTCAGCTGCACAAGCTCCCCGCCTTCGTTGATCTCGAGGTCCACACAGTCGCCGGTGAGGCCAAGGCCCAGCCGCGCCGCCACGCGTGAGGCCAGGTCACGGCCGTTTACCGTGGACGGAACGAGCACGGCGTAAGGGCTGTGGGCGCCGATGGCCTCAGAGAAGGCAGCGGTGGCGGCCAGGCCAGCGGGATGTCCCAGGTCCGTGCTGCCCAGGACCAGGACTCTGTCGGCTCCGTAGGCACCCAGGGACCTCAAATCGTCTTCTTGGGCGGGCCCCATGACGATAGCGGACACCTCGCCCCGTGTGCGTTCCGCCAGCTCCCGAGCCTTGCCCAGGAGCTCAAAGGTGGCCCGTCGTAGGCCCGACCCCAGCCTTTCCGCCAGTACCCAGATGGCCATATCCCTCTGTCCCCGGTACCTCAATCTGGGGCCAGCCACCTCAACTGGCGCTGCCGTCACGCTTCGCCGTTCCACTATATCCACCACCATCTTCGCGGCCACATGGGGATCGGCCTCCTCTATGACGTGGCCCAGACGACTGGGTTCAATCAATCGGATCTCCGATACCCATGTGGGAGAACCGGCAGCGCCAAACAGGGAGCTGTCCGATGAAAGCTGCGCCGCTGCCACCTCTTCGATGTCGGGACTGGCCCTGGCCGCCTCCAGCTCCTGCCGGGAGGGGAACCTCTCTGCCATTATGCCTTCGGTGACGCTTACTAGCGCGGGCAACGGGCATTCGATCACCTCGTAGCCCTCGTCCGTCGCCCGCTCGACCACGATCTTTTTCTTGTCCCCGAAATAGTCCAGGTTGTGTACGTTCCCGACGTGGGGAATCTGGAGGAGCTCGGCCAGCTCGGGACCAACCTGACCCGTCTCGGCGTCGGTGCTGTTCCGGCCGCAAAAGACAAGCCAGTCACGCTCCGACGTGTCGAACCCCGCGCGTTTCAACGTCAGGGACAGGCTTCGGGCGGTGGCCAGGGTATCCGAGCCTGCCATGGCCCGATCGGTGAGGTGAATGGCCCGGTCGGCCCCCATAGCCAGGCATTGAACCAGCGCATCCCGAGCTTGAGGAGGGCCCATGGTGAAGACCACCACCTCGGCGCCGATTTCCCTGGCGAGGGCGGCGGCCCGGTCCACGGCCAGCATGTCGAAGGTGTTGACCTCCAGCGGCACCCCCTCCCGCACGATGGTCTTGCTTTCGTAGTCGAACTTGATGCGCGAGAGTACGGGGACCTGTTTAACGCAAACCGCTATCTTCATGGCCACCTACCGTAGTTACGGGCCTCCCCGCTCGCCGGGCGAGGTAACCTCTGCGTCGGTCAGCTCTCGTTCCAGCCTGGCGTATAGCTCCTCCAGGGAGGGGCTAACCGTCACCTCGTAGGCAGGCGGGTCCCGCAACACCTTGAACCTGTCATCGAGACGGTGGAAGTCCTCCGTGAAGCGATCCCTTATCTCCGCCAGGGATGGCGGAGGCCGCCGTGTCCCGCCGCCATCCATTACCTGTTCCAGAAGGGCCTCTCCACGCCCCAAGCTGCCGGATTTCTGTCCAGAGGCCTTTACTGATGAAGGCACTGGGACCCCGTTCTCCAGGTGCTCATCCCGCCTGGTTATCACATCTCGGTAGAACACCCCCGTATCATCGCTAATCCGATACACCTGCTTTGCACCGGGAAGGGACCTCTTCCCCGTGCTGAGCTTCAGCACGGGGCGGTCGTCGTAGGTGACCAGCTTGTATGCCATATCCGACCAGGGGGCATCGGCGGACACGCCCATCTTCGTACCCACGCCGAAGCTGTTTATGGGGGCACTGAGGCCCGTCAGGTAGTCGAGGTCGAACTCGTCCAGGCCGCCGCTGGCCACTATGGAGACATACTCCAGGCCAGCGGCGTCAAGTACCCCTCGCACCTGCCTGCTCAGCCCGTCGAAGTCTCCGCTGTCCAGCCTTACACCCTGTAGGCGATGTCCACTGGCCTCCATCTCCTTGGCCACCATCGCCGCCTTTTTGGCCCCCGCAAGGGTATCATAGGTATCTATGAGGAGTATGCACCTGTCGGGGAAGCTGGCGGCAAAGGCTCGGAAGGCCTCCAGCTCTTGTCGGAAGCTGCTGACGTAGGAGTGGGCCATGGTGCCGCTTGTGGGTATGCTGTACACCTTGCCCGCCAGAACGTTGCTAGTAGACTCAAAGCCGGCGATGTAGCTGGCCCGGGCCACCTTCATCGCCGCATCTGTGCCGTGGGCGCGGCGCAGGGAGAAGTCCGAAAGGGACCTCCCCCGGGCGGCCCACAGGCAGCGGGCGGCTTTGCTGGCGATGATGGTCTGAAGGTTGACCTGGTTAATGAGGTATGTCTCCACAATCTGGGCCTGTATGATGGGGGCCGTCACCTCCAGAATGGGCTCATCGGCGAAAAAGAGCCTGCCCTCTGGGATTGCCCACACGTCGCCGGAGAACCTGAGCTCCGACAGGTACTCCAGGAAATCGGGAGAGAATAGCCCCATAGAGTGAAGGTAGTCAACGGAGCCCTCGGGGAAGCTCAGTCCTTCCAGGTAGGTGAGCACATCTTCGAGGCCGGCCGCGACGAAGTAAGACCGGTCGCTGGGGAATTGCCGGATGGAGAGGCTGAAGGTGGCGGGAGCAACCATTCCGTGCTCATGGTAGCTCTGGGCCATGGTCAGCTCGTAAAGGTCGGTCAGGAGGCCCAGCTCCTCGGGCACCAGCTTTTTACCGGCCACGGGTATCTCGTCCCCCGGCGACCTGGTTCATACAGAGACCCTGATTCCATGGGCTTGGCAAAGCGGTCTCCTCAGTGGCCTAAACAAGGTTGGCCGGCACGGCCATCGCCCCGCGTTGCGTCCGTGGGGTGACAGGCCCACCACGCCCCTATTTAACCCCACCATTATGTTTTGGCGGCTTTGGCCTGTCAATGGACAGGTATCTTCCGAGCGATCCGTTACTGGCTCAGATGACAAGGCGGGATACGCCGGCGCCACTGGGGCGGCTTGACCTGTTCTAACGCTGGGCTTACAATTGCGCATTAGCGATGTCTGGCGCTGAAAGCGCAGAGTATTCTGGTATCGCTCATCACTTGCGTCAACCCGGGATAAACCCATTGTCCCAGGGCCCCAGTGGGGCTGTTATTCCGTCCACCCAAGCCTTCCATTGACCACGGTTTGCGCATGAAACAACTTTTGAACACGAACCGTTTGCCACTCTATCTGGTGGCCCTGGTGGCTCTACTGGTGGCCGGGCTGTGGGCTTCCATAGCCCTGGTCCTCGCCTCGCCCGAGTCCCGGCCCCCAGCCGTATCGCTGTACCAGGGCCCTGCCCAGGGGACCTCTTCGGGGGGCGCTACAAGAGACACAGCCTCTTTCGCGGCGGCGGCGCTGGCCTTTGGCGAGCGTGCCGGCGGCATCAGGGTGGCGCCCATTGGCCGCATCGACCGCATTCAGCTGCCGGGCTCTGCGGAGGTCCGGTCTGACGGTGCGCCCTCTCTCCTTGAGGTGATGGACGGCGGTGCTTCCACTTCGGCCGGCGTCCAGGCTATTCCTGCCCCTGAGCTGCTCCAGAGCTTTCAGGGCCTTACGGATACGGGTGATGCCTTCAGGTTTATCCACATCCCCCCGGACCCCATTATGGCAGCGGGACCCAATCACGTTATGGGGCTGGTCAACACCTCCTTTGGAATCTTCACCAAGTCAGGCACGATGCAGAAGCTGATCGACGCCACGGTGTGGTTCCAGAACGTGCTGCCCGGTAAGATCGGCCACTGCGTAGATACTCCCCTTGGCTGCGTCTTCGATCCCAAGGTGGTCTACGACCACTTCGCCGACCGATGGGTCATGGTGTGGCTGGCGACGGACAAGGTTACCGAGTCCTGGATCCTGGTCTCCGTGTCTGATGATGCGGACCCCAACGGCGTCTGGTGCAACTGGGCCTTGGATGGCGACCTAAACGGCACCACTCCCGCCAGCAACTGGTCGGACTACCAGGGGCTAGGATACGACGATCAGGCGGTCTACGTGGTCCCGAATCAGTTCGCCTTTGCCGGAGGCTTCGATTACGCCAAGATACGCATCCTGCCCAAGTCGACGCTCTACAATGCCTCCTGTCCGGCCATCACCTGGACGGACCTGTGGGACGTTCGGTTCCCTGAGGCGGGGGCAGACCAGTTTGCAGCCGCCACCCTCCGGCCAGCGGTGACCTTCGGAGCGCCGGGGGTCGAGTACCTTATGGCCAACAGCTTCTTTTTCCCCCCTAATAACGACTTCATGATCCTCTACTCGCTAACGAACCCCCTTGCCACTAGCCCTACCTTGACCGCGCAGACTGTGACGGTAGCCGCCACGATCCCTCCTCCCGACGCTAACCAGAAGGATGGCTCCGCAGGCGTCTCCAGCTGCGCCGCTCCCTGCCTCATAGACGTGGGAGGCCACCGGATCCGCAACGTGGTCTACAGGGACGGCTCGGTGTGGACGGCCCACAGCGTGGCCGGTGGAGCGCAAGATGAGATCGCCCTTGCCCGCTACGTGCGCATAGGCGTCGGCGGCCCTACCCTCCTGGAGGACGAAGCTCTCGGGCTTCCCAACTGCTGGAACTACTACCCGGCCGTTACCGTGGATGCCGGCGGGAACATGGCCATGGTGTTCAACCGTTCCTGTTCCAACACCGCCTCCGTTCCCGAGTACGCCGGAATACGCTACACCTACAGGCGGCCCTCGGACGCCGGGCTGCAACCCAGCACCCAGCTGAAGTCAGGTGAGGCCAATTATGTAAAGACATTCGGCGGCTCGCGGAACAGGTGGGGCGACTACAGCGGCGTCGCGGTTGACCCGGCCGACGGCAGCATATGGATGTTCGCCGAGTACGCCGCCGCGCCCATAGATAAATGGGGCACCTGGTTCGGTAAGCTTCGGTTCCCGGTGGCCCTTACCGCACCGATCCTCGTGTCCCCAGCCGACAATGCCCTGCTTGCCACCAGCACGCCTGCCTTTGACTGGCAACCCTCCAGCGGGGACGTGCTGGACTACAGGCTTCAGGTGGTGGCCTCGGGCGACGACGTCACCGCCGGCCCCTTTACCCTAGACTTGGCCATATCCGGCGATACCACCCAGTTCCAGACCACCGGAGACTTGGCCGACGGCACATATGCCTGGCGCGTGGTGACCAGAGACACATCCCTGAATACGGCTGCGTCCGTAACGCGCACCTTCATCGTGGACGTGGACACCCCACAGTCGGGGACCCTCACCGTGACCAAGACCGGCGACACCGACGACGGCTTCTGCGGCCTCCTGGACTGCTCCCTGCGGGAGGCAATAGGCTCGGGGGACTCGGGCGACAGCATAACCTTCGCTGTGACTGGGACAATAACCCTTGTTGGCAGTCAACTGGTCATCGACAAGAGCCTGAGAATCGACGGACCCGGCTCAGGCGACCTTAGTATCAGTGGCAACAACGTAAGCCGGGTCTTCCAGATTAGCAAGGGGAACGTCAGCATCTCCGGCTTGACCATCCGGGACGGCAATATCAGCGGCAACAGCGGTGGTGGCATCCATAACAGCAGTACGCTAACCCTGACCAACAGCACCATAAGTGCCAACACCGCTGGCGGCGGCGATGCTCCCGGTGGCGGTGGTATCTTCAACGCCAGGGGGGGCGCGTTAACCCTGACCAACACCACCGTCAGCGGTAACGCAACCGGCGTCTCTGACGGCGGCGGCATCTGGAGCAATGGCACGCTGACCATCATCAACAGCATCGTCAGTGGCAACACCGGCATCGGCGGTGGTGGCATCTTGAACAGTGGCACAGCAGACCTAACCAACAGCACCGTCAGCGGTAATTCGGCTGGCTCCAGCGGCGGGGGCATCTTCAACCAAGGGACCCTAGTCCTGACCAACAGCACCGTGAGCGGCAACAGCACTGGAAAAGGCGGCGGCATCTGGAGCAACGGCACGCTGACCATCACCAACAGCACCATCACCGGCAACACGGCCTCCAGTTGGGGCGGCGGCATCAAGAACGATGGCGGCACGCTGACCCTGACCAGCAGCACCGTTAGCAGCAATTCATCATTCAGGGGGGGCGGTGTCTACAACTCCTCGGGTGCCGAATTGAAGGTCATGGCCAGCACCATCGACAACAACAACGCCGCCGGCGATGGTGGAGGTATTTTCGGTGCAGGTGGAGGCACCATCAAGCTCACTAACTCCACTCTGAGTGGCAACTCCGCGGCTACGGGAGGCGGAGGCGTCGACAACGCAGGGTCTCTCACGCTGGTAAATACCACGATTAGCGCTAACACGTCACCCGGTTCGTTTGGTGGGGGCGGGGTCTACAACAATGTGCCAATCACCCTAGTTAATACCATCATAGCCGCAAATACCGCATCCCCCGGCCCGGACTGCAGTGGTCCTGGTGCATTCACATCCCTGGGCCACAATTTGATTGGAACCAGCGATGGTTGCAGCTTCACCCCTGCCACTGGAGACCTAGTGAACGTTGGCCCCCTCCTCGGCCCGTTGCAGGACAACGGCGGCCCCACCTTCACCCACGCCCTGCTGCCGGGAAGCCCCGCCATCGACTCCGGCGACGCCGCCGTCCTTGGGACTCCTCTGTTTTTGACCACCGACCAGCGGGGCGAAGGCTTCCCCCGGCTCCAGGGCGCCCACGTGGACATCGGCGCCTACGAGGCCGCGTCAGTGAACATCCCACAGTCGGGGACCCTCACCGTAACCAAGACCGGGGACACCAACGACGGCTTCTGCGGCGTCCTGGACTGCTCCCTGCGGGAGGCGATAGCGGCCAGCGCCTCGGGCGACCACATCGTTATCCCCGGCGGGACCTACACTCTAGTTAGCACACTGGGAATCGACAAGAGCCTGGCTTTAATCGGTGCAGGAGCGGACAGTACTATCATCCAGGCCGATTCCGACCCGGGGGCCAGCACCTTCCGTGTGTTCATCATCACTCAGCCAGGAGATGTCTCCATGTCTGGGGTCACCATCCAGCACGGCAAAGTTACCGGCGAAAGCTTCGGCGGAGGCATATACAACAACACCGCCGATGCTTCGCTGTCCCTGACCAATACCAAGGTCACCCGTAATTCAGCGACCTTAGACGGTGGCGGTGTTTTTAGCTTTGGCCCGTTAACCGTGATAGATAGCACCATGTCGCACAACACAGCTGATGGCCGAGGTGGAGGCATCGCCCACATTTTCGGGCTCACAATGACCAACAGCACAGTCAGCGACAATTTTTCAACTGACTCCGGAGGCGGCATCTTCAGTTCCTCTGGCCCAGCAACTTTCACGAACAGCACCATCAGCGGCAACACGGCTGGTGGAGATGGCGGGGGCATTGGGAACTTTGGCACGGCTACAGTCACCAACAGCACCATCAGCAGCAACTCCGCTTCTACTCAGGGCGGCGGCATCTACAACAACGGCACCCTGACCCTGACCAACACGATCATCGCTGGGAATAGCGGGTCACCTGGCCCAGACTGCACGGGTCCTGTCACGTCGCTGGGACACAATTTGATTGGAACCAGCGATGGTTGTAGCTTCACCCCCGCCACTGGAGACCTGGTGAACGTGGACCCCCTCCTCGGCCCCCTCCAGGACAACGGCAGACCCACCTTCACCCATGCCCTGCTGCCCGGCAGCCCCGCCATAGACGCCGGCGACGACGTCGCATGCCCGGTTACGGACCAGCGCGGCGTGGCTCGACCCGTGGACGGGGATGGCGATGGCGCCGCCACCTGCGACATCGGCGCCTTCGAGGCATCCAACCCAGTCGATCTTAACGGGGATGGTGTGGTGAATGGGGCCGACTTGAGGATCGTTGCCGCTGCGTTGGGGGCTTCCGGCATTGGCGATGTAAACGGTGATGGGACGGTGGACGGCCTCGACCTAGCCGTGGTGGGCGTCAATTTCAGGAGGCCCTGAGGCGCGATGGCCATGAAGCTGCTCCTGGGGTGCATCCTCGTAACCGTCTTGCTTACGGTGGGGTGCAGGGGCTCCTCGCCCACCGACACCCCCACAGCCACCTCCATACCCACTCCAACCGCGACCTCAACCCCTGAGGCAACGGCCACTCCCACTACCCTCCCTGAGGTGCAGAGCACTCTCGGGGCGACGTCCCCAGCAGTGACCGTGCCAGCAGCCAACGTGGCCCCGACTCCGGCTGGGCCGCAGTTCATGCCGCTGACCATCAGTGTAACCTCCGAGACGATGGGGGCGCGGCCTGGAGAGGCGTTCAGCGTGGACGTGGTCCTCGACCCGCAGGGGAGGGGCATAAGCGGGGTGCAGGTCTGGATCGAGTACCAGCCGGATATCCTGGAGATTGTGGGAGTGGAGCCGAGACCTCTGCTGGGCGCCGAACCCGCGGTGGCGGGGCCGATTACCGATGAGGTGGCGGGACTCGTTCAGTACGCGGCGGCCCGGATAGGGCCGACCCAGCCGCCCACCCCCTCCGGTGTGTTTGCCACAATAGTGTTCCGTGTGCTGGATACGGCGATGGTCGGGGCAAAGGTGTCCCTGAAGATAACAGAGGCCAAGATACCGGATGAGAACGTGGAGCCAATCGGTGACATTGCCATCGGGGACCGCCTACTGGTGGAGGTCTCTTCATAGGGACCACTTGAAAAATTGAGACTCAGCGAGTCTGGGCAAGCACCCGGATCTGGACCCGCTCTATCTTTACACGCTGCATCTCGGTGACCTCCAGCTGCAGGTTCTTGTAGTAGAGGTGCTCGCCCTCCTGGGGGATGTGGCCCAGTCGCTCAAGGATAAAGCCCGCCAGCGTCTGGTAATTGCCCTCGGGGATATTTAGGCCCAGGTCGTCGTTGGCCTCCTGGATAGCCATGCCTGCGTCCACGTCGTAGGTGTTCTCGCCGATTGTGGCGAACTCCTCCTGCGCCGGCTCCCCCTCCTCGCCCACCGGCCCCACGATAACCTCCAGCAGGCGCTTCAGGGTCAGCAGGCCCGCCACGCCGCCGAACTGGTCTATCATGATGGCCATCTGCTGCCCCTCCTTACGCAGCTCCGAGAAGAGCTCCCCCACCAGCTTGGTTTCCGGCACGAAATATGCCGGCCGCAGCACGTGTGTCACGCTGCTTTCAGCGCTCAGGTGTCTCTGGGCCATGGTCTGAAGCAGGTCTTTCACCGAAAGGGTGCCGACGACGTTCTCCATGTCTCCTTCATAGACCGGAAATCGCGTATGGGTCTCCCGTTCATAGGTCTCCAGGAACCCCTTGAGGTTGGTGTCCCTTTCAACCCACACGATCTCGGTCCTCGGGGTCATGATCTCGCGAACTTGCCTGTCCCCGAAATGAAACACTTTCTCAAGCATCTCGGCTTCATCAGGCTCCACCGCGCCGGCCTGGGCGCCCACGGAGATCATGATCCGTATCTCTTCTTCACTGACGTAAAGTCTGGCCGGCGTCGCCCCCATGGCCCGCGTGGCCAGATAGCTCACGCCCTGGATGAGACGAGTCGCCGGTGACAACAACCATCCTACCGCCGTTAGGGGACGGGACACGCCGAAGGCCACTGACTCCGCGCGGGTCCAGGCTACGGTCTTGGGGAGGGTCTCGCCAAACACCAGCAGAATCAGGGCGATGCCCAAGGTGGCCACCAGGAGCCCGAGGTCTTCGTTGTCGATGATGCTGATGACCACGACGGTGGCCAGGGCCGCCATGGCGGTGTTCACCAGGTTGTTCCCCAGAAGCACGGTGGCCAGCAGTTTTTCCGGCCGCTGGATCAGCTGGGACACTCGGGCCGCTCCCGGTTTGCCGATATTTACCAGGTGCACCAGCCGTACCCTGGGCAGGGCGATCAACGCGGTCTCCGACGCGGAGAAGAAGGCGGATAGCACCAGGCAGACTCCGAGTACACCTAGCTTCCATAAATCACCGGCTTCCATCTACAGCCACTCCTCCGTGCGCGACGTTCAGGGGGACGCTTTCGAGTTTACGAAACCAATGCACCAGGCCGAACAAAACAAATAACCCCCGGACCCTACCGTGGGGCCCAGGGGCCAGCTTGCTGCGGTCTCTACTGTCGGTCTCCACCTGTGAGCACAGGTCCGGCATCTCCCAGCCCCGTTGCGGCACTAGAGGGACATTCTATCCGATGGGGCCCGCCGTGCCCTGTGGCTGATATGGAGCTGCCATACCCCCCTCAGTTCAACATCATACCATTCAGAATCACCCGGATCAACTTTAAAAACGGCCAGATGCGTCCATTATCTGCCTATCACTAGCCACTATTCAGGACTCGCTTTACGACCCCAGTGACTCGGGGGCCATCGGGTATGTAGACGTCCTCCAGTGGCTTGCTATAGGGGACTGGGGTATGGGGGGCCGTCACCTTCGTGGGAGGGGCGTCCAGGTAGTCGAAGGCCTCCTCCGCTACAGTGCCGCATAAATCGGAAGCTATACTGCACCGGGGAGTATCCTCATCCACCACGACCACCCGGTGTGTCTTCCGCACCGATTCCTATACAAGGTCATAGTCAATTGGGGAGATGCTCATCAGGTCTACTACCTCAGCTTCAATCCCGTCGCTGGCCAGGGTCTGGGCAGCTTCCAGGCACGTCAAGGTCATGCGCGAGAGCCCCACGAGGGTGATATCCCGTCCCTGTTTTACGATGCGCGCCTTGCCCAAGGGTATGGTGTATGGCTCGGATGGTATGGGGCCAGTCTCCGGGTAGAGCAGCTTGTCCTCAAAAAATACTACCGGATCGTCGTCCCGAATTGCCGAAATGAGCAGCCCCTTCGCCGTGTATGGGTCGCAGGGCACCACCCCTTTGAGGCCCGGTATGTGGCTGAAAATGGAGTAGAAGGACTCCGAATGCTGGGCGGCCGATCCCGTCCCCGCACCGATTCGGGTTAACAATGTGAAGGGCACCTTCACCTGTCCGCCATACATGTACCGCATCTTGGCGGCGTTATTCAGGATCTGGTCCATGCACACTCCCACGAAAACCACGAACATGAGCTCGGCAATGGTACGGAGGCCAGTAGAGGCCGCCCCTATGGCCGCGCCGATGAAGGCGGCCTGGGAGAGGGGGTGTCCTTGACCCTGTTGGACCCAAACTTCTGGATCAGGCCCACCGTTATCTTGAAAGCGCCCCCCCAGGCGTCCTGGATGCCAAGGTGCTCCCTACCGGCGCCCCCCGCTATCTCCTCGCCCATGATGATGATATCGGGGTCACGCTCCATCTCCTGCATCAGGGCCTCGTTAATGGCTTCCCTGTACCTTAGCTGCCTGTCGGTAGCGGTGGTCATCGTTCTTCTCTCCCCGATACGCATCCCTTCCCGCTAGTTGGGGGAAGGCCAGGCCTGTCCTGAGCCTGTCGAAGGGATGGGGGTGATCCCCCTCACTTCTTTCCTCTCCCACCAGGGGAGAGGAGTTCCCCCAGCTGCCTGCAGATTAGATTGACATGTTCGTGCCCCGTTTCAGCTCGGCAATGGGATAGTCCACGTATACGTCGCTGTATACCTCTTCCTCTAGCAGGCTGCGGAAAAACTCTTGTTCACGGTGTATCCGAGGCTCTTCTGGGATAAAATAGGGGCAGACCTCTTTGGAGGTGCCCCAATGCGCGGATGCCAGGAGCCCCAGGTCCCCATGTTGACCTTCGTGGATATGGACGGGCGGGTGCCGCCGGACCATCCCTTGCGGACTATCAAGGCGCTGGCGGATTCCGGGAGCTGTCCTCCGAGTTTGACCGGATGTATGCCAGGTAGGGCGGCGCCCTCCATCCCACCGGAGCGCCTACTCAAGGCCTCGCGCTCATCGCCCTGTTTTCCGTGCCAGCGAGCGGGCGTTCTGCGAGGAGTTGGACTACAACATGCTGTATCGTTGGTTCCTGGATATGAACCTCCTGGAGTCCAGCTTTGACCCGACGGTGTTCACCAAGAACCGGCAGCGGCTGCTGGAGCACGCAGTGGGGACAGCTGTTTGCCACGGTCCTGGTGGGGGCCGACCGGCACGGCTTACTCTCGGACGAGCACTTCACCGTGGATGGGACGCTGATTGAAGTCTGAAAAGTTTCAAGTCCAAAGGGGGAGAGCCGGCCTCGGACGACGGGGACCCCGGCAACCCGTCGGTGGTCACGGGGAGAAACGGCGCAATAAGACCCACCAAAGCACCACGGACCCGGAAGCCCGATTGTTTCGGAAAGGCAAAGGGAAGGAAGCCAAGCTGGTGTTTGGCCCACGCCCTGATGGAGAACCGGAACGGGCCTGACGGACTTCCTGAGCGAGGCGAGCGGGACGGCGGAGCGAGTGCGGTCCCGAAGTGGAGGGGGCGAAGGAGCGGGGCTTCCACCCCAGGACCCTGGGTGGGGACAAGAACTCGACACGCGGGATTGTGTGGAAGCGATGCGCAACCGAAGGGTCACGGCTCACGTGGCCCAGAACACCAGTGGCCGGCGCAGCGCCATCGACGGGCGGACAACCCGGCATCCGGGCTACCGGGTGAGCCAGCGAATACGAAAGCGGGTGGAGGAGATCTTCGGGTGGATGAAGACGGTCGGTGAGTTTCGGAAGACCAGGTATCGAGGGGTCGACAAGACGGGACTAGCGGAGGCTACCTGGTGGCCACTGCGTATAACCTGGTGCGCCGATGGCCAAGCTGCTCATGACCCAGCTACAGGAGGCTCCGGTCCTGCAGGCAGCATGACTTCCCAAGGACGGAGTCTGCCCTCAACGCCCTGACAGGGGCGATCTAAAGGGAACTCCTGCAACCCAGGAAAGTGGCTTCAGACCTTCCCAAAGCACTCATCGAGCAACGATATGAGCTATTACCAGGTCGTTTCGCCCATAGGCCCTTTCTTCAGCAGCCTGCTAAAGGCAAAGGGCTCTCGGCGGCGAAGGTGATAGCGTCACGAATTAGCCGCTCCATCGTCGTGTCGATCTCGTCCAACTCCTCTTTCTTAAAGACCTCCTCGTCCAGTACCCGGGTCCGAAAATGGATGAGAGGGTCCCGGTTACGCCAGTGGCTCTCCTCCTCCTCGGTGCGGTAGGTCATGGGGTTGTCGAATACCGTGTGCCCATAGTAGCGGTAGGTCTTGCACTCCAGGAGGGTGGGCCCCTGTCCCGAGCGGGCCCGCGCCACGGCGACACCAGCGGCATCGTAAACCGCGAACACGTCCATCCCGTCTACAACCGCACCTGGCATACTGTATCCCGCCGCTCTGTCGGCCACGTTCTCTATCGACAGCGCGTACTCCACCGGGGTGGACTCAGCGTACTGGTTATTCTCGCAAACGAAGATGACCGGCAGCTTCCATACAGAGGCCAGGTTCATGCCCTCGTGGAGCACCCCCTGGTTGGCCCCTCCGGCGCCAAAGAAGGCCACCGCCACCTGCCCCGAGCCCTTGATGGAACTGGTCAGGGCAGCGCCCACGGCCAGGGGGACGCTGGCCGCGACCACGCCGTTTGTCCCGAGCATGCCCCTGCTCATGTCCGCGATGTGCACGGAGCCGCCCTTACCCTTGTTGGTGCCGGTGCTGCGGCCGAACAACTCGGCCATCATCAGCTTGGGTTCGACGCCCTTGGCTATACAGTGGCCATGGCCTCGATGGGTGCTGGCTATATAGTCGGTATCATATAGATGGGCGCAGACTCCAGTAGGCACCGCTTCCTGTCCCACGGACGAGTGGACAGAACCCGAAAGCCGCCTCTGTCCCATCTCATAGATGCCCAGCTCCTCAAAGTTTCGGATCGTGGCCATGGTCTCGTACCGCTTGCGCAGGGTCTCTCGGCTCAGGTCCATGGTGACCCCCTACACGGTAAATGGTGCCCTAGGCGTTGGTGGATGCCCCCAATGTGAGCATGGCCATAGAGCAAGTCAATAGGAGAGTCCGGAAGTAAGGGTCTCAGGTGCAGGCGGGACTTTAGGTAGCGGTCACCCTTACCGGATCACCGACGCCAGCCCCTACCTCTCTGGCAGCGCTGCCGTCTCTCACCGCCAGCTCCAGGTTGCCGTGGCCCCCAACGATGGCCAGTAGGCCTCCTCCCTCTGCGTAGGAGGGGCTCAGTCCCGCGATGCGGTGTCCCTTGATCTCGATGGCTATGTCCTTCCCGGAGTGCAGTCTATCAGAGGGGATGTCTGTAATCAGGTTGCCGAACCGGTCCACGTGCAGCACCCGACCTTCCAGCGTAGTACCATCCCACTGGGGCCGGCTTCGGGGTAGGCAGACGATGTGGGACACCTCATCGCCTACATCCTGTGGCGGGATGCCCAGCGAGAGGTGGGCCGCCACAGGGGCGAATATATCCCGGCCGTGGAAGGTAGAGCTAACGGGATCGCGCCAGAACTTGGGATTGGTGAGGTGGTACCCCCGGTAGCCGCGAGGTAGGACTTCCCTTGAGGTGTCTTTTGCGTCGGGGTCGTGGGGCTTCTCCTGCCCGAGCACGTAGCTAAGCACCCCGTTATCAGGCCCGAGGAATGTAGCCGAGGGAGCGACAAGGAGCAGGGCACCTCGGGCCGTGCCGACTCCGGGATCCACCACGACCACATGAATGGTCCCACCGGGGAAGTACCGGTAGCCCTGGCCGATGACGAAGGCGCCTTCCAGAACTGACTGGGGTTGTATCTGGTGAGTGATATCTACGATATTGGCCAGAGGGTTGATGCCCAGGATAACGCCCTTCATCTCCCCCACATACGTGTCCTTCGTCCCAAAATCCGTGGTGAGGGTGATAATAGGGGGTTCCAATGGATTCATGTTCCGCCCCTTTCCGGTGGGGGAAGCGTCTGTGCCTACGGAAACTAGATGAACCTGACACTTATGATGGACATGAGGAGGAAGACCACGGCCAGCACGATGGTAAACTGAAAAAGGGTCTTTTCCACACCCCGACGGGTACGGAAGCTGGCCTGGGCGCTGCCAAAAAGCCCTGACCCCGTCTCGCGGACCTGCAATAGGATCACCAGAACCAGGATCATAGATACCAGTATCTGTGCGATGTTAAGCGACGTTGACAACTCTCACCCCACCCGTGATTCTAATACCCCGGCTTTTCTGCACTTTATAATACCAGGGCCGATACAAGCAGTTAAAGGAATCTGCTAGGCTGTTTTAAGGGCCTCCAGCTTCTCCTGCACCAGCTCGTTGACCAGGGCCGGCTTGGCCTTACCCTTGCTTATCTTCATAACCTGTCCCACCAGGTATTTGGCCGCCGTCTCCTTGCCCTTCAGATAGTCGGAGACGGCCTGGGGATTGGAGCTCATGGCCTCATCCACCGCCGACTCCACCACACGATGGTCGCTTATCTGTACGTAGCCCCGCTCCTCGACGATGTCGCCCGGCGCCTTGCCCGTCTCGAAGCACTCCTCCAGCACCGTCTTGGCTAGGTTGGTGCTCAATGTACCCGCATCTATCAGCTCCACCAACTCCACCATGTAGGCCGGCGTGACCCTGGCTTCGTTGATCTCGATTCCGTTAAGGTTGAGGAGACGACCAAGCTCCACCAGCATCCAGTTGCCGATGCTTTTGGCCCGGCTCTTCAGTAGGTCAGGCGCAACCTGCTCCAGGCCCAGGCAAGCCTCGAAGTAGTCGATGGTGGCCTTAGAGGCCGTGAGGAGGCCGGCATCGTAGGTGCCCAAGCCGTAACGCTCCATGATCCGACTTCGGCGCATGGCGGGCAGCTCGGGTATATCGGCCCGTATCTCCTCCACCCACCGCTCGTCGATCTCCAGCGGCGGCAGATCCGGCTCGGGAAAGTATCGGTAGTCGTGAGCATACTCCTTGGAGCGCTGGGACACGGTCACGCTTCGCTCCTCTATCCATCCCCGCGTCTCCTGCATCACCTTGCCCCCGTCCTCCAAGACCCTGCTCTGGCGGTCCACCTCATATTTTATGGCGTTGCTCACGGCCCGGAAGCTGTTCAGGTTCTTGACTTCGGCTCTAGACATGAACTCAATGGTGCCCACGGGCCGAATGCTCACATTGGCGTCGCAGCGGAAGCTGCCATCCTGCATGTTACCCGTCGTCACCCCCAGGTACGTGAGAATGGCGTGCAGGCTGGTGAGGTACAGCCACGCCTCCTCGGGGGACCGCATGTCCGGCTCGCTGACGATCTCCATGAGGGGCACACCCGAGCGATTTACGTCCAGCAGGCTATAGGCCTCTTGCCCGGTCTCCCGTACGTGTTGCAGCTTGGCCACATCCTCCTCGAGGTGTACCCTGGTAATTCCTATCCTGGTCGCGTGGCCGTCCACGGGAGACCCGATATCCAGGTGGCCATTGGTGGCGATGGGCATTTCGTACTGGGAGATCTGGTAGCCTTTCATCAGGTCCGGATACGGGTAATTCTTGCGGTCAAACTTGGTGTGGCGGGAGATGCTGCAGTCGAGAGAGAGACCCGTCATGATGGTGTATTTCACGGCCACACTGTTGATCACCGGCAGCACCCCGGGCATGCCTAGGCAGACGGGACAAACCAGGCTGTTGGGGGAAGCCGGCTGATAATCGGCGCGGCAGGAGCAGAACATCTTGCTGCGGGTGAGGAGCTGTACATGCACCTCTAGGCCTATTACAGGTTCGTATTCCATCCCCCTCTTCCTGATGGAGGCCGCTCCTCCAAGACCAGTCACGCTTCCCCACGTGTGCCAACCGCCAGCTTCAGTATAGCAGTGTGCTCTGGTGGGTGACAACGCCGGTGCCCTCACGTTTCTTCGTAGTCCTCGGGCCAGGCATCGCTGCCTATGAGGGGCACAAACCGGCAGGGGCCCAGCATAGACACGGTGGGGCCCTCGTCGGTCCTGAGCACCTTAACCAGCTCCTGGTCCTTGATCGTCCCTATCGGTATCACCAGGCGGCCTCCCACCGCCATCTGCTCCAGAAGGATCTGGGGCAACCTGGGAGCTGCGGCGGCCACAATGATCGCGTCGTAGGGCCCTTCTTCCGGGCATCCAAGGCTGCTCCCCGCGACCCTTACCTCGACGTTGTCGTATTCGAGGGACCGCAGGGTGGATGCCGCCTCCTGCGCCAGGCTGGAAATCCGCTCGAGAGAGAGGACCCTTCCATCTGGTACGAGGTGTGACAGGATAGCCGCCTGGTAGCCGCTGCCTGTGCCCAGCTCCATCACCGACTCCATCCCGCGCAACGCCAGGGCGCTGGCCATGAGGCCGACGATGTAGGGTTGGGAGATGGTCTGCCCCTCTCCTATGGGTAGGGGCGCGTCCTTGTATGCCAGGTGACGGCTGTCGGGGGGTACGAACAGCTCTCGGGGTATGCCTTCCATGGCGCTTAAGACCTTTTCGTCGCGTAGTTCCCGGCGAAGGGTGTTGAATAGGAGCTTTTTGTCTCTTTTCATGCTCCTTTCCAATTACATCACCCCCTAACCGTACTCACTATATCACCGCAGCCAGTATCTAACAACTTTAACGTTGGCGGACGTCAATCTTCGATTTCCAACTCCATTTCCACCCTGCTCCGCCATTTGACCATTTTGCCCCTTGCCGATAGAATGGCGAAAACGTGGCGGCGCGCGATCACCGTGGGTTGCCTGGGCACATTTCTTGGCGTCAATCTCATGTGTCAGGAGGGACGGTCGTGGTAGGGCATAAAGGAGCTATTCCGGTCATTCACTCAGAGGCCAATGGGTACGCCACCGGTAGACCCGTAGTCCATGGTGCGCATGGTCTGGTAGCGGCAGGGCACCACCTCACGACCATGTCGGCGGTGCGCATCCTTCTGGACGGGGGCAACGCCTTCGATGCCGCCGCCGCCGCGGGGTTCACCGCGGCCGTGGTGGAACCCACCGCGTCCTACTCCCTGGCTGCCGAAGGGTTATTCATGCTTTACAGTGCCTCTACCCGCCAGGTCCGGGTTCTTAGCGGGCAGGGGGTCGCTGCGGGAGCGGCCACGGTGGAGCTATTCAAGGAGAGGGGCCTGGACAAGATCCCGACGGGCCCCGGTCCCAACTCCGAGCTGTCATTTACGGTACCGGGGGTTGTGGACGCCTTTATCTCCATGCTGGAGACCTACGGCACAAAGACTCTCGGCGATGTGGTGGCGCCTGCCCTCGACTACGCCCAACGCGGATTCCCCATGTACGACTTCATGCGACGCCGGCTCCAGATCAGGGAGACCCGGGAGCAGTTCAAGAACTATCCCCCTGGCGGCATGGAGGTGTTCTTTCCTGGGGGACAGCCCCACCAGGTAGGCCAGATGCTGGTCCAGCCGCAGTTGGGAGCCACCCTTGGGAAACTGGTGCAGGCGGAGCAGGAGGCAGCGGGCGACCGCCTGGAAGGTCTACGGGCGGCCCGGGATGTGTTCTATAAGGGCGACGTGGCCAGGACCATCGTCCAATGCTCCGACGGAGTGGGAGGGCTGCTTGCCTTGGAAGACCTGGCCAACTACAGGGCCAGGTTCGAGGAGCCCATAAGCACGGCGTACATGGGCTACGAGATTTGCGCCCAGTCCACCTGGACCCAAGGGGCGTTGTTACTCCAGGCGCTAAATATCCTGGAGCGCTTCGACTTGCCGACTATGGGACACAACACGCCCCAGTACGTACACACTGTCATCGAAACCCTCAAGCTGGCGTTCGCCGACCGGGAGCGGTACTATGGCGACCCGGAGTTTGCCACCGTGCCCCTAGACGGTCTCCTATCCAAGGAGTACGCGGCCCAGAGAGCTAAACTTATCGACCCGAACAGTGCCTGTCCCATGCTTCCCGAGGCCGGCGACCCTTGGAGCTACGCCAGTACAGGCGTACAGCCAGCGACGGGCGTGATGGCAACGCCTACCCCTACTGGGGGAGACGCCGGGGGCGACGCCGAAGGTGGGACAACCCACTTTGTCGTCATAGACCGGGACGGGAATATGGTGTGTGCCACTCCCAGCGGGGGCGCATTCGGCAAATCGGTCTTCTTCCCCGAGCTAGGCTGTACCCTGAGCACCCGCAGCGAGATGTTCTTCCTGGCCGCCGACCACCCCAATGGGCTGCAGCCCGGCAAGAGGCCCCGCACAACCCTGGTCAACTACATGGTCTGCAAGGACGGCCAGCCCGTCATGACCATCGGCTGCCCCGGTGGGGACAATCAGGCCCAGGCCGATCTCCAGCTCATCCTAAACGTCCTGGTATTTGGAATGGACCCGCAGCAGGCGGTCGAGGCGCCTCGGTTCTCCACCCAGAGCGTGCCCAACTCCTTCTATCCCCATGTCTACCTGCCGGGACAACTGGGCGTGGAGCGAGGAATATCGGGGGAGGTCCGCGCCAGCCTGGCGACCCTGGGACACAAGGTCGTGGACGCCGACAACTGCGGCATCGGCGCCATCGTCGCCACACGCGATCCCGAGACGGGCGCGATGAGCGCAGGGGCCGACCCCCGACGAACAAGCTCCGCCATCGCGTGGTGAGCATTATTGCTCCGGGCCCAAGTTACCTGCTATCATAGTGTCAGATAGCAGTCGGACGGTTGAGAGGGAGTACGTTATGCCGAGGTTGGGACCTCTGGAGCTAGCCATCATTCTGGTCATAGTCCTGCTTATCTTCGGAGTGGGCAGACTGCCTCAGATCGGCTCCTCCCTTGGCCGCAGTATGAGGGCATTCAAGAGCGCCATTACGGGCGAGGACGATGGGGAGCCCGAAGGGGCCAAGGGTGGGAAGGTCAAGTCTTCGGCCAAGGACGACCAATCATCGTAATGTGGGAGCCGCCGGGTTTACCATCGTAAGTCGAGCCGTTATGTGTGACCGCTACGACCCTGGAGTGGCCGCCTCTGTGTAGGGCTGGGGCCTACCGCGGGCCGCCAACTTGGCAAGCCATATTCCCAGCTCGTATAGGATTATCAAGGGGATTGCCACCAGCGACTGGTTCACGGGGTCGAAGGTGGGAGTGATAAGGGCCCCCAGGATGAAGGCGACAACCACCCAGTACCTCCTCCATCTGGCGAACCCCCTCGCGGATACTACGCCTAGCTTGGCCAAAAGGAACATCACCAGAGGTGTCTCGAAGACAACGCCCAGCCAAAACAGCAGCATGACCATGACGTTGACGTAGTTACCGATTCGTATCATAGGCGTGGCCAGGTCGCTGCCCCAGGTCAGCAGAAAGTTTATGGCGGGTGGGATGAGCACGAAGTACCCAAAGGCAACGCCCGCCGCAAAGGCAAGTAAAACTCCCGGCATAAAGGCGAACAGGTATCGTTTCTCCCTGCCCGTGAGGCCCGGCGCGACGAACATGATGACTTGATAAACAATTATGGGGGACGCCATCACCACGCCCGAGACCAGTGATACTTTGACCGTTACCGCCAGCATCTCCGTAACTTCTATGAACACCAGGCCGGACTCGCCACCAGTGGCCGCAGTGAGGTCGGGGGCGGGGCGCAGCAGCAGGCGGACAATCTGCTTGTAGAAGACGAAGGCCACGGCGGTGGTCACTATCGTGGCCAGGGCTGCTATGGTGAGCCGCTTGCGCAGTTCCTCGAGGTGGTTTAAGAGGGGGCGGTCACCGCTCTTCAACGGCGTTCCTCAGGGGTATGACCTCTTTCGTGATCGGGCCCCTCGCTCTCTGTAATCTCCCGTCCCAGCTGTCGCTGCTCCTCTTCCACTGTGCGGGAAAAGTCACTCATGGCCCGGCGCACCTCACCCAGCACCTTCCCCGCGGTCCTGGCCATACTCACCGTTCTACTGGGGCCCAGGACGACCAGGGCCAAGACCGCGATCACCAGCAGCTCCAGAACACCTACGCCAGCCAACCGAGTCCTCTCCCTTCTAAGACTTTATCCGACGCCCTTGAGGGGGCAGCTGCGACATTCCTCCGGCACCCGGGTACAGGCCTTGTTTCCGAATTCAAGTCCAGCCTCCGTCAGCAGATCCACCAGCAGGCACAGGGGTAGCCCCATGACGTTGGGATAACAGCCCTCAATATGGGCGGCGGGCTGGAAGATAGGGTCCTGTACCGCGTAGGCGCCAGCCTTGTCCATAGGCTCGCCAGACGCTACGTAGGCCTCCAGCTCCGCATTAGAATACGTCCGCATGCTCACTGTGGTGACCAGGCTGCCCAGACCGGCCTGCCTGCTGGGGGCATCGACCACGGCCAGGCCCGAGAACACCATATGCTCCCTACCGCGAAGCCTTCTCAGCATGGCCCTGGCATCGGCGACGTCGGCGGGCTTCCCCATGATCTCCCCGTCCAGGACCACGATGCTGTCCGCGCCCAGGACGAGCCCACCTGGTAAGGACTGGGCCACATCGCTCGCCTTGGACAGGGCCAAGCGCTCCACCAGCTGTCCGGGGCCCTCCCCAGGCAGCGCGGCCTCCTCGACGAAGGGCGGTACCACACGAAACTCCAGGCCCAGATAAGACAGCAGCTCACGCCTTCTCGGGGATCTGGATGCTAGAACAAGCTTGCCGTTGCATACCATTCGCGGCTCCCCTTCGTAACACTATAAACCAGGGTATCACCTAATGCCAAGATACGCGCATCTCCACCTGCCTGCACCATCCTGGGGAGGCCAGTTGACCAATACCCCACGGAGATATACACTGAACCTGCCTGGTAGGCCATCGTGAACCTCAGGGTGACTTCGATAATCTAATTAGTCAGGAACACAAAATACCTTGGTAAGGAGCGTTATGCCGGGACCATTTGTCGTCAGCGATGCCGATTTCGATGAGAAGGTGCTAAAGTCTGACCTGCCGGTGCTGGTGGACTTCTGGGCCGACTGGTGCATGCCATGCAAGATGATCGCGCCCATAGTGGAAGAACTATCCCAGGAATACGATGGTAAGCTGGGTTTCGCCAAGCTGGATGTGGACTCAAACCCCAAGACCGCTATGGCCTTTGGCGTGAGGAGCATACCCACTCTGCTGGTATTCAAAGGGGGGCAGCCCGTAGACCAGATAGTGGGCGCCGTGCCGAAACAGATCCTGAAGAAGAAGATAGACTCGGCCCTGAGTTAGCGGCCTCAACGGCTCAGGGAGCCTGGGGTCGGGAGTGGATGGGGCCCGGTGGCTCTTGCGGACTTCAAATCCGTTGTGCCTCGTTAAGCACGGGGTAGGTGGGTTCGACTCCCTCCCACTCCCGCCAATATAAACTGGGACAATATTGGCTGTTATCGAGAGCTGTCCCGCGTTCTAAACCAGCCGATTGTCCACGAACCTTTTCGCCGGCCTACCTAGACAGATATAGCGGCCCCCCATCTGACATTATGGTGGGGTCCTATTTATGTGGGCAAGGGAGCCGTCTCTGTCCGGGGACCTTCCATGCCCCCCTCCAGGCGAAATTGTGGGTATCAGTTCTGTGTCCCCTTCCGGTATCGGTACGGGCATATCGGCCAGGTCATCATTATCACCAGCAGCCTGGCTTAAGCCTTAGTCACAGCTGCCTCCCTATCCCTTGTACCTATGGTAGGGTAGTGTTTCCACGTCACACCAGCGGCAGTTGTCATTGGTCATATACACAGGGGACGTTTCATACAGGACACCCCGACATAGCCTGCATGTAGGTCAGCACTCGCAAGAGTCCCCGAATGCCCGAGAAGGACATATCCAGGTGGAGGCCAGGGGCGACTATAGAGGGCCTGGGCTGATGGCCTTCGCAGTCGTGGTACACCGATGGTCCTTGACCAGCTCGAGTTTGGTCACAGCACCCTTGAACGAACGGCCCCTCTCTCTTATTCGCCCAAGAGACTACACGGCCGGCGATAAAGGCGGCTTTGACTTCAAGCCACCATGAGTGTAGCTTATCCACATGCTGATGACCATCCACGTAGTTGGAGACGGAAGTGGAGCTAAGGGGAAAGCGGTACTTACTGACGGCCTTCGACGGCACCTAGGGCCTTTCCAATAAAATTAGCGACTTTTGGCGAGAATGAGGAAGCGCCGCTGGACTTGATCACAGCTATGTCATGGCGGCCTGCGATAAGGGAGAGTTGAAATGGTGATGGAGCGAACCCGCTCACCCATTGAGCGAAACATCGCTATGGAGCTGGTCCGGGTAACCGAGGCGGCAGCCATGGCGGCCGCTCGGTACATGGGTGTAGGCGACAAAGAGCTCGTGGACCAGGCAGCGGTCGACGCGATGCGCTTCAGCCTGGGGGGCGTGTCGATGGATGGGGTCGTTGTCATTGGCGAAGGGGAAAAGGACAAGGCGCCCATGCTGTACATCGGCGAGCGTATCGGCGATGGGTCGGAGCCCAAGGTGGACATCGCCGTAGACCCCATCGATGGCACCACTCTTCTCTCAAATGGGCTTCCCGGTGCCATTGCGGTCGTGGCCCTCTCAGCGCGGGGCACCATGAACTGCCCAAGGGAGCTTGTGTATATGAACAAGATCGCAGTTGGCCCTGCCGCAAAGGATGTTATCGACATTAACGCCCCGGTCGCTGTGAATCTGGGGAATGTCGCGAGAGCCATGGGCCGGCAGGTACGAGAGTTGACGGTGGTCTCGCTGGACCGTCCTCGTCACGACCAGCTGCTGAAAGACGTCCGCACCGCCGGGGCCCGCGTCAAGCTTATATCCGACGGTGACGTTGCTGCCGGCATCCAGGCGGTGATGGCCGACTCGGAGGTTGACATACTCATGGGCATCGGGGGGACGCCGGAGGCTGTCCTCACGGCGGCGGCGATCAGGTGCATCGGCGGAGCCATTCAGTGCAAGCCCTGGCCTCGCCACGATGAGGACCGAGAGCGGTCCAAGGCGGCCGGCATCGACCTAGAAAAGGTGTACACTACCGAGGACCTCGTGGGCGGAGAGGATGTGTTCTTCGCTGCCACCGGCGCCAGCAGTGGGGAGCTCTTGAAGGGGGTAAGGTTCTTCGGTGACGGCGCCCGGACACAGTCATTGGTGATGCGCTCCCGCTCCGGCACCATCCGCTGGATCGATGCGCTGCATGACTTCACCCAACTGGACAAGATCCGGTTCCGTAATGGGTAAGGCCAGTGTCGTCTGCTCTCTCATCTCGATCAGGTTCCGAGGCATGGCTCTGGCCCGCTCCTTCCCGTGTCGCTGGAACACCTCAGTGCCCATGACCATCCCGGCCAGACAGGAGGCCACGTGGTCGGGCGAGCGGCCCAGGAACCCCTGCCTAATCTCCGCTCAGGCGGTCAGCGCTTGCCTCCGCTGCACCAGCTCTTCATAGGAGCGGGGCACCTGCCAGCAACGGTTACTGGGCCTCATCGTGCTGCTGCCAGAATTCCCTCCTCGGCGCATACCACGGTGCCGTTGGAGAGGACGATGCCGTCGACACAGCGGCACTCGACTCGCCCTCCGTCAAACTGCTCCTCGTAGAGGCGCGCGTATAGACCCCCACGCGCGAGTAGCTCGCCGTGAGTTCCCTGTTCGACGATTCGGCCGTGGTCGACGGCGTAAATCACGTCCGCCGACATGATGGTTGACAGTCGGTGAGCGATGGCAATTGTGGTGCGGCCCTTCATTAGCGGCTCCAGCGCAGCCTGCACGTAGCGCTCACTTGTGGTGTCGAGCGCTGACGTCGCCTCGTCCAGGATTAACAACCGGGGCTGGTGCAATATAACGCGGGCGATGGCCAGGCGTTGCCGTTCCCCTCCCGAAAGCCGGTATCCCCGTTCTCCTACCACAGTGTCGTAGCCGTCTGGAAACTCCATGATCCGCTCATAGATGTACGCGGCCCTGGTGGCAGCGTCTATCTCTTCTTGTGTTGCATCTGGCTTTCCGTACAAGAGATTGCTGCGAAGACTCGCGTGAAACAGGTAGCTGTCCTGAGTCACGAATCCAATGAGCTCCGATAGTGCCGAAAGGGTGATCTTACGAACATCGGTCCCATCAATGCGTACAGTTCCCTCGGTGGCATCATAAAGCCGAGGGACCAGATGCGCGATCGTGGTCTTGCCTGCGCCGCTTGGCCCCACCAAGGCAGTTAGCTGGCCGGGTTGGATTTCGAAGCTTACCCCGTCCAGCGCCCACCGCTGCTCAGAGTCATCCAGTTGTTTTCCTTGGAGTCGCTCATCGGCCGTCAGACCGTAGTTGACCCGCACTGATTCAAATTTAACGGCGCCGGATACCTGTTCGGGTTTGAGGGTGATGGCGTCAGGAGCATCGACGATCTCCTGCTTGAGGTCGAGATATGCGAAGATCCGCTCGAAAAGTGCCATAGACGACTGCAGCTCGACCGACACTTCCAAAAGCCTCCCAATTGGGAAGTACAGACGGCTCTGCAATGTGGTAAAGGCGATTACAGTCCCTGCGGAAATTCCCCCCGGGCCAATTCCTTCGATTAAATAGCCGGCTAGAAGGTAGATGAAAGCGGGTGAGATGGACATGAATGTCATCACTACCGCGAAAAACGAGTGGCCTATCATCTGTTGACGTACCACCAGCTCGGACAGCTCCTGGTTGTGCCTGTGGAAATGTCCCATTTCTTGGTTTTGCCTTCCAAATAGCTTGGCTAGCATGATCCCTGATACCGAGAGGGTCTCCTGGGTGATAGCTGTCATCTCGGCGGTCGACTGCTGAGCCTTGGAGGTCACCGCTCGACGCCGTGAGCCGACAATCTTAGTAAGGGCAAAGAACACCGGCACAGTTGCTATCGCGACCAGCGTGAGTTGCCAAGACAGGATCAACATCGCCACCAGGGTACTGATGACGATCACGGTGTTGGATATTGTGTCAGACACGGTGCTGGTTACCACCGTTTGAACACCCAGGACGTCGTTGGAGACCCTCGACTGTATTTCCCCGGTGCGGGTTCCGGTGAAGAAGCCAAGGGACATGCCTTGAAGATGGCCGTACAGTGTGTCGCGCAGGTCGCGGATCACACTCTGCCCCACCTTATTGGTCCGGTAGGTCTGCACGATTCCAAGTCCTCCGGTCGTAACCGCGATGACCGTCATCAAACCGACGAGCAGCCACAACAGGTTAAGGTCAGGTCCGCCGCCCGACGGGAACAGTGCCGAGTCAAACACCACTTTGATGAGCAGCGGGTTGACCACGCCAAGACCGGCGGTCACCAGGATCAACAGACCGACCATGGCTACCTGAAACCAATATGGCCAGAACAACCGGATGATTCGAGGGAGAAGTCTGCGCTCGACGGCTCTGTCATCGCTAGGCTTGAGCTTCTTTCTTCTCAATAGGTATCCGAATAATGTCTTGAAGATGCTCACCTTTCCCTAGTTCTCCTTCTCATGATGTACCGTCGGATTATGCTCGGCGATCCGCCGCTGTACCACCGAACAGAGCATAGTGTTCTGCTGCCTGGCTCACCACTGTCTCGATATCACCTTCCAGGAGGTAGCCCTCACCCACCAGGGCTTGGGCCGCCACTCGAACGCGGCGTAGGTACTCCGCCTTCGAGGCGTAGCGTTCCTCTATGGAAGGGCGTGGGTCACCCGAAGCATCCCTCTCGATCCTGGTAGCCGGGAAGGGGATGGATGAGCCGAATAGCCCCGATATGTCCATGATCTCGCCCGCCCCACCGATTTCGGCGTGGCGGAGGTTCCATCCGGTGTGAGTTGCCAGAGGTACGCTGACATCGGGCAGCCGGATGCCGGCGAGCTCGTTTCCGTCCTCATCTACCGCGGAGACGAAGCTAGGGTAAACGTTACCGACTACCGGCGGCACCTGGGACGGGATGCCCGGCTCCGACTCCGAACCGAAGTCAAGCCTGGTTAGATTGGGTAAGTGGGTGGGAGAATTCACTCCCGGGAACGCCCGTACCGTCGCCGCCACGCGATCGGCTGGCACCGCCGTCCCATCCGCCAGAAGTGGATGTTTGCTAGGTGGTGGCGCCTCACCACTGGTCACCCATCGGTCCAGGTTCGACAGCACGGCGCGCAGCAAGGGAGTGTAGTCCACGCAGTTGAGTTGGTGCTGTCCCCGGAAGCCGTCTCCCGGAGTCCTTTCGGTGGGTGGGTAGATGCCCGAAGAATGCTGCGTGCCGGCGAAGTGGTAGATGCGTACCGACTCGGAGGGCGTGAGGTCGTTGGTGGCTGATGCGTCGGTATGGATTAGAGAGGCGTCACCTCTCCAGTACTCGGCGGAGGAGTTGGAGAACAGGATTTTGGGCACCCTACCCATATCCGTAAGCTTCGCCAGCAGCGCATCGGTCCGCTCGGTCTCGGGATCGGTCTGCGAGGTATCGGCGAAGGGGAATAGACAGCCCATGCTCTGCTTCCAGGAGGTAGAGGGTTGGCCAAACCGCTGGTTGAACTCACCCATTCTCCCCCCGGCGATGTGCGGGCGCAAGAACCTGCCACTCTGAGACGCCCCAAAGCCGTAGGCGAACTCCACGTCGGCGGCACAGGGGTTGCCCTGGGCGTCTGTGCCGTGTTTCAGGAAAGAAACCAGGTCTCGGGTGGCGGCGAATCCCAGCCCCACCACCGGGGCGCCGGCGGTGGGGTAAATCACCTGGTACACTTTCCCAGGCTGGAATCCGGCAGCCATATAGATATGGGACTGGTCGGGCATGACCCGTTTGTCCTCCAGCCTGGCGAAGGACCACTCGTCCCGAGGCACCTTTCTGGGTGGTCCATCGTCGTAGTCCCGCACCAGCAGGGTTGCTTCCGGATCGTTAACGTCCACGATAGGGTAAGGCCGGTGCATGGCATCGGACAGGGGCTGGACCTTGATGGGGACGTTGGGCTGGAACTTGACCACGATCTTACCGGATATCGGCCCATCGGGCCCTGTCGCCTCGGGCACTTTGAGACCGAGGAGCCCTTTGACAGTCGGTACGTCGTGTTGCCAGCCACACCAGACCAGGGTATATCCCTGGCTCATCAGGAAGCCGTTGCCCGGGTCGATGGGAGCGTTGGGGTCCGGCACGTCCTGGGCGGCGTTAAAATACTTCAGGGCGCGACGTCTGCCCCGGTTCAGCACATCCAGCAGGATACGGTGGTTCCCGCGTCGCGATTCGACGGGTTTAAGGATGGACATATCCGCGGAGAACAGCACGAAGCCGTCGGAGTCCCGTGGCGCGAGTTGCAGGTCGGTGATGGCGGCGTTGGCACGATGCTCGGGGTCGACGGCGAATCGAGCGGTGCCGTCTAGCTGCTCATAATGGCCTACCTCTCCAAAGGTCATGCCTCCTGCCACGGTTCCTCGGGCGCTGATTTCCAAAGCTGTCAGTGCCATAGAGCACCTCCATCCCGGTGTGATGAACGATCTTGTATCTGCTTGCCAAGGAATCCGACGGAATCAAAGTGAGGTAGGATGGAAAAAATGGACACCAAAGTCGGAGTAGGATAATACGACGGAGGTGTCAGAATGAAAAGGGTTCCACAAGGAAGGTACAGCAGGGAATTCCGGCAGGAAGCAGTGAGGCTGGTAACAGAAGAGAAGCTATCATTGCCAGAGGCAGGCCGCCGGCTGTCCTTGCCGCCATCGACATTAGGGTACTGGGTGAAGGCACATAGGGCTGGCAAACTGGGAGATGTGGGCAAGACGTACAGGCCCATGACAGAAGTAGAGATGGACCTTGCCCGGACGAAGAAGGAACTGGCGGAAGTGAAGATGGAGCGGGACATACTAAAAAAAGCAGCCGCGTACTTTGCCAGGGAGTCGCTGCCCGGTACGCGATGATGAAAGAACTGCGGCTCGACTACCCCAAATGTGTCTTGGGCCGGTTGTTGAACGTATCGGCCAGTGGCTACTATGCCTGGGTGGACCGGCCATCGTCCAGGCGAGCACAGGAGGAAGTGCGGCTGGAGCTGGAGATCAGGGCAGCCCACAAGCGGACGAGACAGACCTATGGCCCGGAACGGTTACAGCGCGACCTGGCGGAGCATGGCGTTCGGGTGGGCATCTGTCGCATCAAGCGTATCCGAAAGAAGCTTGGCATACGCTGCAGGCAGAAGAGGAGATTCAAGGCCACCACCGACTCCGGGCACAGACTACCGGTTGCGGATAACATATTGGGCCAGCAGTTCAAGGTCTGGAGGCCGAACACTGTGTGGGTGAGTGACATCACCTATATACCGACCGATGAGGGCTGGCTATATCTGGCGGGCCACAAGGACCTGTTCACCGGAGAGATTGTGGGCTATGCCATGGGAGAGCGGATGACCAAGAACCTGGTTAGTCAGTCTCTATTGCGGGCGCTGAGAGCCAAACGTCCAGCGAGGGGCCTGATGCATCACTCTGACCGAGGCAGTCAGTATTGCTCCCAGGAATACAGAGGTTTTCTCGAGCGGTCTGGCCTGCGATCTTCCATGAGCGGGAAGGGGAACTGCTTTGATAATGCTCCGATGGAGAGCTTCTGGGCCACACTCAAGCAGGAGTTGGTCCACCACCGTCATTACAGAAGCAGGCAGGAGGCAGCTCGAGAGATCACGGAATATATCGAGCTCTTCTATAACCGCCAGCGCCGCCAGGCCAGGCTGGGGTTCCTGTCACCCGCGGCGTATGAGCAGAGATTCTATGCCGGACTACCAGCAGCATGAAAGGTTTGGTGTCCACTATTTACGTCCGACCTCATAGGTCTGCTTGGCTACGAGGCTACGTGGCGAACTTTGTTCAACCATGCGTGGCGACTATTGAACCAGGGCTCGTCCCTTCAGCTTCCGGTACACCTCCTGGACTTTCTCGTCCAGGCTTTCGAACCCCACCCAGTCACCGTATCTGTCATTTAGGGCATTGACTACTGTTGCAGAAGTGTCGCTCTCACTTCGTCCTTCTTGTATGGAGGCTCGTGTATTTCTTACCAGGTCATGTATGAAGTCACGAGATTCTACGATCCCGTGATGGTTCCCGATGGGGCCGTGCCCGGATACAAAGTGTTCCACAGATAATGCAACTAGTCTGTCGGCGGTGTCGGGCCATTCGGCCGGATAGCTGTCTCCGAGGTAAGGAACCCTTCGATCCTGGATCACATCTCCGGTGAATATCACCTTCTCTGCCGGTAGATGTATGAATATATCCCCACTGGTGTGGGCCTTACCTAAGTACATTAGTTCCAGTTCTCTGCCGCCGAAGTACAGCCGCATGGTCGTTTCGAATGTTAGGTTTGGTCGAGTTATGTTCACGAGCCGAGCCTCTTCGGACCAGGCTAGCCCATCTGAGATCACCTTCTCACGCCATTGTTTGTTCCACTCGACGTCCAACATCTCACGGTAACAGTTCTGATGGCCAATGATCGTCGCTTCTGGAAACTCCTCGTTTCCCCACGCGTGGTCCCAGTGAGCGTGAGTGTTGATTACATACTGGACCGGCTTTTCGGTAATGTGGCGTATATCCTGGATGAGATCGCGGGCGAAGGATGGAACTCGGAGTGAGTCGATCACAAGCACTCCTGCGTCGCCTACGATGAACCCTGAGTGTGTGTGTTCGTCATGGAGGCGTGCGTACACACCGGTTTCCAGTTCGATGATCTCCGTTCCTGGTGTCGCAGTCATATAATCGCTCCTTTAAACGGTAATCCTCATTAATCATTAAAAGCTGGGTTTTGGCCCTAAGAATGTAGTCAGGAAATCATTCAGCATAGGGGTCCCTCTACTCTCCCAATTAAGGGGGGCCGGGGCTCTGCCCTGAATTGAGAGGGTTGCAAAAGTGCCCAGAAGAAGTCTTTAACACCCCTCATTTTACCCTTTCCGTGCCTATGGCGCATAGAACATCCGATTTTGGAGCGCTCTGGTGGGGCAGACACGCCAGGCCTGAAGAGCTTCTAAGTCGAGTTTAAGACTCCGCAATGGAGTGGAGTCTGTTCGAAGACTTTCCTTTCCTGGCCTTTCGGCAAATTCGGACAATCGACGGGGAGGCCTGCGAGGGATGAAGCCCAGCGCCCCCAAATCCCTCTTGGACTCGCTGAGAAGCGGAGAGCCCTGGCTATCACCTTTCAAATCCCGAAGGTTTAAGTGCCTTGCCTTGGACTTGGCGGCGCCACGCCAGAGCTTTATACTATTGATGACGGTCTACGATGATAGCCCGCACCATCAGAGCGATAGTGCAAGGATTCGACCGGGCCGGGTTCGAGGCGCATCTGACCAATCTACATAGGACGCCTGATTTTATCGGTCCCAGCGAGGTCGAAGCCAAGAAGGACTACCTGGCCATGCTCCACTCTAGGAACAGGATCGCCTAGCAAACAGCGCCATGGCAGATGTGGGAAATGATCGAGCATGATTGCCGCGGCAGCCGCATCAACCAATGACGAACAGCTCTTGAGTATCAAAGGTAGCCGACAGCAGCTCGGGCTCGTTTTTAGTTACGAGAATGAGGTCTTGCAGATGCCAGTGCTCGGCATATGGCTCGACGGCTAGTATCATCCCCTCTTTCAATTGAGTTTCGCAATCGGCAACCAGCAGAGGATCCTGCTGGTGGAACCATGGGCCTACACCGTGTCCCACCATGGTGTCTGCGCCACCTAACCCGTATGACCTCAATGTGCCATTAGCGAGGCTATAGAGTTCGTTCGCCCTTATTCCAGGACGGCAGGCGTCTATTATGGTGTAGTGCGCCTCTCGATACTTACGATAAGTCTCGGCCTGGACCTTGGACGGCTTACCGACGACGAAGCACCGCGATTGGTGCCCCGGGTATCCATTGAGATAGGAGACGTAGTCGGTCCGGACTATGTCGCCCGATCCAAAGGTATTGTCGCTCTCGCCGAGATAGGTGGATTTGTTCCGGCTTGTATTGAGAAAGCCATGCACTATCTCTGCTCCACGCGCCATACACCCTTGAATCATTCGGCTATGAACTTCACGTTCGGTGTTTCCTTCACGAGCCTGAGAAAAGACCTCTATGTAAGTCCTGTCCAGCAAGTCTGCGGCCCGCCTCAACAACTCCATTTCTCCGGGAGTTTTGATCCAGCGGACGGAGTCCATCATTTCTGTGCAGTCGAATTTCTCAGCGTCCGGCAGCAGTCGCGCAAACTCCTCCCACCGGACGGCACTTAGACACGTCTTCTCGAATCCGAGTCTTGATTTCTCTAGGCCCAGCTTCCTGATAACCTCCGCTGTGCGCCCGGCGGCTGTTTGGCCATAGTCCCGGTACTCCTCGATTGTTGATACCCAGGAATCTCGGCGAATCCTGGCTACACCCACTGTCCCCACGACAATCACCGGCTCTCCCTGTCTGGGCCACACGACATACACTTCCCTGGGTGAGTCGGCAAAGTCCACATGCCTCCCTTGGGAACCGGGAAAGGCTACCCCAGTGAGGTAGGTTAGATTTTTGCCCGATCGAGCTACGACGGCCGAGCAACCATCGAGGTCCATGAAATCATGCAATCGAGCGACATTGGTCAAAATCTCTTTCTGTCCGTCTCCCAGACGACTATCCTTTCACGCTTGGGGAACCAGTTCCCTCTACGACGAGTTAGTTTGTGTGCCCAGTGTCCAGCCATAGCATCGAGATGCCCTCGAAGACCCTGATCCAGGAAATTCGAAGCCGCCTCGGCCGTCCCGCCTTCGAGTAAAGCCACTGCTTGGCCGAATAATCCTTGTATGTCAGAGGGTAATCCTGATTCCCGTTGTCTGTCAACGCGGCCAGCTCTATCGCGACCGCCATTGAGAGCGTCCGAAGAACTCAATTCCCGAGGGACGCTGCTGACGCAAAAATAATGCTTCCCCTTCTGCTCTAACCTCCGTGCGTTGGCGATGGTCAAGACCAGGCCTCAATCGTGAGCCGTAACCCTCCCTCCATCATGACTTCTTGCAGGCCGATAGGTGCATCCTCTGGAACGGTGAGGTGTCCGTGACATTGGTTAACCTAGCAGCCTGCCGATCCCGAAGAACAAGCTGAATGCCCGGTGAGTGCAGGAGGGGATGGCGTGCACCGCGCAGCGGGGCGTCATCCTGGACATAGACAGCTTCGAGAGTCCGGTGTAGGGGCCGAGCAAGAAGGGGCAGCCTACAACGGCCACTTTGATTCTGTCTGTGATCACACCATCTTTGTCTTCAATCAGATCGGGGCCCGGGAAGGGGCGAAGTTCCGTGCAGGGAACGTCCATAGCACCCACGGTGGGGAGGCAGGCGAGAACGGCCGGGAGCCTGATCACGCCGTGTGCTTACGAATGAACTCGCCGATTCGGTCCACAGCCTGCTGGCCCTCGGGCAGCACGTGGGCATACATGGGCCAGTTGTGGGGCATGTCGTCCCATATCTCCAGCGTGGCGTCGACGCCCGCCTCTTTGGCCCTCTGTGCCAGGCGCACCGAGTCGTCCCTGAGCACCTCGATAGAGCCCACCATGATGAGCATGGGAGGTAGCCCCCGGAGGTCCGCGTAGACGGGAGATGCAAGAGGGGTTCGCGGGTCCCGGCCCGCCAGATAGAGCTTGGACATCTCCAACGCCCGCTCTAGGGTGACGGTTGGATCCACATCGGCGTTGGAGATCATGGAGTCCCCCGTGTGGGCCAGGTCAGCCCAGGAGGAGATGCATACCGCTGCGCCGGGCAGGGGCTCACCCATGTACCTTAGGGCCACGCAGGCGGACATTGTGAGGCCTCCCCCGGCCGATTCCCCCCCGATGACCACCTTCTTGGGGTCCACCCCGCCGGAAAGGAGCCAGCGATAGGCGGCCAGGGTGTCCTCCAGCGCCGCCGGGAAGGGGTTTTCAGGGGCCCGGCGGTAGTCCAGCCCCAGGACCCGGGCGCCCGTGGCCCGCGAAAGCCGGGACAGGTAGACCCGGTGGGTCCTCGTGGAGCCGATGACGTAGTAGCCTCCGTGGAGGTACAGCAGAACCCGGTCCTCGGAGGCTCCGGGCGCCGAGACCCACTCGGCGGGCACACCACCGGCGCCAACCCTCTCCGTCGTCACGTCCGGGTCCAGCTCAAGGCTAGACATCCTCAACTCGTACGACGCACGGGCCTCCTCGACACTGCTCCGGGGCTCCCCGGCGGTGGACCTCAAAAGTTTGATCAGCTCCTGAAGCTGTGGGCTAGTGGCCACGATTACCCTCCATATATTCCAGGTTGCAAACCTGCCCTAACGGCTCGCGCTCCGCTGCCGAGGCCCGATACACTCCTCGTGGGAGGGCACCTCCTCGCCCAACACGTACAAGAAGAAGTAGCACCCCGTGTCGCCAAGGAACTTGAACTGCTTTCGAAGGTCTTTCACCGTCTCCTCGAAACCGTTGTGCGAGCGCAGGTAGTTTCGGAAGCTTCCATGGCTCTTCTCCAGCTCGATCTTCCGTCGATTCCTGCTGACGCGCCGGTCGCTCGTCAGCTCGTCCAGCTCCGCCTCGTTCAGGTTCGCGACGGTGTCGGCATCGAACCCCCGGAACGCCTCGCGGAGCTCCGGCCACTTGGACTCGACGACTCGCCACGAGATGCCCGCCTGAAAGATGGCTTTGCACATCACCTCGAGGTAGTCACGCACCGACTGGGCGTTGACGTGCTCGGGCGCCTGGTCCCTGGGCATGATGCTCCTCCCCTCAGTGCTTCCTCTCCTAAGTTCGTTTGACGTCATAGCCAGCACCATTCTAAGCCGCCATTTCCCATATCAAACTGGGGATGTCAAAAGAACCCATAATCCTTGACATCGACGATTGTACGGACACACTGGAACGCGGTCAACCACGCTATCGCGACTACCGGACTACCTTTTGGTGTGGCGGCCGGTGGCCCATCGGATGGGAAAGCCACTGGGTCCAGCCGTTCGGGTAGTAATCTAGCCCGAAGTAACGGTTCATGTGCGTAACGATGCACGTCCGAGAGAGGAAACCGCTGAAAGTAACAAGTTACAATACCTGCACCTTGATCAAGTTCGTCATTCCCGGCACACCCACTGGAACACCCGATGTAACTACCACTCTTTGCCCACGTCGGACTAATCCGGACTTCAACGCCTCGTTGAGCGCTCTGTCGATCATCTCATCGGTGTTTCTCGCCGTCTCACTCAGCACCGGCATAACGCCCCACACGAGTGAGAGGCGCCGGTACGTATTCTCCAGCGGTGTCGGCGCCAGAATAGGGTTGCGAGGTCGGTTCTTGGCGACTAATCTAGCTGTGCTACCAGACTGTGTGAATGTGATGATGGACGCAGCGTCGATATGCTCTGCTAGATCACAGGCAGCGTGGCCCACAGACTCTTCCAACGGTTTAACGCCTCTGACGTCTGGTCGCTGTCTCCAGGCATCGAAGGGAAAGCCCGATTCGGCATCCTCGGCGATCCGCGCCATGATCTCCACGGCCTGAACGGGGTAACTCCCCACCGCGGTCTCTTCCGACAGCATCAGGGCGTCCGTACCGTCCAAAACCGCGTTGGCGACATCTGTCACCTCAGCCCTTGTCGGCCGCGGGTTATCCACCATGGAGCGCAGCATCTGGGTCGCCGTGATGACGCGCTTGCCCGCCAGGTTAGATTTTTCGATCAGTAGCTTCTGAATCAGCGGTCCCTTCTCTAGTGGCGTCTCAACCCCAAGATCGCCACGGGCGACCATAACTCCATCCGATACCTCGATGATCTCATCGATGTTGTTCAGTGCTTCATGCTTCTCGATCTTGGCAATCAACGGGATGGCGCCGCCTTGTTCTTCGATGAATCGCTTCGCCTCCAATACATCCGACGCTCTCCTGACAAAGGAGAGCGCTATATAATCTACGTCGTACTCGATGCCGAAAACGACATCATCTCTGTCCCTATCGGTGAAAGCCGGTGCTCTGATGGAGCTGGTGGGCACATTGATACCCTTGTGTGAACTGAGCGTTCCGCCGATTTGAACGTTGCACTCGATGTCTTCGGCGGTCGTTTTTACTACTTCGAGCTCCAGAAGACCGTCGCTCAGCAGAAGTGTGTCTCCAGGTGAAACATCTTCCGGCAGGTAAGGATACGTGACAGAAATCTCGTGCCCGTCACCAGGCACCTGTCGCGTGGTCAGGGTGAGGGTGCCTCCTGATTGGATATCTACCGCGCCCGCTGCGATCGGTCCGATCCTGATCTTCGGACCCGCCAAGTCCTGAAGAATGGCAATGGGTTGTCCTAGTGTATTCGAGATGTGCCGGATGGAGGCGATGACTTCACGGTGCTCGGCATGGGTTCCGTGGGAGAAGTTCAACCGGGCTACGTTCATGCCTGCCGATATCAGTCGTTCCAGAACATCACTGGAACGTGAGGAGGGACCTATGGTGCATACAATCTTCGTCCTTAGCATAGGACCTTTCGTTTAACGGAACTAACCATGCACGGCAGGACTCCACGTCGCCCCGCGCAATATGGTCTTTTCGCGGCCGAGAGGACTATCAAGCTGTTGTTTAAGCGTTTCGAGGGCTGCACGCTTCATCTTATCACTCGTCGCGCTACACAGCATCTACGGGAACGGCCCAAAGATGCTGGTACTCGACCCCACGGCTGGAGAAAGGGGATCGTCTTGACGCCTCCTCGCTTACGTTCTCGTAGATAGTGAGGACTGCAACGCCGCATTGGCTCAACAAGAGCATGCCAGGGTTTACACAGAGGAGAGCAGCAGCAGAGAGGATGAATTCCTCCAACTACAGGCACACGCCCAGGCAGGCAACGTTGGCCTTTGGGCACTTGCAGGACGAGCCACACCCACCTCAACCCCACCGGCGCCCTCTGACGTTGGCCTTCGCTACGACCCTCAGGGGCCAGACCGGGACTGAGCTGACTTCGCCACCTGGGAAGGGGCCCAAGCGTTCTACAAGGTTGCTGTGTGGGCATGATGCTACAATGACCGTGAGGCAGAGGTTGCTTGGACTGCTCACACTAGGGAAAGGGTTCGGGATCGCCCGTGCCGTCACCCGTTGGCACCAGTCACAGCCCGCAGGTGCCCCCATGCATCAACCGAGGCCTGGATGCCGCCCCTGAGACCCGCCTCATCCACCATCACATGCTCCGATCCCGCCTCCCTCAGGACCCGACGCAGCGACTCATCCAGGTGCTCCTCGCGCTCGGCCATTCGGCTCTGCATGATAATCAGGTTTGTGAGGAGTTCCTTCAGGTCGGACGCACCGCCGCCCTCCTGGTTAAGGGCCGCCTGAACCGCCCGCAGTAGCTGAAGGCGCAGCGTGGCCATTCGAGTACAATGGCCTAACATCCAGGCCAGCTCATCCGTCGCCAGCATGTACCGGCCTCCATCGGAATTGCCCGCCCGTCGCATGTACTCGTCCACGATGGCCTCGTCCCTCTCGCTACTCATGGCGTGTTTCCCCCCTCAATGCGCGCTCCCCATTCGAGCCTAGCCGCTGTGCGACAGTAGTCTATAAGGCTATGTCTCACGGAGGGCATCCACGAGGCCACTCACGTGCTCGGCACCGGTGGGCACGGTTATGGACGAGCCGGCGAAGGCTTCGCCGATGGGCTCGGCCCTGCCACCCAGATGCTCGGCGAGGAACGACTCGGCCACCGCAATGAAGGAGAGCCTGTTCTCGGGACGGCCCAGGCCATGCCCCTCGTCTGGGTACAGCACGTACGTCACTGGGATGTTATTTTCCTGCATCGCCCGGACGATCTGGTCCGATTCGGACTGCTTGACTCGGGGATCGTTGGCCCCCTGGGCGATCAGCAAAGGCCTCTTGATCCTGTCTACGTAGGTCAACGGCGAGCGTTGTGTCAAATGCGCCCTGCCCTCCTTCGTCCGGTGGTCGCCGACATGGTTTGCGAACAACTCGATCATAGGCTGCCAGTATGATGGTATGGTCTCAATGAGCGTCAGCAGGTTCGAGGGACCGACCATATCCACCCCGCAGGCGAATGTGTCGGGGGTGAACGTCAAGCCCACCAGCGTCGCGTAGCCGCCATAGCTCCCACCCCTGATGGCTACGCGGCTGGGGTCGGCGATTCCTTCGTCTATGGCCCATTGGACCGCGTCGAGCAGGTCCTCGTGCATCTTGCCGCCCCACTCTAGTCGACCGGCATTGACAAACGCCTTTCCCATCCCCGTGGAACCCCGAAAGTTGACGCTGAGCACCGCATACCCCCGGTTTGAAAGAAGCTGGTGCACCGGGTCGTGCCCCCAGTTGTCGCGAGCCCAAGGTCCCCCATGTGGCAGCACGACCAAGGGCAGAGGCGCCCCGGGCCTGGCGTCACCATCGACGACGGCGCCCACGGGAAGGGTGTAGTAGCTCACCATGTCCAGGCCGTCCCGGGACCTGATTACGACCGGATTCATCTTCGCGAGCGCTAGCCCCTCCAGCTCCTGCCGATTGGTGAACAGAAACTCCGCCTTCCTCTGCTGGCGGGCGTAGCGATAGTAGCGCACCGGCCCATCGTCCATCAGGTAGGCGACGATCCACTGGCTGTCGTCGAGGGTCCGGCTTACCACGTCGATGTCACCATCGGCAACCGTACGGAGATAGTCCAGGTCCTCAGCGACGGAGGCATCCAGTGTTTCCCATCTCTTGCACTCGTAGGTAAACGCGACGGCTTCGATGTGTTTGTCCGTCGGATGGACCATCACGTCGCTGGCGTCGGCCCTCCGGTCCTCGGCCAGGGTCTTCGCGTCTCCCGTATCAACGTCGATGGCGACAACTGCGGCGGTGTCCCTGCCCCGACTATCGTTCATGTAGAGGGTCTTGCCGGTCTTGTCGAACCCGTGGGGCGCGGTGGTCAGCAGGTCGTCCGCTTCCACCTTCATGAACAGCTCCCAGCCGCCTCCATCCACCGGTCTGAGCATCTCGCTGCCGCCGTCGGGAGTTAGCCGCAACGCGAAGCGCACGTTGTAATCGTCGTCGGTCAAGAATCCTGCGAACTCTTCGTTTTGCTGTATCAGTCGCCTCTTGCCGGTGCCGATGTCGACTCGGTAGAGGTCGTGAAGTTCCGGACTACGGTCGTTGAGCCCCACGACGACCTCGTCGGGAATGTCCTTGCTTACGTGCTGTATCTGGGCGTTGACCCCCTCGAGGGAGGTCAGGTCCATGATCACCCCCGAGGCGGTGTCCACACTGTAGACACGCCAGTTCTCGTCACCCTCCTTGTCCTGGAGGTACAGCACGTGCCGGTTGTTGTAGGCCCAGAAATAGATGCGTATGCCGCGGGAGGTGTCCTTTGTCACCGGACTCGCCGCCGCGGGGTCGCCGGCAGGCCCTACCCAAACGTTGAGGACGCCCTCCACCGGGGCGAGGAAGCTCAGCTTGGAGCCGTCGGGGCTGAGTTCGGGCGACGCCTTGTCGGGGTTACCGAACAACACCTTGCGTGGGATCAGTGGTGTGATTTCGCGTTGGGGCAATATTTTCTCTACCTCCTTCATCGAGAGCTGGCCTCTACCAACGAATAGTCCTTAGCCGAGTTTTTCAATTTCAGACTGCTGGCACCCTGTTTGTCGGGGCGATGGTGATGGGCTGAACCATAGCACCAGCCTGCTATGCCGTGAATCGCGATCCGACGCCCAGATAAGGGCGATTTTGCGATTCGCCGTCTCCATATGGCTCCCGAAACGGTGTCTGGCAGTCCTACACCTGGGTCGCGGGCCTTCGACTGACACGCATTCCCCCAGGTCACGTCGTCCCCCCTTTAGGCGGGCGATGCTGCTTATATACCTCGATGCAGTTGAGAAGTGAGGTGTTAGTAACCAGCAAAAGTGGGACACTGGGAAAGCCTAGAGATTAGGTGTTGGATGGAGGTCTGATGAGCCCCCTCAGGGCCGTGTTGTAGCGTCTTCGCCGTTCGATCGTATGAGCCTGCACCTCCTTCCTGCGTTGCAGGATCTCATGCCGCCTTCCCTTGAGCACGGGGTGGCCGACTAGCCTGCGAGAGGACGCTCGAACTTTACCCGACCTTGCCCAGTCTGCCGGCGGTCGGTCTCCCTATGGATGCACTCCGTCTTTTCACGTACCCAACGGCTTACTGCCCTTACAGCAAGACTCGATAAGCGATGCACTCCACGATCTCGATAGAAAGCGGTTTCTGGGCCAGTGCCGTGGTGCCGATGGCTGCCCGACAGGGTGGGTTGGGAACATACTCGCTATAAACCTGGTTTAGCAGCGGCCAGTTGTCCATGTTGGTGAGGAATATCACCATAGTAACTACCCGGCCAAAGTTGGTCCCCGCTGCCTTCAAGGTGGTGTCCACATGTCGAAAGGCGGCCCGGTATTGTTCTTCATCGGTTTCACCCACAACGACCCCATCAAAACCCGAGGCGGTGGTGCCGCGACATAAAATCTTGACAGCACGCACCTTGATGAGACGTACCAGGTCTTCTTCGAAATAGTCACAATAGAGCCCAACCCGGTAGGACGCCATTTCAGTGGACTGCTTGCGCCCATCAGCGATAATGATGTCCAGCAGTTGGTCACGGTCAGCAAAAGGCATTGCTTGAGCTTCTTCCAGGGTCATGGCATCCAGGTCTGCGAGGGTACAGGCCATGGCTTATCACCCCATTTCTCTCGGCAGGTTCAGGATAGGCCTAACCTTGCCAATTAAGGAGGAATGCACCGTCCCGCCAGGATTTCCCATTTGGGCGGGACTGAGTCCTCGAATAAGGCCCAGGTTGGATGGCATCAATATACACCTGCCTTTGGTTGCCCGACAACCTGTGGCTCTCCAGCAGAAGAAACGTTTTCATTCAGGCCTTCTAATCCCTCTTAGTCGTCGCAATCATACAAAATTCAAAAAGACCACCTGGAGGTTCTTGATCGCACCCAACCTGGAGGGAAGCGGAGACCATGAGCATACGCGCCCCAGGGAACCAGAACCTGAACCCATCGAGCGGGCCTGCCGCGCCGAGCTGGCCGCACTACAGCCGGGACGACGCAAGCGGTCGCTGAACCATGCTCAGAACAACTTACCCATGTACAGGGGGAAGTTCGAGGCCGCCGGCGTCTGCGCGAAGGATATCCAGGGGTCCACCGGGAACTATGGCGAAAGGGCGTGGCTCATGATATTGGCATGTCTGAGTACGGCGGCTAACGACCTATAGCGTAGCAATCGCAGCGATAATCCGCGCCACCCGTCAATGTACCCCGTTCCGAGTCGACCTGTATGGCGCACACACCGCCTGCGTTCCAGTTCCGCTCTCCCCAGTCTTCTACTTTGTGCCCTCGGGCCGCTAGTGCCTTCAACACCTCCTGATCGATCACGGACTCGCAGCGTAGGACCCCAGGCTCGTAGGGATGATCCATGCTGGTGAGCGGAAAACTGTAGCTGGCAAAACGAGGCGCCTCCACCGCCTGCTGGGGGTCCATGTTAAACTCCACCAAGTTCAGGAAGAATTGCGTCATGGCCTGGACCTGGGCATCGCCTCCTGGGGTGCCAAATACCATGAACAGTTTGCCGTCTCTGAGGGCGATGGCCGGATTGGGGGTGAGGCGTGGTCTTTTCCACGGCGCCACACAGGAAGGGTGGTCAGCTTGTAGCCACGACTGGTTACCCCTAGGAGATATATTCAGGCCCAGGCTAGGTATATGGTTCTGGTTTGGGTCACTGGGAGTAGCGGAAAAGCCGTTACCCCAGCTGTCCACCACACAGACGTAGCTGGTGTCCTGCGGCACCGGCGCATGTTTAGGTGCCGGATCACGCGCCAGTTTGAACTCAGGTCGTGGGCCGGGCTGATACCGGAACGGGTCCCCCGGCTCTGGCATGCCAGGGCACGCCACCTTCATGTCGATTAACGCCTGCCGCTCTCTGGCGTATTCCTTCGAGAGCAGCCCTTTAATGGGTACCGATACAAACTCAGGGTCTCCGAAATAGTAGTGACGGTCGGAGAAGGTCAGCTTGATGGCCTCGGCTACCACGTGGATGTAGTCGGCTGAGTTGTGCCCCATTCCACCCAAGTCATACCGTTCGAGGATATTCAACGCCTCGATCAAGGCTGGACCCTGACACCAGGGGCCACAGGTGTAGATGGTGTACCCCTTATACTCACCTATCATGGGGCTCTCCAGCTTCACGCCAAAATCGGCCATGTCCTGATACGTCAACAGTCCTCCGTTGGCCTGGCAGAAATCCCCTATCTCCCTGGCGATGGCCCCCTTATAGAAGTAGTCGCGCGCCGCCCTGATAGCCTTCTCCCTGCCCTGGCCGGAATGGGCGCGTTCTACCTCGATCAGCCGACCAAAGGTACGTGACAATTGCCGCTGGACCAGAACGTCCCCCTCCTCGAGACGGTGTCCGTTGGGCATCAACAACTCCCTAAGACCGGGAGAGGCGTTCAGCAGAGGGTCCATTTTGGGCAGCAGGTGGGCCAGGGTCCCCTGGATCACAATCCCGTTCTCGCAAAGCTCTAAAGCTGGCGCAACCACCTGCTCGAAGGACATAGTCCCAAACTGTTCCAGGGCGGTTAGCCAGGCGTCACAGGCCGCCGGCACTACGCATTGCAGCATGGGTGGTAGGATGCCTTCGTCTGCATGTTTTACCAGGTAGTCAAGGGTAACCCCTCTGGGCCAGCGTCCCAAGCCGCTTATTGTGGTCACTTCACCTGTCTCGGCCGTATACAGGATAATGGGGGCAACGCCACCGAAGCTGACCCATTGAGGCAATGACACCCCCAGCACGATACCGGCCGCAACGCCTGCGTCGACAGCGTTACCCCCTTCCTCCAGAAGCCTGTAACCTGCCGCCGAGGCAAGGTAGTGCCCCGACGAGACCATATGGGTTACCCCCCGTAGCGCTGGCCTATCGGTAGAGAACACCCGGTCCATCGATTACCTCCAGCATCAAGCTTCACAAATTCGGTAACGACTCCCGATCGAGCGTCACCCCTTCCTGCTCTAGGACAGCATACCCAACATTTCCCAGATGAAATCATCTGCACCCGAATTCATGGTGCCTTGATGGCGGGTTGAACATTAGCACCGTCTCCCGATGCAGTCAACTCCCGTATAACAGCTCGTCGCTCATGGCACGGATCTCTCTCAACGACTCCAAGATGGATTTGGGGGCGCCGAGCTTCGTCTCTACTCCAACTCCCTGTCTGTCTTGGGGAGAGGGCTGAGCCAGCGTCAGGGAATAGTACTATAAGGAATCCCCTTGGTAAGCCTGAAAATCGGTGTGAAGTAGGCATGCCGGTCTGCGGAGTCTTCTGACATGGCTGCCCCAAGTTGATCCACAGACCTAAGCCGCTGCGTCGGCCCATTTGATGGCACTCCGAAATGGGAGGGGTGTACACGGTCGCCACGATGAGAGTAGAATCAGGGGTGTCGAAAGGACTTCTTTTCGTTGTTGAACCGCGTCACAGGAGGTAACCAGCGGTGAGTTCCAGCTTGATCCGAGGCAAGTACGTCATCTGCAAGATTACCGGGCCCAACGCCGCCCAGGTGGTCTCCGATGGAGCCGTGTACCAGCGGGACGGGGCGATCGTCGAGGTGGGCAGGTACGAGGACCTGCGACAGCGGCACTCCGATGTCGAGGTCATCGGCTCCCCCAACTACGTGGTGATGCCCGGCTTGGTCAACGATCACTTCCACGTTGGCTTCAGCCCCTTCCAGATGGGGTCGCCGGACCTGTCCCTGGAGCTATGGCAGGCGTCGAGGATGGGCGCCCGGCGTGTGGACCCATACCTGGACCAGATTTATGGCGCTATACAGATGATAGAGTCCGGCACAACCACCGTCCAGGCCATCCACGGAGGGGCGGGGTGGTGGAGATCCCTGGACCTGGAGGTGGCCGACCAGGCGATCCGGGCCTTCCAGGAGTCGGGCATGCGAGTATCCTACGCCCCCTCGGTATCGGACCAGGACGCCACCGTATCCGGGGCCAGGGGAGGGGAGGCGGAGCTGGTGGCCCAGATGCCGCCCGAGCTGGCCGAAAGGTACCTGGCTCCCCTAAAGTCCAGGTATCGTCCGGTGGAGGACCTGATGGCGGCGCTGGAGGCCATCTGCCAGAAGTACGGCAACAACCGGTACGAGCGGGTCCGCATCACCATGGCGCCCAGCAACGTGCACAGGTGTTCCGACGCACTCCTGGGTGGCTTCAGGGAGATGGCCACCAAATACAGCACCGGCATGCACATTCACCTCCTGGAGACCATCTATCAGAAGCAGTACGGGCTGCGCCTGTGGGAAAAGACCCCCCTCCAACATCTCTACGACCTGGGGTTCCTGGGGCCCGACGTGGTGTGTGGCCACAGCGTCTGGGTGACCGAGGAAGACATCGAGACCATGGCTTCCTCGGGCACCAACGTGTGTCACAACGCCAGCTCTAACCTGCGCCTCCAGAGCGGTATAGCTCCCGTAGGTCCCTTGCTCCAGAGGAACATCAGGATCGCCATCGGCAGCGATGAGGCGGGACTCAACGACGACAAAGACCTTTTCCAGGAGATGCGTCTGGTCCTGAAGATACACAGGGTGCCGGGCGTGGAGAACGTACCGCCCACGTCGTATCAGGTGTTCCAGATGGGGACGGAGAACGGGGCCTACGCCAGCTGGTACGGTGACCGGGTGGGCACACTGGAGCCCGGAAAGCGGGCGGATATCGTGCTGCTAAATCTGCGGAACATCGAGGAGCCGTACCTGGACCCCGACGTCTCCATCGTCGACGCCGTGGTCCACCGGGGACGCAGTATCGACGTGGATACGGTGATCGTGGACGGTGAGGTGGTGATGCGGGATCGCAAGCTCACCAGAATCGACAAAGAGGCGCTGTTCGCGGAGTTCAAGAAGGCGCTGGACCGCCCCCTTGAGCAGGTTGAGATCGACAACCGAGCACTGGGCCGGGAAGTGATTCCATACATGCAGCGCTTCTACGAGGGAACGCTGCCGCCAGACATGACCCCTCACACCGTGTACAACGCCCGACAGTGATTCTCGTCCGAACAAGGACTCCGGCGCCCAGCAGGTAGACAACGGGCTTCTGCTGCGTACTCATGGTTACCTCTCTCCAGGGGAGCGGGGGCGCGCGAGATCTACGTCGGCCCCAGGCCAAGCAATCCCTGTGCCTGTGCCACTATGCTCGTGAAAGACCCACGAGCCTAAGCGCGGAGAGCTGCGGTCACCGCGTCAGTGATGCGGACGCGGACCAGCAGGGGCAGCACCTTCTCGAAGATGTACTTGTGCACGTCCTTTTCGGGACCGTCGCAACAGTCGCTGACCACTACGCACCGGAGGTCCAGGTTCTTGGCCTCTCGGGCCGTTCCCTCCACGCTTCGGGGCGTGGATATGCTGCCCACTAGGATCGTGTCGACCCCCCGATCGTTCAGTATCCCTCCCACGTTGGTCCCGTAGAAGGTGCGAAAGCGGTACTTGGCCACGATGTACTCCCCGGGCTTCAGGAATCAGCGGCCCAGGCCGTTGACGAAGGCCCAGGTCTCCAAGCCGTACCTATGGATTAGCTATGGGTACGATGTCCACGAATTGTCCACGGACTCCTTGGGACGGGTTGTTACCAACAGGGATGAAAACGGGAAAAATGCGAGATGGTGCACAGGATAAAACCATCCCACATATGATGTAATAGAACAGGACGATGCCCATAACAATTCAAATCCGTTGTGCCTCGTTAAGCACGGTATAGGTGGGTTCGACTCCCTCACACTCCCGCCAATATAAATTGAGACTAAAACGGCGGTTGTTGAGGCTGCGGGCGAATTTATCCACAAGCCAATGGTTGCAACATGGTGACGGAACTTTTCGGTGGCTTATTTGGACGGACAGTAAGGGTGTGGCGAACTACATCCCGCCGAGAATTTGGTGTGATGGAGGCGGGGCGGGGTCGATCTCACCGACAAGGGGCCATTTCTTATAGCTGAAAAGCAGCGGGGAACGATTCCGGAGCCAAAGGCCAACTCTGTACTATCTCTAACAAAGGGCCTCCGCGATTTCTTACTCTTCTTTGGGGACGCTTTCGCTTACCGGCGCTCCTGTCCTTATATGATATCTCAACCCAGCGAGAAGGTCTTCAATTGCCTTTGTAAATGCTCGTTTCCCCCACAGGCTGTCCATTAGTTTGCCCAGCGGCCCATACTTGAACTGGTATTCATGACCAACCTTGGCGATAGTAGCGGTGTTGGGTGTCAGCGGTTTTGGACAGTTCTGGGTCCGAGAGATTGGGGTGAAGAAGCTCCTGGTTTGAGGGTTTCTCTGACCTCCTGATTGTACCGCCTCCGCCGGTCAAAAGTCTCTCGCTGTACCTCCTTCCTCTGGGCTAGAATTGCCTCCAGACGGCCTTCCAGCACGTCAGCCGGAGTTACAACCCTGAGCGCCTGATGATATCTTCGGTAGTTGTAGAACTCGACGAAGTCCCGGATGGCCGCCTCCAGGTCTTCCACCACCTCGTATGGCACCTGGTTAATGTCGTCTTTGAGGGTTCGGTGATATCTCTCCAGCTTCCCGTTGGTCTGAGGGTGATTGAGGTCGGACGTAAATAGTGGACACCAAACCTTTCATGCTGCTGGTAGTCCGGCATAGAATCTCTGCTCATACGCCGCGGGTGACAGGAACCCCAGCCTGGCCTGGCGGCGCTGGCGGTTATAGAAGAGCTCGATATATTCCGTGATCTCTCGAGCTGCCTCCTGCCTGCTTCTGTAATGACGGTGGTGGACCAACTCCTGCTTGAGTGTGGCCCAGAAGCTCTCCATCGGAGCATTATCAAAGCAGTTCCCCTTCCCGCTCATGGAAGATCGCAGGCCAGACCGCTCGAGAAAACCTCTGTATTCCTGGGAGCAATACTGACTGCCTCGGTCAGAGTGATGCATCAGGCCCCTCGCTGGACGTTTGGCTCTCAGCGCCCGCAATAGAGACTGACTAACCAGGTTCTTGGTCATCCGCTCTCCCATGGCATAGCCCACAATCTCTCCGGTGAACAGGTCCTTGTGGCCCGCCAGATATAGCCAGCCCTCATCGGTCGGTATATAGGTGATGTCACTCACCCACACAGTGTTCGGCCTCCAGACCTTGAACTGCTGGCCCAATATGTTATCCGCAACCGGTAGTCTGTGCCCGGAGTCGGTGGTGGCCTTGAATCTCCTCTTCTGCCTGCAGCGTATGCCAAGCTTCTTTCGGATACGCTTGATGCGACAGATGCCCACCCGAACGCCATGCTCCGCCAGGTCGCGCTGTAACCGTTCCGGGCCATAGGTCTGTCTCGTCCGCTTGTGGGCTGCCCTGATCTCCAGCTCCAGCCGCACTTCCTCCTGTGCTCGCCTGGACGATGGCCGGTCCACCCAGGCATAGTAGCCACTGGCCGATACGTTCAACAACCGGCCCAAGACACATTTGGGGTAGTCGAGCCGCAGTTCTTTCATCATCGCGTACCGGGCAGCGACTCCCTGGCAAAGTACGCGGCTGCTTTTTTTAGTATGTCCCGCTCCATCTTCACTTCCGCCAGTTCCTTCTTCGTCCGGGCAAGGTCCATCTCTACTTCTGTCATGGGCCTGTACGTCTTGCCCACATCTCCCAGTTTGCCAGCCCTATGTGCCTTCACCCAGTACCCTAATGTCGATGGCGGCAAGGACAGCCGGCGGCCTGCCTCTGGCAATGATAGCTTCTCTTCTGTTACCAGCCTCACTGCTTCCTGCCGGAATTCCCTGCTGTACCTTCCTTGTGGAACCCTTTTCATTCTGACACCTCCGTCGTATTATCCTACTCCGACTTTGGTGTCCATTTTTTCCATCCTACCTCAGATAGGGTGCTGCCAGGACGTGGCGAATGCCCACCACCCGCATGTACTCGCGGAAGGCCCGCGATACATAACCTGAGCCATTATCTGAGAGGAGCTTGGTCCGATCCTCCAGAGGTACATCAGTCATACCAGTAGAGTCAACAGCTTCCTGGACCACCTCTATGAGGGAGTCGGCCGTCATGTCCCGTTGCACCTTCCAGGCCAAGATGAACCGGGAGTAGTCGTCCATCACCGTCACGAGGTAGTAGTAGCCCCATCCCACTACACGGAAGTAGGAGGCATCGGTGGCCCACAGCTGGTGGGGCCCTGTGGTCTTGTGCTGGTACTCTTTGCCCGCTGCCAACTGGTATTCGATCCGTTTCACCAGACCCTCCCGTCTCAGGATACGATAGACTGTGGAGGCGGAGACCGATAGGCCTCTGTGGTCGGTGAGCCAAGCCGCCAACTGCCGGCTTCGCCAGGTCGGCATCTCACGGGCTGCCGCCAGCACTACTGCCTCCTCTTCTAGTCGCAGGCGATTCCAGGGCCTCTCAGTTCCTTCCGTACCCTCCCAACTACCCTGCCGGTGCCTCCACCTCCACCAATAATACGTGCTCCTGGAAATGCCAAGCTCCCTGAGTCGCCTGTTCTTCCCTCTACCATGTCGCTCCACCTCAGCCACGACCTTCGATTGTTCCACTACGCTCATGCGCCGGTGCCGTTGTCGTGTAGGGGCGGCAGAGCTGTTTTTTTGAAGCGGTGCAACTCCAGGGACAACTCACCCACCAGCTGCTTCAGTTCACTGTTCTCCCGCTTGAGCTGCTCTATCTCTTGCCGGGTCGCATCACGCACACTGTCCCGAGTCAACCTCTCCTTCCCAGCTTCCATAAACCCCTTCGTCCAGGCGTAGTAGGAGTGGGGTTTGATTCCTTCCCGTCGGCACAGGTCATTAACGGTAGTCTCCCGTCTGAACCCCTCCAAGACGATGCGAATCTTCTCTTCAGGGGTATACTTACGGCGGGTCGCTGCACGGACCTGACGCACGAAGCTTCGTGTCTCCTGGCTTCGCTCCTCAGCTTGACTGGCCTGATCCTCTACCTGGGTCATCGATGACTCCTTTCACTTAGGGTTAATCTACCCCTCTGAAGGAGCCTCTACCACCCCCAACCTCCTCGGTTTTCTAGGCCTCAATAGTGTCCAATTGCGCTGACACCCTACACCGAACGCGGCAGGTGATAGAATCGCGCGGCTCGATAGCGTCAGAGGCTCCGCCAAGTAGCGGCACGCTGACAGTAGAGAATCCGAAAAAGTGAGCGAGGCAACGCAACGAGCGGGAACGGCAGACTCATTAGAAATTGTGCCAATGGAACTCATTGTCGATTCCGTGGAGCCTGCGATGCAACAAAGAGGGCCTAGCGTAGCGCATTTGAGAATGGCCCTTTGACGGTGCCTCGGCCACAGAGTAGAATGCTGGGTAGAAGTTGGCCCGGCGATGCGCTAACACCCCGGGCCGTGGCTCCACCCGAATGGACAGGTGATGCGATGTGATTGTACTACTCGCAGACCCGCTCCCGACAGGAGGCGGGTCTTTTTGATGTTCAAGGAGAAGGAATAAAGGAGGAAATCATGGCGAGAACCAGGACACAGAGACAGGCAAATGGACAGAGGGCGGCCATCTACGCCCGCGTCTCCGACAAGAGCCAAGACACAGAGGACAAGACCTCTCTTTCCGAGCAGACCATCGAGATGGAAGCCTACTGCGAGGGCAAGGGCATGACCATCACCGCACGATATCAGGAGGTGGGTAGGGGCTGGACCAAGAAGCGCCCCGAGTTCCAGAGGATGCTGGCCGACGCCAGACGGGGAAGGTTCGACACCATCGTCTGCTGGAAGTCGGACCGCCTGAGTAGGGGCATGTACCCCGCAGCCGCTCTGATGGAGGTGGTGGAGGCTTATCACATCAACCTGGAAGCCGTCATGGACGCCATCGACATGAAGACCTTTGGGCTCATGGCGGCAATCGGCAAGATAGAGCTGGACAACTTCCGGGAGAGGACTACCATGGGCAAGCGGGGCTCGGCCAAGCGAGGCCGCATACCGTCCGGCGGCCTTCCCTACGGCTATCGTACCGGGGAGGACGGCAAGCTGGAGATATATGAGCCGGAGGCCGAGGTGGTCCGCCGAGTCTTCCAAATGTACGTCCATGAAGGCATGGCTGGGACGGCCATCGTCCGACAGTTGACCAGGGACAACGCCCCGACGAGGAAGGCCGGCTCCCGTTGGCACAAGGCATACGTCAGCTTCCTCCTTGGTAACGAGACCTACACAGGCACCTGGTGGTACGGCAAGGCCCGGTGGATTGTGACGGAGGCAGGGGAGTCGGTCTATCCGCAGCCCAAGGACTCCTGGATCGAGGTCCCAATCCCCTCGCTGGTGGACGAGGAGACTTGGGAGAGGGCGCAGGACCTAAAGAAACAACGAAGGGTGCGGTCCACACGCAACACCAAGACATTCTACCTGCTCCAACACCTCGCCAAGTGCGCCGAATGCGGGCGGATCTTCGCCTCCCGTTCCTCCAACCGCACCTACCTCAAACGCAATGGCCAGCGCCACAGGCAGGATAGGGTCACCCCTCAGCGGCACTATCACTGCTACGGAATGCTCAGCGACGGCCTCCGGTGCCGTAGGCCAGCGATGATCAGGGCGGAACGCCTGGAGGAGTTGGTCTGGAGCCAGGTCAAGCAGATGATCCAGCATCCCGAACTCATTGTCGCCGGCATTGAGGCTATGGACACTCAGGAAGACGGTGCCCTGGAGAAGCGGTCCGCCAAAGCGGAGCGTGAGCTTCGGAAGGTACAGACTGAGGAGGAAAGGGCCATTCGCCTGTTCGTGTCTGGGAAGATTACAGAGGACCAGCTCGACCTTCAACGCAAGTTCATCACGGAACGGCTGGAAACCGCACGAGCAGATCTGGATGACCTCCGTGCCAGGGAGTCTGGCGCATCTGAGAAGAGGACCATGATGGAGAATCTCATCCAGTGGGCCGGGGAATTCGGCGACAGGCTCGATGAACTCCCCGACGAGAAGCGCAGGGACGTGCTGCGGTTGCTCGTCGATCAGATTCTCGTGGACAAGGACAACAAGGTGAGCATCACCCTTGGCATCCCAACCGACAGCTTGATGTCGATTGAGAAAGTGGAATCACGATCCCAACAGACATATCAATATTCTCCTTGGTGAATCTAGATGAGCTATGTCCTCGGAGTTCTATCGGCCTAATCGCCGCCATCGACATTATGCCACAGGGAGGGCCATGAGATGGGTATTAGAGAGGACGCTCTCTGGCGCCAGGACCGCCTGTCCCTTCGCGTATGTGCTTGGCGGACAGTTCATCGACTCCTGTGGGCCAACGCTGTTTGAGTGGCAGCGCTGGTGGTGGAGATGAGACGATGTATCTCAGCTCATGTCGTCTTTGAGGCTATATGGTGCGCCGGGGCGTCCGCCTTCAGGCAGGCCGATGGGCAGATGGACATTTAGTAGGACGGGGCGTCTTTCTTTTTCTACGGTATTGAGACCGTGTTCGATGGCGTCGGCGAGTTTAGATTCGTCGGTGGCGTCCATGCCCTCAACGCCGAAGCCTTCCGCCAGTTTAACCGGATCTATGTTGTCGAGGACGACGCCTCTGTATTCCCCGGTTCGTTTCATGTTGGCGTCTGCGCCTCCAAAGGCCCCCGCGACAATGCCATAGGCGCCATTGTTGGGGATTATGTAAAGCACGGGGATGCCGTGGCTAGCCGCCGTCCAGAGGGCGGAGTCAGAGTAGTAGAGGGAGCCGTCACCAACGAGACCGACGACCGGCTTCTCTGGAGCGCCGAGTTTCGCTCCGATGGCTGCACCCATACCATAACCTTCTGAGCCACCGGCGGGTCTGATGTATTCGTTGTTACCAGCATGCCCGGTGTTTTCAAGGATGTCCAGGGGGACGGCGAATTGCTCGATGGTTACTAGGCCGCCACCAACTCCTTCGAGGGTCCTGTCGAGAGCGTCGGCGAGCACGTAGGGACGCACTTTGCCAGGCTGTTCGACGACTCTTTGAGCGGCGTCCCGTCGCCGGGCGCGGAGTGAAGCGGCCTCTTCTCTTGCCCACGCGCGTCGGTCTGCGAAATCATCCATAGAGGAGTCGATTAGCTCGACAAGGCGCTGGGCCGTGCGCTTTTCGTCGGCGAGGACGGCAAGCTCTAGGCCGGGAATATTTTCCAGGTTCTCAACGTCCGAGCCTACAGCGATAACGTGCTCCGCGTTGAAAATGGCGGCATAGTCGTCGGCGGTGCCGCTGCCATTGTGTCGCACGCCGAAACAGAATATTAGGTCGGGGTCGATATCACCCGCCTGCTCAAGGCGGCGCCCGCCGCAGTGGAGCGGATGCTTGATCGAGACGCCGCGCAGTTCGCCCACAACTGGGATGCCCAAGCGCTCGGCGAGGGCAGTGACTTCGGCGTTGGCGCCGCTTTTCCAGATGCCGTCGCCAGTGTACAGGAGGGGACGTTTAGCATCGCGAAGAGCTCGGGAGATGTGCTCTATATCGCTGTCGGATGGGTAGCCTGCACGGAACTCTTGGAGGTTGCCATCGATGATGTTCGCAGTGACCTGTTCAGGGCCGAGCAACCTATCATAGACCGCGAGGTGGACCGGGCCAACAGGCGGAGTCATGGCGACGCGTAATGCGCGCTCGATGGCAGCCGGCAATCCTTCAGGCTCGATAACTGTCCAGCTGGCCTTGGTCATGGGGGCACTGATGGCGGTTGGGCCCGCGTTGTGGCTGAGGTCGAGGCTTATCCTATCTGCAAAGCTGCCGGTGTCCCCGGCGAAGGTGATCACGACTACCGGCAAGCTGCCTGTCCAAACGTTGATTAGCTGTCCCATACACTGGGCGAGTCCCGCTCCGAGGTGGACGACCATTACACCTGGGGCCAGATTTGCCTGGGTGTATCCCCCGGCCATCGCAGTAACCGTGCCTTCGTGGAGTGCCAGGATGCCATGTATGTCAGGGCGCGAATGGAGTTCATTGAAGAACAGGGCTTCGCGCGAACCTGAGTTATTGAAGACGTATTTGACCCCTAACGCCGCGAGTTGCTCGATTATTAGATGCGACGCGTTGGCGGTCATTTGCCTCGTTTGCATCGTCGTCCCCCTTAGATTTATTTTGCGAATCATCCAAGTCTTGTCATCAGCAGCCACATGGGCCTCTTGCCCACGGAATAAGTCTCAAATGGGGTGAGCTCGCCGGTATTGCCGTTGATTTGGTACGAGGCGAGACGGCCGGACTCCGAGCCGGCGGCGAAGACGAATTTGTCCTCAGGGTCCAGGCTGAAAGCGCTGGGCACAGCTTCGGTCGACACCCGCCCTGCGGCCGTCAAACGCCCGGTGGAGGGGTCTACGGAGAAGCCCGCGATGCTGTTGTGGCCTCGGTTAGGAGCGTACAGGAATTTCCCAGAAGAAGTGATTTGAATCTGGGAGCAGGTGTTCCTTTCGGTGTAACCTTCGGGCAGCGTCGTAATAGTTTGAAAAGCCGACAGCGTTCCCGTAGAAGTGTCTAGGCGGTAGCCGGTTACGCTGGAGCCCTGCTCGTTGGAAAAGTAGAGGATATCCTGGGTTGGATGAAAGCAGAAGTGGCGCGGGCCCAGGTGCTCTTCCGGCTCGACCCTTGGAGGCGAGTTGGGGGTAAGATGCCCCGTGTTCTCGTCAAACCTGAACTGAAATATGGCGTTGGGGCCGTTCCCGGCGATGTGCGGCACGAACGCGAATCTGTTGGATGGGTCGGTCTGCATCGCGTGAGCGCCGGTGGCCGTTTCGAGCCATTCGATGGGTGGGCCACCCACCGCTCCGTCATCTCCGACAGGATGTACCGCGGCGTGGGCGCCTTGGTAGTAGGCGGACAGCACGTACCTACCCGTGCGGTCTGTGGACAGATAAGTGGGAGCGGCCTCCAGCGATAGCGTCCCGATCTGCGTAAGCCCTCCGGTGCCCTGGTCTATCCGGAAGCTGGACATCGCTTCACCTCCGCGGTGACCGACATAAAGAACCTTGCGGTCCGGGCTAATTGCCAGCGGGGACGGCCCACCGCTTATGGGTACTTCTGCCTCTGGCGATAGTTTGCCGGTTTGGGCGCCCATGGTAAAAATCGCTATCTTGTCATCGTCCTGCAGGGTAACGTACATGTAGTAAGCCATTGACGAACCTCCTCCTATCTCGCTAACGCTTCTAACCAGCTTGGATTCAACGCATCTAGTAAACTTGGTGGCGCATTCCGAGTCCCTTCCTCTCCAGGGCCTGTTCCTCCCCCAACCTGATGTCCCTGGCGCTCGCCACCAGCTCCTTCAGCAGGGACGACCCGAGAATCTGTCTTCCCTGGGCCGGTGGAAGTAAACACTTAGCTGGTTGTAGTCGATGAGCTGCTTGACTTGCTCTCCGGTCAGGTTCCGAACCATCGCAACCTATGGGCGGGATGCAGCATCCTGCTTCAAGTTCCGGGCGAACTCCTGAATTACCTTGTCCGCCTTCCTTCGGACGACGGTTTGCCCCAGCTCTCCTAGCTTCCCCATGAAGGACATTTCGCTATGAATTACCAGTTCGGTCTCTTCGGTAGATACCTCCTGTAGGTCCATGTCCAAAGTGCCACGCACACCCCCTCCCACCCTGCGGTCGGAGCCTTCCAGGCGTAGGGAAGCGTGCCAGCGGTCCTGGTCTCGATCCAACACTACGATGGTGCCCTCCACGGTCAGCCGAACCGGCCCTACTCGGACCTTCATGGCCCCCTGGTAATTCTGGCCATCTTGGGATGTCACCTGCTCCACTCCCGGGAAACACCGGCCCAGCCTGGCCACGTCCATCAGCAGATCCCACAGCTTGCTTCGGCTTGTGGGCACCATGATACTTTGCTCGAACTTCATCTGGGCACTCCTTTCACCAGCCTGTGCCTCGTAGGGTGACGCAGGGCTCTGTGCCTTTTCATAGCAAGCCAACGGTAGGATATCCAGGCGCCTGTTGACATGCGCCGCGAGACGACCGGGACGGTTAGAAGAGACGCCCTGGTTCCCTCAAGGGTTCTCCCGGATGTCGGCTAGGGCCCGCTCCAGGGTTCTGCGGGTGAACACCACCGCCATCTGGCGCTTGTAGTTGGCGGAACCTCGGAAATCGTCCATGGGCTCCACTTCATCCCCTACCGCCTGCGCGGTCCGATGAATTAGCTCCGGGGTTACGGGCCGGCCCCTTAGAACATCCTCCGCTCCTCGTCCACGGATGGGCGTTGCCCCTACGGAGCCCAGGCCGATCCTCACATCCTTGCAGCTACTTCCGTCGTCGCTCAACGTAAGGTAGGCCGCCGCCGACACAGTGGCGTAGTCGTCGGCCGTCCTGGGCAGGAACTTGATGAAGGAACTACCGCTGTTGGGAGGGACATGGGGGACCACCACACGGCTAACGATCTCTCCGGGCTCAATGGCGGTCTCATAGTAGTCCAGAAAGAACTCCTCCACTGGCATCGCACGTTCTCCCGAGGCGGAGGTGAGCACCACCTGCGCCCCCAGGACGATCAGGCTCGGAGGAGGGTCCAGATTGGGATCGGCGTGGACCAGCCCGCCTCCCACGGTGGCCATGTTACGTATCCGTGGGGTGGCCACATATCGGTACGTCTCGCTGAGTAACGGGACAGCCTGCCGGACGACGGGAGAGGTCTCGACGGCACGGTGGGAACACATTGCGCCGATGCTCACGCCCTCGTCTGTGAGGGCGATATCGTCCAGTCCCGGTATGTCTTGCAGGCTGATCAAGTGTCCTGGCTGCACGAGACGCTGCTTCATGAAAAGGAGAAGGGATGTGCCTCCAGAGATGATGCGAGCATCATCGCCGTGGTCCGCCAGGAGTCCCAGGGCCTCCTCCATACTCTGAGGCCTGTGGTACTGGAAGTTATTCATTTTCCGGGGGCCTTTCGCGTCCCCACAGCCTTAACGATAGACTCCAATATCTTGTAGTATCCGGTGCATCGGCAAAGGTTCCCCATCATCCACTCCTTGATCTCCTCTTCAGTGGGATCTGGGTTTTCGTCCAAGAGCGCCTTGGCTGCCATGATATGCCCCGGAGTGCAGATGCCGCATTGCAGGCCCCCGTAGTCAATGAAGCTCTGCTGGAGTGGGTGAAGTGTGTCTCCCTCGGCCACCCCCTCGATAGTGGTGATCTCAGCTCCGTCGGCAGACACGGCGAGCGCGATGCAGGAGGCGATCATCTTTCCGTTCAGCAGCACCGTGCAGGCGCCGCAAACACCGACACTGCACCCTTCTTTGGTCCCCGTCAGCCCCAGGTCGTATCGAAGGCAGTCCACCAGCAACCGCTGGCAGGGGATACTGAGCTCGCAATCCTTGCCGTTCACCTTCAAATGAACGGTGCGATAACTACTTGCCAATCCCGTCCCCTCGCTCACACTAAGTACCCACGATGTTATACTGGGCCAACGTTGGTTGGCAAGAGGAGGTAACAATTGACCACCTACTCGGTTGTGGGAAGGCCCGTAGCGAGAGAAGATGGTCCTGACAAAGTGTCCGGAAGGACCGAGTACCCGGCGGACGTGGTCCTGCCCGGGATGATCTGGGGCAAGGTCCTCAGGAGTCCCTTGCCGCACGCAAAAATTGTCCATATCGACACCTCCCGCGCGATGAGGCTGCCTGGGGTCCGCGCCGTGATCACGGGGAAAGACGTGGCCGGTGGACGAGTAGGCCGGAATCTGCTGGATATACCTGTCCTGGCCGAGGAGAAGGTACGGTTCGTGGGGGAGAAGGTGGCCGCCGTCGCCGCAGATGATCCAGACACGGCCGAGGACGCCCTCACGCTGATAGATGTGGAGTATGAGGAGCTTCCTGCTGTATTCGATCCCTTGGAGGCTATGGATCCAGCGGCTCCCCTCGTCCACGAGGGCTCGCCATTGTACGATAGTCCAGAAGGCCCGATTAAGCCCCAGGGCAATATCCTGTTCCATGAGACCTGGTTCGGCGGGGACCTGGAGCGGGGGTTTGCAGAATCAGACCTGATTTTTGAACATACTTTTACCACCACCTGGGTACACCAGGGATACATCGAGCCTTACACCAGCGTGGTGAATGTAGACGATTCTGGGTGTATCCAGATCTGGGCGAACAACAAGAGCCCCTACCAGCTGAGAAATCAGATAGCCCATGCCCTTGGTGTGCCCGAGGACCGGGTGCGGGTCAACCCTTGCGGTCTCGGTGGCGACTTCGGAGGGAAAGCTGGCGCCATGGATGTGCCAGCGGCCTATTTCCTCTCCCTGCGTTCAGGGAGGCCCGTCAAGATGATTATGAACTATATCGAGGAGCTGATGGCGGGCAATCCCAGGCACCCGTCGGTAATAACCATCAAGACTGGCGTAAAGACGGACGGGCGATTCTGGGCGCGGAAGTCAAGTGTGGTGTTCAACGGTGGTGCTTACGGAGGCTTCAGAGGTTCCCTTAACCTCCGAGGCGGTCGTCAGGTCGGGGGCGGGCCCTATCGCATCCCCAACTTTCAGATTGACAGCTACATGACGTACACCAACAACGTGCCCTGCGGCTCATATCGTGCTCCAGGGGAACCCCAGGCGGTGTTCGCGGTAGAATCGCATACGGACATGATCGCCGGTGAAATGGGCCTCGACCCGTACGAGTTGCGCCTTAAAAACCTGGTCCATGAGGGCGATATTTCAGCCACGGGCCAGCTCTTTCACCATGTCCGCGCCGAGGAGACCTTGAGGAGGGCTGCCGAGTCCTCCAGCTGGGGGGTGCGCAGGAAGGGGGCCTACTTCGGCCGCGGCATAGCCCTGGGACAGCGGCCCCCGGCGGGCTCCGTTTCCACCAGGAGGGTAACCCTCGACGAGCACGCTAAGGCAACACTGTACTCGCCGGTTCCTGATACAGGGGTGGGCTCCCAAACCGTGGGGCGACAGTTTGTGGCTGAGGACCTGGGTATCCCGCCCGAGGACGTGGGGGTGATCAACCTGGCCACCGATGATATACAGTTCGACAGGGGTGCGGGTGCCGCTAGCAGCCGCGTCGCAGGATACGCGGCCCTGAGGGCCGCCCAGGAAGTCCGCCGAAAGCTCACGGGCCTCGCCGCCGAGTTCTACGGCTGGCCGGAGGAGCGAATAGTTTTCCAGGAGGGCCGCGTCTTCGTCGACGGAGATCCAGAAAAGGGCGTACCCATTCGGGAGTTGGCGGCCAAGTGCGTGGCTGCGCTGGGAGGTCCCATCTCCTCCGGCGAGGTCTCCCACACTCTCGACCATGCGGAGGTGACATCCTACTGTGCCCAGGTGGCAGACGTGGAAGTAGACCCGGAGACGGGCCAGGTGAAGGTGCATAAGATCGTCACGGCCCACGATGTGGGCACTATCGTGAATCCCATTGGCCACCAGGGACAGATCGAAGGAGAGGTGGTCCAGGGGCTGGGGTACGCCCTTATGGAGGAGCTGCAATCCGAGGACGGGCGCATCTCTACCCTGAGCCTAGGCGAGGCCAAAATACCCACTATTAATGACATCCCGGAGCTGGTAACTGAGCTGGTGGAATCCCCGGGCGGCACGGGTCCGTACCAGGGGAAAGGCATCGGGGAGAACCCCATTTCACCGGTGGCCCCGGCCATTGCCAACGCCATCTACGACGCCGTGGGAGTAAGAATCCGGGACCTCCCCATCACCGCAGAGAAGGTGTTGGCCGGCCTTTCCAGCAAACCAGATAAGCCCAAGGTCAAATAGTTCTCCGCGCCATGAAGCGCGCCGGTCAGGCTGCCGCCTACCACCCCGTACTCTACCTCCATCCGCCCGCCCGCGCCGACTCGTAAGCTGCGTCGATGCACTGGAAGATGCGTAGGGCGTCCTCGATGGTCGAATATGGTTCCGGGCCCCCGCGCATGTCGTAGACGAAGCTTCCGACCCTAGGTGTCACCAATCTACTGAACGAATACAGGGAATTGACAGTTTCAGCAGATAGCCATATAGTCTGTGGCATCTCAGCATGCTGCGCTTATGAAAGCACTGAATTCCATCTGGGAAATGCTGGCTAAGGGAGCTAACGACCAGGGAATAGGGGCAGACATCAACCCCGGATCTCCGGAGCCTCTGGACGAGCAATAGTAGCTCCGCCACCTCCCAATGCGGTGTTTTGTCTATCTAATACCTGATCCAAGACTACTCAGATTATATTGAGGTTGCCTCGCTCGCCCGTTCGTCGGGGCGCGAACGATGTGCTGGCGAAAGTAACGTCCGTTGACAGGGACGAAGCCGCCTTGTGGCGGCGTTGGGCCAGGAGGTGCAAGATGGCCCAGACAGAAGCCATACCTACAGCTATGCCGGGAGTTCTCGCAGGAATCCGAATCCTGGACTTCACTTGGGTTCGGGCGGGACCCTGGTGTACACGGTGGCTGGGGGCCCTGGGTGCCGAAGTAATCAAGGTTGCATGGCCGGAGAACCCCAATACGCGGCGGCTGGCTGGCAGGACAACCCACATACCAGTTGGCCTGCCCGTCAACCTGAACACCCTCGGCAATTTCAGCGACACCAATGCCAACAAGTTGAGCGTCACCATCAACACTCGAACGGCCCGGGGCATCCTCCTAATCAAACGTCTAGTGGCCATTTCCGACATCGTCATCGAAAACTTCGCCTATGGGGTATTGGATCGGTGGGGACTGGGCTACCAGGAGATGACGGAGCTTCGGTCGGATATCATCTATGTTTCGATGTCCGGTTTCGGCCACACGGGCCGAAACCGGGACTATCAAATCATGGGACACAGTGCGCAGGCCCTGTCGGGTTTGACGTACCTGTCCGGGCTGCCGGACAAGCCGCCAGCGGGTTGGGGTTGGTCGTACATGGATGACACCGCTGGCATGTATGGGGCCATGTATGCTCTGACCGCTTTGTACCATCGGAATGTGACCGGGCAGGGGCAACTCGTGGACATGTCCCAGTGGATCACGGGAGTGCCACTCAATGGCCCCGTCTTTTTGGACATGCAGGTCAACGGGCGTGCTGATACACGGGCAGGGTATCCGTCGGGGAACCGCGCCCACTGGCCGGGGACGCCCCTGGTGAACAACTACAGGGGGCATACGGTGGCGCCCCATAACGCCTACCGGACCAGTACTGGACGGTACAACGACTGGTGCACCATCGCCTGCTTCTCTGACGAGGAATGGCAGAAGCTGGTTGGGGTCATGGGCTTGCCCACCTGGGCCACGGACCCGAAGTTCGCCACCCTGGAAGGCCGCCTGGAGCACCAGCAGGAGCTGGACCAGGGCATAGAGGCGTGGACCAAGACCCTGGGCAAGTACGAGATTATGGAGCGCTGCCAGGCTGCAGGAGTCCGGTCCATGCCCGTCCAGGGCAGCCAGGACCTGGTGGACAACGACCCGCAGCTGCGATATCGAGAGATGTACAGGGAGATGGAACATCCTGTAATGGGGGTCCGGGCCGTTCAGAACGCTCCGTTCAAGATGCCGGAGAGACCAGTGGTGAACAGCCGTCCCGGTCCACTGATAGGGCAACACAACAAGGATGTGTTCGAGGGGCTTCTAGGTATCAGCCATGAGGAGTTGGTGAGCGGGTTTAAGGACGGCGCCTTTTGGCCCAGGGGACTCAGCATGGATGATTATCCGTACCTCAAAGAGATGATAGACGATGCTTTGCCCGTACGGTGGGCAGGCAACCGGCCGGGGCCGAATCCTCCTCCGGCCCCGACGCGGCATCCGAATCCTGAGCCTTCTGGGGCCTTCGCCGGACTGCGGGTGCTGGAGCTCTCTGACGAGAAGGGGCAATGGTGCGGGAAGCTGGTGGCCGACATAGGGGCAGACGTTATCAAGATAGAGCCGCCGGGTGGGGAGGCGGCCCGTACCGTGGGACCGTTCTACCAGGACGCACCGCACCCGGACCGGAGCCTCTCTTTCTGGCATTACAACACCTCAAAGCGGGGCATCACCCTGAACCTGGAGACGGACTATGGGCGGCAGCTGTTCCGGCGGCTGGCGGAGAAGGCGGACGTGGTTCTGGAGACCTTTAGACCTGGATACATGGCGTCGTTGGGGCTGGGGTATGAGGAGTTGCGGAAGGACAATCCTGCGCTGATCATGTGCTCTCTGACGCCATTTGGGCAGAGTGGCCCGTGGAAAAGCTATCAAAGCAGTGACTTGCTGCACCTGGCATCTAGCGGGCAAATGGCCGGCTGCGGCTACTCAGAAGAGGAAGTGCCTGATGCGCCGCCCATAGCTCCTGGAGGCGGACAGGCGTGGCACATTGGAGGCCAATATGCCTACATCGCAATCGCGGCAGCACTGGTCTACCGGACGGCGACGGGCCTTGGGCAGAACATAGATGTTTCTATTCATGATTCTTGTGCCCTGACTACCGAAAACATTGTGACGCAGTACATCTACCGCAAGGAGGTAGTCCGGAGACAAACCGGCCGACACGCTTCCTTCACTCCCTCGGATCTGGCGCAGCACATGTGCGCGGATGGCAAATACGTCAACGTCGCCGCCCAGATCGTGAGCGAGCTGACCCCGAAGCAGATAGAGGTACTGGGAGCGTGGATAGATGAACTAGGAATCGCGCGGGACCTGCTGGATGAGAAGATACGGAACCCCGATGCGATTACCGACAATGAACTGTTCCTCTATTTAATCGGCCACCTCACCCGGAACCAGGTATACCACGGTGGACAGAAGCGGGGCTTCAACATAGGGGCGGTCTGGTCGCCCGGCGAGGTGATGGAGGACCTGCACGTGGAAGAACGCAGGTTCTGGACAGAGGTGCAGTATCCGGAGTTAGAAAAGAAGTTCCGGCACCCAGGTCACGGCGGAATCTTCAGCAGGTCTCCCTGGAAAATCTCGCGTCGGGCGCCTCTTATCGGGGAGCACAACGGAGAGGTCCTATGTGGAGAGCTAGGCCTGAGCAGGGCGGAGCTAGCCGTTCTGGCTGAGGGAAGCGTGATCTAGCCATGCCTCTCCTGCAACCCGGGGACTGCCCATAGTCCGGGCAGGCTACTTGTGGCGGGCAAGGGGACCCTTATACGCGCCCAGGGTTGCCGTCTGGTAGGAACCAAGGCTTCAAAACGGCTTGGTGTGGCCAAAGGAACTCGAATCCCGCCTCTAGCGCATACTTCTTGTCCAGGTCTTCTCTATCGCCAATATGGTAGTAAGCATCCGCCGCGAACTTCGCCTTCACTTCAGAGAGCATATGTTTCGGGACGACAAAGTCTACCGAGATGTCGTGCTGGTCCCAGATGGCCTGCTGTCCACTCATTGGACGGTCGGAACAACTGCCAATCAAGAAACCCTTCTCTTTGGCTCTCCTCACCATGTCCATGGTCAGGATTCCAGGGGGGTCACCTACCTCCAGGGTCCCGTCAATGTCAAAACTTATCAGTATCACCAAAATAGGTTCCTCTCTAGATAATGTGTAGCAGGCGTACGCTCACTTAAGTGTAAGTGATTCAACAGGCCGCCCGGGGACCTCATCATCCTTGGAATGGAGTGGCCCCGCAGGGCCTAGTCAGGAGTGGCGCTCCACACAGTAAAACTGCCGCCGCTTCCTCCCATCGGCATGGGACCGCCGGAGACCGCGATCTCAGGCTTTACCCCCGTTACCTGTCGAGCGCCCGCCCGTCCCTGCAACTGCTGGATGCAGTCGGTATGCATCCAAAAACGGCTGCGGCCGCTTCCGATATTGCCGCCGCTGGGAGAAACCGGGTTCGGTCCCTCGATACTGATATCCGTTTGGTAAAAGTCTAGGGCCTCCCCAAATTTTATGCCCCGGTAGCCGAGGCCCTCTATGTGGAACTGGTGGAACAGGGAGAAGCCATCATACATGTTTTCGAAGGAGAGATCGGCTGCGGTGATCCCGGCGCCCTCATAGATCTTCCTCGCGGTCCTGGCGGTGTTCTCCTCGACCTCATCCAGGGTTGGAGTGAGGCTCCTGGGCATTGTCCTGCTCGTCGCATGGTTGAGTATGTATACGGGCTTTTGCTTCATGTCCATGACCCGATCGGCGGTCGTGAACAGGTAGGCCGCGCATACCATGGTCGGTATGTCATTATCGAAGAGGTTCGCCGGCTTGGCTATCCACCTCGCGGCCAGATAGTCCTCCGCAGTCAGTTGCTCAGGCCGGTGCTGGGCCCAGTACCCCTCCGGGAACAAAAGGCCGTTCCTTTTCGAGTTGGCCATGAATGGGGCCATCATGTCGTGGGTTTTGCCGTACTTCCGGCAGTATTCGGCGAACTGCAGGGCCGTTCCATAGCACGCCGGGGTACCCCAGAGACCTCTAATCGCGCTAGTCCCGAGAATGGCGTCCTCGGCGTTAGCCCCTCCCTGGTAGTATCGGCCTTCGAGGTTATGCCAGCCCTTGAGGACTAGGCAGGTGTTAGTGAGGCCATCACCCACGGCCTGGGCGGCGATGACGATGGCGTGGGACATACAATTAGGAACATACATGACGAACTTGACATTCGTCAGCTCCGGCATGTTCTTTAAGATCCACTCAGCGCTTAGCTTGGCGATACCGTCCAAGGGGTCGCTAGTGGGATTGAAGGCGCTGACTACGTCAATGGGGACGGGTCTGCCCTCCGGCCAGTAAGCCCCCGTAGTGGTCAAAGGGTCGAGGACTAAGCCGTCAATCTGATCTGGCGGGACACCGGCGTCTTCTATCGCCCTCCTTAGCGCCAGGATGCTCCAGGCGCCCACAGATGTCTCGGGTCTTCCGTCCCAGCGTCGGGCAGTTGGAGAGTGCCCTACACCGACTGCTGCGACCTTCCCTCTGTGTTCCCATAACCCCAATCCCTCTGCGGTTCGATACATGGAAGCTGGAGGATTCTGGGGGTGCATTGTTCACTCCTGTCTACGATGATTTAACGTACCTGGGGGAATAGGTGTGTCTAGCCTAATACCCGCCACTCGGGGACCTTTTGTCCGTTTGCGGTCGCCTCGAACACCACCTCTACACTGGCCCCCACTGGGACCTCGTCCACCGGAGTTCCGGGGAGGTGGGAGTACATCTGGATACCGGGATCCTCGTCCAACATGATGACCGCGACGTTGAACGGTTGATCCTGATGAAGCAGTTTGACAGGGCAGTCGTACACCACACCGTAGTTGTATATCTTGCCCCGCCCACTCATCTCTTTCCACTCCAGGTTGTCCCCTGAGCCACATTGATCGCACGTCGGCGCCGGAGGGTGCTGGAGCCTGTTGCAGGCTTTACAGTTCTGAATGATCAGCCGCCCCTCGTTGGCGGCGTCCCAGAAGGGCTTGGTCAACTCATCGGGTACCACACCTTGCTTGGCCATATCACCCATCCATTTTTGATAGGTTCCAGAGCGGACTCGAAAGTGAGGATCTTAACGCCAGAAGTCTCGTGCGAGGCGCTCGCGAATGCTTTTCGGGGCGGTTAGGTAAACCCACGCCGAGGCTTGGGTGGCGCCGGCCCGCATCCTTTGTCGAAATCCCTAGAACACTGTACCAGCCCGTCCGGCAATGCGACGGTGGCGAGGTCGTTCAGCGGCTGGTTGGCTTCCTACAGATTGTACCGCCTCGTGACCAGCTTATCCAGCGGGAACTTCCCTTCCTGGTACCAACGTAGAAACATTGGAAAGTCCCTCTCGGGGAGGCTGGCTCCACGGTTGCCCCGGTATTGGCGTTGATGGGAGACGAAATGGTCACGAAATCCCTGCTACTGGGTACTACAGGACGAGATGAAACCCTGGTTACGGCTGCAATCTGTGGGATAGAACAACAACACGCCAGATACGACAGCACCTGTCCGGACAGCGATACATCTTCAAATCCGTTGTGCCTCGTTAAGCACGGGGCAGGTGGGTTCGACTCCCTCCCACTCCCGCCAAAACCAATTCATAATAAGACACGTTGAAGCGTGACCGTTAGCTCTTCGCGAGCACGGTACTGAGCGCCTCGGACATCTCCTCAAGGGTGACGAAACCCTCATAGCGCTGCACGATTCGGCCGTCGGAGCCGATCAGGAACGTCCACGACTCGTTGGACCAGTCGGGGATTGTGCTGAGGCCCCATTCATCCACGACCGGCGTCACGACCGCCCTACTCAGGTCTCCCTGGACTTCGTCCGGGTTATCATATATCTCCACGTGGATGAAGTTCGCCTCGCCCTTGTGCCGGTCCTTCAGCTCAGAGACCGTATCAACCTGCGGCCCGCAGGTGGGGCTGCTGCAGAATGCCGGCGTGGCGAACACGATGACCGCGGGCTTGGCACCGATGACCGCCTCTGCAATGGTAAGCTGGTACAGGTCCGGGTCCGGGGTAAAGTCGGAGGTCAGCTCCTGGATGCGGCTCACGCTGCTGAGGGTCTTGGTGCGGCTCAACGGCGCGATTGTTCCGATCTCCGGCACGGCTACCCGCTCTGCGACATCCACCACCAGCTGGGTCTCGCCTGACATCTCCTCACCGTCCACCGTAATGTCAAGCCGCCAAGGGCCGGGACGGTCGAAGGTCAACTCCGTGTTATAGGCGCCGCGAACCCCGTACGGCCACAGGCGGAAGGTGGCCTGCCTGGTCTCACCGGATGCGTCCCTGGCTCCCAGGAACGTCGATTGGACAGTCGCCTCCGGCGCCTGGATCAGCGCCTCCTCACTGGCAAGGAGGAAAGCAACGCGCTGGGTGCCTACGCGCAACACGGTTGTGGCAAGGATCGGCTCGATACCCCTGCTGGCCGGCTCAGCGAGGGTGGGCGTCGGTGTGGAGCTGGGAACAGAGGCACTGCCACACGCCAACGCCAGCACGATAACTGGCGCCGCTAGGGCGGGAAGCACACTACGGGCCGGATGGCGGAGGCGCCTGAGCATCACGGCGCCTATGGCCCTTCCGAGTATGCGCCGAAGGTGAAGGCGAACAGTGAGAAGTCCTCTGAGGTGGAGCTGAGCCTCAGCTCATGGCCATCGAACTTGGGCAGCGCCACGATTTCATACATGCGCCCTTCGTCCACCCTGAAGCTGCTGCGGCCATCGGCCACAACCACGTCGGCGCCTGCCTCCTCGGAGCGTAGCGGCCGCCCGTCGATGGTGACCTCCACCTCGAAGGGCTCGCCCTCCTGTGGGTCGATGACCGCGTTCACGCTGCTGGCGAAGAATTTGAGGGCGATGTAGTCCTCGTAGCCCTCCGTCTCTCGCGCGTGGCGAAGCTCCTCAAGTCCGTTGAACCAGGGTCCCTGCAGGAAGATGAAGTGGTTCTGGTGATCGCCGGGGTCGTTGTAGAACACGACCCGCTCAGGGCCGTCGTAGTACTCAGGGTGGGCGACGTAGATGCCGCCGGAGGTGTTGTTCCGATCGAAGCCGCCGTAGAGCTCCCGGGTGATGCGCTTGGCAGGCTCTTGGTTCGAGGCCGCTGCGTCGGGCTTGGGCTCCCGCACCGCGCTCGCCACCACGTCGGACACGTCGAAACCGGCATCCTGGAGGAGCTGGCGGATCTGCCGTTCGGTTTCCCCATAGGCGCCCTCGCCGAAGTGCGTGTAGCGGACGATGCCATCCTTGTCCACCAGGTACTTGGCCGGCCAGTACCGATTGCTGTAGGCACGCCACGTGCCGAAGTCGTTGTCCTGGGCCACAGGGTACTCCAGGCCGAAGCCGGCCATGCTGCTAACCACGTTGTCGGTGAGCTTCTCGAACTCGAACTCGGGTGAATGGACTCCCACGATGACCAGGCCCACGTCGGCGTATTTGGCGTGCCAGTCCTTTAGATACGGCAGCGTGCGAATGCAGTTCACGCAGGTATACGTCCAGAAGTCGATGAGGACCACATTACCCCGCAGGTCATCCATGGTCAGCGGGTCCGAGTTGAGCCAGTTGGAGATGGCCTGGAACTCAGGGGCCTCGTCCCCGACCTCGCCGCCGGTCCGCTGGGTCAGATTCACGGGAGGTGGGGGCGTGGAGGTCGGTTCCGATTTCGGCACCGGGGTCGGATCGGGTACCTGTGCCGGCGGGGAGGTCGGCTCCGACTTCACCACCGAAGTCGGGTCGGGTAGCTGCGTTGGCGTGGGCGTAGATACCTCGGAGCGGCTACATGCGGCAAACGCGATGGCCAGGGCAATCGCCGCAACGGCTACGGGCAATCCTATATGTAGCGTTCTCTTCATCGTCTCCCTGTCCGCTGGTAAAATTGCAGAGGGGAAGGAGGAGGGTCTTCCTTATGATACTACATGATACTACGCCGCGATGGTTATTGGTGGATTCCCATGCACATCGGCTCTCGGTGGCATCCTTCGACACCCCACGCCCTCCGAGTCAATATTATCACGGAGGTACACCTTCCGTACCCGGGGTTAGCCACCGATAGCATGGCCCCCCGCTGCAGGCTGGGGCGCCGCTAAGCGAGCGTGCGTCATCGTAGAGTGTCCAAGGGGCCCTGTTTCAACCTGTGGCTCGGTCGAGGCGGATCGGGTCTCGCCTGAGACGCTGAGTGGTCGCGTAGTCGTGTGGACAATGAAATCCTCCCCTGCTATACTCGCCTGTGCATCAACCAAGGCCCGTTATCAGAGTGATGGCCGCGTACCCCGAGGTGCTATGAAAGATCTGCCGGAAAATGGTATCACCCCTGAGCTGCTGGCCCAGGTAGCCACCTACCTGGGCTTGGACCTGGACCGAGAGAGCTTGGAGGAGGTCGCGGGTCGCCTCACCCTTATGCTGGGCGCCCTGGACTCGGTAGACGACAGTGAGCTGGCAGACGTCCCGCCCTACTACGCCCTCCCCATAGCGCGGGATTAGCATGGACGTGGACGACCTTCACTTCAAATCCATCGCCGAGGCCGCCGCGGCCATTGAGGGGCGCGAACTCTCTCCCGTTGATCTTGTCCAGGCAGCCCTTGGGCGGATAGAGCAGCTGGAGGGGCGCCTGAACGCCTTCATTACCGTTCTTGCCGACCAGGCCCGGCGGGACGCCCGGGCTGCCGAGGCCGAGATCGCGGCGGGCCGGTATCGCGGACCTCTCCACGGCATACCTATAGCTCTAAAAGACATCATCGAGACTAAAGACGTCCTCACCACCTGCGGCTCCCGGACCCTGGCGGAGTGGGTCCCCGACAGGGACGCCACCATAGTAAGAAAGCTTAAAGAGGCGGGCGCCATAATTGTGGGCAAGAACAACCTCCACGAGTTCGCCACCCACATGCCGAGCCAGTATTTCCATCCCGTTGTAAATCCATGGAAGGCGGGCCACATCACCGGTGGCTCCAGCAGCGGCTCGGCGGTGGCGGTGGCCACCGGCCAGTGCCTCGGGTCCATAGGCACGGACACAGGTGGCTCTGTGCGCCTGCCCGCTGCCTTCTGCGGAGTCGTTGGCATCAAGCCCACCTTCGGCAGAGAGAGCCACCGGGGCGTTGTGACCCTTAGCTGGTCCATGGATAGCGCCGGTCCCCTGGCACGCACCGTGAAGGACGCCGCCATAATCCTTCAGGCGATCTCGGGCTTCGACCCCGAGGACCCTGTCTCGGCCGACGTGCCGGTGCCCAAGTACCTTACGATGATGGACGGGGGGATCAAAGGGCTCCGTATCGGTGTGCCCAAGGACGACTATTTCCTGCCCAGCGCGTCGCCTGAGGTGCAGGGAGCATTCCGGAGTGCGCTGGGGGTGCTGGAGGGCCTGGGAGCCCACCTGGTAGATGTCACGGTCCCACACGCCCATATCAGCACCCACGCCGGAGACCTGCTGTCCCGGTCTGAGACCGGCTCATTTCACCGCTACCTCTACTCCCAGCGTGCCTCGGACTATGGCCCCGAGATCGGGCTACGTATAATGGAGTCCCGCTGCTTCCTGGCCCATCATCTCATCAAGGCACAACGTATCCGAACGCTGATAGTTAGAGAGATGCGCCAGGCCCTTGGACAGGCCGACGTTATCGCTACCCCCACAACTCCCGACACCGCACCGCCAGGGCTGCCGACCGGGCTGCCCGCGGTGCCGATCCTGGAGCCCCGCTTTACCCGGGTGTGGAACCTGGTGGGCTTTCCGGCCATCTCCGTGCCCTGCGGTTTCGACTCTCAGGGTCTGCCAATCGGCCTTCAGCTGGGCGGTCGCGCCTTCGACGAGGCCACCATGCTCCGGGTAGCCAGCGCCTACGAAGGCGCCACTACTTGGAGCGCGACCCGCCCACCGGTGTAGGTTCTCCGGTCCAGGCCCCGTGCAGAGTCATAGAACCCCATGTGGGGGTACGCTGCCAAGAAGACTAACGCGGATGTCATTCTGAACCCGACGCAGGTAGGTCAAGGTGCTGGCGCCGGAAATGTGACGCCCCAGGATTGGGATAGGCGCCCAAATTATAGTAAGCCTGGTTGTAGGAGGTAGACATGGCGATACTAGTTACGGGCGGCACTGGATTTACCGGCTCCAACATCGTCAAGGAGCTGGTGGAGCAGGGCAATAAGGTGATCTCACTGGATATCGTACCGCCCGATGATCTGCTGACGCGGTACCTGGCACCCTGGGCGAATAACGTGATATGGATGACTGCGGACACGGTTGATAGGGCGACCACCGAGGCGGTGTCCGCTTATTACGAGATTGACAAGATCGTACACGTGGCGACGTACAGCACCTACGGGAATCTGGAGACAGATAACGGTCGAAGGGTGTGTGACGTAAACCTCCAAGGTACTCTCAATGCGCTGGACATAGCCCGTCGGTTGAAGGTAAAGCGATTTATATTCATCAGCTCTGCCGCCGTATACTATGGGAGACCGACCTCCGATCAGCCGCTAAGGGAAGACGCACCTCTATCCCCCGAGGCTTATCCCCTGAGCGCACCTGGGTTCTATTGCATTACCAAGCTCGCTGGCGAACTCCTCACCCAGCGGTACGGACATCTTTACGGCTTCGATACGGCCAGTGTACGAATGTCGCAGAACTGGGGGCCCATAGAGAGGGTGACCCCGTATCACTCCCGCGTGTCCTTGCCCAACCAGTGGGCGGGCAAAGCGGTTCGCGGAGAGCCAATTGAGGCCTCCCCCTATGGCTCAGGGATCACCGAAGGGCGAAGCTTCGGCACGGACCATTGCTACGTGAAAGACACCGCCGCCGCGGTACGCGTCATGCTGGATGCAGCCTCCCTGTCTTACCCCGTGTACAACATCTCCACGGGGCATCCGCTTTCCCTTCATGACATGGTTGCAGCGATTCGCGAGGCTCACCCGAGTGTCAAGTTCGTGGAGCCAATTCCCACAGAGGACCCGACGAAAGCGCGCAGCCGCCACCTGGACACCACTCGCATGCGGGAGGACCTTGGATTCGTACCCAAGTACGACATGGCCTCCGGGCTCAAGGATTTCATAGAGTGGCGGCAAACGTTCAACTTCATGGACTAGACGGGTTCGTGACTCCCTGGCCCGTGTCCCGTCACAGCCCGTAGAGGCGGGCGCAGTTGTCCCACAGGACCTTCCGTCGGGTCTGCGAACTGAGCCCCTCGATAGATAGGAACTCGTCGGTGGCGTGAGGATAGGCGGAGTCAGGGTGGGGATAGTCGGTGGAGAAAACGAGGTTATCGTCCCCCAGCCGGTTCACCATATCCGCGGCCAGGCGTTCGTCGGCGTCTACCGAGATGTAGCACTGACGCGTGAAGTAGCTGGACGGCTTGGCCGATAGCTGTACAGTCTCCCCAACCCCGAACTTCTCCCACTGGTCATCCAGCCGGTACAGCCACCAGGGGAGCCAGCTACAGTTTCCCTCCAGGAACGCTACCTTCAGGCGCGGGAATCGCTCAAGCACACCTCCGAGTATCATGCTGCCCATGGCCAGCATCAGCTCCAGGGCGAAGGTCGAAGCGTGGAGCAGGGTACGATAGCTGGGATGTCCCGCGAACCGGCCCCCAACGTACTCCGCAGACGCCGCGCCCGAGGTGCCGTGGAAGCACGCCGGGACGCCCAGGCGCTGTATCTCCTCCCATAGCGGGTCGAACTCGGCATCGTGGAGGTGGCGGCCCGCGACGGGCATGGGCAGCAGCACGATCGCCACGGCTCCCAGCTCCTCCACTGCACGCCGGGCCTCCAACGCCGCCAGCTTTGGGTCATGCTGGGGAACGATGGCCGTGGCTTTGAGGCGGTTGGGATTCTCCACGCAGTAGTCGGCCACCCAGTCGTTGAAAGCTCGGCAGAGGGCAAGGGAGTACTCGGGCTCGAGGGAGTCGATGGAGACCAGCATGCTGGCGCTGGTGCGGAACATGACCGCTATGTCGATCCCCTCGGCGTCCATGGCCCGTAAAAGAAGATGTGGGGTCGAACCGGCTGGCCCTCCAGCACCCACCCGGCATAGTGGCCTGCCCGGTCGGAGGTGGCGAGGGGAGCGCGGTCACGGTACTTTGGGTCCAGGTATCTCTGGTACAGGTCTGGGGGCTCCATGAGGTGCAGGTCGCTGTCCAGGATACGGTAACCGGCCTTCGCCATAGCCGACTCCTTCCCGCTTGGGAACCCTCAATCTACCCTGAGCAACGGTTCCTGTCCCGATGGCAGATAAGTGTGGCCGACAACTCCGCGGTGGAGTTGGTGCTGGGCGCGTTACACAACCGTGGTCCCTTTTACTCTATCGTGTGTCCTGCCGTCCGAGACACCCTGTAGAACCTCCGAGCAGGCCACCAGCTCTTTTTTCACGGGCCAGGCAAAGGCCGCCACCTTGCTCGTAAACAGCCGGCAATCATACAACGCTTCGGCGATCTTCACCGCGCACACGGTCCCGTCCAGTACGGGCACGTTGACCTCAGCCTTCATTCGCTCTTCCAAGGGCCCCATCCCTGAGCAGCCGAGAAGGATGCACTCGGCGCCGTCCTCCTTCACGGCCCTCTTTGCTTCGAGTATGAGCTCCTCCAACGCACGTTCCGGGTCCTCTTCAAGCTCCAGGACCGTGAGGTTGGTACAACGGATGGAGGCGCATCGGGCTTCCATGCCCACCTGACGTACGAGGTCCTCCAAGAGGGGCTTCACCCGCGGCATGACGGACACGATGGAAAAGCTATGGGCCACGAAAGGGGCCAGTCGCATCGACGCCTCGGCGATGCCGATGACCGGTTTATCGGTGACTTCGCGACAGGCGTAGAGGCCCGGATCACCGTAACAGGCAATTATAAAGGCGTCGTAGTCATCGCGAGCCTTCGTAACCTGTTCTACGGTCGCCAGGGCCGCGATGTACTCCTCAAAGTGGCCCTCGATGGACCTTGGACCGTAGGATGGACTAACCGCGACGATCTCGGTGTCCGGCCTGGCGTACTTTTGGGCCGTTGCCTCAATGTCGTCGGTCATCGACTGGGTGGTGTTGGGATTGACCACCAGGATACGCATCTCTTCCCTCCCTTTCCCGTTACGGCAACACGTGCCAGGGACCAGTTAGGCGATAATGATACCACTCCCGCCCTGTAGAAGTACGAATAGCGCCCTAGCCGCCACCCGGTCCGGGAACGACGCCGAGCTGCTGCATCATGCCCATCATATCCACCTGACCCCAGTGCTCGACCCCTTTCCCGTTGACGATTCGGACAATGTGAATCTCTCCGATGCTGACCCGCTTGCCGGTGGCCGGGATGCCCATGAAGTCGCCGCTGTGGGTGCCGACCATGGTGTGGCGTCCCACCACTCTGTCCCCCTCGGCGATCACGTCCTCGGTGGTGGACTGCATGTCCGGGAATGCGGTGAAGAACATTCCCATCATCTGTTTGAGGCCTTCGACGCCAGCAGGCATTCCCGGTGGCATCTCGTCATGCTCGATGTAATCTGGCGCCATCATCTCATCGATCATCGCCAGGTTCTTCTTGTTTATAACCTCATCTACGAATTTGCGGTACAGTGTCTTGTTCTGCTCCGACACGACTGGCCTCCTCTCGATTGTGGCCTGTGACCACATTGATAAGCCACATAATTGCACAGGTACGCAGCCCCGTCAATAAGCCGTCATAGCTACGTCAGACACGTTTTCCTGCGACAATCAGCAGTTGACTCTGCGACCCCAGTAAAGGGAAATGCGATTGGGGCAAGTTTAAGATGTATATTAAATTAATAAAAAATGGGTAAGCACCAACCGACGGCGGGTGTGGGCACCATAGGCATCCCGCCGCGTTCCATTAATACTATGAATGTGAACGGAATGTGAATGCCGAGCCCAACACTCTCGAAACAGCCCGGTGCATTCCGCCGATGAAGGGAGGTAAATGTGGGAGACATCGAGTCCGGTGACAGGTCGTTACCCCGGATTCCCAATGGCAGTTGGCATGAACCCATCTCGAATAGCTCAGGCTACTGGGCTTGGCAGGTAATATGGTCGGTCTTTTCTTTTTTGCTTTTTGGTGCTGGCATTCTACAAATCCGGTGGGGGCTGGAGGACATTGAGGCAAGAGAAGCTACTCTCGCTTTGGGCTTTGGGCTCGCGACCTGGGGAATAGTGCTGATACTTGTCACCGGCATAACGGTATGGCTCAAGTCGACTAGCGTTCCTGTGGATCAGCGTGTCTAATCACAAGAATAGCATTGCACAACGGGGAACTACACGACTTTGTCCGCTAGGTTCGCTAAATACGTAACGACGCCGCAAGAAGGCAGGCTCATTAAAGGACCTCCACAGGCAGCTCACACATTGCTGCCGGCTCTCTACCCGCCGGCGAGCTCTGAGGCGGCCCGCGGCAGCAGGTGGTTTGTACGGTCAAGGGAGGCCGCCCGGTCATCTCCGGCAGATATAGGAGAAGCCATAACCTCCCCTGCCCCAAAGGAGAACAGCTCCTTGAGCCTCTCCATCACTCGGGTTTCGTTGCCCCAGAGCACCACCGCGTCGATCATATCGTCGCTCCACGTCCCTTGAGCGGCCTCGGGGAAACCGACGGCGGCGAACATGCGTTGGTAAAAGGGCGACTTTGGGAAGTTGCCGAACTGCTGGCTCGCGGCGGCCCGCACCTCATCGAAGTTCTCGTGAACGGCCACGGGCGCATGGGCTATCAGTGGTGGCACCGGACGGCCCGCCTTATCCGCTCCCGCTTTCATGGCGGGTACTCCCTCATCCCTCAAGTAACGTCCGGGACATACCCAGCTAATGGCACCATCGGCCTCTGCCCCGCATAGCTCGAACGCCTTAGTGTAGGGTGTCAGCGCAATTGGACACTATTGAGGCCTAGAAAACCGAGGAGGTTGGGGGTGGTAGAGGCTCCTTCAGAGGGGTAGATTAACCCTAAGTGAAAGGAGTCATCGATGACCCAGGTAGAGGATCAGGCCAGTCAAGCTGAGGAGCGAAGCCAGGAGACACGAAGCTTCGTGCGTCAGGTCCGTGCAGCGACCCGCCGTAAGTATACCCCTGAAGAGAAGATTCGCATCGTCTTGGAGGGGTTCAGACGGGAGACTACCGTTAATGACCTGTGCCGACGGGAAGGAATCAAACCCCACTCCTACTACGCCTGGACGAAGGGGTTTATGGAAGCTGGGAAGGAGAGGTTGACTCGGGACAGTGTGCGTGATGCGACCCGGCAAGAGATAGAGCAGCTCAAGCGGGAGAACAGTGAACTGAAGCAGCTGGTGGGTGAGTTGTCCCTGGAGTTGCACCGCTTCAAAAAAACAGCTCTGCCGCCCCTACACGACAACGGCACCGGCGCATGAGCGTAGTGGAACAATCGAAGGTCGTGGCTGAGGTGGAGCGACATGGTAGAGGGAAGAACAGGCGACTCAGGGAGCTTGGCATTTCCAGGAGCACGTATTATTGGTGGAGGTGGAGGCACCGGCAGGGTAGTTGGGAGGGTACGGAAGGAACTGAGAGGCCCTGGAATCGCCTGCGTCCAGAAGAGGAGGCAGTAGTGCTGGCGGCAGCCCGTGAGATGCCGACCTGGCGAAGCCGGCAGTTGGCGGCTTGGCTCACCGACCACAGAGGCCTATCGGTCTCCGCCTCCACAGTCTATCGTATCCTGAGACGGGAGGGTCTGGTGAAACGGATCGAATACCAGTTGGCAGCGGGCAAAGAGTACCAGCACAAGACCACAGGGCCCCACCAGCTGTGGGCCACCGATGCCTCCTACTTCCGTGTAGTGGGATGGGGCTACTACTACCTCGTGACGGTGATGGACGACTACTCCCGGTTCATCTTGGCCTGGAAGGTGCAACGGGACATGACGGCCGACTCCCTCATAGAGGTGGTCCAGCAAGCTGTTGACTCTACTGGTATGACTGATGTACCTCTGGAGGATCGGACCAAGCTCCTCTCAGATAATGGCCCAGGTTATGTATCGCGGGCCTTCCGCGAGTACATGCGGGTGGTGGGCATTCGCCACGTCCTGGCAGCACCCTATCACCCTCAGACCAACGGGAAGCTGGAGAGATATCACCGAACCCTCAAAGACGACATTAACCAGGTGCCATACGAGGTGGTGGAAGACCTGGAGGCGGCCATCCGGGACTTCGTCGAGTTCTACAACTACCGAAGATATCATCAGGCGCTCAGGGTTGTAACTCCGGCTGACGTGCTGGAAGGCCGTCTGGAGGCAATTCTAGCCCAGAGGAAGGAGGTACAGCGAGAGACTTTTGACCGGCGGAGGCGGTACAATCAGGAGGTCAGAGAAACCCTCAAACCAGGAGCTTCTTCACCCCAATCTCTCGGACCCAGAACTGTCCAAAACCGCTGACACCCAACACCCGGGCTCCCAGGGCTTGGTCAAGTAGTGGTTGGCGCCCAGGCTCAGGGCCGTACGTTCCCCGTCCGCCGGGGACAGTCCGGTCAGCAGGACTACGGGGATGGACGCGGCGATGGGATCATCGAAACTCATTCCCCTTAGACGTCTCAATACGTCGAAACCATCCATCACGGGCATGATAAGGTCCAGTAGGATCAGGTCGGGGTATTCACGGCAGGCCTTCTCCAGGGCCGCGTGTCCGTCTCCCGCCTCTATAACACTATACCCGGCGCTTATACGACAGCTGGCCAGAAGGTTCCTTATTTCACGCTCGTCGTCAGCTATGAGTACCGTCGTCATCTTTGCCTTCCTCCGTCCTCATCGGCCCCTCGTGTGCACCGACGTAGGCCAGCGGAGCTATATAGTTCCTGCTCGGCCAGGCTCCTGCTAGGTATTTACAACAGGCCGCCATGATTCCCGTCCGATACCAAAGACTTCGAATGAGACTCACGACTCAACTTCTCGACTATGGCGTCTTCCAGCCACTTTCCCAGGCTCTCTCGACTCGTTACGGCCGCCACCCTCGCCTGGTAATACACGTCCTCTTTGATTCTGATTGTCTTGGCAGTACGTCCAGAAATGTCTTGCATGTCATTTGCCCCATAACCCGATGGAATGTAATACATAGGATACATTGCGTAGCTGTCACTATCTAAGAGGCCGTACACCTCAACGTTATTGGGGAGTACCCCAAGTTTCGGGCAGGAAACACCCCGTGTAAGGAGCTCTAATTCACCAGCATATCAACAGGGGTCGGCGGCCGACAGACTGGTCCCAAGTATAAAGTCTGCCTGGCAACGTTCTACTGGCCACGGGGCGGGAGTGAGATGGGGAACGGAACCTCCGGGTACATATCCAGTAACCGCCTCCACACGGCATGGCCGACCGCATCACCACGCCGTACGACGTCGTCCTCGTCTACTGTCCATACCTTACCTCCCCGCATCAGCCACTTTCCGTCCACCATTACCGACACGATGTCGCCGGGTTGGCCGTTGTGAATGAAGGCGGAGACGATCCGAAGGGTCGGGACGAGGTGGGGCTTCAGCATATCCACGATGAACAGGTCAGCCTTTTTGCCGACCTCCAGGGTGCCCACCTGCTGGCTCAACCCCAGCACGCGCGCACCGCCTAATGTTGCCCACTCCAGCACGTCCTCGGGTTGGGGATCCATCTCATCGTTGCGGCGCACCCTCTCCAGGAAAAGGCCGGACCGCATCACCTCCACCATGTCCTCCTCCATGTTGTCGGAGCCCATTCCGATACCACAGCCGGCCGCCCGCAGCTCCTTCACCGGCGCGGCGGCACCGCGGCGGGCCGCGATGGCCGGGTTATTGGAGACCGAGGTCCCTGTATGCCCCAGCAGCGCGATCTCGGATGCGTTCACGTACCGGCAATGGGCGGCCACCAGGCGAGGCCCCAGGAAGTCGTGGGCGTAGAGGTAGTGGGTCGGGCTGACACCCCGGGCACCCATCACTTTCTCGATCTCCAGCAGGCTCTGGGAGAGGTGAACGGTATACCCGATGCCGTATCCTTCGGCCATTTCACGGCTGCGGCGCAGCAGCTCCGGGGAGCAGGTCTCTGGAGCGTGAGGCGCCATGAAACAGCTTACCCGCCCGTGGCTACGCCCATGCCACCTTTCGACCAGGTCCGCGCTCCGTTGAAGACCCGCTTCCAACTTCGCCGCCGAGGACGGCAGCGCGTCGTGCCTCGCGGCACCTTCCTCCAGGTCGTTGATGTTTTCCGCCAGTACCAGCCTCAGGCCGGTGTGCTCCAGGTGTTCCGCATACTCGGCAACCCCACCGGAGATCTCCAGCAGGCAGGTGGTGCCACTGCGGATGGCTTCCAGCGCGCCCAGGACCCCCATGGCCTGGCGTTCCTCCAGGCTCAACAGATCACGAGTCCTCGTGGGGAAACGTAGGGTGGTAGGAAAGCCAAAGTCCTCCAGGATTCCCCTATCGGCGGTCGCGAGGAGGTGGGTATGGCAGTTGATCAGGCCCGGAAAGACGGCCTTGCCCCGTCCATCCACCACTTCGGCGTCGGGATGGACAGAACCTACGTCTTCCGTAGGACCCAGGGCCACGATCTCGCTCCCACGTATGGCTATGGCCGCGTCATAAAAAATAGCCCGGTCCCTGTAGCCCGTGACGATGGTTGCGTTCTTGATAACGGTGGTTATCTCACCCTCCGGCCCATGGTTGTGCCTCCACGTTAGTCTCCCTGGCACAAAACCTTCACATGGAGTTAGCTACAAGCCCCGAAATTCCGCGATGGCGCCCTCAACGTATAGGATTCCCAGAGCGGCTACCGCGCTGGATTCCATCTGCTCCCACCGGCCCTCGTCCACGGTCGGGCGCAGCCTGGCCAGCAGGTCCGCCACGGTGGCATCGCCATCAATGAGGGCCACGAGTTCCGCGACCAAGGTGCTGCAAGGAGTCCCCTGCTGCCGGCTAGCCGTGGTAAGGACGTGTCCCCAAAGGAACTCCCCATCCGCGATTACGGGGCTCGTGTGTACCCTGACGCCGGACTCAAGCGACGGGACAGCGCGATAAAGCGGGTTTCGCTGGAGGTCGGCCTGAGAGCGGGCGGCGTCGTACCACGTCCGCCGTTCCTCTCGCTCCAGTTCCAGGATGCGCACGTTGTGGACAAATTCGGGGGGTGGGATGCCCCGCTCCAGCACCGCACGCTCGTAGCCCCGCGGTGACTGCCCCGCGACGGCGTTTATAAAGGCGTGCCTAGGAGACAGGTGGTCACTGTCCTCCAGGAGGCGTCTCGCGTCCCAAAAGTAGGAGTCCACGGCACGGTTGCTGGAGTAGAACAGGGAGGCCAGGGTGCGAAAGTGGCCGTATTCCACCTTGTACAGTTCCTCGTAAACTCGACCCGCAGCCTCTCTCATGCTCGGGTCCTTCAGGGCTGAGGTCACATAGGCCGCGGCCAGCACCCCCGACATCAGGGCAAGGTGCACCCCAGAAGAGAATAGTGGGTCGACGAAGCAGGCCGCGTCGCCCACGAGGATGAAACCATCGCCCACGAGACGGTCCGAGGTGTATGACCAGTCCCTGGCGACGAAGGGCCCGGCGACCAGGGTGGCCTCTCTAAGCATTCGAGCCGTGTGGGGCGCACTGCCGATCTGCTCAATAAAGTAGGCCCGGACACCATGCTCGCGGATCCCACCTTGGCCCGTATGGGTATCCACGACGGCCCCCACGCTGGCGCGGCCCGTATGCAGAGGTATGTTCCATATCCAGCCGTGTTCATAGGATTCCACGAAGATGTTGGTGCTGTCGGGCGGAGGCAATGGCTGGAATCCGGCGAAGTACCCATAGACGGCCATATTCTGGAAAAGAGGGTCCCACCGGCGGGTCCCAAGCATGTTGGTGAGCAGGCCGGCCTGTCCCGTGGCGTCCACCACGAACCGGGCACGCGCGGCCCCCTCGCCCTCCCCTTCCACAACATAGCGTACGCCCGTAGCTCTGCCGTCTTGGAACAGGACCTCAATGACACGGTGGCCCTCCCGCACATCCACGCCGTTCTCCCGGCAGTTCTGTAACAGCAAGTGGTCGAATTGGGGCCGCCACACCTGGTAGGAATGGGGATACTTCAGATTGGTCTCTCGAAAATACCAGCTCCAGGGGGTCCTGTCCTTCCCCCAGACCATGGTGGCACCCCATTTGGGTAGGAAGCCGGCCTGACTGATGGCGGAGAGTACACCCAGCTCTTCCAGGACGGGGATGCTGGCGGGGAGCAGAGACTCGCCCACGTGGTCCCGGGGGAAATGCTCGCGCTCCAGTAAGAGGACCCGCCATCCCTTGCGCGCCAGCATGGTGGCCGCCGTGCTGCCCCCCGGCCCGCCTCCCACGACCACAACGTCCGTGGACAGACCTGGTAGTTTGCGTGACACCATATCCTAGCCCGACCGATAACAACGGGGGCCGTGTCGCCGTACCATGCCCGGAACCTGAACTAGCCTTCCTTCCCAGATGGTTCTACGTCCCCCTTCTGGGAGGCCTGGGTAGCCACAGGCGGCGGACCGCCGGCGGGGTCTGCTTCAAAGGGACCCGGCAGGTCTAGTTCCTTGGCCATCTCGCGAACGGCGGGGATGACCTCCTCGCCCATGAGCCTCAGGCTGCGCATGGCGTCATCGTGGGTCATGGCACCGTCGCCGTCCCAGAAAAACACGCTGCCCGGCCGCAGGTACTCAAGGACATGGCGAATTTTCGGAATGACGGTCTTTGGGGTGCCGGAAATGATGGTGTAGTCCTCAATTTGTTGCTCGTAAGCCCGGCCATATGCTCCCGCTATACCGCCCCGGGCCCCCGTAGCCACGGCCTGAGTGGGCAGGACCCTGGTGCGCGACGTGAGCCCCGGCAGCGTCAGCAGAGCGGGGTTTACGGTTCCCTCGTTGCCCGCCAGGAAGGGATTGCTGGGGCCCTGGACGAACTTCCTCCCAGCGCTTTCTGCCAGCTCTTCCGTCTCATCCACGTGGACCTTCCACAGGTATCCGATGTTTTGGGGACCGGACTTGTAGCCAAGCTCGGCGGCGGTGTCGTGATAGAGCTGGAAAGCTTCCCTTGTGGGTCCCAGCTCGGTGGACAGCATTATATAAGGGATCCGCTTTTCCGCGGCCCAGATCAAGGAGTCCCGGCTGACCACGCCGGGTAGCCAGATGGGAGGATGTGGCTTCTGGTACGGCCTCACCCAGGGGTTGACGTGACGGAAGTGAAAGTGTTTCCCTTCCCAGCGAAATGGCCCCGGTGTCGTCCAGGCCTTCACCACGAAATCGTGCGCCTCCTTGAACCTCTCCCAGTTGTAGTGGGGTGGAGCGTTATGGGCGACACTCTCCCTGCCGGTCCCCCGTACCCATCCGGAAACCAGGCGGCCATGGGAGATCACGTCTATCATCGCGAGCTGCTCCACCAGCCACAGGGGATCATCCCAGATGGGCAAGATGTTGCCCAGGAGTACGATCTTGGCCCGCTGGGTGATGCGCGCCAGGATGGAGGCCTCCACATTCATGGCGCCTCCCATGCAGAAAGGAGTGCCGTGGTGCTCGTTGAGCACCAAGCCGTCGAAGCCCGCCTGTTCGGCGTATATCTTTTCGTCCAGGTACCGGTTGTAAAGCTGGGCGCCAATCTCCGGATCGTATATCTCGTTGCTGACGGTCAGGTCCATAATGGGGCGACCCGTTGCCCCGAAGTAGCCCGAATCGGGGTCCTGATAGGGTCGCTCGGTAAAGTACCCGATAAACATCTACGTCTCCTCTTTCCACCGCCGGTCCTGTGGGTGTGCTCCCGGGCCGTCTACGTAGTGGGGGACCAGACCAACCCGTTCAACGGACTTACTCAGCTCACAAAGAATTCCCGCACCAGGCTCACAAACTCGTCCGGCCGCTCTATCTCCGGTCTGTGACCGCAGTCGTCCAGGACCGCCAGCCGCGAGCCCGGAATCGCCTGGTGGTAAACTTCGGCCGCGCTCAGGGGGACGACGGCGTCCTGCCTGCCCCAGATGACAATGGTAGGAAGCCCCTTCAACCTACGCAGGAGGTGGGGCAGGCCCGGGTAATGCATGTACGGCCTCCAGCCCAACCGTGAGGCTCCGTACCTAGCTAGCTCCCAGGCCTCTACGAGTTCGGGCGTGGGCTCGTCGGGGCACAGCTCCTTGAACTCCGGCGTGCTGCCCGGATCAAGAACGCTGGCGCCAAGGTAATCCCTGGCCACAATCAGGAACATGTCCATGATCTCACCGACCGGTGGCCGGATGCCCATTGCCCCCACCAGCGCCAGCTTCTTGAACTGTTGAGGACACATCGTGGCCATCTCTGCCGCCAGCCAGCCGCCAAAGGAAAAGCCCATGACGTTAACAGGACCCAAGCCCATATCGTCCAGGACGTGAAGGTACCAGCCCGCCAAGTCCCGGGTGTTCATTATCCAGTCTAACCCCTCCGATTTGCCGAACCCGGCGTGGGACGGTACATACAGGGTGAACTGCTTCGCCAGGGCCTCGTGGTAACGGAACCAGCCGTGGTGCCCCAACTCGTCGTGTAGGACAAGTAGTGGCTCCCCACTGCCCCCCTTGAATAGTCGGACCTTGGTCCCCGCAGCCTCGACTATCTCCTCGGTCCACGTCTGCATGCCGGTGCCCATATAGGGTACTCTCCCTTTACTCTCCCGACCGCCGGTAGGGCCCCTGCCCCAGGCCCGAGCGAGTATAGCTTTCCCCAGTCACGTCGTCAAGGGCACGTATTACCTATCGAATACGGCCTTCCACTGATTCTCAATGACCTTCTAGGGAACCAACAGTGCGTGCCTGGCACACGGCATTTAGGCTATATCACACTGTACCCGCTTGTCCGAAGCGCCGGGTCTATGCCGGTACCCGTTGCCTCGGGAATCCATCCGAATTCCTTGAGAATCTGCTGGCTGTAGGTTACCCGGCCGGTCACCCTGTCCAGAGGCTCCGTTGCCAGGAGCAGCGCCGCCTTCGCCAGCAGCTCGGGCGACTCGCCCCGTTGGTCGTCGGGCCCGGAAACCAGCCCGTGGTAAATTGTGCCCGGCGTCGCCACGATAAGGGAGGGGGAGACGCACGTAACGGAGACCCCATCCCGGTACACCTCCATGGCCAGGCCCTGGGTAAACCGCTCCAGGGCAGCCTTTTCTGCCCCGTAGCAGGTGCTCCCACCGCCGTCCCGATCATGAGAGTATGGGCCCCTTCCCGGACCCGCGGCGGCGCGCGACGAGATGTTCACTATGCTGCCGCCGCGCCGAGGGACCATGTCCTCGATGACCAGCTTGCTGAGGATAAAGGGCGCATGGAAGTTGACTGCCCAGGAGCGCATCCAGCGGTTCAGGGGGAAGTCCTTCACCGGTATGAAATAGGTGAGCGCGGCGTTGTTCACCAGCACGTCCACCGGCCCGTACAGGTCCCGCGCCTCCCGGACAAGCCTCTCGCACTCTTCGGGAAGGGAGATGTCGACGGCCACGGCAGAGGCCTCTCCGCCCGCCGACCGGATCTGTCCCACGGTACTCTCCAGGGACCCCTCCAGTGGGTGGTCTCCCTCTCGGAGCGTACGGGCGCCACAGACGACCTTGCCTCCCTCGGCCGCGAACAATCTGGCGATCTCGGCGCCGATACCACGGCTGGCGCCGGTCACGATCACTACCTTGCCATCCAGCTTGCCCATGCACTCCTCCACCGGGATGCCACGGACACCGGGACCTCGACCTGAGAAACATCACTACCCGGCCTCCCCCACCAGGGGGACCCTTCGCCCCACGGGAACCCTTATCCCACAGGCTGCCGCGTAAGCGCCATCTTTGGACTGGCGCCAGGACGGCCATGCCCCAAAAGGTGGCGTGCCTCGACAAGGGTCGCCTCGTCGGCCCGCGATCGGGCCACCAGGTTCCCGTTCTCCAGGGAGCACACCGGTACGCCGTCCTTGAATACCACCCTATTTCTGACCATCGCGGCCACACGCTCGCCGGGAGTCAGTATCCCCACGAGGTTCAAGGGGTCGCAGCCCGAGACTACCACATAACAGGCGTCGCGCTCCTGCTTCCTTATGCCGCGCAGCATATCCACGGCCTCAGGCAGGGCGAACTGCTCGCCCACGTACCCGGTCACGAACCGCCCTCCCCGGATTTCGCCCCGTGCCTCCAGCCGACGCAGTACCCGCACCAGTTCTCGCCAGCGGGGAGCCATGGGCTCCCGCGCCAGTAACTCGGGAAACAACATGCCGTATCTCCGAAGGAGCTGCCGGGCCCTGGCCTCCGCTGGGTCGGGATGTTGGTCCACCGCCTCCAGCAAGGACCACCGGCTATGCACGGCTCGCCGCTGGGTGGGCCTCCGCCGCAGCCTGGAGGGCCTCCGCCCGTTGCCAGAGTGACCCCTCAACCGTTGGCGCAACGGGTCTACACTGTCGGAGGTCACGCGGCCCGCCGCCGCCAGGGTCCACAGGGCCTCCTCCACGTCTGAAGGCAGTCGGTTGGTCAAGGACGCTAGCTGGGAAAGGAAGCAGGCGCCCCGCCGGGATAGCACCTCCAGCGTTTCTCTCGATGCTCCGGCGATTATGAAGTCCTCGTCGACCGGCGGGTCCAGGAGCCAATCCAGCACCTCTCTCTGGGCGAGGGTAATGGGAGTGGTCCTGGAGAGAGGCACCCGCCCGGAAGCGGAAGGTCCGTTTGCGCCCTGCCTGGTCGGCCGGCCCCATACCACCTCACCACCCAGGCACAGCCTATCCAACGCCAGGGGATCGTAGTCGGTGACACGGGAGGGCAGCAGTTCCGATTCCCAGGCCGCCGCGGCGGCCTCAAAGCCCTGGAGCATTTCAATGACCTCCAGCACACCTCCCTCCCCCCGAAGCTGGGCGCCGGGCTCAACGTGCTGCCACTGGAAGAGGAACCGCATGAATTCGGCCTGGGACGACGGCACGATCTCCCGGCGCAGCCGCGTTATCGTGGACCTGTGGATTCGGGCAAGAATTCGGCGGTCGCAGAACTCCTCCTCGGTAGCACCTGGCCGGAAGCGTCCCCTGAGCAACAGTCCCTCTCCCTCCAGGCGCGCCAGCGCCACATTCAGCTCGGAACCCGGAACCCCTAGAGTCCGCGCCATTTCATCCGCAGAGAAGGGGCCGGAACACTCCACCCACCCTCGAACCACCGTCAGAACGGCGTCTTCATGGGAGAGTTCCGACTGAGGGACAAGCTCCGTCGGCGATCCAGTCTCCAGTGCGGCCCCAGGGTATGCGGCCAGGGCCAAGGGGATACTCTCGGTGGCCACCCACGCCAGGCGCCCGTCTTCATGGCGGAGGCGGTGGGCCCGCCCATTTTCGGCAAGGTGACCGAACCAGCTCTCTATATCTCCAGTGGCTGAACCGTGTGCCGGAGTGAGGAACCATTGCTCAGGGACCACCCCTAGAATCAGCAGGGCGTCGTGGAGCTCGTCGGCGTCCCGGATTCGGGGCCAGGCGTCTTCCGCTGCCTCCTTGATGGCCGAGAGGTCCAGGGAGCCCAGGTCCTGGGCGTGTTCCGGGAGGGCGCGGCGCAGGGACACGGCGCGAGCGCGACGCTCCTCCAGGGGAGCGTCATCCAGGAAGGCATATGGCATGGCGTTCAGGATCTGATGGGCGAAGACCGATGGCTGTACCGTGTCCCTCGCGTATACCTCTATCTCTTCCCTCTCGATGGCGGCCAGAACCGCCTTGAGCCCCTCGAGGTCCATCGCCTCCGTCATGCAGTCACGCACGGTCTCCAGAACGAGAGGATGGTCCGGGAGCTCGATGTCTGCCGGAGGAGCGTTGTCCTGGCACTGGACCTGGGCGGGAAAGACGGCGGCCAATAGGTCGTCGGATCGCATACGTTGCAGTGGGGGCGGCACCTTCCGGCCCCCGGTATGACGCAGCACCGCTAACGCGCGCGTGGCCGTCCATCGCCAGCGGGTTCCAAACAGGGGAGACTGCAGGACCGCCTGGAGCAGCACGTCGTCTACTGTCCGCGAGTTCAGGTAGGCGAACACGTCGCCTATGGGAAAGGAGAGCTGGGGTCCCAGGGAGAAGTTGATCCCGTCATCGGTGGCCGAGGCCTGTAGCTCGAAATCAAAGGTACGGCATATCCTTTTCCTGAGTGCCAGGCCCCAGGCCCGGTTGATTCTCGAACCGAACGGGGCGTGGATGACCAGCTGCATTCCGCCGCTCTCGTCAAAGAACCTCTCGGCCACTACCCTCCTGGCTGTGGGCACCAGCCCCAATACGCTCTGCCCCTCCAGCATGTAAGCAACAACCTGGCGTGACGCTTCGTGAGTAACGCCCGCCTCGCCGATGACCCAACCCTCGGCCTCTTCGGGGGCGGCAAGTCGTTGGGCCACCCCTTCGCGCACCTCGGCTATCTCCTCCGACAGCTCCCACGTACGTCCCGGGGCCTCTCCCAGCCAGAAGGGCATGCTGGGCGTGTGGCCATGAGCGTCTTCAACGCGGACGCGCCCTCTTTCGATCCGCCGAATTCTCCACGGCGTGTTCCCCAGCAGGAACACGTCCCCCGTCAGGCTCTCCACGGCAAAGTCCTCGTTCACGGTGCCCACAAAGGTCCCCTCGGGATCGACGACGACATCATAATCGGCGGTATCGGGTATGGCGCCCCCGCTGGTAAGTGCCGCCAAACGCGCCCCGCGGCGACCGCGCAGCCGGCCGTTTACCTGGTCGCGATGGACATGGGCACCGCCCCTCCCCTGCCTGGGGGCGTAACCCTGGGACAGCACCTCGACCACCTGGTCGAATCTCTCCCTGGGAAGGTCCCGGTAGGGGTAAGCCCTGGTGCACAGGTCGTACAGGTCGTCTTCACCCACATCCTCGGCGGCGCTGGTGGCCACTATCTGCTGGGCCAGAACGTCCAGCGGCCAGGGAGGGATCTTCAGGGTGTCCAGCACACCGCGCCTCACCGCCCGCGCCAGGGCGACGCATTCTACCAGCTCGTCCCGTGTCAGGGGGAACAGGCGTCCCTTGGGAGTGGCGCCCAGGGTGTGCCCGGAGCGGCCGACGCGCTGTAGCAGAAGGCCGATGGAGCGAGGCGAGCCTATCTGGCAAACCAGGTCCACCAGCCCTATGTCTATTCCCAGCTCCAGGGAGGCGGTGGCCACACAGACCTTCACATCCCCTCTCTTCAGCTTCTCCTCCGCCGCCAGCCGGATGGTCCGCGACAGGCTTCCGTGATGCGCTACGACGGCACCTTCACCCAGTCGCTCCGATAGCTGGTGGGCCACCCGCTCGACCAGCCTCCTGGTATTCACGAAAACCAGGGTCGTCCCATGGGATCGCACTAGCTCGGCCACCGAGTCCAGGGTCTCACCCCACACCTCGTGGGTGGCGATGGGGCCCAGCTCCATCCCGGGGAGCATAATGGCCAGGTCCATGGTCCTGGAGTGACCCGCACCCACGATCAAACAGTCAGGAGAGCCGTCGGGGCGGATGTTACGATTTCCCACCAGGAATCGCGCCACCTCCTCTATTGGCCGTTGTGTTGCGGACAGGCCGATGCGGGTAACGGTCCCTTCGGCCAGGCCACAGAGTCGCTCTACCGATAGGGACAGGTGAGAGCCTCGCTTGTCGTCGGCCACGGCGTGAATCTCGTCCACGATGAGGGTTTTGACCCCCATGAGACCCCGCCGGCCGCTTCGGGACGTCAACAATATGTATAGTGACTCGGGCGTCGTGATCAGGATATGGGGAGGCCGCTTCGCCATGCGCTGGCGCTCGGAGGCCGGGGTGTCCCCGGTTCGCACCGCCGAACGGATCTCGGGGAAGGCTATACCCAGCTCCGCGGCCAGCTCCGCCAGTTCGCGGAGAGGCACAGAAAGGTTCTTGTGGATATCGTTGGACAGGGCCTTGAGGGGCGACACGTACACCACCTCGGTGGTGTCGGGCAGGTCCCCCTCCAGTCCTTTCCGTACTAGTCCATCGATGCAGGTTAGGAAGGCCGCCAGCGTCTTGCCGGAGCCGGTCGGCGCCGCTATAAGGGTGTGGCGGCCTTGGGAGATGGCCGGCCATCCCATGGCCTGGGCCTCTGTGGGACCTTCAAATGTCCGCTCGAACCAGGTCCGGACAAGGTGGTGAAATCCGGAGAGGGGCATGCGCTAAGTTTATCATAAGTAGGTTGGCCCAGGGTCGAAGGCAATGGTGCCATTTCCAGGCTACGGACGGGCCGGCGTTGCCAAGCAAGGGCGATATGCCTAAGATAGAGGCAACCACATATCGAGGGAGGCGGCGCGGGCATGATACTCCGGCGATCCAGCGTGTATTACGGCTGGTTCGTGGTAGTGGGCAGCGTCTTCGTGACCCTGGGCGTCTCCGGGAGCCAGTTCTCCTTCGGGGTCTTCCTCAAGCCCATGACCGAGGAGTTTGACTGGAGCCGGGGCACCCTGTCCCTGGCCTTCGGCACCACTTTCATGCTGTCGGGATTGCTGCGTCCCCTGGCGGGCTACCTCGCCGATCGCTACAGCCCCAAGATGGTGGCCCTCTCCGGGGTCGCACTGATGGGGATTATGCTCTGCCTCCTTCCCCTTATCAACAGCCTCTTGCAGCTTTACCTCATCTTCTCGGTCATGAGCGTGGGAATCACCCTGGGAACAGGCACGACGCTGACCAAGATAGTCAGTGCCTGGTTCTACAGCAACCGGGGGCTGACACTGGGCCTTGTCATGGGAGGCGGTGCCGCCGGCGCCATGATCCTCGTGCCGGCCTCGTCATTGTTCCTGGTCCTGTTTGACTGGCGGGAAGCTTACCTATTCCTTGGATTGCTGTTGCTCCTCGTGATGTTTCCCTTCGGGTATCTGCTCATAAGGAACCGCCCCCAGGATATGGGCCTTCGGCCCAGGGGAGAGGTAGCCAGTCCTGGGAATGTGGGCCGGATGAGCTCTGCCGGTGAGGGCGAAGTGGCCGCGAGAGACTCGAGCTTCGGCGAGGCCCTGCACAGTGCCATTTTCTGGAGGCTAACCTTCGGATATTTTGTCTGAGGGTACTCCATGAGCTTCGTGAATGCTCACTTCGTGTCCTACGCCAGAGACCTTGGCTATCATCCCATGGTGGCGGCAGCCGGGTTCAGCCTCATAGGGCTCTGGGCCATCATCGGCTCCCTTGGCCTGGGGCACCTCTCGGACAGGCGTGGCCGCCGTCCCATTCTCACTATCTCTTACCATCTGCGGACCGTGGGGTTCGCGGTGGTGCTGCTTTCCATGGGCATCTCTTTCCTGGGAATCCCACCCCTGGGGCTGGCCGCCCTTCTGGTGGGGATCTCGCTGGTCGGCCTTTCGTGGAACGCCGTCGTGGGCATCACGGCGGCTTACGCCTCGGACCGCTTTGGAGTTTCTCACCTGGGGACGATCTACGGCACGATGTTCGCCGTGATGCCCGTGGGCTCGGGCCTGGGCGCCTTCCTGAGCGGGTATCTCTACGATGTGCGGGGGACGTACGACGTTGCCATATGGTCTAACCTGGTGTTGCTGACCGTTGCAGCGTTGCTGGTCCACATCAAGGACCGCCGCCCGGCGCACAAGGAACCGATGGCGGTGGCGGGATAAAGGTTGGCGGTTCCCCTCGCTAGGCCACCCGTGCGGCCGTTTCCCTAGATAGGGGAAGACTGGGGTGGATGTGGAATCACCCCCTCCCTGACTCTCCCCCATCAAGGGGGAGAGAAGTCCCATTCCCCCTTGTGAGGGAACGTTGGGGCCTGTCCTGAGCGCATCGAAGGGATGGGGGGGGTCCCTCTTATCCTTCGGCAAGCTTGGGACAGGCACTCAGTCCTCTCCGACTAGTGGGTCGACGACGGGCCCACTCCGCTGCACCGGCACGGCCTTTATCCGCACGGGGGATAGGTGCGTGCGGGGCCGTGAAGGACTTCACCGTGCGTTGCCACGTGGGAGTTTCTCTGATACCCTGAACTGGTCGCCAGACCTGGCGGCCAATCGGACCACTGGGGTTCCGCAACATGGCAGCCCAAAATGGATTAAAGGTCTCCCTCTTCGTCACATGCCTCGTCGACCAACTCTACCCCGAGGTGGGCGTGAGCGTGGTGCGGGTACTGAGAAGGCTGGGCATCGAGGTGGACTTCCCCAAGGACCAGACCTGCTGCGGCCAGCCGCTGTTCAACTCCGGCTTCAGCAGAGAAGCCGAAGGGTTGGCAAAGCGTGTTCTGGCCAGCTTTCCGGAGGCCCCATCGGGGGAGGCTGGTGAGTACGTCGTGGTGCCCTCCGGTTCCTGCGCCGCCATGATCCGGGTCTTCTACCCCCAGCTGTTCCGCCATGACTCCCAACTCCACGAGCGGTCGCAGGAGCTGAGCGGCAGGGTCTACGAGTTCTCCGAGTTCCTTGTGAAGGTCCTAGGGGCATCGGACGTAGGAGCATGCTACCAGGGAAAGGTGGCCTACCACCCCTCCTGCCACCTGCAGAGGGAGCTGGGCGTATCCCAGGAGCCCAAGGAGCTGATCGGCCACATCGAGGGCGCGGAGCTGGTGGAGATGGAGGATGCCGAGACCTGCTGCGGGTTCGGCGGCACCTTTTCGGTGAAGTACCCCCACATATCCACAGCCATGTCGGAAGACAAGGTCGAGAGCGTGGCTGGCAGCGGGGCATCCGCCCTGGTCGCCTGCGACATGGGCTGCCTCATGCAGATTGGGGGAGCCCTGAGCCGGCGCGGCAGTGAAGTCGTGCCCATGCACCTGGCCCAGTTCCTGGACTCGGATGCGCCTGTCCCTTGAAGGCTGAGGCTAGAGACGTGCCGATTCACCCCCTCTCCGACACTCCCCCATCGAGGGGGAGAGGGATAGTAGTCCCGTAAACGGCAGATGGAAACGCCGTCCGGATATAGTAAGGCCAGGACGGGAGCGGGAGGCCAAGTGTTGGAAGGAGACTTAGGTGGCTGAGGTCAAGACCCGGCAATTTAAGACTGCCTCCGCCAGGGCCGTCGCTGATCCTGGCCTTCAGGCTGCCCTCAACAGGGCAGGCGGAGGCTTCGACAGGGCCCGGCTGGAGGCGATCGAAGAGATGACCCCCCAACGGTGGGAGGAGCTCCGGGAGCGGGCCAGGGAGATCAAGCGCCACACCATCGACAACCTGGATTACTACCTGGAGCTGCTCAGCGAGAGGGTAGTACACAACGGCGGGGAGGTGCACTTCGCCCGGGATAGTGATGAGGCCAACGGCATCGTGGCCGGCCTGGCGCGGTCCCGGAATGTCAAGCTCGCTACGAAGAGCAAGTCCATGGTCTCGGAGGAGCTGGGCCTCAACGACGCCCTGGCCGGCATTGGCGTGGAGGCGGTGGAAACGGACCTGGGCGAGTACATCATCCAGCTGGCCGAGGAGACGCCCTTCCACATCATCGCTCCGGCAATTCACAAGACCCGGCAGCAGGTCTCCCAGCTCTTCGCGGAGAAGATTAACCGGCCCAACCTGGAGGGCATCGAGGAGATGGCTCAGGCGGCCCGGGAGACGCTGCGGGAGAAGTTCCTCCAGGCCGATATGGGCATAACTGGCGCCAACTTCCTGGTGGCCGAGACGGGCACCCTGGTCATGGTCACCAACGAGGGCAACGGCCGGTTCTGCACCTCGGCGCCACGGATCCACGTGGCCATCACTGGCATGGAAAAGGTCATCCCGTCCCTCGATGACCTGCCCGTCTTCCTCCGTCTGTTGCCCAGGGCGGCCACCGGTCAGCGCATGACCAGCTACGTCAGTTTTGTGTCCGGGCCCCGTGGTCCACAGGAGGAGGATGGCCCCGAGGAGTTCCACCTCGTGATCGTGGACAACGGCCGGACTCGCCTGCTGCGGGACCCGGAACTGAGGGAATCCCTCTACTGCATACGCTGCGGAGCATGCCTAAACATCTGCCCCGTCTACCGAAAGGTAGGGGGCCATGCCTATGGCTGGGTCTATCCCGGGCCCATAGGGGCCGTCGTTTCTCCCATGATGACGGGCCTGAAGGATGCCAAGGACCTTCCCTTCGCCTCCACCCTGTGCGGAGCGTGCCGGGAGGCATGTCCGGTAAAAATAAATATACCCCACATGCTGCTGAAGCTCCGCACTAACCTGACGGAGAGCCCCCGCCGGAGCGAGCGGAACGTGACGATGGGGGAAAAGCTCATGGCTCGGGCCTACTATGCCGTGATGAGGAGCCCAGCCATGCTATCATTGGTCCGCAGGGTGGGCCGCCTGGTGCAGGTACCAGTTGCCAGACGCGGGAAGATAAGGGCGGTACCCCTCCCTCCAGTTTCGGCGTGGACCAAGGACCGGGACCTGCCGGCCCTGCCGCCTAGATCCTTCCGCCAGATATGGGACCAGGAGCTATCCAGGGAGGAATAGACTAGCTGAAACGGGAAGAGTTCCTTAAGTCCGTACAGGGGGCCCTGGGCAAGGGGCAGAGGGAGCCCGATGTGCCTTATACCCGTCTTCAGGATGACCTGCCGGCGATCCGGGAGGCTGCTCGGGCCGTCCAACTGAGATTGGAGAGCGACGGTGGCGAGCTCCTGGAGCAGCTAGGCCAGGTCGCCCAGCTGAGGGGTTGGATTGTCCACCGGGCTTCCCATCCAGAGGAGGCACTGGACTATATCTGCAACCTTGCCTCGTCGTCGGCCACCAGATCGGTGGTGCGCTCAGGGCAGGAGGTCTTTCAGAGGGTAGCCGTGGACGCCCCCCTTTCCCAAATGGGGGTCGAGGTGACGGTTATGGCCCAGGAGGAGGGGCTGTCCAGAGAGGAGCTGCGTCAGCGGGCGGCTCAAGCGGGCATAGGCTTGACGGGAGCGGACTACGCCATCGCCGAGACGGGCTCGGTTGTGTTGCTGCCCCGCCGGTCGTTGAGCCGTTTGGTTTCCCTGCTTCCGCCGGTCCATGTGGCCCTGGTAAGTCGCAATGAAGTTGTGGATAGCCTGGAAGACCTTTTTATCCTCAGACGGCTGGCATATCACGCGGGGGACGGAGAAACAGGGAGCTACATGAACTTTATTACCGGGCCCAGCCGTACGGCCGACATCGAGCAGCAGCTGGTGGTGGGCGTTCACGGCCCCAGGGAGGCCCATCTGGTACTGCTAGAGTAGAGAGGATGCTCGCGGACGTGGCGGAAGGACGAGTATGCCAATAAGGGTAGGATTTTCCAAGTTCAGGCGTCAAATGCTGGAGCAGGAGCTGGAGCGAGTGACCCAGATGATGCGCCAGCTTGGAGTGAAGCAGGCCATCCTGACCGGCGACCTGGTAACCGAGCAGGTTGGTCCGGAAAGCACGCTGGACCTTATCCTGGTTATGGACATTCCCGGCAAGTTCGTCAGGCGCATGGACTTTTTGACCAGCCACCTGGGGCCTATGGTGGCGACTAACTACCTAGTGTACACTCCAGAGGAGTTTGATACCCTGAAGGAGACGAGCCCCTTCTTGCGGAACGCCGTCCAGGGAGGAAGAGTGGTCTATGGTGCCTGATGCGATTGCCGAAGGTGCCCGATGGATGCGACAGGCCGAGAGAGATCTGGAGGATGCGCAATACCTACAGGAGGGAAAGCGCTACAACCTGGCCTGTTTCATGGGCCAGCAGGCGGGGGAGAAGGCGGTCAAGGCCTTCCTGTACAGCCAGAAAGTGGAAGACGTGTGGGGCCACTCCCTGGCCGACCTGTGCGAGGATGCCAAGCTGATAAACATGATGTTTGATGTCATTAAATCGGATGCCATACTGCTGGATAAGTACCATGATCTCACCCGCTATCCACACATGCTGCCGGGCGGCATACCGGCCGAAGCCTATGACGATGTAGATGGGGAAAGGGCCATCTACGTGGCCCAAGAGGTCATCTCCTTCGTCAAAGCCCAGATGATCGAAGAACAGAAAAACCTAACCGGTGACCGTCCCGGGCAACGGGAAGGCACCGCCTAACTTTATAAGCCGCATGGTCCGCTCCGTGGCAGCCCGCAGGAGCTCTGCGGTGCGGTTTATGCTATTTTCGAAGGTCATGGGCCTGTCCAGCAGAGGCACCACCCCGTCTATCCCATACTTGTAAACCTCTTCGTAGCCTGGGCCCAGATGCCCCGCCATCACGATTACAGGTATACCCCTGGCCTTGGCCCGGCGCGCTACCCCTACCGGCGCTTTGTCGTAGACCGTGGAACCGTCAACGCGGCCCTCCCCGGTGATCACCAGGTTCGCGCCCTCGAGGTGCTCGTCAAACCCCAACGTGCGGCAGACCAGATCGACGCCCGACTCTATCCGGGCATTGGCAAATGAAATCAACCCAACGCCCATGCCGCCAGCGGCGCCGCCTCTGGGCTCATCCCTCACGTCGAGACCCAGGCTCCGCTGAATCACGTGGCTCAGGTGGTCCAACGCCGTGTCCAGGAGCAGGGCTATATTGGGGGAAGCCCCCTTTTGAGGACCGTAAACAATCGAGGCGCCGTTGGGGCCACAGAGGGGATTGCTTACGTCTGTGGCGGCGGTAATCCTGGCCTCCATGACCCCAAACCGCAGGCTGGACATATCTATCCGCGCCAGCCTGGACAGCGCTCCGCCTCCCAATGGTAGCTCCCTGCCGTTCGAATCCAGGAACCGCACTCCAAGTGCCTGGGCCATGCCGACACCCCCGTCGTTGGTCGCGCTGCCACCCAGGCCCACGATTATTCTCCGGTAGCCCTTATCCAGCGCATCTCTTATAAGCTCCCCCGTACCATAGCTGGTGGTTATCCTCGGATCCCGGCGCCTGGGAGGCACCAGTGCCAGCCCGGAGGCCCGCGCCATCTCGATAACGGCTACCCTTTCCCGGCCCTCAGGACAGGGGGTCTCTACACTCGGGCTGGCCGGACCAGCGGTCCCCTCAGCACAGCGACTTGTGTCGTCCCCCATGGCACCCCACAGAGCCGTCACGGGAGTCCCCAGCGGCCCCATGACCCTGCTCGTGAACAGCTGACCACCGGTGCCGAGTACCAGGGCATCCAGGGTGCCATCGCCACCGTCGGCCACTGGTATTCGAACGGTCTCCGCCTGGGGGTAGACGCTTTGGACACCACGCTCGATGGCGCGGGCCACCTCCACGCCCGAAAGCCCGCCCTTGAAGGTCTGGGGTGCTATGACCACCTTCATCCTGGCCCTATTATACAGTCCATGAGACTGGCCAAGGGGGGCTCCGGTGTTCATCCGAGGGCGCCTCTGGTACAATCGTTGCCAGCAGCAAAGGAGGTGGCTATTGCCTTCTAAGGATGAGATCAAGGGCAAGGTATATTCCGAAATCGACGACCGGGCCGAGGAGATCGTCCAGATATCCCGCACGATCCTCGCCAACCCTGAGCCAGGATTCCGGGAGGTGAAGACGTCCAGCCTAGTCGCCTCCAAATTCAGAGAGTTGAACGTACCCTTTCAGGATGGGATAGCCCTTACCGGTATCAAGGGGGAGCTAAGGGGCGGAAGCGAGGGGCCCTCTTTGGCCCTCATGGGTGAACTGGACTCCCTCATAGTCGGAGAACATCCCCAAGCCGACCCGGACACCGGAGCGGCCCACGCCTGCGGTCATCATGCCCAGATTGGAATGCTGGTGGGCGCCACAATCGGTCTAATGGCCCAGGGCGTTCTACCTGCACTGAGCGGAAGAGTAGTGCTCATCGCCGTACCCGCCGAGGAGTATATCGAGATCGAGTACAGGGATACCCTTCGGCAGCAGGGCAAGATCGAGTTCCTGGGCGGTAAGCCGGAGTTCATAAGGCTGGGCCAACTGGACGACGTGGACCTGGCCATGATGTGTCACACCACCAGCAACGCCGAAGACAGACAGATATGTATGAGCGGGACCAATAATGGCATCGTGGCCAAGAAGATTCAATTTATTGGCCGGGGCTCCCACGCCGGCGGTGCCCCCCATCTTGGCATCAACGCACTGAACGCCGCGTCGCTGGCGCTCATGGCGATCCACGCCAATCGGGAGACCTTCCGGGATGAGGATACGATTCGAGTCCATCCCATCATCACCAAGGGAGGCGAGGCCGTCAGCGCCGTCCCTGCTGACGTCCGTATGGAAACCTTCGTCCGAGGCAAGACCATCGACGCGGTCCTGCAAGCCAACCGTAAGGTAGACAGGGCCCTGAAAGCGGGCGCCATGGCCGTCGGGGCCAAGGTAAGAATCCAGACCCTCCCAGGCTACCTCCCCCTCCATCAGGACAGTAAATTCGCCGAACTGTTCCGAGCCAACGCCGTCTCACTGGTGGGAGAGGAGAACGTGGGGCTCTCACCGCACCGCACCGGCTCCACAGACATGGGCGACGTCAGCCAGCTTCTCCCTTCAATACATCCTTACGTGGGTGGGGCTACGGGCCTCGGGCATGGCGCGGACTACGTCGTCGAGGACTACAGCCTGGCGGTGATTACCGCAGCCAAAGCCCTGGCCGCTACCGTCGTGGAGCTTCTGGCCGACGGCGCCGCTCAGGCTGGAAGGATAGTTTCGGGCCACAAACCGGCCATGAGCAAGGGCGACTACCTGAGCTTCATGCGCAGCCTGGCAAAAGACGAGCTGTTCGAGTTCGATCAGATGTCGGCGTAGTTATCCTCGTTCCAACGGTCCCTTCAGGTCCCTTAGGCATCTAGTCGCTTAGCCAGGAGTTGCCACACCGCGGGTGATCCCAGGGCAGGCCGGTGCCATCGCCGTCTCGGGTAACGCAGGAGGAGTCAATATGGCCAGCGTGGAGGAGCTGAAGCGGAAGGCCTCCCAGGCTATTGATCTTCATAAGAGAGAGATCATAGGCCTGGCCAAGGACATCCTTCAGCATCCCGAGACGGGATTCAATGAGCACAGGACCGCTAAGGTGGTAGCGCAGAAGTTTGACGAGTTGGGGATACCCCACAGCGATGGCCTGGCCATTACCGGGGTAAAGGGCAGCTTTCAGGGAGGGGCAGGCCCGGGCCCCAGCGTAGCCGTCATAGGAGAGCTGGACTCCTTGCTGGTCTATGAACATCCCCACGCCGACCCCGATACCGGTGCGGCACATGCCTGTGGCCACCATGCACAGATTGGAATGATGCTTGGTACAGTCATAGGCCTACGCAGCCCGGATGTATTGCGCGGGCTGTCGGGCAACATCGTGCCCTTTGCCGTGCCGGCAGAGGAGTTTGTAGAGGTGGAACGGCGGCTGGAGCTGAGAGAGCAGGGTAAGCTAGAATTCCTGGGCGGTAAGCAGGAGCTTATACGCCTGGGAGAGTTTAGCGACCTGGACATGGCCATAATGTGTCATACGGCCAGCGACATGGGCGAGCGGATGTTCTCCATGGGGGGGACCAGCAATGGCCACATGGTGAAGTACGTTCGCTATACTGGCCGGGGCGCCCACGCCGGCGTGGAACCTCACATGGGAATCAACGCGCTGAATGCTGCCAACCTGGCCATGGCGGCCATCCATGCCAACCGGGAGACCTTCAGAGAACAGGAGACGGCACGGATTCACGGAATCATCACAAAAGGAGGGGAGGCCGTAAACGCGGTCCCCGCCGACGTGAGACTGGAATGGCGCGTCAGGTCGTCCAGCCCCGCGGACTTGGTGAAGAATAATGCCACCGTCGACAGGTGCTTCAGGGCTGGGGCCCTTGCGGTGGGTGCAAAGGTGGAGATCACTAACATACCGGGCTACTTCCCCCTCCAGCACGACCCGATCCTTAAGGAGCTGTTCCACGCCAACGCCACAACTCTCCTGGGAACGGACAGGGTCCTGGTCATGCCGGAAGGGAGGAACCGAGGCGGCTCTACGGATATGGGAGACCTGAGCCAGATCATGCCTGTATGTCACCCCTACGCTGGAGGTGCCTCTGGGCCGGGGCACAGCAAAGAGTACACCATCCTGGATTACGAGCAGGCGGTGGTCAATCCAGCCAAGATAATGGCCATGGTGGTCATAGACCTGCTATCACAGGGGGCGGAAAAGGCCCGTGAGGTGCTGGCCAAGTCCAGGCCAGCGATGACCAGAGACGAGTACGTTGCCTTCCAGCGGCAGCGAGCCGGCGTGGAGGAGTTCGACGGCTCCCAGTCCTAACCGCTCGGCGCCCTCATACACCCATCCAGGTCATGGCCCCCCCGCTGATAAGGGGTATGGTCAGGTTGTCGTCCACCCATATTGGAGCAAGCTCGACCAAAGCGGCCACCGCTGCGCCCGCCACCAGTGCCCACTGGAAGGATACCTGGCCCCCAGCGGACAGCGCGGCGCCCACAGTAACCGCCACTATGAAGAAGGTCAACGTCCCTACTGGGGACTTGCCACGGACCCGTATAGCTCGGACACGGCCCCCGACAATCGCGGCTAGGGGGTCCCCAAGGGACAGAAAGAAAAGGGCTGTAATGGCCACCGGTTTGTCGAAGAGTAGAAATGCCGCTAGCGCGGCGATGGCGATATACGTCGCACCTGTAGGCCAGCGGCCTTCGGTCTCTTTGAGAAGGGGCTTTAGCCAGAACACGAGCAAGCGGTTCACGGCGGGAAGCTTCAGTCTGGCCGACTCTACGATGACCGCCACGCCCGACAGTACGGCCATCAGAATAACCATGACGCCCTGGTCCAGGACAATTGCCGTTAGTGGGATGGCGCTGGACGCCCCCATGTGGAACAGTTTTCGCCATGGGGCAGGGGTCGAAATCATTGGATAGGGTAGTCGAATGGGCGATAGAATCTGCCGCACGCAGCAGCCCGGAACCGCGCTATGACCTTACGTAAAGTACGTCCCCAGCAGCCCACCGCAGCTCCCTCAGTTTGATTCCTTTGGGCACCTCGAAGACGACCCACCCAATCACCGAATTGCGCTGTGGGAGCTCTATGGGACCCGCTATAAAGGGCACGTAAAGGTCTTCGGAAGGGTGTGTATCGTCCACGAACCGTACGGTATCCTGTGCCACCAAATCCCCCGACGACAGATAGAGGTTCAGGATGCTAAACTTTTCGCCTTGTTCAAAACCCCTCAGTTCAGCGGCCTCTTCGTCCACGGTTAAGACGATCGTGGAGGCCTGCTGGTTGTACACGTTCAGGCGCAATATCACGAGCTCGTTCCCCTTACTGGCAGGGGTTACCAGATAATGCGCCTCATCGAGTCCCTTGAACCTTATCTCCGGCACACGCTTCATTTTCTCTATGCTGAGGATCAGGGTCTCTCCCCGGGTTCCCTTGCCGACCGGCAGCAACCCACTGTCGGAGCACGCCAGCACGAGCAGCGGCACCAACAACGCCAAGCACAACGAAGCTTTGCGCCAAATACGGAAGTTACTCAGTTTCCTGGGGAGAACCGTAGCACGCAGAACTTTATCCATAGCCAAGCACTCTAAGTGGCGGAAGGAGCCAGCGAGGGCATTTCACGCAGCCGGGGCACCAGATCGTACAGGACGGACAATAGATAGTCCACCTCTTCCTCGGTATTATCCTTTCCCAGGGTCAGTCGCAGGCTACCACCGGCCAGGTCGGCAGGCTGCCCCAGGGCCAGGAGCACGTGGGAAGGCTCGAGGGAGCCGGAACTACATGCACTCCCGCTGGAGGCGGCAATCCCCGCCGTCTCCAACCCAAGCAGGATCGTCTCGCCCTCCACTCCCTCGAAGGAGAAGTTAACGTTGTTGGGAAGGCGCTGCACAGGATGGCCGTTGAAATGGGCGCCCTCTATGTGGCGCTGCACTCCATGGACAATCTCTTCCACGAGCCCCTGGCAAGTGAGGCTCACATACTCTCGCTCGGACTCAGCGATCTCCAGCGCCGCCGCGGTACCTACGATCCCAGGTATGTTCTCCGTGCCAGATCGGCGCTCCCTCTCCTGCCCACCCCCCAGCTGCTGCGGGAGGAAGGGCGTTCCACGGCGCACCCAGAGGACGCCGACCCCTTTCGGGCCGTAAAACTTGTGAGCGGACAGGCTGAGCATGTCCACACCCAGAGTCTCTGTATTCAGGTCCAGCAGGCCGGCAGCCTGGACCGCATCTGTATGGACGACTATGGTCCTCTCCAGTGCCCTGGCGCGCTCTTTCACGACGCCGGCTATGTCGGAGATGGGTTCGATGGTCCCGGTTTCATTGTTTGCGTACATGATGCTGACAAGGATAGTCCGCTCGTTGATCGCGCGGCCCACATCATCGGGCTCCACCATCCCGTACTTGTCCACCGGCAGGTAGGTGACGTCGAAGCCAACGTTCTCCAGGTACTGGCACGCGTGCAGCACGGCGTGGTGCTCGATGCTAGAAGTTATAATATGATTACCTGTAGCCTGAAGCGCCGCGGCCGCTCCCTTGATCGCGGCGTTGTCCGACTCGGTACCCCCGCTAGTAAACACCACCTCGCTGAGCCGGCACCTCAGTATTTCCGCTACCTTCTCCCGGGCACCGTCCAGAGCGCGTCTGGCCTCCTGGCCGAACATATGGATGCTGGAAGGGTTCCCGAATTTCTCCGAGAAGAACGGTGTCATCACCTCAAGGACCCTCGGGTCCAGAGGTGTGGTGCCCGCGTGGTCCATATAGATCAGCCGGTTAGCTGGCCCCATGTGTACTGTCCTACCCTCGCGGCATCTGGTTAGAAGGCAGCCATACCTGCCGATTGATATTGTAGCATAGGGTGGTTCGCCGTGTAACCTTGGCACGAGGCCTCGCCGGGCCGTGGTACCGTTCTTACAGGGGTTATGCTCGCAGTCCTGCCCTTCGGCGCAGGCTATCTCGGCCGATGAACCCCACGAGAATGCCCTCCTGAACTACCAGCGCGTGGCGGGCGTTCCTGCCATCCATCAGCGCCATCACTACATGGGCGGGCTGATCCGGTTCGACCGAAACTGTAATTGGGGAGGGCTTCCCAAGGGGGACCATGATGGAAGCGGCGCTGGTGTCGGCCCACCGGTCATTTGGGACACGACCCAGCAGCCTACGGGTGACGACCCCTACGGCCACCCCCTCCCTGAGCAGCACGACAAAATCGTACCCGGTGCCGGCCATGTGCTCGTCCGTTAACTCTCGCAGGCTGGTATCACACGGAGCGGCCGGACAGCTGGTAGCCATCACATCCCTTGCCGTCAGGTTGGATAGGCGCTCCTGAAGGCGCACCTGGCGATGGCTTGCGGCGGCCATCGCGTGGAGGAATATCCCCATTATCAGCAGCCATATCCCCTGGACCAGGTTGGCGCTGTTCCAGAAGGTCAGGGTGATCCCTGCGATTATCATCGCCAGGCCGATCGCCTGGCCTCCCCTGGCTGCCAGGGTAGTAGCGCGTCCATAGTTTCCCGTGACGCCCCATACAGCCGCCCTCAGGACTCGCCCGCCGTCCATTGGGAACGCAGGCATCATGTTGAAGAGACCCAACCCTATGTTCGCCGACACCAGTATTAGGGCAACGGCCGAAACGTGGTCCGCCAGACCCTGCGTGCCCTGGGCCACGCCGAGGAAAAGGAACCCCAAAACTATGCTGGACACAGGTCCCACTGCGGCTACCAGGAACTCGGTTGAGGGCCTATCGGCCTCATTGGCGGTCTCTGACACACCGCCAAAGATAAACAGGGTAATACCCCTGATCGGTATCCCCCTTCTGACGGCCAGCAAGCTATGGGAGAGCTCGTGGACAAGCACGGAGAGGAAGAGCAGGAGGCTCGTGGCCGCAGCTACTATCCACCGCTCCTCCACAGACCACGTCCGGTAAGGATGCTCAAAATGCCCGGCAAACAGCAGGTCGAAACGGGACCGCTCCTCGAAGTGTCCCTCGAACAGGATAATGAAGAGTATAAAGGCGACAAACCAGCTAAAGTGAAGCCTGACGGGTACGCCCAGAACCCTGCCTAGCTTTACCGAAGCGCCCATAGCTCACGCCGTAATATCAGTTCGAACACGAAGGGAGACTGGTTGTAGTTGCCAGCGTGAAGGTGCCTGGGTACCCGATAGCCCAGGCTGCTCACGTCCAGGACCACAAGCCTCAGGCACCTCGTCTTGGACGGACCCCACGACGCATATGCCCTCCTGATGTCTCCAGCGGGGTACGGTACTTATCATCGAGGTGCTCAAGACCTCGGTCCAGCAGCCAGGTCCGCACATCTCCGAGGGAGAACAGCTCGACCACGTCCTGGAGGGCCCTTTGGTCATCAAACGACTTGCAGGAGAACACGTCAACATTAATGTAGTCCCGGTGGGGGAAGGTGTGAACGCTTATGTGGCTCTCGGCGATGACCACGAATCCCGTTACGCCCGAGTCCTCGTCGATAGGACCATTGTAGGTCAAGACCTGGGGTTCGCAGATCTTGGACATTCCCAGTTCGGAGGGACACTCATCAAGAAACCGCCTTATCCGCTCCACATCCCACATCTTGGCGGTATCCCCCTTGTATCCATCTATCAGTAAGTGCATCCTTCTCTCTCAGGCAGGCGTCTGTAATGGCCCTAACTGGCGTCACGTCCCCTTGGCAAAACATCCGTTTTGGCATATCATCCACGGAGGTAATACAATTAACGTACCGGACGGTCCTTCGAGACCGCCGAACCAGTATACGGGTTTTGAGGCCGCAAGGTAAGGGGGCCATATGGCTGGCATGATTGAAGTAAAAAACCTAACCAAATACTATGGCGCCTTCCCAGCCGTTGAGGACGTGTCATTCGAGGTCAGAAAGGGTGAAATACTGGGATTCCTTGGCCCAAACGGCGCGGGGAAGACCACCACCATGCGTATAATCACTGGCTTCATGCCACCCACAAGCGGCAGCGCCGCGGTCGCCGGGTACGACGTGGTGGACAAGTCCCGGGAGGCCAGAAAGTACATAGGATATCTGCCGGAAACCGTCCCCCTGTACACCGACATGACCGTGGATAGCTATCTGAGGTTCATGGGCACGCTGCGGGGCATGAATCCGAGGCGAATCAAGGTGCGTATTGGGGAAGTGATAGACCTGTGCCGCCTGGGTGACTACCACAAGACCATCATCGGCAAGCTGTCCAAGGGGTTCCGTCAGCGAGTCGGCATAGCCCAGGCCACCCTCCACGAGCCCCGGGTGCTGGTACTGGACGAGCCCACCATCGGCATAGATCCCATACAGGTCGTGGAAACTAGAAATCTCATCAAAGACGTCGGTCGCGAGCATACGATCATTCTAAGCACCCACATACTGCCAGAAGTGAGCATGGTGTGCCAGCGGGTGCTAATCATACACGAAGGCCAGATCGTGGCTGAGGATACCCCAAGGAATCTGGCCGAGCGATTACAGGGTGTAGAGCGGGTGCAGGCAGAGATACGGGGACCAGAGCCCCAGGTCACCAAGGCCCTGAGAGGTATAAGGGGCGTGATAAGCGTCTCTCACTCCGCGGATGGCGACGTGAACGTGTACACTATAGAGGCCAAGCGGGGCCTGGATCTTAGGTCCACGATATCAAGAGTGGTAATCAGCAACGGATGGGGCCTCCTTACCATCCAGTTGGTGGGTATGAGTCTGGAGGAGATATTTTTGAGGCTTACTACCAGTGAGGAGCTGGAAGCGTGAGGGTCTCACTGGCAATAGCCTTAAAAGAGGTCCAGGCATACTTCACCAGCCCCATGGGCTATATCGTCGCCCTGGTCTATCTGGCCCTCACCGGATTCTTCTTCGTACAGAGCATCGACGAGCTCTTTCCCGAGGCGAGCATAGAGCGCTATATCCAGGGGAGCGAGTTCATCCTCATTCTGCTGGCCCCGGCCATGACCATGCGTCTTATGGCCGAGGAACAGAAGCTGGGTACCATCGAGCTACTCTTGACATCCCCAGTGAGGGACTGGGAAGTGGTGGTAGGAAAGTTCTTCGCCAGCCTCATTTTCTTTACTGTGACCCTGGCCCTGACCCTGTTCTACGTGATACTTCTCTACGTCTATGCAAGCCCGGATTCGGGACCCATCTGGAGCGGCTACCTCGGACTGCTGCTGTACGGCGCCGCTGCCCTCTCCATAGGGCTTTTAGCTTCTTCCCTGACCAGTAACCAGATAGTGGCCCTGGTCGTGGGGTTTGGCATCCTTCTAATCCTGGGCGTCATAGATCAGGCTTCCACACAGGTAGGTGGCCTCCCCTCAACCATCCTTTTCCAAATAGGTATAAGAAGTCACCTGGGTGACTTTTACCGCGGAGTCATCGATACGGGCAACATAATCTACTACGTTTCGGTGACCGGTGTCTTCCTTTTTCTGACGGTGAGGTCGCTGGAGACCCGGCGGTGGAGGTAAAGGCTGACTTGAAGGTGGCAAGCGGATGAGCCAGGAACCACCACCGCCACAGGATCTCCAGGAGCCAATGCCCCACGAGGAGGAACGGCTCTCTGGCACGCTCTTGGGCGGCTTCCGGAGCATGTCCAGGGCCCTGGGTGGCTTAAGCACCGCCTTTGTCCTGGTCGGCAGCGTAAGCCTCGTGTTGGGCCTCATACTGCTGGCCTTCTTCCCAGACCTTCGCCTCTACGGGTACATTGTGTTAGGCGCCGCTGGAGTGCTCCTCACAGCCTCAGTGGTAATCTCCTTCGAGACCTTTGGCGAGGCGTTAACTAGCCGCCGCGGCAGGTACGGCACAAACACCGCGATAATGATAGTTGCCGCCGTGAGCATCGCCGCCCTGGCCAACTTTCTGGCCTTCGAAAACCCAAAACGTTTCGACGTTACGGCTACCAAGCAGTTCAGCCTGGCCCCCCGGACGGTTGACCTGCTCAAGGGACTGGATGAGGACGTGGAGGCCAAGGTATTCTTTGAGCCCGGTCGTACCCAGCGGGAGGACGCGTCAATTGCAGTCTTCAGAGTCGATGTAGAAGAGGTGCTGCGGGAGTTCCGCATCCGGTCGGGAAAGTTCTCCTACGAATTCGTCGATCCCATAGTAGAACCTCTGGTTGCAGGGGAATACGGTGCCACGCGCTACCCCACCATCGTGTTCGAAAACGTTAAGTCCAAAAAACGGCAGCAGGTGCCTCTAACTAACTCCATGGAAGCCTATTTCAGAACAGGGCGGTTGCTGGTTGAGCAGGAGTTCGTGACCGGCCTGCTCATTGTGACCGGCCAGGAGCAGAAACAGGTCTACTTTCTGACCGGGCACGGAGAGCGAGATATCGTGGACGAAGAGCCCAACACCCAGGGCTACGGATTCGCGCGAGCCGGCATACTGGGTGAGAATTACGCCGTCTCTAACATCAATCTTAGCTTGGACGAGGGCAAGGAGAGGTTGAAGAGGGACCGCTGTGACATAGACGAACCAGAGACAGGACAGAACGGGGATCGCTGTAAGAAACAGGTGAACATGCTCGTCATGGCCGGGCCCAGCAAAGACCTCCTGGATGGGGAGGTCGAGATCCTGCACGGTTACCTGAAAGAGGGGGGTAATATGTTGGTTCTCTTGGAACCCGATACTCCCGAGACCGTGCGTGACCTGCTGGCGCGCTGGGGCGTGGTGGTGAACGACGGGCATATTGTAGATCTGCAGCGTTCGGTGGGGGACAACAACGAGATTACTGTGATGGCCCGGGATCAGTACTTCACTTCTATACCCGATCCCCTGGGGCAGCTCCTGGCGGTCGGAGACCTTACGGGGCGCCTAGACACCACCTATTATCCGGGGGTCGCCTCCCTTGAACCGGCGGATGAGGGAGTGATGTTCTTCCCAGCCAGTCGTGAACAGAATGAGGAAGAGGAGGACGAAAGGCCTCCCACCATATTTGGCACCGCCCTGGGACTTACCTCCGGCGAGAGCTGGCTGATAGAGGATCCTACGCGCAACGAGCCTCGTCCGGGAGACCGGAGGGACTTCTTCTTCCCAGCCGTCGCCATCAAGGCCTTTGCTCCCCTGGATGAGGAGCCGCCAGCCAGTCTCGCCGGCCTCCCGCAAGCCTCCCTGGTAGTTGTGGGTGACTCGGACTTTGCCAACAATACCTATTTCCACACCTCCAGCAACAGCGACCTTTTCCTCAACTCCGTCAACTGGCTGGTGGGGGACATAGCGCTGGCCAACATCAGGCCCAAACTTTCCGGTTTTCGGCTTCTGGATCCGGGCACCAACGGGAAAAACGTGATGAGATACACCGGCTGGTTACTGCTCCCCTTCCTCATGGCCCTCGCGGGAGGGTTCGTGTGGTGGAGAAGGCGTTAGGAACGTTCAGAGCGAAGTGAGTGTGCCATGAACGTAAGGCTTTCAATCCTGCTGGTACTGGTGTTGCTGCTCATAGGAGGGTCGGTCGGCATAACCTACTCCCTTCGCTCCAAGGAGCCGACGAAACAGCCCCCATGGCTATACAAGATCAACGTGGACAACATCGCCAACATATCCGTGACTCACGGGGACGCCCAGACGGAGTACGCTCGAATAACTGAGGGTCAATGGGTGATCAAGGACGGTAACGATACGCCGGTGGACACCGCGGCCTGGTCAGGCGCCACCCTGATCCTCAGTGGCCCCAGGTCCAGCCGGGTCCTGGCAGAGCAGATCGACGAGCCAGCCAAGTACGGCCTGGAGTCGCCCAGGACCAGGGTACGTCTTCTGGACAAGTCCGGCTACCCCCTTATGTTTTATCTGGGCGACGCCACCCCGGACGGCAAGAACTGGTACGCGAAGGTCGAGACTTCGTCAAGGCTATTTACCGTGACCTCCCTCTGGGGCAGGGAGGTGGCCAAGATAGCCACCGACCCTCCATATCCGAAGGAAGCCGAAGGCGAGGCCGCCGAACAACCTCAGGCAGCCGCTGAATGAGTCACTCGCCCTCCCATTGAACTCCGCAGGGTCCACACCTTATACTCCTAGCTGCGTACAGTTCAAGTCGTAGAGTATCGCTTCCGCAGACTCACCACCCCATCCCCAGCCCATTGAGGGACCTACTTTGCTGCTCGGGGCGGATAAATGAAAGCTGAGATATTGTCCATCGGCACAGAGCTACTGATGGGTGAGCTCACCGATACCAACGCTACCTTCATCTCTTCCAGGTTGCCTCCTCTAGGTATAGAGCTTCAGTGGGTCACGCAGGTGGGCGACGACCTGGACATGTTGGCGGAGGCCTTCAAGCGGGGGCTCAGTCGGTCAGATATCATCGTTACCTCAGGCGGATTGGGGCCAACCCAGGACGACCTGACCCGAGAGGCCATCGCCAGGGCCCTTGGCGAGGAGATGACGGTCCAGGACGACTTGCTGGAGGTATTGAAGGAAAACTTCCGCAGGCATGGAGCGGACATGCCCGCCACGAATATCAAGCAGGCCACCCTGATCCCCTCCGCTGAGTCGATCCCCAATAGCCGGGGTACCGCACCGGGGTGGTGGGTGGAGACCCGGGGTAAGACCATCGTTGCCATGCCGGGGCCCCCGGCTGAGTTGCAGGGCATTTGGGAGGAGGAGGTCGTACCCAGGCTACGGCGGAAGGCACGGGGTGATGTAATCCTCACGAGGAACATCAAGACCACCGGCCTATCGGAAGGGGGTCTGGCCGAGATGGTCTCCCATTATATGGGAAAGGAGAACCCCTACCTGGGCATGTACGCCAAGTCAGACGGCATTCACCTGCGCATTATCGGTAGAGCCCACAGCGAAGAGGCGGCTCGGACGCTCATCCAGCCGGTAGAGCAGGGGCTGGTGTCCATCGTGGGGCCTTATATCTGGGGATGCGACGACGAGACGCCAGAGCAGGCGGTCGGGCTACTGTTGACCGAAAAAAACCTCACCCTGGCCACGATGGAGTCCTGCACGGGCGGGCTGCTGGCCAACTCCATCACCGATGTGCCGGGCAGCGGCAGCTACTACAAGGGAGGAATAGTGATTTATGGCACCCTGCCTTCGACCTGGATGCTGAATGGCATGCCCGAAGACATCATCGAAAATCACGGCGCCGCCAGCCGGGAGGCAGCCGGAGCGATGGCCGAGGCCGCGCGACTGCAGCTCAAGGCTGATATCGGCCTTGGCGTGACCGGCGTGGCCGAAACAGACCAAGGTTCTCCGATGGAGGGGAGCCAGGACCCGCCCGCAGGAACGGTCCACATAGCCATTTCCGCGCCGGGAGAGGATACCCCGAGGTACTACTCAAACCGTCTCCCCCCGAGGCGGACCGTGGTGAGAAGACGGGCCGCGTCCACGGCGCTGATAGAGCTAAGGAGGCTGCTAAACACCCTGTAAGAGCTTGGACTGAATCTCGCGAAGCATATCCACATTAGGGTCCCAGTTGAAGCGGCCGAATAGCTCTATTGCCGCTTTCAGTGCCAACTCTCTGGTATCAGCTATCAACTCTGCCTGTGTCAGGTCAACCTTATAGGGTAGCTTCTCGATTGATGCTACCCGGTTATGTAGAAATCCCCATCGTCCAGGAATGTCAAAGTGCAGGTTCCGACCTTTAAGGCCCCCAACCGTGACTTCTATGTGAACTGACTCGTCTGCCACACCTGCAAGGGCCAACCGTGCGGCCAACTCCAATACCTCAGTGAACCGGAAAACCACATCTCCTACACTAACAGTTGACCCGGGCTGCCAATCTTTGGGAGTAGTCCACATACTAGATTGGTCATGCCAGTCCTCAACCATCCCCGAAATGTGGAAGAATTGACCACTCTGGTAAAACCGCCATACCTCCAAATAATCTTCCCACTCAAACTCCTGACCAACCCAGTCAACGTCTATATGGGGTTTAGTTTGATAGTCTATATGAGGGAACTCCCATCCTCTAAGATTGACTGAGGTCCTCTCAACGAGGTGATAAAGCTCAGTTATAACGGGAAGTCGCTTTTCTACAAATGTGTGCGGACGCATGATCACTTCCCAGTATCCACGAGACCGAATCTTTTTAACCAGCTCTTTCATCTCAAATCGTCCAACTGCCTGTCAAATGGCTCTGCCTGCCCTTCGTCTGTAGGAGCTATAGCCCCCGGAATTTCAATACCAACTCGCCGCATTTGAGCTATCCGTTTTTGCATACCTTTATCGATACCCAGTTCAAGCAGGTCGCGCATATCCTCTTGAGTAGGTATTTCCGTTGTTTCCGGCTTTCTCCTGCTTCTCACGTAGCAAGCACCTTTCCTCAGAACGCTATCTCCTCTTATCGTTTCGTCCTTGTTGCATAGGACCGGAATCTCGTCAAATTCACGCACCCGAATGATTACGAACTTTTTACGTTGGTACTCTTTTTCCTCAACGTGGAAGCTAACGCTGGGGTCGGCATAGGGTGCAAGGCTGTCCGCGATGTGGTCATAGTTCCATGTGGCGAGGTCAGCATCGCTCAGACCAACCGGATTCAGTGATCCATCAGTCTCCTCGACGCCAATTATGACCCGACCACCATCTCGGTTGTTGGCCATGCCCAGCATGGCTCTGACAACCATGATGAACAGACGCCTGTCGGACCTTGGGCCTTGCGACTTGAACTCGGTCCCTCTCAACTCATGGCCGAGGGCGAGCAGCTCGGCGAACTCTTCGTCCGTTACCGCGCTAGGTGGTAAGCATGCGGTAAATGGTGGGTAGCCTCTGTGGTAGGACCCAGATATTGTCCAGCACCTCGTAGCTCATGTCGCCGCACATGGCCTTGAGGTAGTCGTGGCCCGACTTGTCCACCGTAAGACAGAAGGGGGTAATAGACTTGCGCTTGGCCTCGACCAAGGCCATGTGGGTGTCGTGGACGGCGTACTCTTTCTCCACCCCTTCCCGACTGTACCCCCTGTCCTGGGGACGGCCATCGCTGATCAGGAAAAGTATCTTGGTCTTGGCGTCCTGGGTCTCCAGCTTGGAGGTCGCGTGCCGTATGGCCGGCCCCATGCGGGTGGCGTGCATGGGGGTCACCTTGTCTATGCGGCGTTTTACCTTGTCCATGAAGGGCTCATCGATATCCTTGATTACGTAGAACTCCACGTTTTCCCTACCGTAGCCGGAAAAACCGTAGATGCCGTATGTATCTCCGATGGTCTCCAGCGCCTGAATAAGTAGCGCGGCAGTTTCCTTTTCCAAATCGATGATGCGCTTGTAATGGCGGCGTACCAGCCCTTCCCTCCGGGTCCTCAGCCACATCATGTACTCCACCGGGTCGTCGGGGGCGTCGCGGTCGTCCAGCATGGGGCGACCTTCGTCGATAGCTTCGGCGGTGGAAGCACTCATATCCAGCACAAACACTACGGCCACGTCCCGTTCCAGCTTGTTCCGGCGCCACCACACCTTTTCCGATGGTGTTATGCCCATACGCCAGTCCACCGCCGCCTCGATGGTGGCGTCCAAGTCAAGGTCTTCCCCGTCTATGACTCTCCTCACCTTACGGAAGCTCTCAGGAACTACCAGCTCGAACTGTCGCCGGATATCAGAGGAGAGGGCGGTGTAATTGCGTATGGTATCGTTGTAAAAGCTGATATCCCCCTCGTCCACGGTTTTCTCGCGGACGATGCACCACTTGGGCTTGTAGTCGGCGGCCCGGAAGTCCCACTCGTCGTACACCTGGGCCTTGGGCTCCCGCACCTCAAGCGAACCTCCGTGCTCGTCCTCGTGGGGGATGGGCCCGTGGCCCTGCCCGGGCTGGGAAGAGGATGGAGGCACTCCCGCTTCCCTCATGATATTCTGGGCGAAAATGCCCGCCGCGTTCTGTTGCTGGCCCGCCTCATTATCCAGGTCGAGTTCCGGGTTCTGCCTGAGCAGCTCTTCCAGCATCTCCTTGGTAATGGGCTCGCTCTCTCCGTCGTCTTGCTGCGACGAATCCTGCCGCAGCCTGCTCAACAGCTGCACCAGCTCCGGCTTGAAGTCCCCACGATAATCCACATCCTGGGGCGAATCGTAGGACTCTTCCTCTTCTCCACCCTCTTGAGGTTCCCCTTGCTGGGTCTGGAGGTTCTGAAGCAGCTCCTCCAGCTCCTCATCGGAGTACTCCTCCTGGCCGTCGAAGTCCTGGGGTTGAAAGTCCTCTGGCTGCTGAGTCTCGTTGGGCAGACGGGACAGGACCTCGTAGGCCCTGATGGTGGCCTCAGCCGTATCCTCGATGGTAGCTCTGACGTTCAGGAGCTTCTTGAAGATCTTGGCCAGAACCCTCGCCGCATCCCTATGCTCTTTGGGCACGGCTACACCCCTGTACTGTCCCAGGCTGAGCCGTATCAGCAGCTCAATCATGGCCTGCACGAGGGGAAGCTGTTCTATGTCAGGTCGCTGGGCCAGTGCCCCCTCTTGGACACCTCGGTAACTACCGACTATACCGGGATACTCCACCTTTATTCGGTGATCCAGCCTCCCATCCTCCAGCACGGTGAATACGTCCAGGGCCAGCCGTCTGTCGGAGAACAGCTGGGAAAATCGCCCCACGTCTGTAAGATTACTACCCCCTGAGCTGGTTCCCTCACCATCACCCAGAAGCCGTTCCTCCAGCCTGGCCAGCGCCCTCGCCAGTGCGTCCTCTTCGTAGCGGGGCCTCATATCTTCAAACAGCACCGAAGGCTTCTGGAACTCAAACTTGAAACTGTCAAATTCCAAGTGGCCCGTTTGATGGGTGGCGACAACCTTGAACCAACCGAAGTTCTCTTCCTTGCTGTGAAAAGTATCCACCAAGGGAGGCAAGAACAGCTTGGTGCCCTCGGTAGAGGCGTGTCCCTCGGATACCCAGCCTATGCCCTTGTGCACCAGCTCTTCGCTACTCATGATCTCCACTGGGAAGCCGGATAAGGCCCGACAATAGAGACGCATGACGCCCTTGACCCGCTCCAGCTCCAGGCTGGAGGACAGGGTCTCGAGGGTCTGCTCCGAGGTTTTGGACTCCACCTTGAAGTAGGCCAGGCCGCCGTCGGGGTTTTCCTTCAGCAGTTTGACACCCTGCTGGAACCATACGTCCAGCTGGCCCAGAGTAACACGGCTCAGAACTACGTTAAGGCTTCTTAAAAATGCCGGCACGGCCTCAGGGGAAATTGCGAGGAGGGTCTCACACAGATCAAAAATGTTGCGCTGAGACGTTGGGGTGACGTTTTCTAGGGCCTTTGAGCCCTCTCGCAAGAAGGCGGTCGTCTCACGCTGCCCGGACTTGACGAGGCGCTCTGCCAGCCGGAGGAAGCGGCTACGCTGGCTCTCCTCTATGGACGGCAGGACTTTGGCAGAAACCTCAAAGCAGGTCTTGACCTCCCGCCAGCTCCCCTCGGTGAGCGCGCGGGACATGGATAGGAAAGCCTCCCGTTCGCGGCCCATCTGGGACAGCACGCTCTGGCCCAGCACCAAGCACTCGCCAGCAACATCGTATGACTTGTTCGACAGGCTCTCGATGAGGGCAGCAAATACTTCCAGGTCCCAGAACGGCAGGTTCCGGATCAGCTGGGGGCTAACCTCATAGAACTTGGCTGCCAGGGAACTAGATTTCCACGTGCCCTTGTATAGGCTCCGCCCCAGACCGGCCCAACGGGGTATATATTGGGCCCTGAGGCCCGAAACCACCGCCGGACTCGCCCTATAGTAGGACGACGCGAGGGTCGGCGAGTCCTGGGCTAGATAAGTTCCACAGCGGGCCCACTGCAAGAATGAAACGGGAGAAAGGAACCTGGCAACCTCTGGACCCACCCTGAAGTACTCCACGGCGGCCTCCCAGGACCGGACCGTCTGGTTGGCAATGGCAAGTCCTTCCCTGGCCCAGAGGAGAACCTCGTCCTCATTGAAGGCGGCGGTGATCTTGTTTCTGGCTTCCCGGTACTCCTCGATAACGACGGATGGTAGTTTTTTTAGCTCTTGCTCTAACTCGGCTTGCCCTTCTGGGTCGCGGGCGGTAGGCTCCGTACTCAAATTACCTACTCTCCTTACCGGCCTGATGCATCGGGGAACAGCTCCAGAAACTGCGTGACAATTTGCGCCGTTGCTCCGTAGATCAGATGGTCTCCAAAGGCATAGCAGCGGGTCTTGGACACCCTGCCTTCCGACCAGCGGGCCTCTTCCCTGACATTTACGGGGTCCAGGAGCGCCGGAACGGGCACCTCAAGGATCTCGGCGACCTCGATAGCGCTGGGTTTGAACGGGTACGGATACGGTATCGTGCCTACAAAGACACAAACGCCGAACCGGCTCCGTGTCTCCACATCGTCAAGCTCACCCAGTATGGTAACGTTCCCGGGCGTTATGCCCATCTCCTCACTGGCCTCTCGTAGGGCCGTATCCCTAAAGTCCCTATCAACCCGGTCCATCCCTCCCCCGGGCAGGGAGATTTCTCCCTTGTGGTACTCCACCTCATCCGTCCGCACGTTAAGGAGAATACAGTACTCTCCGTCCTTGGGATAGAGTAAGAGAAGGACGGCGGCCGGCATCAGGGATTGGTCCTGGATGGAGAACTTACTGCGGGTCGAGAGAGCGCGCCTTACTGCCTCTATGGTTCCGTCGGCTTTACAATATGTATCCGACACTATGCTCTTGCCCACCAACCGACCGCTGCTTGGAGTACCGTCAGGGAGCCGTTACTCCTACTCGAATATGGAGGACACCACTTCTTCGACGCTTCGGTGCATCTCCTGGTCATCGCTCAGGGCCCATACCACCGCCACCTCGCAGGCCCTCCTGGGAGAGATCCCCTGGTACATCAGCTTTCCAGCGTAGATCAACAACCGGGTGCTTGCCCCCTCCTTGACGCCGTGCTCCTTGAGGTTGCGTACCTTCTCCCCAAGCTTGGCCAGGGAGGCTGCCTGTTCACGGGTGCAGCCACTCTCGCGCTGGACGATCTCCGACTCTACGTCTCTGGGTGGCGGTCCGAATTCCAGGGCAATGAAGCGCTGGCGGGTGCTGTGCTTCAGGTCTTTGAGGGCGCTCTGATAACCGGGGTTGTAGGATATGACCAGCAGGAACTTCTTGCTTGCTTCCACTATCTGGCCCTTCTTGTCAATGGGTAGGATCCGTCGGTGGTCCGTGAGCGGGTGGATCAGCACCGTGGTGTCCTTCCTGGCCTCGACAATCTCGTCTAGATAGCAGATGCCCCCGGTCTTGACGGCCTTGGTCAGGGGCCCATCCATCCACCTCGTACCATCGGCCTCCAGAAGATAGCGGCCCACCAGGTCGCTGGCGGTGAGGTCCTCGTGGCAGGCTATGGTAACCAGGGGTATGGGATTCCCATTCTGCTCTGCCTTGCTCCTCTTTTTTACGACGGTCACGGGACGGCCGAGTCGCCACGCCATATACTCGATAAATCGAGTCTTGCCACAGCCCGTGGGGCCCTTCAGGAGGACGGGCAGCTGTTGATGGTAGGCCGCCTCAAACAGCTCTATCTCGTCTGCCAAGGCACGATAGTAAGGCTCGTCCTTGACAACGTACTCCTCTATGGCGTACTCGTTATAAAGCGTGCTGGTTCCGGTAGCCATGCTTAAGCGCCCCTGCCTTTCAGTGTGTTACGCAGCAGTGTACTCACCTCTCCCCGTAGGTCCTCCAGGCTCCCCGAGTTGCGCACCCGGACGTGGGCATGTTTGGCCTTCTCTTCTTGGGGAAGCTGTGAACTGATGCGGTCCCTGATCTCACTTTCCGATAAACTGTTGCGCCCCCGGAGGCGCTCCAGCACCTCTCCCTCTTCGGAGCAGGTGACCCAAATCTCGTCAACCAGGGACGACCACCCGGCTTCTACCAGAAGGGCCGCCTCCACCACCACTACCCTAGTTCCCCGCAGGCGAAGCTGGACCATTCGTTCCCGGATCACCTCAGCTATTCTGGGGTGTAATATGGAGTTGAGCTTTTTCCGCGCCTGGGGATCGCTGAAGACGATTGTTCCTAAACGCTTGCGGTCTACCTCGCCAGCGGGATGAAGTATCCCCTCACCGAAGCCCTCCACCAGAGCTCTCCAGCCCGGCGTATGGGGACTGTACACCTCATGCCCAACTCGGTCGGCATCTATGACCGCAGCGCCCTGCTCCCCTAAAATACGGGAGACCTCACTCTTTCCCGTGCCAATGCCTCCCGTAAGGCCAATTGCGAGCATAACCTTCCTTACCGAACGGAAGCCCACCACATTCTACCAGCCGGCTACTGGAGGGTCAACGGTGATCCCATCAGACCAGCTCGATGGTCATCTCTCCGTACCGTTCCTTGTAGGCCTCCCCTAGCGCGCGGAACTTCGCTTTGAACGCCGGGGTCTCGATAGGTTCGGTACTCATGATCATCGCGTCTTCACGATTGTCTGTATAATAGCCCTTCCTCAAGCCGACCTTCTGAAAATCATACTTCACGTACAGGGACTCGGCCACATGGTTTGAGACCCGGGCCTCCAGGGTAACGGCTCTAGCTCCCAGGCTCAAAGCCAGCTCAATCGAACTCCGTAGCAATAGCTCCCCGATGCCCCTACCCCGTGCCGATTCTTCCACAGCGATGGCGGTGATATGGGCCTCTCCAGCTATCAACCAGAGGCCGAGAAATCCCAGGATGTTGTAGTCGAGCTGGACACCAGCCTGATGGAAGCGGAACCGTTCCCTTACTGCTACGAGGACCCGCGCCCATCGTGATCCTTTCACAGGGCCTGAGGGCTGCTCCGGCTGCCCCTCCAAGGGCTCCACCGTTTTCGGCTCCCCGGCCACCAGGTACTTTATCTGACGGCCCTCTAGATCACGCAGGAAGGGAGTTGGTGGCCGGAGCGTTGGGAAGGCCTGCCTCTCGATCTCCGCCACACGGCTGATGTCCACTACCCGAAGAGGCCGAACCCACATGTCCATTGACTAGTTCCATACATGGCAACGCGGCTTCATTCTAACACAAGGGTAGAGGTTTTGACATAATCTAGAGCTCGGAGAAATCCGAGTTTCGTAACCCGCTCGCGGCATTCTATGAGCCGCTTGGCCCACGGCACCTGTTACCGTTTCGGCGCCAGGCGATAGATTCCTTCGTTCCGAGAGAGAATGTACAGGTTTCCCGCCACGTCTTGGCCAAAGGACGTTATGGATATATCGGAGTCGACCAGTAGACTTTGCTCCGTCACTGACTCGGCGTCACGGCGCAAACCCCATATCCTGCCGGAGCAAAAGTCACCGTACACGTAAGCTCCCACCATAGACGGCGTGCGCCGACCGCGGTAAACGTATCCTCCGATGACCCCGCAGTTGCCCGACGACAGGCTGTATTCCCACAGCGGTATCTCCAGGCCACCTTCGTCGCAGCCGGTTCTGGGCGAGAAGCAATGCCGACTCTCCATAACGTTCCAGCCATAGTTCGCTCCCGCCTTGCCCACATCTATCTCTTCCCAAGCGTTCTGCCCAACGTCAGCTATCCAGAGCGTCCCCGTGCCCGTGTCGAAGGAGAAGCGCCACGGGTTGCGCAGTCCGTACGCCCAAATTTCCTCCTTTGCGCCTGGGACGCCGAGGAAGGGATTATCGGGAGGAACGCGGTAGTTCTTGTCGCCGGAACCTCCGTTCACGTCGATGCGGAGGATGGAGCCGAGGAGGGTTCCCTTGTTTTGGCCGTTGCCGAGAGGGTCGCCACCGGCGCCGCCATCGCCCAGGCCCACATACAGATAGCCGTCTGGTCCGAAGGCCAGCTGACCGCCGTTGTGGTTGCCGTAGGGCTGGGGAACCTCGATTATGACCAGCTCGCTGGCACGGTCTGCCCTGGCAAAACTTTCAGAAGCCACTTCGAACCTGGACAGCACCGAGCGGCGAGGGCCGGCGGCGGAGTAGTAAACGTAGAAGTGGCCGTTCTTTTCGTAATCCGGGTGGAAAGCCAGCCCCAGCAGTCCCTCCTCGTTGTTCCTCTCGCTGATCCGATCGGTGATGTCCAGAAAGACCTCGGCGCGGACCGCCTGCTGGTCATTGGGAAAACGGAGAATGCGGCCTGACTGCTCGGTGACGAAGATAGAGCCATCGCCTCCCTCCGGCTGGACCAGGTTCGTCAGGCGCTGAAAGGTCAGGTTGGGGAATGCACGCTCCAGCCCCATGGCCCGCATCTTCGGAGGGCTAAGCGGCGGGGTGGGTGTGGGCTCCTTTGTACGCGTGGGTAGCGCCCCAGGGGTGAGGATCGGTGTTTGGTTTGTCAGCGGCGCGGGAGCGGTTACTGAGGCCGCTGTAGGACCCGGCGGAGGGGATGGCATGGGAGTGGGCTCTGCGGTTAACAGGGAGACCTGATCTTGGATTACAGCAGAAGGCTCTGATTGGGTGGGGGTGGAAGTTGGGGCGGAGTTGCGCTCTGGTGCTGGTGGAGGCGTAGGAGATGGGGTTGGGGTTACGGTCAATCTATCCTGGCCACAGGCGACCAGTACCAGCGTCGCCAATGCAACGAAGACAAGCCAGCATGAGATGGTCCGCATCTCGGCAGCTATACCTGGATACAAGGATACCTCATCTTCAGCCGGTAACCAGCGGGAAGGCAAAGGGCGGCGTTGCCGGCATATGGGGCCTCCATTACAGCGCACTCCGACCCAGAGCGATGGCGATAAGGACGAGGTCCAGAAGGTCCACTATCCCATCCTCGTTGACGTCGGCGAAGGGCACTGCGGCGTCCCTGGGGTCCAGGTTGGCAGCTATGATTTGCAAGTCCCTCTCGCCCACTCTTCCATCACGGTCCACGTCCTCTGCGATGTCGGTGTCAATGATGGTCATCACCGCCGTGTCGGGGCTCCCCAGGACGGTCCCGCCGGTCGGGTTGCTCAAGGCCAGGCTCACTGTCTCCTCGCCCTCCACCAGCACATCGTCGAGGATGGTGATGTTGAAGGTCCTGTTCCCCGTGTCCCCCGTGGCAAAGGTAACGGTCCCCATGGTACCCACGTAGTCGGAGCCGGAGGTCGCAGTGCCGCCAATAGTGGCGTAGTCCACGGTTACCCGGTCATCGCTGCCGCCGGTGCGGATGACGGTGATGGTGGCGCTGCCCCCGTTTTCCGCTACGGTGTAGCTCGCGGCGTTGAACTGTAGGCTGCCAGGCTCGTGATCGGTGATGGTCAGCACCGCCGTGTCGGGGCTGCCCAGTACGGCCCCACCGGTGGGATTGCTGAGGGCCAGATTCACCGTCTCCTCACCCTCCAACAGCACATCATCGAGGATCGTGACGTTGAAAGTCTTGTTCCCCGAGTCTCCGGTGGCAAAGGTGATGGTCCCCATGGTGCCAACGTAGTCGGAGCCGGTGGTCGCAGTCCCGCCAATAGTGGCGTAGTCCACCGTTACGCGGTCGTCGCTGCCGCCGGTGCGGATGACGGTGATGGTGGCGCTGCCCCCGTTTTCCGCTATGCTGTAGCTCGCGGCGCTGAACTGGAGCACCGCCTGGGGTGGGGGTGGGGGAGGATAATCCACGGTCAACACCGGGCGGTTTGAGGGGGTGCCGTTCTCCTTGGTGTCGAATCTCTTCGTGGTAGTGTTCACAGACTCGTCACCTACGAGGACCAATCCGAAGTTGGAGGGTGGGTCGTCGAGCCACGCCTGTACGTCGGCCACCATCTGCGCGGTGGAGCCCCAGAAGTAGCTGCCCTCGCCTGCCACCGACGTGCTGGCACTGACCGTGGCCGAGAAATCGCCCCCGGCTGCCTGCCAGAAATCGGTGTTAAAGAAGGTGTGCAGCCACGTGGCGTCGCCGGCGGTCGCGGAGGTGCCCCCGCCCTCATTTGACGGAGCGTCCGAGGTCCCCTCTCCCCAGGCGGCCGACAGTTTATGGAGCCCGATGGTTCGAGACCCTGCCTGGAAATTAGTCTTGGACATGTTCAGCGTGAGGGTCACGCTGCTGATGGTCGAACCAGCGGGGACGTTCCCGGCGATGCCGAAGGCGATCACCCCACGGCGAACTTTGTTCGTGACCGAGCCGGTCCTTCCCACAAAGAAATACTGGCCCGCGCCGTTGCTGACGGTACCGCTAGAATCCTGATAGAGGGTGTTGTCCTTGATCGGGCCCAGGCTAACGGACGATAGCGAGACAGGGCCCTCGGGCACATCGCCCACCGACGCCCCGTCACCGGACAGGGGCAGAGCGGTTGCATGGCCAAGAGCGAGGAGCCGGGACCGGCCGTCCTGTGCCACGGAGGTCCAGGGCGACCCGCTGGGGGCTCTGATGGCCGACGTATGGGAGACGCTGTCTGGATTGGCCGGTATGGCGGGGCCGACGTTCATAGCGGTGGGATGGGCTTGCAGCGCAGGTCGATCAGCCAACCCAGCGTAACTTATCGCCGCCAGCAGGGTGATGACCAGGGCCAGGAGTCCCAGACCTCCCTTAAACCAAGGTCGCCACACTCCTTCAGACGCCTCTCCGATGCATCCTCGAATCCGTTGAGCTCTCATGCTTAATTCTCAGCCCCGGCCCGCGTACTTTATGTATACGATGACTTTGCTCGCCCCAGCCCTATACGTCAAGGCCGTTGGGCAACTTTCAATTCTCGATCGTCACTGTCCCAAACATCCCCGCCTGTTCATGGCCGGGGACGGTGCAATAAAAATACAGGGACGACACGCCCCTTGGAACGGTCAGGGCATCCGTGTTAGTAGTACCCGGAGCCACCGAAATGTCTATGAACGGCTTCTGACTCTTATGCTGAGATGAAGTAATCACGGTGAAGGTATGATCTAACGCGTGGCTGTTGGTGACCGTAAATGTAACACGTGCGCCAGCCCGCACCGACGTATCACTCAGCGTGAACGAGAGACCTGGTATATTGACGCTGATGCTTTTGGGGGGAGGCGTGGGCGTCGGGGTCGGCCCCAGCTCCCCAACGGGTATGGGTCTGGGCGTCGGCGTGGCCGCCGGCATGGGTGAGACGAATTTGAGGTCGTCAATAAACAGCCAGTCATCCGTGTCCGACATATTGGCCCGGAACCGCACCCAGAACTCTTCTGTCAGCATGTCGGTCGGCAGGGAGAAATCGTAAAGCCGATATGTGTTGTCGTCCTCGCTATCTTCCTAGCGCTTGAGCACCACCCAATTGGCCTCGTCTTCGCAGCCCAGCCCGCAGACCGAAACCTCGGCCTGGTCCTCCTCCTCGAAGGAGACCGCCTTGGCCCAAAACTGGAGCCGCACCACTGTCTCCCGCGAGAGGTCAGCGGGGCGCCGCGCCTCTCCGAGCTGCGACCGGAGCACCAGGTGAAAGTTCCCACTATGGGGTGGTCCGCTGGATGTCAGGCTAGAGGTTATGTGGGCGTGGTCCACAAGTCTCCAGAAGGTCGCCCAGTAGCCGAGGCCGCCGAACACGACCCCACCCTCGAAGCCTTCCTCGGTGATAGTGAACAGGGGGAGTGGTGTTGGGGTTGGTGTGGGTACGGGTGTTGGAGCAACGGTAGAGGTGGGGGTGGGAACGGCAACCGGAGTCGCCACGGGGAGCACGCTGACAGGGGCCGTAGTTGGGACGACCGTCGGAGTAGCCGCGATTACCGGCCTCTCCGTAGGGGTTGGAGCAACGGTAGGCGTATAGGTGGGGATGACTTGCCGCGTGGGGGTTATTGCAGCTGGGGTTGGCATGGAGGTAGACGTAGGTCTCTTGGTCGGGCTGGGGGTAGCGGATCGGGTCGCAGTGGGCCCTGAGGTAGGCGATGGAACACCAGTGGAGGCTGGAGTAATAGATTTAGGCGTGGGCGTCGGCGTGGCGGTTGATTTCGGGGTGACGGTAGGGGCAGGTGAGATGGGGGTGGGGCGTGGAGCTATCGATCGAGGCGTCGGTGTCTGAGCCGGCTTGGAGCTGATACTCGGCGTAGCGATGGGTACCGTCACCGTTGGAGCGGCAGCCGTGGGGCTGGCCTGGGGGGTCAAGACGGACTCCGGCGTCGGCCCTGTTCCGGTTCCGCACCCGGTGGCCAGCGTGCCGACCAAGCTGGCGATGAGCACCATCAGTACCCTCATTTCCCTGTCCCACCTGTTGTGAGTACCCAGCGAGAGCTACGGGCGAGGGCCTCCATCGGATTTCCTCCCGACCGAATCGGTCATCCCGCACATGCATATCGCCCGCCCCAATGACTATAGACCGTCGGACAGGAAATCCCAGCTTGAAACGGGCGCACATCCGCATCGATTATCTGAGCCGAGGACTACAAAGGTGGACTGGCAGCGCCCCAGTACCGGTGCTATACTTCCCGTTGGCGCCTGACCAGTCTTTTCCGCCGGTGGTCTAGATACACGGACTTTGGTCACGAGGGGGGCATAATGATTGGCGTGCTGACACACCACTGGAGCAAGGAGGATAGAGTCGGCGACGCTCGGAAGCTCCTGGACGGGAACGGTCTCGCTCAGAGCAGGGCCCCAGGCTTCCGTAGGCGCCAGACCCTCTACGCCCTGAGCGATCCCACGAAGATCACTACACTGGTCATCTGGGACAGCAGCGAAATCTACGACGCCTGGAGGGCGAGCCCGGAGCGGTCCGTGGCAATGGCTGGAGCCGAGGAGCTTTGGGCTAGGCATCCCGAATCGGAGCGCTTCGAGGTCGCCGGTTAGTGTAACATCCAACTTCCGGTGGTGTTGAATGCCCGGATGCTAATTGGGTCACAGTGTCGCCGGCTAGGGGTAAATCCCGCGTATATTTATGGCCTCCCCCACCTTTTCCACCGCAAGCATAAGGGCAGCAGTCCTCAGGTTGCACCTCTCGCGTTCTGCGTTGGCGGCAACCTCTTTGAAGCTGCGGACCATGATCTGTTCCAGCCGGGTGTCTATCTCCTCTTTGCTCCAGAAGTAGAACTGGAGGTCCTGCACCCATTCGAAATAGGAGACCGCCACGCCGCCGGCGTTGGCAAGTATGTCTGGCGCAACGGTGATGCCCCGCTGATCGAGTATCGTATCAGCCTCCGGCGTCGTGGGACCGTTGGCCCCCTCCACCACAATTTTGGCGTCGATCCGATCGGCGTTCCGCTCCGTTATCTGGCTCTCCAGCGCCGCCGGGACCAGAATGTCGCATGGAAGTTCGAGTAGTTCGTAGTTGGTCAGGCTTTCGGTACCGACGCTTCCCTGACAGCTACCGGTGGCCCTTTTGTGTGCCATCACTCCATCCACGTCCAGACCGTCTCCGGAATACGTGCCCCCAGAGGTGTCGCTGACGGCGACGACCTTGCAGCCCATGGACTTGAGGAATTGGGCCGCGTAGGTGCCGGCATTGCCAAACCCCTGCACTACCACCTTGGCTCCCGCCATGGGCAGGCCCAGATGCGCCATTCCCTCTCTAGCTACGATGGCAACGCCCCGTCCCGTGGCTTCCCTTCTACCCACGGTGCCGCCCACGCTAATTGGCTTGCCGGTAACCACGCCCGGCACCGAATACCCCCTGTGCATACTGATAGTGTCCATAAACCAGGCCATGATCTGCTCGTTGGTGTTCATATCAGGCGCGGGGATGTCCAACTCCGGGCCCACTATAACGTTGATCTCCGAGGCGTAGCGCCGGGTCAGCCTCTCCAGCTCGCGCTGGGACATGGTCTTGGGGGAACAGGTGACGCCGCCCTTCGCACCGCCGTATGGCAGGTTCACCACGGCGCACTTCCAGGTCATCCACATGGCCAGGGCCTTTACCTCATCCAGGGTGACCTCCGGCGCGTACCGCAGGCCTCCCTTGGCAGGGCCACGGTGCAGGCTATGCTGCACCCTGTAGCCGGTGAACACCTTGACACCACCGTTATCCATGAATACCGGGAAGTTTACGGTAAGCTCCCGCTTGCACTCACGCAGTATCTGCCGCAGGCCATCGTCGAGGCCCATCCTGTCGGCAATGGAATCGAACTGAATTATGGCCGAGCGGTAGGCCGAACTTTCAACAGTTGTTACCATTTTTCAACCTTTCCTAGTATCTACAGCGGTTGGTCCCGGCCGGCACTAACACGGGCTCCGGGACCCAGATGCCGTGGGGTTAGATCACATGATACAGCAAGAGGTGCTCGCGCATCACGTCCACGGCGAAGTCGTTCTCAACGTCCCGCCAGACCGAGTGGATGTGGTTGGCGTCATCCTGCCGGTTGTCGAACTCCACCACGAAGTTCCCGCCGTGAATCCGGTAGTAGTGGGCCTTCCCCTTCTCAATGGGGCCGGCCCACGCGAGGTGCAGGCGATCGAGCCCCTCTTCCTGGATGGCATCCAGCCGCTGCTTGGAGACGTCGCTGCGCACCTGACTCACGTATTCTGTGACCAGGGCCGCCATAACCTCCTTCTGGGTACCCGACATCCGGGAGACCGAAAGGCCCTCCTCCATAGGCAGTGAGGCCCGAGCGCTGTTGAAGGTCAGGATATCGTAGGGTGCGGTATCGTAGATGATGGCTCTGGAGCTCTGGCCGGAGTCCAGGCTGTTCATCAGTTCAAAGGCGATGTCCTCCCTGGGGCCCAGTATACGCAACCCCTTCTTGGGACCTGTGCGTACCTCCGCGGGGTTTGATCCGAAGAAGAACGGGGTCACGGAGATAACCTTATCCCCCCAGATGCTGAAGTGCAGGGAAACGTGGTGGCCCTCGGCCCGCCAGCCCCAGGGGTCCTGACCTCCGGGATCTCCGAACACGGTGAAGTAGTAGAGGTCCGGGTCGCGCACGAAAGTCACTCTCCCCGCCTCCTTTTCCAGCGGGCCCAGTACTTCCTCGTGCTCGATGATCTGTACGGCCTGCCCGTAGGACTTCTCAGACAGGCCGCTGGCCATAAGGGCGTGAGCCAGGCGCCGCTGTCCCTCATCCATGTCCCTCAGGGCCAGGCCGTGGCGGTTCAGAGGCGGATAGTACCAGAAGATACGCTCGCCGTCCTGGTACTGGTAGGTAGCCTTTGCCCTCTGCTCCTGGGAGAGACCCTCCAGGAAGCTGGTGCAGGCCTCGGCCATTTGGGCAGCCGCCTGGGGATGCCCATTCTTTGCAGCCATGATTCTTACCTCCTGACGTTCCTGTCCTCGCAGTGAGTCGTCGTACCTCGGCCCTTCCGAAGTTCCCAGGGAAGACACTTGTCGCTAATATCGCAGTTTATTAGGGCCACCTCGGAGTGTCAACCCGAATCGCAACGGCCGCCAACTGCGAGGGTATCTAATATCGGTTAGCTAAACTCGGCAAACCCCTTGGGGGTGTGGACCTCAATGACGGTAACGGTGTCAGACTTCAGCGCCGCATCCAGGGCTGGGACTAACTCCTTCACCGACCCAAGCTCCACGCCGTTGGCGCCGTAGGCCTCTGCCAGCCTAGCGAAGTTGGGATTTCGCAGATCGCTGGCTATGAGGCGGCCGCCGTAATCCGTCCTCTGGATATCCCTTAGGACACCCCAGGCATTGTCGTTGAAGACGACTACCACTGGATTCAGCCCGTACTGAACGCAGGTGCCCAGCTCCTGAATGTTGAACTGAAATCCTCCGTCTCCAGTCAAGCAGACGACCTGGCGATTGGGCAGCGCTGCCTTGGCGCCCACCGCCGCCGGGAAGGCGAACCCCAAGCCACCCCAGTGGGAAGTCATGTAGGTCCTGGGCTCGTAGGTATCGAGGCAGTAGTTGGAGCCCCGGTGGGTGGCGACGTTCACGTCTCCCATGAAGATGGCGTCCCGCGCCACCACGCTGCGGATGGCTTCCATTGTCTTCATCTGGTTGGGCATTAGCTTCCTTCTGTAGTCCCCAAGCCGCTGCTTCAGTTCGCGTACTTCCCCATCGTATGCGGCCGGCAGCCTAGAGGACTTTCCCTCCACGGCAGCCTTGAGTTGGCGAAGCACCGCCTTGGCGTCGCCGACCACGCCGACGGCGGTCTCGTAGACCTTACCGATGGACTCGGCATCGATATCCACGTGAATGAGGTTGGACGGCAGCCTGAGCCCCCGGTCCCGGATCTTGGATATCGACAAGCTGGAGCCCACCACCAGCAGCGTATCGACACTGTCCAGGAACTCCTGTAAAGGATCCACCTCCCCCGCTGAAGCGCCCGGAAAAGGTCCGTGAGCGCCCAAACAAAGGGGATTGTCGTCTGGTATTGCCCCCTTACCTGCGGTTGTCGTGAAGACTGGGATGCCCAAGGTCTCCACGAAAAGTGCAAGCTCCTGGTTGGCACCGGAACGGTGGACCCCGCTGCCGGCTAGCACCGCAACCCTCTTACCAGAAAGGAGCAGCTGGGCCGCCCGACCGACCGACGCCTGGTCTCCCTCCGGCGGGGCGACCTGGAGCGACTGGGGAATCTCCATCTCACCGGTCTGGCCCTGGACGTCTACTGCAATCTCGATCTCGATAGGCCTCGGCCGCCGGGTCTGGAACCGCTCGAAGGCCTCGTAGATTCGATCGGGAATCTCCTCGGGATGACCGACGTGGCTGCTCCACTGGGTGACGGAGGAAAACATTCCCAACTGGTCCTTGATTTCGTGATTGGCGCCCAGCCCACGCTCGTACAGCTCTTCCTCCGCCGTGCTGGTTATGTTAAGGACCGGAGAGGACCCAAAGTAGGCCTCTCCCATCCCTCCCATGGAGTAGGCGGCCCCGGGCCCCGTGCTTGTAAAGCAGACACCGGGCCTGCCGGTAGCCCTGGCGTAGCCGTCGGCCATGAGTGCCGCGGCGTGCTCATGGCGGGTGCCGATGAAGCGGATGGCGTCCCGGTGATCGTACAACGCATCATAGACATCCATCATGTGAGTGGAGATGATTCCAAAGACCGTATCCACTCCCTGGGCCCGAAGGCACTCAACGACGGCTTGAGCCCCTTTAAGCTGAGCCATGGATCGTCCTCCTTACGTGTCGCCGATGCTGGGGAAGAGCGGCCAGCTGCGGCCACCGAGACACCCCGCAAACATCGCTGGTAATTGCACCCGATTATACATGGACTCGCCGCCGGTGCAAATCCATCGCCGGCACCTCATTGTACCCCTGAGCACCGGGGACCAGTCCACCAGGGAGTTTGCACGTTGCAGGCGACGGGTGTTTACACCGTCGCCCTTCAGGTAATACCACCATAGGCAGGTCCCGTCGCTTCAGGAATAATGCTTACACGTTCCAAGAACGTGGCGGCGGCCTAAGAGGCACATTGTACCGCACAACATGCTTGTACCCGGGAACGGCGACACCGACGACCGGGGAGGAGACGGCGAGATGTATTGGAGTTTTAAGAGCTGCGGCAAGTGCAACGGCGACCTTTGCCTGGAGGGGGATGAATGGAGATGCCTCCAATGCGGGCAATACTACTACACCGGTCGCCCTGTGAACACTGAGACCGCACTGGACCCCTACGCCCTTCCGATCACGGTTGCGGTCAGCAGAGAGTAAGCGGCGTCTGGCGGGCTTCCACGGTGTGGCTGGCCCCGGCGCTTGACGTCCCCTTGGCCCACCGGTACAATTGCTGTCATCCGAGTCCTCAGGGTTACCGGATCTAAGCCGGTGCCAGCATGCCTTGTTCTTCAGGATGCGGTGTCGTGGACCAACGACGTTTAAGTGGAGGCGCGTACAGTCATGCCCACACCCGAACCAGAGGACATCAGCCTGGACGAGTTCAGGCTGATGACGCAGAGGGCCGGCCTCCCCCTTAGCCATCAGGAAATCGAAGAGCTCAAACCCCTTTACGACCTCTACTACGAATACGTACGGCAGCTGCACTCCATCGACCTGAAGGCCGAAGAGATCGGTCTGACCTTCCGTCCCGACTGGCCCTCTTCTTAATACCGTCGGAAGCCTGAAGCCCCGGTCCCGCCCTACACCGTCTCATCTGTGGGCTTCGGCTTTTCCTGAGGTCCGGGAGGCAGCTCCGAAACCGGTATAGATACCCGACAACGCTACTGTGGAAGGGAGAGTAATGGCTGGCGGCGAAACTGACCTGTGCTATCTAACCATACGCGAGGCCGGCGAGCTGCTGAAAAGCGGCAAGCTGTCGCCGGTGGAGCTGACCAGAGCCTTTTTGGACCGCATCGACGCCACGGACGACAAGCTACACTCCTTCATCACCGTCCTGGCAGAGGAGGCCCTGGCGGAGGCACGTACGGCCGAAGCCGATATCCTGCGAGGCAACTATAAGGGACCTCTCCACGGAACCAACTTTGCCCTGAAGGACCTCTACGACACCGCTGGCATCCGCACCACCGCGGGCTCCAAGGTGGACACGGACCGCGTGCCCGTCGAGGACTCCACCTGCGCCGCCAGGCTTAAAGCGGCGGGCGCCATACTACTGGGCAAGCTGTCCATGCACGAGTTCGCGCTTGGTGGGCCCGACTTCACCACACCCTTCCCCCCCGCACGTAACCCCTGGAATCTGGACCACATCCCTGGGGGCTCCAGCAGCGGCTCAGGCACGGCCGTCGCGTCGGGGCAGTGCATGGGAGCCCTGGGCTCCTGCACGGGAGGCTCAATTCGCGGCCCCGCCTCCCTTTGCGGCATCGTCGGACTCAAAGCTACCTACGGGCGTGTCAGCCGCGCCGGCGTGGTGACCCTGAGCTGGTCCCAGGACCACTGCGGCCCCATGACCTGGACCGTGGAGGACACGGCCCTCATGCTTCAAGCCCTGGCCGGATATGATCCCAAGGACCCCACCACCAGCAGAGCCCCGGTTCCCGACTACTCTCAAGCCCTCAGGGAAGACGTGAAAGGAATGACCCTGGGCATACCCCGCCACTTCTTCTACGATGCCAACCCGGATGTTAATCCCGAAGTTGTATCCATGGTGGAGAAGGGGCTGGAGGCGTTCCAGGAGCTGGGGGGCCACCTCGAGGAGGTGACCATACCCAGCCTTCAGCACGTGCGGGCAGCCAATACAATAATTATGTTAAGCGAGGCCTTCGCCTTCCACGAACCCAACCTGAAGAGCCGACCCCAGGATTTCGGAGAGATGGTGCGCGCGCGCTTTCGTATCGGGGGCCTCCTGGGAGCGGGCGACTATGTACAGGCCCAGCGAGTCAGGCAGGTGGTGATGCGGGAGTGCGCGGAAGTCCTTCGGCGGGTCGACGTACTGGTGACCCCCACAATGACACAGCCCGCCCCCGCCTTCGAGGGATACGACGCCGCCAGCACTGTGCGGGGCCCCAGCTTTACCGCGCCATTCAACGTGACGGGCCTGCCTGCCATCTCAATTCCCGCCGGTTTCACCGCGAGCGGCCTGCCCGTCGGCATGCAGATCGTGGGCAAACCCTTTGACGAACCCACGGTGATGCAGGTGGCGTATTCCTACCAGCAGTACGCCCGCTGGTTCGAGCGCCGCCCACCGGTCTAGTCTCTGGCCACCCCGATTAGATACAGCGCTTGGCCTCCTTAGAGATGTATTCCCGCATTTCCACCGGAAGCGGCGGCAGCTTGCCCACGGCCGCATTCTCCCCAACCCGGTCCGGCCTGGACGTGGCGGGAATTACGATGCTCACCCTCTCATCGGCCAGCACCCAGGCCAGCAACGCCTGAGCCCATGTCTCTATACCGTGCTCCTTTAGTGGGGACAGGTCCGGCTCCCGCTTCAGGTCCTTCACCAGATTTCCAACACCCAGAGGCTGCATGACTATGACGCCCAGTCCCAGCTCTGCCGCGAGTGGCATCAGGGAGCTTTCGCAGGTCCTTTCCAGCACGTTGTACGGGATCTGGACGGCGTCTATTCGCCCGGATTTCATGATGCTCATCATCTCGCCGTAGGAGGAGGTGGCATAGTGGGTTACGCCGATTACGTCTATTTTCCCCTCGGCTTTGAGCCCCTCCAGCACCGGCAGATGAGTGCTCCAGTCCAGCAGGTTGTGAATTTGAAACACCTCTATGTGCTCGGTCCGAAGGAGCTCGAAGGAGCGGGCGATCTGCGCCTGCCCCGTTGCCTGGCCATGGCACCATACCTTCGTGGCGAACTGGAAGCACTCCCGCCTCCCATCGGTGGCCATACCCACGACCTTCTCGCTCTCGTGGTACATGGGAGAGGTATCAATGAAAGCTACCCCATAGGACAGACAGGTTTCTATAACTTTTTCCCTGACTGGCATGACGTCGGGGGAGGTGAACTGGAAGGAACTGGCGGTACCTAGCCCCACCAGCCCCACGTCCAGGGAGCCCAGTTTCCTAGTGTGCATCGTTTCCATACTCATCAGGTGTCATCCCCCGTCGATTCTATACGTAGTGCCCAGGGCTTCAATATGGCGTAGAGGGCGTCATTAATGGGAGTGGGCACTTGGGCCTCTCGCCCCATACGGACCACCGTTCCGGTCAGTCCATCCAGCTCCACGGGTTTGCCGTCTGTAAAGTCCTTGGCCAGGGAGGCTCGCCCCTGACCTGGGAACCGGTCGAGAGACTCCATCGCCCAATCCAGGGAGTCCTCCATTATCGGGGCGCCTCGGGCACGGCCCACGGCCAGGACTTCTTCAACCGCTCCCTTGATTAGCGCCCGTGTCTCAGGAATAGAGCGCATCTCCTGGTACACGGAGTTGGTTGCCGCATTCACGGCCGCCGAGCCGGCGATGTAGGCGAACTTCTTCCAGAGCATCCCCGGCATGTTCTCTTGAAGCTCGACCCGCCAGCCGGCGTCCAGGAAGACCTGATGCAGACGCCGACCCCGCTCCGTGATCCCTGGCTCCATCTCTCCAAACACCGCTGCGCCGGGCCCGCCCTGCGTAACCACTCCAGGCTTGGCGATCCTTCCCTCCATGTAGGCGGAGCCGATCATCACATGGGAGGCTCCCAGGGCGGCGGCCAGCTGGCCCCCATTGTCTATGCCGTTCTGCAACGTCAGGACAACGGTAGCGTCGCCGATCATCGGCCTCACCGCCTCTATTGCCTGAGGGTTCTGGTACATTTTAACCGCGTACAGTACAAGCTCCTGGGAGCCGGCCTCGGAGGTATCCTCCAGCGCCCGTCCCTTCACGGTAAACGTACCGTCCAGCTGGCTCTCCACCCGCAGTCCATTATCCCGTAGCGCCGCAAGATGGGCGCCCCGGGCCACAAAGGTGACCTCGTGGCCCGCCCGGGCCAGCAGGCCGCCAAAGTACCCACCCAGACCTCCCGTGCCCACAACCGCGATTTTCATTGGGAACCATTCCTCAGATAGCGGAGATTGAGCAGCCACCAGAAAGTCGGTCCCTCGCCAGGAACCTCGTCAGATGGGGCGACCGAAGAGCAAAGTTAAAGGTACTAGCGCCCAAACCCTTTGTCAACCGCGCAGGCCGGAGCCACGTGGCCCGTCACCAGATAGTCCGCTTACAGGTGATTTCCCCCCAGGCACATGGGTAACAGCCTACTATGTCCTATGTATACTCCCCTTTAAACTGCACCCAAGTGTATGTGGGTGGCTCTCAATCGGCAGCAGTATGCGGCCGGGTTACGGTCGATGGTAGGATATGGCCACAAATTTGCCAGAATAAGCCTTTCAACCCGGAAGCACCAACGGGGCATCAGCGGGTTAGAGACCGCCATTGTGCTCATCGCCTTTGTCGTTGTCTCCTCGGTTTTCGCATTTGCCTCTCTCTCTTCGGGCCTCTTTTCCGCCGACAAGTCCAAGGAAACCATTCACGCCGGCCTCTCCCAAGCGAGCGGCACCCTCCAGATTAAGGGCTCCGTCGTTGCCAGGGCGTCTATCACCGGGGACTCGGGAGTGGTGAACGAGATCACATTTCAAGTTACCAATTCCGTTGGCGGGGAGGCTGTCAACGTCAGGCAAGGGGAGACGGTCATCAAGTACACTGATGACTCCCAGACCCTGATACTGGATACTGCCTCCGAGTTCTCGATCACCGCCCTCGGCAACGCCGACAGCGACAACCTGGTCGAGAAGGGGGAGATGTACGAGATATCAATAACGGGCCTGGCCGCGAGCCTCAGCCCAGACCTATCGACGGCGGACACCTTCACAGTACAGGTGATGGTACCTCAGGGGGCCGTCCTATTCATCGAGCGCACCACCCCCATCTTCCTGGAGACCTTCAACACCCTTAATTAGCCAGCAGCGCGACCATTTTGCCCGCGAATGGCGGCGACTCTGTCATTTTGAAGTAGCCCTTCGTCTCCGCTCAGGGTGATCTCCGCCGCTGAAGGTTCTGGTGGAGGTTGGACCTCTATGAGAACCTCCTCCCCTCCGGTGCGCCCAGAGCCTACCCTGAGTCCACAGCTCCACCCGCTCCGGGGCAAGTCGGCCTACGGCGGCGACTCCGCGGGCAGCTTCCTCTCCCGCGATTCCCACAGACAGATGTAATCGTAATCGGCCACCGGCTCGTCCCGCTGGTTATGGGCGGTTACGCAAAAGGTAATGAACCTGTTGCCCCTCCTCTCGTACTTGGCAACGATCCTGGTGCTGCTGGTAATCAGGTCACCAGAGCGGACCAGGGCGCCCTGAAACCGTATATTGGTGGCTACGAAGGGAGTGCTTCGGGGGCTGAGCCTGGACTGCTCGGGGACGATGTATCCCCTGGCCCCGGCCACGTCCTGACGACGCTGGGGCGCGTAGGTGTAGAACATGGTGGGAGGGGCAAATTGCCCCGAGAAGCCTACCTCCCTCGCGGCTGCGTCGTTAATGTAGACCGGATTCTCATAGCCCACCGCCCGGCAATAGTCCGCGATCTTCTCCGCCGTCACCTCATAGATGTAGGGCGGCGACTCGTCGCCCACCCGGGCCACGTCCCACTCGTAAATTCTTTCACCCTCATCCGGCAGCTCATCACTCATAGGTCCTCGAGGCTCCTAAACGGGTCGGGGTAACTGGGGTGGGCTTGGAACATGACCCCAGGATATGTACTTCGCCGGAGTTATCACTATAACGGGCGCCTCCTCTATATCCATGTCGCGGTACTGAGGATACTTCTCCCGGAGGAGGGCGATGGCGCGCCGGTGGTCTTCCCCATCTTGGATGAGCTGCGCGGTGCCCGTGATCAGAACGTACCACAGCCTCCCCCACTCCTCTTCATAGTGGTCCAGCAATAAGGCCACGTTAGGGTTTGCCAGGATGTTCCGCACCCGCTTGAGGCCCTTGAGAGATGTGCGCTTGGGCTTGCGATCGAGCACCGAAAGGAAGCTCTCCCCGTCATGGGCAAAGCAAATGGGCACAAGATGGGGAACTCCCAGTGGATCGGCCGTGGCCAGACGGGCCACTCGGGCAGTCCCTATGATTTCCAGCTGCTGCGGCGTTGGTTCCGCCAAGGGAGAACCCTCCAACATCACACTTGGCACGTCGCCATGGGCGCGAAGTGGGTAGGGGGTGGGTGGAAACTCCTTCCAGGTCCTACTTGTATCGAGGGGAGATGCGAACGAGGGGTAGCGATTACTGCTCGTAGTTAAAGGCCAGCGGGTCTTCAAGCGCGATGATATTCTCCAGCGCTTCCCGGGCGGCGTCTTCTACGATGGAGTCTCCCCTCTTCAGGCACAATTTCAGCGCCTTCTTGGCCAGTGAACCACCTAGCTCTCCAAGGGAGACTATGGCGGCAAGCTGGACCTGAAGGTCATCGTCCTGAAGCAGCGGGATCAGATGAGGGGCCGCCTCCTCTTGGTCTAGCCCACCGCAGGCGTGGGCGGCCTCGTAGCGGATGGGGGGGCTCGGATTTTGAAGCTCTGTAAATACGCAGTCCAGCCATTTGGGCTGTCCCGTCCGGCCCATGGCATAAATGGAGCTGCTTTTGAGCTTCAGGTCATCGCTGCCGTATGCCCAGTTGATGTACTGGGTGAGGTCCGGCGTATTGAATGGCGCCACCGACTCCAAAGCGCGCCGCCTCACCTCCGGCCACTCATCCTCCTGGCGAAGCGCCCCCATGAGGGACTCTTTCACCAGCTCGCCATCTCGTGAAAGTAACTTGCCATCCTGCGCCAGGGTAGCGAACTTTCCCAAGGCCGTAGCCGCCGATGCCTTGACCTGGGCGGAACGGTCGGACTTCAGCAGCTCCACCAGCACCGTTATAAGGGACCGGTCTTCGAACTCCCATAGCCCTGAGATAGCCTTTTCCCGCACGGTGTCATTGGGGTCCTTGAGACACACCCTCAAGACTGCGCTGAAGTCCAGCTCGGCGTTGTCCTCGGCTACCGAAACCAGGCTCTCAACGACCTTCAGCTTGCGTTCAAGAGAGGCCTTGAACCACACCCTAGCGAACCGTCCCAGCTCCGCTGGAGAAAGGTCGGAAAGCTCCGTTAACAGCGTAAGGCTAACCGGCGTGCTTTCTTCGCCGATTTGTTCCAGACTACTTTCCAAAGTCGTGTCCCCTATTCCCCTGCCCCTTCGCTCCTGGAAAGTCCTATCGGACCCAAGGACAGTGCACGATATTCTCCGGACCTACTCCTTGGTTGCCACCGAGACGTTTTGCAGCAACAGTGCAGGAGCCTTCAGAGAGCCGCCAACCCAGTGGCTCTCGTTCTCAATACCCTCGACCCTCTTCAGATCTGTGTACACATTACCAGAGATGACGGTGTTTTTCACTCTGCCCGTGACACTTCCGTCCTGTACCCGATAGCCTAGAATTACGTTGGCGTTGTAATCTCCCCCAAGGATGTTACTCTGGCCCGCACCCAATAGCCGCTCCACCACAAGCCCATCCTTCATATCCCTTATCATATCGCGATAAGAAACATCTCCCTCACCAACCATGATAACACTGGTGCCAGGCGAGGGAAGAGAACTGACGCCGCGATGGGCGCTCCCCGTACTCACCGTACCAGCCTGAGCGGCGGTCTGGAGGTCATAAAGAAAGGCCTCGACTACTCCCTGGTTGATCAGCGATAGTTTCCCGGCCGGCATACCTTCATCGTCGCAGATACGGCTGCCGGGAGCATAGGGAAAGGTGGGATCATCCCACACGCTGATTCTCTCGTCCAGCAGTCCCTCTCCCAGCTTGCCCACGAGCGGAGAGGCACCCAGCCACACGGTCTTTCCGTTAAATCCCGACAGAAGGGGCGACAGCAGGGCTCCAGCGACGCCCCTGGGAGTAAACACTACGGGAACCTTTCCCTGTGGGGCCGGCACTACTTGCCGGGAGCACTGGAGCTGGTACCGAATAGACTCCTCGATGTCCCCCATCTCCATGAGCGGGCGACATGAGCTCTTACTGTCGAACACGAAAAGCATGTCCGTGCCGTTGACAATCGTGCCGTGGACGAAGGCGGAGAACACGCTTTTGGTGTAGGTGGCGTAGCCTCCCTGGGAGTTGCGGATGGTTACGGTAGTCACTGCCTTTGTCACACCCGCCTCGCAGACCAGGTCCGGATTGTCATGCCGCAGCCTGTCAATGCAACTCTGGCCCAGGTCGGCCATCTCTTCCAGAGGCAGCGATTCCGTTTGGGGATCGTATACGTCCACAGGAGAATACTCCCGGTACGCGGGGAACTCGAGCCTGGCCTCGGGTCCGAAGGGCACCATTTCCAGGGTCTTGCTTATAAGGCCCTCACTATTCTTCAGGTCGGAGCTGGAGGAGAAACCAATTCGGCCGTCCTGGATGATCCTGAGGGCCACCGCCTCGCTTTCCCGAGTCTCCACGAGCTTCACGCGGTTGGCCTCGAAACGGACGGGGTCGTCCCTGCTTTGTACGTGGAACACCTCCGCCGCCTGTGAGACGCTGGCGGCCCTTTCCAGCAGCTCCTCCACGACCTGTGCCGAGCCGGTGAGGCGCCCTTGGCCATTTCCCGCCGCCGGACACATCACGAAGCCCCCCCGATGAGACACTTCTGGATGCGTATATGGGGGCTTCCATTAGAGACGGCCAGGGGAGACTGGCCACCCTTCCCACAGCCGCCACCCTGGTTCATATCCAGGTCGTCGCCGATAGCATCCAGGTTCTCCAGGGTGGTGAAAAGGTTGCCCGAAAGCAGCACGGGTCGCACCAGCTCCTCCACCCTGCCGTTGCGTATGGCGAAGGCCTCCCCAGCGGAAAAGGTGAACTGCTCCATGGTGGTCATGCCGCCGTACCAGTTACGTACGTACAGCCCATCCTTGATGTCTGAGATCATGTCCTGAAAGGTGGCTGAACCCGGCTCGATGTAGGTGTTGGTCATGCGAACGATTGGCGGGAACTGGGAGGATATGGCCCGGGCATTCCCCGTGGGGGACTCTCCCATGGCAGCCGCAGTCTCCCGGGAGTGCAGCCTGCCAACCAACACCCCCTCCCTGATGAGATAGGTCTTGGCCGCCGGGACCCCCTCGTCGTCGTACTTATAGCTACCCCTGAGCTCGGGCACGGCAGCTCCGTCCACCACGTTGAGATGGGGCCCGGCGAAGCGCCTGCCCATCACCATAATATCCCTTATCCCCTGGTTCTCGTACACGTGGTCGGCCTCGGAAAGATGGCCAAAAGCCTCGTGGATGAACACCCCCGCCAGCACGGGGTCCAGCACCACCGTGTACTCTCCCCCCTTCACCTGGGACGCCTCGACTAGCTCCACCGCGCGCCTGGCAATCTCCTCCGCCTTCCCATGCAGGTGCTCGACGAAGGAGTAGTCCCCGTTGGAACCCAGGCTCAACCCGGACTGCTGGACGCCGCCGCCGTCCCGCGCCATGGCACTCAGGCGGAGGCTCACATCTACCTTTTCCTGCTGGACGAAAGTACCCTCGGATGTGGCGACGATCCTGTTTCTGCGGCTGTCCCCGTATCCCACCGTGGAGGTGGTGATTTTGGGCACGCCCCAGATGATTTCCACGTACTCATCCAGCCGGGACTTCTTGTCTTGAAGGGAGACCGTTAGCGGGTCCAGCTTGACGGTGGCCGGCACTACGTCCACCGCCGGTTCAGAGTCGGCCAGGGCTATATCCCTCTCGCCTACCAGGCGGGCGTTCCTTACCGCCGTGCCTACCTTCTCCTTTAGCCCCTCCAGCTCGTTGAACGATACAAAACCCCATCCGCCATCCAGGGCCCGTACGCAGCCCCCAACGCCCGTGGTATGCCCTATCTCGTCGAGCTCCCTTCCACGATAACGGATGTGGGTGCCTTCAACTTGCTCGACGCGGATCTCGATGTACCGGGCATCGTGCCCTTTCAGAGCGTCTTCGATCCGGTCCCTGATTCCCTCGTCCATAGGGAAGGATTTCCTTATTGCCTGGATGCCTGTCAGGCCCCTGCGCCATACCACCGCGCTACCAGATTACTGCGGCGGCAAGCTCTTTTTAATATAACATACCAGGGCCAGTCAAGCATTCCATGGGCCACGTACTTTGTCCCTTTTCCACCTGCGGGTGCCGGCGCAGGGGTGGCAGGGCCCCCAATGACTGAAGGTGGGGGAAAGTGCTACAATCGTGTTGACCTGAGCGGGGTGTACAGGTGACGAGCCAGGAAGCAGTAAATACAGGTGTCGACGTTCCCGTGGTGGAGCCCGACCTCGACGGGCAGAAGCCACAGAGCCTATCAACTGCCGAGGTCCTGGATATTCTGTGGAAAGAGTACGCCCCATTTCCCTCTGGGCCCCGCTATGACCCCGCCTCCGAGTTGGTGTTCACCATACTGTCCCAGCATACCTCGGACGTGAACTCCGAGAGGGCCTTTAGGCGACTGCTGGAGACGTTCGGCTCCCTCGAGGAGGTGGCCAAAGGGGACACAGAGCTTATTGCACAGTCCATCAACCCCGGCGGACTGGCAAGGATAAAAGCCCCCCGAATAAAGAAGGTACTAAATCTTATCATCGAAGAGCTGGGCTCTCTGGACCTCTCCTTTCTGGGCGAGGTGCCCCTGGAGGATGCCAAGGCCTGGCTAAGGCGGCTCCCAGGCATCGGGCCCAAGACGGCGGCAATAATCCTCTGCTTTGCCCTGGGCCGGCCCGCCATGGCGGTGGACACCCACATCTTCAGGGTATCCAAGCGCCTGGGTCTCATCGGCCCCAAGACCAATTACGAGCGTGCCCACGAAACACTGGAGCGGGCGGTGGATCCGGAGCAAGTGTACCCCTTCCACATGGCCATGATCACGCACGGCCGAAAGGTATGCAAGGCACCCAGGCCCTTGTGCAAGCAATGTGTCCTGGCCTTCGGTTGCCCATCCAGCTACCTGGGAAATAAATAACAAGGGGCTTGCCACAGGGTCACGGAGCCACAGAGGTTTAAGGTTAAATAAATGCTCTGCGCCTCGGTGTCTCGGTGGCTAAGCAAATTTATCTCAGGGAGATGAAGTGAGAGTTGGAATTATAAACATTACGGGCTATGCCGGCTCGGAGCTGGCGAGGCTCCTCTATCGCCACCCCGACGTCGAAATAACCTCAGTAACCGGCCGAAGCGCCGCCGGCCAGAAGCTTGACGAGGTGTTTCCCCACCTAACGGGTCTCGACATGGTGATTCAGCCTGAGCTGGACGGCAGCCTGGATCTGGTTTTCTCCGCCCTGCCCCATAAGGCCAGTGCCGAGGCGGTGGTTCCTCTCCTGACGGACGGCATCAAGGTGGTGGATATAAGCGCCGATTTTCGCCTGAGACAACCCTCCGAATACGCGGAGTGGTACGGAGTCACCCACCCCGCTCCTCAGTACCTGGAGGAGTCGGTATACGGTCTTACTGAGATTAACCGTTCCGATGTCGCGCAGGCGAGGCTGGTGGCCAATCCCGGCTGCTTCCCAACAAGCGCCATACTGGCCCTCGCCCCGGCAGTCAAGGAGACCCTGATCGAACCTGACATCGTCGTTGATAGCAAGTCGGGTGTTTCCGGGGCGGGCCGAGGCTTGAGCCTAACGACCCACTTTTCGGAGGTGAACGAGAACGTAAAGGCCTACTCCGTCGACGGGCACCGCCACCTGCCGGAGATAACCCAGGAGCTTGGGAAGCTCGTGCCGACTTCAAAGGACGGGGCCACCGTTGACCATGCGGGAACGGCGCCCATGGCCCTGACATTCCTGACCCACCTGGTGCCAATGACAAGGGGCATACTAAGTTCCTGTTACGCACGCCTGCTCCCAGATGCCTTCCCCACCTGGGAGCAGGCCAGGACAGAGGTGCGCCAGATTTACACGGACTTCTACGCAAGGGAGCCCTTCGTACAGGTGGCTTCTGCACCGCCACAGACCAAACAAACCCTGGGGAACAACGTGTGCCTGCTGTACCCCACTGTAGATGTCCGGACGGGGCGGCTGATAGTCATTAGCTGCCTCGACAACCTGGTCAAGGGAGCGGCTGGACAGGCTGTGCAGAACATGAATCTTATGATGGGTTTTCCAGAGGCCACTGCCCTGGAGGCGCTGGCGGTGTATCCCTAACTGGGTTATAATGCCCCGTGTGCCCCCATCGTCTAGCCTGGACCAGGACGCCACCCTTTCAAGGTGGAGATCAGGGGATCGAAGCCCCTTGGGGGCACCACAGCCAATATGTTTGCCCTGGCCAGCTTATTAGGCAGGTGCCAAAATTTTAGCAATGCCGGGGCGCCAAAGTGCTCAGCGGTTGGACCCAGGGTCCCTTTCGATCGGCCCGGGACGCCAACGCGATCCCTCCCAGAGGTTAGAGGACCACTACACTCAGAAGGAGGCAGGCTATGAAGTCAGGCGACACGGTAATCGAAGCCGGAGTAGTGAAGTTCAACCTACAGTATCGCCAGGAGATCATGCCCGACCAGGGGCTCTGTATCCAGGTTGCCAGCGAAATTGACGGCCAAGACGTGGAGATTCTGAGGTTCGACTGCTTCGACCAAGACCCTCACTACCACTATGGGCCTCAGAAGAAGAATGAGCGGCTGCACCTGGACAAGACGACAGCCGGCAACCCAATAGGCTGGACCCTAACGCAGCTTCGCACCAGACTTCCGGCAATGGTCAGGAGGGCCGGCTACGACGATCTGGCGGACCGGCTAGATGACAGCCAGCAGGCATCCGTTGTCGCAACCAAGCTGGATGATGTGGAGTCGACGGCAAGGAAAATGGCCAGAGAGCAACGCAGGACGGTCACCCACAACCGTGGCGATGAGGTCATCGAGGTGGGAAACATCAGGTTCGGTATGGAGTTCCGTGAGTTGACCTCGGACAGGGGCGTAGCCATTCACGTGCTTAGCGATGTAGTGGGGCAGGAGGTGGAGCTTCTGGCCTTCGACTGTTTTGAGGTTTCACCCCATTACCACTACGGACCCAGGAACAAGGACATCCGCATGTACTGGGACACTACCCTGGCGCCCGACACACTGCGATGGACGCTGGACCAATTCAAGGCAGGGAACCTGCCCAACATGATTGAGCGGGCGGGCTACCCTGGCATTGTGGCCGAGCTGGATAAGGACATGATCGCGTCGAAGCTGGACAAGGAGATTGAGCCCAAAGCGCTGGCCTTGCGGGCCGCCAACGCCAAGTAGCAGCCTTCCCCCTGGACAAGTCCGGTATTCTTTACACCAGATCAACGCGGACCAGTCGTACGACTGGTCCGCGTGTGTCATTGCGGTAATATGAATGAGAGGTGCTAATCCGGGCTCTGGACAGTAGGGACGCTCGTCCTCTTGAGAAGGATGAGCAGTATAACCCCGATTACCACCAGGACGTCGCCGACGATCACCAATGCTATTCCGGCAAAGACCGCACCAAGGATCGCGATGACGATACCTGCCAGGAGGGTGATCGCAGTCAATGCCTTAAGCATCGAGACGCCGCTCCTCCCGCCTACCCGAACCAGCCCAGCGGACACACCATACTAATATTATAGTCGAGATGGAATGGAGACTTTCCAGCATTGGGATGCCGAGTTTTGGCGGGTTTAATTAAAACGTAGGAGGGTGATTGTCAGCCCAGGGTCTCGCCCGCTCGAAGGCCGCCGAAGCGGCAAGCACTGTCGTCTCCTGTCCACGTCGTCCGACAATGTGAAGCCCCACGGGCATTCCATCGGACGAGAAGCCACATGGCACGTTGGCTGCGGGCTGCATGGTCATGTTGAACGGGAAGGTAAAGGGTGTATAACCCCAGAATGGGTTCACCGGATGACCCCCAATCAGGGCGGGGTGCTGCAGAATATCAAAGGCTGCGACGGCAGTAGTAGGGGTCAGCAGCAGGTCATATGTCTCGAACAGTGTCTCCATCTGATTCTGCAGCTGGAGCATGTACACCAAGGCCCGAGAGTAGTCAGCCGCTGTCAGCTCCTGGCCATGGTTGAGGGTATTTCTTCCGTAGTCCGTCAAGTCCCCCTCGTGCGCTTCCAGCAGATGCCCGTATGAGGTGAAGCCACCGATGCTGAATATGTCCCAGAAGGCCGGAAACGGGTCATCGAGGGCCACGCCAGGCTCATCCACAGTGCATCCCATGTCCTCGAAGACCCGTGCCCCACGCGATGCGATGCTCGCTACCTCGGGGTCCACGGCGGCGTAGCCCAGGTCAGTACTCCACGCCACACGTAGTCCACGGATTTCCTGGTCCAGGGCAGCCACAAAGTGTGGCGGCTCTGTTTTCAGACATCCTGGGTCTCGCTTATCTGGCCCAGCCAGCACCTGTAGCAGAATAGCGGAGTCACGCACCGTACGCGTCATGGGGCCGGACTGGGAAAAGGTGTTGTAGGCCGGCCTGCCGACGCCGCCGTAGCGTGGGACCCGACCTTGGGTAGGCTTGATCCCGTAAATCCCGCAGAAGCTAGCAGGGATGCGTATGGAGCCGCCTCCGTCGCTGCCCGTGGCCACGGTACACATGCCGGCTGCGATGGCGGCACCGGCTCCCCCGCTGGACCCGCCCGACGTACGCTCAGTGTTCCACGGATTGCGACAGGCGTCTCCCAGCCTGTTCTCGGTAGTCCCGGAGAAGCCGAACTCGGGCGAGTTGGTCTTTCCCAGGATGATAGCGCCGGATTTACGGACCCTCTCCACGACAGCGGAATCCTGGTCCGGCACGTGATCCTTGAAAAGCAAGCTCCCCATCGTCGTTCGGGTGCCCTTGGTAATCTCTAGATCTTTTATTGATATCGGGATGCCAAACAGGAGGCCAGGAGCATCCCCCCGCGCCAATGCGGCATCCACGTCCCGGGCGGATGCCAGCGCCTCCTCAGCCGTAATCGTCACGTAGGCATTCATGGATGGATTCAGGTACTCAATGCGGCGCAGGAACAGCTCCGTCAGTTCTACTACAGACACCCCCCTGGAATCGATGAGATGCCGAAGCTCCGGTACTGAACTGAAGGCAAGCTCCTCATCTGCCATGATATGTCTCCTCACCCGTATTCAGTAGCACGACACAGCTACCGCTGCCAGATCAGCAGGAAGCACTCCCTCCGCGACGCTACTAATTTCCTCTTGGATGCCTCTCTTCCAGCTTTTTGGGGCAGCCACCCCTTGAATTGGGTAAATCGTAAGCCACCGTAGTAGGGGTGTCAAGGAAAGCGGCCGTCAAGGCCCGCTTGGCGAACTGGGACAGAATAGCTGCAGTTTGGAAAGCAAATAAAGGGCGTTCCGGGCCGTTACGCGTTCCTCGGAGGGGCATGGTACAACGGTACCGCCAAGGTGTGATCTTAGCCCACGATCGTTTGATTGGCATTGTCAATAATGGACCGCCAGGTGGACGGCAATATTAGGGTATGAGATAATATGGTAAGGTACTGGACACATGGGGACGCGTGGTTTCGACAGGGGAGGGCTCTGAAGAATTGCAGGCCGAGGTGCCATCAACCTCGAAAACAGGTGGCAAAAAGTAACTGGCGAACGTGAATTCGCACTAGCTACCTAATATAGGTAGCTACGTCTGCCCCCACTCACCCTGGAGGTGGGGATGCAGGCGCCATAATTCTGGGGTGCTGCTACTCTGACGCCGATGTGAGTGGCCTAAGACAAATCGGATAGCTTCTTCGGGATTCCGTCAGCAGAAGCCCGGAGGTAGCGATAACAAAGTGCTGAACAAGCCTGTAGGACATTCCATCGGGGTATCTTCTGGACGGGGAGTTCGACTCTCCCCCGTCTCCACCACAAACACGGATCAGCAGCCTCCGGTCCATTAGCCGGAGGCACTTCTCTTTCACTGAATAGGATCACGTTACTGCCCTCTCGGGTCGTGGCCACCTCGAACAGGGGCAGAAAGGCTGGCTTGGGCAGGATGGCGACGATGGTCCTCTCCTCCACCGTTTCCACGTAGACCGCGTCCAGCATCGTCAGCAACAGCTTGCGGCGCTCGCTCAGGTCTGCCCCATCCCATAGCTTGGGCAGGTCATCCAGCAACCTTCCGGCCTCCTTGGCGGCATCCACGCCCGGTACCACCAGGCTGGCCAGCCTGTCGTGAAGGAGCCGCTTCTGTCGCTGGTACTCGCCTTCCGACATCACCCCGTCCAGGTAGACCTGCCCAAGCCGCTTCAACCTTTGCTCGGTCTCCTTCCTCTCCTGGGCGACCCTTTTCACCTCGTCGGCCAGCTGTATCTGCGCCAGCACCCGGTCCATCCACGCATCTGGTAGGACTATGGCAGACACGATGCGGCCCATCTGCTCATCCGGGACGTTGCAGGCTATGGATTTGCCGTCAGCGCGGCAGTCGGTATGTGACCGTGAGCGGTGTTGCTCACGGTACAGCCTGGAGCCCGACTTCAAGGTCTGGGCCCACAGGGACATTCCGCAGTAGGCGCACTTGATCAGGCCCTTCAGCACGTACTCCCGCTCAGGCCTGGGGTGGAGGGTCTCCGATCGGCCCGAGTTCCTCTTCATGGCTACCTGTACCGCTTGGAAGACTTCCTCACCCACAAGCGCCTCATGGGCGCCGGGGAGGAGTTCGTCCTGGTGCCGGACCCTCCCGGCGTAGAAGGGTCTGTGGAGGATGCCTCGGACGGAGGCGGTGGTAAACAGCTTGGGACCGGAGCTAGTGGCCCCACTACCGTCGGGCAGGTTCTTCGTATTCCTGGTCCTCAATCCCTGAGAGTTCATCCATGTAGCTAGCTGGGCGAGGGTGACACCGCCAGAGGCGTACCGCCGGAACAACTCCTTCGCCGCCCCGGCTTCATCTGTGACGACGTGGACCCCGCCCGGGTGCTCCTCATCGCACTTCAGCAGGCCCTGCTCGTAGCAGGACTGGTAGCCGAAGGCCAAGGAGCCAAGATGCCGGCCCTCGTTGACCCTTCCATCGACCCCCTTCTTGACATGCCGGGACAGGATCTTTGAGAAGAGCTCGGAGACCGACCCCAAGTTCTGGCCCAAGAAAGCCCCCTCTGGGGTGGACCAGTCCACCTGCTCAGAAACGGAGATGAGAGACACGTTGGACGAAACCAGGATCGCAAAGGACTCCAACTGGACACGGAGGTTGCGTGCCCAGCGGTGGAAAGTATGAACTATGAGGTCGGACGTAAATAGTGGACACCAAACCTTTCATGCTGCTGGTAGTCCGGCATAGAATCTCTGCTCATACGCCGCGGGTGACAGGAACCCCAGCCTGGCCTGGCGGCGCTGGCGGTTATAGAAGAGCTCGATATATTCCGTGATCTCTCGAGCTGCCTCCTGCCTGCTTCTGTAATGACGGTGGTGGACCAACTCCTGCTTGAGTGTGGCCCAGAAGCTCTCCATCGGAGCATTATCAAAGCAGTTCCCCTTCCCGCTCATGGAAGATCGCAGGCCAGACCGCTCGAGAAAACCTCTGTATTCCTGGGAGCAATACTGACTGCCTCGGTCAGAGTGATGCATCAGGCCCCTCGCTGGACGTTTGGCTCTCAGCGCCCGCAATAGAGACTGACTAACCAGGTTCTTGGTCATCCGCTCTCCCATGGCATAGCCCACAATCTCTCCGGTGAACAGGTCCTTGTGGCCCGCCAGATATAGCCAGCCCTCATCGGTCGGTATATAGGTGATGTCACTCACCCACACAGTGTTCGGCCTCCAGACCTTGAACTGCTGGCCCAATATGTTATCCGCAACCGGTAGTCTGTGCCCGGAGTCGGTGGTGGCCTTGAATCTCCTCTTCTGCCTGCAGCGTATGCCAAGCTTCTTTCGGATACGCTTGATGCGACAGATGCCCACCCGAACGCCATGCTCCGCCAGGTCGCGCTGTAACCGTTCCGGGCCATAGGTCTGTCTCGTCCGCTTGTGGGCTGCCCTGATCTCCAGCTCCAGCCGCACTTCCTCCTGTGCTCGCCTGGACGATGGCCGGTCCACCCAGGCATAGTAGCCACTGGCCGATACGTTCAACAACCGGCCCAAGACACATTTGGGGTAGTCGAGCCGCAGTTCTTTCATCATCGCGTACCGGGCAGCGACTCCCTGGCAAAGTACGCGGCTGCTTTTTTTAGTATGTCCCGCTCCATCTTCACTTCCGCCAGTTCCTTCTTCGTCCGGGCAAGGTCCATCTCTACTTCTGTCATGGGCCTGTACGTCTTGCCCACATCTCCCAGTTTGCCAGCCCTATGTGCCTTCACCCAGTACCCTAATGTCGATGGCGGCAAGGACAGCCGGCGGCCTGCCTCTGGCAATGATAGCTTCTCTTCTGTTACCAGCCTCACTGCTTCCTGCCGGAATTCCCTGCTGTACCTTCCTTGTGGAACCCTTTTCATTCTGACACCTCCGTCGTATTATCCTACTCCGACTTTGGTGTCCATTTTTTCCATCCTACCTCACTACTACGGCATCGAACTTGCCGCGACGAGCATCTTCCAGGAGCAGTTGAAATTGGGGACGCTTCGCAATGGTGTCCACATGCGCGCTTTTCCCCTCTTCCCGATAGATCGCCTGGAGATCCCATCCCTTGAGTCGACAGTAATCGCGAATGCGACGCTCCTGGGCATCCAGGGAGTGGCCTTCCACCTGGTCGGCGCTGGAGACCCGTATGTATGCCACCGCCCTCATGCCGCTACGTCCTCTGCCTCCAAATCCCGTTCCGTCTTGCGCCGAGCAACCGACAAGGCAACCTCCACCAGAGTGTCCAGGAAGTTGTCGATGGCGATCCGGTCCAGCTCGTTCTCATCATCACGGGCCTCGTCGGTGTCTGGACAGTGTATACGACCGTGTATAGATGTCAACGCGTCCAGGGGGCCCCTTTCGTCCCCAGGACCGGTGCCGTTGCGGTTTGGTACGGTGCCGGCCAACCTACGCCGCCCTCCGACCTCTGGTGCCGTATCCCTCATCCAGGAGCCGCTTCAGGGTAGCGTACCCTACTCCCAGCTCCGAGGCTGCACCGCGGCGGGAGATCTCTCCCCGGGTAAGGCGCTCCAAAATGGTTTTGAAGCGCATGGAGAACCCTCGCCTATCCGTAACCCTGGGTCGCCCGATACGACGCCCTTGTTTGCGCGCCCTGTCCATGCCCGCCTTCACCCGCTCCCCAATCAGTTCCAGCTCGAACTCGGCCAGCGCAGCCAGCAGGTTCAGCAGGAGCCTGCCGATGGCGGTGGAGGTGTCGAACTGCTCCCTGAGGCTCTGGAAGGACACACCGGCCATCTCCCAGGCCGCGAGGGTGTCATGCATGTGTTTGACGCTACGGAAGGCACGGTCCAGCTTAGAACACGAGGACTACACTGAACTGCCGCTTTGCCACGTCGTCCGGCAGGGTCCTCCACGACGTTCGATGGGCGAGGTCGTTGGCCGGGGCCCTGTCCACGTACTCCCGGAAGGTCTCCCATCCCTGGGTCTTGACGAACTCCCTTAGGGGCATGAGCTGGGTCTCGGGGTCCTGCTCCTCGGAGGTCGACACCCTGGCGTAGAGGCATACTTTCACCTCTGGTCTCTTCCTGTACTCTGCCGGACTTCTAGGAGGTTCAGCACCTCCCGCACATAGGGCTGGTGGTTGATGAAGCCCCGGAAATGCCTCCCGTCCTGGGGACAGGCCAGCATGAGGAACACCTTCGGTTGTTTCGCCTTCCGGCTCCTCGCCGGGGACAAGCGCAGAGGGCCGTTACATATTGGGCAGGGAATTTGGGTCACTAGCTGTCCTCCTTTTTGGAGTCGAGGTACTCCTTGCATAGCTGATAGAGGGCGATTCCTCGGCGGTTGGGGTTGGAGGCTTCTTTGATGACTCCAGGCATTATTCTCTCCAGCACGTCGTCTACCAATTCTGCCTGGTGGGAGGTTAGTTGAAAGATCCGGTGGTGGAGGCGTGCCGAACGGGCCAGTTGCCAGGCCCGAAGGTGCTCCGCCAAGTCCTACTGCCCCAGGTACGCCAGGACCCGGATGCTCTCGGCCGTTTCTGGGAGGAGGCCTATAACCTCATCCTGTGGGAGACTCTTGAGAACCTCCCGTACCAGCTCGGCCTTGAGGCCCAGATCGTCGGCGCCCTCGATGCGGTTCAACGCCTGGGCCAGGAGCCGGGCCTGGGCGTCATCTAGATCCACCACCACGCAGGGCACCGTGGGGTATCGATCTTCCTTCAGCACCTGGAGGCGATGGTTGCCGCCTATCACCTCAAAAAGGCCGCTACCCGACGGGCGTATCACCAGATTCTCTACCACTCCGAAGCGTGCGATACTTTCCCGCAGGCGCGCCATCATCGCACGGTCCATTTCGTTGGGGTTCCACGGGGCCTCCCGAAGTTGATCCAAAGGGAGGTCAACGATCTTCATGCCGAGCCTCCCTCTTAGAATAGGGCAGCACCGGTACCCGGAGCCGGTCCCTCCAGGAGCAGTCAAGGAAATAGACGTAACGGTGCTTTCGTTGCTGGGGTACGCGGCGGACATTTACGCCATGTGGCGCAAAGTGGGCAACGCTGTGGGTCCCATAGGCGTGGGAGAGGGACCGGGAGTGGTGGAGGTGACCATCACCGACGTCGTAAAGCGGCCTCGCTTCGGACAGCCCCGTGTACAGCCATCCTGCGGCCTGGTAGATGTTGCCCAGGTGCCCCACGGCGGGATCGGAGTAGGCGACAAGAAACCTGACGGCGGTGCTCTTTTTGAGGGCCCTGATCACCACGCCTGTGGTTCGGCTCTCGCTATTCGACGGTAGCTCATCGGAGAGCCATAGGCGGATCAGGGTGAGGCAGTCGTCGGCGGTTGCCTCTTCCACCAGGCTCGGCACGTTGTACGGCCCCACGCCCAGGGTCAGAGTTCCCCATAGCCGGCTCCCAACGAAAGCACCAAAGGACAGCCGAGTGCCGCCCGGGATGGAGCGGTGATAGTGATTACGGACCTCGATGGCCTTCGCCACCTTCAGGGGGATGGGCCGTACCCGGATATCATGGAGCGCCGCCCTCGGAGTCGAACCGGGGCCTGCCCCCAGGGTGGAGGCCGTGCTTTCCACTACACCCGCGGCGCTGATCATCGGTCTGCCCCATCAAAGCTACAGTTGTCGGCGGATTCCAACTCTGCAGGGTCCGAACTCTCCAAGGCGCATACGAGGCACGTACGGTGCTCGGGGCACCAGAGATGACCTTCTTGGATTCGGTTCATAGTGATTCCCTCCTTCCTGGTTCGGGATCAATGGCCTGTCCGCCTTACTTCTTCGCATCATGGATGAGCTTCAAGGCATGGGTAGAAGGCATCGTCCCTCCGTCCCCGAACAGATGAATCAGTTCGGCCTCGCTATATGCGACGAAGCCGGGCGGGATCTTTGCACGGTCTGCCTCGGTCTTGAAAAACGCCACAAGATCCTCGAGCACCGTAGACCAGAGAAGCACATAGCCCTTTTGTTGTACGACCTGTTCAAGCTCAGCTAACTCCGCATCAGAAGGCTTGCCCCCGGCGCCATATTCGATCCTCGGTAGTCTTCAGGAGGTCCAAGGCGCCAGAGACCCGGCTAGCGAGCACATGCCGTTGGAAAAGTGCGTTGATCTGGGTTCTGGTCAGCTCACCGTGGTCGAGAGCCTCGAGAATGCGATCGGCAATCGGGTCCCCCGTGGCGTCGCCGAAGATGTAGCGAGCCGACGCTTCGCAGTACTCCCAAACGGCAAGTCCGGCCATGAGATGAGGCAGCCTGATCGCCTCGGTCCCGTCCAACGAGGCGTAAAGCACGGAAAGGCGCAGCACCTGGGCCTCTGCTCTAGCGGTGGCAGCTCCAAAAAGGCCCGGTTTGCCTTCGGACAACTCTTCATATATCCGTGCCCACGCGTCACGGGCCTCAGCATCCTTGGTAAGCTTGCCCATCTCCGTCGCCCGCTCCAGGGCATCACATAGAGGCTGTTCCAGCTTGGCATAGTCAGGTGTGCCTCCGCCCTCAGGCAAAATGTTGGCCCTCCGCGTGCACACCCATAAGAACCGATTTCCGAACCCGTTCGCCGCTTCCGTGTCGCTTAAATGCCGCAACAGTTCCTGCTTTGTAATGTGGCCCATGATGGAGACGTGAGCGCCAGTAGCTAGTCCAGCATTGTTCTTGGACATCGTGTGAAGGTCGCCGCTTTCCCAGCCCTGCCGAATCTGAGTACTGAGGGTGTTGGTTTCACGGGACATTACCCTCAGGACCGAAGCGAACTCGGGTTCATAAGCAAGGAGCCGTTTATGTTCCACGCCTGGATCACCGACCTTTAACTCGTATTCGCCCGTGGGCTCTCCCCCCCTCTCGACCGGTTCCATTTTCTCGATGGGGTCACGGATGGCCCACACGAGTCCCTCTCCGCTTGTCAGACCACCCTTTAACCTGCTGCCCGCCCAATCTGGGTCAGCGAGGGTGAGGGCCTGCTTAATGTGATTGCCGGACGAACCTTTCCGAGCCTTGCTCGTCTCCCCCACGAGGACAGCGAAGAGGTTGGTGCCGTGGTGGGCAGCCTCCGCCACCGCATGAGGGTCACGCCCGACCACGTTACCAAAATAGACCAGAAATGTGACCAGCAACGATGCGGGATCGGCCGCGGTATGCGGCTCGATGGTCCTTACGACTGTCCCAGCCAGTCCGTGGAAGGCCTCTTCGGGCAGCGGTTCGGGCCAAGAATTTGTCCGAGACTCTCGCCGCAGGGTGTCGACACCATGCACCATTGACCTTCGCTACTCCCTCTTGGAATTCCCGATTGGGGTCCGATTCCATAAAACCACACGGCCGTAAACGACTCCACCGGCGCGGTGACCCGTCGTTGGAACTTTTGGCTCTGTATACTGCCCGTAGAGAAGGGAGGGCGATGATTTATGAAACAGCAGACGTACGAACGGGCCCTTCAAATGTGGCCGGAGTGGCGCAAGTCGGTTGAAAAGAGCAGGAGGGAGCTGGGCTATGATCCCAGGTGGCCGGACAGGAAGGCCTTAGACTGGATCGAGGCCAATTACGTAAGAGCTGTCCAGCCCTTGGCGCGGAGTGAGCTACACAGACTAAACCTTCCCCAGAATCTCCCGAACTACTGGGAAGACTGCCTCTATTGTGACTACACCCGCCTAGACGGTAGCGTAGACCACCAGCGGATCAGAAGGCGCCGGGCAGTGGAGGAGCTTGGGCAAGGACGGTAAAGTGACGGGCAGGCTGACACCTGGGAACAGGTCTTTGCCCCAGCTCCCATATAATGGTTCCATAGTCCACTATGGCAATGAGGACGTTAATGATCCGTGGGTGCGGATCGAGGTGAAGGTTCAAGCGCCTCTGATAACCAGGGATATGTTGGGGGCTGCCATCGACCAGGGGTGGAAGAGCTTTGTCTACGGCTTCCTCAGCAGACAGGAAATGTCCCGCCACCCCCTGCTGGCCTTCATCCAGAGGGCCAAAGGCAACATGTCCGAGCACAAGCGGCAGGCGCTGGAGAGATACAAGAGGGGCGAACACCTGAAGTCCAGGAGGAGCTGACCAGGATAAATGCCCAGTACGCCAGCACTGCTGCGGGGCTGAAGAAAGAGCACCGTGGTCTGCAGAAGAAGATCTATGACCGCGTGTACCGGTGGCTTCCCGATCCGAAACCTAAGGCGAAGGAGAAACGCTACTGGCATTCAAGATTGCCGCTGATTCCCGACCGAGATCAGTAAACCATCGCCCACCTGAGGACCCGCATCGAGCCTGGACCCAGTGCTCCAAGTTTCACACCAGCCGGTGAATCGACGGACCGGACCGTACAGGTTGGCCTCGACTCTCGGGCTATCTTGTGATGTATGGATAATCCCTGAGGTAGTTCAACACTGTCCCCCGGTCACGCCCAACTCGGTAGCGATCTGGCCGTACGAGGCCCCCTTTTCCCTCATCTGTCGAGCCATCTCCGCCCTTTCTTTGGGACTCATCCGCTCCGGCTGGCGTGGCGATGCTGGCGCTCCATCAACGGCGAACAGCCGACTCATCCGAGGCTTCCAGAAGGACACAAGCTTGTTCTCCATGACCCCGAGGAAGTCAGAGTATGGCGCGTACACAAAGGACCACCGCCGTCGGTCACCGGCGACGCCGGCAAGGGCCTGTCTGGCCTGGGCGGCCAACTTGCTCAGTTCCCGACGGTCGAACTCAAGCTGAAGCATCCCCAGGTCCTTGAAAGCCACCACTGAGGCGGCGCTGGCGATGTTCCGGTCCACCTGCCTGGCCTCTTGAGTGACGAAGATCAAAGTCTGCTGGCGTTGCCTTGACAAGTTCGCGGTCTGGGACATCGCGGTGCTGTCCTGGGCCATGGACCTCCGGGAGTGGAATAGTACCTAAGCCTCGTCCACCAGGGCCATGGAGTTGGGAGGTACATCCTCCAGGCTCGGTGCGATGCCTATCCAGTCTGGTAGAAGCTTTCTGGCCCGCAAAGGCACCCCCACAACGTAGGGGGTCACCCGGTACCTGAACAGCTCCAGCAGGGGGTAGGCCAGGGCCGACTTGCCGCTTCCCCGCTTCCCCAGTATCAATACCACGGCCGGATGCTCGATCACCTTCAACCATCCTACATCTGGTTGGAGCGTGATGCCCTGATCTAGAGTGATGATGGCCGGTGGGACCGGAGATGGGGCGCAGTCAGAGGTGGTTGCACCACCGGCGGCTGGACGGCCAAAGATGGAGCGACCTGAGCCCGTTGCTGTCTCTGCTGTTCCAGCCCGATGGCCAGCTGTTCTAGGAACTCCACAACAGACCGCCGACCCTGAGGTCCAAGGACATGCCATCCTGCGGCTGCTCCTATTCCTGCGAGGACCACCTTTCCCCAGAAAGTACCCATGATTGTCACCTCCTTTCGTCTCCTGTGGCGGAACAGCGTACTCGTTGACAGGTCCGCGTTCAACCCCCGTTCAACCCAAGCTACGGTTCAACGATGCCACGTTCAACAGCGTTCAAGTTGAATGGCTTGGAGCCACGAGTTGAACGGGGTATCGAACATCGAACCGATAGCGGCGGAGAGCAGAATCCCGAGGTCACGACGAGTCTTGCCGCCCTATACGCCGGTGTATAGGAAACGGACTAGGATTTGATGCGTAGTGTTGCAGGATAACCCGACCATTCGGCCCTAGGACGCCTGGGTATCGCTACAGCCTCGCCAGGCCCTTTCCTCCTAGTGCACCGAGGATCAATCCCAGGGAGGCTACCCAGAGTCCGCCTTGAGCCCCCCTCCAGAAGGGGAGGGGGTGTACACCGTAGCTACGGAGACGGTAGAATCAGGGGTACCAAAAGGACTTCTTTAATGTGGCGTGGCCCGCCGATATGTAGTCATGATAGTAACCGTCGTTTCGTGGATTTGACTGAAGATTACCTTGCCGCTACATTCACGTCGCTTAACCTTTCATTGACAGGGAAATTCGTCTGCGCTCAAGGTCCACATCCAGCACAGTAACCCATACCTGCTGCTGCACTTTGACAATATCCGATGGATTTCTGACGAAGCGGTCCGCCAACTGGCTGATGTGCACCAGCCCGTCCTGATGTACGCCCACATCTACAAAGGCGCCGAAATCGGTCACGTTGGTTACCACCCCCGGCAGCTTCATCCCAGCCACCAGGTCCCCGATCTTGTTTACGCCTTCCGCAAAGTAGAATTGCTCAAACTCCTGCCGTGGGTCCCGTCCGGGCCGGGCCAGCTCTTCGATTATGTCATTCAACGTGGGCAATCCTACCTTGTCGCTCACGTAGCGCTGGGGATCAATCTGACCGGATATACTGGCGTCGCCTACGACTTGGTGCAGCGAATGGCCCAGGTCTTTGGCGATAGCCTCCACCACCCCGTAGGACTCGGGATGCACGGCACTGGCATCCAGTGGATGGGTGCCCTCCCTAATTCGCAAAAACCCCGCCGCCTGCTCGAAGGCCTTGGGACCCAGGCGCGGGACTTGCTTCAGCGATTTCCGGGAGGCAAAGGGACCATAACTGTTCCGATACTCCACAATAGCCTTGGCCAAGCGGGGACCCAGGCCCGAAACGTAGGAGAGCAACTCGCCGCTGGCGGTGTTCAACTCCACGCCCACATTGTTGACGCAACTGCCTACCACATCGTCCAGGCGTTGCTTCAGAGCCTTTTGATCGACGTCGTGCTGGTACTGGCCCACACCGATGGCCTTGGGTTCTATCTTGACCAATTCGGCCAGGGGGTCCATGAGACGGCGACCGATAGAAACAGCCCCCCGGACGGTAATGTCCTCATCGGGAAACTCAGTCCGCGCCACCTCCGAGGCTGAGTAGACCGAGGCCCCGCTCTCGTTGACCATTACCACCGGAATTCGGGGGCCCAACTCCAGCCCCCTCAGAAAGGCTTCGGTCTCCCGGCCCCCGGTGCCATTCCCCACGGCGATGGCTTCAACATGGTACTGGCAGCACAGTCGGTCTACCTTCTTGGCCGCCTCCTGCTCTCCCCGTCCCCCCAGCAGGGGATAGACGGTATCGTGGTGCAGCAACCGACCCTGCCGGTCCAGGCACACCAATTTGCAGCCGGTGCGGAATCCGGGGTCCAGGGCCAGGACGTTCTTCTGGCCCATGGCCGGGGCCAGAAGCAGCTCCCGCAAGTTGTCGGCAAATACTTTGATGGCGGCGTTCTCAGCGCGAACTCTAGATTCTTTGCGGACCTCCGTTTCCATGGAGGATTCCAGCAGCCGCTGGTAACTGTCCTGAACCGCCAGCCGGACCTGTTGCGAGGCCTCGGTTTCGCCGGTGACGAAGATCCCTTCCAGGATCGCCATCGCGTACACGACGGGCGGCGCGATATGGACAGACAGTAGTGCCTCTCTCTCACCCCGGAGCATGGCCAGCACCCGGTGGGAGGGCACGTCCGCCACCGGTTCCTCCGAGTCGAAGTAATCCCGGTACTTGGCCGCTTCCGAGTCCTTACCCGAAACCAACCTAGAGGAGAAGGTGCCCTGTGACCAGAACAGCTTCCGCAATTCCCCCCGAGCGGTGGTGTCTTCGCTGACCCACTCGGCGATGATGTCCCTGGCTCCACCCAGGGCATCTTCGACTTTTTCCACCCCCAATTCCGGATTGAGGTACTCAACGGCGGCGAGGTTGACGTCAAAATCCTCCTGGTCCCAGAGGTGCAGCGCCAGGTGTTCCAGTCCCTTTTCCCGGGCGATGGTGGCCCGAGTGCGCCGCTTGGGACGGTAGGGCAGATAGATGTCCTCCAGGGCCGCCATAGTTTCGGTAGAGAAAACGGCCTTACGCAATTCCTCGGTCAGCAGACCCCGCTCTTCCAGGGAAGCCAGGATGGCCTTCCGCCGGTCCCGGAGTTCCCGAAGTTGGGACAAGCGGTCCCGAATGCTGGTGATAGCCACCTCATCCAGGCTGGCGGTAGCCTCTTTGCGATACCGGGCTATAAAGGGCACAGTAGCTCCATCGTCCAGCAAGCCGACGGTGGCCTTCACCTGCCCTTGGGTCAATTGAAGTTCCAGAGAAATCTGGGGAATCGCAACGTCAATCATGGTCACCCATTCAATCGAGCTGGCCGGAGGCTCTTTAAATCCTCGCGAACATTCTCGGAATCAACGTACAACTGAGTTTGCTCCAATTGTCTGGGCATCGCACCTCACTCGCAAAAACGTTTCCTGACTGTCAATTGCGCAGATAGTGTTATTGTCAATCGGAGGATACCCAGGGGTCAAGGCGTTGATGACACAGGGGAAAGGGTCAGAGGATCCCCCATGTTAACATATCGGGTCAAGCAGTTATAGAAAGGCGAACACGAGACGAGAGGCTCTGAAAAGAAGTCCTTTTGGTGCCCCCAATTCTACAACTTTCATGGATACACTTCACTGGACTCCCCTTCTGAAGCGCCTTGACCAAGCGGGTTTGGAACAGATCCCGCTTCCCGATTTTACTAATTCATGGCCAGCGTCCGGATTTAGCGCCAAAATTCACGGGCTCCGAAATGAAACGGATGGCGGTATGGGATATGCGAAGAACCTAGGTTCCGCTTCCGGAGGCGAACGGTTTGAGCGCGGCATAGATAACGTCGTTTATGGGCGTGGGCAACTCGGCGGAGTTCCCAGCCCGCACCACCGCTCCGTTGAGGGCCTCCAGCTCCAAGGGGCGCCCTGCCAGAATATCCGCATGCATTGATGCGTGCATTTCCTCCAGTGATCCCTCGATATAATCGATGGTGTCCCGGATGATATTTCGGTCCAGGTCCACCCCCAAGGCCCGGGCCACCGCCTCTATCTCCGCCATGCAGCCCACGATTACCTTTTTCCACTCCGGCAGGGGTATCAACTGGGCCATGGTCTGGCGGGACAGGGTCATGACGCCGGCCGTCGTCGCGATAAACAGGAATTTTGTCCAAAGAGTTCGCTGGATATCATTAGGACAGTTGGGCGGGGATCCCGGCCTTGCGTAGGATATTCAATATTAGTTCACCGCGTGGCGAATCAACACCATCCAACTCACCGAAAATTATCTCCACCACCTCTCCAGTTTGTCTGACCACACCGGAACTTTCAAGACTGGCGTCGATATATGCGACACCGGGAAGAACCCTTCCCACGCCTAAGAATTGTGCTGCTGCTTCATAGCTGTCGATGCCGTTTTGCAAACAGAGAACCGTGGTTTCCTTGCCCACCAAGGGCCGCATTGCCAGGACGGCCTCCTGGTTATGGTAAGTCTTTACGGTAAGAAAAACCAGGTCAATGATTCCGGTCTGTCTAGGGTCGTCGGTTGCCTGACATTGGACTGTAAACTCGCCATCATCGGTAACAACCTGGAGACCCCGGCGGCGGATTGCTTCCAGATGGGCGCCTCGGGCGATCAGCGTCACTTCGTTCCCGGCCTGGGATAGCATACCACCGAAGTATCCGCCGATGCTGCCGGCCCCCATTACTGCGATTCGCACGGCTACGATGACTCCTCAAATTTGTCGATGGCGCCACCCATGTTCCTCAAAATACCCCCTGATTCCCAGAGATGCGATCTTGGACCAGGTTTGACGGTGTTTGGATATAACCTGACCAGGGCTTCTTTCACATCATAACCTAATCGCCGATCCACGCCTCCCCACACTGCCAGGCGACAAAACTATTGGCCCTAGAGTTAGTGGAGTCCTGCCTGGAGTGGTAGCTGGCGGGATATGAAGATTGTTGATGGACTAAAAATGGGGACCAACCAACTCATCTTACAAACACCGGCTGGGTCCAAGCACAGAGGCCGGTTGATGACCTAACCGCAGCGCGAAAATACCCTTCGTCACCACGCGGCTGATAGGAAGCCACCGGGCCATGGACTTCCTTCAGCGTAGCGCCATCGGGCCCGGCGAACCTAGTCGTATAGGCCGAGTCTCCGTCCTGGCAAATGGTCAACGAGATGCCGTCCGGGCCTTGGGCCAGATTCGCCAGGGTGATGCCTGTGGATGAGTAGAAGTCACCGGCTCGGAGGGAGTCCAGCATTGAGTCTTCGTCCAAGCGCTCCGCTTTGACCATGACCCATCCCCGCCCGGGGTTGATGCGTTGGGGGCCCAACTCTCCCCTGAAATGGTGGGAGTCATCCACGGCGACCCCCCAGATGGGCAACCCGGTAGCGAGCACTCTATCCCAAATCTCCTCATACCCTGGCCGTCCTCCGGCGCCGTACACGTGATCCCTAGGATGGCCGTTGTATATCTCTAAAAGATGGGCCCCTCGTACTTGAGAGATGGCCTTGGAGTTCAAGGCCCAGGTCAAATTGGGGTGGTTGATGGAGGCGATGCCTCCAGCTTGCCTGATGGCATCGACGTTGGCCTGTAGGGTTGCGACCACCTCGGTAGCGTCAATGGGCTCCAACATCCTCGATATTCCGATGGCCCCTAGGTGAATAGCCAAAGTGCCGTTTTGAATCCTGAGGCAAATCTCTTCCCCAGGGATCATTAAGGGGCGGCGAAATCGGCGCTGGCCCGCCCCGTATTCCAAGAGGGTTCGGTGGTTATGGTCAGTGAGGACGAGGAAGTCGTATCCGTGGACCCGATACCATCTGGTTACTGTGGCGGGATCACTGTCCGCATGCGGGTCGCCGTTGGGGTACCCAATCCGGGATCCGCCGGCGTTGGAGTGGGTATGTATGTTACCTTTGTACCACTTTGCTTCATTCATTTTTCCCTTCTAATCGTATATTTCAACACGCCAGGCTAGCAATGTTCCTCGCGCAATAGCTGGGCCTCGGGGGCTTTGGTGCGCAGTTTAGCACAGGCCAGGTTTATCGGTATTCCGGTAGGGCGATCACGCCAATGCAAAACTCACGCCGCCACACCCGGTCTGAGATTATGTCGACGCCGACTGTTGGGTGTCAGCGGTTTTGGACAGTTCTGGGTCCGAGAGATTGGGGTGAAGAAGCTCCTGGTTTGAGGGTTTCTCTGACCTCCTGATTGTACCGCCTCCGCCGGTCAAAAGTCTCTCGCTGTACCTCCTTCCTCTGGGCTAGAATTGCCTCCAGACGGCCTTCCAGCACGTCAGCCGGAGTTACAACCCTGAGCGCCTGATGATATCTTCGGTAGTTGTAGAACTCGACGAAGTCCCGGATGGCCGCCTCCAGGTCTTCCACCACCTCGTATGGCACCTGGTTAATGTCGTCTTTGAGGGTTCGGTGATATCTCTCCAGCTTCCCGTTGGTCTGAGGGTGATAGGGTGCTGCCAGGACGTGGCGAATGCCCACCACCCGCATGTACTCGCGGAAGGCCCGCGATACATAACCTGAGCCATTATCTGAGAGGAGCTTGGTCCGATCCTCCAGAGGTACATCAGTCATACCAGTAGAGTCAACAGCTTCCTGGACCACCTCTATGAGGGAGTCGGCCGTCATGTCCCGTTGCACCTTCCAGGCCAAGATGAACCGGGAGTAGTCGTCCATCACCGTCACGAGGTAGTAGTAGCCCCATCCCACTACACGGAAGTAGGAGGCATCGGTGGCCCACAGCTGGTGGGGCCCTGTGGTCTTGTGCTGGTACTCTTTGCCCGCTGCCAACTGGTATTCGATCCGTTTCACCAGACCCTCCCGTCTCAGGATACGATAGACTGTGGAGGCGGAGACCGATAGGCCTCTGTGGTCGGTGAGCCAAGCCGCCAACTGCCGGCTTCGCCAGGTCGGCATCTCACGGGCTGCCGCCAGCACTACTGCCTCCTCTTCTGGACGCAGGCGATTCCAGGGCCTCTCAGTTCCTTCCGTACCCTCCCAACTACCCTGCCGGTGCCTCCACCTCCACCAATAATACGTGCTCCTGGAAATGCCAAGCTCCCTGAGTCGCCTGTTCTTCCCTCTACCATGTCGCTCCACCTCAGCCACGACCTTCGATTGTTCCACTACGCTCATGCGCCGGTGCCGTTGTCGTGTAGGGGCGGCAGAGCTGTTTTTTTGAAGCGGTGCAACTCCAGGGACAACTCACCCACCAGCTGCTTCAGTTCACTGTTCTCCCGCTTGAGCTGCTCTATCTCTTGCCGGGTCGCATCACGCACACTGTCCCGAGTCAACCTCTCCTTCCCAGCTTCCATAAACCCCTTCGTCCAGGCGTAGTAGGAGTGGGGTTTGATTCCTTCCCGTCGGCACAGGTCATTAACGGTAGTCTCCCGTCTGAACCCCTCCAAGACGATGCGAATCTTCTCTTCAGGGGTATACTTACGGCGGGTCGCTGCACGGACCTGACGCACGAAGCTTCGTGTCTCCTGGCTTCGCTCCTCAGCTTGACTGGCCTGATCCTCTACCTGGGTCATCGATGACTCCTTTCACTTAGGGTTAATCTACCCCTCTGAAGGAGCCTCTACCACCCCCAACCTCCTCGGTTTTCTAGGCCTCAATAGTGTCCAATTGCGCTGACACCCTACACTCGGGGTCGCTTCTTTCATGGGGCAGGACCCAGGGAAGTCCTCTGCCTGACCTGCTTCTGGTTGGACGACCGGCTGGGGCCCAACGCCGAGAGCCGGGTCCTCGGGGTAATCACGCGGTCCATGAGACGGTGGCAGACCACGGTGAAGGCAGTTGTGGCCTAGAGCTACCCCTGAGCCGGCCAAACCGGCGCAATTTACAGGGCGGCAGGATTCCTGTACCTGGGCAAGAGCGAGCCCATGCCTCGGTACCGCCTGCCCGATGGCAGCCTTCGCCATAGCCGGAGCCTCAGCCACAACTTTGCCACCCATAGCCGCAGGCACTTCGAGGCCCACGAGGTCAGCGTCGAGGTGATCCCACAGGCCAGTAAGCATATCTACACGGCTCTGATCGACTCCCGATGGAGGGACCGACTTACCCGTCGGGTTTTGCCATACCCCAGACAGGAGGCTCTGAGTGATAGAAGTCACGGTCCCGCTTGAGCAACTGCGTGAAGCACCGTGGAACGCTAACGAAATGACCCCCCAGATGCGGGCCAAGCTCCGAGAGTCCGTCATGAAGTTTGGGGTGGTAGAAAACTTGGTAGTGAGACCGCTGCCGGACGACTCATACGAGGTCCTTTCAGGAAACCAGAGGCTCACAGTGTACCGGGAGCTGGGCATGGAGACCGCGCCTTGTGTCGTGGTGAGCCTGGACGACCCGCGGGCGAAACTCTTGGCCCACGTGATGAATCGCACAAGGGGCGAGGACGATTTAGGCCTGAAGGCCGAACTGGTCCGCTCCATGTTGGATTCCTTGACTCAGGACGACCTCCTGGCCCTGCTGCCGGAGACGCCTGTCTCGCTGATGGCCTTTGCCACCATGGGCCGGGAGTCCCTCGCCCAGGCCCTCCAGAATTGGGAGCGGATACAGCGGGCCCGGCTGCACCACCTCACGTTCCAGCTGACGAGTCAGCAGCTGAAGGTGGTGAAACGCGAAGCGGCGAAGATTCAGTTCTAACTAGTTGCCAGTCCTGGCATTTCGGCAAATTCAGAAAATAGACCTCTATCCAGAGTCGATCTTCTCGTACGGCATTGAACACGGTTCCAAGTAACATAGCAAAGACGAAGTTGTATACGGAGATATTCCAATTGTGCTGAAGGTTTAGCTGGGAGGCGGCAACACCTTTTTTGCCTTGCGTATTACTCCAAAGAGTAGAACAGCTAGCCCCAGAGCCGCCACCACCACAACCACGGTGATCAGCCATGAGTAGCGCTCACTAAATGGCAACCGCCTTTTCTCTACTTTAAACGCCAGGTTATCGGTCTGAGGCCCCAGGGCTCCGATAGGGAGGTTCTCCGTCTCCAGAAAGGGTAGGATTCGCTCCAGCTCGTAGGACGGGGCACGAGCTTTGTTATTGCCGTAGAAGAGCTTGTAGGAAGCATCGGGCTGCGCCTGAAAGATAAGCTTTCGCGGCACACCGAAGACATCCACACCTTCAACGGGAAGGAGGGGGTTATCTTCGTTATCAATGGTGAGACGCAGGTAACGGAAGGTGGTCTCGGGGTAGCTCAGAGTTAGCTGGTCCCCAACGAACTTGAGTGTATCGTAAGAGTAAAGTACACCAGACCTTTGGATCAGGCTCCAGCTCGGCGCATCTATATCTCCAGTTCCCTCAAGCACAACCTCGCGATAGAAGTTAACGTGCGGGGTTCGGATTGTGAGCCGATTTGTCGGCAATCCCTTGCTGCCCAGATCAAACACGATCAGACTTCTGCGGTTTGTGTTGTCCTCTGTTCTCTTCCTAATACTGGCGGGATAACTTGCCTCCTCAGCTTGCGTCTCTGTCACCGAGAACACCGAGGCTCCGGTAATGTTCAGGGGCTCTTCTCCATCGTTGATAATCCTTACCTGCAGGAAACGAGCGGTGCTTTCGGGATAGCGGACTCGTGTGTTACGGGCGGTGAAGTCCCGCTCCTTGAGGGTAAAATCGAAGATCCTGGTAGCCTCCTTTAACACCGTCCAGGTCGTGGCATCGTTGCTCCCCTCCACCGTCACGTCCCGCTGAAAGTTCTGTGAGTTAGTGAAGACCTCTATCTCATTGTGGAGGAGACCTTCCTGCCCAATGTCGGCAATGAAGCTGGTGAACTGGCCCCGGACGAACCCAAGGTCCCGGATTCTCACTGGGAACGAGCGGCGCTCCCGGCTGCCCCTTTCCACCAACAGCTCGTAGGCTATTTCCTGCTCTTCCCCTTGAACAATTCTCAGGTCAGCAAGGCCGGTAGCTGCTCCGTTGAAGACTTCCGGATCCGGGGCCACCTCTACCAGGTCCCCCTCAGTAAGACCAGGAGGGATACTGATCGACTTTACAAATGGCCAGTCTTTGAGAGAAAACTCGGCGGCAGCGCTGGACAACGCCAGAAGAGAAAGCAGTGCCATCACGAGAGCGACCGGCAAGCTGATAAACCAACCCCTGGAAAGCGCATGCTTACTCAAGTAGGAACCCCCGGATAGCCCTGCTATACCGCTGATACAGGAATCCACCCAGAACGAGGATCCCGCCCAGGATCATGAATGCTCCGACCCGGTATCCCTGCTCCAGTGCGAATATATCGTAGGCGAAGAGCTTTATAACCGGGACAGCTAGAAGGGCCAGCCCAGCCAGCCGGATATAGCGTGAGCGCCTCACAATACCTATAACGATCGCGGCACCGGCATATACCGCCCACAGGGTGCTGAGAGACATGCTCTTAACATCTCCCCTGATAGCCCTCTCCACGTCGAACGCCTGACTGTCTACAGACGAGATTATTTCAGCACTGAGGACCCACAAGGTCAAAAGGTTGGCTACTCCCAGGAACACAAGCATGAGCAACTCCTCCCTTTTGTCGATAAGTCTTTCCCTCCATCGCCGGAGGAAATACGCAGCGAGGGACAGAGATGCGATGCCAACGGCAAAAGCCAGGAAGCGGAGATTAATAATAGGGTGAAAGGTCTCTAGATCTACGTCCCGTGTGTCAAAAGCCAGTAGCCGGACGACAACTATAGCGAACACCCCCAGGCTGAAAAAGCGTAGCTGATACAGACCCAGTCTAAAGGACAACCACATGAGGACTATGGCCTCCACAGCCCAGGTCACGGCAATCCAGGCGCCCTCCGCTTGAATGGGCACGGCTATGGTCAAAAAGAGGTTCCCAGCCACGAGGAAGGCGGGGAAGAGGTATTGCTCCCACCGCTGCAAGTTCTCGCGCTCACGATACAAAAGGTAAGCTCCTATGTACGTAATCGCGATAACCAATGCGTAGGCGGGCATGTAGACGTTAAAGAAGGGCCGGAAGTCAGCTCCGAGGGCATCAGGCGTGTCAATGACCAGTAGATAGGCAGCGAAAGCGGCGAATACCAGCGTACCGAATAGTCGTAGCTGATACATACGCAGCGTGAAAGACAGCCATATCAGGACGGCACCCTCGACAGCCCAGGCGACGCTGATCCAGGGCCCGCCCAATTGGACAGGTACGGCGATGGTAATGAAGACAACAGCGATCCCCAGGGAGAAGAAGCTGAGGCGCACATGCTCCTGGCTCCTCATCAGGACTGCGTACCCAAGGAGCACATACAACGATGACAATAGGAGGGTGAAGCCTCCCATCCAGGGTCTGAACTCGTCAAAGAGCAGCCCGTAGCTTATCCCGAAGTAGGCCGCCGCATTGAGCACCATCAGGGACTGGTCCGCAGGCCCCGGTGCCCTCCTCCACAAGATATGGAAGAGGGTCGTTGCCCCCATAAAGATCAGGAATATGAACGTGATGCCCAGCTGGGCCAGGAGCACGCTAGGAGCGAGCTGATCATACCAGAACCAGAAGAGACCCAGGGAGCCCGCCAGACCCAGCAGGGTAAACCACCGCCAGTTGCGGAAGGTGGCCAGCCCCAGCACCCCCAGGTCCAGCACCAGAACATAGGCAATGAGGAGGCGCTCATCAGGGAGCTTGTCTCGCAGCAACAGAGAAGTGATGAAGCCTCCTACGATGCCCAAGATGGCGATGGTCATGGACTCGTACTTCAGGGCCAGTCCGGCGGCGGCCAGGGTCACCAGAAAGAAGAATCCGAAGGCCGCGACGCTTGGAATAAGGTCGTAGAGCGAGAAAGCGGCGAAGATGGACAGGTACAGCATGGCGATGCCGCCCCCGGTAAGGGGCTGGGCCCAGATAGGATATCGCCTCTGCCAGTACTCCCCACCTCCCAGGAGCGCCAGCCCGGCAACAATGCCCAGGACCACGCGACCCGTCTCGCCGATCCAGTCGTTGTCGAAGGCCAGCTTGAGGAAGAAGCCGGCACCTATGACCAGGGCGACGATTCCGATCCTTGCCAGCCAGTTGCCGCCAATGAGCCAGTCCCAGTCCCACCGACTGATGTTATCGAGCACGCCACGCCACGGGGGCTCACCCACTGGGAACCGGGCAGACGTTGGGGGCGCGGACGGTGGGGGACCGACAGCGGGAACCGCCACTGTGGCGTGTGGCATCGGACCAACCGCGGATGCTTGTGGCCGGGAAGGCTGGGTGGGAGGGGAGAAAGCCCGGAGCTGGGCCTCGACCTCGGAGACCTGCCTCACGAGGCGGTTCAGCTCCTCTCGTATACTGGCTACCGTGGCCCCAATGGAGGCCAGCTGCGCATCGGCCGGAGCTTCGTCAGCCTGCCCGGCCGTGGGTTCCCGCTCCTCCGTCTCTTCCTGGGAAGGGGGATCATACGAGAGGGAGGCCCCGCAGAAAATGCAGAAGCGGCTATCGGGTGCGTTCTCTTTCCCGCACGCAGAACAGGTCACAGAGCTCTCTGGCGTCGCATGTTCACCTGAGCCTCGGACTACAAGCTGACTTTCTCAACACAATTATATACGGGAGCCCCATACATAGCCGCGTTATCCTGTGCCTTTCAAACCCACTAAAAAAATTGGGAGATTAACCAGATGATGAAGACCACCGCAGCGGCCGCCAGAAGAAGGACCAGGCACGCAACGGAGACTAGAAGGCGCCGGAAGATGCGTCTGCGTGGAGGCCGGGCCGGAGCAATCCCAAGCCCAAGTCCCACCACCAGGGGAGGCATGCCAAATACGGAGCCACCCAAATTGGACGACAAGAGCCCACCCAGCAGCAGCACCAGGGCGGCCAGACCTAGCACCACCCGCTGCCAGACGCCTGCGGCGGTCGCGGGCCGGCCCCGTTGCGATGGCCTAGGAGCCGGGGCCGGCATTTGGGGGGCGGCCTCAGCCGGGGTTGGCGGCGCTACAGCCAGTTCCGCTCCACAACTACCACAGAACCGGGCTACGGCGGGGTTAACGTTTCCACAGTTGGAGCAGGTCACCGTTTTCTCCCTGGACGCTCCACGGCACCTGGACAAGGGCGATGCCTTAGTAAGCGTAACTGTGATCGGGGACTATTCTAGCGTCGTATCGACCCTGATACAAATTAGATATGAGCTTAACCTGAAAACGTGGGCATGTGTCAAACACGACGTTGCATCTCCGTTGACTCGAAGATTCTTCATCGAGCACTCGTAGCTGAGGTGTTGAGACCTGTGGATTTGCCGGTAGTGCCCTTTTGGAAAATAACCACGCCCGTTTCTCCTGGTGCCAGAGATACTTATCTAAAGGTCCACTATCCCTAGGGTATACCTCAACTGGAACTTGCTCCTGATGTGTGGCAAATTGGGCGGCGCCTCGGAGGCGACCGACCTTGCCAGAAGCCTCGATCAAATTCCCTAGCTGCAGGACTCTGTTTGGCGGCCCTGCCAGAGGGATTCCCTTTTGGTACTTATTCCCTGACGCTGGCTCCACCTTCTCCCCCAACCCAGATGAAGAGGTGGCGTAGGGCTTATCCGTTATCGATAGCCTTGTGTCGAAGGCTCCGTTAAGTTCGCTCTGTTCTGGTATAGTGCGTTCAGTGTTCAGCCGTAGTCCGCGAGACGTGGAACACTGATAGCCGGTAGCTGAGCGCTCGCCAACCCACACTCGGGAGGATGATATGAGCAACCTGACCCTAGCCTACAAGGTACGGAGCTACAGCACCAAGACTTTGGGCCGCGCCATTTGCAACGCACGCAATCACCACTTCGTGGCCGACGACGCCGGTGGCGAGGAAGTGGGCGCCGGCGAGCTGTTTTTCTCGGGGATAGGAGCCTGTGCGGTGAACATGGTGGAGCGTATCGCCAATGAGGAGACTATCGCCCTGGACTGGATGGACGTGGGGGTGGAGGCGTACCGTGACCCGGACAAGCCTCAAGGTGAGCGGACTTTATATGACGCTATCCGGATCAGCTTCGAGATGTGGGGTGTGGATGACGACCAAGCCCACCGGTTGGTGAATATATGGGAACGGCGTTGACCCCTTTTCGGCTCGGTCGCCGTGGCGACCCACGATACCACCGTTAGCCTGGTTTCCCACGCCGATAGGCGTCAGTAATCCATTAAGCACGGCCGGGATAAAGGCGGTTGGCACTGGGTTCGTTGGGGAACACGCCATGGGCTGGGTCTGGCGCCCGAGCTCCCTGAAGGCCAGCTCCGGATTGGCTCACAAGAGGATTCTCGATACGATGATACGCTAGGGTTGTCGTGCAATAACATGCGCAGGAACTCGAGGTGATATTTGCCTTGAGAATCTACCAGATGGAATGGGGAGTTGAATGAATACTTTAGGAAATGGGATGAGCCGGTCGATCTCCTGGGAGAATGGAGCACGCTGTGCAGTCATGATGACCTTGCGATCTGGACGGCGAGAGCTCGTGGATGCACCGCGATCCCGCCCTCGCTGAACGGCCGTTGCATATGTCGATGGCGGCTTACGGGCCTAAGACTGGCGCCCCACGTATCCTCGACCTTCTGGATCGCTACGACGTCAAGACTTGATTCCCTCGTAACAAGGCCTGTTTGAGATGAGCCCTGGCGTGCGAAGGTGGTCTGGAGCGGAGGAGGCCACGGGATGCCGGCTGCTGGCCTCACCGCCCTATCTGCTGCGCTCAGGACAAGCGTGATCCCGTTGCGGTACCCCTTCCGTGGCTCAGGGCACCCGGTGGAAGTTGTGGAGCGGCGCCCTCATGTACCGTCCCGACCGCCCGCTGAGCCGTGTTCTCCATCTCCACCAGGCCATGGACCATCCGCTTGAAGTTGCACGATCAGGTAGACGGCAAGCCGCACCCGACGGCCCCCTCGCACGCGCAAGCGCCCAAGCCCGTGGGCGCGCTTCAGCTCGGAGTTCGTTCCCTCGATACCAGCCCTTATGTCATACCGCTTGCGCCACTCCTCGGTGGCCTCGGCCCTCCGGCGCCGCTCGATGTTCACCTTCACCAGGTCCGCCTTGAGGACGTAGGCCCCCGCACGCCGGTCCAGCTTCACTGGGCAACAGGATCGCAAGGGGCAGGGCTCGCATGTTGTCCCGGCAAAGTGGACCTCTACCCGCTCCGGCGCATCCTTCAGCTCGTACTCCTCGATGGACGGGTGGCCGGCGGGGCACACCGTGGCCTGCTCCCCTGTGACGTCGATCTGAAAGTCCGCGGCGGTGAGCGGCGGTGGTCCGTCACCCTCTCCTTCGTGCGAGTTCCCCGGCGCCGACCCCGCCACCGGGCTCACCAGTTCCGTTCCCCGGCGCGAGGCTTCGAAGGCATTGCGGCCCGACCCATACGCCGTGTCGGCGAAGAGCTCGTCCGGTCGGACCTTCCGCTCCGCGAGCCCGTCAACGACCGGCACGCTCACGTCGGTGTCGCTCCCACTCGAGGGGGTCACCTCCACGTGGGTGATGAGCTGGGTGGCGTTCTCCTCGTGGCAGGTCTCCGCCACCTGCACCTCGTACCCCTTCCCCTTGTGGCCGCTGTAGGTCACATCCGGGTCGTGGGGCGATTGCAGCGAGTCGGCGGACACCTGCTTCGGGTCCTTCAAGGCCACGGGCACCTTGCATTCCCCAGCATCGTCGTCATCGTCCCTGGGGCGCCCGTCCTGGTGTTTGCCCACATGGCACTGCTCCCGAAAAGCCTTTCTTCATGTCGGGTCCTGAAGAGGAAGAGGAGCTGCTGCTCAAGAGCATCGACATTTGGGTGGAGTCCAGCCGTTGCTTTCCGGTGCGTATGCCCAGAAGGTCCTCGGGGTGAAGCCTGTAGGCGCCCGCGCGCCCTCCGCCGATCCCAGCAAGTACACTATGGAGCCGTATAAGAAGCATGGCTTCGTATATCACAGCAACGCCCTCGACACTGACTTTTATTACATTATCCCCACCTTGCCCCAGGCTGGCGAGGGGTTTTTACGAATAAATCAAGACTTGCTTCTTCATCCCTGGCTGGATCGTCGAGCACTACCCCGCGCTGTGCGAAGATATAGTAAGCCGGGGTCATGAAGTGGGCCATCATGGCTACCTCCACGAAAAGCCTTTCTTCATGTCGGGTCCTGAAGAGGAAGAGGAGCTGCTGCTCAAGAGCATCGACATTTTCCAGAAGGTCCTCGGGGTGAAGCCTGTAGGCGCCCGCGCGCCCTCCGCCGATCCCAGCAAGTACACTATGGAGGTATAAGAAGCATGGCTTCGTATATCACAGCAACGCCCTCGACACTGACTTGCCGTACTGCCACGATACGGTGCATGGCCCCCTCGTGGAGTTCCCAACTGCCTGGTGCAATAACGATGCCCCTTTCTTTCAGTTCAGCGCCACCGGTCGGTCACGGGATCTGGAGCCAGCAGGAAGTGTGGGAGATCTGGTCGGAGGAGTTCGAGGGGTTGTATGAGGAGGGCAGTTTCTTCAACTGGCTCGGCCATCCCCAAGTGATCGGCCGACCGGCGCGGATGCGCATGCTCGAGCGGCTGATCCAGAAGATTCTCGGCAAGGGCGACGTCTGGTGGCCAAAGCCGCTTGAACTCGCTGAGTTCTGGCTCGCCCATCGCTCGCCATAGAACTCGGGGAAACTGTCGACAGATGCCTTATGCGATAGCGTCCTTGGTATTTGGAGAGGGTGCCTATGTTATTGCCCGGTGCCCCATTGTCCTTCAGGCCATCGGAAGGACAATACCACCCGGCAACGCCATTTCCATGCCCACTATGGCGCCAGTAAACTGGCATGAATAACTTCTAAAAAAATTACCGAGCGGAATAGCCTGGGTGTCGCGTTTTAAGTAGGCAGAGATGCAGAGGTATCGGACTCCACCTACTTAACGTGGAGGCCCGCAAGAAACGATGCTCACCTATACGGAGTTCCCGCTCTCGCGCTGAACGTCTTTGGGATCGGATATTAAGTAGGCAGAGATGAGGCTGGCTATAACCGGCTCCTCGGGCTACCTGGGCAGGTTGATGCTATCGTCCTTGGACGAGGAGTCGCAGGTTGCTCAAATTTTGGGGTTAGATATAGTTGATACACTTTATCGGTCAACGAAATTCAAACATCTCAAGATGGATACACGTTCACCACAGGTGGCTCAGGTACTCAAGGACCACAGAATTGACGCTGTGCTCCACATGGCATGGATATTCGATCCTATCCACAATTCCCGGACCGCGTACGATGTGGATGTAAATGGGTCAAAGAATGTCCTGGAATCATGCCGAGATGCGGGCGTGGAACACATAGTCATTCTGGGCAGCACAACGGCCTATGGAGCACATCCCGACAATCCTGATTGGATCATCGAAGAGTCGCCTATCAGGGGGAACAGGGATTCCCCCTACTCGTGGCACAAGGTTCTGGTGGAGGAGTTCTGCGATGGGTTCGAAAAAGACAACCCCCAGATATCCCTGACTAGACTCAGGGCCTGCATCGTGCTGGGGAAGAACGTCGATAACTTCATAAAGACCCTTATACTTATGCGCGGCTTGAAGCACGCAATTATCGGGAACTCTTACCCTCAGATGCAGTTTCTCCACGAAGATGATATTGTCTCCCTGCTGAAACTAGCGGTTCTCCGGCGCCCAAGGGGTGCGTACAACGTCGCACCGGATGACACGGTGGCACTAAACGAAATTCCCCAGATCATGGAGAACCCGGTGGTTGAATATCCCTACTGGCTACTGAGACCCTTGACGGGCCTTCTATGGTCGTTGAGGCAAGTCCCTATTCCTGCCTCTTATCTATCGTTCATCCGGTACAGGTGGACGGCCAGCAACGACAAAATAAAGCGTGAGTTGTGCTGGAGTCCCAAGTATTCATCCAGAGAAGCCCTGGAGGCGTTGAAAGCGAGGTAACCTGGCCCAGGTTTAGGACCACCGATCGTGGGCGCCGCCATCTACGCCGTTGTGGACGCCTGCAGCCATGATGGGGGCCCGCTGGGGTTCGGCGAGCTGGACGCGCAGCACCTGGTGTGCCCTCGGCATGGGGCCCCGGGGCTAGTTCGAGACTGACTGCTGCTCGTATCGCCCGTTGGCCGCCTTGAATCACGGCGCAGCAGCGGCGTCACACTTTTCGGATAATCAGTGATCTGGGAAATCCAGGATTATCGGGGGAGGTATCAGGGTTGAAACAGGCAAGGGCTCTGACGTTCAGCTACAACAATGGAGGCCAGGACATCATCTTGGGCCCCGATACCATATCCGACATCTGTGACTCGCTGGACCAGGCCGGTGCGGCGAGGGCTTTGGTGGTTTGCGGCCCAAGCATTCTGCGGGGTTCTGGCGTGGTTCAACGGGTACAGGATGCCCTAGCAGGCTGCGGAAAAAGGGCAAGGCGTACAGACGTGGTGGGTGGAGCGTCAAGTAGTCCAACGATATCCGTCATATCATAGTTTGTTTAGAGCTATTGGTGCAGGAAGCGCAATGTGGCGTCGCTTATCGTCGACCCGCTTTGAGTCCTGAGTAGACCTCAGAGTTTTTCAGCAGCCTGCTAGGGGAGCGATGCGCCGGCCTCTTTTCTGGCGTGGCCCCCCACTCCCCCGTGGAAGTCCTTGAGGAAGCGGCGGCGGTGGCCAGAGACCTGCAACCGGATGCGCTGATTAGCGTCGGGGGCGGTAGTACCCACGATACCACCAAAGGCGTTGCAATCCTGCTGGCCGAGGGTGGGGACATTCACGACTATGAGATCCATTTCGAGCCGCCAGACAGAGTAACTATCCCTGACCTCCCCAACGAAAAGCTACCGATAATCGCTGTGCCTACCACTATGGGTGGGGCGGAATTCGGGCGAGGTGGGGGTGGGTTCACTGACAAGGTCCTGGGACGCAAGATTATCGTCTCCGGTCAGGGCACTACCTTCATGGCGGTGCTTATCGACGGTAAGGCCCTGGCTACTACTCCGATGAGCATCCTCCTTTCCACGGGTATGGGCCAGTTCCGCATCGCCGTGGAGTCGGTCTATTCCATACGTCACAATCCCATTGGAGATGCATTGGCCTTACAAGCCATCAAAATGCTGGTGAATTATTTGCCGCGCTGCCCGGAACAAGACTTGGAAACTCTGCTGCAAACCAAGACGGCGGCGTGCATGGCCTCGCTGGCGGGAGTTGGGGGCCTGGGATTGAACACCGCCATTGCCCATCATGTAGGGGGTTTGTATAATGTGGCCCACGGTGAGGCCAACGCTATTCTCCTACCCCACACCGTGCGGTTCAATCTGGACGCTAGCGCTGAGCGACAGACTCTGATAGCAGAGGCTATGGGCCTAAACATTACCGGCATGACCCCGGAGGATGCGGGTATAGCGGCGTCGGACGCAGTATACCAGCTATGCCGTAAGCTGGACATGCCATCCACCCTGCGAGAAGTGGGAGTGCCAGAAGAAGGGCTGGAGTTCATCGCCTCGGCCACCCTGCACGACCGGTCGCTGGCTACTAATCCGAAGCCGGTATCCGATGCCGGGCCAATCATGAGCGTATTGAGAGAAGCCTGGTAGTCCATACCTAGCAACTTTCTGAAACTTAAAGGACGAAGCATTTAAGGAGGGCCCATGAAATATGACGTTGTTATCGTCGGCGGGGGAGCGGCTGGATCGGTGTTGGCCAGCAGATTGGCTGAGAACGCGAATACCTCCGTTCTGTTGTTGGAAGCCGGGCCCGATTACCCTGATCCAGCCAACCTTCCGGACGAAATAAAGTTCGGCCACACAAGATTTGCAGAATCCCCAGACTCGGAACACAACTGGGCCCTGAGGGGAACAATCACCGAGGAGCAAGGAGAGATCCACGTGGCGCAGGGCAAGGTGATCGGGGGAGGGGGGGCCATCAACGGTCAGGCAATGCAAAGGGGATTACCCGAGGATTTTGACTCCTGGTCTTCTCTCGGGAACGATGAATGGTCTTATGCCAAGGTACTGCCTTACTTCAGAAAATCGGAGCATGATCTCGACATTCGGGATGATTTCCATGGAACGGAAGGACCGATGCCAGTAAGGCGCCGTCAGTCAGGTCCCTGGCCTGACATCCAAAAGGCCTTCCATGTAGCCTGTTTGCAGGCGGGGTTCGGCACCACGGAGGATACGAATGGCCCAAACCCCTCTGGCGTTGGCGTATCTCCCTCGAACAACCTGGACGGCGTGAGAATGAGCGCTGCTATAACTCATCTCAATCCGGTGCGCCACCGTCTTAACCTTACGGTGAGGGGAGGGGTTTTCGTCAGGAAGGTCTTGATCAAGGATTTAAAAGCCGTCGGCGTGGAAGCCGAAAGCGGGGGAGAGGTTTTCAACGTCGAAGCGGACCGTGTTGTGCTGAGCGCCGGGGCTATCAAATCGCCCCACCTGCTCATGCTTTCGGGAATCGGCCCCGAGGACCAACTTCAGCTATTTGGGATACCCAAGATTCATGAGCTCCCCGGAGTAGGACAGAACCTATGGAACCACCTCAGTGCCCAGATTACCTTCAAGGTCAAAGAAGGAATCACCCTCGCTGGTGATGTCGATGCGGTGCACTTTGCCTTGCTTTACACCTCCCAGGGGTCAAGCGCCATCAACGACATGCTGATGAGGACCACCTCGGTAGTCGACGAACGGCAGGAGCGTGTTCCTGGTTTTCGGACTATGTACCTGAACGGTGAAGTTCCGCCCGACCGGGTGGCACGGATATCGTGTACCCTCGGGTTACCGGACGGATCGGGATACGTCCGGTTGGCATCTAACGACCCCGGAGTACAGCCGTCCTTTAACTACCGTTATCTCCAGCATCCAAACGACATTCGACGTGTGAGGGAAGGCCTGCGATTTGCGATTAGACTTCTGGAATCCGACGCGTATAAAGACGTGGCCGATCACCGGATCCATCCAACGGATGACATTCTGGCCGACGACGACGCTTTGGACCTCTGGATACGCCAGACCGTGGGAACAGCCAGGCACATGTCGGGGACCTGTAAGATGGGACCTGATTCGGACCCAATGGCGGTAGTTGATCAATACTGCGGAGTCAAGGGAGTACGAGGGTTGTGGGTCGCTGATGCGTCGGTGATGCCGCGAGTTACAAGGTCAGGTGGTTCCCATGCAACGGTTGTCATGATAGGGGAACGTGTCGTCGACTGGATTGCGGCAGGTTAACCCCGTCTTACCGCTGTCTGAAATATATGGTTTAAGATGGGTCAGAGGAGGACCTACAGGAGGCAGGATCATGCAAAGAAAAACCGCCAATAGCAACTCAAGTGGTGGGCTTGGCCTCTGATATATATCCTAACATCCGATACCGTCGAACCCTCGGTAAACTAGAGATCTTCTGGCGCATGTTGGCCGGATCAAAACATTTCTTGCCTGGACTGTAACCCACTCAACATCACCGTCGCACCGCCCCGCTGACATGGCGCAACGTTGGACCTCTGCCACAACCTAGCCGCTCACCACGCCATTCCGCGCCAGATAGTGATTACCGCCAAGTCTCACTCAGCCACCTTGTGGGTATGGCTTTCCAACCTTGTCAAGCCACCTCCGCGCTGACGGGTTGCTGGAGTTTCATCCCTCCGGGATCTCCGCTTTAAGTAGGTGGGGATCGGTACGCCTCCGCCTCTGCCTAGTTAACATTCACCGCCAAGGGAGTTCTGGCTAGCGATCAGATACGGGCATTGGTTCCTCAGCCCCATGAAATGGGGACGCAGAAACCACAGTAAATGCCAGGGTGGCCCTGGAAGCCTGGACAATGCCATCGAAAACAGTAGATCGGCAGGTGCCCCGATGGGCTCCACAAGTGGTGGCATCTTGAACGGGTCCACGCGGCCGTGTATTCTAGCGGGAACAGGGCCCAGCGCGGTTGAGCGCCCAGACATGCCTGGCCGGGACAGGCCGAATCTCCTTGGGGAGGTTACCAGATGGCCCAGCAGTTTCCCCTCCTATTCAGTCCGTTTCAGGTGGGCAAGTACTCCCTCCAAAGCAGAATTGTCGTAACCGGCCACGCGGCCAACTTCTACGACGACGCAAAGTTGCCTACAGAGGACTACGGGTACTACCTCAGGGAGCGGGCCAAAGGCGGGGCGGGCATGGTGACCCTGGGCGCTTGCTCAGTGCACCCCACGAGCACGTCTTATTTCCTGAACTGGGATGGTTCGATAATCCCCCGGTACCAGCGCATCGCCGAGCTAGTCCACGAGTTTCCGGTGCCCGTCCTGGCCCAGTTGAGCCACAACGGCAGAAGAGCTAGGGTCCAGCAGCGGGAGATACTAGAGGGAGACTAGTTGTCGGTGGCCCCGTCCGCGGTTCCGACTCCTGCGTTCAGCTACCCTCAGGCCATGCCCCATGAGATGACCACGGAGGAAGTAGAGGAAATAGTCAACGCTTTCGGAGCCGCCGCGGCTCGGGCCAGAGCTGGCCGTCTGGACGGGGTGGAGATAATCGTGGGGTACGGCGCCCTCATATCTCAGTTTCTCCATGGGCAAAGTAACCAAAGGAGCGACAAGTACGGCGGGGCCACGACCCAGGAGCGGATGACCTTCTTGGAGGAGGTGCTGCGCACTGTCCGGGACGCCCTCGGCCCGGACCTCCTCCTCGGCGTCCGCATAAGCGACGACCTGGTCGACTACAGCATCAACTACGAGGACAGCAAGACCATCGCTCCCCTTCTGGAGGCCCTCGGTCTACTGGACTACATTAACGTCTGGATCAGCGCCTTCCCCGACGCCGGCGCCACCCGTGCGCACTGGCCTCCCTACTACCACGCTCCCGGTGAGTTTGCCGACAGGCCGGCGGGGATCAAGCAGCTTGTGAATCTCCCCGTGATCGGTATCGGGCGAATCAACACTCCGGACCTGGCCGAGCGACTCCTGGCTGAGGGCAAGATGGACCTGGTGGGCATGGTTCGGGAGCTGATCGCCGACCCCCACCTGCCGAACAAAGCCAGAAAAGGACGGACGGACGACATTCGAATGTGCATCGCCTGTGTTCAGAGCTGCGTGGGACGGCAGCAGCTTAACCTACCCATTACCTGCATCTACAATCCCGTTACCGGCCACGAGAAGGACTGGGGCGATCCTGGCCCAGCACCCGTCAAGAAAAAGGTGGTGGTCGTTGGGGGTGGCCCGGCGGGCATGGAGGCGGCACGTGTCGCCGGGGAACGCGGGCACGGCGTCGTCCTGTTTGAGCGCGCCGAACGGCTGGGAGGTCAGGTGAGACTGGCCATGAAGACGCCGATGCGGGAGTCCTTCGAGGAGATCATAAGGTTCGGTGAGGGCCAGTTGGCCAAGCTGGGAGTTGATGTAAGGCTGGGCGTTGAGGCAACCACAGAGACGGTGTTGGTCGAAAGGGGGGATGTGGTTATCGTCGCAACCGGATCGGTGCCCTATATCCCCGACATCCCCGGCTCCGAGGGGACAAACGTCGTCACCGCGCACGACGTTCTCATGGGGGCCGAGACGGGTGCCCACGTGGTGCTGGTCGATACCCAGGGCACTCCACCCGGGGCCACAGTTGCGGAGTACCTTGCCGACCAGGGGAAACTGGTGGAGATAGTCACCGGCCTCAAGTGGGTGGGCACCGACATCCCTTCTCCCGTGTGGCACCATCTGTACGAGAGGCTGCTGGGCAAGGGGGTGACCATGAGCCCAATGACCGGGGTAGCTCGGATCGGGGAGGACTTCGTGGACGTTTACCACGTAGTCAATCGGTCAGTAACCAGGACTATCGACTCGGTGGACACTGTGGTGATGGCCGCTGGGGGCGAGGCTGACACCGCTCTTTACCGATCCCTCCTGGGTAGAGTCGACGAGCTACACGCCATCGGCGACTGCGCACAGCCCCGGAACATCGAGATGGCAACCTACGACGCCCACAGGGTGGCCATCTCCATATGATCCACGACACAGTATCTGCTGGGCAGCACAAGGCGTGTTAAATCGTCGATGACGTCCTGCGGAATCAGGTCCTCTATCCTCCCCTCCGTCCGTTCACTAACCTAGTCGTTGATTACGATGCGGGAGTCCTTCGCTGCGTTTACAAAATCTAGGAGCCTCGGCCCGGCACCGTAGTTTTCCGCCACGAGGTCGAGGAATTCGGCGAGGAACTCAAAATCCTCTTGCCCCCACAGTGCGTTGACGATGTTCAGTCGGAAACCTTCTTCATCTGTATCTTCGGCGCCTTCCCCACGACCGGCGAGTTCAAGGTCCAAGCCTTTGAATGCGGGATGCAGCCGGTCCTGAGAGATGACGAAGTGGAGGGCGTTCGCCATCTGCTGCTCGGTTTCACCCCAAGCACCTGCGTAGGTCATCGCCAGCGCCAGGGAGATGCTGTAGGGGGAGTAGAACAATTTGCCACCCTCGGCGCTGAGGGCCTGATAGAGGTCAAAGGCAAAAGCACTGTTTCCGGCGACCAGATCCCTCATGTCCAAGGAAGCGAGATCGGGTGAGGTCACCCGCCGCTTCTCCGATCGCAGTTCTTGACCAAACACAAGGTCAGGTTGAACCGCTGGGTGTGGCGTAGGCGGAGATGGGACGGTCGGAGTAGATATCAGAGTAAGAGCGGCGATGGCCGTGGGCGCGGTGGTTGGTGTTGAGCCCCCATCGCCGCATGCCACCCCGATTACCATCAGCGCTGCTATGCCGATAGTCGTTAAAAGACCTTTATTCACATTCATCTCTTGTTCCTCCTATCGAGACGTATGATGTCGGACCCGTTCTATATATGGACCGAGAGCGAGCCCGAAAAGTTCCAGGTACGGTGATTGTGCCCGTACACTCAGCCTCGGCTGACTGCGGCGTGATGATCTGGCCAGAGCCCGTGAGCACGGTCAGCGGGTACGCGGTTCTGCACCGCACCGACGAGGTCTAACTTACTCGGCTGCGGTGCCCCCTCAGGAAGCTGAAGTTCGATATGGATCGCCTTGTCGATGGGCTCGAAAAACATAATGGCGTTCTGGTATCCCAATTCCACCCTCCCGTAGGCTAGAGTCTCATGCGCCTCGTTCTTGGCTCGCTGCAGCAGGTCCCGTTTTGGCTCAGCTCCTTGAGCCTCGGGGCCAAATCATCCAGGTCGACCTTCCGTGTCTCCAGTGCGTCATACAGCCGCTCCAGGTGTGTATGCACATCTCGGAACGGAGAATACACGCCACGAATTCGCTCCATCACCTACATCAAGGAAGCCTCAAGTTCCCGGTTAGTGAGGTGCAACCGCTATTGTAGATACGCCTATCGGAGAATGGTCTGCCGGACCCTTTCCGGGACCTGATGTTCCAATTTGGCCTGAGGTATGGGCTTCAATTTCAATTCCCGAAATCGGGTTTGTCGGAATTAGGCCGTTTCGGAAATCCTGCGAGCTACAATATTTGCACAATAGCGTATAGTCGTTTTTTGACCCACAAAAAGGTAAGTGGACAGTCCCTGCCTGCTATATAATCCTTTGACGAATAAATTGTAGCAGCTGTCAGCGGCAGCATTGCTAATGGCAGTTTGGGAGTACACCAACATGGCTTCAATGCTCACCAAAATGGCGTGGCGTGGACGCGTGTTTTGGGCAGCTGCCCGTTCCCTAGTTGGCGTTGGGGGAACGGATCTCGCGGCGTCGCTTGCGTATTACACCCTACTGTCCCTGATCCCATTTATATCCCTCGTAGCCCTGATCTCGACCACTTTTATAGACCTAGAGCCTCTTCGTAGACACCTAGCGATGGTCATCGGGATCTATTTCCCTGCCTCTCAGGAGTATCTAGACGCTGCAATCACACCATTGCTAGATGCCCGGCCGGCTGTGGGGGCTATCTCCGTGGCCGCCATGATTTGGGGGGCAAATGGTCTTTTCCGGGCCACCAATAGAACCGTGAACAGGACCTTCGGTAGTCAACAGAGGCAATTGCTGGGCCTCGCACTAGCAGAATTAGCCTTCGCAGGAGGAATCATCGCCCTCTTCCTCTTCTCCATCACCATCAGTGGGCTGTTTCGCATCGCTACCGACGTTACCGGGGAGTACGCTACGTCCAGCCAGCTACTAAGTGAACTTAGCTCACTTCTCATAAAGGTCTTGTTAGCTGCACTCCCCCCTTTAGTGACGTTCTCGGTGTTCTTGCTAGTGTACCGCTCTGTACCGAACAGCTCGGTACCTTGGCGGGATGCCACCTTTGGGGCTATATCGGCGGTCATCCTGTTCGAGGGGGCAAAATACCTCTTCTTCTGGGTCGGCAGCAACCTTAGTCACCAAAGCTTATTGTACGGGCCTCTGTCATCTGTGGTAATTCTGCTTATCTGGGTTCAAACCGCAGCTTTGATTTTCCTTTTCGGAGTTTCTCTTACCCGCGAGTCCATCCGCCTTCGTCCCTGAGGTTGGTGTGCAGGCACTCAGTACATCAAGTAATCTGTTAAAACTCCTTGGTGTCACCTTCAGTTTGGAGTCGGAGCTGATAGCTTGATGGCGACGAAATACCGTGACGAAAGATAAATCTGCCTGAGACATCGAACGGTTAGTTGATGGCTGCCCCTATCCCGTACTTCGCATGAACTTTCCAAATACGCCAGATAAGGAAAGTCGTGCCCAGAGGAAGAAGTAATAGGCCCAGGAAAGCTTAAGCTAGCAGTGGGAGCTCTAGCCCAGTTCCCCACGTCCAGCAAAGCAATAATTTCGTGGTTCAGGTATAGTTCGACCCTCTCCCGTCTCCACCAGAAACACGGATTAGCAGCCTCCCGGTCGTCATTGGCCGGGGGCTTCTGATTTATAAGTACCACGTCGCTCCAATCCTTCGTGGTGGCGACCTGGAAAAGCGGCATAAATTCGGGCTTAGGCCGGAAAGCTCCAATGGACTTCTCCTCCACGGTGTCGACGTAGACGGCGTCGAGCATGGTCAGGAGCAGCTTGCGGCGCTCGCTTAGTTTTGCCCCAACCCATAGCTTGGGCAAATCCACCAGCATCCTGCCGGCCTCCCTCGCAGCGTCGACCCCAGGCACCACCAGAGACGCCAGCCTGTCGTGAAGGAGCCGCTTCTGTCGCTGGTACTCGCCTTCCGGGTTAACCCCGTCTAGATAGACCTGCCCAAGCCGCTTCAGCCTCTGCTCGGTCTCCTTCCTCTCCTCGGCGACCCGCTTCACCTCGTCGGCTAGCTGTATCTGCCCCAGCACCCCGTCCATCCACGCATCTGGTAGGACTATGGCAGACACGATGCGGCCCATCTTCTCGTCCGGGATGTCGCAGAGAATTGACCTCCCGTCGGCGAGGCACTCGGCGTGGGACCGGGAGCGGTGTTGCTCACGGTACAGCCTGGAGCCGGACTTCAGGGTCTGGGCCCATAGGGACATCCCGCAGTAGACGCACTTGATCAGGCCCTTCAGCACGTACTCCCGCTCTGGCCTAGGGTGGAGGTTCGTTCGATCATCACGGTCGGTGGCCATTAGTTTAACGTTTCGCGGGGGAGCCTGGATGATAGCCTAAAGTCGCCTGGCGTTCGCATTTCACCATCGATACGATCCTGAGATCATCCGAAGCCGATACCCGGAATTGGCTTCTGTAAATTTCCTGCGAGTTATATGTGTACACACACCCCTTGCCCACAACGGTAATAGGCAGCTGGCCCAAACCGGCTTGGTTGTGGGAGTCCAGTCGCGCGGTGGAGCGCTGGCCAGTCGACCGATCATGGCGGTTTGAAGGAGAGGAACTGAAGGGTAAACAGACCGATGCGACTGAATGGGCTCTCAGAGAACAGGAGGCGACGGGAGTCGATATCGTCACCGACGGAGAGATACGACGCGAGAACTATGTCCATTATTACTGCCGCAATTTACACGGTTTCGACTTCGAACACTGTGCTCGGAAGATTGTGAAGGCTGGAGCATATGAATTAGTCGTTCCTACGATCAGCGGCCAGATCTCCCCTCGCAAAGTCTTCCTCCCTGCTGACTATCAGTTTGTACGTGAACGGACCGATCGCCGGGTGAAGATGACCATCCCTGGGCCAGTGACCATTATGAGGTCGGACGTAAATAGTGGACACCAAACCTTTCATGCTGCTGGTAGTCCGGCATAGAATCTCTGCTCATACGCCGCGGGTGACAGGAACCCCAGCCTGGCCTGGCGGCGCTGGCGGTTATAGAAGAGCTCGATATATTCCGTGATCTCTCGAGCTGCCTCCTGCCTGCTTCTGTAATGACGGTGGTGGACCAACTCCTGCTTGAGTGTGGCCCAGAAGCTCTCCATCGGAGCATTATCAAAGCAGTTCCCCTTCCCGCTCATGGAAGATCGCAGGCCAGACCGCTCGAGAAAACCTCTGTATTCCTGGGAGCAATACTGACTGCCTCGGTCAGAGTGATGCATCAGGCCCCTCGCTGGACGTTTGGCTCTCAGCGCCCGCAATAGAGACTGACTAACCAGGTTCTTGGTCATCCGCTCTCCCATGGCATAGCCCACAATCTCTCCGGTGAACAGGTCCTTGTGGCCCGCCAGATATAGCCAGCCCTCATCGGTCGGTATATAGGTGATGTCACTCACCCACACAGTGTTCGGCCTCCAGACCTTGAACTGCTGGCCCAATATGTTATCCGCAACCGGTAGTCTGTGCCCGGAGTCGGTGGTGGCCTTGAATCTCCTCTTCTGCCTGCAGCGTATGCCAAGCTTCTTTCGGATACGCTTGATGCGACAGATGCCCACCCGAACGCCATGCTCCGCCAGGTCGCGCTGTAACCGTTCCGGGCCATAGGTCTGTCTCGTCCGCTTGTGGGCTGCCCTGATCTCCAGCTCCAGCCGCACTTCCTCCTGTGCTCGCCTGGACGATGGCCGGTCCACCCAGGCATAGTAGCCACTGGCCGATACGTTCAACAACCGGCCCAAGACACATTTGGGGTAGTCGAGCCGCAGTTCTTTCATCATCGCGTACCGGGCAGCGACTCCCTGGCAAAGTACGCGGCTGCTTTTTTTAGTATGTCCCGCTCCATCTTCACTTCCGCCAGTTCCTTCTTCGTCCGGGCAAGGTCCATCTCTACTTCTGTCATGGGCCTGTACGTCTTGCCCACATCTCCCAGTTTGCCAGCCCTATGTGCCTTCACCCAGTACCCTAATGTCGATGGCGGCAAGGACAGCCGGCGGCCTGCCTCTGGCAATGATAGCTTCTCTTCTGTTACCAGCCTCACTGCTTCCTGCCGGAATTCCCTGCTGTACCTTCCTTGTGGAACCCTTTTCATTCTGACACCTCCGTCGTATTATCCTACTCCGACTTTGGTGTCCATTTTTTCCATCCTACCTCAAAGATTGTAGATGAGGTTCATCAAGATCGGCGCGCGGCTGGTGCGGTGCCCTTGTGGCTCATGTTCCGACCAACTCAGGTCACAGTAACCAAGGAGCTGTTTAGCGGCATCCTGGATCGCACGGCCAGGGTGTACCGATCGCCGGTGTAGCCTTGGAGGCACGGAAAGAGGGAATGATATCAAGCGATGGAGCAGATACGGACACCCTGGAGAGGTCGTACAAAGTTCTGCAGCCAGTGGACCCGGCCAGCGCCGAAAGGATGCTGAATGAAGCAGAGCAGACGATGGATCAACGGGGCATGGTCTTCTTTCTTCGGCAGGGCACATGTCTCGACGCGATTCGGATGACGGATTCATTCCATGGGATGATGACCTGGACCAAGGACCCGTGGTCTGAGGTGGACCCCAAAATTTGGACAGGTGGCTAAGAGAGAGTCCCGCTCCTAAAATAGGACGGAAAGAAGGAGCAGGACATGAAGCAAACACGTAAGAAGCACAGCCCAGTCTTCAAGGCCAAAGTGGCTTTGGCCGCGCTCCAGGGGGAGCACACCATTGCAGAGCTGGCCAGCCGGTTTGAAGTCCACCCGAGCCAGATCCATGCCTGGAAGAAGGCCTTGACTCAGGGGGCGCCGCACCTCTTTGAAAATGGTGGTGGACGCCAGGAGAAGGACCAAGAGGTCCTCACTGCCCAGCTCTACCAACAGATTGGGCAGCTCAAGGTGGAACGGGATTTTTTGTCACGGAGCTTCGGGTTGTGAGCCGGTCCCAACGCCGGGCCATGATTGACCGAGAAGAACCGAAGCTGTCTCTGGTGCGCCAGTGCGCCTTGCTGGGTATCAGCCGCTCCTCGTTGTACTACCTGCCAACCGAGGCCGGCGCCGAGGACTTGGAGTTGATGGCCCTCATAGACCAACAGTACCTGAAGACACCTTTCTACGGCTCCAGAAGGATGACTGCCTGGCTCAGAAATCACGGACACCAGGTCAACCGCAAGCGGGTCCGCCGGCTGATGCAGCTGATAGGCCTGGAGGCCATCTACCGGCGTCCCAACACCAGCAAGCCAAACCCAGGGCATAAGGTCTATCCGTACTTGCTCAGGGGGCTGGAGATCAACCGGGTCAACCAGGTGTGGGCCACCTACATCACCTACATACCCATGGCTCGGGGTTTCCTCTACTTGGTGGCCATCATGGACTGGCACAGCCGCTACGTGCTGGCCTGGCGGCTGTCCAACACCCTGGAGGTAGACTTCTGTGTTGCGGCTCTGGAAGAGGCCTTGAGCAAGGGTCGGCCACAGATCTTCAACACCGACCAGGGCAGCCAGTTCACCAGCGAGGCCTTCACCAGCATGCTGCTGGCGCAAGGCGTTCAAGTGAGCATGGACGCCAGGGGCCGGTGCATGGACAACGTCTTCGTGGAACGGCTGTGGCGCAGCATCAAGTACGAGGAGGTGTACCTGAAGGCATACCAAAATGGGACTGAGGCCAGAAAGGGGATTGGGGCTTATCTGGCCTTCTACAACCAAGAGCGGCCCCATCAAGCCCTGGGCTATCGGTCACCGGGTCAGGTGTTCCATGCAGTGAGCCCACAAAGGTGTTTGCTGGAACATCCACAAGCCTTACAATCGGATGAAGGTTTACGAGACACCCCAGCGGTAGACTCTCTTATTTTAGCCTCACCGCTGTCCTGATGATGGGGTCCACTTGATCCTTCGTCTTTTGAGCAAAGTGTTGTGGTGTCCCCGCGACGTTCCACTCACCTATGTATTTTGCGGCGATCCGCATCGTAACTCTTTCGCCGCCACCGATCAATAGAGGTGGCCTGGGGCGCTGCATAGGCTTTGGGGACAATCGAGCGTCTTTCAGCTGGTAATAACGCCCTTCTAGTGTTGTATTTTCGTTCGTGGACAGATTCAGAATCACCAGACAAGCTTCTCCAAGGCGGCGCAAGCGGTCCGCCGTGGTGTGACAGGGGATGCCATAAGCTCGGTGTTCGTTCTCCTGCCACGCTGCCTCCACCCCAAAGACAAGGCGGCACCCACTGATGACAACCACTGTCGCCGCCATTGCAGGTTACCAAGGTTCCAAGGCGACCGCGAGGTACAGTTGCGGACAGCGCCGCCAGGGTGTACCAACTGTAAGCCCCTCACGGAAGGAAACATGGAGGCCGTGGGATTTTCGGCAGAATGGGGTCAGCCATGGCCCAGAATATCCAGAATGCCGGATATGCGATGGTAGCGCAGCACGTCAGGGAGGAAGCTACCAGGCCGTTGCTAGAGGGAGCAGCCAGGCTCGGTGCCTCACCTGCCGAGGTGGCCGCCCAGTGTGAGGCAACGTTCACCCCCCTTCCAGGACCCAGGCAGGTGGAACGGCGTGGCGGCATATTGGCCGGGATTAAGGAGGGACACTTGTACTTGGGCCCACGCTGGGGCAACATAGCTGAAATTTTTGCCACAGTTCGGCGGCAGGCATCAAAGACAGTATCTCCAGATGTTTCATACAAGCCAATCCCAATATTAATATCCCATAATGTTCCAGGCCCTTGAAGATACTATGGCCTGGCACCGAATATGTGATCATTTCTTGCTTCCCTGCCCCTCGATCACGTTTTTCTTGCAGATGAGGACTCGCCGCCAAGAAGATGCTTCATTAAAGCGATTACCTAGCAGATCGCCGTACTCTTCGATAACGTCAAAACCGATCTCTTGAAGTTGCTCAATCATGATCTCGGGCGAATAGAGGAATTCCTGGCAAAGCGCTTTCTCTTGGCTAAATCCCTGTTCATGCTGTCTAAAAATATGCCAGGTCTCTGTCCACTGTTGATCCTCCACCCCACTTTGGATCACTACAATGGTGCCGTACCCATCAGTGGTGTGCACCTCCTGACTGGTGTTGCTTAGAGCGATCTCGACTGGATGATTGGGTAATTCGAGCAAGAGGAGTCCTTCAGGTTGTAAATGCTCATAAGCACATTGCAAACATTGCTTGATCTCTTGATGATTATTGACCATAACGAGTATCGAGCTTAGGGCCAAAATGGCCTCATATCGTTTGTCGATCGCAAAGTGTCGGATATCTCCTTGGTGAACTTTGAGAGCTGGCGCATTTTGTCGTAGGGTGTCGATCATAACCTCGCTGATCTCCAGTCCCTCGATTTTAAAGCTGGCTTCATGCAAGGGGATGGCAAATAGACCCGTTCCAATGCCCAATTCAAGGACAGTTTGCTTTCCAAATTTTTTCAGGATATTTTTGACAAAGGGAATTCGTTCAGCCGTGTCCGGGAATACCAAGTCATAGGCATCCCCAATAGCATCGTAGGCTGCCATTTTTACTCCGTGTTGGATTATTACGCCGCATGCGGCGTGTTCGATAGGAAATGGGGAAGCCCGCTCATAGCTCGGAGGAGAAATAGCTCCTCAGGCGATCGATGCCTTCGTTGTACCGCTCGTTGCAGAAAGCGAGCCGAAGGTCCTGTGGGATGCCGAAATCCGTTCCGGGGACAACCGCCACGTGCGCCCGCTCAAGGATGTCGCGTGCCAATTCCTTTGACGATGCAAATCCGTGCTCCTGATTCCAGTCCGCACATTGCAAGACAGCGTAAAAACCGCCTTCGGCATCGATGGGCTCGCAGCCCGTATGCTTCAATTGCCGGGTTGTATATTCCCCCCGGGATCTGTAAAGGGCAGCGAGCTCCGTCGGGCTTTCCTCATCCTCAAGGGCGGCAATCATGCCATATTGATAGCAGGGATCAGTACATAAGAGTGTGTGCTGCTGCATGACCCGCAAGTTGAACTGGAGCTCTTTCGAAAGAATGGCAAATCCCACCCGCTTGGTATACATGCGGAATCCTTTGGAAAAGCTGTTGGTCACAATGGTAACATCCTTGTATTCGGGTAGGAGCTTCAGGGGTGAATGAAACTCGTCATGAAAAACACAGTTATTGTAGATTTCATCGTTGAGGACGTAGGCTTGACGGTCGACTATTTTATACATCTCCTGCAGTTCATAGGGCTGCACAACGTTGCCGATGGGGTTGCCCGGCGAATTCACTACCACCAGAGAGGTGCGTTCCGGCGAAAAGTTCCTCCGAAACGAGTCCATATCAACCCGCTTAGTAACCAGGTCGATGTCATAAAATTTGACGGTGGCGTTGGCCAGGGTTGCGCAGTAAACGTACAGCGCGTAGTAGGGACGAGGCAGGAGAATCTCCCGTCCATGGCCCGAGACAAGCTGAAATATGTTCCTGAATATTGGAGAAGTGCCGGTGTTGACGATAACATGGTCGATCGAGGTGTCCGCCTGGTATTTGGTGTTGTAGTGGTCGGCAATTGCCTTGCGCAGTTCAGGAAGTCCTTCAGGATAAACTCGGCGAACAAAATCCGGGTTGGTTAGCGCCTCGACGATGCGATCCAAGATAGGCTTCGGCGTTGGCAGCTCAGGAACCCCTATGGTGAGTTTTAAAACATCCTTTCCTTGCTCCAAGAGCTCATCGGCAAGTTCGTCCAGGACGAACATCTGGAACTCTAGTTCTCCGGGTGTAAATTGGTTTATGGTTTTTGGCACTTTTCTCCCGCGAAACATTGATATTGCTCAGGGCGATCGGTTGAGATTTAGCTGGTGTGACCGACAATAGAAGTAAGTGCGTTACCTTTGGTATCTGCCTGCAACAACAGAGTCAATGCGAGATTCTTTAAAGCAAACTGTTTCCCCTAGATATGGGACTCTCTGGGATACCGCGAACTATAGAACGGATTCACGAGGGTGTCAACGGCCAACAGATTCGGTCGATGGCCCCGCTCTCATGGGGTAACTACCTCTCTGCCAAGCGTAAAATCCCGGAATCGCTTGGTCCAGCCTATGGAGTTACCCCGATTGATTACACAGGCACGCCTTATGGGTATTGCGGAATATCCAATTCCGCCTGTTCTAGTTCCTTTAGTGTCTGTGCCACGTTGGCCATAATAGCTGAGGTATCTGGCGCCGATTCCCACCAGAACTGCTAGTCCCACTACTGTATCGGCCCATACCTTCCCTGGTTGATTACTCGCTCTAACGTCCTGAACCGGGTAGACCGGTGGTGAGTTCACTCCGGTGACAAAACGCAGAGCCGACCCGAAGCGATCAAGAGATCTGGGTTATAGACGTAGCTTTGTCCTTGAGCTAGCTTCTCCTGGTAAAGAACTTCCTCATGGCCGCCATATCTGATAATCAGCGCGTACCAGTCACCACCAGGAGGATCAATATTCGCGTAACCCTGCTCGTTAGTTCGGTAACGACCTAGTCCGGCGACCACGACCTCCGCATTGGAGACTGGCTCGCCCGCCTGGTCAAGAACCCGGACCCGGCTGCCGCCCGCATGCGGGAGTTGTGTGGTGGGCGGCGGACCGAGTTGGCCGGCCCGATCAGGGATCGGACTTTCTGGAACCAAATCCAGGATATCCTTCTCATACCCCGACTTTTTGGGAGTCATCCAGTCGGGACCATACTTGGAAGCCAGGTACTCTTCTGGTGGATTTGGCACAAGGAACTTCTCCCCGATGAAGTCAATCTCCTTCAATTGGGTGAGCAGTCTGACGGGGATCCGTACCCCGGGGTACTGGAATATACTGTCGCCAATGATCCAGTTGCAAGCCCAGTCGATTCTAATGTAGGACTTCATCATCGCCACACCTAGGTAGCGGTCGTAGCGTTCCACTTTGGCGAAATAACCGTTGTCCCTGAAGGCAGCCGCAACGTGGTCTACTGACTTCTCGGTGATGCCATGAAGTCCGATTACGGAGCCGAGATCCAGGTCATCATCCCACAGGATAAACCCGTTGTCCCTAATTGCGCCCAGACATGTGCCCTGCCGAAGAGAGAAGACCACTCCCAGCTGGTCCATGATCTGCTTTGCTTCCTTCAGCATTCTTTCGGCGGTGGCCAAGTCTAGTGGCTCCACAACTGTATATGACCTCTCCAAGGCTTCCTCATCAGCTCCATTACTCGGTGCCATTCTTTCTCTCCTTGCCACGCAAAACTTCCCGTCTCAATTGGCACGTTGTAGAGATACTCCAGATTCTGATGCCAGCAATCATCCCCATGGTACCACCATCTGGATGTTGGTTGATCACTCCAGGCACGATCGATTCTCCAGGTAGGGCTGGGAAGCACCTCGTCCACACGGCGGCACCCAGCAACGGAAGCAACCTGCTTCTGCATCGTTGGTACAGGTCTCCGCTTGAACCTGATGTTGATCCCCTTGGGGGTATGAGAACTCTCTTTGAAGATACCAGGAGTGACGACATTTAGATAGCGCCACTATAAAATTCGAAGTCGTCTAGACGACTCCGAATTAATCCGATGGGCTAGAAACGGGAAAGGTCAACTTAAGGACTGGGTCTCGTGGCGTTACCGCTCTGCATCTCAGGATGCGCCAGCTATACGAAAGCCGTTCTATAGGACGTGCACGACTGGGAGCAGGTCAGTTTCTCCGAGCTCTTCCCTTCGGAGAAGCCGTTGGTACTCAACTTTCGGGCCGGGCTGTGCCCGCCATTCCGTGCCGAGATGCCCGGCTTTTAAGCCCTGTACGATCAGTACCAGGGTGATTTCATCCTTCTGGGACTGGATAAAGGTCCATTCATGGGTCTGGGATCGAATCAGGACGTCAGAAACCTGCTTGGGGAGCTGGGCATTAGCTATCCTACGGGCTACAGGACAGACTAAAGGATCGCTCCGCGGATCTTTACCGAGGATGCGCGTTCGGCGCTCCTGTACGCCCCCAGGGGCGGCCATTTCCATGGCGACTTCCTGCGTCCAAAGGAGGTAGGGAACCCGATGGGCACAAGTGGAGTGGGCCCCCCGTAGGCCGTCAAGACCGAAACCGGCTGCTGCACAGGACGAGCGGATCTAAGGCTGTGTGTCGCGCACCCAGTATGCTGGGCTGAGCCACACGCACCTCACGGAGCTTTCGGCCCAACTACGAGCGAGCCTCTTAGGGTGGGCCCTAGCCACGGCCCAGGTAGGGCATGCCCAGCGGCAGTACTATAGCGTGGTACAGATTGACGTCAGGTGGCAAGGCAGCCATAGTGACCGCGACCATGCCAACGTCGTCCACTCGCATCATGGGCTCTGTGTGCATTCTTTCGGGGCCCCGGTTCTCGATGGCAACGTTACCGGGGTGAAGGCAGCTCACCGCGATGCCGTGGTCCCGTCCCTCCAGCGCTGCTACGTGCGTCAGGCCCACTACCGCGGCCTTTGTCGCGGCGTAAGACGCCGTGTTTGGGCGAGGGATCTGGGCTGCCGTGCTGCCGATATTGATGATGCGCCCTCCACCTTGTGACTTCATGATCTTCATGGCTTCCCGGCAGCAGAGGAAGACCCCAGTGAGGTTCACGGCGACTACGCTTTGCCAGGTTTCGAGAGTAAGCTCCTCCAGCGGTCCGGCTACCTCGATGCCAGCATTGCTCACCGCAACATCCACCCGCCCGAACTCGCGCACGGTGTGGTCGAAAAGCCTCACCACCTGAGCCTCGTCGGTCACATCGGTTGGCACAACCTCCACTGTAGCGCCATTTGAGCGCAGCTCTTCCGCGGTGCGTTCGAGGTTCTCCTTGTTCCTGGACGCGATGATTACCATTGCGCCCTCGATGGCAAACGCCCGGGCGATCCCCTTTCCAACTCCTGTGCCGCCCCCGGTTATGATCGCAACCTTTCCATCAAGCTTACCCATCGCCTACTCCTTGAACCGACATTCCCAAATCAACCGGATTGCGCCTAATGTGAGGGCGGAACCACTATGGGCGAGTTTTTAGCACCGCCTCCCATAGTCGTCAAACACTCAGGGAAAACCCCAACATGATTATAAGGCGGTGTCTAGACTAGGGTGCGGAGTCATTGCAGCCAGGAAAAGTGGGACACCGTGGAAGCAGGGAGATCAGGTGTTGGATGGAGGTCTCGTAGTTGTAGCAGTCGACGAATGCTGCAAGCGTGGCCTCCAGGTCAGAGGGCATCTCTTAACGGACCTGATCGACGTACCAGTTGATGGTCAAGTAGTAGTACTCTTCCTCCAAGTGCTTCGACATCGCCTTATAGCTGGCTAAGCACCGGCGGCAGTAGGGTCACCAGTTGCCCCGGTAGAAGAGGATGACCGGATATCGGCCAGATGTATCCCGAGGATGCTCAGGTTTGCCGCCTTCAGTCAGGCTGAAGGAGATATCGAGTAACTTGTCGATCTGGGTCAGTTTCTCAGCCATTACGCTCTCCGTGATGTGTGTTGTCGAACAGACCTGTGCAGGAACTCTCGGGTTTTCTTACCCTTCGATCAGTCCCATTATCGCTGACAGTCTAGTCAAAGAAACGTCTCGTATTAACGTTCTACAATTCGTAGATCGACTGTTCCAATGTCGCCAAAATCAGCAACAAGCTGGTCACCTGGTGCAACAGGACTGATTCCAGTACACGTCCCAGTTGAAATTATTTCCCCGGCGGCGATAGATTCTCCGCGACGCGACAAGTGGTTGGCTATCCATTCCAAAACAAGGAGTGGGCTACCAAACACATCAGCTCCAGTTCCCTCAGCGAACCGCTTTCCGTTCTTGAAAAGCGTTACAGACTGAGAAGTCAGATCCAATTCCTGCCATCCCGTTACCTCAGGCCCCGTTACGAGCGCGGTGTGTGCGACCATGTCAGCAACCAACCTGACAGGTCCAATATGGCCAAAACCGCCCTTAAACCTGCTCCCAATGACTTCAATTACTGGGACTAGTACATCGACTGCGGATAGTACCTCCTCCATATAGTAAACGTCGTCTCGGGCCGGAAGCTCACGCGAAAAACGGAACCCAAATTCACTCTCAACACTCGCACCTTGTCCACAAAAAATCGCCACTTCACATGGACTCTGAAAGCAAAGAGGAACGAATATCGGAGCGGTCACAGGCTCTTTAGTATTCAAAACCTGCTGTGCCGTCTTACTTGTTGCGCCTACCTTCCATCCTGCCCGTGCCATCCCAGACAGTTGTTCTGCAATACGCTGGACCCTGTAGGCTGTTTCAATTGAGTCAATTCCAGCTGCTGCAGAAAGCGGAACAACACCACCCTTCATGCGGGCTTGTGAAAGACTATTTGCAAGGGCCTCTAATTTATTCATTTATCAAATCATCCTATAACGTCTTTCAGGAATTGGCCTATGACGTGGGGGGGTGGTGGTGATGATTCGTTGCTTGCTGATACGTATACGACCAACCTCCTTTTTATAGGGTCCAGACTGCACTTAACAACCTGGCCAGTGGCGACTGTTCACCCATACCCAAGTAGTCTTTAATAGATGCTAGACCCCTATAAGGATGTTGTGAGGTCGGTAGCCTTGGGTCGTGGACGTATTTTATTGTCCCCTCATCACATCTTCCGCCAAACCATAGTGCTAAGAATTAAGAATGGTTTAGAGCCTTCTGTCTTCCTTAAAACGCTCTAAATCTTTCTTAGACAGTTGCGATCCGTAACCTGTCCCTTTGACAGATGAGAAGTCCGATGGAACTGTGCCCACAGTTGGTAAGGGAATTCGGATTGCGCCGAGAAGAGTGAACGAGCACGACACAAATAAACATGGCAAAAAGACACTTAACCCCGTGATAATCCCGATACCAACGTTCCACGGAACCATCGCTGGTCAAAGCCGTTTCTCTTTCCGCTTATTCGATAGGTTCCGCTACAAAGACCGGGATTACGCGGTCGGTTTTTTCTTGGTAGTCCTGATAGGGAGGGTATGCTTCCACCGCGATATCCCAGAGTCGTTGTCGCTCATCTGAATCTACTACCTCTCGAACTCGCATCGAATAGACTTCGGCTTTGTCCCGAATTTCAACATTCGGTTCCGCCTTTAAATTGTGATACCAAAGCGGATGTTTCGGCGCTCCACCCTGAGATGCCACGAGTATATAGCTATTTCCATGCTTGGCTCTCATTAACGGGGTCTTACGTATCGCACCTGTCTTCCATCCTTGATTAGTCACGATTATGACTGGCAGCCCCGTGTCCCTCAAGGTTAAGCCGGCGGTGCCTCCGCTTCCTTCGTATAGTTCAACTTGCTCTGCCACCCATCCGCTAGGGCTAGGTATGTATTCGCTCATGGTTAGCTCCTCGTCTCGCTTCTAGTCTACTCAGCCAACTACAATCATGGGGATGCCTTGAGGGAGGCGATTATACGTATCCTCTGCCAACCGAATCGTAGCCGTTGTTCCTGAAAGGAAGTCCTTTTGCTACCCCATATTCTAAGCCGGGCGTGGCTACTGTGTACACCCCTGCCCATCTGGAGCGCCCCGTTGAACGAAATGGAACCACCGGATCTTGGGCCCCGATCCGCCGACGTACGGCACGCGGGTGGGCCAGGGCTATTGGTAGAGACTCACTCTGACTGTGTGCGGTACCGTCGTCAGTAGTGTTCTCAGTGTGGACGGCGGTGGCGGTCGAATTCGAGGCGGTAGTCAACAATGGTTTTGTTTATCAGCGGAACACATCCCCGCAACCTGAGGGTTACAGCGATAATAGAATGAGGCCGCTGTTGTAGTACTCGGCGGCCCCCTGTACTTCTTGCAGCAGAATCGTAGCGCCTTATTCGGCGAAGGGCTCGAGTCGGGGCATCACCACCGTGACCTTACCCCGAAGTTAGTATCATTGGCTAGTAGAGTCCAGCCATAGAGCCAGCAAACTCTTTGGGCGTTTTACCCTTCAGGGAACTGTGGGGCCTGACCTCGTTGTAGTCCTGCCGCCAGCTCTCTATGATCTCCCTGGCATGCCTTACACTCATGAACCAGTTGATGTTCAAGCATTCGTCGCGTAGTCGGCCGTTGAAGCTCTCAGCAAAGGCGTTCTCTACCGGCTTGCCAGGACGTATAAAGCTTAACTTGATGCCCCTCCGACAGGCCCACTCATCCATGGCCTTGCCTGCGAACTCCGGGCCGTTGTCCACAGTGATCACCTCAGGTAGTCCCCGTGTCTCTTCCAGTCTCTCCAGGACTCCCACCACTCTGGCGCCTCCCAGAGAGGTATCTACCTCGATGGCTGGGCACTCCCGTGAATAGTCGTCCACTATGGCCAATGCCCGGAAGCGCCGACCGGTCACAGTGCTATCAGAGACAAAATCCATGGACCACCTCTGATTAGGACGTACAGGAGATGGAATGGTCTCCCGGACCCCTGCCGCCCCTTTGCGCCTCCTCTTCTTCCTGAGCGTAAGCCCCTCTTCACTGTAGATGCGCTCTGTACGCTTGTGATTGATCACCAGGCCTTCTCTCTTCAGCATGATGTGCAACCTGGGACTGCCAAAGCGCTTCCTCTCCCATGCCAGCTCACGCATTCTGCGACGCAGGGCAGCATCATCACCCTGCTTCGACTTGTACCGATAGACCGAGGGTGAGATATCAGTAAGCAGACAGGCCCTCCTCTCACTCAGCCCAAGACTCTCTATGGCATATGCCGCTGCCATCTTCCTCACCTTGGGCTTCAGAAGTTTTTTGCCAGCAACTCCTTCAGAGACCAGTTGTCCAACGCCTGCTGGGCCACAATCTGCTTCAGGCGCCGGTTCTCTTCCTCAACGGACCTTAGCCTCTTCAACTCGTTCAACGTCAGCCCGGCGTACTTGGCTTTCCATTTGTAGAAGGTGCCTTCGCTCATGCCGTGACTGCGGCACAGCTCCCCTGTCTTGGCCCCTGCCTCTGCCTCGTTCAGGACCCCTATGATCTGCTCCTCTGTGTACCTCTTCCGTGCCATGAGCCCTCCTTACTATGTCCTATTTTACCCGGAGGACTCTCTTTGCCACTGTTACTGTTTTCGGGGGTAAGGTCAACCGGAGGCTGCGCTTGGGTCTCACCCTCTCCGCCGTCCTCAAGATCGTTGACGATGTTGCACCCGACCTTGCCACCAGAGCTAACCCAGAAAGTCCCCCCGGCCAGATCGCACTCCTGTTTCGTGACTGGCTCGCCGTCCACGAACAGGGGCTCGGGCTCACCCTCTACTACGGAATCGGGATCAACTATCCAAGATATCGCTGCTAGGTTTCCCACCTCTTCTAGCTCCTCGGCGGTGCAGGCGTTGATATTGTGGATATAGTCGCACACGTTGGGGTCCATGTCGTCGATGCTGGTGACGACCTTTCCATCTCCGAAGTCGGATAGCCACTCTTCGTAGGTGGGGTCACCGTGCAGGACCTCTCCCATTGTCTCTGCGCCATCCTGGACTTCGGGGCCGTCACCGCCACCGGAGGTAAGGGCGAACGCGGTGATTGTTCCGGCTGTGCCCAGGGCCAAGGTCAGGGTAACCGCTGAAATAAGCCACCTCTTCATGTTCATTCCTTTCTCCTCCTGCTGGTGTGGTTTCACCTGTGCTGGTAATAAAGACGAAGGCGGGTTGCAAAAAGTTCCCGTTGCTCCCAGGGACCGCCTAGCCAGGCATGCGGTGGGTAGAGCTTGACGGGGGTCGATGGGCTCACGCCGGTTCTGTATGACGATGAACCGTGCTGGGACGAGCTTGAAAGGCCGACATCGCGCTCCTCGAGGGGCATGCACTCGTCCCACAGCTACCCCACATATCGGCGTCTGTTGACTCCGTCCGGCGCCTCCGATGCCATCCCCACAATCGGCGCTGATTTGTCCGGGCCCGGGACTAAAGGCGGGCAGCTTGTCATCCTGAAACGCCGGCAGCTTAGTGCCTGCAGATTCGTTCGCGGCGGAACTGGAGCCATCGCCGGCCAGGGTGTAAGCTGCGACTGTGGCAGTGGTGGCGACCGCTACGACCAGGCCCAACCCCGTCAGGGAACAAACGTGTCCGGGTCTTCGTCTTGAATAGTGACTGCCCTAGATTGGAGCCCTCCCAAAAGGATTGTAGGGGTTAAGGCGATGTCTGAAGTGAATAACAGAGCTACTCTGAGGGGTGAGAAAGCTAGCGCCTGGCAGCGTGTGGTGATGGGACTCGCGGGTCACTGCTATTACTAGGAGGCATTCTTTTTGACACTGCGTGGGCGAACACCCCCGTGTACTGGGGCGGTTACTGGGAGGGCTGGCAGGGATTTAGCGGTTGGAGTGCGGTCTTGATTTTGGCAGCGATCGGGTATGGCATTGCCACAGTCGTTCCCCCCAAGCGCCTACCCCGACGTGTACTCGTCGCCGCCGGGATACTGGTCATTTTGCTGTCAGCCGTTGGGCTATCTTCCTTCTTCTTGGTGATGGCGGTTTGCGCTTGTGATTGACGGGTAAGGATGCTTATACATCCGCCCAGGCGGCCCAGCTACCTTGCGGAGTACCAGGTTATTGTTCCACAAGGAAATCGATATGGCCCACAAGCAAGGTATGGGGCTCGATTTCGCCTTTGCGCTTTTGCGTCGCTAGAATGCTTCTGGTTACGTCGGAAGATGTGATACTACTGAATTACGCAAACATAGAGAGGGTGTTATCAACCGTAAAGCTCTTGCCCAACCGATCGGATCCACCATAGTTAAAGATTGAGACTATCATCTCAGTTATGACATAATCAGGATGCTCAAACTATAGCACCCTATGCTGAAGCCCCACGCCAATAATAAAATCCGCATCGATTGAACGAACGAGAGAGGGGAATCCCATCGAATGCTGCATCTTCGCCATAATCTAACAGGATCATCTTACATAGGAGAGGATTGGACTCAAGCAAGGAAGGTATAATTAGAAGTCGCATGCCAGAAATTCATGATCAAGAACCCCATCCGCCACACATTGGCATAACAACTTACGTGACTGTCGCCCGACTCTCGGAAATACCTCCAGGCCAAATCCTGCGGGTTACGCCCACACGGCACGACCAACTCGTCCTTTGCAACGTGAACGGTGCCATCTACGCTGTTGTGGACGCCTGCAGCCATGATGGGGGCATGCTGGGGTTCGGCGAGCTGGACGGACAGCACCTGGTGTGCCCTCGGCATGGAGCCCTCTTCGACGTGGCCACCGGTGAGGCAGTCACGCCCCCCGCAAAGTTGCCGATACGGACTTATCCGGTGCGGGTCCTAGGCGATGAGGTCCAGGTGGGATTGGCGGAGTAGCTACGATGGAACCGTACCCCTGATTCTACCTCCGCCCTGGCTACAGTGTACACCCCTCCCCATTTGGAGCGCCCTACTCCATGTATCCTCGTAGTTACCGGTACTTTCCGGACCTGGCTATTTGGCAAATTCACCCCATGTACGGGGAGGCGTGCAAAGGATCAAGCCCAGTCCCACAAGATCCATTCTGAGCTGATTGAGAGAGCGCCGTGCCTTGGCTGTCTCGTTTAGCAGGCTGCTGAAGAAAGGGTTCTATGGTCGCGAAACGACCTGGTAATAGCTCATATCGTTGCTCGATGAGTGCTTTGGGAAGGTCTGAAGCCACTTTCCTGGGTTGCAGGAGTTCCCTTTTCGCCCCTGTCAGGGCGTTGAGGGCAGACTCCGTCCTTGGGAAGTCATGCTGCCTGCAGGACCGGAGCCTCCTGTAGCTGGGTCATGAGCAGCTTGGCCATCCGCACCAGGTTATACGCAGTGGCCACCAGGTAGCCTGCTAGTCCCGTCTTGTCCACCCCTCGATACCTGGTCTTCCGAAACCCACCGACCGTCTTCATCCACCCGAAGATCTCCTCCACCCGCTTTCGTATTCGCTGGCTCACCCGGTAGCCCGGATGCCGGGTTGTCCGCCCGTCGATGGCGCTGCGCCGGCCACTGGTGTTCTGGGCCACGTGAGCCGTGACCCTTCGGTTGCGCATCGCTTCCACACAATCCCGCGTGTCGTAGTTCTTGTCCCCACCCAGGGTCCTGGGGTGGAAGCCCCGCTCCTTCGCCCCCTCCAGGAGCTTCGGGACCGCATCTCGCTCCGCCGTCCCGCTCGCCTCGCTCACCTGGAAGTCCGTCAGCAGCCCGTTCCGGTTCTCCATCAGGGCGTGGGCCATGAACACCAGCTTGGCTTCCTTCCCTTTGCCTTTCCGAAACAATCGGGCTTCCGGGTCCGTGGTGCTTTGGTGGGTCTTATTGCGCCGTTTCTCCCCGTGAAAGTCCACCGACGGGTTGCCGGGGTCCCCGTCGTCCGAGGCCGGCTCTCCCCCTTTGGACTTGAAACTTTTCAGACTGGCCGCCGCCTCAATCAGCGTCCCATCCACGGTGAAGTGCTCGTCCGAGAGTAAGCCGTGCCGGTCGGCCCCCACCAGGACCGTGGCAAACAGCTGTTGCCCCACTGCGTGCTCCAGCAGCCGCTGCCGGTTCTTGGTGAACACCGTCGGGTCAAAGCTGGACTCCAGGAGGTTCATATCCAGGAACCAACGATACAGCATGTTGTAGTCCAACTCCTCGCAGAACGCCCGCTCGCTGCGCACGGAAAACAGGGCGATGAGCAGCGAGGCCTTGAGTAGGCGCTCCGGTGGGATGGAGGGCCGCCCTACCTCGGCATACATCCGGTCAAACTCGGAGGACAGCTCCCGGAGGGCCTCATCCGCCAGCGCCTTGATAGTCCGCAAGGGATGGTCCGGCGGCACCCGCCCGTCCATATCCACGAAGGTCAACATGGGGACCTGGGGCTCCTGGCATCCGCGCATTGGGGCACCTCCAAAGATGGTCTGCCCCTATTTTATCCCAGAAGAGCCTCGGATACACCGTGAACAAGAGTTTTTCCGCAGCCTGCTAAAATTCCTACGGACAAAGCGAAGCGTGATTGTACTGGGGACGTTGGCTCTTGCCCTAGTCGTATTCTTCACTTTCGGCTGGCGTCCTGCGGGGGCTGTGGTCGTCTACACCAGCGGGTCGCACGTAGACACCTGGGATCCGATCTTCCCGGCTTCTGCAGACCCCAATTGGCCTACTACCGTATGCATAACGGTGCCGGCGGTCGGCCTGGGCGCCAACTGGGTAAACCCGCACAAGGCATTCTCGTTTGGAACAGGCGCACACCCGTGGCAGAACCAGACCTGGACCGGATTCTCGGCCGATTGGATCAACGCGTTCAGTAATCCCGATCCCAACGGACACCCTCTTGCCTCCCAGGGCCCGGGGGGACACAGCTGGACCAGGTACTCGACCCAAGTCTCCGGCACCGGCGAGTTCGTGCTCGACCTCCTCGCGGACAACTGCTCGTGGATCTTCCTGGACGGCACCCTCGTGGGCTTCCAGGCCTCTGACGTTGTTCCGCCCCCCGCGAGAACATACCCGGTGACCCTGTCCGGAAACCACACTCTTGAGTTCATCATCTTCGATGGCGGCGGTCTGGCCGGCGGCATGTACCGACTCGAGACCAACACCGGTACCACGTTCCCGGACTCCGACGCCGATGGTCTGACCGACCCTGAAGAGACTCTTCACGGCACGGATCCGAATAACCCGGACACCGACGGCGATGGTGTTAGCGACGGTGACGAGGTCGCTGCGGGCAGCGACCCGACGGATCCGGCCTCTGTCCCCGTCCCCGCCGGTGACGATGACAGCGACGATGATTCTGACTCAGAGGACAGCGACGACGACTCTGGCTCAGAGGACAGCGACGATGACTCTGGCTCAGAGGACGACGAGGATAGCGGCAGCGAGGACTAGGCCTTAGTCGCATCTAGCACAGGAAACTACGAAGGGGCCCGGGCATCTAGCCTGGGCCCCTGGCTTTTTCCGAGCCGATCCAACGGAGCCTGCTCACCCAAGAAGCGGTGCCCTGGGCTGGCGGGAAAGAACCCTGATAGGGTCGGAGGTGGCGATCGCGCTAGAACGTCTTGTGGACTATTCCCGCGGGTTGAGCTCGAATGTTAGCGAAGAGGTAAGACTTATCAGTGTCCGTAGGAACACAAACAGGAACACAGTGGTCGCGGCCATTTCCAGGAACTCCTCGATGCTCTTGGAAAAATGCACAGCGTGACCCGGTGTTGTGGAGAAGAGGTCGGCGACGTGATCGAAGATGTCGTTGTCCATGCCCTCAATGAAGTCCATTGCCTCGGCTACAAAGAACAGCCCGATGGCCACCACAATGAGTCCTTTAAGACGGAGGGACGGAAGCTCCTTCATAAGAAAAACGATCAGAAACAGCCCCATCACTATAAGGAATGGTCCAAAAACCAGCTGCCAGGTGTAGCTTGGGAACACGTCGTACAGATCGCCCAGAAATCCGGCGGAACCCTCGCCTGAAGAATCGGTAACCAGCGCCTTGAATATGGAGCCGACCCGCTCATGAAACTTGGTCCCATCGTCGATGCCCAGAAAGATAAACAGACCCGAGATCACGCCCCAGCCAACATAGGTTCTGGAAGCCGTTCCACGGGTCTGACCTCTGACCACCATGGTGATCACCAGCAGGATGCCAGCGACGGCAAGCGCCTGGAAGCTGGAGAAGAAGTTGGCGACGCCGTCCTCGCGGGTGATGTTGAAAAGCCTGCGTGCTGCACCGATGGATACCCAGCCAGACTCGCTGATCAAAGCATCCAATAAAACGATGGCGACCTCTGCTATGAGGATCCCAGCAAATAGCCACCTGAACAGCCGGTCACGATCTAGCCTGATCAGCATAGGTTCGATTCTAGCATGTCAGACCGAGCCTCGCAGCGATGAAGTTTAGCGACTGTTCAAGCTTGTTCTTGAAACACCCTGGGCGGGAGCACTCACCTTGGCCCAAGGAAGAGAAAGGGCCCGCGCTTGCAGCCCGGGCCCTTTCTTTAGATGACGTATTGCTGACCTCCCAGGCTCCCTCCGCCGGTGGCGACGACGCCGACGATGACGAGGTCCTGCCGAATGGTGCTACTTTTAACGACCTGATCGAGGCCGCAGCGGTCGGGGCCAAGAACTACGGTGCCTTCGTGAGCGCTGTCGCAAAGCTCACTAACGAATGGAGGAAGGCCGGCCTGATCAGGGGCACGGAGAAGGGCAAGATCATGTCCTGTGCCTAGGCCAACTTTCCATAGCCACGCTACATCGTGAGTCACGAAGAGCAGAGCAAAGGGGACTGCGGACGATTCCCGGGCCCCTTCGTTGTGGGCCATTATCGCTGACAGTCTACACTCTATGGTAATTGCATGGTACCGAGCTAAAAGAATTTCCCTGACAACCTCATCATTGGTCGCTTAAAAATTGAACACCATGGGCTAATTACATAAAAACCGCTACCACATCATTTGTAGCCGTTCATCTAGGCAGTCAGAATCTACACCAGCTTTGGACGCTCGGATACCTGGGTGGGATCCATCTCCGCTCGAGAGGGTCAGCCTCTGGTAAAGCTCAGCCACGGAGACACGGCGACCCTTCTCGAGAGTGAGCTCTATAGCCCTCCGTATAGGACCTGTCTACTCGGCTTTGTCGAAAGGACGTTTACGGGGTGCTTTTCCTTGGGCAAGTGTGATTCTCCCACTTCCTATTTGGCTCTGTGTCCAGGTTTACGCCTCGATGGACTGGGCTTGGGATGTACGCTGGTCGCGGAGTCCCTGGGACCTATGCTGGAGGTCGGCGGAAAGCTGGCTAAGCTTGGCGATGTTCACGCGGGCAGCGTCAATCCCCTCCTGCTTTAGCCTGTCCGCTTCGTTCATAGCTTCAATCAGGTCGTTGTGGGCCTGGGTGATCTTGTCTATGGCGATGATCGGGTTGTTGTAAAGGTCGCCAATGTCCTGGGTGTGCTGCTTGATAGACGCGGCGTTGGCGACTATCAGGTTCCCCAGGAACTCCCTTGTGCGCTGAGTGGCCTCCATGACCCTCTTTTGGCGAGTTAAGGCCGACTGAATCGCCAGCCCGACCATTACCACGTTGCTGCCCAGGGCCAACGTTCTTTCCACTGACTGGCCCAGCCGGTTATTGTTTTGGCGGGTCATCTCGATGCTGACGAAAAACTGGATATGCACCTCTTCCATGGTGCGCAGGTCCTGTACCCGCATGGACACATCGTGTAGCGCGTTGCGGACTCGTTCAACTTTGAGTGTATCGTCGGTCTGCTCTAAGAGCACGGTCAACTGCTGCATGACCAGCTCGCCCATATACGCGTTTTTCTGGATAGGGAGCTGCTGCTGCTCCACCTGCTCATACAGCTTCCTCAGCTCGATGTTGTCCTTGGCTATCATCTGGCGCCCTTCTCGAAGCTTAGTCTCGATCATGGTCACTTGCTTGGAGACAGGCTCATAACGTATGGCGATCTTTTCCAGGACCTTCAAAGGTGGGGTTAACCTGCCGATAAACGGTATGAACCTAAGGACCTTACGCACGCCGCTTACCTCCTTCAGCTCATGGGGATTGATCTGGTTGAGGGCCACGCGCAAATCCATCAGATCCTTCGCAATGTCTCCGCTGGGACCTTCCTGACCCAGCATATCCCCCACGCGGTTCCTCAGGAGGTCTAACTCACCTCCGGCGGTCCTCTGCGCCTGGGTACCAAGGGTGGTAATGCTGTCGCTTAGCTCCAGCTCCCGGCTACCAGAGGCCTCTCCCAGGTCGCTAACCAGAGCTAAAGCTCGGCTTTTTAGACCCTGTACCTCCTCATCCGGTACCCCTTTGGGAGCCAGAGGTTCCTTGATCTCTACGGGGGCTAGTTCCTGGGCGCCTGCCGGGTTCGATGCTATATTTTCCTCTTCTTGTTCGGGTCGCTCTTCTGTAACCATGGTTCGGTACCTCCTTCGTGTTAGGTCGCTCTCGATGCCTCAGATTACCCATTTAGCGCAGTATCTCTACCTGTTCAGTAGCCTAATCTCTTCAATTCATCCTGGACCTCTTTCGCCTGGTTGATGGTCGACTGGAGCGCGTTGGTTACTGCGCTGACCCTGGCATCAACGTTGTCAGCTTTCAACGCGGCCAGCTCGATTCTCGTGCGGTGGAGGGATGCTTCGCAGCTATCAGACTGGTGCAGCAATCCGTCCACCCGCAGGCTCTGCTGCTGGACCAGACCCAGGCGCTCTTTGTGGGAAGCGACGGTGGCTTTCAGGATGCTTAGCCGCTCCGTCTGGGCATCATCTTTCTCCATGGCACCGATCTGGCTCTCAAGATCAGCAACCTCTGCCTCAAGTTTCCGATTGTTGGGTGAGTGAATCTCCCTCATCAGGTCAAGACAACCGGCGAGTACACCCAGGCCCTGGCGGTAGGTTTCTTCGGCCAGGGCAGGAATGTGGGCTACCGCCAGGGGATCCGTCTCCCTCCCCCGGTCAAGGACGGGCTGCATCTGCTCGTATTCGTAGACCAGCTCCTGTAAAGCTTTGAGTCCGTCGGCGGAGTTGACCCTGGAGAATCCGGTCTGGATACCATCTTTCAATCGCTGAAGATCCGTTTGCCCACGTTGGCCGGCCTCCTGGTCCTGGAGCTCCAACAGTTCCTGGGTCCTCCTCGCATACTCCCGGTCGAATTGAAGGTAGTATAGCCAGAAGAAAAAACCCACCGATGCGAACGCCGAGATGATGAGCAAGATGATAGCCACCAAATGAAAGCCCGAGGCCAGCATGATGATGAAAAACAGGACCGACAGGATTATTAAAACGACGGTTGCCGGATGCTTAAAAGCAGCTCGGCGTACATCCCTTTTAATGGACTCCTCGGATAAGCTTGCAATGGCGGAGTCGCGAAGATCGTTTCGACCCCTTCTCCTGGATCTTCTGTTGCCTCTCATGCTCACCTCAAACTAGAGCCTTTCGATGGTACGCTGAATTAAGCTATAATCCGTTAGGACCTTGATACCATATAAAACTTCAGCCGTCCCGTTGTCAAACTTATGGGAGCTTCTATTGGACTCTGTGCGATGCATCGAATCCGCCACCTACGCTGGTCCTCCGCCCTGCCTCTGTCGTCCAAGGTCCGATCCGCTACTGAAAAGGCATCTCTGAACCAGGTGTAGCTCCGTTCAGATGGATGAGACCCGACAATACCTCCTACAATTCTCCGATTCCCTGTCGGGAAGGAAGTGCATCCTCCGCATCGAAAAGGAAGATATACTGCTACCCCTCAAGCACCTGCTGGACAAGTATCTCAAAAACGCTCCAGCCGGCCGATTGCTGGAAGAGGGGAGGATCACCCAAGATGCTGTAGAGACCCTGTCGGACATCCAAGATTTTGTCTACATGGCCGCCGATGACGGTCGGTTGGGCGACATCTTCGCGGGAATCATATTCAGGCAGGGCCGGCGGCCCATCGACCTGAACAGCACTCCTTTCCTGGAGGAGGCCCTGGTGGGGAACACCCTCGTCCTGGTGATCGATCTGCATGTAGACCTGACGAACGCAGGGTATGACCGAAATTGGGCAGGATTCCACAGAAGGCGCTGGCTAAGGCACCACGACATTTACTCCGATTTTGTGATGTCCACTCTGGAACGAGAATGCGGCCGCGGGGAAGTACAAGATATCCTAGAGCTGTCTTCCACGGACCAAAAAACGAAGTTAGTCCAGATCCTTGCCCAAAGGATCTGGGAAAGCGACTTCGAGAGCTACTCCCGGTTCACCGGGCGCAAGCTAGCCCACAAGACGGGCGATGAGACGGTTCGTAACATCATTGATGGGGCAGGCGGAATTTGCTCCGAAAAGGTCCAGGCGCTGAAGTTCATCACCGATCATTTTGGTATCACTTCGGAGTACCTGTTTGCCGGCGTAGATGCTCGAGGGCAGATACCGGAAGAAAAGCTCAGGGAGCTGCTTGACACCTTCGATTTCAGATTCTCCAAGCGGTACATGCGTTACTGGCAGCATACGGCCCTTCTCTATCACATCGACGGCACATCGATCCTGGTCGACGCCACCAACGGGAATATCCCTCTGCTGTTCCTCACCGATGGAGATGCCGAGAGGTTACTTGCCCATGAGGACAAACGTCCGGTCCAGGCAAAGATGGTCGATAGCTACGAGGATTTCTATTACCACAGGGTGAGCCAGGATATCCCCGAGAACTTCTTTTTCGCCATGGAGACCTGGATCCAATATATGGATCTGATCCAGGTGTTCGAAAACGAGTTGGGCCTTTACCTTTCCAAGGACTTCTATGTGACGCCCATCGTGTTCAAGGGTTCCAGGGAGTTGGACAAGCTGATGAGTGAGTATGTAAAGGTTTGCAAGGATGCTGGCCTCGCCTGCTCTATTAGCGATGATTGGAACCTGGACTCCCCTTTAGGTGAGCGTTTCACCAGGGAGGCTCCCCGGGCCAGCGAGGAAGTTATACTGTCCAAAGAGCACTTGCTGAAACGCTACAATGAGTGGGATGGGCCGGGACATGACGCCACCCTTCTCGTAATTCGGCTCAGCAACTAACCCGGGGAACATCGAGATGTCAGAGGGGGATCTGCCGGCCACGTTATTCTGACGTGCAGTTGGATGGTGATGTTCTACCAGCTTACCAGAATCGTTCGCACCTTACGACGCAAGAGGGCGGTGGGGCTGGGCCTGCTGCTGGCCTTAGCGGGCATGAGTGTAGCCGGAAACACCGTAACGTTCTTCGTGTTCGAACGCCTGGACGACCGTGATGTGACCATCTTCGACAGCCTCTGGTATAGTATCGTATCCATCACCACCATCGGATACGGTGATTTTTCGGCTCAGTCACTGGGAGCCAGGCTTGGGACCATCTTCTTCATCGTAATCGCAGGACTCACCACCTTTACCGCCGCCGCGGGCATCCTGGTGGACTGGATCATGGACTTTCAATTTAGGGAGAGAGCGGGCATGGGAACCATTCATGCGAAAGATCATCTGTTGATCATCAATTTCCCCAGTGAAGCAAGGGTACGGGAAATAGTGGGGGAGTTCAGGCAAGACTCCCAGCATCAACGCGACGATATAGTCATCCTGACGGACCAGACCGAAACCCTTCCTGCGGGGTTTCCCGACCTGTTCTTCGTGCGTGGGTCGCCCCTGGAGGAGGAGAGCTACCGGCGGGCCAGGATTGAAAAAGCGAAGCAAGCGATCGTTCTGAGCACCCGCTACGATGATCCCAATAGTGATAGTGTGGTTGCCTCCATAGTCTACATGATCGAGCATTTGAACCCGAAGACAAGGGTAGTTGCCGAATGCCTCAGCGAAATGCACACGATTCTGTTTGCCGGAGCGAAGAACGTTTCCCTGGTCCACACGCTACACCTGTCCAATAATCTCCTTGTGCAGGAAGTCCAGGACCCAGGGGTGAGCTTGCTGACCCGGGCGGTAACCAGTAATCGAATCGACGGTACGTTGGCCAGCACCAGGGTGGAAGACAGCTCGGCCGGTTCACTGATCTACATTGAGGCTGCCAAGAAGCTGCTGGACGAAGAGATCAATTTGATAGGTGTGATAAGGGATGGGAGTGTTCATTTTAAATTCGGAAACCTGACTCTGACACAGAACGACTCGCTGGTGTATATTAGTAGCGGCCGGCTAACGTGGGAATCCTTGCGACCGTTACTGGTTTAACCTGAAGACCCCGCTCACCGGCCATGATCACCCTCCATCGCCAGAGTTGCCCTGAGGCCCATCAATGAAATCACCCATAATGCGAAAACCGTCCGGGCACCGTTGGAATAAACCCTCAACATTGAATAAGGTGCTGAGATCCGGCGTGCTTGATCGGATTCGGGGTCAGAATTTCACTGCCTACTCCGACGCCGGCCTCCGGGATGCCTTCCGGGGTCTGGCGCTACAGGGTCAACTCCCCTCATCCGCAGAAATCCTTCCCGCGGCGTATGGGTTGCTGGCCGAGGCGATAGACAGGCGTCTTGGGGCGTGGCGGATCTTCGGGGCCAAGCTGAACGAAGCCAACCTGGAGCGGTGTCAGGCCATAGCAACACAGATCTTGAACTCCGGCGAATACGTGACCCGCATAAATATGTACGTCGACGATGGGTTCCTCGAGAGCGCGAGGTTCGCCGACAGCCTTACGGCCTCTATGGCCGGCATGAACCTGGATAGGGACGAGCAGACCATCATCAAGACCCTGATCTACGTGGCGGAGAGGGCTGTAACCAGACGCCCTCCGGAAATCCTGCTGCCCTCAGAGTTCTATCGGGCACTCGCAAGAAAGGACCCCAGGGGGGTTGCATCCCTGCATGTGACCGACGAGCAAATTCTAGCCGGCATCATGCTGTACCAGGGCAACGTGGTCGAGTTGAACTCGGGAGAGGGGAAGACCATCGCCGCTGCCTTCCCCGCAGCCCTCCACGCCATATCGGGCAGGTCGGTTCATATCATAACCGCCAATGATTATCTGGCAGCCAGGGACTGCCAGCTGCTGGAGCCAGTCTACCAGTCGCTGGGTCTCACGGCAGATGTGGTCCTGAGCTACCTGAGTGACGAGGAGCGGAGGGATGCTTACACCAAGCAGGTGGTGTACGGCACGCTACGGGAGTTCGGGTTCGATTTCCTTCGAGATAACCTCAAGATGTCGCCCGACGACCTGGTACAGGGAAAGCTGGAGGTGGCCATCGTCGACGAGGTAGATCATGCCCTGATCGATGAAGCAAGCACACCCATGATCATCGGAGGGACGCCAGCAGGAACTGGAAGGACCCATGCGAGGGTCCGGAAATCCATTGGAGATCTGGTTGCTCGCCAGAACGTAGTTGCCCTCGGTCTGGCAGAGCAGCTGGATAACAGCGGCCACAACTCACCGGACCACCATATCTTCCTGGCGAAGCTAATGCTCGGGCAGCCGGACCACCCCTCTCTGAACAAACACCTGTCCGACGATCCGGTCCAGTACAGGCGGGCGCGGAGGTTGGCCGACCGGGAGCAGGCCGACTACCCTGATTCGGCCCTGGCCACCGGGCTGCTATATCTCATCGATCCGCAGAATCGGTACGTTACGTTAACCGAGGCAGGACAGGAGCTCTTGGAGGCACGTCTTGGGAACTTCTTTGATGCTGAGTCTCTGGAGCAACGTATCTCCTCGGGCACAAAAGACAGCACCCTCCCCCTGGCGGAGCGAAGAAAAGCCCGGGCCAAGCTGACCCGGCAGCTGCTTCAGCAGTACAGCCTCGGCAACCAGGTCTACCAGATGCTAAGGGCGTACCTTCTATTGAAAAGGGATGCCGACTACCTGGTCACCGAAGATGCGGTGGTGCTCATAGATCGGTGCACCGGCCGTCCGCGCCCCGATAGTCGCTACCAGCAAGGGCTTCAGGCTGCCTTGGAAGCAAAGGAAGGTGTGACGGTACATCCTGATTCTGAGGTACTGGCCCAGATCTCAGTACAAGGTTACGTGTCCCAGTACTGGAAGGTCTCCGGGATGACCGGCACAGCCCTGACCTCGCGGGACGAGTTTCTGGAGATATACGGCCTGGATGTTCAGGTTGTGCCACCTGCCCAGCCCTCGTTGCGGGTGGACTCGGGTTACCGGGTCTACGCAGCCCGCGACCATAAGCTCGCTGCGGTGGTCGATGAGGTCGAAGCCTGCCGGCGGGTAGGACGTCCGGTCCTGGTCGCTACTCCAACCATCGAGCAGTCGGAAGAGATCAGCCGCCTACTGACCGGGCGCGGTGTGCCCCACAACCTTCTGAACGCCGTAAGCTGCCACGATGAGGCCCGAATAGTCAAGGAGGCTGGGAACTTCGGAGCTGTTACCGTTGCCACCAACATGGCGGGGAGGGGCACAGATATCGTCCTGGAACCGAACCTGTCCGGCCTGGTGGCTGGCAGATACCGAGACCTGGTTCAGCGGCTCCTTTCGGAAGGCTCCTCCTGCGTAACGCTGAACTGCTACACCATAGGGGAAGCCGACTTCCTGTGGGACGAGCTTTCGTTGGGAGGTACCTTCTCCATCACGAGGGAACGTGAGGATAACCTGGAGCGGATTCGCGTGACCCCCGATTCAGCGCCAGAGGGAGATAGGAACCCCATCTCCCTGGACTTCGGTCTGGGATTGTACGTTCTGGGCATCGAGCTTGGCCAGTCGGCAAGGATCGACCTTCAGCTCAAAGGGAGGAGCGGGAGGCAGGGCGAGTTCGGCCTGAACCGGTTTTTCCTATCCCTTGAGGACCAGATTTTCGCCCACTGGACTGCTGGTGTTGTGTGCCTCCCCCGGGGCAGGAAACAGGACCCGGCCGGCAGGGAGTTCTTCGATGGAGAGGATGTGGCCCGGCGCCTCAATGAGGCCCAGGGGATCATCGAGGGAGAGGCTGAAGCTCTTCGCCGTTACATTATGGATTATGGTGGTGTTCTTGACGCCCACACCCTGCTCTACTACCGGGCGCGTCGCGAGGTGATGGCATCACCATCGTTCCGGGACGAACCTTTGAGAATGGCGCGCCACAACGCTCGGTACGTGGTGCACCACTACTTCCCCGAGGAGATGGTGGCAGACTATGGTCTGAAATTCAACCAGATGGCCGAAGTGCTACAGGAAGACTATGGAATAGATTGCTCAGGTCTGAGAGGCTGCGATCAGGATTCGCTGATCGAGAGTATCGGGGACGTGTTGGTTGCCCTCCTAGAGGAGGCGGAATCTCGATACGGTGGGGAAGGATTCGGGGAGCTGGGGAAGCACCTTTTCCTGCGCACCAGCGATGAGCTCTGGACGGACCATTTCTCCCATCTCCAGGAGCTGATGTCCAGCATCCAGCATGGCTTCCATAGCCACCAAGCTGCCTTATCCGAGTATGTCCTCCAGGCATTCAAAGAGCAGAAGGCCTTCCGACAGCACCTCATCGGCTCATTCTTGTCCAGGCTGGTGAAGTTCCCAACCACTGGCGTCCCTGCCCAGCCAACGGTGAAGGGTCACCTGTTGGAAGGCGATCTGGCGCACGATGTTGCGTTGGTCCTAATATGACAGCCGATTATGACTTGAGCGGAGCGTTCCGCTCCAGCCCAGGTAGCAGCGGCAGTAACCCGTGATGGAGGAGTAATAATGGCGAAGACACTGGGCAAACTGGGATCAATCAGCGGGGGAATAATCGCCACCGGTCCATTGCTGGTCGCATGTGGCGGTGGGATAAGCGCCGAGGAGTGGGCAGCCACCGATGGTGCGGCGGGACGGATTAACCTAGATGATGTCCAGGAAGCGTTCAAGAAATCGAACAGCGCAACCGATTTCGAGCAGCGGGTCAACCAGATCTACGAAGGCGACGGCCTCATATACATCCGGGCACGGCAGGATGGCGAAGCCCTAACTCTGGAAGGCTGGGAAGACCTCAACGGTAACAACGAGATAGATGATGCTCAAGATGATTTGCTTTTCTCCATCGTCAAAGAGCAGGACCAGAATAACATGCGAGGACACGGATCCAATGGATACTATCGCAGCTCCTTTGGAGGCGGAAATTTCCTGTTCACTTACCTCCTCCTTTCAAGCCTGAGAGGTCCCTACTTTTACCATACACCCTACGGTCGCGGCTACGGCGGCACCATGAGGACTCAACGGTCTAGCTACAGGAGCTCGTCGCGATACACCAGCCAGGTGTCGAAGAACAGCAGGTTCCAGAGCAATCAGAAGAAGTTCGCCGGATCACGGTACCGACAAGCGGGTCAGAATCAAAGCTCATCTCGGCGGACCTACCAAAACACCCAAAGGACAACCGGCAAGTTCAAGGGTTCAAGAAACATCTCGCGGACTGCCAAAGGAACAGCCCGGGGCGGCGGCGGCTTAAGGGGTGGCGGCGGAGTTCAGATGGTCCTGAAAAATGGGAGGCGGCGCAACATCTGATCGGAATTGGACCCGTTGGCTCCTGTCACCTTCGGTCGGGTATTCCAGGAAAAGGCCGGGATGAAGACTTCGGAATACCAGAATAGCCCCCTACAGCTTCGGGCTCACCTGCGTGGCATGAGGCCCGAGGATCCTTTGGAAGTCGTCCTGCCGGCAGAGTACGCCGATCTTCGGATCGGCGAGCTCCTCGAAGTGGTCTTCCCCGAAGACGAAGAGGGCCGGTCCCACATGGAAGAGACGTTCGATCTGCGGGAGAATCCAGACCTGCCGGAGATCTATGGGGCGCTGTTGGAAATGCTGAGCCGGTGGAGGTTGGGTGATTATTGGCTGAAATTCTCGCTGGCCGATGACACAGTAGTGGAGCTATCCGACCCGACGGTGGGCCTTCTCCGGCCGCCCGGACCCCAATGTTCGGGCCACCCGAGCTACCCAGTCCTGAGCCTGGAGATCGAACGGGAATTCCCAACCCTGGACCATGCTGTGCAAGAAAGGTACTGGGCGGACAAGGCAACGCTCATGGGGTGGCTCCAGTCCCTGACGTTGCTGTATTTCCTGGATAAACACGAGTTCAAGCTTTCGCCCAATCCCTCAACGGAGACGGACCGGGAATGGCTGACCCTCGCTGACGATCTTGTGGAAGGCAGAATCATCCTGCCGTCCGAAGAGACCGGGTGTTTCCAAATCACCGAAACTGGGAGGCGGTTTCTGGGAAGCCAGATCGCCGAGACGGAAACGTACATCGACCGGTACGACCTTTTCAAGGACGTGGCCAGTGACGAGGAGGGCGGCACGGTGGAGTTTGGTAGTGGCCGTGGGGAGGACCTGAGGGTTCAAATCTACATCAACGAGGGACTAGACCCGGTCCGCACGGTCTTCTTGCTTCGTCTGTACGATGGCAGTCTGGATGAGTTCACCGGCGCCTGGCAAGGAAGGATACACGATGAAAGTTTCTACAACGAGATCCTGGAACCGGTGATGGACCACCACCTTGTGGAGGATGATCTTATTGGACAGATCATCGAGAGCGGCTTTGCCCACCTGGAAGAGGAGATTGCGGAGCAACAGGAAAACCGTTCGAATCAGCAGATTCTAGAGATGGTCAGGGGAACTCCTAGCGTTCTGCTAGATGGCGAAAAACAGGATAAGGGCTGAGCTGATCACTATCGAGCTCTCGACAAAGGCAACACCCACGTTGCGCTCCGCAGCCAGCTCCTTCGATATCTTCGCCGTTGGAAGCAACAAAACATCGATCAATAGGCGCAGCACGAAAAGAAGGACGAAGCCGATCACAACGAAAACAAAAAACGATGCCAGAGCATCGTTCCAGCCGTTGAAATTCCCAAACACCGCCTTGAAGGTAACAAGGCCCATGGCTATCAGGTTGCTTCCGAGCGCGATTCCTACGGCTGTGTTGTCGCCCTCGATCTCCTTGTGGATATCGAAGGGCGTAGTAAGCTGATAAACAAGCGCGAATAGTATCAGCACCACCAGACCCATACCGAAGAACGCCAGGGCAGTTTCGGGTCCCCCACCCTCGCCGGAAGCTGCCCCACCGATCAGTAGCCCGGTGGCTATGTAGGTCCCGAACTCCACGGCGCCAGCCCCAACGTTCTGTCCCTCTACTATCTGTTTCTCTATGTCAAACTTGTACAACACCAGCCGGTTCACGATGATCCTGACGATGTTCAGCGCCACGATTCCAGCAAGGCTGTATAAGAATACCTTCAGTACATCCTCGCCGAAATCACGGTTGAACCCGAACCCTTCCTCCGCAGATACCAGGAGGGGTTGGTACAGTGCTCCCAGGAACACCAGAACAACTCCCATCAGATAGCCGGAAAACCGCAGGGACACCGCAAGGTTCCTGCTCTTGGTAATCTGCTCATCAATGCGGTAAGAACGGGTCACAATATCCCTGGCATACTTAGCCAGGATCAAGATAGCCAACCCCAGCGCTACATACACGAGGCCCCGGGGGATCGTCTCTAGGGTATCGATAAACGCATCGTACATGGTCAGTCTCCGTTCCCTGGCGTTCGGTCCTTTAATACGGATATTTTCCCGGGAGGAACCACCTCACTGATGAATACCTGGAACGGCACACCTTCCCACTTTACGACGGAGAGGACGCGCCTTTCCTTCTGGCTAACGAAATCCCAGAGGTAAAATCCCTCTCCACCCTCATCCTCATCTTCATAATAGATCACTTCGTGGCTGTTCTTGTAGTGATAGCGCGTACCGTCGTAGGTGAAATGGTTATCGATGGAATTTTCTTCGTCCATCTGGATAAGCTTCTCCTCCGTGAGGCCCACACTGGCCAGGCCCATGGGCCTCTTGTTGGTGGTGGCCGTCACGAACAGCTCATCTTCTTCCGCCCACTCAACCCAGAACCGCCTTTCACCATCCTCCCCGATGACCTCGAACCACTCACCAGCGTCGCTTTCATACCGGTTCTTCTGTTCTACGACGAAGCTATCCCTGCGCTCGATGGTACGATAAACATCGTCAAACCCTTCGGTCAACCCGAATATGGCGATCTCATCCCCGACCTGCGGGTTCATGATGCTGTCGTCCAGCACAGGGCGAGCCAGTTGCGATGTCCGTTGTTTCTTGCCCTTTTTAAATAGCGTCCTAAACATGATCCCGGTGTTCAGGCCAAATACATCTTGTGTGCGGATGGGTATGCACTATTGTAGATTTGAATATCGGACAGAGTCAATGGACCACGGGTTGTCAAAAAGCAGGTTACCGATCAGATGGGAATCCACTATTGGATGGCTCATGTATGCGGGATCTGTAATCCGACTCCTCGACCCGGTGCTGGGGCACCAATACAGGTCGTTCATGTTCCACGGTGGTGGGCGAGATCGGACGCCGCACAACCTTGGGATCGATCCCAGCTTTTAGTGCTGCCATTACTCCAGCCGCTTCCCAGTAATTGTCGACGATGTGCAGCTGCCCTTGCTTCCAGGGTAGGGAGGTGAGATCGTTTCTCATCAACGTCCGGTTCTCACGCACCGAGATCACCGGCATCCCCTGCTCCAACGCGGCCAGGGTCGGCAGTCCCAAACACCCGTCGGGTATCACCAAACATGCCACATCGCTGGCGGTGAGCACACCGTTGGCCATCATGGCGTTGCTGTCGGTCACGATCCTGGGACTCCTCTGAAGGCCCTTCAGGATGCTATGAAGAAAGGTCAAGGAAATAGCCTCCGCGGCCATTCGAGGGTCCACAATTCCGACGTCCATGCTCGCGATCTCTTCTGACTCCAGCATCGGCGAGTGGGCCGACGGCACATCGTATGATGCTGAAATTGTGTGGGTGAGCATAGCTTCGACGCCACCCCAGGGATTGACCATACTCCCCGCGCTCTGGAAATAGTCACGATGGTAGCTGGGCGGAACCGAGATCACCGACGAAACCGCGATGGCATCATAGTCCCCGCAGTGCTGATCCAAAACCCTGAACAGGCGGTCCAGGCCGGCAACATAGCCCACAGCCGTTCCGGACGCCGAGTAGCTTGACCTCATTTCGAGGGGAGGGTCAAGCTGGACGACCCGCGGGCAGATCAATCCGTAGCATGCCCGAGCAGCATTGACGGCGTTGATCGCACCATCTGTGAACATATGGTCATAGTGAGAGTCGATTACTACCAGGACCCGGTTTGAGCGTACCGGTTGTAGGCCGGCGGTGCCCATGAGCATCCGGCAAAGGGCGCCACCCTCGACATACAGGGAATTCGCCGGCATTTCATTAATATCTGAAGCGTTGACAACGTTGGGGTGAGTGATCAGCGTGTCACAAACCGAGGCCAGTAGCTGTGCGACGGGAGTTGCATCCCCAGCATGTCCACCTATGTCCGCTCCCACACCGGTTGGGATCACCAGGACAGCGTTGAAGCTTTCGGTGTTCTCCACCTTCCTCCTGGCAAACTTGAGGAGAGTGTCCCGCGAAAGGGAGCTGGAGTCCCGGTTACCATGGAAGGCTGCGATCTCACATCGGTACAGGTCCTCGTCGGATTCGGCAACGACGAAGCGGATAGGCGTGGCATCATCGGTGAGGCGAGCATCGATCTCCCAGGCTAAATACTCCAGAATGCTCCCATGGCCCCTGGGTGCTGGTAGTTCAATTTCCGTTTGGATCAGGTGCATCGGGCTGCATCCCCCATCTGCAAGAATATTCCTCGAAGGTGAATCGCTTCTTCAACGCGAGGTCGCCATGGGCAGTCAACGCATAGATCGATGGGAAGTTAAGGCCGTTAAAGGTGTGAGCCTTTACCAGTGTGTACGCGCCGAAGTCGCCAAAGATGACCCTGGAACCAACCTCCAGCGGCTCTTCGAAGGAGTAGTCCCCGAATATATCCCCTGCCAGGCATGTAGAACCGGCTAGCAAGTAGCTGAACTCCCCGGTTTCTGATGCTCCCAACACATATGGGAGGTACTGGTATTCGAACACCTCGGGCATATGATTTATCGAGGTGTCGAGAATGGCGATGGACCGGCCATCGCTGCAAAAAACATCAAGCACGGTGGATACAAGGTAGCCAGCTTCCCGTACTATGGCCGAACCCGGCTCGACGAACACCTTCAGTCGAGACCGGCTCCGCAGGAATTGCACGGCTTCGATGAATTGCTGGCTACCACCGTCCTCCTCTTCGAACAGGTAGCCGCCGCCCAGATTTACCCACTGGAGGCTCGGCAGGATATTTCCGATCTGCGCGACGAGCTGACGGACCATGGTAAGCAATTGCCCCAGGTCCGGGGAGTCGCAGTTAGCATGGAAATGTATACCGCTGAGCCCATCGGCGGCCAAAGGGATGGCGGGGGCTCCACCTATCATCTCCTGGATCGGTACTCCCAGCTTTGAGTGCTGCCGGCAGGGGTCGTATCTGGGGTCCGATACAAAGGACCGCTGAGGGTTGATCCTGAGACCGCAGTTTACCCTCCCTCCCAGCTCATTTTTGTGACGTTGCCACTGTGAGATGGAGTTGAAGGAAATGTAATCGCACAGCTCGGCAAGCTTGCCCATTTCGTTGGGTCTCAAGCCTGGAGTGGTCAGGTGTACCGTTTTATCCCCTTCTGACACAGTTCGGGCCAGGGCTGCTTCAAATAGGGAGCTGACGGAGAACCCGTCGACATAAGGAGCGATCAGACCTAGTACCTCTACAAAGGTCAGGGGTTTTAAGGAGTAGAGGAGCTGGCAGCCAGCCCTATCTGCTATACCGCGCAAATATTCACAACGTTGAACGATTGCTTCCTCATCGTAGACGAACGCAGGGGTTTCCAGACCGATGCAAGACACCAGGATGTCCCCGACGGAATCTTCTTCGCCGACGGTAGATTTGCCCTGGGAGTAGAGTTGGGACTCCGTGGTGTGCATTCTGAGGTTCAATGGTGAGTACACTTCACCCCCATTCGCCCACTTGATCCCGCAACCTGGGCGTCCGGCGAGAGACGCTAACCGGATAACTTGGGGCCGGATTCCCGTGTTACGGTTTCCACCCGTCGCAACACGGTCTCCGGGCATGTAGAAGTAATCGAGGTACCGCAACCAGGGTCAAATTAGCTCACCAATTCTACCACGGGATAATTTCACCCACAATGACCTACGACCAGCAACAGGATGTGGGTTGAGATGGTCTATTCATGCGCGGGATTGTTTTGCTTAGGACGGGGCTGCGACGGCCCGCCACCACTACGCTAGCCCAAAGGCATCCCGCAACGCTGCTAAGTGACGCAGGCTTCTCGCGCCGGTGGATCACCAGGCTCCGCTCCACCAAACCGGCGGCGGTGCCCTCCTCCAGCTTTATACTGGCCCTCCAATCTGCCGACCCCTTTTTGACAGGTCCTCCAACGCCTTCATGTGTTCCCATATTCCGCAGGAGAAACCCTTCTGCGGGACTGGGACAGGATGGGGGCCGTTTACGCCTACTCAGAGCCCCACTGACGGCACATATCATCTCACACCGTCTGGACACACCTCGAGACGGCGAGTGGCATGGAGGCCACCGGCTAACGACCGACGGGATGGATGTAACGCGGCGGACCAGGCAGCGGGCCAGACGCCGAGTGGCGGGCTGACCTCCGCCGCACCTGACAAAGCTTCCAGCTCTTTCGCTCGGGAGCGCCTTTGGCCCGCCAGAAATTTCCATATCCTCTCGGCCCAGCCTGGGCGAAGCCCGCCCTGGTATAATCCAGGCACTGAATCCCTACCCTGTTTGGGCAAGGCCCTCCAGTATCAAAAGGTTACCATGACCGAGGGGTCTGTAGTAGTAGTTCGGCACAGGGGCTTGCTATGAAAGGGCCGTTTGCCCTCGTTCTGCTGGGTGTGGCGTTGTTGGCTGCGTGTACAGGCGATCGGCCAACAGTGACACCTGGCTCCAAGCCTGACACTGAGGCTACTCTTGAAGCGCGGGTGCAGGCCACCATCGCGGCCATGCCGACTGCCAGTCCAACCCTTCCACTGACCCCTTTACCATCGCCGACAGTGACAGCCACTCCGCTTCCAACCGCTACTCTTACGCCCACGGCAACACCAACTCTGTTGCCCGCAGCCACTCCTACACCACTAGTTGAACCGACCCGGACGTCTACTCGCACGTCTACATCGGAACCCACATTTGCTCCCACGCCTATCCGCACTGTCCCTCAGTCTCAGAGTCAGCAGGTGGTGTTTGAGGGAGCCACCTTTGATGTGGAGGTGGCCTTTACGCTAGAGCAGCGTACCAGGGGCTTGAAGGGTAGGGAACACCTGGGAGACAGAGAGGGGATGCTGTTTATCCACGAAGCGGAGGGAATCCCCCGCTTTTGGATGAGGGGAATGCTGATTCCTCTGGACATGGTGTGGATAGACGCTAACGGCGTTGTGGCCGGGGTCACCGCCAACGTATCTCCCGCTCTCGAAGGGAGGAGCCCTGAAATCTACTCCCCGCCTCGACCGATACTATATGTCCTGGAGATCAACGCGGGTCTGGCGGAGCCGGTGGGAATTCGTGCTGGGAGTCAGGCCAGGTTTGTACCGGAGTTCGATGATGAGGCGGGCTGATGGTCTGTTTGACTCAGGTGGGCGCCGCGCTGGCGGAATCTGGGCTCCAGGCGGCGAACCAAGTCGGGCCCGCAGGTGGACGGGTCCAAGTACACGTGTCCCTCCTTGATCCCAGCCAAAATGCTGTCGCGCCCTTCCACCTGCCTGGGTCCGGGAAGGGAGGTCAACGTTACCTCACACTGGACGGCCACCTCGCCACGTGAGGCACCGAGCCTGGCTCCTCTCTCTAGCAACTGCCGGGTAGCTTCTTCCCTGGCGTCCTGCACTACCATCGCATATCCGGCATTCTGGATATTCTGGGGGCTTACAGGTGGTACACCCTGGCTGCATTTCCCCCAGCGATCTTGGCTTTCTCTTCCTCGCTACAGTCGGCCAGGATCTCCTCCAGAATCTCCCGGCTCCTTGGGAAGGTTGACTCTTGGTGAGGGTAGTCAGAGCCCCACTGAAGGGTGTCGACGCCAATGATGTCCCGTAGTTGGATACCCAGCGCGTCCTCCTGGAAGCCAAGGAACACGTTGCGGCGGAAAAAATCGCTTGGCCTCATGTTGTCCTTGAACCTGTAGCCCGTTACGCCTGCGGCCCTTTGATCATAGTTGTAGTCTATTCGGTCAAGGAAGTGAGCAGCCCACGATATTTCATGTTCCACTGCTCCGACCTGAAGCTTCGGATAGCGCTCGAACACACCCGCAAGTATCATGTCAGTGAGGGACATTCGCACGTAGTGGTCAAAGTTTATCGTGACGGCGAACCTGTTGGTACGCCTGAAGAAGGCTGGGCCGAGGTTTTCCGAAACGAGGCGCTGCGCCTACTGGTTCTATCTCCCTCCCCGGAGCCGAACCGGTTTGTTGCGGCGTGGAGGCCAAGGGGCATCTCAAGGTCCTGGGCTGCGGCCCACAGGGGTTCGTACTCCGGCGAATCATATCGTCGATCTTCGGGGGGATACACGGTGATCATCGCGCCAACAAACCCAAGTTTTCGGCACCTCTCCAGCTCGTTTACGCCCACCCGCACATCGTCCACATTGACCATGGCGATACCCGTGAGGCGTTTCGGGGATGTGTGGCAGAACTCCGCAAGCCAATCGTTATATGTCTGAAAGACGGCCGTTAAAAGCTCGCTATCCGGCACCTTGAACAACTGGAGCCCAAGGGTTGGATATAGAATGCTTGTATCCACGCCGTCAATGTCCATGTCTTTGACCTGCTCTTCAGGGATGTAGCCTCCTGGGCGGACGTTCTCAAATATGTCGCCGCTAGTCAGCTCGCTCGGTGCCTCGAACCTCCTACCCGTCTGAGCCCCACCGAATCCGAATCCCGTGGTTAGCTTCAGGCCATCGCAATACCGAATCCCGTGGTTAGCTTCAGGCCATCGCAATACCACCAATCGCCTCCCTCTTCCCGCAAAGTCCGTGGAGCTCGCTCTCGGAACTTTGAACCTATTCTGGTCTGCCACAGGTCTGGCGGTTCCATCACATGGTTATCTGATGAAATGATTCTGTAATCGGCCATTGACATACTTCCTCTTGCTGATGAATAAGCCTATGAGAGCGAAATCACCGCAAGGTAAAACGACTATGCGATTTCCTGAACATTGAATGGAACGAAGTATCCAAACCAGGATATATTGTATAAAAGCCTAAACGATTCGGCCATCCTCATCGCGTTACCTTACGCCGAGGTCGCGGAGCGTGCCTCGGGAGGCAGAGCCTGCTCCCAGTTGGGCATTAGATGGCGGGATGTTGCTGGCAGGAGTAGGATCGACACCACGCCCAAGAGGCTCGTCATAAAAGAAAGGACTACGGCCCAGGAATACTCCCCCGTTATGTCCCAAATGAATCCCCCCACCCAGGCTCCCATCGCCATCCCGATGCCGGACCCCAGCATCTGCCAGCCATAGGCGGTGCCGATGGGAGCCTTGCCGAAGTACTGGCGGTTGATGATCGGGAAGGCGCTCATCTCGCCCCCCAGGCCAATGCCAAAGATGACGGCAAACAGATAGAAGGTCCAGGCCTCGTGGGCGAAGAGAAGTATGGGCACCGGCGCGGTCTGTAGAATGAAACAGACCACCATCACCCCCTTGCTTCCCAGGCGGTCCGCCGTTACAGGCACGACGAACCGGGTGATGGCGCTTACGGCGTATAGAGCGACGACGAGTCCGGCCGCCAGTCCCTGAGACACCCCCCGCTCCATCGCCATGGCCACCAGGAATATCAGGATAATGTTGTGCCCCACGCACCCCCAGAAATGGATGCCGATCAGATTCCAGAAGGCACTTGTGTGCTGGGCCTGCTGAAGGAACACCTTGGTCCTGACTTTCGCGGTGCCGCCCCTCTGTAGCCTTTCAACCGGTTCTTCCTCCGCTGCGCCGATGGGCTTGAGGCCTATCTCCCCGGGTTCGTTGTAAAAATGCCTGATCATCACGAGTAGCAGTAGACCTCCCACCATGCCCGGTCCCCAGAAGGCCCACTTCAGACCGTAGTGGTTGAGCAGAAGCAATACCATGGGAATGGCGATCACGGTTCCCATTCCTTGAGAGGCCTGCAAAGCCCCCATACCTATCCCCAGGTGCTTCTTGAACCACATGGAAACTGCGGCCATTAACGGCACTCCGAAGATGGCCATAGAGGCGCTGAGTATCACGCCGAAGTAGATGTAGAATTGCCACAGATGGCTCATGGTGCCGGTGAGCAGCATGCCAGCCATGAACAAGCACGCACCCAGGACCATGGTGCGGCGGATTCCATACCGGTCGCCCAGCCAGCCAGCCAAGGGGGCGAAGATCCCCGAGAAAATCCATTGGAGAGAGAAGGCGAAACCGATGGCGCCGTAGCCCCAGCCAAAGCCTTTGGAAGAGTCCGCCAAGAAGGGTACCAGGACGCTGCTGGCCATTCGGATGGCCGAGCTGGTCAGCCGTAGCGCGACGGCCAACCCCACGATGACCCAAGCATAGTGAATGTTGTGAGTCCCAACGAATAGGTTCGAGGGACTCAGCTTAACCTTCAGCATGGTCCCCTCAGAGAGCCACGGCCCATTCTACACGACCAGGAGGGGTCTTTCGAAATCCCGTTGTAAGGGGCATTATCGACTGGCTAATTTCGCCGAACAAATCTCCTCCTCCGGCATGGGCTCATTACGCGACAGTTATTGCCTCAACAATTGAGTGGTTGTCATTGTTAGCGAAATGTCTTTCTGAGTTTTCATGCCCGGTGGGGCGCCACCGACAGATGAAAATTATTTTCAAAGCAGCAGAGAGCTGAGGCGCCTTTCTGGCACCTGGTAACAACCGGACTGACATGCCTACACCAATGGTGGGATGGTCCCGATTAAGCCGTAATTCCCCATAAGAATTGAACTTCGCTCAAGCTCCAATGAAATACGAGCTCCGATTCATTGACCAGGCGAGTGGCCCCAGGCATATCATAGACAGAGGAGGCTCCAGGAGCAAGAGAGGCCCTTCACCACCGTATCGTCGTGGTCGCCCGCCAACATCCGGCAGCCTTCTACAGTCTGGATACGTCGCCCGACCCACCAGGCCTAGAAGAGACCGTAGGCTAACCAAGTGACCACCGCTTCTGGCTTCTTACCCTATCGGCAAGTTTGATGCCCAAGGGATTCCTGGTTTAGGCCCGGCCCACATGGTTTAAACACAGCTTGTGGGAAGTTGCGTCGGGCGTTATCCCTGAGCCCAACATCCAACCCGGTGCTCTCAGCCCACGGAGGAATACTCCGTTACTAACCAGACGTTCCCCGGGACCATCATATCCCTAGCTCCTGTGAAGGGTCGGTCGGTTGCTTGTTTGCCCTCCCTCGATCGGCTGCACAGGTAACGAGCGAGGCAGTCTACAGACGTGGGGTCGAGAGGCACTGAAACGGGCGTCCCCAACGGTACCTGAGTAACCCCAGCACATCGGAGGGCACAATGGCAATCATCACGATCGCAAGAGACTCTTTCAGCGGCGCCCAGGACCTGGCTGCTTACCTATCCCAGACCCTTGACTACAAGATGGTGTGTTGGGTGTCAGCGGTTTTGGACAGTTCTGGGTCCGAGAGATTGGGGTGAAGAAGCTCCTGGTTTGAGGGTTTCTCTGACCTCCTGATTGTACCGCCTCCGCCGGTCAAAAGTCTCTCGCTGTACCTCCTTCCTCTGGGCTAGAATTGCCTCCAGACGGCCTTCCAGCACGTCAGCCGGAGTTACAACCCTGAGCGCCTGATGATATCTTCGGTAGTTGTAGAACTCGACGAAGTCCCGGATGGCCGCCTCCAGGTCTTCCACCACCTCGTATGGCACCTGGTTAATGTCGTCTTTGAGGGTTCGGTGATATCTCTCCAGCTTCCCGTTGGTCTGAGGGTGATAGGGTGCTGCCAGGACGTGGCGAATGCCCACCACCCGCATGTACTCGCGGAAGGCCCGCGATACATAACCTGAGCCATTATCTGAGAGGAGCTTGGTCCGATCCTCCAGAGGTACATCAGTCATACCAGTAGAGTCAACAGCTTGCTGGACCACCTCTATGAGGGAGTCGGCCGTCATGTCCCGTTGCACCTTCCAGGCCAAGATGAACCGGGAGTAGTCGTCCATCACCGTCACGAGGTAGTAGTAGCCCCATCCCACTACACGGAAGTAGGAGGCATCGGTGGCCCACAGCTGGTGGGGCCCTGTGGTCTTGTGCTGGTACTCTTTGCCCGCTGCCAACTGGTATTCGATCCGTTTCACCAGACCCTCCCGTCTCAGGATACGATAGACTGTGGAGGCGGAGACCGATAGGCCTCTGTGGTCGGTGAGCCAAGCCGCCAACTGCCGGCTTCGCCAGGTCGGCATCTCACGGGCTGCCGCCAGCACTACTGCCTCCTCTTCTAGTCGCAGGCGATTCCAGGGCCTCTCAGTTCCTTCCGTACCCTCCCAACTACCCTGCCGGTGCCTCCACCTCCACCAATAATACGTGCTCCTGGAAATGCCAAGCTCCCTGAGTCGCCTGTTCTTCCCTCTACCATGTCGCTCCACCTCAGCCACGACCTTCGATTGTTCCACTACGCTCATGCGCCGGTGCCGTTGTCGTGTAGGGGCGGCAGAGCTGTTTTTTTGAAGCGGTGCAACTCCAGGGACAACTCACCCACCAGCTGCTTCAGTTCACTGTTCTCCCGCTTGAGCTGCTCTATCTCTTGCCGGGTCGCATCACGCACACTGTCCCGAGTCAACCTCTCCTTCCCAGCTTCCATAAACCCCTTCGTCCAGGCGTAGTAGGAGTGGGGTTTGATTCCTTCCCGTCGGCACAGGTCATTAACGGTAGTCTCCCGTCTGAACCCCTCCAAGACGATGCGAATCTTCTCTTCAGGGGTATACTTACGGCGGGTCGCTGCACGGACCTGACGCACGAAGCTTCGTGTCTCCTGGCTTCGCTCCTCAGCTTGACTGGCCTGATCCTCTACCTGGGTCATCGATGACTCCTTTCACTTAGGGTTAATCTACCCCTCTGAAGGAGCCTCTACCACCCCCAACCTCCTCGGTTTTCTAGGCCTCAATAGTGTCCAATTGCGCTGACACCCTACAAGCTCGATCGGGCGGATATCATCCCCACCCTTCCGGAATACGGAATCTCAGAGGACCGGCTTCATCGTGCACTTTACAAGCAGCTCGGCATCATGCCCAAGATGGACCTGGAGTGGACGCACTTTCTTGTCTGTGCTCGGGCAGTGTTGAGCAGAGAAATAGACCAGGGCAACTTGGTCTACCTAGGGAACGATGGAGGAGCGTTGCTCCATGGGTTTCCGACGGTGCTCCGCCTCTACGTCATCGGAGAAATGGACCATCGCATAGACGTTTTTATGAAGCGCTTCAACTATGGGGTGAGCCGGAAAGAGGCGGAAAGGTTCATCAAGCGAATGGACGCGAAGAGAGCCCAATGGGGTAAAACGCTGTACAACGACGGTCATTTCAATATCGAGGATTTCGACCTGGTAATCGACCTGAGACGCATGAGCATAGCTGATGCTTATAGTCTCATCTGGACCACCGTAGAAAACTTGGACTACCTCCCTACGCCCACGTCACTCGAAACTATCGAGCATATGTCCGTAGCCGCGGAGCTTAGGGCCAGGATCGCGGTGGAAGCGGATATTGTTGACGACAAGATTGAAGTCACGGTCCACGATGGTGAATGAGGTCGGACGTAAATAGTGGACACCAAACCTTTCATGCTGCTGGTAGTCCGGCATAGAATCTCTGCTCATACGCCGCGGGTGACAGGAACCCCAGCCTGGCCTGGCGGCGCTGGCGGTTATAGAAGAGCTCGATATATTCCGTGATCTCTCGAGCTGCCTCCTGCCTGCTTCTGTAATGACGGTGGTGGACCAACTCCTGCTTGAGTGTGGCCCAGAAGCTCTCCATCGGAGCATTATCAAAGCAGTTCCCCTTCCCGCTCATGGAAGATCGCAGGCCAGACCGCTCGAGAAAACCTCTGTATTCCTGGGAGCAATACTGACTGCCTCGGTCAGAGTGATGCATCAGGCCCCTCGCTGGACGTTTGGCTCTCAGCGCCCGCAATAGAGACTGACTAACCAGGTTCTTGGTCATCCGCTCTCCCATGGCATAGCCCACAATCTCTCCGGTGAACAGGTCCTTGTGGCCCGCCAGATATAGCCAGCCCTCATCGGTCGGTATATAGGTGATGTCACTCACCCACACAGTGTTCGGCCTCCAGACCTTGAACTGCTGGCCCAATATGTTATCCGCAACCGGTAGTCTGTGCCCGGAGTCGGTGGTGGCCTTGAATCTCCTCTTCTGCCTGCAGCGTATGCCAAGCTTCTTTCGGATACGCTTGATGCGACAGATGCCCACCCGAACGCCATGCTCCGCCAGGTCGCGCTGTAACCGTTCCGGGCCATAGGTCTGTCTCGTCCGCTTGTGGGCTGCCCTGATCTCCAGCTCCAGCCGCACTTCCTCCTGTGCTCGCCTGGACGATGGCCGGTCCACCCAGGCATAGTAGCCACTGGCCGATACGTTCAACAACCGGCCCAAGACACATTTGGGGTAGTCGAGCCGCAGTTCTTTCATCATCGCGTACCGGGCAGCGACTCCCTGGCAAAGTACGCGGCTGCTTTTTTTAGTATGTCCCGCTCCATCTTCACTTCCGCCAGTTCCTTCTTCGTCCGGGCAAGGTCCATCTCTACTTCTGTCATGGGCCTGTACGTCTTGCCCACATCTCCCAGTTTGCCAGCCCTATGTGCCTTCACCCAGTACCCTAATGTCGATGGCGGCAAGGACAGCCGGCGGCCTGCCTCTGGCAATGATAGCTTCTCTTCTGTTACCAGCCTCACTGCTTCCTGCCGGAATTCCCTGCTGTACCTTCCTTGTGGAACCCTTTTCATTCTGACACCTCCGTCGTATTATCCTACTCCGACTTTGGTGTCCATTTTTTCCATCCTACCTCAGAAATCAAGATTACGGGGTCCGTGCGATCACCCGACGAGATAGGTGCAATTAAAAAGCTGCTGGACACTCGGCCATAGTTCAGCGACGTTGAGCTTACCAAACTGATGGCTGGTTCAGGCCACCTGGCAGTTTGGCATCCCCACTGACGCAGGCAGGGATACTTCATTCCTAGATGAGGCTCAACGTGGGTTTTGATATGGGAGGCCGATAAAAGATGGAACTTGTGAAAGAGTTGATGTTGCCCATCGACCGGTGCGTGGCTGTCAACCAGGAGTTGACCGTCTGCGACTCGATCCGCTTAGCGCAAGAGGCGGAAGACCAACGACGGCGCAACGGCGAGGTGTTCAGCCCCAGGGCGTTGCTGGTGCTAGACGACGAAGATCGGGTTGTGGGCAAACTAAATCACCAGGATATAGTGACCAACATGGAGCCTAGATATCGAACTCAACGGAGTCCTGAGACAATCGCCAATATTTTTGCTGCTGGCCTCAGTCCCTCTCTGCTCAAATCCATGATGGAGCCGTACTCATATTGGACCGAGACCTTTGACCAAAAGTGCAAGCAGGTGTTGGAAGTGAAGATCAAAGATTGCATGCACAGCCCCAAACGCGATGAGTGCGTCCAGCAGAGTGCTCCGCTGGAGCTGGCCCTGCATCAGCTAGTCATCGGGCGTCACCAATCCCTCCTGGTAGTGGAAGGTGATTCTATCGTGGGCACGCTGACATTGGCCGATGTGTTCCAGAGACTACGTCGACTCTGCCAGGATTGGAACGGGATGGACCCATAAGATCATGAAGGACAACAGTTGAACATCGATCAAGCGAGATTCCGTTCCCCCGGGAGGCGTTTAGACGGTACTGGCCTGACATTCTCGGTCGATTGCACCGGGTTAAGGATCCACCGTTCGTTGTGGGGGATTTTGGCGGGCCAGGGCGGCTACAGGCCCCTACCGTTGATGCTAGCTGCTGTGTTCTTGACCTTGATTGTCCTTCTCCCGGTGCCCAGTAGCCTGGTCGGTTTGGTGGAACGGGCGAACCCACCCGGATACGACATGCTAGAGGCAAACACCGAGACTATCGCGGACTCGGTCAATCAACGAAGAGACCCCGATGCGTTCGAGGCCTGGCGGCTGAGCGGAGGGTCAGCCGATACGGCTGCAGGTGTGGATTCCAGCGAACAAGTTGCCCGGCTGGCCCTAATCATGATCGGCATTCTGGTCGTGGCCGCCCTTTTCTGGGGGACCGAAGCATTGCCCATATCGGGCACCGTAGCACTGGTGGCCGTTCTAATGTACGTCTTCAAAATCCTTCCTGCAGGTGAAATTCCCAAGGCATTCATGAATGATGCTGTCTTCTTCATCATTGGGATCCTGGCAATAGCGGTTGGCGTGAGCAAGACAGGGCTGGACAAACGCATCGGGCTGCTGTTGTTGAGTCGTATCAACAGCGCCAAATCCTTTGCCTTCGTCTTCTTCCCTGCCCTGGCAATATGCTCCGCCTTTCTTTCCGCACATGCTTTGGTCGCCCTCCTTGTTCCGGTCATGATGGGCATTTACAAAGCTACCTGCGTTGCACATCAGGGTCAAGCAAGACAGGATACTTGCCATATTTCTCTTCCTGGGACTCACCTTTGCAGCAAACGCCGGTGGCCCCGGATCGCCCGCCGCGGGCGCCCGAAACGCCATAATGGTCGGGTATCTTGCTGACGCTGGTATGCCCATCAGCTTCGCGGAGTGGATGAAATACGGCCTGCCTTTGGTCCCCGCACTGGCCGTTGTGGTTGGGGCTTACATGTACATCCGTACCAGGTCCAGGTCCCTGGTCTCGAGAGTCAAGCCCAGCGAGGTGGTCAGACTCCAGGTGGCGAGTCTGCCGGGATTCAGTAAGGGCCAGGCCATAATGGCTACTATCCTGGTGCTCCTCGCAGTCGCCTGGATCACCCTCATCGATTCAATTGGTCTGGGTGGGGCTACTATCACGGCGGTGTTTGCAATGTTCCTCTTCCGTATCGTCGGCTGGGATGATATTCGCGACGGGGTGGCCCTAGATGTCGTCGGGTTGTATGCTGCCGCTTCGGCGATGGCCGTAGGCCTTGCCTTCACCGGAGGAGCGCTCTGGCTTGCGGACGGCCTTATTGCTGTATTACCAGGCTTCATGAGCGAGGGGAACGGGTTGGCCATGGGGGTAAGTATCGTTACCGCCTCCCTGACCAATTTCATGAGCGACGGTGCCACGGTAGGTGCGCTGGGCCCTATCGCCTTGCCCATGGCCGAGCTCGGGAACGTTTCCCTCTGGAAAATTGGACTGATGCTTTCCTTCGCTTCTTCCCTTGCAAACGTTCTGGTTGTGGGAACTCCCAACAATGCCATCGTCTTCGCTATGGCCAAGGATCCCGAAACGGGGAAAAGACTGCTGAGCGTATTTGATTTCGTCAAATACGGCCTACCCCTCACATTATTGCTGCTGCTTCTTATGTGGGGATGGGCGCTGTTCGGCTACTGGTCTTTCTTGTCCTGGCCATAGCCAGGACAAGCGGGAGGTCAACTGCATGTCCTTGACACGACGGCGTGTCTTGGCTCACTGCACCATGTCTATTTCTCGGACTTCAGCCGGGATTTGCCAGGAAAGGGCCTTGCCTCAGGAAGCATCTGCTACGGTTGATCGTCTTCTTCTCTTCTGAACTGCTCCGGGCGACGATGCTTCCATCATTGGGGAATTTCCATATGAACTGAGCGTCGCTTAAGCTCCAGTGAGATACAAATTCCGATGAATTAGACCAGCTGCCTGGGCTAGTGCCACACCCGATTCATAAACAGAGGAGGCTCCAGCGGCAACGGATGCCCGGTGGACGCAGGCCGGTCAGCTTCTCGGGAGGGACTGTCACTACCAAATGGTGGAGACGGGGGAGCCCCCGTACAAAAACGTCTTTTGGGTTCGTATTACGCAGTAACTGTACCGAACTTGCCGTTCGTGCCCTATTTACAAGTTGGTGCTTGGAAAGGACGATCGGAACTGACGAACGAGGTCCCCGAAAATTCAGTGTGGTGGCAACGGGGAAACGTTTCAGTGTCGCCTCTTTTGCCACACAAAGTGCTGCTTTAGCCCGTTGCACTTCCCTACTTTTTGGTTCATGCGCCGCACGAACTCCTCGGTCGTCTCTTCCGGCTTTTCTCGCTTTGGTTTGGACTTGTCCATGATCGCGTGCTCCTCCGGTTGACCAAACAATGATGGCTCCCGCTGCTTACCGTTAACGTGACCAAAGGATTATTATCTATTCGAATAGGGCGGCATACTGGCAATTGTGTCTAAATAGAGTACTTACGGATCTACCGAGTTACACCGCCTTTTAGATTCAATTAGCCACGAGCAAGCTGCCTGAAAGGCGATGTCCCGATACCGGCCAAAGGACAGCCACCACTCTCGGAGTGCGCCCCATGGTTCGGCGTCAACTGGGGCGTCCGATAGTCCCAGGTCATGGGGTTCGTCAGATAGTTACCCATCCTCCCATTCCCGTTCAAGTGGCCGTTTCATGACTGCGGTGAACTCGACGACCCTGGCTTCTGAAGGGCTTGGGCGCAGGCGAACATCACATCACGTTGCTACCGACGAGGGCCTCGACCACCCCCACCTCCACCTCCACGGTTGTCAAATCCACCCCCACCACCAGAGCTCCGCTCCGGTCGCGGCCGGGCCTCGTTGACCGTTATGGCGCGCCCGGCGAATTCCTTGCCGTTGAGTGCGCCGATTGCAGCCTCAGCTTCTGCATTGCCCGGCATTTCCACAAAGGCGAACCCTTTTGGGCGGCCTGTATCGCGATCACGTACCATATAGACCTCTTGAACCTGGCCATGAGCTTCGAACGCCTCGCGTAGCTCCTGTTCGGTCATTTCATATGCAAAGTTGCCTACGTATATCCTCAAATCCTTTTCCTCTCCTACATATTAGCTGGCTTGGTTGGCGGTAGTTGACCGCCGGCACTTGGTAGGGAGGGAGCGATCAGTCGCCCCCTCTGGGATCCTACTATCCGTTCTACCGGTCTGACCGTACGGATGCCCGCAGTCCCGGCACGTAAGGGTCTGGTCCTCGTAATTCTTTGGTGAACTCCTTTCACAAAATAGTTAGCACGAGCCTAGTCACCGATACAGAGGACGCCTTAGAGAGTCCGGTGGGCACGCTACGACTCTATGCACAGTCGAGGGGGGGCACAAAAGACGCTATAAAGAATCAGATATAGGGGTGCAGACATCTACCACTGGATAAGATCATACCACGAATGACAGGGGATTGCTTGGCTGGCTGGAGCACCTGCTTGACCATGGCAACTGTCCATGCTGCCATGCACTCGACTGCGGTTCTCCATTTTGCCCATTTGGCAAGAAACGACCATATCGTTGGCGTCTGAGTTCACCTTTCAGATATGACCCTGACTCGCCGTCGACTGGGGTCACGACCATCAGCTTGAACGCTAGCGTCATAATGCGCAATTGGATCCTCGGCTCCAAACCGAGGTGTTTAAGCGGACCAGATTCGCAGGCGCGTTACTTAACTAGACGAGCGAGGCTCCGAATGATGTCGCGAATTGTTCACGTTGCCACTGCCTCACCTCAGGTGACTGGAGCTCAGCACCCAACGTGCAAGGGGCTTTCGCAAGACGTTCAAGGCTTGCCATCGGCCATATTAGAGCCGGATCAATAGACAGCTCCCTCCCCAGGTTCACTCGCCACTCTTTCAATATCCGCAGACGCTCAATTTCAATCGGCGTCACGGGTTGTATGCTGTATCGGATTGGATTACTGATCGGTGGATCGGCCAACCCCCTATGAAGAGCTGCACTCAAAAGCCTGCCAAAACGGGACTCAACCTGCCTCCTGAGTGGGGGAATTTGGGTTAGGTCGGCAGCCGGGTTGGATGCCAAATATATTAGAGTTTCGTGTGGCAGAACATAGTATGGAGGCCGGTTTCGACGCCGAGCCTCGGATTCTCGCAACATGAACAGGCGTTTCAAAATAGCCTTTTCTTGCCCACCTAGCCTGCGGCTGCCTTTCAGCGATAGAAACGCCGTTTCCGGATCCGGGGCAACGTAACGGATTTCTTCCAAGCGAGCGCACTCCTCAGAGACCCACGGAGACCTTCCGAGGGTTCGCAGCGCGCTCTCAAGCGCATTCTGCAAACTCAGAAGATACCAGACATCCATAGCTGCGTAACTCAAGGCCTCCTGACGGAGCGGCCGATGGGACCAGTCGCTTTTTTGAATGCGGGCGTCTTTGGGGACGTGCACCCCCAGCAAAGACTCAGTCAGAACTGACAGTCCGGTCCGCTCCATACCGACAAAGCGGGCTGCGATGGACGTGTCGAAAAGGTTACGTACCCGAAATCCCCACTCTCTATCCAGGCATCGTATGTCGTAGTCAGCACCCTGAATCACTTTTACCACAGTCTCGTCTGCCAATACCTCGCCCATTGGTTTCATATCATCAACTGCTAGCGTATCGATTAGATACACCTTGCTGTTGGTCGCCACTTGAACCAAACAGACTCTCTCAGGGTATCTGTGCCGACTATTCGACTCCGTGTCTAAAGCGATACAGCGTTCCTGGAATAAGATACGCGCGAGGTCAGAAACCTGGCCTGAGGTGGTCAAGAGTTCGATTGGAATCGACGATTTGTGGTCCATGCTATCTATCGTGTCTCAGGGGTTGACAGCACGTAACATGATTCCGACGGGATATTGGATGCTATGTGTCCCGTTCTTAGCCCCCGTGGCATCTTTTGTACTTCTTCCCGCTACCACAAGGGCACTTTTCGTTCCGACCGACCTTCCCATGTAGCTCCCGGATAAGCCGCCTACCTTGGCAAACAGAGCAGGTACATGCGGGGGGATGGTCAGAATACCAGTTCGTCCTAGGCATAGTTGCGCGAGCCTCTTGATTGTCACCGAGTTCGGACCGTACCTCTATGAGTGTACCAGGCTTTTGTTATGGTTTGGCACCGAGCTGAGAACTTTTGGCATTGAGAACAAGCGCTCGAGAAAGGCGGGGGACGCCACCTATATAGCGACGGCCAGCGGCTTCCTGTATCTGATATCGGTCGCGGACTTGTACGGCCGCTATGTGCTGGCCTGGCATCTATCGAACACACTGGTCATCACCTTCTGCATCGAAGCCCTGTGGAGACCGCATATCCAAAGCAATCAATAAATTTCGGATTTCCTCCCCTCGTGGAGAGCCGGCGTTTCCCACAGTGGCAAGTTTCTTGCCACTATCACCCCTCTAGGGTAGAATGCGCACAATCAAGCCCATCCTGTGCATGGAGGGTTTCGATGTCAAAGCGGAACAAGTACCTCGTCCTTGAGTTGTGGAGTGCGGGCACCGACACGCGATTTCGCCAAATTTAGGGTGCGTACGATGAGAACTTCGTCAACCCCGGCCCAGGGGGCGAAGAGCGCACGGGTCGCCAGGCAGCTGTGGACGTCGCGCGCATGCACATGGTCCGCATTCGGAACGGAAAGGTAGTTGAAGAGTGGGGGATCTTTGACCAGGTTGACTCCATCAAGCAGCCGGGGATGGCCGGCTAGCCTGACACACTTCCTCGTTGCCAGCCTGATTCAGGAATACACTTTCAAATCCCGCCGGTCCTGCTAATCTACAGTAAAGGAGAGGAGCCGCATGTACGCAGTACCTGACGTCGATGAAGTGGTGGCCGTGGCCAAGGAACTGGGGATCCACCTGGGTCCCGATGAGGCCGTCAAGTACCGGAAGTACCTGATGGAACAGATGGGACAGTTCGACACCTTCGTGCAGGCCCGGTTGGAGGAAACCAAGCCTCCGATGGTCTCGGCCGCCCGCAAGCCCGGGTACCGGCCGAGCCCAGAAGAAGACCCGCTCAACGCCTGGATGTGGAAGTGCCGGATCGAGGGGGCGGCCGAAGGCCTGCTTGCCGGCAAGACCGTCAGTTACAAGGACCACATCGCTGTGGCAGGTATGCCCATGAGCTTCGGCTCATTCGCCCTCGAAGGCTTCATCCCCGACTTCGACGCAACCGTCGTCAACCGGGTGCTGAACGCGGGGGGCACCATCATCGGCAAGAACGTCATGAACGGACTGAGTGGCGGCTTCGGCACCGGTGGCGCCATCGGCGACTACGGCCGGCCCCTCAACCCCCACAACCACGATCACGTGACCGGCGCATCGTCCTCGGGCTCCGCCGCCGCCGTGGCCGCCCGCGAGGTGGACATCTCTTTCGGCGGCGACCAGGGCGGCTCCATCCGTATCCCTGCGGCTTTCTCAAGCATAGTCGGACACAAGCCCACGTTCGGATTGTTGTCACACTTCGGGATCGGGTTCGGCTCGGACCAGAGCATCGACTACACGGGTCCGATGACCCGTACCGTGGATGATGCGGCGGCTACGCTCCAGGCCACTGCGGGTTACGACCCTTACGATCCCCGCCAGACTCGAGACGTCCCCGCCAGCATTGACGTGCTCGGCCGGCTGGCCGACGGTGTATCCGGGCTGCGCATCGGCGTCCTCCAAGAGGGATTCGACGATGCCGAGGTCGACGTGCGCGACCTGGTGATGGCGGCAGTCGAAGTCCTCGCGGAGGCAGGCGCCGACGTATCCAAGGTGTCCATCCCAGAGCACCATGACATCCCTGCGGCCCAGGCCGCGCTCACGGGCGAAGGCGGCCTTGCCGTGTTCAAAACTGGGTTCTTCGGCGCCTTCACCAGGACCTACTACCCCGCCTCCCTCATCGCCGCCGTTAACAAGATGTGGGCCTCCCAGGCCGACATGCTCGCGCCACGCAGCAAGCTGTCGCTCATCGCCGCCGAGCTGAGCCGCCGCAACTACCACGGCCGTGTGTACGCCAAGGCACAGAATGTGCGTCCCACCTACGTCAAGGCCTACGACACCGCACTTGCTAACGTCGACATACTCGTGATGCCCACTTGCATCATGACGGCGCCCAAGAACCACACCCCGGGCAGCTACCTCGAGGCCGTCGAAGACAACCTCGCGGCGATGAACTGGAGCGGCTCCCGCAACACCCTGCCCTTCAACTACACCGGCCACCCAGCGCTCGCCCTGCCCGTGGGCAAGTCGTCAGCTGGTCTCCCAGCCAGCATGCAGCTCGTTGGGCGCCTTTTCGACGACCCGCTCCTCATGAGGGCCGCTTACGCCTACCAGCAGTCGACCGACTGGGACAAGATCATCAGCATCCATTCCTGATCGGGCTAGGACCCGGGCGAAGTGACCAATAGCAGCAGGGTGTGTAGGGTGTCAGCGCAATTGGACACTATTGAGGCCTAGAAAACCGAGGAGGTTGGGGGTGGTAGAGGCTCCTTCAGAGGGGTAGATTAACCCTAAGTGAAAGGAGTCATAGATGACCCAGGTAGAGGATCAGGCCAGTCAAGCTGAGGAGCGAAGCCAGGAGACACGAAGCTTCGTGCGTCAGGTCCGTGCAGCGACCCGCCGTAAGTATACCCCTGAAGAGAAGATTCGCATCGTCTTGGAGGGGTTCAGACGGGAGACTACCGTTAATGACCTGTGCCGACGGGAAGGAATCAAACCCCACTCCTACTACGCCTGGACGAAGGGGTTTATGGAAGCTGGGAAGGAGAGGTTGACTCGGGACAGTGTGCGTGATGCGACCCGGCAAGAGATAGAGCAGCTCAAGCGGGAGAACAGTGAACTGAAGCAGCTGGTGGGTGAGTTGTCCCTGGAGTTGCACCGCTTCAAAAAAACAGCTCTGCCGCCCCTACACGACAACGGCACCGGCGCATGAGCGTAGTGGAACAATCGAAGGTCGTGGCTGAGGTGGAGCGACATGGTAGAGGGAAGAACAGGCGACTCAGGGAGCTTGGCATTTCCAGGAGCACGTATTATTGGTGGAGGTGGAGGCACCGGCAGGGTAGTTGGGAGGGTACGGAAGGAACTGAGAGGCCCTGGAATCGCCTGCGACTAGAAGAGGAGGCAGTAGTGCTGGCGGCAGCCCGTGAGATGCCGACCTGGCGAAGCCGGCAGTTGGCGGCTTGGCTCACCGACCACAGAGGCCTATCGGTCTCCGCCTCCACAGTCTATCGTATCCTGAGACGGGAGGGTCTGGTGAAACGGATCGAATACCAGTTGGCAGCGGGCAAAGAGTACCAGCACAAGACCACAGGGCCCCACCAGCTGTGGGCCACCGATGCCTCCTACTTCCGTGTAGTGGGATGGGGCTACTACTACCTCGTGACGGTGATGGACGACTACTCCCGGTTCATCTTGGCCTGGAAGGTGCAACGGGACATGACGGCCGACTCCCTCATAGAGGTGGTCCAGGAAGCTGTTGACTCTACTGGTATGACTGATGTACCTCTGGAGGATCGGACCAAGCTCCTCTCAGATAATGGCTCAGGTTATGTATCGCGGGCCTTCCGCGAGTACATGCGGGTGGTGGGCATTCGCCACGTCCTGGCAGCACCCTATCACCCTCAGACCAACGGGAAGCTGGAGAGATATCACCGAACCCTCAAAGACGACATTAACCAGGTGCCATACGAGGTGGTGGAAGACCTGGAGGCGGCCATCCGGGACTTCGTCGAGTTCTACAACTACCGAAGATATCATCAGGCGCTCAGGGTTGTAACTCCGGCTGACGTGCTGGAAGGCCGTCTGGAGGCAATTCTAGCCCAGAGGAAGGAGGTACAGCGAGAGACTTTTGACCGGCGGAGGCGGTACAATCAGGAGGTCAGAGAAACCCTCAAACCAGGAGCTTCTTCACCCCAATCTCTCGGACCCAGAACTGTCCAAAACCGCTGACACCCAACAGTCATCAGCTACTGCGCCCCTCTCGGTTGCTCGATTCACTCGCTCAAAAGTCGAAAACAGAATCCAACCCAATATAGCAGCCAGACTTATGGAGATGATCACAGCAGCTCGTAGCAGACTTCCAATTTTCATGGCTACTCACTTAACGGATTATGGTCACTGCTAGAGGTTTAAGCGCTTCCAACCCGTCCATATATATGAATTCCAAGTAATTTGGAACTAATACTTTATCAGTCAGGTTGTTCGCTATGCTCCATCTAGCCTCGTCATCCATCGCTACTATAAGAGATTGAGGCAGCGAAGTAGTAAAGTCGTTTTTCGGCCACACGGACGCAATATATTCCTCTTCAACATCAAGCCGTTCCGTGATAATCTCTTTTGCTTTTTCAGGGGAGTTTTTAACGAAAGTTTCAGCTGCCACAAGCGCGTTTAAAAATCGCTCAATGGCTTCCCGACGAGCCGTAATTACCTCATCTGTGGTAACCATCAAGAAGTAAAAATCTCGGCCACTCTGTCCGGAAAACGTGATCAGATTATCGCCTAACCTGTCACTTATATTATATATATTTGGTTCCCAGATCATTGCTGCGTCGATCGTACCGGCCACAATGGCGTCGACAAGCTCGGACGGGTTCATGCCAACGATTTCCACATCATCTAGAGAGAGATCATTGAACGTCAGAAATCTACCAAGGAAAAACTCTGCTTGCGTTTGTTTAGGGATAGCAATCTTCTTGCCTCGTAAATCGGTTGGTCGACTAATCCCGTGGTCCTTTCTTGCTACAAGCTCAATCGCGTCAGCTAGGTCAATAGTACTAATTGCTTTCAAATTCTTGTTATCAAAGCTCATACTTACCAGAACAAACTCAGCACCAGAGGCAATATCAACTTTCCCATCGATAGCGTCTCTTATTGGTGCGATACCAGTTTCATATTCATCCTTAATCGTTACGTCGAGTCCATTATCCGGAAAATAACCTTGACTTTCTGCTATCCAAATTAGCGATGAAAACACTCCTTTAAAAACGCCAATGGTAAGTTTTTCTACCGGCTCACTGCTCGACTGCCCGCAGGCAGATAAACCTATAGCTACGATAAGCAATGAGGCACGGAGTATTAGGGTGGGTGCCTTCATGATGTAGTAGATGTTAGCACCCGACACAGGGCATGTCGACATTCGATCCTATCACCCCAGGGCCTGCAGCCCATGATCTGCTGGACCTCGTAACCTCCGCTGAACATGATCAGAGTTGGGATGCTTCGCATGCGGTGGGCGATTCAGCCAGGATAGGAACCATCAAGCGATGGCCCATCACCCGATTGATCGTGTATCAACCAGGAGGTTGATCTTCGGATCAACCTCTCTTCTTCTCCGGAATCGATGAGTCGGAGGATGTCCATCGAGGGCTCACCCTATAGGCTGTGATTGAGATGGGCCAAAACAAATTTAGATTGCTCATCAACACGCGGGCTAGAAGGAGGTCCAAAATGGGATTCATGGGTATGTTCGGAGGGGGCAAGAGCACCGGTCCAGAGACTGGGGACTGGGGAAGCGACATGGTCGGCATGATGAAGATGCTGGCAGGGATGCCCCACATGATGCGCAAGCCTATGATGAAAGGTCGCGTAACCCAGCTGCTGTCGTTGTCTGAGGAGAAGCGGCAGGAGTTCATCCGGGACATGATCGGCGCGTTCCACAGCCCCAAGGTCAAGGACAAGGCCCGTGACAGCCTAGTCGCCACGCGGGTAGAGATCGTCGGTGACCTGCCCGAAGAGAAGCGACGCACCATAATCGCGTCTCGTATCGAGGCACTGAAGGTCGCGCCGGAACTGGAGAAAGCCGACCGGAGGGTACAGGAGCGCGTTCTGCCACAGATATCCAAGTCTGCGCGGACGGCATTCACGTCGACCTGGTATGACCTAACGAAGAATAACGGCAGCTAGCGACCCGTTACTGGTCCCTTTGTCCGTAGGGGATAGGCCAAAGCTTCACCGTAATCCTACAGCGAACTCGGGCCTTATCCCCTACGGATGTTCCCGACGATTCCGCAGTCCCAATGTAAGTAAGGGGATGCCATGATCGATAGACTCATCCCGAAATACCCCGGATTTTTGATGGTTGGTCTGGTTATTATCGGGTCTGGGCTGTTCTTCCTCACAGCGGGTCGGGATGCCCTCACTGCAGTCTGGGTCAACGAGTTTTTCGACGGCGAGACGGACCAGCGTCTCTTTCGAGCATCCCAGACTGCAGCCGATGTCAAGATTAGCTAATTTGGCCATGATTTCGTTGGTGTGTTCCATTGCTTCCGGATGAGGGCAGGCGTCATTGCAGGGCACGCCAAGATGTATGTTGTCTCCCCAGATCAATCGGTATATCTCGTCGGCCGGCCCATCGTAGTACTCCCTGGTCCTGGCTACGCTTGAAGCTATGTCTGGAGATTCTGGCACGAGAGAGCCCTCCGCAGGCGTTGATTTGATAATTCCCAGGAGTATCCTTGGTAGATTGGTTCAGCCGAAGTGAGACTGAGGGCGCTGGGTACTGGCCGGTGGCCGCCAACAATCCAACTCATCGGGAGCCGATCGAGCCGATGGTGTTCGCCATCCTGCTTCAGTCGGGAAAACCTCAGGGGGACCGCAGAAACTTGGTCACGTAGTCCACATCTACAGTCGGTGGCAATAGTCCAAGTTGCGGCAGGACTTCGCTAAACCGGCTGATATCGTAGACGCTTGTGTCGGTCAGGTACCCCTCAACGGAATCCAGAGACTTGACCAGCACCTTCAATTCAAGGTCGTTTCCCCGGTCCGCCGTTGCTTCTAGTCTTGACCTCCACTCGATCAACGGTACTCGCTCTGCTATATACCCGTTACTCTTCATGTAAGCGAAAACCTGGTCGGCAGGCACGGGGTCCTGTTGAACCACATTGTAAACCTTGCCCAGATGAGTGGGGTCATCGGCAATCTTGGCGATAGCTGTGACCAAAAAGTCTACGGGAGTCATTTCGAATAACCAGTCCGGCACCATGGGAGCACACCCCGAGCGCAAACAGGCTTTTATTATCAACGTCTGAAAGTCGTTGGGATTAACCACACCTGTCCCGCTATGGTGCCCGATATTTCCGGGTCTATAGATGCAGACCGGCAGACCTCTGGACACTGCAGACCATACAATGCGTTCTGCAACCCACTTGGCTTGGTTGTAACCACCCTCCATCCTGTCGGCAAAGCCATCAATTTCGCTGTTCTCTAAATAGGGAGTGGCGTCCCCTCCCGGAAAGATGCCATTGGAGGAAATGTATTGGATCGGTTTCGTCTTAGCGCGGCAAGCGAATTTAACCACTTCCACAGTGCCATCGACGGTGTGAGGTTTGATGGCTGAGTAGGTATAGACGTAGTTGACCGAGGCCGCACAGTGAAAAATGAGATCGATGTCTTCCGAGAGCCTCCGGTACTCCTCATCACCCAGACCTAATTGAGATTGGGTCAGATCGCCCGTAACTGGGACGATGCGGTCTTGAAGAGCCTGGCCCGGCAGTCCGTAAAACCTGAGCGTGTCTAAAACTCGGTTGTTCGGTTGGCCTTCCTGGGGCCCCTTGCCTCGGACTAGGCAATAGAATTTAACGTCCTGGCCCGTGCAACGGAGTAACTCGTCCAGTAGAAAAGCACCAAGGAAACCGGTAGCGCCGGTTACCAATATCGATGACGCCTCGCTCAAACATCTACAACCGGTACCGGTAGGCGACACGACATCCGGATCCAGGCGTGCGTCGTCGGCCAGCGAAACTTTCGATTCCATATATAACCCTCCATCACCCAAGTACGCTGCCAGCTTGTCTATAGTCTGGTATTCGTAAATTTCGGTGCCCTGGAGTTTAATGCCAAACGCTCGTTCCATATCCAACGTGAGTCCAAGACCGGAAAGAGAGTGGCCGCCAAGATCGAAGAAATTCCAATTATCATCCAACGAATCGCTGTCAATATCCAGCGCGTCGCCCCATAGCTCACGCAACACCGAACGCCGCTCCGCCGCCGACGCTTGCTCCGGAAGTGTTACTCGGTCTAACGCAGCCGCTCTCATTTTACGTGGACTAGGTAGAGCTTTGCGATCAAGTTTGCCCGTCCGAGGGTTTATCGGAAGCTCGTCGAGCTCCAAGAAGCGGCTAGGCACCATGTAGTGTGGTAGATACCGCTCCAACAGGTTCCGAAGGTCCCTGCTGGTGTTGCTCTTTGCATCGACCCGCCATGTCGCCTCGGGTTTACGAATCACGTAGGCGACAAGGCGCTTATTGGTCTCATCTTCAGCTTCTGCTAAGACCACGGTGTTCAGGACATCGCAGTGCTTCCTGAGGGTCTCCTCGATGCCGCCGAGATAGACGCTAAACCCTCTGATCTTGACCATTGAATCGTTGCGGCCGGTGACGGTTATCAGGCCTTGGGAATCGATCTCAGCCAGATCGCCGGTGGCATAATACCTTTCGCCGTCCACCTGGACGAATTTTTGCTGGTCCAGGTCACTCCGTTCCAGATAACCCCGAGCGAGGCCAAGCCCACCGATGTAGAGTTCTCCGCTGCCGACCGCAGCGAGAGCGGACTCATCCTCGGGCAGCACCCGAACCCTCACTCCGTCCATCGAAAATCCCACCGGACACACGTCTCTACCGCCCAACGACACATCGCTCAAGTCGACGGTACCGACATCGTGGGTCTCACTGATGCTATAAGTATTGAGCAAGCGAGTGGACTCCGAGAATACGTCTAGCGCCTGCTCAAGACAGCTGGTAGTTACTACCTCTCCATTCAGCCAAACCACTCGCAAAGACTCCAGCTCCGCTCGTAGGACCTCGTGGTCTTCTGAATTCAAGATTCCTTGTAATAGAGAAGGAGTAAATAAGACCTCGGAGACACGATTTTCTGAGATGTATCTCGTAAGAGCGCGGGGCAGGAAGATAACGTCGTCGGGAATTATGTAAACGGTTCCTCCCTTCAGTAACGGGCGCAGAAATTCCCAGGTGAAGAAGATGTTGCACGCAACCCGATCACCAACTTGATAAGAACTGAACTTATACCTGGCAAAATACGATGACGTTACGGAACCGTGGGTCAGCATTACTGCCTTTTGGATCTCCGGTGGTACCGGATGTGTAAGGCACGAATGCCAGATTACCGCTGTCGACGGCCGGTCCATCGGATTCAGCTTTGTAATCTCTCCAGGATTGTTCGCCGTCTATCGCCAGGATGTGCGTGCCGGCGTATTCACTTAATCGGGAAAAATATTGCTCCTTGGCGATAACCACCTTGGGCTTCGCTTCCGCTAGGATGTTCCGTAGCAAATTATCGGGAGAATCCAAGGCCAGCGGCATAAAGGCGCCACCGGCTTTCAGAGCCCCAATGCAGGTGACAACGTAGTCCGAGCACGTCTCCATGAAAACGCCCACCCGGTCGTCCGGTGAGACTCCGTGATGTCGAAGATAGGCCCCCAGCGAGTCCGTGGCCTGGTCCAGCTCCGAGTAGGACTTTCGCTCGTCACCGGCTACTACAGCCAGGGCGTCTGGAGTTTTCGCTGCCTGAACTTTGAAGAGTTGATGTACGCAGGTCTCGTTAGCAATCATGACGCCACGTTCGACTCACTGATGACGACAGTATATCGGATCACGGACAGGTCAGAAGTTTCTCAAGTTCAGGTATGCAACACGCCGAAGACCAGCACCAGCCCAATTCTATTAGTATGGCCCCATCGTTTTCCGCAGGCCCCCAGTCCTCATCCTAGCTAATCGGACGTACTCGAAAATTCAGATACCTTACAACCGAATCAGGAATCAAATATACAAATTATTGGGAGGCAAGTAAACTGGGACCTCGAATTTATATGCTGTCACACCACCCCGGATTCCGGCGACATCTAGACTCAGGGGTTGGAGACATGAACGGGGACGGCGAGGCGGACTTCATCGTAGGGGCGCCCTACAACGATGCCCCGGGCAGGGCAGATGCCGGGAACACCTGCCGTTGGTCACAGACATAACGTAGGTAACGTATGCCTCCCACAAGCACCGGGTCCGCCCAGCCGGTCCTGACGACGGACAGATCTGCGATCGCGCTCACGGCGGTGATTTCTGGGAGCATGGCCATGTTACTCAAGAGCGAACGCGAGAACGAGGAACTGTCTACCTACGAGATCGCCCTTGGCTGACCCACGTGTGCGCGGGAGGCTCCCGCGCTAGGGAGAATTCAGCAGGAGCTCGAGCCACTTGGGGTGGAGGTGGTTGCCATTAACTTCTCTCCACAATTCTACAGCCTGGATGTCTGGAGGGATTTTTGGAAGAGGTTGGGGGCAGCGGATGTACTGTGGGCTCAAGACACGCCGCAAGCTAACGCCATGAAGGCCTACGGCGCGATACCCTTTGCGGGTACTACAGTTATCGTTGACCGGAAAGGAAGAATAACGTACCGAGATGACGGAATTACCAGCTATGAAAGGTATCGAGCGGATATAGAGAAGGTCTTGTGAGCGAAGGGATAATAAGGGGTAATATGGTTGCACTAGTGGCGGTTGCCTGTTGCGTTGGCCTGCCTATAATTGCGGTCGGACCTTTTTCTCTGGCCAACCTACTGAACCGGCGACGGGCCAAGGGTTTCCTGGGAAACGGAAAGAAGACTTCCAGCCCCGAAAAAATAACCGGCCGGTGAGAGTCAGGCTAAGGTAAGCTGGCGTTCTCCTCGCGGTGGTATTGTGAGTCGGCAGGTGAGTCTGATCTTTGACTGAGGTACCAAGGGCTACAGCACCAGAACCAGCCAGGAGACCTCCGACCGATTCCGGAAAGTGCCCCGAACACAAGCACAGCGCCGATAGCTATCAGCACCATAGGCCATATCTCCCAACCTAGCAGCGCCCCTGTCCCAATAGCGACCAGAACCATTCCCCAGACGATCATCTCGCTCTCCCTCCCGTACTTGTCACCTCCAGCGTAACACGGGGCCAAGGTCTAGAAACTAACCACCCAGGTAAAATCCGCCTAACCGATCGGTTAGTCCCAAGACTCATCCTTATGGTTACACAAAACTATCTCGCTGGTTGGTCTCTTCTTCGCCACGGTCCCTGATAATGCAGTCAGAGCAAATTCTCAGGAGGGCGAGATGGTGACTGCACGGGCTTTATCAGAACCGACGAGCGCTAAAAAAGACCGGGCATAGGCGCGATACGGACTGCCGCCAGGATCGTCACGGGACTCAGCCTGTTCGGCCTGGCCGCATGGACCGGTCTGAGGGGCGACCTTCAATGGTACGCGGTGATCATGGGATTCGCCGGCCTTCCAGCCATCATGATGGCGATAGTCGTCGTCAACAGGCGAATCCTGGGCACCTCATCTTATCTGGAAGCGACCGGGCCGGCGGGCACCATCATAAACCTGGCGATTATCGCTGCGCTCTTCTTGACATCATTTACCACCGACATCGCCTTCATCTTCTACGGAGTCCCATTGTTTCTGGCCGCGTGGCGTGGGTATCCCGGATGTGAGATGCTGGCAATATCAAACTTCGTGCTCGGCCGCGATGATGAGCTGGTGCAGGCTTCAGCCAGCCCCCCTCCTGGACAGGTCTGCTAGACAACACACATCAAGGAGAGCATCATAACGGAGAAACTATCCCAGGGGGACAAGTTACTCGATATCTCCCCCAGCCTGACGGACGGCTGCAGGCTTGAACCGTCAGCTTGAGATGATTGACGCATCCAGGTCCAAGCATGGCTCTCTCGTTTTGGGGCGTGAGGAACTATGACCATCTCCGACACTAACGGCTAACTACAACTAGGAGGAAGCAGCATGGCCAAGGTTGGATTGGATCTGGACAATGCGACGATCACCGGTTTGGGGCCATTGATACGTGCCAAAGAGGTTTCCCCGGTTGAGGTGGTGGAGGCGATTCTCGAACGCATTGAACGGTTGCAGCCCAAGCTCCTATCCTTCATCACCATCACTGCCGAGCACGCCATGACGCGAGCCAAGCAAATGGAAGGGGAGATAATGCAGGGCAGATACCGGGGGCCCTTCCATGGCATCCCCTACACTCTGAAGGACGTGATCGCTACCAAGGGGATCAAGACCACCTGGGGAGACCCGAAAGAGGTGGACTACAAGCCCCAGGAAAGCGCCACGATCCACGCTCTGCTGGACGACGCCGGCGGCATTCTGCTTGGCAAGGCCGTGTCCGAGATCGGCAGGGCAGGCCAAGGGGTGGTTGGCTCTCGCAACGCCTGGGATCCCACCCGCTCGCCGGGTACCTCCAGCAGCGGGGGCGCGTCGGCGACGGCAGCGTCCATGGGACTCGGGTCCATCGGCACCGACACCGGCGGCTCGGTGCGTCATCCCGGTAGCAACAGCAGCCTCGTCGCTTTCTTGCCCACCTACGGGCGCATCAGCATCTTCGGCGTGCACGGCAGCGTCCTGACCACGGACCAGGCGGGTCCCATCACTAAGACCGTTGAAGACAACGCGATCATGATGGACATCCTTGGGGTATACGACCCCAAGGCCTCCAATAGCCTTCTCGAGCCCCGCTATGACCACCGAGCCTTCCTCAAGGATGGCATCAGGGGCCTGCGCATCGGCGTGCCGGTGGATGACTGGGTCTGGAAGGACATGCTGCATGAGGAAGAAGAAGAGGTCTGCCGCAGGGCCATCATGGTCCTGGAGGAGCTCGGGGCGTATGTGACCGAAGTGAAGCTGCCCCGGGGTGCCGACTCCAGGTCCAGCCTCGTGTCATCCGGTGGACCGGCAGCCCTTCATTACCTGGACCATTTTACCGAGGATCAGCTTGCGGCCTGGCCTGAGGTCGCCGGCGGAGACGCCAAGGGCGCCATTAACGAGCCGGTGGAAAAGTACCTCAGAATCATGGAGCGGCGCGCGCGCATCAAGCAGGAAGCCAACGAGGTCCTGGCGACCGTAGACCTCATCGCCATGCCCACCGGCAGCACCTACGGCGACGCCTGGGACGAAAAGGAGGTGACCATCAGGGGCAAGAAGTGGCCCGCACGCTCCCGCGCCACCTATCGGAATGGACTGGCCTCTGTTTGTGGACATCCTGCCGTCAGCGTACCGTGCGGGTTCGGTAACAACGGCCGCTGGCCTATCGGAATCATGCTTCACGGCAAGCACCTATCCGAGCCCCTGCTCTACCGAGTGGCGTATGCCTACGAGCAGGCCACGGAATGGCATACTCGACACCCGGACCTCAACGCGCTGGCCAAGGCTCCAGACGCTACACGCTAGGCGTAATATGGTCGGCCCGAGGGCATTGGATAGCCCACCTTTGACAGAGCATTGACTATTGCAGTTTACGTGAACTGCGGTGAAGACGTAGGAACACCCAGCGGCGAATTGGTTTCGTGGGACTGGAAGGGAGGGCAAACCAGCATGGCTTACTCCGGTCTTAGCTTGGACGGACAAGTGGCCCTCGTCACCGGCTCTGCCCGCGGCATCGGTAAGGCCCTGGCAATCGGGCTGGCCGAAGCGGGAGCGGACATCGCAGTATCCGATCTATCCGAAACGCTGGAGGAGGCCAGCATCACCAAGAAGATGGTTGAAAGCGTGGGACGGGTTAGCCGGGCCTACCCATTGGACGTGCTGGATATCGGGAACATTCAGGACGCCGTCACCCAGGTGGTGGGCGACTTCGGGCGGCTGGATATCCTGGTCAACAACGCGGGGATCAGGATACGCAAGCCCGCCCTGGAGGTGACACCTGAGGACTGGGACGCCGTCGTCGACACCAACTTGAAAGGGGTCTTCTTCTGCGCCCAGGCCGCTGCGCGACATATGGTAAAACAGGGCAGCGGTCGCATCATCAACATCGCCTCTCAAATGGGGACTGTAGGCTCACAGAACCGGGCCGCCTACTGCGCCAGTAAAGGTGGGGTAGTCAACCTGACCAAGGTGCTGGCGCTAGAGTGGATCAAATACGGCATCACCGTCAACGCCATAGGTCCGGGACCAACCACCACCCCCGGCATGCTGGCCGCCGACACCCGCAGCGAAGGGGAGGTCCAGCGCGATCTGGAGGCCCACATGCCGCTAGGTCGCCGCATGGAGCCCGAGGAATTGGTGGGCGCCTGCGTCTACCTGGCCAGCCCATCAGCGGGTGCCACCACCGGACACCACCTCATCGTGGACGGTGGCTGGACCGCCATGTAGCCCGTGATGGGACACCGTCACCGCTGCGAGGGGGTCTGCCGCCCGGCTCAAGGTGTATAATCGCCCAGTCCTAGTGCACCAGCAAATGTGAGCGCATTTGAGTCTTGCTTAGCCAAGAAAACCATGGGGCGTAGATCCAGGAGTCTTCGTGCGGCTGGGTTATATTTGTATCAGGTAGACCTGAGCTGAGACAAACGGCCGTTACTTGCAAAATGGGCACAAACGGAGAACCACAGTCGAGTCCATGACGGCATGGACATTCTCTGTGGTCAAGCAGAGGCTTCAGCCACACGAGCAATCCTCTGTCATTCGTGGTATGATCTCACGCAGTGGTAGATGTTTGCACCCCTACATCCGATTCTTTATAGCGTCTTTTGTGCCCCCCCCTAGACTCTGCATAGAGTCCTAGCGTGCCCACTGGACTCTCTAAGGCGTCCTCTGTATCGGTGACCAGGCTCCTGCCAACTATTGTGAGAAAGGAGTTCACCGATGAGTTACGAGGACCAGACCCTTACGTGCCAGGACTGCGGGCAACCATTTACCTTCAGCGCGGACGATCAGTCGTTCCATGCGATGAAGGGTTTCACCAACCAGCCCAAGCGCTGCGATTCGTGCCGTCAGGCGCGCCGCAACGAGCGCGGTGGTGGCTACGGCCAGGCCCCGCGTGAGATGCATCCGGTTGTCTGCGCCGAGTGCGGCAAGGACGCCATGGTCCCGTTTCAGCCCCGTGGCGACCGTCCGGTTTACTGCAGCGATTGCTTCAGCAAACAGCGGGCATCCGAAGGATCAAGCCGATAGAACGGATAGTAGGATCTCAGAGGGGACAATAATCGTCCCCTCTGTTCAATCACTGGCGGTCACCTGCCGCCGAACTGCAAGAGAGGAAACAATTGAGGATATACGTAGGCAACTTCGCATATGAAATGACCGAACAGGAGCTACGCGAGGCGTTCGAAGCTCATGGACAGGTCCAAGAAGTCTATATGGTCCGTGATCGCGATACAGGCCGCCCCAAAGGGTTCGCCTTTGTGGAAATGCCGGGCGGTGCAGAAGCTGAGGCTGCAATCGGCGCACTCAACGGTAAGGAGTTCTACGGGCGCACAATAACAGTCAACGAGGCCCGGCCTCGACCGGAGCGGAGCTCTGGTGGTGGTGGTGGCGGAGGATATGGGGACCGTGGTGGCACAGGCTTCGGGGGCGGACGTGGGAGAGATGGGGATGGCTGAGCCTCCCGTTGGTAGCGACCTAGCCCTTTCGTGAACCCAAGCTGACCCGCGCCTGGCACGGGCTCTAAGCCATGGGTAAGGGCCGGCCAGAGGAAAGGGGGTCTCGTGAATATCTTTGTAGGTAACTTATCGCTTGAGGTTACTGCGGAAGAACTGCAACGTGAATTCATTGTGTTCGGAGAAGTGAAATCTGTCACCATCATGAACGACAGATATATCGGTAGCGGCCAATCTAGGGGATATGGATTCGTTGAAATGCCATCGCAATCTGAAGGTCAAGCCGCAATCACTGCCCTCAATGGACAATCACTAAGGCATAGGACGATTGATGTTATTGAGGCCCTTCCTCTTTCTGACAAATCAGGCAAGGGCTCCTTTGGTTACGCGGGAGGTAGTAAGGTCGGTAGCAGAGTATTCGGACGCAGAGTAAGAGAGAGATAAACCCTGAACTGCCGGTCATGTGTAGCACCCCAACACTTGGACGGACGCTCCTGATAACGACGTCCATCCATCCTATGCGGCGTAGCAGATGAAGTTGACCCGTGGTGTCCTGCAGTTCTCTCCGTACTGCACGGTCAGGGCAAGAAGCAGACAACAGGCCGCCATCCTACCGCTCTAAACAAGCTCGGGAGCGCACGGGGCCCCGGCTGACTGACAGGCCCAGTTGGACTGTTGGGTGTCAGCGGTTTTGGACAGTTCTGGGTCCGAGAGATTGGGGTGAAGAAGCTCCTGGTTTGAGGGTTTCTCTGACCTCCTGATTGTACCGCCTCCGCCGGTCAAAAGTCTCTCGCTGTACCTCCTTCCTCTGGGCTAGAATTGCCTCCAGACGGCCTTCCAGCACGTCAGCCGGAGTTACAACCCTGAGCGCCTGATGATATCTTCGGTAGTTGTAGAACTCGACGAAGTCCCGGATGGCCGCCTCCAGGTCTTCCACCACCTCGTATGGCACCTGGTTAATGTCGTCTTTGAGGGTTCGGTGATATCTCTCCAGCTTCCCGTTGGTCTGAGGGTGATAGGGTGCTGCCAGGACGTGGCGAATGCCCACCACCCGCATGTACTCGCGGAAGGCCCGCGATACATAACCTGAGCCATTATCTGAGAGGAGCTTGGTCCGATCCTCCAGAGGTACATCAGTCATACCAGTAGAGTCAACAGCTTCCTGGACCACCTCTATGAGGGAGTCGGCCGTCATGTCCCGTTGCACCTTCCAGGCCAAGATGAACCGGGAGTAGTCGTCCATCACCGTCACGAGGTAGTAGTAGCCCCATCCCACTACACGGAAGTAGGAGGCATCGGTGGCCCACAGCTGGTGGGGCCCTGTGGTCTTGTGCTGGTACTCTTTGCCCGCTGCCAACTGGTATTCGATCCGTTTCACCAGACCCTCCCGTCTCAGGATACGATAGACTGTGGAGGCGGAGACCGATAGGCCTCTGTGGTCGGTGAGCCAAGCCGCCAACTGCCGGCTTCGCCAGGTCGGCATCTCACGGGCTGCCGCCAGCACTACTGCCTCCTCTTCTGGACGCAGGCGATTCCAGGGCCTCTCAGTTCCTTCCGTACCCTCCCAACTACCCTGCCGGTGCCTCCACCTCCACCAATAATACGTGCTCCTGGAAATGCCAAGCTCCCTGAGTCGCCTGTTCTTCCCTCTACCATGTTGACCTTACCCCGAAGTTAGTATCATTGGCTAGTAGAGTCCAGCCATAGAGCCAGCAAACTCTTTGGGCGTTTTACCCTTCAGGGAACTGTGGGGCCTGACCTCGTTGTAGTCCTGCCGCCAGCTCTCTATGATCTCCCTGGCATGCCTTACACTCATGAACCAGTTGATGTTCAAGCATTCGTCGCGTAGTCGGCCGTTGAAGCTCTCAGCAAAGGCGTTCTCTACCGGCTTGCCAGGACGTATAAAGCTTAACTTGATGCCCCTCCGACAGGCCCACTCATCCATGGCCTTGCCTGCGAACTCCGGGCCGTTGTCCACAGTGATCACCTCAGGTAGTCCCCGTGTCTCTTCCAGTCTCTCCAGGACTCCCACCACTCTGGCGCCTCCCAGAGAGGTATCTACCTCGATGGCTGGGCACTCCCGTGAATAGTCGTCCACTATGGCCAATGCCCGGAAGCGCCGACCGGTCACAGTGCTATCAGAGACAAAATCCATGGACCACCTCTGATTAGGACGTACAGGAGATGGAATGGTCTCCCGGACCCCTGCCGCCCCTTTGCGCCTCCTCTTCTTCCTGAGCGCAAGCCCCTCTTCACTGTAGATGCGCTCTGTACGCTTGTGATTGATCACCAGGCCTTCTCTCTTTAGCATGATGTGCAACCTGGGACTGCCAAAGCGCTTCCTCTCCCATGCCAGCTCACGCATTCTGCGAAGCAGGGCAGCATCATCACCCTGCTTCGACTTGTACCGATAGACCGAGGGTGAGATACCAGTAAGCAGACAGGCCCTCCTCTCACTCAGCCCAAGACTCTCTATGGCATATGCCGCTGCCATCTTCCTCACCTTGGGCTTCAGAAGTTTTTTGCCAGCAACTCCTTCAGAGACCAGTTGTCCAACGCCTGCTGGGCCACAATCTGCTTCAGGCGCCGGTTCTCTTCCTCAACGGACCTTAGCCTCTTCAACTCGTTCAACGTCAGCCCGGCGTACTTGGCTTTCCATTTGTAGAAGGTGCCTTCGCTCATGCCGTGACTGCGGCACAGCTCCCCTGTCTTGGCCCCTGCCTCTGCCTCGTTCAGGACCCCTATGATCTGCTCCTCTGTGTACCTCTTCCGTGCCATGAGCCCTCCTTACTATGTCCTATTTTACCCGGAGGACTCTCTTTGCCACTGTTACTGTTTTCGGGGGTAAGGTCATGGTTTATGCAGCACGAGGCCCATCTTCTTACTCCCGATCAACGAAATCCATGATCCCAGCAACACAGTTTGGAGAATTCGAGGCGTGGAACCTCCGATCACGCCATAAATTCCCTTGGGACTTAAAGCACGTTTGTAATCGAAAGTCGAATGATGTGCCGCCATATCAACAATCCGGTCATAACGCTGCCCATTTTTGGTGAAATCTTCTCGAGTGTAATCAATGACCTGGTCTGCACCAATCGAGCGCATCATGTCCAATTTGCTCCTGCTGTCCACGCCCGTCACTTCAACCCCGAATGACTTGGCGATCTGCACCGCAAACATACCCGCACCACCACCCGCAACATTAATCAAAACCTTTTGCCCAGGCTGAATCTGCCCTTTATAGCGAAGACCCTGCAGGGCGAGGACTGCCGCTTGAGGTACGGCCGCTGCTTCATCGAATGTCATCCCTGACGGTTTCCGCGCTAGTGCATTTTCACGAGCACATACATACTCGGCAAAACCGCCCCAACCACCCCCGGATATGTCCCCGAATACCTCATCACCTGGCTGAAACAGCTTTACGTTTCTGCCAACCTCTTCAACCCGCCCCGCTATGTCACATCCAAGTATTTTGATTCTTTTTGGTTTGAGAAGCCCAGCTAGCACGCGGTTCGCGAACGGCTTGCCTCTCAGGAGTCCCCAATCCCAATCATTTACGGATGCCGCATGAATTTTTACCAAGACATCATCGTCTTTGGGGGTCGGCTTTTGGACCTCTTCAAGATTAAGAACATCAGGTGAGCCGTACTTGTGGTAGACGATTGCTTTCATAAGTATTCCTCCACTTCGCAGGTTCGGCTGTCCTCTGTTGAACTGACGCCGCTGTACTACCCGAGGTAAGGTTCGAACTCGCGACTCCGGAGTGTGGAAAAACCCCTTACGAGATTCAACGGGTACCTCTTAGCTGCCAATCTGATTCAAGTCGACGCTATTGACCCGAGCTCGCATCAAAGATGTTACTACAAACAAGTAATTGCGAGTTTCTGGGCTCCCTAATCTCGGTGACACACAAAACCATATTGGGGTCCCTAGTCCAGGGAGGGGCGCTGGCAATCAGTGGGTTTGGGATCTTTGGGGATGGTCACATGGGAAACGGCGCCAATCCGTAGGGCCCGCGAAGCCCCTGCACGGGGTGCTGAAAACGGGGTGTGTGGAAGGGCGAAGCCCCTTTGCCGGGTGCCCGAGGGTGTCCCTGAGACATAACTATATCGCGAATTTGTCAAAACCAGGGCCCCCGGTGAGATTCCCGGGGGCCCTAGTCACGGACGCTCGCTCCTAGCGGTGTGGTTAGTCTGTACCAGCGGAAACTGGCTCAGCGATGGTCTCCGATGTGGAGGAATCATCTCCCAATTGTTCGGAAGACTGTGCTCCCTTCCCAGCAACAGCCGGGTCTCGCGCCGGCATAAACCTAGCAACGATAAGCACCCCGACGAGCGAGAACGCGGCGCCAATCAGCACGGCCAGACCCAGCGCGTCCGTGAATGCCGACTTCGCAGCGACGGATAGGGCGAGAGCCTCCTCTTGCGGCAGCGCCGCCGCCAGCTGGACTGCGGCCCCGATCGAATCTCGTACTACCGCTGCCTGCTCGGCGGGCAGCGATGCCACAGCGTCCCCGAGCCTTGCGGCGTAAATTGCATACATCACGGATCCGACCACGGCGATACTGAGCGTGCCTGCAAGCATCTGGGTCACGTCGTTCATGGCTGACCCAACTCCTGCCCTCGCTGTCCCAACCGCGCCCATGACCGCTTCGGCTGCCGGAGCGAAAACCAGACCTACGCCCAGTGCGAACACGGCCACAATAGGGCCGACCACCAGGTAGGAAGTGTTCGTCTCCCAGCGGAGTATGAGCGGCATCGTAGCTGTCATGATAACGAGTCCAGCTGCCACGACTCTGGTGGTGCCGAAGCGGCGCACCAACTCCTCACTGGCTATGGCGCCCAACATAAAGCCTCCCGCTATCGGCAGGAATCGAATTCCCTCGGCCAGCGGAGTGTGTCCCTGAACGAACTGGAGGTACTGCGTGAAGCCGAACATGAAGCCGACCAACGAGAAGAACGCCAGACTTACAGCGGCTGCTCCGGTCGAAAACCGCGGCAGCCGGAACAGCGCAAAGTTCAGCAACGGATATTTGGCCTGCCTCTCTCGCAGGACGAAGCCCACTCCCAAGATGACCGCTGTCGCTACCGTAATTGCGAGCCACGGGGACGCGGCCCCCCACTGGGGACCCTCGATGATGGCGAGGATCAGAGCAGAGACCGCTCCCATCGATAGAAGTGCGCCCGGAATGTCGAGTGGCCTGCTCTCAGGGTCTCGGCTATCCGGCACGAGGAATAGGCTTGCTGCAATCGCGATCGCGGCAATCGGCACGTTCACCAGGAACACCGACCCCCAGTAGAAGTACTTGAGCAGCGCCCCTCCAAGCATCGGTCCAAGCGCGACGCCGATCCCTGCCATCATCGCCCATATCGCGATCGCTTTCGGCCTCTCCTTTTCTTCGAACACATTCACGATGACGGCCAGGGTCGCCGGCATCATCATCGCTCCGCCCACACCCATGATTGCCCGGGCCCCGATCAACTGCGCAGGAGATAGCGCCAGCGCCGCGCCAAGCGAAGACAGGGCGAACACCGCGAGCCCATAGCGCAGCATCCGGGCCCGTCCGAACCGGTCACCGACACCGCCCATCGTCAGCAGCAGGCCACCAAAGACCAGCATGTACGAGTTGACCATCCACAGCAGCGACGAGGCCGACGCTCCCAGGTCTCGCTGCAGCGACGGTATAGCCACGTTGAGAATCGTTTCATCGATGGTTGCTAACAGGACAGTGACCGAAACTACTGCGAGCGTCCACCAGCGCATCCGATAAATGCGCGACTGAGCCTTTTCCTGGGTTGTGATGCCGTCCATGATAGCCTCCTTTCGGTGTTTATGACTGACTATTAGTCATCCTCTGGTAAAAAATGGGAGACTCTTTGCCGCCTCTTGTAATCGGTAGGGTCGATGACTTTGCCATGGCCAAAGGACTGACTCCTCTATCCTTCATAAGTATGACTGACTCTCAGTCACCGTCATGCAAAAAAAACCTAACCGGTTCTTCGTCTTAGCGCGTTCAGAAGCAGTGCGGACACACCTTGCTCGAGCCGGTCCGACTCTTCCCTCTCACCAAAAACAAAGGCCTCGATCATGGCATGCTGAAGCAGGCCGGTTGCCAGCCGAGCCGTGATCTCCGGGTCCATCGCCTCCATCTCTCCCGAGTCGACCGCATCCCTGAAGAGATCCGTAATAGCTCTCAGGATCGAGGCGTGCTCCTTGGACTCGCTGTGCATCTCGGGGTGTGTTTCGTCAGCTCCTATGAACGCCAGCCTGAAGAGGTCAGCGTTCCTTCGAGCTACCTTGAAGCCTGCTGCGATCAGCGATTGGAGCCGGTCCTCAAAAGACGTGTGCGATTTCACCGCGGTTATCACCGCCCGAGCCATGGTCTCCATCAGCCCGTCACGCAGAGATACGGCGGCGTCCTTCTTCGACGGGAAGTAGAGATAGAAAGTCCCTTGGGCCACCCCTGCCTCACGCACTATCTCAGAGACACTCGCCCCGTCGTATCCTTTGGCACGAAACACTTTTCGAGCTGCTCTGAGCAGCTGTGCCCTTCGCACTGGTTCGCTTTCGGTCCTTCTTCTCCTGGTCGCAGGCACCGCGTCCTCCTGTAATTCATGATGTATCCTCTATTATGACTGACGCTCAGTCAGTTATCAAGGGGGACCCCACCGTGACCCTGAATATTGGACCTTCTGTAAAACGAGTCTTCCAGGTCATGCAATTAGGGGTACAGGGTGTCGCCGAAAGGGGTACTGGTGTCGCTGCGGTTGACTAATTTATGCCAAAGACTACCACTAATAAGTAATTGCGAGTTCATCCCTCCCACGTCTCCACCAAGCTACGAAATGGGGCCTCAATCCGAGAGGGTTGAGGCATTTTTGTATCTAAGTAGTTGGACGGGGGGACGGGGGCCTCCGCCAAAACCGAACTCCCCGTCCATCACCAATCCTGCCGACCGTGATCGACCTTCATTCTCGCGAGCTTACCGGAGCTAGCGAGCCCCCCATATCTGCTGCTTAAGATTCGACGCTAACAGCATTTTGGCTCGCCACCAGCTTCGAACAATTGCGCGCAGGTGGAATTCGACCCCCTTACCTTTCCGAAAAAACCTACGATGCGATGCTCCGATCTCGATTTGTTGGCTGTTGTGGTTATGACCTTACCCCCGAAAACAGTAACAGTGGCAAAGAGAGTCCTCCGGGTAAAATAGGACATAGTAAGGAGGGCTCATGGCACGGAAGAGGTACACAGAGGAGCAGATCATAGGGGTCCTGAACGAGGCAGAGGCAGGGGCCAAGACAGGGGAGCTGTGCCGCAGTCACGGCATGAGCGAAGGCACCTTCTACAAATGGAAAGCCAAGTACGCCGGGCTGACGTTGAACGAGTTGAAGAGGCTAAGGTCCGTTGAGGAAGAGAACCGGCGCCTGAAGCAGATTGTGGCCCAGCAGGCGTTGGACAACTGGTCTCTGAAGGAGTTGCTGGCAAAAAACTTCTGAAGCCCAAGGTGAGGAAGATGGCAGCGGCATATGCCATAGAGAGTCTTGGGCTGAGTGAGAGGAGGGCCTGTCTGCTTACTGGTATCTCACCCTCGGTCTATCGGTACAAGTCGAAGCAGGGTGATGATGCTGCCCTGCTTCGCAGAATGCGTGAGCTGGCATGGGAGAGGAAGCGCTTTGGCAGTCCCAGGTTGCACATCATGCTAAAGAGAGAAGGCCTGGTGATCAATCACAAGCGTACAGAGCGCATCTACAGTGAAGAGGGGCTTGCGCTCAGGAAGAAGAGGAGGCGCAAAGGGGCGGCAGGGGTCCGGGAGACCATTCCATCTCCTGTACGTCCTAATCAGAGGTGGTCCATGGATTTTGTCTCTGATAGCACTGTGACCGGTCGGCGCTTCCGGGCATTGGCCATAGTGGACGACTATTCACGGGAGTGCCCAGCCATCGAGGTAGATACCTCTCTGGGAGGCGCCAGAGTGGTGGGAGTCCTGGAGAGACTGGAAGAGACACGGGGACTACCTGAGGTGATCACTGTGGACAACGGCCCGGAGTTCGCAGGCAAGGCCATGGATGAGTGGGCCTGTCGGAGGGGCATCAAGTTAAGCTTTATACGTCCTGGCAAGCCGGTAGAGAACGCCTTTGCTGAGAGCTTCAACGGCCGACTACGCGACGAATGCTTGAACATCAACTGGTTCATGAGTGTAAGGCATGCCAGGGAGATCATAGAGAGCTGGCGGCAGGACTACAACGAGGTCAGGCCCCACAGTTCCCTGAAGGGTAAAACGCCCAAAGAGTTTGCTGGCTCTATGGCTGGACTCTACTAGCCAATGATACTAACTTCGGGGTAAGGTCAGTTAGACGATCTGTAGGGAAGGAGGTAAGGACATCCATCAACGGTAATCCCGCGGTCCGATTCCACTTCGAGGAAGTACGTTGATTCGAAGGATATTGGAAGAGTTTGACTAACGTGCCGTTTCTTTTACAATTGAGGTCGGACGTAAATAGTGGACACCAAACCTTTCATGCTGCTGGTAGTCCGGCATAGAATCTCTGCTCATACGCCGCGGGTGACAGGAACCCCAGCCTGGCCTGGCGGCGCTGGCGGTTATAGAAGAGCTCGATATATTCCGTGATCTCTCGAGCTGCCTCCTGCCTGCTTCTGTAATGACGGTGGTGGACCAACTCCTGCTTGAGTGTGGCCCAGAAGCTCTCCATCGGAGCATTATCAAAGCAGTTCCCCTTCCCGCTCATGGAAGATCGCAGGCCAGACCGCTCGAGAAAACCTCTGTATTCCTGGGAGCAATACTAACTGCCTCGGTCAGAGTGATGCATCAGGCCCCTCGCTGGACGTTTGGCTCTCAGCGCCCGCAATAGAGACTGACTAACCAGGTTCTTGGTCATCCGCTCTCCCATGGCATAGCCCACAATCTCTCCGGTGAACAGGTCCTTGTGGCCCGCCAGATATAGCCAGCCCTCATCGGTCGGTATATAGGTGATGTCACTCACCCACACAGTGTTCGGCCTCCAGACCTTGAACTGCTGGCCCAATATGTTATCCGCAACCGGTAGTCTGTGCCCGGAGTCGGTGGTGGCCTTGAATCTCCTCTTCTGCCTGCAGCGTATGCCAAGCTTCTTTCGGATACGCTTGATGCGACAGATGCCCACCCGAACGCCATGCTCCGCCAGGTCGCGCTGTAACCGTTCCGGGCCATAGGTCTGTCTCGTCCGCTTGTGGGCTGCCCTGATCTCCAGCTCCAGCCGCACTTCCTCCTGTGCTCGCCTGGACGATGGCCGGTCCACCCAGGCATAGTAGCCACTGGCCGATACGTTCAACAACCGGCCCAAGACACATTTGGGGTAGTCGAGCCGCAGTTCTTTCATCATCGCGTACCGGGCAGCGATTCCCTGGCAAAGTACGCGGCTGCTTTTTTTAGTATGTCCCGCTCCATCTTCACTTCCGCCAGTTCCTTCTTCGTCCGGGCAAGGTCCATCTCTACTTCTGTCATGGGCCTGTACGTCTTGCCCACATCTCCCAGTTTGCCAGCCCTATGTGCCTTCACCCAGTACCCTAATGTCGATGGCGGCAAGGACAGCCGGCGGCCTGCCTCTGGCAATGATAGCTTCTCTTCTGTTACCAGCCTCACTGCTTCCTGCCGGAATTCCCTGCTGTACCTTCCTTGTGGAACCCTTTTCATTCTGACACCTCCGTCGTATTATCCTACTCCGACTTTGGTGTCCATTTTTTCCATCCTACCTCAAATTGGTTGATGCGAAACATCATCGTGGGCCGTCGGATCTTTAGGGAACGTTACAGCCCGGCACCAGTCTCAAGACCCTCAAGACCTCCGGGCCGACCGGCCGTTCCGGTATGCGTTCCAACCGAAAGGAGCCAACCATGAGTCAAGCTGAGCCCCCCCTGAACCTAGACGCAGAGAGTGTCAACGAATTGGCTCGTTGCTTCTGGTACTCCTCGATACTGCGCGCTGGAATAAAGCTAGGGGTGTTCGATCTCCTGGAAAACGAGATGCTTACCTCTGGTGAAGTAGCAGACCGCATCAGCGCGGCTCCCGGGTACGTTCATGCATTCCTTGATTCATGCGTGGCCTTAGACCTTTTGGAAAATCCTGGGGACAATTACATCAATTCGCCCCTTGCATCTAAGTTCCTGGTCAAAGGTAAAAAGGAATACCTAGGTGATCACGCCCTTCATCATACAAATACCTGGACGCTGTGGGGCCGACTCGATGAGATAATCAAGGAAGGAAAGACCCAGGTACCCTATGAAACCGGATACGTGGACGCACCCACGTACTGGATGAACTACATGATGGGCCAGCATAACCGGGCTGCGTCTGGTCAAGCATACCATCTGGTAGAAAATCTAAACCTTCGGGGTAGGCGGAAGCTCCTGGACTTGGGTGGAGGCACTGCCAGCTACAGTATCGCTTTGTGCGGTGCGAACCCCCAGCTTCGAGCAGTAGTAGTAGACCGCAAGGAGCCCTTGAGCATAGCGAGACCGCTGGTAGAAGAACACCACCTACAGAACCAGATTACCCTTCTCGAGGGAGACTTGTTCGCCGTGACATTAGAACAAGACTTCGATGCCGCTCTCATCTCAGGAGTGATCTTGATCAAGCCGGAGAAAGATGGCCGCCGTTTGTTTGAGCTTGCCTACCGTTACTTGCTCCCTGGGGGCTTGATTATAGTGCAGGACTATATGCGCGTGGACTACAGTCCCGAACGAGTGCGGTTGGACACCCTAGAGAATATGTACGTCAAATTAGCCTCCGACCCCGGCGCGGAGGATCGGGACGGAGAAGTAGTGGCTTCTTGGCTTGTCGACGCAGGCTTCGAAAACCCCAAGCTGATCCCATTACCGACACAGCTGGCCCTGATTACCGCTGAGAAGCCCTGATAGACCAGTTCATAGCGTCCGCGGACGAGGTTAACGATGTGCGCATCATCCCAACGTAACGAACAGATTGGCTATTCGGAGGGGTTCTACCGACGCCACTCCGATCGGTATGCCGAGGTTGCCCACCAGCTACTGCAGTCGGTCTACATCCATTCGTCGCACCCAGCTCTTCAAGGCGACCTGGATCTGCTGGAGCGACTCAAAGAGCTGATCCCTGGCCGCCGTGGGTTGGACGCCGGGTGTGGCGCTGGAGCCCGCGACGTGTACGACTTCTGGAACAGCGGCTACGATATTTATGGGATCGACGCTGTGGAGGAAAACATCCGGGTTGCAAAGCAGCTTCATCCCGAGATCGCCGACCGGGTCTCCGTAGCCGACCTGCGCTATCCTCTAGAGTTTGCCGACAGGTCCTTCGACTTCGTGATATGCAGTGCGGTCATCCAGCACATTGCCCCCGAGCAGGTGTTTGAGGTGACCCTGCGTGAGCCAGTGAGGGTATTGAAGTCTGGCGGGGTACTTCAACTCATGTTCAAAAACGGCCAAGGTGTGCAAACAGTGTTCGATGGCGATTATGGTGTGAACCGGTCCTTTCAACTATACGACGAGCACGACATTCTGCGAAAGCTGAATTCATATAGGATGAGCTTGGTGGACGGCGTGGACCCCAAGCTGCTTGGGGGAATCATGTACTTCACGGACCCCAAGCCAGTGGACCACTGCGTCTTTTACGCCCGGAAGGTTGGTTAGGCTACCAGGCTTAGAGCGGCTGAGCCAATCACCTTCGGTGGGGCGGCGACGGCATACCACCATATGGCACCAATCCATAGAATGATTTCTTACACCCTGTGGTAACCTCTGCCGACTTCAACGACCCACTGAGTCCTGGTCGAGCCTTAATGGGTGCATTGAGCCGTTTGACAGCGAGTGACCATGTCATTATCATATCCCGGTAGGTCTTACTCCAGCATCAGGAATCTGCGCTGGGGCATGAGCCGTGAATACTGAGACACTTCCTAGCGGCACAAAACAGATGATCAATATTAACGACCGGATAAATCGAAGTGGTTACACGACTGTTCCCTCTGCCCTGTGGATGATTCCTCTCCGCGACAAGCCGACCCTCCCGTCCGACCCCTAGCTCCGCCGCTTAAGTCCCGTCACAGGCGTGCTGGCCCTATGACTGGCCCAGTTTACCCGTTATTAGGTCCGAATATGAACAACTGTACAGTGATTATTTGTATAGACGGGCTTGACCCTGAGTACCTTGAAGCAGGGGAATGCCCAATCTTAGGGAGCTATCGAAGAAGGGATTTCACAAAACGGGCCGGTGTATGATGCCGTCGGTGACGAACGTAAACAACGTCTCCCTCATCACCGCCAGTTATCCGGAAACACACGGCATATGCTCGAACTTCTGGTTCGACCCTGGGATGGGGGAAGGGACCTACGTCGAATCAGGAAAGGATATCCTGGCAGAAACCATCTTTCAGAGAGCCCGGCAACTGGAAATGACCTCCATACTAGTCACGTCCAAAGATAAGCTGCGTACATTGCTGGGAGACGGGTCCACGGTCACCGTCTCCTCGGAACAACCTCCGGACTGGTTGATTTCGGGCGTCGGCCCATCCCCCGACATATACTCCCTGGAGGTCAACGGCTGGGCTGTAAAATCGGCAAGCTATATCATGTCGAAGCACCCTGCCGAACTCGTATACATCACGACCACTGACTACGCCATGCACACCTACGGGCCGGACCATCCCCAGTCCCAGAAGCATCTTTCAATCTTGGACGAGGCCATAGGTGATCTGGTGTCGGCCCACCCAGGCATCACCCTACTGGTCACCGCGGATCACGGTATGTCTTGCAAGTCTCGGATGGTGGACCTTAAGCACATTCTGGAAAGCCACCACATCAGGTCGATCACGGTCCCTATAATCAAGGACCGATACGTGGTGCACCATTCCAATCTGGGAGGGTGCATGTACGTTTATCTTCAGCCCCGCGACCTTGCCGAAGCCCTGAAAGTGATCAGGGAAACGCCTGGGGTCGAGGATGCCATCTCCAGGGAAGAAGCGGTGGCGAAATTCAGGCTATACGGCGAGCGCATCGGCGATTTCGTCGTGACAGGGGAACAGGATGTAGTATTCGGGGACGCGACGGAGGTGAAGATGCCGCCCAACCTGCGTACCCATGGCTCCACCCACGAGGGCCAGGTCCCAGTGATAGGGTACAATGGCGACTTCGCCGGGTTTTCCTTTGAGGAAAACCGGGACATCGGCCGGTATGTCTTCGAAAAGGCACTGGCATAGCCGAGCCGGGAGGAGCGATATGAATAGCTCCGTGATCTTAGGTCAAGGCACTCTTTGAAGCCCTAGATCCCGGGATCATCAATCTCAAGCTAAGAGGGTGAAAACTATGACTTTGGGGAACAGAGTCACTCCGGTAGATCGACTCCGGGCGCTTAGACGATGTATCACCACTAAAGGATACGCTAGGATTCTTGAGGTCCACAGCGGGTTGAGTGGCATCATAGCAGAGAGCGCTAAAGTCCAGCAGGACGGACAGCTGATCGAGTACGATGGCCTTTGGGAAAGCAGTTTGACGGACTCCGGGACCAAGGGGCTACCGGACGCCTCGATCGTCGGCCCGGACTCTCGGGCCCACACCATCGACGAGATCCTAAATGTGACTACCAAGCCAATCATGGTCGATGGCGACACTGGCGGTGATACCACCCAGTTCGAGTACCTGGTCAGGCGCCTCGAGCGCCTTGGAGTGTCGGCGGTGGTGGTCGAAGACAAAGTGTATCCCAAGCGTAACAGTCTGGAAGCCTCCGCCAGCCAAGAGCTCGAGGATCCAGCCGTCTTCGCGGAAAAGATCGAGGCTGGGAAAGCGGTCGCCCTCTCCGATGATTTCATGATCATCGCCCGCTTGGAAAGCTTGATCGCTGGAACGGGGTTACGCGATGCTGTGGAAAGGGCGGAGCGGTATATACAGGCGGGGGCGGATGGTATCATGATCCACTCATACAAACAGAGACCGGATGAGGTACTCGCATTTGCGGAAATCTATGAAGGAATTTGCCGAAGACTGGGCCGGCGACCCATCCTCGTTAGTGTCCCAACGACATATAACTCAATCACGGATGCTGAGCTCGCCGCCCATGGTTTTAACGTCATCATCCACGCCAATCACCTTCTCAGGGCTGCCTACAAGGCCATGGTCCAGGCCGCGAGTATGATTCTCACCAGCGGACGTAGCCTTGAAGCAGACCCTTTGTGCGCCACTGTACCGGAGATATTCTCTTGCGTTGGTCTCGACCGTATCTCCCAAAGAGACCGGGTGCGCTCACGGGCCCCACGGTTCGTCGGGAGATCGGAAGACGCAGCCGCCCTGCCACAGGGACACACCCGCTAGGGTCGGAGCCATGAGTCCCCAGATATTTTGGGATGCCCTGAAGGCACGGGGCCTCACCTTTTTCGCCGGGGTGCCGGATTCTACATTTCAGCGGGCCTATGACGCCATGGTGCGGGACCCGGACATCCACTACGTGCCCGCTGTCCGAGAGGATGTCGCCCTGGGACTAGCGAGTGCCTCTTATTTCGCCGGTGGGTTGGGTGGCGTGGTAATGCAAAACTCCGGTATTGGGAACATTGTGAACCCGTTGACCTCCTTCAGCTTGATGTACAAGATCCCGGTACTCCTTATAGTCGGGTGGCGTGGATATGGAGGTCCTCCCAACGATGCTCCAGAGCATTGGATCATGGGTGCAAAAACCCCAGATATCCTCGACCTTCTGGAGATCCCATATGAAATACTAGAGCCGAACAATCTAAGTACCGTACTTGATCGGCTTCTGTCGGCAATAAACGAGCAGTCCGTGCCAGGAGCGTTGTTGGTCCGCGCTGGGGTCATCGAGTGATCGACCGGTATAAAGCCATCGGGAAAATTATAGAGCAGGTCGGAGCTGGTGACCTGGTCTTGAGCACCACAGGAATGATCTCACGCGAGGTGTTCGTAGCCAATGACAGGCCGGAAAACTTTTACATGATCGGTTCTATGGGCCTGCTGTCCTCCTTTGGGCTGGGCGTGGCGCTGCTCAACCCGGAGAAACGGGTGTTCGTGCTGGAAGGGGACGGGAGCGCACTCATGAGCCTTGGAACGTTGCCCCTGATCGCCACTGAGAACCCCAGCAATCTGTTCCACATCATTCTGGATAACGAAGCGTACGAGTCGACTGGAGCTCAACCATCCATAAGTTCAGAGGTTGACCTCTCCACTGTGGGTAAGAGCTGCGGTTACAAGCATGTGGCTCGAGTGGATGACATCGAGGGCCTCGAGAATGCCCTGTTGGACTGCGATATCGGCCATGGTCCTTATATGATCCTGGTAAAGGCCGCTATCGCCCCAGTTCCAGGCATTCCCCGGGTTTCCCACTCCCCCACAGATATTCGGGACAGGTTCAGGAGCGGCATCCGAGGCGGAGACTGAAAGCGATGCTCATACTGTCACCAGGTCCGGCAAATATCTCAGAGCGAGTTCGTCGGGCACTTACCAATCCGGACATAGGCCATCGGGAGCCCGAATTCTCGTCATTGCTCGGGGACACAAAGTCCCTGCTTCTGGAGATATGCGGCGTTCCCCAGGGGTATGCCTGTGCGGTGCTGAGCGGGTCGGGGACCACGGCGATCGAGGCCAGCATTACATCCCTCCGCGACGTCACTAGCGGAGTCCTAATACTCTCCAACGGCGTGTATGGAGAACGAGCGGCCCAGATAGCTCAGGTATACGGGGTGCCTTATACGCTAGAGAACTTCGAATGGACCCTCCCCCTTCCCCTAGATCAGGTTGAGGATTCTATTGGCGCCTCACCTCATGACGCGGTCTACCTCATCCACCACGAGACCACCACGGGTGTCTTGAACCCGTTGAGGGAGGTGGCCGAAATAGCAAGGCGTCACCATAAGTGGGTGCTGGTGGACGCCGTGAGTAGCGTGGCCGGCGAGGAACTGGACCTGTCGGGTTGGGGAGTTGACTTGATTGTCGGCTCAGCTAACAAATGCATCCGAGGGGTGCCAGGGGTCTCCTTTGCTGTCCTTTCCAAGGATCTGGTGGAGGCGATTTCGAAACGCCGCCAGGTGGCGTACTCCACGGACCTGCTCACCACTCTCAGCAAAGAGGACGAGGGAGAAACTCCCTTCACCCCACCGGTCCAGACGATGTATGCCCTTCGAGAAGCCTTGCTAGAGCTGGCCGAAGGCGGTGTCCAGAACCGCATCGCCGGCTACCGGAGCATCGCACAGACCCTCCGCGACGGGCTCTCCTCACTTGAACTTACTTTCCTGGTCCTTCGTGAGCATCTTTCCAACACCATGACTTCGGTGATGCTGCCAGAAGGCTTTTCTTACCCAACGTTGCATGATTCCCTCAAAGAATTAGGGTACGTGATCTACAAGTCCCAGGGGCACCTTAGCAAGACGACCTTCCGCCTTGGTACCGTCGGGCTAATCAGCCAGAACGACATCCATGACTTCCTGAACGCGTTAGGGCAGGTGCTACGCCGCTGAGACGTTAGTTCCCCACGCCGGACCTGATATTCAGTTCGGGTATGGTCGCCCCAATCGTATAGATCCTTGACTCTCTTCAGACGGCGTTACAGTTTCCTCTTTTGCTCTTCATGGTCATCGTAAGGAGCTTCCAGTTTACGGCGTGCCATCAGGATGCCCTCCTGTTAGTCCTTGGGGATGTGGAAGGTGGTTAGGTAGGCCCGCACCTGGTCGGGCTCGGACAGGCCGCCAATGAGCGTACGCAATTCTAAAACGCACCTCCACAGCGGGGCGCCATCATCGTGAGAGATTGACGCGACGGCCACTTGATGACATAGTGCCTGTAATGGTTCCGTTGGCGATTCCGGCAGGCTTCGACGAGATCACGCCTGCGTGGTTGACCGAGGCGCTTCACTCCGGGGGAACGGCAAGCAGTGGGTCCGTGATCTCCATCGACGCCGGGGCGGTGGGCGAAGATAAGGGGTTCATGAGCCAGGTCGTGCGCCTGACGCTGGAGTACGACATGTACCAGGACGACCTGCCTCGTACCCTGATAGCCAAGCTTCCGTCCACTGATCCAACCATCAAGGCCCTAGCCAACGTGCTGGGCGGCTACAGGCGCGAGGTCAGGTTTTACGAGGAGATCGCAACCAGGGTCGGCATCCGCACCCCGGACCGCTACTACAGCGCAACGGACCCGCAAACCGGGCGCACAGTTCTGCTCCTCCAGGACCTGTCCCAGACTCGGCTGGGGGACAGCCTGGCCGGATGCTCTCTCGACGAGGCCCGACTGGTCATCCGACTCTTGGCCAGGGTCCATGCTTCGTGGTGGGACAGCCTCCGCCTGGGGCGGCTCAACTGGATGCCCTTGAAGAGTGCAGACGCTGGGCTCTACCAAAGGATATACTCCCGTTCGTGGCCCATATTCGTCGAAAAGGCCGGCAAGGGTATGCCCGATTCCCTTCTCCGAATCGGCGAGAGTCTGGGGCCCCATATCCCGCAGATAAGGGACCGGCTTGGTGATCGTCCCCACACGATAGTCCACGGCGACTATCGCCTGGACAACCTCTTCTTCGACGCCCCAGATGGCGATCGTCCTCTGGTGGTCTTCGACTGGGAGTTCTGCTCACGGGGCAGAGGGACCTATGATGTGGCCACATTTATCTCCGAGTCCTTTCCACCGGAGGTGCGCAGGAAAGAGGAGATGGACCTCCTGCGCATGTATCACGCGCTTCTGAAGGAGGGTGGAGTCGGGGACTACTCCTTCGACCAGTGTCTGCGGGACTACAGGCTTTCGATGCTGGATATCTTCCTCTTCTGGATAGTCGTAGGCGGGTATTGCGACTATGAGGGTGAGCGCGCAACCATGTATCTGCACAACTCGTTGGAACGCTTCGACGCGGCGATAGCCGACCTCCGCTCCGTCGAGCTGCTCTCCGAATAATTGTATGTCTGTAGGCAGCTACACCCTGACCCAGGACACGGAGCTACGCGTAGATATCATAGCCGTTCTCACGTTCAAGCCACAGACTAGCGGGAGGAAGCCTTGGAGGAGGTCCTGCCTGATCTCATGTACACACCCGTAGACGGAACCTCAGTGCTATAATACTTAGCAATCGAGGAGGAGAGCAGATGGCAGATAAAGATATCGCTCTGATGGCTCACCTGATGCGGCGCGCCGGATTCGGAGCCAAGTATGATGAGCTGGAAGGCCGAACGGCAAAGGGGTACGAGGTAATGGTGGAGGAACTCCTCCATCCCGATGACAATCCGAATGGCCTGGAATTGGACCTAGCGGAACGGTACTTCATCGAATGGAATCATTTCACCCGAGGCGTACCGGAATACTTTATGTGGAGAATGATAAACTCGAAGGCCCAGTTGGAAGAGAAGATGGTCCTCTTCTGGCACGGCGTCCTCTGCACCTCCGACAGCAAGACTCAGAACTACGGCACGTCTTATGTGGAATTGGAGATGTTCCGCCGCTACGGGATGGGCAGCTTCAGGGACCTTCTGGTCGAGATTTCCAGAGACCCAGCCATGGTGTACTTCCTGGACAACTGTCTGAGCCACAAAGGTGCCATCAACGAGAACTACGGACGAGAGTTGCTGGAGTTATTCTCCATGGGTGTGGGCATGGACGGCCAGTTCAACTACACCGAGGACGACGTGAAGGAGTGCTCTCGGGCCTTTACCGGCTGGACCATTGCCAACCCAATCCCGGCGCAACCCTACGGCCGTTATGACGCACGGTTCGTTTATAACCCATACGACCACGATGACGGGGTCAAGACCTTCCTTGGCGAGACCGGCCGCTTCAATGGCGAAGATATCATTGACATCATTGTCAAGCAGCCGGCCACGGCCCGATTCCTCTCCCGTCACCTGTACAAATACTTCGTGGCCGACGATGCTCAGGTGCCGGCCTGGAAGGACACCCCACCGCAGGACCCGGAAACGATAAGAATGCTGGAAGAAGAGTACTTCCGGTCCGGTTACAACATCCGTTCCATGCTGCGGGTGCTGTTCAACTCCGACGCCTTCAAGAATGCCCGCTTCTCCAGGATAAAGAGTCCGGTGGAGACAGTCGTAGGCACGTTACGCCTGATCGGCGATTGGACGTCTCCCAAACCCGGCTTTGAGTTCATCTTCGACGAAATGAAATTCATGGGGCAGGAGCCATTGAACCCACCTTCAGTAGAAGGCTGGCATACGGGGGAGGAGTGGATCGACGGTGGGACACTGGTACACCGCATTAACTTCACTGCCGACTTCGTGGGTAATACAAACTTCCCGGGGATACAGGAAATAATCAACAGACTGGCTTCTGACGAGGCTACCATTTCTCCGGAGGGCCTGGTGGACGGCTGCCTCCAGATGTTGGGGCATTACGAATTGGCCGATGAGACCCGCCGCATGCTGGTGGCTCACGCCCAAAAGCGTGGTGAGTTGCACACCAACACCGAGGAGTTCCCACAGCAAGTTGGCCAGATGCTTCAGATGATAGTAGCTACCAAGGAATACCTTTATGCCTAGCCGCAGCCCTCGGCTGTTGGGACCTACCCATCAGGAGACTGAGAGACAAATCCTCATTTTGGGAAGGAGGAAATCATGACGTCCAACAAGAAGGACCCGGTGCTGGTGGTACTTCAGTTGTCGGGTGCCTACGACGCCCTGAACACCATCGTCCCCTATACCGACCCCTTGTATATTGACTACCGGCCGGTGTTGAAGGTAGAGCCGGACCAGGTCCTGGCAATCGATGACAAGGTCGGGTTCAACCCAACCATGGCGCCGATAAAGGAGTTGTACGACCAGGGGAAAGTTGCCGTCATTCAGGGTATCGGCTATCCCAACCCCATCCGCTCTCACTTCCGCTCTATGGATATCTGGCATACCGCCGAGCCCGAGAAAATGGTCACGGAAGGATGGCTGGGCCGGGCCATCCGGGACCTGGACCCCCACAAAGAGAATGTGCTGACCGCAGTAAACTTTGGCCGTGGCCTCCCGAGGGCCCTTGCTGCCCCTGGAGTTTCGGTGGCCTCAGTAGGCAACCTAGAGACCTACGGGGTGCTGACCGGACTAAAGGGCGAAGACCAGAGGACTGAGGCCCTGGATATATTCGCCAGAATGTACTCTCCCATGATCGGCAGCGGCCCAGTGAACGATTACCTGTCTCAGACCGGATTGGACGCTTTGAAGGGAGCCGACATCCTCAGTATGGCGCCTCAGAACTACTCCTCCACTGTGGAGTACAACGGGGACCCCTTTTCTCAATGGGTGAAGAACATCGCTCAGGTGCATCTGTCGGACTTTGGAACCAGGATTCTTTACACCCGCCTTGACCCCGGCGCCTTCGATACCCACGCCAACCAGTCAACCCTCTTCCCCAAGCTCTGGTCCGAGGTTTCCAACGCCCTAAGCGACCTTTATCAGGACCTGAAGGAGCACCACGCCAACGACGAGGTGGTGATTTTGATGTTCAGCGAGTTCGGCCGGCGGGTGCAGGAGAACGGCTCGGGAACGGACCACGGCTCGGGTAGCGTGGCCTTTGTGATCGGCGACTCTGTAAAGGGTGGCACCTACGGAGAGTATCCTTCACTGGAGCCGGGTAAGCTGGACGAGGGCGACCTTCAGTGGAACAACGACTTCCGTGGCACCTACGCCACGCTGTTGGAGAAATGGATGGGTCTTGACTCCCTTCCCATTCTTGGGGGATCCTTCGAGCAGTTTGACTTCATCAAGTGACAACATGAGCCCTCACCGTCTGGTTTTTTTGGGTTCAGTCACCTATGGAATATGAGACCATTGTGAGGAAAAATGGTTACTGAGATAGCACCTGTAACATTCCAGTACAGCCACACCATCGGACGACAAGAAGTCCGGAGTGGGAACGGGTTCTTACATCCGGTGGCGATAGCCCGGGGCGAAGGAAACCTTCTGTACGTGCTAAGCCGTGGCACTGAGACTCCGGCTTTTTCCCCCGGCAAGCGGGTCACGGTTTTCACGGTGGACGAAGAGGTGGTAAGAGATTTCGGCCAAAAAGTGTCGCCGGAAGATGCGACACGCGAGTCCACTCCCGATGGCAGCTTCATGTGGCCCACATCCGTGGCGCTTGACTCCGAGAGCAACGTCTACGTTGCCGATGAGTGGCTCAACCGAATCTCCATGTTTACCAAGGACGGGGAGTGGATCGGCAAATGGGGGATGCCCGGCGATGGAGACGGCGAAATTAACCGCCCTTCCGGGCTGGCCTTCGATGCTGATGACAACCTGTACATGGTGGACAGCCTAAATAACCGGGTCCAGGTGTTGACAAAAGAGGGTAAGTTCTTATCCAAGTGGGGGACGGCCGGCAGCGGTGACGGCGAGTTTAGCATTCCCTGGGGCATAGAAATCGACAAGAATGGGGACGTATACATCGCCGACTGGCGAAACGACCGCATTCAAAAATTCGCCCCGGACGGCCGGTTCCTGCTGAAGTTCGGCACGTCGGGACAGGGTGATGGGGAGTTCAACCGGCCCACCGGAGTCGCCGTTGACAAGGATGGAACCATTTACGTCACCGACTTCAAAAACGACCGCCTTCAAGTGTTCGACGCGGAAGGCAGTTTCATCACCAAGCTGACCGGCGAGGCAACACTGTCGCAGTGGGGAAAGGAACGCGTGGAGCTGGATCCGTTTGCAGTGAAAGGGAGGGAGATCGCCCAGGGTCTGCACGAACGCGAGAAGGCTTTTCAGGGGCCCATTGCAGTAGAAGTCGATGATGAGGGCCGGGTCTTCGTAGTGGAGTCCACCCGCCATCGCCTCCAGGTCTTCCGCAAGCAGTCCGCCATCTTCCAGGGCGGTCTCCTGGGGTAGCCTCGAGGGAAAGAAAGCAGGCCCATCTTGGGGGTTCCGTTCGCTTGTGGTTGGTGCAAGGTCCCGGTGGCGTATATTAAACCACTCGTAGGCAGACGGAACCTACTTCAATATCTGTAGATACACAGTCTAATTGCACCATGCATGAGTGCGTTAGGGCATCAGGCCGCCAGTAGCTCCACCCGGCAAAGCCCCTTGCGAGAGGAAGGGTCGCTCACGTAATGTTTCAGGATGCCTAGATGTTGGCCCGGGTGTCCTGGTAGTTGGGATCCTTTTGGTAGATCTGAATACGGTGTATCCTGGACTCAACGATCAGGATCTTGTAATCATCGCCTACATCCACCGCCGTCGGCCGGCGCAGATACTTGTCGGGCTCCATGTCCACGCGAGCCTGGGCCTTGACCAGGTCAGGGTTAGCGTCCAGCGTCATCTGATACCAGGGCGATGGGTCTCTGGCTTCGCCGACCAGGGTTGCCAGATAGTCTCCGTTAGCCTCGTGCACATTGACGCGGTTATTTCCCCAGTCGGCGATATAGACATCACCGTCCTTGTCTACCGCTACACCACTGGGGCGAACCAACTCCCCCTTGCCGGTACCTGACCTCCCGAAGGTGAAAAGGTACTCGCCATCGGCAGAGAACTTCTGCACCCTGTCGTTGCCCCAATCCGCCACATAGATGTTGCCCTCTTTGTCGAGACATATACCCCACGGCAGATCGAACTCGCCCGCCTCCTTGCCATAACGGCCAAACTCTCCCAGGAACCCGCCGTCTTTGGTGAACTTCTGCACGCGATGGTTCTTCGTGTCGGCGATGTACAGGTTGTCGCTCTCATCAAAAACGATGCCACTGGGGGTGTCAAACTCACCTTCGCCGGAGCCCAGGTCACCCCACTTGCCCAGGAAGGTACCGTCGCTCTTGAACATCACTATGTTGTTACATGGCTGGTCGGTGACGAAAACGTTCTCATCTCGATCCAAGGCGATGCCACCGGGCCACAGGAACTGACCATCGCCGATGTCACTGACCAGCAGTACCACCGTGCCCCCTCCAGGGCCGGGAATGCCGATGTCCTGGATCCAGTCATGGTCCAGGGTGACCTTCGTGATTCTATTACCATAGTTGAACTCATCGCCCGCGTTGGCCACATAGAGTATGTCTCCCCTGCGGGCGACGTCCACAGGCTGTCGGAAGCCCGTCTCAGAATTACTGCCCCGGCCCATGCTGTCCAGGTAAGTAAAGGCACGACCTGGCGCTAACGTGGTGACAGGCATGTCGACTTCTCCTGTTTGTTGTTACCCATGCTCCAAGAAGGCCCACGGTCTCCCCATCGTTCGGGGAACCTGAGCGGGCAGACCTACTTCTGCAGGGAGAGCAAGCGCCCCTTGCACTGCGTGGGCAGGCTATCTATCGGCGACAAAGTCAAGCTGTTCGTAGTTGCCATCGACGATTTCAACGGGATCAAGCCCCATGTGCCGCTCCAGAACGGTAGAGTAGAGGCCTCGGTAGTCATAATTGGGGGCCAGGTCTCCCTCATCCAGGTCTACAGCCTTCATAGAGGGGTACTCGGAGTAGTGTCCCCCCTTGACTCCATCGCCTATGGCGAAGGCGACGCCGCCGGCGCCGTGGTCGGTGCCGGAGCCGTTGTCCCGGACGCGGCGGCCGAATTCGCTGAACATGATCATGACCACGTTGTCGGATGCGTCATGCTCCCTGAGGTCGGTGAAAAAGTCCACAAGGGCCTGGGACAAATCCCTACACAAATAGTCATGCCAGCCCAGCTGGCCTGCGTGGGTGTCATAGCTAGATTGCTGGGTGTAGAAGAAGCGGGTGCCAAGGTCGGCCAGGTGGACCATGGCGATGTTGCGGAGCCTCTGAGCGATGGCATTACTGGCGTACTCTACGGAGGAGCTGTACCTTTCGGGGGCAACTCTAAGGATGTCAGCGCCCTTGAGGGCGTCCAGGCCCGTGTTACTCAAATACTCCATGGCCATGCCACGGCCAATGGCCGGCGAGTAGACACGCGCGAAGGTCTCCAGGGCCTTGGCCCTCTGGTCATCCTGCGCGATACTCGTCATCAGCCCATAGGTCTCCAGCTGAGAGACGGAGGCCACGGGGACACCGCGAACCGCCAGGGCACGGGGTAGGCCCTGGCCGAAGTTGACACCGGTCAGGACGTTCTCCTTGTTGGGGTCGACGGCTCTGATAGCCCGGCCGACCCATCCCTCGGTCCCTATCTTGTTGGGCTCGCAGGTGTGCCAGATGTCCATGGAGCGGAAGTGAGACCTTGATGAATTTTCATAGCCTATCCCATGGATCAGCGCCATCGAGCCCTCATCCCAAAACTGCTTGAGGGGCGCCAAGGACGGGTGCAGGCCATATGTGTCGTCAAGGGAGACCATCTGGTCCTCGGGAACCGCCACCCTCTTGCGGTAGTCCCTGTAGAGGGGATCGGTATGAGGGATTATGGTGTTGAGATAGTCGTTACCGCCCGTAAGCTGCAGTACCACGAGCACTGGATCTTTTGTCATTTCACGTTCTCCCCTCGTACCTTCTGCCGTATTGTATTTATTCGTTACCAGTCTAACAGAACTGGTACTCTTTCGAGGCCCCAATCAGCCGCAGGATTTCAGTGCACCGCTGCTCAAAGGCCTCACGTTCCCCTTCGGAAGTGCCGGGCCCTCCGATCTCGCCCCCGGCCTCCGCGTGCTCTATGTACGCCTGTCTGGTCTCGGGCTCGAGACGTACGCAACCCAAAAGCTCGAGGCAGTTGTCCACCAGCTCTTCGGCTGAGGAGCTTCCTTTGTCTGCTAGCCTATCGATAATGTATCTCACGCCGGGCATGCTGGGGTTGCTCACGTTCTCGCTCATGAAGTTGATCCGGCGCACCAGGGAGCCGCTGTCTATCCATTCGTGGCCGGTGTGCCATCCTTCCACGCTTGGTGGATTCAACAGCTGCTGACCCTGAAAGCCAGTCTCCTGGGACAGTAGCGCCAGCCCGGGTCTAGGCTCCTTGAAATCACCGATCAACCTCATGGTGCCGGCGACGACTTCGGCCGGGCTTTTCATTTTGGTAAACCAGGTCTCCTCGTCCTTGAAGAAGCCGGAATTAAGGATAAACCGCACCGTGTCCTTGATTTCGTAGCCCGAATCCCTGAAGACGTCGGCGATAGCCTGGACAGCCTCCGGGTCCTTCGGGGGTTCATCATGCCAGCTTGGCACCTGGACCTCGTCGCTCACGAAGAAGTTGTAGAGGTGCCGCGCGATGAACCGGTGGGTGGCGGGCTGCTGTACGATGATGTCGATGATGTCCTCGCCATTTAACCTACCACTCTGGCCCAGGAAGACCTTCTCGCTGTCGTCGTGGTCCTCCTCTTTGTATTCGAACCCCCAGGTATGTGCACGAGCACCAGGGATCTTGGGTGAAAGGGTCCAGCCGGTGAAGGCACGCGCGGCCACCTTGACGTCGTCCTCGGTATAATTTCCCTGGCCCATACTGAATAGCTCCAGCAGTTCGCGACCCCAGTTCTCGTTGGGGGCGTGTTTGTGATTCTCGTTGTTGTCCAGCCAGAAGATCATGGCCGGGTCCTTGGCCAGGTTTTTCAACAACTCCTTGTAGTTCCCCAGTCCGTGCTTTCGGAACATGGCGAACTGGAGAAGCATCTGTTGGTCGCTCATCACCTTAGCATTGCCGGTGGCGAAGAGCATATGCCAGAACAGGGCCATCTTCTCCACCAACGGCCGTGGTGTACTGACGATGTGGTATGTAAGGTTGGCCTCGGAATGCTGGTTTGCCGTCGGCCACTCGTATGCCGGGTAGAAGCGGGCCGGCAAAAATTCGTCAAACTCGGGGACACCGTGCGCATCCGGGTCCAGGAGTTCCTCTACCGTGGCCTCGTAGCCCTTTGCAGCTTGAGCTTCAAGCAAATCGTAGGGAGCCCCAAAGCCGGCACGCCGCATCAGGTGAGCGGTCTGGGCGATGTCCTTGCTTCCCATTTAGCTTCCTCCTCACAGCTGGTACGATATTCACGCTGGATTGTCAGGTTAAAGGTAGTTTACTTTAAATGAGACATTGATATCCTGTCAACGACACGACCTGAGAGCAGATGTCAGGAGATAGTCATTAGAATGCACCAGCTAGCGTGCACTGAAGAGGAGCACCCTGTGTTCCCTCCTTCAGGGCCGGGGGAGGCGTTCTGTATAATTGGCCGGCGCCGGACTCAGCTGGGAAGCAGAGCGTACTCTATGCTGTCGGCCAGGGCTTGCCACGAGGCCTCGATGACGTTGGTGGAGGCGCCCACGGTGCTCCAGCGCCGCGTTCCGTCGGTGGACTCCACCAGGACCCGCACCACGGCGCCGGTGCCACCCGATCCCTGGTCCACTACGCGCACCCTGTAGTCGGTAAGCTGCACTCTCTCCAGCGCGGGGTAGGCCTGCGACAGCCCCTTACGTAGCGCACTGTCCAGAGCGTCGACCGGGCCATTGCCCTCAGCCACCGTGTGCGTCACCTCCTCCTCTACTCGGACCCGTACGACCGCCTCGGAAAGCATGTCCTCTCCATGGGCCTGGCCCGCAGTGCGGCGCCCCTTTTCCGTCACTACCATGTAGTCCACCAGCTGGAATGGCGGGTGGTAGCCCGGCAGGAAGCGGTGGACCAGGAGCTCGAAGGAGGCCTCAGCGCCTTCGTACTGGAAGCCCCGGCTCTCCAGCTCCTTGAGCTGCGCCAGAAGTTCCTGAATCCGGTCCCTGGGTACCTTCGCCGAGAGGCCTTTCTCCTGAAGCTTGATGGCGATGTTGCTTCGGCCCGATAGCTCTGAGACGACTACCCGCTTGGAGTTACCTACTTGCTCCGGAGAGACGTGTTGGTAGCTCTCCTCCACCTTTGCCATGGCCGACGCGTGGAGGCCACCCTTGTGGGTGAAGGCGCTTTCGCCAACGTAGGCCTGAAAGCGGCTCCGAGGCAGATTGACGAGTTCGCCGACAAAGCGGTGCACCTCCGTCATGTGCTGGAGCTGCTCGTCGGTGACGCAGTCGAGGCCCAGCTTTAGCTTGAGATTCCCGATGATGGAGAGAAGGTTGGCGTTGCCGCACCTCTCTCCGTAGCCGTTGATAGTGCCCTGCACCTGGATGGCACCTGCCTGGACGGCGGCGATGCTGTTGGCCACGGCCACCTCCGCATCGTTGTGGCAGTGGATACCCAGGGCCACGGGCACCTCTTCCCTGACCTGGGCCACCACCCGGCGAACCGTGTCGGGGAGCGCTCCTCCGTTCGTGTCGCATAGGACCACGTACTCGGCGCCCGCTTCGGCCGCGGCCCGCACGCACGCCAGGGCGTAGTTGGGGTTTGCCTGGAAGCCGTCGAAAAAGTGCTCGGCGTCGAAGAACACGCGACGCGAGCGCTGGCGCAGGAAGGCGATGGAGTCTCGGATCATCCCCTGGTTCTCCTCCAGAGAGGTCTCCAGCACCCGCTCTACCTGCATGTCCCATGCTTTGCCCACCAGGGTCAGAACGGGCGCCTCCGAGGCAAGCAGTGCCAGCAGATTGGCATCCGTATCTGTCGAGCCTCCGGCCCTGCGAGTACTGCCAAAGGCAGTGAGGGTCGCGTGCTTCAGGCTTAGGGCCCGCGCCAGGCGGAAGAACTCATCATCCTTGGGATTCGACCCCGGCCAGCCACCTTCAACGAAGTGGACCCCGAGCTCATCAAGCTTCGAGGTGATCCGCAGCTTGTCCTCAACCGACAGGCTTATCCCCTCCATCTGGGTCCCATCTCGGAGCGTAGTGTCATACAGCAGTATCTCGCTCATCTCCGGCTCTCCCTTACTATGGCTTCCTTGGACAGGCTTCATCCTACCCGGCGGTCGCTCACTAAATAAAACGCCCACCCCCTCAAGGGGCGGGCCTGTAAATGTTCCCGCGGTACCACCCTTATTCCCCCGAAAGCCTCGGGGACGCTTCACCAGGCGTCATCACGCCCTCGCCCTAATAACGGATGGCGTACCCGGCCAGGTCTACTTACCTCGATAGACCGAGGTGTTCGGCTGGCGGCTCGGGAGGGATTTTCGGTCGACCTTCACGCACCGGCTTCCACCGGACCCGGCTCGCTGCGGCGCTTCTGGCCGCCTACTCGTCTCCGTCTTCGCCGTTGGGGACGACGATAACAGATATGGGGGACCTCAGTCAAGGCAACCACGGCGTTCTCCGAACCGAATGCCCGGTATCTAACGCCTGGCCTGCCGCACTGCCGCAGCCTTTTCGGCGTCCCTGGCGGCGCAGCGCTCCCACAGCTCCAGTGTCAGCCTGGCCCGCTCATCAACGGGAACGTCGATCATCGTTGTCGTGCCGGGGTAGGGCACCGCCGCCGTCCCCCGTGCCACGCCCTCCGCGAACAGCCGCCGGGTCTCACCATACAACTCCACCTGTTCAGCTGAGGGCGTGTAGGCGCGGTTGCACGGCTCTACCCAGGAGGGCTCTGGGCAGATGGCCCCCGCGAAGCCCAGGTTCTTGCCTCGCAAAGCGAAACTATGGATTTCATCGGCGTCATCAGACCGTCGAAACAGGCCGTAGGGATGGCTGATGCCCACAGGCTGAATCCTGGCTGCCCTACCTTCGACGATGATGCGCCCCTTGGCGTACACGAAGGGGTCGAAATCGGGATCGGGGACTATACCCAGGTCTCGGCACAGGTTGATCTCGTCCAGCCCGACAGAGCTGACCCTGGGGCTGGCCTTGACGATCTCTCGAACGTTCCACACGCCCCTGCCAGAGTCCAGAAGTACCATGATCTGCAACGAGAACTCGGCGATGCCACGGCGCTTCTCCATTTCCGTGAGCAGGGAGTCCGCTTCCGCCATCTCGCGCCCTGACTCGGCGCCGCAGTAGACGATTCCCCTTAGACCTGGCCACACCGAGGCTTCGATGTCGGCATGGGCGAGCGATCTGTTGACGCGAACGAAGACCTCGGCGGCACCCCTGGCGGCCATGGGTATGGAGTCCCTGACCTGCCCTCTGGCCGCCGATCTCTCGCCGTCGGGAACCATGTCAGAAAGGTCCAGTATCACGGAGTCGGCATTGTGAGTCCAGGAATCCTCGACACCCTGCCGATCAACAACCGATACAATCAGGTGAGAGCGACGCACGAAGGAATTCATCGGCGGTTGCTTACCCTCCCTCTACAGCCATGGTCCGTTCCCTGGCAGCGACCTTCTGGGCATCGCGATCCGCGCACAGTCCTGCCCACTCGATTAGCTCCTCCGCTCTCGCGGCCTCGTACCTGTCCACAATGCGGCCGTCAAGCTCTCCCACGACCTCGGCTCGGTGGTCCAGCTCTCGGAAGAACTCTAGGACTCGTTGGGCCCAGACCAACTCGTCGGAAGTCGGCGTAAGCCCACGATTCTGAGGCGCCACGACGTTGGGGTGCAGGCCACCGCCCGACCGGAACCCGGCCCTCCGGTTGGCCTCAGCCCTGTTGAGTGCGAGGTCCGCGTCGCCGACGTTTCCCGTTGTGTCCGGCACATAGACGCCACCTTCTCGTTCCAGCCCCAGCGCGAGGGCAATCAGCTCTCCCTCGCCGCGGTTGTAGACGAACTGGTCGAAGCCGACGAACATCTCTATCCCCATGTCCATCGACATATCGTACCCTGTGCCGCCGCCGAAGGAGTCGATGCGAGAGCTTGCGGAAGCGATCTCATAAGAGTTGACCACGCCGAGGGTCGTTTCGACGGAGACCCCTATCCGCACCGTGCCGGGCCTGATGCCCCGGATCCGCTCCATCTCGCTAATGAGCTCGTCCAGCTTGCGAATCTGGTCCGCGGTCTCCGCCTTGGGAAAGGCAATCTGTCGCACACCCGGCCACACCGCAGCCGGAACGTCCGCCTCTGGGTAGGCACAGTTAATCCGTATGTTGATCTCGGACCCGCCCCTCTGACCCTGTGCGATGGCATCGCTGATCAGGGTACGGGCATGCTCCTTCTGTGACTGTGGGACCGAGTCCTCCAGGTCGAAGATCAGGAAATCGCAGTCACGCGTCCACGCGCGACCGACGAACCGGGGATTGTTGATGGGCATGGTCAGGCCCGACCGTCTCACTCGTCTGGACATGTTACTGGTCCCCCTGGTGGAATGATAGGCTGCCGGATTATAAGCCTGCCGAGGCCTTGGACCGGTCCCTGGCCTGGCATTCCTTCGCCCACTCGATGACCCTCGCCGCTATCGCCGCGCGTGGCGCGTCTGTGGCCTCGCCGTCGACAAGAGCGGCCGATTTGCCACTAACCCGGGCCTCGCCGAAGGCATCGACCGTCGCCATGGCCCACGCCGTCTCCTCGGCAGAGGGCGTGAAACCTACGTTCAATGCCTCCACCTGGTGGGCTCTCATGCACAGTGCGCCCCGGGATCCGGCTCGCCGTCCGGTGGTTGCGGCCTCAAGGGTTGCCTGGTAGCTGGCCACCAGACCCCGGGAAGTAGCACGCCACCATGCCCCAATGGGCTGCACATTTGTGGCGTAGGCAATGATAATCAATCTTTGCATCAGGTAGGGCATCAGGTGCAGGTCTCCCGCAGGCTCCACGCGCAGGTCCATCACCAGGTCGGCGCGTCCGAGGCTGACCGACTTGATCCGGCCGCTGGCCCGAATGAGGTCCATCGCGTCCCAGTTGCCGCGCGCGGTGTCGAGACAGAGGTGTATCTCCAGTTCCCGCTCAGGGCCTCTGGGATCATCTGCCTCACGGACCTCACCGACTGCCGCCGGCTTGACCACGCCCCGCTCCGCTTCGAGCCGGCCCAGAATCTGGTCCGCCTCTCTCACCTGGTCCGCACTGGTGACCCCGGGAAGTACCACACCCGTCAAACCGGGCCACACCGAGGCCGCCAGGTCGGCATACATCAGCTCGACATCCAGCCGAACGAAGACCTCGGCCCCTCGACCCCGCATCTGGCTGGTGGCGCCCGGTATGTTCTCTCGGGCCCGATCCTTTCTCTTATCGTGGACGGTGTCTTGCAGATCCAGCACGACGACGTCGGCGGACGAATCGGCAGCTTGCGTTAGTGCGTCCGCATCGTGGGCCGGGACAATCAGCCAGGAGCGTCGGACCTGGGGGTTCATTCAGTGGTCCTCCCGCTCGAGTTGCTTATGGTGACCAAGGCATCAACGGCCTTCACCCCTTCGCCTTCCGGGAGCACGGCGAGGGGATTTATGTCTATTTCCTGGACTCGGTCTCTGAGATTCACCGCCAGGTCGGACAGCTTCATAAGGGTGTCCAACAGGGCCGATATGTCACCCCTGCGCCGGCCCCGAAATCCCTTCAACAGCCGGCTTCCCTTGACCTCATCGACCATCTCCTGCGCGTCCCAGCGAGTTATCGGGCAGACACGGTGGGCCACGTCGCTCATTAGCTCGACCAGTACCCCTCCCAGTCCGTATAGCAATACCGGCCCCAGCTGCGGGTCCTGAGTTACCCCGACGATCACTTCGACGCCACCCCTGACGGTCTCCTGCACCAGGACGCCCCGGAGGTCGGCAGATGGCGCGTACTCTCGCGCGTTGCGCAGGATCTCGTCGTAGGCGAGCCGTAGCATTTCAGCGTCACGGATGTCCAGCCTCAGGGCCCCGGCCTCCGTTTTGTGCAGTATGTCCGGGGACTCAACCTTTAGTACCACCGGATAGCCGATCTCCCTGGCCGCAACCGATGCCTCCTCTACCGTCGACGCCCGCCGCTCCAGAGTCGTCTGGATCCCCCACAAATCGAGCAACTTCTTGGCTTCGTGCTCGCCCAGGGCACCTCGGTGTGATGACAGCAACTCCTCGGCGGTGGCGAGCACGTCAGGCGACGCCGGGCGAGCCCTCGCGAACCCAGACCGCATTCGCCCCTTACGCCACGAATGGTAGTCGTGTAGCTGCCTTAACGCGTAGGCAAGGTTCTCCGGGCTGTGGAATACCGGGATGTGCGCGTTTCTCAGGGTCTCCAGGCCCGTGGACTCCCCAAGCTCGTTTCCCGTGTACAGGAAGGCGACGAGTTCGTCGTGACCGGCTCGCAAATCGACGATGTGTTGGGCCTGGGCCTCGCTTGCCGAGCTGGCGACCACCAACGCCCCCACCTCCGGCTCGTTTATCATGTACTCCATAATCGGCGCTACCGTGTCGCGATTGGCGTGTCCGGTGATGTCGGCAGGGTTGGCCGCCCAGCCGAAGCCCTGGAGAATGTCGTTGATACCGTCCCGTGCATGGTCGGTGAGGCCTGGGAGCTCAAGCTCCGCCTGGCCAAACACGTCCGCCGTCAGCGAGCAGACGCCGCCTGAGTGGGATACCAGCGCTACTCCGTGCCTTTTTGGTGCACGACCGTCCGCGAGAAGCTGAGATACCTCCAGCAGCTTGTCCCAATCGTGGACCCGTATCACCCCATACTGTCTGAATGCCGCCTCATAGACCTCGTCCGCGCCGGTGATGGCCGCCGTGTGGGACCGAGCCGCCACGGTCCCAGGTTCGGACCGACCGATCTTTATCGCAACGATGGGTGTCCCCTTTTCCGCAGCCATTTTGGCTACCTCGAGGAACTTTCGAGGGTCCTTGAACCCCTCGATGAACATGGCGATTACCCTGGTATCGTCGTCGTCGAGAAGGTAGCGAACGAAGTCCGTCGTCTCCAGGTCCGCCTCGTTGCCCGTCGAGACTATGTACGAGTAGCCGATTCGCCTGGCTACGGCGCGAGACAGAAAGGGTCCGAAGGCGGAAGCGCCGCTCTGGCACACCAGCGCCACGTTGCCGCCGATCATGTCCACGTCGGTTACGGAGGAGGTCGAGCAGGCCCAGATGTTGTCCCTGACGTTGGCTATGCCCAGGCAGTTGGGACCAGAGATTCGCACGCCTGTCTCCCGAGCGAGAACCCCAAGCTCCTCTTGCAGGACACGGCGTTCCTCCGTTCCTCGCTCGGCAAACCCGGCGGAGATGACGATGGCCGATCCGGCACCCTTTTCGGCGCACTCCCTCAGCACCGCGATCACGCGATGATACGGCACGATGATGCCCACGAGGTCGGGGCTCTCCGGCAGGTCGCCGACGCTGGGATAGCACGGCACGCCCATGAGCTCCTCGTAGCGTGGATTGACCGGATAGACCCGTACCCGATCCCTGGCGCGAAGGACCGAGCTCAGGAAGCGACCGCCATACTGCATCCGCTCCGTCGCACCCACCACCGCGATGGAGCGGGGGTTGACCATCTTGTGAATAGAGTCGAGCTGCGGCTCTGTCCAGTAGTCCATCGCTATCTACTCTTCTTCGTTGTCTGGTTCCGATACCGAAGACCGAGGACCGTTCTAATCGACAGTTGTCAGTATATGTAAGAGACGCTAGTTGTGTAAACTCTCAGAACCACATCATCAACGCCACACTCCTAAGCAGCCGTTATTGTGAGTCAATCCGCGGCTTAGTGTTTCCTGGGTCCCCGTGGTAGACTCCAGCAAAGTTTTAAGAAGGTTGTGGGTGCGCCATGAAGATGACCAAGAATCGGTGGGTTGGAGTCATCCTGGGAGTCAGTGTTTTCCTGGCCGCCTTTGGCGTGGCGCTAGCCCTTACCGTTTTCCAGGTGAGCCGGGAGGTGCCCAGCGCCCTGCGCTTGGGCTCGGCAGTGGTCATCAGCGGGGACAACCTGGCCTTGTGGTTCGACAAGGAGAAGACCAAGCCAGTCACATCCCTTGAGTTCGTGGGGGTACAGCTTCAGCCACCCCTGAAGTCCTTTTCTGCTGGTAGACCTCAGACCTGGATATACATCGAGAACAAGTCCAATATTGACCTCACGCTTATTGCGCCCTGCGGGAATGTGGAGAACCCTTCTGGCACAAAGATTGGCTTCTTAGAGTCTGATCTACATTCCGTTCAGACCGGCGACCAGCTAGGCAGCACATGCGGGTCGGTGAGGTTGAACATCTCTTTGAGGAGGTGGACCCCGAGGACGGTCTGCAGAATGTAACGCTGGCCCCTGGAGATATGGTAAGGGCGAAGCTGCGGGTTGACCTCGACCCGGGCCTGGCATCGGGAGACTATACCTTCACGACGGTGTTCGGGGCCGTGAGCACCCCTGCGATTGGGGCCCCCGTGGCTGGTGACATAAACGGTGACGGCGTACCGGACTTCATCGTGGGGGCAGACCAAGGCGACGCCGGTAAAGTCTACCTCTACTCCGGGGCCGATGGGGCTCTCCTATACCAGCTGACCGGCGACGCCGCGGGCGATCGCTTCGGCACGGCCTTCGCCGGGGTTGGGGACGTGAACGGGGACGGGAAGGCGGACTTCGTCGTGGGGGCAACCCTAGCCGATGCCCCCGGCAAGACCAATGCCGGGAAGGTCTACGTCTACTCCGGGGCCGATGGGACTCTCCTCTACCAGAAGACCGCCGACGCCTCGGGCGATGTGTTCGGCATATCCGTTTCCGGGCTTGGGGACGTGAACGGGGATGGGATACCGGACCTCATCGTGGGCGCACGCGACGCCGACGCCCCCGGCAAGGCCAATGCCGGAAAGGCCTACGTCTACTCCGGGGCAGACGGGGCTCTCCTCTACCAGAAGACCGGCGACGCCGCGGGCGATTCCTTCCATTCCGTTTCCGGAGTTGGGGACGTGAACGGGGACGGGGTGGCGGACTTTATCGTAGGGGCGTACAGGTTCGATACCCCCAGCACGACCGAAGCCGGTAAAGTCTACGTCTACTCCGGGGCCGACGGGGCTCTCCTCTACCAGGTGACCGGTGATACCGCAAGCGATGGGTTCGCCGGTTCATCACTTTCCGGAGTTGGAGATGTGAACGGGGACCTGATACCGGACTTCATCGTGGGGGCGTTTGCCACCGTTGTCGCCGGCAACCTTAATGTCGGGAAGGTCTACGTCTACTCCGGGGCCGACGGGGTCCTCCTCTACCAGAAGACCGGTGACGACGGCGCGTACGGTGGCTTCGGCGTTTCCGTTTCTGGGGTTGGAGACGCAAACGGGGACGGGAAGGCGGACTTCATCGTGGGAACCTCCGGAGCCGATCCCTCCGGCAAGACCGATGCCGGGAAGGCCTACACGTTCTCTGGAGCCAACGGGGCTCCCCTCTACTCGGTGACCGGCGACGAGTCGGGAGATCTGTTCGCCAATTCCCTTTCGGGGGTTGGAGACGTGAACGGGGACGGGAAGTCGGACTTCATCGTGGGGGCGAACCGGATTTCCGCTATCAAGAATTTCACCGATACCGGGAAAGCCTACGTCTACTCCGGGGCTGACGGGGCTCTCCTCTACTCGACGACGGGGGACGTCGTGGGCGATTACTACGGGCTTGCCGTTTCCGGTCTTGCTCCGTAAGGACCAGGTGCCTGAGCCCGCGAGATCGAACTGGAAGGTGAGGCGCCCTATCGTCTCTCCCCCTGGCGGCGCGGCCTAGCGGGCGGGCTGGATTGCCGACTGCCACCAGTGGGATATTCCCCTGAGCTCCCCCTCGAAGATCCACGAATTGACCTCGTCTGAGGGGTTCGTGAAGGTAAACCTGACCCATTCCCCACCCAGCCCCACGGCTTCAAACGACACTTCGTCCGCCGCGGTCTCGAAGCCTTTCGGCAGGGAGACTTCCAAAGACGTCTGGGCGCTCTCGGGCTCAATCTCCAGGGAGGCGCTAACGGCGGGAAGGTAAGAGACCGGAAACGAGTTGGGGTTTTCTAGCACAGCTTCGAATTCAATTACGTATTCACGTTTCTTGTCGAAGAACGGGCCGAAATCCCTCCACGTATCTTTGTCCGACACGGAAACTACCCTTATGTCCTCCATCCCGTCATACCGCTGAGCACTGTTTACGTCGATCCCCATATTAATTCCGACAGGCTGCACCGGAAGGTCGTGGATACTGGGTGCTCGAACTAATTTCACGGTCGCCCGCATGAGGACCTTCGTAATTCCCGGCTGCAGGACGGCGGGAGTCACTGAACGGGTCAGTAGAAGTCCTGAGTCCGCGACCGGTCTCGGCTCAAGGTTAAGGTGCATGCCGCGGTCCGGCTCCCAGCTATATGTATACGCACCGTCGTCTTCCCCGATGAAGGTCCGTCTATAATCATCGTGGGGATTCAGGGGCCTGTCGAGGGTAGCCGAGAGGGCCACGGGGTAGTCCGTATGGTATTCCCATTGTGACTCATAAAGCCACCTGCCGGGCTCCCACTGATCCTCAAACCCCCTATCCCTATCACATCCACACAAGTGCAGCGAGTTGTTGTACCGTATCTTTATCAGCGGCCCGAAGGGCTGCTTTGGCCTGGCCCTAGGCGCGAGCGTCGGGGTGGGAGCCGGTGCGAGAACTGGCGCGGGCTTCTCCGCGGGAATCTCCTGAAACCGGTCCGGTGGCTGGATGTCGATGTGCTCATTGAAATCAAAGTATTGGAACTCGCCGTAGCCGACACCGGGACCCTGGCTGAACTCGATGGTCATCTTCCGCAGGAATCCGTCTTCGTCTATCCAGACATCCAATCGCCCTGGTTGCTCTTTAGAAAAGGCCTCCAGAAATTCCTCTGGACTGTAGCCAGAAGCACGTGCCGATCTTTCGCCTTGCCTGGCTTGGGACTCTAGCCATTGCCCGATACCTCTCCAGTCGGCCTTTACCCTGATGTGGCTGGCATCGACATCCCCGATGTGCTCCACACCCAGAGGCATCAGCTTGTAGAATCGAAGCGGCGTGTCGGGATGGGGGAACATAAATTCCCCCGCGTCAAGCATAGAGTCCCCAAAGGCTTCGGTCCGGTCCATGGGCTCGCGATGCCACCTGCCGCCCTCCGGGTCGTCACTATAATATACGTACGGCGGCACCAGTATCCTTTCGTTTCTGGACTCACGATCCCTGTCTCTGGAAATCTCCGTTACCCTGGCTCTTCTCCCCGATCTCTCGCCCTCCAGGGCCATCTCGAACGCACCCCGAGGACTCTTCTGCACGAACTGCCCCTTCATACGAAAGCTCTTCAGGTTGTTCATGGTTTTCATTGCCCGGCGAAACAGCTTCTCGGCGGGAATCGGCCGTGGGTCAGCCACGAATGGAAGCGGGAACTCGACGACGTATCCGGACTGGGTGCCGATGGGGTTCTCATCGTTCCATGTCCCACTGGGGTCCCAGATCGTAAGATAGAATTCTCCGTCTCCTCCCGCGTCGTTGGGTTCGCCGTCATTCCAATTGGTAAAGGACCAGGGTTCCCCCGTAACCCAACGCCAGTCGGAGTCGGGCCCGTCGTTGGGCCTCTTCTGTATTCCCCCCATCCACAGCTGGTCGGAGCCCAGATCGGTGTTGTCTACGATCCAACGGTTCTCCTCATGGGAGGTTATCGTCGCCAGGTGTCCCCTCACTCCCTTGAACAGCATGCTCTCCGCCGCCTCTTTGGCCTCGGGCCAGGTGAGACCGCATTCGACCCTGACGACCCCGTAATAGTGCCCGTTTGCCGGAAACAGTGGTCCGGTCTCCACTGAAGGAGACCCCCGGAATCGACAGACCCTATCCAGATCGTCCAAATGTTCCGGAGTTACAAAGTCATCGTCGGTATCCCAGATCCTGACGAATCCAGATAGGGGAGGTCCACCCATGTTTAAATAGTAGGCGGAACTGTTGCGTGATTCAGACGCAACCGCCAATGTAACTGCGGCGCCAGCGGTGGGCCGCATGCTTATCCATGTCTGGGTCAGTCCCCACTGGGCTCCAAATTCGGTGATTACAATATCCTCATCATTGTCATATCCGACCCATTCTACGGGCATTCCAAGGACTTTCGCGTGACTCTCATCGCCGAGATCGATACTTTCGCGGTCAGGTAGCCCCACATAGAAGAGCGGCATGTCCTTGATCCAGACTACCCTGCCTCCCCGTCTCATATAGTCACTGAAGAGGGAATCCGAAGAGGGAGCGAAGGGGTCATCCACAACCGTAGCGGGCACTACGTCCTGTGCGAACACAACGCAAGTATTTACATCGTTACTCATCATATAGTCGCTTAGCTGGTCGGCACCCACAACTTCGTATCTCCTTGAGGCGAGTCCCTCGGTTATGTAATCCAGCTGGCTGTCCCAGGACGCCGGATAATCTTCATCCCGGTAAACGACTAGGGCCGGCTCAGGTAGTTTCCCGTCGAATATGGGGACTATGGGCTCCGGAGGATCCTGCGACAGGAGCACGATCTGGACGTCGTCAATATGGTAAGAACGGTCGACCTGCTGGAGACGAATAGACCCGGGGACCATACCCTCGTAGAAGTTGGCGAGCACGGTCTCGCCGTCAAGGTCCACTATCAGCTGGGGACCAAGCACCGTTAGAGTCAGCATGTGCCATGCATCGCGAGCAATATCAAGGTCATGGGTCGCGAGGGGCACCGCATCCCCGTCCGCTACCTTTGCCAGCGTGATCCGGTCTGGCCATATAACCACCCGATAGTGCATTTCGTCTTCATGCGTATAGTGGGTGGCAACTATCAGTAACTCATCCGAGTCCTCATTCATGCCTAACGACCGGAAATTGAAGCTCATCCGCCCGTCCTCCAAGATGTGACCCGTGCTCCAGCCATCTGGCTGCTTGGGAATGTGGAGAACGCGGTTACCATCCTCTTCTTCAACCTCGGCACCCAGATCAGGGTCCCAGCCCGTCACCCAGTCATTGAAATCCTCCTCGAATACAACGACTTCACCCTCTCCGATGGGAGGCCATGGCAGGTGAGCCAATGAGCCAGTGGGTTCACCCGCCTCTGCTTCTCCCATGCCGTTCTCGGAATTATAGGGACCGGCAGGTTCTGAGCCTGCGGGTGGGACCGAACCATTGAGCGCCGCTGCCACTGTTTCGTAAATCTCACCAGAGCCATCACCGAGGGCCCGGGCCGTTGACCCCAGCCCCGGTAGCTCTTTAATCTCGATCTCACCGGAGCCATCACCAAAGATCGCCACGGCTGCCACCAGAGCAGCCGCAACAACGATTCCGAAGAAGGTAAACCCGTAGATAAACCCCCGGAGGCCAGACATTCGGCCCTTGGCCCTAGCCTTGAGCCCGGACGGCTTTCTACCGCGCGCCGGAGCAGGCTCTACGGCGATCGCCGGCACAGGGACAGGCGCCTTCCCGCGGACCTGTCTCCCACGCTGCGCCCGGGCGAGACCCGTGGCACGTAGGGCCCTGGCCATCTCAGACGCACTCTGGAACCGCTTCCTCGGGTCCTTCTCCATGGACCGCTCGACAACCCTCTCCAGTGCCCTTGGCACATCGGACCGCAGATCCCGCAACCGCCTCGGCCGCTCCTCGATCTGCTGCCGGATCACCGCCAACGGGGTCGTACTCTTAAATGGCAGCTCCCCCGACAACATCTGGTAGAATACGCAGCCCAACGAGTAGACGTCCGACCGTCCGTCCGTACGCTCCCCTCGAGCCTGCTCAGGGGACATGTAATGAGGAGTGCCCAGAGTCGCACCGGCGGCTGTCATGGTAGATAGAATTTCGGCACGGGCGATGCCGAAATCGGTCACCTTGGCCGTTCCATCGGGGCCGATTAGCACGTTCTGGGGCTTTATGTCCCGGTGCACGATGCCCAGAGCGTGGGCGGCACTCAAGCCATTGGCAATCTGGGTTGCGAAGTCGGTGGCGCGCTCAGCGCTCAGCGAGCCACCGCTCTGAATGACCCGCGCCAGGCTCTCGGGAAGGAGCTCCATCGCGATGAAGTTCAAATCCCTGTCCTCGCCAACCTCGAATATGGCAACGACATTGGGATGGTTTATGGAGGCAGCCAGGGACGCCTCCCTACGGAAGCGCTCCAGGTAGTTGGGGTCCGCGGTGAGGCTGGGGTGTCATACCTTCAGCGCCACGATCTGGCCGCTCTGAGGATCGAACGCCTCGTAAACGGTGCCCTGGCCTCCTGCCGCGATGTCCTCTAGTATTTGATATCTTCCTATTCGCTGTTGCATCTCTGTCTCTCAATCGGGTCGGCGTTTGTATCAGGGTACGAGAGAGTCCCGACCTTGTATTTCTCTAACCTTATGATATTGGGTGCTCCGGTACCTTTCCTGACGCCACGCCTACGGAAACCTGATATCCATCTGCCATTACACCGATCGATGTAAGGTCAATCATGATCTTAGCCGCCAGAGAGCCCGACCCAGCTTTATGATCACCCATGCCGGTAGCCGCAAGGGCCACAAACCTCCAAGCAAGGTCCTGGCTATATTTCGTCTCATCGTGAACCCCGGCCTGAGCTCCACGGTGGTCCTCTGATGGATATCGGCGGGAGAGGCCCTGTCCACCTTCAAGTGGTCTATTCGAGCGACGACAACCGTTACATTGTCGTGGCCACCCAGGGCATTGGCCCTCTCCACCAAAGATTCGGATGCCTGCTGAGGGGCCCCTTCGCTCAGAATGCGGGCTATCTCTTCGTCGGGTACCAGGGAGTACAGGCCGTCGGAGCAGAAGAGCAAAGTGTCTCCTTCTTCCAACTCCAGCGCGATCCTGTCCACCTGTATCTGTGGAACGGTTCCAAGGGAGCGGGTAATGATATTTCTGCGGGGGTGGACCCGGGCCTCATCCGCGGTCATAGCCCCCCGCGCCACCTCCTGTCCCACCCAGCTATGGTCCTGGGTGAGCTGCTGAAGTTTCCGCTTCCTGAGGAGATAGGCCCGGCTATCGCCCACGTGGGCGATGTAGAGGATGGGACCGGCCAGATAGGCGGCCGTCAATGTGCTGCCCATACCCTGGGTCTCCGGACGGGCCGCCTCCTTGTATCTTAATTTTGGTATGTGACAATCACTTCACTAAGGTGGATCTGGGTGCGGCAGACCGGTTTCTCCTTGGTCATGGAAGACCGTCAGAAAGCGAGGGTCGCCGCACCCATCCCGAATAGAGCCCGAACAGTTGCCTGGGCCAACCAAGCCCGCATCTCGCAAGGACGGGCCAGTAATTCGCAGGAGGTGCTCGTGGAGCAAGAATCGATCTACGTAGGCATTGATGTATCCAAGGCCCAGGTGGACGTCGCAGTCCGTCCCACGGACGACAGATGGGAGGTTGTCCCATGACGAGACAGGAGTCCGGCAGCTGGTCTCCCAGCTGAAGGCCCTTGAACCGGTCATGGTGTTGCTGGAGGCTTCGGGCGGCTTGGAAGTGCCGCTGGTGGCTGCCTTGGCAGCCGACGCGGTGCCTGTGGTCGTCGTCAACCCCCGCCAGGTGCGGGACTTCGCCAGGGCCACCGGGAAGCTGGCCAAGACCGACGCTCTGGACGCGGCGGTTCTGGCTCACTTCGCCGAAGCGGTTCGTCCACCCGTGCGCCCTCTGCGAGACGCCGAGACCCAGGCCCTTAACTCCCTGGCTGCCCGCAGGCACCAGGTGATGACCATGCTGGTCTCGGAGAAGAACCGCTTGAGCGCCGCCGCCATCGCCGTCCGTCCCCGCATCGAGGCCCACATTGCATGGCTGGAGCGAGAGCTGGACGACCTGGATGAGGGACTGCGGCAGACTCTTCGCCAGAGTCCCGTATGGCGAGAGAAGGATGACCTCCTGCGCACCGTTCCCGGCGTGGGAGAACAAGTCTCCCTCTCTCTCCTGGCCTATCTGCCGGAGCTGGGCACGCTGGACCGCCGGCAGATCGCCGCCCTGGTAGGGGTGGCTCCCTTCAACCGGGACAGCGGCACCCTGCGGGGCAAACGCACCGTCTGGGGTGGACGCGCCCGCATCCGCGCCGCCCTGTACATGGGAGCGCTGGTTGCCAGTCGCTTCAACCCTGTTATCAGGGACTTCTACCAGCGGCTGCTGGCCGCTGGTAAGCCCAAGAAGCTGGCCCTCACAGCCTGCATGCGCAAGCTGTTGATTATCCTCAACTCCATGCTCAAGCATCGCTCACCCTGGCGCGACCTGACTCCGGCAGTCGCCGACCATTCCTCTTGACTTTCAAGACAGTTGCTTATGTATCCTCCCGTTGACCCGTTGCACGATCTCTTCCAGTTTGGAGTCGTACCCTCCAGGTCTCGCCCGAGTGATGGCCCCGTCAGTCTGAGGCGACAGGAAGCGCACCAACCCATCGATGGCCATGGCGCTGGCTACTTCGCCGGCCTTGTGGCCACCCATGCCGTCGGCCACTGCCAGCAGGGCATCGACCCCTTGAGGCGCGTCTCGGCCAACCAGAGCACAGTAAGCGTCCTGATTGTTGGACCGCTGCATCCCAACATGGGTCAAAGCCCCCAGGCTCAGCACAGGTCCCTTGCCTGAGCCACGACCCTTTCGGTGATTCGCTCTTGAACCGCTCATCGCATTCCTATCCCTGTTGAGATTGCGCCGTCATCAGCACCATCTCGGTGCCTCCCAGGGAAATGGTGTTGCCGAAGAAGGAGAGACCGAAGAGCTGTCCCAGCAACGAGGCCGCCCCGAAGGCCACGATGATGGAGGCGACGGCCAAGACCACGGGCACCAGCGCCGCCACCAGGGCTCCGAACACCAGGATCAGTATGAGCACCGCTATGGGTACGCCGAAGGCCTCGCCCCTCGCGAGACCATCCTGGGCCAACTCCTCAAAGTCCTGACTAAGGGTAGCCTGGCCTGTAATCAGGACGTTGAAGCCGGGCTCCTCCCGGGCGCGGTCCACGATGCTAAGCACCTTAACGATGTTGTCGGTGGCGTCGTCGAACTCGCCGAACATGGTGAAGGGCATGATGGTGGTACGCCGGTCTTGGGAGACCAAGAAGTCGCTTTGGAACTGGTAGTAGTTGACCAAGGTCCCTTTCTTGATCACTTGGGGACCGAGGGCGACCAGCTCCCCGAAGATCTCTTCCACGATCTCCTGGAAGGCGGGGACATCGACGGTCATGGACTCCGATTGGACGATGACCACTTCGTTGGTGCCCTTCAGGCCGCGCCGCCGATCTTCTTTTTGGATGCGCCTTGGTCCATGTAAAGCTGCACTGAATCGCCAGTGCGGCCCCGCTCTCCCGTCTCCAAAACAGACGTTGCTCTCAGGCCGCTGAACCAGAAACCGTTTAAGCTAATTCAGGAAATTCTTGCCAGGAGGGTCCGAATGTCCCAGACAGGTGCCACGATCAGCGAGCCCACCGGCCGACCGTTCTACTCGCGCCTTGCCATTGGGGGTCTGATTACCATCGTCGCGATGATGGTCGTGCTGGGAATCGTCCAGCTCGTCTCAAGTGACACATCGAACCTGGTCTTCTTGATCATCAACATCGCTATAGCCCTCGTTGTCGCCGGTCTGATCTGGCGGTTCGGGTCATGGGCGCTGGTGCTCGGCGCCATAGCCGGTCTGCTGGGCACCGGGCTGTCGTACGGACCCTACCTGATCGAGTCGACCGGCAGCATCAATAGCGTCTTCGACTTCGGCGTGGCCGTTGTCACGACCATAGCATCCATCATGGCGCTTGTCGGCTCAATCGTCGCCTTCGTACAGCTCCGGCGCGGCACGGCTCGTGTCGAGGCGACCGCAGTCGAGCGCAACGCGCTGCGAGGTGTCGCAGTCGTGGTAGCCGTCCTGGTCGCCGTGTCGGCGGTTGTCACCCTGGCCGCCCGCGATACGGTCGAGGAGGCGGACCGCGCCGGAGCGATCGAGGTGTTGATGAAGACGACTGAGTTCAGGACTGCGGAGCTGGACGCCAAAGCTGGGGAGATGCTCCGCCTTGTTCTCAAGAACGATGACCTGTACATACACACCTTCACCATCGACGAGCTTGGCATCGACGTGACGATCGGACCGCGTGGAGAAAAGGCACTGTCACTATCTCCCCGCGATACGGGGAGCTTCGAGTACAAGTGCACTATCCCGGGCCACGAGTCCATGACAGGAACCCTGACGGTGAGATAGGGAGCGTGGTAATCTGCCAATAACCCAAGGAGGGTTTAGTGCAGGCATTTCATGATGGCACAGAGACGTCTGGAACAAGCAGGTGCCGCTGTCGGTATCCACGACTCACTCGTTACCCAGTCCTACTGCGGGTGGTCCATCTCTATTACCACTTTGACATCCTGAGGTCGGCGATCAAAGGCGGATTCAAACTGGTCGAAGGGCGTGCGCCGCGTTATGACCGATTCCAACACACCGGGCCATTTCCGGCCGATATCCTCTAAATGGATGACGCCCATCCGAAAGTCCACCAGGTTAGCGTTGACCGAGCCAAACACCAACCGATTGCCCAAGACGAGGCTGTTGTTGAACCCGCTGGCCTCTACGGGGACGGCGCGTTGCTCACCAGAGACTCCCACCAGGCAGAGCACGCCGTCCATGGTCAGGTGTTGGTAGGCTTCGAAAACGAGGGGCGCATGGCCCGTAGCCTCCACGACCAGATCCACCGGCCCCACCTCAGCGGCAACCTCCGAAACGGACGATCCTCTGACGCTGCGGTGTTGGGCACCGAACCGCGCTATAAGCTGGGATTTCAACTCTCCCGGCTCGGACCGGTCGAGTACGTAGGTGTTGATACCCTTAAGCCGCAGCAACATCGCGGCCAGAAGGCCAATGGCTCCGGCTCCCAGCACAATAGCGTTGTCAATTTTCCAGGGCAGGCGTTCCTGAATTTTGAAGGTCTGCCGTATTGCTTTTTCCACGACGGAAAGGGGCTCCAGGAGGACCCCGATCGTCTCCCGCTCGGCAGGAATCTTGGTAAGACACTGCACGTGCTCGCTGTAGTATTCGGACAGAAAGCCATGCTGCGATTTGATGCCTCGCTCCGTGTAATCTCCGGTCACGCACATATCGTTCTGGTCCCCACGGCACGGCGTACAGTGGTCATGGGAGCATGGACGTCGAACGGACGCCACGACGTAATCACCAATGGCTAGGTCATCCACCTCGGGGCCGACTTCGGCCACCTGGCCCAGGGACTCGTGCCCGATTACCAGGTGGTCACAGCCGGGCGGCGCCGTCCCGTACGCTCCTGCCCTGATCTCCGAGTCTGTCCCACACACGCCGACGCGAACGACCTTGACCAGAACATCCTGGCTGCCAATCTGGGGATGGGGTACTTCCGTGATGGCCATGGAACCGGGCATCCCCGGCGTGACCGCGATGGCTTTCATGGTCCGATCTCCTGTGCCGGCCGTGCGCCGCTAGCTTCTGCCACCAAGCGCACGGTCTAGATTGAATGCGGCGCTGATCAGGGCCAGGTGGGTAAAGGCCTGCGGAAAGTTGCCCAGTCCTTCTCCACCGGGACCGGTCTCCTCGGCGTAGAGGCCCAGGTGGTTGGCGTAGCTCAACATCTTTTCGAACATGAGCCGGGCTTCTTCCAGGCGAGATTGGTCCGTCCGTCCGGCTCGGGTCATGGCCTCTACCAGCCAGAAGGAGCAGATGTTAAACGTGCCTTCGATCCCCGAGAGCCCATCGGATGTTCTGTCGACATCGTATCGGTGGACCAGGCTGTTGGAGACCAGCCCTCCGTTTTCCGGGGACCTATTGATAGCGTCTAACGTGCTGAGCATTCTTGGGTCCGTTGGCGATAGCAAGAATACAAGGGGCATAATCAGATTGGATGCGTCCAGGGCATCGCTATCATAGGCCTGCACGAACGCCCGGCGGTTGGGATTCCAGCCACGCTCCATGATCTCTTCGTAGACCTGGTCCCGAACTTTCAGCCACCTTTCGCGATCGGCGGGAAATGACCGTTTGTCGGCCAGGCGCAGAGCGCGGTCCAGGGCCACCCAGCACATTACCTTGGAGTACACGAAGTGCTGTTGGCCACCGCGAACTTCCCAGATACCCTCGTCGGCTCGCTGCCAGTTGTCGCACACCCAGTTGGTAAGCTCTCGGAGGTGGGTCCAAAAATCATACGAGATCGGCGTTCCGTACTTGTTATAGAGGTAGACCGCGTCCATGAGCTCGCCATAGATGTCCAGCTGCAGCTGGCCATAGGCCCCATTACCGACCCGAACCGGCCGAGAGCCCTTGTACCCATCCAGATGGTCGAGGGTTTCTTCGGTGAGCGAGTGGCGCCCGTCGATTCCGTACATGATCTGGAGGGACCCATCCGGATTAAGCTCGTGGCAGCGGTGTTCTATCCAGCTCATGAAGCGGGTAGCCTCTTCGGTGAAGCCGACGCGGAGAAGGCCATACAGAGTGAACGCAGCGTCACGGATCCACGTGTACCGGTAGTCCCAGTTACGTTCACCTCCCAGCTGTTCGGGAAGGCTGCACGTAGGAGCTGCTACGATCGCTCCAGTGGGCTCGTAGGTGAGCAGCTTCAGCACCAGCGCCGAGCGCTCAACCATCTCACGCCACCGGCCTTTATATGAGCATTGTGAGAGCCACCGCCGCCAGTATTGCACCGTATCCTTGAAGAGCTGATCGGCTTCCTGCTCAGTGGGTAGGCCGCTGCTATCGGATCCAGGAACGATCTCCCTCAGCACGAAGCTCACAGTCTGTCCCTCTTGCAGGGTGAAATCGGCTACCGCCCCTCTATCGGCTTCCTTGAGCGGAACAGTAGTCGACAGCCGCATACCGATGTCCTGCGAGTGAAAGGTCGCGCCCGCTCCAGTAACTACGGTCTCGTGGCCATCTCGGGCGTAATTAAAAGCTGGGTAGCACTCCATTCGGAAGCGCATGGTGCCTCGGACAACGTTCACACGACGTATTAGCTGATGATACCCCGCTTGCGCATTGCCAGGAACTACCGGCATGAAATCTATGACTTCCGCGACCCCGTGGGCCGAGAGGAACCGGGACACCAACACGTTGGTCCCTGGCCAATACATCTGCTTCTGGGTTAAGCCGGTCCCAGCGGGAGCAATCTTGAAGTGGCCTCCTTTTTTGTCGTCCAGTATCGCCCCGAAAACGCTTGGAGAATCAAAATTTGGGCAGCAGAGCCAGTCGATGGACCCGTTCATGCCTACCAGGGCCACCGTGTGCATATTGCCGATTATTCCGTAGTTCTCGATCGGCTGGTATGCCATCGGTCCCTCCTCATTGCCAACCCTGGGCAACATGCCGGTACCCACCACGCGTGGCCTCTACAGGGGGCGTGTCATGCATCATAAGGCCCGAGGTACATTTTACCCTTCCTACGGCTCCCTGGGTCAACCTAGCCCGCGATCTGTAGCGAGGCCACGCTAAAAATGACGTGGAATGGCTTGCAATAGATCACCACGCTTCCCTGCGCTTCTACATCCACGTCATCGGGGATAGGGTAGTTCTGATCCCCTTTGTTACCTTTGAGCTTGCCTAAGTTGACATATCCAGTGGATTTGACATCATCCCTGCTTTTGGGATTCTGGTGTGGCGTGAGGATGACGTGAAGGTCCGGTCCGTTAGTAACATTGAGGTTCTCCAGCCTGAGTATGTGCGAGCCATCCGGGCCACGGTAGATAGCTGCCTGGCCGCTACCCTTGTGGAAGCTGTCGGCGTCGCGAAAGCTTCCAGTCTTGAGCTTCACCACCGATGGCTGCTCAGACATGGCCTGGGCCGACTTCTCCACGTCTTCCTGCAACATCGTCATAGCCTTATTCAGCATGGCCTCGTCCGACTTCTCGACGCCTTCATGCATCATGGCCATGCCTTCCTCCGTAATTATGAGGTCGTCCGACATAGCCGCGCCTTCCTGGATCGTCCCCATGCCCTCTTCCACGAGATCCTCGTCCGACGTCTCCATACCCCCCTTCACCATGGCCATACCCCCCTTCACCATAGCCATGCCACCATTCATCAAGGCATCGTCCTGGCTCTTCTGTGTCGTAGCCTCGGGCATTGCTTCGACTACTTCCAGACCGAACTTCGCCATCTCTGCCATGACCTGTTCTACCTTGGCTCGGGTCATGCCCAAAGGAACAATGGCATTGGCCGCGAATGGGAACTCTTCGTCTTCCAGGGTGGCTACGCTGAAGACCACCGCGAAGGGTTTACAGTAGATGACCACGCTTCCCTGGGCACTTATGTCTATCTGTCCGGGAATATCGTAGTTCTGGTCCCCTTTGTTACCCTTGAGCTTTCCAAGGTCAACGTATCCCGCGACCTTGACGTCACTCCGGCTGTCGGGGCTCCCATGGGGTGTGAGTACGACATGCAGGTCCGGGCCATTGGTGACGTCGAGGTTTTCCAGCCTCAGCAGGTGTGAGCCGTCGGGACTACGGTAAATGGTCGCTTGGCCTCTCCCCTTGTGGAAACTGTCGGCGTCTCGAAAGCTGCCCGACTTGACCTTCACCGCGGCGGTCTTCTCCGTAACCATGGATACGGGCATCGCTTCCAGAACCCGCTGGTCGAATTTGGCCATCGCCGACATGGTCTCCTCTACTCCACTACGGGTCATGCCCGAGGGAACGACAGCATTGAAGGAAAAGGGGAACTCTTCGATGACCGTCTTGCTGGTGAAAAGCGGGGAGCCGAGCCACCAGCCGGCAACCACAACCGCAGCCAGCACGGGAGTGCCGATGATCGCCACAGCCAGTCGCCGCCGCCAGAGCGCCATGTGCCAGCCTTTGCGATACCCGAATGCGACGGCAGCAGTGACGGCCATTAGGGCGCCGATCGTGAGCGCCCAACGATACGGATACAGATCAGCGAAAAATCGCTCTATGTCGCCGAAGAATTCTGCCAATGTTCCTTCCTTTCATCGATCATGAGCCACTCTCCGGTTCGGTGAGCCAAATTTCTATCGTAACGCGTTATCATGGGCCAGACTAGATTCTACTATAGAATCTTCCGAATTGGATTACAAACAGGGTTTTCACTCGCAAGCCAGTGATTGGCATCTCCTCACGGTTTAACCCCGCGTGCTCCCACTTGTGATTGCACGGTCACTGACATCCTGAGTTATGGAGGTCCCCAGTCATTGGGTGCAACCAGTTCCTCAATGGGCCGGCAAGCAACGATTCGGGGCTCTCCAAAAGGGGATTGACAAGTACCGGGTGAGACGACAAACTCATGGGGCAGCACATTACCGCTGGCAAAGGGGGCGATACTGTGAACAAGATAGAGGCCATCATTAAGCCGGAGAAGCTAGCCAGTGTCAGATCGGCACTGATCGAAGCCGGCTTCAAGGGGATGACCATAATACGTAGCGCGGGCCAGGGAGACAACTTGGGCGTCACGAGGCGCGGGGCCCGAGGCACCAGTACCTACATCGATTACACGGCCTCGAACGTCAAGCTGGAGGTGGTAGTCCGCGACGAGGACACCGAGAAGGTGGTAGATATCATCAAGGACACCGCGAACTCCGGGACTCCAGGCGACGGCAGGATATTTGTGAGCCAGGTCATCTCCGCCATTCGTATCGACACCGGCGAGCGTGACGCTGCATCCCTCTAGCCGGCACTGTCCGTATTCACGTAACGGTGGGCCCGTACTCAGGGCTCACAATCCTCATACGAATGTCGGTCCGCATCTTCGAGCTTGCACCAGTGCCGCGAAATGTTCCCGAGGTGGGTGCCGCCGCCCTTGAAGTCAGTCCCGCCGCCAGCGCGACGTGACGGTCAGAGACGGCCAGGCCCTGGGTCGGATCGTAGCCACGCCAACCGGCCCCAGGCAGATACACTTCGACCCAGGCATGTAGCTCCCTCTCACTTCGCTTCGGGTCTCCTTCCTCATAACCACTGACAAAGCGCGCCGCGAGTCCGACGGCACGGCAGGCCTCCATTAGCAAGACTGCCACATCACGGCAGGCGCCGCGCCGATTTTCCAATGTCACCGACGCGGGCCGGGGATCACCCAGCCGTCGCGTGGCGAGTCTACAGGTTTCTTGGATGCGGCGAGTCAGGACGCTCAGAAACGGTACCGTATTTCCGTCGACCTCTGTAGCGATACCTTCGGCAAAGCGCGTCACCTCATCTCCCGAGGTGGCGCGATCACAGTAAGGGGCCAAAGCAGCCGCGGTATCTTCGTCATAGACGACCGGCAAGACCAGCGCAGCCGGATCAAGGATGAAATCGAAGGGATTGGTGCGGAAGGTCTCAACCTCAAAGGTCGTGGTGATCGTCAGCGCCTCTTGAATGCCGTTGAACGACACACGAGAGGTGTCATTTCCTTCCAGGTCCAGGTACGTATAAAGGCCCGCAGGTGGTGGCTCGAAGCGCATGTCGAAGTGCAGCAGCTTCTGCCAACTATCATTTCGGGGGCGCAGCCGTACGCTGAGGGGTTCTAAAAAGACCGGCTGGCTATAGGAAAACCTGGTGATATGTGTGACCTCAAACAGCATGGGCTACCCTATCCCGCTGATAAGCTCATGCAGTGTGGCTGTCGTTTGAGGCGATAACACCTACCGGAGGCGTGGCGAAAAAGGTGTCGTAGATCGCATCGCCGACATGGTTCAACCTGGTCTGAAAGGTGACGAGGAAGCTGTGTAGCCCACCCTTGATTATTTCTTGAATCTGGGCATCGGCCAGCTCCGCGCGTCGGCGACCCAGGCGTTCTTCAGCGGCGTTCTGGGCTGTGCCCACCGCTGAGCCCGAAACGGCGTGCAGTGATTCTTCAGCTATGGCTACGCACGAATACATGGAGCGAGGGAACTCCCGGTCGAGCATCAAGAATTCGGCGACATGGTGCGGCGTAATGCGCCCATGGCGCTGGCGATACATCTCGAACGCGCTGGCCGACTTGAGCATTGAGGACCATCGGATGTCGTCGATGGACGTATCGACATCGGTGATGGAAGGCACCAGGCTTGAGTACATGACATCAAGGACTCGGGAAGTCTTATCGGCGCGCTCCAAGAGGCACCCAAGGCGACCGAAGTGCCAGGCCTCGCTATGTGACATGGTCGCATCGGTGATACCCACGTAAAGGTGGCTTGACATCTTGATCTCGGAGAAAAAGTCGTGGGCGTCCGCCAATACGCCTCCGGCTGAAGCCCCCGCGCGTACCATCAGATAGAATTTGTTGACCTGCTCCCACATCTCCGACGTGATGTTTTCCCGTACAGAGCGGGCGTTCTCCCTTGCCACGCGCAAACAGGAGAATATCGAGTTGGGATTACCGGCATCGAAGGTGAGAAAGGCGATGACGTTTTCCTTGGACGCCTGGCCGAACCGCTCCTGAAACATCGAATAGTCGCCCGTGGTGTCCAACAGCGGTACCCATTGCTCGGTCGCGTCGGCGGGGAGATCGAGCATCAGACTGAGATTCACATCGATAGTACGTGCTACATTCTCTGCCCGCTCGATGTACCGGTTCATCCAGTAGATAGAGTCAGCCACCCTGCTAAGCATGTGCGTCAGTCCTCCGCTAGTACCCAGGTGTCCTTGCTGCCGCCACCCTGGGAGGAATTGACCACGAGCGAGCCCTTGCGTAGCGCCACCCGGGTCAGTCCGCCGGGGAGAACGTACAGTTCGGCACCGTACAGGATATAGGGGCGCAGGTCGATATGGCGCCCCTCGAAGTGGTCCTCCACGATAACCGGAGCTCGGGAGAGGGCAAGTGTCGGCTGGGCGATATAGTTGCGGGGATTGGCCTGGATGAGTCCGACAAAGGTCTCCCGCTCCTCCTTCGAGGCGTGAGGTCCGACCAGCATGCCGTACCCGCCTGACTCGTTGGTCGCCTTCACCACGAGCTTGTCCAGATTGGCCAGAACGTGTTTACGCTGTACCTCGTCCCAGCAGATATATGTGGGGACGTTCGGCACCACGATCTCCTCACCCAGGTAGTACTTGATCATCTGGGGAACATAGGCATAAATGGCCTTGTCATCGGCAATCCCCGTTCCCGGTGCATTGGCCAGCCCCACGCGTCCGGCCCTGTACACGTCCATGAGACCCGGTACACCTAGAGACGAATCTGAGCGGAACGTCTGTGGATCGAGAAAATCGTCGTCTATCCTTCGATAGATTACGTCCACGCGCTCGAAGCCCTTGGTGGTGCGCATCATTACATGGCCGTCGGCGACCACCAGATCATGGCCCTGGACGAGTTCAACCCCCATCTGCTGGGCCAGGAATGCATGCTCGAAGTAGGCCGAGTTATACATTCCCGGGGTGAGCACTACAACCGTGGGGGATTCGACACCTTCGGGGGCAAGGTCTTGCAGCGTGTCGAGCAGGCGGCTGGGATAATCGTCGACCGGGCGCACGCGGGAGGCCCCGAAAACCGCGGGGAACGTGGCCTTGAGCACATGCCGGTTCTCCAGCACATACGAGACACCGGAAGGACAACGCAGATTGTCTTCGAGGACGTACAGCTGTCCGTCCCCGTCTCGCACCAGGTCAGTGCCGGTGATGTGGTTCCAGATTCCCCATCGGGGATTGAGCCCCATGCAGGGTTGGAGCAAGTTCTGGGCGGAGCGGATCAGGTGCTCAGGTATTACCCCGTCCTTAACGATCTTCTGTTCGTGGTAGATATCGTCGATGAAGAGATTGAGTGTGTGGATCCGCTGCTTCAGCCCACGCTCGATGTACGCCCACTCTGATGCCTCGACGATTCGGGGAATGATGTCGAAGGGCCACACCTTTTCTACACCGGACTCGTCCCCGTACACGTTGAAGGTAATCCCCAGGTCCAACAGCGCTTGCTCCGACGCTCGCTGGTGCCGCAAGAGCTCTCCTTCCGGAAGTGCCACGATGCGCTGCATCAACAGGGCCGCACCGGGGCGAGGACTCCCGTCGGCCTGGAGCATCTCGTCGTAGAAGCCTCCGGTGTCATACGCCGAAAAGCTCATCAGACCAGGGCTTGTCTCAGGGACGTTGGCCAGCCGGCTGGCGTAATGCTGGAGCTGGACATTCGTGCGGCGCAGGCGTGGGAGCAGGTCTTTCATCATCGCCAGGGCGATGTTGGGATACCGCTGCAAAAGGTCCAAGAAGCTCTGCCTAGACAGGGTAAGGCAGACCGATGGTGCTTCAGCCTGGACCGTGGCCGAACGGGGCGTGGCCTCGATGAGGGCCATTTCGCCGAAGAATTCCCCAGCCTCTAACCTACTGTATGTGATGGTCTTGCCGTCGCGCTCCACATAGACGTGCATCGTGCCTGTGAGCAACAAGAACAGACGGTCTCCAGGCTCGCCTTCGCGGAATAACACGTCTCCATCTTTATAAGACTGCTCGGCCATCTCCCGGGCGATCAGTTGTAGCTCGGTCGCGTCTATGCCGCGAAAGAGTTCCACCTGACGCAAGAGGGCGAGCTGCTTGCTATCTGTTACCACTGGATATCTCCTCTACGGGGGTTAGGTTTAAAGTCCAGAGCCACTCCTAGGCAAAGCGCATCCGGATAGTCCGGTGGACCCAAGGGTTCCGATAAGACTGCCCGCGCTAGGCACCCATCTCATGATGCAAGGGGGCCCGGTGATGTGCCCATCCTTAGGGTAGCATGCTCCTGCTGAGCCCATTGGCAGCTGCGGGCCCAACCGGGGCCCCCGAAGCCTTAGGCCCAGTATGAGCGAGCGAACTGTGGAGCGCCTCTGAGCAAGGACCTAGTTACCGTCTCCGGAGACCGATTCCATGATCAGCCGCGTCACCACATAAGGGTCAACGTTGGCACAGGGGCGCCGGTCCTCAATGTAGCCCTTGCCCTCTACCTCTACCTGCCACGGGATTCGGATGGAGGCACCACGGTCCGAGACACCGTACCGGAACTCCCTGTAGGAACAGGTCTCGTGCTGGCCCGTGAGACGCTCTTCTATTCCAAAGCCATAGTTGGTTATGTGCAGGTCATGCCTCCGGCCCAGGGCCTCGGCGGCGTCGATGCATGCCTGGTAGCTGGACCTCGTGGCCTTGGTGGAGAAGTTGGTATGGGCCCCGGCCCCGTTCCAGTCCCCCCTTGCCGGCTTGGGGTAGAGGGTGGCATTGATGCCGAAGTCCTCGGCGACCCGGTACAGCAAATACCTGGCGACCCACAGATGGTCAGACACTTCCAGGGGCCCGAGGGTGCCTACCTGGAACTCCCACTGGCCGGGCATCACCTCGGCGTTGATGCCGAAGATGCCAAGATCGGCCCTCAGGCACGCATCCAGGTGGGCCTCCACGGCGTCGCGGCCGAACACCTCGTCGGATCCAATACCGCAGTAGTAGCCACCCTGGGGTGGGGGAAATCCCGATTCGGGAAAGCCTAGAGGTCTATTGCCACGAAAGAAGGTGTACTCTTGCTCGATGCCGAAAACATACTCCTGGTCAGCGTACTTTTCGGCCGCCGCGGCACAGGCCGCCCGGGTGTTCGTCGCGTGGGGAGTGAAGTCCGTGAGGAGAACTTCGGTCATTACCAGAACGTCGTTTTTTCCGCGAGTTTTGGTTGGGTCCGGGCAGGTAAACACAGGTCTCAAGACACAGTCCGAACGGGCCCCTGGGGCCTGACCCGTACTGGATCCGTCGAAGCCCCAGATCGGGGGCTCCTCTCCAACGTTTACGATCTTGGTCTTAGCGCGTAGCTTGGGGGTCGGTTCGGTCCCATCGATCCAGATATACTCTGCTCGGTATCTATCCATGCCTTCTTATTCACCTCCACATCGAGTTTCTGGTCGCGCCATTCGTTGCTTGACAGCTTATCCCTGCGTAGAACCTCGATAAGTTGAGGGGACTGAGCTAGAATAGCGCATTTTATGGCACGAGGCAATAGCAGGACCCTCTCCTGCGTCGCCGTCGGGGCTCATGGACGGAAAGAAACCTACGCGGTCGGCTGGGGCTCATGCGCGCATTCGCCCAGCGGCAAGACACTGGGTCCAAACGGAGGTGCGTCGCGTGCAATGGCGTGGAGTCCACGGTACACAGGAGGGTTGACCTATTCAGAGTTGGCAGGCTCCCAGACGATAAGCCGTATAGGCGTGGGATTGTAGGCGTTCACCGGGTTGCGGGTCTGGGGGCAGTTGGAGATCACCGCCAGCACATCCATTTCGGCCCGCAGGTCCACGTAGTCCCCCGGCTTGGAGAAGCCCTCTGCCAGCGCCATTCCGCCATTGGGCTCTACCGGGACGTTCATGAAGAAATTGAGGTTGGCGACGATGTCCTTCTTGCCCAGGCCGAACTCCGCCAGGGCCCGGAGGAAGCCGTCCCGACAGTTGGGTGTGTCCTCGACCCCGTACCGCAACAGGTTGCTATCGGAGCTGCAGCAGCCGCCGATGGTATCGTGGCGGCCGCAGGTATCTTCCACGATGGTGAATAGGGGCCGTCCCATGTCGGAGTAGATGCCGTGGCCCCTGGTCAGGAAGATGGTACCGGCGTACTTCATGGTATCGGCAGCATTGTACCGCTCCGAGGGGTCCTCGGCGTTGTAGCATAGGAAGTCCACCGCTTGCTTCCCTTCCACATCCACGATACGCAGCACGGCGCCCTTACGCATCGTTTTCGCCCAACAATCCCCCGGCGCGACCAGTCGGTCTTCCAGCACTCTGCCCGCTTCCGCGTTGGCCCGAACTTGCCCCTGGCTCATTACCGCCTCCTCATGCTTCTACTCATCAGACGCCGCCCGTCCGCTGCGATGAGCGTCCGGTGGCATCCGGCCTGTCTGGTGGTTGGTCTCTACTGTAGCAGTCGCTTTTCTGTCACCCTGGCCGAAGGCCAAGGGTCTGGGGAGGTGGCAGGTCCCCCCGTTGAGACCAGTCCCACCACCAGATTCTTCGCTTCGCTCAGAATGACAAGTTGTTACCGAGACTGAGCACTATTCCCGGTTGGACCGTTGGCGCGCTGGAAATTAATCCATCGCCATGATAGGTATTACAAGCCTAGCTCCTCGAGCATAGGCGGCCACCGATGTCGCCAGGGCTTCGCCGCCTCAAAAGCCGCCGAAGCCTTTAACACCAACGGATCGTCCAAGTGCCGCCCGACGATCTGCAAGCCTACCGGGAGGCCATCCTCGGTCCAACCGGCCGGAACGGAAGCTGCGGGCTGTCCCGTCATGTTCATGGGGTAGGTGAAGGGAAGCCACCGGAACGGCTCGACCATCCGGCCCTCGATCTTCTCGGGACCCTGCATGTGGATCGGGAACGGAGGACACGCGAGGGTCGGGGTCAGCAGCAGGTCATACTTCCGCATGAACTTCCACATCTTGTTGACCAAGGCCTTGCGTGCCATCACAGAGTTCGTCAGGTCCTCGGCGGTCCAGGGGCGCTGGAGGAAGTCTACCAGGTGCGGGGACATCTGGCCCGGGTACTTGTCGACCAGCTCGCGCATTCCCCGCAGATCCGACTCCAGGGCAACCAGTCCCCAGAAGGCGTAATAAGGGTCCTCCCAGCCGGGATGGGCCTCCTCGACCACACAGCCCAGATCGCGCTCGAACACCTTAACGGCCTCGCCGACGACACGGCGCACCTCCGGGTCCACGGCAGCGTATCCCCAGTCCGAGCTGTACGCGACCCTGAGCCCCCGAAGATCGCCGTCGAGGCACTCCATCCAGTTGAAGTCCGCGGCGGGCAGCGTATGACGGTCCCGGTCGTCGGGGCCCGCGATGACCGAGAGCATCAGTGCGCTGTCGGCCACCGTCCGGCTCAACGGGCCGATATGTTCCAGCCCCTCCCAGCTCGAAACGCCGGGATAGCGCTCGTCGCGAGCGCCGGGATACAGGGGAACGCGCCCCATCGACGCCTTGATTCCGTAAATTCCGCTATGTGCCGCCGGGATGCGTATCGAGCCGCCTCCGTCGCTTCCAATGGCAAAGGGCCCCATGCCGCTGGCTACCGCGGCGCCGGAGCCTGCGCTGGAGCCCCCAGGTGTGAGGGCGGCATTCCACGGGTTTCTCGTGGTCTCAAAGACCGGGTTGTGGCCGGCGCCGCTGTATCCGAACTCCGGCACATTCGTCTTGCCAAGGATAATGGCACCTGCGTTTTTCAGGCGCTCGACCACGACGTCGTCTTCCTCGGGAACGAAATCCTTGTACGCGACGGAGCCGGACACCGTGGGGATGCCACGCGTGCACACGAGGTCCTTGATTCCGACTGGGACCCCGGCCAGCGGTCCCACATCATGGCCGGCCATTAGCTCAGCTTCCAGCCGCCTTGCCGTTTCCCTGGCCAGCTCGGGGGTTGGAGTGCAGAAGGCGTGGAGGACCGGCTCCAGCACCTCCGCGCGCGCCAGCACCGCCTCGACGACCTCAACGGGTGACAGCTCTTTCGCGCGGATGTTGCTCGCCAGGGTCACCGCATCCATGCGGCAGATGTCGTTAGCTGTAGCCATGTGAAACCTCACTTTCCAGGAGTCGCTCCCACCGCCACGTGAAATTCACTGGTTAGGGCGATGGCTGAGGAACCGGGATAGGCCACCAGTTTAAGCTGGTGAATGGTTCCGGTCAATCTCTGGCAGCGGCTTCGTGGTCTTTCCAATTCCATGGAGTAGGAGCGAAACGGACCTGCGGGTTGATTCTGCCACTACGAGCGGCGATGCCACCTGGCGAATTGTTTACGTTAACTAAACCGTGGGACGAAAAGCTCGACTCCTTGGTCTTGCCGGTCATGGCTCCCCTAGGCCCGAGGGAACCGTTGCGTTCAACGCGCCGAACTTGGCGCAGGCAGCCTCAAAGTCGTTTGGTACGGCTAGATTCCAGCGATATTCAAGGCCATCCTTGGCGATGTCTGAGTGCGAGCTTTCCCCGAGGTCGAAGTATTGGTTGTCCTCCCAGATCTTGATAAGGTTTTCAGAGCATGTGAGCTGTTCTGTTACTCTTGAGAGGTCTTGAAGACGACTGGCATACCCTAGATCGAATCCTGTGGCGTTCTCTCTCCCTGTCATGTCGGTAAAGATATTGACCTCGCCGACATGAGCCACGCAATAGACCCTGATGTCATCGGAGTACAGCATGGCCATGATACATAAAGCGATGTCCAGGATGTCATTAAGCGCTGGGGAGCACAGCAGGTAGTACCCGTCGCCGGTCGGCAGGAAAGAGTCTACGGTCGGCACGGGGATCTGGGAGCTCAAGCGTCTTTGCCTTTCGGCCCGCATCTTTGTATGAACAACGCCAAGAGCTTGAGACTGCCTCTCGTTGATGACTTCAACAGCAGTCTCGAGGCCTTTCGTTCCCTGGTAGAGGAAGTCCTGTAAATCAAAGAGTACTATACCTTTTTTCATCTATCCCCTCCTTGGCAACGCAGAATAAGATGCCTCGGTTGCGGGCCGTCTTTCTCTGGCATCGTACTCGGGCCAGACACGAACTCGCCACTTCGAGGTTTGGAGAAACGCCTTACGAGCTTCAGCGTGTACATTTTCGCTTGCAACCTTGATTTATTCAAGTCGATGCTATTGACCCGTGCCTCTATCGCAGTGTCGTTACTACTCAGCAATGATAGAGACGGGGCCTCCTCCGTCTCCGGCGAACATCGCCCCGCGGCCTCAGCTACAGAAGTGCTCGGTCCAACTACGTGGGCACCCGAATCCCGGATGACCCGGTCTCGACTGATATAATCGCTGGCGTGAGTACGGGTGCCCACCGGCCCGCTTTTTTTGCCCTGGGACTTGCCTTGGGCATATTGGTGTCGGCGACCTGCACTACGTCGGTGCCTGAGCCGACATCACTTCCCACGGTTACCTCTACGCCTATGCCAAGCCCTACATCCCAATTTTCCGCCGAGAACTTGCCTCTCATTGACGCCCACTCGCATCTCATCCCAGGTGGCGTCTCCGCCCAGGAGCTGCTGTCGCGACTGCTGAACTCAGGGGTATCCGGCGTCGTGCTCTTTGCGCGGTTCGCGGACGTCCAGGCCATCCAGCGGGAGAATCCGGGCTACGTATTCCCGTATGCCCAGATGAGGCGGGACCGAGCTACAAAGGAGCTTTTGCTGAACGACGGCACCGTCGGCTTCCTCCGACGGCAGCTTGACGCCGGAGTGATGTATGGCATCGGCGAGCTCTCGCTCCGGCACCGACCCTTCGCCAACTCTCCACGCGGCATCCCTTTTTTGAAAGGGGAGTCCCGATAGACGAGCAGTCCTTAACCCATGAGGACGGCACCCTGAAGGAAGGCTGGAGGGAGTTGTTCGAACGATTCCCTGACCGGTTCCTATTTGGGATCGACTTGGGGCCGGCAAATAGGTTGGCATTACTCGATGAAGTAGTGCAGTATTACCGGTCAGTCCTGGCCCAGCTGACCTCGACCACCGCTGAGAAGATTGCCTACAAAAACATCAAGGGACTACTGGAGATGCGGTAGCCTCCTAGAATAGGCGTCAAGTACTGAAGGCTAGCTGGGGGACCGAGGAGGCTGGCCTGGGGAGGGCCCGCTGTTGCTACCGCAGCGCCCCCTGCGTCGCCAGCCGGTCCAGCTCACCCTCCTCAAGGCCCAGTAAGTCCACGAATACCTGGCGACTGAACTCCCCAAGGTGGCCGCCCCGTGATATCGGTAGGCGCCGGCCGCCGAGCCGCAGGGCTGGCGCCGGGTACTCGATGGGGCCGGTTTCGGGGTCAGGCACTTCGACGATCAGCCCCTGTGACCGGAGCTGGGGGTCCCGATATACATCCTCACCCGTCTGTACAGCTCCTGCCGCGACTCCGGCGCGTTGCAGGAGGTGCATCACCTGATGTGGAGTCCGCTCGGATGTCCACTCGGCCACACGCCGGTCCAGCTCGTCCTGATGCTCCAGTCGATCTTCTAGAGTCGAGAATTTGGTGTCCTGCGTCCATTCCGGCTCACCGATGGCCCAACAGAACTTCCGCCACTCTTCTTCGGTCTCCACCGCTATTACGCACCACCGGTCGTGTCCGAGGCAAGGGTAACATCCGTGGGGCGCCGCACGAGGGTGGCGATTGCCCTGGGGCACCGGGTCGACGCCATTCAGTAGCCAGTCCATGTAGGCCGGTCCGACAACCATGGACATGGCATCCACCTGGGCAACCTCCACCAGCTGGCCCTCACCAGTGGCCCGGCGGTGGAGCAGCGCCGCCGTCAAGGCCACGGCCCCGAAGGCACTGCTGAGGTAGTCCGGCGTGATCACCGGTGACCCTACGGGCTTCGGATCGTCGGAGTACGCCCACTGGTGATAGGCGGACGAAAAAGCCTCGGACGCCGAGTTGAGCCCAACGTAGTCCCTGTAAGGCCCATCCAGCCCAAATGCGGGCAGGCGTACAACGACTACATCCGGCCTGAGCTTCCTCACCTCTTCATACCCCAGGCCCCACTGCTCCATGACTCGGGGGCTGAAGTTTTCCACGACTATGTCGCTGATGCGGATAAGGTGACGGGCCACCTCACGGCCTTCCTCTGTGCCCATATTCATGGTGATGTTCTTCTTGCCCAGGTTGTGCTCGGCGAACTCCACACTTCGGGCAAGCACGATACGGGGGTCCCTTCCCGGACCTGAGGGACCCCTCTGCCGTCTGGACTCCGACTCCACACGGAAGACTTCCGCACCAGCCGCCGCCAGCCATGAGGTCATGAGCGGGCCCGCCGCGGCCATTGAGAAGTCCACCACCCGCAGTCCTTCGAGGGGCAGCGCCTGGAGCCCGTTCCTTGAAGGCCCCTGGGTGGCTGCGGCCCCATCCTGGCCAGATGGGAGGCGCCCCAGTACATCTTCGTTGTGCTCACCTATTCCGGGTGCCGGCAGCGCCACCCACGCAGGCGTCCCAGACAGCCTAAATGGAGCGCGAACGACCTTGTACCGGCCCACACGAGGGTGCTCCACATCCACGAATACGCCCCTTGCCTGGGTATGGGTATCCTCGATGAACTCCGAGGGAGAGAGGATGGGAGCCATGGTCAGATGCCGGGCCTGGCCCTGCCAGAAGACCTCCCGCTTGGCCATGGTGGCCGACCACTTGGATACCTCGGCCTCGATGTGCGGAAAGTCGGCCGCCCGGCGGTGCCGGTTCTCCCACCTGGGGTCGGTGAGACTATCGGGCTGCCCCAGCCAGTCCAGAAACACCTTCCAGTGGGCGGGCGAGATGACGACGATCTGTGCATAGCCATCTTCACAAGGGAAAATGCCATAAGGTGACCCGGTGGACACCGGCTGGCGGGACCCCATTCTGCGGGCGACGAAACCCGAACTCCCGAACTGGCTGACGCTCTGGTCCCCCGACACCTGCACCTCATGGGCGCTGGTCTCCACTAGCTGGCCCTTCCCCGAAAGCTGACGCTGGAACAGGGCCAGCAGGATCCCGAAGGCGGCATAAACGGCGGAGGCCTGGTGGGCCTGGTCGAAGGGCTCCACCAGCGGTTCCCGCTCGGCCAGACCACACCGGGACATCCTGCCACCCATGGCGCAGGAGACGATGGGTGGAGCCTTGAAGTCTCTATACGGCCCCGTGAGCCCGAAGCCGGTGACCGACGCCACCACCAGGCCGGGGTTTATTAGGCCCAGGTTAGTGTCGTCGAGGCCCAGACGCTCGCGCTCGGCAGCCGAGAAGCTCTCCACCAGAACGTCCGCCGTGCCCAGCAGACGCTGGAATGTCTGCGCCCCTTCATGGCTATCGAGGTCCAGGGTGACACTCTTCTTGTTGGTATTGAAGTGCAGGAAGTAGATGCTTCGGTCGGAAGCTGGAGCATCTCCGCCGGCCAGAGGAGGGCGATGGCGCATCGCGTCGCCACCTGGCGGCTCCAGCCTGATGACCTCCGCTCCAAGGTCAGCCAACAGGCGACCGGTGAGGTCCGCTGGGGAGCCGCCTATGTCGACCACCCGGACTCCAGTCAGAGGGAGCTGTGATTCGCTCAACTTCCGCCTCCTCCCACGCACAAGGTTCATCAAAACTTGGCCCGGCAGAGCCGCGCAGCCAGGAGTTTATCACGCGTCAGGAAACGGGTCAAACTACTGCCATAGGGTGCCTAGGGGTTGTGGCACCCGAGTAGCTAGCGTATGCTAATGGTGCTGAAGACAAGGGCGGAACGGTTCGTCTCGCCGCGTGCAGGGCGGGCCACTGGCGCCTTCCATAAGGACCATATATAACGAGTTGGGGGGACGATGGCCGAGATAGGAAAGATAACCGATGCGGAAGTCGAAAGACTGCGACAGCGGCTGGGTGCCTACTATAAAGGCGGCCCCACTCTGATGGAGGTAAGCGAGGATGCCATCTACAACTATTCCGTGGATAACGGGGAGGTCAACCCCCTTTACCTTGACCCCGAGTACGCCCAAGGCACCCGTTTCGGTGGGCTTACGGCTTCCCCGGGCTTCCTGGGCGTAATCAAACACCAGACCGCGGGGATGGTCGGTGGCCTACCAGGCGTACACTCTTTCCACGCGGGGAACGACGTTACCTTCTACAAGGCGGTCCGGCCGGGAGACGTTGTCAGCGTTTTCTACCGGCCTTACAGCATAGGGGAGAAGCATGGCAGCTTCGGAGGGCGAATGATCCTCCTTGATGCCACCTGCGATTATGTCAACCAAAGAGGCGAGCGCGTGGCACTGGCCCATGGACCATGCCTACGGGTGGAGCGCAGCGAAGCCCGAGACCGGGGCAAGTACAAGGATGTGGAGAAGACCAACTACACCGATGATGACCTGGAGAAGATCTGGCACGCATACGACTGTGAGGAGGTTAGAGGGGCGGTGCCCCGCTATTGGGAGGACGTCCAGGAGGGAGATAGCCTCCCCTCTATCGTTCGGGGCCCTCTGCGCGTAGGGGAGATCGCCTTCCGCGCCACCCACGGCGGCGGGCGGAACGGCGGCGCCGGAGGCGTGAGCCAGGGCGCCTATATCTACCACTTGGAGCAGTATCGCAGGCACACGGGGCTGGCCGAGGTGGACAGTACCACGGGCGTGGCGGACCATCCCCACCGGGGCCACTGGGAGGATGAGTTCGCTCGACTCATCGGGGTACCTGGAATCTACGACCTGGCGGTCATGCGCACCCACTGGATGGCCACCCTGGTCACCAACTGGGTCGGTGACGCCGGATGGCTAAGGCGGGTATGGGACCAGTTTCGTCTCTTCAACGTGGAGGGAGATACCAACTGGGTATCTGGAGAGGTGGTACGAAAGTGGGTAGACGGGTCTCAGCATATGGTGGAGGTGGAGATCAGAATCGTCAACCAGCGTGGCGACATCAACACCGCCGGGGGCGCCGAGGCCGTACTCCCTTCGCGAGAGAATCCGTACCAGGTCCCCGGATAGGGCCTGTGAGAACACGTCTGTAGAGGTCTGGACAATGAACGCCATCTCGCCAACGTCCCCATCCCTGTCCGATCAAGCGGTCGAAGAGGCAAAGCAGCTCATCGGAGCGGAGTTGCGCAGACCCCGACCCCGGAAGGCGGTGGCCACCAAGGATGCAATCATCGAGTATAGCCGCGCCATGGGAAGCCGCAACCCCTTGTACACTCAAGAGACCTACGCATCAGGCATATACTATGGCAGCCTTGTCGCCCACCCCACCTGGCTGCTCTGTGTAGACAATACCGTGGTCCATCCCAAGCTCCCTGGGATCCACACCATCTACGCCGGGGCCACCTGGGAATGGTACCACCCCATACGGGTCAACGACCGGTTCACCGCCACCGCCCAGCTAACGGACGTCCAGGAGAAGCGGGGCCAGTTCTGCGGCCGCATGGTCCTTCAGACCAGCGAAGTGGTGTATCGGAATCAGCATGGCCAAACGGTAGCCCGGGCGATTCCTCGGGTCCTTCGCACGCCCAGAGAGGAAGCCAAGGTACTGGGAAAATACCGCGACGTCGAGCGTCATCGGTATTCTGCCGAGGAGATTACGGCTATTTACAAGGCCTACGACGATGAGACTACCTTTGGGGAGAGGCCCCGCTATTGGGAGGACCAGGAGGGTGGGGAGGAGCTCCCGCCCATTGTTCGTGGTCCCCTGACCACCGAGGACATCAACTTCTTTGTGACGGCGGTCCAGGGTGCCATGACCTTTCGGCAGTTCCACAACCACTGGCGGCGCCATCCCTCGGACGCCTTTATCGACCCGGACACGGGTATGCCCGATAGCTGGGACATCTCCCTCCACAAGGACCGGGTCGCCAGAGAATTCGGCTTCCCGGCGGCCCACGACACGGGTCTCCAGAGGGTGGCCTTCTTGGAGAGCCTGGTCACCAACTGGATGGGCGATTACTCCTTTCTGCGGTATCTGGACGTTCGGCTCACCCTTCCGGTAATCCACGGCGATACCGTGTGGTGCCATGGAACCCTTATCCGTAAGTACCGCCAGGGAGAGGAGTACCTCAGTGACCTGGAGTTGCGGTGCGATAACCAATGCGGCGAGACCGTCGCCACCGGCAGCGCTACCGTCTCCCTGGTGTCCCGAGATGCCGATAGCCTCCCGCCCATTCTCACCTCCCAGGGGCCGCTGAAGCTCCCGGCGTGACTCTGGGCAGGGGAATGCCCTCGTCCCAACCCAACCTTTACCATAGCCCGTCCGCGCAAGAAACGGTCGGCCCCCGTGTGATTCGGGCCTAGCCTCCCCGATGTCGCCGACGCACCAGACCATAATGGTGTCCCTAAGGCAAAAAGGGTCACCTGTAATCGGAGGTTTCGGGTGCTGTGTGGGGATCAAATGGGGACGCTGGCCTCGATTCTTTGCTCACGGCGAACGCAAAAGCTCTGCCCTCAAGAACGGACTGTAGCGGTTAGCGTGAGGCACATTTCTCGACTCGGGCATACCACGCCAAGGCTCGCTGCTCCAACGACTCCACGTACGGTTCCTTCCCAGCGATATATCCAGGACGATCCCCCAGATGTCGCTCTGCAATAGCCTGTTTGAGAGTCCCGTACACGGCCGCCTCCTCTGGGTGGGTCCGTAGGAAGTCGCGTACCGCGAGTTGCCGGCGCTCGTGTAGACTGCCTGCCTCACAGACGTGGATGTGATAGATTCGAGGTCGTGTTGCCGGCTTGCCAAAGAAGTGGAAGTCCGGCGATTCAGGATCCGGAACGAACAGGTAGCGGATGCCATCCAATGGCCTCCGATAGGAGTCAAACGCCGCAATGTCAGGGACAGAAACGTTGATGTCAACTATGGGCTTCGCGGAGAGCCCTGGAACCGCGGTAGATCCAACGTGATCCACACGCACGGCAACAGAGCCAAGTGCACCGCGGATCACGGCAGCCTCACGCTCGAACGCCTCCTCCCAGGAAGGGTCGTACTCTACGATCCGAATCGCAGGGTCGTCACTGGTTTCCTGGGAAGAATGAGGCGGTTCCGCGTCCTGATGCATCGTCACCGGTTCCTTACTTGATGACCGATTTTATCACTTCTCTGCGGCGCTTCCGAGGCGAGGACCGAACCGGTGGCACTGCCACCGCCAATCAGTAATTGTGCCCTCGCGGCTGCCCGGCCTCCGTCACATCAAGGTCTCACGCCCTGATATTCCGCACTCGGAGTGGCCCTTTGTTCTGAGTCCGGCTCAATTGGGTCGACCATAGCTACTCCGGAGTTTTCGTCCCCACAAAATAGAAGTCCCCCGGGATCCTGGGAGACTTGAGAGTCTCGATTCCAGAGTATGCAGGCCACGACCGGTACTCCACGTCAGGGCGATGCAGGCGGCAGGCCAGGAGTCAGCCACGTCCTCGTGGGGCCACCCTCGCTGGCCGCGATCAGTAGTTGTCTTTCTGGTAAATCTGCAGCCGGTGGCGATTGCTGTCCACCACGATGACGTGGCCGTCGTCGTCTATCGCCACCGCCTTGGGCCGCCACATGTTCTTCTCGTCGGAAAAGTCCCGGACCAGAGTTCGCATCCTCAGCATGTCCGGGTTGGCGTTCAGCTTTTCCTGTCCCCACTTGGAGACCTCACCGTCACCCGTGAATGTGGTGACGTGCCTGCCGTCGGAGGTCAGGACCTGGATACGATCGTTGCCCCAGTCCGCGACATAAATGTCGCCGTCCTTGTCCACTGCCACGCCGGTGGGACGATTGAACTCGCCGACGCGGCTGCCCGAGTACCCGAACTGGGCCAGGAACTGGCCGTCGGGGCTGAATTTCTGAATGCGGTCGTTCTGCCAGTCGGCCACGTACACATCGCCATGGCCATCGATGGTCAGGCCCCAGGGCAGGCTGAACTGGCCCTCACCGCTGCCCTCCTCGCCCCATGTCGACAGGAAATTTCCATCCTTGGCGAACTTCTGTACCCTGTTGTTGCCGCTGTCAACCACGTACAGGTTATCATCCAGGTCGAACTTGATGCCGGACGGCTTGTTCAGCTGCCCGTCTCCAGACCCCGGCACACCCCACTTGGACAGGAACGCCCCATCCTTGTCGAATATGGATATGCGGTGGAGCCAGTCGTCGGAGACGTACACGTTCTGGTTGCTGTCCAGGGCGATGGATGTGGGCCAGTAGAGGTCCCCATCTCCCTCGCCGAACTGGGAGAACTCGCCCACGTAATCCTCGTCTATGGTCGCCATGGTGACGCGTACCCCGTCGGGCCGGTATTCCCAACTGCGATTCACCACGTAGAAGAGCCCGTTGGGCCCCAGGGCGATGTCCATGGGCATCCGGAAGCCCGCCCCGGAGAACTCGCCTCGACCGACGGTGCGCACGTACTGGTACGACCGCGTGACTACACCAAAAAACTGTGTACTCATAGTCACCTCGCCATTTTATTAAATTTCAACCAGACGCCGGGAAGCCCCGATTCACACTTATGTGGCTACGCAATGCCCAACGACCACCGGGCTGCAGCATCGGCATCCTCTACCGTGCTGCCCGGCCCTGCTCACCCCTGTGCCTGCCAAGGAAATATTACTTAAACGGTCACTCCTCCATTTCCCCGTCGAGCTATGCTCGAAAAGGGAGACCGACCGCTCGCCTTTTTTACAGGAAATCGAGCTGTTCGTATGTCCCGCCCACGATAGGCTTGGAGTCCAGCCCTAGCCACTTCTCGGCCATGGTGGCGTAGACGCTGCGGAAGTCCACCGTGTGCATCAGGTCGCCGCCGTCCTCCAGGTCCCCTTCCTTCAGGGAGGGGTACTCACTGTAGAGGCCGCCCTTCACGTGGTCGCCTATCACCCAGCAGACTCCCCCGGTGCCGTGGTCCGTCCCGCCACCGTTGTCCCTTGCCCGCCGGCCAAACTCGGTGAACAGGAACAGAACCACTTCCTCTCCCCGGTTGTGCTCCCTCAGGTCCTCGTAGAAGTCGGCGACCGACTGGGAGACCTGCCGCCACAGCCTTGCGTGGTCGGCTGCCTGGCTGGCATGGGTGTCAAAGGCGTTGTAGGGTGACGTGGTGTATAGTACCCTGGTGCCGAGGTCGGCCAGGTGCACCTGCGCGATCCCTTTCATCCCCTGGGCTATGGGGTTGTTGCCGTACTCCACCGTGGAGGAGTACTTCTCGGGAGCCGTCTTCAAGATGTCGGCCCCCTCGAGCGCGGACCGCCCGGTTTCCCAAATGTAGTCCATCACGGGGCCCTTGCCTATGGCCGGGGAGTACATTCGGGAGAACACTTCCAGTGCGCTGCCCCGTTTCTCCTCACCAGGGATCCCAGTGAGCACCCCGTAGGTCTCAAGGTTGCCCACCGAGGCCACAGGCACGCCCTGGCACACCAGGGCCCTGGGCAGACCGCGCCCGAAGTTCACCCCCGTCAGCACGTTCTCATTCTTGGGGTCCAGGTCCCGGACGGCGCGCCCAAGCCAGCCCTCATCACCGATCTTGTCGGGCTCACAGGTATGCCAGATGTCCATCGAGCGGAAGTGGGAGCGGCTGGAGTGCGGGTAGCCCACACCCTGTATCACCGCTACGTTGCCCTCGTCGTACATCTGCTTCAGCTCGACCATGCTGGGGTGGAATCCGACATCGTCGTTTATGGGTATCACCTGGTCCTGGGGGATCCCCAGGGTACGCCTGTAATCGTAGTAGGTGGGGTTGTTATACGGAATAACGGAATTCATCCCGTCGTTGCCACCCGACAGCGATAGAACTACTATGACCCGATCCTTGCCGTTAGATGCCATAGTGTATCCTCCTTTTCAAACTAGCTGTACTGGTATTCCCCTGTTGCGACGATCAGTTGCAGCATCTCGCCAACCCTCGTGGCAAACTGACTGCGTTCTGCTTCGGTGTCGCGCCGCAGCTCGCCACCACTCTTGGCGTGTTCTATCAGCGACTTACGGCTCTCGTCGAAGATCTCCACGGGCCCGATCAGGTCCAGGCAGCCGTCCACAAACGCATCGTGAGACATGACCGACTTGTCAGCGCTCATCCGGTCGACGATCAGCCTGACCCCGGGCAGTTCCAGGTTGCCAACCTGGTCCGCGACGAAGTTAATGCGCTCCACCAGCGTGCCGCTGTCTATCCACTCCCTGCCGGTGTGCCAGCCTTCCACGGTGGGCGGGTTCAACAGATCCTGCCCCATGAAGGTGGTCTCCGCCATGATCGGGAACAGGCCCGGCTTCACCTCGGCATGGTCCTTGACCAGCCTCATCGTACCTATCACAACATCGGCCGGGCTCTTTATCTTGGCGAAGCGCGACTTCTTGAAGAAGTGGGAGTTGAACATGGTCCGGAGAACGCTTCGTATCTCGTAGTTGCTATCGACGAAGGATTTCTCCAGGGCCTTGATAGCCTCAATGTCCCGCGGCGGTGTATCCTTCCAGGCGGGTACCTGGGGCTCGTCGGCCACGAAGTAGTTGTACAGGTGACGAGCGATAAACCGGGCCGTGGCCGGCTCTCTCACGATAATGTCAACGATGTCCTCCCCGTTCCAGGCTCCTTGCTGTCCAAGGAAGGTCTTTTCGCCATCATCGTGGTCCGCCGGGTCGTAACGGAACCGCCATACGCTCCGCCCATAGGGGAAGACGGGCAAGGTAGGCTCTAAGTTCCAGCCCGTGAAGGCGTTGGAGGCCGCCTTTACGTCGTCCTCGGAATAGTTATCCTTCCCATCCATACCTACGCCCAGGGAGAACAGCTCCAACAGCTCACGGCCGAAGTTCTCGTTGATACTCCCCTTGTGGTTTTCGACGTTGTCCAGGAAGTACACCATGGTTGGATGCCTGGATAGCTCCACCAGCAAGTCCTTCAAGCTGCCCAAGCCGTGCTTGCGGAACAGCTCGATGTAGACTGTCATCATTCGCCCGTGGTCCACTTTGGCAAATCCGGTGCAGAGCACCCCAGACCAGAATAGGGAGATCTTCTCCTGGAGCGGCCTCTGGGTGTTGATCATCCTGTAGACCCAGTACTGCTGGTTGGACTGTATGCCCGCCAGCTCCCCGTACTCGGGCAGGTAACGCTCCATGAGGCGAAGGTCTACGTCAGGCTGGCCCGCCGGACTAATCAGCTCTTCCACCGTCGCCTCGTAGCCTTTGGCGACCCGGGCCTCAAGCTCATCACGTGTTGCGCCAAAGCCGGCACGGCGCATCAAATGAGCCATCAGAACTATGTCATTGTCACCCATTTGAACCCCCTTTCACTCCAACCAGAGATTCCCCCATCATCTGATAACGATTCAACTTTACCCTAATACTTCTCTGACTTCTTGTCAACCAGTTATTTGAGATACCCGAACGAACAGAAAGGCGGACCTTGGGCCCAAGCTCCCCTCATGGAACTCGCTGGACTTCTGGACTCTCCGCTTGTGACGCCAGTTCTACCGGTTGTACAATGCGACCAACGTACGAAAGCGCCACTGTGGACAGCAGGGCGATTGGCGGGTCTTCCATCGGAAGCAGCACGAGGGAGGTGGGGCACCTTGAAGTTCGATCTACTGGTCTTGCCGACGATTCCGGGGACTCTAGAAGAGCGCGCTTCCCTGCGACCCATAGGACGGAACAATCAGCGCTACCAGCAGATGCTGGAAGAGATCCGCCGTATCGCCATCCTCGCCGACGAGATGGGGATAGACGCCTTCTCTACCACCGAGCACCACTTCCATTCGGAGGGCTTCGAGGCGTCGGTGGCGCCACTTCTGCTCTACGCGGACCTGGCGGCCAGGACGCGGCGCATCAAGTTCGCCCCTCTGGGACTTGTGCTGCCATCCTGGGACCCCATTCGCTGCGCAGAGGAGCTGGCTATCCTGGACCACCTGACCCAGGGCCGGGTGATTGCAGGTTTCGCCCGTGGTTATCAGGACCGCTGGACGAACGTGCTGGGGCAGCAATACCACGTGACCGGCACACCCATGGACGGCTCGGAGGTAGACCTCCATAATCGAACGGTCTTCGAGGAGGTCTTCAAGATAATCAAGACGGCCTGGACCCAGGAAACCATCGAGTACCACAGCCCTTACTACTCCATTCCTCAGCCCTATGAGGAGGGGATAAGGCGGTGGCCCGCCAGGGATTGGACCGCCCGGTACGGTGCTCCCGACGAGATGGACGAGGAGGGGGTCATTCGTAGGGTGTGCGTCATCCCCAAGCCGTACCAGCAGCCCCATCCTCCTCTATGGCAGCCTTTCTCCGTGAGCGAGTCTACCATCCGATGGTGTGCCAAGGAGAACATCCTCCCCTGGATTCTAATCTCTTATCCCGAGACCTTCACCCAGCTATGTAGGGTATATCAGCAAGAGGCCGCTACTGTTGGGCGGGAGCTGAGGTTGGGCGAGGGCGTGGGCGCGGCCAGAGCCATCTCTATCGGGAGGACCTACGAGGAGGCCTTCGCCCTCGGGGTCAGATCGACGGGACTGGGCTTTCACGCATATTTCGCGGGATTCGGTTTCCTGGAGGCCTTCCGCAACCCGGGCGAGGATAGCCCAAAGCCCCTCATGTTGCCCAGCCCAGAGGCCGTATACCAACGCATGGTAGAGCACGACTTCGCACTCTGCGGCACCGTGGACGACGTTAAGCGGAAGATGGAGTCCATAGCCACGTGCTACGGTGCCGGCGAACTGGAATGGTTTAGCTGGGGTGTTCCCCAAGGGTTCTTGACCTGGGACGAGGTCCAGTGGCAGCTTGAGACCTTCGCCACCGACATCCTGCCCGAGTTCAAAGACTAGCCCTGGGTTAGATTGCCCAGTCTCCAGGGTTCGACACGCTGCTGGCTCATCTTGAGCCTGTTGAAAGATAAGGAATATGACTTTCCCAGCAGCTCCTGGGTTTTGGGATTCGCCTCTGATTACCGCCTGGCTGCTGTGATGCGTGCTAGAATTGTATAGTAAAGTAGGCTATGGGCGGATAACTAAGCGGCGCTAGCGTTAGAGAACTCGGTACGACTTATCGGAAACTTAACAGAAGTAGTACAGAGAAAATGCTGTTCGGGGAAGTAGGGTACAAGCATGAAGGGTAATACTCCACCAGAGCAGTCTACGGGGTTGCGAAAATTGATCTGGGGGTCCCGGCAGGGCTCACGGCTCATCTTCCGACGTTTTATGCCCTCCCGCAGCCGTTGCAAGGTGTGCGGGGTACCCTTCCAGGGGGTATTTTCTCTTCCCTTTCTGATCATCCGGATACGGCCCTCCCGTAAAAATCCACACATGTGTACCATGTGATACGAGTTTTCTCCCCCGGGAGGGGAGCTGGCCAACATTTCGGTGGTGTTTGTGGATGTGAGAGGATTCACTGCGCTATCGGAAACGTTGCCACCTACGGAAGTAGTAGCGCGGCTGAACCGGTTTTATGACCTGGCCGCCCGGGTGGTGTTCGAACTAGACGGGACCTTAGACAAGATGGTTGGCGACCAGGTGATGGCATTTTTTGGCACGCCCTTCCGGGTCAACGACCACGCTCGACGGGCCGTACGGGCGGCGCTGGACATCGTTGCCGGAGTCGAGAAGTTGGTGGAGGACAGGGACTCGTTGCGCGTGGGCGGCGGTGTAGGCACTGGGGAGGCGTTCGTGGGCAACGTGGGCGAGGGAGAAATGCGGGACTTTACCCTCATCGGTGATGTGGTGAACACTACCGCCCGGTTGCAGGCGGCGGCGGGGGCCGGCGAGGTCCTTGTGTTGGAGGAGACGTACGAGCCTATCGCCTCCGAGTTCCCCGACGCGCCGCAACGCACGCTCGAGCTGAGGGGGAAAGAGGCACCTGTCGCTGTGCGGGTGTTGCGGCCAATGCACCCGTGATCGTAGGCCTTAACCCGAATCCACCGAAGGACACGGATGGACGGCGTGAGGGCAGCGGAAGGGGGTGGGTGAGGGAGCTACAGGGGAGATGGCCTGGGGTCTTGGGGTAGATGGGAGGCCGGCGGACGGTCTTCAGGCGCCGCACAGGGTCCCTAAGGCCCTATGCGGGAGTTGCGATGCGCGGGATGGCGAGAGGATACGCAGCAGGGGACTCTCGCGGACCGGGGTGGCGCGAGTTTGCGGGGACGTTGGGTCAGTTGCAGGCTGGCTGTCAGGCCGGGAATGGAATGGCTTGCAGGCGGGCCAAGGCGCGACTGAACTGGGTTTCCCAAGGCCAGCGCCGGGGGAGATGCAAAGTGAGGCGGCGCGCCGAGCGGGTGATCCGTCCCACCAGAGCGAAGACCTGCCGCCTGAGGGTCTTGGTGATCACGGTCCGCTCGCCCAGACCAATCCGCGCCGTCCAGCGGGCCAGGTTATGCGCCATCACCTGGACCGCCAGCCAGGCGCCGTTGGCGGCGAAGCGCCCCGACGGCATGTGGTTCAGCCCGACGCCGTACTTGAGGTCGCGTATGGCGTTCTCGACCTCGGCGTGGCGGCGATGATCGGCCTCCAGTTCCAGCGTCTCCCCATCGCGGTCGGTGATGAAGGCGTGATAGCTGTATCTGGCGAAGAGGGCGAGCTGGGAACCGGGTGTCGGCTTCACCCGCCGGACAATGAGCCGCACCGGCGCGGCGTCCGACTTGGTCTGGAACGGGGTGTAAGTCGTCTCGGCGACATCGGCGGCGCCGTCCATCCAGTAGGGAATGGCAGTCCAGTCCTCCTCTGGTATCGCCTCGATCAGGTCCCGCAGGCTGGCGCGCTGGCGGATGGTGATAGAGAAGCGGACATCCATTTCCCGGCAGGCGGCAACGACAGTGTGGGCGTAGAAGCCGCTGTCGGCCCGCACCGTGAGTTGTCCCATGGCCCCGCCGTAGCGCACCCGCCCCACCGTCTCACGCAGGAAGTGGGCGGCGCCACGGGCGGTGTTGGCCCGGCCCTCGCGCAGCCGGGACATCAGCACCTCGCCGGTGCCGGCGGCAATGGCCAGCAGCGGGTGATAGCCGCGGGCGCCGGTATAGCCGTGGTGACGCGCTCCCTCCTTGGCCAGTCCATAGGTCTCGCAGATGGTCGAGTCCAGGTCGATGGTCAGGGGCGAGTCGCCGGGTCCGGCCCCAGCGGCCCAGGCCCGGGCCAACAACTGGCGGCTCACGCGGTCAAGTTGACGGACATGCCCCCACCGGAAGCTGCGCAGGAAGGTCCCCAGGGTGGATGGCGCCTTGACCACGCAGCCTAGAACACCGACCGTCCCACCAGCGCGCAGCGCATCGGCGTCGTCGATGCAGTCGCCGCCTGCCAGCGCGGAAGCGACCAGCGTCAGCATCTTGTCCCCAGTGTTCGCCCGTCCCGGCGCTCCGCCGAGGTCAAGGTGATGGTCGACGAGTTCCCGCAGGCCCAGGTGCCGGGCGAGGGTGGCCGGCAGGAGCAGGCCTGCATTGGCCACCAGGCGATGGTCGTCAAAGAGGATGCGGATACGGTCGGGTTTGTTCTGTGGCAGCATCTATTGGGTGCTCCTTGTTTCCGGGCTGGTTTCTGTTCCAAAACCATTATCCCAGATTCAGAGGAGCACCCTCTAGCTTCTTCAAGGGCTGTCCCCAAGACCGTCCTTCGGTGGATTCGGGCTTAATACCGAATGCTAGGCGCAATCGTCTTCCCAGTTGAATCCATGATAATTGGCGGACGAATTTTTGTGAGAAAGGTGGCCTGACGGTGCCTGTCGACAGCGGTGGAGACATGCGAATGCTGCCCCTCTGGGTGCAATGGTTATTCGCCATTGGGGGCATAGGACTCATAGTTATCGTATTCATAGCTCTTTGGAGCCGGCTCGGGAAGATCGAGAAACGGATAGGTCACCTGGAGGTCCGGCAGGGCGAATCCCCTCCGGAGGAGGAAACTCCATCCCGGTAGCTGTAGCCGGGTCCGTCTAATCCACGGATAACTCAACTCGGTAGCCATCCTGTTGTTGAGCCATCTGGGGCACATCCGCTCGGAATCTCAGATCATATCCCATTAAGGCATCGTGAGGTAGAACCTCACTTCGGCGACAACATCTACCTCCCGGATGGCAAGTACACGGTTACCGTCGGCGTCGGTAGCGAGACCGCCATCGTCGAAATATCATTGTGAACAGCGGTCAGGCTGGGGGCGCCATCGCCTGGAAACCGGAGCGAGAGAGGTAGGGTATGTTCGACTGCCGGCAATGTCAGGGGATCGAGGAGTTCTTCGACCAGCGTGAGGCCCAACGCGACCTGGCCAGGTATCGCAAGCATGGCCCACACAAGACGACGCAGATGTTGATAGACGCAATGGTGGTGTGTGGAGTGGAGGGCCGTACGCTGCTGGATATTGGGGGAGGGATCGGCGCGATACAGCACGAACTCCTTAAGGCCGGGGTCAGGCGTTCCACCAGCGTTGATGCCTCGACGGCATATGTTCAGGCAGCAACTGAGGAGGCCCAGCGCCAGGGGCACTCCGACCGTATCGTGCACCGCCCCGGCGACTTCGTCGACATCGCACCCGACATCGAGCCGGCCGATATCGTTACACTGGACAGGGCCATCTGCTGCTACCACGACGTGGAGAGCCTGGTGGACCTGTCCTCGAAACACGCCGCCAGAACCTATGGCCTGGTATACCCCCGCTACAATTGGGTCGGCAGGACTTTGATGCACCTCTTTAATTTCTACATGTGGCTACGACGGAACCCATTTCGCGTCTTTGCCCATCCCACGGCTGTTGTGGACGCCATAGTCCAGAAGAACGGACTCAAGCAGCGCTTCTGCCGGAAGACCCTCATTTGGCAGGTCGTGGTGTACACGCATTAGCTGACGGGACTACGCCTCTATCGACCTGGGCTCGGCCTCATGCTGCTCCCGCAGTCCCCTAGACCTCTGCTCGAGGTCTGTCGACAGCTCGACAAGCCTGGCTATGTTTTGACGAGCAGACTCGATTCCTTCCTGCTTCACCCGGTCTGCCATATCCATGGCCTCCAAGAGGTCGTTATGGGCCTGGGTAATCTTCTCGACGGCGATCACGGGGCTGCTGTAGACATCGCCGATCTCCGCGGTGTGGCGCTTGATTGTCGCGGCATTGGCGACGATCAGGTTGCCGAGGAACTCTCGCGTCCGCTGGGTGGCTTCCAGCACCCTCTTCTGACGGGCAAGGGCAGCCTGAAGTGCCAGTCCGACCATTACTACGGTGGTACCCAGGGCCAGGGTCCGCTCCACCGACTGGCCCAGCCGGCTATTGTTCTGGCGGGTCATCTCGATGCTCACAAAGTACTGGATATGGACTTCCTCCATGGTGCGCAGGTCCTGGACCCTCATAGACACGTCGTGCAGGGCGTTACGGACTCTCTCGACTTTTAGAGTATCATCGGTGCGCTCGACCAGCACCTGAAGCTGCCCCATTATCAGCTCGCCCAGGTAGGCATTCTTTTGGATGGGCTGCTGCTGCGTTTCGACTTGCTCATATAGCTTTCTCAGCTCCAGGTTGTCCCTGGCTAACATGGCCCGCCCCTGCCGTAGTTTCACCTCCAACACTTCAACCTGCTTTGAAACGGACTCGTAACGAATGGCTATCTTCTCCAGGACCCTCAAGACAGGCGTCAGCCTCTCGACAAAGGGGATCACACCGAATACTCGCCTCATGAGCCCTCGTTGACTCAGCTCGTGGGGATTGATCTGGTCAAGGGCGAGCCGCCAGTCCACCAGTTCTCTGGAGATCTGGGAGCCAGCTCCATCACTGGTAAGCATCTCCCCAACGCGCGTTCTCAGAAGCTCCAGTTCCGTTCCGGTATCTCGCTGGACCCGGATACCAAGGCTGGACATGCTGTCCACCATTTGTAGCTCGGCACTGCCACTGGCCTCTTCCAGACGGGTGGCCAGGTCCACGGCCCGATGCTTTAGCTCCTGCGCTTCGTCGTCGGCCATCCCTTCCGGCGCCGCGGGCTCCGAGGTCGCCACCGGGATTAGCTCCACAGAGGACTCGGAGACCCACGCCCCACCCTCCTCTTGTTGATCCGGCCGTTCTTTGGTAACCATGATGTGTACCTCCTTAATACGCACTTCTAATCATCCGGTAACGCTTCGTCAAAAGTGAAGACGAGGCCATCTAGAAACCGTACTTCTCAAGCTCACCCCGGACCTCCTTCGCCTGGGCGATGGTCCTTCGGAGGGTTTCGGTCACCACGCTTACGCTCCCTTCGGAGCCTGCGGTCTTGATCGTGGCGAGCTCCATCCGGGCCCGGTGCAGCGACGCCTCACAACGGTATGACTGGTGCAGCAGCTCATCTACCCGGAACTGCTGCTGGACGAGCATGGCCAGACGTTCCCTATGGGAAGCCAGCGTCTCCTCCCTGATCTTGACCCGGGCCTCTTGAGCCCTATCTCTCCGCAGTGATTCGAGGTCCCTTTCGAGCTCAACTACCTCCGATTCCAGGCGGGCCCCGTCCGACGAGCTGATTACCCGCAGCAGCTCAAGGGCATCTTCAAGGACGCTCAGGCCCTGGTGGTAGGTCCCCTGCGCCAGGGCGGGTATGTGGGCGATGGCCAGGGGATCCGTCTCTCTGTGCCGGCCAAGCACACGCTGCAGCCGCTCATATTCGTTGGCCAGCTCCTGTAGCGCCTTGAGTCCCTCGGAGGAGTTTATATTAGAGAATCCGCCGTGGAGGGCCCGGCGGGCCGGGCCCTCCACCTGCCGCAACCCACCCGTGGGGACCACACCTCCGCCGTGTATAATCTTCCCGCAGGCGGGTACCTGACCTCGGTGAACCTGCCCGCCCGGCTCCAGTGGTCGCCGGTAAGGGGACTGGAATACCTGCCGGGGGTCGTTGGCCGGTTGAAACAGCGCGTCGAGCACAGTTTTCGGACTCATGAGCAGTCGCCGCAGTATGCTTAGCATAGTATCTGCCCTCCTCTCTCGGCGAGGCCGAGGTTAACACCCCACCGAGTCGCCAGCTGCCTGTGGCGCCAGGCCCAGCGCCCTGCGCCGCCGGACTCTCTGAACACGCCAGAAATAGGTGCCCAGGCCGCCCATGGCCCCTAACGTAACCAGCCTGGTGATCAGCACCTTCAGCGGGCCGGCGTCGGCCAGGGACATGGATGCCAGGTCCGTTGAAGAGTGGACATCCACAAGCACGCATGCACCCGCGTAAGCTGCCAGCGCCATAAGCGCCATAAAGGTATACATGGATGTCAGTCCTCGCGGCATGACGAAGGCGAACGCCAGGACCACTGGGTAGTACATGATGAAGAATTGGCTGCCCAGCCCGGCGTCCTCAGACCATAACAGGATCACTCCCGTGATAACGGCCAGATCTGCTACGCTGGCGAGGGTTATCAGCGCCGGATTGGCCGGCCTCTCCGCTAGCTGCCGCCCGTGAAGGAAGAAGTTAAGGGCCATGAGGCTCAGCAGCGGTACGATACCCATCACGAGTTTGGCTTCATTGGCGCCGGTCAACAAGACTAGGAAGATGCCCCCGGCGATCAGAAACCACCGCGCCCAGTTGATTACCACCTGTCCAAAGAAGATGTCCTCTGCTCCCTCTTGCATTACCTGACCAGTCGCTTTCATTGCACGCTCCTTATAGTGAATTAGTCTCGTCGGGTCGAGCTCGCCCTCAGTGGGCGATGACCTCGTCTTGGACCCCCGCACTCGAGACCTCTCGGGTCTGACCCGCGGCCAGCCGGCGGTCCCGCTCGATACGCCAGTAGATGTTCCCACAGACCGCCGTGCCCCCCAGAATTAGCATCCGGGTGATGAGGGCAGCCCCACTGGCGTCACCCAAGGTGCCCAGGGAAATCAGGCCGTAGGCAGCGATGGCGCCGGCGGCGAAGACGGCCGCTATCCTGGACGGGAAGGTCACCGAGATCGCCAGGAGCGCCGGGAAGTAGAATACGTAGAGGTTAGATTCGAAGCCGCCCTGGGAGACAACTATGAGGGAAATGACGGCGATGTCGGCGGCGCTGGCGACGTATGCCACCGGGAGTGAGACTGCCTGACCCGTCAGGACGCGGGAATGCAGGAAGAAGTTGGCCGCAGCCAGGCCAAGTATGAGCACGATCTGAACGCGCAGCTCACCCATGGCCCCCGGGCCCCCGGGCTCCAGAGCGCCAGCGCCAGCGCCGCAACAACCAGTATCCATCGCGCCGCGATAATGACCACCTGGCCGTATGCCAGATCGTCGGTAGCCTCGGTCCTGTCCATTAATCTACGAAACATGGTCGTCCTCCTTTGTAGTTGCTCGAACAGTTCAGGAAAGTCATAGCCGTGTGTCCCGTGCCATGGCGCGCCTCCTTTCCATCAGCGTGGCTTGGGCCCGTCGCCCTCGCCCATTCAGGCTCCAGGCTGTGTGGGCCAACCTAGCCCACCTTCAGCCTCTTCAGGCCGGGGAACACTTTCCCCCTCGCATTTATCCAGGCTTCCTCGTCGAAGCATCGGCGCATTGCCGCATCCACCGCGGCCATCTGTTCACCGGGCGCCGCGTCGTCCAGAGATACTTGATTCAATTCCTTATCGGTTTCCATCATCCACCCTCCTTTCGAGGCTCTCGGCTTCGCTGTTCCCACTCTAGCTGCCTCAGCATCTCGTTAGTCAGAACCGTTACCGATCGGGTTATGGGTCCTGTTTAGCCGATCAACACTCTTCGAAACCAGCGTCCACAGAAGACCCAGGGTTACCATCGGGAGGAAGCCCCCAAAGATATATAGGTCCAACGCAAGCAAAAAACCGGCGAGTAGAGCTAGAGGGTGGCCCAGCATTGACCCGCCAGCCAGAATTACTCCCAGGAATATGCATACCTTCATTATTCTGGTCCTCCCTAACAATTCCTGTTGAATTTGCTTCTCCCACTATAGGTAGCTGTGGCTGCGTCAACCAGTTACAAACGGACCACCGGACGGGACTGAGCCTACCAACATCCGGTAGTAGGTTCGGACTAGCCCGACGTGGTACACGTACCATTGGTGAATGGTACGTTCGTGTCTACCGATTTCGGCGCCAGAGGGATAACCTGGTGTGAGAACGGTCCGTGCCCATCGGCACACTTGACCTTCTTATGAGCTTGGGCTACCTTGGCAGTGCGAAGAGCACACTCGAAGGAGTGGAATAAATTGAGCAGCCAGGCCAGTCCGCCGTTCGCGGTCTTCGACGACTACCAGCCAACGGTTAGCTTCGCCGTCTTGGTCCGTTGGGTGCTGCTAGTGGCCTGGTTTTTCGTATTGCACTATCGGGTCGAGTACGACGGGATCTGGTTGGTCCTCACCCTGATGAGCGTTGCACTGGCCGCGCTGAACGCGTATATGACCTGGCTGATAGTAACCGGTCGGCCGATTAACCAGCATCTTGCCGTCGGCCTGAGCGTTGCCGACCTGACCGTGATCACGGTCGTCTTTTTTTGCGGGGTGGGTTCCAGAACCCCTATTACGGTTTCTATTACCCGGCGCTGCTGGGCCTCTCCCTGGTATCTCCCGCGCGGGTGGCGTTCGCCGTATCATCGGTGGCAATCTCGCTGTACATTACGATGTCGTTCACCATATCGCCGACCTTGAGCGTGGACCTGGAGCAGGAGAAGTGGCTTGCCACCCGGGTGCTGACCATGGCCGGTATGGTAGTCGCGGGGACCCTCATTCTCGGATGGGAGCGGAGCCGCCGGCGGGAGGCCGTTGCCGCCGAGCGTCAGAGGGCACAAGAAAATCTGGACCTAGAGCGGAAGGCTCAGCAGGCGGAGCTGGCCGCCGTGGAAGAACGCAGCCGTATCGCCCGGGAGATCCACGACGGCATCGCCCAGTCCATCTACATGCTCAGCCTTCAGCTGGAGACCTGCGCCGACCTGGCCCAGGGGCATGGCGAGCCCGGCGAACCCAAGCGAGGCCAAGACCTAAGGGACCGGCTGGAGAGCTCGGTCGGCCTGTCCAAAGAGACCCTGCTGGAGGTGCGCCACTACATATTTGACTTGAAACCCTACCTGGCGGGGGAGAAGGGCATGGTCAGTATGGTGGAGAACCAGGTCCGTGAGTTCAAAATGGTCTCGGGAGTGCCGACTAACCTGAGCACCAGAGGCGAGGAGCAGCAGGTGTCGGTGCCGGTTGCCAGCTGCCTCTACCGAGTGACCCAGGAGGCCCTGGCCAACGCCTTCAAGCACGCCCGGGCCTCCGATGTGAAGGTCCTGCTTGAGTTCGTTCCGGACGGGGTGGAGCTTAGGGTGGAAGACGACGGCCGTGGCTTCGATGCCACGAGCCAGGCGGCCGGCCATGGACTCCGCAACATGCGCGGGAGGGCCGAGGAGCTGGGCGGCACAATTACGCTGCATAGTGCCCCCGGGGAGGGGACGGTGGTCATGATGCGGCTGCCCTGCTGATCGGAGCAGGTCTGATAGTCTATCTACATATCGCACCCCGAAGGGCGCGTCATTCGCCCATCCTTCAGGGAGAAGTATCCAGAGTACTGGTGGGCGTTGGCTTTGAAACTTATCCAGGATAGAAAAGGCGATACGGGGAGGTGAAGGCATGGCTACCATTCGCCTGATGGTGGTGGACGACCACGAGGTGGTTCGCACCGGACTCAGAGCCATCCTCGAGCCCGAGGGCGACCTAGTGGTGGTGGGCGAGGCCGCCTCGGCCAGGGAGGCCATTCAGAAGGTCCGCGACCTGAACCCTCACGTCATTCTCATGGATGTGCGCATGGAGGGCATGAGCGGCATCGAGGCCTGCCGCCTAATCAAGAGCGCCCATCCCCAGGTGAACGTGCTCATGCTCACCTCCTTCGCGGAAGACGAGGCGGTGATCTCGTCAATCCTGGCAGGCGCATCGGGCTATCTGCTGAAGAACGTGGGGCGCGCCGACCTTCTCAGAGCCATCCGCGCCGTGGCCGGAGGCCAGAGCTTGCTCGACCCCTCGGTGACCAAGAGCGTCATGGAGCGGCTGACCAGTCTCGCCACCAGGGAACACGCACGGGCCACGGAGGTGATGTCCGAGCGGGAGAGGGAGGTGCTGGTACTTGTAGCTCAGGGATTCACCAATCGGGAGATAGCCGACAAGCTGGTCATCAGCGAGAACACCGCCCGGAACCACGTGAGCCGCATCCTTGAGAAGCTCGGCCTGTCCCGCAGGAGTGAGGCTGCGGTCTTCGCCGCCCGGCACGGGCTGCTGGACGAGGAGAAGACCGGGGATGGCTAATACAAATGGTGGATGCCAGTACGCCCGGCTAGAACGTGTCTAGCGCGCCACACGACTGATGAATTCACCCAGCACAGTTTCGTACCGCTCTGGGTCGATGTTCCACGACCTGACGTGGCCTGCTCCGTTGAAAGGCACGTACGTCACCAGGTCCGGGCGCCTCTCGGCTAACGTCTCGCTGATCGATACCGGCACCGTCTCATCGGCGTCGCCATGGAACAGCAGGATGGGGACCGATATTTGGCCAGAGCCGCTGAGATAGTCGAGTTCTCCCCAGTTGACATCGAACCGGAAGCTAGTGAGCCTCTTAGCTACCGCGGTTAGAAATCCAGGAAGATGACGTTTACCGGCCTCCCAGTCCACTATCGCCTCAAAGTCGAGCATCGGTGAGTCAAGAACGGCGCCTACCACCCGGTCGGCCACAGGGGAACGGTAGAGGAAGCTGACAACGATTCCACCGCCCATACTGTACCCAACCAACAGGACGTCGTTGGCGCCGTTGGCGAAGGCGTATTTCGCTGCTGCCTGCACATCCTCCCACTCGGTACGGCCATACTGGTAGCGGCCACTGGGGTCCCTGGGTGCCCCCGCATCGTTGCGATAGCTGATGACGAGTGCCGGGAGGCCGGCGCCCTGAACCACGGGCAACGTGCGCAGCGCTTCACGCCGATTGGAGCCCTTCCCATGAACAAAAATGACCCAAGTATCGTCGACGCCGTCTACAAACCAGGCAGATAGCTCACCGAGCGGGGACGGGAAGGTAACCTCTTCAAAGGAGGCGCCGTGAGCGCGCCCTGGGTCGGTCGGGAACGCGAAGCTGTCAAGACGCACCATATCTCCCTGAGAGGGGCTACCCTCTACCTCCTCAAACTCGCGGATGACCTCGTCGCCTTCGATCCTGGCAATATCGCCGACTCGGATGTAACCACCAGGCCATTCGATACCGGTGGTGCCAGGCTCCTCTTGGGGGTCCTTCCCCTTTGGCAGCCTCAGGGTGAGCAGGTCGTCCTCCACCTTTAAGACCTTGACATCATACTTCTGAGGTTCATGCTTGACCTTTAGAGCACCCGCCTCAATCGCATCTGAGTAGTACCAGCCGATTGCCACTAGTATCCCGACCAGCAGTACGGCGACTCCGCCGAGGCCGAGGGCCAGACGCCTACGGGTCAGTTTGAGTAGCTGCATTGTCGGTCCGAACCTGGTTGAGCCTGCCTTCCAAGACGTCTATCCTCCAAGAGGATAGTTCCACTAGAGGTGGTCTCGCCGATTCCGGGGCGGCCTGTGAGGAGTAGGACGTCTTGCCCGCTACCCGGAATGTACACGTGCCGCGCGTCCGAAGGGCTTCATCGGGCCTTCCTCTTCGAAACCTTATTCCGGCATCTCGCCCACCCACCCAAGCGACCGGGCCACCCAGCTTCGGGCCTGGTCTAGTTCCACCCGCCATGCCTCGGGGATGGTGACGTACTCCTTCATCGGTCTACCCCCGGTGGGCTCGAATACGGAGGTACCCCCTTCCTCCATAAGCTCCACTCGGCCCGCCTCTGAAAGGCGTACTAAGACGGCGTTGCCGAAAAGGCCGATGAACATATTCCCGTTCACGAAGCCCGCCAGGTTGCCGAACATCGGCCGGACCTGGATTCGAGGATCGTCGGGCAGGATGGCCTGGAAGAAGACCCTGGATGCTTCGTCGGCACGGGGAAAGGACATGCTAACCTCCGGGCTTGATGTTAAGGTTCGGCCCCCCCGGAATGGTCCAAGGTCCCTAACGCTTACCCTCCTGAGGCCCCAGCAGTGTGTCGGCGAGGGCCTCCAGGCACTGAATAAAGCACTCCATTGGGGCCCGGACGATCCCGGCACCCACCTGACCGATGCCGGGTCGTAGGTGGGCTATCCCCGTGTTGATCACCGGGGTAATGCCCGTTTCCACCACCTTGCGGACGTCGATGCCACAGGGTATCCCTTGGAAATCGAGGGTGGGTATGGGTAGATTTGGGTTCCGGCCGACGGTGATCTCTCCCATCTCCCTGGTGTAGTTGACGGCGTCCTGGAAGGTGCCCGCTCCCACGAAGCCCGCAACGGCAGGCGCGGCTCCCATGGCGAAGCCACCCACCCCCATCGTCTCTAAAATGGAGCTGTCCCCCAGGTCGGGGTTGGCGTCGTCCGCCGTGAAGCCTGCAAAGTAGAGGCCCTGGGGCATCAACGCCGGCGCTGTGTACCACCGGTCACCCGTGCCGCCGGCCCGAATCCCGAACTCTTTACCGTTGCGGCTCATCGCCCACACCACGGTAGACCCCGGAATCTGGCCCAGCGGGTCCACGGTCGCCTTGGCCGCCGCCATCCCCAAATTAAGAAAAGCCTGGTCGTTGCTGACCAGGTAGTCCATTATCTCCCCAAGGGTGTCACCAGCTGACGAGGCACGAGAGAGGTGTGGAGCAAGCTCACGAATAAAAATGGAGGTGGCGGCCACATTGCGCTGGTGCAGCTCGTCCCCCATGCTCAGGGCCCTGGCCATGATGGGCCGTAGCTCGATACCGCCCGCGCGCTGGACGGCGGCTCTCAGCGCTGGAGCCAGGGTTTCCCGCATCCACACAAGTCTCTCGATAACCTGCTCATCGTTGGCCCCAAAGCGGAGGACCTTTCCTAGCCCCTCGTTGATAGTACAATATGCCCTGTTACCAAAGGTCCTGTTCTCCACCACGAACACGGGCATCGAAGGGCTGGTGATTCCAGTCATTGGCCCTACTGCATTGAAACCGTGATTGGGCTGGAACTGTACTTCACCACCCTTCGCCAGCGCCTCGGCGTCACTGTCGGTACCCGCCCACCCCTCGTACCGCAGGGCACCCAGAACGGCTGCACGCATGGGGCCGCACATCTCGTCCCAAGGAATGGGTGGACCCGCGTGGAGCAAGACCCCATCTCGCAGCTCTGGAATCGCATCGGCCGCGGGTACGACGTCCAGCAGCACCGGGTCAGCGTCTATGAGGCGCCTCAGTGCCGTCTCATTGGCCCCGTCGATGTCTAGCTGCGCCATCGGTCAGCCATCCGTAACGTTCTGGTTTCTGGGCCTCCTACCGGCGTTCAGCCGTCGCAGCAGCTGGACGAGCCGTGGGTCACCTCCGGCGGGCGGCTTCCAGTCCAGATGCACTACCGGGACACCGTGGCGCTCCAGCGTCGCCGCAAATAGCTCAAGCCCAATGTTGATGACCTTGAGCTCACAACCCAGAAACTCTTTCTCCACTGTCACCCTTCGCCGTACCCTCCTACTAATCCGAGGTCGCCTCGGCTGAGGGCCGCAGCGATCCTCACGGCCTGAACGTTACTGGACACAACCACGGCGCCCGTCGATGTGAGCTGGGCCTGTTGCACATCCAGGAATTGTGGGTCGCCGGCCGTGCCGGACAGTACCACCACACAGGCGAGGCCTCGACCCTCCCTAGACGCCACCTCTTGGGCCTCCTTCAGCGCCGGCGCCAGCTCCGAGGCCGGGTCGGGATGGGCTCCATGCCCGAGCATGACATCGAGGAGGAGAATGCCAACGTCGGGCTTGGCCGCCTCACGGACTAGCTGTTCGCTCCTCTGTCTGTAGTCGATCATGGGATGTGGCCTGCCCACGGTGAAGCGGTCGTCCCCAAGATCAACCAGCTGGTGACCGCGTTCTGCCTGTCCGCCGTCGAGGGGCCGGACACCTGGCAGCTCCAGATTGGCGTAGAGGGGTTCGCTTAACAGATCACGCAGCAGTAGCAGCCCTTCATAGCAGAGCGTACCCCCTGAGTAGAGGCCCCGAATACCCCGCCATCCCGAGGAGAGTCGGGCGTTTATCGCCTCTATCCGGTCCCAAGGCGGAGGCGGGACCGCCTGCCGGCGAGCCGAGGGCTCGACTCCGAGCAGGCTGAGCACCCTCAATGCGGTGCCCTCCAGATTAGATTCTACAAACGTGTTCGGACTGTCTCCCACGTCGTCGACCGCGCCTAGAAAGCAGATTACGCATGGCTTGGACCCCTGCCGGGCAGCTGTGAGTACCCGACCGCGGGTGGCCGGGCCCGGTGGCTTGGAAATCAGGACGATGAGCTCGGTCCGAGGGTCGGCTTCCAGGGCGCGAAGCCCCTCCAGCATCATCGCGCCTCCCACCCGGTCGTCCAGGTCACGGCTCCCCACCCCCAGGGCCTGCGAGACCCCCTCACCACCCGCGGCCAGCAGGCACATGACCTGCTGAAGTCCCGTGCCAGAGGCGGATACCAGTCCAACCCGCCCCGGCGGCACCACGTTGGCAAAACCTAGGGGTACATCGTTGATCACGGCGGTGCCGCAATCTGGGCCCAGCATGAAGACACCCATCTCCAGGGCCCGGTGCTTTAGCTCTACCTCCTCCTCTATGGAGACGTTGTCACTGAACAGCAGCACGTTCAGCCCGCGGTCGATTGCCTTACCAGCCTCGTAGGCCGCGTACAGCCCCGGCACCGATATCAGCGCCAGGTTCGCATCGGGTAGGATCCCCAAGGCGCCATCCAGAGTATGCGGCCGGTGCTCCGTCTGGCCACCCCGACCAGCATACTCTGACTCCAGTATCTTCCGAGCCCGAGCCGTTATCTCATCTTCTTGCTCGGGCGATGATACGCACAGGGAGACTATGAGGTCGTTGGGGCTTACGTCCCCAAGGGACGCGACCGTGAGCCCCGCACTCTCTAGCAAACCCACGTTGTTTTCCGTGCCCATGACGACCGTCGCCTGCTGGACGCCGTCCATGCTCTCCAGCTCCCGGGAGAGGCGCATCAGCACCACGGAATCCCGGTACGTATTCCTGAATATCAGATGCTTCGTGGTCACGTCTGGACCCGCCCAACCCAACCGCAGTGCCCTGCCACGTAGTGGGTGCGGCTGGCCTCCCACCCATCCCTGAGGCGTATCGCTAGATGTGTCCCCAGGAGGACCCCAACAAGGCAGTCCCATCCAGAGGTATGGCCGGTCCTCGCCACCGCCAGGGCGACGCCGATAGGGCTTTGGGTATTACCGGGCTGGAGAAGCGCCTGGACCAGGCGATGCACGGCGGCTGCAGCCACTCCGCCCGCAGCCTGGAGCAATAGCGCGGCGCTTATGGCCGTGGTCCCGTCGGCGGCTTGTCGCGAGATCGACCCCCTGATGATAGCGGCGACGCCCTCTAATTCCTTTGCGGCGCCGCCGGCCGCGCCGACCGTAGAGATGAGCCCCACCATCATGCCGCCGAGGAGGTCATCTCCGGACGGGGTGAGGCCGGGACCGAGGCCGACCAGCCTCCGGACCGCCCCGTCAACCTCGCCCTCATCACGGGAGTATGCGCCCCTCACGAGGGCCGCCATAGCCGGCAGGGCGACGTGAGCGACGGGACTGTCGCACCACAGGGTGACCGGACGCCCTGCCGCCAGGTCCTCGGCGCTCGGGAGGAAGGGCGCCAATCCCCCATCGGGGGCATACGTTGCGATACCATGGACCAACATCCGCAGGCGTTCCAGAATTTCGTCAGAGCAGGCCGAGATGGTAATAGCCGGTGGTACCCAGGCGGTCGCACCCGCCATGCGTAGCAGGACCCCCTCGCCCAGGGTGAAGCCCCCTTCCTCCAAACGGAGGGGCATGCCCTCCTTTATGCCCAGCGCCTCGATATTGATGGACCACGGAAACCGGGCCTTCAGCGTGAGGGGGCCATCGTCGAGGGACTGGTCGCCAATACACATCACTCCGCCCTCCATTCCCAGGGCGTAGCAGGAGCGGCGGAACGTGGCCATCACCTCGCCGCATAGCCCGGAGGCGGGCGACCCCTCCAGAAGGCCGGCACCGTAGGAAGTGACCTGATAGACTCGACGGGCAGTCAATATATACCTTAATATATGTCCAGTTGACCTCTAGGTTCCTCGCTTATTGGTCACAGGGCCGGCCCGAGTTCCACCGGAAATGGGCACGGCAATTATAGGTGAAACGTCCCCGCAATACCACTCTCCGACCGGCGCGTAGGCGGTCGACGGCTTCACCACGTCCATTACCCGCCTGGGTAGCCCGGAGCAGTGTCCACGCTCCAGGTTGTATTGATACGATAATATAAAGGTAGGCAAGGATCTAAAGAACGAGAGTGTGAGGAGCCTGCAGGGCGATTGACCGGTCTCGCCTGCCGGTCCGAAGGGCGTGGAGCGCGGCAGGACACCACCTGAGAAGAGGGAGGACCAATGAATGGGAGTTCCAAATCCCAGAAAACCCGCCGCATCAGTGACGCGGCGGTTGAGGCAAAAACGGGCAAGGACTGGCGGCAGTGGTTCGCCATCCTGGATGAGGGCGGCGCCCAGAGCATGAGCCACAGGGAGATAGCCAGGTACCTTCGCGAGGAGCAGAAGGTCCCAGCCTGGTGGAGCCAGATGGTAGCCAACGTTTATGAACAGGACCTCGGGACGCGGGAGAAGCACCAGATGCCCGAGGGCTATCAGATAAGCGTAAGCGTGACCCTGGATGCTTCCATAGATAGCGTTTACCGTTGCTGGAAGGAAGACGACATACGAGGCCGCTGGCTTACCGGTGAAAATATCGCCGTCCGTAAGGCGACCCCCAGTAAATCCATGCGAATCACCTGGAGCGACGGGCGGACCAGTGTCGATGTGAACTTTTACAGCAAGGGAGATTCCAGGAGCCAGGTCGTGGTGCAACATAGCAAGCTGGCCGACGTGGAAAGGGCCGAGATGATGAAGCTCTACTGGCGGGAGGCGTTAGTGCGGCTAAAAGGGGTGTTATGAAGACTTGGAAATGGACATGGTCCCGTTACAGTTTTATGATCCCCCTTTGCATGGCCTGAGTCACTGCCTGAGTCCGGTCCTTCACATCCAGCTTTTGGAATATGTTTGCCACGTGAGTTTTCACCGTGCTTTCGCTGATATACAGGGAAGCTCCGATCTCCTTGTTGGCGGCGCCCCCAGCCATCAGCCGCAGCACCTCGACTTCCCTTCCTGACAGGACGTCCACGCCCGAGGCAGAGGAGGCCTGGCGGGAAAGCTGGGCGAAGCGGTCCAAGACCCTGGCAGCCACACCGGGCTGAATTAGGGACTCGCCCCTGTGAACGGCCCTCACGGCCTGGAATAGCTCATCGCGGGAGGCGTCTTTTAGCAAGTAGCCCTTGGCTCCAGCCTCGATCGCGTCGAAAATGTATTCATCGCTGTCGAAGGTGGTCAGTACGATGAATCTCACCTGGGGGTCCTCGGCTGCTATGCGACGCATCGCCTCTACCCCGTCCAGCTCGGGCATCCGGAGGTCCATGAGGATGACCTCCGGATGCAGCTCCCGCGCCCTCTCCACGGCTTCCAGGCCGTTGCTGGCTTCCCCCACCACGGCCATATCCCTCTGTCTTCCCAGCATGGTGGCGAGCCCATCCCGCACCACGGTGTGGTCGTCAACGATCAGCACCTTAATTGGTTCCATGGCCACAGCCCTCCTCCGGCAAGGTCCGTTTACCGCCTAGGCTACGTTATGGGTATTATTACCTCGACCACCGCACCCTTGCCATTCTGGCCAGTTACTGAGAGAGTGCCCCCCAGCAGCGTGGCCCGCTGTTCCATGCCGGTCAATCCAAAGCCCCTGCCTTCACCCCTTGCCTTCACTCCGTCCACGTCGAAACCCACGCCGTTATCCTTAACCTTCAGACGCACGGATTCGGGACTGAAGGACATATCCACTTTTACCTCCGTCGCCCCGGCATGCCGGCGCACGTTGGTGAGGGATTCCTGGCAGATTCGAAAGATGGCCGTCTGAACATCGGGAGGCAGATCACGACGCACTCCAGAAACGCTGAAGGAGGCCGCCACCGGGCCGCCGGCCGAGAACAGGTCCACCTCCTCCTGCAGGGCTGCGTCCAATGAGTGCCTCTCCAGCGCATGGGGTAGCAGCCCCCACATCGAGCGCCTGGCTTCCTGGAGGCTTTCCCTGGCCAGGCTCTTGGCCCGGTCCAGGTGGTCCCCTAACTCAGCGGTGCTCCCGTCCGACACCTGGTCTGCCGCCTCAAGCTGGAGGATGATCCCCGTGAACCCCTGGGCGAGGGTGTCGTGTATCTCCCTGGCCATCCGGTTTCGCTCCTCCAGCACGGCTAGATCACGCCCCTGTTCCTCCATCAGCTTCCGCTCGGTGATGTCCCGGACCAGCCCCTGTATCCTTCGTTCTCCGGTGCCGTCCAAGTCAGACTGTCTGCTCGCTGTAAGCAGGCAGTCCATGACCGTTCCGTCCCGCTTCAGCATTTTCACCTCGAAGTCCATGATAGACCCGTGCTTGGCTATTTCCTCACGGAACGTCTCCCGGTCCGCGGGGTCGGCATATCGGTCCCCCACCTTGGAGCCGGTGGCCTCCTGCCGGGTGAAGCCGAAGAGGTCCAGGGCGGCCTGGTTAGTATCCACGACTATACCATTTTGGGCGATGAAGATGGCGTCCCTGGACTGCTCGAAAACGGCGCGGTACCGCTCCTCACTCGCGGAGAGATCCCTGGTCCGGTCGGCCACCCGCTGCTCCAGATGCTCGTATGATTCTTGAAGTTGGGCCGCCATGAGATTGAACTCCCTAGCCAATTCCTCAATCTCATCTCCGGATGTCGCCGTTATGGTCTGGCCAAAATTCTCCCTGGCCACCTCTCTAGCGCCGACTATGAGGGCCTCCACGGGGCGCATAATCCGCCTGAGCCCGACAATGACAATTAAGACCGGCACCGCCACCCCCAGAGCCAGTAGCAAAATCAAGAATCGCTGGTAACCTCGGCTACCGCTGGTCAGAGCAGACCAACTCTCCTCGGTTATGAGGCTCCAGGGCGTTCCACGCACCGGAGCGAAGCCGGCGACTATGTTCCCGCCTTCAAAATCCCGGGTCCGGATGGCACCCACCTGTCCGTCTAATACCTGCTGCACCACTGGTTGGGTGGAGAAGTCCTCGCCGATGCGATCGGTGTCAGAGTGATAGATCACCCGACCATCACCATCTACCAGGTAGGTAGTGCCACTTTCCCCAATGCGTAGCTTCACAATTCCCCCGTAGAAAGCACTGGCGGCTGTTGCGCTCAGACTAAACATACCAACCACGGACCCTAAAAACGCGCGCTGGTCTCCAATGACGGGCACAGCGACGATAATAACCCCTGCCTCTTGTGATCCAGCATTGATGATGTTTGAGAAGATGGGCCTCGGAGAGCGAATCATCTGACGAAAGTGGCTACGGTCAGACCAGTCCTGCCCCAGAAGCCCGGGCTGCTCTGGTTCGGCGGCCACGACCGTCCCAGAGATATCGAGAACGAGCACGCCGCTGTCGAAGACCACTAATTGTCTGCTGGCCTGCCTGAGGGCATCATGCTGGGCAGTCGGGTCATTCTGAGAGCTAGCTACAGAACTAGCTATGTCAGCGAGGGTGTCCGTGTATTCTTCCAGATCCGTCGCTAACTGAGCGGCCGAGAGGCGGGTCAGGTCCCGGTCCCGTTCGATCACCAATTCCTCAGTCACATCCTGGTAGGCGTAGAAGTTAACCAAGGCCACTGCGACCAGGATGATCGCCGTGGGCACGAAGAACCAGGCAATGGCCCTGACACGCAGGCTCCGCTTCGACTGGCTCAGGGCTCTTCTCCATCGGATTCCTGACAGCACGAGCCCTCCTACCTCCTCCACTATTGGGCTTCCTGTATTTGGGAGCAGACGGTCTGCATCTGGTCCACTGAGGCCTGCCCCAAAGCAAATATCTGGTCCCATGCGTCGTAAGTGATCCGCTTCGCATCATCCATGTTGGGGAAAATCTCGGCCGTGACCGAGTAGCCCTTGATGTGCCCATCCGTAAACGCAGCGATGTCCACGTCCCTGGCCTTCTGTGGGAACTCCTCTCTAATGTAGGCTGCCCACTCATCCACCACGGAAGACCTCGCTGGCTGAAGGAAATTGGTGCGGGCCATAGCCCGGCCATAATCTTTGCTGATCAGGAACTTGACCAGTTCCCAGGCAGCATCTGGGTGTTTGGTCCCGGAGTAGATGCCGTAGCCATCCGTCGTGGCCAGCGTTACCCGGCGAACTGGCCCCGCCGGGAAGGGCGCTACTCCCACCCGAAAGTCGGTACTTGCAAGGATTTCCTTCAGCGCCCAGGAGCCATCTTCCACCATAGCGACCCGGCCGGCGCTGAAAGCATCGCGCGTGCCCAGGTTTTCCACGTCCAGAGAGGTAGCCATCACTTTGTCATCCCACATGCGAACGCGTATCCATTCCATGGCCGCCATGGCTTCAGGTTCGGCCATCAGGCATCGAGTGGGATCATCGGGGTCAACAATGTGGCCACCCCAGCCGTTGATGTGCATCTGAATGCGATCCCAGGAGATATCAATCATGCTGCCCCACAGGTCGGTACGACCATCGCCGTCACGATCGTGGGTGAGGCGCTTCATGGCAGCCAGGTAGTCATCGTGGTCCCAGGTGGCATCAGGGTAGTCAACGTCATATTCATCGAAGAGGTCCTTGTTATAGTAGAGTGCCAGCGCGCCGTGGTACTTGGGCAGGCCGTATTGCCGCCCGTCCTTAGTGAAAAAGGACGTGTACTGGGCCGGGTCCCAGTCGTCAATTGTAGCCTGGTCCAGGTCGGCCTCGACATAGGGGCGGAGGTCGAGGGTAAATCCATGCTGGGCCCAGATAGGGAAGAAACTGCAGCAGCCCTGGAAGACATCCGGCGCTGTGCCAGCCTGCATATCGGCCAGCATCGTGTACTCTTCGCTCTCTGGGTCGGGGATGTAGAAGACACGGATATTGGGGTGCTCGGCGTGAAACTGTTCCAGCATTCGCTGGGCCATGGGGGGGAACCACTCGCTCCGCCAGTCTTGGTACACTAGCTGAATCTGCTCTCCATCGTCCTCGGCATCGGTTGATTTGTCCCCACCACACCCTGTCGCAAGCACGGCTAGCAGGGACAAAAACACAGCAGCCCACACGAACCTGCGTATTCTCCTCAATAGTGCCTCCCGTATAGCTCGATTCCTACAACCGCATGCTCAAGTTTAGGCTCAAGCCGGACAACGGTCAAGCGCGGACTAATACTTATGGCTGGTTGGGGCGTCGCCTGAATGGACGATGGGCAGATGGTCCTTTTGCCTGCGCCAGAATCGCCAGCCTGGCCGATGAAGATTGGCCGGTCGTGAGGAAGAATGGTTACAACAAACTGTAGGGGAGGTAGACATGGAAAACGCAGGCATGGCAAGGCTCAACGGTACCTCGGGCAGAGCGAGGAGCGAGGGCGCGGACGGCGCTCCCGGCCCCTCCTTTACCGGGCGCATCGCCAACTGGAGCGCCCGGCACCGCTGGTGGGTGGTGGCCGCCTCGGCGCTTTTTATCGTTCTGGCCATGTTCATACTGAACACTGTGGAGACGAAGGAGCTGGACTACAACGGAGAGGGAGAGGCAACGGTGGGGGCCGACCTAATCGAAGAAAGGTTCGACGTGGCCCCCGTCCCCACGGAGCAGCTGGTGTTTAGCAACCCCTCCCTGGACGCGAATGACCCCGTGTTTCGTTCCACCGTAGATGGGCTGGTCCGGGAGCTGCGGGCGCTGGCCGAGGTGGAGTCCGTGGTCAGCTACTACGACACTAACGATCCGGGTATGCTCTCGGAGAGCGGCAGCGTCCTGCTGGCCCAGGTGGTCATCGCGGGAGACGCGGACGACGCCGATGAGAAGGTGGACGCCATCCTGGAGACGGTCCACTTGGCTGAGGAGGGCGCCGCCGGCTTCGAGATAGCCATGGGCGGCTCAGCCTCTATTCAGAAGCAGGTGGAAGACATTGACGAAGAGGACTTCTCCAGCATGATCATAGTGACCATGGTGCTGGCGCTGGTCCTGATGCTCATCGCCTTCCGCAGCGTTGTGTCCGCGGCGATTCCCCTTATCATGGCGGTAGGCGCCATCTTCAGCGCGCTGGGCGTCGCCACCTTGGTGAGCTATGTATATCCCATGGTCGACTTTCTCGCCCAGGTTGTGCTCTTGATGGGCATGGCGGTGGGAGTAGACTACTCGCTGTTCATCGTCAGCCGATACCGCAACGAGCGCAAGGCGGGCAGGCCCAAGCTCGAGGCCATCACCGTTGCCTGCAGCACCACGGGCCGGGCGGTCTTCTACGCCGGCGTCACTGTGCTGCTGTCCGTGGTGGGGCTCATGTTCACCGACAGCGCCATATTCATCTCCATGGCCATAGGCATAATCATCGTGGTCTCCCTGGCCCTGGCGGCCTCCCTGACCCTGCTGCCCGCGATGCTTGCGGTGTTGGGCGACAACGTCAACAGGCTACGGTTGCCCATCATCGGCCGGGAGAGTAAGGAGAACAACGGTGGAGGCGTCTGGAGCGCCATCACGGACAAAGTCCTGGCGCGGCCTGGCATCTTCGCCACAGTCACCGCAGGCGCACTCATCGCCCTGGCGATACCGGTGTTCTCGTTGAACCTGGCCTTCGCCAGCGGCTCAGACTCTCTCCATGACGCGGTGGAGGGCAAACGGGCCCTCCAGCTGCTGGAAGAAAACTTTCCCAGCGGCCTCGCGGCCCCGGCATATGTCGTAGTGGACGCGTCCGATGTCAACTCCGCCAACGTTCAGGCCTCTGTAACCAGGCTGGTCGAGGCGTTGGAGCTGGACGAAGACTTCTCCCCACCCTTCGAGGTCAAGGTCAATCCCGCGGGGGACCTGCTTTACATGACGGTGCCCCTGGCCGGAGGAATGGATGAGGACGTCTCCGAGGCCGCGGTCCGGCACCTCCGCGCCGACATCATTCCGGTGGCCTTCGCCGGCAGCGAGTCCCGAGTATACGTGAGCGGCGCGACCGCGGGGAGCGTGGACTTCACCGACAAGATGGTCGACTCTGCACCCTACGTGTTCGGCTTCGTGCTGGGGCTGGCGTTCCTGCTACTGCTGGTCATGTTCCGGTCCATCGTGATACCGGTCAAGGCCATAGTCCTGAACCTACTCTCGGTGGGCGCGGCCTACGGGGTGCTGGTTATGGTGTTCCAGTGGGGCTGGGGTGTGAGCTTGCTGGGCTCCGAGGCGACGGGCGTCATCACCGCCTGGCTGCCCCTGTTCCTCTTCGCAATCCTCTTCGGCCTCTCCATGGACTACCACATGCTGGTGCTCAACCGCATCAAGGAGGCCTACGACCAGGGATACAGCAACGAGGAGTCGGTCTCCGTGGGCATCAAGGTCACCGCGGGCCAGATCACCAGCGCGGCGGCCATCATGGTAGGCATATTTGCCACCTTCGCGCTGGGGCGGAACGTGGAGATGCAGCAGTTCGGGGTGGGACTGGCCGTTGCCGTCTTCATCGACGCTACGGTAATCCGCACGGTGCTGCTCCCCGCCAGCATGAAGCTCCTGGGTGACCGGAACTGGTACCTGCCCAGCTGGCTGGACTGGCTGCCCAAGGTAACCTCCGACGAGGGAAGCCCCGTGGCAGGACAGCCAGAGGCGGTCCCGGCCGGGGGAGACGATTAGAAGGGTTAAGATACCAAACTCGATGGACAGGGCCCCCATTGAAACATATGGGGGCCCTGAAGGAGGCAAAGAGATGACAAGCGTAAAAGGGGGACGTGAAGAGGGTCCAACATCAAGGCAGCAAAGAGATGGCGAAACAGCTCGGCCATAGGTGGTTCGGCGTCGTGCGAGTACGGACTGGTGATTCAGATAGGTCCCCCCACGAGGAGACCGTCGTCAGCACTAGCAGCTTGAGCAAGCCGCACAAAGGTGTACCAACTCAAGCACCTGGAAGATGGGAAAGCAGTATAAAGGTCCTTAGAAATGTAGGAATGGGTTTGTGGAGAGTGCTATATTACACGCTACTTGTGACGGGTGTTGCCTCAGTGTTAACGATGGTGGCGTCAGTGCTTGGCTTATTGTTGATGGTGTTTGCGCCGGTGGTGGTGTTTGGGGCGGTGGCGATTTATCCGTTGATGTTGGTGGGTTGGTTGCAAGGGCGGTAGTGACTGGGGCGGTTCGGACGATGCGCCGGGCAGGGGAGTCGTGCCATCGGTAAAAAGGACTACCTGCCGCTCATTCCTTTTATTGATAGCAGAATCGATAACCCGCCCGATGCCATCCGGCGGCTCGTCAGCAACAATAGTGACAAGCAACCGACACGGAGGGGGGAGAGCATGCAATACACCGGCTCTCGCAAACTGAAGGTCACGGGGGAGAGAACTTCGGACACGGATTACGGACAAACCGACAGCGGGTCCAATCTCTCCTTCACCGGGCGCATCGCAAACTGGAGCGCCCGCCACCGCTGGTGGGTGGTCGCGGCAACGGTCCTTGTCTTGGTAATTGCCGTGTTCGCCTCCACCGTCGTCGAGACGAAGATGCTAGATGACAATGAGTTAGGGGAAGGCGAGTCGGGCGAGGCGACCAGGCTCCTGGACGAGCGGTTCGATGATGGCGGGGTGCCCACCGAGCAGCTCGTCTTCAACCACCCCTCCCTGGACGCTGACGATCCTGTCTACCGCTCAACGGTGGAGGAGCTGGTCCAGGAGCTCAGGGCCCTGCCAGAGGTCTCAGCCGTTACCAGCTACTACGAGGTAGGCGACCCGCGGCTGGTATCGACGGACCGGCGTGTGCTGCGGGCCCAGGTGGCTATCGCCGGGGATGAAGACGACGCGGAGGACAAAATCGGCACGATTCTGGACACCGTCCGCACCGCGGCCACCGACAGCGTCGGCGGCTTCTACATCGGGATGGCCGGCGACCTCTCCGTGCTCAAGCAGAAAGATGACCTGGCAAAGGAGGACTTGGCCCGCGTCCTCATGGTCACGCTGGTGCTCGCTCTGGTCATTATGCTGCTGGTCTTCCGGGCCGTGGTAGCGTCACTGATTCCCCTGGCGCTGGCCATGGGAGCCATCATGACCGCCATGGGGATCGCCGCTCTTGTGAGCCAGTCGTACCCACAGGCTGAAGGGTACGACGTGCTAATCAGCATGCTGGGTCTTGCCGTGGGGATCGACTACTCGCTGTTCATCATCAGCCGGTTTCGGACGGATCGGCAGGCCGGCAGGCCGAAGCTAGAGGCGATTACGGTGGCCTGCAATACCACCGGACGGGCCGTCTTCTACGCCGGCGTCACGGTGGTGCTCTCCTTGGCTGCGCTGGCCCTGACGAACAACCCTGTCTTCATCTCCATAGCCATGGGCGCCATATTCGTGGTGCTCATCGCCATCATCGGCTCCCTTACATTCCTTCCGGCCCTCCTCTCTGTGCTGGGAGACAACGTGAACAGGCTACGGGTCCCGGTCCTGGGAAGGGCCAACGGCAACGGCGGCCTTTGGAGCGCCATCACGAAAAGGGTCCTGGCCCGCCCCGTCGTCTTCGCCACGGTCACTGCCACCGCCCTGATCGCCCTGGCGATGCCGGTGATCTCCCTGGACATGGCCAACCCCACCGGCTCCCGAGGGCTTCATGATGCCGTGGACGCCAAGCAGGCCATGGTGCTCCTGGAGGAGCACTTCAGCGGCGGCGTCGCCAATCCCGCGATGGTCGTCGTGGACGCGCCAGACGTGACTGCTCCCGAGGTCCAGGCGTCGGTGGCCGGGCTCATCGAGCGGGTCGGTCAGGACAGCGCCTTCCTCGGCCCCTTCGAGACCGTTGTGAACAGTGCGGGTGACCTGCTCTTCGTCCGGGTCGCGCTTGCTGGAGACCGGAAAGCTGCGGAGAGGGGCGTGGAGCTCCTCAGGGACGAGGTCGTCCCTGCTGCCTTCGCTGGCAGCGGAGCCCAGGCCTATGTTGCTGGCATGACTGCAGTCAGCATGGACTTCAGCGCCGCCATGTACAAGTCGTTGCCCTACATCTTCGGTTTCGTGCTGGGGCTCGCCTTTCTCCTGTTGCTGGTCATGTTCCGGTCTATCGTGATCCCGGCGAAAGCTATCCTCCTGAACATCCTCTCCGTGGCCGCGGCCTATGGGGTGCTGGTGATGGTGTTCCAGTGGGGCTGGGGGGTGAGCCTGTTGGGCTCCGAGGCCCCAGGAGTAATTAATCCGGCGATACCGCTAATCCTCTTCGCCATCTTGTTCGGCCTTTCCATGGACTACCACATGTTGTTGCTGAGTCGGATCAAAGAGGCCTACGACCAGGGGCACGGGAACGACGCGTCCGTGTCCGAGGGAATTAGGTTGACCGCAGGACAGATCACCAGCGCCGCAGCCATCATGGTGGGGGTCTTCGGCACCTTCGCCCTCATGCGAGACGTAGACGGGCAGCAGTTTGGCATAGGCCTGGGTGTGGCGGTGCTCATCGACGCCACGGTGATCCGCACGGTGCTCCTTCCCGCCAGCATGAAGCTCCTTGGCGACAGGAACTGGTACCTGCCGAGCTGGCTCGACTGGCTGCCCAAGGTGACCTCGGAGGAGGGTACCCCCGTGGCCGGACAGCCAGAGGCGATCCCTGCTGGGGGAGACGATTAGAGACGTTCGGACAACGGATCGAGTGGTCAGGGCCCCGGTCGAAATGTCCGGGGCCCTCCGTACTTAGGTTGATGTAACAGGTGTATTTTGGTGGGTACTTCAGACCTATAAGGAGGTGACAGGATGGGTCACTCGCACGGATCCAGTGATATGGTTGGCCCCGGTCCCAGGACCGGAGCGACTTTTCTGACGAAATTCAAGAGACACCCTTCGGCCCATAGCAATGTAAAGGTGGCCAAAGGGGCATCCAGACTCCCACAGGACTGGTATCTAAGGAATGCCACGGCCCAGATGCAAGGCGAGTTCTGGTTCCGCACGCTGCTGGGCCGCTAGCGCCCCGCGGGCAGCCCCGCCAGCGGGTGTTGATCTCCCAGAGCGCTGCACCACTGGCAGCCTCCTCCCACTTTCGTGGGCCTCGAGATAGGCACGCACGTACTCACGCCTCGGTAGCGGGGAGCGCTCCCCACCGTCCACCTCTTAGGGCACAGACCAAAACGCCATAACTAGCCTCTGGGCCGCAAGATACATGAGGTGGCGGAATCCGTCTGTTGAGGCTGCGCAGCGGATTGAACCCGACGGCCCACCGCGGTATAACCGTCAGGGCAATGCGTCAATTAGGGAAAAGCCGTGGGGTGGTCGCGACAATAGCCAGGCGATGGCTTAGAGTGTGTAGTACCTACACAGAATGGGGAGTTGCGGGGCTTCGGCGACCGGTCAGCTTGAACGCTATGCTGCTGACCGGTTCCTGTGCTCGCCGCGGATAGCCAGATCAGGGGCTATGGGATTCCCCACCCGCCTCAGTGGGCAGCCACGCCGTTGTGGTTCCACGAGAGCAGAAGTTGTTCCACATCCTCTCTCGCGAACCGCCGATCGCCGCGGCAGCCGATCCTGTAGGAGGGGAGCATTCCCATATCCGACCACCTCCGCACGGAATTCGGGTGCACGCTCAAAACACGGGCGGCCTCGGACACGGTAAGCATCTTTCCGTTGGTTGGTGACCCGTTAGTCGGTGACCAGGAATACTCCACCGTCTCTTCGTGGCCGTTCTCGTGGCCGTTCTCGTGGCCGTTGTGATTTACCATCAGCTTTCAACTCCTCCCCGATCCGGTCGTCTCCGACCCCGATAGTCCGATCCGGCTCGGAAGGTTTCCTCGTACATAACAGGCTACCAGCCGGCATCCTTCCCCCAAAGAGTGACAACACCCAATCGAGTAGGGGCAACTCCCGAGTATGTATGGGCGTATATACGAGAGGGCTTGACACCTGAAGCAACCATCCAATATCTAACGACGGCAGCGCACCGCAGCCAAGGTCGTTCGGTCCCCCCTCGATCTACGATTCCGGTAGTAATTAACACTGCCGAGAGCGAAAACGGATTCCCGTCCCTCGTCCCTTCCCCTGGAACGGGGTGCTCCCCAATCGCCCTTCGGCATCCCCAGGAGAGACTCTCAGTCCTCTCCAACCAGGGGAGAGGAGGTTTCGTGCGGGAACGGTTTCGATGTCGCCGGGCGCATGGCTACAGCGGCCATACCCTCCGGCCGGGAACGACTCAACGGTAGCTGAGACGGAAGTAAAATATGGTCCTCGCCTGGGATTGAACGATTTTTAAATTTTCTCCCATTAACAAGACGGTTCTCGAAAAGTTTGGAGGTATTGTTAACTCTTGTCGGTTGACTGAACTGGGAGGGGTTGGTAAAGTCGAGTTCAAGAGTGTAAACCCCTGTCAACAAAGGGGGCTCTCCCGGTCAGTATACGCATAACACCCAAGGGGCACCGGAGAGACACCCAAGGGGCACCGGAGAGACACCCAAGGGGCACCGGAGAGACACCCAAGGGGCACCGGAGAGACACCCAAGGGGCACCGGAGAGACACCCAAGGGGCACCGGAGAGACACCCAGGTGAGGCATCTCAACAGGAACAGAATGATGATACGGAGGAATCAACTGCTAACAAGCATCCGCCGAGTCGGTAGGAGAATTCCGATTGTGGGTCGGGACAGAAGGGGAATCACCGGCCTTGAGACGGCCATCGTGCTCATCGCCTTCGTGGTGGTATCCTCAATCGTTCTCCTTCGCCGCCCTCTCCACCGGCCTGTTCTCCGCCGACAAGTCCAAGGAGACCATCCGCGCAGGCCTCAAGGAAGCCAGCGCCACCCTGAACGTCAAGGGCTCCATCTTCGCCAAGGCACGGACCGGGGGCGCCGTGGGCGCCGCCATAGACGAGATACTCTTCCAGGTCGCCAACGCCGCGGGCGCCGAGGCCGTCAACTTCACCCAGGGCCAGACGGTCATCAGGTACAGCGACTCCAACCAGACGGTCATTTTTGACTCCTCCTCCGAGTTCAAGGTCTCAGGGATCGGCGAGGCCGATGACGACACCCTGGTGGAGGAGGGCGAGATTGTAGAGATACGTATCCTGAACCTGGTCTCGGTCCTTACCGCCGACCTGATCACCTCGGACACCTTCGTCATCGAGGTGATACCGCCCAAGGGGGCGATCATCAGCTTCTCCCGCACCCTACCCAGCTTCCTGGACCTACTCAACATCCTGCGCTAGCAATGATGCGAGAAGGCTGCAATCTGTGATCGGATATAAGGAGTGCTAACGGCATGTGGCAGGGTCCTGGACTCGGTCCCCTGCCATGGCGCAGCCAGGCAGGCATCACCGGGCTAAATACGGCCATTGTGCTCATCGCCTTCGTGGTGGTATCCTCCATCTTCTCCTTCTCAGCCCTCTCCACCGGCCTCTTCTCCGCCGACAAGTCCAAGGAGACCATCCGCGCAGGCCTCAAGGAAGCCAGCGCCACCCTGAACGTCAAGGGCTCCATCTTCGCCAAGGCACGAACCGGGGGCGCCGTGGGCGCCGCCATAGACGAGATACTCTTCCAGGTCGCCAACGCCGCGGGCGCCGAGCCCGTCAACCTCACCCAGGGCCAAACGGTCATCAGGTACAGCGACTCCAACCAGACGGTCGTATTTGACAACGCCGCCGAGTTCAGGGTCTCAGGAATCGGCGAGGCCGACGCCGACACCCTGGTGGAGGAGGGCGAGATTGTAGAGGTACGTATCCTGAACCTGGTCTCGGTCCTTACCGCCGACCTGAGCACCTCGGACACCTTCGTTATCGAGATGATACCGTCCAAGGGGGCTATCATCAGCTTCTCCCGCACCCTCCCCAGCTTCCTGGACCAACTCAACATCCTGCGCTAGAAGCCGAAGGCCCCGGTGCATCTGCATCGGGGCCCTCATTCTTATCCCTAGGACTAGCCGGTTCCCACTGCCTCTAGTACTCCATGGGCGGCATGGGCGGCCCGGCTGCCTCCTTCGCGGGTATCTCCGTTATCATCGACTCCGTGGTCAGCACCATACCAGCCACGCTGGCCGCGTTCTGCAGCGCGGACCGCGTCACCTTCACTGGGTCCACTATACCCTGCTTCAGCATCTGGGCGTACTCACCTATCTCGGCGTCGTATCCATAGTCGTCGGCGTGCTGCCTCACTGCCTCCAGCACCACCGCTCCCTCCTGCCCAGAGTTCTGCACGATGAGCCGCAACGGCACCTCCAGGCTCTTCTTGATGACGCCGACACCCACCGCCTCATCTCCCGCCAGCTTCAGGTTATCCAGCGCCCTCTGCGCCCTCACCAGCGCCACACCACCTCCCGGCACTATCCCCTCCTCTACTGCCGCACGCGTCGCCGACAGCGCGTCCTCCACTCGTCCCTTCCGCTCCTTCAACTCTATCTCAGAGGCCGCTCCCACCTTTATCACCGCCACCCCTCCCGACAGCTTGGCCATCCGCTCCTGCAGCTTCTCCCGGTCAAACTCAGAGGTCGTGTCCTCGATCTGGGTCTTTAGCTGGTTGATTCGTCCCTTGATGGCCTCCTCCGATCCCTTCCCCTCAACGAAGGTGGTCTCGTCCTTGGTCACCGTCACTCGACGCGCCTCTCCCATGTCCACGATGGTCGCCGAGTCCAGCTTACGACCCGTCTCCTCACTTATCACCGTTCCACCCGTCAGTATCGCTATGTCCTCCAGCATCGCCTTCCGTCGGTCCCCAAACCCCGGCGCCTTCACCGCCAGACAGTTCAGCGTACCCCTCATCTTGTTCACCACCAGCGTCGCCAACGCCTCCCCCTCCACGTCCTCCGCTATCAGCACCACGTTCTTCTTCCCCACCTGCAACAGCTTCTCCAGCGTCGGCAGGATGTCCGACACCGCCGATACCTTCTTGTCCGTTATTATTATGTGGGGCTGCTCCAGCACCGCCTCCATCCGCTCCGCGTTGGTTATGAAGTAGGGCGAGATGTATCCACGGTCTACCTGCATCCCCTCCACGTACTCGGTCTCGTCCTCCAACCCCTTGGACTCCTCCACCGTTATCACCCCGTCCTTACCCACCTTCTCCATCGCGTCCGCTATGGTGTCACCTATCTCGGTCTCGTGGGCCGACAACGCCGCCACCTGGGCGATCTGGTCCCGGCTATCCACAGACGTGGACATCCCCTTCAGCTCCTTCACCACCGCCTCCACCCCCCGGTCTATCCCTCGCTTCAACGCCATCGGGTTCGCTCCAGCCGCCACGTTCTTGAACCCATCGGTTATTATCGACTGGGCCAGCACCACCGACGTGGTGGTACCGTCTCCCGCCGCATCGTTGGTCTTGCTCGCCGTCTCCTTAAGGAGCTGCGCCCCCATGTTCTCGAAGGGCTCCGGCAGCTCTATCTCCTTCGCTATCGTCACCCCGTCGCTGCATACCTGCGGCGGACCAAATTTCTTGTCCAGTATCACGTTCCTACCCTTGGGACCCAACGTGATCTTTACCGTGTCCGCCAGTATGTCGATGCCCACCTTCAGACTCCTACGGGCATCCTCCGAATACGTAAGTTGCTTGCCTGCCATTCCTTCCCTCCCTACTTGTTTATCTTCGCCAGTATGTCGCTCTCCCTCAGTATCAGGTACTCCTCATCCTCCACCTTGTACTCCGTACCAGCGTACTTGGAGTAGATCACACGGTCCCCAGCCTTCACCTCCATTGGCACACGCCCCTTCCCATCCTCCGTCGCCCGACCGGGTCCCGCCTCCACTATCTCTCCCTCCTGGGGCTTCTCCTTGGCCGTGTCCGGCAGAATTAAACCAGAGGCCGTCGTCTCCTCTTTCTCTATCGGCCTCACTATCACTCTCTCCCCCAAAGGCGAGAACTTAACCTTAGTTGTTTGCTTGGCTTGCGCCATACCCGTCCTCCTCTAAATTACCGTTTTTGGGCCCTGCCGTTTAGCACTCCTGGATTATGACTGCTAAGGCTTCCACTATGCTAAACTGCCCGGATTACCTTGTCAAGAGTTGACCTGCCTAGGGCCTCCGCATACAGGTTATTCCATGGGAATTTGTCGTTGCGCTAACCCTGTTCCGAGCTATGATAGAATTGTTAGGCTAGCCCAGCGGGGGCATCAAGATCGGGAGGTATAGGGAGATGACTTCCAACGTGGTGCTGTCAACGCAGGAATATAAAGTTGTGGGCACCAGGCCCATTCGCCACGACGGGCCAGATAAGGTAACGGGACGCGCGCGGTACGGCGCCGACGTCCACTTGCCGGGGTTGCTCCACGGCAAGGTCCTGAGAAGCCCCCACCCCCACGCCCGAATCGTGTCCATCGACTCCAGCCGCGCTCTCGCCTTGCCGGGTGTCAAAGCGGTGGTGACTGCCACCGACCTGGGCGAGGCCTCGGCAAGACTTTCCGACCTGGAAGAGGGCGCCATGGTGAACTACGGCTTCTACAGCCGGAACGTCATGGCCAGGGAGAAGGCCCTGTACCGGGGACACGCATTAGCGGCCGTGGCGGCCACCGATGCCAACATCGCCGAGGAAGCACTGGGCCTCATTGATGTAGATTACCAAATACTGCCTCCGGTATTCAACGCTGACGATGCCATGAAGGACGACGCACCCATCCTCCACGAGAGGCTCCTTACCCTGACCACCCCAGCCTTCCGGGTGGGGGCCTACGGAGACCAGGAAACTGAGGTGGGCACCAACGTAGCCAACCACTTCGAGTTCCGCCTTGGCGATCCGGAGAAGGGGTTTCAGGAGGCCGATCTGGTCATGGAGCGAGAGTACCACACCAAACCCGTCCACCAGGGCTATATAGAGCCCCACTCAGCCACGGCCCAGTGGGCCACGGACGGCACGGTGACGATCTGGTCCAGCAGCCAGGGCCACTTCGCACTCCGCGACCACACCTCCAATATTCTGGGCGTTTCTGTGTCCAGGGTAAAGATCATCCCCATGGAGATCGGCGGAGGGTTCGGTGGGAAGGGACAGGGTGGGTGCTATCTGGAACCGGTGGCCGCCGCCCTCTCCCGCAAGACGGGGCAGCCAGTGAAGCTCACCATGACCCGTGAGGAGGTCTTCCAGGGCACGGGTCCGACCTCAGCCTCTCGTATACGGGTGAAGATGGGGGTCACCAAGGCGGGCCGCATCACCGCCGCCGAGGCCCGGCTGATCTACGAAGCAGGCGCCTTCCCCGGCTCGCCAGTGCCTTCGGGCTGCCGCACCATGTTCGGTCCATACGATATTGCCAACGTATACCTCGAAGGGTACGACGTGGTAGTCAACACCCAGAAGGTCGCCGCCTACCGGGCCCCCGGCTCCCCCGCTGCGGCCTACGCCGCCGAGTGCCTGATCGACGAGCTATGCCAGGAGCTCTCCATGGACCCTCTGGACTTCCGTCTGCTGAACGCCTCCGAAGAAGGGACCCGCCAGGCGGCAGGCCCAGCCTTCCGCCGCATCGGCAACGTGGAAATGCTCCAGGCGGCCAAGGAACATCCCCACTACACCGCTCCACTCAAAGGCCCGTACCGTGGCCGGGGCCTGGCCAACGGCTGCTGGTTCAACGGATCGGGTCCCGCGAACGCCGTTGCGAGTGTCAACGCCGACGGCACCGTCAGCCTGGTGGAAGGATCCCCCGACATCGGAGGGTCCAGGGCGGTCGCGGCCATGCACCTGGCCGAAGTGTTGGGCATACCCGCGGAGGATGTCAAGCCATCCATCGCCGACACCGACTCAATCGGCTACAGCACGGGCGCCGGCGGGAGCGGCGTTACATTCAAAACGGGGATCGCCTGTTACGAGGCTGCCCAGGACATCACCCGCCAGATGATAGCGAGGGCGGCCCTCATCTGGGATGTCAGCGCCGATGAGGTGGAGTACGGGGACGCCGTCATTCAGCACAAGAGCGACCCCGAGCTACGGCTGACCTTCAAGGACCTGGCGGCCTCCCTCAACGCCACCGGTGGACCCATAGTGGGGCGAGCCACGGCCAATCCATCGGGAGTAGGCACCGCCTTCGCGCTCCACATAGTGGACGTAGAGGTGGACCCGGAGACGGGCAAGGTGGACATCCTGCGGTACACCACTCTCCAGGACGTGGGCAAGGCCGTTCATCCCAGCTACGTGGAGGGGCAGATGCAGGGGGGCGCCGTTCAAGGCATCGGCTGGGCCCTCAACGAAGAGTACTTCCTCGACGACGACGGCCAGATGGTGAACTCCAGCTTCCTGGACTACCGCATGCCCACATCCCTGGACCTTCCCATGATCGACACCGTCATCGTGGAAGTCGCCAATCCAGGGCATCCCTACGGCGTCCGGGGCGTGGGGGAGGTGTCACTGGTGCCTCCCATGGCGGCCATAGCCAACGCCGTCCACGACGCCATCGGGCAGAGGATGTACAAGCTCCCCATGACCCCCGGCAGCGTCCTGGAGGCCCTGTGGGAGAAGGGAAAGGGCAGCTAGTCCCGTCCCCTTCGATTCACTAAGTGACCCGCGATACCTGAAGCTAAGGCAGTGACCGGACAGAGAGCGTGGCCCCAGCGTGGGCTCTCGCCAGGGGTGCGTGCCCATGGGGAGCTGCGGCTAGCGCCTAAAGTGGTCGTAGTTGTCGGCGCTGCAATCCCACTGCTCCACGTGCTTAGGGGCTCGCATGAAGTGCCGCCCAGCACGGTGATGGCTTCGGCGGGGTCTAGCGGCTCATCCGGGAGCTTCCGCCTCGCCGGCACACTCGGCCAAAGCATGGTCGCGGGGGCCTCCTCCGGCCAGAGCTACAGCGCTGGGGCATGATTCTGGTACGGGGCGGCCGTCGCGCCGGCCCCGCCCCGGTCCCCCGACCTCAATGGGGACGGCCGCGTGGACGACTCGGACGTGGTCATCATTATCGCCTCCTACGGGACGACACCGCCATCTGACCCCAGGGCCGACGTCAACGGGGACAACGTGGTGGACGTCCTCGACCTAGCCGAGGTGGGGAGCCACTTCGGCGGCCCCCCCACCGCTGGCACAGTAGTCTCGGAGTCCGGTTTCCCCCAACACCATGCATGACTGGAAAGGGTGAGGAAATTTCTATCTGCAGTAGGTTGTTGACACATTCGTCGGGGTCCGAGTATCGTAGGGGCGGCGACTCCCACGACGCTATTTGGCTCAGGTAGCAGACCCCATTAATTGCCATGAACTGGATTAGGCTCCTACTCTGGTTGCTCCCCAGACGTCTCCGCTCTTCGTGGATACTCCTGGCCATCTCCTCCTTCGGCATACTCGCCGCCGTCACCCTAATGGCCATCGCCGCCATCTACTCCCGGGCGCTGGCCGAGGGGGGCCTGCGGCACACCATGGCAACGACATCCCCCAACGCGCTCAACACCCAGATCTATGTGCGCAACCGGCCGCTGGGTCCGGCAGATTACCAGAAAGTGCGCTCTACTGTAGAGGGTATCAACGACACGCGTTTGGGCTTCATGACCCGAGAGACCCAGCGCCTCGTCCAGGCACAACCAAACCTTCCGGTAGTGCGGACCCCCGGAAGATCGCCGCCGCCAGGCTCACCCCTGGGACGGCCATTCTTTCTGACCGAATTCGAGAACTACTCCACCCTGCTTGAGGGCCGCTGGCCCCGCGCCATCCCACTATCCCCAGACGAGGCACTGGAGCTGGAAGTGGTAGTCGGAACCCAGACGGCCATCATCATGAACTTTGAGGTAGGTTCGGTGGCCTACATCGTCCCCTTCAGCTCCGATCCGTCGGAGGCGATCGCCCTCAGGGTCGTGGGCATAGCCGAAGCCGCAGACCCTGGTGATGAATACTGGTTTGGACTCTCGTTCACCTACTTCAGGACCCAGGATTACGACGACAGGGTCCTGGCCCCCCTCTACGTCACCGAGGAGGCCTTCTTCGGTGGTCTGGGCACCCGCTATCCTTCGCTGGTTGGCGACTATGGCTGGTTCCTTTACCTGGACACCGATGTCCTGACGGCCGATATAGTGGGCTCCACCAAGGACGCCATCGTGGGGCTGGAGACGGACGTAAACAAACACTTTCCCCGGTCCTACGTGTTCAGCACCCTGGAGAACACTCTCAGAGGCTATGAGAAGGAACTAAGCTACGCGAGGGTCCCCCTTTTCCTCTTTATATCCCTGATCGTATTGATTATTGTCTACTTCTTGAGCCTTGTGATGGGCCTGCTGGCCCGCACCCAGAGCGATGAGGCCAGCCTTCTAAGGAGCCGGGGCGCCAGCATATTCCAGGTAGGAGGGCTTCTGGCCCTGGGCGAGGGACTGGCCGTGGTTCTGGCAATGGCCGTGGGGCCCTTCCTGGGTCTGGCCATCGTGCGGTACCTCTTTGTGGGGACCATAAACCCCGCCGGCGACTCCGGTACTCCACCTATCGGGATCTCGGCCGACATGTTTATCATGGGGGCCATAGGCGGATTGCTGAGCCTTGTGACGCTGATGGCCTCCAGCCTGGGCCTCGCCCGCCTGGGGATGGTGGAGTTCTTGCGAGTCCGGGCCAGGCCCCCGACCGTTCCCCTATTGCAGCGGTACTACGTCGACCTGCTGGTTCTGGCTGGAGTGGGCCTACTGTTATGGCAGATCGAGGTCCGAGGTGGAGTTATCGGCCGAGACGTGGTTAGCGGCGCCGTGGAAAGGGACTTCAGCCTCCTTCTCGGCCCGGTGCTGGTCCTTCTGGCGGCCGCCCTGCTGGTGTTACGGCTTCTTCCACCGCTGATAAGGTCCCTGGCGTGGGGCACCGGCCGGCTGGCTCCAGCATGGGTATCCTTCGCCCTATTGCGCGTGGCCCGCGACCCGCTACATTACGGCTCGCTGGCCATAATCCTCATGATGGCCGCCACCCTGGGCGTTATAGGCGCCACCTTTCAGTCTACCCTGTCCAGGAGTCAGCGAGACCAGGCCCTTTACACGGTGGGCGGGGATATGGTAGTCAATACTCTCTTCTTTTTCTCCTCCAGCGAGGGGTTGATAGCCAACACGCCGGGGGTCGATAGCGTTAGCCCAGTCGGACGTGCCACGGCGACTCTCCTCGACGGGTTCCCCGGAATGGCAGCCAGCCTCCTCACCATAAACCCGGACTCCCTGCCTAAGTCGGCCTGGTTCAGGGACGACTTCGCGGGGGAAAGCCTTCCGGAGTTGCTCAGCCCCCTGAAGCCTCAGCCCACGGCTCTGCAGGATCACGATATGGCCCAGGGCATACTCCTTCCAGATGACGCAGAGAAGCTAGGCGTGTGGGTCAACCTGGACAAGTTCCCCCGGACCGATGCCTACCGGGGACTTGCCCTGTGGGTACGGCTGCACGATGCCCAAGGGCGATACGCCAGCAGACCTTTGGGCGACTTTCCCTCCCTCCGGTCGCGCCCTCTTGCCCTGGCACCCGGTGACGGTGGCCAGGTTGGTCAGGGTGTTGCCGGAGACTCCCCGTTCCCCCGCTGGACCTACTTCGAGGGGGCGTTGCCTGTAAGCGGAAGCCCCTTTGTTGAGACTCCCCTGCGAGTTGTCTCCCTTTTCATCAGCGGAGACGCCCCCTCCACCAGCCTCCCAGGCACTATCGGTCTAGACGACCTCACGGTAATAGCCCCCTCCATTCCCGGGTCCGGCAGGGTAATCGAGGGGTACGAGTGGCCGGGCCTGTGGGTCACCTTGCCCAACGCGGGAGACACGGTGGACACCATCGTGCGCACAGAGGACGCCGCCCATAGCGGTGAGTATGGGATCAATTTCTCATGGCAGGATTCCGTGGGGGGCGTCCCAAGGGGAATCCTCATCCCTCCAGGCCGTATTCCCATACCCGCCATCGGTGGGCCCACCTTTCACGTCGGACAGCAGGTACGTCTCAGGATGGGTAAGCAGGTGGTGCCCGTGGAGGTGCACGGCGTCACCGACTATTTCCCCACGCTGCGCCTACGGACGCGGCCCTTTCTGCTGGTGTCCGTAGCGGACTATTCCCAGTTCGTCCGCCGCGTGCCCGAGGGTCGAACCGTCCCGCCGGGCGAGTTCTGGGTCTCCCTGGAACCGGGAGCCGACCGGGATGAAACCCGCCGCTCGATCACGGACCGGTTGCGCTCATTCGTATCCGTAGAGGACAGGGACGCCAGCGTAGACCTGGCGCTACGCAACCCACTGGGAGGGGGCGGCTGGTCGGGCCTTACCATACTGGGAATTTCCGTCCTGACGGTGGCGGTTGTTCTGGCCCTCGGCGCCCACGTTGCGGTCTCTGTGCGGACGGGCCGGATAGACCTGACCGTGGCCAGGGCCCTCGGATTTTCCAGGCGTCAGCTCTTCCAGTCCGTCGCCCTGGAGACCCTGATAGTGGCGGCCATCGGCATAGCGGCCGGCGCCGGGGTCGGTTTCGGGCTGGCCTGGTGGACCCTGGGGTTCTTGGATATTACGCCAGCGGGGAACCCCAAAGTCCCCCCGATGGTAACGACGGTCCACCATTGGCTCATGGCGCTGGTGTTCTTGGAGCTGGCGGCAGCACTCGCCCTGGCGATTGTATTCTCCACGGTGGCGGCACGTAGACTGCGGGTCCCCGACGTTTTGAAGGCGGGATAAGATGTCCCTGCTGCGACTTGCCTACGCTATCGCCCTGCGCAGGATCGTCTCCAGCTGGAGGCTGGAGCTGGCCCTGTTCTTGGGGATACTCCTCGCCGTGGCCCTCCTATCCAGCGGCATCGTCTTCTCGGACTTCCTGGCGGAGGCCGCCCTGCGCCGCTCCCTGGTACAGGCGCCACCCAACCAGGCCAACTTCTCCACCCGTGTGTACGGAAATCTAGATGACCCCGCAGTGGTGCCTAAGGAAGCCTCCACCTATCAGTCAGACCTGGACTTCGTGGACAGGTGGGTGGGCGAGCCCTTTGCCCCATATTTGGAAAGCCGGTCTCTCCTCCTGCAGACGGCAACCTTCTTCTATCAGGGACATCCCCAACTGGAGCTGGACGACGAGGTGCGCCCAAGGGGAAAGCTCCAGTACATGACCGGGCTGGGCCCGGATTCCCAGGGCTGGGATAACCGGGTGGAGGTGGTGGCGGGGCACTGGCCCTATTCCACATCGGGCGGCGCCCTGCCGGCTCACGGGATGAGCCTAGAGGTAGCGATAGACACCCGGGGATCGGAGATCCTTCAGCTTGGATTGGGTGACCATATGGAGATCTTCCCCGCGGCGGGCGACAGAGACCCGCCGATAATGACAGCTGAGATCGTCGGCATCTTCCGGCGGGCGAACCCCGACGACGAGTTCTGGTACGGAACGGAGGGGGACTTCAGCTACCAGTCCGACCGGTGGACCATCGTACCCCTGTTCACCACGGAGGACGCCATAGTACGGCGGGTAGCAGCGGAATACCCCGGGCTGCATCACGATACCACCTGGTTCTATTACCTGGACCGGGCGGGAGTACGGGCCCGGGACGTGGGGACCATCCAGGACCGAATCGCCTTCGTGGAATACTACGTGCCCGCCAACCTGGACCACGCCAACACCGCCATCAAGCTGGACGACGTACTAGATTTCTACGAGGAGCAGATTCTCCTGGCCCGTATCCCACTCTTTCTCATGGTATTCATGGTAACCGCCATACTGCTTTTTTACCTGTCCCTGGTAACGGGACTAATCGTCAGGTCGCGGGCGACTGAGATATCCATGTTAAAGAGCCGGGGCGCCACGACGTTTCAGATCAGCCTGTTGGCCCTGGTCGAGGGGCTGATACTCTCGGTCCCCGCTCTGGCCTTTGGACCCCTGCTGGCGCTGGCTGTGGCCAGGGCGCTGGGCAAGGCGTTCTTTGACGTAGAGACCGGGGGCGAGGCGGTCCCCGTGGTCTTATCCTCCCAGGCGTTCCTGTTGGGAGTGGGAGGGGCCTTCCTGGCCGTCGCCGTTTTCACCTTTGCTACCTTCTCAGCGGCCCGCCACGGGATCGTGGAGTTCCGCCAGGCGGGGGCCAGGCCCCCAAAGGCTCCTTTCATTCACCGCTATTACCTGGACGTTCTGCTGCTGGTATTCATCCTGGTCATCTTGTGGCAGCTCCAGAACCGAGGATCGTTCCTGGTACGTTCCCTGGGCAGTGGCGAGCTCGAGATCGACTACTCCCTTCTGCTGGGCCCGGTGCTGGTCCTTTTGGCTCTCGGGCTCTTCGTGCTGCGGGCCTTCCCCTGGGCCGTGGCCCTTCTATCGTGGGTCGCGGAGCGAGTCGGACCCGTCTGGCTGGTACAGGGTTCCAGGCGGATAGCCAGGGACCCTATCGTGCCGGGCACCTTAGTGGTGTTGCTCATGGTGTCCACGGCACTGGGAGTTATCGGCAGCTCCTTCAGCTCCACCCTGGAGCGCAGCCAGAGGGAAAGAGCCCTCTATGCGGCCGGTGCCGACCTGCGCGTCCGACACGAGGGAGACGCCTTCCCTGTATCACTCCTGGGACTCTCGGAGCCCGCGAAAGGGCTGGACGGTGTGCAGGGGGCAGCAGAGGTAATGCGAACCAGCGGCCATCTCTTGCTCTCGGGGTTTGCCTCGGAGAGAGTGTCCGTCCTTGCCGTAGATTCGGAGAGGATTGGCGGCGTCGCGTGGTACCGAAATGACTTTGGCGGAGGGAAATCTCTGGACAAGCTCACCAGGAATCTCATCGCCGATCCCGCAACCTTCCCCGCACCACCTTTAGCTGGTGCCTTGCCAGGCGCGGCGGATGGGCTAGAGGTCAGGGGAGACGGCGTACAGCTACCCTCGGACGCGACCGGGCTGGCCCTCTGGATTAATCCAGGCAGGGTTCAGCCTCGGCTATCTCTACGGGCAAGGCTTCAGGACACCCGCGGGTACTACTTCGACGTCATAATGGGAGAGCTCAACTTCAAGGGATGGCGACGAATCGAGGCGAACTTATCGCCCATACCGCCTCGGAGGAGACTGTCCACGGTGGAGCCACAGGTTCCCGTGCTCAGGCCGCCCTTCACCTTCCTCTCCCTCCAGGTCTACTCACGCCGGGGTCTGAGGGAGCCGGGTATCTTGTTCATAGACAGGCTGGCTGCTATCTCCCCGGATGGGGAGCACGTGCTGGCCGACTTTAGTAACGGTCCTCTGCCCTGGCACGTAGTGGAGGACTACGACAAGCCCGGCTTGTACGCCCTGGAGCTCAGTCCGTCGGTTTCCCGCAGCCCTTCGGGGACGTCGACCGCCTTTAGCTGGTCTCCCGGCGGTATAGGTACCCTACAAGGTATCCGCGCTGGAAGGCTGGAAAGGCCGATACCGGCAATAGTCAGCAGGACTCTGCTGGAGAAAGCCGACATCCGTCTGGGAGAATCCCTGACCATATCCCTGTCAGCCGTTTCCGTACCCGTGCAGGCAGTGGCGGTGGCTGACTACTTTCCTACCATGGAAGCCAGGAAGGAACCCTTCCTGGTAGTGGACCTGAAGACCTATAACCATATCGCGAACCTCCACAGCGAGAGACCCCTGGGCGGAAGCGACGAGCTTTGGGTTAGTCTAGACGGCGCCGCGGACCCTGCTGCCGCGGCACGGGCCCCAGGGGCGATCACCCAGATGCTTCGGGGCCGCAACATAATCGTGAGGGACTCCCAGCTAGCCTCGGATATGGTATCCCAGCGAGTGAGTCACCCTCTCGTCAACGCAGGCTGGGGAGGCCTGCTGGTACTGATGTTCCTGGCGCTCGTTCTGGCCAGCGGCTCGGGAGTGATTCTATTTCTCTACATGGATACACGCGACCGACAGACCGAGTTCGCCCTGCTGCGAACGATGGGGTTTACTCGCCGGCAGCTTAACGGCGTGGTGTGGCTCAACCTGTTCCTGGTGTTAATCTGCGGGATCGGACTCGGTAGCTGGGCCGGCCAGGTGATAGGCAATAGCCTGCTGCCCCTTCTAGAGGTGGGAGAAGGGGGCGTCCGGGTGACGCCACCCATGGTGCTGGACAGCCACTGGGTCACCCTCCTTGTGTCCTACCTGTTCCTTGGTGGCCTCGCCATTTTTTCGGTAGTGTGGCTGGCCTGGCTCACATCGAAGCTGGAGGTTCAGCAGGTCCTTCGCATCGGAGAGGCTTGACGCTGGGCTCACCCGTAGAGTATAGAGAAGGGGAAAGGTAGTATGATGGTATTGGACCCAGGTACCCGTCCCCTGGAGTCTAGAGGCACCGAAACCGAGCTAGGCGCCGGCATCGGGCGTGGCGAGGCCCGGTCCGGCCGACCCTATGTCGACTGCCGGGACCTGTTCAAGATCTACAAGCGAGCGGACCTGGAGGTCGTTGCCCTCCGCGGCGTTGACCTGGAGGTGGCAGTCGGGGAGATGATCGCCGTCATAGGGGCCAGCGGCAGCGGCAAGAGCACGCTGCTCAACATACTATCGGGGCTCGATCGCCCCTCGGCGGGCCAGGTCAGGGTGGGTGATCGGGACCTGCTCAACATCTCCGATAGGGAGCTGGTGGCCTACCGCAGGCAGGACGTAGGCTTCGTGTGGCAGGCCACCGGCAGAAATCTAGTCCCCTACCTCAGCGTCAGGGAGAATGTGGAGCTGCCCATGGCCATCGCCAGGATGGATAAGAGGACGCAGCGGAGTAGGAGCACGGAGCTGCTGGACGCACTTGGCATGGGTGACCGGGCGAAGAGGCTCCCCCATCAGCTATCCGGAGGTGAGCAGCAGCGCTCCGCCATAGGCGTTGCCATGGCTAACAGGCCGCCCCTCCTGCTAGCGGACGAGCCTACAGGTGAGTTGGACACCCAGACGGCATCCCAGGTGTTTCAGCTATTACGACGCATGAACCGCGATTACGGCGCAACCATCGTGGTTGTGACCCACTACCCTGGCGTGGGCCAGTACGTGGACCGGGTGGTCCACATACGCGACGGCCGAATCAGTTCGGAGAGCTATCTACACCCCAACTATCAGCGGGCCGGAGCCGCCGTCGAGGACGAATACCTTGTAATCGACCGTGTAGGGCGCCTGCAGCTTCCCCTGGAGTACGTCGAAAAGCTCCGCTTGGGCGGGCTGGTAAAGGCGGACTTGGACGGCGACCAGGTGACCCTAAGGCCAGCGTCAGCGGGCTCCCCGGCCGCTGGGCAGGGCGCCGACGAGCCGGAGTTAATCGACGGGCCCGAGGAAGGCCAGGGACCATGAGAGGACCGCAAGGCCCATGGTGGTTACGCGCTCCGTGGGGACGAGGAGAGCCACTGCTAAATTCGGTGCCCGCCGCCCCGACCAAAACGCCCATCATCTCCACACAGGCGTTAACGCGTGTATTCCCTTCGGGTGAACAGGTGGTCACGGCCGTCAGTGAGGTCAACCTTGACATATTTCCTGGCGAGTTTCTGGCGGTCACCGGGCGCTCGGGCTCGGGCAAGACCACGCTCCTGAACCTCATGGCGGGGCTGGACCAGCCCACCTCCGGCACGGTGTTCTTCGAAGGGCGCGAACTGACCGCCCTCTCCGAGTCAGAGCTGGTAGAACTGCGGAGACACAAGATCGGCTTCGTGTTTCAGTCCTTTGGCCTGATGCCACTGCTCTCTGCCTACGAGAACGTTGAACTGCCGGTCCACATCGGAGGCGTTCCCTGGCGAGAGAGGCGCCGGCGAGTGTTGGAGACCCTTGAGATGGTAGGGCTGGGGGCCCGGGCCCGGCACCGCCCTTACGAGCTGTCTGGAGGGGAGCAGCAGCGGGTGGCCATCGCCCGCGCCCTCGTAGCCAGCCCCGACGTGGTGTTCGCCGACGAGCCCACTGGAGAGCTGGACTCCGCTACGGCTATGACCACCATCAATATTCTACGGGACATCGCCCGCTATAGGGGGGTTACGGTCATTGTCGCCTCCCACGACCCAGTCTTATACGGGATGAGCAGCCGCCAGGTGGAGTTGGTAGACGGCTCACTAAACAACGCGTACGAGGGCTCCAGCCATACTGCTGAGTAGCCCCCGTGGGCCGGCACGGAGGCACCCGTGCCCTGAGGCAAGGCTGAGTAACTGTTGACAGCTCCTGAATGTGCCTCTACACTCTTTGCATCCCAGACGGGCGCCCACGCTGCCGCATTCCCTGCAATAAGCGCGGTCGTGGGAGATTCCGTCTAGTGCCGGCAAATTCCACCATAGACCACATTAATAAGGAGGGACCTGTATGCCACCTCGCTGGGTAGACATTAAAGTCAACGGACAGACCATGGAGGGATATCTGACGGAGCCTGAAGCGTCGGGGCGATACCCGGCAGTAGTGGTGATTCAAGAAATATGGGGCGTGAACTCCCACATTCAGTCCGTGGCCGACCGGCTTCCGTCCCAGGGCTACGTGGGTCTGGCCCCCGCCCTGTTCCACCGCGAAGGCCCCATGACCCTGGGGCTCCATGAAGAGACCGAAACGGCGTTCGGCCGCATGGGGAGCTGCACCGATGCCAACATCGTGGCCGACGTGACGGCTGCGGTGGAGTACCTGAAGTCCCAACCCTACGTCCAACCCAGCCGTATCGGAATCGTGGGATTCTGTTTCGGCGGCCGAGTCGCCTACCTGGCTGCCTGCAACATATCCGACATCAAGGCCGCTGCGGTCTTCTATGGCGGGCGTATACTCCAGCCTCTGGGCGGCGAAGGCACCTCTCCCTTGGAGCAAACGTCAAACATCGCCGCCCAGGTCCTGGGCCTTTTTGGCGAAGATGACCAGAACCCTACTCCCCATGACGTAGCCAAGATCGGGGCCGAGCTGAAAAAGCACGGCAAGCCACACGAGTTTCACATGTATCCGGGCTGCGGACACGGCTTCCATTGTGACGGTCGTGCAAGTTACCGCCCTGAGGCTGCTCGGGATGCCTGGGCCAAGACTATGGCCTGGTTCGATCAGCACCTGAAGGGCTAAGGTGACCACCTTGGGCCGTATGGCGACCCGCCGACGGCCCTGGGGCGTGGTTCGACGGGCTCACCCTGGGCGTGCCGGGTGCCCGGGCTACTCGGGCTGGTCTCCTGCCAGCCCCGGCACCACGCTGGGGTGGCAATCCAGCACCCCGCGCCCCACCAGCTGAAGCACCTCTTCTGGGGAATGGCCCAGCAGGGTCACCAACACCTCTGCCGTATCCTGTCCAAGCAGAGACGCCTTCGGCTGCACGCGGGAATCGATATTGGAGAACCGGAAGGGAGAGCTGACCAGCCGCAGCGCCTTTCCCTCCGGTAGCGGCACATCCACCAGCAGCTCCCGCTCCTTCAGGTGTGGGTCCTCGGCCACCTCTTTGATGCCCCGCACGCGGGCGGCCATGACGTGCTTCTCCTGGAGGTACTGCTCTGCATCCTTTGACGACGCAAAGCCCTGAATACACTCCTCGATAATGGGGTAAAGGAGCTCCCGGCACTCCAGCCTCCTGTGGTGCGTAGCGAACCGCTCATCCGTCGCCAGGTCCGGTCTGCCCAGCGCCCGGACCAGTCTTGCGAAGGCTTCGTCGGTGTAGCCGGTGACCTGGAGCCAGCCATCTCGGGCGCGGAAGGTTCCCACCACGACGCGCCCCGACTCCCAGTGACCCTGGCGCGTGGGTTCGAATGCCCCATTGGACTCGAAGTACTCCACCATAGGCCGGTCATTCTGGTGGACCAGGCAGTCGTACATTGAGACATCTATGTACTGGCCGATGCCCGTCCGCTCCCGGTAGTACAGGGCGGCGAGGATGGCGGCCAGCGCGTGGCTGGAGGCGCTGGTATCGGCTATGGACTGTCCGACCCTGACTGGGGGGCCTTCCGGGTCCCCGTTGAGGGACATGAAGCCGCTGAACGCCTGGATGGCGTGATCGGCTGCCAGGTAACCGGCGTAGCGACTCTCCTGGCCATACCCGGAGATTGAGCACATGATCAGGGACGGGTTTCGCTGTATGAGGGTCTCGTAGTCTATTCCCAGGCGCTTGGTTACCCCCGGGCGAAAGTTTTCGATGGCCACATCGCTGATTTGCACCAGCTCGTGCGCGATACGAAGACCCTCCGGGGTCTTTAAGTCGACGGATATGCATTTCTTGCCGGCGTTGCCCTTTATCCAGACGCCGGTGAGGCCGTACTGGGGGTCTAGATAGCTTGGGAACCCCCGCTGGGGGTCGCCAACGCCGGGGGCCTCCACCTTGATCACCTCCGCCCCCATGTCCGCCATCATGCGGGCGCAAAAGGGCCCCGCCAGCGCCCATGTAAAATCGGCCACCCTGATGCCCTCCAGGGGACGTGGCCGATGGGGAACGCTTGCGGCGAGGCCGTCAGTCATCGAAGGCACCCCTCCAATTCACGCTACACCGGAGGCCACCATCTCCTCCGGCCGCCCGTTCCAGCTAACTCTCCCGCCACTTGGGCTGCCGTTTTTCCGTAAAGGCCCGGGCCCCCTCCAGCACGTCGGGGTGGTGGTTGTAGAGCTTTTGCATGTACAGGTCCAGGTGCATGCTGTCGCGAAGGCCCAGGCTCAGCCCGTGCCACATGGCCTCGACGCTGGCCTGGACGGCCGCAGGAGAGTTCAGCATTATGGTCTTGGCTATCTCGGTAGCCCTGGGCATGAGCTGCTCCGGGGACGTCACCTCCGTAACCAGGCCTATCTCGTAGGCCCTCTGGGCGCTCGTACGCTCGTGGCTGCCCATGAGTCCCATGCGCATGATGTGATTGTATGGCACCCTCTTGGAGAGGGCCATGGCGGAATGGACCATCACTCCCACCGACACGTGAGTGTCCACGAAGCTGGCGTTCTCCGAGCAGATTATGATGTCCCCCTCGGATACGAACTCTAGGCCGAAGGGGGCGCACACGCCGTTGACGGCCACGATCACCGGTTTGAACACGTAGTGGGCCTTGGGGCTCATACTCGTGTTCCAGCTGTAGCGGTACGGCCTGTACGAGTAAAAGGCTTCGGTCTCTCGCTCCTCAGCGGCCTCTTTCATGTCCCGCCCGGAGCTGAAGCCTCTGCCAGCTCCGGTCAGGATAACCACCTGCACTCCCGGGTCCTCCCTGATGTCTTCCCATGTGTAGTTCAGCTCGTCCATCATTCGCTGGTTCACAGCGTTCAGCCGTTCCGGCCTGTTCAGGGTAACGTAAGCTATCCCCTCCACCTTTTCGTAGATCAGCGCTTCAAACTCATCCGGCCGCACAGCCACCCTCCTGAAATATGAATTTGCACCGTAGACTACTACCATCCAGTCGGCCGCTGCCAGGCTAACGGCGCAACGGGCCAGCCGATTGCCCAACATAGCACGCCCCGTAATCCCATGTCAATGCTGGGTACAACCCGCCGACCGACCCCCGATCTTAGCTCGCCATGTACGCCCTTCACGGACCTGCCGGCACATGCGGCAATGCCGGACAAAGGGAACAGGAGGCTGGAGACAGAGTGGTAGGGTGGTTACCGGACGGCCAGTTTGGCGCATCCTATTCCTGCTCTAGTTCGAGCCACCATCTTCCGCGACGGCTTTGATCCGCTCGAGGGTCCGGCGCAAGCCCTGTTCCAGCTGCGCAAGCCGGCGCTGCCGGCCACCGAAGAACATGAGTGCGATGATGCGCCAGTACCACAACACCTGAAACGACTCTTTGAGAATGGTCCCGCCCTCTGCTGGTTCAACCTCATACCGCCAGCGGGTCTGTGGGGGGCCACCAGGAGGAGAGACCTCGAACGCAAAGACCCTACCAGGCTCAAACGTGGTTACCACACGGTTCATGCTCCACCTAAACAATCCACGCCGATTGTGACCCCTAAATCGCGTCCCAACTATTGGGGCCGCACCTTCATCGAGCCACTCGCAGCGGCGACATTCGGGACTCCGTTCTCCCATCCTCGTGACGTCGGACACGAGCTCGTACACTTTCACCGGCGGCACCAGAACGCGCGCTTCGGCCCTTCCTTCCATACCCTCTCTGCAGATCACCAGGTTGGAGATCGCTGCAAATACCACAATCGCTCCTCGAGGTAGGCTATTATTGCGCCGATGGGCGGGTTCGAGGACTGTCCTCCGGTGGCATGGAGACCAGTCCCTTGCGCAGGGCATACAGTATGGCCTGTGTCCTATCGTTGACCTGTAGCTTGGAGAAGATGTTGGCGACGTGATTCTTAACCGTCTTTTCACTGATGACCAGCTGCCCGGCTATCTCCTTATTGCTTAGCCCGCCCGTGGCTGATTGCAGCACCTCCAGCTCCCTCTGCGTAAGCTCCTCATAGGGTAGCCCTGGTTGCCGGCGCTTAGGTTCTCTCCCGAAGTGCTCCAGGACCTTCCTGGCGATAATGGGGCAGAGGATAACCTCTCCTCTGTAAGCGGCTTCGACCGCCCTGTGTAGCTCTTCCGGCTCGGCCTCCTTGAGGACGTACCCCCTCGCCCCCGCTCTCATGCCGGAGAATACCGACTGGGGGTCATCGAACATGGTGACCAGGATAACCCCGATGTGGGGGTTATCCTGAAGAATACGCTGAGTGGCATCGATCCCACTGATCCCAGGCATTTTGATGTCCATTAATACGACATCGGGGACCCACTGTCGGGCCTCGGCCACCGCCTCCTCGCCGCTGGCCGCCTCACCCACCACGTCAGTGTCTTCCATCTGCTCCAGTAATGTGCGGACCCCTTTGCGGAACAGGGTGTGGTCATCCGCCAGCAGGATTCGAATGGGCTCCAAATTCCACCTCCCTCGAGGGGATGTCCAGGATGATCTCGCACCCTCCATGGGGAGTGCTATGTACCCTCACGCTCCCCCCCAGTAATTCAGCCCTCTCCTGCATGCTCAAAAGGCCCATGCCGTTACCTCCCTTGCCAGCGGCAACGTGGCTGGGATCGAAACCCCGTCCGTTGTCCTTTACCCCTACCTCCAGGCGGTCACCCGCAGCCTGCAGCCTCGCCTCTACCTGGCTTGCCTCCGAGTGCTTGCGGACGTTGCTTAGGCACTCCTGGACCACGCGGTATACGGTAACCTCGGCGAAGGGGTCCAAGACGATATTCCCTGAGATACTGACGTTGGCTTGAATGCCGGTCTCTTGGTCAAACCCCTCAGCCTGTTGCCGAACGGCTCCAGCAAGGCCCAGCTGGTCCAGAGTGAGCGGTCTCAGGTCATGGATCAGCTCCCTCACCTCCTGGACATGGCCCTTCAGGCCGGTTGCCATCTCCTCCAGCTCCCTGTCCGCCCGTTGTGGGTCCGTGTGTACCATGCGCTGGCATACCCTTAGCCTGTTACCGATGGCGGCCAGGGAAGGTCCCAGGCCATCATGAAGGTCCCGAGAAATGCGGCGCCTTTCTTCCTCCTGGGCCGTGGTTACCTGGATGATCCGCTGCTGCAGGGCCCTGGCCCGCTCCTCAGCCAGGGTCGCTTCCTGAAGCCGAGCCAGGTCAATCGCGGAGTCATTGATACGGCGGGCCAACTCACCCAGCTCGTCGTTATTATCCACATACACCGGCTGGGAGAAATCTCCCGATGCGATCCTGTCCATTGCCCCTTCCATCTTGCGCACCGGGTCTATCACGGACCTGGCCATGGCCGCGCCTACCGCAGCGGACCCTAGGACGCCCAGTATCCCAAGAAAGGGCAACAACCGGTACAAGAGGCCATGATGGGTGTCTTCCAACGCATTCAGGGCACCAAGAATTTCGAGGGAGCCCTCCGGGCTGACGTCCTGGATCATATGCAACTCGTCGTGCATATAATTCATCGCTCCGATCTGGATCAGGCTGACTATGAGGAACAGCCCGGCGATGACCGCGATGCCGATCTCGAATTTCCAGCGGATGCTGTAGCCGGAACGGGCGATAACATGGGAGAGCGGCTTGGTAGTGATCCGCAAGGCAAGATAAATAATGCCAAGCAGAAAGATCGCCTCTAAAGGGTCGAAACGGGACGACACCAACGTTAACCAGGCCACCGCGAGAACGAACGCGTAGAGAATCTGCTTCCGACCTATGACCACCTGGCGGTTTCTGAACGTAAATAACATATGCCTGCCCCTACCTCATCGGATGTGAGCGTACCCTCCAGACCAGTCAAAAACTATTCGAAGGGGGAGGTGGCGCCTCGCGCCGCGGATCTCTCACGACTTTGTCGCTATTGTACGCACCCTCGGATAATTAAGTATAGCGGCGCCCGCTTCGGGTCGGGTTATGCGGGCAGATCCTCACGCCGCTCCGCGAGTCGCAGCCTCAGCGCGAGTATGCTCCCGATGAACGGCAGTACGAAGACGTTTATCCCGTGAAGAATGCCGATGATCAGGCAAATCCCCGCGAGGCTAAACACTATGTTCTCCAGCTGAGACGCGTTCACCGTAGCTCCCCAATCCTTGGCTCTCTCAAAGTGAACATTGAAAAGGATATAGGCGGCAAAAATCAGGTAATAAGCGACATCGGCGAGAATGAGAAAGACCCTTCCAATCTGGGCAGTCGATGAGAAGATGTCCGCGGCATAGCTTTTCCCGAACCGCCTAATCGCTTGGTGAAGGCCGAAGGCCAGTACTGCTAGGGCAAGAATCTTGAGTAGTTCACCTATCCACCAGTCCATAAGGACCTCCCTTGCGCGTTAGGTGGCTCGAGTCTAATACAACCCCCATTGTAAGTAATGGGCCATAGGCTCCATTTTGGATAGGCCAAAAGGCCCAGGCGATCCTTAGGCCCCCAGACCCAGTACTGGGTCAACATGACAGAGTTGACAAGTACAATTTGTATTTATATAGTACTAATAATACTAGTATATTCTGGGATGCCCTAGGCGGCCTGGCAAAGGGGGATAGCCAATGGTTAGACCAGAAGACACGAAGGACATACCGACCACTTCCTACGCCATTCTAGGGCTTCTCACCTTTGGGGAGATGTCGGGGTACGACCTGAATAGGCTGGCGGACCAGAGTATCCGGTACTTCTTTTGGAGCCCTGCCAGGAGCCAGGTTTACGGGGAGCTTCGCCGTCTGGCCTCTCTGGGCTACGCCACCGAGAGGGAGGTCCAGCAGGAAACCAGGCCCCACAAGCGTCTCTACCAGATCACTGCAGAAGGAGAGCGCGCCCTGCGGGCGTGGCTGGAGCGGCCCGCACTGGAGCCGGACGTGCGAAAGAGCACCTTCTTACTAAGGGTCTTCTTCGGCAGCCGAACCCCTCTTTCGACCCTAATCGCCCAGCTGGAAGAGCGGCAGCGCCAGGCACACGAGACCCTATCCCAGTTCCAGGCCATAGAGCAGCGGATCAAGGACAGCGACCGGTTCTTCTTCCCATACCTGACTCTCAAGTCTGGAATGGCACACGTACGCGCAGTCCTCCAGTGGACGGAGGAGGCACTGGAGGAGCTCAAGGAACGGGAGTCGCGGCAAGCTCCAGACCGTTGAGGGCTCGCCAACACGTGCGATTTAGACAGGCCTACCCATCACTACAACGTGGAGGAGGGGTATAGTGAAGCCCGAGACCCAGTCACGCGTTGGTTCCTACACCTGGTTAGGCAGCCTTCTCGATCGGTATTCGGGGAGGTTCATACTCGCCGCCGTGGCACTCACCCTATTGCTAATCGTCCCGCTGGTGGCCATGGCTCCGGATGAGGAAGCATCCAACGATCCCGGGGGCGATGTGTTTGAGCTGCAGGATGACGTAGATGACCGTTTTGAATCCCTCGTTCATGGCAACGGCTACATAGTGGAAGCCCGGGGTGAAGACGTACTCACCCGGCCGGTCCTCTGGGAGCTATACCAAAACACCCAGGAGCTTCTGGATGCCGACCAAAGGGGTGAACTTGCCCCGGAGGACCTGGCCCCCCAGCCTTACCTCTACCGGGCATTCGATACAGATACGAATCGCCTCTTCACGGGATTGAACACCCTCGCAGATTCGGTTCAGCGCATTCTCAGAGACCCTGCCTTCGGCACCACGTTGGAGTCCGCTACTGACGAACAGGTCAAGCTGGCAGTCCACATCCTCTTTTCCAATCCTGAGACCAGTGGTCTGAAGGACTCGCTGTCCGTCAAGGCGCGGAGCGAGAAGCGCGTCGTTGGAGGAAGAGAGATTGATTACTGGACCTCTCCGGCCCTGATCTTCGGCGTGATCGCAGACAATGAAAAGCTGGGTGGAGTCTCCGGCTCCGGGGGCGGACTTGGCGCCGATGAGAGCGACCTGGACAAGGAGGAGTTCAGCCGCAACGTCCAGCGGGTGGTACGAGGCGACGAGATTTCCTACCGCCTGTGGGGCATCGCCATTGACCAGAACCTCGAGGCCGAGGACGAGGGCAAAACGGCGGGCATATTCGTCATGTTTACCGTCATCGCGGCGGTAGTCGTCTTGGGGATCAGCCTTCGCTCCTATTGGGCAATGGCCCTGACGGGTGCGGGGCTGGGCGTCTTGATGATCTGGCTTAAAGGCATCTCCAACCTGGTCGGCCTCAAGGGGGGCCTGGTCATCGAGCTGATAGTACCCATAGCGATGATCGCCCTGGGCGTGGACTTCGCCGTGCACGCTATCCGCCGCTACCAGGAGGAGAAGGCAATCGGCCACGCTCCTCAACGGGCATTGCAAGTCGGCTTCGCAGGTGTCCTGGGTGCGTTGGTGCTGGCCATGTTGAGCGACGGCATCGCCTTCCTGTCCAACGCCGCCTCCGGAATAGAGGCAATCGTCCACTTTGGCATCGCGGCCGGGATCGCCGCGGCATCTTCCTTCATTGTGCTCGGACTTATTGTGCCACTGGCAATTATGCGCATAGACCAGCTCCGACGCCCACGCCCTGGCCCGACATCGTTGGTCGCAAGAGTCCTCGTTCCTGTGGGTGGTGTTGGTGCGGCGGCTCTTTTCGCCGCGGGAGTCCTTTTGCTCGTGGTTGGCCTAGCTATCCCAGGAGTGGTGATCCTGCTGGCGACCACTGCTGGGTTCCTGGTGATACCGATCATGATCATGCGCTGGCGAATCCGCGGCCTGGAACTCCAGGAGGACTCACCCACCTCCCCTATCGACGCCCAGCGGGAGGAGGCGAAAACCTCGTGGCTGGCGCCTGTGGTGACGGGCCTTGCACGCTACCGGTCGGTGGTGCTGCTGGTCATGGCTGGGATAACGGCCGCTTCTGTGCTATTGGCGCTCAGGCTGAACCCCGAGTTGGACGTGAAGGACTTCTTTGACAACAACTCGGACTTCGTGGTGGGGCTCGATAAGCTAGATGAGCACATCGCCGAGAGGAGCGGCGAGCCGGGTATCATCTACATCAAGGGGGACCTGACGGACCCCGAGGCCCTGGCCACGATTCAGCGGTTCGTCGACAAGCTCGCCGATAATCCATATGTAGGCCGGGACGCGGACGGCAACCCCTCACTGGAAGACAATATATTTAACGTGCTCGAAAGGATAACGGGCAGCCCGTACGCACGGGGCCAGGTAGCACAGGCGAGTGGCCGCGAGATAACCGACAGAGATGGCGACGGCATTCCGGATTCTAAGGAGCAGGTAAAGGCCATCTATGACTACGTACTCCAAAACGGAGTACCCCTGGACGAGACCACACTCGTATACGATGTTGGACAAGTAAGGGAGGGATTGTTCCATGACCCCAGTGGTGGCGGGGTGGACGTGACGGTTCTGGTGATCGACATCCCCGGCACTCGTGAGCAGACCGCGATAAAGGCCGCTAGAGAAGCGCTCATGGAAGACCTGGAGGTCCTTCGCCAAAACCCGCTATTCACCCGCGTCGGCCTGACGGGGTCACCCTTCATCCGCGAGGGTCAGCTAGGTGCCACCACCAATTCGCTTCAGACCTCCCTGCCCATCGCGGCCGCCGCAGCCCTGGTGCTCCTGCTCCTGACCATGCGGTCCCTCCGTTACGCGGTGGTGACCATTATCCCCATCGGCCTGGTGGTGGCCTGGCTCTACGCCCTGATGTACCTGATCGGGTTCAGCTTGAACTTCGTGACGGCCACTATCGGCGCCATATCCATTGGCGTTGGGATTGACTACTCCATCCACATGACGGAGCGCTTTCGGGAGGAACTGCGCAGGACGGCGACCAAGATGCAGGCTCTACGGCAGGCGGCTAACGGGACGGGAGTCGCCCTGATGGCATCCGCGGTGTCCAGTATCGTGGGGTTCACCATCCTGGGATTCGCGCCGATGCCCCTGTTCTCCTCCTTCGGCTTCCTGACGGCAATCATGATATTCCTGGCGCTGGCCGCTTCCCTCGTCGTCCTTCCCTCGCTGTTGCTACTGGTGACTGCTGAGAAGGGAGCGGAGGCGGCCTCAGGCGCATCCCGCACCGCCGAAACGGAGAGTCTCCCGGCAAGTTAGCGCCCTTTGTTGACACCCAATAGCCCGTCTGATAGGCTCCAGATAGGCGAAGAAGACGTATGGAAGACGCCCCATGATTGCCCTGGTCACTGGTGCCACCGGGTTTCTGGGCAGGCAGGTGGTGCGGGCCCTGGGCTCCCAGGGTATCGAGGTCCGCTGCCTGGTTCACACCCCAGGCAGAGAGCAAGTGCTCTCAGAGCAACAGGTGGACGTGCACTACGGCAACGTTGGGGACCCGGCCGCCATCAGGGCTGCATTTTACGATGTAGACGTGGTAGTCCACCTGGTTGCGGTGATACGCGAGTCCCGCCGCGTCACCTTCGAGGGCGTGAACCTGAAGGGCACCCAGAACATTGTGGCGGCCGCAAGGGTTTCGGGTGTCAAGCACTTCATCCAGATGAGCGCCATAGGAGCTGCGGACACCCCCCGCTACTCCTACCTGTTCAGTAAGTGGCGGGCTGAACAGGAAGTCGCGGCCAGCGGGCTACCCTACACCATCCTCAGGGCCTCCCTCCTGTTCGGGGAGGGCGACGATTTCATTAACAGGCTGGCAGGCCTGGTGCGGGCATTCCCCATCACGCCCATCGCCGGTTCGGGCCGAGCTGTGTTCCAGCCAATTGCCGTAGACGAAGTTGCTCGGTGCATAGCGGCCACTGCAGGCCGAGAAGACCTGATGGGCAGGGTGATCGAAATCGGAGGGCCCCAGCAGCTCTCCTACAACAAGATGGTGGACATCGTGGTCCAGACATACGAGACGTGGCGCTTAAGGCTCCACATACCCCTGCCGGCGATGCGGCTGGCAGTCAAGCTCATGGAGGCCCTGATGTCCAGCCCACCGGCCACCACCGAGCAGCTTCGCATGCTGGCCCTCCACAACGTGGCCGAACCGGATACGGTCGAACAGGTCTTCGGCTTTGTGCCAAGGCCTCTACAGGGTAATATAGAATATATCAAGGGAATAAGCAGGTGGGAGGGACTCCGGATAGCCCTGGGGTCTTTGCCCAGTCGGATACGCGACCATTAGGGAGGTGGCAGGCGGCGCTGATGGGTGAGGGAGACCACATGAGCTACAGGGACGCGCTGGTGCGCTTGCTTCAGCTTGTGGACCACGAGCGGTTAACGTCACCGACAAAGCGGCGCGTCCGGTATGACCTGCGGCGTATGGAGGCGTTGCTGGACCGGCTGGGAAATCCCCAATCGGGCACGCCCACCATCCACATCGCGGGCACCAAGGGCAAGGGAAGCACCGCCGCCATGTGCGCCAGCGTACTGTCCCAGCAGGGGTATCACACCGGCCTTTTCACCTCCCCCCACCTCCACACCTTCCGAGAGAGGATATCCTTGGATGGCGCTCCCGTGAGCGAAGGCGAGTTTGCCGCCCTGGTGGACGAGATATGGCCCGACCTGCAGTGGGTGAGTCACAATGGGGAACATGGCGAAGTGACCATGTTTGAAGCCCTCACCGCGATGGCCTTTTGCCACTTCAGGAAAAGTGCCCAGTTTCAGGTGCTGGAGGTGGGGCTCGGCGGCAGACTGGACACGACCAACCTGGTACGGCCCCCGGACTTAAAGGTATGCGCCATCACCTCCCTGAGCCTGGACCACACGAGCGTGCTGGGCAACACGATAGAGGCTATAGCCGCCGAAAAGGCGGGCATCATCAAGCCCGGAACAACGGTGGTCACTGCGCCACAGGTGCCCCAGGCCATGGCGGTCATAGAGTCCACCTGCCGGGAGCGCTGCGCCCCGCTGATCGTGGCCGGGGAATCCACCAGGTCGAATACGGGACCCAGCGGCCCCGATGGCCAGGGTGTCAAGGTGCGCGGCAGGCTGGGCAACTATGAGCTATGTATCCCCCTTCTGGGAGAATTCCAGCTGGAGAACGCCGCAACAGCGATAGCAGTCCTGGAGGTCCTGAGAGACACGGGATTTGACGTATCTGACCAAGCGCTTCAATCGGGCTTCAAGCAGGTCTGGTGGCCCTGCCGCATGGAGGTGCTCCGCAGGTCCCCCCTCCTGGTGTGCGACGGAGCCCACAACCCTGACTCCACGGCCAGGCTCAGGGACACTCTGCCATCGTACTTTAATTATGGGAACGTGATCCTGGTCGTGGGCTTCTCCCAGGACAAGAACCTGCCGGCCATGGCCCACGAGCTGGCCCGTATTCCCTTTCCCCACCGAGAGACGGTCCCCTCTCCCACGGTGGGAGAGGGGAAGGGTGAGACCAGACGTCTCACCGTAATGGCGACTCGCTCGAGGCATCCAAGGGCCGCTCCAACGGCTACGGTGGCGGAATCGTTCCTTTCCCACGGGTCTCCTCCGGCCAGGAGCCCTCGTGGGCTAGATCTTCAGGTATTGGAGGTGGAGGGTGTGGACAGGGCCGTGGCCACGGCACTGGATGATGCCGAGGGCGACACCCTGGTTCTGGTCACTGGTTCCCTTTTCGTGGCCGCCGAGGCGCGAGAGGCGATACTGGGCATAGAGGCAGAGCTGTATCCTGAGCTACAGCGGAAGCCTCTGGCGCTGTCCCCCTAGATAAATTACTCAATAGGTGTCATATGAACAGTAGGCGAAGAGTAGTGGTCACCGGCATGGGTGGGGTTACGCCCCTTGGGCTTACCACAGGGGAGTTCTGGGACAACCTTGCGGCCGGTAGGTCGGGCGTTGGGCCGATGACCCTCTGCGACCCCACCGAGTTCCCATGCCGCATCGCCGGAGAGGTCAAGGGGTTCGACCCCCTCCAGTTCGTCAACGGCAAGGAGGCCCGCCGCATGGCACGCTTCTCCCACCTCGCGGTGGCGGCGGCCCTAATGGCCCGGGAGGACGCCAGAGTGGACCAGTCCAAAGAGGACGCACATAGAGTGGGCGTCATCCTGGGCAACGGCAACGGCGGTTTCCCCACCACAGAGGAGGGCTGTCGCACCCTCGTGGAAAAGGGAGGCATGAGGATGTCGCCCTTCTTCTTCCCCATGATCCTGCCCAACATGCCCACGGCCAACGTCAGCCGGACCCTGGGAGCCCGGGGCTACAACTCCACGGTGATAACGGCCTGCGCCGCCTCCAACCAGGCCATCGGCGAGGCCCTGGAAGTGATACGCCGTGGCGCCGCCGACGTTATGTACACCGGTGGCACGGAGGCGGGAATCTGCCAGCTGGGTCTGGGAGGCTTCTCCGTTATGCGGGCCCTCAGCACGAGAAACGAGGAGCCGGAGAAGGCCAGCAGGCCCTTCGACGCCAAGAGGGACGGCTTCGTTCCGGCGGAGGGCTCAGTAGTCATAGTGCTCGAGGTCTTAGAGCACGCTCTCGCTCGGGACGCCAACGTTCTCTGTGAGGTGGCGGGCTTCGGCTGCACAAGCGATGCCTACCATACCGTACATCCCGAGGAGACGGGTGAAAGCACGGTAATGGCCATGCACCAAGCGTTGGAGGACGCCGGTGTGGCCCCAGAGAATGTAGACTACATCAACGCCCACGGCACCTCGACTCCCCTCAACGACGCCGTGGAGAGTGCCTCCATCAAGCGGCTATTTGGGCAGCGCGCTTACAAAATACCCGTGAGCTCCACCAAGTCCATGATAGGCCACTCGCTGGGGCCGCCGGGGCGCTGGAGGCGGTAGCCTGCGTCAGGTCCATAACCGATGGGGTCATACACCCCACAATTAACTACGAGTTTCCCGACCCCGATTGCGACCTGGACTACGTGCCCAACATAGCCCGGAAGGTTAACGTGCGAACGGTCCTGTCCAACGCATTCGGCTTCGGCGGTCAGAACGCCTGCCTAGTCTTCAAGAAGTACGAGGGCTAGCCGCCGCCGATGGCGGGGACGAAGTGCACCTCGCAGTCTTCACCAACCTTCTCCAGCAGCCCCATGCGGGCGATCTCTCCGTCGATGGCCACCGAAACGTTGGACCTTAGCCGCCCCTCGTCCACCAGCCTCTCCTTGATCCCGGGGTACAGCTTCTCCAACCCGTCGATGACCTGCCGGACGTTGCCGGCCTCCATGGTAATTTCCTTGACGCCTCCGCTCAGGGATTGAAGCATGGTGGGTATATAAACGGTGGGCACGGCGCTACCTCTTTTCCTTGTCCCATAGGGCCTCTAGTATCCTGCCGGGACTCATGGGCAGCCGGCTCATCCGCACGCCCACGGCATCGTAGATGGCGTTGGCGACGGCCGCCATCGGAGGGACGATGGGCACCTCACCCACGCCCCGAACGCCGTAGCGGTGCCCCGGGTTGGCCACCTCCACGATCACCGTGTCTATCATCGGAAGGTCCAGCGATGTCGGAATCCGGTAGTCAAGAAGGCTGGAGTTCTTCATCTCACCCTTGCCGTCGAAGAAGTACTCCTCGTTTAGGGCCCAGCCGATCCCCTGTACCGCGCCTCCCTGCATCTGGCCCTCCACGTAGCTGGGATGAATGGCCTTTCCAGCGTCCTGGGTGGCCGTGTACCGCAGGATCTCTACCTTTCCCGTCTCAGTGTCTACCTCCACATCTACGATGTGGGTCGCAAAGGCGTTACCAGAACCCCTGGGGTCTACGCTGGAGCGGCCGATGATCGAACCCCCCTGGGACATGCCGCTCACGAACTGACCGGCCAGCTCCTTGAAGCTCATCCTTAGCTGTGGGTCGGAGCGGTGCGACACGCCGCCGTCCACGTACTCAACGTCATCCACCGGCGTGTCCCAGATCTTGGCCGCCCGCTCTACCATCTGCCGTTTAACATCGTCGGCGGCCTCTATTGCCGCCCAGCCGGAGGCGAAGGCGGTCCGGCTTCCTCCAGTCAGGGCGGTGTAGCCGATGGAGTCGGTGTCCACCACCGTGGGCTTCACATCCTCGTAGGGGATCCCCAGCACCTCCGCGGCCTGCATGGCTATGGCCGCCCGGGTGCCCCCGATATCCACCGAGCCCTCGAGCAGGTTGGCGGTTCCGTCGGAGTTGACGGTGATTGTGCAGCTGGACTGGAACCCTATGTTGAACCAGAACCCACTGGCAACCCCCCTGCCGTATTGCTTACCGTCCTTGGATGCTTTGTCCAGGCGAGCCCTGTTGTGGTCGTGGTCCCTGGCAGCCTCGAGGACTTCTACGTTGCCGACGCGGGCGAATATCGGACCCTCGATCCGGCGAGTGCCCTCCTTGGACGCATTGAGAAGTCGGAACTCCATAGGGTCCATCTTCAGCTTCTCGCAAATCTCGTCCATCACGGTTTCTACGGCGAAGGCCGCCTGGGGCGCCCCCGGGGCCCGGTAGGCCGCGGTCTTGGCCTTGTTGACGACCACGTCGTAGCCGTCCACCTGCCCGTTGGGGTAGTCGTAGCAGGCGAAGGCGCAGTTGACAGCCGTACCGACGCTGGCGCCGGGGTAGCCGCCACCCTCCATCGCGATGGATGCCTGGCAGGCGGTCAGCTTCCCGTCCTTGTTGGCGCCCACCTTCACTTTCATCCACGACCCGGGCGCCGGGCCCGAGGACAGGAAGACGTCGGCCCTGCTCATGGTCAGCTTGACCGGCGCCCCACTCTTCTTCGAGAGCAAGGCCGCCACCGGCTCCAGGTAGACGGGGATCTTGCCGCCGAAGCCGCCGCCGATCTCCATCGGGGTCACCTTGATGCGGGAGACCGGCACACCCAGGAGCTGAGAAAGGTCATCTCTTACGGAGAATGGTCCCTGAGTGCAGCACCAGACGTTTAGCCGTCCGTCCTTGTTCCACAGTGCTGTGGCGGAGTGTAGCTCGATGTAGCCCTGATGCACTGAGGCCGTCTCGAACTCCCGCTCCACCACCACGTCGGCCTCGGCCATGCCTTTCTTCACGTCTCCCATCTCGAAGCGGAAGTGACTGGCGACGTTGCTGGGCTTGTCTGCCTTCTCTCCCATCTCGTCGGTGAACTGGTCGTCGTGGAGCAGGGGCGCGTCCGGCTGCATGGCTTCTCGCACGGTCATGACTGGAGGCAGCTCTTCGTACTCCACCTTTATCAGCCGGGCCGCCTCTTCGGCGGTGTTCTGATCTATGGCGGCGACGGCGGCGATGGCGTGTCCCTCGTAGAGCGCCTTGTCGCTGGCCAGGATGTTGTCACTCTGGTACCTGACGTACCGCCAGCCGACAACGAACACGTCCGGAGCCCCCTCTCCGGGAAGGTCCTTGCTCGTGACAACCGCCTTGACTCCGGGGTGCGTCTCAGCCGCGCTGGTGTCGACAGACTTTATACGGGCGTGGGCGTGGGGGCTTCGGACCACCGCCCCGTGGAGGACCCCCGTCAGCTTCACGTCGGCGCCGTACTCCGCTCGCCCCGTAACCTTGTCCACCCCGTCGGGCCGGACAGGTCGGGTACCGACGACTTTGTACTCCACCTGGGACAGCACTATATTGGAAGCCACTGGCGCTTACCTCCCTCGGTTTGCGTCCACGTTTCCTGCCATCCCCGTCACCATGGGGACCGGCAGCGAAGGCGGACCGCTCTTGGTATCATTATAGCACCGCCGATACGGCTTTCACCAATCGGGCGGTCCCTTCAACCACCCTTTTGTCCCCGCCTGGACAGGACGGGCCCCGCGCCGCAATCTACAGTCTGGGGTGTCGTAGCGGGTTCCCAAGGGCTGGCCTCAGACCCCTTCTTCCTCGCCGTAGCGCTGCTTCAGGGCCTCGACCACGGCGGGATCGGCCAAGGTCGTAGTATCTCCCAGCGCCCGTCCCTCGGCTACGTCCCGCAGGAGCCTGCGCATGATCTTCTGGCTACGGGTCTTGGGGAGCTCCGCCGTGAAGTAAATGTCGTCCGGGCGGGCTATTGAGCCGATCTTGGTGACCACATGCTGCTTAAGCTCCGCTATCAGGGCGTCCGACGGCTCGACGCTCTCCTTCAGGGTGACGAAGGCTACGACGGCCTGGCCCTTGATCTCATGGCTTTTTCCGATGGAGGCCGCCTCGGCTACCGCGGCGTGGTCCACCAGGGCGCTCTCCACCTCCATGGTGGAGATGCGGTGGGCCGAGACGTTGATGACGTCGTCCACCCGCCCCAGGAGCCAGAAGTAGCCTTCCTCGTCCCTCTTGCAGCCGTCGGCGGTGAAGTAGGTGTTGGGATATCGGGACCAGTACTCTTGAACGTACCGGTCTGGGTCCCGGTATATGGTCCGGAGCATGCCGGGCCACGGCCGTTTCAGCACCAGGTAGCCACCCTGGCCGGCACCCACGGGGTTCCCCGCCTCATCCACCACCTCCGCGTGTATCCCCGGGAAAGGCCTGGTGGCCGAGCCGGGCTTGAGGGTGGTGATGCCGGGCAAGGGAGTTATCAGGATCTGGCCCGTTTCCGTCTGCCACCAGGTGTCTACCACCGGGCACCTGCCGCCCCCGATGTTCTGCCAGTACCACATCCACGCCTCGGGGTTGATGGGCTCACCGACGGTACCGAGAAGTCGCAGAGAGGAGAGGTCGCGCCTCCTGGGGTACTCCTCACCCCACCGCATGAAAGTGCGAATGGCCGTAGGGGCAGTGTAACAGATGGTGGCCCGGTACTTCTCTATGATGGCCCAGAACCGGTCCCGGTCCGGGTAATCGGGCGAGCCCTCGTACATCACCGAGGTCGCCCCGTTGGCCAGGGGGCCATACACGATATAGCTGTGGCCGGTGACCCACCCGCAGTCGGCGGTGCACCAGTAGACGTCATCCTCCTTGAGATCGAAGACCCATTTGGCAGTGGCGTAGGTACCCACCAGATAACCGGCGGTGGTGTGCACGATACCCTTGGGCTTACCGGTGGTTCCGCTGGTATACAGCATGTACAGGATATCCTCGCTGTCCATGGGTTCAGCGTCGCACGTCAGGGACTGCCCCGCGACCAACTCATGCCACCAAACGTCACGACCGGGTACCATCAGGTCGTCGGCGGTGCCGGTGCGCCGCACCACCACCATCTTTTCCACAGTGGGTGCTCCCTCCAGAGACTGGTCGGCGTTGGGTTTCAGGGGTAAAACGTTGCCTCTGCGGTACCCTCCGTCGGCGGTGATCAGCACCTTGGCTTCGGAGTCGTTGATGCGGTCCCGGAGGGAGTCGACACTCAACCCGCCGAAGACCACGCTGTGGGGAGCGCCGAGGCGGGCGCAGGCCAGCATGGCAATGGGCAGTTCGGGCACCATGGGCAGGTAGATGGTGACCCGGTCACCCTTACCCACGCCCAGGCTCTTGAGGCCGTTGGCAAACTGGCACACCTCCCGATGAAGGTCACCGTAGGTGTACACCTTCCAGTCCCCGGGCTCCCCCTCCCACACCAACGCCGCCTTGTTCCGGCGACCTGCCGCCAGGTGCCGGTCCAGGCAGTTGTAGGAGACGTTTAGCTTCCCCCCGACGAACCATTTAGCGAAGGGCGGGTCCCACTCCAGCACCTTGTCCCACTTCTTGAACCAGTGCAGCTCCTCGGAGAACTTGGCCCAGAAGCCCTCGAAATCCCTGTCGGCTTCCTCGTACACGCCGGGGTCGCGGATATTTGCTTTCTTGGCAAACTCCTCGGGAGGCGGGAACCTCCTGTCCTCGTGGAGCAGCGCATCGATACCTCCGACGTTCTCTACCACGTGCCTTACCTCCTCTGTCACTTAAGGGAGCCACTACCTCCGATTTTGTATCACAGGGTACCTCCCTTTGTAAACGGCCAGGCAGGTGCCGGATGTTGTATGCCAGGTAAGCAATAGGCGAACAGCCTGAATCGTAGGGACGGTAGCCAAAGGGCCCACCTCCACGTACCCTTCTCCCTTGTTCCCTGAGCCTGGTCGGAATAAAGTAAAGTATAGTAGGGACATAATTGAGACACAGTGTTCCTCAGGGAGACCCGTGACCTCAGCACAACAAATTCTGGATGGACTCAATCCCGCCCAGCGGGAGGCCGTGGAGGCCGTGGATGGTCCCCTGCTGATCGTGGCCGGGCCGGGTAGCGGCAAGACCCGCGTGATCACCCACCGCGTGGCCTACCTCATGCGAGTGTTGGGAATCAGTCCCTACCACATCCTGGCGGTGACATTCACTAACAAGGCGGCCCGGGAGATGAAGGACCGACTCCAGCGGCTGGTAGGCACCAGGTCAGACCAGCTAACCGTAGGAACCTTCCATGCCTTTTGCGCCGGTCTGCTCCGTCGCCAGGGGAAACACATAGGGCTCGACTCCAACTTCAGCATCTACGACGACGAAGACCAGATGACCCTGCTCAAGCAGGCAATGGAGCAGGCGGACGTGGACCCGAAGCGCTACCCGCCGCGGGCCATCCAGGGTGTGATATCGCGGGCCAAGAGCTTGCTCATGGACTCCAGCAGCCTCACCCAGAACCACCAGAGCTATTTCGAGGAGCAGGCCGCGAAAGTATACCAGAGGTACGAGGAGCTTCTCGCCAGGAACGCCGGGGTCGACTTCGACGACCTGCTGCTGAAGGCCGTCCAGCTCCTTCAGGGCCAGCCCGAGGTGCTGAATAGGTACCAGCGCCGCTTCCTACACGTACTAATCGACGAGTTCCAGGACACCAACGTGGTCCAGTACGCCCTGGCCAGGCTCCTGGCAGGGGAGTACAAGAACATATGCGTGGTGGGCGACGCCGACCAGTCAATTTACGCCTGGCGCCATGCCGATATCCGCAATATCCTCAGCTTTCAGAGCGACTTCCCCGATGCCAGGACCGTTACTCTTGAGCAGAATTACCGCTCCACCAGCACCATCATCGAGGCGGCCAAGAATGTGATCTCCACAAACAGCATGCGGCTTGCCAATGATGTGTGGAGCCTCGTGGAAGGCGGGCCGCTGGTGGTGTTACACGAGGCCTACGACCAGGATGAGGAGGCCCAGTTCGTCATGAGCGAGGTGGGTCGCCTCGGCCGGGAGAACGGGGTCACTCCAGGGGGCTGCGCCGTCATGTACAGGGTAAATGCCCAGTCTCGGGCCCTGGAGGAGGCCTGCCTTCGATACGGGATGAAGTACAGGCTTGTGGGCGGCGTCCGCTTCTACCAGCGCAGGGAGGTGAAGGATATAATCGCCTACCTGCGCGTGATAAACAACCCCAGCGACGAAGTAAGCCTGGTCAGGGTCATAAACGTGCCCCTTCGCGGCATCGGCCAGCGCTCAATAGACGAGCTTAGGCGCTGGGCCAGAAGCCACGACATCCCCCTGTTCACGGCCATGCAGCGGCTACTGGCGGAACCCCCGTCTGGCCATCCCCTGGCCCCCAGGCTGGCAAAGCTGGCAACGGGATTTATCCAGCTCATCGAGGGACTGGTTGAGGACAGCCGGCGGCTCGACGTCGTGGAGCTTATCGACGCGGTCCTGGACCGCACCGGGTACCAGCGGTACCTATTTGACCGGGTGGAAAGGGCCGAGGAACGCTGGGAGAACGTAATGGAGCTCCGAAATACGGCCCGGGAGTTCCGACTTGATGAGCCACCAAACGGACTGATGGACCTCCTAGAGCGCCTCGCCCTGGTGGCCGACGTAGACAGCTACGAAGAGAGCCTCGACGCCCTGACCCTCATAACCTTGCATCAGGCCAAGGGCCTAGAGTTCCCGGCAGTATTCATGGTAGGTATGGAGGAGGGCCTGCTGCCCCACGTCCGGTCCCTGGACACCCCGGAGGAGCTGGAAGAGGAACGAAGGCTCTGCTACGTGGGGATGACCAGGTGTAAGGAGTACCTGTATATGCTGAGGGCATTTCGCAGGGGGTTCACCAGGTACGGCGGCCCATCGCGGCCGTCCCGGTTCCTCTACGAGATACCGGGGCACCTGGTCGCCGCTCCAGCCCAGGGGACGCACAGACGGTCCAGCTGGGCGGACTGGCAGCCCTCGGTGGAGAAAGAGGCGGCCGCGCCCGAGCCCACCCTTCCCTCGCTAAAGACTGGGAACAAGGTACGCCACCCCACCTTTGGAGATGGCATGGTTATTAGCTGCATCCCGTCATCCAACGATTACGAGGTCACCATCGCCTTCGACACAGGCTCGGGGGTAAAGCGGCTTCTGCTGAGCTACGCCCACCTGGAGGTATTGGATTAGCTAAATGTCACCTTGACACCTCCTTGGGCTGCCTGTAAACTCTTGGCGGTATGGCACCAGGGAGGTTCATACATGGCTGCCCAGCGTACCTACCTAACCGAGGAGATGCGCCAAAAGGCCATCGGCCTTGAGAGCCAGCCCGCGACGCTGGATGTCGAAAAGGGCGGCATCAAGAGGTTCGCCGAGGCCGTTGGCGACCCCAATACCCTCTGGAACGATGAAGCTCAGGCCCGCAAGGGCCGGTACGGTGGCATCGTCGCTCCCCCTACGTTTCTCCGGTCGGTTAGGTTAGAGCGGCTCCAGCTCCCCTTCGATGTCCCATTTCAGCGGCTTCTGGACGGCGGAAGCGAGTGGGAGTATTTCGAGCCGGTCAGGGCCGGGGACCGCATCACGGCCGTATCGAGGATCGTCGATATTTCCGAGCGTTCCGGCCGGCTTGGCGCCATGCTCTTCACGGTGGTGGAGACGGCCTACACCAACCAGCTCAGCGAGCTGGTAGCCACCCAACGTAATACGGGGATCCGCTACTAAATCCGCTCGTCGACACAAGAATTGAAGGGCTTCGGGACGCACTCCGGTATCCAAGGTTCAACGCAGAAAAGGGGTCGAGAGGAATGGGCAAGCCGCTCTTCTGGGAAGACGTCACCGAAGGCATGGAGATACCGCCGCTGATAAAGGTCCCAACTACGCGGCAGCTGGTCCAATACGCCGGCGCTTCGGGGGACTTCTACGAAATACATTATGACAAGGACTTCGCCCAGGGTACCGGGCTGGTCGGGCCCATACTCCACGGCGCCCTGAAGAACGCTTTCCTGGCCCAGCTTATCACCGACTGGATCGGGGAACTGGGCACCCTTACAAAGTTGTCGTGCCAGTACCGCGGCATGGACGTGCCGGGTGATACCCTGATCTGCAAAGGTACCGTGGAGAGGATGTACGTAGACGACGGCCGCCACATGGTGGACTGCCAGATATGGCTGGAGAATAGCGGCGGAGAGCGCACTACCCCCGGGTCGGCGACGTTCATCCTTCCTTCCAGCGGCCCCAGTGGCTGACCGCCCTCATGCAACATGAACCTGACCCTGGCAATACGACAAGGAGAGTGGTATGGCAGGGGTTCTAAACGATAAGGTAGCCATCGTGACGGGCTCCGGTAGGGGCATCGGCAAGGGCGTGGCGTTGCTCATGGCCGCCGAGGGAGCCAGGGTAGTCGTTGTAGACCCAGGCGTCAGCGTGGACGGCGCCGGCTTCGACCGCTCCCCCGCCGAACAGGTGGTCAATGAGATCACCGGCTCCGGCGGCACAGCAGTCCCCTGCTACGAATCCGTTGCCACCATGGAGGGCGGCGAGAACATCGTCAAGACCGCTCTGGACAGCTTCGGCAGGCTGGACATCGTGGTAACCTGCGCCGGCATACTGCGGGACCGGATGGTTTTCAACATGTCGGAGCAGGAGTGGGACGACGTCATCAGCGTCCACCTGAAGGGCACCTTCAGCGTGGTGAAGCACGCCTGCATCGTGTTCCGCCAGCAGCGCTCCGGCAGGGTCATCACCTTCACTTCGGAGTCGGGACTGGTGGGCAACTCGGGTCAGGCCAACTACGGCGCCGCCAAGTCGGGTATAGCCGGGTTTACCAAGGTAGTAGCTCGGGACATGGGCAGGTATGGCGTCACGGCCAACTCCATCGCACCCCGTGCCCAGACCCGGATGATCGGCGACATACCGGCCAGTGCGGCGGAGATCAGGGACAGGAGCGGTGTGGCCAGCCTGTCGGGAGAAGAGGACCTCGGGAGCGCCGAGCCCGAAGACATAGCGCCCTTCGTGGCTTACCTGGCCAGCGACCATGCGTCCAACGTCAACGGCCAGACTTTCCTTGTTTACGGGGGAAATGTGGCCCTCATGTCCCAGCCCAGGCCACTGAAGTCCATCTACCAAGAGGGCGGGTGGCAGCCGGAGGAGCTGGCCGTGGCGGCTCGGGAATACCTCTCAAAGGGAATCTCCAATCCGGCCCCACCTCAGGCCCCACGACAGTGACTAACGTCAGCTGTTGCCAGGTAACATGCCTATTGAGCGGCCGTCAAGGCTAGAGTGCAATGGGATACGGGATCGCTTCGGTCACACCTTGCGCTGCCGCCCTGGAGCCCACCAGGAAACTGAATATCCCCGGCGGCGGCGGTGAGAGTGGAAAAGGGGGACACTGAACATGGCGGGTCTGGTCAAGGACAAGGTAGCCATCGTGACGGGCTCCGGTAGGGGCATCGGCAGGGGCATCGCGTTGCTAATGGCCGCCGAGGGAGCCAGGGTGGTGGTGGTGGACCCAGGCGTCAGCGTCGACGGCGCCGGCTTCGATCGCTCCCCCGCCGAACAGGTGGTCAAGGAGATCACCAGCTCCGGCGGCACCGCCGTCCCCTGCTACGAATCCGTCGCCACCATGGAGGGCGGCGAGAAGATAGTCAAGACCGCCCTGGACAGCTTCGGCAGGCTGGACATCGTGGTAACCTGCGCCGGCATACTACGGGACCGGATGGTTTTCAACATGTCGGAGCAGGAGTGGGACGACGTCATCAGCGTCCACCTGAAGGGTACCTTTAATGTGGTGAAGCACGCCTGCATCCTGTTTCGCCAGCAGCGCTCCGGCAGGGTAGTCACCTTCACCTCCACCTCGGGCCTGTACGGCAACTCGGGGCAGGCCAACTACGGCGCGGCTAAGGACGGCATCGCCGGCTTTACCCGGGTGGTAGCCCGGGACATGGGTAGGTATGGCGTTACGGCCAATTCTATCTCCCCAAGTGCGGCGACGCGGATGACGGTCAGCGTGCCCACCGAATCCAGGGACCTACGGGCCCAGCGGGGCATAACTGGAGCGGGAGGGGACGCCACCGAGGGTGTCCGGGGTGAGCCCGAGGACCTGGCCCCCTTTACCGTATGGCTCGCCTCGGACCAGGCCGCCCACGTCAATGGCCACGTCTTTCACGTGACCGGTGGCCTGGTGAGCCTGCTGAACGAGCCGGAGCCAGTAAAGGTTATCCACAAGGACGGGCGGTGGACGGTTGAGGAACTGATCCGGGTATTCCCCGCCACCCTGGGCATGGAGCTGCCCAATCCCGCTCCACCCCCGCCTCCACCGTAGGGCAGCCGACGGTTGTGGCCGACTGACTACGCCGCGGTGGTTCGGATGCCGCCGTCTCTTGACGCCAGCTTCTCCTGCCGTATCTCAAGCCAGCGGTCCTGCATAATTTCCATCAGCAAGAAGTCATGCCCGCTACGCCGGACCTGCCGTACTGGAACGAACCCGCACTTGTCGAAAGCCCGCTGGGCCCGCACGTTCCATTCAAGCGTGTGGAGGTAGAGGCGCCTCAAGGAGGAGTTGGTAAAGAGGTGGTCCATCATAGTGACAAGGGCATCGTAGCCATACCCACGACTCCAGTAGTCCCTATCGCCGATGACGATTCCCACTTCCGCCTGCTGGTTTACCGAATCAAGATCGTAGTACATGCAGTTGCCTATGTATTTGCCGTCGTTAGTGTCTATGCCGAAGCGCCCCGACGAGGGCGTGGGATAGCGAAGCTGGTCCGTGAACAGCCTGAGGAACTCCTCGAACTTCATCTTCAGCGGAAAGGCCGCGTCCAGCCGGCAGATCTCTTCGTCGGAACGCCATAGGTAGTCGTTCCAGGCGTCTTCCGCCTGTTTCTCCCTGAGGACAACCTTTCCGCCACTGAGTTCCACGTCATCCCCTCCCCAAACTGGAGCCAGTCACGACAATTAGAACCGCTTTCGGGCTATACATGCTGATCCATCTTCAGGAAGGTTTCCCGTCCCTGATCATTGCCAAGGCCTTCTCCAGGACGTTGGCTTCGTTGGCGTATGAAAGGCGCCTGAGGGCCTCCTCCTCAGAGGAGAACCATCTGACTTCGTCGAACTCGGGATCATGGCGGTCCGTGGAGCCACCCTTGTGGGTCATCAAGTAGAAGTGCACCGTTTTATTGTAACGGACTCCGTTGACGGGCCCGACGAACCAGTAGTTTATGTTGCCCAAGGGCGCCTCTATGGCCACATCAAGGCCAGTTTCTTCGCGCACTTCCCTCAGGGCCGTCTCCTCCAGGCTCTCTCCTTTGTCAGGGGTGCCTTTAGGCAGGCTCCAACGCAGCGGTTCCCTGCGCCCGCACAGTACCGTCTCCGTCCTCCCGTCCACTACCTTGTAAACTACCCCTCCCGCCGACACCAGGCGTTCGACCCTAGGCCTTAACCCTCGACCCTTTGAGGCTCCCTTCGCCATTCTAACCCGCGTCTCGCCTGCGATGCTCCGCCCCGGCCAGCTCACAATTCGTCAAGTCGTGACCAACGAGGATACCGACCGGTCCATGTCTATAGTAGATTGAAGGCATGTTCGCAGGCCCCTTGAATGCAGTAGACCAAATCTGCGTTCCCGTGTAATTCTACGTCCCCTCTTAATAGTCCGTCAAGGCAGTGGGGCCCACTCCACGAGTCCCGATTGACAACGAACGACACTGCCGGTAACATACCAGCGACGCCAGCCCGGACTATCTGACACTAGCCCGCCTGTGGTGCGTTACACACGAGACGGCCGAGGCTTGGCTGGGGGTTGGTTCGGTCGGTAGCCGTTACACGGGTCTCATATTTCAGCCGATCGCCGGCAGGAGGCTCCCAGTTGGGCCTTGAGAACGAAGGCCTTCCCCTTTTCGAAGCGGCCAGGGCCGTGGGCATCTCCTTCAGTCGGGAGGCAGAGCCCCAGGACGGGGAGCTGACAGCCAACGGCCTGCGGTTTCACTATCTCGACTGGGGCAACCCGGGAAAGACGGCTATTCTCCTTCTGCACGGGGCCCTGCAGCAAGCCCACAGCTGGGACTTTGTGGCACTGTCGCTGTGCGGTGACTACCGCGTGCTGGCCCTGGACGCAAGGGGCCACGGAGACAGTCAGTGGGCACCCGATGGCGACTACTCCCTGGACGCCCACCAGGGGGACCTGGACGGCATCGTGGATGGTCTGGGTCTGGAACAGCTCATCCTCGTGGGTCACTCCATGGGCGGACGAAACGCCTACGTGTTCGCCTCGCGTCACCCTGACATGGTAAAGGGACTGGCGATCGTGGACACCGGCCCCCAGGTACGGCCCCAAGGACAAGGGCGCATCCAGCGTTTTCGCGAGCTACCCGACGAGCTGGACTCTTACCATGAGTTTGCCTCCAGGGTACAGGAGTACACGGGCCGGCCGCGGAAGCAGATACTGGGCGCCTTGAAATACATTATCCGGCAGCGTCCCGACGGCAAATGGACCTGGAAGTACGACAAGCTGCTGCGGTCCCCCGACTATATCCCTGCAAGCTGGCCGACGGAGAGACTCTGGGAGTGCCTGGCGGATATCCGGTGCCCTACCCTCATCGTCCGGGGAAGCGAGAGCGACCTGTTCGACGAGGAGGTGATGACGAGGATGCTCCAGCTAATACCGGGAAGCGCCTCGGCAACCGTCCCCAGGGCCGGACACCTGGTTCCAGGCGACAACCCCGTCGATTTCGTGAAGGCGCTGCGGACCCTGCTGGACAGGGTGCCTTGAACGGGCGTTGGGGACTAATGTGGTATGTCATTCTGAAGCCGGCGCAGGAGGGTGAAGCATCCGGATCTATCGGGGATTAGGACCTCCGTGAGACCTCCCCTCCAGACGCTTCGCGGAGATTATCCTGAGCGAGACGTAGATTCTTCACTTCGTTCAGAATGACAAGAGCGAAGGGCTCAGAGCCTGCCCAGAGTATATCGAAGGGGTGACGTGGGACACATGCACATCGTATTAGCTGCGTACCAGCACCGTCTCCGCTACTTCGGTACCCAGGACCACCGCTTCCTCGTTTAGCAGAATGGTTATGGTGCCTTTGAAGGGCGCCAGCTCCTGTACGCTGAGCTCTGCCCCAGGCTTCAGACCGCTGATGTCGAAGAACTCCAGCAGCCGGGGGTCCTCTTCAGGCACCCGCTCCACCACCGTGGACTCCCCCACCCGGGTCTGGATGAGGGTCTTCATGGGAGGCGGGTTGAGGTCGCTGCTGTAGCCGGGTATGGGATGCCCGAAGGGATTGGTCTTGGGATATCCCAGGGCTTTGGCAAGCTTGGTCTCCACGTATGGGGAGATTGCATGCTCCAGGCGGTGGGCTTCGGTATGGGCCCTATGCCACTCCACCCCAAGCAACTCCGTCAGCATACGTTCGGCCAGCCTGTGCCGCCGCACAACCGACTCCCCCAGGTCGTTGCCCTTGGATGTGAATTTGACCTCCTTGTTGTCGCCCACCTCGATCATGCCCTGCTTGGTAAGACGCTTGAGGGTTCCCACCACCGTGGCGACCGATACGTCCATGACCTCCGCCAGACGCGTCGGGAAAATCCTCTCCTCGCGCTCATTGAGCTTGTAGATAGCCTGCAGGTAGTTCTCGACCACCGCGCTGACCTCCGGCTTTGGCTCCCCTAATAACATGGCTGGTTAATGCCCCCTAACGTTGGTATTTAGCATATGCTAACCGTAATCGATATACTTGCTAGGTTTCTACACGTCTAATGCTCTTCGTCGCCTCATATTATATCGCTGCTTCCTGCTTTTACGCAACTTGTGGCCGTGGCCTCCAGCATGAAGATTATGCCGCATTGTCACATTTTCTAGCCTGACCGCAATAGGTTGTGTATATTAATTTCTGTATTATGCATTGACATATTCCAGAGGTTAATATACAATCAATGCCTGACTTTCCCCAGGCAAAAGCGTCTTTCCAGGTATGGCTAAGGGCCTATCACAGGTCACGGTTATTTACTAGTAGACGTCACGTTGAGGATGAAGACTCCCTATCCGGTAATTGCCGCCACACTGCTCCTTGTAGCCCTGCTGGCCGTGGCCTGCGGGGATGGATCCAACGCTGCACCCAGTACGACCTCGGGTCCCATCGCCGCAGAAATAAAGGTCGAGGCGGGGGGGTCTCCCGGTAAGCTCACCGTCTATTCGGCTCGCGAGGAGGCCCTGATCGGGCCCATAATCAAGCAGTTCAAAGACGCCAGCCAGGTGGATGTGGGGGTGAAGTATGGCAGCAACGCCGGCCTTGGCGCCACCATCCGGGAGGAGGGGTCCAATTCTCCGGCGGACGTGTTTCTCGCCACGGACCCGAGCCAGCTGGGGGCCATGTCGGACCTGTTCATGGTCCTCCCCGAAACCATCCTTGAGCAGGTAGCCCCCCTTGTCCGGTCCAGGGAGGGTAAGTGGGTCGGCATATCGGGGCGCGCCAGGGTCATCGTCTACAGTACGGACAAACTCGGCGAGGATGAGCTGCCTGCTTCGATTTTGGACTTCACCGACCCCAAGTGGAAGGGCCGCATCGGCTGGCCCCCAGGCAACGGCTCCTTTCAGGCCTTTGTGACGGCCATGCGGAATTCCCTGGGCGAGGAAGCGACCCGTCGGTGGCTGGAGGGAATTCAGGCCAACGACCCCAAGGTGTATTCGAAGAACACCCCCATCGTCAAAGCGGTGGCCCAGGGGGAGATAGACGTTGGTTTTGTCAACCACTACTATCTTTTCCGCTTCCTTGAGCAGGAGGGCGAGTCCTTCCCGGCCCGCAACTACCACCCCAAGGGTCGGGACCTGGGCGCCATGATGCTGGTAAACGGCGCGGGCATCCTGGTCACCTCCAAGAACGTTGGGAACGCACAGCGGTTTCTGAACTTCATGCTGTCCCAAGTAGGTCAGCAGTACTTCGCCAGCAGGACCTACGAATACCCCTTGGTGGACGGGATCAAGACCAACAGGCTGCTGGTACCACTTAACGAGCTGGAGCTTCCCGACGTAGACCTCTCCAAGCTGGACGACCTTCAAGGGACCCAAAACTTGTTACGGAAGGTAGGCATAATCCCCTAGCGATGGCCGTTGAGACCCGCGCCCTCAGTACGGTATCCACGGCACCACCGCATCGAGGACTCTTTGACAGGGCGGGGCTGCCCCCTGCCATCGTCGGGATCCCCGCGCTGGCGGTGGCGGCCGCCATGGCCATGCCGCTGGCGTACCTGGTCCTGAGGACACTGGGCGCCGGGGGAGAGGCCCTGGAGCTGCTGGCTCGCGTGCGTGTGCTGGAAACCCTGGGTCGGACCGCGCTGCTTGCCCTGGCTGTGACCGGGGCCTCCGTGGCCGTCGCGGTGCCCATGGCCTGGCTAACCGTGCGCACGGACCTGCCGCTTCGGCGCATGTGGGCCGTACTCACGGTGCTCCCATTGGTCATCCCTAGCTACGTGGGAGCTTTTGTCGTGGTCGCGGCGCTGAGCCCCAAGGGAATGCTCCAGCAGTTCGTTGCCGGCCCACTGGGCGTCGAGCGGCTGCCGGACATATACGGCTTCCCCGGGGCCCTTCTGACCCTTACCCTCCTAAGCTACCCTTATGTGCTGCTAACGGCCCGTGGAGCTCTGTGGGGCCTGGACCCTTCCCTAGAAGAGCATTCCAGGGGCCTGGGACATAGCCCCTGGTCAACCTTCTTTCGGATAGTTCTGCCGCAGCTCCGTCCCGCCCTGGCCGCCGGCGCCTTGCTGGTCGCTCTCTATACCCTCAGCGACTTCGGGGCCGTATCCCTCCTGAGATACGAGACCTTTACCTATGTGATCTACCTGCAGTACGACAGCGGCGCCCGCACCCTGGCGGCGGCCAGCTCCCTGGTGTTGGTCGGCCTGGCGATCGCCGTGCTGGCCCTGGAGGGTCGCAGCCGTGGCCGCTCCCGGTACTATCGCAGCACCGTAGGCAGCGTGCGCCCGCCCACGCCGGTAAGGCTGGGCCGATGGCGGTGGCCCGCCGTGACTCTCTGCGGCCTCGTTGTCCTATTGGCCCTGGCCCTGCCAATCGGTGTCCTGGGCTACTGGCTGGCGCAGGGCGTCCTGGCGGGGGAGTCCATGGACCTGGTTTGGAGCACAGCGGTCAACTCCGTATACGTCTCCGCGCTGGCTGCGGCGGCCTGCGTGGTGGCAGCTCTGCCCGTAGCGGTCCTCAGCGTGCGTTACGCCAGCCCGGCGAGCGCCCTGCTGGAGCGGGCGACCTATCTGGGATTTGCCCTCCCGGGTATCGTGGTTGCCTTGTCCCTGGTCTACTTTGGCGCCAACTACGCCACCCCCCTGTACCAGACGCTGGGTCTCCTCATCTTTGGCTACGTGGTCCTCTTCCTCCCGGCTGCGGTTGGGTCCATGCGGGCCTCCCTACTACAGGTCAGCCCCCGGCTGGAGGAGGCCGCGCGAGGCCTGGGCAGGAGGCCACACCAGGTGTTGGGTGCCGTCACCATCCCCTTGATGCGCTCCGGGCTCCTGGCCGGAGGTGCCCTGGTCTTCCTGATCACCATGAAGGAGCTGCCCGCCACGCTGATCCTGGGGCCCATCGGTTTCAAGACCCTGGCCACAACCATCTGGTCGGCGGCCGAGGCGGCCACATTCGCCCAGGCAGCGGCGCCGGCCCTGCTACTTGTGCTGGCCTCGGCCGTGCCCATGGCCTTGCTGTTGCGGCGAGACGGAAGGTGGGAGTAGTTGCCCCCTGAATCGGAAGGAAGAGGCCCACAAGAGCGAAGTTCTGGAGGCGCGAGATTGTCTCCGTCGAACGCCGGAAGCGGGCCCGTATCGGAGCGCGCCCATGGTACGTCGGAGGATGCTGGCTCACCGGTTATCCAGTGCCAGGCGCTGAGCAAGGCATTTGGAGACGCCCACGCGGTCCGGGAGGTGAGCCTGCGCCTGGAGCCGGGCGAGATCCTGGCGCTGGTGGGCCCCAGCGGAAGCGGAAAGACTACCCTGCTCAGGCTGCTGGCCGGCTTTGAGGTGCCCGATTCCGGAACGGTCACCCTGGAGGACCGGGTCGTAGCCGGTGACGGCAGGTGGGTTCCCCCCGAGGGACGACGCCTGGGCATGGTCTTTCAAGACTACGCCCTGTTTCCTCACCTGACGGTAACGCAGAACGTGGCCTTTGGGCTCAAGGGATGGCCCAGGCCAGGCAGGAGCAGTCGCTCCCGCCAGATCCTGGAGCTAGTCCGCCTGGACGGCCTGTCCGAGCGATATCCCCACCAGCTTTCGGGAGGTGAACAGCAGAGGGTGGCACTGGCCAGGTCTCTGGCCCCGGGTCCCCTGGCCCTTCTGCTGGACGAGCCCTTCAGCAACCTGGACCCCCAACTGAGGGAGCAGCTGCGCGCCGAGGTCAAGGGCATCCTGCGCTCCAGCGGGGTAACGACTGTCTACGTCACCCACGACCAGGAGGAGGCCCTGTTTATGGGCGACAGGGTCGCGGTGATAAACGGGGGCTCGCTGGAGCAGGTGGGCGCCCCCGAGGAGATCTTCCACCACCCACTCAGCCGCTTCGTCGCTCAGTTCCTGGGCATAGCGGACTTCCTGCCTGCCAGGGCGACGGAAGACGGCCTTGAAACGGAGATCGGCGTGCTCCAGCCGGCGACGCGGCTCCCACCTGGAACGGAGGCCGAGGTGCTGGTCCGGCCCGACGACGTCTCCATCCGCCCCTCCGGTACCGGGTCGGGTATCGTGGTAAGCCGTGTGTTCCGAGGGATGCACTACATGTACGGCGTGTCCCTGCCCTCGGGCACGAACCTCCACTGCCTCCAGCATCACACCGCCTACTACCAGCAGGGAGCGGCGGTAGAGGTGTTCCTGGAGCCCGGCCAGACGCTGATCTGCTTTGTCCGCGGCGATACGGACAGCGGTGTGGAGACGGCCGAGCCCTTCACGGCGGTGACCGGGGAGCCGCCCGGTCCCGTTAGCTGAGCCGATGTGTAAGTTTTCCATGTCACCATGAGCCCGTTCTAGAAGGGCGATCCGTCGATGCCTCGGCCACATCTGCCGGCCATCAAAGTGCCCTACCCAATCAGATTCTTCGGTCGCGGAGTTCACCCTGAGGGGAGACGAAGGGCTTCCTCAGAATGACACTCTTGAACATTCCCAAGCTAAAAACCCGCCCACACCCCTTGCTTTAAGCTCACGAAACCAGCCAGGGTATAATCTCCCCAAGGGCTATCCCCAGTCCCCCGAAGACGGCGCCAATGAGCAGAACCTCCAGCCCCTGGAGAATGGGTGACTTTTGCACTATTCGCCCCTTGCCCATGCCCAGGGCGAACAGCCCCACCAGGGTCGCACCAATAGATATGCCTATGGCGACTACGCCGTCGACAAAGAAGTATGGGACGATGGGCACCAGCGCCCCCGGGATGAAGGCCGCGCCCATGGCCAGGGCGTCCTTATAGGGGTTGGATATAATGTCCGGGCTCAGCCCCAACTCCTTCTCAACGAGGGTGCGGAGCCACAGGTCCTTGTCGGCGGATATGTGGTCGGCCACCTCTTGCGCCTCTTTGAAGCTCAAGCCCTCTCGCTGGTACAGGACCACCAACTCCGCCAGCTCTTCGGCCGGGTTTTCCTCCAGCTCCTGAGCCTCCCTGGCGATCTCCGCCCTCTGGACGTCCTGCTCGGCCCTGGAACCTAGGAACGCGCCGGTTGCCATGGAGATCATCCCGGCGAGGGCCCCGGCTAGGCCTGCGATCTGCACCGTGGTGTTGCCCACGTCGGAGGCAGCCACCGCGGTGACGAGAGCCAGGGTGCTGAGGAGGCCGTCCTGGGCGCCGAACACCACCTCGCGGACACGTCCCATTGCCTCCACCCGCCACCGGGACCCTTCTGCCTCAAGGCGCGCCGCTGCGTAGCTGGGGGATATTTCCATCTCGGAGACCGGGTGCCTTCGGTCAGCGTCCGCTCCTTTGGAAACTGGGGCCTCACTGGCCTCTGCGACCGCGTCCTTCTGGCCCAGCTTGAACTCCAGCTCTTCCAAGGCACGGGTGAAGACCTCCAGATGGTGCCGCTCCCTGTCCATAGCCAGGGTGAAGGTCTCGGCCGCATCCATGCGCCTATCGTCCAGCGCTTGCTTGACCATGCGTGGATAGGTGGAGATGATCTCTTTAGACTCTCCCTCCACCACTGTCCTCAGGTTCTCCATGCTGGATTTGATATCCCCGGAGACCCGCAGGTGGTTCATCCCGTGTATGTTCTCCGCCCCTGCCACCTCTTGGAATATCTGAGCCACCTCGGGATACCCCTCTTCCAGTGCCTTGTGGGCGTAGGCGCTGTACTTCAGGTGGGCCAACGCCTCGCTGACGATGGCGTTCCATAGATTACGCTCTGTCTTTGTTAAGGTCCGTTCAGTTCTGTCCATACTACCTTCCCTGCGTGTCAGCTGACTCGCCGAGGAGAGCCCAGCTGTTACGCGCAGCCTTCAGATACCCAGCCAGATCCCCGTTGTTAGCTACGTTCAAAGCCTCGACTTCACTATTATATTCGATGACTCACTCCCCCTGGTCCTGACCTCTACCCTGGATGGGCACGCACTTGTGCCCACAATCCTTAACCCATTATATTTAAGGGCGTATTCAGATTGACAAATATGTACATGAATCACAGGCGCAATGCTCTCCCCTTAGGGAGCCGGGGTCCAGTAGAAAAGGGGTACAGGTCCACACAACACGGCAGGGCCAGGGACACCTGAGGCGCTTCACACCGCCATGATGTGGTAGCCGGCATCCACGGGCACCACCGAGCCGGTGATCCCGCTGGAGAGGTCGCTGCACAGGAAGAGGGCCGTTTTCCCTACCTCCTCGTGGGTCACGTTTCGCTTCAAGGGGGCCTTTTCCGCGTGTACCCTCTTCATATCCAGGAAGCCGCGGATGCCCCGGGCAGATAGACTCTCGATGGGGCCCGCCGAGATGGCGTTCACCCGGATGTTTCGATCTCCATACTCCGCGGCCAGCTGCCGGACCTCGTTCTCAAGGGCCGCCTTGGCCGTCCCCATGATATTGTAGCCCGGGAACACCCGTTCCGACGCCTGAAAAGTCATGGTCACCACGCTTCCCCCACCGCTGCGCTGCATCAGGGGAGCGGCATGATTCACAAGGGGGATCAGCGAGTATGCGCTCACGTCCAGTGCGAGGCGGAAGCCCTCCCGGCCCGTCTTGGAGAAGTCTCCCGCCAGGTCTTCCCGGTTGGCGTAGGCGATGCTGTGCACCAGGAAGTCCAGGTTACCGTACCGGCTGGCGATATCCTTGAATACGGCTTCTATCTGCCCGTCGTCGGTGACGTCGCACTCCAGGATCGCAGACCCCTCCAGGGTGTCGGCCAGCTTGGAGACCCGCTCCCTGAGCCTTTCGCCCTGGTACGTCAGCGCGAGCCGCGCGCCGGCATTATGGAGCGCCCGGGCGATGGCCCAGGCAATGCTACGGTGATTGGCCACTCCCAGTATGAGCCCGACCTTTCCGGCCAGGTCAATCGGGTACAATAAGGACCTCCCTATATGGCTCCTTCGTCATCTAAGGACTCTATCGCGCTGGTTGGCATCAACACCACGAAGGATGAAAATGCCGGAACTTTTGTCACCCTGAGTCCTTTTAGGGAGGGCGACGGGTCTGGAGGAGATGGAAGCCTCACCCCTCCAGATTCATCGCCTGCGGCTCAGAATGACACTCTCGATCGGTCCTCCCCTACTCCCAAATTCAGAAGGGGTTCAAGGAAGGCCGGCTCGGATCATCTGGCACTGGGCAGCTTGACTCCCTCTACGGCACCCTGGGCCGCGGAGGCGAGGAAGCGGGCATCGCTCGTTATGGGCATCCACAGGAATCCCTCCTCGATCCGCTGGTTTACCTCCTCGGCGCTGCCACAGTGGATGCCCACGGGCACGCCGAAGCGCTTCCCGGTTTCCAGGACCTGCCTCACCGCCGCCTTGTGGTCCGGGTGAGGGTTGTCATAGCCCGTGGGCACGCCAAGGCTGGAGGCCAGATCATTGGGCCCGATGAACAGGATGTCTATGCCGGGCACGTCACAAATCTCGGCGATTCGCCGCACCGCCTCTGTATCCTCGATCATGACGACCACCGCTATCTCCTCGTTGGCCTTCTCGTAGTAGTCGGGACCCCCATACAGCCTGCCCCTCAGGCTGCCCACGCCCCGAAACCCCTCGGGTGCGTAACGGCAGGCCTGGACCGCCAGCTCCGCCTGCTCGGGGCTCTTGACGTTGGGGACCACCACGCCATAGGCGCCCACATCCAGCACCCGCTTGAGTATCTGGGGGTCGTTCCATGGCACCCGGACAAATGGGACCGTATCCGTGGTCGAGATGGCGTAGAAACACGACTGGAGGTTCTCAAGGTCCGTGGCGGTGTGCTCCATATCCACCGTCAGCCAGTCGAACCCGGCATGGGCCAGGATCTCCGCCACCAGGGGGCTGCTGGTGGAAATCCAGGTGCCGATGGACGGCTCGCCCCTCTTCAGCTTCTCCTTGACCAGGTTCTTCCGCATCGCTCTCCTCTATGGTCCTAGGGCGCAGCCCACATCCCCCTGCCGGCATCCCTGGCCTCCGCCTCCAGCGCCGCGAGGCACCTGGCGTATCGTGTATCCGGCGGGTAAACCCGCGCCCTAGCGTACCCTTCCCGGACTAGCTCGGCGTTCACCAGTATACCATCGGCGTAGACGAAACGCAGCAGCCTACCGAACCGGTCCACGTCGGAGACGTCCCTCTCTAGGCGCACCTTAGTGCCCACGACGAGCCCCTGGTTGAAGCTCGTGGCCTCCGGCCCGTAATACTGGGGCTCGTCGCCTACCTCGGGGGTGTCCACGCCGATGTACCTGACCCGTCGCCGCTTGGATACCACTATAGTGTCACCGTCTATGACACGTTCCACATTAACCTGCCGCCCACCCCTAAGCCCAAAGACCCCACATCCTCCCCCACCCAGGGAGGCGGTTGCGCCACCACGGCTGGTCGCGGCGAACACCGCCGCACAGCCGCCGGGGACGTCGGCCTGGGACAGCGGGGGCCTCCAGCCAACGGCAAGCGCCAGGAAAACGGCGCAGAGGGCGAGTAAGATGAGCCTGGGGCTCACGGCGTCAACCCGGTCAAACCTTCTCTCTGCGACTCTGGGCCTCTGTGGGTGAGACTCCACTTCATCGACAGGCGAAATCTTGCACCGACGGCTATAGGAAGGCCGGAGCCACCTCCCTCAGAAATGTATCCAGCTGCCCATCCTGGTCGAAGGAGGCGAATCGCACTATGATCGTGCCCGCGCCGGCCCGGACGTACTGGATTATCCGCTCTTCGGTCCACTCCGGCGGACCGAAGGGGCCCCACCGGTTCCCCCAAATATTGGCGCCGTAGTACCTGGTGAGATACTCTTCAGCCTCCCGCCCAGCCGCCACCTGGTCCTTGCCCAGATTCACAGTCATGTAGAAGGCGGCCTCCATCTGGCGGAAGTCCCTGCCCTCCTCGCCGGCGTACACGCGCACCTTTTCGGCTACAAGCGCGTACTCCTCTGGCGTATCCGAGATGGAGATGAAGCCATCGCCAAGGCGGGCCGCCCGCCTAAACTGGGCGTCCCTCCCGGCCCTCCAGTGGCAGGCGACGAGGATGGGGACCCCACCGCGCTGCACGGGCCTCGGTTCCATGCTCACCGAGTCCAGGTTGAAGTGGTCCCCCTGGTAAGTGAGACACTCACCCGCTCCGAGACGCCTGACTATCTCCAGTAGCTCCTCCAGACGACCTGCCCGCCGGGACGGACGTACCCCCGCCGCCACCCACTCCCTGCACTGCTCGTCGTTGAAGGCACCGCCCACACCCACGGCCAGCACCGTCCGTCCCTTTGATATGAGGTCCAGCGTACTCACGGCGTGGGCCAGCAGCACCGGATGCCTCAGCGCAGCCAGGAGCACGGCGGTGCCGAGGCGGACGCGGCGTGTGCTGCCCACCAGCGCCGCAAGGGTGGTCAGAGGCTCCAGCCTGGGCTTGGCAGTCAGGCTGTCCCCCACCCATACCGAGTCCAGGCCCCCCTCCTCAACCCTCTGGGCCATGGAGAGGATGGAATCAGCGTGAGTTGGATGCTCGGGCCCCATCACCAGCCCACGGGTCGGTAGGAGGACGCCAAGTCTTACTTGAGGACTCTCCATTGTGACCTCGCCTTATTCAGATTGGTTCGCCGAGCAGTCGCCAGCCTTGTCTTTCTTTTAGCGCGACAAGTTACTCAACACCGCGAGGGCAACCAGCAGGAGAAGGTTCCCCACGGCGCACAACGCAGCCAGCGCCACATGGGCTCTTACGGTTCGCTCCCGCCGCCGGTCAGCCAAGATGCCGGCTATGCCAAAGGCCATCACTGCTGGAAACACCAGCGGCCCTATGGAAAAGGCCCCTATTAGCATCACTGCCGACAACATGCCGGTCACTGCCCATGTTAACAGACCCCAGTCGCGTGAATGCTCCGTGCGGTCGAGAAACACCGCGGCCAACCCAACCGGACCAAAAATACCAAGCTGTAACAGTACCAGCGCTGGCAGAGGCCAGGTAATTCCGCCAGACGCCGCCTCGTTGAGCCAGAAAGTTGCGGAAACGGCCACAACGACGGCTGCCCCAGCTGTGGACAGCACCAGTTCGAGGCTCCGTCTGAACGCCCTGCATCGCGAGCTAGCGGAGCAACTTACGGCCAACATATTAATCCAAACAAACCTATTTCAAGATGGACTAACAACTGTCGCGTCAGACATCCCTTCCCCTGACAGCCTCTCCAGGAGGCCTGGCTCATGGTACTCGTAGGCCCTGAGGTCGTCGAATGTGTCCAGGTCGGAGGCCAGACCAGGGCTGTAGTAGATCGCGGTGGACAGGCCGTTGGAACTGGCGTGGGCCAGGTGCTTCTGGAAGCTGTCGAGGCCCAGATGGGGCCGGAACGGCCGGGCCATACCGGGCAGCACCAGTATGCCGTTCGTGCCTCCACCCAGCCTCGAGGGCGCCAGGGTAACGTTTTTAAGATTCCCGGAGGCGGCGAGCAACCCGTTCACATCACTCGACTTCACCAATGGTAGGTCCCCCGGAATGTACATCGCGGCGCTATCCAGTGCGAAGGCCCGCTGAAAGGTCAGCCAAAGGGTCTCATTCAGGTCCGCGCCCTCCTCCTCGTACCATGAAGCTCCCTCCTCGGTAGCCACCTGGCTTATTTCGGAGTCACCTCCTATCACCCACACACTACCCACCGACGACGCGTTCCCACTGGCGTGGGCGGACCCAGTGATGGCCCTCAGGACCCGCCGGAGCATGTTAAGGCTAAGGGCCATCCGCTGCTGCTGGCTCAGCTCTCCCGAGAGCCTGGTCTTCCCCTGGGCCAGGGGCTTCATGGGGACGATGGCCACGGTCTCAGATGCTTTTCCGGCGTTCCTAAACCCCACGGGATCGCTCAGGGTAGGCCTCCAGAATGCGGCAGATGTGGGACGCCAGCCTCACCTTGTCCTTTTCCGTGATCATGACCGTGGGCGCGACCTCCGCCCGCATTCCCAGGGCGTCGATGGCGCCGGCCAGGCAGCGGTCCAGCTCGTCTATCACAAATACGTCGCATAGCCCACGATACTGCTCTGCTACGCCAACGCATGAGACATCGTGCCCCAGCTCTTCCAGCAGCTTGGCTGCAGGACCCCTCAACGCCTCGCCGCCCACGATAGGGCTCACTACCAACCTGGTCCCAGAGAAGGATTCTATCGATTCTCTCATTCCCGGCACCTCCAGGATCGGAGCTATGCTGAGGAAGGGATTTGAAGGACAGAAGACGATGGCGGAAGCGCTTTCCAGGGCCGCCAACAATCCAGGCGAAGCACATACATCCCCGGTATCGGCCAGGACTTCCCCTGCGGCGTTCTCGAAATGGATGGCCCTGGCGACGGGCTCGCACTGGCGCCCCACAAAGTAGACTTGGAAAGGCAGCTGACCATCGTCGGTCTCGATAATGGTACGCACCCGTTGATCGCTCATGGGCACGATGGTGTGGCGGATACCTAAACGCTGGCACAGCTCGCGGGTCACCTCCGACAGGGTCCATCCCTCACGCAGGAGCTGGGTGCGCCGTATATGGGTGGCCAGGTCCTTGTCGCCCAGGTTGAACCATGTGGGCCCGCCGTATCGCCCCAGCATCGCCAGTCCGTTGAAGCTCTCTCCCTCTACGCCCCATCCGGTGACGGTGTTGGTGAGCCCAGCGAGGGCGTACATCACGGTATCCAGGTCGGGGGACACGTGGAGCCCGTGGAACACCTCATCGTCACCGGTGTTGACCACGATGGTCAGCGCCTCTGGGGGAAGGACCTTGGAGAGCCCCAGAGCCAGCTTGGCCCCACCGACCCCGCCGGCCAGGGCGAGTACGGGCCCGGTCATGGACCGTCCTGCTCCTTCCCCCCTTGTGGGGGAAGGTTGGGATGGGGGGTATCAACACGATACTCCAACGCTACAACTATAACCTCTTTAACAGCCTCAGTTTCCTTCAGAACTTGATCGTTCCAGAACCTCAATACACGGAATCCTTGAGATTCCAGCCAGTCAGAGCGTGCCGAATCATACGTCACACTTTCAGAATGCTGCCCTCCATCCAGCTCAATGACCAACTCCCGCTCAAAGCACACGAAGTCAACGATGTACGGCCCGATGGGCGCTTGTCTGCGAAACCTGTGGCCGCCAAGCTGGCGGAGGCGAAGGTGTTTCCATAGGGCGAGTTCGGCCGCTGTTGGATTCCTGCGTAGCTCGCGGGCTCTCATTGTGCTCATTCCAGGATGTTACCCCCCATCCTGACCTTCCCCCACAAGGGGGGAAGGGAAGCCTGTCCCCGAGAAGCACGGCGATTTTTTCTCTCCCCCTTGATGGGGGAGAGTCCGAAAGAGGGTGGGTTCACGTCCATCCCAAACTACGTCCGCCGAGGGAGAAGAACTATCATTGCCCTTGGTTGTCCCTTCGCCTGAGCCCCCTCAGAAGCCGCTCCAGGGCCTTCTCATATTTTGAGGGGTCGCAGAAATCGGCGCGGTTTCGCTCCATGAGAAGAGGCTCCAGACCAATGGCCTGGCTACTATCCTTCGCCAGCGCCACGTGCTCAGGGTTCGCCATCTCGGGTCAGGCCTCTGGAGGCGGGTCTGCCTGTCCTGCGGCTCCTTTGGCGTGCCTGGGGTGCTGGAAGCGGTAGGTGTCCATGTTGATGAGGCGGTGGTAGGAGCCGAACCGCTCCTCGGGGTTGTCTCCCACCAGGTCAAGGGGGTCCACTGGGTCGTCGCTGTCGTCGAACAGGCGGCGTATCTTGTACGTGGTGTACCGCTCGGCGGGCACCCTCCCGGAGTCCCGGATGAGCTGCCGGAACTGGCCCGGCTTCACCAGCTGCCCGTACTGGGCGCCGGCGGAGGTGGAGATGCTCTCGTTGATGAGGGTGCCGCCCATGTCGTTGACCCCCGCACCCAGGAGGACCTGCGAGAACCGCAGGCTCTCCTTTACCCAGGACACCTGGAGATTGGGTATCCAGCTGTCCAGCATCAGCCGGGAGACGGCATGCACCTTCATCACCTCGTTGCCCGTGGGCCCGGCCCTCACACCATCCACAAGGTCCCGTCCATACATGGGGGCCTCGGTGTACACGAAGCTCAGGGGGACGAACTCGGTGAACCCTCCGGTGCCCTTCTGGATGTCCCGAATGAGGGCAATGTGGCGGGCCACGTGCTCGCTGGTCTCGACATGGCCATACATTACGGTGGAGGTGGTGGGTATCCCCAGCTCATGGGCGGTGGTGATTACCTCGATCCACTGGTCGACGGTGATCCGGCCCGGGGAGATCCTGTCCCTCATCTCCTGGTCCAGGATTTCGGCGGAGGTCCCGGGCAGGCTCCCGACCCCGGCGTCCTTCAGGCCCTTGAGGTAATCCCCGATGCTGCACTTGGAGCGGATGGAGCCGTAGAGCACCTCTTCGGGCGAGAAGCCGTGGATATGGATATCGGGAAGCTCCGCCTTCAATGCCTCGCACAGCCGGATGTACAGGTCCCCCTCCATCTGGGGTGGAAGGCCAGCCTGAACACACACCTCGGTGGCGCCGAGGTCCCAGGCCTCCCTGGCACGGCGGAGCACCTCGTTAAGGGGCAAAAAATATCCCTCTTCCTCTCGGTGGTCGCGACTAAAGGCGCAGAAGCCACACCTCTTGATGCACACGTTGGTGAAGTTAATGTTGCGATTCACCACGTAGGTAACCACGTCACCCACGCGCCGCCTGCGCAGCTCATCGGCGGCCATCACAAGGGCGCTCAGCTCCAGCCCCGAGGTATCGAAGAGGACCAGGGCTTCCTCCACGGAGGTCTCCCGACCCTCCAGGGCGTTGCTCAGTATATGCGCGACCTCTGGTTTGACACCCTTCAAGACGTGCTCTAGCGGCGCGCCGCCACCGTCAAAGGCATCAGGGGGCACTTGGTACCCCCGGCGTGCTACCGACATAACGCTCAATGCCCCCTTTCACGTATCCCTCGCCATCGGCAAGGGCCTCTATTCGCTCTACGATGGATGCGGGCAGATACCCATCACCCCCCAACACATACTCGGGATAGATGGGCAGGCGCGGCCTCAGGGTGAATCCCAGCTCCTCCGTCCGCCGGCGCAGCTCAGAGACCTCGGGCCAGGGAGCCTCGGGGTTCACATAGTCGATGGTCAGGGGCGAGATCCCGCCCCAGTCGTTGATACCAGCCAGCAGGTACACCGGGTAGTCCTCGGAACTCAGGTTGGGCGGGACCTGGATATTGGCCGTAGGACCCAGCACCAGCCGGGCCATGGCGACAGTCCACAGGAGGTCCTCAGAGGAAGGGTCCGGGAGGGCTGCCATGGGCGTGCTTGGCTTGGCCCGGAAGTTCTGGACGATCACCTCCTGGACATGGCCGTAGCGGAGCTGGAGTTCCCGAATAGCCAGCAAGGACTCTATCCGCTCCTCTCGAGTCTCCCCGATGCCTATGAGGATTCCTGTGGTAAAGGCTATCCTCAGCTGGCCCGCCAGCTCCACCGTCCTGATGCGCACACTTGGGCGCTTGCTGGGAGCGAACTCGTGGGGCCCGCCGGGTTGGGAAAGCCGGGGGCTCACACTCTCCAGCATCAGCCCCATGGAGGCGTTAACATCCCGCAGCCGGGCCATCTCGCGGCGGCTCATGGTGCCGGGGTTGCCGTGGGGCAGCAGAGAGGTCTCCTGGAGCACCAACTGACACGCGTCGTGAAGGTACTCCAGGGTTGTCCTGTAGCCATGCCGCTGGAGCCAGTCCCGGGCCTCTGAGTAGCGCTGCTCCGGCCTCTCCCCCAGGGTGAACAGGGCCTCGGTGCAGCCCAACCGCTCTCCGGCCCGCGCCACGGCCAGCACCTCCTCCAGGATCATATAAAGGTTTTCTGCTTCCGAGGGCGCCTGGCGGAAGGTGCAGTAACCACAGAAGTCGCGGCACAGCCGGGTCAGGGGGATGAAGACCTTGGGCGAGAAGCTAACGTCCCGGCCCCGGCCACTGTCCCGTATTTCTGAGGCAGCCCGGCAAAGGGGGCCCAGATCCTCGGCGGACGACCGCGCCAGCAGATGCGCCGGCTCCCGACTCAGTCCACCTCCCTGGATGGCCAGCTCCACCGCGCCCTTCAACCCATCGCCCAGGCCCTCCAGGGGGTCAGCTCCGCCTCGCAGCCGTTCCACTCCCCAGCCCAGTGAGTCGACCTCCGGGCTAAGAATGGAGCCCTCATGACGCGATTGAGTCTGTACGCGAGTTTTACTTAAAGACATTGCTCGTAGACCGGTGCCACCGCAGCTTCAATGTATCCTCATCGGCGAGTCAGGGGTACCAAACACCATAGGTAGGGTGAGCCCCCGCACGACTATCGGGGCGAGTAGGCCGTGGGCCTCAGGATGCTGTTGTGAAACCTCTTCACCAGGGGCCCTCCTAACTCAGTCTGTGCCCTAGCCGCCAGCCAGTCGGGGTCGGCCTGAAAGGCAGCCCAGCACTTCTCCCTGTCCACCAGGCTGGGGTAGCCAAGCATGTAGACTAGCTGATTGCTGGTACCCACTTCCTCCGTCCAGTAGCCTACTACTCCCATGCCATGCTTCTTGAAGAACGAGTCGGTATACTTGGCGAACCGGTCGTGCAGCGCGGGTAGCTTGCCCGGCATGGCCTCATAGACCCGCAGCTCCTGTACGCTGGAGCTGATTTTCGGCTGAGGCGAGTAGGCAGTGAGGCGCATAAAGACGTTGTGGTACCGCTCTACCAGGGGTCCCTGCACCTCCGTCTCAGCCCGCCTGCTCTGCCAGTCGGGGTCAGCCTGAAAGGCGTTCCACCTGCTCTCTCTGTCCGCCATACTCTCGAAGCTCAATATGTAGGTCAGCCGGTTGCTGGTGCCGAATTCTTCAGTCCAGAATCCCACCACACCGATCCCGTGCTTCTTGAAGAACCCAACGGTGTGGTCGGCGAAGCGATCGTTGAGGGCGGGAAGCTTTCCCGGCATCGCCTCGTAGACCCGCAGCTCGTGAAGCACCTGGCCACCCCCTTCCTCGAATAAATCCCGTCTAGTCCAGCCACCCGCCTTGCCAGGACAGCATATGTCCCGGTCGGGCTACAGGAGCTTGCCCTGAGGAGAGCTCCCCTTGCCCTCGTACTCCCTGCCCAAGTGCTCGTAACCCAGGCGCGTGGCTTGCCTTCCCCTCGGAGTGCGCTCGAGGAAACCCAACTGAAGCAGGTAGGGTTCGTATATGTCCATGATGGTATCTGAATCCTCGCCAACCGAGGCTGCCAGGGTTTCCAAGCCCACCGGACCCCCCGAGAACCTGTCTACTATGCTCTCTAGCAGCTTGTGGTCGACCTCGTCCAGCCCCATGGTGTCCACCTCCAGCTTGGCCAGGGCTTCCAGGGCAACATCCTTCGTTATTCTACCATCGGCCATAACCTGAGCATAGTCCCTGGTACGCTTGAGGAGCCGGTTGGAGACCCTAGGAGTGCCCCGGGACCGCGTACCTATCTCCTGTACACCCTCGTCGTCGATGGACACCCCGAGGATGCGGGCCGAGCGTGCAACAATCACTTGCATGGCGTTCAAGTCGTAGAACTCCAGGTGGAAAACGGAGCCGAACCTGTCTCTGAGAGGCGGGCTGACCATGCCATACCGCGTGGTAGCGCCTACGAGACTGAAGGGCTCGATACGAAGGTTCACGTTCCGGGCTCCCAAACCCTTGCCCACCACCCACGAGAGGAAGAAGTCCTCCATAGCCGGGTAGAGGACCTCTTCCACCACGCGGCTCAGGCGGTGTATCTCGTCGATGAAGAGCACGTCTCCGGATTTCAGGCTGGTGAGAATGGCGGCCATGTCACCCGCTCGCTCGATGGCAGGGCCAGAGGTGACCTTGATGGTCACCTCCATCTCCTGGGCGATTATGTGGGCCAGGGTCGTCTTGCCCAAGCCAGGGGGACCGTAGACCATTACGTGGTCAAGGGACTCTCCCCGCATCTTGGAGGCCTGCATAGATATGCTCAGGTTCTCCTTGACCCTGTCCTGGCCAACGAAGTCCGCCAGGCGGCGAGGACGCAGGGATGAGTCCAAGCCCTCGTCGTCCACGACGGACTTTCCTGAGACTACCCTCTCGGTCATCCTATCCCATCGCCTCACGCACAGAAAGAGATTAGAGCTTCACTAGCAGGTATACGGCTGCACAGAATCTAACGCGGTCGGCGTTCCTCTCCAGCCCAATACCGCCCCCACCTCCGGCTCGTTGTTCATACCCCCAACGCTCCCCCGAAAGGTCCTACATCTTCTCCGGAGCGGTCATGCTCATGAGGTAGAGGGTTCGGGAGAGGACTATCTTGGCCGCCTCTACCAGCTTCAGCCGCGCCAGGGTGAGGGGGTAGTCATCGGGATCGCTGGAAAGGACGCGACAGTTCTCGTAGAACCAGTGGAAAGCCGTGGCCAACTCCAGGGCGTAGTGGGGCAGGTGGTGAGGCTCCAGGGTTCGGGCCATGCTCTCCACCAGCTCCGGCAGCAACACCATCTTGCGTATCAAGGCCAGCTCGCTGGGGTCCACCAAAAGAGACACGTCGCCCTGACTCCAGTCTATTCCCTTCTCCCTGGCGCCGCTCAATATGCCGGCGATGCGGGCATGGCCGTACTGAATGTAATACACCGGATTTTCCGACGACTCCCGCTTGGCCAGCTCAAGGTCAAACTCCATCTGAGTCGATGGCGTGCGCGCCAGGAAGAAGTACCGGCAGGCATCGGCCCCGACCTCATCCACCAGCTCCCGCAGGCTGACGAACTCGCCGGACCGCTTAGACGCCCTGATGACTTCCTCGCCCCGCTTGAGGGTAACCATCTGGGAGATCATAATTGTAAGCCTCTCTGGCTTAACGCCGAGCGCCGCCACGGCTGCCTTCATGCGAGGCACGTGGCCCTGGTGGTCGGCTCCCCATATATTGATGGCCTGGTGGTAACCTCGTTGAAGAAACTTGTTGTAGTGGTAAGCGATGTCGGACGCGAAGTAGGTGGGGGCACCCGTCGACCGCACCAAGACGTTGTCCTTGTCCTCGCCCAGTGCGGTGGAGGCAAACCATTGAGCCCCCTCCCGTTCGAGGACGTAGTTTGACTCGCGAAGAAGGTCCATGGCATCACGGTATTCGCCACCCTCGTAAAGGGTACCTTCGCTAAACCAATTGTCGAACTCGACGTGTATCCGACGCAGGTCGTCATCGATGAGAGCCACCATCTTTTCCCGCCCGATCCTGCCCAGCTCCCGCTGCGCGTCCTCCTGGCTCATCCCAAGGAAGCGGTCCCCCTCCTGCGCCAATATCTCTTCTGCCAGGTCCACCACATAGGAGCCGGCGTAGCCGTTGGGAGGCAGCTCCGCCTCCTGGCCAAGGGCCTGGCAGTAGCGAGCGTATACCGAGGCGTAAAAGGCCTCCATCTGGCTTCCGGCGTCGTTTACGTAGTATTCCCGGGTAACAGGGTATCCCGCCGCCTCGAGTACGCTGGCCAGGGTGCTGCCCAATACGGCCCCCCTGGCGTGGCCCACGTGCACCGGACCCGTGGGGTTCACGCTGACGTACTCGACTATCACGCCCTGGTCAGGACTGGCCTGCAGAGTGGCATAGCTCTCGCCCGCCTCGCGGATTGCCTCCACCTGGCCCATCAGCCACGTATCCCGAAGTCGAAAGTTAATAAAGCCGGGAGGGGCCACCCATACTTGCTCCACCTCCTCTCCAGGAGAGAGGAGGTCAGCTAGGTCGTTGGCGATCTTTATGGGGTTTATCCGCGTAGCGCGGGCCAGCCTCAGAGGAAGGCTGGTGGCAAAGTCCCCGTGCTGGGGGTTGGCGGGATGCTCCACCGCCACTTCTGGCAGCGTATCAAGGTGGAGGGTACCCTGCCTGCGGGCCTCCTCCACCGCCTGCTGGACCTTTTCCACGATCAGGTCTCGGATTATAGCGCCCATTACGGTTGCCTTGCTCCCCATACGCGGCCAATTGTTGGAACCGATTCCGCGTGCTGGCTGCCACTCATCTTTTCTACGTCAAAACTCGGTGTCGTGTCTAAGGGTATGCTACCACAGGCGGGTCACTCGATGCAGGACGATCGGACCTGCGCAAAAACTAGCTCACCTCGTCCCCTACCTGTTCCAGGAACCTGGACACCTCACTGCTGAGTGCTGCGTGTTGCTGGTCCACGAGGTCAGGGTCATCCCGCAGGAGCTGCTCGGCCTCGTCCCTGGCCATCTTGAGCAACTCCTGGTCCGAGAGTCGGGCCACCCGCAGGCTCGGGAGGCCACTCTGACGGGTGCCGAACCAGTCGCCGGGACCCCGCATGTCGAGGTCCACCTCGGCGAGCTCGAAGCCGTCGTGTATTCTCTCAACGGCCGAGAGGCGTTCCCTGGCTTCGGCGGAGGAATAGTCGGACAGGAGCAGGCAGTAGCTCTTGTGCTCCCCGCGTCCAACCCGTCCCCGGAACTGGTGTAGCTGGGCCAGCCCGAATCGGTGGGCGCCCTCCACCATCATCACGCTGGCGTTGGGCATGTCGATGCCCACCTCCACGACCGGGGTAGATACCAGCACGTCGATCTCACCATCCCGAAACTGCCTCATGACGTCATCCTTCTTACGCGACACCATCCTGCCGTGAAGAAGGCCGAGGCGCAGGTCGGGGAATACCTCCCGGGTCAGCCGCTCGTACTCTTCGGTCGCGGCTTTTGCCTCCACGGTCTCCGACTCATCGATGAGGGGACAGACGACGAAGGCCTGCCGGCCGTCGCGGACCTGCTTCCGAATAAATTCGTAGGCCGCGTCGCGACGAATTGGCGGCACATACCGCGTTTCCACGCGCCTCCTCCCAGGGGGAAGCTCATCAATAGTGGATATGTCCAGGTCTCCGTAGAGGGTGAGGGCGAGTGTCCTGGGAATGGGCGTAGCGGACATGGCCAGCACATGGGGACTCGTGCTACCCTTCTGGCGCAATGCCGCCCGCTGCACTACTCCAAAACGGTGCTGCTCGTCGGTAACCGCCAGGGCGAGACGCGGCAGCTCCACCCCCTCCTGTATGAGGGCATGGGTCCCGATAATGATGTCCAGGGCACCCTCGGAGGCTCGTTGCAGTATCTCTCTCCTCAGGGGCTTCCGGACACCGCCGGTGAGCAGCGCCACTGAGACCGGCCTTGGAAGCGGGTCCAGGTAGACGCTCAGCTGATTTCCTTCCTGAACTGGACGGGCAAGGGTGCCAAGCAACCGGGACACGGTGTTAAAATGCTGCTCCGCCAGGACCTCGGTAGGGACCATTATCGAGCCCTGATAGCCGCTGGCGGCAGTCGCCAGCAGCGCGGCCAGTGCAACCACGGTCTTGCCGCTGCCCACTTCTCCTTGGAGGAGTCGGTTCATCGGTGGTGTGCCTCGCTTCATATCGGCCAAGGCTTCCCCCAGGCACCTCTGCTGGGCGGAGGTAAGGCTGAAGGGCAGGGAACCAAGGAACGTCTCTAGGACCCTCGGATCGCCATCTATTGATACGCCGTCGGCCACCTCCCGCCAGAGCCTGCGGCGGGCGAGTACGGCCATTTGCAGCAGAAAGAACTCGTCGAAGGCCAGACGCTTCCTGGCCACCTCCAGGGAATCCGGTCCGTCTGGATAGTGGGCCTGCGTTATAGCATGCTGGAGGGCCACCAGGCCGGTCCTCGACCTTATACTCTCCGGGAGGAACTCCTCGAGCCTGGGGGCCCACTGGTCAACTGCCTGCCAGACGATGCTCCGCAGCCGGCGGGGGGTCAGGCCCTCCGTGAGGGGATAGACCGGTACGAGTCTGCCCGTGTGTACCAGGGCTTCCTGTCGGTCCAGTAGCTCATACTCCGGGGATTGAAACTGCACCTGGCCTTTATACACGTCGACTCGCCCGCTGATGCCCACCCTGGAGTTGGGCTTTAGCACCCTTGCCACGTGGGGACGTCCAAACCAGATGGCGCCCACGTTACCGGTCTCGTCGCTTAAAACCGCCTCCGTAGCCTTCAGCCTGCCCCTCCCGACAGCGGTCTCTCGCGCCTCCCATACCGTGGCTACAATTGTCTGTTCCTCTCCCGGCACCAGATCTCGCACCTTGGCAACTCTGCTGAAGTCGTTGTGGCGCCTGGGAAAGAGGTACAGAAGCTCCCGGATGGTGGACACTCCGAGGCGTCGCAGTCGAGCCGACAGCTTGGTATCCACTCCCCGCAGCCGGCTTACGGGAGCCTCCACGGTGACGCCCTGGGCCGGCACTGGGAGAGTTCGCGTGGCCCGATCACCTGGAGAGGCGATGGAGCGTGCCGCCGTGGGCGGCGAGGGGAGTTCTGCATTTATTCCGTGTTGAACAGAGGGGACTCCCACACGGGCGACCGTCGGTTGGGATTCGGCGGTCCGGCTGGCCGCGCCTTCCCGATGCACCTCTGCCTCAAGCCTATCCAGCCACCGGGCTACCCATTTTCTCCTCTGGGGCGCAGTCAACCGAGCATAGGGCGCCTTCAGCAGCCGCTGCACGTCTTCTTCCGTGAGGTCCAGGATATCTGGTCCTCGGACCCCGAGGTAGCTGTCAAGGCCGCCGATAACGGCCGTGTCATTGTATCCCTTGGTCTCTTCCAGCTTCAGTATCTTACGGAGGGTGTCTAGCTGGAGCTGTGGAGCAGCGCTTCTGGAAGTCATCCTATGGGCAAGTTTAGCATGAAGTGGTGGGCGCGGCTAGCGGGAAGCCACCAGGCTTACGCCCAGTGCGCCGGGGCCAAGGTACGTGCCGATCACCGGTCCAAACCTCGCCATGATGACCTCTCCCGAGGGTACCATGTCGGCCAGCCGCTCCCTTACGACCTCTGCCGCCTCCGGGGCCGTGCTATGTAGTACAGAGAGGCTCTCCGCGGGGCCCAGCCCCCTCACGATCTCCACCAGCCGCCGAAGGCCCCTGTCCCACGTCCGGACTCGCTCCGCCGGGTGGGCTTCCCCGTCCCTGATCATCAGCAGGGGCTTTATATTGAGGACAGAGCCCAGAAAGGCGCTGGCCTTGCCTATGCGCCCACCTTTTTGCAGGTACGCCAGCGTGTCCAGCAGGAAATAGCAGTGGACCCTTGGCAGTGAGTCCCGGACGGACTCCACCACCTGATCGCAGCTTGCCCCGTCCCTGGCCAGCCGGGCCGCCATCAGCGTCGCCAGCCCCAGGCCCATCGAGGTCAACTTGGAATCTATTATTTCGATGCGCCTCGGGGGGCCCTCGCCATCGGCCCCGGGTGCCATAAGGGCCTCCCGTGCCTGCGTGGCGGAGTTGAGGGTGCCGCTGAACTTGGCGGAGAGATGAATGGACACCACATCGTGGCCGTCATCGCACAGGGGCCTGTACACCTGCATGAAATCGTTCACCGAGGGCTGGGCCGTAGTCGGGAGCCTCGAACTGGATGACAGCCTGCTGTAGAACTCGTCGGGGCCCATGTCTACACCGTCCTTGTAGACCTGGTCGTCGAAATGGACGTTGCATGGGATGACTCCTATGTCCCAGCGCTGTGGCAGCTCCCGCGGCAAATCGCAGGTGCTGTCGGTGATCACTTTTACTGCCATGTCACGCCCCTCTCAAAGGGTAGGCTCACGCACTATTCCAGGGAGGCGATGTAATGATAGTGAGGCTGCCCCCCGTACACCACCTCCACTTCCACATCAGGTAAAGTTTCCCGAAGCCGGGCCGCATCGGAACCCGCCTGCCCTTCCTCCATATCCTGGCCCCAATACAACGTCACCAGCTGGCCCTCCCTTGCCTCCGCCTTCGCCAAGACCTCAGTCAATACCTGGAGTGCCGACTGTCCGGCGGTGACCAGCTCGCCCTCGAGAAGGCCTATGTATTGGCCTTCCACTACGGCCACACCGTTTACGGTGGCGCGACGCACCGCCCTGGTCACTTCCACCGTGGTCACGGAGGAAAGGGCCATCTCCATTGACCTCAGATTTTCATCCAGGTCGCCCTCGGGGTTGAAGGCGAGAAGGGCCGCCACTCCCTGGGGAATGGTACGAGACGGGACTACGTGGATGGTTATCCCGTAGTCTAGCCCTCCCGGTCCCGGACCTGACGAGGATGGGGAGACGGTATCCCGCGCCAGGGAAGCGGCCTGTAGGGCGGCGGGGACCACGTTGGCATTGTTGGGCAGGAGAACGAGGTTCTCCGCCCCCGATTCACCGGCGGCCCGTAAGAGCTCCTGGGTGCTGGGGTTCATGGTCTGCCCGCCGATGACCACGTCGGAACATCCGAGTCCCTTGAACAGCCGGGCGAATCCCTCTCCCCAAGCCACGGCTACCACCGCGGTTCCGATCCCCCGACCCATGCCAGGCGCCTCCGTAGCCCCAGGAGCGCCCACGGCAGATATGCTGTCAACCCCAACGGCCGAGGTTCCCCCCGCAGACCCTGACATCTGGCCATGCTGGGCCAGGATGAACTCTCGGTGCTGTTGGTCTATATTGTCTATGCGCACCTGCGCGATGGCGCCCAACGTAATGCCGTAGCTGAGCAGGGGTCCCGGATCGTGGGCGTGGCCGTGTACCTTTACCAGGGTCTCGCCTCCCACCACCACCGTGGACTGAGCTATTGAACTCAACTCCCCGCGAATCCGGTCTAGGTCCAATCCCAGACCCTCGATGAGGTACTGAACACAGTACCCATATAGCTCGTGCTCGGTGGCGGCCAGAAACTCCTCCTGCACACCAGCCCGGAGACAAGATGCCCCCGCCGTGGTACCCGTATCGTCTATGCTCACACTTGAGAGATCCAGCCCCACGGGGGCACACAGCTCCGGCTCCAGGTCATCCACGTTGTCTCCGGCCAGGTATCTCAAGGCCCCATGGAGAAGGGTCACGATTCCCTGGCCCCCCGCATCCACCACCCCGGCCTCCCGCAGCACCGGAAGCTGCAGGGGAGTCCGGGACAACGCCTCCTTGGACGCCTCGAGGCCGGCCTGCCATACGGAAAGGGCACCCCTCGCCTCGCCGGCCCCGCCAGCATGCTTTGAGGCGGCCAGCGAGAGCTCCCGTATCACGGTGAGCATAGTCCCATCGACCGGCGCACTCACCGAGGTCTGGGCCGCTTCGCTGGCCAGCCCGAAGGCTCGTGCCAGGTCCTCTCCGTCGCATTCGTCCTTACCCTGAAAGCCGCGGGACAGGCCATGGAAAAACTGGGAGAGTATGACGCCGCTGTTTCCCCTGGCACCCAGGAGGGCCCCGTGGGCCATGGCAGCCATGACCGCTCCAGCCGATGCCCCAGTTACCTTGCCGGACTCCTCGTTCACGGAGCGCATCGTGAGGAGCATGTTGGTGCCCGTGTCCCCATCGGGCACGGGAAACACGTTAAGGGCGTTGATGGCGTCTCTATGCCGCTCTAGATAACGGGTCGCTGCCTCGAAGGCCAGCCTGAGATCGTCTCCATTGACCGTCGAAGGTGGGGCGGTCCCTTCTGTCCTGGGCGGGTTCTGACCCGTGGGAAGGCCTTTGGAGGCGCCTTTTACCACCGCCCCCTCCTTGCCACGCACTCAAAGCTATGGTATCCTATCGAACGTAGCATTAGAGAGCCTATAAGCTCCAATCTTCTGGGACTGTTACCTAATGAAGTGTCAAGTTTGTGGCAAAATCGGTATGTCGGGCAACAACGTCAGTCACTCCAAAAGGCGTACAAAGACCCGCTTCTTGCCCAACGTTCATAAGCTGAGCCTCCAGATAAACGGGACCACGGCGAAGGTGAAGATATGTACCCGCTGCCTCAGGACCCGGCATAAGGTTCCCAGGGCCTAAGATTCATCGGTATCTAGGTCTAGTCCTCACTGGGTAGTCCCGACGCTCTCCCTCAATCGCCTAACGGCCGACTCCACCGACTCTACCGCGTTGAATATAGCCGACCCGGCCACCAGGATGGTGGCGCCCGCCCTTACCGCGGCCGGGGCCGTCTCCGGATTTATACCCCCATCGACTTCTATCTCCGCCCCGTATCCGCGGTCCGTAAGCATCGTCCTCAGTCGGACCACCTTGTCCAGGCACTCGGGTATCATCTTCTGCCCCGCGAAGCCCGGGTTCACCGTCCCCACCAGAGCGATGTCCACGTAGGCCAGCACCTCCTCAATCGCGGATAGCGGTGTGGCAGGGTTTATAGCTACCCCTACCAGCACCGGCGAAGACCGCCCGGCGCCCAGGTCCTTTACCTGGTGTATCGCCCGGTGCAGGTGGAGGCTGGACTCGCTGTGAAGGATGATGTGGTCGGCGCCGGCACTGATGAAGTCCGGTATGAAATTGTCGGGCTCCTGGATCATCAGGTGCACGTTAAGAGGCAACTGTGTGGAGGCACGGATCGCCTCCACCACCACCGGCCCCATGGTGATGTTGGGCACGAAATGCCCGTCCATCACGTCTACGTGTACGTAGTCCGCACCCGCCCTCTCCAGCTCCGCCAGCTGCTCCGCCAGCCGGCTGAAGTCCGCCGAGAGGATGGACGGAGCTAACTTTACGGTGCGCACGGGCGACGGCCCCTCCCGTCCCTCACTGGTCATCTGCGGCCCGGCCATCTTCGACCTCCCTGGATGGGCTCGACCCGGGAATGCGATTCTTCCCAGCATTGAGCAGCTTCCTGGCCTCCTTCAGGGCCTTCTCCACCTGTACCGGCGCCGTACCGCCCTCTATGTCGCGGAGGGCGACGGACGCCTCGGGTGTAATAGCGTACACGTCTTCGGCAAAGTGGGATGAGAACTGCCGGTACTCCTGGATGGTAAGCTGGTCAAACTCCTTGTGCTGAGACATCGCGTAGCGGCAAAGTCTCTCAACGATCCCATGGGATTCCCGAAACGGAACGCCCTTTTTGCTGACCAGGTAGTCCGCCAGGTCGGTGGCCAGCATGTAGCCTCCCCTGGAGGCCTCGGCGACACGCTGGGCGTCCACCCGGAGGGTAGACACCATGTCCGAGAACACCTCCAGCGTGGCCAGCAGGGTATCTATCGTATCGAAGCTAGCCTCTTTGTCTTCCTGAAGGTCCCGGTTATAGGTCAGTGGCAGGCCCTTCAACACGGTCAAGAGGCCCATAAGATTGCCGTAGACCCTGCCCGTCTTGCCTCGGGCAAGCTCGGCAAAGTCGGGATTGCGCTTTTGCGGCATGATACTGCTGCCGGTCAGATACCGGTCCTCCAGGCTGATGAACCCGAACTCCTGGGAGGACCAGAGGACCAGCTCCTCGGCGAATCGGGACAGGTGCATCATACAGATGGCCGCGGACGCGTGGTACTCCAGAAGAAAGTCCCGGTCGGATACGGCGTCCATGCTGTTTTGACTGACCTTCGAGAATCCCAGCTCATTCGCCAGGAACTCTCGATCTATAGCGTACGCCACCCCAGCCAGGGCGCCACTTCCCATCGGCAGTACGTCAGCCCGCGCATAGCAGTCCTGGAAGCGGGAGTGGTCACGCTCCAGCATGTGGAAGTAGGCCAGCATATGGTGGGCGACGAGCACCGGCTGGGCCCTCTGGAGGTGCGTGTACCCCGGCATTATCACGCCCTCGTGACACTCAGCCACATGCAATAGTGCGCCCTGAAGGCTCCGAATGCCCTCTACCGTCTTCAGAATAGAGTCCTTGACGTACATGCGCATGTCCAGGGCCACCTGGTCGTTGCGGGACCGCCCCGTGCGAAGCTTTCCCGCAACCTCAGGTCCGATCTTTGAGACCAGCCGCGCCTCCACGTTCATGTGGATGTCTTCCAGCTCCTCACTCCAAGGGAACTTTCCGACCTCTATCTCGTCCCCTATTCCCTGAAGGCCTAGCACGATCTCCTCTACTTCGTCGGGGGACAAGATCCCCTGCCTGGCCAGCATCCGGGCATGGGCGATCGATCCCGCGATATCCTGCCTGTACAGCCGTCGGTCGTAATGAATCGAAGCGGTATAGCTGTGCCGGCTATCACTCGGAGAGTTATTCAAGGGTCGTGGCTTTGCCTTCCCCGTCAAACTAGATGCTACCTTCCGTCTCTCTATAGTAACTCGAGGGCCTTCTGGGCATCCTCCTGTTTGACCAGCAGCCGGACTCCTCCCGTAGCCCATAACAGATCGGGCCGCATACCCCCGGCGTCATCCGCCGATATCATGGACTCGATACCATGGGAATCAAGGAGGCTCTTATCAAGCTCCGCTTCGAGTCTGGTATTACAAGATTTAACGCAGACTATATCCGGCAACGGCTCAAAGCCCTCTTGAATCCTCCTCGCCCTGCACCTGGGCCTGGGTGCGGACCGGCAGGCCGTAAAGGGATATGAACCCCTCGGCGGCCTTGTGGTCGAACTTGTCCCCTGCCGCGTAAGTAGCCAGCTCGTGGCTGTAAAGCCCAAGGGCCGATTTCCGCCCGACGACGATACAGCTCCCTTTGTGCAGCCTTACCCGGACCTCGCCGCTCACGTGACGCTGGGTGCTACGGACGTAGGCGTCCATGTCACGGCGGTGGTGGGTGTACCACAGACCGTTGTAGACGACATCGGCGTACTCCTGGGCGATTCGCGCCTTGAGACGCAGCTGCTCTTTGCTCAGGGTTATGGCCTCCAACGCCCTATGGGCAGCGTGGAGTACCACAGCGGCCGGCGCTTCGTAGACCTCCCTGGATTTTATCCCGACAAGCCGGTTTTCGACGTGGTCGATCCTGCCAACGCCGTGGACGCCCGCCAGTTGGTGGAGGTGACCGACCAGGGCCACCCCATCCATCTCCTCACCATCCACGGTCACGGGGAGGCCTCCATCAAATCCTATCTCCAGATAGGCGGGCTCGGCGGGAGCGGCATCTATGGAGCTGGTCCATGCGAAGGCGGTTCCCGATGGTTCCCGCCAGGGGTCCTCCAGGTCTCCAGCTTCGACGCTCCTACCCCAGAGGTTCTCGTCCACGGAATAGGACCGCTTTCCCGAGGGCACGGGGATGTCGCGCTCTCCAGCGTACTCCAGCTCCTCCTCCCGGCTCATGCCCCACTCCCGTATCGGCGCGATGACCCTGAGCTCCGGGGCGAGGGCGGCGATACCGACGTCCAAGCGGACCTGGTCATTACCTTTCCCGGTGCAGCCGTGGGCCACCGCGTACGCCCCCTCCCTTCGGGCCGCCTCCACGAGGTAACGGGCTATAAGGGGGCGTCCAAGGGCGGTGGCCAGGGGGTACTGCTCCTCATATATGGCGCCGGCCTGTAATGCGGGGGAAACGAACTCCCTGTAAAAGGCCTCTCGGCCGTCGACGGTGTGGGCGCTCACGGCCCCGATCTGGAGCGCGCGTTGGCGAATCTCCTCCAGGTTGACCATGCCCAGATCAATCGTAAGGGTGATGACCTGGGAATGATACCTCTCCTGAAGCCAGGGTATGGCTACCGAGGTATCCAGCCCACCGCTGTATGCGAGGACGATACTGCCTACCGCCATCGGATCCCCTTTTCTAACCATAGCACCCGCAGATGGGGAGGTCTCCAGGATTCGTTAGGCAAGGGCCTATGCAGGGCACCTCATACTTTCTTTAGGGCCGCTTCAAGGCGCCCAACGGCGCCATCCACCTCGTCGGCGGTCACGGTGAGGGGCGGCATGAACCTTATGGCGTTGGGCCTCACGGCGTTCAGCAGCAGCCCCTCCTCGTTGCAGAGGGAAACCACCTTGGCCGACATGTCATCGCTAAACTCCAGGGCCACCAGCAACCCCTTGCCCCTTACGTCGGTAACGAAGTCGAAACGGGACCTCAGCTCCCCAAGGGCACCCATCAACCGTCCTCCCATGGCTTCGGCGTTGGAGGGAAGGTCGTTCTCCACGATGTATTTGGAGGAGGCGTAGGCGGCGGCGCAGGTGAGGGCATTGCCGCCAAATGTGGAGCCGTGGTCACCGGGCTCAAGGGCCATGCAGTAGTCCTTGGACATGAAGGCCCCGATGGGCACCCCTCCTCCAAGAGCCTTAGCCAGCGCCATCACGTCGGGCTCCACGCCGTAGAGTTGGTACCCGAAGAGGGTGCCCAGCCTTCCCATTCCCGTCTGCACCTCGTCCAGCATGAACAGCAGTCCCTGTTCCTCACACCACTCCTTGACCCGCCTCAGATAATCGTCCGCAGGAACGTTCACCCCGCCTTCTCCCTGCACAGGCTCCAGCAGCACGGCGGCGGTGCGCTCGCTGGTGGCCTCCATGATGGCCTCCACGCTGTTGAACTCGACGTGTACGAACCCAGGAGTCAGGGGCTGGAAAGGCTCCTGATAGTGGGGCTGGCCCGTAGCCGCCAACATGCTCATCGTCCGTCCGTGGAAGGAGTTAAACGCAGTAATTACCTCGTAGGCGCCATCCCGGTTCTTCTTGCCGTACTTCCGGGCCAGCTTGACCGCTCCCTCCAGGGCCTCGGCCCCGCTGTTTCCGAAGAAGACCTTGTCCAGGCAGCTGTTCTCCACCAGAAGCTGGGCCAGTTGAAGCTGGGGAGTAGTGTAGAACTGATTGGATGTTTGTAATAGGGTGGCTGCCTGCTCGACGATGGCCTGCGTTATGGCGGGGTGGCAGTGACCCAGGTTGTTGACGGCCCACCCCGCGGTAAAGTCCAGGTACTCCTTCTCGTTGACGTCCCAAGCCCAGGTGCCCTCTCCCCGCGCGATGACCACGGGCTGCCGCCTGACGGTAAACATGTAATACCGCTTCTCCATGTCGGTCCAGTCCGTCCGGCCCGCTCCTCCCCCCGTCTCGGGACTCATACGGCTGCTCATTGAGAACCACCTTCTAGCCTCTCGCCAAGTCTCCTGAGGGCCTCTTCCAAGGCGGTCAGGTCCTTTTTCAGCTGCCCCATGGCCTCTACGGCGTCTTCGATCTCCGCAATACCCTCCCTCCCAGCCAGAGGTGGCCCAGGGGTGGTGGGTACGGGCGCTCCCACCTCCGCAGCTGGCTCCCGGGAGGGCAGCAACTCGGCCGCCTCCACACGAACCTCCTGGCCCAGCAGAAGGCTCAGACCCTCATCAAGATCGTCCGCCATGACGACTTTCTCACCATCGGCTACGAACACCTGCTTCAACTCAGGGAAATCAGTCGCCACCGGCCGGATGAAAAGAGGCTCCACGTACAGGATTGAGTCGCCCATGGGGATGGCCAGCAGGTTGCCCCGAATGCACAATACGGTTCCTCCTGGGGGGCACAACAGTGTGAGCCGCTCCCTGATATCATCATCGTTTGAGATACGGCTCTCAACCAACTCAAGGCCATCTACATGGCCGGAGAAGATAATGGATACAAGACTACCGTATTTGTCTCCGTCATTACGCGCGGCCATCCACCCCACCATGTTCTGTCGTTCTGGACTCGCGGGAGTGAAAGGCAGGAGCAGCACGAACTCTACCGCCTCCTCACCGGGTAGCTTCATGATAGCGTAATAAGGTTCCACATCTTGGGTGTTATCGAAGAAGAGCTCCTGGGAGCGGGCCCAAAGATCTCCCTTTTCGAAGAACTCTCTAGGGTCTTGCATGTGGTAGCGCAAATTTATCTCTGACTGGGCCGAAAACAGGTCAATGGGATACCGAATGTGCTCCCGGAGGGAGGGATCTAGCTTGTCTGGTCCAAGCCCGAAAGCCGGCTCGAAATCATTGAACATGTCGGGGAACGCCTTGCGGTAAATCTGGATGATCGGGTCCTCGGAGTCGATCACCAGGAAATGCACCGTGCCGTTATAGGCATCCACGACTACCTTTACACTGTTCCTGATATAGTTGAAATCGTCCTGAAAGCTGGCTGAGTAAGCGTAGCGGTCGGTGACGGTGTAAGCGTCCTGAATCCACCACAGCTTCCCCGCAGCGCCCACTGCCAGATACGGGTCGCTGTCCAGATGCAAGAAGGGAGCTATCGCTGTGACTCGATCCTGTATCTCACGCCGGTACTGAATCTTGCTATTGGCGGTAATCTGGCCGCTTATGAGCAGGTTGAAGTCCAAGAACTGCCAGGCGAAGGCGACCCTCCTCAAAAAAGACCCGATCCCGACTCCACCCTCGCCATCGTACGTGGTGTCAAAGCGCTCGTTGTTTTCTCCGCGGTAGTCAAACTCGCGGGTATTGGTGTTTATGACCACGAAGTCCCTCGTGTTCTCTCCGTAGTAAATCTCTGGGCGCGTAACATCCAACCTGCCCCTCGGAGGCACATCTTGCAGGAAGAACTCCGGCAGGCCCTGATCGTCCTTGCGGTTCACCGGGCTCATGACTGCCCCATAGCCGTGGGTGTAGATGAGCTTACGGTTCACCCAGTTCTGGGCCTCATCGGGGAGATCTTCCGGGAACAGCTCTCTGGCCGCCAGCATCACCTGCCGGTACTCGCCATCGGGGAACGCGTAGCGGTCCACGTCCACCCCCACGAAGTTGTAGAACAGTTCTATGGCCTCTTTCCGATTGTAGGTGGCTCGCAGGGGCCTGTGGTCCCACAGCCTGATATTCTCTATGGTTTCAGGGTTCTCGGCTACAATTTGAGGGTCGAGCTTAGGGGTGTAATCGGTAAAAGACCGTTCCTCAATCAGGTCCAGGTTGTAGGCGGCCCTGGTAGACGAGATAGCTCGCTGGATGTACTTTTCCTCGCGGTCGAACTCGTTGGGATTCACCCGGACGCGCTGGAAAGAAACCGGAAAGATGCCACCGGCCAGGATCGCCAGGACGGCCCAGAGGGAGAAGGCACCGATCATCAACCTCAAGCCGCCGTAAAACAGGCTCGCCACAAAGCCAGCGGCTGACAGGACGGCGATGGCCACCAACAGCCACAGGGCGGGTATCCTGGCGTTGACGTCCGCATAGCCAGCCCCTGGGGCCGCTCCCCTCCCGGAAAAGACAAGCTCAAAGATGTCCAGGTAGTGGGCCGCGGCGATGGTCAGCATCAGGAAGGCGCCCAGGATGGCCACATGCCCTCTCACCCTGGGCGTGAGCACGAAGTTTACTCCCCTCATGGAGAAGATGGCCACGTAGAGGGCCGCCACCGCCACCATGATGGCAATCACAAGACCCATGAGCCACCCCTGTATGAAGTGGAGCATGGGCATGACGGCAACGTGAAAGGAGATATCCTTGCCAAACTGGGGGTCCTCTATGCCAAAGGGCACACGGTTGATGTAGATCAGGAAGGTCTCCCAGCGACCCTGGGCCACCACTCCAAAGACTACGCTCATGATGAGAACTACCACAGCGATACCCACGATGATACCTATACGCATGAGTCGCATAACGTCCGGCGGCACCGGAAGAATCGCCTCGCCAATGGAGAAGCGATAGGCGATATACAGGTTAATCAGGAGGAAGGCGGCCACCACCAGGGCACCGGCGAAAAATAGCCAGACCCGCATGACCAGGACTTTGGTGTACACGCTGAGGAAGCCTAGGCTGTCAAACCATAGCCAGTTGGTAAATATACTCTTGGCTACCGCCAGAAGTACGATGATCGCAACGACAGCGGCGACCGCGATGGCTATCCTTATTATTAGCCTTAGGTTCCGGTCCCTAAGGTAGCTGGCCTCGCTATCGTCCCAGGTTCCGGACCCACCCCCATTGTTCCGCGGTTCAAAGCTCATAACACCTTCCGTACTTCTTCATGGCAGTCCCCACCTCACCAGGATGAATGCCGTTCCCACATCGGAACGCCGCCCTACAAGGGGCTGGACCCGTAGCAGAATCTTCAATGGTCCCGGGAGGATGGGCCCGGGACAGCGGCGATTTGGGTGCCGCTGAGGACTCCACCTAAGCACTCTAGGAGCGCTCCAGGGTTCCGGCCATCGATTATATCGGTGACTGGCACCCGCTTCACCGCCCGTAAGCAGGCCTCCAGCTTGGGTATCATCCCCCCCTTCACCACCCCTGAAGCCTGTAAAATCCTGGCAGACCTCGTATTGAGCCGTTGAATCACCCTGCCCGAGCCATCCATTATACCCGCAACGTCGGTCAGGAAGATGAGCCTGTCTGCCGATATGGCGTAGGCCAGCTCTCCAGCCACAGTATCACCGTTTATGTTAAGTAGCGACCCGGAGTATGCAGTGCCGTCCACACGGTGCAGCCCGAGGGGAGCCACCAAGGGTATGTAACCCCCCTGTAGCGCCTGGATCAACGGCTCGGCGTTTACCTTCGTAATCTCGCCAACGTAACCCAGCTCCTCGTCCGTCACCTGAGCCTCCAGCAAGCCGCCATCCACGCCGCTCAACCCGAAAGCTTTGGCCCCATGAGCCATAAGCGATGCCACGAGCTGCTTGTTCACGAGCCCCGTGAGAACCGCAGTCACGATCTCCAGGCTCTGGGAGTCGGTGACCCGCAGTCCCCGTACAAACCTGGGGACGGTACCCTGTCGCTTCATCCACTCAGAGACTACGTTGCCACCACCGTGCACGACAACTACCTGCAGTCCCTCCTGCTGCAGAGCAGCCAGGTCCCTCAGGGTGGTATCATGGCTTCCCAGGGTGCTTCCCCCGATTTTCACCACAATGGGGCTACCGGCCAATCAACCCACCACCTTCGCACACCTTGAAAGACCATCGTAGGCGGCGGTCAACCACTCCGACCGATGTAACCTCTCCCGCGACACCTCCCCGTAGGCATATTCACCGATGGGTTTGAGTGCAGCCTTGACGTCGGGCTTTAGGGCTAGAGTCAACATGGTAGCTTGGGCGGGGGATCCCTTAGCTTCGGCACTTGCATGGGCTGTACGGGCCGGTGTATCGGGTCCTGTCCAGCGGGCCAGGAGGCTGTTCATCCCACGCGAATCCTCTAAAGTCTACCCTTCGAAGGCACAGCTAGGTAGTGTAGGCACTGTTAAAGGTCACGTACTCTTCACTGAGGTTGCAGCCCCACGCCGTAGCTCGACCATGGCCCAGGTTCAGTCCTATTCGGAAGAAGACCTCCGGCCCCCGCATCAGCGCCACTACCCCATCCCTATGAAAGGGGATGGGGAGACCGCCTTCCATGATGCAAACGTCGTTTACGAAGAGGGAGATCTTGTCCTCCTCCACCTCGGCCCCGCTCCTGCCCAACGCGGCGATTACCCGACCCCAGTTGGGGTCGGCCCCGTGGACCGCCGTCTTCACCAGACTGGAGGAGACCACCGTGCGGGCGGCCCGTCGCGCCGCCTCTTCGGTTTCGGCGCCCTCTACAGTAACCTCGATCAGCCGGGTGGACCCTTCGGCATCCCTGGCCAACTCTTTAGCCAGGTGGACGCACACCCGTTCAAGGGCATCCTGGAACAGCTCCCCGGAGGCGTCTCCCGAGCGAATGCCGGCAGCCTCGGGTCCTCCGTTCGAGAAGATGAGAACAGTGTCATTGGTGCTACTGTCACCGTCCACAGATAGCATGTTGAAGGACAGGTCCCCAGCCCGCTTCAGGGAACCTGCGAGGAAGCCCGACTCCACCCGGGCATCGGTGGTGAGGTAGCACAGCATGGTGGCCATGTTGGGGTGAATCATACCCGCTCCCTTGGCGATACCACCGATACTCACAGCCTTCCCATCCACGTCGAAGGTGACGGCCACCTCCTTGGGCCTGCTATCGCTGGTCATGATGGCCCGGGCCAGGTCATGTCCGCCGTCCTCGGAGAGCTCGATCTGGGGTATCCCGGACCTCAAAAGTCCCATGGGAAGCTCCACGCCGATGACGCCTGTAGTCCCGATGACCACCTCATCTGGCTGGATCCCGAGCTTCTTCGCGGCCTCTGCGGTGGTCTCCAGCGCGTCGGTGTAACCATGTTTCCCGACGCAGGCGTTGGCTATGCCGCTGGTGGCCACCAGGGCTCTCACCTTACCGCCAGCGATGCGCTCCTCGCACAGAGTGACGGAAGCCGACCTTATGGCATTGGTGGTGAATACGCCGGCAACCGCGCATGGCGTTTGGGAGAGCAACAGCCCCACGTCCATCTTGTCCTCAGCGTAGGTCTTGATCCCGGCGTAAGTAGCGCCGGCGACGAAGTCCTTGGGGGTGGTGATGGTACCCCCCTCCACGAACCTGATCTCCTCAGACATACTCTCACTCATAAAATCCGGTTCTCGCCGTTGTCGTGGCCGTGACCTGTACCATTCGTGCCAGACCGCTGGTCGCCTTGGAGTATATCACAAAGGAAGGGGCGTCACCACACACTGGAAAGTCGTTGGCCGGGGCCCCTCTGAGCTCTACCTCACCACCACGTTCACCAGCCTGCCCGGTACGTAGACGGTCCTGGCTACCTGCTGGTTGTCGATGTGGCTCCGTACCTTGGGGCTGTCCAGGGCCAGGCGCTTGGCCTCCTCCTCGGAGATGTCGGCCGAAACCTGAAGCCGGTCCCTGAGCCGGCCGTTGACCTGCACCACCAGGGTGACCATCTCCTCGGCAGCCAGCCCTTCGTCCCAGGTGGGGAATAGCTGGCCGTGGATGCTGTAGGCGTGGCCGGTGCGTTCCCATAGCTCCTCGGCGATGTGGGGAGCAAAGGGTGCCAGCATGAGGAGGAACTTCTCGATGCACTCTTTCCAGGTCGCGGAAGCCACGTCCCCATCGCTCCGCACCCGGCTGAGGGAGTTGGAGAGATCCATCAAGGCCGCGATGGCGGTGTTGAACTTGAACCTGTCCAGGTCGGTGTGGCACTTCTTGATGGTCTGGTGTAGGTGTCTCAGCGTAGCACGTGTGGTCTCCTCGCTGGATGCCTGGTCGTCAAACCCCTCGGGAGCGTGCCGGCACAGGTCCCAGACCCGGTTCAGCCAGCGGGCCACACCGTTGATCCCCGAGGTGCTCCAGGGGCCTCCCTGGTCCCAGGGGCCCAGAAACATCAGGAAGCAGCGAACTGAATCTGCGCCCAGGACCTCCACGTACTCGTCGGGGTTGACCACATTTCCACGGCTCTTGCTCATCTTCTCGTGGTCTTCACCAAGGATCACTCCCTGGTTGTACAGCCGGAGGAAGGGCTCATCGAACTCCAGGATGCCCATATCCCGCAGCGCCTTGGTAAAGAATCGAGCGTAAAGGAGGTGCATCACCGCGTGCTCCGCCCCTCCCGTGTACTGGTCTACCGGCATCCACTCCCCCAGATTCCGAGGATCGAAGGGCCCTCTATCATACTCGGGGCTGGTGAACCGCTCCATGTACCAGGAGGAGTCCACGAAGGTGTCCATGGTGTCGGTCTCCCTCCGGGCGCTACCTCCACATCGAGGGCACACGGCGTTTACGAATCCCCCGTGCCGGGCCAAGGGAGACTCGCCGGTGGGCTTGAAGTCCGCGTCGGGAGGCAGAAGCACGGGCAGGTGCTCTTCCGGCACCGGGACGGCGCCACAGCCATCGCAGTATAGGATCGGAATGGGGGTGCCCCAATAGCGCTGGCGTGAGATGAGCCAGTCCCGCAGGCGGTAGGACACGGCGCGACTTCCCCAGCCCTTGGTCTCCACCGCATCGGCGATGCTTGCCATGCCTTGGGGGCTGGGCTGGCCGTCGAACTGTCCCGAGTTCACCATAACGCCCTCATCCACGTAGGCCTCCCCAAGCTCACCACTGTCCCAGTCCGGCGGTGCGATCACCACACGTATGGGCAGTCCGTACTTCTTGGCGAACTCGAAGTCCCGCTGGTCGTGGGCGGGGACCCCCATAACCGCGCCCGTGCCATAGCTCATGAGGGCATAGTCGGAGATGAAGATGGGCACCCTCTCGCCGTTGAGGCGATTTACGACGTGGGCGCCAAGGCAAACCCCCGTTTTCTCTTTTTCGATAGCCAGCCGCTCCATCTCCGTCTGTCGCCGGGCCTCCTCCACATAGGCCTCGACCTCGGCGCGGCGCTCCTCGGTGGTGAGCTTGGCCACCAGGGGATGCTCCGGTGCCAGTACCATGAAGGTGACGCCGAATATGGTATCTATGCGGGTGGTAAAGGTCCGAATCTCCACCTCGTCCAAAGCATGGTGGGAGAGGTCGAAGCTGATCTCCACCCCCTCGCTGCGGCCGACCCAGTTGCGCTGCATAGCGAGGATCTTCTCCGGCCAGTCCACCAGTCCGCTGAAGTCCAGAAGCTGCTCGGCGTAGTCGGTTATGCGGAAAAACCACTGCTCCAGGTCGCGGCGGGTAACCACCGTATCGCAGCGCTCACAGCGGCCATTCACCACTTGCTCGTTGGCCAGGACCGTCTGGCAAGAGGGACACCAGACCACCGGGGCCTTGGCCCGGTACGCCAGACCTCGCTCGTAGAGCTTGAGGAAGAACCACTGGGTCCACCGATAGAACTCGGGCTGGCTGCATACTAACTCCCGGTCCCAATCGTATATCGCCCCCATGCTGCGGAGCTGGCCCCGCATGTGCTCTATGTTATCCATGGTCCAGCTCAACGGGTGGATGCCCCGCTGGATCCCCGCGTTCTCGGCCGGGAGCCCGAATGAGTCGAAACCCATGGGATGGAGGACGTTATAGCCCTGCATCCGGCGAAAGCGGGCGTGGCAGTCGGCGGGGGCCATCGCGTACCAGTGGCCGATGTGGAGGTCGCCCGACGGATAGGGGTACATGGTAAGCTCGTACCACTTTGGTCTGGGGTCATCGTCACGGACCCGGTAAAGGCCATCCCTTCTCCAGCGCTCCTGCCATTTCCGGTCGATCTCCCGAGCATCGAAGCGCAGCTCAACCTGCCGCTTGGTCATGTGTATGCTACCTCACCGTCAACCTTAACATCGCTATATTAGACTTCTATTCCCAGGATACCTTATCCCCCTTGACCGAGATCACCTCTTTGCCCTGGAGAGTCCGCCCGGCAAAATGCATCACGTCGTTTGCACACTCCCTGCAATAGCCATAATCCGAGGTGAGCCGCTGGAAGATTCGGTCTCGGGCCTGCTGGCGCCGGAGGTTTTTGCGGCCGGGATTCAATGTCAGCTTTACCTCATCCCGGCGAAGGAACAGAAGGTTCTCTATGGCCAGCTTCATCATGGGTACGGAGTCGTAACCAGGCTCGGGCAGTTCCGAACGCTCTCGAAAGTACCGACTAGCTTGAAGCACCTGCCGGCGGAACGTAGGTCGGTCCACGTCCCTCAGATTCACAGCACCCTCCACCCTGCGCATCAATGCCTCGTCGGGCCGGGCGGTCGGGGCATTCTCTCCCTGCTGAGCGCTGAAATAGCCTTCCACGTCGAGCATATAGGACTGATACAGCTGGGACGCCCTCTCATGGTACTCCTCAACGGCCGCCCTCTGCACCTCACGTATGGCCAGCTCCTTGTACTCTTTCAGCACCTCGGGTACCAGCGCCAGTATCCTGCCACGTTCCTCGGTACCGATTCCGGCCCTTTCCACCAGCCCCTCCACCAGATTCTTGAGGGCTTGCCGGGGGGTAAGACAGGTCCCTTCTCGCGCCACCGCGTCGGCCAGCCGGTTTACGACGTAGCGTGGGGAGAGGCCAAACATGCCTTCTCTAGGGCTACCTTCCCGCAGGCGCTCCACGTCGCCAGCGTTGTATGGCGGCACCACCTGACCATCGTAGAGCTTTATCTTGTCTCGCAGTGACACTTTTGGGAGCCCGCTGCCCCTTGCGGATGGTTCAAGTCTGGACAGGACCGACAGCATGGCAGCTACTGGCAGCGTAAGGGGGGCGATTCCCGAGTGCTGCGCCGTTGTATCGGCGCCCGTAGGGCGTCCTTCGGACAGCAGCTTGGTGTATATTTTCACCTCGTCCCTTACCCGGAGGTTGTAAGGTATCATTACGAGGATGATCCGGTCACGGAGGGCCGCCGTCTCGGGGTTGCTCAGGAAGGCATTGTACTCCTCTTCGTTGGTGTGGGCGATTACGGCCTCATCCGCATGGACCGAGCCGAAGCTTCCCAGCTTGATGACTTGCTCCTGGGTTACCCCCAGCATGACCGCAAGAAACCGCTCGTCGGACTTGAATATCTCGATGAACTCCATTATGCCCCGGTTGGCCGCCTCGAGCTCGCCATCCAGGCGCAGGGCTTTACCTGCCCACTCCAGCCGGTCATCGGAGGCTTGGGACATGTCCACGCTGCCCACCAACCTGGAAATGTCCTGGGACTGGGGCGAGGTGGCAACGAAGGAGCCCATGCCCACTCCTGCGGAGTGGCTAAAGCTGACCCGCTTCACCTTCACCCTGCCGATGTCCCCGCCATATTCGTGGCGGAGATTGTAGCTGCACCGGGGGCACAGGCCACCCTCAAGGAGCAGCCCGTGCTCCCGAGCCATCTCCTGGCGCCGATCCTCGGGTATCAGGTGCAGCGGGTCCTCCTGCATCGGGCAGCCCTTGATGGCGTACACTTCGCCCTGATCGCTACGGGTGTAGCGCTCCAGACCCGCCTTCAGCAGGTTCACACTCGAGGACTTCCCGCTGGCAGGGGGCCCCATAAGAAGGAGTATGCGCTTTCGGACCTCCAGACCTCTGGCTGCGGCGTGGAAAAACTGCACCAGCCGGTCGAGCGCCCTGTCTAGCCCGAATATCTCGTCGGAAAAGACACTATACTGCGGCACTCCTTCCGGCCCGGGAGTGCTGCCCGCCCACTGGATCATGTCGTAGATGCGCGCATGGGAGTGGCGCGCCAGCCTTGGATTGTCGAAGACCATGTTCAAGTATTCCTCAAAAGTCCCCTCCCACTCCAGGGACTCCCATTCCCTGCGTGCCTCGTTCAGAAGCCTCCGTATCTCCACCACTACCCAGCTCCTTTTGACGGTCGGCGGCAACCGCCATACTACACATGGGGCTGGAATCCCGAAGCCCCCTTTTTTCAGCCTCCCTATATGTTAGGGCACCAGAGGTGATGGAGCAACCGGGCAAGTGGGCAAGGTTGTTGCTATACTGGTCACGGATATCTTACCGCCCCAGGGAGGGCAGCATGGATGTGAGAGGCGAATACCCGTTTGACGCACCGCTGGAGCGGGTCTGGGAGGTGCTCCTGGACCCCGATGCGTTAGCCCGGTGCATGCCCGGCTGCGAGCAGCTGTCCCCCCTGGGGGAGGGCCACTATGAGGCAACCATAAGCCTGGGACTGGGGTCCATCAAGGGCACCTATCGCGCCAAAATAACCGTCGCGGACCAGGTCCTGCTGCGGTCTTACAAACTTATCGTGGACGGCAACGGCGCTGCAGGCTTCGTTCGTGGGGAAGCCCTCGTGTCCCTGGCGGGACAGAACGGTAAGACGGTGGTGACGGTGGAAGGCCAGGCCCAGGTTGGAGGCACCATTGCCAGGGTGGGACAGCGTCTGATCGGCTCTGTAAACAAGATGATGATGGACCGATTTTTCAACTGCCTGCGGGAGTCGGCCAGCCTTCCTGGCTCAGAGCCACAGTCGAACGGATAGGTACAGAGGTCACGCCAGGTGCAGGGTCCTGGCGCCGCGGAGCACCATGGTCGGTACAGGTTCTATACGCCTGAGGGCGAGGCCCAGCAGGTAGCTCATAATCATGGCGATGGCGGCGCCCGCCATCACGTCCGATAGATAAAACACTCCGGCAACTATTCTGGACAGGCACCACAGCCCGGCCAGCAAATACAGGAGGGATGCTAGCTTGCGGCTTGCCTGCCACATGCCGGAGGCCATAGCGAAGCCCACGGCGGCCGGATGGGCAGGAAAGGATGAATCGGTGGGCCGGTAGAAGAGGACGGTCAGCTCGTGTTCTACGAAGGGCCTGTCCCGGTAGTAGTGCTCATTCAGGATGAGCACCACCAGACTGGCGAATCCCACCGACATCAGGGCCCTCAGGACACCCCTCTGTAGGGCGTCTCTGCTCTCTGGACCCTTTCCGGCAAACCACGCGGCCATGAGACAAAGCCCTATGGCTGCTGGCATCAGGTAGTCGCTAACGATCAGCCTGTTGGCCAGGTGCAGCACGTCGGACCGGGCTGCCCACTGGTTGAGCCAGACCACTATCTCGGCGTCTAGGTCCCAGAGCGTTTCCACAGCACCTTGAGCGTCGCGGTCAGGGCATGGAGGTACGTGGTCTCCCTCAACGCATCGAGGCCTTGACCGTACCCCCGACCCTTCCCAGCCATAGCCAAATTGCAAATGGACGAGAGCAAAAGGGTCAACAGCAGCGCAGTGCCGGACCCGACGGCGAAAAGCCCCGCCATATCGTTGCCGTCCAGGCCGCCTTGCTGATCGGACAAGTTCCGTGGCTCAGATATAAAGAACCACAGGAAGGCCCCGACGACTATCGCCAGCCCTCCCAAAAAGGATAAAAGGCGGAGGCGAATAAAGAGAAGCCCCCAGAGGGAGCTATAGGCAGCCGCCATCTGGAGGACTCCCAGGGCCGCCATGAACACGAAGACCAGATAGTCTAGCTCAAACGGCCCAGCCAACGCTTCTACCCCTGGGGCAGTGCCTGCCCTTCTGCCTGGCCCTCCGGCTGACGCTGTAGCTTTCTGGAGCTGAAGTAGTGGCGAACGCCTATCATGACTGGAAGGCCCACCGAGTAGACCACCACTGTGGAGGAGGACCCAGTAATCCAGACCAGGAAAGGCATGGGTATCATTATCAGGCCGAGGGAGATGGTGGCGCTCCTGATCAACGGCAGGAGTGCCAGTGCGGCCAGGCACAAGGGAATCGCCGGGATGGGAACCAGGGCGATAAAGACGCCTACGGCACTGGCCGCGCCCCTTCCTCCTCGCATCTGGAGGAATATGGGCCAGTTATGCCCCGCCACCACTGCCACCCCGGCCACCATCTCCGCTCCGACGCTACCGGTGAGCCCCCTGGCCAGCAGTACAGCGATGACCCCCTTCCAGATATCCGCGGCGGCAACGAGTACTCCGGCCCTGGCACCTATGGAGCGATATGCGTTGCCCGCACCGGGGTTTCGGTCACCCTCGTCGCGGATGTCCTTCCCAGAGACTACGCGACCGGCGATGTAGGCAAAGGGTATGGAGCCTATAAGATAGGCCATGCACAGGGCAAGGATCCACTCGAGGCTAAGCCAGCCCACTGGCTCCCACTCCCCTGTACCGTCTCAACCTCATTTTGTCAGGTCTACCTTTATTATCCCTGGACCCGAGCCTCGAACCTGAGGTTCAGTCGTGACACACTCGTTATCCACCCCGGTGCAGTCAGTAGACTAGACGCTCACGAGCCTGGGCGAGGCGGCGGTACACCAGTGTATATACTTGGGGTTTTTCCCTACAACGATCTCAAAGTACAGTTTCTGCAATTTGGCGGACACGGCGCCCACGACCCCGTCGCCCACCTTTCGGTTGTCTATCTCCACCACGGGCGTGACATGAGCCGCCGTGCCGGTGAGGAAACACTCATCGGCCACGTACAGTTCGCTCCTATCTATGGTCCGCTCCACCACCTTCAGCCCCAGCTCGTTCTGAGCTAGCTGAATCACGGTATTCCGGGTTACGCCGGGCAAGACGTTATCCTCGATGGGAGGGGTGTGAAGCACGCCATCTTCCACCAGGAATATATTCTCCCCGGATCCCTCGCACACGTGGCCGTCCTGGTTGAGGATGATTGCCTCGTCGAAGCCGGCCAGAGTCGCCTCCGTTTTGGCCAGGATACTGTTGACGTAGATTCCCGATATCTTGAATCTGGCTGGTATCATGGGGTCATCCACCCGCCTCCATGAGGAGGTACAGCAGCGCAGCACATCGGTCCCTAGATAGCTACCGAAGGGGACCGCCATGAGGCAGAAGTCGCTTTCCAGCTCCTGTAGCTTCAGGTTCGCCACCCTCTCGGCGCTCTTGTATGCCAGTGGACGGATGTACAGGTCCTCGGTGTGGCCGCAGCGCTCCACCAGCTCGACGGTAATATCGCACAGTTGCTCCGCGGTGTAGGGAAGGTCTATCATTAGGAGGCGGCACCCTCTAAGGAGCCTGTCGTAGTGCTCTCTCAGCCTAAAGATGTAAATTACCTGCCCTTCGGCGTTCCAGTTCCCCCGAATGCCCTCAAACACACCAGTTCCGTAGTGAAAGGCATGGGTCATGATGCCGACCTTGGCCTCGCCGAGGGGTATATATTCGCCTCTCATGAACGCATAGGGAGTAGGCGACACCGCTTACCTCCTCTTTCACCGTCGCGCTTGGGTAATTATAATCAGCCGTAGTGTATAAGGCAACATTGAAGGACGGCCATGGTTTCCCTAAAGACCGTATTACTATCCGTGCTGGTCATCCTCCTCATCGCAGCCGTGTCAGGGGGCATAGCCCTTCTTGTGGTCCAACACCGGTCGGGCAGCAGCGGCGTCCAGATCCAGCTACCCACCATCACACCAACGCCGGAGCTGAAGGTATACGTGAGCGGCGCCGTAGCCCGACCAGGGGTTTACAGCATGGCGAACGGTGACCGCCTGGCAGACCTCATCGCCGCCGCGGGCGGTGCGGATGGGGGTGCGAGGCTCACCTGTGTAAACCTCGCGGCTCGAATAAGTGACGAAGACCATTTTCACGTACCGGGCCGTGAGGAACCCTGCCAGGCGGCCCCGTCTGTAGCTGGCACCGCCCAGGAGGATTCTAGAACCGACCTGAATACGGCCACGGCGGCGCAGTTGGAAAGCCTGCGTGGGATTGGCCCCGTAAAAGCCGCGGCCATCGTCGGTTACCGGCAAAGCAACGGCCCCTTCGAGTCCACCGAGCAGATCATGGACGTGAACGGGATCGGTGCCAAGACCTACGAGGGCATCCGTGATCTGGCATCCGTAGTAGGGCGGACTCCATAGCCCAACGAAAGGGCAGTGTGAAACCAAGTACTAGTGAGGAGGATTAGCATGCTGGATCTGATCATTCGAGGGGGACAGGTGGTAACTCCCGAGGGGGCAGGACAAATGGACGTGGGCGTCCAGGAAGGGAAGATCGCCGTCGTGGCTCTGCCGGGTTCCCTGGAAATGGAGGTGGCTAGGACGATTGACGCCTCGGGGAAGGTGGTCCTTCCCGGCGGGATCGAGCCCCATACTCACATCGGCATCCCCGTTCCCGAGACTTGGGCCGGCCGGGCAGAGGTCGTGACCCAGCCCCCCGAGGCGGCCAGCCGCGCCGCGGCCTTCGGAGGTGTCACAACTTTCATAGACTTTGCGGGTAGACTTCCCATCACTCCCGGCGAACTGCCCTCAAGCGATCCAATCATGGTGCAACTGGATGAACGAAGGAAGGCGTTCTCAGGACACTCTTACACCGACTTCGCGTTCCATTACATCCTGGCCGGAGCCGTGTCTCCTACGACCATCGGTGAGATCGGCGAGGCAATCCAGTCGGGCGTGGCCAGCTTCAAGATATTCACCACCTTCGCCGCCGCCCGGGTCCCGTATGGGCACCTGTGGGCCGTCTTCGGGGAGGTGTCTCGGCAGGGAGGAATAATGGCCGTCCACGCCGAGGACGACGACATGGTGACCTACATGACCGAGACGCTCATAAGGGAGGGAAGGGATCAGGGATACAACCTTCACCTGGCACACAACAACATCTCCGAGGACATAGCCTTCCGCAAGATAGTCCGGCTGGCAAAGCATACCCAGGTGGCCATATATTTCGTGCACACCACGGCCAAAGAGGGGGTGGCAGCGATAGCGGAAGCCCGGAGCCAGAGCCTACCGGTTTACGGAGAGGCCCTTCACAACTACCTCGAGTTCACCCACGAGGACTACGCCAAGCCCGGAGGCACCGCCATTCATACCTACCCAGCCATCAAGTACGCAGACGACCGGGATGCCCTACAGCAGGGTTTGGTGGACGGCTCGCTGTGCACCACCGCCACCGACGAGTACACCACCCACAAGGATGTGAAGCTCTGGGGCAATACCATACAAACGGTCTGCGGAGGGCATAACGGCATCGAGACTCGGATGCCTGTGACCTTCACCAAGCTTGTGTCCACGGGGCGAATTTCCCTGGAGCGGTTCGCCGCCATAACATCCACCAACGCGGCCAAGATCCTGGGACTATACCCCCAGAAGGGGGCCATCGCGGTGGGTAGCGACGCCGACATCGTCATATTCGACCCCAATCTCAGGAAGACACTGACCCTGGACGACCTGCACGCCGACTCGGATTACTCCATCTGGGAGGGGTACGAGTGCCACGGCTATCCCATCACGACCATACTGCGGGGAAAGGTAATCGTGGAAGATGGCAGGCTGGTAGGCAGCGCCTCGGACGGTCGGTGGCTTTCGAGAAAGGTGTCACCGGCAACCCTGGCCCAACCCGTCTGCTAGAGGGGCCTACAAGAATGAGTTAACGCGTCGCGGCAGGTAGATGCTAAGCGACCTATTGGGAGGCAGCTACTCGTATAGACCCTCGTCCGAAAAGAATGGCTTGTCCCAGTCCTCATCCGTGCGGCCCAGCAGTCGGCACGTGTGGATGCGGCACGCCCTCAGCCACAGCACCACTATGGCGTTGTTGAGCTGTTCCTTGCCCAGACGCACCTTTCGACCATGGTGCTGCGCCAGCCACTGGAGGTGCCCGGTGGCGAAGAACTCCCTAAGCAACCTCGTTGGCTCCTCCCCCATCGTAGCGGCCTCCAGAACCTCCAACGGCGCTTCCGAGCAGAGCATGGTGGGATTATTCATAGCCAGCTGGATATTCTCTTCATCCATGACGAGAACAAGCGAGTCATAATGCTGCACAGGTCAAGTGGACCCCATCATCAGGACAGCGGTGAGGCTAAAATAAGAGAGTCTACCGCTGGGGTGTCTCGTAAACCTTCATCCGATTGTAAGGCTTGTGGATGTTCCAGTAAACACCTTTGTGGGCTCACTGCATGGAACACCTGACCCGGTGACCGATAGCCCAGGGCTTGATGGGGCCGCTCTTGGTTGTAGAAGGCCAGATAAGCCCCAATCCCTTTTCTGGCCTCAGTCCCATTTTGGTATGCCTTCAGGTACACCTCCTCGTACTTGATGCTGCGCCACAGCCGTTCCACGAAGACGTTGTCCATGCACCGGCCCCTGCCGTCCATGCTCACTTGAACGCCTTGCGCCAGCAGCATGCTGGTGAAGGCCTCGCTGGTGAACTGGCTGCCCTGGTCGGTGTTGAAGATCTGTGGCCGACCCTTGCTCAAGGCCTCTTCCAGAGCCGCAACACAGAAGTCTACCTCCAGGGTGTTGGACAGCCGCCAGGCCAGCACGTAGCGGCTGTGCCAGTCCATGATGGCCATCAAGTAGAGGAAACCCCGAGCCATGGGTATGTAGGTGATGTCGGTAGCCCACACCTGGTTGACCCGGTTGATCTCCAGCCCCCTGAGCAAGTACGGATAGACCTTATGCCCTGGGTTTGGCTTGCTGGTGTTGGGACGCCGGTAGATGGCCTCCAGGCCTATCAGCTGCATCAGCCGGCGGACCCGCTTGCGGTTGACCTGGTGTCCGTGATTTCTGAGCCAGGCAGTCATCCTTCTGGAGCCGTAGAAAGGTGTCTTCAGGTACTGTTGGTCTATGAAGGCCATCAACTCCAAGTCCTCGGCGCCGGCCTCGGTTGGCAGGTAGTACAACGAGGAGCGGCTGATACCCAGCAAGGCGCACTGGCGCACCAGAGACAGCTTCGGTTCTTCTCGGTCAATCATGGCCCGGCGTTGGGACCGGCTCACAACCCGAAGCTCCGTGACAAAAAATCCCGTTCCACCTTGAGCTGCCCAATCTGTTGGTAGAGCTGGGCAGTGAGGACCTCTTGGTCCTTCTCCTGGCGTCCACCACCATTTTCAAAGAGGTGCGGCGCCCCCTGAGTCAAGGCCTTCTTCCAGGCATGGATCTGGCTCGGGTGGACTTCAAACCGGCTGGCCAGCTCTGCAATCGTGTGCTCCCCCTGGAGCGCGGCCAAAGCCACTTTGGCCTTGAAGACTGGGCTGTGCTTCTTACGTGTTTGCTTCATGTCCTGCTCCTTCTTTCCGTCCTATTTTAGGAGCGGGACTCTCTCTTAGCCACCTGTCCAAATTTTGGGGTCCACCTCACAGGCTAGTACCCAGTCAACAAGATTTTGATTAGGATGTCATTCTGAGGGAGCGCAGCGACCGAAGAATCTGCGGAAGGGTTACCCATTACCACCCCAGATTCTTCGCTTCGCTCAGAATGACAATTATCAGATTTAAGTTAACTAAGTACTAGAGCCATCGGTGAAACGAGCCCGACAAAGCAACAAGGAAGGTTAGCGGTTCACTACCGCGAGGGTCTGTGCACACGGTGGTTGCCGAGTTCCAGACGAATTGCTACAGGTTGAACTGAGGTTCGACGTAGTCCTTCAGTTTGCAGTATATCTGGATGCGGCTCCTCTGGGTGTCGACCACCATCAGGCGCTCCCTGTCCACATCGAAGACAGCCGCCGTGGGCATGGAAAACCCCCACTCGGGCTCCGTAGTATAAACTCTACGGCGGGCCTTGATCACGTCGGCGTTGGCGTCCACAGTCATCTGGCCCCACTTGGAGAGCTGTTGAGCGTCGCCCTTGAAGGTAGTGAGAAATCTGCCGTCGGGACCGAAGGCCTGGACTCTGTCGTTGGCCCAGTCGCACACGTATACATCGCCGTCGGAGTCCACGGCGACATCCGTAGGGTATGTCAACTCCGCGCGGCCGGTTCCCTGGCTGCCGAACTTCACCAGGAACTCTCCGTCGGGGGTGAACTTCTGGACCCTGTGGTTCCTGTGGTCCGCCACGTACACGTACCCCTGGTGGTCGACGGTTAAGCCCCAGGGAGCGTCCAGCTGCCCGTCCCCGCTTCCCCCAGTACCCCACTTGCCCAGGAACCTGCCCTCCAAGGTGAACATCTGGACCCGGTTGGCGCGGCTATCAACGATGTGTACCCTGTCCTCCCGGTCTATGGCGATGCCCGAAGCGCCGCTAAACTCTCCATCGCCATCCCCGGATGCACCCCACTGGCTGAGGAAGCTGCCATCCTTGTCGAATATGGACACCCGGTTCAGCCACTCGTCGGTGATGTAGATGTTGTGACGGCTATCCAGGGCTATCCCCACCGGCCAGATCAGCTGTCCCTCGCCATCCCCGTACCTGCTAAACTCACCCACGAACTCCTCATCTCCAGGTGTAGGTCCGATGGTGACGATGCTCACCCGTGCGCCAAATCCCGTGCGGTTCCACGGAACGCTGGATACAGCCTCGGATCCCCGGTTCAGCACGTACACCACGTCACCCTCGCCCAACGCCATATCCGTCGGAAAGCTGAATCCGATACCTGACTGGCTGGACCGCCCCACGTTGTGGCTGTAGTCCCACACCCGCCCGGCTACCGTCTGAGTAAGCATCTCTCACCCCCGCGATATTGCTGCAAACCACACCTGTACACCCTGACCCCGAGCCTCCCGCTACTCCAAAGAGGGCCAGCGATTACGTCAACCGCTGGCCCTACCCTTCAACCACGAGGATACATGGGCGTCAGCCCAGGAAGTTGGGACTCTCGAAGCTCCCACCGACAATCGGCTTGGCGTCCATCCCCAGCCAGTCCTCCAGTATGGTGGAATATAGACCCCGGAAGTCCACGTTGGGGACCAGGTCACCCTGCTGCAGGTCCTCGGGCTTCCTGGATGGGTACTCGCTGTACTGACCGCCCTTGACGGGCTCACCGATGACGAAGGCAACCCCGCCCGCGCCATGGTCCGTGCCAGAACCGTTATCGTGTACCCGGCGGCCAAACTCGGAGAAGAGCAACATGATGACGTTGTCGGCGGCATCGTGCTCCCTCAGGTCTTCGAAAAAGTCGTGGACGCCTTCGGACACGTCCTTCCACAGGGCCGCGTGCATCCCCGGCTGGTTGGAATGGCTGTCGAAGCTGCCGTGGTCGGCGTAGATGATGCGCGTACCCAGCTCGGCCAGGTGCACCTGGGCCGCTCCTCGGAGCTTGCGCGCAATACTGCTGTCGGCGTACTCTACCGTGGAGGAATAACTCTCCGGGGCCGCCTTGAGGATGTCCGCCCCCGCCATCGAGTCCAGTCCTGTCTGTCCCAGATAGTCCATGACCGGGCCTCGCCCCACGGCGGGCGAGTACAGTCGTGCAAATCTATCCAGTATCTTTGCCCTCTGGTCCGTCTGGGAAATGCCGGGCAGGAAACCATAATTGTCGAGGTCATCCACGCAAGCTATGGGCACCCCCGGCGAGGCCAGGGCTCGAAACAGGCTGGGCCCAAAGCTGACGGTGGTGACGACGTTCTCCTTGTTGGGGTCAAGCTCTCGGGTCGCCTTGCCCAGCCAGCCCTCGGTCCCCAGCTTGTCGGGCTCGCAGGTATGCCAGATATCCATCGAACGGAAGTGGGAGCGCGGCGAATCGGGATATCCCACCCCATGAATGATGGCTACCTTCCCCTGGTTGTATAGCTCCCTTACGGGCCCCATCTGTGGGTGAAGGCCGATCTCGTCGTTCAGCGGCAGAATCTGGTCCTCCGGGATGCCCACAGAGGGACGGTTGTCCCTATACAACGGGTCCGTGTAGGGTATGACGGTGTTGAAATAGTCGTTGCCGCCCGTCAGCTGTAGTACAACCAGAACGGGGTCCTTCTTAGCGGAAGCCATCGATCTTCTCCTTTCCACTCACTCCTTACACCCTTTGCCCCTAGGCGTATTGGAAGTCTCTTAGCGAGGATATCAGCTGGAGCATCTCTCCAACCCTAGCGCTGGAGGCGGCATATTCCTCATCCGAATCCCATCGCAAGGCGCCACCTGGACCTGCGTGGTCCACCAGCTCCTGGCGCGTTTCGTCGGTCACTTCTAAAGGCCCCAACAGGTCCAGGCACGTGTCAACGAACCCCTCGGGAGACACGTCTCCCTGAGCCCTGAGCCGGTCAATGATAGACCGCACACCCGGCCGCTGGACGTCGCCCAGCAGCTCGGCAGCGAAATTGACCCGCCGCATCAGCGAGCCGCTGTTGACCCACTCCGTGCCCGTGTGCCAGCCCTCGACGCTGGGCGGGTTAAGCAGGTCCTGACCCATGTAACCCGGCTGTTTGGACAGTTCTCCGATGCCCGGGGCTGGGAACTCGGCGCCGCCCACCAGCCTCAAGGTACCTATGACTACCTCCGCGGGGCTCTTAATCTTGGCGAATCTGGCCTCTTTGAAGAAGTCCGAGTTGAACAGGACCTTCAGCACCGACCGGATGTCGTACCCGCTCTCGGTAAAGGCCCTGGTCAGTGTATCGATGGCCTCCGGATCGCCAGGGGGCGTCACGGACCAGGCGGGCACCTGGGCCTCATCGCCTACAAAGAAGTTGTAAAGGTGCCGGCAGATGAACCGGGCCGTGGCGGGTTGCTGACAGATGATGTTTATCACGTCTTCGCCGTTAAATCGCCCGGTTTGCCCCAGGAAGGTCTTTTCGCCGTCGTCGTGGTCCTCCTCCCTATACTCGAAGACCCAGTCAAACCGGCCGATGGGGAACCGAGGGAGCTTGGGCTCCATGGTCCAGCCGGTAAAGGCACGGGAGCACTCCCTCACATCCACCTCGGTGTAGTTGCCCACCCCCAAGCTGAACAGCTCCAGCAGCTCACGGCCCCAGTTCTCATTGACGCCATCGGCATGATTTTCACAGTTGTCCAGCCAGTAGATCATCGCCGGGCTCTTGGCCATCTCTATCAGGAGCTCCCGGTAGTCCCCCATACCCTTTTCACGGAGCATGGCGATCATGTCCACGATCTCGTCATAATGGTCCACCTTGGACACCCCGGTGGCGAACACCTGATGCCAGAAGAGGACCATCTTCTCTTCCAGCGGCCGCTGGGTGTTGACCATGTTATGTACCCACTCGGCGGCACCCATGCCCTGAAGGGTTCCCGGCTTGCATATCCAGGGGTGGTAGCGCAGCAGCTCGTACCTGTCCAGAGTTGGCTGCCCTTCGGGGTGCAGCATCTCATCCACCGTCGCCTCGTACCCCCTGGCGACACGCTCCTCCAGCTCCTCGCGAGTGGCTCCGAAGCCGGCACGACGCATCAGGTGAGCCATCAACGCTATTCCATTGTCACCCATAACACCGCCTCCTTACATTACACTGGTCCGGACACAACGACCCCCGCCTACTGCCTGGCCCATCTTCATCATGACACTTTACCGGCAGTGGGCGGCACAGCTATCTTGTCACTAAAATATAATCTTACCCCTCTCGCTTGTCAATCTCTGATTATAAGGAAAACATGATTCTAGAAGAGGCGGCCAGCGTGACGTTGACCGGCACCGCCGCGGGTCGTACACTTGGTAGCCACGTGACGGCCCTCAAGCATCAGAGTACCGGACCTTGGCGGTCCAAGAGGCTGATGAAAAATGGGGTGTGCAGAGGGGCGAAGCCCCTTTGCCGGGAGTCTGAGGGTGTCCCTCAGATACAAATTTTTCTCTTCCTGGCGGGGAATGGGCCAGAGGGATGGTCGAAAGGGCCTTTCAGGACCCTTCTAGGAGGTCAGCTCTGAGAAACCTCCAGGGTCGCGATGGAGTAAGGTGGTAGATAACACCCAATCGCCCCACGGCGGAAAAATAGTAAACAGAGTCGTACGCCGGGAGTCGGCCCCGGAGATGATTCGTGGGCTGAAGGCGGTGCCCGTGCGGGGACAGATCGCGCGGGAGTGCGTCGGCATCGCCTACGGCTTCTTCTCACCACTGGAGGGGTTCATGTCGCGGCAGGACCTCGAGGCGGTGGTGGAGGAAATGAGGCTTGCCACCGGTTACGTATGGAGTATCCCTATCCTGTTTGACATATCGTCGGAGGAGGTCCGGCGGCTGGGCCTCCAGGTAGGTGAATCGCTGCTTTTCACCTATCAGGGGCAGCCCCTGGCCACCCTGGACGTGGAAGAGATATACTCCTACGACACCGAGCACATGGCCCTCAAGGTCTACGGGACCACGGACGAGAACCATCCCGGGGTGAAGAGGACCTACGGATACAAGGACATGTTCCTCGGGGGCAAGGTAACTCTGGTCAATCCCCCGACCATCAACCCACCATTCGACCGTTTCTGGCATACCCCTGCCGAGCTCAGCAAGACGTTCAGGGACAGGGGATGGAGTACCGTGGCCGCTCACCAGACCCGAAACGTGCCCCACACGGGACACGAATGGCTCATGAAGGGGGCGTGGTTCGCCTCCAGCGCCGACGCCGTCCTGGTCAACGCCGTTATCGGGGAGAAGCGAATCGGGGACTACATCGACGAAGCCATCATCCTGGCCCATGAGGTGCTGAGGACGGCGGGTTACTTCCGAGATGGGATTCACATGACATCAATGCTGCTGTGGGACATGAGGTACGCCGGTCCCAGGGAGGCGGTCTTCCACGCCATCGTCAGAAAAAACCTGGGCTGCACCCATCACATGTTCGGGAGAGACCACGCCGGCGTGGGGTCCTATTACGACCCGTATGCCGCACACAGGATCTTCGAGGAGATACCGGATATTGGTATAAAACCCGTGGTGACCCTTGAATGGTGGTACTGTCCCGTCTGCGGCGGGGCCGCCTACGAGGGCATCTGCGGGCACCAGGACCAGAAACAGGAGCTCAGCGGCACATGGATGAGGAGGGCCCTGGAAGGCGGCGTGAGACCCTCTCCCCTGACCCTGCGGCCCGAGGTTTTCGACCTTGTTAGGGAGTGCGCCGATAAATACGGCTTCGGCTCCCCCTTCGTCAGCGACCAGTATCTCCGTAACAGGAACCAGGTCATGACGGTCTATCCCCTTTGAGCCCGGTACGGCCGCGGACATGGATAAACTCCAAACAAATGAGCCGCGACGTGCCCTGACGCTAGGCCGGTCTCCACGGATGGACAATCTCCTCGCAGGACAGTTATAATTTGCCCGTTAATCCGGACAAGTCCTAAAGGAGCGCAGTTTGTCCTTTGGCCATGGCGAACGCCCGCGTCGTGAGGCTACCCGGACTCCACAGGCTACGCCTGGGATACGTTTCCCGGTGATGGACAGGCCCCAACAGGCTCCTCCCTATCTTTGTAATGTGTTACGCGTCCCCGGCGACAGTCGCATCGTAGCGGCGGAGTTCCAGGGGACTTCTCAACGGCAGGGCCTAATTTAGCAAGAGGTAACGACCGGTGCCCACTTTTGTCAACCCCGACGCCTGCAACGGCTGTGCCGGAGTTCACGGCGGACCGTTGTGCGTGTACATATGCCCCAACGACTTGATGGCGCTGAACGCAGCCAATATGAAAGGCTTCAACAGGGAACCGGACATGTGCTCCGAGTGTTTCGCCTGCGTCAAGCTCTGCCCCGAAGAGGCCATCGCCGTGCGGGGTTACGCCGACTTCGTTCCCCTGGGAGCGTCGGTAAAACCCAGGCGGAACGACCGGGAGATTAGATGGGATGTGACGTTCAGGGACGGCCGTCACCTCAATTACACGTACCCTGTGAGGAGCACCCGCGTTGGGTCGACGGACCCGTACAAGGGGTTCTCGGTACCACGCCAGGAGGACTTCAGGGGCCCCGGACTGGCCGGGGAGGAGCTCTGGCTCGGCGTCAGTGCGCTTCCGACCCCGAATGGGTAGAACCATCCTTTAACCTACGGCATTGAGATAACCAACACACGGGGCTGGCGCTCCGTTTCACCAACGGCGACTCGTTCTAAATCGACCGGGGGACAGAATCCCTTGCAGTCGGCCTTGTGTAGGCCGGCTGCCCGATTCTCGCTAGTGGAAAGAGGACCGATGGCAACTCCCAGCACGGAAGTTGTGCAGTGCGACATCCTGATCATCGGCGGAGGAATGGCCGGATGCGGTGCTGCCTTCGAAGCTAACTACTGGGCCAAGGACCTGAGGGTGGTCATGGTGGAAAAGGCCGTCATTGAACGGAGCGGGGCCACCGGGGAGGGGCTTTCCGCCATAAATTGCTACCTGGGCATGAAGTGGGGCTGGAACACCCCCGAGGACTTCGTAACCTACGTACGCAACGACATGATGGGCGTGGCCAGGGAGGACCTGGTCTACGACGTAAGCCGCCACGTGGACGCCACGGTGCACATGTGGGAGGAGTGGGGCCTTCCAGTCTGGAAGCAACCCGACGGTACCTACGAGAGGATAGGCCGATGGCAGATACCCATCCACGGCGAGTCGATTAAGCCCATCGTCGCGGAGCCGGCCAGAACGTCGCTGGGCCCCGACAATCTTTACGAGAGGATAGTGATCACACACCTCCTTACCGATGCCAGGGACGCCAATAGGATCGCCGGGGCCATCGGGTTCAGCGTTCGGGAGGAGAGGATATACGTCTTTCAGGCCAGGGCCGTGATCTGCACGGCCGGGGGCGCCTCGAACATCTTCAGGCCGCGCTCCACGGGGGAGGGTCTGGGTAGAACCTGGTACTCCGTATTCGACACCGGCTCCGTCTACGGCCTCATCATCCCCACCGGGGCTGAGATGACTCAGATGGAGCATAGGTTCGTTCCCAGCAGGTTCAAGGACGGCTATGGTCCAATCGGCATGTGGTTCCAGTTCTTTGGGGCCAGGGCCACCAACGCCTATGGCGAGGACTACACCGTTACCAGGGCGGATGAGCTCAAGAAGTACGAGCCCTACGGCTCGGCGGTGCCCACTCCCACGCCCCTACGCAACCACCAGATGTACCTGGACATCGTCGAGGGACGGGGGCCTATCTACATCAGGACCGACGAGGCCATCGCCCGGCTGGCCGCGGGAGACCCGAACAGGCTCGAACGGGTGAAGGGCGAGGCCTGGGAGGACTTCCTGGACATGACCATCTCCCAGGCTCTGATGTGGGCCGCCCAGAACGTAGCACCTGAAGACACCCCCTCGGAAATCGTCCTGGCGGAGCCGTACATCATGGGCTCCCATTCGGGAGAAGCCGGCGCCTGGGTCAGCGGCCCCGAGGACCTGGCAACTCCCGACTGGCGGTGGGGCTACAACAGGATGACCACCGTGACCGGTCTGTTTGCCGCGGGAGACGGCGTCGGGGCGGCTCCCCACAAGTTCTCCTCGGGCTCCTTTACAGAGGGAAGGCTGGCAGCCAAGGCGGCGGTGGCCTTCGTACGAGATATGGCCGAATCTCCCAAGATTGACGATACCTGGGTGGAGGACCTAAAGCGGGTTATCTGGAAACCGCTGGAGACCTTCAAGCGCCACCGAGGCGCCTCCACCAGTGAAGAGATCAACCCCCACTACCTTTTGCCGAAACAGGCTCTGGTCAGGCTTCAGAAGATAATGGACGAGTACGCGGCTGGGGTCTCGGCCCAATACGTTACCTCCGACCCGATGCTTGAGAGGGGCCTGGAGCTGCTGTCCATGCTGCGGGAGGACCTGGATCACCTGGGCGCGCGCGACCTTCACGAGCTGCTGAGGTGCTGGGAGTTGGACCACCGAACGTGGGTCGCCGAGGCCCACGTTCGGCACCTGCTGCACCGGAAAGAAACGCGCTGGCCGGGCTACTACTATCGGGCCGACTACCCCCAGCTGGACGATACCAACTGGAGGGTGTTCGTCAACTCCAGGTACCAGCCAGACACGGGGCGGTGGGACATCTTTACAAAGCCGTACCGCCAGGTGATACTATAGGGTCGGCCAACCTCCTCCGACATTTTTGCCTCGGAAGGCCAGGCGGTTGTGCTATGCAACCCAAAACCGGCTGGACTATACTGGCAACCGGTGATCTGACCATGGTCCTCAACCCCCTGACCGGGGAGCTAGGGCCCCTGAAATCCAGATGGAGTGGTTGCGCGTAGACTTCATTGGATGGGACTAGCGTCTCCGGTAATAGAGAGGCGTGGGTGCTTAACTACGACGCCCTCCGGGACGAGCAGCTCATTACACTGATCGCGGACGGAGAAAAGGACGCCCTGGAGGCTTACTATAACCGCCACGCCTCCTCCGTGTTTTCGTTGGCGAGGTACATGCTGAGGGAGCACAGTCTAGCCCAGGAAGTGACTCAGGACATATTCCTAAACCTTTGGCTCAAGGCTTCTAGCTACAATCCCACGCGGGGTGCTCCCAAAGCGTGGTTTATGAGCATAGCCCACCACCGGATAATAGACGTGTTGAGGGCACGCAGACGCAGTTCACAGTCCACGGACCAGGTCGCCCACGAGCTGCTGGACCTACAGCCTAGCAACCAGGTGGGCACTGAAGAGCAGGCTCACCGGAATCTGGAGCGAGAACGGCTGCTGAATATCATGGCAAGTCTCCCGAAAGAGCAGCGGGAAGTGGTTGTCCTGGCGTACTTTGAAGGCTACACACAGTCTGAGATTGCCGCTAAATTGGACCAGCCGCTGGGTACGGTGAAGACGAGGGTCCGCCTGGCGTTGCAAAAGCTGCGGGCCATGGTAAAGGACAGGGAGGTAGGCTAACACTTGGACTGTAAGGAAGTTGAAAATCTACTCGCCGCTTACGCGCTCAACGCCCTGAGCGCCGACGAGGAGGCCCTGGTAGAGGAGCACCTGGACACCTGTCCATGGTGCCCGGCGCTGCTGAGGGAGGACGCGCAGGTGGCCTCCGTCTTGGCTCAGGCGACGGAGACCGTCGAACCGCCCCCAGGACTCAAAGCCAGCACTATGAAGGCTGTGGAGAGACAGCGGCCCCGACGGTCGAGGCCAAGACAACCGGCTCTCACCGGGTTTCGGCTCGCCCTGACCGCCGCGTCTTCAATCGCGGTTCTCCTTGTAGCCGCGGGCATCGGCACCATCCTTTACCTGTCCAATCAGATAGGTGACCTTCAGCAACAGAACTCCAACCTGTCGGACCAGGTCACCCAGCTGGATGGTGCCATACAACGGGAGAATCTCCAGCTAGCCTCTCAGGTCACACAGCTAGAGGCCTACCTGCAACAGGAGAACGTTCAGCTCGCCTCTCAGATCTCGCAGCTCACTGAGACAGATGAGAAGCTGTTGGGTATGGTCAAGGAGCAGCGCTCCTTGACCTACGTAATGGCCTCGCCGGACAAACTCATGCTATCCCTTGAAGGAGCGGAAGGGGCGTCCCAACCCCAGGGTGTTTTGATGGTGGACGCGCCCGCCGGGACCGCGATTCTCATGACCAAGGGCCTGGAGCCTTCGTCAGAGGATATGGCGTATCGCGTTTGGCTCAGGAAGAATGGCCAGCCGATCACAGTAGGAAGCCTGTCGGTGGATGAGCACGGCTGGGGTGTGCTCCCCCTCTGGCCACAGCAGCCCATTACCCTTTTCCAGCAGGTATGGGTGACCCTGGAGCCTGCCGAAGGGGGCCCTACTCCCACTAGCCGGCCTGTTCTGTGGGGCAGCATCATGCCTCGATAGCCCCGCCAAGCCCTGGCCCCGCTGAATCTCTCGTCTCAACGAGATGGCCACCGGGGCCCCAGATGCACTCCTCCAACCTCAATGCATGGGCAAGTAGCTATCCCCATCGGCGGGTACTCCGACAATAGGACCAACGCTGGTGTCATTCTGTGGCCGCCTGAGGCGGGGGAGTTAGAAATTTAGTGAGAACCCGCTCTCTTCCAGACCCTTCGCTGAGTTTCTCCTGAGCGAGGCGTAGATTCTTCACTTCGTTCGGAATGACAAGAGCGAAGGGCTCCCAGCCTGCGCTGAGTACAACGAAGGGGTAGCAGGGGAAAACTCGCTCATCGGGCTGGATGAACGTCTCAGCAAAAGGCCTGGGGCGCACCGACGGTGATGGCCGATATTTAGCCGGCCAAATTGGAGGAGGCGCCGCCGTCCCGTAGCTAGCTTTTGCCTTCCTTATCCCACAGGGCCTTGAGAATGTTGCCAGGGGACATGGGTAGCACATCCATCCTGACGCCCACGGCGTGGTAAATGGCGTTGGCCATGGCAGCCATAGGAGGCACGATGGGGATCTCACCCACTCCCCTGACGCCATAGGGATGGCCGGGGTTGGCCACCTCCACGATCACCGTGTCTATCATGGGCAGATCAAGGCTGGTGGGCATGCGGTAGTCGAGGAAGCTGGAGTTGGCCATTTCGCCCTTGTCGTCGAAGAAGTACTCCTCGTTCAGGGCCCAGCCGATACCCTGTACCACACCTCCCTGCATCTGCCCCTCAACGTAGCTGGGGTGGATGGCCTTCCCGGCGTCCTGAAGTGCGGTGTAACGAAGGACCTCAACCTTGCCGGTCTCTGTGTCGACCTCCACGTCAACCACGTGCACCGCGAAGGCCCCTCCCACTCCTCGGGGGTCCACATTGCCACGGCCCACAATTGGGCCTCCTGTCGAATTCAACATCCCCGCCAGCTCCTTGAAGGTGAACCGCAACTCGGGGTCTGACCGGTGCGAAATACTCCCATCCGAGAAGACCACGTCATCGGCGGACACATCCCATATCCGGGCGGCCCGCGCTATCATCTGGCGACTCACATCTTGGGCGGCCTCATGGCAAGCCCATCCGGTCTTGAAGGCGACGCTGCTGCCCCCGGTCATGGACGTATAGCCCACCGAGTCCGTGTCTCCCACCACCGGACGCACGTCCTCGGCGGAGATGCCCAGCACCTCCGCAAGCTGCATCGCCACCGCGGCCCTGGAGCCTCCTATGTCCGGCGATCCCTCCACCAGGCTGACGGTGCCGTCGGAGTTGACGCTGGCCGTGGCACTGGAAGGGCCGGTGCCGTTGAACCAGAAGCCGCTGGCCACGCCCCGGCCCCGATTGGGACCATCAAGGGGGGCCGAATAGTGTTGGTGCTCCTTAGCTGCCTGGACCGTCTCCAGATACCCTATTCGGGGAAACCTGGGGCCAGCGACCCTTCGGGTGCCCTCCTTGGCGCCGTTGAGCAGCCTGAAGTCCAGCGGGTCCATGCCTAACTCGTCGCACACTTCGTCGATTACCGTCTCAAAGGCGAAGGCGGCGGCGGGTGCGCCGGGGGCTCGGTAAGCGGCGGTCTTGGGCTTATTGCACACCACATCGTAGCCCTCGACACGCCCATTAGAAATCTCATAGGGGCCCAGGATACACTGGGCGCCGGCGCTGACGGGCGAGCCTGGGTAGGCGCCCGCCTCGTAGGCCAGAACGGCTTCCGCCGCCGTGATCTTCCCCTCTTTGTTGGCCCCCAGTTTCACCCTCATGTAGCCGCCGGAGGTGGGGCCCGTACCCTCGAACACCTCCGAACGGCTCATGGACAGCGTGACCGGACGGCCCGTCTTCCGGGAGAGGATGGCGGCAACGGGCTCCAGATATACCAGGGTCTTGCCACCAAACCCGCCGCCGATCTCCATGGGGATTACCGTGACCTTGGACACGGGGACGCCAACTATGTTGGCCGTCTGCTCCCTCACCGTGAAGTGGCCCTGGCTGCTGCACCATATTGTGAGATTTCCGTCGGCGTTCCAGGAGGCTGTGGCGCTGTGGGGCTCTATATACCCCTGGTGGACCGAAGCCGTACGGAACTCCCGCTCCACAATGACCTCGGCCTCCGTGAATCCCTGTTCCAGGTCTCCAGCCTCTAACACGAAGTGATTGGCGATATTGCTGCCCGGTCCGTCGTGGTCCTCGGACCGCAGTCCACCCGGCCGGATGTTGAGGTTCGTTAGGTTCTCCAGCTGCTCGTGCAGTACCGGAGCCTCATCCTTCATGGCATCCAGCACGTTGACCACCGCGGGCAACACCTCGTACTCAACATCTATCAAGGACAGGGCTTCCTCGGCGATATGGGAGTCGGTAGCAGCTACAGCTGCCACGGCGTGTCCCTTGTAAAGCGCCTTGTCGGCCGCCAGACAGTTGTTGCTCAGGAATTTCGGATTAGTCATGGCACCCTCGCCGAGGTCTACGACCTTCCCCGAGGGCTGGGGGAACTCGGCCGATGTCACCACACACTTTACTCCCTCAAGTGCCAGCGCCCGGCTAGGGTCGATCGACTTTATCCGGGCGTGGGCGTGGGGGCTTCGAAGGACCCTGCCATGGAGCAGTCCGGGCATGGAGATGTCGGCGCCATACCGGGCCCGGCCCGTTACTTTGTCAGTCCCATCATGGCGAATTGGCCTGGCTCCCACCACGTTGTATTCTTGGGTGGACAGAACTACGTTGGAAGCCATCAGGTCTTCACCTCCATCTTCGTGGCGGCATCCAGGACTGCCCTGACAATCTTGTCGTAGCCGGTACAGCGACACAGGTTGCCGGCCAGCCAGTGTCGAACGCGATGTTCCGACGGGTCCGGCTCCCGGTCCAGCAGCTCCTTGGAGGCAATGATGAACCCGGGGGTACATATCCCGCACTGGAGGGCCGCGTTCTCCAGGTAGCTCTGCTGTACCGGATGAAGCCCTCTGGCGTCCGCGATGCCTTCGATGGTGGTGATCTCTTTACCCTGGGCCTCTACACCAAGCACCAGGCACGAGTCCACGATGCGCCCGTCGAAGCGCACGGTGCAGGCCCCGCAGTTACCGTCGTTGCAGCCCTCCTTGGTCCCCGTGAGGGAAAGCACGTCCCTCAGGACCTCAAGAAGGCTCTGGCGGGGCTCGCAGAGGAATTCGACCTCCTCACCGTTAATGCGGGATTGCACGTGTACCTTCCTGGGCATTTCTTTATGCCTCCTTTGCTCTTTTTATGGCTTCTCGCAGTGTCCTGCGAGTCAAGACTCCCACCAGGTGCTTGCGCTGGGGGATGGTGCCCCTCATGTCGCTGATGGGACGGGCCGCGGCGATAGCCGCCTGGGCCGCCTCCTCTATGGCATCGTCGCTTATCTCCCGGCCGGCCAGAGCTGCCCCGGCCTCCTCCACATAGAGGGGCGTCGGCGCCACCGACGCCAGGGCGATGCGGGCGGAGACGAAGGACTTGCGCTCCGGATCCAGCACCACCGAAGAGCCCACGCCGACGACGGCTATGTCCATCTCGTTCCTAGGTATAAACCGGAGATAATGGGCGCCGGAGCGCTCCACCGGTGGCGGCATCCGTAGAGATACCAGGAACTCCCCGTCCGCCATGATATTCTGTCCTGGGGCCGTGCAGAAACTCTGTACAGGCACTTCCCTGGTGCCCTTGGGGCCGGCAACCACGCACGTGGCCCCAAGCACGATAAGGGGCGGGATCGCATCGGCGCTGGGTGCGGCGTTGCACAGGTTGCCCCCTACGGTGGCCCTTCCCTGAATCTGAATTCCCCCTATCATGGCCGCGGCGTCTATGAGGCCCGGATACATCCTGCAAACCTTCTCGTCCTCGTAAATACGGTGGCAGGGAACGGCGGCGCCCAGATGCAGCCCATCTTTTGGGTCGCAAGAAAGGACGTTAGCCTCGGGGACCTCTTTCACGTCCACCAGGAGGTCCACCACACGGCGGCCACTTCTCATCTGGACCAGGATGTCCGTACCTCCCGCCAAGAGCCTGGCCCGGTCGCCCTTTCCCGCAAGGAGGCCAACGGCCTCACCAACGCTTTGGGCCACCACGTACTCAAAATCCTTCAAGTCTCACCTCCCGCCTTGGAAAGTAGAGGATGAACACACTACCCCGCGCTCCCGCACCGCACTCGTGAGGTTCACCCTGGAAAACTCTACATGGCATGATATAGGCTTCCCACCACCGTGTCAATTTGTAGCGTGGCGGTGGACGGCGGCAACTGGTACGGGCGACGGCAGCCAATGGTTGCCGCAAGAGGAGGGTCAAATCCCAGGTGTCTGTGAGCGGGTCACGGGTCCGGGGACTTCCAGCGGGTATACCTACAGCGGAGGCCTGCGATGGTGTCATGGCGTGCTCTGCTCATAGGCATGGGCCACGTTCAGGACCATCTCTTCCTGGAAGGGCCTACCGCCTATCTGCAACCCTATTGGCAGGTCCTCGGACGTGAACCCGCAGCAGATGCTCAGGGCCGGCATACTGGCCAGACTGAAGGCGGGTGTGAGCAGCCAGGGCAGGCGGTTCGCCGCCTCCTTGCCATCTATGATGGGATCGGGCTCCACCGGCTGGGCAGGCACTCCGGCCGTCGGCAGCACCAACACGTCCACGCGCTCCAGCGCCTCCAGCACCTGCTGACGCAAGAGGGACCTCAGCTTCTGGGCTTTATAGAATGTCTGGGCCGGAAGCAGGCTCCCCACGAGATACCCGATGCGATTGTCGTGCCCGATCTCCCCTCGCCGGTACCTCACCAGCTCCCTGTAGGTCGCGGGAGCCTCTACCCTGAGGCCCCCCGATATCGCGCCGGCGTGAGCGGTAAGGGGGAGGGAAACCTCCTCAACCGACGCCCCCAGCTCGCTCAGCACTTCGGTGGCCGCGACCACGGCGTCTCGGGTCTCCGGCTCCACCACGTCCGCGTACAACAGTTCCTTGACCACACCCACCCTGACATCCCTAACGTTGGCGTCCAGTGCCTTCTGATAATCTGGGACTGGTCGGTCCCAGGTGTACGGGTCCTTGGGGTCATACCCGGCGATGGCCTGCAGGGTCATGGCGCAGTCCGCCACGGTCCGGGAAATGGGGCCAACGGCGTCCATGGACCACACGCCCCGCATAAGCCCGTACCGGCTCACCCTGCCCCACGAGGGCCTAAGCCCCACCAATCCACACCACGGCGCAGGAAACCGTATAGAGCCCCCCGTGTCCTCACCAAGGGACGTGGCGCACAGAAAGGCGGCGGTGGCCGCGCCCGAGCCGCTGCTTGAACCGCCGGTGTAACGCTCCAGGTCCCAGGGATTGCGCGCGGAGCCGAACTGATGGGAAAACCCGGTGGTGGCAAACTCAGTCATGTTTAGCTTGCCCAGGATTACGGCTCCAGATTCCTTGAGCCTCGTTACTACGGTGGCATCCTCGTCCGGGACGAACTCGGAGAAGATGGGTGAACCGCCGGTGGTCCGGATTCCACTGGTGCGCATCTGGTCTTTCACGGCCACGGGAATGCCGTGCATGGGGCCGCGGTACTCACCCCGCGCCACGGCCAGCTCCGCCTCTCGAGCGGCCTCTAGGGCCTCATCGCGGCAGACCGTGATATAAGAATTCAGCTTCCCATCCATGAGCTGGATGCGTTCCAGGTAGGCCTCCACCGCCTCTACTGGCGAGACTTGCCTGCTCTCGATGAGTTGGGAAAGTTCGGAGGCGGAAAGGAAGGGAATGCTCTCTCTGTCCATGACAACCCCCTGGCGGCCCAATCTGTGCCGCGCTCCTGCGTCTGGGGCGGAATTGTCACCGATCGCTGGTCCAGCCCCCGTGTAGGCACGTCGATGTTCCATGTCAGCCCGCGGTGGAAAGCAATTCGGCTCACCGGAGAGGAGGGCGGCCAGCTTCATTGAGGGATTGTCTGCTATCGCTTGGTATACTGGGGAGCGCGGCGTGCCCGTTTCAGGCCGTACTTCTTACTCTCTTTGATTCTGGCGTCCCTTGTCAGGAGGCCATGCTTGCGGAGGGCCTGCTTTAGATTTTCATCGTAGACCACCAGCGCCCGGGAGATACCATGCCGCACCGCTTGGGACTGGGCCGACACACCTCCTCCCTGCACCTGAGCGACAACCCGGAACCTATCCAGCGAATCCGTTACTTTTAGGGGTTCTTGGACGGCCGCCTGCCATGGGAACCATGGGAACGCCTCTTCCATTGGCTTTCCATTGACCTGGATATGGCTGGGCAGCCCCGGGTCCACGGAACCCACGTTGAGGTACAGTCTCACCTTGGCGATGGCCGTCTTCCGCTTGCCAGTTCCGTAGTAGTACTGCTCCTGAGTAGTTTCCTCAACCAACTGAGTCGTTACCTCCCTTCGCCATCCACACTTGAGTCAGCCTGGCCCGAGGCAACCTGGCCCTCGTGGGGGTGTGAATCCCCGCTGTAGATCCTCAACCGTTTGAGCATGTCTTTGCCTCGCTTGGTCTTGGGCAACATACCCTTGACCGCCAGCTGCACCACCCGTGTGGGGCGTGTTTCCATCATATCTCGGAGTTTAAAGGTCCTCAAGTTCCCTACGTACCCGCTGTGTCTGTAGTAGGTCTTCTGGATCAGCTTTTTACCCGTAACCCTTATCTTGGAGGCATTTACCACCACCACGTAGTCCCCAGTAAGGATGTGGGCTGTGTAGATTGGCTTGTCTTTACCTTGCAGTGTCCTGGAGATACGCGAGGCGAGCCTGCCCAGCGTCTGGCCTGTGGCGTCTACCACGAGCCACTCGGCCTTGACATCCGCCAGCTTCGCCATATATGTCTTAGACCTAGACCGCTTCACGATCGTCTGTAGCCCCCCATGGAATTTTCTGGTACTTGACCTCGACCAGGCACAGCCCCCGGGCCGGCAGGGAAGGCACGTGTCTCGGCTCCCTCGGCGGCCCCCCAGTAAGGTCCCCAATGGCCTCTACAGGTCGCCGGCCCAACCCAACTTCCACCAGTATACCATTAGTCATTCGTATCTGGTGCGGCAGAAACCCGTTGGCCTCGGATTCGATGAGAACCAACTCGCCCTGGCGCGAGACCTCCCACCGCTTGACCCGCCGCACTGGGCTCCTACCAGGAGGCAGGGACATGGCCAGGGCCGAGAAATCATGGACCCCCGCCAGGCGGCTCGAGGCTTCCTGCATCCTCTCTACATCCAATCGGGACGATACCCAGTGGGAGTATCCCCGTAGGAGGGCCGATGGCCATCTGGAGTTCAACACCGTATAGAGATACACCCTGCTAGCCGCATCTTTCCTGGAATTGAACCCATGGGGAACCTCATGGGCTCCCCTCACCACAATGTCCGAGGGCAGATGCCAGTTAAGTGCATTCGAGAAGGTATCGGTTGTATAAGGTGCGCTGGTCAGGAAGTCCACAACCTGTCCCTTGGCGTGAGCCCCTGAGTCGGTACGACTTGCCCCCTTAACCCTGGTAGTCTCTCCAGTGAGACTCTTTATGGCCCTCTCAAGCTCCCCTTGGATCGTGGGAACATTCGACTGCCACTGAAAGCCCTTATACCTGGTGCCATCGTACTCCAAAATGAGGGAGAGCCTCCTCGTGCCGTTCGGCTGCCGCACGTCCCCGCAGCCGGGAAGCGGGTCGGGACTCACCCAGCTCCTCTGTGTCTCAGCTATTCCGCCTCCAGTAGCACTACACCAACTCGATGAGCGCCATCTGTGCTGCATCTCCCTTTCGGGCCCCTAACTTGATAACACGGGTATAACCACCCGCCCGGGCGGAAAATCTGAGCGCCAGGACGTCAAAGACCTTTCTTACCACCTCATTGTTGGGTACCTGAGCAAGGGCAAGACGACGGTGGTGCAGTGTACCTTTCTTGCCGTGGGTTATGAGGCGTTCCACATACCTCCTGGCCTCGACGGCTTTCGCTTCTGTGGTCTTTACACGCTCGTGGAGTATGACCTCGGAGACCAGCGAGCGCAGCAGTGCCCTCCGTTGGTCCGTGGCCCGGCCCAGCTTCTTGCCTGCTATACGATGCGCTACCATCGTTTAACCCTCAACCCCATCTTCTTCCTGCGCTAGCTGGGGTTCACCCTCGGCTTCGGATTCGGACGTTTCGGCACCTTCTCCCTCATCAGCGTCGCCGGCAGGGTCGCCGTCGGTGACCTGGGCCAGCTCCTCTTCAGCCGCCGCCACCGAAACACTATGATCCATCTGGCTCTGCGGGGAACCACCAACACCCTCTAATCCGAACGGCTCGCTCGGAGCTTCATCTCGACCCTCTTCCAGAGCCACATCCTGGGCACCACCGGCTATCTCGTCGTCACCTTCCGGCGGAGGGATCTCGGCTCCATCCCCAGCATCCTTCCCGTCTGCATAGCCGAACATCCGGGAGCTCCACTCGTCGTCGCTCAGCATACTCTCAGTCTTCAGTTTGTCCATGAGCTCTCTAAGGGACTTCTCTCCAAAGTTCCTTATCTTGAGGAGCTCACTATTTGTCATCTCCAGCACATTGCCGACCTTCGTGATATGGGCACGCTTCAAGCAGTTAAGGGTCCTGGGGGAAAGTTCCAGCTTCTCTATGGGAGTCTGGTATATCTCCGGCGAAACTGTGACGGAGGGCCGCTCCGGACCGCTCCTCTCCTCGGTGCCCAGGTTGCTGAATTTGAAGAAATGATCCACCAGTTCCTGCGAAGACTTCCTCAGCGCCTCCACGGGAGTGACAGTGCCATCGGTCCATACCTCCAGGATCAAGCGCTCGTAGTCGGTGACGTGCCCCACGCGTGTTCGCTCTACGTGGTAGCTGACCTTCCTCACTGGGTTGAAAATGGCATCTACGGGCAGAACGCCCATAAGTGGCCCCGCTAGCCCGTCACCCTGGGTGACTGGCTGGTAGCCTTTGCCATGGTCCACGTTGAACTCTACGGAAAGGATGGCCTCTTCGGAGTCCAGGGTCGCCAGGTGATGCTCTGGGTTGACGACCTCGAAGTCGGCGGAAGTGGCTACGTCGCCGGCACACACCCTTCCTTCGCCCCTGATCTCAAGACGCATCTTACCCGGCCGCCCTGTGACAGACCGTATCCGAACGCCCTTCACATTCATGAGAAACTCCATAACCTCCTCTTTCATGTGGGGAATGGTGGAATACTCGTGCAGCACGCCGTCAATCTTGACCCACGTAATGGCGGTGCCTTCGATGGAGCTCAGGAGCATGCGACGCAAAGGGTTGCCGATGGATATACCGTAACCTCGGTCCAGAGGTTCAAAGCTAAAACTTCCATGGGTTTGCCCTTCCTCTACGATCTTGATACCTGGGGCAAGGGCTTCGACGCCACGCTGCGGCGCGGCGGTTGACAGGATAGAGGTCTCCAACATCATCTTTACTACCTCGAGTAATACTCCACTATGAGTCGTGTATCTACCGATGATTCCAGGTCCTCTTGGCTCGGGATGCTGGCCACGCTGCCCGTCATCGTGCTTGTGTCCAGGCTGAGCCAAGTAGGAACGGGCCTCTTGGGTATGTCCCCAGTCAATGCCTTGAAAAACTCCCGCTGTTTATGGGACTCCTTCCACGCAATGACCTCGCCCGGTTTCATCAAGTAGGATGGAACGTTGGTCTTGCGGCCATTTACCGTAAAGTGGCCATGGAGCACCAGCTGGCGCGCCTGCCTGCGGGACTCGGAGAAACCCAGCCTGAAAACTGCGTTGTCCAGACGCCTTTCCAGCAGCTCCAGCAAGTACTGCCCAGTGACGCCGGGCTTCCTGAAAGCCTGCTCCATGTACCTCCGAAACTGGCCTTCCATTACTCCATAGATATACCGGGCCTTCTGCTTCTCCCGAAGCTGTATACCCCGGTCGGAAACGCGCCGCCTACGGCCCGATTGGTCTCCAGGGGGTGCCCTCCGACGCTCTATGGCGCATCGGGGGGTGAAGCACCGCTCCCCCTTAAGGAACAGCTTCTCACCCACCCTGCGACAAAGTCTACAAACCGGTCCTGTGTATCGTCCCATGGCTAAATACCCTATACCCTCCTTCGGTTCGGGGGGCGGCACCCGTTATGGGGAATGGGTGTAACGTCCCTTATGGTGGTTATGGTCAGTCCCGCTGCCTGAAGGGAGCGAATGGCGGCCTCTCTGCCAGCGCCTGGTCCCTTGATGTACACATCCACCTGTCTCAGGCCCTGGTCCATTCCCCTCCGAGCCGCGTTCTCCGCCGCCCGCTGAGCGGCGAAGGCGGTGCCCTTACGCGAGCCCTTGAATCCCGACGTGCCCGCGCTGGTAGATACCAGTACGCTGCCCGCCGGATCGGTAAGGGTGACAAGAGTGTTGTTGAACGTAGACCGGACATAGGCCCGGCCGCTTGGTATGACCCTTCGCTCTCTCCTCCGACTTCTGGTTCTAGCCATGGGCCTCCTTTACTTCTTTCCGCCTGTCCGGCGACCGCGACCGGCAACTGTCCTTCGCGGCCCTTTTCGGGTCCTGGCGTTGGTACGGGTCCTCTGGCCCCGGAGGGGGAGTCCGCGCCGGTGCCGCAAACCACGGTAGGAACCGATCTCGATAAGCCTGCGTATGTTCATTGTGATTTCTCGCCGCAGGTCGCCCTCCACCCTGAACTCCCGGTCGATGATCTCTCTTAGCCGGTCTATTTGCTGCTCCGATAGCTCCGTTACCTTGGGCGTGGGATCGCCGTCTATGTCCGCCTTCTGTAGTATGTTCTGGGCCATGCCGGGGCCTATACCGTAGATCTTGAGCAAGGCTACATCCAGCCTTTTACCGTCCGGTATATCTACACCTGCTACACGGACCATCGTTGTCCTCCTAGCTGCTAGCCCTGTCTCTGGGCGTGCCTGGGATTGGAGCAGATGATGCGCACCGCCCCCTTTCGCCTGATGACCCTACACTTGTCACATCGAGGCCTCACGGACGCCTTTACTTTCATGTCACCGCCTACTTGAACCGGTAGGTTATACGCCCGCGGGTAAGGTCGTAAGGCGAAAGCTCCACCAGGACCCGGTCTCCGGGAAGCACCCTGATGAAGTGAAGTCGAATTTTGCCCGAAACGTGGGCCAGCACCTTGTGATCGTTGGGCAGCTCCACCCTGAACATGCCGTTGGGTAGGGCTTCCATCACCATCGCCTCCACCTCGATTGCTTCTTTCTTAGCCATAAACCCTTTTAACCACTCCTGATTTATTCCCTACCTTGGCTTGGTCAAAATCTCGGGCTCTCCATCCACAATCGCGATTGTATGCTCAAAGTGGGCGGACAGACTCCCATCGGCCGTGACGATCGTCCACTGGTCCTCCAGAAGCCGGGTCCGCCAGTCCCCCACGTTGACCATAGGCTCGATGGCTATAGTCATACCCTGCCGCAGCAAGGGCCCCTTCCCGGGGAGCCCATAGTTTGGCACCTGGGGATCCTCATGTAAAAACCGGCCCACGCCGTGCCCCACGTATTCCCGCACTACGCTATAACCCCGGGCCTCCGCGTACTCCTGTACGGCCGCTCCAATATCTCCCACCCGCGCCCCGTTCCTGGCTGCAGCGATGCCCTTCTCGAGTGAAACGCGGGTCACCTCGATGAGATCCTGGGCCTGATCGGTTATCTGTCCCACGCCCACCGTAACGGCGGCGTCCCCGATAAAACCATCGCAGAGCGCCCCCACGTCTATCTTAACCAGGTCTCCATCTTTAATCACTCTGTCACCGGGTATGCCGTGGACTATCTCCTGGTTGATGGATGTACATATGCTGGCTGGAAAGCCCCTGTAGCCCTTGAAGGCCGGCTCTCCCCCCAAACTCCTTATCTCCCGCTCAGCTATGCCGTCCAAGTCCAGCGTCCTCATGCCTGCCCCTACAGCCTCTTTCAGGACCGCCAGAGTGGCACCGACGATGGCACCCGCACGGCGCATGGCCTCCATCTCCTTAGGAGACTTGATCGTAATCCCCCCGGCGTATGGCGACGCCGAGTTGGAGGCCGTTTCAAACTTTCCTATCTTCATGTTAGCACTTTGCTAGAGACTTGAATACCGGGACCAACCGCGATTCAACGTTTCAACCCTGCAAGGAGCCGTTGACCTACCTTATCGACACTCCCCCGGCCATCCACGTCCACCAGCTTTCCGGCCTTGGAATAGTACTGTACAAGGGGCTCGGTCTCTTCCTGGTATACCTGTATTCGGACTCTGACCGCCTCCGGCATGTCGTCTTCTCGCTGGTATAACTCGCCACTGCAAAGGTCACACCTGCCCAGTGTCCCAGGAGGGGCGGCCTCTCGGTGGTAGGGTGCCTCACACTGCCGACAGACCAACCTCCCATTAAGCCGACTCACCAGCTCCTCCTCGGACACCTTCATAAGGAAAACCAGGCTTAGCTCCTGGCCACGAGCCGCCAGGGCCTCATCCAGCGCCCGCGCCTGGACCGGGTTTCGAGGGAACCCGTCCAGCAGGAACCCCTTCTCACACAATGGTGGCAGGATCCTCTCCATGACCATGGCTATGGTAATGTCGTCGGGTACCAACAGGCCGTGGCTCATGTACTCTATGGACTTGAGGCCGAGGGGCGTTCCCTGGCGTTGATGGTTCCGGAACAGGTCCCCGGGCGCGACATGGGCCACACCCAGCATTTCGGCCAGCATCATGGCCTGAGTCCCCTTGCCTGCGCCGGGGGGGCCTAGCAGGACCAGGCGATTTGGAAACACTGTCCCGTCCCTCGAGCTCACGACGGCACCTTACCTCAAAAATCCTTCGTAGTTCCGCATAAGCAGCTGGGCCTCAAGCTGGCGCAGCGTATCCAGGCCCACTCCAACCATAATGAGCAGACTAATGCTCGGGAGCGTGATGGCCTGCACGCCCGTCAGGAGCGATGCCAGGAAGGGTGTAATCCACACAAGCCCCAGGAAGAGGGCGCCTCCCCACGTCAGCCTCAGTATTACCCGGTTAAGGTAGTCCTGGGTCGGCTTGCCGGGCCGAATGCCGGGCACGAAGCCGCCATTACGCTGTAGGTTCTCCGCTAGGCTCTGCTGTTGGAAGATCACCAACGTATAGAAAAAGGTAAACATTACTACAAGTACAAAGCTCAGAGCCCAGTAGAGGACGTGGGTGGGGCTGAACCACCCTGCCAACGTGTCCGCCACCGATCCCACCCAGTCGCCCCTGACGCCCAGGAAGTTGGCTATCGTACCGGGCAATATGACCACCGCCGAGGCGAAAATGACAGGGATCATCCCCGCCGAGTTAATCCTTATTGGCAGATAGGTCGCCCCCGTCTGGCGGTACATCCTGCCGCCCCGGAAGATGCTCCGCCCGTACTGGACCGGTATACGACGGTGGGCTTCTGTAAATATCACGATTAGGGCTACTACCGATAAGCCTATAATTGCTAGCCAGATAATTCCCAGGGCATTGGTCTGGTCGGCCGCCTGCTGCATCAACCGGGGGAAGCCCGCCACGATACCCCCGAAGATGATGAGGGAGATGCCGTTTCCGATACCCCTTTCCGTTATCAGCTCTCCCAGCCATACCAGGAACATGGTGCCTGCCACCAGCGACAGGAGCATGGCGATGGTGGATATGAAGTCGCTACCCGGCCCCGGCCAAATTCCCCCGATCACCCCGGCCTGCTGGACAAGCTGCAGTTGGCCGTAGCCCTGGGCGAAGGCTACAGGCACGGTCAACCAATGGATGATGCGGTTAATCTTCTGCCGGCCCAGCTCCCCTTCCTTGGAGAGCTTCTGTAGACTGGGTATTACCGGCACCAGCAGCTGCATGACGATGGACGAGGTGATGTAAGGGAACACACCCAGGGCTGCCACGCTAAGGTTTCGGAGGGCCCCTCCGCTGAACACATCGAGAAAGCCCAAGAGCTGGTTGGTGTCGAATAGAGCGTCCAGCCTGTTCTGGTCTATTCCGGGGATTGGCACCTGGGCCACGAACCGGAATATAGCCAGCATGGCCAGCGTGAACAGTATCTTCGCTCTAAGATCAGGTATGCGGAAGGCGTCGATGGCTGCCTGTATCAGCTTCGGCCGCCCCTCCACTTCCTGGGTCATCATACTCAAAGCAACTGGATCCGGCCGCCGGCCGCCTCTATTTTCTGACGGGCCGACCGAGTGAATTTGTGGGCCGATACGTCCAACGGAACCGCGATCTCGCCATCTCCCAGCACCTTCACCGGATACTTCAGTTTTCTCAGGTACCCGGTCTCGAGGAGCATTTTAGGCGTCACTTTCGATTCACCGGGCAGGGAACTAAGCGCTTCCAACTTCACAAGGTGGTACCTTTTCTTGAAGATGTTGGTGAATCCTCGCTTCATTGGCAGCCCTTTTATCAAGGGCAGCTGTCCGCCCTCAAATCCCGGCCGGATGCCCCTGCCCGAGCGCGATTTCTGTCCCTTCATACCACGGCCCGCGGTGCTGCCATGACCACTGGCATCGCCGCGTCCAACCCGCTTCCGAGGCCTCCACGACCCAGGGGGTCGAGTCACCTCATGCGCCATCATTATTTGTACTCACCTTCCCTGTCCTAAAGTTCCACCCTCTGCTCAAGGGTGCCAGAACCCCGGGCGCCGTCAGCCGCCGTCCTTCGAAACTGGACCAGCGTCATCCACCGCTTCCACCAGCAGCATGTGGCGCACCGCGCTAACCATGCCCCGAATGGTGGGGCTGTCCCGGTGCACAACCGACTGGTGGAGCCGTCGCAGGCCCAGGCTACGAACGACGGCCCTCTGACGACGGTTGCGACCGATACCGCTCTTCTTCCATGTTATCTTTAGGTCGGCCATTTTACACCTGAAGTCCCTAACCGGTATCTATCTCTCCGGCCTCTGGAGTCTGCGGCGCCGAGCTAGCTCCTCGGCTGGGTCCTTCAACCTCTTCAGGGCATCCATGGTCGCATAGACCACGTTGATGTGGTTCCGCGACCCCAGGCACTTCGCGACTACATCCTTGGCGCCCGCCAGGTCAAGCACCGCCCGGATTACGCCTGCCGCTATGATTCCCGTTCCCGGTGGAGCGGGCTTGATCAGGACGATGGATGCTCCCTTGGTGGTGGACGTCTCCTGGGGTATGGTCGTACCCTTCAGGGGAACTCGAACCAGGTTTTTCCTGGCCAGGGCGTTGCCCTTCCTGACGGCATCGGGAATGGCCCGGGCCTTCCCCAGGCCTACCCCCACCACCCCTTCCCCGTCTCCCACGACCACCAGGGCGTTGAATCGCAGATGGCGGCCCCCCTTGACCACCTTGGCTATGCGCCGGGTATACACTACCCGCTCGTTCAGATTGAGCCCGGTGGGGTCTATCCTCCCACCAGCCTCCCGGGTCAAAGCAGAGACCATTAGAAGACGAGACCTCCTTCCCTGGCGGCTTCGGCCACGGCCCTTACACGGCCGTGGAATTTGTATCCCCCCCGGTCGAAGACCACCTTGCTCGCCCCCTTTTCCAGCGCCCGCTCAGCTATAGCGGTGCCGACTGCCTTGGACAGCTCGGACTTGGCCCCTTTCTTTGCGCAGGGGCCAGATCCAAGCTCCAGGCTGGAGGCCGCGGCCAAGGTACGGCCGTTTACGTCGTCTATGACCTGGGCGTAGACATGATTTAGGCTACGGAACACGCAAAGCCGAGGACGCTCGGATGTCCCCCGTACCTTACGGCGGACCCTGCGATGTCTCGCCACGCGTAGCTTCCGCGAGTCCTTGTCTTTAGGCATTCGTTGTTCCCCGTAGCTTACCGTAAGGGTACGCTACTTCTTACGGGCTGCCGCCTTCCCTGGCTTGAGGTGGAGCACCTCGCCGGCATACTTGATGCCCTTCTCTTTGTATGCGTTGGGCGGCCGTACACTGCGGATGGTGGATGCCACCTCGCCGACTTTCTGTTTATCGGAGCCCCGAACGTGGACCCGGTTGTTGCCCTCCACGGTCAGGGTAACCCCTTCAATCGGCTTGATCTCCACTGTGTGGCTGAAGCCCACGTTGAGCACTATTCCAGTTTCGGACTGCTGCACCCGGTAACCCACGCCCATCAGCTCAAGCGTCTTCTGGTAGCCCTCCGTCGCCCCCGTGATGGCGTTGGCGATGAGGCTCCGGGTAAGTCCATGAAGGGAGCGGTGAAACTTCCTGGAGGAGTACCTTTCTACCACAACGTGGCCATCATCCAGCTTTACCACCACTTCGTGGTGGATGGGCTGAGTGACTGTGTCGTTGGGCCCGATGACCGTGACTTCTCCGTAGCCCACCTTGACCTCGACGCCGGGTGGAATGGGGATAGCCTTCCGTCCGATCCTAGAAAGGGTCCTTTCCTTTTTTTCGCCAGCACCGTTACCAGACATAGCAGAGCAGCTCCCCTCCTATACCCTGGCGCCAGGCATCCCTTCCCGTCCTTAGACCTTTCGAGGTGGACACGATCGCTATGCCGAGTCCTCCATACACCCTGGGAATCTCCCCTTTGGCCACGTAAACCCTGAGCCCAGGCTTGCTCACTCGCCGAAGGCCGCTGATGGCCGGCTCCCGGTTCTCACGGTAGGCTAGGTGTATTCTAAGCACGGGCTGAGGCTGGCCCCTGAGCACATCGTAGTCTCTGATAAACCCTTCTTCTTTCAACGTTCTGGCTATCGCCACCTTTATCTTTGAAACGGGCATCACCAGGGATTCATGCTTCATGGTCTGGGCATTTCGTATGCGCGTCAACATGTCGGCTATAGGGTCCGTTACGGGCATGGCATTACATTCTCCACAAAATCCGCTCCGTTGGTCCCATTACGATAGTCACAAGCTGGCCTTCCGCACTCCGGGCAGCTCCCCTACCAGGGTAAGCTCTCGAAAACATATTCGGCACAGTCCAAAATGCCGTATGTAGGCCCTGGGCCTGCCGCACCGGTTACACCGATTGTGGTGTCGCACGGCGAATTTCTTGGGCTTTTTCCATTTTTCGACCTGAGACTTCTTAGCCAAGTGCTCCTCTTCAGTTCTGACTTGCGAAGGGCATGCCCAGAAGGGTCAGTAGCCGAGATGCCTCCCGATCCGTCCTGGCGGTGGTCGTGATGGTCACCTGTAGGCCCCGTATCCGCTCTATCTGGCCGTACTCTAGCTCCGGGAATATGATCTGCTCCCGCAGGCCGAGCGAGTAGTTGCCCCGACCGTCGAAGCTACGTGGGGACACCCCCCGGAAATCCCTGATACGTGGAAGCGCCGCGTTGAGCAAACGGTCCACAAAATGGTACATCCTTTCGCCCCGCAGGGTCACGCACATTCCGATGGGGTTGCCCGCTCTCAATTTGAACCCGGCGATCGAGTTCTTGGCCCGGGTCACGATAGGTTTCTGCCCCGAAATGGTGGTCAGATCCTTTGTGGCGCTCTCGATCGCCCTGGCGTTGGTCAAGGCCTCTCCTAGGCCGATGTTCAACACAACCTTCGTCAGCCGGGGAGCCTCCATCACATTGCGGTACCCAAACTCCTGCATCATGGCCGGCAGCACCTCGGAACGGTATAGCTCGAGGAGCCGTGGCTTTTGAGGGCCCGGTTTTTCGGGCGGGGCAGCCACGCTCTCCGGCGCCGGGGACTCCTCTACCGCCGGTGCAGCAGCCTTAGTGGAACGTTTGGTCCTGGTGGCAGGGGTGCGACGCGCTGGCCGCGGCTTTGCCGCAGCCTTGCCTTCACCACCAGAGCCCTCGCTCTTTAGTCTATCGTCTCCTTGCACCATTTACAGGTCCTTACCTTTCTGCCGTCGTCCAGGAAGCTTTCCCGCACGCGGGTGGGCCGGTCGCATTTGTTACACACAAGCATCACGTTAGATATGTGGATCGACGACTCCTGCTGGATCCTCCCGGCCTGCCTCAAGTCAGGCCGGGGTTTGACGTGGCGCGTCACCATGTTGATGCCCTCGCCCACGATCCTACCCTTAGACACCAGCACCCTGTCCACCCGCCCCCGTTTGCCTTTGTCTCTGCCGGCAATTACTTCAATGGTATCACCCTTGCGTATCTTCATCACACGACCTCGGGTGCCAATGAGATAATCCTCATAAATCCCCGGTCTCGGAGCTCGCGGGCCACGGGACCAAATATCCGGGTGCCCCGCGGGGTGTTCAGCTTTTCGGCAACCAGGACGGCGGCGTTATCGTCGAACCGCACATAGCTACCGTCGGGCCTTCGGTACGGCTTGGCCACCCTGACGATCACCGCCCGCACCACTTCCCCCTTCTTTACCTGGGCCAAAGGAATAGCCTCCTTGACGCTGGCGACTATAATATCGCCGATGGAGGCATAGCGGCGCCGACTGCTGCCGGGGATATTTATGCACATGATCTCCTTGGCCCCGCTATTGTCGGCCACCCCCAGGCGAGAGAAAGTCTGGATCAAGTTCCTGCCTCCTCACTCTGCTCTTCCCCTGTCCCTTCCTCCTCGGACGCTATCCCTTCCTCCGGCTCCACAGGCTGCTCCTGCTCCTCGGACAGTATTCCTTCGTCCAGCTCGGCAGGCTTCACATCCACCACCTCCCGCCGCTCCACTATTGCCAGTACTCTCCAGCGCTTCAGCCGGGAGAGGGGGCGGGTCTCCTCGATGCGGACCAGGTCGCCGAGCCGACACTGGCTGTCCCTATCGTCGGCGTAGAACCTGGTGATGCGGCGAATATTCTTCCGGTAGAGGGGATGGCGTTGTTGCCAGGGCACAGCCACCACCACCGTCTTTTCCATCTTGTCGCTGACCACACGTCCTACCCGGACCTTCCGACTCTGGCGAACCATATTACGCAACCTCCAGCCGACGTTCCCGCCTTATGGTGTTCAGACGGGCTATGTTCCTCCTGGTAACCCGAATCTGGGAGGAGTTGGCCAGCTGTTTGGTGGCAAGGCGAAAACGAACGTTCAGGAGCTCACGGTAGGAATCCTCCAGCTCCTTGACCAGGTCCTCGTCATTTAGTTGTCTTATCTCATGTGTGCGCACGGTGCCTTAGCCCCCTGAACAATGCAAGGCTCGCCTAGTTTTCAAGCGCCGGCGGCCCGCAGGTCGTCCCTGCGAACCGCTTTCGTGGGGATCGGCAATTTATGGGAAGCCAGTCTGAGGGCCGCCATCGCCAGGTCCTCTCTCACGCCGCTAACCTCAAATAGGATGCGCCCCGGCTTGACCACCGCCACCCAGTGGTCCACGGCGGCCTTCCCACCACCCATTCGGGTTTCGGCGGGCTTCTTGGACACGGCCTTATCGGAGAAGAGTCGAACCCAGACCTGGCCGCCGCGCCTCAGGTGGCGCGTTATGGCTATTCGGGCCGCCTCTATCTGCCTCGCCGTTATCCAATAGGACTCAAGCGCCTTCAGTCCGTACTCCCCAAACGTCACCGCATTTCCGGAAGTGGCCTTGCCCCGGCGATGTCCCCTGTGCATTTTTCTGTACTTGACCCGCTTAGGCTGTAACATCGACAGCCTCTTCCGAAGGTAGCTCCGAAGGTATAGTCACCTCGATAGTCTCCAGCTCCTCCATGGCGGCCTCCGTTGGAGGGGGCGCGACATCTCCCCGGTAAATCCACACCTTAACCCCGATTGCACCCATGCCGGTCCGGGACTCGGCCAAGTTGTAATCTATATCGGCCCGCAGCGTGTGCAAGGGGACCCTTCCCTCCATGTACTTCTCCCGGCGAGCTATCTCCGATCCACCGATACGACCCTTAACTATCACTTTTATCCCCTGGGCACCGGCCTGCATGGCCCGCTGGGCGGCCTGGCGCATGGCCCGCCTGAAGGATATCCTTCGCTCAAGCTGATCGGCTATATTCCGGGCTACCAGGTAGGCGTTGAGCTCTGGTTGGGAGATCTCCATGATGTTTAGCTGAATCCGCTTGCTGGTGATCTGCTCAAGCCTGGACCTCAGACGCTTGACCCGCTCCCCATCCCTTCCGATAAGGATGCCCGGCCTTGCTGAATGGACGTTGACGACCAGGTCCTGGGTACCCCTGTCTATCTCGATGTTTGCTATACCCGCATTGGCGAAACTTTTATACTCACTCCGTATGGTCTGCCTTATTCGCAGGTCGTCCAGCACCAAGGTTCGATAGTCCCTGGCCCGAGATGCGAACCAGTGCGTCTGCCAGTCTTTGACGATTCCCAGCCTGAATCCTATGGGATGAGTCTTGTGGCCCAACTAGGACACCTCCCCTTCGTCTACCACGACGGTTATGTGAGACGACCGTTTAGTGATACGCCCCATGCGGCCCCTGGCCCGAGGCCTGAAACGCTTCAGCGAACGGGCCTGGTCCGCCACTATGCTGACTATCACCAGATTTTCGGGGTCCAGCAGCAGATTGTTCTCGGCGTTGGCAGAAGCCGACTTCACCGTCTTGGCCACCGTCCTCGCCCACGGGGAAGGAAGAAGTTTGAGCGTATCCAGGGCCTCGACTACACGTTTCTTACGGACCAGGTCTATTATGGGCTTGAGCCTTTTGGTGGAGGCCCCCACATTCCTCGATGTGGCCTTGACTTCAGGCACGGTACCCGTTACCTCCCTGTGCATCTATCATATCTAAGGGCATATCTACGGGCGTCCCCTGCCGCCCGATGGGGGGCGGGCCGTCCTGCCTACATGTCCCCGAAACGTGCGCGTCGGGGCGAATTCTCCCAGCTTGTGGCCGACGGTGTTCTCGGTAATGAAAACTGGGACGTGCTTTCGCCCATCGTGCACTGCAATGGTTAGGCCAACCATCTCTGGCATAATGGTGGAGGCCCGGGACCAGGTACGAATCACCGTCTGTGCCCCCGAGGCCTGGGCTGCCAGCACCTTTTTTGTAAGCTTGGGGTGAACATAGGGACCCTTTTTGGTTGAGCGGGACATCCCTATTTCCTCCTTCTGATTATCAAGCTGTCGCTGGCCTTCTTCTTTCGCCTGGTCTTGTACCCCAAAGCGGGCTTCCCCCAGGGAGTCTTGGGACCCGGCATACCGACTGGGGACCGCCCCTCTCCCCCTCCATGGGGGTGGTCCCTGGGATTCATGGCTACGCCACGAACCTCGGGTCTCTGGCCGCGATGTCGAGATTTCCCCGCCTTGCCCAGCTTGACGTTCTTGTGGTCTACGTTCCCGACCTGTCCGATGGTGGCCTGACAGTCCACCAGAGACCGGCGTATCTCTCCCGATGGAAGGCGTACCAGTATATGGGAACCCTCTCTTGACAGTACTTGAGCGGCAGTCCCGGCGCTCCGCACAACCTGGGCGCCTCTGCCAGGTGAAAGCTCCAGGTTATGCACCTGGGTCCCCGCGGGAATGGACCTCAGCGGCAGGGCGTTCCCCGGCTTGATCTCCGCCCTGGGGCCTGACTCCACCCTTGCCCCGACCTCCAATCCCACCGGTGCAAGGATGTAACGCTTCTCCCCGTCGGCGTAGTGTATGAGGGCTATTCGCGCCGACCGGTTGGGGTCGTATTCGATGGAGGCAACCTTGCCCGGGATGCCCTCCTTGTCCCGCTTGAAATCTATGACCCGGTACCGCCTTTTGCTGCCTCCACCCACGTGACGTGTGGTAATCTTTCCACGGACATTTCTGCCAGCGTGTTTTTTTAGGGGACGCAACAGCGACTTTTCGGGACCCGTATGGGTAATCTCCTCAAAAGAAGGCAAGGCCGCATTTCTGGTGCCGGGGGTCTTGGGCTTGGGAATCTTGAGTGGCATCGCTATACCCCTTCGATGATCTGTATCCGGTCCCCCGGCCGGAGGGTTACCACAGCCTTCTTGATATCCGGCGTCTTCTTGACGCGGGGACCAAATCGCTTCATCTTCCCCCGTGTCTTGGTTATGTTCACGTGCAAAACCTTCACGCCGAAGGTGTTCTCCACGGCCCGCCCGATCTCTATCTTATTGGCCCAAGGCGCGACCTTGAAAACGTACTTTCCCCTCTCCTGGAGAAGGGTGCTCTTCTCGGTTATCATCGGTCGAATAACAACGTTGTGGGTATCCATTATCCCGACTCTTCCTGATCGGCCTGTTCACCAGAGGTGGGCTCCGAACCAGCTTTACCTGACCCAGTCCGTCTGGGCCTTTCCACCGCCCACAGCTCCTCGGCCTTGCGCGCCGCATCCAAGGTCATCACCAGCGACTCCCGCCTCAGCAGCTGCTCTGCGTTTATAAGGGACACGGGCAAGGTCCAGACCTTCTTTAGATTATGGGCCGCCAGCACGATATTCCTCTGAGTCCCGTCAGTAACGATCAGGGTGGAGCTGGTTGCACCTAGGTTGTTGAGTATCTCCGCCATATCCCTGGTCTTAGGCACATCCAAAGACAGGCTATCCACAAGGATGAGCTTGTCCCTGCGCACCTTCTCTGACAGCACACACTTCAAGGCTAGCCGCCGCAATCTCTTGGGCAGTTCCCGTCTATGGTCCCTGGGACGAGGCCCGAAAACGATGCCTCCATGACGCCACTGGGGAGCACGGGTACTTCCCTGTCGGGACCTACCAGTATGCTTCTGGGGCCATGGCTTGCGGCCGCCGCCGGACACCTCGGCCCTGGTCTTGGTGCTGTGAGTTCCCTGACGCCTATTTATCTGGTAGATTACCAGCGACTGATGCACTACGGCCCTATTCAGGGGAACGGCAAAGAGGGCGTCGCTCACCTCGACGGTGTCTACGACCTCCCCCCTCGTATTTTTTACCGGCAGTTCCATACCCATGGCTCCAACAGCGTTACTGGAAATTCGCCCATACCCGCTATCCCCTAGCTCGTCTTCCGTATCATGAGTAGTCCGTTGGGGGCTCCGGGAACCCCGCCTTTTAACAACAGGATGTCCTTCTCTGGGTCCGCCTCCATCACCTCCAGGTTTTTCACGGTGATTCTGACGTTCCCCATGTGCCCCGCCATCTTCTTGCCTTTGAGCACCCTGCCTGGAGTTGTGCCGGCGCCGATGGAACCCGGGGCCCTGGACCTGTCGGACTGGCCGTGGGTTCTGGGACCCCCGTGGAAGCCGTGACGTTTCATGACCCCCTGGAAGCCACGACCCTTGGAGGTCCCTATCACGTCCACCTTCTCACCTTTTTGGAAGAGGTCCACCTTCACCTGTTGCCCCACCTCAAGACCCTCCGGGGTGTCCACTGGGAACTCTCGCAGGTGCCGGAACAGCCCGGTACGCCCAAGGTGTCCCCTTAGGGGCTTGCTAAGCTTTTTTACCTGCCCATACCCCACTTGCGCAGCCTCGTAGCCATCGGAACCCTTGGTCTTCACCTGGGTGATGACGCAAGGTCCGGCCTGGATCACGGTGACGGGCTCGACCCGACCATCCTCGCGGAATACCTGGGTCATCCCTATCTTTATTCCCAACATTCCCCGGATCATGAAACGACCTCCGAGAGCTTCTCCCTACTCCTAGAGCTTTATGGAAATGTCCACCCCTGCGGGCAGATTGAGCCTGGTGAGGGAATCCACGGTCTTTGAGGTTGGGTCCAGTATATCTATGAGACGCTTGTGGGTCCTGATCTCGAAATGCTCACGGGAGTCTTTGTCCACGTGGGGAGACCGGATGACACAGAACCGCCGTATATGGGTGGGAAGCGGCACCGGCCCGGCTACCTGGGCTCCAGTGCGCTCAGCCGTTTCCACTATCTGGGACGCCGAAAGGTCCAACGACCTGTGGTCGAAGGCCCTGAGAACTATCCTGATCTTCTGACCGGTAGTCATCGCTTCATTCCCACCCTGGATCCATGCAGGATACCCTGTACGGCGCTATCTGGAAGGGGCTCATAAAAGCGAAACTCCATACTATACGTGGCCCTCCCCTGCGTGAGGGACCGGAGGGTCGTGGTATAGGTGAAGGTCTCCGCCAGGGGTATTAGGACCTTGATCGCCTGAATGTCCTCATGCCCCTCTATACTCTGGATATGGGCCCTCCTGGAACTGAGGTCCCCCAACACGTCTCCCAGGAACTCCCCCGGGGTAACCACCTCCATATCCATCTTCGGTTCAAGGAGAATCGGTTTCGCCGCCCTAACTCCGTCCCTCAGCGCTATGGACCCGGCAGCCTTGAAGGCCAGCTCCGACGAGTCCACCTGGTGATAGCTGCCATCCACAAGGGTCACCTTGACATCCACCAGAGGATAGCCCCCCAGGGGGCCATTCTGCATAGCCTCCTTAACACCAGCCTCAACGGCCGAAACATACTCTCGGGGAATTACTCCGCCCTGAATGCGGCTTTCGAAGGCATACCCCTCGCCCCTCTCTCTGGGTTCGATCTCCAGCCACACGTGGCCGTACTGTCCCCTTCCCCCCGTCTGTCGGACGAACCTGCCCTCTCTGCGCACCGCCTCGGTGATGGCCTCCCGGTAGGCGACTTTGGGCGTGCCCACTGACGCTTCAACGTGGAACTCCCGCCGTATGCGTTCCACCAGGACTTCCAGATGTAGCTCGCCCATACCGGCGATGAGAGTCTGGCCAGTCTCCGAATTATAGCGAACCTCGAAGGTGGGGTCCTCCTGGGCCAGCTTCGCCATGGCATCAGACAGCTTGTCCTGGTCGGCCCTGGTCATGGGTTCAACGGCCACGGAAAGGACCGGAGACGGAAAGTGTGGCGGTTCCAGTATGACCGCGGACTCTTTAGTACAAATCGTGTCGCCGGTGAACGTGCCCTTGAGCCCCACGGCGGCGCAGATGTTACCGGCCGTCGACTCCTCGACTTCCACACGGTGATTGGCGTGCATCTGAAGCACTCGGCCCATGCGCTCTCGTAGGTCCCTGGAGGAGTTGAATACCGTAGCCCCGGACATGACCTTCCCTGAGTAGACCCTAAGATACACCAGCCGCCCAACGAAGGGGTCGGTGGTCACTTTGAAGGCCAGGGCCGCGAGGGGGCTATCCTCCCGGGGCTCCCTGATAACCGTCTCTCCAGTCTTGAACAGAACACCCTCCACCGGAGGAATATCTTGCGGTGAGGGTAGGAAATTGATGATAGCGTCCATCAGGGGGTTGATGCCCTTGCCGGTGAGGGCACTGCCGCACAGGACGGGCACCAGGCTTTGGGCGATAGTAGCCTTGCGGAGGGCCGCCCGCAGGTCCTGGGCCTCGATCTCCTCGCCCTCCAGGTACTTGATCATCAGCCCCTCATCGTGCTCGACTATCTTCTCTACCATCGCCTCGCGATATCTGTCAAAGGGTTCCTGAAACTCCGCAGGTATCGGTACCTCTTCCTGATTCGCCATGTGGTCCTGCTCTTCAAACACCAGGGCCTTCCCCTCCAGCAGGTCTACGACGCCCCGAAACGTGCCGTCTTCCATCATGGGGAGTTGGACAGGCACCGGATTGGCCTTGAGGCGGTGCCTCATCGTATCAATTGTTCGCTCGAGACTGGCGCCTGCCCTGTCCATCTTGTTCACGAAGCATACCCTTGGGACGCCGTACCGGTCGGCCTGACGCCATACCGTCTCGGACTGAGGCTGGACCCCGGCAACGGCATCCAGCACTACAATCCCACCATCAAGGACCCTGAGACTGCGCTCAACCTCGGCGGTGAAGTCAACGTGCCCCGGCGTGTCAATTATGTTTATACGGTGGCTCTGCCAGAAGCACGTGGTGGCCGCTGCCGCGATGGTTATGCCCCTCTCGCGCTCCTGTGGCATCCAGTCCATCACCGTCGTGCCTTCGTCCACGCCGCCAATCTTGTGGATGCGGCCAGCAAGGTAGAGAACCCGCTCTGTAACGGTGGTCTTACCGGCGTCTATGTGCGCGATGAATCCAATATTACGGATGTGTTCTATAGGGAAGTTGTCGTCCATAGTTCCAGACCTGAAATGCCGAACCTGAATCCCCGCAACCTACCACCTGTAGTGCACGAAGGCCCGGTTGGCATCTGCCATTCGGTGCAGCTCTTCGCGACGCCTCACTGCCGCTCCCTCGCCCCTCGATGCGTCCATCAGCTCTAGAGCCAGCTTTCGCCTCATGGGCATACCCTTGCGTGCGGCGGCCGACCTGATGAGCCATCGGAAGGCCAGCGCCTCGGTACGGTTAGCGCGCAGTTCGGTGGGAATTTGATAAGTGGCGCCACCCACTCTCCTAGGCTTCACCTCCATAAGAGGTGAGGCGTTTTTTAACGCCTGTTGGAACAGCTCCAGAGGGTCTCTCTTCGCCTCTCGCTCCACCATATCCAGCGCACCGTAGACGATCCTCTGGGCTACGGACTTCTTGCCACACTTCATGACCCTGTTGATGAAGCGGGCCAGTTCTACACTGTTGTATCTCGGGTCTGGTGGCACAACCCGCCGCTCAGCCCGTCTTCTCCTGGACATGAGTCTCCTCACCCTTAAGCCGGTATATCGGGACAGTTCCTGACGGTAAGACGATTAGCCCCTGGCCGCACCCGCCGCCCTGGGACGCTGCGATCCGTACTTGCTGCGCCCTCTCCGCCTGTCCGCCACGCCCTCACAGTCCAACGAACCTCTAACCACATGGTAGCGTACGCCGGGCAGGTCCTTTACCCTACCACCCCGCAGCAGGACCACCGAGTGCTCCTGGAGGTTGTGTCCCTCGCCCCCGATGTAGGCGGTCACCTCGAACCCGTTGGTCAGACGGACCCGAGCTATCTTGCGCAACGCGGAGTTGGGCTTCTTGGGGGTCATGGTGCGCACCTGCACACAAACGCCCCGTCGCTGGGGCGCCCCAGGGCCCCACACCACCCGGTTTCGCAACGAGTTCTGCAACCAGTGCATGGCCGGAGCCTTGGTCTTACGCTTTTTCGGCTTCCGACCCTTTCTGACCAGCTGGTTTACAGTAGGCATACAACTCCTTTCCCAATATAGGGCACGAATAGATACTTTAACAACTATGCCAACCTCTGTCAACACCGTTCATCGGCCATTCTCGCCCATCTCCAATCTCCCCTGACCTAAACATTAGTTGGTCACGGAGAAATAGGGCAGGTTACCCGATAGGGGACAAGGCCCCAGGAACGGCAACGTCCTCACTCGGGACCGCCGCCATCCATCCGCCCAGAGGACTCCATTATGCTTTCCCGCAGGGGAATTTCTCTTAGGAAAAAAGTTACGGCGACCGCCACCAGCACTATACCTAGGCCCAAGAAGAACACGTCCTGCATGGCCATGGCCAGGGCACCTCGAAGGCCCGCCTCCACAGCCAGCACGGCCTCGCTGGCATCTCCCTCTCCCGCCAGCTCCCTGATGCGCGCCATCGCTCCGGGGTCCATGAGTGCCTGGGGATCCCTCAGCCGTTCCACAATCGGCGCCGACAGCGTATCCAGGCCCTCAGGCGGGGGGGTGCTGGAAATCCAATGGGCCAGGCGAATCGTCATAAACGAGCCCAGGACGGCCGTGCCCACGGCGCCCCCGATGTTGCGGGAGAACTGAATTGAGGACGTCACTACTCCCAACATGTGGTGAGGAAAGGCGTTCTGAACACAGATCATGAACGTGGGCAAGGTAGCGCCCAGTCCCGCACCGGCCATAACCGTGAACCAGAGGGCATCAGTGCTGGACGAGTGAACATCCAGCCGCGTGAATAGGTACACTCCCAAGGCCAGGAGGGAGACACCACCTATCGCCACAACACGGTAACGACCGGTCCGGGAGATGATCTGCCCCGCAAGGACGGCCGACACGACCCCGCTAAGCATCATCGGTATAAGGGTCATCCCGGCGTCGGTGGCCGAGGCGCCAGTTACCCCCTGAACAAACAGTGGAATGAACATGATGCCGCCGAACATGATTATCGCGGTGAGAAAGGTCACCACCACCGTGACGGCGAAGATCGGATTTGCGAACAGGACCCCTGGGATTATCGGCTCGCGGGCCCTCCTCTCCACCAGTAGGAACACGACTCCCATGCCGAAAGACAGCACCAGCAATCCCACGATTTGGGGCGAGGACCAGGGGAAATCCTTGCCCGCCCAGGTAAGGGCGAGGAGCAGGGGAACAACGCTGCCCACCAGGGTGACCACACCGAGGTAGTCTATACTCGGCCTTACCTGGGGGTCTCGCACGTTGGCCATACCCATCAGTATCACTACCAGAGCAACCAGGCCCACGGGGAGGTTCACGAAGAATATCCAGCGCCAGCTCAAATGGTCAGTGAGGTACCCACCAGCCAGCGGGCCCATGACTACCGCCAGGGCGAACACGGCACCCACCACTCCCATCCACTTGCCACGCTGCGAGGGCGGAAAGATGTCGCCCATCACCGCGTAGGAGTTGGCGATTATGCTTCCGGCCCCCAGGCCCTGAATGCCCCGAAAGAAGATCAGTTGCAGCATGTTTTGGGCGCTTCCAGATAGTGCCGAGCCGACCAAAAAGATGGCCACCCCCCCGGCCAGCACCCACTTCCGGCCATACATGTCCGAGAGCTTCCCCATTATGGGGATGCTAGTGGTCGAGGCCAGCATGTAAGCGCTAAACACCCAGGCGAACTGGTCCAGACCACCCAGGTCGGCCACCACCCTGGGGAGAGCGGTAGCCACGATGGTCTGGTCCAGGGCCGCGAGCAGCATGGCCAGGAGCATCCCAGAGACACTCACTATGATCCGGCTCCAGGGCAGCTGCGCAAGGCTGACTAGCTGTTCCGAATGCTCCCGGCCAGAGATGCTATCTTCGTAATAGGGCATCCCTTACTCTATTAAAACTCCCTAGTATCTCCCAGGCACAATCCGACGGAGTCATTTAAGTACCGGTATGTGCAAGATTGTCCCCTGCCACACCTTCTCAAAATGACATCCACGCAATTCCTGCCGTAGGACTACCCGCACATGGATTTAGATACCCCAAACGGACCGCGGGCCTGGCATTAAGTCTCCTACGTCTAAAGCCGGTGGTCAAGGCAATTCCATGCCATTTCCGACCCTACTCCAGATAGCACCGCCCAGCGCACCGACACCGCAGAACCCTCAGCCAGTCCTCTTGGCAGGCCCCCCGCTCCAGGCCAGTAGGGATACGTCGGTCTGCGGCGCTTACCCGTTACCTTTCTTATTATGCTATCCTACCGGTGTCCGAGGGACGGTCGGCCTGGAACATGCCCGACCGTGATGCGAGCCACCGGTCCATGGCACGGGGGACAAACAGGCGCTCGCGGAGGGTCTCTAGACCACGTAAATCTGCGAAAGTGAGTGTGGGTCAGTGTCGGCGAGAGACTACGGCTTCACGCGAAGGGATATACGCGGAGGCTCTGGCCCTGGAGAGGGGGTCGCCAGCGAGCACTTTGATGAGATGATAGGGAGTATAGAGCTCTACCTATACCGGCACCCCAACAGGAAGATCAGGGGCTACCAGGCCTTGAAGCTGCACCTGGAATCAGCGGGATGCGAGGTACTTCACGCGCCCAGCGCCCCTACGATGGTGGGACCGGGATACGAAACCATACGCATCACCAACAAAGGGGATCAGATACCCGTTCCCCTCTTGAGACGCGCCCACAGCTGGGCGCACCAGCGAAATCTGCTGCACATGTTCTACAAGAAGGGTCCGGCTCCCTGCGCCGTCTAGACGCCGGGCAAGCCCATCTAATACTTGGAGACGTTGATCTCCTCCATTTTGCCGGTTACCAGGTAGACCACCCTCTCGGCGATGTTGGTGGCCCTGTCGGCGAGGCGCTCTAGGTCATGAGAGACCCAGAGGAGATAGGTTGCCCGCTCGATGGTCTTTGGGTCCTGGATCATGTATAGCAGCAACTCACGATAGACCTGGTCATACAGGGCATCCACCTCGTCGTCTTCCTTACACACCTGAATGGCGGCAACCGTGTCCCTGTTGACCATGGCCTCCAGGCTGCGGCGAAGCATGGCGCTGGCTTTCTCGGCCATCCGGGGGATGTCTATGAGGGGCTTCAAAGTCGGCTCGTCGCCCATCAACAGACTGATCCTGGCGATACCCTCGGCGTAGTCGCCCATGCGTTCAAGCTCCACGGCAATGTGCAGCATGCTCACCAGGATGCGCAGGTCTCGGGCCATAGGCTGCTGGGTGGCGATCAGATCTATGCACTGCTCCTCGATGTCAAAGCGTTTACTGTCGATGTAGTCATCGTCCCGGATCACCTGGTCCGATGCCTCCAGATCGCGCCTTATCAGAGCGTCCAGGGCCCTGGCGAGTGACTTCTCCACCATGCCGCCCAACACCATCACCTCGTCCTGGAGCATCCTTAGCTGCCGGTCCAATCCCGCTCTTACTCGCATGCTCCCCCTCCCTTATTCGCCCGTTATGTTCGGCGAAGCCCTAACCTAGCGGTGGTAGTCCCACCCTCTACCCCCAGCGTGTGCCGTCCGCAGGCCGTTGACTGGGGGCCGGGCCTGACAATGGCGCCCTCTAGCCAAAGCGACCCGTGATGTACGCTTCAGTCCGTTCGTCACTCGGATTGGTAAACAGCTGGCGAGTGTTTCCATGCTCTACCAGGTACCCCGCACCCTCCGGGCCAACGGTCAAAAAGGCCGTCTCGTCCGATACTCGGGCGGCCTGCTGCATGTTGTGCGTTACGATAACGATAGTGTACTCAGCGGTAAGGGACCGTATCAGGTCCTCTATGGCTAGCGTCGCTATGGGGTCGAGGGAAGAGCAGGGCTCGTCCATAAGGATAACCTCGGGGTTCACCGCCAGGGCCCTTGCTATGCATAGCCGTTGCTGCTGGCCGCCGGACAGAGTCAGGGCGTTGGTCTTCAACCGGTCCTTTACCTCATCCCACAGGGCCGCTTGCTTGAGGGACCGCGTCACCAGCTCATTCAAGTCGCCTTCGTACCCATTAATGCGGAGCCCAAAGGCCGCATTATCGTACACAGACTTTGGAAAGGGGTTGGGCCGCTGGAACACCATCCCGATGCGGTACCTTATCTCCGTTGCGTCCACATCCGGGGCGTACAGGTTTACGTCGTTGAACAGCACCTTGCCTTCCACCCGGGCGTCGGGGATCAGGTCGTTCATCCGGTTGAAACAGCGCAACAGCGTGCTTTTCCCGCATCCCGATGGTCCGATGATTGCCGTTACCCGATGGGAGGGAATGTTCAAGTTGATGTCCCTCAGGGCAAGGACGTTTCCATATCGGACGTGAACGCCTATCGTCTGTAGCTTGATGGGCTCGCCCTCGACCTCCCTGGTGGGGAGCTCCGGCGGCTCCCGGCGGTCTACGGCGATCTTGATCTGGGTGTCCAACGCTCTCCTTCGTGTAGGAGCGAGGCACGCCTCGCCCTAGCCTTCAGACCTCCTCTGAAATCTGTTACGCAGGTATATGGCACCGGCATTCATGGCCAGCAGCACCGCCAGCAACACAATGATACCAGCCGCGGCGATTTCACGGAACTCCTCCTGAGGTCTGGAGGTCCAGTTGAAGATCTGTATGGGCAGGGCGGTGAATGGGTCCATGGGGCTGGAAGGCGAGAACGCTATGTAGGACAGTGCCCCCACCATTATCAGCGGCGCCGTCTCGCCGATGCCACGGGAGAGGGCCAGTATGGCGCCGGTGAGAACGCCCGGGAATGCCTGGGAAAGCACCACGTGCCAGATAGTCTGCCAGCGCGTTGCCCCCAGAGCATATGAGGACTGCCGTAAGGAAAGGGGGACGGCGCGCAGGGCCTCCTGGGCCGTGATGATTATGATGGGCATGATCAGCAGGCTCATTGTCAGGGACCCCGAAATGATGCTGCGCTCCAGGGCCAGCGCCCGCACAAAGACGGCCAGTCCCAGGATGCCGTACACGATGGATGGGACCCCGGCCAGGTTGGTAATGTTGATCTGAATCAGCCTGGTCACCCAGTGGCGCGGGGCGTACTCCTCCAGATATATAGCAGCACCCATCCCAACGGGAAAGGAAAACAGGGCCGTGAAGGCCATCATCCAGAAGGTGCCAAGGATGGCCACCTTGATCCCAGCCTGGTCGGCGAACCGGGACGGCACGCTGGTAAAGAACTGGGGAAATCCCCTGAACAGAGAGCCTCCCCCGTCGGCAAGGACCGTACCCAGAAGGACGAGAAGCACCACGATGCCAACCATAGTGGCGGCCAAGGACAGGCCATGGAAGGAGTTTGCGCGGAGCCTGCGACCGAACCTTCCCCCCTTCGGCCGGGAGGCCTCACCGAAGACCTGTCTTAGACGCTCTAGGTCCATTAATAGGCCGTCCTGAACCTGCGCACCACGTAGTGTGCCAGGAGAGTCATGGCAAAGGTCATGACGAACAAGGTCATACCCACCGCAAATATAGTGCGGTACTCGGTACTACCCTGGGGGGTATCCCCGAGGCTTACCTGCACGATGTAGGCCGTCATCGTCTGAATGCCCTCGAAGGGATTCCCGGTGAGATTAGGGGTGGCGCCCGCCGCCAGGGTAACGATCATGGTCTCACCGATGGCCCTGGATATCGCCAGGATGAAGGACGCCACGATGCCCGAAAGGGCGGCGGGTACCACCACCCGCGTAGCCGTCTCGAAGCGGTTGGCTCCCAGGGCGTAGGCGGCCTCCCGCAGAGAGCGAGGGACCGCGATCATGGCATCTTCGCTCAGGGAGGACACCATGGGAATGATCATGATACCCATTACCAGGGCGGCGCTGGCGGCGTTGAATACGTCCGCACCGGGGTGTATCACACGGATCAATGGGGTGACGAAGGTCAGGGCAAAGTAACCATAGACCACCGTCGGTATGCCCGCCAGCACCTCCAGGATGGGCTTGACCACCCGGCGGAGGCGATCGGGGGCGTACTCACTGAGGTATATGGCCGTCGCCAGCCCCACGGGAAGGGCCACGAGGCAGGCGCCGGCAGTGACCAGCAGGGTGCCGCCGACAAGGGGGAGGATGCCGAAATGCCGGGGCACGAAGAGGGGCGCCCATTTGGTATCGGTGAAGAAATCTCCGGCGGGTACTTCCTTGAAGAAATTCACCGTCTCCGTGGACAGTATGACAATTATTCCGACGGTAGTGCCCACGGAAATGAGGCCGCACAAGAGCAGAAGACCATGGATGGCGCCCTCTCCTAGCCTTCGCCTCGCCCGGCTTCGGGCCAGGCTGTAGCCCTGGAGTGCCCGACCCGCCGGCGGCCCTTCCGCACCACCACCTCGGGGCGGGTCGGGCACTCGGCTCTGGTGCTCCATAAGCTACTCCCCTCCCAGTATACGCTCGAAAGAGATTCCCACCTGGGAGCCCTGCCCGCCGAACACCGAACCCGTGGTCCCGCTCTCGAACCTCTGCCGCACCAGCTCGTAGATGCGCCCGGAAAGCTCCACGTACCCGACCTCTCGCACCAGGGCCGTGTTCTCGTCGCTCAGGTAGAAACTAACGAACTCGCGGACTTCCTGCCGCTGGGCGGCCTCGCTGTTGACGTAGATAAACAGGGGCCTGCTCAATGGGGCGTAGCTGCCGTCCATGATGCTTTCGGCGCTGGGGGCCACGGGGCCAGTCCCCGGGTCCACCGGGACCAGCTTGAGCTTGTCCATATTCTCCTGGTAGAAGGCGTGGCCAAAGTATCCCAGCCCGTACTTTTCACCGCTGATGGCCGTCACCAGCACGTTGTCGTCGGCCGAGGCGGTGTAATCGGGCCGGGAGGCCCCTTCCTGGCCCACCACGGCCGTGGTGAAGTAGTCGAAGGTGCCGGAGTCGGTATCCGCTCCCACAAGGTGAATGCTCCTCTCGGGCCACCCAGGCCGCACGTCGGACCACTTTTGGACGGTGGAACCGGGCCTCCATATCCGCTTCAGCTCGTCCACCGTAAGAAAGTCCACCCAGTCGTTGTCCGGATTGACCATCACCGAAAGCCCGTCGAAGGCCATCGGCAGCTCGATGTACTCCACGCCGTTGTCCCGGCAGGCCTCCACCTCCACGGGCTTGATGGGACGGGAAGCGTTGGTGACTTGCGTCTCGCCGCTGCAGAACCTCCTGAATCCCCCTCCCGTACCGGAGATACCAACGGTTACCAGCACCTTTCCGTACTCCTTCTGGAACTCCTCAGCCATCGCCTCGGTTATGGGGAAGACGGTGCTGGAACCGTCTACCTTTATAATAGGCGCACCACCGCCACATCCCCCGGCGTGGGCAATCAGGAGGACGCCAGAGACTGCGGCCACGAATAAAAGGAGCCTTCGGCGGAACTTAGGTGAGCTCTGCTTCATCCGTTTCCTCAGTTTAATATCATTTTGGGCCGTGGGGTGCAACTACCATGGGCGAGGTCGGACGAGTTTTTACTCAGAGGCGTAGGTGGCCGTGTACGGCTCCTGCTTCGGGGGCTGATTGGGCTTACCGGATACGCGAGCAGCCTAGATGTACCTCCGCACTGTTCCTGACCAACGCCTTGGACCCATAAGAAAAGCCCTCCGCCGAGCGGAGGGCTTTGACTCCGGAAAATACGATACTCCCAGTGATATTGGGGGCAGTCTTAGCTTATCCCTCACGAGTCTCCATCACTTCCGTATGTATTGTGAATAATATCACAATTGGTACGCGTTGTAAAGTAGTGGTTAGGGGTCAGCGCCCCTTTCGGTCCAAGAACTCCTTGAAAGCCTCCTCCACGTGGGGCGACTCTACCCGCGAAGTCAGGTATGTCCGCTCTCGCTCCCACATCTCCCGCCAGCTCACGCCAATGTCCTCGATCAGCAAATGCTTCACCCCCCGAACCGAGTCGGGATGGTTGCTGGCGATGGTGGTCGCTATCTCCATCGCCAGCTCCATTAACTTCTCCGGGGGCACCAGGTGATTGAGCAGCCCGATGCGGTAGGCCTCTTGAGCCTCGACCACCCTGCCCGTGAAGAGCAGCTCCTTGGCCACTGGCCACCCTACCTGCTGAGGTAGGGTCCAGGTACAGTTCAACCTCCCGTAGGCGGCCGCCAGGAAACGGAAGCTGCTACGCTCGCATCCGACCCGTAGGTCCATTGAGGATGCCAGGACGGCCCCGCCGCCGTACGCCAGACCGTTAAGGGCTCCTATGGTGGGTTTTTCACAGGCCGCGAGATGCCAGCTGCACTGGGCGCGGATAGCCTGGCGCCGTTCATTCTCCTCTGGGGAGAGTTCGGTGGCGTCTCTCCGCTGCTCATGTATGTCCCCTCCCGCGCTGAAGGCCCTCTCGCCGGCGCCGGCGATGACAATAGCCCTGATACTGTCGTCCACCTCCGCCCCCGTAATCGCCTGGTCCAGCTCCGTCACAAGCTGGAAATCCATCGCGTTGAGGACGTTGGGGCGGTTCAGGGTGAATATCGCCACCCCGTCAGTCTGAGATACTAGAATGGTCTCGTAGCTCACCTATGCCCCCCGTCAAACCACTGTGGGGCCCACGCACCCTATCCCTCTGAGAACACACGCTGCCCCTGGCGATAGGCATTGTAATTGGCAGCGGGGGTTCAGTCAATCAGCCTAGCTGCCTGCGGTGGGCACGCGGGCTAAGCAGCGACCGACCATAAGGTCGGCCCTTTCAGACACTCACATACATAGGCCGCATGATGTTAAAATATCGTCTCAAAACAGATATTGATTATTGACAGGAAGCTTCTGCCAGACTAGAATTACCTGTAGGAACCACCGGTCGCGGCACATGGGGAAATATGAAGGGGAGGGCCCTTGACCAGAGAATCGCGGCCTTGAGCGCGCTCGACGAAGGCTTGAATCAAACGGTACCGCTGCTCCCGCTAGGTTGACAAGGGATGGGGGCCATACTAAAATGGGCGTAATTTCTTCGTGTAGCTGAGAGCGCAGCGCTAATGCGTGGCGTTTGCTGATCTTAATGAAGGGGGGAGGGTAGCTAGATGCCAGATAAAGATATAGCCTTGATGGCCCATCTCATGCGGAGAGCCGGCTTCGGGGCCCACCGAGACGAGCTGGAACGGCGACTGGCCACAGGCTACGAGCAGACGGTAGAAGAGCTGCTCGACCCAGAAAAGCACGACATACCCGAGGTGGATGAAGAGGTCCTCTTCCGCTACATGCCCAACCTCGAGTACTGCACCTCTCCAAGGCTAGGGCGCATGGAGGTCATCTACCGGATGATGAACAGCCAGCGCCCGCTGGAGGAGAAGATGTCCCTCTTCTGGCATCAGCTCTTCGCCACCGGGGAAGCCAAGATAAACAAGGCCCAGGAGATGGTGGACCAGATGGCCCTGTTCCGCAAGTACGGTATGGGTAGCTACCAGGAGCTGCTGGTGGAGCTCGCCAGGAACCCGGCCATGATCTACTGGCTGGACAACAACGAGAACCACAAGGACGCCCCCAACGAGAACTGGGGCCGGGAGTTGCTGGAGCTGTTCTCCTTGGGTGTGGGCAACTACACCGAGCAGGACGTCTACGAGTGCTCCAGGGCCTTCACGGGCTGGACGATAACCGACAGGATTCCCCGAGGCGGCCCCGGATACTTCCCCTGGGGCTTTGGATATGTGGCCGAGGACCACGACGATACGGAGAAGCAGTTCCTGGGGCACAAGGGACGCTTCAACGGCGAGGACATCGTAGACATCGTGGTGGGCCAGACGGCTACCCACCAGTTCATCGCCCGGCACCTGTACAACTTCTTCGTGGCCGACGAGGTCCAGGTGCCGGCGTGGCAGGACACGCCCCCCAAGGACCCAGACGCCGTCAACGCCATAGTGGATGCCTTTGTCAAGTCCGGCTACGACATGCGCTCCACCCTGCGGGTCCTGTTCAACTCCGACTTCTTCAAGGAAGCCCGATTCGCCAGGGTAAAGAGCCCTATAGAGGTGGTAGTGGGTACCATGCGCCTCGTGGGCGACTTCAAGTCTCCTAGACCAGGCATTCTGGCCATTGGGGAGGAGACCGGGTATCAGGGGCAGGAGCTCATCAACCCCCCCAGCGTCGAGGGCTGGCACACCGGGGCCGAGTGGATAGACAGCGGCTCCCTGGTGAGGCGCATCAACTTCGCCGCCGACTGGCTCTCCAACCTGGAGATGCCCGGGGTCCAGTCCATCATCGGCAGGACCAGGGCACAAGGTAACCTTGCTTCTCCCGAGTTCGTGGACATCTGCCTGGACCTCCTGGGCCCCCTGGAGGTGGCCGACTCGACCCGCCAGGAGCTCATATCCATGGCCGAGCGGGGTGGCGAGCTTTGCTGGGACTCGGATGAGGACTCGCGTACGTCGGCCGGAAGGGTGGCGGACATGCTGGCCCTAATAGCTGCGGCACGCGAGTACCAGATGGCCTAGGGCCAATGAATTTGCGAAATCTAGAGTAGAGTCACAGTAAAAAAGGAGGGCAATAGCTAATGACATCTACCAAGAAGGACCCGGTCCTGGTGGTATTGCAGCTTACGGGGGGCAACGACTACTTCAACTGCATCATCCCTTACAACGACCCCCTCTACTACGACAACCGTCCCATGGTTGGCATCGCCCAGGACCAGATGATCCCACTGGACGACGAGTTCGCCCTGCACCCCAGCATGGGGCCCATCAAGGACCTCTGGGACCAGGATAAGGTCGCCATCATCCACGGCGTCGGCTACGAAAACTCCCCTAGGTCCCACTTCCGCTCCATGGACATCTGGCACACCTGCGAGCCCGATAAGGTCGGCACCGAGGGTTGGCTCGGTCGCGCCACCAGAGACCTGGACCCCAACAAGGAGAACGTCCTCACCTCCGTCAACTTCGGCAACGGCCTCCCCAGGGCCCTCGCCTTGCCTGGCGTCTCCGTCGCCTCCGTTTCGGACCTCTCCACCTACGGCATCCTCACCTCCCTGGAAGACGACCGCAGGGCCGCCGCTCTAGAGAGGTTCGCTCGCATGTACGGACCAGCCATCGGCACCGGCTACACCATGGAGTACCTCGGCCAGACCGGCATGGACGCCCTCAAGGGCGCAGATATCCTCCGGACAGCTCCCGAAATCTACTCCTCCTCCGTGGAGTACGCCAATAACCCCATCGCCAGAAAGATGCGCGACATCGCCCAGGTCCACCTCGCAGGCTTCGGCACCAGAATCTTCTACACCCAGCACGCCAGCTTCGACACCCACGCCAGCGAGCTCTCCACTCATGCCCAGCTCTGGACCGAGGTCTCTGGCGCCGTCTACGACTTCCTACAGGACCTCAAAGAGCATGACGCCGCAGACAACGTCGTCGTCATCATGTTCTCCGAGTTCGGTCGGCGTGTCCACGACAACGGCTCCGGCACCGACCATGGCGCTGGCGGCGTCGCCTTCGCCATCGGAGACCCGGCCGTCGGCGGCTACCACGGCCAGTACCCCTCCAGAAAGCCCGAAGACCTACAGTTCGGCGACCTGGTCCCCAACATGGACTTCAGGGGCGTCTACTCCACCATCATCGAGGACTGGATGGGCCTGGAAGCCAATCACATCGTCGGCGGCTCCTTCGAACAGCTGGAGTTCATCAAAAAGTAACACACCCACCCCCCATCCACATCGGGCGTCGGGTGTTAAATTAGCGTATAGCACACCTGGGGAATCTGGGAAATTTTCCCCGGCGGCATGGCTAAGTTAGTGACTGGCAGACCACGGCCGGCAGCGTGGATGTACGCTCCGGCAAGGCTATCGGTCATAGCAAGAATGTGGGCACCATCGTCCCTGGCCTATAGGGTGATCTTTGGTGGCCGCCTATTCTAGCCAGGCTAATAGTTGACCGGACTTTAGAAAGAGGAGCCAACGATGCTAACGAGAAAAGTAGCCGGCCGAGTCTACAACTACGACTATTGCGTCGGCAGGACCGCGATGGGAGGCGATGGCTTCTGGTCCCCAATAGACTTCGCCCTGGGCTCCAACGACAGCCTGTACGTCGTCAACCGCGCAGACGAGTACAACAAGGGCCGGGGCCTGACCAAGCTTACCCTGAATCACGAGTTCATCTGGGACACGCGAGGCCCCGGATTCGGCACCGGCAACCACATCAACTTCGGTGTCGGCGTTGACGCCGCCTTTGGTGAATCCCCGTACTACAATCCCGTGCCCGACCAGTCCGTGTGGCTTTCTTCCATTGACCTGGACAAAGACGAGAATTCCTACGTGGCGGACGAGTGGACAGGGGTGATTTTCATCCACGACAAGGACGGGAACTCGCTCGGTAGGTGGGGCACCAAGGGGTCCGCCGATGGGGAGCTCAACGGTCCCTCGGGGCTCGCCTTCGATAAGGAAGACAACCTCTTCATCGTGGACAGCCTCAACCACCGGATCCAGGTGTTTACCAAGGAAGGGGAATTCCTCCACAAGTGGGGCACCCATGGCACCGGTAACGGCGAGTTCAACATGCCATGGGGCATCTCCATCGACAAGAACGGGCATGTGTACGTGGCCGACTGGAAGAACAGCCGTGTGCAGAAGTTCGGTCCCGACGGGGAATACATAGCTACCTATGGCGGCCCGGGAACGGGCGAGGGGCAGCTGTACCGTCCCACCGACGTGGCCATAGATGATGAGGGAGACCTCTACGTAACCGACAACCGCGACGATCGCGTACACGTCTATGATGCCGAGGGTAACTTCATCACGGCGTTCTTCGGTGACGCCATAAATCTATCGCCCTGGGCGGAGGCCGGACTTGAGGTGAACCTCGACGCCAAGAAAGCCCGCCGGATGTTTGACCTGAGCCGGGAACAGCGCTTCCAGCGGCCGGTGGCAATAAACGTGGGCGCCGATGGGAAGATCATAATCCTTGAAATGAAGTCCTCTCGCATCCAGATCTATGTCAAGGAAGAGAACTGGGTAGACCCGCCTTTCAACCTGTAGTAGGAACCCGGTACCCATAACAGGGTGACACGTTTTGGCCCGGGCGTCGGCCGTGTCGCCAAAGTGAACTGGAGCGGGCGACGGTTACGATTGTCCATCGGGCACAAACCGCCACTCACCATTTGGCGAGGCCAAGGTGAGTGGCGTTGTTTTGGGTCAGTCAGGACCCGTATACAGGAGGGCCAGCACTGTATGGCTGCCCAGCCCAGGCTTCGGGATTGGACACGCCGGGCACGCGCCCGTGTCCCTAGATTCTGTTGACATGGTCGCCTGTTGTATATTACAATTCCGCTAATTATCTGGGACTCGTAGGACGAGTCGCACAGAACTGGAGTGACCCAAGAGAAGGGGGGGTGTTACATGCCCGATAACGATATCGCTCTCATGGCCCACCTCATGCGACGGGCCGGCTTTGGCGCCAGCCGCGACGAGCTGGAGCAGCGGGTTGCCAAAGGCTACGAGCAGACGGTAGAAGAGCTAATAGACCCCGATAAATACGATGTGCCCGAGGTAGACTCCGACGTCTTCTATCGGTATTACCCCGGGCTCGAAGTGCCTGGTGCTCCGCCCGGCGGTCGCTCTAACCTGATCTACTACATGATGACCAGCCAGCGCCCGCTGGAAGAGAAGATTGCCCTATTCTGGCACCAGCTGTTCGCCACGGGCAACTCAAAGGTGGACAACCCCACCGAAGTGGTGCGGCAGATAGACATGTTCCGCAAGTGCGGTATGGGCAGCTACCGGGACCTGCTAATTGAGCTGGCCAAGGACCCGGCCATGATCTACTGGCTGGACAACAACGAGAACCACAAAAACGCCCCCAACGAGAACTGGGGCCGGGAGCTGCTGGAGCTGTTCACCATGGGTGTGGGCAACTACACCGAGCAGGACGTCTACGAGTGCTCCAGGGCATTCACCGGATGGACCATATCGCCCAAGATACCCCGCCTGCCCCTGGGACGCTTCTATTGGGGCTTTCAGTATAAGCCCGAGGACCACGACGACTCGGAGAAGGTATTCCTGGGGCACCGGGGATGTTTCAACGGCGAGGACGTGGTGGACATTATCGTGCATCAGCCCGCAACGGCCAGGTTCGTCGCCAGGCACCTGTACAACTTCTTCGTGGCCGACGAGGTCCAGGTCCCGGCGTGGCAGGTCACGCCGCCCAAGGACCCGGTGGCCATCAATATCATTGGAGACGCCTTCGTGAGTTCGGGGTACGACATTCGCTCTACCCTGCGGGTGCTGTTCAACTCTGACTTCTTCAAGGCCGAATCGGTGCGCTGGGCCAAGGTCAAGAGCCCGACTGAGGTAGTCGTGGGGACCATGCGCCTCGTAGGCGACTTCCAGTGGCCCAGGCCGGGACTGCAACCCATAGGGGAAGAGACCGGCTATCAGGGGCAGGAGCTCATCAACCCGCCCAGTGTCGAGGGCTGGCACACCGGGGCCGAGTGGATAGACAGCGGCTCCCTGGTGAGGCGCATTAACTTCGCCGCCGACCGCGTGTCTAACGTGGAGATGCCCGGGGTCCAGTCCATCATCGGCAGGACCAGGGCCCAAGGCAACCTGGCTCCATCCGATTTTGTAGATACCTGCCTGGACCTGCTCGGCCCCCTGGAGGTCGCCGACGCGACCCGCCAGGAGCTTACATCCATGGCCGAGCGGGGTGGCGAGCTTCGCTGGGGCTCGGAGGAGGAGTCCAAGGATTCGGCCCGTAGAGTAGGTGATATGCTGGCCTTGATAGTAGCATCGAGGGAATTTCAGTTCACCTAGAATGGCTAAAGCAAGGAAGGAGGGCAATAGCTAATGACATCTACCAAGAAGGACCCGGTCCTGGTGGTATTGCAGCTTACGGGGGGCAACGACTACTTCAACTGCATCATCCCTTACAACGACCCCCTTTACTACGACAACCGTCCCATGGTTGGCATCGCCCAGGACCAGATGATCCCACTGGACGACGAGTTCGCCCTGCACCCCAGCATGGGGCCCATCAAGGACCTCTGGGACCAGGATAAGGTCGCCATCATCCACGGCGTCGGCTACGAAAACTCCCCTAGGTCCCACTTCCGCTCCATGGACATCTGGCACACCTGCGAGCCCGATAAGGTCGGCACCGAGGGTTGGCTCGGTCGCGCCACCAGAGACCTGGACCCCAACAAGGAGAACGTCCTCACCTCCGTCAACTTCGGCAACGGCCTCCCCAGGGCCCTCGCCCTGCCTGGCGTCTCCGTCGCCTCCGTTTCCGACCTCTCCACATACGGCATCCTCACCTCCCTGGAAGACGACCGCAGGGCCGCCGCTCTAGAGAGGTTCGCTCGCATGTACGGACCAGCCATCGGCACCGGCTACACCATGGAGTACCTCGGCCAGACCGGCATGGACGCCCTCAAGGGCGCAGATATCCTCCGGACGGCTCCCGAAATCTACTCCTCCTCCGTGGAGTACGCCAATAACCCCATCGCCAGAAAGATGCGCGACATCGCCCAGGTCCACCTCGCAGGCTTCGGCACCAGAATCTTCTACACCCAGCACGCCAGCTTCGACACCCACGCCAGCGAGCTCTCCACTCATGCCCAGCTCTGGACCGAGGTCTCTGGCGCCGTCTACGACTTCCTACAGGACCTCAAAGAGCATGACGCCGCAGACAACGTCGTCGTCATCATGTTCTCCGAGTTCGGTCGGCGTGTCCACGACAACGGCTCCGGCACCGACCATGGCGCTGGCGGCGTCGCCTTCGCCATCGGAGACCCGGCCGTCGGCGGCTACCACGGCCAGTACCCCTCCAGAAAGCCCGAAGACCTACAGTTCGGCGACCTGGTCCCCAACATGGACTTCAGGGGCGTCTACTCCACCATCATCGAGGACTGGATGGGCCTGGAAGCCAATCACATCGTCGGCGGCTCCTTCGAACAGCTGGAGTTCATCAAAAAGTAACACACCCACCCCCCCCCATCCACATGGGGCGTCGGCAGTGCCACCCACGGCGACAGGGACGGGGAACTGGCGGGATGAACCCCAGTTCCCAGGTATCCGTGGTTTTACCACGATGCGCCTCCTACTTCCCGAGAGCGTGCCCATCAGCAGGTAGGGGTTCCCTCGTACCCCGGTACCAGGTCATGTGGAACCGGTGGCTGGCTTTGATCCATCGCATATCGTATCCAGTGGCCCAAGCCCGCAGCAGGAGATGAGAGGATGCTGACAAAACAGGTGTCTGGCCGAGTATATAACTACGGGTACTGTATCGGCAGAAACGCCCAGGCCGGTAACGGCTTTAGCAACCCCATGGACTTCACCGTGGACTCAGAAGGAAACCTGTACGTGATCAGCAGGGGCACCGAGTTCAACCCGGCCCACGGAATAACCAAATGTACCCTAAACAGCGATTTCCTGTGGGAAGTCCGGGGCCCGGGCTTTGGCGGTGGTCAGTCGCCCTGGCCCACGTCGGTTGACACCGACAGCCAGGGCAAGGTGTACGTCTCCGACGAGCACACCAGTGAGATCCATATGTTCGGCGAAGACGGGACCTGCCTGGGGAAATGGGGCACGAAGGGCACCGGCGACGGGGAGCTCAACGGCCCCTCGGGGCTCGCCTTCGACAAGGAAGACAACCTGTACATCGTGGACAGCCTCAACCACCGTGTCCAGGCGCTTACCAGGGACGGCAGGTTCCTACACAAGTGGGGGAGTCAGGGTAGCGGTAACGGCGAGCTCAACATGCCGTGGGGCATTGCCATCGACAAGAACGGGCATGTATACGTGGCCGACTGGAAAAACAGCCGTGTGCAGAAGTTCGGTCCCGACGGGGAATACATTGCCAGCTTCGGCAGCCCCGGGACCGGCGAGGGCGAGCTACACCGTCCCACTGGCGTGGCTATAGACGATGAAGGGGATGTCTACGTCGCGGACTGGGGCAGCCATCAGCTCAACATCTATTCTTCTGATGGCACCTTTATTACCGCCTTCGTGGGAGACGCGGATAGTTTGTCGGTGTGGGCCCAGTCCAGCGTGGATGCCAATCCGGACTACCAGAAGGCCCGCCGCAGGGTTGATCTGACTCCCGAATACCGCTTCAGGCGGCCCGTGGCGGTAAACGTGGATCACGAGGGCAGAATCCTGGTCCTTGAGTCAGGCCTGGGCCGCATCCAGATCTACGTCAAGGAACGGGAATTCGCGGACGCTCCCTTTAACCTGTAGTGCCTGGCCGTCCCTCTCTGGGGCACAACGCGCTCGGACCTATGCTGACCTGGAAGCCTCAGCGATAACGGCACCACCCTCGGGGAATATACCCAGTCCACGCCCGCCGTTTGTTGCTCGCTCCCGGCGCAACCCTTCAATATCCCGCCCTAGAGGACATTCCGTTGCTCTCTACGCCTGAGCTCATCCTCGCCCTCGCAGTAGTTCTTGCCGCATCAACCGTCATGGGCCTGGTCAGCTTCGGCATGGGCATGGTCATGGCCCCCATTCTGCTCCTACTGCTCGACCCTCAGTCCGTGGTCACTTCGGTCAACAGCCTTTCGGTCCTGCTACTGACCATCGTTCTTATTCGGACCCGGCACGATGTCCCATTGCGCGCCGTACTACCCATGACACTGACCGGGCTGGCGGCGACACCCGTGGGAGTGTTGATATTGAGCTCGGCAAGCCCAGGTACCCTTCGAATAACCATCGCCGCTGTGATACTGCTCCTTGCCCTTCCTAGCGCCCTCAATGTCCAACGCCCTCTCCCCAGGACTGGACTGTTAAGCCCCCTGTTCGGCTTTTTGGGCTCCATGCTGACTACCGGCCTGGGGGTGGGCATTCCTCTGGTGGCCCTGTTCCTCGGGAACCAGATGTGGTCCGGCCGGGCAATCCGCGCCTCCATAGCACTCTACCACCTGGTGGTGGCCACGGGCGCCGTAACGCTGTACGCGGCGACGGGCCTGTTCACACTGGAGAGGGGATGGCTACTGCTGCGCCTCAGTCCCGCCGCGCCGCTGGGGTTCGGGCTGGCGGTGCTGTTGTCCAGGCACATCGACGACGTTATGCTTCGGCGGCTCATCGTGGCTGTGATAATCGTGGCCAGCCTTGCCCTGCTGATCAGGGACATACCACGACTGTAGGGACAGAGAAGAGCTCACGGCGCAGATGAGGGTGACGAAGATTGGCCTGCCGCTACCCCTCGGTGATGTACCGATAGGCGGACAGGGCAGCCGTTATACCGTCACCAACGGCGCTGCCCAGCTGCCGGTGAGAGTTAACCCGAATGTCGCCAGCCGCGTAGACACCGGGAATGCTGATAGCCATGTTTATGTCGGTATGGATGTGGCCCGTGTCATCCATTGGGACCTTACCCTTCAGGTACTCGCTGTTGGAGTGAAAACCTATATAGATGAACGCGGCGGCGGTAGGATATTCATAAACATCGCTGGTCTTGAGGTCCTTAACGCGAACCGCCTCTACCACCTCATTGCCCACTACGCTCTCGACGACGTGACTCCACAGGAATTTGACCTTGGGGTTGTTGAGGGCTCTCTCCTGTAGTATGGGACTGGCCCTTAGCTGGTCGCGGCGGTGTACCACAGTAACCTGATTTACGATACCCGTAAGATACTCCCCTTCGTCCATGGCGGCGTCCCCACCACCTACGACGACCACGTTCTCGTCCTTAAAGAAGTTCCCGTCGCAGACGGCACAGTAGGACACGCCCCTGCCAGCGTATTCATCCTCACCAGGCACTTCCAACTTGTTGTGGGACCCACCGGTGGCAATGATTAGGGTCTTACCTGTATAGAGACCATCACTGGTGCGTACGATCTTGGCGGGTTGCTCGAGGTCCTCCACCCCTGCAACCTCCTCGTACCTGATCTCGGCCCCGAACCTGCGCGTCTGCGCCTCCATGAGCTGAGAGAGCTCGGGTCCCCTGATGCCATCGGGGAATCCCGGGTAGTTATCGATCATATCAGTAACCAGTATCTGTCCGCCGCATCCCAGGCTCTCCAGCACCAGGGTCTTGAGCATAGCCCGACCGGTGTACAGTGCGGCGCTCAGCCCCGTTGCACCACCTCCCAGGATAATTACGTCGTAGTCCGTTTGCATTCCATCACCTCATGATTCCGCTGTTACGTGGCAGACCCCACGCTCTGCCGGAAGTATTCAACGGTCCTGCTCAATCCCTCCACCAGGGACAGTTTCGGCTTCCAGCCGAACTCCGTCTCAAATCTCGAGCAGTCCAGGCGTATCTTGAACACCTCCGCGGGCCGAGCCGGCCCGTACGCGGGACTCCATCTATACTTTATGATACCCTTCAGCAGCTCGAAGATTCGATTTACCGAGGTCCCCTCTCCGGTGCCGATGTTGTATGGTCCCAGTCCGCCCTCCATGGCCATGATATTAGCATCCACTACGTCGTCAACGTGGACAAAATCGCGCTCCTGCTCGCCACTCCCGTATATCCGGGGCTGCTTCCCTTCCAGCATTGCCCTAATGAATATGGCAACTACGCCGGCTTCGCCCATGGAGTCCTGACGGGCTCCGTACACGTTGCTGTAGCGAAGGACGATGCCGTTCAGACGATAGGTGCGGTGATAGAGCTCTAGGTACCGCTCCGCGACGTGCTTGGACAGGGCATAGGGCGACAGGGGGTTGATCACATGCTGCTCGTCGCATGGCATGTAGACCGGCTCACCGTATATAGCACCGCCGGTTGAAGCGAAGATAAACCGCTCAACTCCGTAGCGTCTCGCCAGCTCGATGAGCCGGACGGTGCCCAGGATGTTGACCTCGGCGTCCCTTGCGGGGTCTTTAACGGAATGGCTAACGCTTACCTGGGCCGCGTGGTGGTTTACGATGGCCGGCTGTTCCCGCTCGAAAATCTCCTCGAGGCCGGGGGTGGAGATGCCGGTGTGGTAGAAGGTTGCCACTTTGTTGATGTGTTGGAGCCGTCCCGTGGTCAGGTCGTCGACGACGACGACCCTGTGGCCCAGTGAGATGAGACGGTCAACCAGTTGGGAGCCTATAAAACCCGCACCGCCGGTAACTAGGACAGTCGTGGGGTTCAGCAATCTATTCTTACCAGCCCATCCTCATGTTACGGAGCCGCCGCGCACGTTCCGGGATCGGGGGATGGCTAGAAAACAGGCGGGAGAACCGTCCTTCCTTCCGTTCGCTCCGCGTGTGGCCTTCGGAGGGCTCGCCCTTGAGGGGGTTGACGATGTAAAGATGGGCTACCGCCTCGTTTACTTTCATTGGCTGTCTCGCGGTGCCCATCTCCAGCTTCTCCAAGGCACTGGCCAGGGCGTAAGGATTGCCCGAGGTCCGGGCGCCTGTGGCGTCGGCCTGGTACTCGCGGGCCCTGGAGATGGCCAGCCTTACAAGCGTGGCCAAGATGGGAAGGACAATCGCCACCACGAGGAGGCCCACAATGCCGATCAACGCTCCGTAGCCACCCGCGCCTCCGCGACCCCTCCCCCCGAATCCCCCGAAGAACATGGCAAACTGGGCGACAAAGGCGATCATACCGATGGCCATGGCCATAGTAGCCACCATGGTCATGATCAGGGTGTCCCTGTTGCCCACGTGTGCCAGCTCGTGGGCAATCACCGCACCCAACTCCTCCCTGTTAAGGAGCCTCCTGATCCCAGTGGTCACGGCGATGGCGGCATGCTTGGCATTTCTGCCCGTGGCGAATGCGTTGGGAGAGTCGTTATTGATAACGTAGACTCGGGGCTTGGGTATACCCCCCTTATCCGCCTGCTCATCCACGATCTGGTGTAGCTCTCGGTCCTGCTCGGGGGAGACCTCGTGGGCCCCTCCCATCCGCAGGGCGAGCTTATCGCTGGACCAGTAGGCGAACACGTTGATCACCAGGGCGATGGGAAGGGCGATAATGATCCCGGTAATGGGATTCCCGGCCACCAGGGCCCCAGCAAGCAGGAGCAGCCCACTCATGACCAGCATTAACACGAATGTCTTGATGGTATTCATAGCTAAATTCCCTATGGACCTCCCCACCCACGAGGACCACGAAACTCACCCTATTATACCATTTTCGGCCGCCGCACAAGACACACTCACCAGGATATGATGACATCGCGCGCCGTCCAGTTTCTATGACCCTAGCTCCTGTAGCGAAATCCCTTCTCCAGACGGTCCCTGTTCAGCCTCCGGCTCAGATGCAGCCCCTCCAGGATGAACTCGGTGGCCGAGGCAACCAGCTCGGGTCTGCCGTCGGCTCCCAGGGCAGACACCTCCTCCGAAAGCCCTTCGACCTGGTCCAGCAACTCCACGTACCGCCCAGAGAGCATCTCGCTGCCGGTTTCTACACTTAGGCCGTTATCGAATTGTTCCACCACGGTCTCCAGACCCGTCGCACTGCAATACCGGCTAAAGACATTAAGCACGGCCTTCTTGGACAGGTCCTCCATGATCTTGCCCTCGCGACCCTCCTCGAAGGTCTCCAGCTCTATCTTGCCGGCGAAAGAGGCCACGATATAGGGCAGATCGCTTATTCTGGAGCTGGCCTTTCTTTCACCCTGGATCAAAGACCGGCGGAGGGCATTGCTGAGCAGGGTCTCGTAGTTGGCGATAGAAACCCGCACGCTGACGCCCGAACGCTGGTTTATATCGGGACTGCGCCGGGCCAGGCTGGTTATCTCCGCGATAACCTCCCGCATGTAGTCGGGGGTCGTTATGTCCTTCTCGTTGGGAAAGCGGGATCGCTCCTGTTCCATGATAGTTATCTCGTCGTCAATTGTCCTGGGATAGTGGGTGCGTATCTGGGCGCCGTATCGGTCCTTCAGGGGCGTTATGATGCGGCCCCTGTTGGTGTAGTCCTCGGGATTGGCGGTGGCAACCACGTACACATCCAGGGGCAGCCGTAGGCGGTACCCCTTGATCTGGATGTCCCGCTCCTCCATCAGATTGAACATGCCAACCTGTATACGCTCGGCCAGGTCGGGGAGCTCGTTGACGGAAAAGATACCCCTGTTGGTGCGGGGGATCAGGCCGTGGTGGATCGTGAGCTCGTCGGACAGGTAGCGCCCTTCGGCCACCTTGATGGGGTCCACCTCCCCTATGAGGTCGGCTATCGAGATGTCAGGGGTCGCCAGCTTCTCTGTATATCGAGCGTCCCTGGGGAGCCATGCTATCTCCACCTGGTCGCCATCCTGGGCCACCCTGTCCTTGCAAACCCTGCAGATGGGGGCGTATGGATTGTCGTTGATCTCACACCCCGCTATTATCGGTACCTCCTCGTCCAGCAGGGTGACCAGTTGGCGGATCACGCGCGATTTCGCCTGGCCCCGCTCTCCGAGTAGGACCATGTCCTGACCGGCCAGTATGGCGTTCTCTATCTGGGGGATAACCATGTCTTCAAAACCAACGATGCCCGGAAAGAGGGTAGCCCCACTCTTGAGCTTGCTAACCAGGTTCTTCCGCAGCTCCTCACGAACGGGAAGAACGGTGTATCGGCTCTTCCGGAGTTCGCCGATACATTTAGGCGCCTTTTTCGCTGGCATCACCATAGCTCCTGGTTGGATCCAAACACGATCCAGGCCGCAAGAAACGCTTGCGCCAGGGCATCACCCTCGTTGGAGCGCCCCGCAAGGGACTGGTGAGTCCCGTTTCCCCTATGCCCTGGCGGCCTCTTTGGCCCTCCTGGCCTCCTCCACGACCCTCTGGGCGTTTTGCGGGGGAGTCCCTTCGTAGTGGCTGAACTCCAGGATGTAGCTGCCCCGCCCCTGGGTCATCGAGCGTAGGTCGGTTGCGTACCGAAGGACCTCCGCCTGAGGCACCTCGGCCTCTATTACGGTGGTTCCGCCTTCGGGGGTCATGCCTATTATCCTTCCCCGTTTGCTGTTGAGGTCCCCTATCACGTCGCCGTTGAAGTTGTCGGGCACCCTCACCGTCACCTTCATGATGGGCTCCAGTAGCAGCGGGTCAGCCTCCGCCACCCCTTTTCGGACCGCGTAGGACCCGGCTATCTCGAAGCAGATGCCCGAAGAGTCCACGTCATGAAAACTACCGTCGTAGAGGACGGCCCTAAGGTCTACCACCGGATAGCCCGCCAGCACGCCCTCCTGTAGGGTCTTAATTATTCCCTTCTCCACGGGAGGAATGTACTCCCTGGGCACGGAACCCCCGACTACCTCCTGCCCGAACTCGAAGCCCTGGCCCCGCTCCAGGGGCTCCAGGCGCAGCCGCACGTGCCCGTACTGGCCGTGGCCTCCCGTCTGCTTCTTATGCCTGTACTCTGCGCGGGTCACGGTGGTGATGGTCTCCTTGTAGGGCACCTTGGGTAGCTGTAACTCCAATTCGGTGCCGAACTTCCGCCGCACCCTCTCGGTGGTAACCTCTACATGGGTTTCCCCCAGTCCCGCGATCAGGGTCTCATTGGTATCGGACTCCCTGTAGAGCCGCAAGCTGGGGTCCTCCTCGACAATGCGCGCAAGGGACATGGACATCTTGTCCACATCGGCCTTGGTCTTGGGGGAGACCGCCACGGTGTAATAACCCACGGGAAACTCAATGCGGTCAAAAGTCGTAGGGTGGTCTCGCTGCGACAGCGTGTCCCCGGTGACCGTGGCGCTAAGCTTTGACACCGCACCGATGTCCCCCGGGCCGACCTCCTGTACCTGCTCCTGGCTCTTTCCCAGAAGAACGTATACCTGGCCTACGCGCTCAGTCTGGTTCCTGGACGCGTTCCAGACCTCTAAGTTGCCGCGAACGGTGCCCCTGTAGACGCGGAAAAGGGAAAGCTTGCCCACAAACGGGTCCGCGGTGGTCTTGAAGACGAAGGCTGCCAGCGCGCCATTGGCCTCCGGCATGACTTCTTCCGTATCCCCGTTAGCTGAATTAGATGCTCGAATCGGCTCCCCCTCCGTAGGAGAGGGCATGAAGGCCACAACCGCGTCTTGTAGATCCTTTACGCCGACGTTCATGGTGGCCGATCCGGCCAGCACGGGAACGATGGCCCCAGACAGGATGGCCTTCCTCATCCCCTGGACGATCTCATCCTGGGCCAGCTCCTCCCCCTCCAGGTACCTGTTGGCTAGCTCGTCGTCGGTCTCCGCTACCGCCTCAATGAGCCGCTCGCGGGCATCCTTTACCTCGTCGGCCACCTCATTGGGGACCTCATCGGGGAGCCGCAGCAGGTCCACGATACCCTTGAAGCTCTGCTCCGAACCTATGGGTATCTGCAAAGGGACACACCTCCTCCCAAAATTACTTTGGATACTCTCCAAGGACCTGTAGAAGTCCGCATTCTCCCTGTCCATCTTGTTGATAAGGAACATCCGCGGCTTACCCTCGCTCTCGCACCTGTCCCAGCTTCGCTCGGCCCCCAGCTCCACACCTGCGGAGGCCGGCACAACGATAATGGCGCCCTCACATACTCGCTGCGCCGATATGACCTCCCCGATAAAGTCATCGTAACCAGGAGTATCCACAAAGTTCACCTTGTGGCCGTTCCACGTAAAGGGAACGAGGGCAATCTGGATACTGCCACCCCTTTTTACCTCCTCCGGCTCGAAGTCGGAGACCGTGTTGCCATCCACCACCGTGCCCTGGCGCGTCGTCGCCTTGGCGTTATATAGTGCAGCTTCAGACAGGGATGTCTTTCCGGCACCAGCATGTCCCAATAGTGCTACGTTGCGTATTTGGCCAACATCGGTCACAGGCATGACTATCTCCCTCCAGCGATTGTCGCAATGGGAACCGGGCAACGGGACCCTACAGGTTTAGGTTTTCGCCGTCCCGCACCGGTCCCTTTCACTGCCCTATTTTAGCCAAAACACCCTTTGTAACGCAACGCCCATCATCGCCGAAAGCTCCCGCCATCGGAGTCAGGGCCTCTCAACTTGGCTGCATTATGTTATTCTGGTACTTGGGTACATGCGCCGCCTGAGGAAAGCAATACTCATAACCACGCTGTCGCTGCTCCTGCTGTCACTGGGCCGAGGGGTGCTACAGCTTTCGGCCATCGACATTGCGGCCGCTCCCCATAAGTACGACCTCATCTTATGGGAGGCCTCCCACCTCCCAGACAAGTGGTTCTACAAGCTGACCAGTCTCCTGCCGTGGAACTGGCGGAGCCGCGAGGAACGGATAGCGGAGTTGCAGGAGTTCTTCAGCCTGGGAGCAGAGATCCGTGACCTGGAGCAGGAGCTGACTGGCCTCAACGCGCGAACGTCCCGCGACGCAGCCTCCGGCCAGTCCACGGCGAAGGTAAATGAGACCGAAGAACAAGCAGACAGGCTATTGGAACGCATCCAGCGCATGAGGGGCAGGAGATCGAGGATGAAGGCCCAGGTCGAGGAGACCCTGGAATCCGAAGTCAGCTCGGTCGTGGCCGAGGAGGGGCTGTCGTCCCAACTTGGGCTTATCATACCCCCGGTGGACGTGGCCCTGTCGAGCCCTCCGAGGGTTCTCGTGGTCTCCCCCAGAGACAGGATCGCGCGGATGAAGACGGTGCTCCTGAAGCCGAATATGAAGGTAGAGGACATGGAGGCACTGGAGGAAAGGGTTTTCAGTGATATGGACCTGGCAGCCCTGGTGGTGGGCATCGGAGGGGTAGCTACCTATCCCAGCATAGTTAGAGGAAACTCCTCCCTGCTCGGAACTGCCGTTACGGCCTCCCATGAGTGGCTGCACCTGTACTGGTTCTTTCGGCCCCTGGGCTGGAAGTTCTGGGACTGGACTCCCGAGATGACCACCCTCAACGAGACGGCGGCGACCATAGCTGGGGAAGAGCTGGGAGAACGGGTGTACGAGGCCATCACCGGCAAGCCCAAAGAGGGGCCACCTCCCCCAGGTGACTATGGTCCGGGGTCACCAGGTATACTGGAGGGGCCGGAAGGGCAGGTAGAGGGCGACTTCGACTTTGCCGTGGAGATGCAGGAGACGCGCCTCAGAGTGGATGAGTTGCTGGAGGAGGGCAAGGTCGAAGAGGCGGAGAGGTACATGGAGGCGCGCCGTCTGATTTTTGTAGAGAACGGGTTCCACATTCGCAAATTGAACCAGGCATACTTTGCCTTCCACGGCACCTACGGCACAAGTCCGGCCTCGGTCAGTCCCATCGGCGGTCAGGTGAAGCGACTGCGCACCCTCTCCGGCCCGATAGGCGCCTTCATAAGGACAATGGCAGGATTCGACAGCTACGGAGAGTTCTTAGACCACCTTTCCGAGCAACCCGGTACCTTAAGCGGCGACCTCTCAGGAGACCAGACGCTCTCGCCTGTCAACCAGAGGCTGCGGGGCGCCGAGCCCGAGGCCTTGGTGGCACCCTGAAGGTGAGGGGCGGGTGATGTGACGCCAGGTCGGGATTTCTTGAAGGTGCCAGGGCCCTGTGCTATTATTCCATACAGGAAGAGGAGAGCGTGCCTACACGAGTAAAGAGGCGAATAGACGTCAGCATCGTGGGGTCCTCTGGGGCTCGGCTCTCCAGGCCATGGCTTAGGGAAATAGCGACCCGTACCCTGGACCGGGCCCTCCCCGCCGAAGAGTGCCAGGTAGGCATCGTAATCGCCGACGACGACACCATCAGGCGCCTCAACAGAGACTACCGCGGCCTGGACGAGGTCACCGATGTGCTGGCCTTTTCCAGCGACCACCAGGGCCAATGGGAGGGCGAAGGGGACTCACCTGCCGCGGGCAACGGCGATGTGCCCTTCATCCTACCGCAACGAGGGCCCCGAGACCTGGGCGAGGTTGTAATCTCCCACCCCCAGGCGGTACGCCAGGCGGGCGCCGGACCCACGGATCTGGACAGGGAGCTTGCGCTGCTGGTCGTTCACGGGGTTCTGCACCTCCTGGGCTTCGACCATGTGGAGGCCCCGGAGGCCTCCAAGATGAAGGCGAAGGAACGGGAAGTCCTGTCTGCCATATTTTCTTGAGGCGGGTGTTCGGTGGCCTTTGAGGTCTACTATCGTAAATGGCGTCCCCAGCGCTTCAGCGAGATTGTCGGGCAGGAACACGTGTCCACAACGTTACTGCACGCCGTGACACAGGGTCGGGTGGCCCACTCCTACCTCTTTTGCGGTCCCCGGGGCACCGGTAAGACCAGCACCGCCCGTGTCCTTTCCAAGGCCGTCAACTGCCTCGAAGCGGAGGAGGGCGACCCGTGCAACAGTTGCGGCCGGTGCCAGGCCGTTAACGAAGGCAGGTACATGGACCTCATCGAGCTGGATGCCGCCAGCAACAGGGGCATAGATGAGATCCGGAACATCAGGGAACGGGTAAATCTCGCGCCCATGGAGGGCGGTTACAAGGTCTACATCATCGATGAGGCCCACATGCTCACGGAGCATGCCTCCAACGCGTTTCTAAAGACCCTGGAGGAGCCTCCGCCCCATGCAATATTTATCCTCTGCACCACGGAGCCGCACAAGATACTACCCACCATAGTCTCCCGCTGCCAGCGATTTGATTTTCGCCGCCTTACATCGGAAGCTATCGTTGCGCGCCTGAGAAGCATCGCCGTGGAGGAGGGAGTAAGCGTGGAGGCAGAGGCCCTCACGGCCGTGGCCCATTCCACGGGTGGCAGCCTCAGAGACGCGGAAAACCTGCTTGAGCAGCTCGTGGTGTCCTACGACGGCCAGATCGGCGGCGAGCAAGTCTACGAGCTGCTGGGGCTTGGCCACGGGGAAAGGTCACTGGAGCTGACACGGTACCTCCTGCTGGGCAACACCCCCTCTGCATTGGGCACCATCAACCAGGCGGCATGGGATGGCGTGGACCTGCGACAGCTACACAGGCAAACGCTGGAACTGCTGCGGGGCGTGCTCATGCTACAGTGCGGCTCACGAGATTCCCTGAACCTGCCCCAGGAAACGGTGAGTCAACTGGCGGACCTGGCTCCCAAGGCATCCACCTCCAGGGTAATGAGGTCCCTCAAGCACCTCGCGGAGATAAACACAAGGTTCGATGCCGCCTCGTCCCTACCTCTGGAGCTGGCCGTGGTGGAGGTGTGCCTGGAAGACGTTCCAGAAGACGCGGAGCCAGCGGCATCGTCCCGCCGTCAGGCCAGACCCCAACCAGTACCAGAAAGGGCCTCAACGTGGACGCCTCCCATCCTCCAGAACCAGGAGGCCCCCACCCCCGCCAATCCACCACTCACTCCGAGAAAGGCACCTGGGGACACCAGCAGGGTTCCCGCCACCCAACCACCCACTTCCTCACCCACCCATCAGGAAGTGAGTGAGTCGGCGGGGCCGATCGTCCCTGCCGAGCGAGGGCCCTTCACGGAGGAGACAGCTGACCCGGTTGGCGCCTCGCAGGGTGGAGATAGGGGGTCGGAGGGCGATATACAGGACCAATGGATGGCGGTTGTCAAGGCCCTGAGCCGAATCAAGGGCAAAAGGTTCAACATAGGAGCCTTATTACGTGACTGTAAGAGCCAGCACCTGGAGGGCGAGACACTGATCCTAACGTTTGCCCATCGCTCTCACTTGGAGAGGATGCAGGAGGAGCTTGATGACCCCCAAGCCATGAAATCAGTGTCGGAAGCTCTCCAAAAGTCCCTTGGGACCTCTTACCAGTTGAGACTGACCCTGGCGGACGACGGTGCAGGAAACGGCGTCCCGTCGGCCACTCAGAGTCCGCTGGTAAGGGCGGCTATGAGCATGGGCGCAAGAATCGCGGAGGAACGGGAACAATGATGAACAGGCAGATGAGGCGGCAGGCCCAACGCCAGCAAGGACGGGTCCAGACGGGGGCCCAGGAGCCCCTGGCCATGCTTCAGAAGGTCCAGGAGGAGCTGGAAACCCTGACCGTCGAGGGAAGCGCGGGCGGCGGGGTGGTGAAGGTGCTGATGACCGGCAAGCAGACTGTAGAATCGGTACAGATAGCGCCCGAGGCGGCGGAGGACGTGGAGATGCTTCAGGACCTGGTGACGGCGGCGGTCAACGACGCCTTGGGTAAGTCTCAGGAGATGGCCTCTCAAAAGTTGAGCGCCATCACCGGCGGCATGAATATTCCCGGTCTGACCTAGGTACCCTGTATCCCCAAACTCACCAACGGCCGATTCGTCGGCAGCCAGCATACTACAGCCCCGACCCGCGCTAATACTGCCCCTGGAATCGCTAGTAAGTGGGAGAAAGATGGCAAGACATCCAGGTCACAGCGCGCCCTCGAGGGCATCAGCATGAGCACGGAATACACCCCCTCCGCCGCGCCACCGGTGGCGCGGCTGATACAAGAGCTGAACAAGCTCCCGGGGATCGGGCCCAAGAGCGCTCAGCGCCTCGCCTACTACCTCATCAGGCTACCATCCGAGGAAGCCGGCTCCCTGGCCCAGGCTATCCTGGCGGTCAAGGAGAGGATCATCTTTTGCTCCCTTTGCCAAAACATGACCGACGTCGATCCCTGTGCCATTTGCTCGGACCTGCGGCGGGATAGGGGCCAGATTTGTGTCCTAGAAGAGCCATTGGATGTGCTGGCCCTGGAACGGACGCACTGTTACAGGGGACTCTACCACGTCCTTCACGGCGTCATATCGCCTATGGACGGCGTCGGGCCAGAAGACCTGAAGCTGAATGAGTTGCTTCCTCGTCTGGAGGACGGCACAGTCAAGGAGGTCATCATCGCCACCAATCCCACCCTGGAGGGGGAGGCCACGGCAATGTACATTCGGCGTCACGTCGCGCCCCTCGGACTCAAGGTAACCCACCTCGCCCGGGGCCTGCCCATGGGCGGCGACCTGCAGTATGCCGACGAGATGACCCTGAGTCGCGCGTTTCAGGGTAGGCAGGAGCTATAACAATGGCCCGGCCCAGGGCGTACCAGACCGAGGCCGTGGTGCTCAAGTCTACGCCCGTGGGCGAAGGGGGCCTGATCGTCACCCTCTATTCAAAGGACACGGGAAAGCTCAGGGCCGTGGTAAGGGGTGCCCGGAAGCCCACCAGCAAGATGGTGGGGCATCTTGAGCCCCTCAACAGGGTACAGCTAGCCTTGGCCCGAGCCGGTCACGGGGGCCTGGACACCGTTACCCAGGGCCAGGTGTTGGAGAGCTTCGCCACCCTCAAAGCCAGCCTGGAGCCACTCTCCAGAGCGATCTACCTGGCGGAGCTTATAGACGGCTTCGGAACGGAGGGCAGCCCCAGTCCGGAGCTGTACGCGCTCCTGGTCGATACGCTGCGTGTGCTCGACGGTTCACACCGTGACGAGCTTACTCTGCGCTACTTTGAGCTCCATCTTCTCAACCTGTCGGGATTCATGCCCGAGCTCTACCGGTGTGTGGAATGTCGGGAGGAGCTTTCCCCAGGCCTGCACCGTTTCACTCCCGAGGCGGGAGGAGCGCTATGCCTCCGCTGCACTCCTCCCCGGGCGCGCATCATGTCGCTATCGCTTCAGGCCATCAAGGTCATGCGCTTCCTCGACAGGTCCGACCTGCCAGACATAGCCAGATTCCAGGTCCACGGCGAACTGGAGGAGGAGCTGAAAAGCCTCTTAGGCGCAACGCTGAAGTATTGGCTGGATAAAGAAATCCAGTCCAAGAGGTTCATGGAGCACCTAGAACATTCCCACAAGAGTGGAGTATATAAGGGTAGTTCGAGGTCTCCCTCAATTTTGGAACCAGATGGGGTCCACAATGTTTAGCAAGGTTTTGATAGCCAACCGGGGCGAAATAGCCTGCCGGGTCATACGCACCTGTAAGAACATGGGAATCAAGACGGTGGCAGTCTATTCAGAGGCGGACCGGGACACGCTCCACGTACAGATGGCCGACGAGGCACACCTTCTTGGAGAATCCCCTCCCCGACACAGCTACCTCAACATATCTCGGATCATTGACATAGCCAGAGTTTCGGGAGCCCAGGCAATCCACCCGGGGTACGGCTTCCTTTCTCAAAACCCCGCTTTTGCCAGGGCCTGCCAAGAGGCTAGTATCGCCTTTATTGGCCCTTCCCCGCAAGTCATGGAGCAGATGGGGGACAAGGTCAAGGCAAGAAAGCTGGCCAAGAAGGCATCCCTTCCCGTACTGCCTGGGACGGCAACCGTGGTGAACGAATCCCGGGCCGCGGCCGCCGCCTGGAAGCTAGGATTTCCCCTGATGGTGAAGGCCAGCCAGGGCGGCGGCGGGATAGGGATACGCATCATACCGTCTCTGGAGGAGCTCAAGAGTGTAGTCCAGCAGGAGCGGACCCTGGCAACCAACGCCTTTGGCAGCTCACGCCTGTACTTTGAACGATATATGCAGGGGGCTTCCCATATAGAGGTGCAGATCCTTGGCGACCAATACGGCAACTTGGTCCACCTGTTCGAAAGGGACTGCTCTATCCAGCGGAGGAATCAGAAGATAGTGGAGGAGACCCAGGCGCTAAAGCTGTCGGAGGAGTGTCGCTCCCGCCTGTGGGAATATGCCCTGAGGCTGACGCGGCATATAGGATATAGCAATGCAGGGACTGTGGAGTTCCTGGTGTCGCCAGAGGATCAAATATATTTTCTCGAGATGAACACCCGCCTCCAGGTGGAGCACGGCATCACGGAAATGGTCACCGGGCTGGACATGGTGGAGCTTCAGCTTCGCGTGGCCTCGGGGGAACCCCTGCCGGTGACGCAGGAAGATATTCGTGCCGATGGACACGCCATCGAAGCTCGCATCTACCCGGAAGACCCAGAGACCTTCGTGCCCTCACCTGGCATTATTCACAGCTTCCACCAGCCGTCCGGAAAACACATACGGGTGGACAGCGCTCTGTGCCCCGATTATGAGGTCACTACCCACTATGAGTCCTTGATTGCCAAGCTGATGTGTTGGGGCGAGACGCGGGAAGCGGCCAGAACCCGCCTTGCTGGGGCGCTGGAGATGTTCCGAATTGAGGGGGTTACCAATAACATCCCTACCCTAAAGGCCGTGGTCCATCACCCCAGCTTTGTAGACAGCACCTATCACACTGGCTCCCTGTCCACGATAGCCAGGAGTATCAAACACGGACCTGGATCCGAGGCGTTATCAGTCAACGGGAACGGAAGACATGACAGAGAGCTGGCGGCAGCCATAGGTGTGACCTTGATGTTGTCTGCCAACGGGCGCTCAGGGTTGACTGGCACCAACGGACGAAAGACGGCCAGTCCCTGGAAGCTATACGGCCGAAGGGAGCAGATGCTGTCCCGCACGCTGGAGAGTAGGGGTTGGCGGTAAGAAGCATCCGGGTGAGGGTGGGGGAGCGGTGGTATACCGTTGAAGTAGAGGATCTATCCACTTCCCCTGTCAGGGTAACCGTGGAGGGAGAGACCTTCTACGTAGAGGTGGAGGGCCTTCCCAAGGCGCGGCCGGCCCGCCGCGTCCCCCCTGCGGCCACGGGTCCCCGCACGGAGCATGCACAGGCCAGATCGCCAGGCGCCACAGGTTCAGACAAGATTATACGTTCCCCCATGCCCGGCAGGGTGATGGCCGTCACTGTCAGGCCTGGGGATATAGTTACCCCGGGTCAAGAGGTGTGCGTTCTGGAGGCCATGAAGATGGAGCAGAGCATCCGTACACCTCAAGATGGGGTCGTGCGAGAGGTGCACGTCCGGCCTATGGACCAGGTGGGCACCAACGATCCCCTCGTGGAGCTGGAGTAGTCTCCCACCTCCCCGGGACACGTCGGACAGCACGCCGTTAGCCGGTCCTGCTTCTCAGTCCAACGCCCTCTCGCTCATGGCCAACTCCACGTAGCGGTCCACGTCCTCTTCCAATAGCAGCCGCTGCTCCATCAGCCGCTGGGCGGCTGCGGCCACCGCTCGAACGTATCGGGCCCGGGAGGGGTACCGTTCCTGAATGGCGCGCCGGGCGTCGCCGCTGGCCTCCCTCTCCTCAGCGGTCCTGGCGAAGGGGAAGTGGCTCCCTTTGACGTCGAATAGCGCCTTCTCAGCCGAGCCTTTGTGACGAAAATTCCACCCCGTGAATGTAGCCAGGGGAACTTCGACATCGGGCGTACGAATTCCAGGAATCTCGTTGCCGTCCCCGTCGACCTGGGGGACCAGCACCGTGTACTGTCTGTCCAGGTCTTCTCCGGGCGGCTCCTTCGATAGGATCCCGGTGTCGAAGTCCGGGCCATGGTCCTGGACGAATACGCGGCTGGCCTCGGCGGGACATTCGGCCCCGGGTATTCTGGGGAATCCCGCCTTGGCGGTCTCTGTAGGTACCAGGGTTTCACCAGCTCGGCTGGGGACACGGCTGTGGGTCGGCGGGTTACCATCGCTCGCCCAGTCGTCCAGCGCGTCCAGCAACGCCCTGTGGAGTGGGGTGATGTTGAGCGGATTGGTCGGGTGCTGGTGGGGACCCTCCTGTGGCCCCTCGTTGGGCTGGTTGCTGTGCTGCGCGCTGGAGTACAGGTAGACTCTGACCGTCTCGGGGTTTTCCATATCGGTCCCTCTTGAATCGGTGTGCACCAGAGACCCACGGCGCACCCAGTATTCCGAGGACGACTGGGTATGTATCACCAGGGGGTCGGTATCCGGACGTTTCAGTATGCCGTCGGTGATTCCGGTAAGCGCATCCGTTGAGACGGCGTAGGCGAAGGGAAACTGGTCCGACGGGTAGGTGTGGTCGGCGTGCTGGCGTGGATAACGCCCAGGCTGGGCGAAACGATAGTTAAGGAAGACGCGGCCACCGCCCGCTACGTGGGGCCAGACTCCGTCGAAGACGCGCCTTCCGCCTGAGTCCCGGTTGAAACCCCGATAAACGAACTCCCTCAGGAAGCGTCCACTTTGGGAAACACCCCAGGCATATGCTTTTTTCAGGTCGGTGCCCCTCTCGTTCAACGGGTTTGGCGTTCCCCCGGCGTCAACCTCGGCCCGCAAAAGGTACGAGACCAGGTCCCGGACGCTAATGAACCCCAGCCCCAGCACAGTTGGGTTCTTCGCCGTATACACCAGCTCATAGATCCATCCCGGGCGGAACCCCTGGGGCAGGTAACAGTCCGTGCTCGAAGGGACGGTCTCCCCTCCGTGGATGAGCTTGGCGAACCGCCATTCATCGGGCGGTATGGGCATCCTCTGGTCGTATGGATACTCCCGAACGGTGAACGTCGATTTCGAAGTGTCCAGGAAAACGGATTCATAGCTTGTCGTATGGTCGTTGCCGCTCAATGGAATGGACACGATGCCCGGCTCATCGGCGACGAACTCCATCCTGACGACCCCGGTGATATCCTTTCCGTCCTCTCTGGCGACGGGAAGTTCCATAGTCATCCTCCCCTCCCCCGGCAACAGGTCACCTTGCCATCCCGTCCAAAGTATCGTATGTCCCCTGCGCATCAGAAAACCGTTTCCGGCATCCGCTACACTGAAAGGTTCGTTGACCTGGAGCGCATCGTTGAAGTACTGTAACAGCCGTTTGTTCCCCCGGTTGACCACATCGTAGATTAGACGCCGGCTGCCTTTGGCCGAGTCCTCGGGCTTCAGGATATAAAACTCCGCCGAATACTCGACGAGCCCCGAATCGTTGCGTGGTGCACGTTCTAGGTCCACCACATCCGCGTTTTCCTGAGCCCGAGGGTCCACGCAGAAGTGTACGCGTCCCACCAGCCTCTCGTAGGGACCAACGGCGCCGAAGGCCATTCCGCCGGCAAAAGGTTCGCGGGTATCGATCTGGAGACGCACCTCTGTATCCATGGGAACTTACCTCTTCTTCCATTGAGCGATACATAAAATGCCAAACGTCACATCTCCGGCTTCATCCCCATCCCTTCGACAGGCTCAGGACAGGCACTGGCCGTCCCTTTAGACGGGGGAGAGTCCTAGACACGGTGAAATTGGGATGTTAATACATCGCTCTGTAACTGCGGCGGCACGGAGTTCCTAGGCCGCGCTGCCAAGTCTACCCCAATTATCAAGCGCAAGTAAAGATTGGGTGCGGTGGACCAGCCCAGCCCACTGCCCCCACCCCGATGGAGGTGTTAAAATAGGGGTTGGTCACTGGGAGCGAGGTTGAGATCAATGCCACAAGAGTTCATATACGTTAAGGGAGCGCGGGAGCACAACCTCAAGAATATCGAGGTCACCATCCCGCGGGACAAGCTCGTGGTCATCACCGGGGTCTCCGGCTCCGGCAAGAGCTCGCTCGCCTTCGATACCATTTATGCCGAGGGGCAGCGGCGGTACGTTGAGTCCCTCTCCGCCTACGCCCGCCAGTTCCTGGGCCGGATGGAGAAGCCCGACGTGGACTATATTGAGGGGCTCTCTCCTGCCATCTCCATAGACCAGAAGGGCGTCTCCCACAACCCCAGGTCCACCGTAGGCACCGTCACCGAGGTCTACGACTACCTCCGCCTGCTGTTTGCCCGTGTGGGACACCCACATTGCCCCAGTTGCGGCAGGCCCGTGGAGAAACAGACTATTCAGCAGATCGTCGACGCCATTGTCGCCCTGCCCCAGGACAGCCGCATCACGATACTGGCCCCCAAGGTCCGCCGCCGCAAGGGGGAGCATAAGGAGATCTTCGAGGAGGCGCGCAAGTCCGGCTTCGTGAGGGTCAGAGTTAACGGAACCATACACCAGCTAGAGGACATGGGCGACCTGGCATTGAACAAGCAGAAGTGGCACTACATAGAGATTGTGGTGGACAGGCTGATCGTCGGCGAAGGAATGGAGGCGAGCCGAGTAGCCGATTCCGTGGAGACGGCGCTAAAGCAGGGCACCGGCGTGGTACTGGTAGACGTGCAAGACGGCGAGGAGCTGGTGTTTTCCGAGCAGTTCGCCTGTGTCCACTGCGGGGTCAGCCTTCCCGAGATAGAGCCGCGGACCTTCAGCTTCAACAGTCCCCACGGCGCGTGTACCGTATGTACCGGGCTGGGGTTCAGGCTGGAGGTCGACCGCGATCTCATCATACCGAACAAGAACTTTTCGCTGGCCGAGGGGGCGATAATCCCCTGGGTGCGCTCCGGCTCATCAAGCGGCTGGTACATGAGCCTGATCGAGTCGCTAGCCCGGTCCTACAAGTTCTCTACCAAGGTTCCGGTAAAGGAGCTTCCCGAAAAGGCGCTGAATCTGCTCCTGTACGGCAACGATGGCCAGTCAGTGACCATGCGCCACAGGACTCATGCCGGCCACCTATACAGCTGGGACACCAGCTTTGAAGGGGTTATCCCCAACCTGGAGCGGCGCCACAGGGAGACCGACTCCGACTATATGCGCGGCGAGATCGAGCGGTACATGGCGGCTCAGCCCTGTACGGCCTGTAAAGGCAAACGCCTGCGGCCCGAGGCCCTGGCGGTCAAGGTCAGCGGCATCGGGATCATGGATGCATGTGCCATGACCATAGACAGGGCCCTGGAATGGGTGGGGCCCCTCGGCCTCGAGGAGCCACCGGCACAGGGGCGGGGAAGCCGTCGCCGCCGCGGAGCAGCCGCCCTATCTCCACGGGAGAGGACCATAGCCAGACAGATACTCAAGGAGATCGAGGCCCGCCTCAAGTTTCTTCTGGATATCGGGCTGGACTACCTGAGTCTTAACCGCAGTGCCCAGACCCTGTCCGGCGGCGAGTCCCAGCGGATCCGGTTGGCTACACAGATAGGCTCGGGCCTTACCGGCGTACTCTACGTATGTGACGAGCCTACCGTCGGCCTCCACGCGGCAGACGACAACCGCCTCATCGATACCCTTAAACGCCTTCGCGACCTGGGCAACACCGTCCTGGTGGTTGAGCATGACGAGGCGGTGATGCGGGCCGCCGACCACATCCTGGACATGGGTCCTGGCGCAGGCGAGCACGGCGGAGAACTGGTGGCACAGGGGACTATGCAGGACGTGATGGCCTGCCCTAACTCCATCACCGGAGACTATATCAGCGGCCGGCGCAGGATCCCGGTACCCTCAGCGCGCCGGCGTGCAAATGAGAAGCACATAACGATTAAGGGCGCCAGCGAGAACAATCTCAAGGGCGTCGACGTCACGATACCCCTGGGGCTCCTGGTATGCGTCACGGGGGTTTCCGGCTCGGGCAAGAGCACCCTTGTCAACGAAATCCTGTTCAAGCGCCTGGCCCAGATGCTCTACAGGGGGAAGGACAGGCCCGGCCGCCACGACGAGATACTGGGCATGGAGCACATAGACAAGGCCGTGAACATAGACCAGTCGCCCATCGGCCGCACCCCCCGCAGCAACCCTGCAACCTATACCGGCACCTTCACCCCCATCAGGGACCTCTTCGCCGCCCTGCCCGAGTCGCGGGTGAGGGGCTACGCTCCCGGGAGGTTCTCTTTCAACGTCCGTGGCGGTCGCTGCGAGGCCTGCCAGGGGGGAGGCTATAACCAGATAGAGATGCAGTTCCTCCCCGACGTCACGGTGCCCTGCGAGGTGTGCAAGGGGCGGAGGTACAACCGGGAGGCCCTGGAGGTCACCCTCAGGGAAAAGAGCATCGCCGACGTGCTGGACATGACGGTGGACCAGGCGCTCCAGTTCTTCTCCAACATCCCCAAGATACGCTCCAAACTGGAGACCATGCGGGACGTCGGCCTGGGGTACATCAGGCTGGGGCAGCCCGCGACCACACTGTCCGGCGGCGAGGCCCAGCGGGTGAAGCTCTCCACCGAGCTCTCCCGCCGGGCTACGGGCAAGACGCTGTACATCCTGGACGAGCCCACCACCGGGCTCTCCTTCGAGGACTGCGCCGCCCTGTTGAGGGTGCTGCACCGCCTCGTGGAGGCGGGGAACAGCATCGTACTGATCGAGCACCACCTGGATATGATCAAGAACGCCGACTGGATCATAGACTTGGGCCCGGGCGCCGGGGACAAGGGCGGATCGGTGATCGGTACCGGTACCCCCGAGGATATGCTAGACGTCGAGGCCTCCTATACCGGGCGGTATCTCCACAATTTCCTGGACGTGGCGCGGACGGGGGTAGGGGCGGCCGCAGGGGATAGCTAGGGGAGAATGGTCAAGCTACCCCAGGTTACAGGCAGGAGGGTGGTGCGGGCTTTGCAACGGACGGGGTGGTATACTCACCGTACAAGCGGGAGCCACGTTGTAATGAAGAACGATTCGAGACCGGGAGCTAGGGTCGTTGTTCCAGTCCATCCCAGGCCCGTCACACCCCACACACTATCCAACATACTCAAGGCTGCCGGACTGTCGGCACAGGAACTGAACGAACTACTCTGAGGCGTGACGATGCCAAAATACACTGTGGTGCTGATCCCTGAGGAAGAAGGTGGCTACTCCGTGGAGGTCCCTGCTCTGCCCGGGTGTGTAACCCAGGGCCGAACCCGGGAGGAAGCCATAGCTATGGCTTCCGACGCTATAGGCCTGTATCTGGAGTCACTAAAGGCCGACGGAGAACCCGCGCCCCAGGAGAACGGCCTGGAAACCATAGTGGTAGAGGTCGGCGAGCCGGTAGCCTAAAGCGCCACTCACTCGTGCAGGTGATGGCGGTAAGGTGGTCCTTACGGGGCGGTACCTCTACGATCTTCCTGGACGGGGGTAGGAGCGGCCGCGGGGGACAGCTAGGGAACCCCCGCAGGCATCCACCGGACGAGTTTCCCTCATTGACCCCTACTATCTAAAGCGTTATCATGGCCGAGATAACTCCTTCCCAGGATAACCTGAAGTGCTTAGCTACGGAGCGTTCCCCCAAGCGGCGTGGGAACGGAGGCCTGGGACGAGCCAGCTGGTAGACCAGACTTAACGAGGAGGGGAATCATGTGCAAGACATGTGGCTGCGAAAAGCCCAAGAAGTAACCTCGGCTAACATATAGTGGCGGTGAAGTGACGGGCAGCCCGGCTGTCGATGGCATCGAGGTGGCCGGACTGCCCCAGACTTCCCAGATGCGATATAACCCTAACGTTCCGCGCCAGTAACGCGAGGGGCAAAGTGTAAAAGTCCCCGGTGCACACTCCAACCGCCCGTTCAAAACATCCCCTTCAGTAGCACACCTGCCTTCGCGGAGGTCCTTATTTTCCCCACTGGGCCGGGACCCCACGGTTCAGCGATAGACTAGGCAGAATGTGCAGATGGCAACGGAACCCCAACTGAAGTGGACCTATACGAGGGGTTAGGTACAAATGGTTGACCTCAGGAAGGCCGCGGCCATCGTGGGGGTTTACGAGCACCCCACCAGGTACGCCCCGGACAAGAGCGAGCTTCAGATACAGGGCGAGAGCGCCATCAAGGCCCTGGAGGACGCGGGCCTGTCTAAAAAGGACGTGGACGGCCTCTTCACCTCCTCGGGCAGCGTGCGCATGAGCGGACTCAACCTGGCCGACTACCTGGACCTGTACCCCAGGTACGTGGACAACACCTCGGTCGGCGGCGCTTCCTTCGAGTTTCACCTCTCCCACGCGCTGACGGCCATCGCCGCAGGCCGGATCAACTGCGCCCTGATAACCTATAGCAGCCTCGCCCGTTCCGGGGGAATCTCGATAGGCACCGGGGGAGTCGCACGGTCCGGCCATCCGGCCCTGGAGCCATCGCCAGACAGCTTCGAAGAGCTGTACGGCCTGACCACCGTGGGCCTCTACGCCATGATAGCCCAGAGGCACATGCACCTGTATGGCACCAGGGCCGAGCAGCTGGCCGAGGTCGCGGTTGCGGCCCGCAAGCACGCCTCGCTGAATCCCCACGCCCTGTTCCGCAACCCCATAGGCATCGAGGAAGCGGTCAGCTCCCGGATGATCTCCTCGCCGCTGCGCATCCTGGACTGTTGCGTCATCACCGATGGCGGCGGGGCCGTAGTCGTGGCCGCCCCGGATGTGGCCAGGAGCTGCAAGCTGCCCCCGGTATGGGTGCTGGGGGTCGGGGAAAGCGTGGCCCACCAGGGCGCGGGCCAGCGGGACCTGGTCTACATGGCGGCCAAGCAGAGCGGGGAGCCCGCCTTTGCCATGGCCGGGGTAACGCACCACGACATCGACATGTGCATGATATACGACTCCTTCACCATAACGGTACTGGTCACCCTGGAGGACCTGGGATTTTGCGAGAAGGGTGAGGGGGGAGATTTTGTCTCTGGAGGGCGCCTCCAACTAGGGGGCCAGCTCCCCATCAACACCGACGGCGGAGGCCTGTCCTCCAATCACCCCGGGATGCGGGGGATCTTCTTACTGATAGAGGCCATGAGGCAGCTCCGTCACGAGTTCAACGGGACGCCCCGCCAGGTACCGGAGTGCAAGATCGCCCTCTGTCACGGCACCGGAGGAGCCCTCGGCTCGCGGCATAGCGGCGGCACGGTAATCCTGGGGAGGGACTAGCCATGCCGGGTTGGAACAAGCCACTGCCGTCCGTATCCGGAGAGACCCGTCCATTCTGGGAGGCTTGCCGCAAGGGGGAGCTCCTCATACAGAAGTGCGATAGCTGCGGCCGCCATCAGTTCTACCCCCGGGGTATCTGCGCCGGCTGCTGGGCCACGGACATCCAGTGGGTCAAGGCCAGCGGCCGGGGCACCGTCTGGACGTTTACGGTGACCTACCAGAACCGTACCCCCGGATTTGCTGAGGATGTCCCATACGTGCTGGCGCTCGTGGAGCTGGAGGAAGGGGTCAGGATGTTCACCAACATCATCGACTGCGAGCCAGGGGATACGAAGATAGGGATGCCGGTGGAGGTGGCCTTCGTCAAGGCTAATGACCAGATCAGCGTTCCCTACTTTAAGCGAGCGTGACCAGATTTCCACAGAGTCACTGAGGCATAGAGGGACTATCTGATATTTTGATCTCTGTGTCTCAGGGGCTAGTTAAGTTTCAGAATGTTGCGGAACCGCCGGTCGCTGCGGTAAGGTCCCACCACGGCCAGATTCAACCTGTCCTCGTGTATAAGGTTCGTGGCCACCCGTTCGATATCGCTGGTCGTAACGGCATCTAGCCGCTCTACCACCTCGTCCACCGTGCGGACTCTACCAATCAGCATCTCCTGGGCTCCCATCCACATGGTAACGCTACGGCTGTCCTCCATCCGCAGGAGCATCCGCCCCTTGGACAGCTCTCTGGCCTTGGTCAGCTCGCTCTCGGGGATATCGTGTTGGAGACCGGCGAGCTGCTCCAGGATCGCAGTTATGGCCCTCTCGCTTTTCTGAGGCTCGACGCCACAATAGACGGTGAGGGAGCCGCAGTCCCGAAAGAGGTTTATGGAGCTGTGTACATCGTAGGCTAGGCTCTGATTTTCTCGAAGCTCCAGGAAGAGACGACTGCTCATGCCTTCGCCCAATATCACGTTCATCAATCCTAGGGCATACCTATCGGGGTGGCCAATGGGGAGGCCCGGCAGCCCCATGCACAGGTGGGCCTGGTCCGTCTTGCGCTGCTCTACCCGTATTCGTGGAACATCCGCTCTATCCGTTACCGGGTACCAGCCCTTTGGCGTCTCCGAGGCCCACCCTCCGAGGGACTGAGACAGCGTGTCCACCACCTCGTCGGAGTCGATGGCGCCGGCAACCGCCACCACGGCGTTTCCCGGCGTGTACTGATGCTTCAAGTAGTCCACTATCTGCTCGTATGATATGTTCCTCACTGAATCCGGGGTCCCGCCCACATCCCTACCCATGGGCTGGTCGGGCCACAGGGTTTCGTCGATGAGCAGGTCAACCCGATTGGACGGGTAGTCATTGGTCATCCTCAGCTCTTCCAAGACCACCTCCCGCTCCTTTTCCACCTCCTCCGGAGCAAGAATGGGCTTGAGCATCATGTCTGCCATGACCGCGAGGGCACGTTGAAAGTGGGGCTGGGCCACCTTGCACCAGAACACCGTCATCTCCCGGTCGGTGCTGGCGTTGATCATCCCGCCGACCCCCTCCACCGCCTCACTGAGCTCCCTGGCGGTGGGCCACTGCTCGGTCCCCTTGAAAAGCAGGTGTTCCAGAAAATGGGATACCCCCGCAATCTCGTCGGACTCGTACCTCGACCCCGCCCCGATGAATATGCCTATGGTTACGGAGCGGGTGTGGGGCATGGGGCAAGTAAGTATGGGTAGGCCCCCATCAAGCACGGCCCTCTGGTACATATCCACATCTGCGGCGGCATCCGGCCCGCCACCCTGCGCCATCAGCTCTTGAGCCATTCAACGTCTCCACACAGATTTTCGGGGTGGGACCTAGACTCGAATGCCCGGACCTCCTCGGCGGACTTGCCGATGGTGGTGTCGTCACCGTGTCCAGGCAATACGGCCGTGTCCCCTGGCAGCGGCAGGATCTTGCTGACAATGCTGTCTTTCACCTGCCGAAAGGCTTCGGGTGAGCCGGTCCTCCCCGGACCGCCGGGAAACAGCGTGTCGCCCGTGAAGACGTGCTTCCCAGTAACCAGGCACAGCGCCCCTGGCGTATGGCCGGGTGTGTGCACGGCGCGCAGCCGTACCTTGCCCACCTCATAGGTGTCGCCGTCCTTGAGCTGGAAGTCCGTCGGCATTGGCAGGGCCTGGGCATCTTCGGGATGGGCCCCAAGGGGCGCGCCGGTCCGGTCCTTGACCTCCCGAAGCCCTGCGGTGTGGTCGCCGTGGCGATGGGTGATGATTATTGCCTTGACCTTAACGTCTCCGATCTCAGCCAGCAGCTTTTCTGGCTCGGCGGGGGCATCTATGATCACACCCTCCCCGGTCTCACGGCAGGAGAGAATGTAGCTGTTGTTGTCTATGGGGCCCATATGAGGTACCTTGACGATCCTTATGTCCCCATCTTCGTAATGAACAGGCATCGCTGTCCTCCCTATCAGTTACTCTGCGGCCCACAACAATCTTATCAGAAAAGACCCACCACGGCATAGTCGCGGTATAAGGCTTGGTCGCAACCTACCTGCCCCGCCTTGACACCGCTGAAGCGCCAATCTAATATGCGGGCAACAGCACTGAAACGGCCTCCGCAGGCCCAAATTCAAAAGTTGAAGGGATGGCCCATGGACCCGGCGCTGAAAAAAGTTTTCCCCGAAACCGCCGAAATCAACGGCGAGGGTCACCTGGTTATCGGTGGCTGCGACGTGGTGGAGCTGGCCCACGGTGATAGCTTCGGCACGCCGCTCTACATTTTCGACGAGGAGACCCTGAGGAACCGGTGCCGCCAGTTTACCCGGGAGTTCGGCTCGCGTCATCCCGAAACCACCGTGATCTACGCCTGCAAGGCCTACGTGAATCCGGCCCTGGCCCGCATATTCATGGAAGAGGGGCTAGGGCTGGACGTGGTCTCGGGAGGGGAGGTGGCCATCGCCAGGGCGGCGGGCTTCCCATCCCAGACAGTCTACTTCCACGGCAACAACAAGGGCCGGGAGGAGCTTGAAGAGGCACTTGCCTGGAACATCGGTCGCGTCGTGGTGGACAGCTTCCATGAGCTGGAGCTTCTCGACCAGCTGGCGCAACGGGCCGGCAGGACGCAGGACATACTCATCCGTGTCTCCCCGGGCGTTGACCCCCACACTCACGCCCACCTTACTACCGGCATCCTGGATAGCAAGTTCGGCTTTCCCATCGAGACGGGTCAGGCCGAGGAAGCGATACGCGTTGCCCTCCATTCCTCCGGTTTAAAGCTGGTGGGCCTACATTTCCATCTGGGCTCATCACTCTTCCATCTAGAGCCCTACCAGGTCGCTATGGAGGCAGTTCTGAACTTCGCCTCTCGCTTCAGGGAGGAGGGACTGACGCTCCAGGAAATAAGCCCGGGGGGCGGATTCGCCATCGCCTACACCCGAGACGAGGAGCCACCATCCATCGGCGACTACGCACAGGCCATCGTCTCCACCATGCTGGGAACCAGCCAGGACCTGGGCATGGAAGCCCCACGCCTGGTAGTGGAGCCAGGAAGGGCTATAGTGGGGCCCGCCGGTGTGGCCGTCTACCGGGTAGGCGCACTGAAGGACATACCAGGCGTGCGAAAGTACGTGTCGGTGGACGGGGGCATGGGTGACAACATCCGACCGCCACTGTACGACGCCGCCTACGAGGCCGTGGCGGCCAACAAGATGAACGCGGAGCCGACGGACAGGGTCACCATCGCGGGAAAATACTGCGAATCAGGAGACGTGCTTGTACGAGACGTACTGCTGCCGCCCGTGGAGCCCGGAGACGTCATTGCGATCCCCGCTGCGGGGGCATACTGCCTCTCCATGGCCAGCTCCTACAACCTCATTCCCCGGCCCCCCATAGCTTTGGTAAAGGACGGCGAGGCCCGGCTTATCCTCCGGAGAGAGCGATACGAAGACATGATGCTCCGGGATATCATCTAGCTCCAGGGACTATAGTAGTCCCCTAACACGTGCGAGCTACCATATATTAAAGACATGTGGCGACTGAGGGGCTACGAGCCCCTGTTGAGGCAGCTACAGAAAAGCCTGCAAGGCGGACGGTACTCCCACGCCTACCTCCTTGTCGGCCCAAAGCAGGTGGGCAAGGGGACCCTGGCGCTCAACATCGCTCAAGCAGTTAACTGCCTATCTCCAGAGGACCCACCATGCGGCGAATGCACTCAATGCCAGCGGATCGCCGAGGGCCGGCACGCCGACGTGCGCGTAATCGGCCTCCAACGGGTAGGGGAAGCCGGGCCGCCCAGGACGGAGATCGGCATCGGCGAAGTACGGGAGGTTCAGAGTCAGGCCAGCCTGAAGCCCTACGAGGGCAGCCACCGCGTGCTGATCATAGATGGCGCCGAGTACATGAGCGAGGAGGCATCCAACGCCCTGCTAAAGACCCTGGAGGAGCCCCCTCCACAAGTGCTGTTCATGCTTCTTACGTCCGCAGAAGAGGATCTGCTACCCACCATTCGGTCTCGCTGCCAGCGGCTGGAGCTTAAGCCACTGCCGATAGAAGAGGTGAGGACTGAGCTGGTGAGCGCCCATTCCGTCGAGCATCAGGAGGCGGAACTGCTGGCCCACCTCTCCAGGGGACGACTGGGCTGGGCCATATCTGCCGCAGGCGATCCATCCATCATGGAAGCACGAAGGACTACACTGGATCCCATAGCGCAGCTGTCTGAGGCCAGCCTTGAAGAGCGGTTCGAGTATGCATCGGAGCTGAGCTCCCTCTTTTACAGGAACAGGGAGGGTGCCAGGCAAACTTTATGTATGTGGCTTCGCTGGTGGAGGGACCTGCTACTGATCGTCGAGGGCGCGGAAGCGTTCGTTGACAACGTAGACTGGATGGACACCCTACGGCTCACGGCCTCCCAGTTCACCACCGCCCAGATAGCGGGGTTTCTTAGCGCGATCCTTACGACCCAGGAAGCCCTCGACCATAACGCAAATGCCCGGCTGGCCCTGGAAGTTCTGATGCTGAGACTACCGGAGGGCAGGGCTGGGGTCCCACAGCGGTAGGCTAGAGTCCGCCACCGCCGTCCACCGAGCTTTTCATTCCGAACTCCGCCCACGGTATGAACTTGCGCCACTCATCCATGATAGTGCGGTGGTAGAGGATGTAGTAGGGGCTGGGATAGGGCGCCTTGGGAGTCCGCAGAAGCTTCATACCCGCCTCGGCAGGGGTCCGGCCCGCCTTGCGCCGGTTGCAGGGAATACAGGCGCCGACGATGTTCTCCCAGCTGTGGTTCCCATGCCGCCGCCGGGGAGTCACGTGGTCAAGGGTCAGGTCGCGGGACTGCAGTCCGCAATACTGGCAGGAATATCGGTCACGCAGGAAAATCTCCTTCTTGGTCAGTTTCCGCTGGGCGAAGTGGCGGCGCACCAGGTAGATGAGGCGAATGACCGACGGGACCAAGAACGTAAGGGAAGGAGTGTGAATCTCGCCTCGCCCGTTTTCCAGCAGCTCCGCCTTCCCCTTGCCCAACAATATCACGGCCCGCCTCACGTTGCAGACGTTAACGGGCTCGTAGTTGAGATTCAGTACCAGGACCGAGCTACTTAGCATGAAGCAATTATAATACCCGGTATCCAGATTAACCAGTGGCGCCGCCTACTGCCTGGGCGTCCACCAGAAGTCACTCCCTACCTGCCGAAGAGACCCCGCTTCCCGTACCAGGATATAGGGCGGCATTGGGTACGAAGTGTTCAGAGGGCGCGCAACGGGTGCGGACATAAAAGCTGGGTGGTGCCGGCGCCCGGCGAAGGGTCAGGTGCCCAGGTCGCTGGGCACGAACTTGAGACCCCTCAGGACCACGTCGAAGTTGTCGGCCAGGAAGGAGCCAAGGACGGAGTCGCCTATGGTGCGCTCCATGTCGTATACCGGATAGCCCTGTATGGTAGAGAGAACGGCCGAGCCCAGGGCAAAGGCTATAACCACTCCCAAGCCCAGGCCCGCTATCCTGTTCAGCCAGCCCAACATGAGCGTTCGTAGGATGAGCCGTGCCACCGCCCCAACCACCGCCGCACCGATTAGCGCCAGGACCAGTACCACAGCGAACGCGGCGATTTCAGCGCCGTTCCCGCTGTCGATGAACCGGGAGAAGAGGGGCCGGACATCGTCCTGGAGGCGGGTTGCCAGGGCGATGCCCGCGAGGATCCCTGCTCCGGTGACCGCCACGGATATCCCACCCATCCCCAATCCCATCAGGGCGACTACCGCAACGGTGGCCAGTATGACGATGTCCAGCCAGTTCATGTCCACCCCTACTGCCCGGTCGGCAACCTGTGGCAGTGGAAGCTAGTCTAACACGTCCCCACGCACGGAGAGCATTACTGCATGCCCGCGTTTATCAGCCTTTTGCGAAGCCACAGGATGGCCGCCAGGCTGAGGGCCCCCAGCAGATAGGCGCCAAGCACGTCGCTGGGCCAGTGGACCCCCATATACACACGGGATGCGCCGCACACCAGTATTGCCAGCCCCAGGACCACCTGGGCTGCTCTCCTCCACCAGAGGCAACGCACCAGCTCCTCCAGTATCACTATGAGCAGACCGAACAGCAGGATCGCGTGCAGGGCGTGTCCGCTGGTAAAGGCCATGGTACCTTGCTCAGAGGCCAGTATGGAGAACTCGGGCCGGGGCCTGCCCACCAGCTCCTTCAGACCCTGGTTGAGACCTTCAGGGAGGAGCACCAGTAGCACGGCTACGGCATAGGTCTTTCGCCGGCCCAGCCATAACAACGCCGACAGGCCGAATACCGAACCGACGGCGACCGGGAGATCGGCCAGGAAACTGGCGCCGCGGGCGGCATCGTCCAGCGTCGAACTCCGAAACCTCTGGAACCGAATAATGGCCTCCTCGTCTCCGGGAAAGGATGTAAAAAGTGCCGCCAAAGAAGAGATGGCGACAAAACCCAGCAGGGCAACCAAGAGCGCAAGCCTTCTAATCCTCATATTTGAGAAGGGCGGCATAGCTATACAGTACGATCTCGGTTAAGATATACTTCCAATGGTCTAGGAGGGCATGGCCCTAGTAGCGAAACCCAGTCCCGGCCCAGAGGCGGACGTTTCATACTACATCATGAGAACAGATACTTGGCAAGGCCAGCCACAATCGCAATTGACGGACCTGTAGCCTCGGGTAAAAGTTCTGTCGGGCAACTGCTCTGCAGAGAGTTGGGGTACCGGTTCCTGGACACCGGCATCATGTACCGGGCCCTGACATGGCTTGCCCTGGAGCGAGGTATCAGTATGGAGGACGAACCGGCACTGGGGCGCCTCGCGAATGAAGCGGACATTCGGCCAAAGGACCACGATAAGGGAATCGTGGTAGTAGGCGACCGCGAGCTAACGGAGGAACTGCGTGAACCCGAGGTAGAGAGGGCCGTCTCCCTGGCGGCAAAAGTGCCAGCTGTGCGCCGTGCCCTTGTAGACCAACAGCGGGAGATCGCCAGAGCGGGCAGGATCGTAGTAGCCGGTAGAGATATAGGCACGGTGGTGCTGCCTCGCGCGGATATGAAGCTGTTTCTTATGGCATCGGTCTCTGAGAGGGCCAGGCGCCGCTACGAAGAGCTAATTCGCCAGGGCGTTTCCGTAATGTACGGCGAAGTGCTCGATGACCTGGTATCCAGAGATGGCCTGGACACCAACCGCGCCGACTCTCCCCTTCGTCCGGCATCCGACGCCCTCATCATCGATACCGACGGCATGGACGTGAATCAGGTCGCGGCGCGAGTGCTGGAGCTCACAGACAAACGATAATGGCAGTATGTTACAGGGTGGGAACAGCACTGGCGAAAGCGTGTTTTAGCACATTTGCCAACTGGGAGGTAGAGGGTAAGGAGGCGGTACCACCCAAGGGGCCGCTGATCGTCGTCTGCAACCACGTGAGCAACGCCGACGCCCCAATGGTCGTCGCAAGCGTACCCAGGAGGGCCCACTTTATGGCAAAGGGCAGCCTTTTCAGAAACTTCATGGCCGCCCATCTACTGAGGGCCGTGGGAGTGCATCCCTTGAACCGGAATGGGCTCGATATAGAGGCCCTCCGATGGAACCTGCAGCTTCTCAGCCGCGACCAATGCGTGGTCTTGTTTCCCGAGGGCACTCGCAGCCCCACCGGAGGCATGAAGCGGGGACATCCCGGGGTAGCATTCCTGGCCACCAAGACACAGGCCCCGATACTGCCCGTGGCGATCACCGGTACCGAGAACATTCCCAGCTACTGGCGAATGCCGTTGCCTTTGTGCCGCATGAAGGTGCGAATTGGTGAGCCTTTCTCCCTTCCTGTCATTGAGGGAACCCTGCGCAGGCCCGTGCTGCAGCACTTGACGGATATGATAATGCAACGCATCGCCAGCCTGCTGCCGGATGAGTACAGGGGGTACTATGCCACGCGGGAAGGGACGGACACGGGGTGACTACCCACGCTAGGCCTCATTCCCCACGACACAAGGAGATAGCCATGCAGCAGCGGTCCAAATTTGGCATCTATGTCAACCCGCAGGAGAAGGTGGTAGTCCGAATCAATTCTCCCTACTGGATACCAGAGGAGCCCGACTGGTTGTACGTCACCTCCGAAGTCAACGCAACGCTGCTTCGGATACGGGAGATGGCGCGGGAGGCTAATCTGGTAACCGACGCCGATGAGCTGAGCTGGGGGAGCATACCCCTCAAAGATTAGCTCCGCTGACAGGACTATCCCTGGCCCATCCCATAAGTTCAAAATCCCATTTGTTGCGATGTTAGAACATAACAAAGTGTCGATTTCGTTGTAAGAATCACGTCAGAGGTTTACCTTATAAATGGGGTGGCAGGTGCGCCGCCGACGGCCCATCGGAGCGGTATGACCGTAGTAGACGAAATCAAGAGCCGGCTGGACATCCTGGACGTAGTATCCCAGTACACCCAGCTCCAGCGGTCAGGCAGAAGCTACAAGGCCCTCTGCCCATTCCACACGGAGAAAACCCCCTCCTTCTTCGTCTTCCCCGAGCGCCAGAGCTGGCGGTGCTTCGGCGCCTGCGCCACCGGGGGAGACATCTTCGGCTTTCTGATGCGTGTAGAGAACCTGGACTTCGGCGAAGCCCTGAAGAGGCTGGCCCAGAAGGGCGGGGTAAACCTGGCCGAGAAGGGGAGCCGAAAGGCTGAAACCGACGTACTGTACCGGATCAACGAGTGCACCCGGGACTTCTTTTGCCGGATGCTGTCCTCGGCTGGCGGCGGGGCCAGGGCCAGGGCGTACCTCCAGAAGCGTGGCCTCACCGACGAGACCATCGAAAAGTTCCAGATCGGCCTCAGCACTGGAGACGGCGAATCCATCAAGGGGTACCTGACATCTCAAGGATATACCGAAGAACAGATGGCGCTGGCCGGTGTGGTCACCCAGAGGCAAGAAGGAGGATACCGAGACCTGTTCCGGCGCCGCCTCATGTTCCCGATTCGGGACACTCAGGGCCGGCTGGCAGGCTTCGGAGGCCGGGTTCAAGACGATTCCCAGCCCAAGTACCTCAACTCGCCCAGGAGCCCCATCTTCGACAAGGGCCAAATACTGTATGCCCTGCACCTGGCCCGGGACGGGATTGGGGAGCGGGGCCTGGTAATCGTGGAGGGCTACATGGACGCCATCGTGGCCCATCAAGCGGGCTTCAGCAACGTAGTTGCCTCGATGGGCACCGCCCTCACCAGGCAGCAAGTCTCGCTGGTCCGTGCAACGCTGCGAAGAGCTGGGTCCCAGGACCCCGGGGAGGTAGTCCTTGCCCTGGACCCCGACGTGGCCGGGCAGGAGGCCACGTTAAGGAGCCTGGAATCCTCCTGGAACGTCTTCCAAACGAGACACATGGGTTCGCCACAAGGCTCCGCCATATACGAGAGGTCCGAGATGCCCGCGCTCAAGGTGGCGGCCCTCCCCCAAGGTATGGACCCCGACGAAATAATACGGGAAAACCCCGATCATTGGAGCGGTCTCATCGATGGCGCGGTGCCCCTCATGGATTATCTGTTCGGCACGTTATCCTCGCGCCTGGACATGAGCACTCCCCAGGGAAAGGCCCGGCTGGCCGAGCTGCTCTTCCCCCTGATAGCAGCCACACCCGATGCCTTGGAGCAGGACCACTACTTTCAGAGGCTTGCCTCTCTCCTGGACGTCAGCGAGGCCACCCTCCAGGCTAGCCTGGGAAGGCCCAGCGGCAAAAGGGCCTCTCAGCGGGCGACATCCAACAGAAGCCAGCAGATAAGGGGAACCCAACCGGGCCCGAGCGGCGGACAGGGCCACGAGGCGGCCACGACCCCATTCGCAAGGCTGGACCACGACCCGCTGGAAGAACACTCCCTCGTGCTCCTTCTCAGGTACCCCTACCTTCGCGAACCCGCCGATTCCGGGCCCTCTGAACTCGAGGGCCGGGAGGAGGAGCCACCTCTGCACAGCCTCAGGCCGGAGTATTTTCAGCGAGTCGAGAACCGGGAGGTATTTACAAATTGGATAAAATGTTCCACACTAGATGACCTGAGGGAGTCTCTGGATGAGGAGCTGCGGGAGCACGTAGAGCACCTCATGGGCAGGAACATGCCCCCCTCGGACCGTAAACTCTGGGAGGCAGACTTCCGGTACAGCGTTCGCCGCCTTGAGGTACGCTACCTTCGTCAGCTAAATAGAGAAGAAGAGTTGAGGCTGTCTCAGGCCACCGCCGAAGAGCGGCAGGAACAGGAAATCAAGTTACTGGAAGTCAGCCAGCGGTTAAGAGATATCTTTAGGGAATAGCGAAGGGTCCCACTGCCTAAACCAACGTGCTAAAGGTGATAGGATGATAAAACGAGGTCGCGGTCGCGCGGACGCCACCGAAGAGCTTCTCAACACCACCAACGAAGAAAAAGAAACAATGGAAAAGCAAGAGCTGCTGAAAGTGGTTGGGGGCGTTGACGCCTCGGGCGTACGTACAGAGCATTCGCCAGAGTCCACGACCCAAACCGCAGAACGCACGGAGGAGGCCTGGGAGCAACCTGCACCGGCGAAGCCGACTGCCGAGGCCGAGACTGAAGAGGCCGCGCCCGAGAGCGAGGAACCGGAATGGGAGCAGGAAGTCGAGGGAACGGAGGTCCTGGACGACCCGGTAAGGATGTACCTGCGGGAAATCGGGCGTGTACACCTCCTCACCTCCAAGGACGAGAGGGTGCTGGCCCGCAAGATGGAGGGAGGCAGGCACGTACTAAAACTTGAGAAAGAGTTGCGGGAGCTTGAAGGAAGGCCGCCCAAGCCATGGGAAGGCTGCTTTATACTTCTTCAACGCCTTGGCGACGCCGCGCCACTGGTGGGCGGCCTGGGAGAGAATCTGGGGCTGTCCCGTAATCTGACCCTATCCCAGATAACTGACCACCCCAAGTTGCGGGCCGCCATAGATGGGGAGCTTAACCAGGAACTGATGGCCGCCGTCGCGGAAGATACCGGCGTGGACCAACCCGATGTGGAGCGAAGCGTCGTGCAATTGTCCCTGGATAGCTGGGTCCTTCCCACGGACGTGATAGATGTTTTGGAGGACTGCACCCTTGATCAACTTAAGGAAGCCGTAGATACATCCGACTGCTACTTCAAGCTCCAGTCCCTGGATACAATATTCCGGGCCTACTTCCAGCGGATCAAGGAAGAGGGGCAACGGGCAACGGGGCATCTAACCGAAGCCAACCTGAGGCTGGTCGTCAGCGTAGCCAAAAAATACATCGGCAGGGGCATGGCGCTCCTGGACCTGATCCAGGAGGGAAACATAGGGCTGATCAGGGCGGTGGAGAAGTTCGACTACCGTAAGGGGTACAAGTTCAGCACCTACGCTACCTGGTGGATAAGGCAGGCCATCACTCGCGCCATCGCCGACCAGGCCCGCACCATCCGTATACCTGTGCACATGGTCGAGACCATAAACAAGCTGATGCGCCAGCACCGGCGCCTGCTCCAGGAGTACGGCAGGGAGCCCACTCCAGAAGAGATAGGTAGCGCCATGGAGGTGCAACCGGAAAAAGTGGAGGAGATCCTGAAGATCTCCCAGGAGCCCGTCTCCCTGGAGACACCCATAGGAGAGGAGGAGGACAGCCACCTGGGGGACTTCATCGAGGACAGAAGCGCTCCTGCACCTTCTGACGCGGCTTCGTTCCAACTGCTCAAGGAGCAGATTCAGGATGTGTTGGATACGCTCACCGACAGGGAGAGCCGGGTACTTCAACTCCGATTCGGGCTGGAGGACGGGCGCAGCCGCACCCTGGAAGAGGTAGGGAGGGAGTTTGGGGTAACCAGGGAGCGCATTCGCCAGATAGAGGCAAAAGCGCTGAGGAAGCTTCGCCACCCGACACGCTCCCGTAAACTGCGTGACTTCCTCGAGTAATTATCGCCCTTGGCATGTCCAGAGCGGCTCGCCCTGGGCCAGCGGCGGCACACTGTGAATTCAGCAAACAGTCCAACGGTGAGCCTTGTAAATTCTTGACAACCGATGCTATACTTCTGCCGAGTTAGGCTGGGGAGGAGGTATTCGTGGAAGACCGGGTGATTCCTAAGTGCATGAAGTGTGATATTGGACAGCTGGTGCCTCTCTCGGACTACGGAAGTCAGGGCGCCGCGGTCCATTACAAAGCTTGGGTATGTGTAAATCCGGACTGCGGGTTCAACATCAAGATCAGGAACGGCGACATTTACCTGAACGAGCCCATAAGCAGCGGAGCGATGCATGCTCCCAGGATCCGCTAATTTCCCTGGGATCTAACCCCTTCGTTATAGGTCATGCCCCCTTGACTGCACGCAGGCCCTTGGCGAGGGCGCCGGAAGCCCGCAAGCTAGGGCGATAGCGATGGGGCAACCCTGGTCTCCCCTAGAACACCCCTCACTCGTCCACGGAGGGAGACACTATGGATGCAGGGTACGATTATCTGCTAGTACGATCCCGGCTGCAGCAGAGCTTTGTCCGCGCTTCGGCCATCTTCCTGGTCACTTTGGGGACGGTCCTTCTCGGTGCGGCCGTCGCCTACTACGTCTACGCTTATAATGCCCGAGCGGGACTGGACGAGCTGAACTTTGCCGTGGCCGCCCCCCAGACCGTTACCCAGGCGCCGGAGATTGTAGCTACCACATTCGTGCCTACAGCGCCGGTCCACGAGGCACCGGAGTTCGCTCTGGCCCTTTCTTCGGCCCCCCTAAGTCTGGGCGCCGACAGAGCTGATGTCGTACTGGAACCTGTACTCCCAATCGTGATAGAGCCTGCACTCCCGATGGAAGATCTCCCTCCCCAGAACGTCAGGCTACTGAGTCTGCCGGACGTGGCCCCGATTAGCCAACCGGCCCAGCCCATAGAGGCCGCGGAGCCATCGCCCCAGATCCCTGCCTCATCCATAGCTGCCCAGCAGCTATATCCCGGGGATGTCATCAAGTCGACATTCTGGAGCAATCCCCTCGAATATGAGCCCCCATCATACATAGAGGCCTCCCTCTTACAGGGGTTTAGGCCGGTGAATCCAGGGGAGGCTGCTCCCGCCGGGACCCTCGGCTCACCTACCAGAGTAATCCTGCCATCCATCGGCGTGGACTCCTCGGTACGGGGCCTGGAAATCATAGACCTTGGAGATAGCCGCGCCTACGAGACACCCAAGCACGTGGTGGGCCACATCCCTGAGACCCCCAATCCGGGGGAGTTGGGGGGCGTCTGGCTGTTCGGCCATCTGGAGAGCCCCATATCGGGGGAAGGAAACGTGTTCTACTCCCTTCCCAAGATTCCCGACCTCTTAAGACGAGGGCAGGAGGTATACACAATCGTTGAGAACGGAACGAGCGCCTATCTGTACAGGATCACCGAGGCCTTCGTCGTCCACCAGGACGAGCTGAAAATGGACTATGGCTACCTGAAGGAGCTTCAGCCCCAGTACGCCCAGCTTGACCCGGGCGGGGCCAACATCCACCTGGTAGCCTGTGTGCCGCGCTTTGTGTACGACAGTCGCTTGATCGTGAGCGGCGAGCTGGTGGGAGTGCGTTCCTAGGCACCATCAGCGCCGCCGTTTCCGGCCAACGCCAGAAACTGTACCAGGGGCGACGAATACGTCGCCCCTGGTTAGCGAATGGGAACACCCCAACAGATGCACCGAGTCCGCATTCCATGATCAGGGGCTATCCAACCTCACCTTTCGCCTATAAAATCGTCTGTGTACTGCCACACAGGAGGTGACTGCCATGGCTGTGGAGCGTAACATGAGGACGGAACGCGACTCCATGGGGCCTGTTGAGGTGCCCGCCGACGCCTACTACGGTGCATCGACCAGGAGAGCCGAGCTCAACTTCCCCATCAGCGACCTACGCTTCCCCTCCAGCTTCATCCGCGCGCTGGCCCTCATCAAGCTGGCCGCCGCCAGGGTCAACATGGGTCTAGGACTGCTGGAAGGGCACATCGGCAGCGCCATCGTGGAGGCGGCCCAGGAGGTGGCTGAAGGACGGCTAGACGACCAGTTCGTGGTGGACATTTTCCAGACCGGCTCAGGCACCTCCACAAATACCAACGCCAACGAGGTGATAGGCAATCGAGCCACCGAAATCATGGGAGGGGAGCGCGGCTCCCGCCTCGTACATCCCAACGACCACGTGAACATGGGACAGTCCTCCAACGACGTAATACCGACCGCCATCCACCTCTCAGCCCTTATCCAAATAGGGGAACAGTTGGTCCCGGCCCTTGAAACGCTTCGGTCCGCGCTGGAGGAGAAGGGCAGGGAGTTCTGGCCTATAATCAAGACGGGCCGCACCCATCTTCAGGATGCCACACCCGTCCGGTTGGGGCAGGAGTTCCAGGGCTACGCTGGCCAGGCAGAGTACGGCATCGCAAGGGTTCGCCGCGCCCAGGAGGAGCTGTCACAGGTGGCCCTGGGGGGCACTGCCGTGGGCACCGGCGTCAACACCCACCCCGAATTCGCCCGACGCGTCTGTCAGCTCCTTTCCGAGATAGCGGATGTCCAGGTACGAGAGACGGACAACCATTTCCAGGCCCAGAGCACTCTTGATGCGGTCGTGGAGGCCAGCGGCACGTTACGTACCGTTGCGATCAGCCTCCACAAGATCGCCAGCGACATTCGTCTGATGGGCTGCGGCCCCCGTGCTGGCCTGGGGGAGCTGGTCCTGCCTGAGGTACAGCCCGGAAGCTCCATCATGCCGGGAAAGATCAACCCCGTCATCGCCGAATCGTTGATCCAGGTGACGGCCCAGGTGGTCGGAAACGATGCCACGGTGGCCCTGGCGGGACAGGGGAGCTATTTCGAGCTGAACACCATGATGCCCGTGGCCGCATACAGCCTGCTCCAGTCCATTGACCTGCTTGCGGCCTCCGCTAACAACTTTGCCCAACAGTGTGTGCGGGACCTGCGTGCCACGGGACAGGGCCCCGAGATGGTGGAGAAGGGCCTGATGCTGGGGACGGCACTGACCCCGGCCATCGGGTACGACAAGGCTGCCGAGATAGCCAAGGAGGCCAACGCCACTGGAGGCACCATTAGGGAGGTGGCCCGGAAGATGACGACCCTGACCGACCAACAGCTTGACGAGCTGCTGGACCCGGCCAAGATGACGGAGCCGGGCCTGGGGGCCGGGCCGGCTGGAGGATGAGGGTGAATCCGCCGAATATTCCAGTAGAGCTCGGATCCTGGGTGCTCCGGTTGACGAAGGCCTTTAACTAAAGCTATACTCTATTCAAACATATAATGGCCATGATGAGGGCTAGTACGCTTCAGAGCGGGGCACAGAGAGCCGGGGCAGGTGGAAACCGGCGCCAGCGCAGGAGCCGAATGGGCCTCGGAGCCGCAGGCTGAAATTTCTCGACATCTGCAACGATTCGTAGAGGAGAAGTAGTAGGCCGAGCCGCCTGGACCCCGTTAACGGTCCACGGCGCGAAAGGAAGGGGCTAGTCCTTCTTCGCTGGCTGAGAGAACCTGGTAGCGGCCCCAGGCGTCTGGCTATCGGGTATAAAGGGTGGCACCGCGGGAAGCACCCCGTCCCTTGTGGACGGGGATTTTTAATTTGGGGAGCACAATGTATAGCCCGTCCCTCGATCAAGTTAGGACTCTGGCCAGCAACGGGAACCTGGTGCCCATATACAGGGAGATCGACGCCGACCTCGAAACCCCTGTCTCGGCCTACCTGAAGGTGGCCAGGCCACCATACTCCTTCCTGCTGGAGAGCGTTGAAGGGGGTGAGCGCCTCGCCCGGTACAGCTTCATCGGCACCGAGCCATACAGCGTCCTCAAGACCGGACCCGGCCAGCCCCAGGGTGCCGGTGACCCCATAGTCCCCATAAAGGCGGAGATGGACAAGTACAGGGTGGTCTCCATACCGGACCTCCCCAGGTTTCACGGCGGCGCCGTGGGCTATCTGTCCTACGACATCATACGCTACTTCGAGCCCAGGGTCCCCGATCCTCCGGCGGACCCGCTGGCGTTGCCGGAAGCCCTCTTCATGTTCAACGACACCCTACTCGTCTTCGACCACCTGAAGCACAGCATTAAAGTGGTGAGCCATGTCTATCTTGACGGAAATATCGAAAGGGCTTATCAGGATGCCGTCGAGAAGATCGATAGCCTGGCGGAACGCCTCTCCGCACCTCTGGAGCTGCCACCCTCCCTACGGGGCAGCCGGACGGAGGTGGGCCGTAGCTCGCCAATGACCTCTAACTTCACTCGGGAGGATTACGGGGCAGCCGTGGAGCGTGTCAAGGACTACATTTACGCTGGAGACGTCATCCAGGTCGTTACCTCCCAGCGCCTGGCCAGAAAAACCGACGCCCACCCATTCCAGATATACCGGACCCTGCGGGCCACCAACCCGGCGCCCTACATGTACTACCTTCACCTGGACGATTTTGATATCGTCGGGGCCTCCATCGAGACCCTGGTGAGGGTAGAAGATGGGCATATTGACTACCATCCCATAGCCGGCACCCGCCCTCGGGGAGAGACCCCAGAGGAGGACGCCTCCCAGGAGCGGGAGCTGAGGGAAAGCGAGAAACAGCGGGCGGAGCATATCATGCTGGTGGACCTGGGGCGAAACGACGTGGGGCGGGTGAGCCAGCCGGGTACCGTGATGGTGACCCAACTCATGGACGTGGAGCGTTACTCCCGAGTGATGCACCTGGTGTCCCATGTGGTGGGCAAGCTGAGTCCAGAGCTCACCTCCTACGATGCCCTGAGGTCATGCTTCCCCGCCGGAACCCTGTCCGGCGCTCCCAAGATCCGCGCCATGGAGATAATCTCCGAGCTGGAGGGCGAGAAGCGCGGCCCCTACGGAGGCGCCGTGGGCTACTTCAGCTTCTCGGGCAATCTAGATACCGCTATAACCCTGCGCACCAGCGTCATCGTGGATGGAGTCGCCTATATCCAGGTAGGTGGAGGGATAGTGGCCGACAGCACCCCCGAGGACGAGTACCAGGAGACGCTGCACAAGGCGGGCGCGCTCCTGCGGGCGATCGACAGGGCCGAAGGACTGGAGTAACCATGATCCTGCTGATAGACAACTACGACAGCTTCACCTACAACCTGTACCAATACCTGCGCGAGTTGGGGGCCGACGTCACTGTGGTCCGCAACGACGTACTGACTCTGGAGGACGTGGAGGCCATGTCCCCCAAGGGCATTGTCATCTCACCGGGGCCATGTACGCCCAGGGAAGCTGGCATCTCCAACGACGTCACCTTGCGCTTCGGCCCCCAGGTTCCCACCCTGGGAGTGTGCCTGGGCCATCAGTGCATCGGGTACGCTTACGGTGGCACCGTGGACCGGGCCGGGGAGATAATGCACGGCAAGACATCCCTCATTCACCACGACGGCAGGGGCGTGTTTCGGGGCCTCCCGAATCCCTTCGAGGCCATACGCTACCACTCCCTGGCCGTGTACCGCGAGGGCCTGCCCGACAGCCTGGAGGTCAGCGCGTGGACGGACAGCGGAATAATTATGGGCCTGCGCCACAAAGAGTACCCCGTGGAGGGGATCCAGTTCCACCCCGAGTCCATCATGACCGCGGTGGGCAAGGACCTGCTGAGAAACTTCCTTGAGACTACGGAATAGACCGGCAACCGCCACAGCCGCACAGTAACTTAACTGGTACCAGGAGAGCGGTTTGAAGGGCAAGCAATGGCTGCGTAGGGTATCGACGGTTATCGTGCGGCCGCTGGGATCGGTATGGAAAGGGGTTGTCTAGCTGCGAAATAAGAACCACGAAAACCCTTATTGTCCGTTCATAGACTATGAGGGAATATTGTTTCCGGTTGGCGTCATAGCAGCTGTAGCATTTGTACCCATTATAATCTGGGTGCTGGACGCCACAGGGAAGTCGCAGCTAATACTCACAGAGGGAGCTGCGGCCCTTGCGTTTATGACCGTTTTTTATGTTGCTCATACGAAGCGAGTTGCAGACGCACAGTTGAAGGCTATAGAGGAGGGTCGAAAGGACAGAGAAAACTCCCTGCACCCGATTCTAGTGTTAGAGGCTTACAGGTCTAGTATAAGGACTGGTCTGCGGGATGTCCGTCAAAATTCCCTCTGGACCTAAAAACGGCGGTCGAACGGCTAGGAACAGGAGTATCGGACTCGGGCGATGCGACAGAACTGCTCTATATAAACAAGGGAAATGGCCCCGCGTTAAACGCGAGAGCGTACCTAGCGGATTGCAACGGGTCTCAAATAGCGGCCCTGTATGTGGGGGTTCCACCTCTAGGCGCAGGTGACCACTGGGTGGTCGACAGTTGGTTTAAGCCTAACCTACTAAAGGTTCCACAAAGCTTGGATGCACCACACAGGAAAGCGCTGATGTGGCTGGTATCGGAATACCAGGACGTTTTTAGTAAAAGCCACCGTGACAGGCTCGACATCCGCTGGAATGAGCAAAAAGAATGCTTGGGTACTGAAGGAAGACACTCCCATGAGTGTGAATTGATCGGGTAAGGACCGTCGTTTTTTCCGCAGGTCTTGCTACGGCCGTTGCTATGCTAGAATAAACCCTGCAGCCCGACGCGTGGTAATCGCAACAGATAAGATTAAGTACAGCCATGATTAGAGAGGCCATAGAGTCATTGGTATCCGGCCATTCCCTGGACACGGAGGAGGCCGCCGCCGTCATGCGGGAGGTAATGGAGGGGGAGGTCACCCCTGCCCAGCTTGGGGCCTTCCTCACCGCCCTGCGAGTGAAGGGGGAGACGCCCCAGGAGATGGCCGGGATGGCCAGGGTGATGCGGGAGAAGGCCCTGACGGTGCGGGTCGATGGCACGCTGGTAGACACCGCCGGCACCGGCGGAGACGGCAAAGGGAGCTTCAACGTATCCACCGCCGCCGCGTTCATAGCTGCCGCCTCGGGCCTCAAGGTGGCCAAGCACGGGAACCGGGCCGCCTCCGGCTCCTGCGGGAGCGCCGACGTCCTGGAGGCCCTGGGGGTGAAGATAGACCTGGGGCCAGAAGGCGTAGAGCGCTGCATCGAGGAGGTGGGAATGGGCTTCATGTTCGCCCCGACCTTCCACCCGGCCATGCGCCACGCCGCGCCCGTACGCCGGGAGATAGGCATCCGCACCGTTTTCAATATTCTGGGCCCCTTGACCAACCCCGCCGGGGCTCAGAGGCAGCTACTGGGCATCGCCGACCCCAGCCTCGGAGACAAGATGTCGGAGGTACTCAGGCTCCTGGGCTCCGAGCATTCCCTCGTGGTCCACGGAGAGGACGGCCTGGACGAGCTTACCCTAGGGGGGAGTACCCAAATCTGGGAGCTGCGCAACGGGGCGGTGCACACGTACTCCGTTTCTCCCGAGGAGATTGGGATGCCACGAGTATCCGCGGAGGAGATAAAGGGAGGCAGCAGCGAGGAGAATGCTTTGCTCATGCGGCGGCTCTTCCAGGGGGAAGGGGGGCCCGCACGGGACGTGGTGCTGCTCAACGGCGCTGCAATTCTGATGGTGGGAGACGTAGCGGCGGACCTGAGGGAGGGGATAGCCCTGGCCAGGGAAGCCATCGACAGCGGCGAGGCGCTGAGGAGGATGGACGCCCTGGTGGAGCTGAGCCAACAACTAGGACACGTGTAAACCGGTCGTCCTTGAGATCCAGGAAGCGAGAGAGTTCATCCTGGGCTCCATAACAAGCCTGGTGAAAGGGGAGGAGGTCAGGCTGCCTTAGATGCCAACCATACTTGATGACATCGTTACCGCCAAGCGCCGGGAGCTGCAGCATCAAGAGGCCGAGGTCCCCCTGGAGGCCCTTGAGCGGCACATCGCTGCGCAGCCCATTCCGCTGAACTTCTCAGGCGCCCTGCTGGGGGACCGGGTGCGCATAATCGGCGAGGTCAAGAAGGCATCCCCTTCCAGGGGACTGCTCTGCCCCGACTTCGACCCGGTCCGGCTGGCCCGCACCTACGTTAATAACGGAGCGGCTGCCGTCTCCGTTCTCACGGACCCCCGCTTTCAAGGGACCCTGGAGGACATGGCGATGGTAAAGGAGTCGCTGCACGAACACGGGGCGCCCGTGCTGCGTAAAGACTTCATCTTCGAGCCGTACCAGGTACACGAGGCGAGGGCCTGCGGAGCGGACGCAATTCTCCTCTTGGTCGCCATCCTGACGCCGCCAAAAGTGAAGGAGCTGCTGGCCCTGAGCCACAGTTTACGGATGCAGTGCCTGGTAGAGGTGCACACACGGGAGGAGCTCGAGGTGGCCCTGGACGCCGGAGCTGAGATCATCGGCATCAATAACCGGGACCTCCACACCTTCCACACCGACGTGGCCGTGACCCGGGACCTGGTGGGCCTGATCCCCAGAGGGAAGGTCGTGGTAAGCGAAAGCGGGATCACCACCAGGGAAGACGTGCTGGTTCTCAGGCACCTTGGTGTCCACGCCGCCCTGGTGGGAGAGGCCCTCGTGACCGCGCACGACGTTGGGGACAAGGTGAGGGAGCTGACCGGGTAGTGAAGCGATGAGCGAAGGATTGGTGGGCGTTACCATATGGACGGAAGACCTGGAGCGCTTGGTTCAGTTCTACAGGGATACCCTGGGGCTGAAGCTCCGGAGCCACCACGGAGACTTCGTCAACTTCGATTTCGGCGGGGTGCGCCTCAACCTCGGATACCACGACCGGGTGAAGGGCCATGCCCGCGACCCACACCGCATAATGGTACACCTGGGCGTCTCCAACATACAGGCCGAGTACCGGCGCCTTATGGAGCGGGGTGTGGAGTTCATACGGGCACCGGAGCAGGAGGGTTGGGGCGGCTGGGTGGCAACCTTCCCCGACCCCGACGGCAACATCCTTCAGTTCCTTCAGATGCCGGAGTAATGATGACCGCCCGCCGAGGGGCCACAAGGCCACGTATACCGGTCGGGCCGGGGGTTGCGACTCATGTTCTCTGAGGCAAAGCCACACGTTGAGGGTGAAGGACTGCGATGAGAGCAGCCGTGCTTGAACGTTTCGGCAGCCCTTTGGCCGTGAGACAGGTGCCGGAGCCGGAGATTGGGCCCCGGGACGCCCTGGTCCGGGTGCGATACTGCGGAGTATGCGGGACCGACCTCAAGATCAAGGCAGGGAAGTCGGGGCCGGCGCCTCTGCCCATGATCATGGGACACGAGGCCGCCGGCGAGGTCGCAAAAGTGGGTCACGAGGTGGCGGATTTCGTGCCCGGCGACCGTGTGGTGGCGAATTTCTACATCACCTGCGGCCAGTGTAGATACTGCCGCCAGGGGCGAGACACTCTGTGCGAGCGGGTGCGCCAGCACGGGTTCAACGTCGACGGGGGGTACGCCGAGTACATGGTAACGCCGGCCGACAACCTGTGCCGGGTGCCCGACCACGTACCCCTTGACCAGGCCTGTATCCTGGCAGACGCCGTAGCCACTTCCTATCATGCCGTCACCAAGAGGGCAGCCATTCGACCCGGCGTCACGGTGGCGCTCATAGGAACGGGCGGCGTGGGCCTCCACGCTCTCCAGCTGGCCAAGCTGGCCGGTGGATGGACCATCGCCGTCGACATCAATGAGGACCGGCTCGCCCTGGCCCGGAAGCTGGGGGCCGACGCCACGGTGGATGCGCGGGAGGGCACCTTCCACGAGGAGGTCCGTCGCCACACCGGCGGCGAGGGTGTGGACGTGGTCCTGGAGTTCGTCGCCAGCAGCGATACCTTGGAGTCCAGCCTTCGCAGTCTCAAGGTGGGCGGCTGGTCTTCGTGGGCTACGTTCCGGGCGTTCCCATGACCCTGATGCCCCACGAGGTGGTCCGGAACGAGTTGGAGGTGGTGGGGTCCCGGGCCAATACCACCCAGGAGCTCAAGGAGACCATGGACCTGGTTGCCCAGGGTCGAGTCCGACCCATCGTCGACCGACACTTTCCCCTGGAAGACGTGGAGGAGGCCTTACATCTTCTGAGCCTGGGGAAGTTCCTTGGCCGGGCCGTGGTCGCCATATAGCGCTAGGCGTGGGCTTCCTTGGCTGGAACATGAGGCTATCCAGGGTATGAAAGATTCATAGGGCGATACACTAGAAGCTCAACCTAACATCGCTCTGAATGGTGGCAACCCGCCCGAGTCGCGCTCGTAGAGGGAGTGTACATGGAAGACCATGGAGATGTGGCAGAGGTGCTGGTCATCGGCGCCGGTGCATCGGGTGCCGCCCTCGCGTGGAGCCTGAGCGAAGCCGGCATCCAGGTGGTCTGCCTGGAGCAAGGGGGGTGGCTCGACCCGGACGCCTTCCCCATAACGGACCCAACTTGGGAGGTCAGTTGGCAGAGGGAATTCAATCCCGACCCCAACCTCCGGGGCCTGCCAGAGGACTACCCCGTCAACAATGCAGAGTCCATAATTGCCCCCTATATGTACAACGCCGTGGGAGGGAGCACCATTCACTGGGGCTCCCATTTTCCCCGGCTCCACCCTTCGGACTTCCAGGTGCGCACCCTGGACGGCGTCGCGGAGGACTGGCCCCTGAGCTACCAGGAGCTGGAGTCGTTCTTCGACCTGAACGACCGTCTGACGGGAGTCTCCGGACTGAACGGGGACCCGGCCTATCCGCCCAAACCCCCCAGGCCCAATCCCCCACTTCCCATAGGGAGCCTCGGGCACGTCCTCGCACGGGGCTTTGACGAGCTGGGGTGGCACTGGTGGGCCTCCGACAGCGCCCTGATCTCCAGGGAATACGACGGGAGAGTACCCTACTTGGGGACCGGGTTCCGCTCTCCCTCCAGCGTGGACCTCACCTACTGGCCGAAGGCCCTTCGAAATGGGGCCGTTCTTCACCCCCACTCCAGGGTCAGGGAGATCACCGTGAACGAGCGTGGACTGGCACATAGCGCCATCTATTACGACGCTCTCGGCCATCTCCATGAGCAGGCGGCCCGCGCCATAGTGCTGGCCTGTAACGGTGTGGGGACCCCGCGGCTTCTACTTAACTCGCGGTCCCGGTTCTTCCCCGACGGGCTGGCCAACAGCAGCGGCCTGGTGGGAAAGAACCTGATGTACCACCCATCTATCCCCGTTACCGGCATATTCGAGGAACGGTGGGACGGCCACCTGGGCCCCATGAGCAGCGCCATGTTGAGCCAGCAGTTCTACGAGACCGACCCCAGTAGGGATTTCGTCCGAGGTTGCGAATTCCAGGTGACGCGGCGGGTTGCCCCGCTGTCCACCGCTATGGGCGGGCTTAGCGGCCAACGGGTCCCATGGGGACCCAGGCACCACCGGGCCTTCCGCGATGTGTTTGACCACAGCATCGGTATCATAGTGATGGCCGAAGACCTGCCTGAGGAGCATAACCAGGTCGGCCTCGACCCGGACATGGCCGACGGCAGCGGCATTCCGGCGCCACGGGTCCGCTACGCGATGGGGGAAAACACCCGACGGATCCTGGCCCACGGGGTGGACAGGGCCAGTGAAGTCATGGAGGCGGCGGGGGCCAGAGAGATAATCGCCGACACCGATAGGATAGTTGGTGGATGGCATCTACTGGGCACCGCCCGCATGGGCCACGACCCACAGACATCTGTGGTGGACCGCTGGGGAGGCTGCCACGATGTGAAGAACCTGTTTATAATAGACGGCAGCGTCTTCGTCACGGGCGGACCCGTCAATCCTACCGCCACGATCCAGGCAGTAGCGCTGAGGACGGCCGAACACCTCAAGGGCGAGGGCAGGTTCCGGGCGAGGTAAGTAACCTGAGCGCCGCGAAGGGTTTGGAAGAAGGTAGGGCAGCACACCTCGGCCGCAGATACTTCGCCTGCGGCTCAGAATCAACCATGCTCTTGAGCGAGCAACAACACAAATGAAGATGCTGCATCACCCTCATGGTTCGACAGGCTCACCACTAGCGGTGTCAGTCCGCTCGCCCTGAGCTTGTCGAAGGTCCAACGGGACCTATTTTCATAGCAATGACACATTCGTAGCGACACACAACGGGGGAACGAAACAGACTATGGGAGGGGACAGTAGCATACTAACCCAGGCACAGGCGAGCCTGCTTACGGTGGTGGCAAACAGCATCGTGCCTCCACAGGACCGTCTTCCCGGCGCAGGGGATCTGGGAGCAGCCCGTCACATTGGCTCCATTATTGAGGATTCCCCCCAACTCAGACGACTCTTTCTGTCCGGTCTGGCGCACATTGAGATAGCGGCTTCCCGCGCTCTTGGGAAGGCTTTCGGAGACCTAACGGTGGACGAGAAGGAACGGGTTCTCACCCAGGTGGAGAGGGAGATGCCGGACTTCTTCAAAGCCCTGGTCCAGCATACCTACAACAGCTACTATACCAACCCATCAATCTTTCCGTTGATCGAGTACGAGGGCCACGCCGCCCAGTTGCGGAGTCCCGAAATGGTGCCCCTCGACGCATCGCTCCTGGATAACGTCAGGAAGCGGGGCCCTACGTACAGAGGGACATAGGCTCCGCCACGCCCACATGAAGCTGGCCCTCTCCAGATTCGGGCGACGGTGGTCCATCTCAGGGTACGGTATAAACCCTTGACAGGTAAGAGCAGCGCTAACATTCCCATGTCGCTGGTGACCCTCGAAGTGAACGGGAAACGGTATGACTTCGAGGTCCAGCACCGGTGGACGCTCCTGCACGTGCTCAGGGAGCGGCTAGCCCTCACCGGCGCCAAGCGAGGCTGCGACCGGGGCGAGTGCGGCTCCTGCACAGTCCTACTGGAGGGAGTGCCGGTCTATGCCTGCCAGCTACTGGCCATGCAGGTCCGGGGGCAGTCGGTGGTGACGATCGAGGGTCTCGCCGACGACCACCGCTCGCTTGATCCGGTGCAGCAGGCCTTCCTGGACCAAGACGGTGGGCAGTGCGGCTACTGCAGCCCCGGCTTCGTACTCTCCGCGTGGGCCCTCCTGGAAACCAACCCGGAGCCCACCGACGGGCAGATACGCGAGGCGCTGGCGGGCAACCTGTGCCGATGCAATGCCTACGGCCGGATCATAGCGTCGGTCCGAGAGGCCGCGCGGCTGAAAGCTGCCGGAGCCGGGGGGATAGCCAAGTGATGTCATCATCCACCGTAGGCAGAAGCGTGGCCCGGAAGGACCTTCGGGAAAAGCTCACCGGGGAGGCCCGATTCACCGCCGACCTCAAGCTGCCGGGGATGCTATTTGGGGCGATACTGCGCAGCCCCCACCCCCACGCCCATATCCTCAGCGTACACGTCTCGCAAGCGAGCATGCTTCCCGGGGTCCTCGCCACCATCACCCCCTTCGACGCTCCACCAGGCCGGGTGGGGGACGATATGCCGGTACTGGATACCAAGGTGCGCTTTGTCGGCGATGAGGTGGCCGCCGTGGCCGCTACGGACGAAGACACCGCCCGCCAAGCGTTGGAGCTCATAACGGTACGGTACCAGAACCTGCCCTTCGTGCTGGAGCCCGAAGAGGCCTTGAGGGATGGAGCGCCGACGATCCACCACGGTGGCAACCTTGTGGGAGGCCAGCCGTTGACTCTGGAAAGGGGCTCTGTCGCCCAGGGATTCGAGGAAGCCGACCTCATCCTTGACGAGGAGTACGAAGTTCCCACCCACTCCGCGGCGCCTCTAGAACCCAGAGCTGCCCTGGCTTCATGGGATGAAGACCACTTGACGGTATGGAAGTCCAGCCGAGGAGTCCACCTGGACCGGGCCAGTCTCGCTGAAGCCCTGGGACTCCCTCCGGACAAGGTACAGGTGGTGGGGCCCCACATCGGCGGCGGATATGGCAACAAGGACGAGTCTCGGCTGGCGGCTCTCACCGCCGTGCTGGCCCAAAGGGCGGGCCGGCCGGTAATGATAGAGTACTCCAGGCAGGAGGAGTACGTGGCCGGACGCGCCCGGCACGCCGCACGCATCAAGATGAAAGTCGGCGTCAAGGCTGAGGGCAACATCACGGCCATCCACGCCATAGCCACCATCAATACCGGAGCTTACATGGCCTCGGGCCCGGGGGTGGCCCGCCGCATGGGACAGGCGGCCCTGTACCTGTACCACTGTCCCAACGTGAAGTACGAGGCGTACCTGGCCTACACCAACCGTCCTGTGGCGGGCTCATACCGTGCCCTGGGCGCTCCCCAGGGCCATTTTGCCCTTGAATCCCTGATGGACAGGGTGGCAGAGGCACTGGACATGGACCCCCTGGATTTCCGGCGCAGGAACCAGGTTCGCCCCTCGGGCCAGCCCGGCCGCCGGACGACGCCGCCGGACCAGATCGTGGACACCCAGCCGGTGGAAGGGGGAATTCCCTTCTCCAGCAACGGGCTGGACCAGTGCCTGAGATTGGGTGCAGAGGCCTTCGGCTGGAACCGCCGCAGAGCATCATCCGGTCCGATCGGCGGGCCCCTCCGCAAGGGGAAGGGCATGAGCATGTTGATCTACCGCGGCGGACCGGGCTCCACTTCCTCCGCTCAGATAAAGGTGGACAGGTCAGGTCGCATTGCCCTTGTCGCCGGCCTCATAGATGTGGGGGAGGGAGCCAGTACGGTGCTGGCCCAGCTTGCCGCCGAGGCCCTGGGCGCCAGGTACGAGGACGTGCATGTAGTCTTCGCCGACACCTCGGTCACCCCCAACGCTCCCATCACTGCCGGCTCCACGGCGACCTTTTCCACGGGAACGGCGGTGCTGAAAGCGGCCGCCGAGGTCCGGGAGAAGTTGCTGGAGCTGGCCGCTCCCGCCTTGGAGTCCCCCATTGAGACGCTGGAGACCGGAGACGGCCACGTCTACGTCAGGGGTGAACCGGGACGCCGCATGCCTTTGGCCCAGGTGGCCGGCCTCATGGAGGGCGAATACGTTACAGGTAGCGCAACGGTCATCCCCGGCTCCACCGAGTACATCGTCAACTCCTTCGGCGCCCATTTCGCCGAGGTGGAGGTAGATACCGACACCGGCAGGGTCCGGGTGCTGGACTACGTTGCTGCACAAGACTCGGGCAGGATTATCAATCCGAGGACCGCACTGAATCAGGTGGAGGGAGGGGTCTCGCAGATGCTGGGCTTCACATTATCCGAGGAGATGGTCACCGACGGTCCTACCGGGGTAACGCTGAACGCCAGCTACCTGGAGCACAAGAGCCCCACCATCCTTGACTACCCCGACATCAGAGTTATCTTTGCCGACGTCGTGGACCCGGTGGGCCCCATGGGCGCCAAGGCCCTGGGGGAGCCCCCCTGCGCGGCAGTGGCCCCGGCCATCGCCAACGCCATCTACGACGCCATCGGCGCCCGGATTACTCGCCTGCCCATCACTCCCGACCTGATACTTGGGACTCTGTATCGTGGCGCCGTGAGGAGGGGGTAGCCCTTGCATCCCTTTGAATACGTGGAGCCCAGGTCTCTCGAAGAGGCCGTGGAGTTGCTTGTAGCCCACCCCGCGGACGCCCTTCCCCTCGCCGGGGGCACCGACTTGTTGAGCGAGATCAAGGACGGGACAAAGTTGCCGGGGCGACTCGTCAGCCTGGCTGGAATTCCCGACCTGCGAGGTATGGCCTGGACCAGCCAAGGGTTTACTATAGGCGCCATGGCTTCCATCGCGGATATAGCCTCCCATCCCACGGTCCTGTCCAACTACGCCTGCCTCGGCCAGACCGCGTCTGGCCTGGCTACGCCACAGATACGTCACGTGGGCACCCTGGGAGGAAACCTGTGCCAGCGCCCCCGGTGTTGGTACTACCGACATGCCTTGACCCCCTGTCTCAAAAGGGGCGGAGACCGATGCTACGCCCTGGCGGGCAACAGCAAGTACCTGTGCGTCATCGGTGGCGCTCACTGCTACATCGTCCACCCCTCGGATACCGCCGTGGCCCTGGAGGCCCTGGAGGCCACCATAGAGATCGCCGGGCCTGCCGGGGCCCGAACTTTGCCCATCGAGGAGTTCTTTATCGGCCCCGGCCAGGAGCTGACCAGCGAGAACATCCTGGGCCCCGGCGAGCTTGTGACCCGTGTCCACCTGCCCGAGCCGCCATCGGGTCTCAGGAGCCTGTACCTGAAAGCGCGCGAGAGGGAAGGGGGAGACTTCGCCCTGGCCAGCGTCGCGGCGACCGTGGCCCTTGACGACGCGACGGTCTCCACCGCCTCGGTGATCCTGGGGGGCGTCGCCCCTGTCCCCTACCGGGCACGGCGCGCCGAGGAATACCTCCGGGGTAGGCCGGTCTCCGAAATAGAGCCCGCCACGGTCGGGGAGCTGGCAATGCAGGAGGCAACCCCCATGGCAGATAACGGTTATAAGGTAGTCCTGGCCTCCAATCTGGTCAAGCGGGCGATCACGCAGCTACTTACGAATTAGGCGTTCACCCAGGTCCAAGCGATAGGGTCCCTCGCACCACAACCCCACACCTCCAAAGAGGCCCCTAAATGTGTTCCGGACCGTGAACGTGGACAGAGGCTAAATCGCTGATGTATGCTATTTCAATCGCTCGCCAATTAATCCGGGGACACCCTCGGCCAGGGCCTGGCCGACAAGGAGCGCGGTCGGACAACTCGCTTAGGCTATTCTCTCAACAGAGGGCAACGATAACGGCAGTTGAACGCTGGCAGCCTAATTTATTAGCTAAACGAGGTACTGTATGAGCGTACGCATCGGCTACATGCCGGGAGCCTTTCCGCCGGGGAAGGAGGGAGTCGAGTACCTGCGGGGCCTGGTAGAGGTGGGCGACGAATACGGCTATGACTCCATTTGGCTCTCAGACCGAGTGGTCGGCGAGCGTTTCAGCCCAGAGCCCCTCATTGCTCTGTCCATGGTGGCGGCCTACTCGGATAGGTTAAAGTTCGGCACCAGCGTCCTCCAGTTGCCGATACGCGGCCCGGTGGTCCTGGCCAAGGAAATGGCCACCCTGGACTACCTATCCAAGGGGCGTTTTCTACCGGCCATAGGACTGGGCCAAGAGGACCCGCGTGAGTACGAGGCTTGCGGGGTGTCCAAAGAGGACCGGGGCCGCCGCACTGACGAGGCCATGGCCGTCATGCGCCGCCTGTGGAGTGAGGACAACGTGACCCACGAGGGGCAGTTCTTCTCCCTTCACGACGTGACAATCAACCCAAAGCCGGTACAGGTTCCGTCCCTGCCGATCTGGATCGGGGGACGAAGCAGGGCAGCGGAGCGGAGAGTGGGCCGCGTGGGGGACGGCTGGCTGGTATCGGCTGCTACTGCCGACGAGGTCGAGGAGGGTGTCAAGATAATCTTTTCTACCGCCGCCGAGCACGCCCGTGAGATCGAGGAGGACCACATCGGCGCGCTGCTGGGATTCTACATCGCCCCGAATCAGCACATGGCCGCGTCGGTGGCCGAGCCCTACGTCACTCGGCCCCGTGCCGAGGTCCACTTCACCCAGTACAGCGCCTTGGGAGACCCAATCAATGTGGTGGACACCATACGGAGTTATTTGAAGGCAGGGGCTTCGAAATTCGTGGTACGGCCCATGTGCCCGCCGGAAGCCATTATCGAGCAGCTCCGCTTATTTGGGCGGGAAGTACTGCCCCATTTTCATACGTAACCCCAAGGCGATACTGAATGGCATTACTTACGAGGGACAGTCCGTTGTGGCGTAGATGCGGGTCCCACCTGGGTCCTAACGGGTATACCTGACCACGTACCAGATCAGAGAAGCCGCGAGGATCCCCACGAAGGCGGTGAAGGCGACGGACAGCTTAAAATCGTCGCCATCGAGGACGGCCTGGAGAAGGGTGACCATCCCCAGGGCTAGAAGGAATCCTATCGTCATGCCGACGGCTATAATCGTAAGGATCCAGGTTCTCACCGAAGCCCTGCGCCATTACACAAAAACACTCCCACATCATAACGCAGGGACAAATCCGAACTGCAAGGTATTCCGTTGCAGAAATGAAGATATAACCGGCAGCTGCCCGCCGTCAAAACATGTCGACACTCCCCAACTCCTTGGGGAGTGGAGCAACTATCTTCGGGCCTAGCCGATCCCTATAATCCCCCCACCCAATCCCAGCTTGCTCAGGCGCTGGTCCAGACCAAGGGCCTTCAGCTGCTCCTCGCTGCCGCTGGTGACGGCCGTTCTCTCTTCCGCGGTCAGGTCAAACTGACTCAGCACGGCTTCTGGCTCTGTCTTCAACTTCCCCTGCATAGCTTCGTCCATAAGGACCTTCTCGATGAAGCTGGCTACTCCCTCTTTGGACATACCTACACCTCCTTTCCGATATGAATAAAGTATCGCACGCTAAAAGATTTAGCGCAATTGTTGGTGTTGGGTGTCAGCGGTTTTGGACAGTTCTGGGTCCGAGAGATTGGGGTGAAGAAGCTCCTGGTTTGAGGGTTTCTCTGACCTCCTGATTGTACCGCCTCCGCCGGTCAAAAGTCTCTCGCTGTACCTCCTTCCTCTGGGCTAGAATTGCCTCCAGACGGCCTTCCAGCACGTCAGCCGGAGTTACAACCCTGAGCGCCTGATGATATCTTCGGTAGTTGTAGAACTCGACGAAGTCCCGGATGGCCGCCTCCAGGTCTTCCACCACCTCGTATGGCACCTGGTTAATGTCGTCTTTGAGGGTTCGGTGATATCTCTCCAGCTTCCCGTTGGTCTGAGGGTGATTGAGGTCGGACGTAAATAGTGGACACCAAACCTTTCATGCTGCTGGTAGTCCGGCATAGAATCTCTGCTCATACGCCGCGGGTGACAGGAACCCCAGCCTGGCCTGGCGGCGCTGGCGGTTATAGAAGAGCTCGATATATTCCGTGATCTCTCGAGCTGCCTCCTGCCTGCTTCTGTAATGACGGTGGTGGACCAACTCCTGCTTGAGTGTGGCCCAGAAGCTCTCCATCGGAGCATTATCAAAGCAGTTCCCCTTCCCGCTCATGGAAGATCGCAGGCCAGACCGCTCGAGAAAACCTCTGTATTCCTGGGAGCAATACTGACTGCCTCGGTCAGAGTGATGCATCAGGCCCCTCGCTGGACGTTTGGCTCTCAGCGCCCGCAATAGAGACTGACTAACCAGGTTCTTGGTCATCCGCTCTCCCATGGCATAGCCCACAATCTCTCCGGTGAACAGGTCCTTGTGGCCCGCCAGATATAGCCAGCCCTCATCGGTCGGTATATAGGTGATGTCACTCACCCACACAGTGTTCGGCCTCCAGACCTTGAACTGCTGGCCCAATATGTTATCCGCAACCGGTAGTCTGTGCCCGGAGTCGGTGGTGGCCTTGAATCTCCTCTTCTGCCTGCAGCGTATGCCAAGCTTCTTTCGGATACGCTTGATGCGACAGATGCCCACCCGAACGCCATGCTCCGCCAGGTCGCGCTGTAACCGTTCCGGGCCATAGGTCTGTCTCGTCCGCTTGTGGGCTGCCCTGATCTCCAGCTCCAGCCGCACTTCCTCCTGTGCTCGCCTGGACGATGGCCGGTCCACCCAGGCATAGTAGCCACTGGCCGATACGTTCAACAACCGGCCCAAGACACATTTGGGGTAGTCGAGCCGCAGTTCTTTCATCATCGCGTACCGGGCAGCGACTCCCTGGCAAAGTACGCGGCTGCTTTTTTTAGTATGTCCCGCTCCATCTTCACTTCCGCCAGTTCCTTCTTCGTCCGGGCAAGGTCCATCTCTACTTCTGTCATGGGCCTGTACGTCTTGCCCACATCTCCCAGTTTGCCAGCCCTATGTGCCTTCACCCAGTACCCTAATGTCGATGGCGGCAAGGACAGCCGGCGGCCTGCCTCTGGCAATGATAGCTTCTCTTCTGTTACCAGCCTCACTGCTTCCTGCCGGAATTCCCTGCTGTACCTTCCTTGTGGAACCCTTTTCATTCTGACACCTCCGTCGTATTATCCTACTCCGACTTTGGTGTCCATTTTTTCCATCCTACCTCAAGGCCTCTGTGGTCGGTGAGCCAAGCCGCCAACTGCCGGCTTCGCCAGGTCGGCATCTCACGGGCTGCCGCCAGCACTACTGCCTCCTCTTCTAGTCGCAGGCGATTCCAGGGCCTCTCAGTTCCTTCCGTACCCTCCCAACTACCCTGCCGGTGCCTCCACCTCCACCAATAATACGTGCTCCTGGAAATGCCAAGCTCCCTGAGTCGCCTGTTCTTCCCTCTACCATGTCGCTCCACCTCAGCCACGACCTTCGATTGTTCCACTACGCTCATGCGCCGGTGCCGTTGTCGTGTAGGGGCGGCAGAGCTGTTTTTTTGAAGCGGTGCAACTCCAGGGACAACTCACCCACCAGCTGCTTCAGTTCACTGTTCTCCCGCTTGAGCTGCTCTATCTCTTGCCGGGTCGCATCACGCACACTGTCCCGAGTCAACCTCTCCTTCCCAGCTTCCATAAACCCCTTCGTCCAGGCGTAGTAGGAGTGGGGTTTGATTCCTTCCCGTCGGCACAGGTCATTAACGGTAGTCTCCCGTCTGAACCCCTCCAAGACGATGCGAATCTTCTCTTCAGGGGTATACTTACGGCGGGTCGCTGCACGGACCTGACGCACGAAGCTTCGTGTCTCCTGGCTTCGCTCCTCAGCTTGACTGGCCTGATCCCCTACCTGGGTCATCGATGACTCCTTTCACTTAGGGTTAATCTACCCCTCTGAAGGAGCCTCTACCACCCCCAACCTCCTCGGTTTTCTAGGCCTCAATAGTGTCCAATTGCGCTGACACCCTACACGCCTCTTTCATGATATTCCTTGGGGCTGAGTTCCTCCTTGCCAAACTAGCGTAGTGGATGGCTGGTAAGTCAACTGAAAAGGCCTCAACACTAATAGTTGGCAAAGTCCTATGTCGCCTGCTCGCGCGGAATCCAGGCTCACACCCACAAGTGCCGCAAGGCCTTGGTCATATTTACCCTCTTCGATGATTGCGAGGGCTTAGCCTAGTCGACAGGCATCGAACCAATCACAGGGAGTCGAGCCATCCCGGCTCGCTAGCTTGAACTCCGGCAGACCTAGCTGGCCCCGGTGTGCTTGCTCGCTCGCGTTCCACGCCCGTGTTCCCTACGGCCCACACTCTCCGCCAGGCTGTTGTGGGGCACGCTGCTGGCCAATAATCCGACCTAGCTTGAATGGACCCAAACCGACCGCCCAGGAGTACCTGAGTTTTCCGTTGCTATTGTGTCTGCCGGATGAAGGTTCTTGATTTTGTCCAGTTTGGTGGTCCAGTCGTAGCGGTAGCCGATGCTGGAGCGGGGCGTGGGCAGCAGGTCGAACAGGTCGTGGTCCGGGGAGCGGGCGACCTCGGCGGACAGAGCAGCGGCAAAGCCGGTGACACCGGTGTGATGCCGAAGCTGGGAGGCGATGGCGCGCAGCGCGGTCCCTGCGTAAACGCCGGGGTTCAAGTACGAGGGTTCGGCACTCCACCGGTCGAGCGTCAGCCCCACGACGGCCCGGTCCCTGCGGGCCAGGTACGTCAACCCCTCGTCGGTGAGCACGTGCAGGGATTCATCCGCTCTCACCAGGCCGCGTTGGCTCAGGGAACGGAGCACCTGATTGACGCGGCGCAGGGTGACGCCGCCCATCAGTCCTGCGATCCGCTCGCGGGTGCACAGGGGCCACGCAGCCAGAAGGTCGAGGGCGTCTTTGTCAACTCGGGTCATCTGCACCGAGAGGGCCGATGTGAGTTGCCATGGAAGGCTCCGGCATGGAGGCTTGAACGCCGGAGGGGTACAGGGCGCCGGGACTCGGTTTCGGGTTGTCGCGGAGGAAGGAGTAGGACGAGTCCAGCAGGCGCTCCGCCCATGTCAGGATGCCGGGCAGGCTGGAGTCTGGGGAAACCCGCACGGGAAGGTTGTCTCCGAGTCCGGTCCCGCACTGCTGCCAGACGACGCCCTTGTGGTCTCCGGCCAGAAGCTCCCCTTCCGTCGCCACGAAGGTCCTGCGGTGTTCTGAGGGGTCGCCCAATGAGCGGATGGCCCTACAGGTGGCCTGGTCTGCGTGGGTCAGCAGGAGGGTGACGAAGGGCGTCTCGCTGTTGTCCAGTCGCTCGATGCTCCTGAGGGGGTAGCGGAGGTTGGAACTGGGCAGCGCCGGTCCTTGGCGCAGGATTCCAACGGAGCGGCCCCCGGACAGGGTGAGCAGCATGTCGTAGGGACCCTGGCGGTAGTGGTCCACTGGCACGGGATCGTTGTGCAGTCCCTTGGCTGGCAGACTCCGCTGGAGTATCCTCTCCAGTGCCACCAGGGGGTGCTCGCCTCTCATCTGTTGTCTCATATGTAGTGAACGAGTATAATATCCTTGCATATATTGTGCGACTGATAAAACATGAACGTGACAATACTGCGACGGATAACAAGAAGCTGTCCCCTGCACATTTGCGCCTTGGCATTGATTCTGGCGGCCCTGTCCGCCGCCTGCGCCTCCGATGCGCCTTCGGCCTCGCCCACGTCCGGGACCACCGCCGCGCCGGCAACTGAGGGGGCCGAGAGCGAGTCTGTGCCTCCCCTGGGTTCCGTGCCACGGATAGGGAAGTTCTGGTCGCGTTCTATAACGCTATGGACGGGGACAACTGGACGAACAACGAAAACTCGCTAAGCGAGGCTCCCCTTGGAGAATGGCACGGGGTCGGCACTAACAGCAACGGGCATGTTTTTAATGTGCGCCTTACCGACAACCAGCTGAGCGGGGAGCTGCCGTCCGAACTGGGCAGCCTCACCTACCTGATAGTATTGGGGGCCACGGATAACCAGCTGAGCGGGGAGATTCCAGTGGAACTTGCCAACCTTAGTTACCTGGCATCCCTGGAGCTCGGCGGCAATCGCTTAAGCGGCGAGATACCGCCAGAGCTGGGCAGCCTCTCCAACATGGAATTTCTGCATTTAGACTGTAACCAGTTGACCGGGGAGATACCGTCCGAGCTGGGCAGCCTCTCGAACCTGAAACGTCTGGTGCTAGGCGGTAACCAGCTGACCGGGTGCATACCCGGAGGGTTGAGAGGAGTAGAGGTCAGCGACGTCGAGGACATCGGTCTGCCATTCTGTGGAGAAACCGCCACGGACTCCACCGACACCCCTGCGGCAACACCGACGCCGGAATGGGACGGCACCGTCACCTTCTCCCTGGTCCACAACGTGGACCAGGATATCTCCCCGAAAACTCACGTCCTGGAAATACCGATGGAGAAATGTTCGGGTCTGGTATTCGACCTGACGGCCACCGAAGTGGTGTATGTGAGCCATACCTCCCCTGACGGGGAGCGCGGCGACTGGGGTCACAAGACCACCCTAGGCCCCCACTTCACCGATTGGAGGGAGGCCGAAGGAATCTATCAGCTCGAAGTCAAGAGAAAGTACGGCGAGACCACCCCCAGCGAGGTTACCGTCTCTTATCGGGTAGGGCCTCTGCCTCCCAGCTACCAGTGCGACCCAGCCGATCAATGAGTCGGCCGGGCCGCCGACGGGTATCAGGCCCCGGACTCCTACGGTGCACCATTTGCCGTCCACTTCGGCGGCGGTGTTCCTGAGTAGTATGCCATTCCTGCCCCTGATCTCATGCGGCAAGGTATCCCCCGCGATCCGTACCATTCCGCCCTCACACAGCCCCCCGGCAGCGGCGCGTCGGTCCGGTTTAGGCTCCCCACCGAAACTCCATCCATACTTCGAGCCTATCAACCGCCCGAACCCGTCGCATCTCGCCAGCTGGGGCTACGATCGCTACATCCAGCACACGCAGAAAGGTTCCTTAGTCTCCGTCAGCTTCGGGGATAACTACGCCTGCGGGGTGAGGACCGACGGCTCCGTCGCTTGCGGGGGCTGGGGCGAATACGGTGAGGTCCCGCCGCCCCGCCATTAAGCCATCCCAATCTCGCCCCTGCCCCCACGCCAAGGTCTCTTTAGCGGGGGGTAGGGGCTTGCTGGGCATCCCCGCCTGCCTGGGGGCAGGACAGTGCAAGGGTCGGGTGCGGCGGGACCTCACGCTGGCGGTTCCAAGTATCTCCCGTCTACCGGAACGTCCACAGGCCCTGGCATGCAAGTTAGTCAGCGGCAGCCGGCACGCACTCGCACGTCCAAGGCAAGCCGAGCTTCCCCACTTCCTACAAAGATGCCGCGGACTGGGGTCACGTCCCGATAATCGCGACCGATTGCGACGCGCACGTGCCGCTCGTCGGCCAAGCACCGGTTAGTGGGATAGAACCCAATCCACTGAAGGTCGGGCAAGCGGCATTCCACCCAGGCATGAGTGGCCGTTTGCGGCGTCCCCTCGCCGCCTTGGCCGTCGATGTACAGGTAGCCTAAGACGTATCGGGCCGGGACGTGCCAGGAACGGGCAATGGCAATCATGACATGAGCGTAGTCCTGACAGACCCCCTGTCTGGATTCCAAGATGTGCTCTATGGGAGAGACCATCGACGTGCTGGCTGGGACGTACCGGAAGCTACGGTAAAGGGTGTCTGAAAGCCGTAGCAGCGTCTCCAACGGATCGTTTCCTACCTTGATGCCCAACTCATCCACGAACGCAGTGAGAGTGGGAGAAGATCAAGTTAAGGCGCTGGGGTCAGTGAAGTCCCAGTAACTGAACGATTCCCTCCATGAGTGAATCTCCTCCCAGGCGTCGGTGCCCTAGCGAGAGACGTGCTCAATCTCGTAAAGCGTCGCCTGCTTCATAGTTCTAGCGTCCAGGGAAATCTTCTATCGGATAATCAAAATAGGCCGCAGTTACAAGATGATGTAGTTCGCGGCAGTACTCCCTTACCTTCCGTAACAGCTTGTGGTGGTTTTCCTCATCGGGCCAATCGTAATAGATCAGTGCGGCCATACGGCCCGCGAGGCGGTTGGCTGCACCGCTGGCATTTGGGTTTGGACCAGAACCAATGGAGGCCAAGTAGGATACCATGCTGTCTAGAGAGCTGCAGACCGAGCCCCGTAGCAGCAGGTCCGTGGCCAGCAGATTTAATACTTGCCCTGGCTGCACTTCAACGCTGTAGATGCGATTGTAGGCCTCAAAAGCATTGTAAAGCCGCAGTAGGCTTGTCCATTCCGCGTCGGAATACTCGGCCGTCTGGGAATCGGAAGCCAGTTGCGACAGGAACAACGAAGTGGAAAGTTGGGCCCGCTCGATGAAACGGCCGAGCTGCATGAAAAGCCAGCCTTCGTCGCGATACATCGTGGCGGCGGCCACGCCCGAAAACATGTTCATCTCCGCTGCTGTCTCCGCATAGAAACCCTCTGGAGAGACCCGCCAGATGTCTTGGATGGTCAGTTTCCGAATCTTTAGGTAGGCCAGGTTCAGGCTGGTCCACATTTCACCACTAATGCAATGGCGGATCTGCCGGGCGTTCTCACGGCCCAGAGCGAAACAACTCCAAATCGAATCAGGGTTGGAGCGCTCAAAGGTGAGATCGTCGGCAAGGGTGTAGGAATCGGCTAGGGTGAACTCATCGCTGCTAAGTAGCTCGAGACTGCCCCCGGGAGGCTCTCGGTTTATCCCATTGTAGATCCGGGTCCAGCCAAAATGAATCTCCCGGATGGGACGGTCAACCAAAGCCTCCGTCTGCAATCGTAACAGACGGCAGAGGGACTCTGCCCGTTCCAGGTAGCGGCCCATCCAATAGAGGCCCTGTGCACTACGAGAAAGCAATTCAGTTCAGTCGCCTAGTACCCAAAGATCTTTTCCGCCCCCACCTTGGCTAGAGTTTACTACCAGGCTCCCCCGTCGTAGGGCTACCCGGCAGAATGCCCCGGCTACCATGCGAGTCTCCCGTCCGTGGAGTACAAAGGGTCGTAGGTCCACATGACGAGGCTCAAAGTTGCCCTCAATGAGGCAGGGGGAACGGGAAAGGGGTAGCACCGGTTGAGAGATGAAGTCGGCTGGGTCGGCGCGCAACTGCACAGCATACTCTTCCCGTTCTTTGGGCGTTGCGTGGGGGCCTATCAACATTCCGTAACCCCCCGATTCGCCCACACGCTTCACTACCAGGTTTTTCAGATTGTCCAGAGTGTAATCCAGGTCTTTTGGTCGGCGACAAAGGTAGGTTTCAACGTTGGCCAGGATCGCCTCCTCCCCCAGGTAATAACGAATCATATCGGGTACGTAGGCATATACACTCTTGTCATCCGCGACCCCTGTGCCCGGGGCGTTCACCAAGGCTACGTTTCCCAGCTTGTAGGCGTGGAGGAGCCCCGGTACCCCCAGGAGGGAGTCGGGACGGAAAACCAACGGGTCAAGGAAATCGTCGTCGACACGGCGGTAGACCACGTCCACTCGGCGTAACCCGGTGGTGGTGCGCATATAAACAAAACCATCGTTCACCAGCAGGTCCCGGCCTTCTACCAGCTCAGCACCAATTTCGCGGGCTAGAAACATATGCTCATAGAAGGCGGAGTTGTAGACTCCCGGGGTCAGTAATACAATGCTTGGCTCAGAACGCCCACTGGGCGCAAGTTCCCGAAGCGTAGTCAATAGCAAGCGTCCGTAGTGCTCCACCTCCTGTACTCTGGAGCTTCGATACAACCGTCGCAAACTGACTTTCACCGCCTTTCGATTTGCGATCATGTAGGATACCCCGGAAGGGACGCGCAAGTTGTCTTCAAGCACGCGGAAGCCATCGTTGGTCCGAACCAGGTCGGTGCCGCAAATTGCAACCCAGGTACCGTAGGGCGCGGAAAAGCCCCGCATCTCTATGCGGTACTGCGGACAGTCGCGTACCACGTCTACCGGAATCACTCCGTCTTCAATAATACGGGCCTCGCCATACACATCTTCTAGAAAGCGGTTCAGCGCTTGCAAGCGCTGAGTCAGGCCCGTCTCTAGATGCCGCCACTCGGCGCCCGAGAGCACCCGTGGGACGCAATCTACCGGTATAATCCGTTCTTCACCCTCCTCGTCTCCATAAACCGTGAAGGAGATACCCTCATTGGAAAAGGAGCGGGTCACCCGTTCCTGAATGCTGCTCAGTTCCTCGGCGGAAAGCCGGCAAAGGCTTTCGTGAAGCGGTTCACAATGTTCTCTAGCCGTGCCATCCGGCCGGAACATCTCGTCGTATATGGAAGGATCAAGATTGTAGGTGTCGAAGTTCACGGCGGCGTCTCCATGCCCAAGGGACCCCTCATACTTGTAGACCGTTTCAGCGCCAAGCGACTTTTCGTAGATGCGGTAAATTCTAAGCTGTCGCCAAGCATAATACCATATCAGAGCCGATGGCAGCTATAACCTGTACTCGTCCAGTAGATTAGTGACACTATACCTCCTTTAGGGTAGAGTGTGGTACAGTAGGAATGTAAGAGGGAGACGGGACGTCGGGTGTTTTGCCTGCCGTTCTGTTTTCTTTGTCAGATGGGTGTTCTTGCTGTCAGCGTTGCCAGAAGGCCTGGGGAGTAAGATAGCCCAGGGCTTGATGAGGGCGGACGGTGTTATAGGTGTGCTCCCAGGCCATGAGCTCCCGGTTCAGGGAGGCGATTTCTAGAGAGAAATTAGTGAGTTCATAGAACTCCTCGGTATGGGTACGCTGTGCACGCTTCACACAGCCGTTGAGCTTAGCCCGAATCCACCGAAGGACACGGATGGACGGCGTGAGGACAGCGGAAGGGGGTGGGTGAGGGAGCTACAGGGGAGATGGCCTGGGGTGTTGGGGTAGATGGGAGGCCGGCGGACGGTCTTCAATCGCCGCACAGGGCCCGTAAGGCCCTATGCGGGAGTTGCGATGCGCGGGATGGCGAGAGGATACGCAGCAGGGGACTCTCGCGGACCGGGGTGGCGCGAGTTTGCGGGGACGTTGGCTCAGTTGCAGGCTGGCCGTCAGGCCGGGAATGGAATGGCTTGCAGCCCGGCCAAGGCGCGACTGAACTGGGTTTCCCAAGGCCAGCGCCGGGGGAGATGCAAAGTGAGGTGGCGCGCCGAGCGGGTGATCCGTCCCACCAGAGCGAAGACCCGCCGCCTGAGGGTCTTGGTGATCACGGTCCGCTCGCCCAGACCAATCCGCGCCGTCCAGCGGTCCAGGTTATGCGCCATCACCTGGACCGCCAGCCAGGCGCCGTTGGCGGCGAAGCGCCCCGACGGCATGTGTTCAGCCCGACGCCGTACTTGAGGTCGCGTATGGCGTTCTCGACCTCGGCGTGGCGGCGATGATCGGCCTCCAGTTCCAGCGTCTCCCCATCGCGGTCGGTGATGAAGGCGTGATAGCTGTATCTGGCGCAGAGGGCGAGCTGGGAACCGGGCGTCGGCTTCACCCGCCGGACAATGAGCCGCACCGGCGGGGCGTCCGACTTGGTCTGGAACGGGGTGTAAGTCGTCTCGGCGACATCGGCGGCGCCGTCCATCCAGTAAGGAATGGGAGTCCAGTCCTCCTCTGGTATCGCCTCGATCAGGTCCCGCAGGCTGGCGCGCTGGCGGATGGTGATAGAGAAGCGGACATCCATTTCCCGGCAGGCGGCAACGACAGTGTGGGCGTAGAAGCCCCTGTCGGCCCGCACCGTGAGTTGTCCCCTGGCCCCGCCGTAGCGCACCCGCCCCACCGTCTCACGCAGGAAGTGGGCGGCGCCACGGGCGGTGATGGCCCGGCCCTCGCGCAGCCGGGACATCAGCACCTCGCCGGTGCCGGCGGCAATGGCCAGCAGCGGGTGATAGCCGCGGGCGCCGGTATAGCCGTGGTGGCGCGCTCCCTCCTTGGCCAGTCCATAGGTCTCGCAGATGGTCGAGTCCAGGTCGATGGTCAGGGGCGAGTCGCCGGGTCCGGCCCCAGCGGCCCAGGTCCGGGCCAACAACTGGCGGCTCACGCGGTCGAGTTGACGGACATGCCCCCACCGGAAGCTGCGCAGGAAGGTCCCCACGGTGGATGGCGCCTTGACCACGCAGCCTAGAACACCGACCGTCCCACCAGCGCGCAGCGCATCGGCGTCGTCGATGCAGTCGCCGCCAGCCAGCGCGGAAGCGACCGGCGTCAGCATCTTGTCCCCAGTGTTCGCCCGTCCCGGCGCGCCGCCGAGGTCAAGGTGATGGTCGACGAGTTCTCGCAGGCCCAGGTGCCGGGCGAGGGTGGCCGGCAGGAGCAGGCCGGCATTGGCCACCAGGCGATGGTCGTCAAAGAGGATGCGGATACGGTCGGGTTTGTTCTGTGGCAGCATCTATTGGGTGCTCCTTGTTTCCGGGCGGGTTTCTGTTCCAAAACCATTATCCCAGATTCAGAGGAGCACCCTCTAGCTTCTTCAAGGGCTGTCCCCAAGACCGTCATTCGGTGGATTCGGGCTAAGGTGTAACACTACTAGAGCCAGCTCCCCAGACCAGGTGGGCTGCCGTAAGCGCTTGGGCCTATGACTCCTCTCCTCCAAGCTGGTCAGATCCCTGGGGTTGTAACGCCTCTTCCACCTGTAGAAAGTCTGCCGGCTGATCCCAAAGTACCTGCAAGTCAGGGCCGCATTCTCTCCATGGTCTCGGTAATAGTCCATCCACTTGAGCCGTTGCTTCGCCATCCTTGAGAGCCCCTGGACTCTCAACAGCCTCTTGGACCCAGATCCCCTCGCTCCTATTATCTTCATAATGACACTATTCTAAGTGTCATCTATCATTATGAACGAGAGTATTAACCCAGCCGGGATTTCGTTGTCATACCGCGCCGGTGTAGGCGTTCAGTGATAATGGGACACATTTAAGGGGAGAGAAACATGAGGGTGGTGGTGGGGTTGGACTCCTGGTGCAGGGTGTAGATTTACTGCATCGAGAAAGGAGCCAGAAGTGTCCCAGAGCAACACGGGTCAAGCCCAAGCTGCAGAGACCCTAACTCAAGAGACCAAGACTTTCATCCGGCAGGTCCGGACCAAAACCCGCAGGAAGTACGCCCCGGAAGACAAGATCCGCATCGTTCTGGAAGGGTTCCGTCGGGAGGTGACCGTTAGTGACCTTTGCCGACGAGAGGGGATCAAGCCGGGCGTATTCTATGCCTGGACCAAGGAATTTATGGAAGCGGGGAAAGAGCGTCTCACCAGAGACACGGTGAGAGACGCCACCCGTCAGGAGATTGAACACCTCAAGCGGGAGAACTCCGATCTGAAACAACTGGTTGCCGACCTTTCCCTGGAGGTCCACCGTTCCAAAAAAACGGCCATCCCGACTTTGGACGAGGGCACCGGCACATGAGCGCCCAGGAGAGGTCGAACGTCATAACCCGGGTGGAACAGACCCAATGGGGAAAACGGAGGCTCCTCGCCCAACTGCAGGTGCCCAGGAGCACCTATTACCGGTGGCGGGCCCGGGAACTGCAAGGGAAGCAAGAATGCCCTGCCGCCATTACCCGGGTCCCCTGGAACAGGCTTAGCTCACCAGAGGAGGCCGCAGTATTGGCGGCGGCCAGGGAGTCTCCAGAGTGGAGTAGCCGGCAACTGGCCACTTGGGTCACAGACCACTTGAGGCTATCGGTGGGTGAGTCGACGGTGTACCGCATCTTGAAGAGGGAAGGGCTTGTCAAACCTCCCGAGATTCAGCTTGTTGCTGGTAAAGAGTACCACCGGACCGCATCAGATGTGGGCTACCGATGATTCGTACTTCAGAGTGAGGGGGTGGGGCTATTACTACATGGTGACCGTGATGGACGACTACTCCCGGTCCATCCTGGCCTGGAAGCTGCAACTGGACATGACAGCTCGATTCCCTGATCCAGGTGCTCCAGCTAGCCGTTGATGTCACAGGTATGACAGAAGTGCCCTTGGAGGACCGGACCAGACTGCTGAGTGACAATGGACCGGGCTACGTATCCAGGGCTTTCCGCGATTACCAGAACCTGATAGGAATCCGTCATATCCTGGCGGCGCCTTACCATCCTCAAACCAACGGGAAACTGGAGCGGTACCATCAGAGCATTAAGCACGAGGTGAACCAGGTCCCGTATGAAGTGCCTGGTGATCTGGAGGTGGCTATCGCTGGATTCGTGGACTACTACAACAACCGCCGCTATCACAAAGCCCTTGGCAACGTGACCCCGGAGGACGTCCTCCACGGGAGACGGGAAGGAATCCTGATCAAGAGAAGTGAGGTGAAAGCTCAGACCCTAGCCAGCCGCAAACGCTACAACCACCTGCTCAGGGAGTCCTACAACACTGCCATTTCCCCCTGATCTCTCCTTAACAAAAGTGTCCCACTTTTGCTGGTTGCCAACACCGCCGCAGGAACCAGGCGATGTTGTTTATCAGCACATCCTCGGGGCTGAACAGCACCGTGGGTTTGAGGATGGCGTAGGACAACCCAGACTCGTGGATTGCCTTCTCCACCAGCGCCTTCCCCCGGAAGTAAGGAAGTGGCGAGTCTTCCGAGGGGTTGGTGATGCTGATATGGACGATGCGGCTAACGGCGGCTTCGACCGCCGCTCCTATCAGGATGCGGGAGCTCTGAACGGCGATGTCGTGAGTAACCGTGCCTCGTGCGAAGCGAATCCAATAGGTGTTGTACAGAGTGGCGGCTCCCCGAAGATTTTCCACCAAACCGTTAAAGTCGCCGAAGTCCAGAGGTAGAGCCTCCACCCGATCACCGAAGGGGCTGTGGGAAGTAGGAGTACGGGTCAACGTCTTTACAGTTGCCCCCTGTTCCAGCAACCGCCGCGCGATGTACTTGCCACTGTAGCCAAAGGCCCCAGTGACGACCGAGAGACTAGATCGGCTCATTGCCTTCCTGACCTCCGAGATCAGCAATGGCTGCAACAAGGAGTGCGAGGGCTGTTGGCAGGTAGAACATGCCGATCGAAGCTATCGCTACAAAACAGAATCCCAGAAGCACGACGGCGGGGCTCCAGAGGAGTATCTTGCGCATCGTCGTCTGTTGGAGCCGAAGGCCCAACAAAGTGATGGCGGTCAACAGGATAGGCGCTAGCAGCAACAAGATTACATGCAGGCCATTCGCTTCTATTGCCGTAGCGCTATACCGAGTCACCTCCCCGCCAGGCTCACCAGGGAGTGCCGGGGCTACTGATTCACCCTGGTACACGGGTCCGAATGCAAAGAAGACGCCGGCGGCCCAGGCAAAGGCATGGGCGACCCATGCAGATACTGCCGCTACGCCGATAGACCTCAGATGTCCCTCCGTACCAAGCGCTACTACGTTTCGTGCACCGGGCTCCCGGATATCACGAAGCGCCTGAGTTGAGATGGCTAAACCCCGGCGTGGTAAAATCGAAACTTAGATGCCTCTCCATTCTAGTAGGGTTCGTCGGCTTTGACGACATTGCTGTCGTCACTGCATTGAGGTAGGATGGAAAAAATGGACACCAAAGTCGGAGTAGGATAATACGACGGAGGTGTCAGAATGAAAAGGGTTCCACAAGGAAGGTACAGCAGGGAATTCCGGCAGGAAGCAGTGAGGCTGGTAACAGAAGAGAAGCTATCATTGCCAGAGGCAGGCCGCCGGCTGTCCTTGCCGCCATCGACATTAGGGTACTGGGTGAAGGCACATAGGGCTGGCAAACTGGGAGATGTGGGCAAGACGTACAGGCCCATGACAGAAGTAGAGATGGACCTTGCCCGGACGAAGAAGGAACTGGCGGAAGTGAAGATGGAGCGGGACATACTAAAAAAAGCAGCCGCGTACTTTGCCAGGGAGTCGCTGCCCGGTACGCGATGATGAAAGAACTGCGGCTCGACTACCCCAAATGTGTCTTGGGCCGGTTGTTGAACGTATCGGCCAGTGGCTACTATGCCTGGGTGGACCGGCCATCGTCCAGGCGAGCACAGGAGGAAGTGCGGCTGGAGCTGGAGATCAGGGCAGCCCACAAGCGGACGAGACAGACCTATGGCCCGGAACGGTTACAGCGCGACCTGGCGGAGCATGGCGTTCGGGTGGGCATCTGTCGCATCAAGCGTATCCGAAAGAAGCTTGGCATACGCTGCAGGCAGAAGAGGAGATTCAAGGCCACCACCGACTCCGGGCACAGACTACCGGTTGCGGATAACATATTGGGCCAGCAGTTCAAGGTCTGGAGGCCGAACACTGTGTGGGTGAGTGACATCACCTATATACCGACCGATGAGGGCTGGCTATATCTGGCGGGCCACAAGGACCTGTTCACCGGAGAGATTGTGGGCTATGCCATGGGAGAGCGGATGACCAAGAACCTGGTTAGTCAGTCTCTATTGCGGGCGCTGAGAGCCAAACGTCCAGCGAGGGGCCTGATGCATCACTCTGACCGAGGCAGTCAGTATTGCTCCCAGGAATACAGAGGTTTTCTCGAGCGGTCTGGCCTGCGATCTTCCATGAGCGGGAAGGGGAACTGCTTTGATAATGCTCCGATGGAGAGCTTCTGGGCCACACTCAAGCAGGAGTTGGTCCACCACCGTCATTACAGAAGCAGGCAGGAGGCAGCTCGAGAGATCACGGAATATATCGAGCTCTTCTATAACCGCCAGCGCCGCCAGGCCAGGCTGGGGTTCCTGTCACCCGCGGCGTATGAGCAGAGATTCTATGCCGGACTACCAGCAGCATGAAAGGTTTGGTGTCCACTATTTACGTCCGACCTCAAAATCGAGGGCATCGGGGAATGTGTAGTCGATGAGACCAAAGACCAGGTGGCTGAAGCTGACGGCAGAGACGTATAGGGCAATAAACGAGATCAGGTAGAGAAACGCTTCGCGAGCATGAACGTATGGAGTTGGCCGAGGCACTGCCAAGGGGTAGTCTAGGTCCGCGAAGACCGATAGCCCCTTTGTTACCTCGTCATCCTGCCACCCCGCTTGGGCCAAGACCTCCCGTATGGCGTCCTTAGACTGTCCCCGTTCCAGCGATTCTTTGATGAATGAGCGAAGTTCGTTATTCATTTCCCTAACCTCGGTGCCCGGATAGCCCCGAATTCGTAGGATATTGCCTCACAAGTCCACATTCCTCCTTCAGGGCTATCGCCCTGATCCGAGAATGCCACTGTGTGGGGCAGGCCGGACTTCCGCTCAATAAATTAACGGCGCCCCCGTCCCACCTGAAGGCACTGTAGCCCTGGAAATGGATGCAGGAGACGAGAATAGCCATAGAGTCCGGCGGGAGGTACGCAGAAGTTGCCCTAGCCAATGACTGTACTCTGGCTCCCCTTCCCACAGTAATCACCTCGCGTGAACACATTACTGGAGTTGCCCCAAGAGCTCTTTCATCGGGATATCCTTGATTGGTCCCTGTGCAACATCACCCCTGACAACTAGATGCATCCTCGGGTAGAGCCCTTGCGGCTCCACATCGTGAGCGGCACTGCCAGGCCCTCCTTTTGCTAGGAATACAATGACCCGAGTACCCTCTTCGAAGACGTCACTCCACCCATAGACGTGAGCGGTGTCACCAACTCGTCCGCCCACGAACGAAAACTTGAGAGTGTCCCCAACGGACTTCCCTTTGAAGACTCGCTTCACCGAAAGCTGGACAGGTGTACGAATGTGGATGGCTAGGTCTTTCACGACTTCTCGCGTGATAGTACCCGGAGCAGCATTATCGACGGTGGACCACCGCGCAGGATACAGTTCGTCTATTACGCCCTCTACAACCAGATCCGAGCGCTCCAATGCTGACGAGAAGTCATCAGGTTGCCCTATATATACATCAGTCAATATGACATTCGCTGCTCCTTCCGCGTACATAGGAAGGCCACGCTTGTCGGATTCCTTCTCCTGTATGAACGGCGTTCCAGTTGTTGTGGCCTGTTGAGTCTGGGCGTTGGAACCTGACGAATTCTTGGCGGATGTGGGGATCGATTCCTCGTCTCCGCAGGCGGCAACGATGAGCAGGACGGTGGCGAGGGACGTAATGAGGGCGGCATATCTCATTCGAGCACCTCCAGCTTGTGGGTCTCGGTTACAAGCTTCTCAGGCGGCTCTAAATTCAGAACACCGCGCACCAAGTAGGCGCCAGATGGGACGGACTCCCCCCGGTTGTCCACCTGCTCCCACTCGCCGATGAACTCCAGTTCCTCACCGGGTTCCAGGGTCTTGCTGTCCAACGGTTCTTCGATAATCTTGCCGCAATTCCAATGCCATACCTGCTGTCCGTCAGGCGTCGTGACCTCGAAGTCATAGGGAGGTCTGCCACCGAGCACTAAGTTCACCGTCCCATCACTGACGTTCCGCAACGTCAGCTTCGTCCGCATCGTCTCTCCGTAAGGGGCCTGGGACATGACCTCCAGCGAGTAGTCAATGGTGCTGAGGAACGCTTCGTCCGGGGGCTCCCCACGGTCAAGCGGCCACTGGCGAATGCCGTTACATCCAATCTCGATGACAACGGCTCCTCGTGGGACATCCACAGTCGCTAGTGCAGCCTCCATCTCCTCACGCCCCCAGCGCCTTGGGTACATGCCGATTTCAATGCGGTTCTTCACCTCGTCCAGGTCGGTGTACACGATGCCTGGGACCTGATAGATGGCACCACTCAGAGTCCTATGCCAAGCGTCCAGATGGTCCATGCTGTAATCGCCCTCTAGCACCCGGACCTCGCGGCCTGCAAGAAAATCCGGGCCGAACTCCTCCGTTAAGGCCCGCTCTGCCTCCGCTTTCATCGAGGCATCCTGAAGGTAGATGTACACGATGTTCTGGTCTGAATCTCGGAAGGCCCCTCCAAACCCGGGAGCCCGCTCTGCAATCCGGGCCATAGGGTCCTTGGCGATGTTATTCAGCGCTTCGAGGACGGCAGGTTCCGCCGGTAGGGCACTCGACACCATGGACGCCACAATGGGGTCCGTCATGATGCCCCGCCAGAGCTCACCCGACTCCAGCCAGAACGACCGCACCACCGAAGTGCCGTCGGCCAGCCGGAAGCCGACAGAATAGGGTGGCCTTCCTCGATCCCGGCTTTCCTGGTCTACCGGAGACCCAAGCACGGTTTCGACGAAGCGCTCGACGACGCGTTCGTCGTCTATTGTGCCTAGGACCGTCCTTGCGTCCTGTGGGCTGAGGATGTCGATGGCCGTAACCTTCCCTCGAATGTCCAGCAGGTCCTCGCCAATCTTGGCAGCAGGGTTCGTGTCCGCCTCGAACAGGGTGGTCTCGCCGTCCTGTAATGTCGCGAGGCGAAACTCTGGCGAGTAGCCCTTCACGGCATATATAAGCGTGCCTGGGTTCAGGTAGGTGGAGTCGCCGTCCTGATAGCGGTAGTTGATCCCCACGTATCCGTCCCCCCTGAAGGCGATCCGGTAGAGCTCGGGTCCCAGGTGCTCTTTGGTGAGTTCACCCTCTATACTGATAGTGTTGGGTCCCACAACCCTCCACCTTGCCGTGTAGGAGATACCGCCGAACCGGACGGAGGGGATCCATTCGATGAGGTTCTCGCGAGGCCGGGAGTCTTCGTCACTCAGGAGGACTTCCATGATGCGATCCATCGCGGCGGCGTCCCCAAGGACTCCATCCAGCCGGGCAGGTCCGTTGTCACTCCCGTCGTGTCTATCGATGGTCCTTCCATCACGGTCCAGCACGGACTGGGAGCCCGAGGGGACGTGTGTGACGTAGGCGACCTTGCCTGAAAACTCCGGCGACAGACCCTCCACGAAGGCCACCACTAGGCCCGCGCCCAGGTCCAGCCTGTAGTTCTTGGAGGCTGGTGCTGGCGTGATCGAGCCGGGGAGCATCGGAGTCGGTGTTGATGTTGGCATCTGCTGGGTCTGGGAGTCGCGAACTATTGCCTCCTGAGTAGCTGGGGCGAACGAATTCGCATCTCCACAGGCGGCCAATGCAAGGGCCACTAACCCCACAACCAGGGGCATCAGACGAAGCAAGATGTTCTTCCTTTGAACGGAGTCTTGATTATTTCCTTCAAGTAAGACGTTTTGGCATGAGAAAAAGTTCCAGAACCTCTCATTATATCTTCCTACCTATCCAATTGCCTTCAAAGTTTTCCAGTTGAAACGACGAAAAAATGTTTGATGTGCATCGCCTCTTAATCTGTACACTTCCCCGGCGCTCTGGCCAATGTTAAAAGCGTCTGGATGCTCATCATCTGGACCGCGGAGGCTCAGATGGATCACGCCCTCACTTACGTAGGGTACCGCGAATGCTCTTGATGGCCCCTAAAGCTAGCCTCTACTCCATATATACGATGTCCATTGTCAAAACGTTCCATAGGGTGAGGTGGACCCCAAAATTTGGACAGGTGGCTAAGAGAGAGTCCCGCTCCTAAAATAGGACGGAAAGAAGGAGCAGGACATGAAGCAAACACGTAAGAAGCACAGCCCAGTCTTCAAGGCCAAAGTGGCTTTGGCCGCGCTCCAGGGGGAGCACACGATTGCAGAGCTGGCCAGCCGGTTTGAAGTCCACCCGAGCCAGATCCATGCCTGGAAGAAGGCCTTGACTCAGGGGGCGCCGCACCTCTTTGAAAATGGTGGTGGACGCCAGGAGAAGGACCAAGAGGTCCTCACTGCCCAGCTCTACCAACAGATTGGGCAGCTCAAGGTGGAACGGGATTTTTTGTCACGGAGCTTCGGGTTGTGAGCCGGTCCCAACGCCGGGCCATGATTGACCGAGAAGAACCGAAGCTGTCTCTGGTGCGCCAGTGCGCCTTGCTGGGTATCAGCCGCTCCTCGTTGTACTACCTGCCAACCGAGGCCGGCGCCGAGGACTTGGAGTTGATGGCCTTCATAGACCAACAGTACCTGAAGACACCTTTCTACGGCTCCAGAAGGATGACTGCCTGGCTCAGAAATCACGGACACCAGGTCAACCGCAAGCGGGTCCGCCGGCTGATGCAGCTGATAGGCCTGGAGGCCATCTACCGGCGTCCCAACACCAGCAAGCCAAACCCAGGGCATAAGGTCTATCCGTACTTGCTCAGGGGGCTGGAGATCAACCGGGTCAACCAGGTGTGGGCTACCGACATCACCTACATACCCATGGCTCGGGGTTTCCTCTACTTGGTGGCCATCATGGACTGGCACAGCCGCTACGTGCTGGCCTGGCGGCTGTCCAACACCCTGGAGGTAGACTTCTGTGTTGCGGCTCTGGAAGAGGCCTTGAGCAAGGGTCGGCCACAGATCTTCAACACCGACCAGGGCAGCCAGTTCACCAGCGAGGCCTTCACCAGCATGCTGCTGGCGCAAGGCGTTCAAGTGAGCATGGACGGCAGGGGCCGGTGCATGGACAACGTCTTCGTGGAACGGCTGTGGCGCAGCATCAAGTACGAGGAGGTGTACCTGAAGGCATACCAAAATGGGACTGAGGCCAGAAAAGGGATTGGGGCTTATCTGGCCTTCTACAACCAAGAGCGGCCCCATCAAGCCCTGGGCTATCGGTCACCGGGTCAGGTGTTCCATGCAGTGAGCCCACAAAGGTGTTTACTGGAACATCCACAAGCCTTACAATCGGATGAAGGTTTACGAGACACCCCAGCGGTAGACTCTCTTATTTTAGCCTCACCGCTGTCCTGATGATGGGGTCCACTTGATAGACCGGCAGCAGGGCAATCGTTGTTGATCAGAGGGTGACGATGTATCACATGAAATGTATTGAGGAGACGAATCTCCTTTGCATTCAACCCGTTCATCCTGGTTGGCAAATGGCATCAGCCTGAGGAGGAGGAAAGGTGTTCAAGATCGATAAGTTCCGTTTGGTGGTAGTTGCTCTGCTTGCCGTTTTGACTGTGGCAGTGGCCGCTTGCGACAGTGAACCCGAAAAGGCGCCTGATCCGTTGATTGTCGGCCACCTCAACGCCTTCACCGGGTCGCTGTCCTACTTCGGCGAGTCCCACTCAAACAGTGTCGGCCTGGCGGCGGACCACATCAACCGTGCTGGCGGCATCCAGGGCGGCTTCGTGCGCTTGGTTCACCGCGACACCGCAGTGAATCCGGTCCAGGGTGTGTCCGCGGCTGAGGAGTTGGTGAATGTCCAGGGAGTGGTGGCGATCGTGGGGGCGTTGGCGAGCGGTGTAACTATACCTGTCGCCACTTCGGTGACCGTCCCCAACGGCGTGCTGCAAGTTTCCGGCGCATCGACCGCGCCCGCCATAACCGTGCTGGAAGATAACGATTTCCTGTTCCGTACTTCACTGTCCGACGCCTCTCAGGGCGTGGTTCTGTCGGATTTGGCCAAGGAGTTGGGCTACGAGAGCGCGGGCATCCTGTACATCAATAACGCATATGGGGAAGGGTTGGCGGCCCAGTTCACGGAATCGTTTACCGCATTGGGTGGCACGGTAATCGCTTCGGTGCCTCACGAAGATAGCCAACCTACCTTCGTTTCCGAGTTGGAGAAGGCCACCGAAGGCGACCCTGACGTCCTGATCGCTATCAGCTACCAGCAGGCCGAGATTTACCTACGCGAGGCCCTGGAAGGCGGTTATGCGGACACCTTCCTGTTCGTGGACGGCACCAAGATCCCCGAATCTTTCGCAGTCATCGGCTGGGACCTTCTGGAAGGCAGCTATGGCACCGGGCCGGGCTTCGAGGCCAACCCGTCAACCCAGGCGTTCATCGACTCCTATGTGAGGACCTACGACATGGAGCCTGAGCATCCCTTCATGAACGAAACCTACGACGCGATGATCCTTATCGGCTTGGCTGCGGCCAAGGCCGGGACCACCACGGACTCTGCCGCTATTCGCGACGCCCTCCGGGACGTAGCCAATCCCCCCGGCGAGGTGGTGAGGCCCGGAGAGGAGGGCATCAAGCGGGCCATGGAGCTGATCGCCGATGGCAAGGACATTAACTACGAGGGAGCTGCCGGTTCGGTTGACTTGGACGAGAACGGTGACGTCATCACAGGCCACATCGAAGTGTGGAAGATCGAAGGCGGCGAGATCGTTTCGGATCGCCAAGTGCCGGTTGACTTGGGCCAATAAATCCAGCGCGGGCCGAAACTAGACTCCTAGCGATTGCGCCGGGACGCTGAGAGCAGATTCTCGGCGACCCGGCGCATGTTATTCGGCGCGGGCACATCGCCACGGATCAAGCGAGTTTGACCATCGTAGCATTCGCCACACCTAGCCAGGAGCGTCTGGAGGGAACCCGCGTCGGGCGACATGGCGCTGCTCACCCAGGATGCCGCTGGGGCGCAGCAGGATCACCGCCACGATGAGCGCGCCTATCAAGAAGAGCCGGAAGCTGGGATCGGAAAGTATGCCGGGCAGGGACTGCGTGCCAGTCCAGATTCCCCACACCACGAACGCTCCCAGGATTGCCCCCTTGTTGTTGGCGGAGCCGCCCACCATCAGCATGGCCCAGATCACGAAGGTAGCGAGCAGCGGGTCGAAGGTTAGCGGGGAGAGAAAGCGGATGTGGTGGGCATAAAGCGCGCCGCCGATACCCATGATCATCGCGCCCATGATGAACGCCTGGAGCTTGAACTTGAATACATCCTTACCGCTGGCTTCGGCGGCCGTCTCGTCCTCGCGAATGGCCCTCAGCACCCGTCCCCAGGGAGAGTTGACCGCCTGTTGCACCGCCAGATAGAGCGCCGCCAGCGTGACGATCACTACCGCTAGATACAGGTAGTTGTAGATGTCCGGCGCTATCCAGTCGCCCAGAAACTTTGGGATTCTGTACAGCCCCTTGGAGCCGTTGGCCAGCCACTTTTCGTTCAGGAATAAGAGGCGTACTGTCTCGGCGATTCCCAGCGTGGCTATCGCCAGATAATCGTCGCGCAGCCGCAGAGCAACGTAGCCAATGACCAGCGCAAACACTCCGCAGCACAATGCTGCCGCCACCAGTCCAAAGACGAACCAGACGTCGATGCCCAAGTCCAGATAGCTCAGACTGGACCAGTTGCCGCCGAACTTGAAGTCCTCGAACAGCGTCGGGTCCGGCGACGAGGTGGTCAACAGCGCCGATGCGTAGGCGCCCAGCGCAAAAAATCCGGCGATTCCGATGTTGAATAGCCCGGTGAACCCCCAATGAACGTTCAGCCCCAGGGAGAAGACGGAATAGATGCCCGCCATGATGGCAAAGCCCACCAGGTAATCGAGGATGCCGATTACTTCCAATTCAGCTCCGTGGTCCTCCCAAAATTCCGCGCGGCCGCACCAGCAGCACCATAATCATCAGCGCGAAGGCTGCCGCGGGTTTGTAGCTGGGGTTGATCCATTGAGTCGAAACTTCAGACGTTACTCCGATGACGAAGGCACCCACCAGCGCGCCGTATGGGCTTCCGGTGCCTCCCAGGATTACGGCGGCGAACAGAGGGATGAGGAACTTCCAGCCCATTATGGGCAGCATGTTCGCCTGAAATACGGCCAGCAGGATGCCAGCGGTGGCGGCCAACGCCGCGCCCATTCCCCAAGTCCACCATATGACGCGCTGGGTACCGATGCCGCTGACCAGGGCTAGGTCGGGGTTGTCCGCTGTGGCGCGCATGGCCTTGCCCATTTTGCTGCGGCTCAGCACCAGATACAACGCCACCACGAGGATGACGGCCACGATGGCGATGAAGATAGCGTCCGGCGGTATCCGCACGTCCATGGGTAGGTGAAACACCTGCCGGGTCTCCCTCGGCAAGCGCTGGACATCTCCTCCCCAAATCAGCTGCACCAACCCGCGCAGCGCGATGGCTACTCCCAGCGAGGCCATTGAAACCACTACGGCGTTCACGCCTCGGTTCCGCAGCCGACGGTACACTACCACGTCCAGAGCGATCGCCGCCGCGGCGATGACCGCCGCCGCTATCGGCAAGGCAATGAGCAGAGGGTAGCCGAATGTGAATGGCCCCAGACCCTCGCCCTCCACTCCAATCTTCGGAAGCAGGCTGCCGATAATGAACAGCGCGGCGTACGCTCCCAAGGTCATATAGTCGCCGTGAGCGATGTTGGCGAAATTGAGGATGCCGTAGATCAGGGTCAAGCCGATAGCGCCTAGGGCGATGATGGCCCCGAGGAAAATGCCGTTGACCACCAGCCCCATCTTGACGAAAGGCAGGAAGCCAATGGCCAGCGCCGCCAACACTATGACGGCAGTGGTGTGCGCTGGCGTCCAGGCCGAGCCGATTTGTCGGGCGGTATCGCGCAGGGTAGTCATCTCTGGCTTTCTGAGCGCACGTCTTGATTAGCCTCCTAGGTACAGACTGGCTACTTGCGGGTTGTCCAGCAGGTCAGGGCCGGTGTCGTCCAGCCGGTTTTCCCCCGCAACCAGAACGTAGCCTCGGTGCGACATTCGCAGCGCTTCGCGGGCGTTTTGCTCTACCAGCAGCACGGCTACGCCGCTTCGATTAATGTCCCTGATGCGCTCGAAGACCAGGCCCATCATCTCTGGAGAGAGCCCGGCGGAGGGTTCGTCCAGCAGTATCAGCGCAGGGTCCAGCATCAGCGCGCGGGCGAGGGCCAGCATCTGGCGCTGGCCACCCGACAGGCTTCCCGCCTTGCGGCCCGGCCGCATGGCAAGGTCTGGGAAGATTTCGAACATCTCGTCGATGCGTCCCCGGTAGTCGTCGCGACGGATGAAAGCGCCCATATCCAGGTTCTCCCGGATGCTCAGTGAAGGAAAGACGTTGCCGGTTTGGGGGACATAGGACAAGCCAGTGCGCACCGCCTGATCCGGTTGAATCCCAGATATGTCCTCGCCCCGGAACATGATGCTGCCCGATCGCATCCGAATCAGACCTACAATGGCCTTCATCAAGGTGGATTTCCCGCAGCCGTTGGGGCCGATGATCGTGACGACCTCGCCCATGCCCACGGTAATAGACACACCGTGCAGTATCTCGGTCTCTCCATACCCGGCCACGACACCGGAGGCATCAAGCAGCGTCACCGGCTGAGCCTCCTAGATATGCTTCCAGCACCTGCGGGTTTTGCCGCACCTGTCGCGGCGTTCCTTCCGCAATTACGGCACCGTTGGCCATGACGATAATCGGGTCGCACATGGTCATGACGAATCTCATGTCGTGCTCAATGATTACGAACGTGATGTCCCGCTCGACGCTGGCCAGAAGTATGTTCTGCGAGATGCTTTGAAGCAGCGTACGGTTGACTCCGGCGGCGGGTTCGTCCAATAGCACCATCTTGGGCTTGGCCATGAGGACGCGCGCTAGCTCCAGCAGCTTCTTCTGGCCGCCGGACAGATTCCCGGCGTACTCGTCGGCCAGGTGAGATAGGGTGAGCAGCTCCAAGACTTCCATCGCCTGTACCTCGATCTGGCGCTCCTCACGGGCCACTTTCCGGGGCATCAACCAAGATGCCCAGATGTGTTCGCCCGTCTGTGGAGCGGGTACCAGGATAAGGTTTTCCAGCACCGTCATGCGCTTCATCTCCCTAGGGATCTGGAAGGTGCGCACAAGGCCCAGACCGAAAGTCTGGTGCATTCCCATCTTGTCGATGCGCCGGCCGTCGAAGATGACTTGCCCGCTGGTCGGAGACATCGCGCCGGAAACCAGGTTGAACAAAGTCGTCTTGCCCGCCCCATTAGGGCCGATTATCCCCGTGATCGCGCCCCGCTTGATCCGCAGGGAGCAATGGTCAACGGCCCGCACTCCGCCGAAGTCCTTCACCAGGTCGTGAACCTCAAGGATAGGCGCTGTGTTCGTCAAACTGCCTCCATGCTATGGGCGGCCGGTACGGAAGTGCCGCCGGTTTCCGACATTTCCTTCTTTAGAACTCTGGTAGCTGAGAGGTGCCAATGCCTCTGCCACGATCCTTGAGCCGACGTGCCTGCAACAATGGTGACCAGTTGGCGCTTGCAACTCCCTGCTGTGCCGCTCCAGCGTCAGTGCTTCTACGGTATATAATAATGGAATCGAGCGGCCAACGCATCCATAATTTTGGGGCAGACCCTGGAGCGCCAGGTCGTCTCAGCCGAACCCACTCCCGTAGTGGTTCGGGGGATCGGCACTGCCAACCGAATGAGGTGACGTCGCCGCCATTCACATGGCTATACTGGCTATAAGGGAGGTCGAGCGCTTACGCTTACAGTGTTTGAGCGGCTGCCGCCGCCTCTGAACGACAGACGCCCAATCCTTCCACCTTTGGCGTCCAGAACGGCTGCCGTGGACGCCTCCAGAACTGGTAGGTTCGACATATGGCCCTCTCTGTAAACCGTCAGGGAAAATGGGACACCTGAGAGGGGTGGAAAACCCGAGAGTCTGAGAGTGGTGTGAGCTCCTGAAGCGAGGGTAAAGTACCTCATGAAAGGAGCGGACCGTGTCCCAGTCACAAGAGAGCAAGGCAGATGCTGCCCAGCAGCGGAGCGAGGAGACCAGGTCTTTCGTCCGCACGGTGAAGGCGGCAACCCGACGTAGATACACCCCCGAAGAGAAGATCCTTGTCGTCCTGGAGGGCTTTCGCCGGGAGGTCACTGTCAATGACCTGTGCAGGCGAGAGGGGATCAAGCCCCACTCCTACCACGCGTGGACCAAGGAGTTCATGGAGGCTGGCAAGGAGAGGCTTACCCGTGAGACGGTGCGGGACGCCACGGGCCAGGAGATCCAGCAACTCAGGCGTGACAACGACGAGCTCAAGGAGCTGGTGGCCGACCTGTCCCTGGAGGTCTACCGTATCAAAAAAACGGCTATCCCAGTGCCTGCCGACGACGTCGGTACCAACGCATGAGCGCGTCCGAGAAGACGACGGTCCTGGCCAGGGTAGCTTCGTCCACGCTTCCAAAGCGTCAGGTACTCAAGGACCTGGGTGTCCCCAAGAGCACCTACTATCGGTGGCTGACGCGCGAGCAACGGTGCCAAGGGCTTGAGAATCAACCGGGAGGCGGCCTGGCACCCTGGAACCGCCTGAGTCAACCTGAGGAGCAAGCGGTCCTGACGGTGGCACGTCGAGCGCCTGAACTGAGCTGTCGTCAACTTGCTGCCTGGATCACCGACAACCAGGGCTTCTCTGTCTCCGAGTCCACGGTCTACCGCATCCTGCGCAGGGAGGGTCTGGTCAAGTCACCCAAGATGCAGCTCAAGGCCGGCAAGGAGTACCACCGCAAGACCACCGGTCCCAACCAGATGTGGGCAACCGACGCCTCCTACTTCAAGGTCATCGGGTGGGGCTACTACTACTTGGTGACGGTGATGGATGACTTCTCCCGCTTCATCCTGGCCCATAAGCTCCAACGCGACATGACCTCAGACTCTTTCATCGAGGTGGTCCAGGATGCCGTGGACAAGACCGGCATGACTGAGATCCCGGTGCAAGACAGGACCAGGCTACTGAGCGACAACGGCTCTGGCTACGTCTCCCGTGCCTTCAGGGACTACCTGCACCTGGTGGGCATCAGGCACATCCTGGCAGCACCCTTCCACCCTCAGACCAACGGCAAGCTGGAGCGCTATCACCAGACTATCAAGCAGGACGTTAACCAGGTCCCCTACGAGGTGCCGTCCGACCTCGAGGAGGCAATCGCCGCTTTTGTGGGCTCCTACAACCACAAGCGCTATCACATGGCCCTGGGCAACGTCACGCCTGCTGACGTGCTCAACGGGAGGCGGGAGCAGATCCTACAACGGAGGAGTGCAGGTCCAGGCGATCGAACGGAGAAGACGCTATAACAGGACCCTCAAGGAGCTCGCCCGACACTCCTCATAACAATAACCTTCTCGGGTCTCAAAGTGTCCCATTTTCGCTGACGGTCTACACATTCGTTTGCAAACCCTGAGGAATGAGACTCCCGTCGAAGAGAGTGGTTCAAAGTGGTTGACTAGCATCGCTAGATGAAATTGAGCACTTCAAATGGTGATGGGCGATGTCAGCAACGGGATATGCAGCTTGCGCCATACCGGAGTATAGTGTTTACGAAGGGGCTGAGTTCCCTTGTGGAATTCCGGATCACAAGGCACGACCTTAACATGCACAAACGGGAGTTCTCCGAACGTGTCCAAGGAGGGCGACAATGCAACCATTTCGACTGACTAGCTTCTTTATACTCATCTTACTGCTGGGGACGGTCGTAGCAGCAGCCTGCACCAACGACGGCGATGGGGCATCAACTGCCGCCGAAACGCCGCCCCCAGCGGCACCCACGCCGGATGTCGAAGCCATCGTTGAAACGGCCGTGCGAGAGATGTTGGAAGCGATACCCACCCCGGCCCCAGCGCCCACGCCGGATATCGAAGCTATAGTCGAAACAGTCCTACAGCGGACAACGGGTATCCTGTTGGAGACGTTGGTCGCGGGTCTTAGTGTTGACACCGAGACTACTGAGGATACTCAGCTGTCTCCGGAGCCAATTCCAGTCCCTGCGCGGCAGGGGGAGGCGGTCGAGGTCCAGGCTCTGCCCGCGTCCGGGTCTGGCGGGTTTCTATCCTTTGGCGTTGCGGGCTTCGGCGCACTGCCCATTGCACAGAGGGTCAGCGAGGCTGGGGGTCTCACCATTACAGCCAACGGCTCGGTGACAGTATCGGCGGACGAGGCCTATGTAATCGTGATTCCCGATCGGTTTTACGGCCCCGGAGGCCCAGAAAAGCTATCTCACGAGGACCGTGACGATGTTGTACAGAATCTGATGGACATCGGCATCAAGGAGGATGATATCGAGTTCGAGTCCGGGCAGGAGTATGACCCGGAGACTATTTCGGTAGAAGTACAGATCGAAGACCTGCCAGAGATCGGTGACCTCATCCTCGATGCCGTGGAGGATGTGATCAGACGCTCAGAGCGCAGTGGAGTTCATTTTAGCGTCTCGGGGCAGAATTGCGACCAGGCACTCGCGGCAGCCCGCCAAGAGGCGATTACCCAGGCCGAAGGAGACTCGCTCGATCTGGCCAAAGCGCTCGGTCTGGTCCGAGGCGGAATCATAGCTGCGCTCGAAAGCCCGGCCAACAGCTTCGGCCCAGGACTCCCTAGCCTAGACAAGTGTGGAGGCGGACAGTTTCACCCTTACCTAACGCCGCTAATACCGTTCGACGCCGACGCCGAGGTCGAAGTATCACTACGGATGCGGATTACCTACGGCCCCGAGTCTGAACAAACCGGAGGTATCACGGCTACGGCTAATGGCTCAGTGATGTCAACAGCAGACGAGGCCTACATAGTCGTAATCCCCGAACAGTTCTACGGCCCCGGAGGCCCAGAAAAACTCTCCGGTGAGGACCGCGACGATGTCGCGCAAAATCTGATGGACATGGGCATCGGCGAGGATGATATCCAGTTCGAGTCCGGGCAGCTGTATGGCCTGGAAACTATTTCGGTGGAAGTGCAGATCGGGGACCTGCCGGAGATCGGTGATCTCATCCTCAATGCCATAGAGGACGTGGTCAGACGCTCAGAGCACAGTGGCGTCCGTTTCACCCTGTCGGAGGAGAATTGTGACAGGGCACTTGCGCTGGCCCGCCGGGATGCGATTTCCCAGATCGATAGGAAGGCCGACGACCTGGCTGCGGCACTTAGTATGGTCCGTGGTGAAGTGGTAGGTGCGGTTGAGGACCCGTTCAGTGACTTCCGATACGGCCCCGGCAGTGCCGATAGGTGTGGAGGATTATCCCAGGACCCTTACGCTTTGCTGTCATTCGACGCTGAACCGAGCGTCGACGTCGTCGTACCTCTACAACTCACTTATGCCCCGCAGTCAGACGAGACCGGCGGTCTCGTGGCGGTGGCCAGCATCTCCCAGACAGTAACAGCCGACGAAGCCTACGTGGTTGTGATCCCACAACGCTTCTACGGCCCTAGAGGTCCGGAGCCGCTCTCTATGGAGGATCGTGCGGACGTGATAGACAAGCTCACAGAGATAGGGATCGCCAGCGATGACATCGAGATCGTTGCCGGGCGGCAGCCCTACGAGCCGGTCCAGATATCCGTAGAAGTAGCGGTCGCGGACCTGCCTGAGATCGGCGAACGTATCCTTGACTCGGTCGAAGAGGTGCTCAGGCGCTCCGAAAACAGCGGGGTACGTTTTGGCCTATCGGAAGAGAGCTGCAATGCAGGTCTGGCACTGGCCCGCCGGGATGCCGCCTCTCAGGCTGACAAGGACACAGATGGTCTGGCTGAGGCAATTGGTGTGGTCCGTGGTGGCGTCGTGAGTGTTGCAGAGTATTCTCTCGGCGGCTTCAACTATGGCTCAACCAGCACGGCGACGTGCGATGGGCAGTTCCAAGACCATAATGCGCTGCTGCCGTTCGACGCAGAGCCCAAAATCGAAATAGCTGTACAGATACGGATTGGCTACGCTATCTCAAGGTAAGGCAGACTAACGCCAGACCTTGCGGGCGTCGAACAGAAGTGCGCGCCAGAAGGTCTTCAGCAAGCATTGGCTACCCGACATTTAAAAGTTCGAATCAATGGTATTCCGACTGGCTTGTAGATGAGTCATTGGGAAATCAGAAGCGCGGGACTCGGGCAGCGGTAGTTGGTGGCGCATCAGGCCTAATTCCCGCCGTCGCGCTTGCGACCGTCCCCGCTCGTTGCATCCAAATCGACGGCCCACGAATACCGCAGTGTTTTGTGTCGATTGGATAATCGATATCTTACCACCCACATCACTTGCACTCATGCAGCAAACATGGTGCGGAGATGACGCAGCGCCTACTTCCACCACAGTCCCACGGTGAAGAACCGCCGCACCCACCTGAGCCGCTCCCTCCTGGTCCGCGCCCACCGGGTGTCGCCCAGGGCCGCTCCTATCGAGCGTCGCTGCCCGTTCCTCCACACCCCCGCGAGCGGCTGGGTCTCGGGCGGCAGGGTCAGCCCGTGTTCCTCGGCCATAGCCAGCTCCAGGTTCAGGATGCGCTCCTCCGTCACCAGCCACGACAGGCTCCTGCCGTCGTTGGGATGGCCTTCCCTGGCCTTCGCCACTCCTCGACCAGCGGCCACGCCGCGCCATAGACCTCCTCGTCGTCTGGCGCAGGTTCACGGGTCACCAACTCGGGATACTTCCGCCGAAACATGGTATTACCAACCGGCTTGCGAACCGCATTAGCCCCGCTCCCCGACCCCTGCCCGGCCCCGACCTCAGCCACCCGTCGCTCCAACTGGCGCAGAGCCCTGGTGTGCTCCTCTCCCAGGGCCTTCACCTGGCCCTCGACGAAGGCTCGCACCTTGCCGAGACTGCTCTTGATCTTCTGTTCCAGGCCCTCCACCCGCCCCTCCAGAGCTGCGATGCGTTCCTGCTGCGCGGCCATAGCTTTGGACTCCCTGGACAGGAGCAAACGATCCAACGCATGGCTCATGCGCGGCGAAAGGCTGCCGGTCTCCACGGCTCTAGCCAGGGTCTTGTAGTTGACGCCCAGCAGGTCCGCCGCTTCCATGCGCCCTTTCTCGCGTATCACGTCGAGCAGCAGCGCCATGTGAGGTGGACCCCAAAATTTGGACAGGTGGCTAAGAGAGAGTCCCGCTCCTAAAATAGGACGGAAACAAGGAGCAGGACATGAAGCAAACACGTAAGAAGCACAGCCCAGTCTTCAAGGCCAAAGTGGCTTTGGCCGCGCTCCAGGGGGAGCACACGATTGCAGAGCTGGCCAGCCGGTTTGAAGTCCACCCGAGCCAGATCCATGCCTGGAAGAAGGCCTTGACTCAGGGGGCGCCGCACCTCTTTGAAAATGGTGGTGGACGCCAGGAGAAGGACCAAGAGGTCCTCACTGCCCAGCTCTACCAACAGATTGGGCAGCTCAAGGTGGAACGGGATTTTTTGTCACGGAGCTTCGGGTTGTGAGCCGGTCCCAACGCCGGGCCATGATTGACCGAGAAGAACCGAAGCTGTCTCTGGTGCGCCAGTGCGCCTTGCTGGGTATCAGCCGCTCCTCGTTGTACTACCTGCCAACCGAGGCCGGCGCCGAGGACTTGGAGTTGATGGCCCTCATAGACCAACAGTACCTGAAGACACCTTTCTACGGCTCCAGAAGGATGACTGCCTGGCTCAGAAATCACGGACACCAGGTCAACCGCAAGCGGGTCCGCCGGCTGATGCAGCTGATAGGCCTGGAGGCCATCTACCGGCGTCCCAACACCAGCAAGCCAAACCCAGGGCATAAGGTCTATCCGTACTTGCTCAGGGGGCTGGAGATCAACCGGGTCAACCAGGTGTGGGCTACCGACATCACCTACATACCCATGGCTCGGGGTTTCCTCTACTTGATGGCCATCATGGACTGGCACAGCCGCTACGTGCTGGCCTGGCGGCTGTCCAACACCCTGGAGGTAGACTTCTGTGTTGCGGCTCTGGAAGAGGCCTTGAGCAAGGGTCGGCCACAGATCTTCAACACCGACCAGGGCAGCCAGTTCACCAGCGAGGCCTTCACCAGCATGCTGCTGGCGCAAGGCGTTCAAGTGAGCATGGACGGCAGGGGCCGGTGCATGGACAACGTCTTCGTGGAACGGCTGTGGCGCAGCATCAAGTACGAGGAGGTGTACCTGAAGGCATACCAAAATGGGACTGAGGCCAGAAAAGGGATTGGGGCTTATCTGGCCTTCTACAACCAAGAGCGGCCCCATCAAGCCCTGGGCTATCGGTCACCGGGTCAGGTGTTCCATGCAGTGAGCCCACAAAGGTGTTTACTGGAACATCCACAAGCCTTACAATCGGATGAAGGTTTACGAGACACCCCAGCGGTAGACTCTCTTATTTTAGCCTCACCGCTGTCCTGATGATGGGGTCCACTTGAATGAGCCGCAACTCGTGCAGGTTCTCCAGGCTCCTCGTCTTTTCCATCGCTACAGCCCTCTCTTTCATCGGTCCCTCACTCCCACTTCCGAAAAGGAAACTTCTCCACGACGAAAGGGAAGTCGGCTCACAAATCGGCACTTCCTTTTCGGGAAGTTTCCCTAGCCCGTTCCTGGCACCACCCCCTGGAACCCGCTCTGGACACAAAGTGCTTGCTGAGATGGTCCTATAGGGGGTGTTTTACCCCCATTTCAGCTTGCCATTCGACCCCGATTGCACTTTGGACACAAACTCAAATCTCTGTACACGTCCATCACACCACGAAGACCCTTGGGAACGTCAGGGCTTGAAAGGGGGGGTGCGCTCACCCTCCCTTTCAAGGGATTATGCCCAGATCGCTGGCAGCCCACACTTGAATGGGAGGGGCGTACGACGCCGCAAGTCCAACACTCAGAGCCGAAGGAAAGGACAGTTGCTCCCGCACCATCCCTAGAGAGCCCGACCACCGGAATAGCGATTGTAGGGTGTCAGCGCAATTGGACACTATTGAGGCCTAGAGAACCGAAGAGGTTGGGGGTGGTAGAGGCTCCTTCAGAGGGGTAGATTAACCCTAAGTGAAAGGAGTCATCGATGACCCAGGTAGAGGATCAGGCCAGTCAAGCTGAGGAGCGAAGCCAGGAGACACGAAGCTTCGTGCGTCAGGTCCGTGCAGCGACCCGCCGTAAGTATACCCCTGAAGAGAAGATTCGCATCGTCTTGGAGGGGTTCAGACGGGAGACTACCGTTAATGACCTGTGCCGACGGGAAGGAATCAAACCCCACTCCTACTACGCCTGGACGAAGGGGTTTATGGAAGCTGGGAAGGAGAGGTTGACTCGGGACAGTGTGCGTGATGCGACCCGGCAAGAGATAGAGCAGCTCAAGCGGGAGAACAGTGAACTGAAGCAGCTGGTGGGTGAGTTGTCCCTGGAGTTGCACCGCTTCAAAAAAACAGCTCTGCCGCCCCTACACGACAACGGCACCGGCGCATGAGCGTAGTGGAACAATCGAAGGTCGTGGCTGAGGTGGAGCGACATTGACCTTACCCCCGAAAACAGTAACAGTGGCAAAGAGAGTCCTCCGGGTAAAATAGGACATAGTAAGGAGGGCTCATGGCACGGAAGAGGTACACAGAGGAGCAGATCATAGGGGTCCTGAACGAGGCAGAGGCAGGGGCCAAGACAGGGGAGCTGTGCCGCAGTCACGGCATGAGCGAAGGCACCTTCTACAAATGGAAAGCCAAGTACGCCGGGCTGACGTTGAACGAGTTGAAGAGGCTAAGGTCCGTTGAGGAAGAGAACCGGCGCCTGAAGCAGATTGTGGCCCAGCAGGCGTTGGACAACTGGTCTCTGAAGGAGTTGCTGGCAAAAAACTTCTGAAGCCCAAGGTGAGGAAGATGGCAGCGGCATATGCCATAGAGAGTCTTGGGCTGAGTGAGAGGAGGGCCTGTCTGCTTACTGGTATCTCACCCTCGGTCTATCGGTACAAGTCGAAGCAGGGTGATGATGCTGCCCTGCTTCGCAGAATGCGTGAGCTGGCATGGGAGAGGAAGCGCTTTGGCAGTCCCAGGTTGCACATCATGCTGAAGAGAGAAGGCCTGGTGATCAATCACAAGCGTACAGAGCGCATCTACAGTGAAGAGGGGCTTGCGCTCAGGAAGAAGAGGAGGCGCAAAGGGGCGGCAGGGGTCCGGGAGACCATTCCATCTCCTGTACGTCCTAATCAGAGGTGGTCCATGGATTTTGTCTCTGATAGCACTGTGACCGGTCGGCGCTTCCGGGCATTGGCCATAGTGGACGACTATTCACGGGAGTGCCCAGCCATCGAGGTAGATACCTCTCTGGGAGGCGCCAGAGTGGTGGGAGTCCTGGAGAGACTGGAAGAGACACGGGGACTACCTGAGGTGATCACTGTGGACAACGGCCCGGAGTTCGCAGGCAAGGCCATGGATGAGTGGGCCTGTCGGAGGGGCATCAAGTTAAGCTTTATACGTCCTGGCAAGCCGGTAGAGAACGCCTTTGCTGAGAGCTTCAACGGCCGACTACGCGACGAATGCTTGAACATCAACTGGTTCATGAGTGTAAGGCATGCCAGGGAGATCATAGAGAGCTGGCGGCAGGACTACAACGAGGTCAGGCCCCACAGTTCCCTGAAGGGTAAAACGCCCAAAGAGTTTGCTGGCTCTATGGCTGGACTCTACTAGCCAATGATACTAACTTCGGGGTAAGGTCAACATGGTAGAGGGAAGAACAGGCGACTCAGGGAGCTTGGCATTTCCAGGAGCACGTATTATTGGTGGAGGTGGAGGCACCGGCAGGGTAGTTGGGAGGGTACGGAAGGAACTGAGAGGCCCTGGAATCGCCTGCGACTAGAAGAGGAGGCAGTAGTGCTGGCGGCAGCCCGTGAGATGCCGACCTGGCGAAGCCGGCAGTTGGCGGCTTGGCTCACCGACCACAGAGGCCTATCGGTCTCCGCCTCCACAGTCTATCGTATCCTGAGACGGGAGGGTCTGGTGAAACGGATCGAATACCAGTTGGCAGCGGGCAAAGAGTACCAGCACAAGACCACAGGGCCCCACCAGCTGTGGGCCACCGATGCCTCCTACTTCCGTGTAGTGGGATGGGGCTACTACTACCTCGTGACGGTGATGGACGACTACTCCCGGTTCATCTTGGCCTGGAAGGTGCAACGGGACATGACGGCCGACTCCCTCATAGAGGTGGTCCAGGAAGCTGTTGACTCTACTGGTATGACTGATGTACCTCTGGAGGATCGGACCAAGCTCCTCTCAGATAATGGCTCAGGTTATGTATCGCGGGCCTTCCGCGAGTACATGCGGGTGGTGGGCATTCGCCACGTCCTGGCAGCACCCTATCACCCTCAGACCAACGGGAAGCTGGAGAGATATCACCGAACCCTCAAAGACGACATTAACCAGGTGCCATACGAGGTGGTGGAAGACCTGGAGGCGGCCATCCGGGACTTCGTCGAGTTCTACAACTACCGAAGATATCATCAGGCGCTCAGGGTTGTAACTCCGGCTGACGTGCTGGAAGGCCGTCTGGAGGCAATTCTAGCCCAGAGGAAGGAGGTACAGCGAGAGACTTTTGACCGGCGGAGGCGGTACAATCAGGAGGTCAGAGAAACCCTCAAACCAGGAGCTTCTTCACCCCAATCTCTCGGACCCAGAACTGTCCAAAACCGCTGACACCCAACAGTGCCGCGCATGCCTGAGTTGTTCAATGATGCCACGTTTGACCTGGCCGGCGTGCGACGTGCGGTACAGTGGTTTGATGAGTCGCCCCTTGCCACATGGGATCCCAGCACTGCTGAGGTCTTCCATCAAGCAGCCGCTGGCGAAGGCACACTCGATATCTCCTCTGGTTGTGTACGGCTGATTCTCGAAAACCGGAAGTCGATTCTGCTCGTTTGGCCAGAGCCGACCTCTTGGAACGCATCTACCCAAACGATCGAGTTTGTAGATGTCTTCGGTGAGCGACTAGAATTGCGGGAAGGGGATCGGATCATGCCGGGTGGCTCGACCGCGACTCATGAACCTCTGGTTGTGTACGGCTGATTCTCGAAAACCGGAAGTCGATTCTGCTCGTTTGGCCAGAGCCGACCTCTTGGAACGCATCTACCCAAACGATCGAGTTTCTAGATGTCTTCGGTGAGCGACTAGAATTGCGGGAAGGGGATCGGATCATGCCGGGTGGCTCGACCGCGACTCATGAACCTCAGTTTGTGTCACCACCCAGTCCCTCGTGCAAGATGGATGAGGCCTTCGTCCTCAACTCCGTAAGATTGGTCCTGCGGTCGGACTCTAACGCGTCTAGCAGCATACCGGATTACGACCTCAGCCCATACAACTCAAACGTGTGGTTTGTCCCACCGCCCGCCAATATGGATGACTTTGTGAGTAAGATGGACGCGATAGTCGTGGCACGGGTGACTTCAGTTATCGGAAGCGGTGAGCTAAATTCCTATAACGAGCAGGACAATGTCCGGAATATAAAAAAAGGTGATCCTGTTTCTTCCGCTCTGCCCGTGACCGACTACAACCTAACGATAGAGCGAGTGATTCTAGGACAAGACATTGAGGCTAGTGGTTCGATAACCTTACGAGTGTTGGGGGAAGCGGATCACGTTTCTCCGTACCCGTCACTCATACCAATGCCGCAAGTCAATGATCGCCGTTTATACGGGCTAAGCCGCAATCCTGACGGGACGTACGGCACCTATGGTTGGTGGAGCGTTTTCTTGATTGACGGGGACCGTGTAACACATGCTGACGACCTCCGTCAGAAAGTGATGTTCGCAAATAGTACAGAACCTGACGACTTTGTCAGAGAGTTGGAATCGGCGGTAACCGTAGGCAGCAGGTAGAGCATAGCAATCAGTGTCCGCGAACGAGGTTAATATACTCGGTTTACCGTGTAGTCTGTAGGATCGACTATAGAGTCGTCTGGAAGCTAGTTGAGGTCAATCCCGAACCCCGTTGGCACAGTCATATCGCTGGCTTCGTCATTCGTTTCAGTATCTCGCGCCGGCCACGCCCCCATCTGGTCTTGCTCAAAGCGATCCCATTGCTACGCCCATCCAACTAAGGAAGCTCTGGCTTCCCCTCGCCAGTATGCCTCGCCTCGTCTATCAGCAGCTCCTCGGCGTTGAGCGCCCACTCGAACACTGAGAGAGTCGCGGGCTTCGGGCGGTCAATCGCTCTTAATCCGGACCCTGGCGGCTCCATCCGAGTCCCGATAGCCTGCCCGGCATCGACAGAAGCGATACGGGACACCTAGTTCGATTCGCGAACTCTAGTTGTTCTGTTCGAGTCTGTCGGTAATCTCATATATATACGCCTCCGCCGCCCGAATCGTTCCCTGGAATATTGGCCGAGCTTTCAAGCTTCCGAAACTGCGACGAGCTCTAGCCAGGATCGATGGAGCCAAGTCGCGGGTCTCGAATGGGTGACTTCTGCGGGCAACAAAAAAAGGCCCTCACATATGGATACCGAGGGGCAGCCATCGTTCTTAGGCGATGGCTGCCCCTCATACTTGCGAGTCAGCTTACTGTGCCCCGCTTCCCCTTCCTGTGCCTGCTCCAGCGCAAGCGCCCGCTGGAACACCGTAGGGTCTCAGGCTTCGGCTTGCCGTTCCTTCTGGATGGCTTCTCTGGCGATTCCTCCGCCATGAACTCGGCCCAGCAAAAGAGTCAAGTGGACCCCATCATCAGGACAGCGGTGAGGCTAAAATAAGAGAGTCTACCGCTGGGGTGTCTCGTAAACCTTCATCCGATTGTAAGGCTTGTGGATGTTCCAGTAAACACCTTTGTGGGCTCACTGCATGGAACACCTGACCCGGTGACCGATAGCCCAGGGCTTGATGGGGCCGCTCTTGGTTGTAGAAGGCCAGATAAGCCCCAATCCCCTTTCTGGCCTCAGTCCCATTTTGGTATGCCTTCAGGTACACCTCCTCGTACTTGATGCTGCGCCACAGCCGTTCCACGAAGACGTTGTCCATGCACCGGCCCCTGCCGTCCATGCTCACTTGAACGCCTTGCGCCAGCAGCATGGACCAGATGCAACCGACACAAAAACCTGCGGTACTCCTGGGCAGTTGACATGGACCTCCATGGATAGACCTTGAATCCGGGGCAGATTACGATGATGTCAGGATCGGGAGGCCACGCGCCATGATTCGCGTCTATATGGGTCAAGATTGAGTTCTCTGTCTTCCAATCGACGCCAAAAACTCCGCTATTCGTGGGCCGTGGACCTGGTTGAGCAGGGGAACAGCGGCTCTCAAGGACTCCAGGGGTTGAGAGGGCAGTCGTCTGTGACTAGCTCAGATGGTTCGCATCTTTGCGAGTGGAGAGTGTGGGATTCGAGCTCGCCTCAGCGCAAGTTATTACGATCTTCGAGGACTGATTCTTGGTCAAGCCAGCCTGGATGCCAATTGGTCATTTCTGTCTGAGTCGCATGGGTTGTGGCGCTTTCCCTTACGGTGTCCATAGAGCGTCTTGGCGGCCCACTCGCCGTGCTGGCTCTCATAGCCTGGGGTCAACCGGCTCGCTTTCCAGGGCAAGCACAGCGAAGGCGCACTCATGTACCCGGTAGAGAGGCTCTCCCTCGACAAAACGCCTGAGACCTTCTACACCCAATGCAAACTCCCGAAGTGCCAGCGACCGCTTCGTGGAGAGGCCGCGATTCCGCAGGCGTTCTATGTTCTCCCGCAGAGTGTACTCCGGCCCGTAGATGATGCGCAGGTACTCGGGGCCCCGGCACTTCATGGCGGGCTGCACCATGCCCCGCTTCCCGGTGGCGATAAAGTCCATAGGCTTCACTACCATACCCTCTCCGCCCTTGCCAGTCAGTTCGTCCCACCAGCGTATGGCCTCAAGCTCGTCCGGGGCGTTGAGGTCTACTACCTGATGCCTGGTAGCTTGGAACAATCCGGGATCGGCCTGGCAGAGGTTACGTCAATAGGTGTGTAAACAACATCAGGCGGCGACCTTCTCTATCGTTGCCCCACCAGCGATTCCATCCACGTATTGAGCGCCGAGATAGACATCCTCCATCAGTTCATGGGCCTTCAGACGCCTGAATCGCTGCTCGGCGACCATCAGCATCTTCCAGATCACCGCTATGGCCCGGTCGATTCGCTTGTAGCGCTTGGCGGCGTCGGTCCTGAGTCTGAGGGCTGCGAAGGGTGACTCCACCGGGTTGGTCGTGCGGATGTGCCCCCAGTGCTCTTTGGGGAAGTCATAGAAGGTGATCATGCGGTCCCAGTCCCGCTCAAGCGCCTCAGCCGCCGCCTCGTAGAAGCGGTCGCGGCACCACCTGGTGAACGCCGTCCTGAGCCGCTCCGCCTCTGTCCGACTCGGCGCGTAGGGGATGCGGCGCAGCAGGAGTTTGGCCTCCTCCTGCCGTCTCTTCGGCAGTCTATCGAGCACGTTCATCACCTTGTGGTTCCAGCAGTGTTGCTCCGCCGCCTGCGGATAGACGTTGCGCAGTGCTCCCCAGATGCCCAGGTGTCCGTCTCCAACCACCAGCCGAGGGCAGCTCAACCCTCGACGCTTGATGTCCCTGAGCACATCGGACCAGCTCTGTGTCGACTCCCTGTAGCCGGGAGCCGCGCTCACCACCACCTTCCTCCCATCGCTCAGAGCCGCCATCACCACCAGGATCGCCGCCTTCTCCGATTCTCAAGCCCAGCTTTCACGTACACACCGTCTACCCACACGTAGACCACCTCGAGGTCGTCCAGGGGTCTGGCGCGCCACTTGGCAAGCTCGGCGTTCCACTTGTCCTTGAGCCGAGCGACCGTGCTCGCCGACACCGGCGCGTCCTCTCCGAAGGGGACTTCGACCTGGCCTTGCGGGGACTGCTCGGAGAGGACGCGCCGGTACAACTCGGGGATCAGATCGGATACCTGCTTGGTCCTGTGGACGAACAGCGGCAGCAGCCGGCTCTCGAACCGCTCCTCGGTGTCGCGGACTCGCGGACGCCTCAACTGAATCGTCCCCGAAGAGAGCGTAAGCCTCCGGGGTCTGCCGTATCCGTTCCGATAGCCGGCGCCTGAGTCCGACTCAGACCTGCGGGCCGACTTCGCCCTCCCCAGAAACTCCGTCACCTCTTCCTCCAGCAACTCCTGGATCAGCTCCTGGACCTGACCTCGAACCCAGTCCTCCAACTGGTCCCACTCCGGCCTTGACTCCGACCCGCTCCCAGTGCTTTTCTTTCCCATAGACGGTGTATCTCCTCTCTTGGGCCTTGAGCCCGTGTTGTTTCAGAGAGAGGGTACACCGCCTGACTGTTTACACACTTTTTGAGGGTACCTCGTCCACGCTCTCACCCCCAGTGTCTGTATGCCTGTGCGTACCGCCATGACCGGTTGTGCGTTGTACCGGACATCCCGCGTGATCTGGAGCGTGCCAACTTGGGACCAGACTGGTCGATGATCACGGTCCGGTTTAGGGGCAAGCCAGGCATTCGGTTCTGAGGACATGCTCTGGTGAACCGATGAGTCCAAGCTCCAAATTGCAGGAAACTGAGCATCTCCATTCCAACCGTGGTAAGCGTCGAACACCCCAAGGGACCCTCGGATGCTGCGGTCTTGGGGGCCAATATTACAGACGGCCCCCATAGCCGCTATCGGGACAGCTCCGGCAATCCTGATCCCGCCCTCTATCCAAAGCTCCCCACGCTTAAGGGCGGATGCGAACTGGCCTGTTACGACACGCCTCCACCGAGCGGCTGTCCAAGGTCCCTCCCCTACAGGACCGTCCACGACCTCTCCCCACTGTTCACCGCCAACCAACAGAGGACTGCCACCAATCAGCGATCCATCGGACCGGAGCAGGGGCGTTGAGGCCGCTGTGTTCACAGCCCGGACCAGAGCGAGGGCGTCCGTCTCCTGGTAAGGCGCACGCCAGAGGTTGACGAATCTCCCGCGCCCGGACGGGTGCTCACCTTCCCTAAGCCGACGGGCGACAAGCAGCGCCTCGGCTATGGCCGTGTCGTAGGACATAGAGAGGAGCGCAGGGTCGTGGGATGAGACCACGAACTCGATTTCATACTTGGAGGACAACATCCGGCGGACCTCACGCCAAGACTCGCCGAACAATGCTGTCACCGGTAGCACCAATGCGATGCGCCCTCCGGGGCTAACCATTCGGTCCGCCAAGACCGTGAAGGACGAAGCATGCCCGGCCATCTGGTTAGCGGACGTCCCCTTCAGCAGAGCAGATGTCCGCTTCGCTATGGCCTGTTGGGATTCCAGGTCGCCCTCCGGTAGGGAGAACACGCGGGCCTAAGCTTCCTCTTTCCCTCCGTCGCTGCCCCGTCGCGTAAATGGAGGATTGCTGATGACCAGATCGGTCATGGGACGCTGGACGATGCCTCCGGTGCCGCTTGCCGCCCCTATCTGTTCTTCTGTTGTGGAGAAGAACGATTGGGTTTCGGGAGCTTCCAGCCAGTCCAGAGAGCCGAGCCATATCTTCTTCGATGAGTCCCTGCCCAATCTCAGAGTGTGCAACTGCATCTGCTCGAACCTCACCGATGGAGACATCGCCGCAAGGGTTGCCGCGGTCAGGTGGATAGCAGCCTGCACTACGTCAGCCCCGGTAATTACCCTCTCCACCAGAGCCTGATGAAGAAACGGGTCATCGGAATAGTCGGGAGTCGCAGCCGAGTGGTTCTGGACTATCTGCCGGTACGCAGCCATGAGCAGGGTCCCGGTCCCGCAGGCTGGGTCAACCACGCGCAGTTGGGAGCTTCCCTCGGCGCTGCTCCAATCAACGTGGGACCATCTGGCTGGGTGCAGAGCCAGCCCCGCAAGGAGAGTGGACGCGGGGATGCTCGTATAGAAGGCAGCCGGCAGCTTCCGCTCCGAAATCAGCCGATTGAAAATCCTCCCAGCCAGGTCGTGGCGTCCAACGGCTCCCATTCCCAGCAGCGCAGCGGCCGTCCTGGCGCACTCGCCCAGTACCTCCGCCGCTTCAACTTCGGAAAGCTCCTGCACTACGTCCCGAGCCATGCTGAATATGGGGTAGTAGTCGATGCTAAGGATGTGCTCCCATACCTGCAGCAGCGTCATGCGTGAGAAGCGTCCGTCTCGCATCGCTACACTCACCGGCTGGAATGCCACCTCATTGCTGGCCAGCCTCTCTTGGAAGACCATAGCGTTGATAATGACCAGCGCGGCCATAGGCCATATTAGCTGCTTCGTCGCCGGGATCTGCGCCGAAGATCTTTGAGACCCTGCCCAACGTACCAGGGGAGGAGTAGAGCCGGGAACCGGCGCGCCTGGCCCCCTCGTCAAGGGCGTCAACCGCTTCATCGAGGTCGCCAGCTGGCGGGCTTGTCCGCTCGACAGCATTCCCGAGTTCCATTGCAGTCCCACTGAGCTTGGGGCCGGAAGTGCCGTCGATGCGCCACTCCTGCCATACTAGCGTCGCGCCTGCCATGCGCTCGTACAGGTGCTGCTGGCCCGTTGAGCGCAGCCTTCCCGGAACGGTGACGGCGAAGACGTTCTGAACCTTCTGACCGTCTATCTCCATACCGAGACGGGAGAGGGCGTCCGCTTCCACAGTCAAGGCTGGTTCGAGCTCGGTCTCAAGGATCATAGGCCCTTCGGACAAACGTACGATGATATCTGGACGCCTGCCGTCGTGCAGCGTCTCAGCGACCGCCGACAGGCTGCACCGTTCCCGAAGGAATCGGGCGAGCGTATCGTTGATGACGCTTTCGTGGCTGCGGTCCTTGTCAGTGCCACTTGTCATGTCAGAAATGAATCACCTTATATGGACGTGTGCGAATTGCTCGACAGCCGTGAGGACTATTCTCAGTCAAAGGGATTCTGCAACTCAACGCCGAGCTGGAGAAAGTCGCTCACGTTCCGGGTAACCACCGTAAGCCTATGAAAGATAGCTGTTGCCGCAATCATGGCGTCTTCGCTTATCGTGTCAGACTGCCCGTGCATGAGCCTCGCCCACTCCCGGAAGGCGGGCGCGTCCATCGGTAACACGCCGTAGGATGCCAAGACCTTGTCCAGCCAGGTCTTCAACTCCTCCGCCTTGGCCTCATCCTGCTCGCGGGTGATCTCGATCCCCGCCTGTATCTCCCCGATCGTAACGGCGGACACGAAGAGTTGCTCCGCCGGCACGTCTGCAATCCAGTTCAGGACAGCACCGTGTGGACGGGAACGACGCAGTTCCGAGACCACATTCGCATCGAGGAGGTACATCGGCCTACTCCACAGCCAGGGGTATGCGGTGGCGATGCTGTCGGCGAGGCGGTGTAAGCTCTTCGGTCCGCGCCCCAGAGGCGAGGAGCAACTCCTTCAGATCCGGTCTGGTCATCCTCTCCAGCCTCCGCCACTGCTCAATGGGAAGGAGCACGGCAGTGTCCACCCCGCGCTTGGTCACTATCTGCGGCCCCTCGGCGAGGGCAGTATCTAGGAGCTCGCTGAACCTTGACTTGGCGTCCTGCACCGGCCATTTCCTGCTCATGGTTCACCTCAGTTACTATTGTCCTGACTAGCTAACAGACTAGGTTCAATTGCCATCAATCTCAAGATGCAGATGTTGGATTCCGAAGAGTTCATGCAAGAATTCTTCATTGCCGGGCGTCGCTACGCCACGGAAACCCCCACGCACGTATCACAAAACCCCGTACAGCACAATGACTTGCAAGGCCTTACACGCGACGTATCTTTCGGCGAAAATGGACAATTGGGCAAATGCCGAGCACAGCAGATGACAGATACGACACAGCGAAGGAATGAGGACCCTAACTTGGCGTTCCCCGAACGACAGTTATTCGACTCCATCAGCAGGATGCCCTTCATCGACTCTGCAGAGTTGGCAGGCATCCTGGGCGAGGCCCACGCGACCGTCCACCGCGGGCTGACCAACCTGCTGGCCGCCGGCATCGTCGGGAGGGTGAGCCACGGCACCACCCACCTGCCTTCGAGCCAGAGATACTGCCTGACAGCCAATGGCATAGGCGAGGTTGCCGAGTTGCTCGGCTTCCCGACGCCCTCGGACTTCGTGCGCGCTTACCCGGTGTCCAGGGAGTGGCTGGCGCTGCTCATCCGCAGGATGGACGCGTTGGCCGCCGTCTACCGTCTCGCCGCCTCGCTCTCCCCCGGCATCGACGGCCTCCGTTCGCACGTGGAGTTCCACCGCAGGGGGCGCTTCGACGCCACCATCATCCTCCACGACGGCCGGACATTCGGCGTGGTCCGCCAGGGTCTGGCCCTGAGGCGCCGGTCGCTCTACGACCGGCTGAGAGCCATAGCGGGGTACGACCACACGCGCCGCCCGGAAGCCACCCTGATCCTGACGCCCAGCATCTGGGAGCTTAGGCTGACGACGAGGTTCTACATAAACCTGAATCTCCATGACTGCTTCGTCGCCGTGGAGACCAGGGACGCGCTGGAAAGACGGGACCTTCGCCTCTGGTGTCACCCCACGTGGGTGTTCGGACGCTCTTACAGCACGCTGAAGGCCGTGAGCTCCCACAGCAGCCCCGGCGGAGCGCTTCGCACGGAGTCGCCGGGTCGGAAGCGGGCATCGCTGCCCCGTCCAGAGCGGATGGTGGGGACTGCGCCGGCCTTCGGCGTCAGCCCATCGGAGAAGCGGACGCTCGACCTGGTTGCCGACCATCCGATGATACTCCGTGAGCCTCTTGCCCTCTGGCTGGGCGTCTCGGAGGGACGGGTCAGCCAGATGATGCACAGCCTCGTCGATACATGGGGCCTTGTCGAGCATCGCGGAAAACGGGGAGACACCCGCTACACGCTGTCGGTCGAGGGCATTCGCTACGTCACCCACCGGGACCGCGCCCAGCTACCGACCACGCAGGGCATCTGGAGCACAGCCCTCACGACCGACCGGCAGGGCCGGAGGCGTCATGTGGACCACCGCATCGACACGTGGGCTCGGCAGACGAAGCACGCAGACGGCATCACGTGGTTCCTCTCGAAGCTTGAGGCCGAGGCCAGGGCAGACCCCGACAGCGAGTTGCTGTGGTAGGTCCCCACCGCCAGGTCCGACCGGGCATACAACTGGGGCCAGTCGGCCATCGCCCCGGACGCGCCGTTGGGCAGATGACCGCTGACGGTCTTCAGATACCGTTCTACCTCGAGTACGAGCTGCGCGCCCGTCACCCTAGGGGAGTCATAGCCCGCCTGAACCCCTACACGAGCTACTACTGGTCGCCTGAGCCGGGCAAGGACCAGCCGCCGTTCCCAGTCACCCTCTTCGTCGTGGACACCGAGGACGTCGAGGCAACCTACGTGCGCACAGCGGCGAGGATGAGCCGGATGTCGCTGCCCATCTTCGTGTCCTGCATACCCGCTCTGTCCAACACAGGGATACTCGGACGGTCCTGGCATCCGCTCTGGGAGCCGGAATCCCCATGGCTGGCGCTGTCAGAACTGTGCTTCTACCAATGGGACTCGCTCTACCACCGGATCCGTCATCGTCCTGTAGGGGGCAATAGATAGGGCCGATACGCCCCTATTTCCCCGTTAGATTGTCTGGGGGGTGCAAAATGCGGGTGCCAGTGCGATTTTCGTGGTCTGCCGACACCCAAACCGCCCCGTTTTAGCTACGGACCGGGCTGACGCGTCGCCTGACCGGTCAGCGTTTGTTCTTGCCGCTAAATGGGAACCTCCACTAAAATAATGGGATGGTCCGAGGGTCACGTCCCGTCAGGTGGTGTAAGAGTACGTCATCCTGTTGATCACGTCTAGGCCACTGCCTTCTCTAGATCCGCCTCCGGTAGAGCTTCGTCGATGCTGTAGACCGCGGGTGTCGTGTATCGACGGCCAACGGCCCATTCGTCGTGCTGCTCAGCCAGGACGGCGCCAACGAGGCGGCGCACGGCCGGCCGGTTAGGGAAGATGCCCACCACATCGGTGCGTCGCCGGATCTCCTTGTTGAGACGCTCCTGTGGGTTGTTGGACCAGATCTTCTTCCAGTGGGCGAGTGGGAAGTTGGAGAAGGCCAGGACGTCGGGTCCGGCCTCGTCCAGTAGAGAGGCGACCTGAGGGAACCGGTTCTGGAGTTGATCGGTCACCCTGTCGAGCTGGGCGTGTACCTCATCGGGGGAGGGTTGCTGGTAGATGGTGCGCACCATGGTGGCTACCCATGGCTGGGCGCGCCTGGGGACCCGAGTGAGCAGGTTGGTCATGAAGTGGGTGCGGCACCGTTGCCAGCTGGCTCCGCCGAAGACTGCGGCGATGGCGCCTCGGAGTCCCTGATGAGCGTCCGATACCACCAGTTCCACCCCGCCGAGGCCCCTGGCGGACAGCGAGCGTAGGAAGGCCAGCCAGAAGGCGCCGTCTTCACTCGTACCCACGTCCATCCCGATGATCTCCCGCTTGCCCTCGCCATTGACCGCCATCGCCACCACCACGCTGACGTTGACGATCCTGCCGGCCTCCCTGACCTTCTGGGTCAGTGCGTCCAGCCACAGGTAGGGGTAGGGTCCACCGTCCAGCGGACGGCCCATGAAACCATCCACCACCACGTCCAGTTCCTGACAGATGCGCGACACCTGGCTCTTGGAGATACCCTCACACCCCAGGGCCTTGACCAGATCGTCCACCCGCCTTGTGGATACACCTTCCACGTAGGCCTGCTGGATCACCGCCAGCAGAGCTCGCTCGCTGCGACGCCGTGGCTCCAGCAGGCTCGGGAAGTAGCTCCCTTCTCTGAGCTTTGGGATGTGCAGATCCATCGTCCCTACACGGGTATCCCACGCCCGGGACCGATACCCGTTGCGCTGGGTCACCCGCTCAGCGCTGCGTTCTCCATACTCAGCACCGATCCTCGACGACACCTCCGCATCCATGATCCCCTCTACCAGCACTCTCAGTGCCTCCCGTAGGAAGTCCACGTCACCGTCCATTCCCCCCTTGCGCAATAGCTCCAGCAGGTCCATCCTTTCCTTGACCACTGTTGTCCTCCTTTCTCGAGCTTTCTTCTTTGCCCGCTAAGGATGACGCGGTGGTCTCTCTTTCTCCAGACCCTCTCCCTCTTATTACACCACTTCCTGGGACTCTACTTCCGAGGACAAATTGGCATTGCCGCTACAACCGTTGACGTGTCAGCCTATAGGGAAGAATAAGTGATGGATGAGCCTGTCCGCTGGGTCTCGAAAGCGGAGGCAGCTCGGCAGTTAGAGGTATCCTTTTCGACCCTCGACCGGATGATCAGGAGGGGAGAGGTCGAGGTTGTCAGGGAGGGCCGCCGGGTCTACGTGCGGATGCACGGGCCGGGGTACCTGGACGATGAGGAGCTGCTGCGCCGCTCCATCATCAGGGAGGACGAGCTGGAACAGACCGTGCGGGAGTTGGAGTGGAGCACATCCGAGTTGGAGCGGGAACGGGACGAGGCTAGGGAAGCCGCCTCCGCCAGCAGGGACGCCTATGAGGAGCTGGAGGAGACGTATCGGAAGGAGCGGGCCGCGCACGGAAGGACGAGGGAATTGGCAAGCAGGCTGAAAATGGCCGTCGCCGGGCTAGTCGTCCTATTGGTCATCAGCATTCTCGTGTCGTGGCTTCTGCTGACGTAGGGGGCCGATAGGGTTCCCGGATGAAGAGTGCGGAGGAGTGCAGCGCCTTCCCCACTCCAGCCCCCGATTTCGGCCCTCAGACCCCGGTACAAGAATGTACCGCTGGAGAAGGCCCGATGTACCAGACAACCGACCTTCGCAGCCTGAGACTTGTACTCCGCCGTAGCTGGCGTTGTACCAGCAGCCCGGAACGCACCCTTTCGACGAAGTGTTCACTGTTTCCGTCCTGTAGGGGGGTGATGTACCACCGATTGAACGGGGAAATGACCGAAATGTACCCCTTGGTACAACACCCGTTCACCCTTGACGGGCTGTTCTCCGAATGAGAAAATAGAGCGTGTGTATGAGGGAATGCAAATCGAATGGGGGACACGGGCGATCAGGGATATGCGCCGCCTCGCCGCACGGGACAGAGAGCGGATCATCGCCAAGATTGAGCAGTATGCCGAGAACCCCGCATCGCTTGCCAGGCAAGTGACCGCACTGACCGGCAGCGACTACAGGCGGTTGAGAGTCGGTCACCACCGCGTCATCTTCACGACTCAACATGGCGAGCCGTCAATCCTGATAGTCCTGAGAGTTAGACACAGGAGGGAAGCTTATGACTAGTCAAGAGACCATCACCTTGACTCGGAGGGAGTACGACGCTCTCATCGAGCGCAACAGCCAACTTGAGGACATGCTAGCTGCCCAGGACGCGGACGACGGCGTGCGTGTTCCCCACGAGGTCGCTCTCGACATTATGCGGGGGAAGGGTCCCATCCTGGCGTTTCGGAACCACCAAGGCATCACCCTGAGGGAACTGTCCGAGAAAACAGGTATCGCCGCAGGGTACATCTCCGAGATCGAGCGTGGGCGAAAACCGGGATCGACCTCGGCCTTGGCCCGCATCGCTAGTGCGCTTGGCACGACGATCGACGTCCTGGTGAGCGAATAGCAGCTGCGCAGAGCTGGAAGGTAAGAAACTCAAAGATACAACAGAGCAGGAGGAAAACATGAAGAAGCATCTACAGCCGCTTACACCGGCAGCGCTCTACGCCAGGGTTTCCAGCGAGCGGCAGGACGTGGACCTGTCCGTGTCCGCCCAGCTCAGGGCGCTCAAGGACTACGCAAAGTCCAACGGCTACTCCGTAACCCGCGAGTATGTGGACGAGGCCGAGAGCGGCCGCGTCGCCGACCGGCCCCAGTTCAGGGAGATGATCGAGGCGGTGTTGGCAACCAGCAAAAGTGGGACACTTTTGTTAAGGAGAGATCAGGGGGAAATGGCAGTGTTGTAGGACTCCCTGAGCAGGTGGTTGTAGCGTTTGCGGCTGGCTAGGGTCTGAGCTTTCACCTCACTTCTCTTGATCAGGATTCCTTCCCGTCTCCCGTGGAGGACGTCCTCCGGGGTCACGTTGCCAAGGGCTTTGTGATAGCGGCGGTTGTTGTAGTAGTCCACGAATCCAGCGATAGCCACCTCCAGATCACCAGGCACTTCATACGGGACCTGGTTCACCTCGTGCTTAATGCTCTGATGGTACCGCTCCAGTTTCCCGTTGGTTTGAGGATGGTAAGGCGCCGCCAGGATATGACGGATTCCTATCAGGTTCTGGTAATCGCGGAAAGCCCTGGATACGTAGCCCGGTCCATTGTCACTCAGCAGTCTGGTCCGGTCCTCCAAGGGCACTTCTGTCATACCTGTGACATCAACGGCTAGCTGGAGCACCTGGATCAGGGAATCGAGCTGTCATGTCCAGTTGCAGCTTCCAGGCCAGGATGGACCGGGAGTAGTCGTCCATCACGGTCACCATGTAGTAATAGCCCCACCCCCTCACTCTGAAGTACGAATCATCGGTAGCCCACATCTGATGCGGTCCGGTGGTACTCTTTACCAGCAACAAGCTGAATCTCGGGAGGTTTGACAAGCCCTTCCCTCTTCAAGATGCGGTACACCGTCGACTCACCCACCGATAGCCTCAAGTGGTCTGTGACCCAAGTGGCCAGTTGCCGGCTACTCCACTCTGGAGACTCCCTGGCCGCCGCCAATACTGCGGCCTCCTCTGGTGAGCTAAGCCTGTTCCAGGGGACCCGGGTAATGGCGGCAGGGCATTCTTGCTTCCCTTGCAGTTCCCGGGCCCGCCACCGGTAATAGGTGCTCCTGGGCACCTGCAGTTGGGCGAGGAGCCTCCGTTTTCCCCATTGGGTCTGTTCCACCCGGGTTATGACGTTCGACCTCTCCTGGGCGCTCATGTGCCGGTGCCCTCGTCCAAAGTCGGGATGGCCGTTTTTTTGGAACGGTGGACCTCCAGGGAAAGGTCGGCAACCAGTTGTTTCAGATCGGAGTTCTCCCGCTTGAGGTGTTCAATCTCCTGACGGGTGGCGTCTCTCACCGTGTCTCTGGTGAGACGCTCTTTCCCCGCTTCCATAAATTCCTTGGTCCAGGCATAGAATACGCCCGGCTTGATCCCCTCTCGTCGGCAAAGGTCACTAACGGTCACCTCCCGACGGAACCCTGAAGCACTTCACCGCCAGGGACGTGGTGTCCCGCTGGGATGTGGTGGAGGTGCGCACCAGAGCCACCGCGAACACCGCCACGGACTTTCTAAGTACCCTGCAGGCCCGGATGCCCTTCCCCGTACGAGCTATACAGGTGGACGGAGGCTCCGAGTTCCAGGCGGGCTTTGAGCAGGCGTGTCAGGAGCGTGGCCTTCGCCTCTTCGTATTGCCACCCCGCTCTCCCAAGCTCAATGGTGCCGTGGAACGGGCACAACGTACCCATACCGAGGAGTTCTATGAGGTCAATGTCTTTCCCCTGGAGATCGCTCCCCTGAACCAGCAACTCCGCCTTTGGGAGCTTACCTATAACACAGTGCGTCCTCACCAGGCCCTGGCCTACCTTACCCCACAACAGTTCCTCCGCCAGCAGCAATCTCAGCGAAAGGAGCCCGAGTGTCACTAATCTACTGGACGAGTACACAAGGTTTTCACCGTCACCGGGTTGGTGGTATAATGGGTGCCTTTCTGACGGCATCTGTGCTTGGTAGCACTGTCCCTACGGTTGAGAGTGGTTCGATGGGTATTCTGATAGGGATTCAGGCCCTAGGGCGTAGTTGCAACTCAGTAATCTCACCATGTAGGAAAGCAGAATCGAGAGCGGAGCGACACACAGGGCCACACCCGTAACCTTAGGGAGATAAATGAAATGGAACTTGAAACCGAGCGGCAAGGTGATACTTTAATCGCAAAGACGGATGGGAGGGTCGATGGGGCCAATGCCCGTGAATTCCAGAGCGCCTTGGAGGCTGCGATAGACGATAACGAGAGTACTGTAATCTTGGATATGGAGCGGCTGTCGTATATCAGTAGCGCGGGGCTACGGGTGATCCTGTTGACCGCCAAATCGTTGCAGGGGCGGAACGCGAAATTTGCGGTCTGTTCGCTATCGGAATCGATCCAAGAGGTCTTCGAGATCAGTGGTTTCGACAAGATCATTTCCATCCACCCGTCTCAGGCCGAGGCCCTGGCCGCATTCAACGACTGATTGGCCCCATGCGCAGGTTGCCCGGCTGCGACGACGGCGCCTTCTGGGATGGGCCGACTCCGCCGAAAAACATGGATCTGATTGCCCTGCACCGCCTGGCGCGTCGGCCCAATCACCCAATGTCTGTCCTGCCCGGGGCAACCCTCCAGTTATGCCCGGACAGAGGATTATGGACTCGCACGTGGAGTTGATTTACGCCGGGCTTTTCCCAGGCTACCAAGGTTCCCGTTCGGTCACCAAGGAATTGAGAGGGGTTATGTAAAGGTAAGGTAGAAGTGCGCGGGATGACATCGAGGCAAGAATCGTACAAAATCCTGGTGGTTGACGACGAGCCTGACCTGGAGCCCCTCATGCTGCAGCAGATGCGCCGGGACATACGGGCGGGCCGCTACAAGTTCGTCTTCGCCCAGAACGGCGTAGAGGCTTTGGAGAAGCTGAACCAGGATGACGGCATCGACATGGTGCTCTCGGACATCAACATGCCTCAGATGGATGGTCTCACCCTGCTGGAGGAGATACCCAAGGTAGACCCCAATATCCGGTCGGTGATAATTTCGGCCTACGGAGATATGAAGAACATACGCACCGCCATGAACCGCGGCGCATTTGACTTCGTCACCAAACCCATAGACTTTGAAGACCTACGGGTGACTATCGACCGGACGCTGCGCAATATGGCCGAATGGCGCGAGGCTCTCGAGGCCCGCGACCAGTTGGTGGCTCTGCAGAACGAGTTGGACGTGGCCAGGGGGATGCAGCAGTCCATCCTTCCAACCCGGTTTCCCCAAGCCCCGGGCTACACCGTTTACGGCAAGATGCAGGCGGCGCGCAACGTGGGGGGCGATTTCTTTGACGTAATACAGCTGAACGACGGGCGCATCGGCCTTGCCGTGGCCGACGTGTCGGACAAGGGTGTGCCGGCGGCTCTCTTCATGATGTCCAGCCGCACTCTGTTGAAGGGCGCTGCTATCGGCCTTGCTTTCCCCGGTGAGGTGCTCCGCGAAGTCAACGATTTGCTGCTGGAGGACAACGAGGGCAGTATGTTCGTTACCGTTCTGTATGCGGTGTACGATCCTTCCAATAGAAATCTGACCTACGCTAACGGCGGACACAACAGTCCCCTGGTAGTCCACGCCGACGGGGTATCCGCCTTGCTCCCCTTGACCGACGGGATAGCCTTGGGGATTGTGCCCGGCCTTCCTTACCAGCAGAACACGGTTACCTTGTCTCCCGGAGATACGGTTATCTTCTACACGGACGGCGTGACTGAGGCTATGAATGGCGAAGAGGAACAGTTTGGGCTGGACCCTCTGAGCGAATTCTTTCAGGCCAATCCTCCCCAGGACCCTGAACAGGCCACCGCGGCGGTTTTTGAAGCGGTAAACTCCTTTGCGGGCGACACCCCCCAGTTCGACGATATTACCTGCCTAGTCCTTCAGTGCAGAGAGGATTCCCCTTGAGCGCGAAGCTGCGCTTAACTATAGAGACCAGGCTGGAGGAACTGGAGCGCCTCTCCAGCGCTATAGAGGACCTCGGGAGGGATGACAACTGGCCTCCCTCCCTCACCTTTCAGGTGAATCTGGCCCTGGAGGAGTTGTGGCTTAACGTCGTGAACCACGGCCACGACGGAGGCTTCCACAAGGTTGAAATCGAATTGACCTCGGAAGCGGATGCCGTGACCATTGAGATCACAGACGATGGTAAGCCGTTCGACCCGTTGAATGACGCGCCGGTACCGGATGTGATGGGGTCCCTGGACGACAGACCGGTCGGGGGCCTAGGTATTCATTTGGTACGTACGATGATGGATAAGGTGCGGTATAAACGGGAAGAGCGTGGAAACCATCTGATTCTGGTTAAGCGCAGGGTTGAGTGAGGGGAATCCCCCGGTTACCAACAGACGTACTCTTTGTGCTGGGCATCGGGGGAGGTGTGGCTCTTACGGTGGCCATCAGCCTGGCAGTCTGGTTTTTGCTCGGCGGCACGGATGCCAGCCAGAACGGCGCGAGGGCAACCGGCGCCGGCGAGATGGTCCCTACGCCTGAAGATAGCAAACCACCTCCTGTGGAAACCGGGGTCTCCGACCAGCGCATTCTCTTTGGCCAGTCGGCTGCCTTTAGCGGCCCCGCCCAGGAGCTTGGAATCAATATGAGGGAAGGCATCCTGGCGGCCTTCAAGGAGGCGAACGACGCCGGTGGCGTCCATGGCAGGATGGTGGAACTGACGTCGCGTGACGACGCCTATGAACCGGAAGCCGCCATCGCCAACACCACCAGCCTGATAAAAGAGGATGGAATTTTCGCGCTGATCGGCGCCGTGGGCACCCCCACCTCGCGCTCGGCGCTCCCGGTGGCCGAGGCTGGTGGAGTCCCCTACATTGCCCCCTTTACCGGCGCGGCCTTTCTGCGGGACGCCAAGTGGGAAACCGTGATCAACCTGCGGGCCTCTTACGACCAGGAGACGGAAGAGATGGTGGCCCGGTTGACGGAAGACTTGGGGATCAAACGCATTGGCATAATGTACCAGGACGACTCCTATGGCCGCGCGGGCTACCAGGGGGTTATGAGCGCTCTGGAGCATCGGACCATGAAACCGGCGGCAATTGGGCTGTATACGCGGAATACCCTGGCGGTGAAGACGGCCCTTTTGGATTTGAGTCAGGGATCTCCCGAAGCGGTCATCCTGGTAGGCGCCTATCAGCCCGTCGCGGAACTCATCGAGTGGGCGCGTCACACCGGGTTGGACTCCGTTTTCATGACCATCTCTTTCGTGGGCAGCAACGCGTTGGCCACCGAATTGGGGCCCGACGGCGCCGGGGTCTTCGTAACCCAGGTGGTGCCTTTCCCAACGGATGATTCGATACCCATCGTTGCTTCCTACCTCAACGCTCTGGCGGCCTATGCTCCCGACGCCGCGCCCGGCTTCGTCTCCTTCGAAGGCTATCTGGCGGGCCGCTTGGCCATCGCCGGTCTGGAGAGTTGCGGGTGGGAGGTGGACCGGGCCTGCTTCCTGGACAGCCTGCACAGCCCGGATATCACCGACCTCGACGGATTCCAGCTCCGCTATGGGGACGATGACAACCAAGGATCCGACGCCGTCTTTCTGACCGTGATCGGGTCCGACGGCCGTTACCACTCCATCGATAGTTTACAGGACGCAAGGCGGTGAAAGAACGCCTGAAACGGCTTCTACAAAGCGGCTCTCGTATCTCCACCCAACTCCACTTGGCTATCTGGGGAGCGGTGTCCCTGACCGTATGCGCCAGCCTGGTGGGCTGGTTATCGTTCAACCGGGTAGGAAATGTACAGAGCCGTGTGAATGAGGGCAGTATCCCGGATATTGTGGCCGCGTTCGAGGTGGCCCAGTACAGCGGCATACTGGCGGCCGCGGCCCCACGCCTGACGACCGCCGTGACAGAGGAAGAGTTTGACCAGGTGGCCCTCAGCATCGATAAGGCATACAGGGATTTTGAGCAGCAGTTGGCCCTTTTGGAGGAGGGGAACGCAGGGGATGAGAGCTTTGCCAGGATTCGCGCCCACGTCGACAATCTGGATTTTAACATCGAGGCCATCAAGGAGGAGACCCGCGAGTCCTTTGCACTGACTGTGGGTAGCGAAGCCCTCGGAGCCGAGTTGGCGGAACTACGAGCTCAGTTGGACGGCATCGTCGTTCCTGCAATCGACGACCAGCTTTACTACACAATGACTGGTTATCGCAACCTTCTGGAGCCTCCGGTGTCGCGCTCGGAACATTTCTCGGAGGAGGAGTTCGGCCGCTACCGGCATCTGGCTCAATTGCAGGTGGACGGCAACATTGCGGTGGAGCTTTTGGCAACCGCCTTCACTCTTTCGGAGGCGTCGCTGATCGAGCCGCTGCGGGAGCGGTTCGAGGCTGCCGCCAGCCGCATAGAGCAGATCCTCGCAGCTCTGGAAGAATCCCAGCTACGGGCCGAATTGTCCCCCATATTCACCAGACTGTTCAAGTTGGGAATTGGGGAGGGAAGCGGCTTTGACTTGCTAGCCCAGCGGCTGACCCTGGCGGAGAGTCAACAGGACCTGGTAGTGAGCAACCGCGACATCGCCGTTGACTTGGTGGAGGATGTGAACGGGCTGGTGAACACGGCCCGTGCCCGTGCACAGGTGGCGACCCAAGCTTCAAGTGACGCGATATTGACGGGTCGCACTCTCCTTCTGGCCATTAGCAGCATAAGCGTTGCCGGTGCTCTGCTCATCGCCTGGCTTTTCGTGGGGCGGATACTAGTGCGTCGCCTGAAACTAATATCGGATTGGATGCGGCGCATGGCTGAGGGCGACCTTGAGGCCACAGTAAAGATCGAGGGTCGGGATGAGGTGGCCGAAATGGCTGCTGCTTTGGAGGTCTTCCGTCGTCATGCTCTAGAGGTCCAACGTTTGAATCTGGTGGAAAAGCTAGCGGACGAGCTGAAAGGCAAGAACGAGGAACTTGAGGTTGTGCTGGAGGACCTACGCTTGGCGCAGGATCAGATTGTCATGCGCGAAAAGCTGGCAGCTCTGGGTGAGCTGACGGCGGGGGTAGCCCACGAGATACGGAACCCGTTGAACTTCGTCAACAACTTCTCCGAGGTTTCGGAAGAGCTGGTCAAGGAACTGCAAGAAGTCCTAAAGGAAGATGGCGCGACGCTAACCGACGAACAGAGAGGGCTGCTTGAAGACATCTTCGGAGACTTGAGCGACAATCTGGGACGCATCCGGTCCCACGGGGAACGGGCTAACCGCATCGTCCAGGGCATGCTTCAGATGGGTAGAGACTCGGGTGAGGTGCGGGCTACCAACATCAACAATCTCCTCGACGAACACGCGCGCCTGGCTTACCACAGCGCTCGGGCCTCCGACCCAAATTTCCAGTTGGACCTGCAGCAGGACTTCGACCTGGAGATGGGCGAACTTGAAGTAATTCCCCAGGACTTGGGGCGGGTCTTTCTGAACATAGTGAGCAACGCCTGCTATGCCACCGACGAGAAGCGCCGCTCAGTCACAGAGGC